>NZ_OZ409859.1:0-3742759 GCF_979258505.1 Microbacterium sp. AC145
GCGTAACTTATTACTTGTTCGCCCCACAGGGAAGCGGAGAGGCCGAGAGCCTTACCCCCCTCAAGCGGAGAACCACCTCCACTCGATCAGCTCCTCGGAGAAGATCGCAGACATACTTCTGTCTGACCTGGAGCATCCACATCGGAGCGGCAGTCGATTTGACAGCCACTGCGAAACGGATAAGCTAGTGAAGTTGCCTCGGCGGCCTTGAGCCCCGAGCTGCAGATCTGGTTCTGAGCCTCACGGCGTGTCGATTTGACAGGCTGAAAAGCACAGATAAGATAGAGAAGTTGCCCTTCGGGCCTGGTTGTGATGACTGGGTCGTGGGAGCATCCGATCCTTGAGAACTCAACAGCGTGCACTTGTCAAATGCCAAATAACCTCGATTCAGCTTCGGCTGGATGAGATTCCTTTGGATCAAAGACCAACCTCCTTGTGGGGTTGGCAACGGATAAAGTCAGCAATGATTTGTCTCTTTGGTCAGCATCAAACTCGCTGCGTCACCGTTTTCCCGGTGTCGTATGCATTTCTTTTTTACGGAGAGTTTGATCCTGGCTCAGGATGAACGCTGGCGGCGTGCTTAACACATGCAAGTCGAACGGTGAAGCCCAGCTTGCTGGGTGGATCAGTGGCGAACGGGTGAGTAACACGTGAGCAACCTGCCCCTGACTCTGGGATAAGCGCTGGAAACGGCGTCTAATACTGGATACGAACCACGAAGGCATCTTCAGTGGTTGGAAAGATTTATTGGTTGGGGATGGGCTCGCGGCCTATCAGCTTGTTGGTGAGGTAATGGCTCACCAAGGCGTCGACGGGTAGCCGGCCTGAGAGGGTGACCGGCCACACTGGGACTGAGACACGGCCCAGACTCCTACGGGAGGCAGCAGTGGGGAATATTGCACAATGGGCGCAAGCCTGATGCAGCAACGCCGCGTGAGGGATGACGGCCTTCGGGTTGTAAACCTCTTTTAGCAGGGAAGAAGCGAAAGTGACGGTACCTGCAGAAAAAGCGCCGGCTAACTACGTGCCAGCAGCCGCGGTAATACGTAGGGCGCAAGCGTTATCCGGAATTATTGGGCGTAAAGAGCTCGTAGGCGGTTTGTCGCGTCTGCTGTGAAATCCGGAGGCTCAACCTCCGGCCTGCAGTGGGTACGGGCAGACTAGAGTGCGGTAGGGGAGATTGGAATTCCTGGTGTAGCGGTGGAATGCGCAGATATCAGGAGGAACACCGATGGCGAAGGCAGATCTCTGGGCCGTAACTGACGCTGAGGAGCGAAAGGGTGGGGAGCAAACAGGCTTAGATACCCTGGTAGTCCACCCCGTAAACGTTGGGAACTAGTTGTGGGGTCCATTCCACGGATTCCGTGACGCAGCTAACGCATTAAGTTCCCCGCCTGGGGAGTACGGCCGCAAGGCTAAAACTCAAAGGAATTGACGGGGACCCGCACAAGCGGCGGAGCATGCGGATTAATTCGATGCAACGCGAAGAACCTTACCAAGGCTTGACATATACGAGAACGGGCCAGAAATGGTCAACTCTTTGGACACTCGTAAACAGGTGGTGCATGGTTGTCGTCAGCTCGTGTCGTGAGATGTTGGGTTAAGTCCCGCAACGAGCGCAACCCTCGTTCTATGTTGCCAGCACGTAATGGTGGGAACTCATGGGATACTGCCGGGGTCAACTCGGAGGAAGGTGGGGATGACGTCAAATCATCATGCCCCTTATGTCTTGGGCTTCACGCATGCTACAATGGCCGGTACAAAGGGCTGCAATACCGCGAGGTGGAGCGAATCCCAAAAAGCCGGTCCCAGTTCGGATTGAGGTCTGCAACTCGACCTCATGAAGTCGGAGTCGCTAGTAATCGCAGATCAGCAACGCTGCGGTGAATACGTTCCCGGGTCTTGTACACACCGCCCGTCAAGTCATGAAAGTCGGTAACACCTGAAGCCGGTGGCCTAACCCTTGTGGAGGGAGCCGTCGAAGGTGGGATCGGTAATTAGGACTAAGTCGTAACAAGGTAGCCGTACCGGAAGGTGCGGCTGGATCACCTCCTTTCTAAGGAGCATCTGACTCTTCGGAGTCCAGAACCCAGTTCGAAGGCATACGTTCTTCGCTGGGAGCTCATGGGTGGAACATTTGACATGACATCGAGATCTGATCTTGGAGCTAGTACGCAACTTCGGTTGTTGGAATGGTCTGGGGTTGGGGGCCGGTGTCTGCACGCTGTTGGGTCCTGAGGGACCGGATGCGAATCCTTTGGATTCGTTTCTGTACCTCTGGGCCTCTTGTTGTTTCCCCCGTGTGGGGTTGCGAGAAGGGGTACCGCCCGTACTTTGAGAACTACACAGTGGACGCGAGCATCTTGCAGCCGGCTTCGGTCGGTTGCACAAGATGATCTTAAAGATCATTAGTCAATTTCATGCCAGGCTTCGGCCTGGTGTCGATTCTGATTCAAACTCATGTGATTTCAAGTCTTTAAGAGCAAACGGTGGATGCCTTGGCATCTGGAGCCGAAGAAGGACGTAGCAATCTGCGATAAGCCTCGGGGAACTGATAAGCAAGTTTTGATCCGAGGGTGTCCGAATGGGGAAACCCCGCTGGGCGGCGTGCCGACCTAGTGACTCCCGCCTGAATATATAGGGCGGGTAGAGGGAACGTGGGGAAGTGAAACATCTCAGTACCCACAGGAAGAGAAAGCAACCGCGATTCCGTTAGTAGTGGCGAGCGAAACCGGAACAGGCTAAACCTAGCGTGTGTGATAGCCGGCAGGCGTTGCACGTTGGGGGTTGTGGGACTTTTCAGTCATCTCTGCCGAGATGGCGGCGTTACACGATGGTATAGACGAACGGTCTTGAAAGGCCGGTCATAGAGGGTGCCAACCCCGTAGTCGAAATGCCAACCGTGGCGCGAAGAGTATCCCAAGTAGCACGGGGCCCGTGAAATCCCGTGTGAATCTGTCAGGACCACCTGATAAGCCTAAATACTCCCAGATGACCGATAGCGGACAAGTACCGTGAGGGAAAGGTGAAAAGTACCCCGGGAGGGGAGTGAAATAGTACCTGAAACCGTTTGCTTACAAACCGTTGGAGCAGCCTTAGTAGCTGTGACAGCGTGCCTTTTGAAGAATGAGCCTGCGAGTTAGCGATATGTGGCGAGGTTAACCCGTGTGGGGTAGCCGTAGCGAAAGCGAGTCTGAATAGGGCGATTCAGTCGCATGTCCTAGACCCGAAGCGAAGTGATCTATCCATGGCCAGGTTGAAGCGACGGTAAGACGTCGTGGAGGACCGAACCCACTTAGGTTGAAAACTGAGGGGATGAGCTGTGGATAGGGGTGAAAGGCCAATCAAACTTCGTGATAGCTGGTTCTCTCCGAAATGCATTTAGGTGCAGCGTTGCGTGTTTCTTGCCGGAGGTAGAGCTACTGGATGGCCGATGGGCCCTACAAGGTTACTGACGTCAGCCAAACTCCGAATGCCGGTAAGTGAGAGCGCAGCAGTGAGACTGTGGGGGATAAGCTTCATAGTCGAGAGGGAAACAACCCAGACCACCAACTAAGGTCCCAAAGCGCGTGCTAAGTGGGAAAGGATGTGGAGTTGCCTTGACAACCAGGAGGTTGGCTTAGAAGCAGCCACCCTTGAAAGAGTGCGTAATAGCTCACTGGTCAAGTGATTCCGCGCCGACAATGTAACGGGGCTCAAGCACGCCACCGAAGTTGTGGCATTGACATTATTGGTAGGCCTTCGTGGTCCAGCCGTGTTGATGGGTAGGAGAGCGTCGTGTGGCCAGCGAAGCGGCGGTGTAAACCAGCCGTGGAGGCTACACGAGTGAGAATGCAGGCATGAGTAGCGAAAGACGTGTGAGAAACACGTCCTCCGAAAGACCAAGGGTTCCAGGGTCAAGCTAATCTTCCCTGGGTAAGTCGGGACCTAAGGCGAGGCCGACAGGCGTAGTCGATGGACAACGGGTTGATATTCCCGTACCGGCGAAGAACCGCCCAAGCTAATCCAGTAGTGCTAAGTGTCTGAATCCCACTGACTGATCCCTTCGGGGTGACGCGGTGGGCCTAGCGCACGACCCCATTCTGGTGCGGTTAGCGTATTAACAGGTGTGACGCAGGAAGGTAGCCCAAGCCAGGCGATGGTTGTCCTGGTGCAAGTGCGTAGGCCGAACGGTAGGCAAATCCGCCGTTCATACAGGCTGAGACACGATGCGGATAAAAAGTGGGTGATCCTATGCTGCCAAGAAAAGCATCGACGCGAGGTTCTAGCCGCCCGTACCCCAAACCGACTCAGGTGGTCAGGTAGAGAATACCAAGGAGATCGAGAGAATCGTGGTTAAGGAACTCGGCAAAATGCCCCCGTAACTTCGGGAGAAGGGGGGCCATCCACTTATACGGACTTGCTCCGAAAAGGGTGTGGTGGCCGCAGAGACTAGTGGGTAGCGACTGTTTACTAAAAACACAGGTCCGTGCCAAGTCGCAAGACGATGTATACGGACTGACGCCTGCCCGGTGCTGGAAGGTTAAGAGGACCGGTTAGCCGCAAGGCGAAGCTGAGAATTTAAGCCCCAGTAAACGGCGGTGGTAACTATAACCATCCTAAGGTAGCGAAATTCCTTGTCGGGTAAGTTCCGACCTGCACGAATGGCGTAACGACTTCCCAACTGTCTCAACCGCGAACTCGGCGAAATTGCATTACGAGTAAAGATGCTCGTTACGCGCAGCAGGACGGAAAGACCCCGTGACCTTTACTACAGCTTGGTATTGGTGTTCGGTGTGGCTTGTGTAGGATAGGTGGGAGACTGTGAAGCATGGACGCCAGTTCATGTGGAGTCATTGTTGAAATACCACTCTGGTCACTCTGGATATCTAACTTCGAACCGTAATCCGGTTCAGGGACAGTGCCTGGTGGGTAGTTTAACTGGGGCGGTTGCCTCCCAAAAAGTAACGGAGGCGCCCAAAGGTTCCCTCAACCTGGTTGGCAATCAGGTGTCGAGTGTAAGTGCACAAGGGAGCTTGACTGTGAGACTGACAGGTCGAGCAGGGACGAAAGTCGGGACTAGTGATCCGGCAGTGGCTTGTGGAAGCGCTGTCGCTCAACGGATAAAAGGTACCTCGGGGATAACAGGCTGATCTTGCCCAAGAGTCCATATCGACGGCATGGTTTGGCACCTCGATGTCGGCTCGTCGCATCCTGGGGCTGGAGTAGGTCCCAAGGGTTGGGCTGTTCGCCCATTAAAGCGGTACGCGAGCTGGGTTTAGAACGTCGTGAGACAGTTCGGTCCCTATCCGCTGCGCGCGTAGGAAATTTGAGAGGATCTGACCCTAGTACGAGAGGACCGGGTTGGACGAACCTCTGGTGTGTCAGTTGTTCCGCCAGGAGCACCGCTGATTAGCTACGTTCGGGATGGATAACCGCTGAAAGCATCTAAGCGGGAAGCCGGCCTCAAGATGAGATTTCCATACCTTCGGGTGAGAGGCTCCCAGCCAGACTACTGGGTTGATAGGCCAGATGTGGAAGTGCAGCAATGCATGCAGCTGACTGGTACTAATAAGCCGATGACTTGATAACACACCGTTTGTTGGTGCTACGCGTCCACTGAGTGGTTCTCGATGTACGGTCGAGAACCGCATGACAATGACTTTGTTATGTGTTTGATTGAAACATCAATAGTGTTTCGGCGGCCATAGCGTGAGGGAAACGCCCGGTTACATTCCGAACCCGGAAGCTAAGCCTCACAGCGCCGATGGTACTGCAGGGGGGACCCTGTGGGAGAGTAGGACACCGCCGGACTTCTTTTAAACAGAAAAGCCACCCAATGTTGGGTGGCTTTTCTGCGTTAACGCGATCGCGAGCGTCGTCGCGACGACAGCGAAAGGGCCCTTCCTCTGATGAGGAAGGGCCCTTCTGTGTATCTGAGGGTCAGCAGGTCACGAAGCGTTACGTCGTGCTTCCCAGCCGGTACGCACCATCTCGTCCACCGAGTAACGCATCTTCCAGTCGAGGTCGCGTGCAGCGAGCTCGCCGGTGGCGACGATGCGGTCAGGGTCACCCGCACGGCGGGGGCCGATCTCGGGCGTGAAGTCGATACCCGTCACTCGGGCGACGGCATCCATGATCTGCTTCACGCTGAGGCCGTCTCCGGAGCCGAGGTTGTACGCCGGCTCGATGGGCTCTCCGGCGGCAAGGCGCTGTGCGGCCGCCACGTGCGCTGCGGCGATGTCACCGACGTGCACGTAGTCGCGCACGTTCGTACCGTCTTCGGTGTCGTAGTCGTCGCCGTTGATGCGCGGGGTCTTGCCGGCCAGCAGCGCCTCGAACACGATCGGGAAGAGATTGTGCGGGCTCACGTCGTAGACCGTCGGGTCGGCGGAGCCCACCACGTTGAAGTAGCGCAGCGACGTGTGGCGCAGCGGCCGGGCGCTGTCGGCCGTGGCGACCGCCTGATCGCGGAGCAGCCACTCTCCGATGAGCTTCGACTCACCGTAGGGGCTGGCAGGCTTCTTCTCAGTGCTTTCGACGACGAGAGCCACGTCGGGGGTGCCGAACACCGCGGCCGACGACGAGAAGACGAGGTTCGTGACGCCTGCGGCATCCATCGCCTCGAGGATCACGCGGGTGCCCTCGACGTTCTGCGCGTAGGTGTGCAGCGGCCTCTGCACCGAGACGCCTGCGTACTTGAAGCCCGCGACGTGGATCACGCCTTCGGCGTCGTGGTCGCGCAGGGTCTTCTCGACGAGTTCGCGGTCGAGGATGCTGCCGTTCACGAAGGGCACGCCTTCGGGAATGAACGACGCGACTCCGCTGGAGAGGTCATCGAGGATTACGGGTGAGAGCCCCGCATCCGCCAGTGCACGAACGACGTGCGATCCGATGTAGCCGGCGCCGCCGGTGACGATCCAGGACATGGTGCTCCTCAGGTGTTTGAGAGTTCAGTATCTCAGGGGGCTCGGGAGGCGGCTGTACGAACGACGGACGCCGTCCCGATTTGCGTACTCATCCCGTGGATCAGTCCGCGAATCGGAACGACGTCCGCAGATCGGGGCCGCACTGGTTTGGGGGACAGCCGCCATGAAGGCGACAGGTCGACCGTCAGTTATCGCGGTGCGCGCCTGCCGCAGGCGTGACGGTGAAGATGACCGGCTCGGCGAATCCCTGGTCGGCGAACGCGGCGGTGACCGCATCCGACACCTGCTGAACGGCATCCTGCTCGACCAGCGCGATCGCGGCGCCGCCGAAGCCGCCACCGGTCATGCGTGCGCCGATCGCGCCGGATGCGAGTGCGGTCTCGACTGCGGTGTCGAGCTCGGGCACGGAGATCTCGAAATCATCACGCATGGATGCGTGAGAGGCGACGAGAAGATCGCCGATCGCGCGCGCTCCCTGCTCGCGAAGAACCCGAACCGTGTCGAGCACGCGCTGGTTCTCGGTCACGACATGGCGCACGCGGCGGAAGGTCACGTCGTCCATGAGTCCTTCGGCGCGAGCAAGGTCGTCGACCGATACGTCGCGCAGGCTCGGCACACCCATGATCGCTGCGCCGCGTTCACAGGCCGCGCGCCGCTCGCCGTAGCCGCCGGTGGAGTGCGCGTGCTTGACGCGCGTGTCCATCACGAGGATCGCGAGTCCGGCCTCCGCGATGCCCACGGGCACCAGCGAAGCGTCGAGCGAACGGCAGTCGAGGAAGATGGCGGCGTCGGGCTCACCCAGCATCGACGCCATCTGGTCCATGATGCCGGTGGGGGCGCCGACGGCTTCGTTCTCGGCGCGGCGGCCGATGCGTGCGAGTGCGATTCGATCGAGCCCGGCATCCCAGAGGTCGTTGAGCGCGGTGGCGGTGGCGCCCTCGATCGCCGCCGACGACGAGAGGCCGGCGCCCACGGGCACGTCGGAGGCGATCGCGATGTCGACGCCTGATCCTGTGATTCCCGACTGGCGCAGAGCCCACGCGACTCCCAGAGGGTATGCGGCCCACTCGGGCACCGCCGGGTGCGCGCCGGTCGCCGTCGGGAAGAGGTCGTCGAGCTCGTCGAGCGAGACCTCCACCGCCTCGTCGGCGAACGTCGATGCGACCCGGATGCGAGCATCCTCGCGGGTTCCCACGGCAGCCACGGTGCGGTGCGGGATGGCGAACGGCAGCACGAAGCCGTCGTTGTAGTCGGTGTGCTCGCCGATGAGGTTCACGCGACCGGGTGCTGACCAGACCCCGACCGGGGCGTTGCCCGTCAGATCGGTGAAGAGCGTCGTGGCGGTGTGCTGGGTGGTGGCGGTGGTCATGCGGATGCCTCTTCTGCGGTGGTGTCGGCGGTGACGCCTGTGATGTCGGTGCTGGTCACGACGGAGCCGGCGGCGTCTGCCTTAGCGATGGCCTCGCGGATGCGCGCGGCACCCTGCTCGGGGGTGACCTCGGCGGCCCACGCCCACATGGCGGCCTCGGAGCCGGCGAGGAACTTGAGTTTGTCGGCTGCACGCCGGGGGCTCGTGAGCTGCAGGTGCAGGCGCACGCTCTCGCGCCCGACGTTGACCGGAGCCTGGTGCCAGGCGGCGATGTACGGCGTCGGGGTGTCGTAGAGCGCGTCGACGCTCCGCAGTAGACGCAGGTAGAGGGGGGCGAGCTCGTCGCGCTCGGCATCCGTCGTCGCGGCGAAGTCGGGCACGTGACGGTGCGGCATCAGGTGAACCTCGAGAGGCCAACGAGCAGCGAACGGCACGAACGCCGTCCAGTGCTCACCGCGGAAGACGACACGATCAGAGCCCTGTTCGAACTCGAGGATGCGCTGGAAGAGATCCGGTGCGGTGCGGTCGATCGAATCGAGCACGCGGGTCGTGCGGGGCGTCACGTACGGGTAGGCGTAGATCTGACCGTGCGGATGCGGCAGGGTGACGCCGATGGCCTCGCCTCGGTTCTCGAACGGGAAGATCTGCTCGATACCCGGAAGCTTCGAGAGGGCGGCGGTGCGGTCGGCCCATGCCTCGATCACGGTGCGCGCACGAGTGACGGACTGAGTGCCGAAGGATCCGGTGTGCTCGGGACTGAAGCAGACGACCTCGCAGCGCCCGACAGATGTGCGGGCGCGGCCGAGACCGAGGGCCGCCAGATCGTCGAGCCCGCGCGGGGGGTTGCTCGCGGCCGGGGCGATGCCGACGGCCTCGGCGAGTGCGGGGCCGAAGGCCGGGGAGCGGTTCTCGAACACCGCCACGTCGTACCGCGACGGTACCTCGGAAGGGTTGGTGGGCGACTGCGGAGCGAGCGGGTCGGCATCGGCGCTCGGCATCATGACGCGGTTCTGCCGGTTCGCGGCCACCGTGATCCAGTCACCGGTCAGCACATCGAGACGCATCGAGGCGGTCTCGCCCCGCGGGTCGAGCGTGCGGACGTCCACCCCGCGCTCGTCTCCGAGCGTCGTGTCGGGGTCGTCGAAGTAGAAGAGCTCCCGACCGTCGGCGAGCGTCGTCGCTCGCTTGACCACTCCGGCCGTCAGGGTTTCGGTTCGCAACTCAGCAGCATCATGCGTGTTCACGTAAACATGGTACGCAGACCGCCGTGGTAACGTCAACACTGCCGAGTCGTGAACGCGTCTACTACTCCGGCCGGGGAGAGATGGAGGAGCCGATGACCGACGATCTTCTCTCCGGTTCCACACCCCGCTCGCCGCGTCGGGGGCGCCCGGCATCAGGACGCGTCTCGATGGCGATGGTCGCCGCACGCGCCGGAGTCTCGGGGCAGACCGTGTCGCGCGTCGTCAACGACAGCCCGCGCGTCGACCCCGCCACTCGCGAACGCGTCGAGCAGGCCATGGCCGAGCTCGGCTACCGGCCGCACCGCGCGGCGAGGGCACTCCGCACGGGCCGCTCCCAGACCATCGGGCTCGTGGTCACGACCCTCGCGACGGTCGGAAATTCTCGGATGCTGCAGGCCACCGCCGAGGCGGCCGCCGAGAGAGGGTACGCCCTCACCCTCGTGACGGCGGGCGAGAGCGTCGCCGGCGCATTCGAGCGATTGGCCGAGCAGGAGGTCGACGGGGCGATCGTGCTCAACGAGGCTTCGGCACTGGTGCCCGCGGCGCAGCGTCCGCCCGGGCTGCGACTCGTCGTGGTCGATGCGCCGGGCTCGGCAGGCCTCGCCGTCGTGCACAGCGACCATGTCGGCGGCGCTGCGGCGGCGACAGCGCACCTGCTCGGCAGCGGGCACGAGATCGTGCACCACCTCGCGGGTCCGGCCGACTCCTTCGCCGCCGCCGAGCGCGAACGCGGGTGGCGAGACACTCTCGTCGCCGCGGGCATCGAGCCCCCGCCCGTCGTGCGCGGTGACTGGAGTGCCGAAGCAGGACATGTCGCAGGGCTGGCGCTGCGCGACGCATCCGCCGTCTTCTGCGCCAACGATCAGATGGCGCTCGGCCTGCTGCGCGCGCTCGCCGAAGCCGGTCGGCGGGTGCCCGAAGACGTCAGCGTGGTCGGCTTCGATGACGTCCCGGACGCCGCCAACTTCCGGCCGCCGCTCACGACCATCCGCCAGGACTTCGCGACCCTGGCCCACCGTGCCGTCGATCTGCTCGTCGCCGAGATCGAAGGAACGCCGGAGGGCGAAGCATCCGCTGTGGTGCCGACGACTCTGGTCGCGCGCTCGAGCACGCGCTGAATCGGTCCCCTTCGCTGCCGCGCCCGCGCGCCGCCGCGCCGCGGCACCACGGGCTCGAGCGTGCGGCGGGCCTGTGCGGGGTCGAAATCGCACCGGGTGTGCGGTGCGGGGTCAGTTCGATATCGGAATCGGCTGTTTCGGATGCGGAAGTGGCCCCGCCTGGCGGGCGGGTGCGGAAGTGGCCCCGGCTGGCGGGCGGATGGATGCGGATGCGGAAGTGGCCCCGGCTGGCGGGCGGGCGGATTCCGAAGTGGCCCCGCCCCGCCCCGAACCGCGCCGCCGGGTCAGGCGGGAGGTGCCGAAGACTCCCTGGCGTGCATCGTCGGGCTCAGCGAGACTCGATGCACCGGACGCGTCGGGTCGGCGATGCGCCTGGCGAGGAGGTCGATCGCTGCGGCCCCCACGGCGGCGCGCGGCGGGCTGACCGCGCTGAGGGCGGGCGTGAAGAGCTGAGCGACCTCGTCGTCGTATGCGACGACCGAGAGATCCTCCGGGATCGAGAGTCCTCGGTTGAGGGCGATGTCGATGAACGCCATCGCCTCGGGGTCGGAGTGGATGAGCAGACCCGTGACGCCCGCATCGAGCGCCTTGTCGATGGCCGCGTTGACGGCCTTCGCGAAGCCGGGCCCGTTGCGATCGGGGAAGAGGCTCTCGAAGTGTTCGGACGGTGCGAGCCCGAGCTCTTCGCAGGCCGCCGCCCACCCGGTGACGATCTTGCGGCCGGTGGGCGACTCCCGCGACAGGATGAGGCCGATCCGCCGATGGCCGAGGCCGGCGAGGTGTCGCGCGGCGAGCACGGCGCCCAGGGCATGGTCGGTGGTGACGTTCTCGACGGGGGCCCGATGGGGGAGGACCACGGCGTCGCGCTCGACGAACACCGACGGGAGGCCGGAGGCGTCGAGCCACTGCACCACGTCCTGCGCGTGGGTCACATCGGGGTTGGGTGCGACGATCAGGCCGCGGATGTCGTCGGATGCGATCAGGCGCTCGAGCACGGGCCGTTCGTCCTGCAACTCGTACGAGGCGCCGCGCAGCACGAGGCGCAGCCCCTGCTTGCGTGCCTCGGCCTCCATCCCGCGCACGACGCCCGGCCAGTAGTAGGCGAGAGACGGGACCAGCACGCCGATCGCGCCGCCGGTCTGCGCCGGCGTCGGCTCTTCGGGAGCGGATGCCGGCAGCGACACCGCCCCGCCGTGCACGCGTTCGAGGCGACCTTCTTCCTCGAGCTGCTGCAGATCTCGGCGCAGCGTCACGGGGGCGACGCCCAGCTCGTCGGTGAGGCGCGAGACTCGCACGATCCCGTCGCGTTCGAGGGCGGCGAGGATGTGCGCGTGACGCGCGGGCGCCAGCGGGGCATGCTGCTGATCGGTCATCGGTCGTCCTCGCTGTCGCCCGTCGCCGCGGTGGCGTCGTCTCTTTCTACCGTGATCCACGCATGATCGCGCGCGCTCACGTCGAGTTCGAGGCGAGTCAGTCGCTCGCCCCACACCTCACTCAGCATCGGGTCGTCGAGAAGCCGTTCGGTGAGGGCTGAACGGATGCCGGCGGGCCAGCGGATCACGACGGGAGTCGCACCGTCGAGCGGCGTGACGCGTGCGCCGTCGTCGATCACCGTCACGCTGCCGGCGACGATGAGGTTGAGGGTGGTCGGCCCGACTGACGAAGCGCCAGTCCACGCATCCGAGACCCGGACGACCCCCGCAGCGCGGTCGAATGCGCCGACTCGTCGCCACGTCAGCCCGTCGATTCCGTAGGCGGCGCCCAGGTCGAGACTCAGGGACGACACTGCGTCGGTGACCGATGCCTCGACCTCGGATGCGGCGAATTCCCGCCCCGGCGACTGATCGACTCCGGCGATGGTGGGGGTGTTGTGCCAGGAGCTCTGCATGGTCCAGATCTCGTAGCGGTCGGGCCCGAACGTGGCCTTCGTGTAGGTCGGTCGCCCGGCGTCGACGATCACGGGCACTCCGTCGGAGGTGACGATGAACGAGCCGACGTCGTTGTGGTTGTGGTGCTCGGCGTTGTGCCCGCCCTTGATCACGAGGCCGAGACCTGTGGCCGATCCCGCCCGCTGGCGCGCGAGCAGCACCTGCGTCGAGGGCAGCCACACGTCTCGCGGAAGAGGAGAGGCGGCAGGTTCGGCGGCGAGCCAGTCGGCATCCGTCAGCCCGCGGACGAGGCGCCCGAGTCCCGCGAACTCCGACGGCTCGATCCCGCGGTGCGAGGCGGCGTGGGCGGCGGCACCCGCATCGCCGATCCGCCGGGCGGCGCGGTGCAGCGCGTGCCAGGGGAGATCCGCCGACGGTCGTGCCTGCCCATCGGCGAGGTTGGCGTACCAGTCGCCGCCGAGGTGGCAGCGGTGCGGAAAGGCCACGGTCTCGCGCAGACCGACGAGGTCGGGGCGCGATCGGTCCGTCGCGTACTCGAGCAGGTCGAGTGCCTCGAGCGCGCGGCATGCCCCGTTCCACCAGTAGGAGTAGCCCTCGTCGATCGCGCCGTCGTCGGGCAGCGACACGAGATAGCGGTCGAGCCCCTCGACGACCAGGTCGATGATGTGGTCGGGATCGTCGTGAAGCTGCACGACTGCGGTGAGGACTCCCGAGTGGATCCACGGATTCCAGTTGTGCACGTCGCCGTCGAGGCCCAGCCAGTGCCAGTCGCGGCGCTCGACGAAGGGGCGGAAGACGCGCACCTGCGCCTCATGCCGGATGCGGGAGCGGATGCCGGGAGCACGCGCATCGAGCTGCGTGCCGAGCACGTGATCGATCCACGCGAGCTGACTCACGACTTCGCCCGCGCCGAGATCGAGGTAGGGGTCGGTCACGGTCGCGAGCACGCTGCCGTGCCTGGTGAAGGTGTCGTCGTGGGCGGGCCAGCACCATGAGCTCTGCTCACACAGCAGCTGCACGCCGTCGACGACCTCGTCGATCCAGCGCTCATCGAGAGTGACGGCCGCGGCGACAGTTGCGCGGCTGAGGCGATGCTGCCGCGCGAACGCCGGATCCTCCCAGCCGACACGATCGCCGTCGCGGTGCACGCGGGCCGCCTGGCTGGCGAGAGTTTGGGGCCACGGCGTGCCGAGATCGGCCTCGGCGCGGGAGAGCAGCTCGGTCGCTGCGACGTGCGACCAGGCAGCGCGGTCGTCGGCGGTGGGCGCGGGAAGCTGATTCACAGAGCCAGCCTAGCTGATCGAAAATGATCGATCTAGCTATATTTACGTCTTGTCTTGATCGAAATGCGGTGATAATCTCCCAACGATCGCAAAGAGACGGCATCCGTCGCGGTCCACCTCGAAGCAGTCTTCAAAGGAGAACCCTGTGGCGTACGAGCGCACCGGTGCAGCGACCGCTGTGAGCCCCCGTGATTCGGAGTGGTCGCTGAACGCGGAGTGGTCTCGCGACGACCTGCTCGCGTACGCCGACCGACTGCTCGCAGCCGTGCGTCCGTGGGCCTCTGAGAACAACGCCCGCATCACACTGCCCGGTGCCTCGGGCGGATACGGCATCGACGTCGACGGCCTCGAGGGATTCGTGCGCACCTTCCTGCTCGCGGGCTTCCGCATCGCGGGTGCCCGTGGCGAAGGCGTCGACGATCTCATCGACTTCTATTCGCGCGGCATCACGGCCGGGGTCGATCCGTCGAGCCCCGACCGGTGGGTGCGACTCGACGAGCACGCGCAGGCCAAGGTCGAGGCGGCGTCGATCGCACTGATCCTCGACATGACCCGCCCCTGGATCTGGGATCGCCTCGGCGAGACCACTCAGCACCGCATGATCGACTACCTCGCCCCCGTCGTGGGCGACGACAGCTACCCCCGCAACAACTGGCTGTGGTTCCGCGTCGTGGTGCAGACCTTCCTTCGCTCGGTGGGCGGCCCCTGGTCGCAGGCCGACATCGATCAGGACCTCGCGCAGCACGACTCGTTCGTCCGCGAGGGCGGCTGGATCTCCGACGGAGACGACCGCTCGTACGACCACTACGTCGGCTGGGCCCTACACCTCTACCCGGTGCTGTGGTCGCGCATGCAGGGGGCCGCTGAGCTTTCGGGCGGCCGCACCGAGGGCGACCTGGCCCGCCTCGACACCTTCCTGCAGGACGCGATCGCGCTCGTCGGCGCCGACGGCTCCCCGCTGATCCAGGGGCGCAGCCTCGTCTACCGATTCGCAGCGGCGGCTCCGTACTGGGCGGGCGTCATCGCCGAGGTGCCGTCGGTGCCGGCCGCGCAGTTGCGCCGCGCGGCATCCGCCATCATCCGCCACTTCGCCGAGAACGGCGCCCCCAACGATCAGGGTCTTCTCGACCTCGGGTGGCACGACGAGTGGCGCCGGCTCGCGCAGAACTACTCCGGCACCGGATCGCCGTACTGGGCGTCGAAGGGTCTGCTCGGCATCGCGCTCCCCGCGGACCACCCGGTGTGGTCGGCCCCCACCGAACCTCTGCCGACCGGGACCGCAGACGTGCTCCGGGTCGTCGAAGCCCCGGCGTGGATCATCTCCGCGACCGCCGACGACGGCATCGCCCGGGTGATCAATCACGGAACCGACCACGCGCGACCCGGCGACCTCGTCGGCGACTCGCCGCTCTACACCCGCCTCGGATACTCGACAGCCGCGAGCCCGCTGCTCAACGGCGACGCCTGGGCCGAGCCCCTCGAGCAGTCGGTCGCACTGCTGCATGCCGACGGGCGCGCGACGCACCGCGCCGGCATGCGGGTGCAGCGCATCCGCCGTGACGGGGATGCCGCGATCGCCGGATCCGAGGCGACCGCGCACTGGATCGCTCCGGCCGCCACCCAGACCCGACACGGCTCCGGCATCACCGGAGACATCGAGATCGCCGGCAGCGTGACCACCTGGTCGATCGTGCGCGGCGCCTGGGAAGTGCGCCTCGTGCGCATCGACTCGCTCGAGGCGGATGCCGCCCCCACCGCGCTGCGTATCGGCGGCTGGGCGCTCGCCGCGGATGCCGTCGACGACACGGTCACCTCCGGGAGTGCCGCATCGTCTGCTGCCGGTCGTCACAGCAGCATCACCGCGCTCACGCCCGGCGGTGTGCCCTCGGTCGAGACGAGGCATGACGCGAGTCCCCTCGGTGCCACGGCATCCGTCCCCGTCATCACCTATCCGGTCTCGACAGGGGGGTGGATCGCGAACGCGGTGCATCTGTCCGACCGCGCCGCGGCATCCGCTCCGTCCGTCCGCATCGACGGCGACGACGTCGCCGTCGGGTGGCCCGATTCCTCCACCACCGAACACCGGCTCGCCTGAGCCGTATCCCGACCCGTCCTGGGCACCCGTCATTGCAAAGGAGCAGTACCCCATGAACCGCAGAATCCTCGCCGCCGGCAGCCTCGCCGCTGTCGCCGCACTCACTCTCGCAGGCTGCTCCGGCAGCAGTGACGCCGGAGAGAGCACCGACCCCGACGCCCCCGTCACGCTCACCCTCTCGGGGTGGAGCATCGACACGACCCCCGAGTTCCAGACGCTCGCCGACGCCTTCACCGAGGATCACCCGAACGTGAAGATCGAGCTCAAGGAGTACGACGCGGCCGAGTACAACACCCTCGTCACCGCCGACCTCGCCGCAGGCTCCGGCCCCGACATCATCACGCAGAAGGAGGTCAAGTACGTCACGACTTTCCAGGAGGGCGGCCAGCTGCTCGACGTCTCGGACGTGGCGCTGCCCGACGGCATCAGCGGTGCCGACTCCTACGAGGTCGACGGCGCCGCCTACGCCGTGCCGTACCGCCAGGACTCCTGGGTGCTCTTCTACAACAAGGCGCTCTTCGAGGCGGCCGGCGTCGCCGAGCCCGACGGATCGTGGACGTGGGACGACTACGCGGATGCCGCGGAGGCACTCACCACTGACGCCTCCAAGGGCACGTACCTGCACCGCTGGCAGTCGACCGTGCAGGGCTTCGCGAACGCGCAGACCGACACCAGCGTGCTCGACGGCGACTTCAGCAACATGAAGGACTACTACGACAACACGCTCGCGCTGCAGGATGCCGGCGACCAGGTCGACTTCAACACCTCGACCGCCAACCAGCTCACCTACCAGGGCGAGTTCGGCACGCAGAAGGCCGCGATGATGCTGATGGGCACCTGGTACACCGCGACGCTCATCGCACAGCAGGCCTCGGGCGAGGCGAACGACTTCGAGTGGGGCATCGCTCCCGCGCCGCAGCTCGATGCGAAGACCACCGGCACCGACAACACCCCGGTGACGTTCGGCGACCCGACGGGCTTCGGCATCAACGCGAACATCGACTCCGCCAAGGCCGACGCCGCCAAGCAGTTCCTCGAGTTCGCCGCATCCGAGGAGGGGGCGCAGGCGCTCGCCGAGATCGGGATCACCCCGGCGCTCACGAACGACGCCGTCGTCGAGTCCTACTTCGCGGTCGAGGGTGCGCCGACGGATGATCTGTCAAAGTTCGCCTGGTCGACGCACGACGTGCTCCCCGAGAACCCCACGTCGAGCAAGACGGCGACGATCCAGGGCATCCTCGCCGACCTGCACACCGCCGTCATGTCGGGCTCTGTGTCGGTGGACGACGCCATCAAGACCGCCGAGGACCGCGTGAAGAACGAGGTCGGCTGATCCACTCGGGGGCCGGCCGCCGGTCGGCCCCCGACATCGCCCTCGCGCAGCATCCAGGAGACGAGAGACATGACCACCACCGAGGCCCCGAGCCGCGACGCGGCCCCGCCGCAGACGAAACTGCCCCGCAGACGCTCGGCACTGCGTCGCCGCAATGCTCTGATCGGCTGGAGCTTCATCCTGCCGAACTTCATCGGGTTCGGGTTCCTGACCCTGCTCCCGGTGCTGATCCTCTTCTACATGGCGTTCACGAACTGGAACGTCTTCGGCAAGGCCGACTGGGTGGGGTTCGCGAACTTCCAGCGTCTGATGGGCGACGGCAGCTTCCACATCGCATTCTGGAACACCATCTACTACTCGGTGATGCACATCCCGCTGACGATCGTCGTCTCGCTCGGGCTCGCACTGCTGCTGAACAACAAGCTCCGCGGCGTCGCGTTCTTCCGCACCGCCGCGTTCTTCCCCTACATCACCTCGATCGTGGCGATCGCCGTGGTGTGGAACCTGCTCTTCAGCCCCGACTACGGACCCATCAACGAGGTGCTCCGGGCGATCGGCATCTCCGAGCCCCCGGGGTGGCTCACGTCGTCGGAGTGGGCGATGCCCGCCGTCGTGATCGTCAGCACCTGGCGTGACATGGGCTACTACATGATCCTCTTCCTCGCAGGGCTGCAGACCGTGCCGCGTGAGCTGCACGAAGCCGCGCGCGTCGACGGTGCCAGCATCTGGCAGCGGTTCACGAACGTCACGCTGCCGTCGCTGCGCCCGACCATGTTCTTCGTCACGGTGATGCTCACCATCAACTCCTTCAAGATCTTCGACCTGATCCTCGTCATGACCGACGGCGGCCCCGGGCAGTCGACCCTGGTGCTGTCGCAGTTCATCTACAAGAAGGGCTTCGAGGAGTCGCAGTTCGGCTACGCATCCGCCGCCGCGGTGGCGCTGTTCTTCCTCTGCATCCTCGTGACCATCGGCCAGTTCCTCTGGAACAAGAAGCGGAGCGCATGATGACCGAGACCCAGGTCCTCGTCACCGGGGGAACGCTGCGCAAGCTCAACGCCCCGGCACCCGCCGGCCGTGTGCGCACCAGGCTCACTGTCGGTCGCACCCTCGGCTACATCGCCCTGATCATCGCGGCGGTCGGCCTGCTCGCACCGTTCTTCTGGATGGTCATGAGCTCGCTGAAGAACGCCAACGAGGTGTTCTCGGTGCCCGTCGTCTGGGTTCCCGAGACGTTCGTGTGGCAGAACTACATCGACATCTGGACGAAGTCGAACATGCTCGTCTGGATCCGCAACACCCTGTTCCTGGCCGTGAGCGTGACGTTCCTGCAGGTGCTCACCGGGTCGTTCGCCGCCTACGGCTTCGCGCGCATGAAGTTCGCCGGCCGCGACATCCTGTTCCTCGTCTACATCGGCACGATCGCGGTGCCGTGGCAGTCGTACATGATCCCGCAGTTCATCCTGCTGTCGAATCTGAAGGTGTCGAACACGCTCTGGGCGATCATCCTGCTCCAGGCGTTCGGAGCCTTCGGCGTCTTCCTCATGAAGCAGTACTACGAGACGATCCCCGAGGAACTCAGCGAGGCCGCGCGTCTCGACGGGCTCAGCGAGTACGGCATCTGGCGGCGCATCATGCTGCCGCTGTCGGTGCCGGCCATCGCCAGCCTCACCCTGCTCACGTTCGTGAACACCTGGAACGACTACCTCGGGCCGCTCATCTATCTGCGAAACCCCGACCTGTGGACGATCCAGCTGGGCCTCAAGAGCTTCGTCTCGAACCTGTTCGACACGAACTACGCGCTGCTGTTCGCCGGACTCACGATCTCGGTCCTGCCGATCGCGATCATCTTCCTGCTCGGGCAGAAGTACTTCGTCGAGGGCATCGCCACCAGCGGGCTGAAGGGCTGACCGATGAAGCGCATCTCGCATGACGCCTGGGCAACGATCCTCGGCGTCGTCTACCTCGGCCTGATGGTCAATTTCCTCGTGCTCGTCGCAGCGTCGCCCCTCGTGGTGCTGCTGATGACCACTGACCCCGCACTGTCGTGGCCGCTGCTGGCCCTCGCCGCACCGCTGGTCGCGCCGGCGCTGACCGGCGCATTCACGGCGTTCCGCGAGTTCGGCCGTGGCGAGCCCCAGGTGGTGCGCTCGTTCCTGCGGGGCTGGAAGGCCACGGCACGCAAGGGCCTGGTGATCGGGGCGGTCGCATCGGCATCCGTCGTGGTGCTGCTCGTCGACGTGCGCGCGGTCAGCGCATCGCCGGCATCCGTCATGATCGTGCCCGTGCTCGCCCTGCTCACCGTGATCGCGCTGGCCACCGCCCTGGTGGCACTCGTCGCGCTGGCTGAGGAGCCGGGCGCGCGGATGCGCGACATCGTCAAGGCCGCGCTCTACCTGAGCGTGCGGCGGTGGTATCTCACCGCCCTGTCGTTCGCCGTGCTCGGAGTGCAGATCGGACTCTTCACCACGATGCCCGCGATCGCGATCGGCCTGACCTGCGCTCCCGCCCTGTACGTGGCGTGGGCGAACAGCCGGTACACGCTGTGGCCGGTGCTCGAGATCGACGAGGCGCGCGAGTCGGCGGGGGTGCGCGCGTGACGGTGCGCACGGCGATGAGCCCCGAGGTGTTCGACCTGCTCTTCGACGAGGCTCGACTGGCGCGCCTGAGTGCGCTCGCCCCGTCGCCGCGGCAGGGGATCGACGAGGGCGACATCTCCGACACCGAGATCCTGCTCACCTCGTGGGGGGCTCCGCGCCTCGACGCCGCACTGCTCGACCGCATGCCACGGCTGCGCGCCGTCGTGCACGCGGCGGGCAGCGTGCAGCAGCTGGTGTCCGACGAACTGTGGGAACGCGGCATCACTGTCACCTCCGCCGCCGATGCCAACGCCGTGCCGGTCGCCGAGTACACGTTCGCGACGATCATCCTCGCCTTCAAGCGCGCCTTCGTGCACATGCGCTCGCCGTCGACCGTGCTCGAGTGGCGTGACCTGGTCGGTTCGGCGCGATACGGAAGCCTCGGACGCACGGTCGGCGTCGTCGGCTTCTCGCGGATCGGACGCAGGGTGGTGCGGATGCTGGGTCAGCTCGACGGCATCCGGATCCTCGTCGCCGACCCGTTCGTCTCGCCGGAAGCGGTGGCAGAGGCCGGAGCCGAGCTGGTGCCGCTCGACGACATGCTCGGCCAGGTCGACGTGCTCTCACTGCACGCTCCCGCTCTGCCGGAGACCAGACACATGATCGGCGCGGCGGAGCTCGCGGCGCTCCGCGACGGGGCGACCGTGATCAACACCGCGCGCGGGTGGATCCTCGACCACGAGGCGCTGCTCGCCGAATGCGAGTCGGGGCGACTGGATGCCGTGCTCGACGTCACCGAGCCCGACCCGCTGCCGATCGACGCGCCGCTGCGTCGGTTGCCGAACGTCGCCCTCACCCCGCACATCGCCGGGTCGATGGGCACCGAGGCTCGGCGGCTCGCCGATTCGGCCCTCGACGACGTCGAGGCTCTGCTGCGCGGCGGTGTCCCGTCGCAGGTGATCACACGACTCGACATGGAGCTGAGCGCATGAGTGTGCCCGTCGACCCCCAGGAGTTCTCGCCCTGGGACTTCTGGCACGACGCCGATGCGGCTCAGCGCGAGGCGCAAATCGCCCGGCTGCGTGGCCTCATCGACGGGCATCCGGAACGATCCCTGGGCGAGCGGTGCTTCGTCTCTGAGCTCGCGTCGGTCGACAACGCGGTGCTCCGATTGGGCGACCGCACCTACGTCGCCGCCGGGGCGTATCTGACCGGCGAGCTCGTGGCGGGCGCCGACTGCAGCATCAATCCGTATGCGGTCGTGCGGGGCCAGGTGACGCTCGGCGACGCCGTGCGCATCGGCGCGCACACGTCGATCCTCGGCTTCAACCATTCGATGGAACCGGGCACCCCTGTGTTCCGGCAGCCGCTCACATCGGTCGGCATCGTGATCGCCGACGACGTATGGATCGGCTCGCACGCCGTCATCCTCGACGGGGTGGCCGTCGGATCGCACGCGGTCATCGCGGCCGGCGCGGTCGTGACCAAAGACGTTCCTGCGGGCGCGATCGTCGCGGGGAATCCCGCCCGCTTCCTGCGCTGGCGGGTCACGCCTGAGGGTGCCGAATCCCAGATCTCGGGAGGTTCCGGCGCTAGCGCGCGCGGGCTCGGCGAGCGAGCGGCTGAGTTCGGGGCGCGAGTGCGAGCGGAGGCGTCGTCGCTGCTCGCGCGCTCCTGGAACGATGACGCGGGGATGTTCGTCGATCGCCCCGGTGCTGCTCCGACAGTGCGGGCGCAGGCGGATGCGATCGAGATCGCCGATCTGCTCACGGACGCCGCTCCACCCCAGGCGTCGGCAGAGGCGCAGATCCGCCGTCTGCAGGCATGGCAGGACCCGTCGACCGGCGCCGTGGCGCCGCTCGGTGCCGACGGGCGCCAGATGCCTGGGACGGACTTCTCCGACGACGACGCGGCATATCACGTGCTGAGCACCGGGTATGCCCTCGACCTGCTGGGCTCGAAGTTCTCGGTCCCGCTCACCTGGGTGACGGATGCCACACCCGAGAGCGTCGTGGATCTCTGCCGGCGTCTGCCATGGGCGACGGATGCCTGGAACGCGGGCCACCACATCGACGGGTTCGGCACTGCGCTGCTGTGGTCGAAGAAGGCAGGCATCCCCATCCCCGACGGGGTGGAGGCGGCGCTGTTCGGCTGGCTGCTGCTGAATGTCGATCCCCATACCGGCATGTGGGGTTCGGCCACACGCGATCGAGGCCTCCTGCCCGTCGTGAACGGCTTCTATCGTGCATCCCGCGGCACCTTCGCGCAGTTCGGGGTGCCGTTGCCGCATCCTGATCGGGTCGTCGACACCGTTCTCGATCATGTGCGCGACCCGCGATGGTTCACGCCGGGAACGCGCAATGCCTGCAACGTGCTCGATGTGGCGCATCCGCTGTGGCTCGCCCGCGGCTCGGGCCACCGCTCGGCCGAGGTGCAGAGCGTCGCGGAGCGGTTGCTCTCCGACGCCCTGACGATGTGGGTGCCCGGTGAGGGCTTCGGCTTCCGGGAACCGTCGGCGACGACCCGTGGTCTCGCAGAGACCGAACCAGGACTCCAGGGCACCGAGATGTGGCTCGCGATCATCTGGTACCTCGCGGATCTCCTCGGCATCGCCGAGCATCTCGGCTACCGGCCGAGAGGCGTGCACCGGCCCGAGCCTGCCGCGGCCCTCGGCGACGCGTGATCGCCGTCGGGGGTGGGGCGCGGGGCGGGCAGCGAGCGGGGTCAATATCGCACCGGGCCCGTGGTGCGGGGTCAGTTCGGCACCGGAAACGGCTCTATTGGATGCACTTGTGACCCAGCCTGGCGTGCGGATGCTCAACTGACCCCGCCCGCGGCGCATCAGCCACGGCAGCCACGGCAGCCACGTCAGCACCGGGAGACGGGATGCTCGTAGGAGAGCGTTTTCCGCCCCCGCTTGCGCACCGGCCCACGGCATGGCATGCTGTCGGAAAGCGCTTACCCGCAAAGTTTCCCCGCAGATCGTGCGGGATCTGAGAGAAGAGAACGGACCAGCAATGTCACAGGCGACAACCCGCGAGATCGGGATCATCATGAACGGCGTCTCGGGGCGCATGGGCTACCGCCAGCACCTCGTGCGGTCGATCCTCGCGATCCGCGAAGAGGGCGGCATCGAGCTGCCCGACGGATCCCGCATCACAGTGAAGCCGCTGCTCGTCGGCCGCAACGAGGCCAAGCTCGCCGAGCTCGCAGCCAAGCACGGCATCGAGGACTACACGACCGACCTCGACGCGGCGCTCGCCGACCCCAAATGGGAGATCTACGCCGACTTCCTCGTGACCAAGGCCCGTGCCTCCGCCCTTCGCAAGGCGATCGCCGCCGGCAAGGCGATCTACACCGAGAAGCCCACCGCCGAGTCGCTCGACGAAGCCCTCGAGCTCGCGCGTCTCGCCGATGCGGCCGGCGTCAAGACCGGCGTCGTGCACGACAAGCTCTACCTGCCCGGCCTGCAGAAGCTCAAGCGCCTGATCGACTCGGGCTTCTTCGGCCGCATCCTCTCGGTGCGCGGCGAGTTCGGCTACTGGGTCTTCGAGGGCGACTGGCAGCCCGCGCAGCGTCCGAGCTGGAACTACCGCACCGAGGACGGCGGCGGCATCATCGTCGACATGTTCCCGCACTGGAACTACGTGCTCGAGAACCTGTTCGGCGAGGTCAAGAGCGTCTACGCGCAGGCCGCCGTGCACATCGCCGACCGCTGGGACGAGAACGGCGAGCACTACACCGCCACCGCCGAAGACGCCGCGTACGGCATCTTCGAGATCGAGGGCGGCATCGTCGCCGAGATCAACTCCAGCTGGACCGTGCGCGTCAACCGCGACGAGCTCGTCGAATTCCAGGTCGACGGCACCCACGGATCGGCCGTCGTCGGACTCTTCGGCGCCAAGATCCAGCCGCGCAACGCGACGCCGAAGCCCGTGTGGAACCCCGACCTCGAAGACACGCACGACTACGACGCCGATTGGCAGAACGTGCCCACGAATGAGATCTTCATCAACGGCTTCCGTCAGCAGTGGGAGGAGTACCTGATCTCGTTCGTCGAGGGAACGAAGTACCCCTTCGACCTGCTCTCCGGTGCCCGCGGCGTGCAGTTCGCCGAGGCCGGTCTGACCTCCAGCGCCGAAGGCCGCAAGGTCGCGCTCTCCCCGCTGACGCTGGGCTGAGCATGACGACTCTCCGACTTCTCGACGCCGCAGGCGTGGTGACGGATGCCGAGCTGCTCGAGGGCGGCGGGTATGTCCGTCCGGCCTCGCCGCTCGTGAGCCGTGTCGCCTACGCGGCCGCGCACGTGGTGCCGAAGGTGCACGCCGACAACACCCCGGGGCAGCCCGCCGACATCGACTGGGACTCGACGCTCGCGTTCCGCCGCAACGTGTACTCGTGGGGTCTCGGCGTCGCCGACGCCATGGACACCGCGCAGCGCAACATGGGGCTGGATGCCGCCGCGACGCGCGAGCTCATCTCGCGCAGCGCCGAGGTCGCCCGCGAAGAGGGCGGCTCGGTCGTGGTCGGTGTCAACACCGATCACGTCGCCGAGTCGCACATCTCGCTCGATCAGGTGATCGACGCCTACAAGGAGCAGCTGCACTTCACCGAAGAGCAGGGGCAGGTCCCGTGCTCATGGCCTCGCGCCACCTCGCTCGGGCGGCGAAGAACGCCGACGACTACCGTCGCGTCTACCGCGAGGTGCTCTCGTCGGCCACGGTGCCGGTCGTGCTGCACTGGCTCGGCACGGCCTTCGACCCCGAGCTCGCGGGCTATTTCGGTGCGGATGACTGGCAGACGGCATCCGCTGTGCTGCTCGACATCATCGCCGAGAACCCCGACAAGGTCGCGGGCGTGAAGATGAGCCTGCTGAACGCCGAGTCCGAGATCTCGGTGCGCGAGCAGCTCCCGCAGGGCGTGCGCATGTTCACCGGCGACGACTTCAACTACGTCGGCCTGATCGGCGGCGACACCCTTCGACAGGCTCAGGGACCCACCGAGACGAAACGCACACACTCCGACGCGCTGCTCGGGGCGTTCGCGGCGATCACGCCGGTGGCCTCCGCGGCGATCCAGGCACTGGATGCCGGAGATCCCGCGCGCTACCTCGAGATCCTCGGACCGACAGAAGAGCTCAGCCGTCAGGTGTTCGCGGCTCCGACGTTCTACTACAAGACGGGCGTCGCTTTTCTCGCGTGGCTCAACGGGCACCAGCCCGCGTTCCAGATGGTGGGCGGGCTGCACTCGGCGCGGAGCCTCGTGCACCTCAGCCGCATCGTCGAACTGGCGAACGCCTCGCTCGCCCTCGAGAACCCCGAGCTCGCGCGCGAGCGCTGGCACGGGATGCTGCGCCTGAACGGAGTCTCGCTGTGACCGTCGATCCTCGCCTGTCGATCAACCAGGCCACGATCAAGCACGCCGACCTCGCGACCGCGCTGCGGGTGACGGCGGATGCCGGCATCCAGGCGATCGGTCTGTGGCGCGAGCCCGTGAACGAGGTCGGACTCGACGTCGCCGCACGGATGCTCGCTGACTCGGGGCTGCGCTTCACGACTCACTGCCGCGGGGGATTCTTCACCCTCCCCGAGGGGCCGGAGCGCGTCGCGGCACTCGACGACAACCGCCGCGCGATCGAGGAGACCGCGACGCTCGCCGCCGCGGGTGCCGACGGATCCACGGCCGTGCTGGTGCTCGTCGCCGGCGGGCTGCCCGCCGGCTCGCGCGACCTGATCGGTGCGCGTGAGCGCGTGCGCGATGCGATCGGCGTGCTCGCGACCGACGCGAAGGCGGCGGGCGTGACGCTCGCGATCGAGCCGCTGCATCCGATGTACGCGTCCGACCGTGCCGTCGTCTCGACGCTCGGCCAGGCGCTCGACATCGCGGCGGACTTCGATGCCGACGTGGTCGGAGCCGCGGTCGACACGTTCCACATCTGGTGGGATCCGCAGGTGCTCGAGCAGATCGCGCGCGCGGGCCGCGAAGGGCGCATCGCGACCTACCAGGTGTGCGACTGGAAGACCCCGCTCGCCGCCGACGTCCTGCTGTCGCGGCACTATACGGGCGACGGCGTGATCGATTTCGACTCTCTCACGCGCGCGGTGATCGAGACCGGATACGACCGCGACATCGAGGTCGAGATCTTCAACGCCGACATCTGGGCGGATGCTCCCGAGAACGTCGTGCGCCGCACGGCCGAGTCGTTCGGCGCCGCGGTCTCGCCGCACCTGCGCTGATCGGTCGCGCGACAGCGACCCGCGGGCCGTCTGCAGGACGATGACCCGGATGCAGGACCGGAACCCGGTTTCCGCTCCTGCATCCGGGGTTCACTCCTGCATCCGGGCAGGACTCCGGCATCGCGCCCCGCCATCCGTGCTGCATGCATGAGGGCATAACGGATTCTCCGAGATATCGGTAGCCCCGTGAGACTCCGCCGTACCCCTGAGAGGATGACACCATGACGAAGATCCGGCCCGGGCTCTGCTCCGTGACGTTCCGCTCGCTCGACGCCGAAGAGGTCATCGGTCTCGCGGCAGAAGCCCAGCTCGAGGTCATCGAGTGGGGTGCCGACGTGCACGTGCCGGTGGGTGACATCGAACGCGCGGCGCAGGTCGCGACCGACACAGCGGATGCCGGGCTGATCTCCTGCTCGTACGGGTCGTATTTCCGGGCCGGTGCCGACGAACAGCTGGCACCGATCCTCGACAGCGCGGAGGCCCTCGGCGTCGATCGGGTGCGCATCTGGGCAGGGCGCCTCGGCTCGGACGAGGCATCGGCAGAGCACTGGGGCGAGATCGTCGCCCGGTTGCGCGATGCGGCGGCAGAGGCGGATGCCCGGGGCATCGGCCTCGCGCTCGAGTTCCACTCCGGCACGCTCGCCGACACGGCGCCGACCACGCTCCGGCTGCTCGCAGACGTGCAGCATCCCGCGCTCAGCACCTACTGGCAGCCGACGGTGGGGGCGAGCGTCGAGGCCGTGCTCGCCGAGTACCGCGCGCTCGCCGCGTACACGAGCGCCGCACACGTCTTCTCCTGGTGGCCCGCGCAGGAGCGTCTTCCTCTGAGGGCGAGGGATGCGCTGTGGACGCGCTTCTTCGCCGAGGCGGTCGGCCCTGCGACAGGCACAGTGGCCCACGGTGTGCGCGACGCCTTGCTCGAGTTCGTGCCGGGCGACGATCCTGCACTGCTGAAGAGCGAAGCCGCGGCGCTGCGCTCATACCTGTCGATCTGACGGCCCGATGACCGCCCTGACGCGCCCCTGCGCGATGCCTCTCGGCTCCCCGTTCTCGCGGTCCCACCGCAGTATGCTCGGGGCATGAGCCTGCCGGAAAGCCCTTCCCGCGTGCGCCAGCCGCGTCACGCGCGAGGCGCCGCCCCGACCCTGCACGACGTCGCCCGTGAGGCCGGTGTCTCCCTCGCGACGGCATCCCGCGTGCTCAACGGATCCGACCGCAAGGTCGCCGAGTCCTTCCGCGAGAAGGTCGAGCAGGCGGCCGCCGAGCTCGGCTACACGGCCAATGCGTCGGCGCAGGCCACCGCGCGCGGCACATCTCCGGTGATCGCGCTGCTGGTCGCCGACATCGCCGACCCGTACTTCGGTCTCATCGCCGCCGGCGTCGCCCGCGGGGCAGACGAGCAGGGACTCGTCGTCACGATCGCGATCACCGAGCGCGATCCGGTTCGCGAGGCACGCATCGTGCGGGCGCTGCGAGGGCAGCGACCGCAGGGGCTGATCCTCGCAGCATCCCGCACCGCACAGACCTCCGAATCCGACACGACGCGGGAGCTGGCCGAATACGCGCGCTTCGGCGGACGCGTCGTCACCTTCGGTGCGGGCAGCGCCGAGAACCGGCACGTCGAGATCGACAACCGAGCGGGGGCCGAACAGCTCGGTCGCCGCATGGCGGCGATCGGCTATCGCTCGGCCATCGCGATCGCGGCAGCCGAGGGCGTGCTGACCTCCGACGAGCGTCTCGCCGGCTTCCGCGCCGGCTTCGAAGCGCAGGGCGGCTCGCTCGATCGCGTGATCCGTGGCGACTTCCGCCGGGAATCGGGTGTCCGCGCGATGACCGCCGCACTCGCCGACGGTGTCGAGTCGGGGACTCTCGTGTTCGGCATGAGCGACGTGGTCGCGATCGGCGCGATGGCGGCGATCCGTGACGCGGGACGCGAGATCGGCACCGACATCGCGGTGTGCGGCTTCGACGACGTCCCGTCGAGCAGCGATGTGACACCTGCGCTCACGACCGTGCGCGTGCCGCTGAGCGAGGTCGGATACCAGGCGTTCCGCGCGACGGTGGACGCCGATTGGCAGCAGGCGGCGCTGCCGCTGGCGGTCATCGTGCGCGCCAGCACCCCGGGCGTCGACCGATGACGCGGGTGGTCCTCGCACCCGACAGCTTCAAGGGCACGATCACCGCGGCGGATGCTGCGGCATCCCTCGCCGAGGGCTGGGCCTCTGTCGATCCCGGCGCGACGTTCGTGCATCGGCCGATGGCAGACGGCGGGGAGGGCACGGTCGCGGCCTTCGAGGCCGCGGTGCCGGGGGCTCGTCGTGTGCCTGTGGTCGTCGACGGCCCGGCCGGCGCACCTGTCGATGCGAGCTGGCTGCTTCTTCCTCCGACCGACGGCAGCGTCGGCGGCACCGGAGTCGTCGATCTCGCATCGACCTCGGGTATCGAACTGCTCGATGAGCTGCGCCCGTGGGACGCCGACACCACCGGTTTCGGTCAGGCGATCGCCGCAGCCCTCGACCACGGCGTCTCCCGCCTCGTCGTCGGCATCGGATCGAGTGCATCGACCGACGGCGGCACCGGCATGCTGACCGCGCTGGGGGCACGCTTCCTCGACGCATCCGGAATGCCGGTCTCGCGCGGTGCGCGGGGTCTCGCCGACATCGCATCCGTCGACCTCTCGGGCCTCCGCGCGGCACCGGAGGTGCGCGTGCTCACCGATGTCACGAATCCGCTCGCGGGTCCACGCGGCGCGGCGGCGGTGTTCGGTCCGCAGAAGGGACTCGCGGGCGACGACATCGCCGCGGTGGATGCTGCGCTGGTGCGCTTCGCCGACATGCTCTCCCTCGATCCGGCGCAGCCGGGCACAGGAGCTGCGGGAGGAACGGGGGGCGCGCTCGTCGTCTGGGGCGCGACGCTCGCACCCGGCGCTGCCGAGGTCGCCGAACTCATCGGCCTCGCGGATGCGATCGCTCAGGCCGACGTCGTCATCACCGGCGAAGGCTCGTACGACGGTCAGTCCGGCGACGGCAAGGTGCCCTCGTTCATCGCGGGCCTCGCGGCATCCGCTCAGCTGAACGCGCTGCTCGCCGCCGGCCGCATCACGGCCGACTCCGACACGACCCTGTTCACGGCATCCGCCTCGTTGACCGATATCGCCGGGTCATCGGATGCCGCGCTGGCCGAACCCGCCCGCTGGTTGCGTGACGCCGGGGCGCTGCTCGCCCGGTCTGTCTGACCGCCTGCCCCGTGCGGGGTCGATTTCGCGTCCGCGCGGTCGGTGCGGGGTCACTTTCGCATCGCGGATGCCGGGCGGGGTCACTTTCGCACCGGGAACCGCGGTTTCGGGTGCGTTAGTGACCCCGGATGCGTGATCGACCCCGCATGGGCTATCGCCCCCAGGCACACTTCTGGCCCCGCACGGTCGAACTCGACGAACGGGGCCAGAAGCGACGCTCCAGAAGAGACGGGGCCAGAAGCGACGGACGAGCGGAGGTCAGCCCCCGAGGGCGGCCGACACCACGGCGCGCGCCTCGGCCTGCACCTCGGCGAGGTGCTCGGGGCCGCGCAGGCTCTCGGCGTACAGCTTGTAGACGTCTTCGGTTCCCGACGGGCGGGCGGCGAACCACGCGTGCTCGGTCTGCACCTTGAGGCCGCCGATCGCGGCGCCGTTTCCGGGAGCGTGCGACAGCTTGGCCGTGATCTCCTCGCCCGCGAGGGTCGTCGCCGAGACGGCATCCGGGGACAGTTTGCCGAGCGTCGCCTTCTGCTCGGGCGTCGCCGGGGCATCGACCCGCTGGTAGGCCGACGATCCGAAGGCCTGCTCGAGCTCGGCATACCGCTCCGACGGGGTCTTGCCCGTCACCGCGATGATCTCGGCCGCGAGCAGGCACAGCAGGATGCCGTCCTTGTCGGTCGACCAGACCGTACCGTCCTTGCGCAGGAACGATGCTCCTGCTGACTCCTCGCCGCCGAATGCCACGGATCCGTCGAGCAGTCCGGGCACGAACCACTTGAAGCCGACCGGCACTTCGAGCAGGCGGCGTCCGAGCGACTCGGCGACCCGGTCGATGATCATCGACGAGACCAGGGTCTTGCCGATCGCGGCGTCGCGCGGCCACTCGGCGCGGTGCGAGAACAGGTAGTCGATCGCGACGGCGAGGTAGTGGTTCGGGTTCATCAGCCCGGCGTCGGGGGTGACGATGCCGTGGCGGTCGGCATCCGCGTCGTTGCCGGTGAGCACGTCGTAGTCGCCCTTCTTGGCGACGAGCGATGCCATCGCCGACGGGGATGACGGATCCATGCGGATCTTCTCGTCCCAGTCGAGCGTCATGAAGCGCCAGGTCGGGTCGACCTCGGGGTTCACGACGGTCAGGTCGAGGTCGTAGACCTCTTTGATGAGCGCCCAGTATTCGACGGAGGCTCCACCGAGAGGGTCGGCACCGATGCGGACTCCGGCGGTGCGGATCGCGTCGATGTCGATGATGGTCGCGAGGTCGCGCACGTAGGCATCGCGGAAGTCGTACCCGGGGAGAGCGTCCCAGTCGATGTCGGCGAACCGCTCGCGCTTCACGTCGACGAGACCGCCGGCGATCAGCTCGTTGGCGCGGTCGGCGATCCAGCCGGTCGCGTCGGTGTCGGCGGGTCCGCCGTGCGGGGGGTTGTACTTGAAGCCGCCGTCACGCGGCGGGTTGTGCGAAGGGGTGACGACGATGCCGTCGGCACGGCCGGCAGCATCCGGTGCGAGGGCGCGGTTGAAGGTGAGGATGGCGTGGCTGAGCGCGGGCGTCGGCACCCACGCGTCGCGCGAGTCCACCCGCACGTCGACACCGTTGGCGACCAGCACCTCGATGGCGCTGCGCTCGGCGGGCAGCGACAGGGCGTGGGTGTCGCGACCGAGGAACAGTGGGCCGGTGATGCCCTGGCTCGCGCGGTAGTCGACGATCGCCTGGGTCGTGGCGAGGATGTGGTTCTCGTTGAAGCTCTTGGTGAGCGACGAACCGCGGTGGCCGCTCGTGCCGAACGCGACCCGCTCGGCGGCGATGCCGGGGTCGGGGACGCGGTCGTAATAGGCGGCGATCAGTTCGTCGACATCGATCAGATCGGATTCTTCGGCGGGAAGGCCGGCACGGCTCGTCATGCACACAGTCTGCCCCCATCTCGGCATCCGCGCATCTTCTGTCCCCAGCCGGTGCCCTAAGGTGAAACGCGTGACTGAACGCCGCACCTACAGCTATCTCGGCCCTGCCGGAACGTTCACCGAGGCGGCACTCGATCAGGTCGCCGACGCACGTGGTCAGGACCGACGTTCGGTGCACAACGTCGGAGAGGCGCTCGCCGACGTGCTCGAGGGGCGCAGCGACGCCGCCATGATCGCGATCGAGAACTCGATCGAGGGCGGTGTCTCGACCACGCAGGATGCTCTGGCCACGCTGCCGGGTCTGCGCATCGTCGGCGAGTACCTGGTGCCTGTGAACTTCGTGCTCGTGGCGCCGCGGGGAACGACGCTCGCCGACGTGCGGATCATCGCGGCCCATCCGGTGGCGTATGCGCAGTGCCACAGCTGGCTCGGCGCGAATCTGCCGACGCACTCGCACGTGCCTGCGGCGAGCAACGTCGCCTCGGCGATCGGTGTGCTCGACGGGTCGCTTCCGGCGCAGGCGGCCATCGCCGCCCCCGGCGTCGTGAAGCACCTCGACGTCGACGTGCTGGCCGAGGGCATCGGCGACAATGCGCAGGCGGTCACCCGCTTCGTGCTCGTCACCCGCACGACCACGGCCCCGGCTCCGACCGGCGCCGACAAGACCTCACTGATCGTCGAGCTGCCGAACGATCACCCGGGATCGCTCCTCGAGATGCTCGAGCAGTTCTCGACGCGCGGCATCAACCTGTCACTCATCCAGTCGCGTCCGATCGGCGACGAGCTCGGCCGCTACCGGTTCGTGATCGACGCCGACGGGCACATCGAGCACGAGCGCATGGCCGACGCGCTGCTCGGCATCCGCAGGTTCAGCCCGCGCGTGGTCTTCCTCGGGTCGTACCCGCGTGCCGACCGGCAGATCGTGCAGTACCCCGAGCGCTACGACGATGACGTCTTCGTCGAGGCGCGCGATTGGCTGCGCGGCATCCTCTCGGGCGAGCCCGAGGCCTGAGCTCGGGCGCCGACGCGCGCTCGGGGTCAGACCGCGCTGACCTGTACCAGCGCCCGCTTGAATTCGGGCATCGCCGAGTGTGGATCGACCCGGTCGTCGGTCAGCAGGTTGGCGCTCTCGGCATCCGGGTAGTGGAACGGCAGGAACACCGTGTCGGGCCTGATGTCGCCGCTCAGCTCGGCCCGCGCCTGCACCGCTCCCCGGGAGTTCGAGAGGCGGATGCCGTCCCCCTCGCCGATCCCGTGGCGCCGGGCCGTGGCGGGGTGCAGCTGGGCGACGAGACCGGGACGCTTCTCGGTCAGCTCGGGGATGCGGCGGGTCTGCGCGCCGCTCTGGTACTGCTCGAGCAGGCGGCCGGTGATCAGGGTGAGACCGTCGGCGCCGGGCGTCTCATGCGTGCGTGCGCGCACCGCCACCATGCGCGCGCGTCCGTCGGGATGCGCGAACCTGTCGGCGAACAGACGGGGCGTGCCGAGGCTCCCCACCGGGAACGGCCAGTACGCCTCGATTCCCACGCCCAGGTCGAGCAGCGCGTGGCTGAGCCCGGAGTAGTCGGCGCGGCCGCCGGCGGATGCTCGGGCGAGTTCGTCGAACACCTCTGACGGCTCGAGGCTCCAGATGCCGGGAGCATCGAGGCGGCGGGCGAGCTCAGCCATGATCCACAGTTCGCTGCGGGCGCCGGTGGGAGCGTCGACGGCTCGGCGGCGACGCAGCACTCGGCCCTCGAGGTTGGTCATGGTGCCCTCTTCTTCGGCCCACTGCAGCACCGGCAGCACGATGTCGGCCGCTTTCGCGGTCTCAGAGAGGAAGAAGTCCGACACGACGAGCAGATCGAGCCGGCCCAACGCCTCCCGCACTGTGGAGACGTTCGGCGCCGAGACGAAGACGTTCGAGCCGTGCACGAGCAGCGCGCGCACGCCACCGGGCAGCCCGGCGCTCTGCAGCAGCTCGACGGCGGGCACGCCGGGGCCGGGCAGGTCGTCGGGGTCGACGCCCCACACCGCCGCGACCGAGGCGCGGGCGGCCGGGTCGGTGATCGACTGATAGCCGGGAAGCTGGTCGGCCTTCTGGCCGTGCTCGCGCCCGCCCTGCCCGTTGCCCTGCCCGGTGAGGGTGCCGTAGCCGCAGCCCGGGGTGCCGGGCAATCCCAGCAGCAGGGCGAGGTTGATGGCCGCGGTCGCGGTGTCGGTGCCGTCGACGTGCTGCTCGACACCGCGACCGGTGAGGATGAACGTCGACCCCGAGCCCGCGATCGTGCGAGCGAGATCGCGGATGCTGCGGGCGGGCACTCCCGTGACGGTCTCGGCGCGCTCGGGCCACCACGACGCCACAGACCGACGGATCTCGTCGAGGCCGACCGTGCGCTGCCGCACATAGTCCGCGTCGTACAGCTCTTCGGAGAGAACGACGTGCGTGAGCGCGAGCAGCAGCGGAAGATCGCTGCCGGGGACGGGTTGCACGTGCACCCCTGCACCGTCGGCGCACAAGCGTGCGGTCGAGCTGCGACGCGGGTCGACCACGATCAGGCCGCCGCGCGCCCTGGCTCCCTGCAGGTGCGAGACGAAGGGCGGCATCGTGTCGCCGACGTTCGAGCCGAGCAGCAGCACGGTCTCGGCGGTGTCGAGGTCGGTGAGCGGGAACGGCAGGCCGCGGTCGAGGCCGAAGGCGCGGTTGGCGGCCGCCGCGGCCGACGACATGCAGAAGCGGCCGTTGTAGTCGATGCGTGAGGTGCGCAGGGCGATGCGCGCGAACTTGCCCAGCTGGTAGGCCTTCTCGTTCGTCAGGCCGCCGCCACCGAACACACCGATCGCGTCGTGGCCGTCTTCCGCCGCGATCTGACGGATCTGCGCGGCGATCAGGTCGAGTGCGGTGGCCCACTCCGCCGGATGCAGCTCGCCGTCGTCACCGCGCACCAGAGGCGTCGTCAGGCGACCGGTGTCGGCGAGCAGCTCGGCCGAGGTCCAGCCCTTCTTGCACAGCCCGCCTCGGTTGGTCGGGAACTCGCGACCGGTGACGGTCACCGGCAGGGTTCCTCCCACCGTCGGGGTGAGCGTCATCGCGCACTGCAGGGCGCAGTACGGGCAGTGTGTGTCGGTCATGCGACGGCCCCCTCGCGCAGGTGCAGCATTTCGGTGATGCGGGCGCGGCATCCTCCGCATCCGGTGCCGGCGCGTGTGCATTCGCCGACGGCGACGACCGACGAGCATCCGTCGTCGATCGCATCCTCTATCTGACCGACGGTCACCGCGTTGCAGATGCAGAGGGTGGCATCGCGGCCGGCGGGCGCCGCCGCGTCGGAATCCGGATCGTCGAGGCGCAGCAGCAGAGACCTGTCGGCCGGCAGCTCACCCCCACGCAGATACAGCACGCTCAGCTCGGCGGCGGCCCGAGGCATCCCGACCGCGACGAACCCGGTGAGGATGCCGTCTCGTGTCGCCATCTTCACGTACGTGCCGTGTTCGGGGTCCGCCCACACGGCGATACCGGGGGCGACCTCGCCGGAGGGGACAGGCGCGAACGGATCGGCCGAGACGTCGCCGGCGGAGGCGATGTCGACCAGCTCGCCCTTGAGCACGACGACCCCGGGATGCTCGTCGACGAACTCGTCGGCATCGTCGGCTCCGGTCAGCTCGGCGGCGATGAACGCTGCCAGCCAGCTCGCCTGACGCCAGCCGGGGCCGATCAGACCATGCGGGCCGCCAGGCACCTGTCGTTCGTGCAGGTACTCGGCAGGGTCGGCGACGTGGGCGCAGTCGCCGATCGCGTGGATGCGCGCATCCGACCACGACCGCAAGGCGCTGTCGACGAGCACGCCGTTGCCCACCCGAAGACCTGCGGCCTCAGCGAGTTCGGTGCGAGCGCGCACCCCGCACGAGAGCACGAGCAGGTCGCCCTCGATGCGCTTGCCGTCGGACGACACCAGGGCGCGGAATCGGCGGATGCCGTCGTCGCCTTCGACGCCGATGACCCCTTCTGCGCGGGTATGCGGCACCAGGGTGACGCCCGCCGTGCCGAGCGCCGTCGACAGGATCGATGCCGACCCGCGATCGAGCTGGCGCGGCATGGGCATCGGTCCGAAGTGCGCGACCGAGGGAATCGCACCGGCATCGGCGAGCAGCATCGCGAGCTCGATCCCGAGCACGCCGGCTCCCAGCACCACCACCCGGCCGCCGCGTGCGACCACGGTGCGCACCTGCTCGGCATCCGACAGGTCGCGCAGCACGCAGACCCCCGACGTGAGGCGCGTGTCGAGGCCGATGCCGTCGGGTCCGAGACGCTCCAGCCCGTCGAGGGCGGGGATGATCGGCCGGGCGCCGGTCGCGAGCACGAGTCGGTCGTACCCGACCTTCGACCCGTCGGCGAGCACGACGCACTGCGCGTCGCGGTCGATGCGCTCGACTCGAGCCCCCAGACGCAGATGCACTCCGGGCAGCGAGGACGCGGTCGCCAGCGTGATCTCGTCGGCGGTGGCCTCGCCGACCGCGAGCTCGGCGAGCAGCACCCGGTTGTAGGGATCGGCCGTCTCGGCGCCGAGCACGGTCACCGTCGCCTGCCCGCCGGAGACCAGCGGCAGGAGCTCTTCGGCGAATCGGATGCCGACAGGCCCCGCCCCGATGACGACGATGCGCTCGGGCATGATCAGATCCGGTGCCCGGCGAGCGACGCCCGAGGCATCAGGTAGACGAAGACGGTGATCAGCAGGAGCACCACGTAGGCGGCCACGAACCCGCCGAATGCCGGGGCGTACGATCCGGTGCTGCTCTTGGCGGCCGCGAGCACCTGCGGGATGACGAATCCGCCGTAGGCGCCGATCGCCGAGATCAGACCGAGGGCGGCGGCTCCCTTGCGCTGCGTGCTCACCCCGAGAGCGTCACCCGCGGTCGCGGCGCCTCGGGCGGCGAAGACGTTGGGGATCATCCGGTAGGTCGCTCCGTTGCCGACCCCGGCGGCGATGAACAGCAGCAGGAAGCATCCCAGGAAAAGGGCGAAGCTGTTCGCCTGCAGAGTGACCAGCAGCGAGAGAGCGCCGGCGATCATGAGCGTGAACGCGGCGATCGTCATGCGTGCCCCGCCGAAGCGATCGGCGAGCTTGCCGCCGTAGGGGCGGGCGAGCGAGCCGACCAGTGCGCCGAGGAACGCGAGCGAGAGCGAGGCGCTGCCGATCTGGAACGTCGAGAACTCGGGGAACGTGTCGGCGATGAGCTTCGGGAAGACGCTCGAGAAGCCGATGAACGATCCGAAGGTGCCGATGTAGAGCAGCGACAGCACCCAGAGGTGAGGTTCGCGGAGCGCTGCGGCGGCACCTGCGAAGTCGGCCTTGGCGGACGACAGATTGTCCATGTGGCGCCAGGCGCCCCAGACGGCCACGAGGATGAGGGGGATCCACATCCATCCGGCGAACGAGAGGCTGAGGGTCGAAGCCGCCGTGACCGAGACCACGATCGGCACGGCGAGTTGAGCGACCGAGGTGCCGAGGTTGCCGCCGGCTGCGTTGAGTCCGAGCGCCCACCCCTTCTCCTTCTGCGGGAAGAAGTAGGTGATGTTCGCCATCGAGCTCGCGAAGTTGCCGCCACCGAAGCCGGCCAGCGCGGCGACGGCGAGCAGCACGCCGAAGGGGGTCTCGGGATCCTGCACGACGATGCCGAGCAGGACCGCAGGGATCAGCAGCAGCAGCGCCGAGACGATGGTCCAGTTGCGGCCGCCGAAGCGGGCGACGAGGAACGTGTACGGGAACCGCAGGGTCGCCCCCACGAGACTCGGCAGTGAGATCAGCCAGAACGATTCCGTGGTGCTCAGCGTGAACCCGGCGGCGGGGAGCAGCACGACGACGATGCTCCAGAGCTGCCAGATGATGAAACCGAGGAACTCGGCGAAGATCGACCAGCCGAGGTTGCGTCGAGCGACGGCTCGTCCCTCGGATGCCCAGAACGCGGCATCCTCGGGATTCCACCCGTCGATCCACCGGCCCGGTCGTCGCGTCAGGGTGACGGCGGGGCTGTCGACGCTGCTTCTTCCGATGGTCTGCGACATCGTGACTCCTGGCGTTCGAGAGGGTGTATCTCTGAACGTAGGCGGCGGATGTTGCAGGGCCGCACGAGTGCGATTACCGGACGATTACTTCTCGATCACATCGGGGAGGTCCGAGATGTGAGAACTTCAGCGACGTGTCTCGTCTGCGCGCCAGGATGCTGCGAGCTCGGTGATGGTCGCGACCGCTTCTTCGGTGTCGTCACGACTGCCTCCGGCGCGTCCGGCGGAGAGCCCCGCGAGGTAGGCGCTGAGCGGAGCAGCGGGGCGGGCGACGCCGTGCGCGACATCTCGGGCGAGGTCGAGGAGCAGGGCGACGTCGACGGACTCGCGGTCGAGGTCGAGGGCTGCGCAGACGGCGGAGGTCCAGTCGTCCAGCGCTTCGACCGGAAGGTGCTTCGGGGCGTCGGTCATGTCGTCTCCTCGTCCGGTTCGTTCGTCGCGGCCATGCGTGTGGACGGTCGCGCGGGCCCGTTCGAGATCGTCCCACGTGTCGACGTCCGTCGCCAGGTCTCCGCCGGGAATCGCGGTGATGCGGAGCGGCGCGAGAAGGGAGCGGATCGAGGCGTCCCAGCCCCCGTCGGCCAGGGTCGCGGCGGCCGCGCGCAGGGCGTGGGTGCGGTAGCGGCCGATCAGCCACTGCATCCGTCCGGCCGCGTCGGCCAGGCAGACGCCGTCTTCGCCGTCGGACAGGGGCGGATGCTGCCGCAGCAGTCCGACCGCTTCCTCGGCGCTCGGCAGGTCGGCGGCGAGGACATAGACCTCGGCGCTGTCGACGAGGGCGAGCCCTGCGGCGATACCGGCGACCGGGCCGCCGAAGTCGGGGGTCTCGCGGGTCCAGACGGCGTGACGGTGCGTGGGCGCCGCCGGCCCGACGATGACGATCGGGTCGCAGGTGTCGACGGCCGCGACGGCGCGGTCGAGCAGAGTGCGTCCGCCGACCTCGAGCAGAGGCTTGGCGGCCCCGTCGAGGCGGGAGGCGCGTCCGCCGGCGAGGATGATCGCTGCGGTCGAGGTCTGCCCGGGCTCTGTCGCCGCGGTCATGAGAGCAGCATGACGTCGACCAGGTCGCCGGCCGCGACGGCGGACACCTCGGCGGGCACGACGACGTAGGCATCCGCCCTGGCGAGTCCTGCAGCGAGGTGTGCGCCGGACGATCCGTCGGCGGCTGCGGGACGCACCGACCAGGCGGCAGGATCGGATCGATCGAGAGTCGCCGGCACATACTGCTGTCGACTCGCCGGGCTGCGCCACCCTGCGCTCGTCGTGAGCCGCAGCACCGGGCGCCGCAGCGATTCACGTCCCTGGAGCGCGAGCAGCGCCGGCCGCACGAACGCCTCGAACGACGCGGCGACGCTCGCCGGGTTGCCCGGCAGGCCGAAGACGAGCGCGTCGTCGATGCGCCCGAAGGCCTGGGGTCTGCCCGGCTGCATGGCGACCGACACGAACTCGATACGATCGCGCAGCACGTTCTTGACGACCTCGTGGGCGCCTGCGCTGACCCCGCCGGAGGTGACGACGACATCGGCATCCCTGTCGTGGATCGCGCGATCGAGCAGAGCGGTGAAGGCGGCATCCTCATCGCTCACCGTGTCGACCGAGACGACCTCGGCGCCCGCGTCGGAGCACAGCGCTGCGAGCAGCACCGAGTTTGACTCGGGGATCTGTCCGCGGGTGAGTTCGGCGCCCGGGGCCGCGAGCTCGGTGCCGGTCGAGATCACGGCGACGCGCGGGCGGCGCCGCACAGCGACGGTGTCGATGCCGGTGGCGGCGATCGCTGTCAGCTGCAGGGGGCCGAGCACTGTGCCGGCCGCGGCGACGACGGAGCCTGCACGCAGCTCCTCGCCGCGGCGGCGGATGTTGGCACCTTCGCGGGGCGGGGCCGTGGTCACGATGACGGGGGCGTCCCACGCCTGCAGTCCGTCTCGGGTGTGCTCGAAGGGCACGACGGCGGTCGCCGTGCGAGGAACAGGAGCGCCCGTCATGATCCTGGCGGCGGATCCGGGGGTCAGCTCGGGCTCTCCGGCGGAGCCTGCGGGGAGATCGGCGATCACGCGGAGTTCCACCGGACTCTCCGTCGTGGCCGCTTCGACGTCGTCGAACACGACCGCGTAACCGTCCATCGCGGAGTTGTCGAACAGCGGCACATCGACCCTCGCATGCACGTCGGCGGCGAGAGTGCGACCGGCCGCCCGTGCGATCGACACCGACTCCGGGGCCAGTGGTCCCGCGGCGGCCAACACCTTCGCCCGCTGCTCCTCGACCGTCAGAACGACCGATGCAGCAGGGGGAGTGGCGATTCGCATGGAGTCAGCGTACGACGGTCGCGGGGATGTCCCCGCGACCGCGTCGCCCCTCTGCCCCTTGTTTCCCCGTCTTGTTCCCCGTCTTGTTTCCCCGCTTGCTCCCCGCTTGGAAGTCAGTGCTCTCGGAACATCGGCCAGCCACTGCCCGGCAGCATGTGCGAATGCAGTGCGCCCTTCGCCGACTCGAGGTTCGGGTAGGTGCCCGTGGCGGCATCCGATCCGGCCATCACGACGGTGTACCCCTCGTCGTCATGGCGGATGCTGCCGACGACTCCGTTCGTGCCGTACGCCACCCAGAGTGCCAGGGTCTTGGTTGTGCTCATCATCGAACCCCTTCTGTTGAGGGTCACGCTACGCCCACGCGCACCGGAATACCAGCCCATGATGTGGGGGTCTCGGGGGCTTCTCTGGGCCGCGATTCGTGTGTGCGGGGTCACTTGTTCATCCGGCGCCGCGAGCGGGGTCACTTGTGCATCCCAAATCCGTACTTCGGATGCGGAACTGGCCCCGCCTGGAGATCGGATGCGGAACCACCCCGCCCGCACCACCGCCCCCACCGCACGAAGGCGGACCGCGCCTACAGTGCGGCGGCGATGAGCTCCAGTGTCTGCGCACGCCCCGCGGCCGAGTCGCGAGGCTCGGACTCGTAGGCTCCGGCGACCGGAGACAGCATGACCTCGTCGACGCCGTACTTCGCGGCGAACTCGCGCACCTCCGCGGCGACGGACTCTCCGGTGCCGACGAACCACCGCGAGCGGGCGGCCTCGACGACCTGGTCTGTCGCGGCATCCGGCTCTGCAGCCAGCGCCTCCTCGACCGTCTCGAGGGCGATCAGCGGCTTGTTCAGGCGCAGGCGCGACATCATGCGCAGCTGCGGCAGGGCGCGCGCCTCTGCCTCTTCCTGCGTCGGCGCGGCCACCACGTTCACCGTCAGGAAAGTGCGGGGCTCGGGATGCTCCTCGCTCGGCTGGTAGCCGGTGCGGTACAGGTCGAGGGCGCGCTCGAGGCCCTGACCCGAGAAGTGGTTCGCGAACACGTAGGGAAGTCCGTGCGATGCGGCGAGCTGGGCCGAATAGTCGCTCGATCCGAGCAGCCAGACCTCGGGGCTTCCGGTCGCGGCGGGCGTCGCGTGCACGGTGTACTCGCCACCCGACGTGAACCGCACGGTCGCGCCCTCACCCGAGATGAGCGCCGCGATGTCCTGCACGTTCCGCGGGAACTGCTCGACGTCGCTCGTGGTGCCCGATCCGCGCAGCAGCTGGGTGATGACGGGGTCACTGCCGGGGGCGCGGCCGAGACCCAGGTCGATGCGCCCGGGGGCGATGGCCTCGAGGGCGGCGAACTGCTCGGCGACGATCAGCGGAGCGTGGTTCGGCAGCATCACACCGCCGGATCCGAGGCGGATCTGCGTCGTGCGCATCGCGGCCGCGGCGATCAGCACCGGCGGAGTGGTGGATGCCACGGCGGGCATGTTGTGGTGTTCGGCGAACCAGTAGCGGCGGTATCCGAGCCGATCGGCCGTCGCTGCGAGATCGAGGGAGGAGGAGATCGCCTCGGCGCTGGTCTGGCCGGTGCGAACCGGGACGAGGTCGAGAACGGAGAGCGCTGTGGAAGTCATCCCCGAATGCAACGGCGAGCGCAGGTCGGGCATTCCCACTCGCGCCCCGCAGTACCGTAAAGGCATGGATGCCGAGATCTTCTACGTGCTGGTCGGTGCTGTGGTCGTGGCGGCGATCGCCCGATGGCGCGGCTGGCCGGCACCGCTTCTCGTCACAGTCACGGCGCTCGCCGCATCCTTCCTGCCGTTCGTGCCCGACGTCGAGATCGACGGCCACCTGCTGCTGAACCTCGTGCTCCCGCCGCTGCTGTACTCGGCGGCGCTCGATGTGTCGTTTGTCGGCTTCAAGCGCAGCCTGCCGCAGATCCGTCGACTCGGCATCACCCTCGTGCTGCTCACCGCGGTCGCTGTGGGACTGGTGGCCTGGTGGATCCTGCCCTCACTGACCCTGCCGGGAGCCCTGCTGCTCGGGGCGATCGTCGCACCGCCGGATGCGGTCTCGGCCGCCGCGATCGGCCGCAAGCTCGGCCTGCCACGTCGCATCATGACAGTGCTGTCGGGGGAGAGCCTGATCAACGACGCGACGTCGCTCACCCTCTACCGGGTGTTCGCCGCGATCATCGCGGGTGCCACTCTCACGGTCTGGGACGGCATCTGGCAGTTCCTGCTGGCGGTCGGGGTGGGCGTCGCGGTCGGACTCGTCTTCGGCATCGTGCTGCATCAGCTGCGCATGCGCATCGGCGACCCTGTCGTGATCGGCACCTTCGGCCTGCTGGCGCCTTTCGGCGCATACGCGATCGCCGAGCACCTGCTCGGATCCGGTGTGCTGGCGGTCGTCGCGATGGGCCTCTACGTCGGCTACAACTCGCCCCGCACCGACTACACGACCCGTCAGCAGGAGGCGCCGCTGTGGCTGTCGGCCGACCTGCTGCTCGAGAGCTTCGTCTTCGCGTACATCGGCCTGCAGTTCCCGCGGGTGCTCAGCGACCTCGGGGGAGAGGAGGTCGGCCGCATCCTGATGCTGTCGGGCGTGGTGCTGCTCGTCGTGCTGATCGTGCGCCCGCTGTACGTGTATCCGACGAATATGTGGGCGAACTTCCAAGACCGCAAGCGCCTCGAACGCTGGGATCGCACGGTCGAGTCCGGTGCCTTCGACGAGAGGCGTCGGGAGTCGAAGCGCTGGAAGGACTTCAGCGCCGAGGAACTGCGATCGAAGATCGTGCGCGACCGCATGGCGGGCCTCCAACTGACCTGGAAGGACAACGCGGTCATCTCGTGGGCGGGCATGCGCGGTGTGGTGACGCTGGCGACCGCGCTCGCCGCAGCCGATCTCGCGGCCCTCGACACCGAGCCGTCGCACGCGATCGTCGTCGTCGCCTTCGTCGTGACCGTGGGCACGCTGCTGCTGCAGGGGCTGACTCTGCCGGTGCTGATCCGCGGTCTCGGGATCGCCAGCGACGTCGATGACCACGAGGACGAGAAGTCGATCGCCGAGGTCAAGGCGAAGAGCCGCGAGGCGGGCAAGGCGTTCCTCGCCGAGAAGCGCGTGGAGTGGGAGGCCAAGTACGGCACCGTCGACATCGGCGTGTTCGACTCGTTCACCAAGCGCATGACGCGGGTCGAGAAGGACACCGACGAGGCGCAGGAGGTGGAGGATTCCGTCGCCCGCCCCTCGTATGAAGATCTCGCCGCGCTGACCCGAGGGTGGCTGCAGGTGCGACGCGAGATCCTGCTCGCCGAGCGCGACGCCGGAAACCTCGACGAAGAGGTGATGCGCGAGCTCATGACGGCGATGGATGCCGAGGAGCTGGCGCTCGACACCCGCGCCGCCACGCGTCAGCCCGGTCGCGCCTAGCAGGAGATGCACGAGCGCCCCGCCCCGAAGAGGGGCGAGGCGCTCGGTCGTCGAGAGACGATGGGTCAGCGGGTGCTGGCGGGCTCCGGCTCGGATGCCGCGGCATCCGCAGCATCCGCCTCGTCGTCCGAGTCGTCGGCGAAGGGCAGGCCTTCGCGCGGCGCGTTGTAGAGCTCCTCGTCGAGGATGCCTTCGCGCTTGGCGACGATGGTCGGCACGAGCGCCTGCCCGGCGACGTTGACCGCGGTGCGTCCCATGTCGAGGATCGGGTCGATGGCGAGCAGCAGTCCGACGCCCTCGAGCGGCAGGCCGAGCGTCGACAGCGTCAGGGTGAGCATGACGGTCGCTCCGGTCGTGCCTGCTGTGGCCGCGGAGCCGACGACCGAGACGAGCACGATTAGCAGGTACTGCACGAGGTTCAGCTCGATGCCGAAGAACTGTGCGACGAAGATCGCGGCGATGGCCGGGTAGATCGCGGCGCAGCCGTCCATCTTGGTCGTCGCGCCGAACGGCACGGCGAACGAGGCGTACGAGCGGGGCACGCCGAGGTTGCGCTCGGTGACGCGCTCGGTCAGGGGCAGCGTGCCGATCGACGAGCGGCTGACGAAGGCCAGCTGCACGGCCGGCCACACACCCGAGAAGTACTGCTTGATCGACAGGCCGTTGGTCCTGACGATCACGGGGTAGACGACGAACAGCACCAGTGCGAGGCCGATGTAGACCGCGATCGCGAACCAGCCGAGCGAGGCGAGCTTCTCCCAGCCGTACTTGACGACCGCGGCGCCGATGAGGCCGAAGGTGCCGATCGGGGCGATGCGGATGATCCACCACAGCACGCGCTGGATGACCTTGAGCAGCGACTCGGTGAACGCGAGGAAGGGCTCGGCCTTCTTGCCGGCCTTGAGGGCGGCGATGCCCACGGCGACCGCGATCACGATGATCTGCAGGATGTTGAAGTTCACGCTCGACGAGAACGTGCCGTCCGTGGCGCCCGGGTTGGTGCTGACGCTGAGTCCGAGGAAGTTCTGCGGGATCAGGCCGAGCAGGAAGTTCCACCAGGTGCCGACCGTGTAGGGATCGCTCGGCTCGAGGCCGTCGCCTGCGCGCGAACCGGGCTGGATCACCAGGCCCAGCGTGATGCCGATGATCACGGCGATGAATGCGGTGATCGCGAACCACAGCAGCGTCTGGCCGGCCAGGCGCGCGGCGTTCTGCACGCGGCGCAGGTTCGAGATGCTGGCGACGATCGCGGTGAAGATCAGCGGTACGACGGCGGTGCGCAGCAACGTGACGTACGAGCTGCCGATCGTGTCGAGGGTCGCGGAGAGGCCGTTCGGGCTGTCGGCGGTCGCGCCGAGCTGACGGGCGATCAGACCGGCGGCGATGCCGAGTACGAGAGCCGCGAGGATCTGGAAGCCGAACGAGGTCAGCAGCTTCCGGACGGGTCCGCGGGTGTCGGGCGCCTTGGCGGCGCGGACGGTGGTGCTCATGGGTGGAACTCCAAGATCATTGCGCGCCGTGTGCGCGCGATGTCCTCCACGCTAGAAGTGCGGCCGACGACACGAGGCCGAGATGACGAAGGATGACGGATGCCGAAGCATCCGTCATCTTTGTCCATCCGGACCGAGTGCTACTTCGCGAAGCACTCCTCTTGCTTGTCGGTGAGGATCTGGGTGGTCATCGCCTTCTCCTCCTCGTTCTTCTGCTTGTCCTCGCCGTCGGCGATGTAGCCGAGGGTCTCGTCACTCAGCTCGGAGTCGACGAGCGCTTCGGCGAAGCAGATCGCGGCATCGTCTGAGATGGCGTCGGGGACGCCCTGGTCCTCGTACACCTGCTGGATGCCCTCGGCGACCTGATCGGCCGTGGGGCGGGCAGACCCTCCACACGCGGCGAGCGAGAAGGCGAGGGCGACGATGGGCAGAGCCAGCAGAATGCGGGAGCGGGTGCGCGGTGTCCGGTCAGTGGCGATCATGAGGGCGACGGTACAGCCTCATAGTGAATGCACAGAAGGGGTTGCGCGGCAGCGCCTGCGGTCGATAGTGCTCGCGATGTCACGCGAGCACGAGCAGTTCGCCCACCTCGCAGCCCAGCGCATCGCAGATCGCGCGCAGCGTCGAGTAGCGGATCGCCCGCGCCCGGTCGTTCTTCAGCACCGACAGGTTCACGATGCTCACTCCGACCCGGGCGCTCAGCTCGGTGAGGGTCATGCCACGCTCGGCGAGCAGCTCGTCGAGGCGGCAGTGGATGCCGGTGGCCTCGTCGTCGTTCTCCGCCGGAGTCATACGAGGCCTCTCGTGTCGTTCTCGAGAATCGCGTTGTCGCGCTGCAGGGCATCCCGTTCCTGCTGCAGCTTGAGGCCCTGGCGGAAGACGGCCGCGAGCGCTGCGAGCATCAAGGCTCCGATGAAGGGGAGTGGCGTCACGGTGAGCTGGAACTGCGAGGGATACCACTCACTGTCGCGTGTGAAGACCTCGCGGAGCCCGGAGGTGGCGGCGATGCTGCTGAGCAGCTCCGAGGCCACACCGAAGACGAGCACGGCGATCGCGCCACCGATGAGCGCGCGGGTGATGGTGCGTGAGAAGGCGCGACCGCGCAGCGTGTTGAAGCAGATCACAGCCAGGATGACCGCAGGCAGGGTCGCGAGTACGAGGCTGCTGAACTGGGCGGCACCCGCGAGAGCGCGGAGCCCGAGTGAGGCGTTCTCGACCGTGAAGTCGGTCAGCTCCGTGCCGCCGCAGGTGAGTGCCGCGCCAGATGTCGTACTGAGCGTCGGGTCGAGGCAGGGGAGAGATGCCGGCCGGTCCATCCACACCAGGGTGCGACCCGAGACTTCCGCCCAGTCGACCTGGAAGACCTTGAAGACGATGACGACGCCGCCGAGCGCGTTGAGGATGATCCACATTCCGCTGATCGTGAGCGCGGCGTCCAGCGCGATCGTCTTGCTGCCACGGCGGCGTCCGATCCATACGACCAGTCCGATCACCATGCCGATGACGGCGAGTGCGATGCCGATGGACCTCAGAGACTCCCAGGCCGATTCCCCTCCGAATGAGATCATCAGACCAGTCCTTTCGTCTCGTGCTCGAGAACCGCGTTCTCGCGCTGCAGGCGGATGCCTTGACGGAACGCGGCGGCGATGAGGCCCACCGCCACACCGGTCGCGAAGAGCGGGGCGATCGACCAGAACTCGATCGGGTGCGCGGGATCGCCCGATTCCGCGCCGATCGCGACGATCACTCCGTTGCGCCCCATGTTCTCGAGCAGCACGATCAGCAGAGGGGCGAGGGTGAGCGTCCACCCGATCGCGTCGAACGCTCGTACGTTGCTCTGCACGAAGAAGCTTCCGCGCAGGAGGTTCCAGGCCACGAGCATGACCCCGGCGATCACCACGAGGGGCGCGAGAGTCCACAGCGCGAGCGAGCCGATGATCGCCGCAGTCGAGACGGCATCCACTCCTGTGGCGAAGACCATCGCCTGCTGGGCGATGCCCTCGACCGAGGTCGCTCCGGAGTCGACGGTCGCGCTGATCGGCTGCTCGTCGATGGGGATCGACCAGGCGATGCCCTGGTCTCGGAACGTGCTGAGCACGCGCAGGATGCTGCTGATCGCGGTCACGACCGCGGCGGCTGCGCCGAAGAGGATCACCGTGATCGCATCCGCGCCCTGCGAGCGGGTCACCGTCGTGCCCATCAGACGAGACCCTTCGTGTCGCTCTCGAGTGTGGCGTTGTCGCGCTGCAGGCGGTCACCGATCGCGAAGACGGTGGCGATGAGGGCGACCACGAACGCGGCGAGAATGAAGGTGAACGGCTCGACGGTGATCACGGCGTTGTCGACGGTGTTGTCGGTCATGTGTGCGACCGTGGCGTTGGCGAGCATGTTCTCGAACAGGCGGATGGCCGAGAAGCCCACGAGCCCCGTGATCCCCGCGGTGGCGACGAGAGCCGTGTGCCCGCGGCTGAAGATGCGACCGCGCACGGTGCTGCGGGCGAGCAGGATGAGGCACCCGATCACGACGACGATCGTGACGATCTGCAGGACCTGGCCGATGATGCCGGGCACGGAGGCGATCGCCGGCAGCTGCGGCACGGTGATGGTGGCTCTGTCGACCCCGACGGGGATGCTGTCGCCCGTGCCGAGCGGCAGGTCGACCGGCGTGCGGGCGCCCACGAATTCCACCAGCACCGGCACGTTCACGCCTCCGGCCAGCTCGACGATCCGCATGACCGAGAACACCGTGATGTACGCGGCGATCACGGATCCCGCGATGCAGAAGCCGATCATGGCTCCCATGTCTCCGCGGCTGAGGGCGCGGTTCGTCTTCGTCGAGGTCATCATCCACTCCTTATCGATGGTCGATATTACCGATAGTCGTTAACATAACGAGAATCGATATGTTGCGTCAAGACCCCTGTCGGAAGAGCGCGGATCGCCCGGCGATCGAGGCGCTATGCCGACGGCGAACACGGGCATACGTCATCCGCACGGTGGTTACTCTCGATGTACAGGCGCGGAGACCGTCGCAGGACTCAGCGCTTCGCCCCAGTGCGAATAAGGAGTCACAGCATGTTCGAGAGATTCACGGACCGAGCCCGTCGAGTGGTCGTCCTCGCCCAAGAAGAGGCGAAGATGCTCAACCACAACTACATCGGCACCGAGCACATCCTGCTCGGCCTCATTCACGAGGGCGAGGGTGTCGCGGCCAAGGCGCTCGAAAGCCTCGGCATCTCGCTCGACGCCGTGCGCGAGCAGGTGCAGGACATCATCGGCCAGGGTCAGCAGCAGCCGACCGGGCACATCCCCTTCACGCCGCGCGCCAAGAAGGTGCTCGAGCTCAGCCTCCGCGAGGCACTGCAGCTCGGCCACAACTACATCGGCACCGAGCACATCCTGCTCGGCCTCATCCGCGAGGGTGAGGGTGTCGCCGCCCAGGTGCTCGTCAAGCTCGGCGCCGACCTCAACAAGGTCCGCCAGCAGGTCATCCAGCTCCTGTCCGGTGCCCCCGGGCGCGAGCCGGCAGCCGTCGGCGCGCAGTCGAACGACACCCCGAGCGCCCAGGGCGGCTCGCAGGTGCTCGACCAGTTCGGTCGCAACCTGACGCAGGCCGCACGCGACAACAAGCTCGACCCGGTCATCGGGCGCGAGAAGGAGATCGAGCGGGTCATGCAGATCCTGTCTCGTCGCTCCAAGAACAACCCCGTGCTGATCGGTGAGCCCGGCGTCGGCAAGACCGCCGTCGTCGAGGGCCTCGCCCAGGCGATCGTCAAGGGCGATGTGCCCGAGACGCTCAAGGACAAGCAGCTCTACTCGCTCGACCTCGGCTCGCTCATCGCCGGTTCCCGCTACCGCGGTGACTTCGAGGAGCGCCTGAAGAAGGTCACCAAGGAGATCCGCACGCGCGGCGACATCATCGTCTTCATCGACGAGATCCACACCCTCGTGGGTGCGGGTGCCGCCGAGGGCGCGATCGACGCGGCCAGCATCCTGAAGCCCCTCCTCGCCCGTGGAGAGCTGCAGACCATCGGTGCGACCACGCTCGACGAGTACCGCAAGCACTTCGAGAAGGATGCCGCTCTCGAGCGCCGCTTCCAGTCGATCCAGGTGAACGAGCCGAGCCTGCCCCACACGATCAACATCCTCAAGGGGCTGCGCGACCGCTACGAGGCGCACCACAAGGTGCAGATCACCGACGGTGCGATCGTCGCGGCATCGAACCTCGCAGACCGCTACGTCTCCGACCGGTTCCTGCCCGACAAGGCCATCGACCTGATCGACGAGGCTGGCGCACGCCTGCGCCTCAGCATCCTGTCGAGCCCGCCCGAGCTGCGCGAATTCGACGAGAAGATCGCCAAGGTCCGCGAGCAGAAGGAAGTCGCGTCGGAAGACCAGGACTTCGAGAAGGCCGCATCGCTGCGCGACGAGGAGAAGAGCCTCCTCGCCGAGCGCCTGCGCCTCGAGAAGCAGTGGCGTTCGGGTGACGTCGCGACCCAGGCGGTCGTCGACGAGGGCCTGATCGCCGAGGTGCTCGCACAGGCCACCGGCATCCCGGTCTTCAAGCTGACGGAAGAGGAGTCCTCGCGACTCGTCTTCATGGAGAAGGCGCTGCACCAGCGCGTCATCGGTCAGGAAGAGGCCATCGCCGCGCTCTCCAAGACGATCCGTCGTCAGCGCGCCGGCCTCAAGGACCCGAAGCGTCCCTCGGGCTCGTTCATCTTCGCCGGCCCCACGGGTGTCGGAAAGACCGAGCTCGCCAAGGCGCTCGCCGAGTTCCTGTTCGACGACGAAGCCGCTCTCATCTCGCTCGACATGAGCGAGTTCGGCGAGAAGCACACGGTATCTCGTCTGTTCGGTGCCCCTCCCGGATTCGTCGGATTCGAAGAGGGTGGCCAGCTCACCGAGAAGGTGCGCCGCAAGCCGTTCAGCGTGGTGCTGTTCGACGAGATCGAGAAGGCCCACCCGGACATCTTCAACTCGCTGCTGCAGATCCTCGAAGAGGGTCGACTGACCGATGGTCAGGGCCGCGTGATCGACTTCAAGAACACCGTCATCATCATGACCACCAACCTCGGTGCTCGTGACATCGCCGGTGGTCCTGTCGGATTCCAGATCGAGGGCGTCAACTCGACGAACTACGAGCGGATGAAGGGCAAGGTCAACGAAGAGCTCAAGCGCAACTTCAAGCCCGAGTTCCTCAACCGTGTCGACGACATCATCGTGTTCCCGCAGCTGTCGAAGGAAGAGCTCGTGCAGATCGTCGATCTGTTCACGAAGCGCCTCGGCGAGCGTCTGCTCGACCGCGACATGACGATCGAGCTCTCGCAGTCCGCCAAGGAGCGTCTCATCGAGATCGGGTTCGACCCGGCACTCGGTGCCCGCCCGCTGCGTCGCGCGATGCAGCACGAGGTCGAGGACCGTCTGTCGGAGAAGATCCTGCACGGTGAGCTGAACCCCGGCGACCACGTCAAGGTCGACTCGAAGGACGGCGAGTTCCTCTTCGAGCACGGCCCGCGCGGCGAGAAGGTCGCGGTCGGTGTCAACACTGGCGGCGGAGCCATCGCCGGCACCCCCGACCTGGCGGTCGCCAGCGGGGAGTAGTCCTTGAGACAGAAGGGGCGGATGCTGAGGCATCCGCCCCTTCTGCTTGCCCGAGACTTTCGTTCGAATCGCGCACCTTGCAGGTTTCGGGCCGGATTATCTGCAAAGTGAGCGATTCGAACGGTTGGGGGCTACTGCGGAGGTGACGGGTTCTAGGCTTGACGATGTGAGCGAGTACATCGTCCGTCCGGCGCGGAGCGCAGACATCGTCGGCATCCGCGCCCTTCTGCAGCCGATGGTCGAGCAGCGCATCCTTCTCGGCAAGGATCTCGCCGTGCTCTACGGTGCCGTGCAGGAGTTCGTGGTCGCCGAGGCCGACGGGCAGCTGATCGGATGCGGTGCGCTGCATGTGTTCTGGGAGGATCTCGGCGAGGTGCGCACGCTGATGGTGCGTGGTGACTGGCTGCACCACGGTGTGGGCGGTGCGATCGTCGGCCACCTCGAGCAGAACGCCCGCGTGCTCGGGCTGAGCCGCCTGTTCTGCCTGACCTTCGAAGTGGAATTCTTCGGTCGTCGCGGGTACACGCCCATCGGCGAGCAGGTCGTCGACCCCGACGTGTACTCCCAGCTGCTGCGCAGTGGCGACGCCGGTGTCGAGGAGTTCCTCGACCTCGCGCACGTGAAGCCGAACACCCTGGGCAACACCAGGATGATCAAGAGCCTCAACTAACCTGGACACATGCCCCGTCAGTCTGCCGCCGTCTATCGTCGTCGGCGACTGGTGACCCTGGTCGCGCTGATCCTGGTGCTCGCCGTCGTCGGCGTCTCGGTGTGGCTGCTGGTCGCGAAGCCATGGGCCGCAGCGACCGAAGCCTCGCCGGTGCCGACGTCCTCGTCGACGCCGGCGACGACACCGCCAAGTGAAAGCGAATCGCCGTCGCCGTCACCCGAGCAGACGCAGGCGGGGGAGACGCCGACCGATGGACCGAGCGTCGAGGAGACCCCCGGCATCGTCGCGTGCCAGGCCGGCGACGTCGAGGTCGCAGCCGTCACGGATGCCGAGTCGTACCCCGCGGGCGCTTTGCCCAATCTGTCGATCTCACTGACGAACCGCGGGTCGGCCGACTGCACGATCGATGTCGGATCGACCACCCAGCGGTTCACGGTCTCGAGCGGCGCCGACGTGTGGTGGCGCTCGAGCGACTGCCAGGAGAACCCGAGCAGCATGATCGCCACGCTCGCCGCCGGCGCCACGGTGACGAGCAAGGTGCCCGTGGTGTGGGATCGCACCCGCTCGAGCGTCGACACCTGTGCGCAGGAGAACCGTCCGCGCGCTCCCGGCGGCGGCTCGTCGTATCACGTGTCGGTCGAGATCGGCGGGTTCCCCGCAGCGACCACCGCGCAGATCCTGCTGTACTGACCGCTGGGATCGTCGTCTGAAACGTGCGCGGGAGCGCCTGTGCTGACACCACCCGTTCTTTGGGATACCATAGAGATGGCTCTCTTGATCTTTGCGGCGCATGCCATCCCCAGTGGCGTCGAACCATAGCGTCCCCAGCGCTTCGACACTGCCGCTCGAGAGCCCCAGGGCCCTTTCGACTGTCTCCATCCCCAATGGACCTTCGCGAGGGCCCTATTTCTTTGCACGCCCACGGCGGCTCCGTCCCTCGCGCGGACGATCGCGCTCGCGTCGCGAATAAGCTGGAGTCATGGCATCGAAGAAGGCGAAGTCCGGCAAGAACAAGCCCGCGCCCGAGGACTTCCGCTCGGATGCTCTCGCGCAGGCGCTCGAGAAGCAGGACATTGCCGCGGTCGCCCTGGCGCTGCGTCACGGCACGACGGTCGTGCCACTGATCAAGCCCGGCGCGCGCGACAACCCGCTCGACAGCGGTGAGGTGTGGACGTACCGCGACCCGAACTCGGGCGATCTCGCCCTGCTGCTGTTCAGCGACGCGAAGAACAAGCCGGAGAACCTGCCTCCGGGCGTCGGGATCTACACCGCCGACTGGCTGCGGAAGTTCCTCGCCACGCATCCGATCACGACGGTGTTCCTCGACATCGCCGGCCCGCATCCGATGCAGGCGTCTCCCGAAGAGATCCTCAAGGCCCTCGACGCCTGATCCGGGGTGGGAACGTTGCCGCGTTTCGTCTCGGGGCTTCGCTCCTCGCTCAACGACCGGGACGAGGCGCGACTCCCGGGGTGCGGTGATTCGTTCGTTGAGCGAGGACGGCGGAGCCGACCGAGACGAAACGATCAGAAGGGCGGGATGTCGCGCTCCGAGCGCCGCGAGGTGTTGCGGGAGCGGACGTCGTTCAGCGCAGCCCGGAGTGTCTTCGAGCGGTCGTCGACGACTTGGTCGTAGCCGAGTCGCGAGGCCTCGGACCGACGCTGGGCCGACTGCGTCACCGGGCGTATCTCACCGGCCAGACTGAGCTCGCCCACCGCGGCGACCGTGCGGGGCACGGAGATCTGCTGGATCGACCCCGCGACGGCGACGGCGATCGCGAGATCGGCCGCGGGCTCGGTGAAGCGCACCCCTCCGACGGTCGACACGTACACGTCGAGGTTGCTGGTCTTGATGCCCGCGCGTCGCTCGAGGATCGCGAGCACCATCGCCACACGCGACGCGTCGAGTCCGTGCACGACGCGGCGAGGGTTGGGCGCGGAGGTGGTGATCGTGAGCGCCTGCACCTCGACGGGCAGCGCGCGACGGCCTTCGAGCGAGATCGCGACGCAGGTGCCCGGTTCGGTCTCGCCCTGCGAGAGGAAAAGTCCCGAAGGGTCGGGCACTTCGGCGATGCCTTCGCCGGTCATCTCGAAGCATCCGACCTCGTCTGTCGGTCCGAAGCGGTTCTTGAGCGCCCGGATGAATCGCAGCGAGGTCTGCCGGTCGCCCTCGAAGTGGCAGACCACGTCGACGAGGTGCTCGAGCACGCGAGGTCCTGCGACCGTGCCGTCTTTCGTGACGTGCCCGACGAGGATGACCGGCAGTCCGCGGTCCTTCGCGACGCGGATCAGCGTCGCCGCCACTTCGCGCACCTGGCTGGGCTGGCCTGCCGCACCGTCGATGAGCGACGACGACACCGTCTGCACCGAGTCGACGATCACGAGCTGCGGCTGCACCGCATCGATGTGGCCGAGGATCGTCGCGAGGTCGGTCTCGCTCGCGAGGTACAGCTCGTCGTGCAGCGCTCCGGTGCGTTCGGCGCGCAGGCGCACCTGACCGGGCGACTCCTCGGCGCTCGCATAGAGCACGCGTCGGCCGCCCCGTGCCGCCTGCGCCGCCACCTCGAGCAGCAGCGTCGATTTGCCCACGCCGGGCTCGCCGCTCAGCAGGATCGCCGCACCCGGCACGATGCCCCCGCCGAGCACCCGGTCGAACTCGCCGACTCCGCTCGTGCGTCGCGGTGCATCGGCCGTCGTGATCTGGGTGATGGGACGCGCGGCACGGTCGGCCGTCGGGGCGAGGGCGGTGACGCGGTTCAGGATGCCGGTCTGCGCGCCCTGCTCCTGCACTGTTCCCCACTGCTGGCACTCGCCGCACCGACCCACCCATTTGGCGGTCGTCCAGCCGCATTCCGTGCAGACATAGGCAGGGGGAGCGGGTTTGCGGGTGGCCATGCAGCCAGGCTATCGCCGGTATCCGACATCCCTATTGCGGGGCGCATTATTCACGGCCGAACCACTCCCGATGGCGACAGCACAACGGGATACTGGGTTCATGGCCAACGGCGGGCCCGTCTGCGGGCCGATCTCGACCTTCTCGCGCGTGCGGATCCTGCACGCGCTGTTCGAGGGCGGCACCGGACTCGAGACCACCACCGGACTCGAGGCCACCACAGGGCAGACACGCGCGGAACTCACCATCGGCGAGCTGTGCGCGGCCACAGGCCTTCACCCCAACACGGTGCGCGAGCACCTGCAGCGTCTGATCGAGGGCGGCTACGTCATCCAGGCCAGCGAGCACCGCACCACCCGCGGGCGCCCGCGCACGCTGTACAGCGCGGCGACCGGAACAGCGGATGCCTCGAGCCCCATCGCCCGGAACAAGGCGAAGGCCGCCGCCGAGCGCGGCGATCTGCTGCGTCGGGTGCACCCTGCCTCGGCATCCGCCCTCGGTCGTGACGCGACCTATCAGCTGGATGCCCTGATCGAACACCTGGAGGAGAGCGGCTTCGAGCCCGTCGTCGATGACGAGCAGCTCACCGTCGATCTCAGCCCGTGCCCGCACGCCGCGGGTCGCGCCGAAGACCGTCCGATGCTGTGCTCCGTGCACCTCGGCCTCATGCAGGGGGTGCTCACCGAAGCCGGTGGGCCGCTCGCTGCCGAGGCCGTGCGCACCCCCGCCCTCGCGGCGGACTGCGCTGTGCCTGCGGAATGCGTGGTGCAGCTGCGTCTGACGGAGATGACCGCCGCCTAGGCGAGCATCTGTCTTATTCACGGCCGGCGGCCCCGCGGGGGCTGAGGGCCAGTGGTTAGCGTGACCCCCGGGACACGGAAGCAATCGGGGCACGGAAGAAGGAGTCGCTCATGGAATGGCTAGACCCGCTGGTCCTGTCTCGATGGCAGTTCGGTCTGACGACCGTCTACCACTACCTCTTCGTGCCGCTGACGATCGGCATGGCGCTCGTCGCCGCGATCTTCCAGACCGCGTGGGTGCGCACCGGCAAGGTGCAGTACCTGCATCTCACGCGCTTCTTCGGCAAGATCTTCCTGATCAACTTCGCCATGGGCGTCGTGACGGGCATCGTGCAGGAGTTCCAGTTCGGCATGAACTGGTCGGACTACTCGCGCTTCGTCGGCGACGTCTTCGGAGCCCCGCTCGCCTTCGAGGGTCTGCTCGCCTTCTTCTTCGAGGCGACGTTCATCGGCCTCTGGATCTTCGGCTGGGACAAGCTGCCGCAGAAACTGCACCTCGCCACGATCTGGTGCGTCTCGATCGGCAGCATCCTGTCGGCGTACTTCATCATCGCCGCGAACGCCTTCATGCAGAACCCGGTCGGCTACGTCTTCAACCCCGAGACCAACCGCGCCGAGCTCACCGACTTCTGGGCGCTGCTGACGAACCCCGTAGCGCTCGCCGCCTTCCCGCACACGATCTTCGGTGCGCTGATGTTCGCCGCCGGTGTCGTGATCTCGGTGTCGGCCTGGCACCTGGCCCGCGGCCAGCACTTCGACACGATGCGCATCTCGCTGAAGTTCGGCCTCTGGGCGATGATCGTCTCGACCGCCGGCGTCGTGCTCACCGGCGACCAGCTGGGCCTCGCGATGTACGCGGCGCAGCCGATGAAGATGGCCGCCGCCGAGGCGACCTTCAACACGGTGTGCGGACCGGATGCCTCGTTCAGCCTCTTCACGCTGGGCACCCCCGACGGCAGCTCTGAGCTGTTCTCGATCCGCGTGCCGTATCTGCTGTCGCTGCTCTCGACGCACACGTTCGACGCGTGCGTGCACGGCATCAACGACCTCAATGCCGAGTACGCCACGACCTTCGCCGACACCGGCCTGACCGAGTTCGCCCCGGTTCTCTGGGTCACGTACTGGGCGTTCCGCTGGATGATCGGCCTCGGCATGGCCGCAGCCCTCGTCGCCGTCGTCGGCCTCTGGGTCACCCGCAAGGGAGCCAAGAACCCGCCCGCACCGTGGATGTGGAAGCTCGCGATCTGGTCGTTCCCGCTCGCGCTCGTCGCCAACATCATGGGCTGGGTCTTCACAGAGATGGGCAGGCAGCCCTGGATCGTGTTCGGACTCATGACCACGCAAGACGGTGTCTCGCCGGGTGTCAGCGGCGTCGAGGTGCTGATCTCGCTGATCGCCTTCACCGCCATCTACGCCGCTCTCGCCGTGGTCGAGATCCGCCTCATCATCAAGGCGGCCCAGAAGGGCCCCGACACCGAAGAGCAGCCCCACGAGGAGACGGCCCAGCTGCCGTCCGTCGTGTACTGAGAAAGGGAACAGTCATGGAATACATGTGGTTCTGGATCGTCGCCTTCCTCTTCGTCGGCTACTTCGTGCTCGACGGGTTCGACTTCGGCGTGGGCATGTCGCTGCCGTTCCTCGGCAAGAACGACGTCTCGCGTCGCCAGGTCATCAACACGATCGGCCCGATCTGGGATCTCAACGAGACCTGGGTCATCGTCGCCGGTGCCTGCCTGTTCGCGTCGTTCCCCGAGTGGTACGCGACGCTGTTCAGCGGGTTCTATCTGCCGCTGCTGCTGATCCTGCTCGCGCTGATTCTGCGAGGAGTGTCGTTCGAGTACCGCCACCAGCGTGAGTCGGCGAAGTGGAAGCGCGGCTTCGACCGGATGATCGTGATCGGCTCGGCCGTGCCCGCGCTGCTCTGGGGCGTCGCCTTCGGCAACATCGTGCAGGGGGTGGCGATCGATGAGAACCACATCTATGTGGGTGGGTTCTTCGCGCTGCTGAACCCGTACGCGCTGCTCGTCGGCGTGACGACGCTGCTGCTCTTCTTCCTGCACGGCGTGCTGTTCGTCTCACTCAAGACCGACGGGCAGGTGCACACGGATGCTCGTCGCCTGGTGAAGCTCGCCGCAGGGCCGACCGTGCTCGCCGCCGCCGGCACCGTGGTCTGGACGTTCGTCATGGCCGCCGGGCGCGAGGCGCCGCTGCTGTGGATGGTCGTCGGATGCGGGCTCGTCGCAGCTCTCGCCCTCGTGTCATCGGTGCTGTTCTCGCTGCGCGGCCGTGACGGACGGGCGTTCACGGCGGGGGCTGTGACCGTGGCATCCGCTGTGGTGATGCTGTTCGCGGCGCTGTTCCCCTACGTGATGCCGTCGACGATCGACCCGGCGTTCAGCCTCACGATCGAGAACGCATCGAGCACGCCGTATACGCTGACCATCATGAGTTGGACCGCGCTGATCGCCCTGCCCCTCGTGCTGGCGTATCAGACGTGGACCTACTGGATCTTCCGCAAGCGGGTCACCCGCAGCTCGATCGAGGGGGCTCCGGCGCACGCGTGAGAAACGGTTTCTGCTTCGCCCGCTCAACGACCGAATCCCGGTCGTTGAGCGAGGCCGCGCAGAGCGTGGTCGGGCCCCGGTCGTTGAGCGAGGCCGCGCGGAGCGTGCCCGAATCCCGGTCGTTGAGCGACGCCGCGCGGAGCGTGGTCGGGCCCCGGTCGTTGAGCGAGGCCGCGCGAAGCGTGCCCGAGACGAAACGCGCTGACGTATGAAACCGGTCGACGTCCGCCTGCTGCGCTACGCCAGCGCGGCGCGCGGATTCCTGCTGCTGTCGGGCGTGATCGGTGTCGCGCAGACCGCGGTCACCATCGCCTTCGCCTGGATGTTGACGGATGCCGTCACCGGCGCCCTCGCGGGTCGTGATGTCACGGCATCCCTGTTGTGGCTGCTCGGGCTGGCGGCGCTTCGGGGCGTGCTGATCGCCGCCTCGGATGCCGCCGGAACCCGCGCTGCGGCGAAGACCGGCATGCAGCTCCGCGCCGCGCTGATCGCGGCCGTCGGGCGGCTCGGACCCGGCTGGCTCGCGCAGCGTAATCAGGCAGGGCTCGCTGTGACCGCGGGCCACGGGCTCGAAGCTCTCGACGCGTACTTCGCCCGCTACATTCCGCAGCTCGTGCTCACGGTCGTCGCGACGCCTGTGCTCGTCGCCGTGATGTGGTGGCAGGACTGGCCGAGCGGATTGACTGCGATCGTCACGCTGCCGTTGATCCCCCTGTTCCTGATCCTGATCGGCATCGCCACCCGCACGGTGCAGCGAAAACAGTGGCAGACGCTGCAGCGCCTCGCGGCACGTTTCGCCGACACCGTGCAGGGGCTCTCGACGCTGCGGCTGTTCGGACGTGAGCGCCGCGCCGCCACGCAGATCGAGCACACGGCCGACGAGTACCGCCGCGAGACCATGAAGGTGCTGCGTTTCTCGTTCCTGTCGGGGTTCTCGATGGAACTGCTCGCCTCGATCGCCGTGGCGCTGATCGCGGTCGCGATCGGGTTCCGGCTGCTGTCGGGCGACATGTCGCTCGAGGTCGGACTGTTCGTGCTGCTGCTCGCACCCGAGGCGTTTCTGCCGATCCGTCAGGTGGGCGTACAGTTCCACGCCGCGTCTGAGGGGGTCGCGGCGACGGAAGACGTGTTCGAGGTGCTGGATGCGGCAGAGGCTCGGCGGGCCACGGTTCCCAATTCTGCATGGGATGCCGACAACCGGTCTTCTGACGGGCTGAGAGCCGGTCGCGACGACATCCATGCTGAATTGCGAACGGCGAACGCGCGCGACCTGGTCGTCACCGACCTGCGGGTGCGCGATCTGCCGCCGGTCTCTTTCACGGCCACCGCCGGAACCATCACGCTGATCGAGGGTCCGAGCGGCGCGGGCAAGTCGAGTCTGCTCGCGGCTCTGCGCGGCGCGGTCGAGTTCGAAGGCTCTGCCGCGGTCGGCGGTGTCGATGTGCACGACCTCGCGCCGTCGGACTGGCTGGCCTGGGCCGGACAGCGCCCTCAGCTGAGCCGTGGCACGATCGCCGCCAACGTGACGCTCGGCGATGAGACACCGGATGCCGACGGCATCCGCCACGCGCTCGACGAGGCCCGCGCGAACGACCTCGACCCGGCGCTCGAGCTCGGTGTGCAGGGGAGTGGGCTCTCGGGTGGCCAGGCGCAGCGCGTCGCGGTCGCGCGGGCGCTGTACCGGCAGGCGCAGCGCCCCGACGCGGTGCTGGCACTGGACGAGCCGTCGAGCGCCCTCGACCCCGAGACCGAAGAGCGGCTCTGGGCGTCGTTGCGCGGGCGGGCGGATGCCGGAGCCACGATCCTCCTGGTGTCGCACCGCCGCTCGGCCAGGGCGATCGCCGACCACGTCGTCGAGCTGGGGGTGAGCGTATGACCCTTCGACAGGCTCAGGGACCCAGCCGGGGCGCAGAGACCCGGGCGGCGCGTGTGCGCGGCATCCTGCGTCTCGCGCAGCCGCCGCTGCGTCGCTTCCTGCCCGGTGCGATCTGGGGATTCCTCTCGGCCGGCGCCGCGGTGAGCCTGCTCGCGGTGAGCGGGTGGCTGATCGTGAGCGCCTCGATCGTCGATTCGCTCGTGCCGCTGTCGATCGCCGTCGTGGGGGTGCGGTTCTTCGCGGTGTCCCGAGCAGTGACGCGGTATCTCGAGCGGCTGAGCGGACACGATGCGGCGCTGCGTCAGCTCGCCTCGACGCGCGCCGACATGGTGAGGCGGCTGACTCCGCTGTCTCCCGCAGGGCTCGGACGCACCGACCATGGCCGGGTGCAGTCGGCACTCGTCGATGACGTCGAGAACCTGCAGAACCTGCCCCTGCGGGTGGTGCAGCCCCTAGCGGTGGCGGGGCTCGTCGCACTCGGAGTGGTGGGATTCCTGCTGTTCGTGTCGGTGCCGGCCGCGCTCACCCTTGCCGCGTGCCTGGTGATCGCGGCGGCTGCAGCCATCGGTCTCGGCTGGGCCTTCGGGTCTCGCGCCGAAGCGGCCGTCTCGCGGCGTCGCGGGGATCTCTCGGCCGCGCTGACCGACTACTTCGGCGCGCTCGACGTGCTGCTCGCGTACAATGCCGAACCGCAGGCGCGCGAGCGCGTGCGGCAGGCGGATGCCGATCTTCGCCATGCGGTCAGCAGAGCCTCGCTGGCCCAGGCGATCGCCGCCGGAGTTGTGTCGGCTGTGGCCGGCGCGGCGTCGGTGTGGGCGCTGGCGGTCACTGCTCCCGGGCTCACCACCGGCGCGATCGACGGTCCCTGGCTCGCGGTCGCCGTGCTCGTGCCGATGGTCGTGTTCGAGGTGTTCGGAGCGGTGCCGATCGCCGCGGCATCCTGGCGCAGCGTGCGGTCGAGCGCCGAGCGCATCGTCGACGTGCTGCCCTCCGAAGTTCCGGCCGAGCTGCGGTCGGACGACGGAGAGGACGCCGAGATCTCCGGTTCGCCCGTGCTGAGACTGCGTGGCGTGCGCGCCTGGTGGCCCGGCGGTACTCCTGCGTTGCGGGGGATCGACCTCGACCTGCATCCGGGTGAGCGAGTGCTCGTGTCGGGGCCGAGCGGTGCGGGCAAGAGCTCGCTGGCAGCTGCTCTCGTCGGATTCCTGCGGGTCGAAGGCGAGTACTCCGTCGGCGGCAGGGACGCTGAGGCGCTGTCGGGCCCGGCGCTTCGCCGCACGATCGGGCTGTGCGAGCAGAGTCCGCAGCTGTTCGATGAGGACATCCGCCAGAACCTGCTCTTCGCCAGGGACACCGCGACCGATGACGAGCTGCTCGCGGTGTTCGACCGGGTCGGGCTCGGCGCCTGGGTGCGGGAGCGCGGCGGACTCGATGCCCGGGTCGGCGATCGTGGCGGGCTCGTCTCGGGCGGCCAGGCTCAGCGGATCGCCCTGGCGAGGGCGCTGCTGCGCGGCTTCCCCGTGCTCGTGCTCGACGAGCCGACGGCCGGCGTCGATCCCGACGCATCTGACGCTCTGCTGCGCGACCTGCTGCAGGCGGCGGGGGAGCAGTCGGTGCTGCTGATCTCGCACGTCGCCCCGCCGGTCGGGACCGTCGACAGGGTCGTCCGGTTGGAAGACGGGCGCACGGCCCTCGATCGTTGAGTGCGTTTCGTCTCGGTCGGCTTCGCCGTCCTCGCTCAACGAGCGGGGTGCGTTCGGTCGTTGAGCGAGGAGCGAAGCACCGAGACGAAACGCGTTCAACGGGCGGGGTGCGTTCGGTCGTTGAGCGAGGAGCGAAGCACCGAGACGAAACGCGTTCAACGGGCGGGTTGCGTTCCGGTCGTTGAGCGAGGAGCGCAGCGACGAGACGAAACGCGGTAGGTCGCGTCAGACGCTGAGGTCGGCCCGGGGCTCCATGACGATGCCCTGCGCCTCGAAGACGCGGCGGCGCTCTTCGATGCGGCGGTGCAGCTCGACCTGTGCGTCGTCGACGAGCTGCGCGTCGAGGTCGACGGTCGCAGGCTTCGGGTCGCCGTTGTTCTTCTCGATGTAGGCGTCGAGCTCGGGGCCCGAGGTCCACGACGTGATGAGGGCGTAGCGCGGGGTCGTGCCCCGGTGCCACACCGCATGCCAGAAGCGCTGGGTGTCGACGATGATGCGCGATCCCTCGCGGAGCGGGAGACGGACCTCGGTCGCGGGGTCGAACCGATCGGAGCGCAGGAGCAGCAGCGAATCGGTGTCGTCGGAGAGGTTGTAATAGCCGCGCACGACCCAGCCGGTGCCGTCGTCGTTGAGGCGGTTGTTGTCGTCCTGGTGCAGGTTGTAGACGGCATCCGCGTACTCGTTGGGCTGCAGCTCGATCACGCGGCAGCGACCGACCCCGGCTCCTGGTTCGAGCGCACGGCGCTGCAGGGTGGGCGCGATCGCGACCTGCGATTCGACCCACACTCCCTCTTTGTCGCTGCGGGGAGGAGTGTGGTTCCAGAAGCCGTTGCACTCGATCTCGCCCGCGTAGCTCGCGAGCGGGGCGAAGCGCGTGACGCCGGACGAGCGCCAGCCGATGTAGGTGAGGTCGAGCCACTCGGCGGGGTCGGATGCCTGGTCGTGATCGTCGAGCACCACGTATCCGGTCTCTGCCAGCGCCTCCGATGTGATGAAGCCCATGTGCGTCCCCTCCGTGCTCTGCCTTTAGGACAGCCTAACTTGGACCCTCGACGTTCGCCGGAGGGTGCGCCCGGGGAAAAGGTCTGGGCGCGAGACCCGCCTCTGTCGGCGAGACCCGCACGCAGGACGCGGGTCTCGCCGACCGAACGGGGTCTCGCGAGGACGCGCCATGAGTGCTGCGCGGATGGTGGGCGGATGCTGGGCGGCGTCTCGATTCGCGCCGTGGCGCGGGTTGTCGTAAGCTAGTCCGCGGTGACGTGTCCGAGCGGCCGAAGGTGCAACTCTCGAAAAGTTGTGTAGGGTAACCCCCTACCGTGGGTTCAAATCCCACCGTCACCGCCAGATCAAAACCCCCGCAATGCCTTGTAAAACTGGGATCGCGGGGGTTTTTCTTTGCCCTGAAGTCGCCTCGTGATAACAGCGTGCTAACACTCCGTCGAGATGCGCGCCCTGTCGAGCGCATCGGCCACGTCGTCTAGGTCGTCGTCGAATAGCTCGCCGTACACGTCGAGCGTCATCGCCGCGGAGGCATGGCCGAGCATCCGCTGCACGGCCTTGACGTTCGCGCCGGCCGAGATGGCGAGCGACGCGGCCGTGTGCCGGAGATCGTGTGGGGTGATGCGCGGGAAGACGACGGGAGGGTGCTCGCCGCGTGCTTCGGCCTCTTCCGCGGCGATCTCGTCGGCGTCAATGAGTCGTCGCACCGCGGCCGCGAACCATCCGTCTCGGGAGTTGGGAAGCCGCATGTGCAGCTTCCCGTCGCCGAACAGCAGGTCGCCCTCGCGCTTACCTGTGATTCGGGCGTGGATCGCAGGCGCGAGAAACTGCGGGTAAGGAACGGAACGGATCTCGTGCGTCTTCGGTGTGCCGACCTCAATCGCCGTTCCCACCATCACGGCGTTCTCCTCGACCTGCACGCGGCGCTTGGGTACGTTGACGTGCTTCAGTCGCAGTCCTGTCGCCTCGCCCCATCGCAGGCCGGTGTAGGCGAGAAAGTACACAAGGTCCGGATGCGCCGATGCCTCGGCGAGTCTCGTGACTTGCTGGTGGGTGAGGAAGACTTTTCGCGACGACTTCTTGCGCGGAAGTGCTACCCGCCGCGCGACGTTGCGAGTTACGCGCCGATCCCGCACCGCAACGTCCAGGATGGCGGCGAGGTTCCCATAGGCCCGCAGAACGCCCGTGGGGCTCATTGAACCGGACAGCGTCGACACCCACGATTGCACTTCCGAATGGCGGATGCCGCCGATCTCCCGGTCGCCCCACTTCGGCTCGACGTGCACCCGCCACGACGATTCGATAGAGCGGAAGCTCGACGGCTTCATAACGGCCTTCTGTGACGCGAGCCAATCAGTACCGAGGCGTCCCACAGTTGCTCGAGCGTCTGCGGGGTCGACGTACTCCCCTCGATCCTTCGACACCTCTACTGAGCGAAGATACTGCTCGGCGTCGACCTTCCGAACAAAGCCACGTTTCATCCGCTGCTTGTTGCTCGGGTCGCGATACATCACGTAGTACTGCGGCTTTCGAGACGTCTTCACGGCGTACGAGTGGACGCTACCCATCAGATCCGACCATCTGGGCGACTGCCTCAAGCCCGCCGGCGGCTTCGAGAATTGCCAGTCGGTCGGCGCCGTCGATCCGCAACAGGTCCGCACCTATTCCGAGCTGAGTGTCTACGTCGCGAAGAGTCAGATCTGAGGAGAGGCGCTTCATGCCATGCACAGCGATCAAGCGCGCTGGCGTCGCGAGGTTGACCTCTCGAGCGACCCGCGCCCTCTCCTCGTCTGAGATGTCTAGATAGTTCTCCGTCACAGCCGCTGCGAACTCGCTCAAAGCTCGATAATAAGCACCGCTTGCTTTGAGTAGCTCGGTCCGAGCGTCTCGCAGCAGCGCCCTGGCTCCCTCCAGCGGGCCATTGATGCCTAGCAACTCATCGAGCGAGAGGCCAAGTGCTTTTGCTAGCGCCATCGCCTCGCCGACGGTGACTCGCCGCTCGCCACGCTCAACCTTGCCGATCGCCGTGACGTGAAGCCGAATGCCGTCGAGCTCGATGCGTTCGACGATCGCGTCTTGGCTCAGCCCGGCCGCTCGCCGAGCTGCGAGAAATCTCGATCCGAAACTGTCATCGATGGGTGTGATCATGACCCGATAGTAACCCATTTCAGCTTTATACTTGCGCCTGTCTTCGAAACATGCTCTAATCGGTACGCGCAAGTACCGAAAATCGGTCGCATCATTCGAAAAGCTAGGCCGTCATCGCCCACCATGCTTCCGATGAACTCAACAGCGGAATCCAGGCTGCAGATGCAGCTTGAGGGGGGTCGCGATGATCCCGCGTGGGGAGCTCGGCCGAGTCCACGCGAAACGTTCGATCTCAACGCTTTAGGGAAGGAAACCGAGATGGCTGAAGCATCCAAGCCGAAGTACCTAAGTCCCGCGCAGGCTTGCGAACTGATCCCGGGCATGACCAAGACCAACCTCGCCCAATTGCGGTTCAGAGGGCAGGGACCGAAGTTTCGAAAGCCCACGCCACGGATCGTCATCTACCCAGAATCCGAAGTTCTCGCGTGGTTGGAACGCAGCGAACGCTCGAGCACGGCTGAGGTGCGATGAACATCGCTGGCGATGACCTCAACCACTATGCGAAGAAATCCGAACTCGAACGCGCGCTGATCTTGGGTGGAGAAATCATCGCCCTCTGCGGTGTTCGCTATGAACCCGAGCTGCGCGTGGGCAGCTCGGGATGCGCAGATGATCCTGAGGTCCCGATCTGCCCTGCATGTGAGCTGATCTACGAGGCGCTCAGGGGAGAAGCATCGGAGCGAGTCTCGGATGCGCTCGACGACGAGCTCCGAGAGCTGCTGAACGCTCGCGATCGAGCGGAAGTCTTATGACCGCGCGTGCTGAGCAGGAGACATCCGTGGCCTACATGCGGGACGACGACCGAGTCTCGATCCACACGTCGAACACCATTGAGCTGCGCACGTTACGCCGCCTGTCAGCTCACAAGGATTTCGTGCGTGAGATCCGGTCGGGGGACGGGTGGGCCGAGTTCGAGGTTTCCCGCGCGAACTTCAGTGTTTTATCTGCGATTCGCGAGAAAAGGAAGCTGTCAGATACCGAGCGTGCCGCTCGTGCTGCACGACTCGAAAGAGTGAGGAGTAGAGGGACTAGTCGTGAGAGTGATCTACGGAAGCGGGAACCGGATTGAGGTCGGACTGTTGAACAGATTCGATGACCAGCCACACACTGTGAGACTCAGCGTGCCGGACGGTACCGAGCTGACACCCGATATCGCGCGCAGCACTGCTGTAGCGCTGATTGAGCACGCAGCACATGCCGAGCGCCGCAATAACCACAAGGCCGCGTCGTGACCATGACGCCGGAAGAGCGCCTGATAGCGGCGGCGATCATCATCCGCGACGCGATCGAGGAGATCGACCGCAAGCGCGCGGCGGACGCCCTCGAGGCCGACAGTGGAGAGGGGTGTCGTGACTGATGCGAGGCTCCCAGGGCGGTGGCTCATGAACATGAAGATCGCAGCGCTCAGTGACCGTGCGTGGCGTGTGTTCACGTCAGCATTGATGTGGGCTACCGAGCAGGGCACGGACGGGCAGATTCCACCGATTGCGATGCGGTTCCTATATCCGGCTGACATCCCGACGGCCGTCATTGACGAACTCGTTGCGGCCGATCTCGTTGACCGGCTCAAAGACGGCGGATTCGTCGTGAGGGACTGGGCCGGATCTCAGAGTACGAAGGCTGAGGTTGACCACTACCGAGAGCAGGCGCGGATCCGTAAGCAGCGGGAACGCGAGCGTAAGCGACAGAAGCCGACCCGCTCCGAGTCACAGAGTGAGTCACGGCGTGACGGGGAGGGTGACATCACGCGTGAGTCCCCTAGGCGCGGCATAGGCTCGGCGACGCAGGCAAAGCCAGGCTCTATAGAGCAACCGAATTTAGTAACAGGTGCGGTGATGTCCTGGGACGTCGCGCCGATCCCGAACAGTGGTGCAGCATGAGTGTCGCGCTGGATCTCGGCCCCTTGGATGTGGACGAGGCAGCGCTGTGGTGGAGCTTCTATCCGCGGCACAAGGACAAGGCCCGTGCGCTCGCGGGGTACGCCCGTGCGAGGAAGCTTGCTACCGCTGAGGAGATCCTCGCGGCCACGAAGGCCTACGCGGCATCGGTGAAGGGCAAACCTGCCTCTCAGATCGCGTTCGCTGTCAGTTGGCTGCGCTCTGAACCGTGGCGACCCGATGCCGCACAGGTTGTTCCACCGCCCGTCCCGACACGAAGTCGGAGGCGGGCGGATCCATCTCGGCCGCAGCGTCGGCGCACGACAACACGTGTGCGCCCGTTGCCCGTCGAGGAACAGAAACGACGATGGTGCCACGAACGGGGCATATCCGTCGCCGAGTACGAAGCCAATCGGCACGATGCCGACTGGCTCGACCAGATGAAGAAACGACGTTAGGAGTCCCGCTTGACAACATCACCGATCCGCGGTTTCGCACGGAGTGACCGTGTCAGTCCCGCATCGCCGCAGGTTTCAGCCCCGAAGGCCAGCCTGCGGGATCAGATCTGCGCACGGCTCGGAATCCCCGTGGCCGCGGCAACCAAGGAACGAGTCTTCTCAGCACTCGATGACCGCCTTGCCGCGCCGAAGCAGTTCGGGGGAACAATCTCGGCGCTGGCGGCGAGAGCCGGATGGGGACCGGGCGCTGAGTCCCCCGCGCCTCAGACCCACCCGCTTGCGGCGAGAGCCGGATGGGGACAGAGAGCAGAGAAAGCGTAAGCATGGCGAACCCAATCAATTCGTACATTCACGGGCAGGCCGCGTATCGCGTGATCGCAGCGTGTGTCGTGGTGGACCTGGTCGGCGGTGGGCAGAAGTACGTCTACAAAGACGGATATCTGCCCGCACACACGCGACCGATGCAGATTCAACAGATGCTCGAGCAGAGCTCCATCGAGAAAGTTGAGGTTCCCTCATGACCTGGTCCAGCATCCGCACATTCGCTGAACGGTGTAGATCGTTCGGCATGGACGTTCCTGCTCCCGTGGTTCGCGGGCTGCACCTCGCCCAGATCGCAGAAGCGCACGAGAGCGAACCGTCGGGCCGGCTGCTCGACATGACCGACGAAGAGCTGCGCGAGCGCGTTACAGACATCTCCATCAGACTCCACGACCGAAACGGAATCGGCTCCAACCGAGGGATGGCTCCCGGCGTCCGGAAGGTGCAAGAGGCGCTGCTTCGCGAGGTCGTCATCGACACAGTCCCCCATCTCGAGGACCTCATCACCGAGATGCGGCCACGTTTCGACGAGGCGATCACTCCGCTCGTGGACGCCGTGCAGCAGCACGGAATCTCCTACTCGACAACATCCGACTTCGTCATCGATCAGGACGACGCGACGATCACCGCGTACCGGGCGGCGAAGAAGTCGTGGTTTGCAGTCCAGCCGATCGCCTCATTCCGAATCCTGATCTCCACTGCGTTCGGCCTCGAGCCGGTCGCAGGGATGAGCAAGGACTTCTCAGTCCTGTTCGCCGCAGAGGATAACTGGGGACACGGCGGGCGGTACTACCTCGAAGGGAAGACGCTGTCACACCTCGACTGGTTCGCGCTCGCCGCTGGTGGGGTCCGCCTCAATGGCATCGCTGACGTCCACTCCAAGATTCGAAGCCGTCCCGTAGTGCAGGTGGTGGACGCGCCGGTCGAACCCGAGCTGATGTTGGACCGGCCGCTGCCCTCATATCCGAGCCGGTGAAGGCCACTCATCTGATTCGAGTCGATCCGGTGTAGCTCGCTCACCGGATGCTTCGCATGGGGTCGGCTCTCAGGCGAGCCGACCCCATTGCACGCAAAGAAAGGAACGATGATCGGCAATCAGCCAATCCGCGTAACGGGACGAATCGGCTCGCGTCAGGGGCTGCGAGTGACCGCAGTCCCCGAGCGCTCGATCGTCAGCGTCAAAGACATCGCTGTGCACATCGGACTAAGCCGCGAAGAAGCCGCGGCCCTCGCACGGGCGCTCGACCAAGCAGTGCGCATGCTCGACGAATACCCTGTCCAAACCTCAAGACCAGGAGAACCAGACGAATGATCAGCAACCCCAACGACAGTGCTCTTGAGAAGCGAATATCCGCGCTCGAGGAGCTGCTGCGTGCGAACCCATTCGAGAGCGCTTCGGTAAAGGATGGTCGGCTCCGGTTCATCGGAGGACTTCTTCTAATTGACAGTGGCGGCACTCTCCAGGTGGTCGGCACACTCGACGGCGACGGGAACTTCAACTGGGTCGGCCCCTGGAGATTCGACTCAGACGAGGGCGGTTCGATTGCGGGAAACGTCGATCTCGAGGGTGACTTCGACCTCACGGGAAAGATCACCGCCGACGGCATCCGCATCGAAGGCGGGAGGATCTTCGTCGGTGCTGGCGCCTCTCAGATCGTCATCGACGGGGCGACGGGAAGAATCACGGCCGGAGGCATGGCGATCAACCCCGCCAACGGCGGATCAGTGGAGTTCCCGGGCGGCGCGTCAGTGAAGGCCGGATCTGGCGGAGGCGTCTCGGTCATCTCGGGCAACTATCAGGCGGTAGTCAGCAACAACGGTGTCTCCGTTGGGAAGCCCGGCCTGAACTTCTCCGTGACCGACGCCGTCGGCTTCCAATTCGTCGGCCTACCGACCGTTACGAGCGCGGCGTCGGGCCTGCCCGCCGGAAGCATGTACCTGACCCCGAACAATCAACCCCGTCGTGTCGTCTAGAAGCAGAGTTCGGAAGGCCATGCATCCTGACGCCTTGCGTCGATGGTCAATTGAAGGAATGGTGGGGGTGCTGGAGAGCTCGACGTCTGTCGATCGCAAAGCGGCCGTGCTCTCTTCGGCGTGGCAGCAAAACGGTCCTCCTCTGATCCACCATCCCCGACGGGAATGGGGCGCCGCGTTTCGAAGCTTCGGGTTCATCAATGGCTTCACGTTGGATCCGTCGGCGAGGCCGGCCGGGCCACTCCGGATGTGGCGCGCAGCCACGCCTGAGTACGCGCGAGGTCTCTCATGGACGACGTCGCGCGCGGTGGCTGAAGTGTATCTGCGCACGCATACACGCGGGTTAGGCCAGGTTTATGAGTGTTTGGTCGATCCGGAATGGATGCTCGCTCGTATGCCGCAGGCGCCAGCCCAGGAGTACATTGTGGACGTCCCGACTGGAGTTCTCAAAGCCACCATCTAGCGGCCGATTCGCGTCCCTACCTCAATCGCGGAACAGCCCGGCCATCGTGCCGGGCTGTTTGCGTTACCCCGCGATGCCGGCCTGGTGGTGATCAGGCGTGGATAGCCCGGGGCTTAGATGCCCCAGAATTTCTGGTTGTCGATGTGGTACTGGTTCGCACCTGCGAGGTCAGTGTTGATGTCCTCGATCTCCTGCTGGACTCGCTCCATCTCTTCCTCAAGCTTCGCCTGCTGATCCGCGTCTCCGGCATCGAATGCCCGGTCGATTTCCTGCTCCAGCTGCTCTGAGCGCTCCTCGGCGACGCCGAGTGCCTTGTCCAGCTTCCAGATCGCGTCTGCGCTCGCGCGCAGACTTGCCTCGGCTTGTTCCGGAGAGTCTTTGTACTTCGGCATGACGTCAGCGTAGCGCTTGCCACTTCAGGCCTCAGGAATGAATCCTCGTGCCGCTGCCGTCGAAGATCGCGGGAGTGGCGTTCTTCAGGAACGCGGAGATCGTCTTCGCATTCGTGCCCTTGATCGACCGATAAGTCTCGCCGCCCGGGCCGACCATTCCGGTGGCCCTGTGCTTGCGCCAGAGGCGCTTCCACCATGTCGAGTTTCGGCTGCGCTCGGCGTAGTACTCCTTACCCAGTGTTCCGACTGGATCGAGCGGAACCCACATCGCATGCACGAATCGCATGTCCGACGAGTCCGTATAGACGAGAAGCAGCCACACCTTCGCATAATCGGTGGGTTCGATCTTGAAGTCGTGATGGCTCCCGGGAAGCACGGTGCCCGGAACGAGCGGATTGTCGGTGGCGATCACGGTCGCGCCGACGAGGGCAGATGCCTGGATCTGGCCGGAGCTTCCCCCGCTGTTGGTGAGTCTCAGGTACGTCGCGGTGTGCTCGCGGCGTCCATTCGCGCTCTCATGCACCGTCGTGGTTACGCCGAAGCTCCAGGAAACGATACGCATGGTCCGCTTACGCTCGGCGCGATCGAGTAGCACGAACCAGAGCGTCGCGGCAGAGATTGCGACGCCCAGGATGCCGACAGCGAGTCCCCAGTCCATGCTTCACACCCTAGGGGGCAGACACGTGAACAAGTACGCAGCGCTTGGCCTTCTGCTCGAAGCAGCGGAGGGCAAGACGGTCGCGGTCGTCTCGCGCAGCCATAACCTCGCGGGCATGGCACTGCACGACTTCGAGGTGCCGCTCGCTGATGGATGGTGAGTGCGCGGAACGAACGGTGACCAACGCATCGACTCACCCTCAGGTGGCAGCATCCGCTTCCGATCAGTAGGTCAGTCCCATAGGGGGATGACCTTCGATGTCGTGTACGTCGATAGTGACGCTGCCGACCTGCTCTATGACCATCGCGTGAGCGAAGAGCTCCGCATGACTCTCTCCTCCCACCCAGACGCGAGCATCGTCCGCGCCTGACCCTCGTCCCCGAGGCCCCCCGTCGAGAAATCCGGGGATGGCCTCGGGGGCGGAACACCGACCGGGGGAGTGTTCCTCTCTCCCCGGCCCGCTCAGGAGGGGGTCGCGCGCGCGAGGGACACCAACTTCGGCCATTGCGCACTGTTCGTGGACGCTTTGATGCGGCTGTCTGGCACGATGGCCTCATGCCGCAGAGCGATCATTCAGGTACCAAGGAGCTGGGAGCGTTCCTCCACGCTTGTGGTCCACTGCTGTCCAAGTTCAAGAGACGGCAGATCTTCACGATCGCAACGTTTATCGGAGCTGTAGTTGCCGTTTTCGGGCCGCTCATTTGGGGAGACCCCGCGTGGCACGGGATTCGCATCGCCGCGGGAATTGCTGCTGCGGTCGCCATTCTCGGAGACAAACTTGCCGACCGCTACGACCAGACTGTCGCCAGTTTGAAGTTTCGTGAGAGTGAGAGGTCAGCCGAGAAGGCGATCGACGACCTGAATGTCGTGCTGAGCGAGGCGATCGAGGTGATGTTCCTGACTGGCAGGGCGAGAGATGAACAGGCCAAGGCATTGAGGCGCACTGTAGCGAGGCAGGCGGCAAGTGCGGTCGGTGATGGTAGCCGAGCGACTTACTACACGATGAGGCGCGAGGCCGGGGGGCGTCGAATTCTAGACAGCGCTGTGCATGGGACGGAGCACGGGCGGTACGACCGTCCGGACCGTCCCTTCATCGAGCGGGAGGATCCGGAGAACACGATCTGGTCGCTACTCGATCGTGCGGATGAGGAGCCGGAGGTCTCTAACGCGCCAGAGGAGGTCTACGGCGTAGATTGGGCCAAGAAGAAGTACGACACTTTCTATACTGTCCCGGTCAAGGCCAAGAGTGTCCAGCTCGGACTCTTGAGCGTGAACAACGCATCCGCGGGTGCGATCGGCGGCCCGCAGCGGTCGGCTGTGCTAGCGATGGCGCGCACCATGGCGCTTGTTGTCGCGGTGATCAAAGGTCCAGCATCCCTGAACTCGCAACAGTCGCGACACAGGAATGTCGGAGGTTAGCGCTACGTTGTGGTTACGAGGAGCAAGGGGGTCATGATGAGCAGGCATTCAATGGATGACGCGGCCCGCAGCAGGGTCGACGCCCAAGTTCAGCGCAACGCTGAGCGGCTGACACAGCGATACTCTCGATCTGAGCCGGCGCGGCGGAGCCTCGAGGTTCGCGAGCGTTACGTCCAGGAGCGAGCACTCCGTCGTTCCGCATAGCGATCATTGGAATCGGTGAGGATCAGCATGGATCCGATGTTCCCTAGCCAAGGCAATCCTCCGGCCGAGATGTTGCAGGATCTGAGGGGATCAGCGAAGCGCGCCATCAACTACTTCTGGATTATTGTTGGCGAACTCGGGCTTGACGGGTCCTCTGGCAGGTATTACGCGGAGGTTGTAGGCACCCACAGTGGTGCTGAAGAAGAGTCGTCTATGTCGCCTCTCTCGTACGACGTCATCGGCGCTTCGAGTGATGACATCTTCGAGGAACAGGATGTCCCGCCGTTTCGGGAAGCCGCGGAGTTCCTCGCGACACGACACGGACTAACTCTGGATCCGGCGTCGTGGATTGTGGTCGGAGATCCCCCGCGAGAACGGGTCGCAGTTTGGCGGCCTTAATGTCCGGTGCTAACGAGGTGCTAACAACTCGCCAGACTCACCGCTCGTCGAGTAAACCAGGATCCGCGCAGTAACGCTGATCTGAGATGGCTGCGCATGCTTGCTAGGCCGGAATGTGGGTTCAAATCCCACCGTCACCGCCATGGAAACCCCCGAGAAATCGGGGGTTTTTCCGTATCCGGGGTGGGGCGTGGTGCATTTTGGTGCGCATTTCGACTACCTGTGCGCTGGGGTTCCGAGCCACCTTCCAGCGGAGGTTTGCGATCTGGTTCAAATCCCACCGTCACCGCCACCACGAAGGCCCCGATTTCCTTAGAAACACTGGGACGCGGGGCCTTGCCTTGCTCGGGTGAGCTGCAGCGGTAACGCCCGTGCGCACAACCCCAGCGGCAACAGAGAACTCCGCGACCTCGATGCTCAGAGATCTCTGCGCTGCGGGACAAGCAGATCCCTCACCTGCCCCGTCGGCAACGCTGCCCAGCCTTCTCGCTCTGCCTGTTCTCTCAGCGCAGGGGGCACGCTCTCGACGGCGCCGATCTGTGCGGCGCGGGCACTCAGGCTGGCAATGAGCGAGTCGAGCGCGTCGGCCGACTGCACGAGCGCGTCGGCGTACTGACCAATCATCAGCCACGGGGCTTGTTCGATGAGATCCGCGAGCACGCGTGCGCGGATGTCTGCACTGGTGCGATACCCGGGAGCGTGCAGCCCCCAGAGTCGGAGCGATCCTCCAGGGTAGACCTCGACGATCTGCCGCTCCCCGGTGCGGTCCACGTCGTGACCCGCCTCGGCAAGCCGACCGAGCAGGCCCGCGCACCGCAGGGCGGTGAGGCCGAGGCGATCAGTGGCGACGCTGAGAGGCCAACGACCGATCCGTTCGCGGATCCGCTGATCCGTGGCTCGGAATGCGAGTGAACGGCGCCAGTCCATCCCTCCGTCGACCGGGGCGTCGGATACGGCGAGGGAAGAGTGCGCCTGTATGAAAGCCACGAAGCTGTCGGGCCAGCCGAGCGGACAATCGATGCCGATCTTCGACGATCCGGCGGCCGAGTCCACGATGTCCTCATCCGTCACTCCGACGGCCAGATGGCTGAGCACGGCGCCTTTCGGCCCCCAGCGGAGAACGGAGAGCGCGGTGTGGGGGCTCCCGGCCGCAAGGTCCACACCGATCGTGGTAGAGGGCTCCGTCACGTGTCGAAGCCTAACGGCTGTTTCGGAAGGCTCCTCGCCCGACGTCGATGGTTGGCGAGCGGACACGAGACATTTCGATGGCACCCCGTGACACTCGTGTCGGGGGCTCGGGGGATCCGAAGTGCACATCGCGACCTGTGGGTGGGAGGCTGCAACGGATTCGACGCACCCCGGAACATTCTCTGGTACTGTCTGTACGTACCAGGCGGCAATTGGATTGCGATGTGTCCGATGGTTCGCGAAGGAAGCCCTCCGTCGAACACTCAGCGATCGAACGCCGGAGAGCTCATGTAAGTGAAGGACATCATGTCAGCGACGACTGCAATCCGCTCCGGCGGACGCGAAGCGCAGGGCTTCATTGAGAAGATCGGTCTGCCCCGCCCGCTCATCTGGGGATTCGTGGGGCTTCTGCTCTTCATGATCGGCGACGGGGTCGAGTCCGGCTACATCGCCCCGTACCTCGCGGCACACGGCGCCGGGTCGGAGACGAATGCGGCCGTGATCATCTCGGTCTATGGCCTGATGGTGACCCTCGGCTCGTGGCTCTCGGGGGCGCTGTCCGATGTGTGGGGCCCGCGCCGGGTGATGATCATCGGCCTCGTCCTCTGGGTCGTGCTCCAGATCCTGTTCCTCGGCGTCGCGCTGCCGACCGAGAACTTCGCGCTCATGCTGATCGTCTACGGCCTCCGCGGCATCGCTTACCCGTTCTTCGCCTACGGCTTCCTCGTCTGGGTGCTCGGCGCCAGCCCGGCGCATCGCCTCGGCTCGGCGGTCGGATGGTTCTACTTCGCGTTCACGGGTGGTCTGCCCACTCTCGGATCCCTGGTCGCGAGCGGTACTCAGCCGCTCATCGGCGAGTACCTCACGTTCTGGGTATCCCTCGGTCTCGTCGTCCTCGGCGGTATCGTCTCGCTCGTCGGGCTCCGCAAGGCGAAGGGCGGGGGGCGCCTCGCAGCCCCGGAGATCACGACCGGTCGCAGTCTGGTGAACAGTGTCGCGATCGCGTTCACCAATCCCCGAGTCGGTCTCGGCTGCCTGGTGCGCATCGTGAACACCGCTCCGCAATTCGGCCTGTTCGTCTTCTTCCCGACGATCTTCGCCGTCGAGCTCGGGTTCGGGACTGCGGGCTGGCTTCAGCTGGTCTTCATCCTCGGCGCCGCCAACATCTTCGCCAACCTGTTCTTCGGCGTGCTCAGCGATCGTCTCGGCTGGCACCGCACTCTTCGCTGGTTCGGCTGCATTGGCTCTGCTGTCAGCGTGCTGATGTTCTACTTCCTCCCGCAGTACGTCAGCGACGAGTACTGGGTCTCCGCGCTGTGCGCCGCGCTGTTCGGCATCAGCCTCGCTGGCTTCACGCCGATCTCGGTTCTGATGTCGCTCATGGCACCGGGGCAGAAGGGCAACTCGATCGCAGTTCTGAACCTCGGTGCGGGCGCGGCCACCTTCGTAGGGCCGCTCATCGTCGCCCTGTTCCTGGCTCCGCTCGGAGCAGGCGGCGTGACCATCATCTTCGCTGCGATGTACGTTCTGGCCGGCATCTCCGTCCGCTGGCTCAAGGTCCCGGACGAAGCGCAGCGCGTCGTCGCCGAGGGCGGCACGCTCGACGAGATCGCCGAGCGCAACGAGCGGATCACGAAGGACTGACGCCGCGCTGTCCATCGCCCTACACCCGTACCTTTCTTGGTACGTACGGACAGTGCAATACATACCAGCTCGTACGCGGGCACGAAAGGACAAGCAATGGCTCTGGTTAGCGGCCTCGAGGTCATCGAACAGTGCACGTCCCGCGGACTCGTCGCGGGCGCCTTCAACACCACGAACATCGAGACCACGATGGGCATCGTCGACGCCATCGAGCGGGTCGGCGTGCCGACGTTCATCCAGGTCGCACCGACCAACGTGGCCCTCTCCGGCTACGAGTACATCTACGACATGGTGGCTCGTCGGCTCGAGCACACCTCGGTCCCCGTGGCTCTGCACCTGGATCACGGAAAGAACCTGCAGGCCGTCGAGGATGCACTCGCTGCCGACTTCACGTCAGTGATGATCGACACCTCCGAGGAGCCGTACGAGGAGAATGTCCGATTGTCTGCGAGGGCTCGGGAGATCGCCCCCTCGGACATCGCTGTGGAAGCGGAACTCGGCGCGATCGGCGGAAAGGAGGATGAGATCGGACCCGATGAGGCCTCCGGTACCGACCCGGACCAGGTCGCGGACTTCGTCGCCCGGACACGCTGTGACATGTTGGCCGTCTCGGTCGGCAACGTGCACGGGTACGCGCCGGATGCGCGCATCGACTTCGACCTGCTGCGTCGGGTCCAGGAGCAGAGCACGGCGCCGCTGGTCATCCATGGCGGTTCGGGTCTCCCTGCGGAGCAGTTCGGACGGCTGCACGAGTTCGGAGTCGTGAAGGTCAACATCGCCAGCGACCTGCGCAATGCGATGATCCGCACGTTCGGCGAGGCCTACGCGGCGAACCCCCACGAGCATTCGCTCATCAAGGTCTCCCGCAACTCCGTCACGGCGATCGCCGACGTCGTCGAGCGACGCATCCGTCAGTTCAACCCCTCCGTCAGCTGAGCGAGACCTGCCGTGCTTCCGACCATCACCGTCGACATCGGGACGACCAGTGTCAAGCTGTGCCTGTTCGATGATGAAGCGCGCCTCATCGCCTCGGCGCGCCAGCCCACGCCGGTGCGGTCAGACGGGGCCGGCGAGATCTACGACATCGATGAGCTCACCGGTCTGATCACCGGGTTCATCAGCCGACTGGAAGCATGGCAGCGAGGTCTCGTCAAGCGCATCGCCATCACCGGAGTGGGCGAGTCCGGAGGACTGGTCCGCCCCGACCTGGGACTCGCCTCCCCGATGATCCTCTGGCACGACCATCGGGGGGCTGGACGCCTCGATGCTCTGACCCCCGAGCAGCGCTCGCGTGTCTACGAGATCACCGGGCTCCCAGTGAACGCGAACTACGGACTGTCGAAGGTCGCGTGGGCGCTGGAGAACGCTGGCAGTGAGGCGGCCGGTGCCGTCTGGCTGAACATCGCGGAGTACGTCGCGGCGTTCATGACCGGCGAACGCTTCTCCGAGCATTCGCTCGCGAGTCGGACGATGGCGCTGGATATGACCACGGGGGACTGGTCCGATGAGGTCTGCGACCTCATCGGCATCTCCGCATCCGTCTTCCCGTCTCTCCGCTCCGCGAGCGACGGTGCGTCCGTCACGGCCGCCTTCGCCTCGTCGACGGGGCTCTCGTCCGACGTGGCCGTGCACGTGGCGGGTCATGACCACATGGTCGGTGGGGTGGGCGCCGAACTCCGCGCCGGTGAGCTCCTCAACTCGACCGGAACCACCGAGGGACTGCTCTTCATCAGGGATGCCCCGTTCCTGACGACGGACGCAGAGGGTGCCAAGCTCGCCAACGGGATAGCGTGCGGAGGAGAGGGTTACACGCTGTTCGCCTCCATCCCGACCGGCGGCTCGGCGTTCGCCACGCTGCAGGCCATGCTGGGGCTGGATGGGGAACAGCTGACGTCGCACCTCGACTCTCTGCACGAGAGCTATCTCGCCGGATCTGTCGACCTCGAGCGCATCCCCCTGGTGCTCCCGCAGTTCCGCGGCGCGCCGCCTCCCACCAAGGACTCGTCGGCACGCGGGCTCATCTCGGGCCTTCGGACGGGCACCGAGCTCCGTGAGATCGTCTTCGGGACGTTCCTCGGCATGGCTCTGCAGTACCGCGACGTGCTCGAGCTCTTCCCCTCCACTGCGAGCCAGGTGAAGGTCATCGGACCCGCGAGCAAGAACCCGCTGTGGCTGCAGATCAAGGCGGACCTGCTCGCCACCCCGCTGAGCGTCTCGGCTTTCCCTGAGGTCGTCTCCCGAGGCGCACAGGCACTGGCGTCTCAGCGATCCGGCGATTGGCCCGGCACCGCGCCGTTCGACGTGCGCCCGGACGCGCATCGATCCGAAGCGCTGCAGTCGTGGGTTCGCGGCATCAGTCGGCAGTGGGACTACGCGAAAGGCTTCCCCACATGATCCGCGACACGACTCCGCGACGGGAGGCCCGCTGATGATCCTCGTCGCAGGCATCGACTCGTCCACCCAGAGCTGCAAGGTCAGCGTGCGCGACCTCGCCACCGGACTCCAGGTGCGAGAGGGAAAGGCGTCGCATCCCACCGACACCATCGTCGATCCCGAGGTCTGGTGGAATGCCCTGCTGCTCGCTGTCCGCCGTGCGGGCGGACTCGACGATGTCGCTGCCATCTCGGTGAGCGGTCAGCAGCACACGCCGATCTTCCTGGACGCCGACGGAGCGGCGGTCAGGTCGTCCCCCCTGTGGAACGACCTCGGTTCCCATTCGCACATGGTGGACCTCAACGACGAACTCGGGCGCGACGAATGGATCCGGCGCACCGGTCTTCCTCTCACGCTCTCCGACACGGTGACGAAGCTCCGGTGGCTGCGGGACACCGACCCCGTCGCAGCATCGAGGACCGCTGCAGTGGCGGTGGTGCACGACTGGCTGACATGGCGCCTGATGGGTCACGGCCCCGGTGCCGGACACATCGACGAGCTCATCACCGACCGCTCCGAGGCCAGTGGCACCGGATACTGGTCGGGCGAGACCGACCAGTACTGCGAAGACCTGTTCGTGCATGCGCTCGGCAAGCGCGCCGTGCTTCCGCGGGTTCTCGGTCCTCTCGACCGAGCGGGCGTCACGGCGCGGGGGATACCCGGAGTGGCCGGAGGGATTCCGATCGGAGTGGGAAGCGGCGACAACGCCGCCGCGGCCATCGCCCTGGGCATCGACCACGGCGATGTCGTCCTCTCGCTCGGCACATCGGGTGTCGTCTACACCCGCACGGAGTTCCCGGTGCACGACTACGCCGGGTACGTGTGCAGCTATGCGGACGCGACCGGCGAGCATCTTCCGCTCGTCGCCACGCTCAATGCCGCGCGAAACTTCGACGTCGGAGCGGGCCTGCTCGGATGCACCTACGAAGAGCTCTCCGATCTCGCGCTGCGCGCGAATCCCGGAGCGGACGGCCTGACGCTGCTGCCCTTCTTCGAGGGCGAGCGCACTCCCGATCTGCCGCATGCGCGCGCGTCGATCCACATGGCGTCGCTGAGCAATTTCACGCGACCGAACTTCGCCCGAGCAGTGATCGAGGGCACCCTCGCGACGCAGGTCGCGATGCTCGATGCGCTCGCCGCGTGCGACATCCACGCGCAGCGGTTGCTTCTCATCGGCGGTGCCGCGCAGAGCGCTGCCGTTCAGGCGGTCCTCGCCCAGATGGTCGACGCGCCGGTCGTCGTGCCCGAGCTCGACGAGTACGTCACCAAGGGCTCGGCGATGCAGGCCGCCGCCGCGCTCGAAGGCGCCTTCCCCGAGTGGCACGTCGCCATCACGGAACTCCCGCGCGCGGTCCATGCGCCCGAGATCCAGAACCAGCACGAGACCGCGATGCGCTCGATGGGATACGAGGCATCGGTCGTCGAGCCGGTGTGAGCGAGGTGAGCTGCCGAGGGGACTCGCGCGATCGGACGGGTGACTATCGTAAAGAGGGTGGGCCGAGCCGGTCGGATCCATCGAGCTGAGGAGGCGCCGCCCGTGAAGGGGAACCCGCGCCTGCCCGTCGCGTGTGGTGTCGACATCGGAAGCACGAACATCAAGGTGATCGCGCTCGATCCGAGTGGCGTGATCGTCGCACGCACCAGCCGCCCCACCCCTCGGGACGCCGAACAGCTCTCGATCGACGCCTCGACTCTCTTCGCCTCCATCGAGGAGATGCTCGTCGAGGTCTGCGGTGACCGGTTCGCCGTCGCAGCGGTCAGCGCTGCGGGCGTGGGAGAAGACGGCGTCCTTGTCGACGCCGGGCTCCGTCCCCTGACCCAGGCATTGGCGTGGTTCGACCCGCGGCGCCAGCGCATCTTCCGGGCGCTGCAGCCTTCGCTGGCAGTCGACGACGAGACCTTCGATGCCGAGAGCGATGCGGTGAGGACGCTCGTCGGCTGGGCCTGGGCTCGGATGCAGTCCCTCGACGGGGAAGCCCGCAGCTGGATCGCCATCGCCGACATCGCCGGGGTGGTGTGGGCGGGGCGGCCTTTCATGAGCGACACCCTCGCCTCGCGCACCGGCGCATGGCGGTCGAGGGACAGAAGCTGGGCTGATGACCGAGTCGCCCTCACGCTGGGAGCGATCGAGCTCCTCCCCGAGGTCGTGGCGACGGGAGACATCGTCGGGGTTCTCCGTTCGCCGGTCCTCGAGGCGGCCGGCGTTCTGGTGCCGGGCGCGATCGTCGTCGCGGGTGGGCATGACCATCCCATCGGCGGATGGGCGGCCGACCAGCTCTCGCCGGGCGCGGTTCTGGATTCGATGGGGACCGCCGAGGTCATCGTCGCGCAGTCGCGGGACGGACACATCGACCGCCGGAACCATGTCGAGGTCGCGCCCGGAATACGCACCGGCGGGGTGACGCTGCTGCGCGTCGAGGAACTGACGCGCAACATCAACTGGGCGGCACAGGACCCCGATGTCGCGGCGGAGATCAGGCGGCTGATGGACGGGGCATCCGCACCCGGCGCCGCGATCGCGTCGGACTACTTCCTTCCGGGGACACGCGGAGGCGTCACCCCGGCCTACGCGCTCGGCGCCCCGAGCGATCCGCACGCCCGAGCGTCCGCGGTTCTCGGCGCGCTCGCGAGAGTGGGACGCGATGCCGTGGACGCGGTTCGGGGTGGCCTGAGTGCCGACCGCGAAGTGCGCCTCGCCGGGGGATGGGTTCGCTCTCCGGGCTGGCTCGACATCAAGGCGAGCATGAACGGGTACCCGACGATCCCGATCCACGAGCCCGAGGTCACGGCGGTCGGAACAGCTCTGCTGGCGGCGACTGCCTTCGGCTGGTCGCCTGATCCGCACCTGTCGCTGGGCGTCAGTTAGCGACGACTTTCACCTCGAGCGGAACGACGTCGGTCAGGACCCAGGTCTCGTAGTAGTCGAAGAGCACGTCGTTCTGATCCCACGACCGGGACCGGATGCGGAGCAGCGCCTGACTCTCGGCCACTCCCAGGTTCGACGCGACCTCCTCCGGCGCCGACAGCGCGTGGATGACGCGCTGAGCCGTCGCGATGATGTGCCCTGCGCCACGCAGCGTGGTGTTCAGCGACTCTGCGCCGTCGAGCACGTCCTTCGCCCCGGCGACGACATCGCCCACGGCGCGGGGGAACCAGTTCGTGCTGAAGAGTGCGACCTGGCCGTCGAGGTATCGCACGCGCTCGAGCGCGAACACGTCGCTGTCGGCGTCCAGACGCAGGGCGTCGGCGACGTGCTGCGGCGCGCTGACGTATCCGGCGTGCACCACCTCGGTGCGAACCCCGGTGCGCCCGTGGCGGAGCTGCGATTCGAGGAAGCCCTCGGTGTCCTGCAGCGTCCAGCCGCTCGACTCCTCGGGGGTCGAGGCGAACACCCCGCGGCGAGCGACCCGACGGGCGAACCCGTCAGCTTCCAGCTTCGAGAGCGTCTGCCGAACGGTGGCGCGCGACAGACCGAAATCGCGACACAGCTCCAGTTCGCTCGGCAGCCGCTCATCGACGGGGAACTCGCCCCGCACGATCCGTTCTTTCAGGATCGAGTAGAGCTGCTCGTAGTAGGGGACCGGTGAGGTCCGCTCAATCGCTTGCGACACTGCCACACTCCTTCGTGCGCCATCGTACAACCTGCACGTTTCAGGCCTGTTGACCATATTGTACGTACAGACTAGACAATGCGGACAGGCTGCGCTACCGTGAAGCCACGTCAATGCAATGGCGCATCGCACTCGGTCACCGAGAGCGGTCACGGCACAAAACAAGGAGGTTTGCGCGTGGCGCACATCAATTGGAAGCGAGGCATCGCCGGTCTTGGGGTCGCAGCAGTGACGGCCGGCATGCTCGCGGGCTGTTCGACCAGTGGCGACAGCAGCGGCGAAGGCGGCGAGGTCACGATCAACGTGGCGCTGGCAGCCAACCCGCAGATGAAGACCGCCGAGAGCCTGATCTCCGACTTCGAAGAGAAGAACCCCGGCATCACGGTGAAGTTCACCACCCTGCCCGAGAACGAGCTCCGCCCGGCCGTCACCAAAGACGTCGCGACCAACGCCGGTCAGTTCGACGTCGCGATGATCGGCAGCTACGAGGTGCCGATCTGGGCCGACCGCGGATGGATCGTCCCGCTCGACGACTATGCCGCCGAAGACACCGCGTGGAACGAGGACGACCTCCTCGAGCCCATCAAGAACATCGTGTCGAAGGACGACGTGCTGTACGCCTCGCCCTTCTACGGTTCGTCGTCATTCCTCTTCTATCGCAAGGACCTCGCCGAGAAGGCCGGCGTCACCATCAGCGAGACGCCGACCTGGGAGGAAGTCCAGGCAGCGGCAGCCGCCATGGAAGACGAGGCGGCCGGGATCTCCGGTCTCTGCCTGCGCGGACTCCCCGGCTGGGGACAGAACCTCGCAGCCGTCACCACCGTGATCAACACCTTCGGCGGCAGCTGGTTCAACGAGGACTGGGAGCCGCAGCTCACGAGCCCTGAGACCAAGGAAGCGGTGCAGTTCTACGTCGACAGCCTCCGTGACTACGGTCAGCCGGATGCCGCGAAGGACGGCTGGGAAGGCTGCCTGCAGCAGTTCAGCCAGGGCAAGACCGCCATCTGGTACGACGACACCGTGTTCGCCGGCTCCGCGTTGGATTCGGCGACACCTGAGGTCGAGCCGAACATCGCCTTCGCGATGGCTCCGACCGGGCCCGCAGATCTCGCCTCGGGTTGGCTGTGGTCCTGGGGCCTCGGCATCACGGAGTCCAGCAAGAACAAGGATGCCGCGTGGAAGTTCATCTCCTGGGTCACCAGCGAGGACTACATCAAGCTCGCCGGTGAAGAAGCAGGCTGGGACTCGATTCCTCCGGGGTCGCGTGCATCGACCTACGAGATCCCCGAGTACCTCGAGGCCGCTGACCGCTACGCCGAGCTGACGGTGAAGTCCATCGAGGCCGCAGACCCGCTGCAGCCGACCGTGGACCCCGTGCCGTACACGGGAGTCCAGTACGTGCAGATCCCGGAGTTCGTCGACATCGGCGACTTCGTCTCGCAGCAGATCGCCGGTGCCATCAGCGGCACCCAGACGGTCGACGAAGCGCTGGAGAAGAGCCAGGAGTACGCACTCAAGGCTGTGACCGACGCCGGCTACATCGAGTAATCCATCCATCCAGGGCTGCCCCCGGGCGACCGCGGGCAGCCCTGCCTCGAGAAGCGCAGAATCATGGCCACCAAAACCCGATCCGCCATCACCGCTCCGCCGATGATGCCGCGTGCCGAACGCTGGAAGCGTCGCGGCCCGCTGCTCCCGGCCCTCGTCTTCACCCTGATCCTCACGCAGGTCCCTTTCCTCTTCACCCTCGTCTTCAGCACCCAGCGCTGGTTGCTCCTCAGCGGCAAGCCGAGCGAGTTCCGCGGCCTCGAGAACTACGTCGCAGTCATCCAGGACGAGGTGTTCTGGAAGTCGGTCGGCAACACCGTCGTCATGACCGGCGGCACGACCATCGCCTGTCTCGTTCTCGGTCTCCTGATCGCGATCTTCATGAACCACTCCTTCCCCGGACGGGGAGTCGCCCGCACACTCGCCATCACGCCGTTCTTCGTGATGCCGGTCGCGGTGACGCTGTTCTGGAAGTCGGCGATGTTCGACCCGAGCTTCGGGCTTTTCGGCTTCATCGCCCGTGCCCTGGGTCTGCCGCCCGTCTCGTGGCTCTCCGAGCATCCGATGGCAGCGCTCATCATCCTGCTGACCTGGCGCTTCGTGCCGTTCGCCATGCTGATCCTCGTCGCCGGACTCCAGTCCGCGCCTCAGGATCAACTGGAGGCGGCGCAGATGGACGGCGCCGGACTGTGGCGGCGCTTCACGAACGTCACCCTTCCGCACCTGCGACCGTTCATCGAGCTCGCGGCCCTGCTGCTGGCGATGAACCTCATTCAGACCTTCGGCGAGATCGCCATGCTGACTGCCGGTGGGCCCGCGTACGGCACCACGAACATCACGTACTACATCTATCTCAAGGCTTTCAACGGATTCGACTTCGGCATGGCATCCGCACTGGGTGTCGTCGCGCTGATCCTCACGATCGCCTTGATCCTGCCGATGCTGCGACTGCTGTCGGGCATCTTCCGAACGGAGGGTCGGCGATGACCACCACGGCTTCGCTCAACACCCGTGCAGTCGTCACGGGAAAGAAGACTCCGCAGCCGCGTCCACGACGGGCGCGCGGTCGGGCGACGCGAATCACGATGGGCGTCCTCGGATGGGCATCCAGCCTCATCCTCTTCTTCCCCGTCGCGTACATGGTGATGAAGAGCTTCCAGACCGAGACGGTCGCGGCGTCGTCGACTCCGCAGTTCTTCTTCACCCCGACTCTCGAGCACTACGTAGAGACGTTCGAGCAGGGGATCTGGCCCTACGCGCTGAACTCCGTGCTCGTGACGGGAATCTCGACGCTCGTCGTCATCGTGCTGGCGCTGCCCGCCGCGTGGGCGCTGTCGGTCCGCGCGATCCAGAACCCTCAGGACTCGCTGTTCTTCTTCATCTCGACGAAGATGATGCCCATCGCGGCAGGAATCATCCCGATCTACGTGGTCGCGACGAATCTCGGACTGCTCAACACCACGCAGATCCTCATCATCATGCACCTCGGCATGAACCTGCCTTTGGGTATCTGGATGCTGCGCTCGTTCATGCAGGAGATCCCGCTCGAGATCATCGAGGCCGCCCAGGTCGACGGTGCGAAGGGCTGGCGCATCGGGTGGTCCGTGGTGCTGCCGCTGATGCGCCCGGGCATCGCGTCGACCGCGCTGCTGTGCGCCGTGTTCAGTTGGAACGAGTACTTCTTCGCCGCCAACCTGACCAACTCGAACAGCACGCTGCCGCTGTTCCTCCAGAAGTTCCTGAGCTTCGGCGAGCTCTACACCGCGCAGGTGGCCGCCGTTGCAACTATCGTGAGCATCCCCGTCGTCATCGCCGGATGGATCGCTCAGAAGTCCCTTGTCCGTGGCCTACTGTTTGGAGCCGTGAAATGACCAAGACCATGCGCGCAGCTGTCGCTGACGGAAACGGAGGGGTCGAGATCCGCGATCTCGCCATCCCGACCGCGAAGGAAGGCTGGGTGGTGATCGCTCCCGTCGGCACGGGGGTGTGCGGCACCGATCTGCACCTGGTGCAGGGCGACTACCCGCACGGACGTTTCCCGGTCGTCCCCGGGCATGAGTTCGCCGGGTACGTGACAGAGGTCGGCCCCGGGGTGACATCCCTCAAGGAGGGCGACTACGTCGGCGTCAACCCGAACATCTCGTGCGGCGAGTGCACCTGGTGTCTGCGGGGCGCCACGAACCTGTGCGTGAACATCCTCCCCGTCGGCGTCGCGGTCGACGGCTCGGTCGCCGAGTTCGTCGCGGTCCCGGACCGCATCGTGTTCCCTCTCGACAGCCGCATCCGGCATCAGGCAGCGCCGCTGATCGAGCCGTTCGCCTGCGTCCTTCACGCACTGGAGCGGGTGCCGGACTGGCGCGACCAGGAGATGGCGATCTTCGGCGCCGGATCGATCGGTCTGATGGCGATCATCCTCGCCCGTGCGGAGGGCGCCACGGGCGTTCGCGTTGTGGAGCCGAACGCCGCGCGCCGTGCCGCGGCACTCGAGCTCGGCGCCCTGCAGGCTGTGGCTTCGGCGGACGAACTCGACCGCGGCGACTTCGATCTGGCGCTCGACGCGAGCGGGCATCCCGTCGCGATCACTCAGGCGATCGAGGCGCTCGGCAATCGGGGGCGCTTGGTGCAGATGGGTGTCGCCTCACCGACCGCCACCGTCGCGCTCAGCCCCTACGAGGTGTTCGCCAAGGAGCTGAGCATCATCGGGTCGAACTCACTGGCCGAGAAGTACGAGGAGTCGGCGGCGAGGATGGTCGACCTGCAGGATGAGCTGTCGAGCCTCGTCACCGCGACGTTCTCGCTCGAGGAGTACGCGAATGCGCTGAAGGCTGCCACGAGCCCCGACCAGATCAAGATCCAGGTGGTGGCGTGACTTTCGGCGAGCACACCGAGTCTGACCACACGGGTGCGCCGCTCTACAACCACCCCGATCGCAACCTCGCCCTCGAACTCGTCAGAGCCACCGAGGCTGCAGCGATCCGCGCATCGCCGTTCGTCGGCCGCGGAGACAAGAACGGTGCGGACGGAGCGGCCGTCGACGCGATGCGCAAGTTCCTCACGACGGTGAAGTTCGCCGGCACCGTGGTCATCGGCGAGGGCGAGAAGGACGAAGCGCCCATGCTCTACAACGGCGAGCAGGTCGGGACGGGTGACGGTCCCGAATACGACATAGCCGTGGACCCCATCGACGGGACGTCGCTGGCCGCGTCCGGCCGGCGCAACGCGATCTCGATGATCGCCGCCGCCGACCGGGGGAGCATGCTGGACGCATCCCACGTCTTCTACATGGAGAAGCTCGTCGCCGGCCCCGAGGCGCGGGGTCATCTCGATCTCACGGCATCGATCTCCGACAACATCCATGCGCTCGCCCGCGCACTGGGCAAGCCGGTGGACGAGATCCAGGTGGGCATTCTCGACCGGCCCCGCCACGCGCTCCTCATCGAGGAGATCCGAGCCGCGGGAGCCGCGACGCGGCTGCTGCTCGACGGAGACGTCGCCGGAGGTATCCAGGCGGCGTCGTTCGACGGCGCTCTCGACCTGTGCGTCGGCGTCGGCGGCAGCCCCGAGGGCGTCGCGACCGCGTGCGCCATCCGCGCGTTGGACGGATTCATGCAGGCACGTCTCGCCCCGAGTGGCGATGACGAGAGGCGCCGAGGAGAGGCCGCAGGTCTCCGGTTCGACCACGTGTGCGACGCGACAGAACTGGTGACCAGCGAGAACACGGTGTTCGTCGCGACCGGTGTCACCGACGGCAACCTGGTCAGCGGCGTGCGGCGTCGAGGGCGTGGCATCCGCACCGAGAGCATCGTGCTTCGTTCCCACTCGGGTACCGTGCGGCGTGTGGTCGCAGACCACATCGCCGACAAGTGGCTCTAACCGGATCCTGCGATCCGTTTGGGGGGTCGGCCCTCGGCGGGGATCTCGCGCCTCAGTCGGCGTCCGCCGAGAAGACGGGGCTGAGGAAGCGGCGTTCGTAGCGGCGGATGCACTGGGTTCGGCGTGCCAGTTCGAAGGCCTCGACGCACTCGGGGTCGGTCTTCGATGCGGTGCGGTAGATCTCGTACTCGGCGAGTGAGGGGAAGGTGAACAGCGCGAACGCTTCGTCGCTGTCGCCCTCGCTCGGCAGGAAGTAGCCGTGATGGGTGCCACCGTGCTTCGCCACCAGTCGGATCCACGCGCGGCCGTACTCGGTGAAGTCGTCGAGCTTGTCGGGGTCGATCTCATAGCGCAGGTGAACGGTGATCATGACGTTCATCCTGTCAGAGTGGCGGATGCCGGCTCCGCCCCGCCCCTCCCTCCCTCGGCACCGCTCCGTCGGCCGTAGGATCGACCCATGCAGACACGCACACTCGGCAATGACACCGTAGGTCGCATCGAGGTCGGAGCGGTCGGGCTCGGACTGATGACGTTCGACCAGACCGGTCACCAACCGCGTGAGCAGCTGCTCGACACCGTCCGCGCCGCGCTCGACGCCGGCGTCACGCTCTTCGACACGGCCGACGCCTACGGACCGGGCCAGGACCTCGGACCTGATGCGCAGGGCGAGAACGAGAAGCTCATCGCCTCGATCCTCGACGAGTTGGGCGTGCGCGACCGGGTGTTCCTCGCCACGAAGGGCGGAGCCTTCCGCACCGACGGCGGCGGCTGGGATCACGATGGGCGGCCGGAGCACCTGGGCCGTGCCGTCGACGACAGCCTGTCCCGGCTCGGGGTGGAGCAGATCGCGCTGTGGCAGCACCACCGTCCTGACCCCAAGGTCGACTACGCCGACATCCTCGGCACCCTGGCCGAGATCGCAGCCAGCGGCAAGGTCCGGATGATCGGAGTGTCCAACACCGACCCCGGTCAGATCCGAGCGGCGCATGAGGTGCTCGGCGACAGCCTCGTCAGCGTGCAGAACCAGTTCAGCCCGAAGTTCCGCAGCAGTCGACCCGAGATCGATGTCTGCGCCGAGCTGGGCCTGGCGTTCCTGGCCTGGAGTCCTCTCGGCGGCCTGTCGGATGCGAAGGAGCTCGCCGCCCGGCATCCGGCCTTCCAGCAGGTGGCCGAGGCGCGGGGCGTCAGCGCTCAGCAGGTCGCGCTGGCATGGGAGCTGGCGCAGTCGCCGGTGGTCATCCCCATCCCGGGTGCCAAGCGGCCCCAGTCGATCCGCGACTCCGCCGCGGCCGCCGACCTTCAACTGACCACGGACGAACTCACCGCCCTCGACCAGGACTGAGTCCGCATGGCGTCACGAGGTGCCCCGCTCAGCCGCAGGATTCGTACGGCGGCTCGTCGAGGGTCGTCGCCGTCACCGCCCAGATGATGTCGGTGCCTGCCGTGTAGGTCAAGAAGACCGACCCGGTGCCGGCCTCCGACTCGATCGCGAGATACCGTCGATCGCCGACGCTCTCGATCTCGACCGCGTCGGGATACGCGGCCAGCGCCTCATCCATACGGGAACCGACACCGATCCCCTCGGCCGTCACGGGGCCTGTGGTCGGCCTGCCTTCGAGATCTGAGGGCGATGCCGACACCTGCACGAGGTCGACCACCGCCGGGTCCTGTTCCGGGAGCTCGGGGCGCTGGAGGGTCAGCATGTATCCGTCGGCATCCGTGGAGGCGAGCCAGGGACAGGCCTCCACCGGAGTCGCGCCCGCCACCGCCACGGCGTCGTCGAAGGGCGTGCCCAGTTCGACATCTCCGATACCGGACGGGCTGACGTCTGCGGCGGGGGCGGACTCGCTGGCGGATGCGCTGGGTGACGGGCTCGGCGCGGGATCGGCGGATGCCGTCACCGTCTGCGTGACCGTCGGGGTCGGGGCGGGGGCGGCGCACCCGGCGAGAAGCCCGACGGTGACGGCCGCACCGAACAGTGGTGAGAGGATGCGTGCACTGCGAGCCCTGGGCTGTCTGGTGTCGTTGTCCATCCTTCGACGCTAACGGTCGGGCCGAGCATCGTCCGTCGATTCCCCCGGGATTCCCAGATGCCCGATCGCTCTGAAGGGGTCGGGGAGATGTGTGAGATCCCGAGCACCGGGCCCGTCGTCCGGGGGATGTCGGCGACCGTGCGGAGTCCGTAGCGTGGATCGCATGGATATCGCTTCGATGATCATGGGCGCCTCGATCGTCTCCATCGCCTGGATCGCCTTCTGGCCGTGGGCGCAGTTGAAGCGCCTACGCGAGCTCGAGACGAGTGCCGCTGCGGATTCCGGTCAGGGGTCCTGAAGTCCGCGTCCCGAGGTGAAGGCCTCCACCCACTCGGGGCCGGTCCTCGATGCCGTGCGGTAGGTCTCGTACACGGCCGACGACGGGACCGGGAACAGGCGATCATCCTCTCAGCGCGGCGATCCCGTCAGCACCGACACCAGCACGAAGAGGAGCGCGACCGCACCGAACAGGACCGCCAGCATCGTCAGCGACAGCAACAGTCCGCCACCGTGCGGCGCACGCAGTGATGCGCCGGTGAGATACGCGCTCAGCCTGACCTGACGGCGGCGTGCGGCCACCCAGATCGCGCACGCGGCCAGGATGCCGACGATGCCGGGAATCACGCCCCACGCGGCGAACGACGCCGGAAGCCCGGCGGGCAGGATGCGCAACGAGATCAGCGAACCGACGGCGATGGCGAGCGCGGTGCGTCGCCAGGCGAGTTCGGTGCGCTCGGGCTGGAGCCCGGGGTCGAAGAGCGTCGGCTCCGTCACCGCCACACCACGCCGGCGATGACGAGCAGGCCGACGGCCAGGACGACGACGCCCAGGAGGACGGCGGAGACGGCTCCGGGCAGAGGCTGCGACTTGCGCAGCGCTCTCTCCGTGCGCATCCATTCCCACCAGGCGAGCGGTGCGACCGCGGTGCCTGCGACGATCAGCACGAGCGAGGCGGCGAGGCGGAACCCGGGATGCAGGTCGAGGCCGAGGACCTCGAGTGCCACCCCGCCGGCGATCAGCGCGAGGGCCGTGCGCGTCCATGCCAGAAAAGTGCGTTCGTTCGCCAGCGAGAAGCGCGGATCGGGCTCCTCGCCGGTGCCATACACGGAGGTGGGGAAGCGTCGCATGCTGTCATCGTATCCGCGTGGGTCGACGCGAGCCGTGACGGTCGTCTTGAGATTCTTTTTCGACTCGCTTGCCTTCAAACGTTTGAACTGGTTATCGTCCTTTCGCCCGCTCTCAACGAGGAGACCCCATGACATTCACGAGCACGACAGAAGCGATCGCCACCGCGAGGCCGTTCGGCTGGCGCGACAAGGTCGGATACCTGTTCGGCGACTTCGGCAACGACTTCCTGTTCATCTTGGCCTCGAGCTATCTGCTCATCTTCTACACGAACGTCCTCGGGCTGAACCCGGCGCACGTGGGCACGCTGTTCCTGCTGGTGCGCCTGCTCGATGCCTTCACCGACGTGGGATGGGGGCAGTTCCTCGACCGGCACATGCCGGCGGCGGCCGGCCGGTTCCGTCCGTGGATCATCCGAGCGGCGGTGCCGCTGGTCGTCGTGAGCGCGCTGCTGTACGCGCCGTTCGCCGCCGACTGGGACTACACCGTCAAGCTGATCTGGGCCACGGTCACGTACATCCTCTGGGGCTCGGTCTTCTACACGATGGTCAACATCTCGTACGGCTCCCTCGCCTCGGTGATGAGCGAGGTGCCGGCGGAGCGGGCGTCGCTCTCCGTCTTCCGCGGAGTGGGTGCCAACCTCGCCGGCATCTTCGTGGCCCTCGTGCCGCCCCTGTTCATCTACGCCAATGTCGACGGCGTCTCGCAGGTGCTTCCTCCCGCGTTCTTCGCGACCGGCATCGCGTTCTCGGCGGCGGCACTCGTCTTCTACGTCCTGTGCTATTCGCTCGTGCGAGAGCGTGTGCGAGCTGTTCCCGGACGGCCGAAGGCATCGTTCGCCGCGCTGCTGCGCTCGCTCGCCGGCAACCGCGCACTCCTCTCTCTCATGGGCGGAAACCTCGTGCTGATGCTGTCGTCGCTGCTGACCGGGTCGGTCGGTGCGTACCTCTGGCTGAACTACTTCAACAACGGCGCGCTCTCGGGTGTCGCCGCGCTCGCCAACGTGGTGCCCGCGCTCATCGCTGCGCCGTTCGCGGCATCACTCGGTCGGCGATACGGCAAGAAGGAGATGCTGGTCGTTCTGCTCCTGGTGAGCGCGGCGATCTATCTCGTGCTGTTCTTCCTCGGCGTCACCTCGCCGTGGGTGTTCATCGTGCTCAGCGTCGTCGCCGGCTTCGGCGTGGGCATGTTCAACCTGCTCGTCTGGGCGATCATCACCGACGTCGTCGACCACCAGGAGGTGCGCACCGGCCAGCGCGACGACGGCACGGTCTATGCGATCAACACCTGGGCGCGCAAGCTCGGGCTGGCGCTGGCGGGCGGTCTCGGCGGGTATGCGCTCGCGATCATCGGGTATGAGGCGGGCAGTGCCGTGCAGTCGGCGGGCACGGTGCAGGGCATCTACACGATCGCCACGCTCGTGCCCGGCATCCTGTACGCCGTCGTCGCGCTCATCCTGCTCTTCTGGTTCCCGCTCGACCGCCGCACGGTCGAGGCGAACAGCGCCGAGCTCAGCAGCCGCCGCGCGGCTGTGGTGGAGTGAGGCCATGAGCAGACCGACCCTGAAGGACATCGCCAGCAGGGCAGGGGTCTCGATCTCGACGGTGTCGTATGCATTGAACGACAAGAGCACCCTGCCCCTGGCGGAGACCACGAAGAACCGCATCCGCACCATCGCTCACGAGCTGGGGTACGTCCCGAACGCCCTGGCGCGATCACTGCAGGCGAGATCGAATCGCACCATCGGCGTGCTGCTGAACAAACCCCTCACGACACCTCGGTACGCCGAGATCGCCCAGGGGCTCAGCGAGGGGCTGGCTCGACGCGGCTTCCATCTCGCGCTGCTCGACGGCGACTCCGCGGCCCGGTGTATCGACGACGCACGCGGCGGGCTGCTCGACGGGCTCGTGTTCATCGGCCACGACGACCTCGACGTGCCCGACGACCTCGCCGTCGACGTCGCCGGGCACGGCATCCCCTTCGTCGCCCTCGACTGCGGCCCCGCTACGGCACCCCACGCGTGGTCGAGCGTCGACTTCGACTACGCCGCAGGCGTCCGGATGCTCGTGCAGAGTCTCGTGCTCGACGGTGTCTCGCAGATCGTCCATCTGCGGCCGGATGTGACCTCGCGAGCGGATCGCACGAGGGTCGAGACCCTCGACGCGATCGCACGGGAGAGCGGCATCGCGCTGTCGGCGATCTCCACCGGGATCACCGACGAGATGCTCGCTCGCCTCGATCGCGACCCCCGGGGCTCCGCGGGATACACCCGAGACGTCACCGGACGCCTGGACGCCGCCCTCGACCAGGTGGCGCAGGCACCGGACTCGACGGCGATCGTCTGCTCCTGGGGCGCCGACGCCGAGCCGGCGTACTTCTGGACGATGCAGAACGCTCCCCACGCGCGGGTCGCGGCGCTCGCCGGCGGTTCGCTCGACCCGAGGCTCTGGCCGCGCCTCACCTACAGCCGCCTGCCGCTCGCCGCAGCGGGAGAGGCCTGCGCCGGTCTCATCATCGACGCGAGCACCGCGAAGGAGGCGCCGACCCGCGTGCTCCTGACCCCGACCCTCGACTCCGGCGCCGCGACCCCCCTCGCAGCGCTCGACTGAACAACGATCTCCACGAAGGAACAGGATGCCGAAGCCCAACATCATCTTCATCATGTCCGACGACCACGCCGCTCATGCGATCTCCGCCTACGGCAGCCGTGTGAACACCACGCCTCATCTCGATCGCATCGCCGACGAGGGCGTCCGGATGGATGCCGTCTACTGCACGAACTCCATCTGCAGCCCGTCGCGTGCGTCGATCCTCACGGGCACCTACAGCCATGTGAACGGCGTCTCCTCGATCTGGACGGAGATGGACTACCGCGTCCCGACGTTCATCGATGTGCTCCACGATTCCGGGTACAAGACGGCGATGTTCGGCAAGTGGCACCTCGGTGAAGAGGGCATCTCACGCCCGCGGGGCTTCGACGCCTGGAAGGTGTTCCCCGGTCAGGGCGACTACGTGGACCCGCAGATGATCGACGAGAACGGCGTCTCGACCGTCGAGGGGTATGCCACCGACATCGTCACCGATCTCTCTCTCGAGTGGATCGATGGCCTGGAGGCCGACGAGCCCTTCTGCATGATGGTCCATCACAAGGCGCCGCATCGGCCCTGGGTGCCCGACACGAAGCACGCGCACCTGTACGCGGACGGCACGATCCCCGAGCCGGAGACCTTCTTCGATGACAACGCGAGTCGCAGCAGAGCGGTCCGCGGCGTGCACATGACGATCGCCGACGACATGGGTGGCGAAGACCTCAAGATCGACATGCCCGATGAGCTGCGCGGACCCGAGAACCGCGAAGCTCGGATGCGCTGGAAGTACCAGATCTACATGCGCGACTACCTGCAGTGCATCCAGTCGATCGACGACAACGTGGGGCGCCTCCTCGATCACCTCGAGGAGAAGGGCCTCGCCGAGAACACCCTGGTCGTCTACACGTCGGATCAGGGGTTCTTCCTCGGCGATCACGGATGGTTCGACAAGCGGCTGATGTACGACCAGTCCCTCCAGATGCCGATGCTGATGCGGTGGCCGGCATCGATCGAGGCGGGGTCGCGGTCGGAGGCGATCATCACGAACGTCGACTTCGCGGCGACGTTCCTCGACGCCTGCGGCGTCGACGTCGAGCAGGCCATGCCCACCTCGCAGGGACGCAGCTTCCTTCCACTGCTGCGCGGTGAAGAGATCGCGGACTGGCCGGACGCCATGTACTACCGGTACTGGGAGCACGACGACCCGATCCACGCCGCTCCCGCTCACTACGGCATCCGCACCGACTCGTACAAGCTCCTCTACTTCTACGGGGCAGGACTCGGTGTTCCCGGGGCATCGGATGCCGTGCACGAGCCGGAATGGGAGCTCTACGATCTGAAGGCCGACCCCGAGGAGATGCGCAATGTCGCCGGTGATCCGGCGTACGCGCAGATCAAGGCCGACCTCGAGGTGAAGCTCGCCGAGTATCAGCAGCGATACGCCGACGAGCCGTACGTGGGTCCGGACACCCCGCGACCTGAGTGGGGTCCGTACGACCACGAGATGTTCGGACGCCTGCAGGAGTACGTCGCGCGCACCCGCTCGGCGAGCTGAGGGGAGTCGCGCCTGCGGGCGGTGCGTCGGGCAGCCGGTCGAGGGGACGCAGCCAGGCGTCGGTGACGCCAGCGGGAAGCTCCGTGTCTCATTGAGTGAGAATCGCTCTCCTCATGGCGTCGAGGGGGATCAGGATGCTGTGAACGCCGCTCGCCGTGTCGAAGGAGACACCCATGCCCGTCACATCCGGAACGCTCTCCGGAACGATCGCAGCCGCTCCCGAGTCGCTGCTCGCTTCGCCCGATCAGGTCACGCAGGCTGAGATCACGACCGAGATCGTCGACCTGCACGCCTCTCTCGAGCGACGCGAGGCCACAGGCGAGCCGCTGCCCGCGACCATGCACGACTTCCCTCCGTACCGCTCGAGCATCCTGCGGCATCCGACGAAGAACCCCCGGCTCGTCGACCCCGAGACCATCGAGCTGCTCTCGCCGGCGTTCGGTCAGCGCGACGTCGCCGCCATCGAATCGGACCTGACGATCCAACACGCGGGTGAGCCGCTCGGCGAGCGGATGACGGTGCGAGGGCGACTGCTCGACTCGTGGGGGAGGCCGATCGCGAACCAGCTCATCGAACTGTGGCAGGCGAACTCGTCGGGACGCTACATCCACCAGCGCGACCAGCACCCGGCTCCGCTCGACCCGAACTTCACCGGGGCGGGGCGCGCGATCACGAACGGTGCCGGCGAGTACCTCTTCACCACGATCAAGCCGGGGCCGTACCCGTGGAAGAACCATGTGAACGCCTGGCGCCCCGCGCACATCCATTTCTCGGTGTTCGGCTCGTCGTTCACCCAGCGGCTGGTCACGCAGATGTACTTCCCGGGCGACCCGCTGTTCGCCCTCGACCCGATCTACAACACCATCTGGCGGCAGAAGGACCGGGATGCCCTCATCGGCGTCTACGACCACGATCTGACCTCACCCGAATGGTCGACGGGGTATCGCTTCGACATCGTCGTCGACGGGCCCGATGCCACCTGGTTCGAGCAGGAGGAGGACTGACGATGTCGGCACCCACACCCATACCCGCGCGCACCCACCGCCCGACGCCCGGCCAGACCGTCGGTCCCTTCTTCGCGTACGGGGTCCAGTACCCCCGTATGCACGAGGTCGCCTTCCCGCATTCGCCGGGCGCGATCCTGCTCGGCGGCACCGTGCGCGACGGAGCTGGCACGCCGATCCCCGACGCGTTCATCGAGATCTTCGGAGCGGATGCCGACGGCACGATGCCACGTGCCCGTGGAGCGTTCCGCCGCGACGGCCACAGCTTCACCGGGTTCGGCCGCGCCTTCACGAACGATGAGGGGCACTACGAGTTCTGGACCCGCAATCCGGGCGCCGTCGGAGGACGCGCCCCGTTCTTCGCGGCGATCGTCTACGCGCGCGGCCTGCCGGACAAGCTGCACACGCGCATCTACCTGCCCGATGACAGGGAGGCACTTGACGCCGACCCGCTGCTCGCATCGCTCTCGGCGGAGGACCGCGTGACGCTCGTCGCGACGCGCACCGCCCAGGGATGGCTCGAACACGACATCCGCCTGCAGGGTGACGGAGAGACGGTGTTCCTTGTCTACTGAGACGGTCGACGGGCTCGCCCGAGCGGAGGCGTGCCATGACCGCATTCGATGAGGGCCTGCTCTCACCGGTCACCGCCGGACACGATGAGCCCGTGCGCGATGCGGCCGTGCTCGACGCGATGGTCCGTGCGGAGCTGGCGCTCACTACGGCGTACCGCGAGATCGGGATGCTCTCGCAGAGCGACCACGCGGCGATCGTGCGCGCGATCGACTCCGCGCCCCCGATCGACTCCGCCTCTCTCGTCGACGATGCGGTCGCGGGAGGGAATCCGGTGATCCCGCTCGTCGCGCTCCTGAAGAGCGCGGTGCCGGAGGAACTGCGTTCGTGGGTTCACCGCGGCGCCACCAGCCAGGACATCGTCGACACGGCACTCATGATCGTCGCCCTCGTCTCGATCGAGCGCGTGCGCGAGTCTCTCGACGACGTCGATCGAGGGCTGCGCACTCTCGCCGAACAGCACGGTCGCGACCTCGTCGCCGCGCGCACCCTGACCCAGCACGCCGTGCCGACGACTCTCGGCGCTCGGATCGAGACGTGGCGACGCGGAGTGGATCGTGCGGCGGTACGTCTCGCCGCACTCGAGCTCCCGGCGCAGCTCGCGGGAGCCGCCGGAACCCGCGCCTCCTTCGCCGCGATCACCGGATCCCCCGAGCGGACCGCGTCGCTGATCGCGTGGTTCTCCCGGCACGCCGGTCTCGAGACTCCCTCTGATTCATGGCAGGTCTCCCGCTGGCCCATCACCGAGCTCGGCGATGCTCTCGTGCAGACGATCGACGCGCTCGGCAAGATCGCGGCCGACGTCACCACTCTCAGCCGCACCGAGATCGGCGAGCTGCACGAGGGCAGCGGCGGCGCATCGTCGGCCATGCCGCAGAAGCAGAACCCCGTGCAGGCGACGCTGATCCGCTCGGCCGCCCTGCGCGCACCGCAATTCGGGGCGACTCTGCATCTCGCGGCAGCACTGGCGGTCGACGAACGGCCGGACGGGGCGTGGCACGCCGAATGGCCGACTCTGCGCGAACTGCTCCGGCTCACACTCGGCGCCTCCGCGCACGCGGCCGGCCTCGTGGCGGGTCTGCGCGTCGATGCCGAGGCCGCGGCCAGGAACCTCGCGATCACCGGCGGCCTCATCGTCAGCGAGAGGCTTGCTATCGTGCTCGTGCCGCTGATCGGCCGCCCGCGATTCGACGACCTCATCGCGGCCGCGGCGGCTGGTGCCGATCTCGGCGGCCTCGTGCGCGAACTTCCCGAGGCGGTCGACCTCGATGTCGCCGCTCTGCTCGACCCCGGCGCCTACGCCGGTATCGATCGCGTCGAGGGCGACGCATGATCGCGCTCGCCTTCACCGACCCGATCGGTCCGGCTGACGCTTCGCTGCTCGTGCTCGGCCCGTCTCTCGGCACCTCGACGATCCTCTGGGAATCCGTCACTCCCGCGCTCGCGGCGACGCACCGGATCGTCGCCTGGGACCTGCCGGGGCACGGGGCCTCCGCGCCGGCAGACGGCGCGTTCTCGGTCGCCGACCTCGCCGACGCGGTCGCCGCGCGGGCGGCGGAAATCGGTGCCGAGAGCATCCGCTACGCCGGGGTCTCGCTCGGCGGCGCCGTCGGTCTCGAGCTGCTGCTGCGGCATCCGGCTCTCGTCGAGCGGGCGGCGATCGTGTGCTCGGGGGCCGTGATCGGCGAACCCGACGCCTGGCGCGAGAGGGCCGCGAAGGTGCGCGCCGAATCCACCTCGGCGCTGATCATCGGCTCGGCCGCGCGCTGGTTCGCTCCCGGCTCGATCGCACAGCACCCTGATCTCACCGGCCGTCTGCTGCACGTGCTGCAGAACGCCGATGACGAGAGCTATGCGCGCTGCTGCGAAGCGCTCGCCGCGTATGACGTGCGCGATCGGCTCGGCGAGATCCGCCTGCCGGTGCTCGCGGCCTGGGGTGCGCACGACCAGGTGACGCCCGAGAGCTCGGCACGCGTGATCGCCGAAGGTGTGCGCGACGGTCGGGCAGCGGTGATCCCCGACGCCTCGCATCTCGCCCCGGTCGACGCCCCCGATGCGGTGGCCGCGCTGCTGCAGGAGTTCCTGAACGAGAGGAGCCGGTGATGTCCGGTCCCACCGATGACGAACGTCGTGCGCAGGGTTTCGCGGTGCGCCGGGAGGTGCTCTCTGACGAGCACGTCGACCGCGCGATCGCGGCGACCACCGACCTGAACGCCGACTTCCAGGACTTCATCACCCGAGTCGCCTGGGGAGACGTCTGGTCGCGCCCGGGCCTCGATCGCCGGTCGCGGTCGATCGCCGTGCTCTCGTCGCTCATCGCACACGGGCATCACGAGGAGCTCGCGATGCACCTGCGCGCTGCCCTGCGCAACGGACTCACGGTCGACGAGATCCGCGAGGTGATCCTGCAGTCGGCGATCTACTCCGGCGTGCCGGCGGCGAACACCGCCTTCCGCATCGCCGGAGAGGTCTTCGCCGCAGAGGACCGGTCGTGATCGACAAGACGGTGTCGGATGCCGCGTCGGCCGTCGCCGGCATCGCCGACGGTGCGACCGTGATGATCGGGGGCTTCGGGCGCGCCGGGCAGCCGGTCGAGCTGATCGACGCCCTCATCGCCCAGGGGGCCGGCGACCTCACGATCGTCGCCAACAACGCGGGAAACGGCGACACGGGCCTTGCGGCACTGCTCGCGGAGCGGCGGGTGCGCAGGATCATGTGCTCGTTCCCCCGACAGCACGACTCGTGGGTGTTCGACGGTCTCTACCGTGCCGGCGAGATCGAGCTCGAGATCATCCCGCAGGGCAACCTCGCCGAGCGCATCCGTGCGGCGGGCGCGGGCATCGGGGCGTTCTTCTCGCCGACCGGCGTCGGGACCCAGCTCGCCGAGGGCAAGGAGGAGCGGACCATCGACGGTCGGCGCTATGTGCTCGAGTATCCGATCGCGGCGGATGTCGCGCTGATCAGCGCCCTCGCGGCCGACCGCTGGGGCAACCTCGTCTATCGCGAGACCGCCCGCAACTTCGGGCCGGTCATGGCGTCGGCCGCGGCGACCACCGTCGTGCAGGTCGACGAGATCGTGCCGCTCGGGTCGATCGATCCCGAGACCGTCGTGACGCCCGGTCTCTTCGTCGACCGGGTGGTCGCGGTCGGCCGGCGTGCGTGGCTCGGTGAAGACGGCTTCGTCGGCGGCGTCGACATCGAGGGGCGGCCGCTGGATGCCACAGCCAGCGGTCGCGAGGAGGCCGCACCATGACCACCCGGATCACGCGCGACGAGCTCGCGGCACGCATCGCCGCCGACATCCCCGAGGGAGCGGTCGTCAATCTCGGTATCGGGGCGCCGACGCTCGTCGCGAACTTCTTGCCCGCTGATCTCGAGATCATCCTGCATACCGAGAACGGTCTCCTCGGTATGGGGCCCGCACCCGCATCCGACCGCATCGATCCCGACCTCATCAACGCCGGTAAGCAGCCGGTCACAGCGCTGCCCGGGGCCGCGTACTTCCACCACACCGACTCGTTCGCGATGATGCGCGGCGGTCACCTCGACGTCTGTGTGCTCGGAGCCTTCCAGGTCGCGCAGAACGGCGACCTCGCCAACTGGTCGACCGGGGCGCCCGGTGCGATCCCGGCGGTCGGCGGCGCGATGGACCTCGCGATCGGAGCCAAGCAGGTGTTCGTGATGACCGATCTGCTCGCGAAGGACGGCTCGTCGAAGCTCGTCGCCGAGTGCTCGTACCCGCTCACCGGTGTCGGATGCGTGACCCGCGTCTACACCGACCACGCGGTCTTCGATGTGGTCGACGGATGCTTCGTCGCGCGCGAGACCTTCGGCGACAACACTCTCGATTCGCTGCGCATGCTGACCGGATTGGATCTCTCATGACCGCCTCGTTCGTCTACGACGCCGTGCGCACTCCGTTCGGGCGCGCGGGCGGCGCGCTGTCGGGTATCCGACCCGACGACCTCGCGGCCGTGACGCTCCGGGCGATCGTCGAGCGCACCGGGACCGACCCGTCGCGCATCGACGACGTGCTGCTCGGCGACGCCAATCAGGCGGGGGAGGACAACCGCGACGTCGCCCGGTTCGCGGCCCTGCTCGCCGGGTTCCCGACCTCCGTGCCCGGCGCCACGGTGAACCGGCTGTGCGGATCGAGTCTCGAGGCCGTGATCCAGGGCTCTCGCGCGATCGAGACGGGCGACGCCGAGATCGTGCTCGCCGGCGGTGTCGAGTCGATGAGCAGAGCACCGTACGTGGTCGAGAAGTCGGCCAAGCCGTGGCCGGCGGTCGGCAACCAGACGATGTGGAACACGGCGATCGGGTGGCGGATGACCAACCCCGCGCTGCCGAAGGAGTGGACGATCTCGAACGGGGAGTCCGCCGAGAAGCTCGCCTCGATCTTCGGGATCACGCGGGACGAGCAGGATGCGTTCGCGCTGCGCAGCCACCGTCGGGCCGCCCAGGCGTGGTCTGACGGCGTCTTCGACCGCGAGGTCGTCGCGGTGCCGGGTGTGGAGCTCGCGCGCGACGAGGGCATCCGCGATGACACGACTCTGGGAAAGCTCGGTGGTCTGCGCGCGCTCTTCGCCGCAGACGGCACCGTCACGGCGGGCAACTCTTCGCCGATCAACGATGGGTCCTCGGCCGTGCTGCTCGGGGCTGAAGGCGCCGTCGAGGGTGAGCCGCTGGCGCGCATCGCCGGCCGCGGGGTCTTCGGCAACGATCCGGATGTCTTCGGCATCGCCCCGGTGGAGGCGGCGAACCGGGCACTCGCCCGCGCAGGCCGCACCTGGGCCGACGTCGACCTGGTCGAGCTCAACGAGGCGTTCGCGTCGCAGTCGCTCGCGTGCCTCGCCGGGTGGCCCGACCTCGACCCCGAGCGCGTGAACATGCACGGCGGGGCGATCGCCATCGGGCATCCGCTCGGTGCCTCGGGCGGGCGCATCATCGCGCGGGCCGCGCACGAGCTGCGTCGACGCGGTGGCGGCATCGCGGTGGTCGCGCTGTGCATCGGGGTGGGGCAGGGACTCGCGCTCGTGCTCGAGCGGTGAGTCTCGCGACCGTCGACCGTCGTCCGTTCCGGGTCGCTTGACAGCTCCCGGTCGGAGGGCGTACATTCTGATCAGTCATACGATTAACTAGTCCACGAGGAGGTGGCGGCATGGGACGCAGGGCGAGCGGGACAGCCACGATGCGGCAGGTGGCGGAACGCGCGGGAGTCTCCCAGGCCACCGTGTCCCTCGTTCTCAACAACGTCGGCGGAAGCCGCGTCAACGAGGTCACCCGCCAGCGTGTGCTCGACACGGTCGACGAGCTCGGATACCGCACCAACGCCTTCGCGAAGTCACTGCGCAGCGGCGAGTCGGGCATGATCGGATTCATCTCCGACGAGGTCGCCAGCTCGCCGTTCGCCGGCCACCTTCTCAAGGGTGCGCAGATGCTCGCGTGGGAGACCGGCAACGTGATCCTGAGCGTCGACACCTACAACGAGCCTGATCTCGAAGCGGCGGCCATCGACATGATGCTCTCGTATCGCGTCACAGGCGTCGTCTACGCGTCGATGTACCACCGGGTGCTCGATCTTCCCGAAGGGCTGAATGCGGTGCCGACGGTCGTCGTCAACGCGCAGGAGCGCTCGCAGCGCGTGCCGAGCGTCTTCCCCGACGAGGAGCGCGGTGGCTACGACGCCACCCGGCAGCTCATCGAGGCCGGGCACAGGCGCATCGCGATGATCAACATCCAGCCGGAGGGCAGCGACCTCCCCGCCGGCGTCGGACGACTGGCCGGCTATCGTCGTGCGCTCGCCGAAGCCGGCATCGCCGAGCCGCGCGGTCTGGTCAAGTACGGCGGCGGCATCGTCGAGGACGGGCTCGCTCTCACCCTCGAGCTCATGGATGCCAGCGAGCCGCCGACCGCGATCTTCTGCGGAAACGACCGGACGGCGTGGGGGGCCTACCGGGCGCTCGAGTCGCGGGGGCTGAGCGTCCCCGATGACTGTTCGATCGTGGGCTTCGACAACCACGAGATGCTCGCGCCCATTCTCGACCCCGGCCTCTCGACCATCGAGCTCCCCTATGAGCAGATGGCCCGGACCGGGATCGAGCTGCTGCTGTCCGGCGGCGAACCGCCGACGATGTCGAATCCAATAGAGTGCGTCCCGATCCTGCGCGGGTCGGTCGCTGATGCGAAGGTGCATGCATGACCACACACGCTCCCGTCGAGTCCGCTCCGGCGACCACGAAACGCAGAGGAAGAGTGCGCTCGCACCTTCGACGTGCGCTGCGGTCGTGGCAGTTATACGTATTACTAGTTCCTGCGGTGCTGTACGTCCTCATCTTCAAGTACTGGCCGATGTACGGCGCGCAGATCGCGTTCCGCGACTACAACCCGGCGCTCGGATTCTCAGGCAGCCCGTGGGTGGGCCTGGAGCACTTCATCCGGTTCGTCACCTCGTTCCAGTTCGGGCGGTTGATCGAGAACACCCTGACCGTGAACGCGCTGGGGCTGCTCATCGCGTTCCCGGTGCCGATCATCCTGGCGTTGGTCGTCAACCAGCTCCAGAGCCCGCGCTTCAAGAAGTTCACCCAGACGGTGCTCTACGCCCCGTCCTTCATCTCGGTCGTGGTCGTGGTGGGCATGATCTTCCTGCTCTTCTCGCCGCGCTCGGGCATCGTGAACAACGCGATCACCCTGTTCGGGGGTGAGCCGGTGTTCTTCATGGGCTCGCCGGAGTGGTTCCGCCCCCTCTACATCGGGTCGGACATCTGGCAGAACGCCGGCTTCTCGATGATCGTGTACCTCGCGGCGCTCACGGCCATCGATCCCGCCCTGCACGAAGCAGCGCGCGTCGACGGCGCGAACAAGTGGCAGCGCATCAAGCACATCGACATCCCCGGGATCATGCCGGTGATCACCATCCTCTTCATCCTGGCGATCGGAAACCTTTTGAACCTCGGGTTCGAGAAGGTGCTGCTGATGCAGACCGACCTGAACCTGCCGATGTCCGAGGTCATCCAGACGTACGTCTACAAGATCGGCCTCCAACAGGCGCAATTCAGCTATTCGGCCGCCATCGGCCTGTTCAACTCCCTGATCAACCTCGTCCTGCTGCTGACCTTCAACGCGGTCGCGAAGCGGGCCGGACAATCGACCCTTTGGTGATGACGCCATGACTGACACCCTCTCCGCTCCCGCGGCGCCCACGCACTCCTCGCGCCCCGGCCGACCCGCCGGTGACCCCGGTCGGCACATCCGACGCGGGTCGTGGCGCGAACGCGCCGCCGATCCAGCCTTCAACATCATCGCCGTGGGGATGCTGGTGGTGGCGATCATCGCCATCCTGTATCCCCTGTACTTCATCGTGATCGCATCGGTGAGCGAGCCGTCCGAGATCCTCAACGGCAACGTCTGGCTCTGGCCGCAGGGGTTCACGCTCGAGGGGTACACGCGCATCTTCTCGGACTCCACGATCCTCCGCGGGTTCGCGAACTCCGTGCTCTACACGATCGTCGGCACCGCCATCAGCGTGGCGACGATCCTGTGCGCCGCATACGCGCTGTCGCGCAAGGACCTCTACGGGCGCACCTTCTTCATGCTGCTGTTCATCATCACGATGTTCATCGACGGCGGTCTCATCGCGCGCTATCTCGTCGTCCGCGACCTGGGAATGCTCGACACGATCTGGGCGATCGTCCTTCCGGGTGCCGTCGGCGTCTGGAACCTCATCATCGCCCGCGCCTTCTTCGAGAACAACGTGCCTCACGAGCTCCGCGAAGCCGCGCAGCTCGACGGCGCCAACGACTTCCGCTTCTTCTTCCGGATCGTGCTCCCGCTGTCGAAGCCGCTCATCTTCCTGATGATCATGATCCACCTCGTGGCGAACTGGAACGCCTTCTTCGATGCGCTGATCTTCCTCGACGACGAGAGCAAGTACCCGCTGCAGCTCGTGCTGCGCAACGTGCTCATCCAGTCCGAGGTCTCCTCTGCCGGCGGCACAGGAGCGCTCGATTCCTACGCCGCAGCCCAGCGTCTGGGCGAGCTGATCAAGTACGGAATGATCGTCGTCTCCACGATCCCGCTGCTGATCGTCCTGCCCTTCATGCAGAAGCAATTCACCAAGGGCGCCCTCCTCGGCGCCGTCAAGAGCTGACCCCCTCCGTGTTCCGCACCCCAACAGAAAGCACATCATGAGACATCGCCGTTTCTTCATCGCTTCGTCCGCGCTCGTCGTCGGCACGCTGCTGCTCGCCGGATGCTCCGGCGGCGGTGGCACCACCGAGATCGAAGACAGATCAGCCGACTTCGGCTTCAACTACGAGGGGCTCCCCATCGTCGACGAGACCCTCACTCTGACCTTCGGCGGGTCGAAGGCCGCTCTCGCTCCCGACTACTCCGAGATGGAGCTCGTGCAGCAGTGGGAAGCCGACACCAACATCGCGATCGAGTGGGAGAACCTGCCCGATCAGGTCTACGCGGAGAAGAAGAACCTCATGCTCGCCAGTGGCGAGCTGCCGGACGTGCTCTTCAACAGCGGGCTCTCGGATGCCGAGATCGTGCAGAACGGCAGCAACGGCACGTTGCTCCCGCTCGAGGATCTGATCGCCGAGCACGCGCCGACGCTCACCGCGATCCTCGAAGAACGCCCCGACATCCGCGCCGCGATCACGGCGTCGGACGGCCACATCTACACTCTTCCCTCGGTCGAGGAGCTGGGTCTCGTCGCGTATCCGAACTTCCTCTACATCAACACCGCCTGGCTCGACGCGCTGGGCCTGCCGATGCCGACGACGATCGACGAGTACCACGACGCCCTCGCGGCGTTCGCGACCCGGGATCCGAACGGCAACGGCGCAGCAGACGAGATCCCGCTCAGCTTCAGGACCGACTCCTTCGCGGCCAACCCGCACGACCTCATCGCCGCGCTCGGCGGACAGCCGGAGAACAACGACCACCGCATCGTCCGCGACGGCACTGTGGAGTTCACCGCGAACACCGACGAGTACAAGGCAGGGGTCTCGGCGCTCGGCGACTGGTACGCCGAGGGACTGATCGACCCCGAGTCGTTCTCGCAGGACGACGTCGCCTATCTGTCGAAGGGCAAGTCCGGGACGCCGATCATCGGCTCCTTCTTCTGGTGGGAGCTCAAGGAGATGGTCGGCGACGATCGGCTGGGCGACTATGCGCTGGTCGGCATCCTCGAGGGGACCGACGGCGAACGCCTGGCCAGCGTCTCGAACAACCAGGAGATCGGCCGCGGGGCGATGGCGATCACCCGTGAGAACAAGTACCCCGCAGCGACCATCCGCTGGGCTGATCGCCTGTTCGACCCGACGATGTCCGCGCAGTCGAACTGGGGTCCGATCGGCGTCACCCTGGAGGAGGACGCCGACGGCATGCTCGTGCAGATCCCCGCGGCCGCGGGTGAGTCCGAGGGCGAGCGTCGGCAGCGGGTCGCGCCGGGCGGACCCAAGATCACCACGACGGAGGACTTCGAGACGGTCGTGGCTCCCGAGCCGCGCGCGAAGGAGCGGCAGGACCTGGTCAACGAGTTCTACGCCCCGTACCAGGCGAACGAGGGATACCCGCCCGTGCTGCTCTCGAACGACGAGCTCGACCGCGTCTCCTTCGCGACCACCGACATCAACACGCTCGTCAAGGAGAAGTTCGCCTCGTGGATCGTGAAGGGCAACGTCGACGGCGAGTGGGAGTCGTACGTCTCCCAGCTCGAGTCGCTGGGCGTCGACGACGTCATCGCCACCTATCAGCAGGCTTACGACCGCTTCCAGAAGGGCGGTGAGTAAGACCCTCTCTCGGGTGGGGCGACGCGTGCACTGAGCCTCGCCCCACCCCGCACCCGACACGCCTGCCCATCCGATACGCCGACCATCCGACACGGATGCCCGCTCCCGACGCCACAGGAACCCCGTGACCTTTCTTCCCCTCACCCATACCGCCTCGTTGCGCCCCGTCGCCCACTTCACGGCGAAGGAGTCCTGGCTCAACGATCCGAACGGACTGCTCTACCACGACGGCACGTATCACCTCTTCTTCCAGACCAACCCGCACGGCAACGTCTGGGGCAACCTCTCATGGGGGCACGCGACCTCGACCGATCTGGTCTCCTGGGTCGAGCAGGACGTGGCGATCCGGTTCACCGACGACGAGATGGTCTTCTCGGGCAGCGCGGTGGCCGATGTGCGCAACACCGCGGGCTTCGCAGGACCGGGCGAGACCGCACTCGTCGCGATCTACACCAGCGCCACCGCGCGGCGCGAGGACGGCCGGGGCGCTCAGGCGCAGTCCCTGGCCTACAGCCTCGATTCCGGATCGACGTGGACGCGGTACGCCGGCAATCCCGTCCTCGACATCGGCTCCGATGAATTCCGCGACCCGAAGGTCTTCTGGCACGGCGGCGATGAGGGCCACTGGGTCATGGTGGCCGTCGAGGCCGTCGCACAGCGAGTCGTGATCTACACCTCGACCGATCTCATCCGATGGACCTTCGCCTCGCACTTCGGGCCCGCGCACGCCGTCGGGGGCGTGTGGGAATGCCCCGATCTCTTCCCTCTGACGGTCGAGGGCACGGACGACACCCGTTGGGTGCTGATCGTCAGCATGAACCCCGGCGGGATCGCGGGCGGGTCGGGCGCGCAGTACTTCGTCGGCGACTTCGACGGAGTCGCCTTCACTCCTGAACGACTGGTCGATTCGACGGATCTCGTCGACTTCGACTGGCTCGACTACGGTCGCGACTACTACGCCGCGGTGTCGTTCAACGACGCCCCCGACGGGCGCCGACTGATGATCGGATGGGCCAGCAACTGGGACTACGCCACCCAGACCCCGACGGCACCGTGGCGGTCGGCCATGTCGCTCGTCCGAGAGGTGCGTCTCGTCCGCGGAGCAGATGGCGTGCACCGCGTCGCGCAGCGACCTGTGCTGCCCGAAGACAGAGAGGGCCTCTCGGTCTTCGAGCTGACGGTGCCGTCTGCCCCGGGGGATCGGCATGCCCTCACCCTCTCGGGCGGCTCGGGCGAGCGTCTCGTCATCACGGTCGACGGTGACGACCGCAGCATCACCTGCGATCGCACGCGGAGCGGCGCGACGGGGTTCCACGCGAGCTTCCCCTCCGTCGACTCCGCGCCGCTGCCGGCGGATGCTGCCGAGTCCGTCGACGTCATGATCGTGGTCGACGCCATGATCGTCGAGATCTACGCCGGTGGCGGCCTCGTCACCCTGACCGAGCAGGTCTTCCCCCGGGAGCCGTTCGGGAGCATCCATGTCGAATCCCTCGCCGACTGACGTGATCGCTGCGTCGGGAGGTCGGTCGCGGTCGGATCTGCAGGTGCTCGTCGTCGGTGAAGCGCTGATCGACATCATCGACAACGGTGGCGAGAGCATCGAGCACGTCGGGGGCAGCCCGGCGAACGTGTCCCTGGGGCTCGGGCGTCGAGGCATCGGAGTGGGACTGCTGTCGCAGCTCGCGGAGGACGTGCGCGGTCGGATGATCGTGGATCACCTCGAGGCCTCGGGCGTCACGGTGCTCCCTCAGTCGATGACGGCCACATCCACGTCGACCGCGCGCGCACGCGTCGCGGCGGACGGGCAGGCGACGTACGAGTTCGACATCGAGTGGCCGGCGATCACCATGCCGAGCGATGTCGCCCCGCACCTGGTTCACACGGGATCCATCGCGGCTTTCCTCGAACCGGGTGCCTCGTCGATCCGTCGTCTTCTGCGAGAGACGGATGCTGCGCAGATCACGTTCGATCCCAACATCCGGCCGGCGCTCGTCGGCGGGCGTGATGAGGCGCTCGCTGCCTTCGAAGCGACCGCGCGTCTCGCGAACGTCGTGAAGATGAGCGATGAGGACGCGTCGTGGCTGTATCCCGAGGCCGACGCCGACCGTGTCATCGACGGCGTCCTCGGGCTCGGGCCGTCGCTGGTGGCACTCACGCTCGGGGAACGCGGAGCCATCGTCGCCACAGCGGATCACCGGGTGGCGATCCCGGCCGTCTCCGTCGACGCGGTCGACTCGATCGGTGCCGGCGACACGTTCATGGCGTCGCTGATCCGTTCGGTGCTGGAGTTCGGAAGCACGGGGCTGAAACCTCGGATGCTGCACGCCATCGGCCGTGCGGCGGTATCGGCGGCGGCGATCACGGTGAGCCGTGCGGGGGCGGACCTGCCCTGGGAATCGGAGCTCAGCGGCGTGACCTCGCACTGAGCGATCCGGTCCGCCCGGTCGCAGACCCGCCTCGGCGACCGTGCCAGTCCCACTCAGTGGAACGCCAGGACCATTGCTCCCGGGGACTGTTGCCCGGGGCGCGAAGTCGAACGATACTGCAGTCATGCGATCCGCTCTCAATGGTGAGCCGGTGTCCGTGCTCGAGCGGATCCTCGCCATACTCGACACGGTCCGTGAGTCCCACGGCTCGACGACCGTCACCCAGCTCGCTCGCGCCACCGGCATCCCGAAGTCGAGCGTCTCGCGACTCGTGGGCGATCTCGTACGGAAGCGATATCTGATGCGCGCCGACGACGGCGTCGTGATCGGATTGCGACTGTTCGAGTTGGGAGCGCGGGCGAGCACACCGCGCCGGCTGAGCGTCGCCGCACTGCCGGTTCTCGCGGCGCTGTCGAACGCGACCGGTGAGCATCTGAACGTCGCGGTGCAGGAGGGGCAGGACATGCTCTCCGTGATCTCGGTGCGCGGAAGGCTGCGTCCCGTGCCGTCGCGCGCGGGCGTGCGGGTGCCCTCGGTGACGACGGCGCTCGGCAAGGCGGTGCTGGCTTTCACCGAGCACGACGCGACGCTCGCCCGCATGCTCGCCGGGTTCGATCGCAGCGGGCGACAGGAGTTCGAGCGTGAGCTCGGCACCGTGCGCAGCGCGGCGGTGGCGATCGACCGCTGCGTGACGTTCCCCGGCGTCGTCGGAGTGGCCAGCCCTGTGCTCTCGCCCGACCGTCAGCCCATCGCAGCGATCTCCGTCGCCGGCCCGGTGTCGGACATGGACCCCGAGCGCATCGCACCGCTCGTGCGGCACGCCGCGCTCGCGCTCACGGCCCGCCTTGCGCTGCAGGTCGCGTGATGACGCAGGGCGGGGCGGGTGCGGACGCGCTGGGTGTGCTCGATCGGATGACCTGCGTGCTCGAGGCCTTCGACCAGGATGACGCGGGGTTGGGGATCTCCGAACTGGCGATGCGCGCCGACCTGCCGAAGTCGACCGTGTCTCGTCTCGTCGCGACCCTCGTGCGCCAGAGGTACCTCGAGCGCGACGGCACGCTCATCCATCTGGGACTCCGGTTGTTCGAGCTCGGGCAGCTCGCCGAGCAGCCCCGTGAGCTTCGCGCGTCGGCGCTTCCCGTCATGGCAGACCTGCGCGGCAAGACCGGTGAGAGCGTGCACCTCGCCATCCGCGACGGCGGCGAGATGGTCTGCGTCGCCGCGATGCGGGGCGGGCCGCTCTCGCCGTCGACGGTCCGGACCGGACAGCGGCTCTCCCTGCATGCCACCGCCCTGGGAAAAGCAGTGCTGGCGCACGAGACGCCCGCCGTGGTCGACGACGTGCTCGCGCTCGAGCTGCGACCGCGCACCCGGCGCACCATCACGGATCCGGTGGAGGTGAGGCGCCAGCTGGCCGACATCAGACGGGGAGACCTCGCGATCGAGGTGGGCGAGTACGACGAGGGCGTCTCGTGTGCGGCGGTCACCGTCTCGACGCCGTCGCGGGCGCCGATCGCGGCGCTGTCGATCTCGGGAAGCACCGAGGGCTTCGACGCCGACCGTCACGCGTCCGCGATCCGCGGCGCCGCTCTCGCGCTCGGACGCAGGCTCGCATCGGGCGGGGGATCCTCCGGTGTCCGATCTCACGGGAGTCGACAGCACGGCGACGCCTGAGCACACGGAGCGGTGATGGCCTCGAGAGGGCCGTCGCAAGCGCCTGGGCGTCCGAATACGGCCAGCGCGGATCAGGTCGGCCGGCTGCTCGCGGGCTCACGCGCGGGCTCGCGCACCGGCCAGCGGAACCGTCGAACGAATCCATCGACCGTCTTCGAGCGCGTCATGAGGACGAACAGGCCGTAGCCGATCATCCCGCCCAGGATGTTCGTCAGCCAGTCGTTGATGTCCGCGAGGTGCCCGCCGAGCGCGAGCCGTGCAGTGGCCATCTGCGCCAGCTCGATGGCGAGGCTCGCACCGGCCACGATCGACAGCACCTTCCACCAGGTCGGACGCGCGATGAGCAGCGGGACGAGCCCACCGAGGGGGACGAACACCGCGACGTTGATGAGAGCGTCCTCCACCCCGTAGTCGACGAACGGCACGAGGTAGAGCGCCAACGGGCGCGGCCCGTCGTAGAACCCTGTCCCGACGCGGAGGAAGATCGGGAAGACGGTGTTGGCGAGCACTCCGCCGGCGTAGACCGCGAGCACCGCGGCGACACTCGCCCGAGCGAGCGTGACGCGCCCGCGGGAGCGGAGGACCCAGATCAGCACGAGGAACACCACGACCCCGAACGGGATGACGATCGGGAGCAGGGGCACTTCGACGAACTTCATTCACTGCTTCCGATGACTCCGTGGTGCGGTGCAGGAGCACCGCCTCGATCGTACAAGCTGAGCGGTGAGCGCTAGCCTCGACGTCGGTCGGTCATCAGCGCCACGAGCAGGTCGCCCACGAGGCGGCGGTGGGAATCCTGCAACGCGGGCTCGAGCATGTCCCTGTTGAAGATCGCGGCGAACGTGTGCCGATTGGCCACATGGAAGCACGCGTACGCGCTGATCACCATGTGCACGTCGAGCGCATCGATGTCGTTGCGGAAGAGACCTTCGCCGACCCCACGCTCGATCACGCTCTCGAGTACCGTGACGGCGGTGACGTTCTCCCGGAGGATGGCTTCGGAACGCCGGAGGTGCTCGGCACGATGGATGTTCTCGATGCTCACGAGCTTGATGAACGCCTCGTGCGTGGTGTGGTGGTCGTACGTCGTCTCGGCGATGGTGCGCAGGGCTTCGACGGGTGTCAGCTCGTCGACGTTCACCTCGCGCTCGACCTGTCGGATCTGGGCGTAGACCCGCTCGAGCGCCGCGAGGTAGAGCCCGTCCTTCGAACCGAAGTAGTAGTAGATCATGCGCTTCGTCGTGCGCGTCCGCGCCGCGATCTCGTCGACGCGTGCCCCGGCGAAGCCGTTCGCCGCGAACTCCGCCGTGGCGACGTCGAGGATGTCGCTCTGGGTGCGCATCGCCCGTTCGGTGACCAGTCCGTCGCCTGTCACGAGAGCGTCATCGCTCATGGACCGTTCCTTCCCGCTCCGGAGGGATCCTCGGCGTTCACGAGCATACGGAAGTGCCGTCGCATCCTGTCGCGATCGGGATGCATCCCCGTGATGATCTGCAGACTCGCGAACGCCTGGCCGACAGCCATCCGGCCGCCGTCGAGCACCTGGTGACCGCGCTCGGCCGCCCCGCGGATGAGCTGCGTCTCGAGCGGTCGGTAGACGATGTCGGAGACCCACGCCCCCTGTGCGAGCAGGCTGAGGTCGAACGCGATGCCGGGATGATGGAGCATCCCGAGCGGCGTTGCGTGCACGACGCCGCTCGCGGCGGCGATCGCCGAGGCCAGGTCCGCCGGGGCGAGGGACTCGATCTCCCGTCCGGGAAAGAGCTCCCGCATGCGCCCGGCGAGCTCTGCGCTGCGATGGTGGTCGGCGTCGGAGAGATCCACTCGGCGTGCACCCTCCGACAGGAGAGCGTATGCGGTCGCGGCGCCCGCGCCTCCACAGCCGATCTGCACGACGTGATCCAACGATGCTCGGCGCAGACCGGAGCGGAGGGCGTCGCGGTAGCCCATCCAATCGGTGTTGTAGCCGATGCGACGCCCGTCGTCGAAGACCACGAGATTCACGGCGCGCAGGTGGGCGGCATCAGGATGCAGATCGTCGACCAGGTCGAGGACGAGCTGCTTGCACGGGTGCGTGATGTTGACCGCCGCGAAGCCAGCGGCCTGGGTTTCGCGCAGCATCGCCTCGACGTCGGATGCGGGTCGACGGAGTTCGATCAGGTCGAGGATCCGGTACGTGTAGTCGAGACCCAGCGCGCGCCCCTCGACCTCGTGCATGGCCGGCGTGAGCGATGCACCGATGCCCTCTCCGATGAGGCCGACGACGAAGCGCCCGGCGCGTCGTCGGGCGGCGAGCGTCTGCTCCTCGATGCCGTGCGTCACGAGTTCTCCGCAAGTTCGAAGTCGACCGTCGCGAGGGAGGTCTTCACCGCGGTGGAGATGCGGAGCACCTCGGCGTGCGCAGGATGCCGGGTGTATGCGGCAAGGCCTTCGAGGTCGTCGAAGTCCGCGACGATCGCGATCTCGTGCGACGCCGGACCGCGGAGCACGTCCTCGCCGACGGTGAGGCTGCGCAGCTCGGGGATCTTCGCCGGCAGCTCGCGGAGCAGCGTCATCCAGTCCGCGCGCTGCTCGGTGGTGAACGCCGGCACGAAGCGGAAGACGGCCACGTGCCGGATCATCCCGCGGCTCCCCGTGTCGACGCGCGATGCTCGAACTGTGCCGCGAGGCGGACGGGGGCGTTCTGCGCGCCGAAGCCCGCGTAGCCCGCCCGCCGCTCGACCACCTCGAGGAACAGGCTCCCGACGGGCTGCGTGTAGAAGTGCAGGAATTCGCCGTCGCCGCTCTGGTCGTACATGACGTTCAGTTCGCGCATCTCGGCGAGGAGGTCCGGTTCGAGCCGGAACCGTGCGGCGATGTCGTCGTAGTAGTTCGCGGGGATCTCGAGCGGCCTGAACCCGCGGCCGCGGGCGGCCCTCGCGAGTGCGAGGACATCGGTGCTCGCGAACGCGATGTGCTGCGCCAGGATCTCGTCGCCGCGCGCCCCCGAGGGCACGCGGTTGAGGGCGATGCGCAGCACACCGTCGCTGCTCCGCAGCACCTGACTGCGTACGAGACCGGTGGGGGCGGCCACCTCGGCCGACGCTTCGGTGCGCAGGTCGAGCACCGAACGCAGGAACAGCACCGCCGCATCGAAGTGCTGCCACGGCTGCGCGAGGTTGACGTGATCCACACCGTCGACCATCCCCGCGTCATCCTCGTCGGGGATGCCGAACTCGCCGACCCACTCGGGTTCCTCGCCGATCTCGGCACCGAAGAAGACCTCCGATCCGTCCGGTGCGCGGACGCCGACCAATGCCTCCTCGCCTGCGCCCGCGTCGCGCGGCACCTCGGGAGCGAAGAGGTCTTTCGCGCGGCGCAGGGCGGAGGCAGGGTCCTCGACCGTGAGTCCGATCCCCGCCACGGTGGGCTGTGCTCCCGCCGCATCCGGGGCGCCGAGCACGATCCGCGCCGCCCCCTGCGACCACAGCTCCACCGGCTTCGTCCGGTGTCCGCCGTGCGACCGGAATCCGAGCTGGTGCAGGAGGCCCCTGAGATCGGGAATCTCGCCGGAGCGCAGCTCGACGTAGTTGAGGCCGGTGGGCGGGTCGACCGCTCCGAGAGCGGCAGCCGTCATCGACGAGGCTCGGCCGGCGACGTCGGCTCCCACGGATGTCGCGCCGAGGTGCTCCAGCCACCGCAGCGATCTGCGCGCGGCGACCGCGGTCTCGATCGGGTCGGTCTGCCGATACGTGTCGTTGAAGATCTCGAGGGAGATCGGACCGTCGTAGCCCGTGCGCATCAGGTGGCCCATGAAGGATCCGAGGTCGAAGCCGCCCTCGCCGGGGAACACACGATGGTGGCGACTCCACGAGAGCACATCCATCGACAGGAGTGGCGCATCGGCCATCTGCACGAAGAAGATCCTGTCGGCGGGGATCGTCTCGATCGCCTCCGGGCTGTGACCCTTGGACAGGATGTGGAAGCTGTCGAGGCACACTCCGATGCGCTCGTGGTCGGCCATCCTCACGATCCGCGCGGCCACCTCGTAGTCGTCCACGAATCGGCCCCACGCGAGCGCTTCGTACGCGACGCGGACGCCGAAGGTGTCGGCGAGATCACCCAGCCGGCGCAGCTGGGTCGCGGCGAGCTGCTCGTCGCCGCTGCGCGCCGTCGCGACGTTGCTGCACAGCAGCATGGTCTCGATGCCGAGGCGATTCATGAGGGAGAACTTCGCCTCGGCCCGTCGGAGGTTCTGCTGGAGCAGATCGGGACCCACGCCCTCGAAATCACGGAACGGCTGATAGAGGTCGAGAGTGAGCCCGAGATCCTCTGCTCGGGCGCGGATCGACTCGGGGGAGTGGGGTGACCCGATGAGGTCGGGTTCGAAGATCTCCACGCCGTCGAACCCGGCCTCGTGAGCGGCTGCGAGCTTCTGGTCGAGGGTGCCGCTCAGGCAGACGGTGGCGATCGAGGTGCGCATGAGGCCTCTCCTGCGGAGGCCGACACTGGCACCCGCGAGTTCTGTGAACAGCATTGCATCGATACGTACTAACTAGTACGTTCATGACCAAAGGTCGGTCGACGACGATTCAACCTGTTGGGAGTGGATACTCGATGACGAGTCTCACCGAATGGAACACATCCCCCGCCGAGACGGGGGAGCCGGTCTCCGTGCTCGATCGGATCATCGCGATCCTCGAAGCGGTGCGCCTGTCGGGAGGATCGATCACGATCACCGACCTTGCCACAGAGACGGGTATGCCGAAGTCGACCGTGTCGCGGCTCGCGGCAGATCTCACCCGGCAGCGCTACCTCGACCGTTCCGAAGACGGCGTCGCTCTCGGCATGCGACTGTTCGAGCTCGGTGCCCGGGCGAGCCTTCCCCGTCGGCTGCTCGCCGCAGCGGGACCCGTCATCCGCAACCTCCGCGATGTCACGGGCGAGCGCGTCGGGCTCTGGGTGCAGCAGGGAACCGACATGGTGTCGATCGCCGCCGTGGCCGGCCGCCTCCCCATGCTCCCGACGCGGGCGGGCACCCGCTCGCCCGCACTGACCACCGCGAGCGGAAAGGCATATCTCGCCTTCTGCACCGATCGGGCGGTGGTCGAGCGCGTCAGCGCGCCGCTCGTCCGCGGCGAGGCGGATGACTTCCGCGATGAGCTCAGCCATGTGCGCTCATCGGTGATCGCGATGGACCGCGAGGTGGCGTACCCGGGAATCCTCGCGGTGGCCAGCCCTGTGCTCTCCTCAGCCAGGTCGGTCGTCGGTGCGATCTCGATCGCGGGGCCCGCCGAAGCGATGGATGCCGAGCGCGTCGCGCCGCTCGTGCGCGCCGCCGGAGTGGCGTTGAGCCGCCGCTTCGCGGCGGCTTAGTCGCGATGCGCACCGCGGAGTGGACGACCTCGGTCAGTGTTCTCGACCGGGTGACCGCCGTGTTCGAGGCGTTCCACGACGAGGACGAAGGCCTCGGCGTGACGGAGCTTGCACGCCGCGCCAATCTGCCCAAATCCACCGTCTCGCGAATCGCCGCCGATCTCGTCGCCGAGCAGTTCCTCGATCGCGAGGGCAACAAGCTCTTCCTCGGGGTGCGTCTGTTCGAGCTGGGACACACCGTCGAGCAGCCGCGCAGGCTGCGGCACGCCGCGCTCCCCGCCATGACCGAGCTTCGCAGCGTGACAGGACTCACGGTGACCCTCGGGCTCATCGAAGGGGCTGATGTCGTCATCGTCGCGGTGCTCCGGGCCGATGACGCCGCGGAGCGTCCGGCACGGATCGGCACCCGCCTCCCGGCGCACGCGACCGCGCTCGGCAAGGCCATCCTCGGGTTCTCGTCCGCCGAGGCCGCACAGCGCGTCGTCGACGCGGGCCTGACCCGTCGCACGGCGCACACGATCACGGAGCCGGCGAAGCTCCTGAGCGAACTCGTCGAGATCCGTCGAGGCGGAATCGCGATCGAGCGCGAGGAATGTGTCGTCGAGAGGGTCGGGGTCGCCGCACCCGTGCTCACGCACGCCCCCGATCCCGTCGCCGCGATCGCGGTGACGGGCACCGCCGCGACCCTGTCTGCGGAGCGGGTCGGATCCGCGGTCCGGGCTGCAGCCATCACTCTCGGCCACCGCCTGAGTGCGGCACGGCAGACCTGAATCCTGCACAGCGCCGAAAGAGGGGCGGGTGCGCATTCGCCCCCGCCCCTCTCTCCGGGATCGTCGGTCAGTCGGCCATGCCGCGGATCGCGTCGTAGGCCTCGAGGGTCTCGCCGGTGAAGTATCCGGAGAAGAAGTCCTCGGCCTTGCTGATGAAGGCATCCATGTCGATGTCCTCCTTCTCGATCACCGTGAAGGAATCGTCCGCACGGTATTCGTCGAGGATCTCGTTCGTCTCCTCTTCGACGCACTCGGCGTTCTCGGGACGGATCTCGTGGATCGTCTCCTCGAGAAGCTCGGTCTGCGCCTCGTTCATCTTGTCGTACGTCTTGTCGCTCACGATGATCCAGTGGATGCCGACGTTGTGGTCGTTCAGGATGGCGGTGTTGAGCACCTCGTCGTAGCTCGACGATCGGGTCGCGACGATCGGGTTCTCCTGGCCGACCGCGATGCCCTGCTGCAGCGCGCTGTACACCTCTTCGACCGCGACGGAGACCGGCGAGGTGACACCGAGTGCCTCGGCGTTGGCGAGGAACTGCGGCGAGTTCGGGAAGCGGATCGCGACTCCTTCGAGGTCGTCAGGACTCGTGACCTCGACATCCTTGGTCGTCAGAGTCCGGTTGCCGAAGAACCAGCCGTCGACCACGTTCACTCCGGTGGCCTCGTGGAACGCGCCGAACAGATCATCCGACCCTTCGTCGATCCAGCGGAACGCGTGATCGAGGTCGTCGAAGGCATAGGCGGCGTCGACGACGCCGATGGGCTCGAACGTCGAGCTGAGCGCGGAGGCACCCTGCAGGTCGATGTCGATGTCGCCCGCCTGCACGAGCGGGAAGCGGTCGGCGTCGGGGCCGAGCTGGCTGGCCGGGTAGAGCTCGACCTCGAACCCCATGTCGGCGCCCTCGAGCCTGTCCTTGAGCAGCTCGACGCCACAGAAGTAGTTCGGCGTCTGCTCGTTCTGGCTGGTCGCCACGGTGAGCGTGACGGGTGAGTTCGCGGCGTCGTCTGCAGTGTCGTCGCCGCCGTCCCCACTCTCCGCGCCGCCTCCGGCGCAACCGGTGACGACCAGTACTGATGCTGTGAGCACCGACGCGGCCCAAAGACCTCGGCGCGTCGATCGGGATGTGCCCATGTGACTCTCCTCTGTTGTGCGCACGTCTTCGTGCGTGCGGGATATGACATTCGATGGCTGCAGCCCACGGTCCGGTCGACTGCTCACGCACGGGGCGAGAGGATCATCGACCACGCTGTCGGATACGACCTGGTGGCAGTGCCGACTCTTACCGACTTCGTGCGGTTCGCAAAGCGATGTTCCGTCGAATGGAACATGCGCCTGCGGGGTGTTCCGCAGCGGCCGACCGTTCAATGGGACGCGCTCCACGCGCGTGCCCATCGTGGCATAGTCTCGGCCCCGACCGTCGCCGTGCGAAGCTGCAGGAGGCCACCATGACCGCATCCGACACCGCTCCCGTTCGCATCGGGGTGATCGGCGCCGGGTTCATGGGGCGCCAGCACATCGGCTTCATCCGGGACGCTCGCGGCGCGGAGCTGGTCGCGGTGGCGGACCCCGTGGCGGATGCCGGCGAGTTCGACTGCCCGACGTTTCACACCTCGGTGGAGATGCTGGAATCCGCGAAGCCGGATGCGGTGATCATCGCCAATCCGAATCGATTCCACGTCGACACCGCGATCGACTGTCTCGAGGCCGGTGTGGCGGTGCTCGTGGAGAAGCCGGTCGCCGCGGATCACGCCGAGGCGATCCGGCTCACCGAGGCGGTGGCGCGTCTCGACGGACGCCTGCTGGTGGGACACCACCGTCGTCACCATCCGGCGGTCGCCCGCGCGCGGTCGGCGATCCGCGACGGTGCGCTCGGAGACCTGGTCGCGGTGAACGGGATGTGGTCCGCACGCAAGGATGACGCGTACTTCACCGACCTCCCCTGGCACGCACAGCCAGGAGCCGGGGTGATGCTGATCAACGTGGTGCATGATCTCGACCTGTTGCGGCATCTGTGCGGCGAGGTCGCCGAGGTGCAGGCGCTGCGAGCCTCGCAGGCACGCGGCCTGCCCGTCGAAGACACCGTCACGCTGAATCTGCGGTTCGAATCGGGGGCGGTGGGAGGGTTCCTCGCCTCCGATGCCGGGGTCTCTCCGTGGGGGTGGGATCAGGGCACCGAGGAGACACCTGCGTTCCCGTTCGTACCCGACAGCGTCGCGTACCAGTTCGTCGGAACCCGCGGGGCGCTGTCGTTGCCGAACCTGGCGTCGTACACCTACGAGGGATCGGTTCCGCCCGACTGGCACTCCCCGCTCGCGCGCACGTACCTGTCGTACCCGCCGCGGGGATCGTTCCAGGCGCAGCTCGATCACTTCGTCGACGTCGCACGCGGCGATGCCGCCCCGCTCGTCTCGGCCGACGACGCCTCGCGCACCCTCGCGCTCGTCGGGGCTGCTGTGCGCGCTGCCGAGACCGGCGACACGATCGACGTCGCGCGATTCCTGTCCGGCGACGCATGAGCGCGCCGGCAGATCGGCAGACCGATGCGGTCGTCGTGGGCGGCGGACTCGCGGGGCTGGCGGCGGCGCATCATCTCGCTCGGAGCGGCGTGGACGTGACGCTCGTCGAGAAGCGTCGACGGCTCGGAGGCAGCTCGGCGATGAGCGGCGGGTGGTTCGCGCTGTCCGGCACCGCACTGCAGCGTCGCGCCGGCGTCGAGGATTCCGCAGAGCTCTTCGTCGCCGACATGGTCGCTACCGGTGGTGGATTCGCCGACGAGCGCCTGCTGCGCGCACTTGCCGAGAGGCAGAGGCATGCGATCGAGGCGATCGACAGGGCAGACGCGTGGACGGATGAGCTGAAGGTCAGCGCCGGGATGACCGTCGCCCGCGCGCACCTCATCCGCATCGACGCACTGCTCGAGTCGCTCGAACGGGAGGCGATCGCTGCCGGGGCGTGCATCCTGCGGGAGCATCCGGCGTCAGAGCTGCTCTGGGACGGGCGACGCGTCACCGGCATCCGCTCCGAGCGCGGCGCTCTGACCGCCCAACGCGGGGTGGTGCTCTGCAGCGGTGGTTTCTCCCGCTCCCGAGAGCTGCTCGATCTCTTCGTGCCCGCCCAACGCGCCGCGATGGCCTATGGGGGAGCGGGCAACACGGGCGACGGGTTGCGCATGGCATGGATGCTCGGCGCCGGTCTCGCCGACGTCGGCCACGTGGCGGGCACCTACGGACAGCATGCCGCCACGCGAGACGACGAGCACGAGCTCCTGACCGCCAACTATCTCGGCGCGATCCTCGTGAACACGGAGGGCGACCGTTTCGCCGACGAGTCCGAGTCGTACAAGCTGCTCGGATCCGCGGTCCTGGCGCAGCCGCGCGGCACTGCGCACCAGATCTTCGACTCCGTGGTGCGCGACCGCTCGAGACCCGGTGTCCCGCTTTCCGACATCGGACGCATCGATGAGCTCGGGCACCTGGTGAGCGCGCCGACGCTCGCGGCGTTGGCCGCGGCGCTCGGGCTTCCTCCCGGGCGGCTCGAATCCACCGTCGACGACTACAACGCCGCGGTCGCGGGGCTCCACCCCGACCGCTTCGGGCGCACAGGACTGGTCAACGGTGTCGGCTCCCTGGTGGCGGTCACGACGCCGCCGTTCCACGCCTACACCGCCGTCACCGCCATGACCTCCACGTACGGCGGCCTCAGCGTCGCGCCCGACACCTCGGTGAGACGTGTCGACGCGAGTGCGATCGACGGGCTGTACGCCGCCGGTGAGATCGTCGGGGGGCTCCACGGCTCCTCTTATATGACCGGCACGGCGCTCACCAAGGCGTTGGTCTTCGGCGTCGAAGCCGCGCAGACGCTCCTGCGAGACTGATCGGCGTCAGGCGTCAGAGTCGATCCGTGCTGCTGCCCGGATCGCCAGCTCGTAGCCGTAGGTCCCGGCGCCGGCGATGACCACGTTCGCGACGCGAGAGATCAGCGAATGCCGGTGCACCTCGTCGCGGGAGTGGATGTTCGTGATGTGCACCTCGATCACAGGCGTGGTGAGCATGTGCAGCGCGTCGAGCAGCGGAACGGAGCCGAAGCTGAAGCCCGCCGGATTGATCACGACGGTCGCGTGCTCGTGGAAGGCCCGATGCACCCACTCCACGATCTCGTGCTCGGCGTTCGACTGCGCGAAGAAGAGGTCGTAGCCGAGCTCGGCCGCGACCCTCTCGCAGTCCGCGCGGACGTCGTCGAGGGTCGCGGCGCCGTACAGCGTCGGCTCGCGCACGCCGAGCATGTTGAGGTTGGAGCCGTTGAGGACGAACAGCGTGCCGGTCATGATCGTCTCCTGTCACTCATGTCTTCCACCCGCGGCACCTAGAGCAGACCGAGCATCGTCGGCACGACCGTCACGATCGCCGGGAACACCGTGAGCAGCAGCAGCACGACGCCGAGGGGGATCAGGAAGGGGAGGATGCCCCGGAAGAGCTCGCTCATGGGTCGGCGCGTGATCGATCCCACGACGAACAGCACGGCCCCGACCGGAGGTGTGAGCGAGCCCAGCATCAGGTTGAGGATCATGATGACGCCGAGATGCACCGGATCGATTCCGAACTGACTGGCGATCGGCATGAGGATGGGCACCAGGACGAGGATGACCGGTGGTGCTTCGAGGAAGATCCCGAGCAGGATCAGGAGCACGTTGAGGATCAGGAGGAACACGATCGGGTTGTCCGTCAATCCGGTCAGCCACTCGCCCATGTTGCGCGACACCTGCTCTCGGGCGAGCACCTGCCCCATGAGGTTCGAGGCCCCGAGGATCAGCAGGATGCCGCCCGAGATCACGACGGTCTCTTTCGCCGCCCGCCAGAACACCTGCCAGTTCAGCGTGCGGTAGATCAGACCGAGGAGGAGCATGTACACCGCGGCGATGCCCGCGCTCTCCGTCGGGGTGAAGAGACCGCTGAAGATCCCACCGAGGATGATCACGGGTAGCAGCGCAGGGCCGACGACGCGCGCCGAGGCCTTGCCGAGCATCCCGCCGTCGAACGGACGCGTGACCGCGACCTTGGGGTGGAGCTTCACCCAGATGAAGATGTAGAGGGCGAGACCCACCGCCATCAGCATGGCGGGGAGGATCGATCCGGCGAAGAGCGCGCCCGTGGAGATCGACGCGGTCGCGGCGAAGAGCACCGCCGGGATGCTCGGCGGCATCACCGTGCTCATCAGCGAACCGGATGCCGTGAGTCCGGCCGAGAACCCGTACGGGTAGCCCGCCTTGAGCATCTGCGGGATCTGAACCTTGCTCGTCGAGGCGGCGTCGGCGAGGGCCGAGCCGCTGATCCAGGAGAAGCCGATCGCCGTGCCGAGATTGACGTAGGCGAGGTTGCCGGGAAGGCGGGGCAGAAGCGCCTTGGCGAAGTCGTAGAGCCTCGTCGCGATGCCGAGGTGGTTCGCGATCGCGCCGACGAAGATGAAGAGCGGAACGGCCAGCAGCGGGAAACTGTTGATGCCGTTCACGATCGAGGAGATGGCGTAGCCCGCCGAGAGGCCGCTCATGTAGAAGTAGAGCATGCTCGACGCGATCATCGCGAAGGCGACCGGCACTCGCAGCAGCAGGAGCGCGACGAGGAGCGTGATGTAGACCCAGAGTTCCATGGCGTCAGGAATCCATCTCGCCGATGTCGAGCTGATGCTCCGGGCGGTGTGCGTACGGGATCTTGAAGGCGGAGTGGATGGCCGCAGAGACGAAGCCGACCAGGGCGAACACGTAGAGGAGCCCGAGGGGCACGTGCATCGCGGCGCTGAGGCGGTTCCACTCGGTCTCGATCTTCACGAACGCCTCGAAGGCGAGGGCGAGGCACGTCACGACCATGATGACGGCGGAGGTGATCCGCAGCGCGACGAACAGCTTGGAGCCGGCGAGCAGCTGGTCGAAGATCTCGAGCACGATGTGCCCGTTGCGACCGACGAGGTAGCCGGTCGTGATGAAGGTCATCGCGACCATCGACATCAGCGCGAGCTCGCCCGAGCCGATCCAGCTGACCGACGGGAAGTAGCGACCGAGGACCTGGTACATGACACCGACGACGATGAAGGCGAAGAGCACCACCCCGATCGTGATCTCGATCGCGGAGAGGACCCGGATGAACGTCGGATCCTTCGGCACTCCCTTGTTGAGTTCGGGCACCGTGTAGAAGGTGTCCGTGTGCCCGTAGATCGAGTCCCCGACGGGTGTTTCGGGTCGCCGCTCAGGCTCTCCATCCGGCTGCATTCCGAGATCCTTCTCGGTCATGGCGTCACCGCCACGGTGTCAGGGTGCATTGCCAACCTCTCTGTTGATGCAGGAGCACGGCGCGAACTCGCGGACTTGCCCTAGTGACTCTGGCCGTCCGGCGGATGCGTGCAAAGTCGAGTCTCGCCGAATGGGACACCGACTGCACGAACGTGACGCGCCTGCGGGTCTACTGGGTGGAACGGGCGTTGCCCCGCGCGCTCGCCGCGACGTAGCTTCAGGTCGAGCCTGGGCCGGTTGTGCAGCCTGAGGCGAACGCACGACCGATCAAAGGAGATCACATGAAATCCATCATCCGCTCGGGGGTCGCGCTTGCCGCTGCAGCGACTCTCGGGGTGAGTCTGCTGGCCGCCGGCCCGGCGTCGGGCAGCGTCGAAGAGGCGGCCCTGCCTGTGGCCGCGGCCAAGACGAGCGCGGCCATCGCCGATCCGGTCTACGGCGTCTGTCGTGGCATCGATCCGGAGTGCTATGTCGAGGGTGGCAACGGGTGGGTCGAGGGTGAGCAGAAGCGGATCTTGATCTGGAGTCGGACTGCGGGGCCGCGGCATGCGCATCTGGGAACCCCGCTGCCTGCGGGATTGAACCCGCCGTTGGCTGCGAACAATGTCGCGCAGACGGCGCTCAGGGCGTGGGCTGAGGAGCGGGGGATCGGGGTGGATTACACGGAGGATCTGTCGCAGTTCACGAATCTGGACCGGTATCAGACGGTGGTGTTCTTGAGTTCGAACAGGGACACTCTCGATGATCCCGCGCAGGATCGCCTGGTGGAGTATCTGCAGGGTGGTGGCGGGTTCGTCGGCATCCACAACGCGTTCGGTGCGGAGTATGACTGGCCGTATTACGAGGGGCTGCTCGGGGGTGCGAACTTCCTCAACCACGGTCCGAACCGTGAGGGGACCGTGGAGGTCATCAACGACAGGGACGTCTCGACGTCGTTCATGCCGGAGACGTGGACGTTCAAGGACGAGTGGTACAACCTGCGTCCGTATCCGACGAATGTGAATGTGCTGCTCGAGGTCGACAAGGCCACGAGCGAGGTCCGGCCCGACGGGCACGGTGAGGAGCATGCGGTGAGCTGGTGCCAGTACTACGACGGATCGCGGGCCTGGCTCACGACCCTCGGACACGATGCCGCCGCATGGACGGATGCGCCTCTGCCCGGTGATGAGTTCTTCAAACAGCACGTCATGGAAGGCCTCGAGAGCGCCATGGGCATCAAATCCTTCTGCGCGCCGAAGAGCGACGCACCCGAGGTGACGGTGACCCCGCGCACCCTCGGGTCCAAGGTTCACGTGTCGGTATCGGTGCGCAATCAGTCGGACGTGCCCGTGTCGCTGCAGGTCGACGCCCCGTTCGGAAAGAAGTCGTTCTCGAACGTCCGCCCCGGCCAGACGGTCGCCGTGTCGCTCAACACGCGCTCGATGCCGCTCCCGGCAGGATCCCTCACGGTCACCGCGTCCGGAGAACGTGGCGGCGAGACGTTCACCGAGACGACGGCCGCCGAGTACGGAAGCTACTACGGCGTCTGCCGGGGGACCGATCCGGAGTGCTATGTCGAGGGTGGCAACGGGTGGGTCGAGGGTGAGCAGAAGCGGATCTTGATCTGGAGTCGGACTGCGGGGCCGCGGCATGCGCATCTGGGAACCCCGCTGCCCGCGGGGCTGAACCCCGAACTGGGCGCCAGCAACGTCGCGCAGACGGCGCTCAGGGCGTGGGCTGAGGAGCGGGGGATCGGGGTGGACTACACGGAGGATCTGTCGCAGTTCACGAATCTGGACCGGTATCAGACGGTGGTGTTCTTGAGTTCGAACAGGGACACTCTCGATGATCCCGCGCAGGATCGCCTGGTGGAGTATCTGCAGGGTGGTGGCGGGTTCGTCGGCATCCACAACGCGTTCGGTGCGGAGTATGACTGGCCGTATTACGAGGGGCTGCTCGGGGGTGCGAACTTCCTCAACCACGGTCCGAACCGTGAGGGGACCGTGGAGGTCATCAACGACAGGGACGTCTCGACGTCGTTCATGCCGGAGACGTGGACGTTCAAGGACGAGTGGTACAACCTGCGTCCGTATCCGACGAATGTGAATGTGCTGCTCGAGGTCGACAAGGCCACGAGCGAGGTCCGGCCCGACGGGCACGGTGAGGAGCATGCGGTGAGCTGGTGCCAGTACTACGACGGATCGCGGGCCTGGCTCACGACCCTCGGACACGATGCCGCCGCATGGACGGATGCGCCTCTGCCCGGTGATGAGTTCTTCAAACAGCACGTCATGGAAGGCCTCGAAAGCGCCATGGGCATCAAGCCCTTCTGCACCACCTGACATCGATGCGGCTGCTCCGCTGACAGACACAGGGTCCGGGTCGCCGTCTGGCGGCCCGGACCCTGTGCGTGGAGTGTGTCTTCCGCGGGGGAGGGGGAGGGGATCAGGGGTACGGCACCCCGGTCTCGGCAGCCAGCCGTCCCTCCATGCGCGCCTTCTCGATGCGCTCCTCGACGAGACTTTCGCGGCGACGGTGGCCGCGCCACAGCGACCACAGCAGAAGCACCGCGATCGCGAGCACCGCGAGCTGCATCCACGGCACGGCGACGACGCTCGACGACGCCCGTCCCGGCGAGACGTCGCCGGGGGCGAGTTCATCGCTCACGGCGGTCGCTGATGCCTCCAGGTCGACCGAGTAGAGGAACAACGGCCAGACCGAGGGGAGGGAGACGCTCGACGAGCGGGACTCACCCGGTGCCATCTCGCCGATCGCGTCGCCGTCCACAGTGAACGACACGAGACCGAACAGGGCGCTCACCGAGATTCGCGGCACGATGGAGAGGCGGGTGTTCCCCGTGTTCTCGGCGGTGTACGCGACATCGAGGCTTCCCGGCTCGAACGGGTGCCACGATCCGGAGTACGACGCGGATGCCTCGGCGGAGAGGCCTGGAGCGAGCTCGCCGGCGACTCGCGTCATCACCCGGAAGCCCACGCGCGACTCGATGCCCACCTCGTCATCGCCGCCCGAGCGGATACCGGCCGCGACGCCTGCGGGATGATCACCGGGCGTCGCGTCCTCGGGCACGGTGAGCGTGAAGGGGACGATCACGTCGGCCCCGGCGGGGACCTCCACCGTGTCCTGGATCTCGATCCAGGTGCCGGCGTCGACGGACTCCTTGTCGGACGTGAGCATGTTGAAGCGGCCGGTGTCGGTGAAGTATCCGTCGGCCGCGGAGAGATGGAAGGTCACGGGAGCGAGGCTGAGGTTGCGCACCAGAAGATGCTCCTCGACGGTGTCGCCGGGATCGAGCTCGAGCTCGACCCAGGAGCGGCCGTCTTCTCCGATGCCGTCGCTCGGGCGCACCATCCAGGTCACATCGCCCTCGGACTGGTCGGCCTGTTCGGTCTGATCGGCCTGCGCGGGCGCGGGAGCCGCCGCGGAGAACAGGAAAGCGGACAGGGCGATCGTGGAGATCGCGGAGCGGTGGATGGCGGTGATCATGCGGACCTTCCCACAGGGGCGGACGGGGCGGACGGGACGGATGGAAAAGAGGGGATGCGGCGCGATCGGGCGCCGCACCCCCTCTTCGGGGTGGTCGTTACTCGAAGAGCGACAGGGTCAGCACCGAGGTGTACGAGCCGGATGCGGCAGCAGCGGCATCGAGCTTGAGCTGCAGCCCTGCCGTCGCGCTCCACGAGCCCTGCTCGTACGAGCCCGCCTGATCCCAGTTCGCATAGAGCAGCTCGCCGTCGGCGTAGGCCAGGCCCTCGCTGGAGGGATCGTCCACGACCGTCTCGATGTCTCCGCCGGGCTCGACCGCGGGGCCGTAGTCCTCGACGAGTGCCGGCGACCATCCGAGGTGACCTGCGGTGATCGTGTCGGTACCGGAGACGAAGTCCCCGGCTGTCCCGAGCACCGCCCACGGCTCGTCCGGCACCTCGGAGCGGGTGTCGGTGACGGTGACCGTGGGCAGTGCACCGGTGAACTCGCGCACGGCCGGGTCGCCGCTGGCCACCTCGGTCAGCGTGGCCTCGTCCGCCGCGACGGTCAGGGCGAGCACCCCGGACGGATACCGATCGGTGACCTCGACCTTGATGTCGACGTCGGCGCCGTCGCCCTCTGCGTCATCTGCGGTGGCCGCGGCGGTACCCGCCGACGCCAGCAGCGCTGCGCCGAAAGCCACGGCTCCGACCCGGGTGAGCGTCATCTTGTTCATCATTGAATCTCCCTTGTTGTGGATAGGTATCGAAGTCGCAGGCCGACTGTCAGTCGTCCGCGGAGAACGCTCCGAACGGAGCAGTCGTGGTTCGCGTCAGCGTCCTGCCCTCGACCTCGGTGGTCGCGGTGATCGTCGCGTCCCCCGCGGGGATGGACGTCGTCCGCGAGTTGATCGACACGGCCACCGATGCGCCCGGAGCGACATCCGTGAACGTCTTCTCGCCGTACTCCGTCGAGATCACGATGTCCGCGGGCACCGAGGCGCGGTTGACGACCGACACCGACACGTAGACCTTGCCGGCCAGGGCCCGTGGTGTGGCCGTCGCCTCCACCGTGTCCTTCGAGACGGTGACTGTCACCGTGGAGCTGAGCTGCTCCTGCACACCCGACGGAGTGAGCACGTTCGCCCGCACCGTCAGCTGGACCTCGCCCGCCGGCACGTTGTTGTCGATGTCTGCCGCGTCGAACTCGAGCAGGATCCTGCCCTCGCCCGCCGTGGCCTTCGTCGGCGCGACGGGAGTCTGCGACAGAGGAGTCACGAGCAGCGCGTCGCTGTCGTAGCTGTACCCCTCCGGTAGCGCGAACTCTGCGGATACGGTGCCCTTCACGTCCGTGAACAGCCCGGACGGCGAGCCCAGGTCGAGACGATCCGCCGCGAACGTCAGCGCACCCGGCTGGTCCTTCGGCTCGAGGTAGACCTCGATCTTGCCCGTCGGGCGTGGATCGGTGCAGTCGTTGAAGAAGTACTCGCCCGCCCGATCGAAGGTGTGCTGATAGCTCTCGCCCGGCTGCAGCCTGGCGTTGAACTCCCCCTCGAAGAACTGGGTGGCGCAGTGCTCCAGCAGGTTCGGGAAGTTCGGGAACGTCTCAGCGCCCGGGTTCACGAAGTCGACGGTCGTCCCCACCGGCACCCGCAGGTGCGTCGGCTGCATGGCAGCCTGTGCGGTGCTGTCTCTCGCCGCCTCGGTGTCGGCCGTCCGGCTGCTCCGAGCGAGATACACGGTGTTGTCCACCGTGGCGCCCTCGACGGCGGAGCCGCTCACCGGACGACGGATCGTGAGCGGTGCCGTGTTCGGCCCCTCCTGGCTGCCCGAGTCGGTCACGTGGTCGCCGTCGATCTTGAACGACCAGAGCGAGTCGCCCTGTGTCACCGAACCGCCGTAGGGGTTCGTCGATCCCGCGGCGAAGACGGCGACGTACTGCTCGCCGTCGACCTCGTATGTGACCGGCGCCGAGGCGATGCCCGAACCGGTCTGGAACTCCCAGAGCACGTCGCCCTTCGCGGCATCCATCGCGAGCAGTCGCCCGTCGATCTGGCCGGCGAAGAGCAGGTCGGATGCCGTGGTCAGGGGCCCCTGGCCGTGCGACATGTCGGTGCCCAGGTGGTTGGTCCATGCGACCTCACCGGTGGAAGCGTCGTAGGCGAGGATCCCACCGGTCTGGTACTGCCCCATCGCGCGCTGTCCGTTCGCCGAGGCGCCGTTCCAGTGAGCGACCGGGTTGGTGCCGTACGGGAAGTAGACGAGGTTCGTGCTGTGGCTGTAGGACTGGTTCGACCAGTCGCCGCCGCCGTTCTGGCTGGTGGTCGACAGGATCGGCAGATCCCACTGGGGGTCGTACATGCATCCCTCGCGGTGGCCGGACGAGTTCTCCGGGTAGCTGAGGAAGGGCTCGTCGGCCGCGACATAGCTGTCGGGGTTGAAGACCAGATTCCCGTCGTCATCCGGCTGGTAGCCGTTGTAGTTCGGCACCGCGCGCCAGGGGTCTCCGGGGATGTTGTCGGGGTCGAGTTTCTCCCACACGACGCATTCGGGCAGCAGTCGGCTCGCGGGGAAGGGCTGAGTGCTGGGCTGCACCTGCCGCGAGTCGGTGATCATCGGCTTGTCGATCACCGGCAGCACCGGCGTGCCGTCGGTCCGGTCGAGCACGAACTGATGACCCGACTTCGTGCCGTAGAAGATCACCTTGCGCTCCTCGCCCGCGACCTGGATGTCGGCGAGCGTCGGCGGGTGGACGTTGTCCATGTCCCAGATGTCGTGACGGATCGACTGGTAGTGCCACTTGTACTCGCCCGTGGCCGCGTCTGCCGCGACCAGCGTCGTCGAGAAGAGGTTGTCGCCGGGGCGCAGCGAGCCGTTCTGCGACGACGTGCAGCTGCGAGGGTTGCCGAAGGTCATGTAGTACAGGCCCAGCTCGGGGTCGACGGCTCCGTGCATCCACGACGTCGCGCCTCCCTCCTGCGCGCAGTCCGTGCCGTCCTCCAGGATCGGCCCCCAGGTCTCGGAGGCGTCGAAGGTGGCGCCGTCGAGTCCGGTGAACTCCTGTCCGCGGGGCGGGCCCCCGAAGAAGTGCCAGAGGTACGAGCCGTCGGCGGCGTCGAGAGCGATGACCGCACCGCGGTCGCCGTCGGCGGCGTGCGCGTAGACGATGCCGTGGGAGTACACGGTCGCCACCTTGCCGACGCGGCCGAGGTCCTCGCCTGCAGGCCCGACGGCCTGGACCGCCCAGGCCTCGGCGCCCGTCGCCTGATCGAGCGCGACGACACGGTTTCCGCCGGCGAGAGTGAAGATCTTGCCGTCGCCGGCTGAGACGCCACGACGCGTCCCCGACATCCCGTAGACGGTGTTCTCCCACTTCCACACCGGCTCGCCTGACACGCCGTCGACCGCGATGACCCCACCGCTGGGGGTGTCGAGATAGAGCACCCCGTCGACGACGATGGGCGTGGTCTGCTGTCCGACGTCATCCGACGCAGGAGCGACTCCCGACACTGCGGTGCGCCACGCCGGCGCGAGTCGGTCGAGGTTGTCCTTGTCGATCGCGGTCAGCCCCGAGTAGTGCTGGTTGCCGAGGTTGCCACCGACCGTGGGCATGTTCTCGCCGGTCGGCTCCACGCCCGTCAATCCGCTGGGCGGCACGGGTTCAGCCGGTGCCATCACCGCGAAAGCGGGCGGGCTCGCGGCGCCCAGAACGACGAGCGCGCCGATTCCCAACGCCGCAGCTCTCATGGTCAGTCGTTTTCGCATGCGTGACTCCTTGATCGTCGTTGATCCGACGACAGACGGTGTCCGTCCGCCGACGTCACTCTGGGGATTGCCGCCTGGCCGACCGGACCGAGGACCGGTCGCACCTGCAGGATTCGGACGCTAACCCGGCATCCCCATCGAGGCAACGGTGTGACCCACCGAGTGGTACACGTCGCTCTGATCTGCCGCTCACGGGGGTTTTCCAGTGCCCCGTTCCTGCCCAGTGAGACACGCTTTGTCGGCCCCGCAGGCGTGTGCCTAGCATTCGGCTGTCGGCATCAATGCCCATGGACGGAGTTGTAAATGGCTGCTTCAACGACGAAACCGCTCTCGCCAGCACAGGAGGACGAACTCGATGACGTGTTCGCTCGTGCTCGTGCGGCACTGGCGATCATCGAGACCTACGACCAGGCGCGCGTCGATCGCCTCATCCGCGCTGTCGCCTGGGCCGTCGCCAACCGCACCTCGTTCCATCGGCTCGTCGAGATGGGCATCGCGGAATCGGGACTCGGCGACTTCGACAGCCGTATGAACAAGAGGATGAAGATCCGCGGTGTCCTGCGAGATGCCTTGCGCAGTCCTTCGGTCGGCGTGATCGAGGAGGACTCCGCGCGGGGTCTGGTCAAGTACGGCAAGCCCGTGGGCATCATCGGCTGCGTCGTGCCGACCACCAACCCCGATCTGACGCCGGCGGGCAATGCGATCTACGCGATCAAGGCGCGCGACGTCGTCGTCTTCTCGCCGCACCCGCGATCGACGCAGACGACTCTCGAGACCGTGCGTCTGATGCGCGAGGCGCTCGAGGCCGAAGGCGCACCGGCCGACATCCTCCAGTGTCTCACCCTGCCCAGCCTCACCGCCTCGCAGGAGGTGATGCGTCGCTCCGACCTCGTCATCGCCACCGGCGGACAGGGGCTCGTCCGGGCTGCCTACAGCTCGGGCACGCCGGCGTACGGCGTCGGCGCCGGAAACGCGACGGAGTTCGTCGACGAGACCGCCGATCTGCAGGAGACCGCTCGAAACTGCATGCTCTCCAAGACCTCCGACTTCGGATCCGGATGCTCTGCCGACGGCAACGTGCTGGTGCCCGCCGCCCGCTACGCGGACATGCTGGACGCTCTGCGCGCGGAGGGCGGTCATCTTGCGACGACAGATCAGAGGGCGGCGCTGCAGGCGGTGATGTGGGATGCCGAGGGGCACCGCCTGGCAGACACCGTCGCCATCTCACCCCAGGCGCTTGCGAACGCGGCAGGTTTCGACATCCGGGACGACCGTCGCTTCATCGTGGTCGAGGGTGACGGGATCGCCGAAGACAGGCAGTTCTGCAAGGAGAAGCTCACCACACTCATGGCCGTGCACAAGTACGAGGGCAGCTTCGAAGACGGGGTCGAGCTCGCCAAGGCGCTGTACGAGATCGGCGGCAAGGGGCATTCGTGCGGCATCGCCTCGACCGATGATGCGCACATCGACTACTTCGCGCAGCACATGCCGGTCTCTCGCATCATGGTGCGCCAGCCGAACTCGAAGGCCAACGCCGGATCCTTCACCAACGGGATGCCGATGACGTCGTCGATGGGCTGCGGCACGTGGGGAGGCAACATCACCTCCGAGAACGTGGCGTTGCGGCACTACCTGAACACCACATGGGTGTCGAGGACGATCGCCGAGGATCGGCCGTCCGACGAGGAGCTGTTCGGCGAGTTCTTCGTCGCCGAGCTCGAAGCCGCCGGGACCCCCTCGTGAGCGACCTCTCCGCGGAGCAGATCGTCGAAGACGCGCGCAGTTGGTGGACCACCGGCATCATCGACGTGCGACCGGGATCGATCGACCTGCGCGGCTATCCCGTGCAGGAGCTCATCGGCACCGTCAGCTTCGTCGACACCATCTGGCTCATGCTGCTCGGTGATCTCCCCACGCGCGCGCAATCCGGGCTCCTCGAAGCGGCTCTCGTGTCGTCCGTCGATCATGGCCCCCAGGCGCCGTCGATCGCGATCGGGCGGATGGCGGTGACCTGCGGTGCCCCGATGAACGGCGCCATGGCGTCGGCGATCACCGTGCTCGACGACGTGCACGGCGGCCCGGGGCAGCAGTGCATGGAGCTGTACTACGAGATCGACACAGAGCTGGCGGCGGGCGGCGACGTCGCCGAAGCGACTCGTGTCGTGCTGCAGCGCCGACGGGACGCGGGAGAGAAGTACGTGCCCGGCTTCGGTCACAGGTGGCATCCGCTGGATCCACGCGCACCCCGGCTGCTCTCCCTCGTCGAGGCCGAGAGCCGGGAGGGAGCGGTCTCGGGGCGCTTCGTCGCGATCGGCCGCGCTGTGGAAGACGCGATCAGCGAGGGCAAGCCCCGGCGCATCCCCATGAACGTCGACGGTGCCACCGCCGTCATCTACTGCGAGCTCGGGCTGACGCCCGAGCTCGGGCGCGGGGTGTTCATCCTGTCTCGATCGGTGGGCATCCTCGCCCATGCGCATGAACAACTGCAGCAGGGCGGCCGGATCAAGGGCCCCATGCCGAAGTCGATCCCCTACACCTACACGGGTCCGGCGCGCCGGGCCGTCCCGCACGACCGCGACCACGGAGAGAGAGCATCATGAAGGACTTGGTGTCCAACCAGATCGTCCGATACCTGGAGGCGCGCCAGGTGCGGCATGTCTTCGGATTGTGCGGCCACACGAACATCGCATTGCTCGCGGCCATGGAGAAGAGCGATCAGCTCGCGTTCGTGAACGTACGACACGAGCAGATCGCCGCGCACGCAGCAGACGGCTACGCCCGGGTGACCAAGCAGACAGGCGTCGTCCTCACGCACCTCGGGCCGGGGCTCACGAACGCCGCGACCGGCGTGGCGAATGCCGCGCTCGACTCGATTCCCCTGGTCGTCATCGCCGGCGACGTGCCCACCCACTACTTCGGCAAGCATCCGCACCAGGAGATCAACCTGCATGCCGACGCCTCGCAGTACGAGATCTACCGGCCGTTCGTGAAGCGGGCGTGGCGCGTCGACCAGCCGCACCTCGTCGCCGAGGTGCTCGACAAGGCCTTCACGCTCGCCGAGAGCGGGCGGCCCGGACCGGTGCTCGTCGACGTGCCGATGGACGTCTTCTCGGCGGAGGTCGACGTGGCACTCTTCGATCGCGTGATCGGCAACACCCGTGCGCTCGCCCGGCCGAGCCTCGATGAGCAGGTCGCCGAGCAGATCGTGCGCAACCTGCTCGCCGCCGAACGCCCCGTGCTCTACGTGGGTGGAGGCATCATCGCGGCGGACGCGTCTGCCGAGCTCCTCGAGTTCGCCGAGCTGCTGTCGCTGCCCGTCGCCCACAGCCTGATGGGCAAGGGGGCGGTTCCCGACGACAGTCCGCTGGTGCTGGGCATGACCGGATTCTGGGGAACGGCCTTCACCAACCAGACCACCCGCACCGCGGACTGGATCCTCGCGTTGGGAACGCGCTTCGCCGAAGCCGATTCGAGCTCGTGGTACCCCGAGTACACCTTCGACATCCCCGCCACCAGACTCATGCAGATCGACATCGATCCGGCAGAGCTGGGTCGCAACTATCCTCTCCAGGTCGGTGCGCTCGCAGATCTCAAGTCCGCCCTCGGCGTGCTGGCACGCGTGGCGCGGAGGCTCGTTCCGGAGGGCGTGCAGCGGGTCGAGCTGTTCGCCGCCATCGCGGAGAACAGGGACGCCGTGCGCTCGCGCAACGCCGAGGCGCAGGTGTCCGAGGCGTGGCCGATGCGTCCGGAGCGGATCCTGGCCGAGGTACGGCAGGTCCTTCCCGCGGATGCGATCATCACCACCGACGTCGGATGGAACAAGAACGGCGTCGGCCAGCAGTTCGACATCCTCACTCCCGGCACCTTCCTCACCCCAGGCGGCTTCGCGACCATGGGCTTCGGCGCGCCGGCTGCCGTGGGCGCGAAGATCGCCCTGCCCGACCGCGTCGTCGTGTCTCTGGTGGGCGACGGAGGCTTCGGTCAGAATCCGGCCGTGCTCGCCACCGCCCGGGAGGAGAACGTGTCGGTGGTGTGGGTCGTCATGAACAACAACGCGTTCGGCACCATCGCCGGTCTCGAGAAGGCAGCCTTCGACACCACCTACGGCACGGTGTTCGGTGACTCGGACGATCCGATGTACACCGACTTCGCCGCCATCGCCGAGGCGTACGGCGTGACCGGGATCAGGGTGAACGCCGCGGCGGAATTCAAGCCGGCGCTGGAGCGCGCGATCGCCCAGGGCGGTCCGGTCGTCATCGATGTATCGATGGTGAATGTGCCGACGCCGACCTCCGGCCACTGGAACATCCTCGACATCTACAACCCCGGTGAGACCGTCGAACACGTCGCGACCGACTGACGCTCGGCATCCGCTGTCCGACCATCTTCAGGTGATCCCATGACTCAGGCGCTCGGCGTGCAGGACGTCGCGATCTCTCACGTGTGCCTCTCCGGCACGCTCGACGACAAGCTGCGCGCCGCGGCAGCCGCGGGGTTCACGGGCGTGGAGCTGCTCGAGTACGACCTCATCATGTCGTCGTGGTCACCCCACCGTCTGGCTGCAGAGGCGGCAGACCTCGGACTCCGCATCGAGGCCTATCAGCCGCTGCATGTCGAAGCGGTGCCCGAGGAGCAGTTCGGAGCCCAGCTGCGGCGCGCGCAGCGCAAGCTCGATCTGCTCGTCGACCTCGGCACGGAGGTGCTGGTGTGCTGCTCGTCGAGGTCGCCCCAGGGAGTCGATGATGACGGCAGGGCGGCGGAGCAGCTGGGTCGGCTCGCCGATCTCGCCCTCGAGCGGGGCATCCGCCTCGCGTATGAGGCGGTGCCGTGGGGCAGGGTACGGTCGCACGATGACGCCTGGCGCCTCGTGCAGCGGGTGGATCATCCGGCGCTGGGCATGTGTCTCGACAGCTTCCATGTGCTCTCGAACGGCGCCGACGCGTCGGCTGTGGCGGCGATCGACGTCGACCGGGTGTTCCACGTGCAGCTCGCCGATGCTCCGCGATCGAACCTCGATGTGCGCGAGTGGAGTCTGCACCATCGGATGTTCCCCGGTCAGGGCTCGCTCGATGTCGCCGGATTCCTCGAGAGTCTTCTCAGCAGGGGCTACCGAGGACCCATCGCCCTCGAGGTGTTCAATGACGTCTACCAGCAGGAGGATCCGCGTCACACCGCGACCGACGCGATGCGCTCGGCCAGGGCCCTCATGGAGACCGTCTCCGCGAACGCGAACGCCTCGGGGGCGCCGCTCGGAGCCGGGGGCGGGATACCCGCGGCGCCCGAGCTGACCGGGTTCGCCTTCGCGGAGTTGGCGGTCGACGAGGTGTCGGCGCCGCTCGTCTCGCGCGCCCTGACCACGCTCGGCTTCCTGCATTCACGGGAGCATCGCTCGCTGCCCGTGCAGCTCTGGGAACAGGGGGATGCCCGCATCCTGCTGAATCTCGCGCCCGAGCGCTCGATCGCGCCAGGGACCGCCTCGATCAGCGCACTCGCCGTCGACACGGCGGATGCGTCGGCATCCATGCGGCGAGCCGAGAGCCTGCTGGCGCCGAAGCTCGCTCGTCCCCGCGCCTCCGACGAGTCCGACCTCGACTCCGTCGCGAGCCCCGGCGGCACGGCCCTCTTCTTCTGCGACGCCTCAGCGGAGCGACCGTGGGTGAGCGACTTCCGCGAGACAGAGGCGGCCGAGGGCGCACTGGCGTCAGGGCCGCCCCTGCTGCACGGCATCGACCACGTGTCGATCACCGAATCCATCGACGACTTCGATCAGTCCACCCTGTTCTTCCGCACCGTGCTCGGGCTGGTTCCCGGCGAATCCGCCGAGATCACGGCTCCGTTCGGAGTGATCCGGACCTGGTCGGCGCACGACCCGTCGCGGCGCGTGCGCATCGCTCTGAGCACCACGCCTCTGCGGCGCGGAGACTGGGCGCCCGCCGTGTCGAGTCCCCAGCTCATCTCCTTCGCGACCGATGACGTCGTGGCCTGCGCCGAGGCGTTCCGCCGCCGGGGAGCACCTCTGCTCGACATCCCCGCCAACTACTACGACGATCTGGATGCGCGCGAGGACCTCCCGGCCGATCTGCTCGCCGAGCTGCGTCGCAGTTCGATCCTGTACGACCGTGACGAGCGGGGCGAGTTCCTGCACTTCTTCACCGAGATCCTGGGCTCGCGCGTGTTCTTCGAAGTGGTGCAACGCATCGGCGACTACGACGGGCTGGGCGACCCGCTCACCGTGCCGCTGCGGATGGCGGCCCACCGGCGACAGCGGATACGCACCGGCGCCAGCGGCCCGACCGAGATCGGCGCGTCGTCGGGACACGAGTACTCGCTCGCCCATCTGACCGCCCTCAGTCTCTCGCCGCCCGAACTCGTCGACGCCGCGGCCGCCGCCGGCTATCGCTACGTCGGTCTGAGGATGACGAAGGTCACGCCGCAGGAGCCGCACTATCCGCTGGCGTTCGACCCGGCCCTGATGCGGGCGACGAAGACGCATCTCGCCGCCACCGGTGTCGAGGTCCTCGACATCGAGCTGGCCCGCATCACGTCCGGTGACAACCCGCGCGATTACCTGCGTTTCCTCGAAGCGGGAGCCGAGCTGGGCGCGCGCCATGTGATCGCGCAGCTACCTGACGCCGACGTCGCGCGCAAGACCGACCGGTTCGCCGAGCTCTGCCAGCTCGCCGCGCCGTTCGGGCTCACGGTCGACCTCGAGTTCCCCTCCTGGACCGAGACGCCGAACCTCGCGTCAGCCGCGAGCATCCTCCGAGCGGCCGATCAGCCCAACGCGGGCATGCTGATCGACATGCTGCATTTCGCTCGGTCGAGGTCCAGCGTGGCGGAGTTGCGGGACCTCCCGAGGGAGTGGTTCCACTATGCGCACGTGTGCGATGCGCCGGCCGAGATCCCGCACACCACGTCGGAGCTGATCCACACCGCGCGCTTCGAGCGGTTGTTCCCGGGCGAGGGAGGCATCGACATCCCCGAGATCCTCGGCGCGCTGCCGCCCGGCATCCCCTTCGCACTCGAGATCCCGCGGGCGATGCTGGTCGCGCAGGTCGGGGCGAAGGAGCATGCGCGGCGAGCCATCGCCGCGGCACGGCACCACCTCGACGACGCGCGATCACCCACGGCGGTCGGCTAGCCTGGAGGGCCATGTCACCCGCCTCGTCGCTCCTCGTCCAGCAGTCTTCGGGCCCCGCCGCATGATCGCCGAGGTGTGGCATCTGGCCGCGCGCGCCACGTTCGATGAGTTCGCCGCCGCCTTCCGACCAGGCGATGAGGCGATCGACTTCGGCGAGGGGCAGACTCTGCTGCACCGCTCCGCGACCAATGACGACCTGGCGGCACGGGTCGCGATCAGCACCTTTCTTCTCGACCACGGCGCGGACGCCGCAGTCCTCTCCGGGCCGAAGGGCGAGAGCTACACCGTGCTGCATGCGCTGCTCGGCCGAGGTACGCATGACGTACCCGCAGAGGTTCCGTTGCTGCGCCGGCTCATCGAGGCGGGGGCCGACATCAATCACTTCGCAGGACGATTCCGCACGCCGTTGTTCACCATTGCGCGCCAGGCGAAGTTCACGGATGCGACCCTCTCGCCGTTCTACGACGTGTTCTTCGATCAGCCGGATCTCGACCTGCTGGCGACGGCGGGTGACGGACGCTCGGTGTTCGAGAGCATCGCACGGATGCGGGAATCCCGACGCTCCGAGCTGCAGCAGCTCGCTGCCGCCTATCTTGCGGAACGCGGTCTGACGCCACGCGCCTGATGCGGCTCCTGAGCGGGAGACCCGGATCGCTCATTCAGCCGGCCGAGGGGCGAGGTCGCGCATGGGCTTCGCCACGAGGACGATCATCACCATGAGCGCCCAGGTCGCCGCCGCCACCACAGCGGCGATCTGCACGCTGATCGTCTCGGTGAGCACCGAGGCTACGAAGATGCCGACCGAGGGGGCGACCGTGACGGCGGCGTTCTGGACGCTCATCACACGCCCGCGTACCCGATCCGGAATCCGTTCGAGCATCAGGACCCCGGCCAGGCTCGTGAAGAGCCCGCAGGCGATGCCGGTGACCAGGGCTCCGATGAGGATCGTGGGGATGCTCGAGAGGGAAGCCATCATCGCGATGCCGCCGGCCGCGCCGCTGAGTCCTCCGCCGAGCCATGCGCGCCGTCCGCGCCCGGGCTTGGCGACCACCGCATAGACCGCGCTCCCTCCCAGCAGCCCGAGCGCCAGCGCGCTGAGCACCAGGCCGAGCAATGCCGGTGCGCCGAGGTCGGTGAAGTACACAGGCAGGATCAACCCCTGGAACGCACTGGTGACCATGCCCGCGACGAAGGTCATCAGCAGCAGGATCAGCAGGAAGGGGGAGCGGACGAGCGCACCGAAACCCTCTCCGAGATCGGAGAACACGGAGCGACGGGTGTCGGGGGTGACCGGAGGTACGGCGCCGGTATGGTGCGGGATGAGCAGTGTGACGGCGGCGGCTGAGAGGGAGAGACCCGCGGTGACCCAGAGGACCGCGCTTCCGTCGAGGAGGCCCGTCAGTACGCCGGCAGCTGCCGGACCGACGACGATGGCGGCAGCGCCGAGGCTCTCCCGCAGCCCGATGAGCCGCTCCGATGACAGCGGGCTGGCGCTCACGATCGCAGGCAGCAGAGTCTCGCGCGCGGTGATCCCGGGAATGTCTCCGAGTGCGCCGATGGCTCCGAAGAGGATGAACCAGCCGATGCTCAGACCGGTCAGGAGATCGACCAGGGGCAGGGCCGCGATCGAGAGGCCCGAGATCACATCGGTGACGATCGACGAGGTGCGTCGATTGACGCGGTCGATGACCACTCCCATCACGATGCCGCCCGCCAGCGCGGGGAGCGCGGTCGCGGCCGCCACGGTCCCCGCGCCGAGCGCGCTGCCGGTGGTCTGCAGGATGATCAGCGGGAGGGCGACCGCCGCGAGGGAGTTGCCGAGCACGGACAGCACATAGGACGCGAGATAGGTGATCGTGAGTCTCATGAGACGAGCCTCGACGTTATCGCCGCGACAAGGTCAAGTCGGAGGCGTCTCGCGCATCTCGGAGTTCGCGATCGCCCGGGTGACGATCTCTCGCTGCGGCGCGGTGAGGACCCGCTCGAGGTAGTCGTTCACCAGCGCGGTGAGCCGGGGCTCCTCGTCGACAGTGGCCCACTGCTCGAGCATCCTGCCGAGCGAGGCGATCAGGGACTCGCGGTCCTCGGGCGGCGAGTCGGTGTCGATCTCTCCCAGCCGTAGGGTCAGTTCGCCCAGCTCCTCGAGCCCCAAGCGGGACGGGTCCTCGAGCCCGGCTCTCAGCGTCTCACGCAGATGCTCGCTCCCCGCGGAGAGCAGCAGCAGTCCCACGTCTCTCTCGACGCGCCGCACGTGCGGCAGCGACCACAGACCCCGGAGCGCCTCGTGATCGCTGTCGTACAACGCGACCGACTCCGGCGACGACGATGTCTGGGCGGCACGGATCGCGTCGAGCTGCTGCTGGATGCGGTCCATCTGCGCGAGCAGGTCGGACTCGAGCGCGGCGAGCTCGTCGACGAGGTCATCGTGATCGTCATGATCGTCTCGGAGGATGTCGGCGATCCGATGCAGCGGCAGGCCGAGTCCGATCATTCGGCGGATCCGCAGCAACCGGATCAGATCCTCAGAGGAATACACGCGGTAGCCGTTCCGAGAGCGCGCCGGCTCGGGCAGCACTCCCTCGCGGTGGTAGTGCCGGACGGCTCGCGTCGACACCATGGCGAGGGCCGCGACCTCTCCGATCAGCATGCGAATCTCCTCAACTGGCCGGCCCCGTTCGGTCTCCTCATCCTACGGAGACCGAACTGGACCCGTCCCGGGCCAGACCGTCACCCGAGCAGCTCCACCCCGAATCCCGACACGACGGCCCGCAGCTCCGCGAGGTAGCGCTGCGCCTGCTCGGTGAGCGGGATCGCGGAGTGGCCGATCCAGCCGATCTCGATGCGCTCGTCGACGTCGAGCGGAATGGCGACGATCTCGGGGTCGAGGTCGTCGCTGATGATGCCGGTCGAGATCGTGTAGCCGTCGAGCCCGATCATGAGGTTGAAGATGGTCGCGCGGTCCGAGACCCGGATCTCCCGCGTGCTCGACAGGGTGGAGAGGATCTCCTCGGCGAAGTAGAAGGAGTTGTTCGCGCCCTGGTCGAAGGTGAGCCGCGGCACCTCGGCGAGGTCTGTGAGGGTCACGCGGTCGCGGGCGGCGAGTGGGTTCTTACGGGAGATGAAGATGTGCGGATCGGCGATGAAGAGCGGGCGGAAGGCGAGCCCGGAGTCGCGGAGCAGCTTGTCGATGACGTTGCGGTTGAAGTCGTTGCGGTACAGGATGCCCAGCTCACTGCGCAGGGTCCGGACGTCTTCGATGATGTCCCACGTGCGCGTCTCCCGCAGCGAGAACTCGTACTCGGCGGCCTCGCTCGCCTTCACCATCCGTACCATCGCGTCGACCGCGAACGAGTAGTGCTGAGTCGAGACCCCGAGCAGGCGTCGCGACGGCGGACGGCCGAGATAGCGCTGTTCGAGGAGCGCCACCTGCTCGACGACCTGCCTGGCGTAGCCGAGGAACTCCACACCGTCCGTCGTGAGCGTCACGCCGCGAGCGGAGCGGAGGAGCAGGTCGCGCCCCACTCTGCTCTCGAGATCCTTCATCGCCGCCGACATCGTGGGCTGCGCGACGTAGAGCAGGTCGGCCGCCGCACTGATCGACCCCTCTGCGGCGACCTCGATGTAATAGGTGAGCTGCTGCAGGGTGATGCCGCTCGAACGCTTGACCATAGCTTCAGACTATGTCATGGCATAGTCGCGGCACATTACCCGATGGGGACGCTTCGAGCGCACCATGGGGATATCCCCTTTCGCGAGGCCGAGCCCGGCCGATCAGCGCACCGATTGGTCTCTCATGGCACACGACTTCACGTTCCGCATCACGACGACCCGCTTCGATGAGGACTATTCGCCGTCTCACGACTCCCGCATCACCACGAACTTCGCCAACCTGGCGCGCGGTGAGCACCGTCAGCAGAACCTCCGCAACGCGCTGACGATGATCGACCGCCGGTTCAACGACCTGGCCCGCTGGGACAATCCGGGTTGCGACCGCTACACGCTCGAGCTCGAGATCGTCTCGGTCGCGGTGCAGTTCGCCGCGGAGGGTGAGGACCGGGAGTTCCCCCTACTTGAGGTACTCGACATCCAGATCGTCGACCGTCTGACCGGAAGGCGCACCCACGGGATCGTCGGCAACAACTTCTCGTCGTACGTGCGCGACTACGACTTCAGTGTGCGACTGCCGGCGGCCAGCGAGGCCGCGGGGCGCTTCGCCCTTCCCGACGATTTCGGCGATCTGCACGGCAAGCTCTTCCAGCACTTCCTCGACTCCGAGGCGTACCGGGAGCGGTTCTCGCTGTCACCGGTGATCTGCATCAGCGTCTCGACGAGCAAGACGTACCGTCGCACCGACAACCACCACCCGGTCCTCGGGGTCGAGTACGAGCAGAAGGACTCGTCGCTGACCGACACGTACTTCGGCAAGATGGGTCTCTCGGTGCGGTACTTCATGCCGCGCGGCAGCGTCGCGCCGCTGGCCTTCTACTTCCGCGGAGATCTGCTGAACGACTACACGAACCTCCAGCTCATCGGCACGATCAGCACGATGGAGACCTTCCAGAAGATCTACCGACCGGAGATCTACAACGCGAACTCGACCGCGGCGAGCGTCTATCAGCCGACCCTCGAGCAGCAGGACTACTCGGTGACGAAGATCGCCTACGACCGGGACGAGCGCAGTCGGCTTGCCGCCGAGCAGGGCAGGTTCACGGACGAGCACCTGATGCAGCCGCACGGAGACCTGCTCGAGCAGTGGGCCGCCGCATACGGCGCAGCAGACCTGGCGCCTGTCGCATGACCGACGGAGCCCCCCGGATCACGAACGGAATCCTCCCCACCTCGATCGTCGGCAGTCTGCCGAAGCCCTCGTGGCTCGCCGAGCCCGAGACTCTCTGGTCGCCCTGGAAGCTGCAGGGCGACGCCCTGAGCGAGGGCAGGCAGGATGCTCTGCGCGTCGCCGTGCAGGAGCAGCGCCTCGCCGGCATCGACATCGTCAGCGACGGGGAGCAGACGCGTCAGCACTTCGTCACGACATTCATCGAGCACCTGGCGGGCGTCGACTTCGACCAGCGCGAGACCGTGCGCATCCGCGACCGGTACGACGCGAGCGTGCCGACCATCGTTGGCGCCGTGAGCCGCGAGAAGCCCGTGTTCGTCGACGACGCGGCCTTCCTCCGACAGCAGACCGATCAGCCGATCAAGTGGGCGCTGCCCGGCCCGATGACGATGATCGACACGCTCTACGACCGCCACTACAAGAGCCGCGAGAAGCTGGCCTGGGAGTTCGCGAAGATCCTCAACCAGGAGGCGAGGGAGCTCGAAGCGGCAGGCGTCGACATCATCCAGTTCGATGAGCCGGCGTTCAACGTCTTCTTCGACGACGTGCGGGACTGGGGTGTGGAGGTGCTCGAGAGGGCCGCCGAGGGGCTTCGCGCCGAGACCGTGGTGCACATCTGTTACGGATACGGGATCAAGGCGAACACCGACTGGAAGGCGACCCTCGGCGCGGAGTGGCGGCAGTACGAGACCTCGTTCCCGCTGCTGCAGCGCTCGAGCATCGACACCGTCTCGCTTGAGAGCCACCACTCGCACGTGCCGCTGGAGCTCGTTGAACTCATCCGCGGCAAGAAGGTCATGCTCGGAGCGGTCGACGTGGCCAACCACGAGATCGAGACGCCGGAAGAGGTCGCCGACACCCTCCGTCACGCGCTCCGCTACGTCGACGCCGACAAGCTCATCCCGAGCACGAACTGCGGCTTGGCGCCACTGCCTCGCGATGTCGCGCGCGGCAAGCTGCGTGCGCTCAGCGCGGGTGCCGCCCTGCTTCGGGAAGAGCTCGCCGCCGCGACGCCCTGAGGCTGAGTAGGAGAGCCGGGTCAGCGAAGCTCGCGCGTCGCGTAGAGGCGGATCGCTGCGATAGTGCCGACGATGATCCCGACGGCACCGATGGCGATGCATACCCCGACCGCGAGGCCGGGGGTGATGGACGAGAGTGCCTCGCCGTCGATCATCCCGGTGGCCTGGCCCACCCACGCCGTGCCGGCGATCAGCAGCGTCGGCGCGTAGACGACGAGGCGTCCTCGCGAGTATCCGATGCGGAAGAGCACCGGCAGCTGCACGCCGAGCGACAGGCCGATGATCGCGAACGCGAGCGCATAGCCGATCGCGAGCAGTTCGGGCGTGATCGCGGTGCCGCGCACGGCGGCGACGCCGAGCATCGCGGCGGTCGCGACGATCAGGGCGACCACACCGTAGGCGAGGATCGACAGCGCTCGGCCCACGACGACCGCTCGGCGAGACAGCGGCAGCACTCCGTAGAGCGTGTCGAGGTGGTCGCGCTCGTCGCCGAGGAACGGTGCGGACAGGATCAGCGAGGTGACGAAGGCCGCGGCGGCGATCGCCATCCCCGGAACGGGGAGCAGGATGCCGACCACGACGATGAACGCCAGGGGCAGCAGCGTCTGACGGCGGGGGAACCACGACATCAGGTCGAAGCGGGTGAATGCGAGAGTCATGCTGCTGCCTCCTCGTGCTCGGCGGCCAGGTGGATGATGATGTCGTCGATCGTGGCCTCATCGATCACGACGTCCGATCCGAACATCGCGGAATCGTCGATGCGGATCAGTCCCGACCAGTGCTCGCCGTGCCGCTGAGAACCGAGGGTGCCCTGGGGTATCTGGCCGGTGCCTCGCGCCATCGCGAACTCCTCCTTCGTGTCGAGGAGAGGGCCGTGGTGGGCGATCCGGCCGCCGACGAAGACGATCAGCTCGTCGGCGAGATTGTCGAGGTCGGTCGTGATGTGGGTGGAGAACAGCACGGCGTGCCGGGGATCGACCATGAACTGTCGGATCACGTCGCCGATCTCTCGACGAGACGCCGGGTCGAGACCGCTCGACGGCTCGTCGAGCACCAGCAGTTCCGGTCGCTGTGCGAGGGCGCACGCGAGGGAGAGCTTCACGCCCTGACCGCGGGAGAGCTCGTCGACGCGCTGCCCACGAGGCACGTCGAATCTCTCGAGGAGTTCACTGAACAGCCGCTCATCCCAGTCCGGATAGAAGGGTGCGAGCCTGCGCCCGAGCGAGCGGACCCGCCAGTCGCCCGCAGCGGTGGGACGGTCGAGCACCACGCCGGTCTTCGACAGTGCTGTGCTGGACCCGGCGGGCTCTCCCAGCACCTCGATCCGCCCGGCATCCGGGGTCAGCAGCCCGAGAAGTGAGCGGATGACGGTGGTCTTGCCGGCTCCGTTCGGGCCGACGAGCCCCACCACGGCTCCGCGGGGAATCGCGAACGAGACGTCGCGGATGTCGAAGGTCGGGCGGGCGACGCGCAGGTCCGAGATCTGCACCATCGCGTCGGTCGGTGTCGTGTCGGCGGTCAATGCGGTGTCATCAGTCATCCGTCTCACTCCTCCATGCCTCATCGAGGCGTCGGTGTATCTCGTCGAGGTCGATGCGGGCGTGCCGGGCGGCGAGGCTGAGATCGTGCAGCGCTGCGTCGACGCGCTTCTCGAGCTCCTCCGCCGCCACTGCCGGATCGATGTCGCGCACCACGAATCCTCGCCCGTGCTCATTGCGCACGAGGCCCTCGGCCACCAGATCGTTGTACGCGCGGGTGACCGTGATGACGCTCACCCGCACGTCAGCCGCGAGCTGACGCAGCGAGGGCAGGGTACTTCCGGCAGGGACTGCTCCTGACAGGATCGCCGCACGGGTCTGCGTCTTGATCTGCTCGTAGATCGGCACCGACGTGCTCGTCGAGATCACTACCCGCATGCATCCTCCTCTGTATATAAACACCATAACACTGGGTCGGAATCTCGCAACGGGAGGGCCGCAGTACCACCGATCCATCCCGCTGTCGAGCACCTGGCGCCAGCGCACCCAGCGGATAAATTGGCAGCATGGACGCCCCATCTCTTTCCCACCCCCAGGCCCTGTGGGCCAGCGTGGCGGACGGCTTCTACGTCGGCAGCAGGGAGGGAACGTTCCTCGGCTACGTCGACCGCCGGGCCGAGGGCACGTGGCGCGGCTTCGACTCCGCATCCCGCCCGGTCGGCGACTACGACGACCACCACCGGGCGATGGCGGCCGTGACGGACGCCGCGGATACCGGTGGCCTCCCGGTCGACGTTCCCGACGCCGGAGAGGATGCCCGATGACCGAAGACCACCCTCTGCTGTCCCTCGTGTACTGCAGCACCGCCACACGGCCCTTCGGGGAGCGCGAACTCGCGGAACTCCTCGCGACAAGTCGCGCGAACAACGATGCCCACGACATCACCGGCATGCTTCTGCATCGCAACGGCGAGTTCGTTCAGATCCTCGAGGGCGACCGGTACGACGTCGAGAAGCTGATGGAGATGATCGGCCGTGATCCCCGACACACCGACGTCCGCATCCTGATCGAGGAGCCGCTGCACGAACGGCGGTTCGAGGATTGGACGATGGGATATCAGGCCCTCGTCGCCCCGGACCCCGAGCATGCGGCAGGTTTCCGCGACTCCTTCGACGATCTGCGCATGGGTGATCACGACATGATCGGCCGTGCGCTCATGGAACTCACCATGTGGTTCCGAGTGCGTGAATCGGCCGCGACGCTGAACGCCTGAGGTCGACGGTCGAAGTCCGGTATCCTCACCGCATGGCCACCGCAACGACGCAGACCCCCAAACGCGAGGCATTCGGATCGCGGAACGTGTTCATCATGTCCGCGATCGGCTCCGCCGTCGGGCTCGGGAACATCTGGCGATTCCCCTATGTGGCGTACGAGGGCGGTGGCGGCGCGTTCCTCATCCCGTATCTGTGCGCCCTGCTGACCGCCGGCATCCCGCTGCTGTTCTTCGACTACGCGATCGGGCACCGGTTCCGTGGCTCGGCGCCCCTGGCGTTCCGCCGCATGCATCGCCGTGCCGAACCGCTCGGATGGTGGCAGGTGCTGATCTGCGTGGTCATCGCCGTGTACTACGCGGTGATCATCGCGTGGGCGGCGATGTACACGTGGTTCTCGGCGCAGCTCACCTGGGGGCCGGGCAACGAGAACGACTTCTTCTTCGTCGATTTCCTCAAGTCGGCGGACGTCGCCGAGGTCGGTGTCTCGACCGAGTTCGTGCCGCAGGTCGGCCTGCCGCTGGTCGCGGTCTGGTTGATCGTCATCGCGATCATGGCGCTGGGCGTCAAGCGCGGCATCGGCCGCGCCAACATGATCCTGATGCCGCTGCTGACCGTCATGTTCGCCATTCTCGTGGTGCAGTCGCTGTTCCTCCCCGGCGCGATGGACGGACTCAACGCCTTCTTCACTCCCAACTGGGAGGCGCTCGGCGACCCCGCAGTGTGGGCATCCGCCTATGGGCACATCTTCTTCTCGCTGTCGGTGGCCTTCGGCATCATGGTCACGTACTCGTCGTACCTGAAGCGCAAGACCGACCTGACCGGTTCTGGTCTGGTCGTCGCGTTCGCGAACTCGGGGTTCGAGATCCTCGCCGGAATCGGCGTGTTCGCCGCCCTCGGTTTCATGGCACAGGCGCAAGGCACCGAGGTCGCGGGAGTGGCCTCGTCGGGCATCGGGCTGGCCTTCATCGCCTTCCCGACGATCGTGTCGCAGGCGGCCGGTGGATCGATCATCGGTGTGCTGTTCTTCGGGGCGCTCGTGTTCGCCGGTGTCACCTCTCTCATCTCGATCCTCGAGGTGATCGTGGCGGCGCTGCAGGACAAGCTCGGCTGGGCGCGCATTCGCACGACCCTGACGGTGGCGATACCGCTCGCGGTCATCTCGATGGCGCTCTTCTCGACGACCACCGCGCTGTCCGTGCTCGACACGGCGGATGCCTTCGTCAACGCCTTCGGCATCATGACGGTGGCGCTCGTCGCCGTCGTCGTCGTCGCCTGGCTGCTGCACAAGCTGCCGGTGCTCGTCGATCATCTCGACCGGCGCTCGAGCTTCCGGGTCGGTCGCATCTGGATGCTGCTGGTCGGGGCGCTCGCACCGCTGGTTCTCGGTTATCTGCTCGTCACCGAGCTGATCTCCAAGATCTCCGAGCCGTACGGGGGATACCCCGTCTGGTTCGTCGGTGTGTTCGGCTGGGGCATGGTGATCGCGCTCGTGGTGATCGCGCTGCTCCTGTCGGCGCTGCCGTGGGGCGGCCGTTCCCACGCCAAGGACGACCCGGAGTACGACGAGTTCCTCGTCGAGGAACACTACGATCCGGACCCCGAGACGTCGTCGATCCCGACGGTGCGTGCAGACGGCACCGCCACCACTGAGAAGGGAGCGGGCGCATGACTCCGACAGCGATCGTCATGATGATCGTGGCGATGGTCGCGGTGTGGGGCGGCCTCGTCGCGGCGATCGTCAACCTCGCCCGGCATCCGGAATCGGCTGATGCAGAGCCTGATCCGCCCGTGGAGCTCTGACGCACGAGGATGCCCGACTCCTTCGAGGCGCTGATCGCCGACGGCTCCTCGGCTGACGTCTCGGGATGGGACTTCTCGTGGCTCGTGGGTCGCGCCACGGAGGAGCGTCCGCCATGGGGCTATGCGCGGTTGCTCTCCGAACGCCTGCGCACGGCATCCGCCTCTCTCGACATCCAGACCGGTGGCGGTGAGGTGCTTGCCGAAGCCGAGTCGTTCCCTCCCCTCGCGGTGGCGACGGAATCGTGGCCGCCGAACGTCACGCGCGCGACGCGTCTTCTGAAGTCGCGCGGGGTGGTCGTGGTCGCGGACCCGGATGAGCCGCCGCTTCCTTTCGCGGATCAGGCATTCGACCTCGTCACCAGTCGTCACCCTGCGACGATCTGGTGGAACGAGATCGCGCGCGTCCTCGAGCACGGAGGGACCTATCTCGCTCAGCACGTGGGACCCGCCAGTGCGTTCGAGCTGATCGAGTTCTTCCTCGGTCCGCAGCCGGAGGCGCGTCGTGGTCGTCATCACGACGATGAGAGCGCCGCGGCTGAGGCTGCCGGTCTGCAGATCGTCGACCTGCGCACGGCCACCCTGCGGATCGAGATCCACGACGTCGCCGCAGCGGTCTACCTGCTTCGCAAGGTGATCTGGTGGGTCCCGGGCTTCACGGCTGAGGGGCATCTCGATCGCCTCCGCGATCTGCACGAGCTCATCGAGCGCGATGGGCCGTTCGTCGCCCACTCCACCCGACACTTGATCGAGGCCCGGCGCCGATAGTCGCGCTCGGTTTTCGTCCGCTCTCCCACTAGCGTGGTGCGCACGAGTAACGGAACATATCGCGCGGAGCGAGGAGAGCAGCGAATGGGCGAATCCCCACCCGCCGTGGTCGGTGATCGCGCAGACGCCGGTGTGGACACCCGGGTCGGGCTCACGGCGGCGCGCGTCGCCGAGCTGACGGCATCCGGGCAGACGAATGCGTTCGCGGGTGATTCGAGTCGGAGCGCGTGGAACATCGTGCGCGCGAACGTCTTCACGCTCTTCAACGGCATCGTCGGGGCGTGCTTCCTCGTGCTCCTGCTGCTCGGACGCTGGCAGGATGCGCTGTTCGGCCTCGCCGCCTTCGGCAACGCGATCATCGGATGCTGGCAGGAGTTCCGCGCCAAGGCAGCGCTCGATCGACTCGCGCTCCTGAACGCCCCGCGGGCGCGGGTGCGCAGGGAGTCGCAGGACGTCGAGATCGCACCGGGTGAGGTCGTGCTGGGCGACATCCTGGTGCTGCGAGCCGGAGACCAGGTCACCGCGGACGCCATGGTGCTCGAGCACCGGGCGCTGCAGATCGACGAGTCCATGCTCACGGGCGAGTCGGATGCCGTCGACAAGCAGGACGGCGACGAGGCGCTCTCCGGATCGATCGTCGTGGGCGGGGAGGGGCTTGCTCGCGCGGTGCGGGTGGGAGCGGATTCGTACGCGAACCGATTCGCGGCGGAGGCGAAGCGCTTCTCTCTCGTGGCATCGGAGCTGCGCACCTCGATCGACCGCGTGCTGAAGTGGGTCAGCTGGGGCATCGGGCCGATCGGACTGCTCGTGCTCAACGCGCAGATGATGGTCGCGGGAGGATGGGTGACCGCGTGGCAGACCGGCACCTGGCCCCAGGCGGTCGTGAACACGATCTCGGCGCTGACCGCGATGATCCCGCTCGGCCTCGTGCTGATGACGTCGATCGCCTTCGCTGTCGGCGCAGCACGGCTCGCCTCTCGGCAGGTGCTCGTCAACGAGCTCCCCGCCGTCGAGGGGCTCGCGCGAGTGGATGTGATCTGCCTCGACAAGACGGGCACCCTCACCGAGGGCGAGCTCGCCTACCGCGACCTGCTTCTGCTCGACTCGGCCACGGGCGAGTGGCAGAGCGCGCTGGCGTGGTTCGGCGATGCGCCGGATGCGAACGCGACCGCCCGATGCCTGCGCGTGCCGTATCCCGCGTCGGGCCCCAGAGACGCCTCGGTGTACATCTCCTTCTCGTCGGCGCGCAAGTGGAGCGCGCTCTCGTTCGCCGACACCGGTGACGAGACCTGGGTGCTCGGTGCACCTGAGATGGTGCTGGGGGATGCCGCGACGGATGCCGGCACCGAGGTGGGCGAGGCCGTCACACGCCTCGCGGCCGAGGGGCTGCGCACGCTGGTGCTCGCGCTCAGCCCCGAGCCGTACTCGACGGCCGCGCAGACGGCGGAGTCGCTGCCGACCGGACTCGTGCCGGTCGCCGTGATCACCTTCAGTGAGAAGGTGCGCCCGGATGCCGCGCAGACGCTGTCGTACTTCCGTGCTCAGGGCGTGGGCGTACGCGTGATCTCCGGTGACAACCCGCGCACCGTCGCGGCGATCGCGCGGCAGGTCGGCCTGGATGCGGGGGAGGGCTACGACGCGCGGCAGCTGCCTGAAGATGACGCCGCGCTCGGTGCCGTGCTCGAATCGCACACCGTCTTCGGTCGCGTCACGCCCGAGCAGAAGAAGCGCATGGTCGTCGCACTGCAGGCGCAGGGTCACACGGTCGCGATGACCGGCGACGGCGTCAACGACGCCCTGGCCATCAAGACCGCCGACATCGGCATCGCGATGAACTCGGGGTCGCCGGCGACCAAGGCCGTCGCCCGGCTCGTGCTGCTCGATGGGCAGTTCTCACACCTTCCGGATGTCGTCGCGGAGGGCCGGCAGGTGATCGCGAACATCGAGCGCGTCTCGATGCTGTTCCTCACCAAGACGGTCTATGCGACCACCCTCGCGGTGCTGTTCGGGGTCATGGTGCTCGAGTTCCCGTTCCTGCCCCGGCAGCTGTCGATCACCGACGGGCTCACCATCGGCATCCCCGCGTTCTTCCTCGCGCTGATGCCCAACACGAGTCGATACGTGCCGGGGTTCCTCCGCCGATCACTGACGTTCGCGATTCCCGCAGGTCTGCTGATCGCCATCGCGCTGACGGTCTACACGCGCGGTGCGATGAGTCTCGGGATCACCGAGCCGCAGTTACGCACGGGGTCGACGATCATCCTCGCGGTCGTCGGCATCTGGGTGCTCGCGGTGCTGGCGCGCCCCCTCAACCGCTTCAAGGTGCTCGTGGTCGGGGGCATGTTCATCGCCCTGTCGGTGCTGTTCACGGTTCCGCTCGCCGGCGAGTTCTTCCAGCTGGTCGATCCGGGCGAGGAGGCGGCTTACCTGATCGCGGGGATCACGATCGTCACGATCCTTGCGATCGAGGTCGTGCGCATCGTGCACCGACGGATTCTCGCCCGAGGGTCAAGCGGCGAAGAACATGCGGGTGCGCGGCGGAGCCCAGACAGCCACGAGAACGCACAGCTCGACAAGTGACTGGATGAGCACGGCCCAGTCCCAGGCGGTGGTCAGTGCGGTCACGACGTGCAGTGCGAGCTGAACGGCGAGGTAGACGGTCAGGAGCAGGCGGGCGAGACGGCTGCCGCGACCGATCGCCGCGGCCACGGCGATCGTGAGGAGTCCGAACAGGATGATGGCGGCGCCGATGAGTGAGACGGCCAGCACGTCTCTGTCGGGCACCTGATATCTGCTGAGCAGCACTGCGAGACCCAGCAGGGTGTTCGACAGCCCGCTCAGCACGATCAGGATCACGACGATGCTGATGATGACGGGGCGCCGGGTCGCTCGATGCTCAGTGTCGGGGGCCACGCCATCACTGTACAAGTGAAGTCTCCCCGTCCGGCGGGGTTCAGACCCTGTTCACGCGGCGATGAGTCGTGACGACAGCGCACGGATGCGCAGGCGCAGCGCGTCGAACGCGGCGTCGAAGGCGGCGGGCGTGCCGATGCGGGCGGGGTCGCGCACCGACCAGTGCAGGTCGTCGCGCGTGCGCAGCTGCTCGTGCGCGTCGTCGCAGACCGTGATGACGAGGTCGCCGTCGGTGCGGACGTCGTCGACGTGGCGGGGTGGGCGCCTCTGGTCGATCGCGAGTCCGTGGCGGGCGGCGGCTGCCGTGGCCTGGGGATTCACGGACGCTGCGGGCCGGGTGCCGGCGGAGGCGACCTCGATCGCGCTCAGGTCGCGCCAGATCGTCTCGGCCAGTTGCGAGCGGGCGGAGTTCGCCGTGCAGACGAAGAGCACGCGGTTCGGGGGATCGACGCTCGGCGGCGCCAGGGTGTCGAAGATCTCCGGACGCAACCCGATGTAACTGCGCCGACGGTCGAATTCCGATCGGGTGCGGGTGATGATCTGCGCGGATTCCAGGACACCGAGGTGATGGGCGATGAGATTGGACCGCAGGTCGAGGGTCGTTCCGATCTCGGATGATGACAGATCGCCGAGCGTGAGCAGGTCGACGATGCGCAGGCGCGTCTGATCCGCGAGTGCGGCGAAGATCGCGGCGCGGCGTTCGAGTTCGGTCATCGTCTTCATCCATACCACGCGAGGAACGCTGTGTCCATGACTATTGACTCAGTGCTCATTGACCATATTGTTGTCGTCGCGAGGCCGCAGACGCGGCGTCGGGGAGGAGTGGACACTATGGGAATCGGAACCGGAATCGCGCTCGTCGTCATCGGAGCGATCCTCGTCTTCGCGCTCAACATCGACACGGGCGGTTACGTCGACCTCGATCTGATCGGCTACATCCTGATGATCGCCGGTGCTGTGGTCTTCCTGATCAGCCTCGTGCTCGTGATGCGCAGTCGTCGCACCGAGACGGTGGATCGCACCGCTGTCGACCCGGCCACGGGTGAGCGGGTCACGCGCCGCAGCATGCGCAACAGCGATCCTCTCGCCTGATCCATGGCAGGAGGCGTCGCACGTGGCACCACGGCCCTGGTCTGGGGTGCCGCGGCGACTCTCGCCTTCGTCACGCTCCGCGCGATCGTGGCGATGGGAGGGCATGAGCCCCTGCCGGTCGACCATTGGTGGAACGAAGCCATGGGCTCTCTGACCAGTGACGTCTGGCTTGCCGTGGCGTGGGTGCCCGCCGTCGTCGGCGGCACGGTGGGAATGATCGTGATCGGAGCACTGCTGATCGCCTGGTTGCTCTGGCGCGGGCGCAGGTGGGCTGCCGTGACGCTGGCGATCGCGATGGTCGCTGTCGTCGCGATCGGTGCCACGATGGCGGCTGTGATCGGCCGCACACGACCGGAGGACTCGCTCGCCGAGAGTGTGGCCACGTCCTTCCCGTCCGGGCACACGGCGGTCGCGACCACCGTCGTCGTGACTCTGGCCCTCGTCTTCCGGCGCTGGTACGTGTGGGTGCTGGGGGCGGTGTGGGTGCTCACGATGATGTGGAGTCGCACCTATCTGCACGCCCACTGGCTGAGTGATGTGGTCGCGGGGATGCTCGAGGGCATCGCTGTCGCCACGATCGTGTGGGCGTGCGTAGCGCTCTGGCGTGCGCGCCGGGCCGCGCGGGTCACCGCAGAACCATCTCATGAGGATTCCTCCCGGGAATCACCGATCGAAAGAAGCGCGACATGATGAACACCCCTGCGTCGGCGTCGTCGACGGCCCGAGCGGCCCAGGACTCGAAGACATTCCGCATCCTCGCCCGCGTCGGCTATGTGGTGCTCGGCATCCTGCACATCCTCATCGGTGGCATCGCGATCTCGATCGCGACCGGCGGGAGCGGCGAGAACGCCGACCAGGGCGGTGCCATGCAGCAGATCCAGCAGAGCCCTGCCGGGGTCTTCCTGCTGTGGCTGATCGTGGTGGGGCTGCTCGCACTCGCCATCTGGCAGATCGCCGAGGCCGTCGTCGAGCGCGACCCCGACCCGAAGAAGAAGTGGGCGCACCGGGCCAAGTTCCTCGGCACCGCCGCCGCCTATCTCGCGATCGGTGGCACGGCGCTGGTCTACGCGCTGGGCGGTCAGTCGCAGTCGTCGGAGTCGTCTCAGTCGTTCAGTGCTCAGCTGCTGTCGGCACCCGCCGGAGTCGCACTTCTCGTCGTGGTCGGTCTCGGAGTCGCAGCGGTCGGAATCGCGTTCATCGTGCGGGGTGCCACCAAGGCGTTCATGAAGCAGCTCACGCCGCCCAGCGGCACGGCTCGGCGCGGCATCGAGGCGTTCGGCGTCGCGGGCTACATCGCGAAGGGCATCGCCATTGGGGTGGCAGGGGTGCTCTTCGTCGTGGCCGCCCTCACGCATGACCCTGAGACCGCGGGTGGCCTGGATTCCGCTCTGCGCGCTCTCGCCGGACTTCCCTTCGGTGTCGTGATCCTGTGGGTCGTGGGGGCCGGTCTCGTGCTCTACGGTCTGTTCTGCTTCGCTCGCGCGCGCTACGCGCGGATGTGAGGAGCGCCGCGAGGGCGGGATAGCTGATCAGCGAGTGAAGCACGCGTGAGCCGCCCGGCCGCGCGAATGGCCTGACGGATGGCCGAGCTCAAGACGCCCTGAGGTTCTCCGCGGGACGCAGCCTGGCTGCGCGGATCGATGCGAAGGCACCGCCAACGCTCGAGACAACAACGCCGAGCACGACAGCAAGCGGCATCAACATGAGATCGAAGACCGGCGCCCACCGCTGGCTGATCGTAACCGCCAGAATGGCCATCACGCCGATGAAGAGGCCACCGACTCCACCCAGGATGCCGACGTACACGGCTTCAACCGTGATCAGTATCCCGATATCGCGCTCCTTCGCACCCAACGCTTTTCGCAGGCCGATTTCGCCTCTGCGTGCGCTGACAGCCATGAGAGTCGTGTTGATCAGGGCTGCGATGGCAACGAGTATCGCAAGAAGCGTGAAGGCAACGAGCGTCGTCTGCACGCCAGCTTCAATCTGAACCCTCAATTGCCTGTCATCCGAGGGCGCAACGATCGATATTCTCATCCGGGGCGAACGGGTTGATTGCGCGAGCAAGCTGCGACGCAACCTGAGGAGCAGCGCCCGCCATCGTTGTCACAAGCAATGATGCCTCCGGTGCCATGGTGTCTAAGCTCGAAGCGTCCGCGCCAAGCAGTATTTCGCCCCTCAATAGTGGGAGCCGTGCGGATTCAGTGATGAGACCGGCGACCACATATCGTTCACCAGCCACTTGGATGGTGGGAGCCAACGCGATGTCGCCGAGTTCGAGGTCCCTGGCGAGCAGATCGCCGATGTATGCCTCCCCAGGCAGGAGAGGACCGTGGTGCCATCGCGCGTCGTCAATCTCTACCCTCACTGCCTCTTTAAGGTCGCCTACCACGACGTGGGGTTGCACCTGCGAGGTCGCTGCGGTCGTCGACACCGCAGTCGCAGCCAGGTCGACTACGACCGCAGCGGCATCCACCCCTGCCACGGCTCTGGCCGTCGCGGGCGCCTCGGCGAGCGATGTGGAGTACGGCAACTGTGTATCCCACCTGGCGGTCACTTCGCGGTTGAGGTGAGCATCGAATGTGTCAGAAACTTGGGCGTGAGCGGAAGCTGACAGCCCGAGCGTAGTGATGGAAAGCGCAACAGCGATCACCACTGCCACACACTGTGCGAATGTCTGGTTCTTCCGCGACGAGATCGAGGCCCAGGCATCAGTCATCATGTCTGTGCTGCGAATGAAGGCTTTGGCATCGTGTTGCGGCTCGACAGCTTCACCCCTCGGCCCGCTCGCGAAGGTCTGTTTTCGATCCGGAGACTCAGTGTCAGAAACTACCTCGCCGTCCGAAATGCGGATGATCCGGTCCGCGCGAGCCGCGACTTCAGGGGAGTGGGTCACGATGACGACCGCGGCACCGGCGCGATTCACTCGCTCGAGCTCGTCTAGAACAAGTTCAGTGTTGACTGAATCGAGGTTGCCTGTCGGCTCGTCCGCGAGGACAAGCTGAGCGTCACCTGCCATCGCGCGCGCGATCGCGATCCTCTGACGCTGCCCACCTGAGAGGGTGGACGTATTCTGCCAGGCAGCGTCGTCCAAGCCCACCGCCGCGAGAGCTCGAATCGATTCTTCTCGTCGCGGACGGAGTGCGACTCCACGGTACAGAAGATTCAATCCGACGCTGTCGATCGCGGGGCGCTGCTCCAACAGATGAAACGCTTGAAAGATGAACGCGATGTGTCGGGACCTTAACCTCGCCGCTGCACCGCGGTTGATCCGACCCGGTCTTTTTCCGGCGATGAGATATTCACCAGATGAAGGATCATCGAGAAGCCCAAGAAGATTCAGCAAAGTGGTTTTGCCGCCACCGGAAGGGCCGACGACGGCGACGAACTCGCCTTCGTTGATCGTCAGTGAAACATTGCGTAGTGCCTGGACCTCAGGACCGCGCGACGGCGTGTAGATTCGCGAGACACTTCGTAGTTCGATTAGCGTCATGAACCCACCCGAACCTGATCGCCATCCTGAACTGACGATGGAGATACCGGCACAATCGCCGCTTTGCCGTCGAGAGCGCCGAGGACGGTTACCTCGACCTCAGTGAATTCCCCGCCCGATCGCCTGACGATGACTACCTGATTCGTATCGCCTCGGTCGATCACCGCGATTGTGGGTACGAGAAGTGCTTCCTGGTCCACGATGATATGCGAAGAAACGACTCGCACCTTTGCGTTCGCCGCCTGAATCGGGTCTGAGGGGATCACCGTGACTATCGACTTGCTTTGGGGCACATCGTTCTCTGCCCGATCGCCCGCTGATTCTTCTTGCGGGCTTGATTCGATCAGCGCGATGCTCGACACGCTCCCCTTCGATACCTGACCATCTATTTCGATGGACACCTCGGTTCCTTGAGCAAGGTGTGTCAGATCTGCGGGTGCGGCCTCAAGGGTCACTATGGTTGTCGTCGACCCGAGAACGATGTCAGTCTCACCGTCCGCCCCTACCGCAGCGCCCACCGGCAACGCACTCAGAGAAGCAGAGGGAAGAATCTTGACGCCGACGATCTCAGAGTAGGGAACGAAGGCCGCGCTCATCGCACGGGTCGCGGCGGACCCGTCGCCCGGCTGTTGACCCTCTTGTCTGAGTTCGGAGTTCGACGTACTCGAGCTGCTCTCGTCTTCGACGTCCTGTGTGGCTGGAGAGTAACCATTCCTGGAGTACCAGTCCCGAACAGCAGTCTCTGTCTGCATGCCAAACTCGCCGTCGGCGTCGAGCGAGTACCCCAGATGCTTCAGTGTCTCCTGAATGGCAACGACGTCGGGACCCTGGTCGCCGAGCCCTACATCACGGTAGAACGGAAACGCGGACTGAACAACGAAAATGGGCCGTCCGTTGACTTCAGTCAAAACCTGACCGGTGTTCACGGCCGTACTCTGAGTCACCGGGCGTCCCGTGATCACGGAGCGCAAGGCTCCGCTCGGAACCGCCAAGCTCAGGGATTCCTCATTCTCGGCTACCACGCTCCCGGAGAATACTGTCTGCTGAACGAGAATCCCTGTGGAAACCGTCGCCAGAATGGGCTCAGATGTCGGCGGAGCAGTCGCAGCATCACGTTGGGCTGATGATTGAAAGATCGTTGCAAGTGCCCACCCCGCTCCCAGTGCCAGAAGAGCCAGAAGGAGGATGAGGAAAAGCATCATCGTCCTTCTCGCTCTTCTGCGGGGAAGCGGGGCGATCACTTGCTCGATGTCGACGATGGCAGGCTCAGCACCGTTCATTTCGATGGTGCATTCTCCGCGATCAAGGTTTTCAATCTATCGGTATGAGCGACCGCTTCGTTTCGAATTCGGTCGAGCTTGTCACGATGATTCGTCACAAGAGCTTCTTGAGCCGACCATTCAGCTTGGTACCGGGCGTCAGTGTAACCGCTGGAATCGCGGCATTGAGCGTCGGCCTGCGCAACGGTTAGCTCTTCCGACGAAGCCACCTCGGTCAGGCTGGAGCCATAAGTTCCGTACTCCTGCGCCATCTCGAGAGTCGGCATCTCGCCCCACGGATCCTTCGGCAAATCGAACGTGACGAACTCCGAGAGGCAAGACTCCCACTTTTGGGCTGCATCGCGGACGGCATCAACCGATGAAATTTCATCGCGCGCCTGCATCTCGAGACTCGCAATGTAGTTCAAGCCGTCCGCACCTGCCACTGTCTTATCGCTGCGCGCATCTTCCCCGCAGGCATCAAAACGGGCTTGAAACTGATCGTCCGGGTTATAGGCGTTTGTCCATGCAGTGAATTCCGTCCAAGCGAGGACGTCGTCAGGGTTCGGTGGCGGAGCATCTTGGTAGCCATAGCGGCGCGCAATGTCGATGTTGAATATCTTGAGAGCCGCGTCATTGACCGTCTCAGGCTGAGCAAAATCGGCATCTTGCCACGGTACTGGCCACTCGTAGCCCTGACCTTCAAGACACTTTGCGATCAACAGCTGCTCAGCATAATTACTGAGCGACGGGTTGAACATTTTGAACTCGTCCAGGGGCATCACCCACATCGATTGATTCTGCACGAGGATCTGCTTCGGCTCAGACGCCGTACAGCCCGTCATCAGTCCTAGTACGCAGGCAAATGCCGCCACCGAACCGATGCCGTGGTGGCGGCATCTGAGTGGAGTCAGTTGCACGTGGCGGTTCCTACCTTTGTCAAGCCGGAATCGAAGTATCCCGACGACGCCCTGTCGTTGAATCCGACGGAATTCAGATCCGTCTTGCCTGTGCCGCGAAGGATGGTGATACGCGAGCCGGTCTTGTTCACGCCATCGTAAAGATAGGAGGTTTCCGTTCTTCCCTTGTTGAAAATCGAAGTTGTCTTGTTGTTGATACTCCAACGATCTCCGAGATCGTCGATGCACCACGTGAAGTTGATGAATCCGCCGACCGTTCCCCAGTCAGTCGCGTAATTGGCGCCAGACCATACGCACGTACTCCCGGAGCTGCATTCGCTGAGCGAGGCACTCGCGGATGCAGCGCTCGACAGAGTGGCAGCAGCTGCCACGAGAATTGCAGCGGCGCTGACAGCGACCTTCTTGAACCTGGATGTCTTTTCGATGCTTCTCTGCACCATGCGGTCCCCCCGGATCGTGGATGTTAGTAGCCTGCGGTGAGGCTCTCGCGTCAGGCTAGACGAGTGCGCGCCGAAGCCGGACGCATATTCCGGAACACCACACCAGCGTTCCAGGATTCCGAAAAACGCCCGACGGCGTCGGAGTTTTTCGCTGCGGAGCTCGACCGGCTCGCGCCGAGATGATCGCTTACATCGACATGTATCGCGGACCAGTTCGGGGTCGTGCTCGTCTGTCGCGCCCTCGGTGCGACAGAGGGGGCCTCACCTTCCGCGGATACCGGGCCGTACGGATCCGAACTCGCGTGCGACAGGCGACTGAGAGACGCGGAGCTGAGCCCCGTCATCAGTCCTCGGCATGCAGATGACTACGGCGTCCACGGGGTCAGGAAGATCTGGCACGCGATGCAGCTTCCCGCCCGCCCCGCAGAACAGAAACCGCGGACAGGAGCCGAAGCTCCCATCCGCGGTTCGAATGCTCAGCGACGCTGTCAGACGATCGCGGCGCGCAGTGCTGCGGCGGCTTCTCCGACGTTCGGCGCGGAGTAGATCGCGCTGCCGGCGACGGCGATGGTCGCGCCCGCCGACTGCACTGCTGCGATGCTCGACGCGTTCACGCCGCCGGCGACCGAGAACGGCACTCCGGCCGAGGCGCCGTCGGTGAGCAGGCTGTCGAGGGAGTACCCCTCCTGCGCCTGCTCGTCGAGTCCGGCGTGCATCTCGACGAACTCGGCTCCGAGGCCGATGACCTGCTGTGCGCGAGCGGGCTTGTCGGCCACGCCGATCAGGTCGACGACGATGCCCTTGCCGTGCTTCGTGGCCGCCTTCACAGCGCCCGCGATGGTGCTGTCGTCAGCGGCGCCGAGCACGGTGACGAGGTCGGCGCCGGCGCCGAACGCGATGTCGGCCTCGAGCTCTCCGGCATCCATGGTCTTGAGGTCGGCGAAGATCACCTTGTCGGGGTGGGCGTTCTTGAGAGCGGTGATGGCCGAGAGGCCCTCGCTCTTGATGAGCGGCGTGCCGAGCTCGAGGATGTCGACGTGCGGCGCGGCGGCCGCGGCCAACTCCAGGGCCTTCTCGGTGCTGAGGGTGTCGATGGCGAACTGCAGCTTCATGGTGTTTCCGTTCTGTTGAGGGCGTCGATCAGGATCGACAGAGGGAGAAGAGGGAGAAGAATGAGGGCCGCGCACTCACTCGAGGTTCGAGTGGCGCACCCACAGCTCGTCGGCCGACGAGCCCTGCCGCTGCCACAGCGAGTGGAAGAGTCCGTCGCCGATGACGACGACCACCTGCTCGAACAATCCGCCGGCGTACTGGGCGGATGCGCTCGCCGTGCGGTCGAGCTTCTGTGCAGCCGGCACGATGACGCATACGTCGGCGAGGGCAGCGAGCGGGGAGTCCTCGGCCGTGGTGATGACGCCGACGCGGGCTCCCACCGATGCCGCGCTCTGCGCCGCACGGACGATCGACTCGGTGGTGCCCGAGCCGCTCGCGGTGATCAGCACGTCGCCCGACGCGATCGCCGGCGTCGTCACCTCGCCGACCAGGTGCACCTCGAGCCCCAGGTGCATGAGCCGCATGGCGGTCATCTGCAGGGCGATGCCCGAGCGCCCTGCGCCGATCACGAACACGCGCGGCGCGGCACCGATGAGGTCTGCGAGATCGTCGAGACGGCGGGCGGATGCGACGCCGGTGCGCTCTGCGGCTCGGAGCACCTCGTTCGCGATGAGGGAGATCGAAGCGCCGGTGGAGATCGTGGCGGATGTCGTCATGGTTCCACTCTCGTCGCGGTCCGCGCGGCGTGCGCTCCTGCATCCGAATGGAATCGGCTACCCGAAAGAGTAGGTCGGATTAGAGTAGGTGATCATGACCTCGGAGACAGCAAGCCCGGCCCCCTCCTCGCGTCGCCTCGCGGCAGAGCACGCCCGCGACCTCGCGGAGCAGCGGGACAGGTACGCCCTGACGCTCGAGTCGTTGCTCGCGACCCTCCGCTCGCCCCGCCTCGATGACCGGGCGGCCCGGACCATCGCCGTCGACGTGGCCGCCGGAGCGCTGGTCGGACTGCGCACGGTCAACGACGAGCTGGGCTCGGGCCTCGAACCGGTCATCGGTGCGTTCGAGCGACTGCAGAGCGATCTGCGTCCGCTCGTCAGGTTCAGCGAGCTCGACGTGCAGTTCGTCGAGCCGCCGTCGAACGGTCGCGCGCTGCCGGGGGTCATCGCCCACTCGGCGCGCTCGATCGTGCGCAGCACTGTGCTCGCGATCGTCGACCGGGGTGAGACTCGGCGCGTGCGCATCCAGTGGGACTGCGACGGGCTCAACCTCCTCATCGCCATCCGAGACGACGGCAGCGGTGACCTCGCGACGCACGATGATGTCCTGCGCCCGATCGCCGAGCAGGTGTCATCGCTGACGGGTGATCTGTCGGTCGCATCGACACCCGGGTGGGGGTCCGAGGTCAGCATCCGACTGCCCCTCGATCCGCCGGCGGAACCCGACGAACTGCCGGATGCGATCGACGCGAGCCCCCGCGAGCGCGACGTGCTGCGGCTCGTCGCGTCGGGACGCCGCAACCGCGAGATCGCCGAGACCCTGGGCGTGAGCGAGAACACCGTCAAGTTCCACGTCTCGAATCTGCTGCGCAAATCCGGTGCGACCTCGCGCGCCGAACTCGCGGCCGTCGTGCGCGGCTGACGCATCCGCGCACCCACCCGAACGGGTAGGAGACCCTCTCCCGAGGGGGAGGGTGGGCAGGTCGGCCGCAGGACTCAGCTGAACAGGATCAGCACGTACGCCGCGAAGGTCACGAGGTGAGCCGCGCCGTGCATCGCGGTGACCCGCTTGGCACCGAAAGTCGTCACCGACAGCAGCAGAGTGACCCCGAGCATGAGCAGATTCGCGGGCGACTCGGCGAGGATCACGGTCTGCCCGGTCAGCATCCCGATGATGAGCACAGCGGGGATCGTCAGCCCGACCGTCGAGACGAGTGCGCCGTGGCAGAGGTTGTTCACCCGCTGCGCCTCGCCGCCGAGAGCGGCACGCACCGATGTGATCGATTCGGGCAGGAAGACGATCATCGCGATGAGCACGCCGGCGAGGGCGGGCGGCGCCCCCAGTCGGCCGAGTCCGTCGTCGAGCAGCGCGGCCATGTCATGCGAGAGCAGCACGATCGGCACCACGGTGACGACGAGCAGCACGAGCCGGATGACGACCTCACGGCGGTTCTCCCTGAGCACCGCCACGATCCCACCCGATGCATCCGGTGCATCCGGCGAGCCCGCGTCCGAGCGCAGCCGGTCGTCGACCTCGGTGAAGTCCGATGCCTGGGCGCCCATCTGCCGGAAGAGGAAGAACGCGTACAGCGCGAGGGTCAGGACGATGATCGGGATCGCCTGCCCGACGGTGTACGACCCTGACTCGCCGATCAGCGCGGGCAGCGCGAAGGCCAGCGCGCTCAGCACGACGAGCATCGCGAGATACGCCGAGGTGCCGGTGCGGTTGTGGGCCATGGCGCCGCGGCGCAGGCCGCCGAGCAGCAGGCAGAGGCCGATCACCAGGTTGAGGATGATCATCGCGACCGCCATGACAGAGTCGCGGGCGATCGTCGCGTGCTCGCCGGGCCCGAGCATGACCGCCGAGATCAGGATGACCTCGATCAGCACGATCGAGAGCGTCAGCACGAGCGAGCCGTAAGGGTCGCCGAGCTTGTGGGCCAGCGCTTCGGCCTGCTTCACGACTCCGAAGGCGCACGCGACGATCACGGCGATGATCACGGCGAGCGCGATGATGAGCACCGGCGCGGGCGCCGGTGCGGCGATCACGGGGTGGATGAGAAGCAGGACGCCGAAGGCGCCCCACCCGAGCACGATGCGTCCGATGTCGGTGGCGCCGACCAATCGAGTGTGAGCGGTGTGTGACATCTGCAGCTCCTTCGAGGCGGGGCCGTCCCCGATGAGAGAGGCGCCCGGGTCGTCCCGGGAGCGGTGCTGTGTCAGCTTTCTGCCTCGATGGTACGCGAGCGGAGCGGCCGGTGTCTCGGAAAAACCAGGTCAGCGACGCGCACGGGCGCGCGTCTTCGTGACGCCGTTGAGCGTGGCGCGCACCGGGGTTCCGAGATACAGGCCGAGGGACGCGCCCGAGGCCAGAGCGATCCCGATCACCGCGGCGTCGACGAGCGAACCGCCGATGCCGAGAACACCCGTCGCGGTGCCGGCCGCGTGCACCATCTCGAGCAGACCCTGGAAGACCGCGACTCCGGGCACCAGCGGCACGATCGCGGCGGTCGTGACGGCCACCGACGGAACGTGCAGGTTGTGTGCGATCAGCACACCGACGAAGCTCGCGAGCAGCGCCCCGATCGCACTCGCCGCCGCCGGGTGCAGCTGCAGCGCGATCATGCCCGAGTAGCCGGCGATCGTGATCGCGCTGAGCAGTGCGCTGACGAGGATGATGCGGATTCCCGCGCCGTTGAACACGGCGACCGCGATCGCGACGATGACGGCGCCGGTGAACTGGTTCAGCAGCGGGCCGAAGGGTGCCGGGTCGTCGGGCAGATCCATCGTGAACCCGAGCACGCTGCCCAGCTGCAGACCCACCAAGATGCCGATCACGACCCCGAGCGTCTGCATCGTGAGGTCGAGGATGCGCCCGCCGGCGGTCAGCGCGAAGCCGTCGATCGCGTCCTGCGCGGCGCCCACCACCGTGAGCCCGGCCAGCATGAGCACGATTCCCGACGCGACGATGATCGAGGGACGGATGCCGACGAACGGCTCCACCCCTGCCGATCCGAGCGCCGACACCGCGACCGCGACGACGGTGGTGACGAGTCCTCCCGCGATCTGGCTGAAGAACAGCGGGACGCGGATGCGCGCGAGACCCGCCTGGGTGACCGCGGCCCCGAGCGCGGCGATGAAGGTGAGGCCGACGACGATCGGCGACGCGCCGAGCATGATGCTGACGCCGACCGCGAGCAGCGCGCGCGCCACGACGACCACCGGCTGCTGATAGCGGAACGGCACCCGCCGGATCACGCGGAACGCGGTGCGGGCCGACTCGAGGTCGAGGCCATCGGCGATGTCGGCGACGAGGGCCTGCACGCGCTGCAGCTTGTCGTGGTCGGGGGCTGCGACCCGCACGACCCGCACGAGCGTCTCGGGCCACACTTCGCCGCTCAGGTGGAACGAGACCGTGATCGAGTTGTAGGTCACATCGACCTGCACGCCGCGCATGCCGTAGGCGTCGCACACCCGGATGATCGCGAGCGTCACCTCGTGCGCCGAGGCGCCGACCGCGAACATCGCCTCGCCGATGCGCGTCGCGAGGTCGAGCACGCGGGGCACGGTGCGCTCGTCGATCACGGGCATGGCCTCGGTGTGGGCGACGGAGGAGGGGTCGGTGTGCAGGATCCTGCGCATCGAGGCGAGCAGTCGCCGCTGGGGGTTCGGGGACATCCGTCCATTCTGTCATCGGCAGTGGCTGTGCAAATATGAGTACGGGTGTACGCATATTTGCTATCCTCGACCCATGACCGACCAGACGGACGACCCCGCGACCGGATCCCGTAGCGGTCGCCGGAACGACCCGGAGCGACGCGAGCGCATCATCACCGCGTGCCTCGACGTGATCGCCGAGTCGGGTGTGGCCGGGGCGTCGCATCGTCGCATCGCCGCAGCCGCCGGAGTGCCGCTCGGGTCGATGACCTATCACTTCGCGGGGATCGACGAGCTGCTGCACGAGGCCTTCACGAGATTCGCCACGACGGTGAGCTCGCGGTTCGAATCGCGTATGGCCGCGGCATCCGATCCGGCATCAGCCCGAGCTGCGGTCGTCGCGATCATCCTCGAAGACGTGGCGCGCGGCAGGGACGAGCTCGTGCTGTCGCATGAGCTCTATACGCTCGCTGCCCGCGAGCCCTCGTACCGGGCGTTGACGACGGCCTGGATGAGACGCAGCCGCGCGGCCCTCGAACGGCACTTCGATCCGGAGACGGCGAGGCTGCTCGACGCGATGATCGAGGGCGTGTCGATCCACCGCGCCCTCGACGACGAGCCCAGAGGCATAGCCGAGGTCGAGGACGCGGTGGATCGGATCGCCGGTCAGTCCAGCGAGAACAGCGTGTAGCTGTCGGCGTTGTCGGCGTCGATCACGACGCAGTCGATCGACTGCTTCTCGTCGGCTCCGGTCTCGCCCGTGCGGATGAAGCTGTCTGCCTGCTGCACGGCGAGCTGTGAGATCAGCACGGCGGGCTGCAGTCCGGTGGCGAGCAGCGAGCCGGCCTTGATGGCCTCGACCGCGTCGGGGCTGCCGTCGAATCCGGCGATCACGATCTTGTCGCTGAGTCCCGCCGCTTCCACCGCCGCGACCGCGCCTAGGGCCATCGTGTCGTTGCCGGCGATGATGCCCTGGATCTCGGGGTCGCGCTGCAACAGCGTCTCGATCTTCGTGAACGCCTCGTCCTGGCTCCAGTTGGCCGTCTCCTGCGCCACCGAGACGAGGTTCGGGTACTGCGAGATGACGCTCGCGAATGCCTCCGAGCGCACGCCCGCGTTCGTGTCGGACTCCTTGCCCGTCAGCTCGATGTACTTGCCGCCGTCGGGGAGCGCTGCCACCCATTCCTCGGCCACTGCCGCGGCGCCCTGTGCGTTGTTCGCGACGATCTGCGCGGCGGCGACACCGGTCTCGTTGATCTCGCGGTCGATGAGGAAGACGGGGATGCCGGCATCCTTCGCCTTCTGGATCGGGCCGATCGACGCGTCAGCTCCGGCGTTGTCGAGCACGATGGCCTTCGCGCCGTTGCTGATCGCGGCGTCGATGAGCTCGCTCTGCTTGTTCGGGTCGTCGTCGTGGGATGACACCGAGGTGTCGTAGCCCAGCTTCTCGGCCTCGGCCTGCGCGGCGTCGGCCTCGGCCTTGAAGAACGGGTTGTCGTGGGAGGGCGTGATGATGGCGATGGTGCCGCCCGCCTCACCCGATCCCGACCCCGAGTCGCCGCTGGAGCCGGCGTCGCCTCCGCCCGAACTGCACGCGGTGAGTCCGAGGACCAGGGTGAATGCCGCTGCTGCGGCGAGGATACTGCGTCGCATGATTCTCCTTCGATCGTGCTGTGGGTGCTGCGTCATCGCAGCGGGATCACGCCGAGACCGGCGTCGACTGTGGGGGCGTCGCCTGCGGCGGCGCGGACTGCCTGTTCGCCGCAGCGAGCGAGGCGTTCTTCGAGCGGGTGATGCGCTGCTGCGCCTGGTCGAGCATGACGGCCAGGATGATCACGGCGCCCTTGATGGCGATCTGCCAGAACGTCGAGACTCCGACGAGCACGAGCCCGTCGCTGAGGAAGCCGATCACGAACGCGCCGATGAGCACGCCGCGCACGTTGCCGCGCCCACCGGTCAGCGCCGCGCCGCCGATGACGACCGCGGCGATCGCGTTGAGTTCGAAGGTCTCGCCGAGCTGCGGAGCCGCGCTCGTGAGCTCGGAGGAGATGATGAGGCCGGTGGTCGCGGCGCAGAAGCCGCTGATCAGGTAGACGCGCAGCTTGACCTTGCGCACCGGCACGCCCGACAGCTCGGCGGCCCGCTCGTTGCCGCCGGTCGCGTACACCCAGCGGCCGAACGGCGTCTTGCGCAGCACGAACGACGCGATGATGGCGAACACCACCATGATCCAGATGGCCGTGGGGATGCCGAGGATGCGGCCACCGCCGATCAGCAGGAAGCCCTGGTTGCCGAGTTCGGCGCTGCCGCCGAGCCGGGGGTACGTGGTGCCGTTCGAGATGAGCAGCGCCGCGCCTCGGGCGACGTAGAGCATGCCGAGGGTGGCGATGAAGGGAGCCACATGGAACTTGGTCACCAGGATGCCGTTGATGAACCCGACGAAGGTGCCCACTGCCAGCGCGATCACGACGACGAACCAGACCTGCGGGTACACGACGATGTCGAACAGCGTGAGCTGCCACCCCTGCAGCATGGTGCCCGCGACGACGCCGGAGAGGCCGACGGTCGATCCGACGGACAGGTCGATGCCGCCCTTGAGGATGACGAACAGCATCCCGAGCGCGAGGATCGCGTTGTACGCCACGTGCTTCGTCATCGTCACGAGGTTGCCGACGCTGAGGAACGAGTCCGAGAGCAGCGCGAAGATGATGATGAGGACGATGAGTGCGATGAACGCGCGGCCTTCGAGCAGCACGGAGCCGATGTCGAGGTTCTGCAGCCGACCGCGCCGGACGTCGTCGTTCTTGCTGGTGCTCATTGCTCGCTCCCTGAGGGGTCGTCGGTGTGTGCTTCTCCGGAGGCGACCATGAGGTCTTCCCGGCTCGTCGTGCGGGGATCGAATTCGCCGACCGCACGCCCCTTGGACATGACGATGATGCGGTTCGACACTCCGAGGGCCTCGCCGACCTCGCTGGTGGCGAAGAGCACCGCGAGTCCCCGGCGGGCCTCGCGGGCCATGAGTGCGAAGATCTCGGCCTTGGCGCCCACGTCGATCCCGCGAGAGGGCTCATCGAGCAGGATCACGCGGGGCGCCGTCATGAGCGCCTTGCCGATCACGACCTTCTGCTGATTGCCGCCCGACAGCGAGGTGATCGAGGCGGCGGGACCGGCGGCCTTGACCCGCACGTCGGCCATGCCGGCGGCCACGGCCGAGCTCTCGGGGCGGCGGCGGATCCATCCGAATCGCGTGAAGGCGAGCAGGTGGGCGAGGGCGATGTTCTCGCCGACCGACATGGTCTGCACGAGACCGTCGCGCTGTCGGTCTTCGGGAACCAGGGCGAGTCCCGACGCGATGCGCTCGCGCACGCTCTGTCGCGCGATCTCGTCGCCGTGCACGAGCACGGTTCCCCGTTGGATGGGGGAGCGGCCGGCGAGCGCCTCGAGCAGCTCGGTGCGACCGGCGCCCATGAGCCCGTAGAGGCAGACGATCTCGCCCGCTCTGACGTCGAGATCGAATGAGTCGACGGCGAGACGGCTCTGGTTCGAGGGGTCGGCGATGGTCACTCCGCGCAGAGACAGCGCGACGGGCCCGAACTCGTCGAGCAGATCGGGGGCCAGATCGTCGGCGGCGCGGCCGACCATGTGTGAGATGACCCAGTTCAGGTCGATCCCGTCACGATCTCCGGTCGCCACCAGTGCGCCGTCGCGGAAGACGACGGCGTGGTCGGCGATCTCGAGCGCCTCTTCGAGGTGGTGCGAGATGTAGACGATCGCGACGCCGTCGGCGGTCAGCTCGCGGATGAGGGAGAACAGCACCTCCACCTCGTTGCCGCTGAGTGCCGAGGTCGGCTCGTCCATGATGAGCACCCGTGCGTCGCCTGCCAGGGCGCGGGCGATCTCGACGATCTGCTGCTGACCGAGTCGCAGGTCGCCGACGAGCGTGCGCGGGTCGAGGTCCTCGTCGAGTCTGCGCATGAGGTCACGGGTCTTGGCGGCCTCCGCTCGGTCGTCGACGATGAGTCCGGCGCGCGTGTACTCCCGTCCCATGAAGATGTTGTCCTTGATGCTCAGGTTCGGCGCCAGGCTGAGCTCCTGGTGGATGATCGCGATCCCACGTCGTGACGCGTCGACCGTGTCGGCGAGCTCGATCTCCTCGCCGTTCAGAGTCAGGATGCCGGCGGTCGGGGTCTCGACCCCCGACAGGATCTTCATGAGCGTCGACTTGCCGGCGCCGTTCTCTCCGAACAGCACCGTCACCGAGCCCGCACGGATGTCGAAGTCGACGCCTTTCAGTGCATGGGTCGCCCCGTACACCTTCGAGATGCCCCGGGCGCTCATGACCACTCCGTCGGTCGTGACGCTCTCTGTGAGCGTGGTCATCAGCCGACCTCGAGCGAGACGGGAACCACCGAGACGAGTGCGGGGTTGACGCGGGTGAATGCCCCGGTGACGGTGACGGTCTGGCCCTGTGCCGGCAGAGTGGCATCTGCGAGGACGCCGTCGCGCACCCTCTCGTTGAACACGGTCGCGACGTTCTGGAACTCGAGCTGGTTCGTGAAGTCGTTGAACGACACGGTGCCGGTCACGTCGCGCAGCGCCGTGCCGTTGATCGCGGGACCGACCTGGAGCTGCACCACGACGTCTGCGGGCACCCCGTCGACGGTGAGGGGCAGGATCGATCCCTGCTGTGCGCCGGCGACCGCGGTGAAGGTCACGGGGAAGCTGTAGGCGCTGCCGGTGCCCGGTGCGTGTCCGAACTCGCCCTCGTCGGCTCCCGCGGCGAGATCGTCGAGCAGGGTCGCGAGGTCGACGGCCTCGTCTTCGATCTGCGGCACGACCTCGCTCTCGAAGTGCTCGTCCGCGTAGGCGGCGGGGTCGAACGCCCCTTCGCTGGCGGCGGCGGCCGCATCTTCGAGTGAGACGTAGGTCGTCGTCGCGAGACCCGCTCCGACGATGGCGACGAGGGCCACGGTGAGGGGCAGCCAAGCGAGAGCCCTGGGTCGACGCGCCGTCGCGTTCATGTCCTGCTCCTTCGCAGATCACCGGCTCGGAGAGTTCCAAGATATCAACCGGTTGACCAAAAGGTAGCAAAAGAGAGACGCGAACAGAAGACCCTCCGAGGCAGAAGTTCGCGGCTCGCGTCACGATCCATCGCGCTCGCGGGCGCCGGAGCGGTGCTGTGGGGATGCCATGCGGCATCCCCACAGCATGATCAGTGCGACCCGACCGACCCTTCGACGGTCTCGACGACGACCTCCTGCGCGGTGTGACGGCGGGCACTGCGCAGCAGTACGGCCGCGAGAACCGCGACGACCGCTGTGACTCCGGCGCCGACGAGCATCGCCGAGTGGAGACCCGACAGGAATGCGTCCTGAGCGATCGCAGTGGCCTCGCCGCCGAGACCCGCTGGCACGATGCCCTGGGCGAGCTCATCGGTCTGCGCGTGCGTCAGGCCGAGGTCGGCCGCGCCGCGCGCGCTCCCGGCGCCCACCACAGAGGCGAACACGGCGGTGCCCAGGGCGCCGCCGAGCTGCAGCATCGTGGCCTGGAATCCACCGGCGACGCCGGCGAGGTGCACGGGCGCGCTGCCGACGACGGCATCCGCTCCCGCCGTCATGGTGAGGCCCACGCCGAGTGCGAGCGTGACGAACGGGATCGCCATCGCGATGTACGGCGAATCGACGCCGATCGGGGTGAGCGCGACGAGCGACAGGGCCACGAGGGCGAGGCCGATCGTCATCGTCACCCGGGTGCCGATGCGGCTCACGAGCACCGCGCCGATGGGGGAGGCGATGATCGACACAGCTGACAGCGGAAGCAGCATGACACCGGCGACGACCCCCTCGATGCCGCGGAGGTTCATCAGGAAGAGGCTCAGGAAGAACGTCACGCCGAGCAGCGCGAAGAAGTTCGCGCCGACGGCGAGTCCGCCGATCGAGAAGCCCGGTTCGCGGAAGAGCGACATCGGCAGCAGCGGGTGGGCGCTGCGCAGCTCGACCAGCACGAACACGGCGAGCACCACCAGTGCGCCGCCCAGCACGAGCAGGGTGCGCGGGTCGCCCCAGCCCCAGTCCTCGGACTGCACGATCGCGAGCACCACGCCCGCGAGGCCGATCCCCAGCAGGATGACCCCCGGCAGGTCGAAGCGCACGGTCGAGCTGCCCGCGGTCGACTCGCGCACGACGAGCGCCGTGAAGATCACCGTGATCACGGCGATGGGGGCGTTGATGAAGAAGATCGACTCCCAGCCGAGGGTCGCCACGAGAGCGCCGCCCACGATCGGGCCGGCGGCGATCGCCACCGACGAGACGCCACCCCAGATGCCGACCGCCATGCCGAACTTCTCGCGAGGGAACGTCGCCCGCAGGATCGACAGCGTCTGCGGCATGAGCAGCGCCGCGCTGATGCCCTGCAGGGCGCGGAAGACGATCACGCCGGTCGCGCTGCCGACCAGGCCGATCGCGACGGAGGTGAGGGCGAACGCGATGACCGCGATCATGTAGACGCGGCGGCGGCCGAACCGGTCGCCGAGTGTGCCGCCGAGGATGAGGCAGACGGCGAGACCGAGCAGGTAGGCGTGCGTGATCCACTGCAGCTGGGTGAACGTCGTGCCGAGCGAGGCCGCGATCGCGGGGTTCGCGATCGAGACGACGGTGGCGTCGAGGCCGACCATGAAGAGGCCGAAGGAGACGGCGATGAGGGTGGCGATCGGATGCCCGCGCAGAGTCTTGCGCGGAGGTGCCGTGAGTGCGGCGGTGGAGGTCATGAGGAGAGTGCTTTCGTCGGTTCGGTCGGATGCAGGCGCGACGAGCACAGAGCTTCGCGAGGAGCGCCGTCGGTTGCCCGGAGGACCTGGGTGGCAGCGACGGCGGCTACACGAGCGCGGTCGGCCCTCGTGCCGGTGGCGCTCCCTCAGAAGCGTATGAAAGAATACACAAATGGATGCGTCGACGCCAATCCCGGATGCGGAACTCGAGCGGTTCGCCGATGCCGTGATCTCGATCGCCAACCGCATCGAGCCGCGCGGCCTCGACCTTCCCGGCAGACGCCGACTGACCCCGCGCGAGATCCTCGTGCTGCACGAGGTCGCGGTGACTGCCGGGGTCACGGCGACGCAGATCGCTCGGAGCATCGACCTGCAGCGCAGCAACGTCAGTGCCACGCTGCACGCCCTCGAGCGGGAGTCCCTGCTCGTGCGTGCCCCCGCCGCGGACGGACGGGGGGCGGGGTTCACGTTGACCGAGGAGGCGCGTCGGGACGTCGCGGTGGTGCGCGCTCATCGCTCGGAGCGGCTGCGAACGGCATCCGTCGATCTCGTGCGCGAGGTCGTGTCGATCTCCGACGCGCTGTCGCACCTGGCGCGAGCCATCGGGGAGGACCCGCGCGGCGAGTGACCTCTCACTCGTGCTCGGGAAGCACCGGCGTCGACCAGCCGGGGTCGCGTCCGAGCTGCGTGGCGCGCCCCAGCGACTGAGCGCCGAAGCGATCGCGGATCGCGTCGAGCGCCGTGTCGACGCGCTCGCCGTCGCCCCAGTCGATGGGCAGCTCCGGCTGCAGGTGCGCCGCGCGATCGAGCTGGGTGAGCGAGACGCCGATGAGGGTCACGCCTCTCGATTCGATCTCGGGGAGCGCTGCCGTCAGCAGTGCGCGGGCGACCCTGAGCAGCGTGGCTGTGCGCACCGTGGCGACCCCGACGGTGTGTGAGCGGGTGGCTTTCGTGAAGTCGCCGAAGCGCACCCGCAGCACCACCGTGCGGCAGGTGCGCTCGCCGTCGCGCAGACGGCGGGCGAGCCGGTCGACGATCTGCGTGAGGATGAGGTCGAGCTCTTCCGCCGATCGGGGGCTCGAGCCGAGCGCGCGCTGCGAGCCGATCGATCCGCGTCGTCGCGTGGCGTTCACCGGTCGCGGATCCCGCAGCCGGGCGAGCGCGTGCAGATGACCGCCGGTCGCCGACCCCAGCAGGCGCTCGGCGGTCGCGGCCTCGAGCTCGGCGAGCTGGCCGACCGTGTGGATGCCGAGGCGGTGCAGCTTCTCGGCGGTGACCGCGCCCACGCCCCAGAGTCGCTCGACCGCGAGGGGATGCAGGAACTGCTCCTCGCGATCAGGATCGACGACGAGCAGCCCGTCGGGCTTGCTGACGGCGCTCGCGACCTTGGCGAGGAACTTCGTGCGGGCCACCCCCACAGAGATCGCCAACCCGACCTCGGCCCGCACCCGCTCGCGCAGCCGGGCGGCGACAGCCTCGGGAGTGCCCGCGAGGCGGCGCAGGCCCCCGACCTCGAGGAACGCCTCGTCGATCGAGAGTCCCTCCACCAGCGGAGTCGTGTCGCGGAAGATCGCGAACACGTCTCTGCTGGCCGCACTGTAGGCATCCATGCGCGGTGGCACCACCGTGGCGTCGGGGCAGAGCTGCAGTGCCTGGCGTCCGCCCATCGCCGTGCGCACGCCGCGCGCCTTCGCCTCGTAGCTCGCCGCGAGCACGACTCCACCGCCCACGATCACCGGCCTGCCGCGCAGCTCGGGCGCATCGCGCTGCTCGACCGAGGCGTAGAACGCGTCGAGGTCGGCGTGCAGCACGGTGGCTTCGCCCCGCATCCTGCTCTCCTCTCGACGAGCAGAGGTTCGCACGTGCCACCGACATCGCGTCTCCGCGCGCAGGCGAGGAATAGTTGACCGGCATCGACAGTTGTACTAAATCAACCATTGATGTATAGTTGACACCAATCAACTTTCTACACAGGAGTCTCACCACTGTGACAGCTATTCCCTCATCCTCCGCACCTGAGGCGACTCGGTCGCCGCGCGAGGTCTTCACCGCGATCTCCGGCCTCGTCGTCGGCATGTTCGTCGCCGTGCTCTCGGGCACCGTGGTGTCGACCTCGATGCCCGTCATCATCGCGGACCTCGGCGGCACCCAGTCGCAGTACACCTGGGTCATCACCGCCAGCCTGCTCGCGACCGCCGTCTCGACCCCCATCTGGGGCAAGCTCGCAGACCTCGTCGATCGCAAGATCCTCGTGCAGCTCTCGCTCATCATCTTCACCGTCGGCACCGTGATCGCGGGCTTCTCGACCGACACCAACATGCTGATCGCGGTCCGCGTGATCCAGGGCATCGGCGTCGGCGGACTCATGTCGCTCGTCATGATCGCGGTCGCCCTCATCATCTCCCCGCGTGAGCGCGGCAAGTACATGGGTGTCGTCGGCGGCATCATGGCCCTCGGCACCATCGGCGGCCCGCTGCTCGGCGGACTCCTGACCGACGTCTGGGGCTGGCGCTCCAACTTCTTCGTCGGCGTGCCATTCGCGATCCTCGCGATCGTGCTGCTGCAGTTCACCCTGCACCTGCCCAAGCCCCAGCGCGACACGAAGGTGTCGATCGACTACTTCGGCATCGTGCTCCTCGCCGTCGGCGTCTCGACCCTGCTGATCTGGGTCTCCATGGGCGGCAGCCAGTTCGACTGGGACTCGTCGACGAGCATCATGCTCGCCGTCATCGCAGGTGTCGCGATCGCCGCGTTCATCACTGTCGAGTTCTTCGTCAAGGAGCCGATCGTGCCGATGTCGCTGTTCCGCAACCGCACCTTCACGCTGTCGGTCATCGCCTCGATCGCCATCGGCGTCTCGATGTTCGCGACCTCGGTGTTCCTCGCGCAGTACTTCCAGCTCGCCCGTGGCGCCACACCCACCGAGTCTGGCCTCATGACCATCCCGATGATCATCGGTCAGATGGGTGCGTCGATCATCATCGGCCAGCTCGTCAGCCGCTTCGGCAAGTGGAAGGGCTGGATGCTCACGGGCTCCGTCCTCACCACGATCGGCGTCTCGCTGATGGCGACGCTGCGCTACGACACCCCGTTCCCGCTGGTCGCGACCTACATGTTCGTGCTCGGCGCAGGCCTCGGCATGGTCATGCAGAACCTCACCCTCATCGTGCAGAACGACACCGCGCCGCAGCAGCTGGGCGCCGCCTCGTCGAACGTCAACTTCTTCCGCACGATCGCCGGCACCATCGGCGTGACGGTCATGGGCGCATCGCTCTCGACGAGCGTCGCGAACTACATCACCGACTCGCTCGACGGCTTCACGCCGACGACGCCCGAAGAGATCGATGCGCTGAAGCACCTCGCCACGGGCGACGTCCCGAAGGTCACCCAGCTGCCCGACACGATCCGCGCGATCGTCGAGGGCGCGTACGGCCACGGCATCGCGGACGCGTTCATCATCGCCATCCCGCTCGCCGTGATCGCCGTCATCGCGATCGCGTTCATCAAGAACAAGCCGCTGTCGACCAAGAACGCCGCCGAGCAGCTGCGCGAGCAGGCCGAGGACTCGGTGCTCGAGGTCACCGAGGCCGAGGTCGGCGCGAATCTCTCGACCGGTGCCATCCGCACAGCGGGCGTCGCCACCACCACGACCACCGGTTCGGTGAGTGTGCTGGAGCGCGAGCGCGAGCGCGAAGGCGACCGCGAGGGCCGGGAGCCGAGGGGCTGACATGGTCGCCACGGAGGCCGTCACGGCACCGGAGCTCGAGGACGCGATCGGCGACCTCCAGAGTCATCTGAACCTCATCTTCGCGAGGACTCGGACGCTCTGGAAGGAGTCGGCCGCCCGCATCGCCCCGGAGCTGCAGGTCGGCGGCTACAAGCTGCTGACCTTCATCGAACGGGCAGGCACCGCCAACGCCCACGAGCTGGCCGAGCGGTTCGAGATGGACAAGTCCGTCATCAGCCGCCAGGTGCGGATGCTCGAAGACCTGGGTCTCATCGAGTCCCGGCCCGACGAGCGTGACGGACGGCTGCGGGTGCTGACGGCCACTCCGGCGGCTCAGACGGCGCTCACCGAGCTGCGCCAGGAGCACGGCTGGCGGTTGCGGGCGGTGCTCGCCGAGCTCAGCCCCGAAGAGATCCACGCCGCGTCGAAGGTCTTCCGACTGCTGTCCGAGGTGTGACGGATCCGCAGTGCGTGCAGATGCATGCTGAGAACACGGATGCAGGTCGCATCCGCCCGACTCGACCTGCATCCGTGACTCCGGCATGCATTCGACGGACGGCGTTCCGATCTGACTTCGCCGTAAGCTGGCGAGCATGAGTGCCTCCGACAGCGCCGACCTCGACGAGGCCGTCTCCCGGGTGGAGCACGAGCTCGGCCGTCTCTTCGCCCGCATCCGCGTGAGCTGGCGTGAGGCGGCGATCACCGTGCACCCCGACCTGCAACCGCTGGGGTATCAGGTGCTGACCTCGATCGCCACGGGCAAGGCCACCTCGGCCGGTGCGATCATCGAGCGGTTGCAGACCGACAAGTCGGCCGTGAGCCGCCAGGTGCGTCAGCTCGAGCAGCTGGGCCTCGTCGAGAGCGTCCGGGATCCGGAGGATCGTCGAGCCAGGGTGCTCGTCGCCACCGACCTCGCGCAGGAACGGGTGGCTGTCGCGCGCTCGCGCTACGAGGCGCGCCTCGGCGAGAAGCTGCGCCGATGGTCGGCCGAAGATCTCGACCACTTCACGCGACTGCTCTCCGACCTCGGCGGCGAGGCGATCACGGCGCCGGTGGATGCCGCGCAGCCGAGCGGTGACCGCCCGGCATCCTGATCCGGGAATACCCGGCTCGCGGTGAGCCTTACCCCTCACTGTGAGTCTTTTCGAGCCCGCCGCCTTCGGCGCCCTTCCGCTGTCCACCCGCGTCGTCATGGCGCCGCTGACCCGAACGCGAGCCGACGACGACGGTGTGCCCACCGAGACGATGGTCGAGTACTACCGGCAGCGTGCGGGACTCGGCCTCATCATCACCGAGGGCACGTGGCCCGCGGCGGAGGGCAAATCGTATTCCGGTCAGCCGGGCATCGTCACTCCCGAGCAGATCGAGGGTTGGCGTCGCATCGCCGATGCCGTGCACGAAGAAGGCGGCACGATCGTCATGCAGCTGATGCACGGCGGGCGGGTCTCGCACCCGGCGATCTCCGGTCAGCCCCGCGTCGTCGCACCGAGCGCGCTCGCGGCCCCGGGCGAGACGCACACGCCCGAGGGCAAGGCGGCCATGCCGGTCGCGCACGCACTCACCCTCGACGAGATCCCCGAGGTGATCGAGCAGTTCGTGCAGGCCGCGCGCAACGCGATCGCCGCCGGCCTCGACGGGGTCGAGGTGCACGGCGCGAACGGCTACCTCGTGCAGGAGTTCCTGTCGCCGGTCTCGAACATCCGCGACGACCGCTACGGCGCCTCGCCCGAGAACCGCGCCCGGTTCGCGATCGAGGTCACGACGGCCGTCGCCGCGGCCGTGGGCGCCGAGCGCACCGGCATCCGCCTGTCGCCGCAGCACAACATCCAGGGCGTTCTCGAAGAGGACGACGCCGACGCGCTCGCCACGTACCTCGCCGTGGCCGAGGGGCTCGCGCCGCTCGGTCTCGCGTTCATCGACGTGCTCAGCGCCGCGCCGACGAGCGAGCTGGTGCAGCGCATCCGCCGTACCGCCGGTGCGCCCCTGATCATCAACTCCGGTTTCGGGTCGGTCACGACCCGCGACGAGGCCGAGACTCTCGTCGCCGAGGAGTGGGCGGATGCCGTCGCCGTCGGCCGTCCGGCGATCGCGAACCCCGACCTGGTCGAGCGCTGGCGTCAGGATGCGGAACTCAACGAGCCGCGACCCGCGCTGTTCTACGGACGCACGGCCGAGGGGTACACCGACTATCCGTCGCTCGAGGTCGCGCGCGCCGACGTCGGCTGAGGTCGACGCCGATATCGCGCACCCGCCGGGAGCCCGTCTCCCGTCGGGAGCACGATGGGCGCGAACACGCAAGGCCCTTCATGGCTCCGGCAGTGCTCCGTACCGTTCTCTGGAAGAGGCGGTGCAACGTCTCCCGATCAGAGGGGGAGAAGATGAAGAAGCAGACCCGGATCGCGTTCGATGACGACCATTACGTGCTGGCGCCCGAACAGGACCTCGTGGATCTGATGGATCGAATCGAGATCGCGGCGAAGTCGGAGCCGACCTTCGTCGACTTCACCGCCGGGAACGACCTGGTCAGCGTGCTCGTCTGCGCCGGCACTCGCGTGGTGGTCACCGTCCAGCCGGAACGGGCGTCGGAGGACACCCGCTACCAGCCGCTCACTGCCGGCCCGCTCGACTGGGACTACTGACTCGAGGAGGAACACCATGAAGGCACTCACCTGGCAAGGCACCCGCTCCGTGTCCGTCGAAGAGGTTCCGGATCCGGTGATCGAGCATCCGACCGACGCGATCGTGCGCATCACGTCGTCAGCGATCTGCGGTTCCGATCTGCATCTGTACGAACTGCTCGGCCCTTTTCTCGACAGGGGAGACATCCTCGGCCACGAGCCGATGGGCGTGGTCGTCGAGGTCGGCAGCGGCGTCACACAGCTGTCGGTCGGCGATCGAGTGGTCGTGCCCTTCAACATCTCGTGCGGGCACTGCTTCTTCTGCGTGCGAGGGCTCCAGTCGCAGTGCGAGACGACGCAGGTGCGCGAGTACGGCAGCGGTGCGTCTCTCTTCGGGTACACGAAGCTCTACGGGCAGGTGCCGGGAGGGCAGGCGGACTATCTGCGCGTGCCGCTCGCCGATCACAACCACATCAAGGTCGCCTCAGACCTGCCGGACGAGCGCTATCTCTTCCTCAGTGACATCCTCCCGACCGCCTGGCAGGGAGTCGAGTATGCGAATGTCCCCGATGGCGGCACGCTCGCCGTGATGGGACTCGGACCGGTCGGCCAGTTCGTCGCCCGCATCGGGGCGCATCGCGGATACCGCGTGCTCGCGGTCGACCCGGTGCCTGAGCGCCGCGAGATGGCGGCTCGGCACGGCGCACAGGTCTTCGACCTCACCGACGACATCACCGACGAGCTGCGCGATCTCACCGACGGACGGGGAGCGGATGCCGTCGTCGACGCCGTCGGCATGGAGGCTCACGGCAACCCCGGCGTCTCGCTGGTGCAGAAGGCCGTCGGACTGCTACCCGATCCGTTGGCCCGTCAGGTGTTCGACAAGGCGGGCATCGACCGGCTGGCTGCCCTGCACACCTCGATCGACCTGGTTCGCCGCGGTGGCACGGTGTCACTGAGCGGCGTCTACGCGGGCGACGCCGACCTCATGCCCATGAAGACCATGTTCGACAAGCAGGTGAGCCTGCGCATGGGGCAGTGCAATGTGAAGCGTTGGGTGTCGGAGATCATGCCTCTCGTCGAGGCGATCGACGATCCGCTCGGCGTCATGGACCTGACCACGCACGATGCTCCGCTCGCCGACGCCCCCGCGCTCTACGAGACCTTCCAGCGCAAGGAGGACGGCTGCATCAAGGTCGTGCTGCACCCGTCGGCGGCGTGACCCGCCCGCGGATGAAGAAGAGGGCGATGAAGCCGACGACGATCACCGGGATGTTGCCCAGGTTCGCGATCGAACCCAGCGGGCCCTCTGCGGGGTAGGCCACCAGCAGGAAGATGCTCGGGTCGGTGCTCGCGTGAAGCAGGATCGGCGCGATGATCGTGCCGGTGACGCGCATGGCGAGGTACATGCAGATGCCGAACGCGAACGTGTAGACGAGCTGGATCAGGGTCGCGAACACGGACTGCCCGGTCAGCAGGTTGCCCGCGTGCAGCAATGCGAACAGCGCGGATGAGATCAGCGCGACGACCAGCTCACGGTTGCCGGACTTGCGGAGCATGTTCACGACGAACCCGCGAGTGAGCACCTCTTCGGCGAAGCCGATGAAGACCCCGGCGAGCAGCCACGTCGCGACGACCTCGAGCCCCGCCGCCCCGTAATCGATCGACAGCATACGCAGCACGTTGAAGAGCAGCACCACGACGATCGCGATCCACATCCAGCCGCGACCGCGGATCGGCTGTGGGCGGAAGATCTCGGGCAGCCATCCGACCGAGGCGGCGAAAGCGACCAGGAGCAGGCAGCCGACGAAGATCGGCACCGCATAGAACACCAGGATGCCGGTCGCGCTCTGCGGGTCGTCGATCTGCGATGCGATGGGCGTGAGCAGCAGCGAGAGTCCGTTGTAGAGGACGAAGTAGACCACGACGAGGACCAGAGCGCGCCACCAGCCGCCCTTCTCCCAGAAGCCTTTCCAGCCGGACAGTGCTGTGCTGTCGGGTCGCGCCGCGTCGTTCATCACCGTCTCCTCCGCCGTCCGCGGCGATCGCGGCCCGTGACCAATATATGGGAGCGCGATGTCTCGCCTGCGCGCCGTAGGAGCGGATGAGACGCGGGTCAGCGGGCGTGGCCCTCGGCGAGGTACGCGAGGCGATGCAAGGTCTCGGCGTTGCGCAGGCGCAGCAAGGGAGCAGTGAGCACGTCGGGCACCAGCATGGCGGGTCCGGTGACCGGCTCCTCGTCGATCCGCACCATCGCGCCGCCGTCGTACGAGCGCACGCGCAGCGTCACGCGCGCCTCGCCGATCGGCCACCCGCGCGCGCGGATCACCATGCGGTGCGGCGGCGCCCACTCCTCGACGACGGTCGTGTCATCGAGCAGTGCCGGCCACACGCCGACGGAGTGGTGCAGCTCGGATCCCGGCTGCGGCCAGGCTGCATCGACATCGCGCATGCGCGACGCCCCGACGACCCAGGCCGGGTAGAGCCAGCCGTTCTCCAGGACTCGGAACACGTCGTCGGGGGTGCAGTTCATCGTGCGGACGTTCTTCGCCATCGTGCTCTCCTCATCGCTCGTCGATGCATCCTGATCACAGCATGGTGCCCGCGAGCCTGCACCCGCGCGAAGGGGGTTGACGAGCGGACATGGGGCTTCGCGCACGCGACCGATATACCGTAGGACCCATGACCCAGGCCCTCCGCACCTTCGGGCGCATCCTCGCGCGGCACGGTGTTGCGCTCATGGCCTGGTATCTCGGTGGTGAGGCCCTGCACCGGCTGCTGGTCGAGCTCGCGGGTTTCGTCGGCGGCCACACCTCGCTCGGCGGACTGCTTCTGCTGCCGCTCGCCGTGGCCGCGCGACTCTTCGCATACGTCGCGATGTATCTCACGGTGCGCCCCTCTCTGCCGCACAGCCGCCGGGAGGATGCCGGTGGCCCGCGCGAGTTCGCCTCGGCGTCTCTCGCGGCGATCCTGCCGTTCTTCGCGTTCTACACGGCGTGGGGTCTGCTCGATGCCGACCTGATCGACTTCTTCCGCATCGCCGTCGCGGTCGGACTCGAGAGCACCGGCATGCAGGCCGATCAGCTCGGCGACCGTGGTGGGCTGATCGCGGTCGGAGTGCTGCCGGTGGCGGTGCTGGTCATCGCGCTGATCGCCCGACTGCTGTTCACCCGGTTCGCGCCGCGGCTGCCGCGGTGGACCGTGGTGCTCGCGGTCTACACCGAGGTGCTCTGGACCTTCATGCTCTTCGTGCTCGTGGCGCGATGGTGGAACGGCGTGCTCGCGTGGCTCGCGGAGCGCGCTGCGGTCGGGTGGCTGCAATCGTTCGGGGACTGGTTCGCGATCAACCTCGAACCCATCGCGGCGGTGTGGGAGGGCGCGACCTGGCTCTTCGGCATCGTGGTCGCGGCGCTTCTCATCCCTGCCGCCTGGCTCACGGTCGCCGGAGTGATCTTCGGCACCGCGTTCGACTCCACTCCGTCGTTCCCCCGCTGGGCGGGCGGTGCCGGGGGAGCCATGCGAGGCGCGGCGATGAGCGTCGCCCGCACACTCGTGATGAGGCTCGAGGGCCTGTGGGCTGCGGTCACCGTGATCTGGCGAGGCGGACCGGTGCTCTTCGGGGCCTTCGCGCTCGCCTATGCGAGCTGGGCCTTCGCCGAGCAGGTCGCGACCCGTGGTGCGTTGCAGCTCATAGGCGGGCACGACACCTGGTTCTGGGCGGGGGTGTTCCCGCTCGTGAGCGTCGGCATCGCGGCGATCGCCGAGCCGTTGCGGGTGGCGATCGTGGCGACCGCATACGACGGTGTGATCGGGCGGCCGAAAGCCCGGCTCGACACACGTCCGTCAGGGATCGACGACCCGTCAGGGGTCGAGAGCCTGTCAGGGGTCGAGAGCCTGTCAGGGGACGACGGTGAACCGAGCGAGATCGGAGTCGTCGCCCTCGATGTCGAGCACGAAGGGCCCCTCAGCGTCGTCCGGCAGCACGAAGATGAGCAGGATGCGATGCGACGCGGGTTCCGCGGCGCATGAGCTCGCGTCGAGGCCCGTGGGCAGATCGAGTCCCCTCCGCGAGCTCACCCAGGTGCGCGACGACGACTTCTCGATGAGGGTGGCGAAGCCGCACGACGCGGCATCCGGTCCGCCGCTGGCGGTCAGGCGGACGCTCAGCGTGCGCGACCCTTCTGGCGCATCGAACTCCCCCCACTCCACGAAGCCGAGCGAGAGCTCCTGACCCGAGATGGCGACGCGTGGATCGGTGGCGGAATCAGCCTCGATCACGCGGTCCGTCTGACGGATGCTCGGAATCACGTCGAGCCACACGTAGGTGCCGACCACGGCGACCGCCGCGATGGCCAGGGCGATCAGCGCGGTTCGCTGGGTGCGCCACCAGCGTCTCGGGTCGTTCCGGCTCATTCGTCGCTCCAACCCGGTGCGACGAGATCGGCGCTCGAGACCCGGGGGAGATCATCGAGATCGATCGAGATCACCACCAGGTCGTCGAGCTCAGGGGTGGAGTACCCCGAGGAGAGCCGCAGCTCGGCGGTGCCGCTGTCGAGCTCTGTCGGCAGCTCGAAGGACAGCGTGCCCGTGATCTCGGTGCCGACGCGCAGCGCGGTGCCGCGCAGCGACGTCGACGGACGTTCGCTCGCCTGGAACACACGGTCGTCGACGGCGAGGGTCGCGAGCTGGATCGCCGCGTCGACCTCCGTCGTCGCCGCCGAGGCGTCGAGCGTGATGACGAGCCAGTTGCCCTCAGCGCTCCATGCGGATTCGACCACCTCATCGGCGAAGGTCGCGTCCGTCACGGTCGCGACGATCGTCCGCGACGCGACGGTCTCGCCGGCATGCCCGTGCACGGTGATCGGCCCGACCACGTCTTCGTCGCTCGGCGTCACGGCCGTCATCAGCCCGGCACTCAGCACGAGCGCGGCACCGACGAGCCACGGCAGCGCGCGTCTCACGACGTCCCGCTCACGGGGATGACGATGCGCGCGGCGATGTCGGCCGCGCGCCAGGTCACGACACGGGACGAGAGGAGCACGGCGCCCGTGCTGATCGCGGCCTCATGCACATCGAGAGCGACCGCGTCGCCGGTCACCGCGTCTTCTGGCACCGGCCAGGCGATCATGACCTCGTCCGGCACCCCGGGCTGCAGGTAGACCTGACCGGCCGATCCGTCGGCACGCCAGACATCGGCGTTGTCGGTGGGCTCGACGCCGACTAGGCCGAGCAGCGGCTCGTCGTGATTCACGAGATTCGTGTCGATGCGATCGGCCGTCGTGCCGACGCCGATCGGGTGGTCCGTCAGGTTCTCCATCGCGAGGGTCATGACCAGCAGCACCTCGCCGTCTTCCGCGTCGAGGTACTCGGATTCGACCTCGCGCGTGAACTCGGCATCGAGCACGGTGACGCTCAGCTGGCCCGTGCGCACCTCGTCGCCCGCGTCGACGCTGCGCGGTTCTGTCAACGCCTGCGCGAGTCCGCCGGTCGCGATCACCACGATGAGCAGTGCGGCGACCGCCGCGGCTGCCACCCAGATCCAGCGCGGCAGATCGGAGACGGACCGCGCCCAGCGCGAGGCGATCGCGCGCACGCCGCCGGTCCGGTCCCCCCTGATGGTCACGAGGTCAGCCTAGCGAGACGCGTGCGGTCGGTCGCCGTCATCGGCGTCGATCGGCTTCTTGGTCGAGCATCTGGGGATGCCGGTATCTTCGCGGGGTGACCCTGCCATTGTTCGTATCTTTGTTCTAATCTGGGGGTATGGCTCACCGCACCGATCTCGACCTCGATCTCGAGGAGCGGTGTCGCCTGCTCGATGACTGGACCGAGGTCCGGCGGCGGATCGCGGCGCTCGAGGCCGAGGCGAGCGAGCTGCTCATCCAGCGGATCGCTGTCCGCGAGAGCGATGTGACCGAGCACGCCTTCCACCGTGACGCGATCGACCGGTCGATGATCGCCGAATACGCCGCGGCGGGTCGCGTGAGCACGGGGTCGGTCGAGTACGCGTTCACCGACGCGCGCACCCTGTTCCGCACTCTGCCCGGGGTGAGGGCGGCGTTCGCCGCCGGGACGATCAGTGTCGGGCACGTGCGGGAGATCGTGCGGGCGAGCATGATCGTCAGCGAGGCGATCGACGCCGGAGACGTGGCGCCTGAGACGATGGCCCTCTACGAGGCGGCGGTGCTCGTGTTCGCCGAGCGGGAGACCGCTGCGCGCACGAGGGCTCATGCGCGGCAGGTGGCGGCGACGCTCGCGGGTGTGACTCTGGTGGCTCGTCAGCGCAAGGCCGTCGAGGAACGCTGCGTGCAGGTGCGTTCGGTCGGGGACGGGCTGTCTCTGCTCACCGCGGTGCTGCCGGAATGGGTCGCCGAGGGGATCCTCGACCGGCTCACCCAGATGGCACGCGAGATCGTCCGCACCCGCGACGAACGAGAAACCCACCTGTCGCCGCTGGACGACGACGGTGAGCACGTCCGTGATCTGCACGACTTCTCCCCGGACGATGCGCACTACGCGGCGTACTTCGATGCGCACGTCATCGTGGGCGAGTCGGGCACGTTCACGACCGACCCGCTCGCGGGCCTGCGCGATCCGATGACCGACCCGACCAGCCCCGACATCGAACACCTTGCCGGAGACACCCGCACGATCGATCAGATCCGCGCCGACGTCCTCGCAGACCTCCTCCTCGCTGCCACACCCAGCCCCGAGAACGGCACCGGGCTCGAGAACATCACGGCCCGCATCCAGGTCACCGTCGCCGCCACCACTCTGACCGGTGCCGACGACCACCCCGCCGAACTCGACGGACACGGCCCCCTCGCCCCCGAGATCGCTCGATGCCTCGCCGGACACACCACCGGCTGGACCCGCCTCTTCCTCGACCCCACCGGTCTCATCATCGAGACCGACACCTACACGCCCACCGCGGCCATGCGACGCTTCCTCCGCGCCCGCGACCAGCACTGCCGATTCCCCGGATGCCGCATGCCCACCCACCGCTGCGACATCGACCACACCCACGACCACGCCCGCGGCGGCAGAACCCGCACCGACAACGTCAGCCACCTCTGCCGGCGACACCACTCGCTCAAACACCCCGACGTCGATGACCGCCACCGGTGGACAGCGCACCAACAACCCGACGGCACCATCACCTGGACCAGCCCTCTCGGCCGCACCTACACCGACCCACCACGACGACGAGTCATGTTCGTCTGAGGGCTGCGGCGGTCATCGACGAGATGCCGGAGTCACCGGCAGGTCTCGAACACGTGCCCGTCGCTGTCGGGCGTCAGCAGATCGCGATCGCGCAACACCATCGAGGCCGGGGATTCGTCGTCGGCGCACATCTCCTCGAAGGATCGCGGCAGCTCGTCGGTGTATTCGATGTCGACCACGTGATCGCCATAGACCTCGGTGAACGAACCGCACTCCTCATAGGCCGCGCACTCCTCGACCACCGCGAAGTCGAAACCGGCGCGGTCGCGCAGCTGCGTCGCATCCTCGGCGGCGTTCTTCTGCCCCGCCGCGAGTCCCGCGTCATGCGCGATGTCGACGAGCAGAGTGGCGAGAGCGAGGTTGTCGTCGAGGGTGAGAGCTCCGTGCGATCGTGTGTACGAGTCGAGGTTGTCGAACTCCACCGCATCGAAACCGGCATCCGCGCACCCCTCGATCCACGGCCCGACGCGGGCCGCGATAGCGTCGCGCCGCTCGGCGGTCGAGGTGTCGAGCAATGCTTCGTCGGGCCAGTCGGGGTCGAAGACCGTCTCGCCGTCGCGCTGCAGCAGCAACCCCGCATCCCAGTCGTCGAGTTCGCCCGGCTGGGTCTGGAACCCGTTCACGTAGCAGATCGAATAGATCCCGTCGGCCGGTGGATCCGACCGATCGCGGCCGACGATGCCGACGCCGTCGGCGGGGTCGTACGCGCCGCCGAGTTGGTAATCAGGAGTCGCACCGGCGGGCGGAAGATCCAGCGCGGTGCTCGAGGCGGCATCCGTCGCGCATCCGGTGAGGACCATCACACCCGCGATCAGCACGGCGAGCGCACCGGCGGGTGCGCCCCTCAGGAGCCCGCTCCCTGCAGCGTTCCGTACAGCTCGGCGATCTCCTTCGACCCCATGCCCCGGTCATAGGTCCCGTGCTGCGGCCAGCCTTCCGGCGAGTCCTCCCACTGCTCCTGGCGTCCGTACGGGAGCAGGTCGACGAGACCCTGCAGGTGGCTCAGGCGCTCGGTGCCGCGCCCGTTCGTGTGCCAGGTGCGGTACACGGTGTCACCGTCGCGCAGGAAGACGTTGACGCCGAAGCCTTCGTTCGGTCCCGCATCCATGTCCGACCCGAAAGAGCTGTCGGCGCTCGAGTACCAGGCCATGCGGTTGCCGACGCGCTCGCGGTAGGACAGCGCCTCGTCGATCGGCCCGTTCGTCACGATCACGAAGCGGGCGTCGTAATACCGTTCGAGCACGTCGAGCCGGGTGAACTGCGAGGTGAACCCGGTGCATCCGGGGCACTGCCACTCGGTGCCGTCGGCCCACATGTGGTTGTAGACGATCAGCTGCGGGTGCCCGTCGAAGATCTCGGAGAGCGCCACCGGTCCCTCATCGCCCACCAGCGTGTAGTCCGGCAGCTCGACCATCGGCAGGCGTCGTCGTTGGGCGGCGATCGCGTCGAGTTCGCGAGTGGCCGCCTTCTCGCGCACGCGCAGCGCATCGAGCTCGCGCCGCCACGTGTCGGCGTCGACGACCGACGGCAGGGGAGTGGGAACCTGCGTCGTGGGATTCTCTGTCGTGCTCACGAGGTACCTCCGGATGCTCGGGGAGACGGTGCTTTCAGTCTGCGCCCGAGCGTCGACACCGTCAACGCGGTGCGTCCGCGACCTCGTCAGGCGCCTGTTCCGCGGGGTTCCGGCGGATGCCGATCCATGACACGACGCCCCCGACGGCGAACAGGGCAGCCGTCACCCAGGCGGCGTTGTGGAACCCGCCGAGGTCGAGGGTGCCGCCGATGATGGTCGACAGCATCGCGACGACGAGCAGGCCGGCGACCCTCGAGACGGCGTTGTTCACGGCGGAGGCGATGCCCGAGCGCGACTCGTCGATCGCCCCGAGGATCGCGGAGGTGAGGGGTGCGACCGTGAGCGCGAGGCCCAGACCCAGCACGATCATCGCGGGCAGCACCTGCCACCAGTAGTCGAACTCCTCCGCGACGAGCAGGAGCATCAGTGCGCCCACCGCCATCACCAGAGGCCCGACCGTCATGAAGATGCGCGGGCCGAAGCGTCCAGCCCACGAACCGGCGCGGGAGCTGAGCAGGATCAGCAGCACGGTCACGGGCAGGCTCGCGAGACCGGCGGCGGTGGCGCTGAGTCCCGCGCCCTGCTGCAGATACACGCCGATCACGAAGCCGTTGAGCGAGAGCGCCGCATACACGAACAGCGTCGCGAGGTTGCCCCAGGCGAAGTCGCGCACCCGGAAGAGCGACAGCGGCATCAGCGGTGCGGGCGAGCGCTGCTGGCGCACCAGGAACAGGGCGAAGAGAGCGGCGCCGACGACCGCCGGAAGCCAGATGGCGGGGGAGCCCCAGCCCAGGTTCGGCTGCTCGATCAACGCGAACACGACCGCGCCGAGGCCGATCGCGCACAGTGCTCCGCTCAGCCAGTCGACGCGTACCCCGCTCGGGCGTTCCGTGAGCTTCAGTCGGGCGAGGAGTACGAGCGTCACGCCGATCGGCACGACGTTGATGAGAAAGACGAGACGCCACGACAGGTAGTCCACGAAGAGTCCACCGAGCAGCGGGCCGACCAGCTGCGCTCCGGTGGTGAATGCCGTCCAGACGCCGATGGCCCGAGACTGCAGGTCTCCGCGCATGGTCGCGGTGATCAGGGCGAGCGAGCTCGGCACCAGCAGCGCCCCCGCGGCGCCCTGTGCGGCACGCGCGATGATGAGGATCAGCGGATCGGGGGCTGCGGCCACGGCCACGGATGCCACACCGAACGCGATCAGTCCGACACGCATCACGAGCACCCTGCCGTAGGCGTCCGACAGTGAGCCCGCGAGCAGGATCAGGGCGCTCAGCGTGATCAGGTAGGCATCGACCACCCACTGCTGTGTCGTGATGCCGCCGCCGAGCTCACGACTGATCGCGGGCAGCGCGACGGTGACGACCGTGCCGTCGAGGAACGTGACGAAAGAGGCGAGCACCGCCACCGAGATGACGAGCCGCTGCAAGGGGGCGAAGCGAGAGGATGCCACAGCCTGACTGTACTGCGGCGGGGACTCCGCAGGGTCGGGTTGCCGGCTCGGGGCGAGTACCGGTGCAGTGCCGGTGCCCGCCCAGCTCAGCTCGACAGGGGAGCCGTGCCCGCGCGGTAGAGCTCGCGGAGACCGTCGACGCCCCGTTCGGCGTGCGCGCGCAACTGACGCTGTGCGCCGGTTCCCTCGGCGCGGATGCGGGCCACCGCATCCGCCACGAACTCGTCGTCGCCGTGCTGCCGCAGCGTGGGAGCGAGTCGCTCGAGCATGGCCGTCAGCACATCCTGCGCCGTGCTGACCTCACCGCTGCGAGGATCGATGATCCGTGCATCCGGGCCCTGGCGTGCCGCCGTCCACAACGACGAGTCGATCGAGTCGAGCGACACGGTGGGAGAATCGCCGAGCTCGTCGCTGAGCACCAGCGCGCGGATGAGGGCGACGGCGAGCAGGGTGTCGTCGACCGTCAGCTGCACATCGCACACGCGCACCTCGACCGTCGGGAAGTTCTCGGAGAGGCGGATCGTCCACGAGAGCGAGCTGGCTTCGGAGATCGCCCCCATCGCGACGAGCTCGGCCACCCGAGAGCGGTAGTCGGAGAGATCGGCGAAACGCGGCGGGCTCCACGACGACGGCAGCCGGCGGATCAGGATGCTGCGCCAACTGGCGAACCCCGAGGGACGGCCCTTGGTGAACGGCGCGTTGCCGGTGAGAGCGAGCAGCACGGGCAGCCAGGGCCGCACGCGGTTGACGGCGCGGACGCGCTCCTCGTCGTCGGTGACCTCGACGTGCACGTGCAGTCCGTTGACCTCGTGCTCACGCGTGATCTCGGCCAGGTGATCGGAGACCGCGTCGTAGTGCGGAGATCGCGACACGACGAACCTGTGGGGGGCGATGAAAGGGGTGCCGGTCGGGGCGACCATCGCACCGTGCTCGGCGGCCTGCGATCCGAGCATCTCGCGCAGCGCGCGCAGCTGCCGCACGGCATCCGCCCTCGTGTCGAGCGGCGCGGTCGCGGTCTCGAGCTGACAGGTGAGGTATTCCGGTGTCACCTCACCCGCAGGCCGGATGCCGACCATGCGTGCACGGGACTCCGGCGTCATGGCCAGCGGAACGAGCGTCTTCTCGTCGAGGAGGACGAACTCCTCCTCGATCCCGAACCGGGCCACCCGCGGCCCTAGTGATTCCGCAGGGCGGAGATGAGGTCGGCCTTGCGCGTGCGGCTGTACCCGGTGAGGCCGATCTCCTTCGCGCGAGCGCGGAGTTCGTCGACGGTCCAGTCGTCGTAGTCGCCGTGCTCGCCTCCGCGTCGGCCGACGGTGCTCCGGCCGTCGCGGGCGGCCGCGTTCGAGATGCGAGCCGCCTTCTCCTTCGAGGCCCCGTCATCGCGGAGCTCCTCGTAAAGCTCCGGATCCTTGAGAGAGTTGTTCCTGCGTCCTGGCATGTTCGCGTTCCTCACACGTGTGGAAGCCTCGCGTCAAGCCCCTCCGGGCGACGGCTTCATCGGGCTAGGTTGAGACCCCTAGGCGGGCGCTCAGCGCCCCAGTAGAAGGGAAGACCGATGAACATCCTTCTGATCATCATCATCGTGGTTGCGATCATTCTCGCGATCACCGGCGGACTCGTGCAGTCCCTGCAGTTCCTGCTGTGGGTCGGACTCGTGCTGCTGGCGATCGCCGTGATCGCCTGGCTGATCCGATCGATCTCCGGCAACCGCACGCGCTGAACCCGAAGGAGTGGGGCCCGCCTCTCGGCGGGCCCTTCTCCGTGTCTGCAGGATTACTCCTTGAAGCCGTCCCGCACGTTCTCGCCGGCCTTGTGCGCTGCGTCCTTGACGTTCTCGCCGGCCTGCTTGGCCGATGCCTTCGTCTGATCCGCGCGGCCCTCGGCCTCGAGCTTCTCGTTGTCGGTCAGCTTGCCGAAGCCTTCCTTGGCCTTTCCGGCCAGCTTCTCGGCATTGTTCTTGATGTCGTCTCCGGCACTCATGTCCGTGTCCTTTCCTCGACTGATCAACGGACTGCAACGATCACACGCCCCGCGAATACTGGCCACGGGATTGACAACCATCGACGAGCGTGGAAGCGCGAAACCCGCAGTCGACGCCGATGGCTCAGGCGACTAGCGTGGGCCGCAGGCGGGTGGTCCTGCCCGCTCTCAGCTCGGCTGCGGCCGACGACGGAAGCGGTGTGCGATGGACTCGATGATGATGGGCGCCATGTCGAAGAACATGGAGTCGACCGACATGGCGATGATGGACATGGCTGTCATGCAGGCGTGCATGGACGCGTGTTCGGCGTGCGAGCAGGCCTGCACGATCTGTTCGACGCAGATGATGGACTGCGCGCCGGCGTGCATGAACTGCGCCGACATGTGCAACACGATGATGCGGTCGATGCTGCGGATGCAGGGCACGACTCCCGCCACCATGATGGCGATGCTCGACGCGTGCATCGCCATGTGCCAGATGTGCATGGACGAGTGCATGGAGCACGCCGCCCACAGCGAGGTCTGCCGGATGTGCGCTCAGGCCTGCAAGGACTGCATGGATGCCTGCATGGCTGTCAAGGACATGATGATGGCGGCGGCCTGACGAGCTTCCCCTGAGGATCCCTCCGGTCGTTGAGCGAGGACGGCGAAGCCGCCCGAGACGAAACGCGTTCAGACCAGCGCGACGTTGAACTGCGTGCGCCCGACGGCCAGCACGCCGTAGCGCACGTGCAACGCGATCGGCGTTCCCGCGGGGGCCTCGAGGGCGCAGCTCGCGCCGTTCCACAGAGCGTGCACGGTGCCGTCGAGCGTGCGCACGACCAGGTCACCCGTGGTGCCATCGGCGTGCTCGACGATGGCGTCGACCCATTCGGCCGGTGTCGCCGAGGCGATGCGCGCCTGGATCAGGTGGAGCGCGTGACCGGCCTCGAACGACGAGCAGGCGAAGCCGTGCCGGCACATGCACGCCGAACGCTCACGCACCGAGAGGGGCGAAAAGTGGTTCAGCGGCGTGGACACGGTATCTCCTTCATGAGTGGACGTTCGCGGACGTGAGCGGACGTTCCGGCAACAGTAGATCGCGTCCGTCGGAGAAGGAACCCGCACCGACACGCGGTGAAACAAACGGGCGTAGACTCTCGGGATGCTGTTGTCGAGAAGCGCTCTCCGCATGACGGATCGAGCGCGGAATGGAGCCGTGGGCGCGTCCAGCGCCACGGACAGAGGCTGACGATCGGCCGGAGACGGAACATCCCGTCGCCGGTGCTCCGTCGTATCCCCGCATCCGATCGGATGCCCTCTTCTCCGCCTGCCGTCACCTCTGGCGGCCGTCACGAAAGCAGCTTTCCCATGCGTCCCATCGACGAGCGCACCCTGCGCGCCTCCTTCCTCAACGCCTCCCGCAAAGAGGTCTCCGACCTGTCGCTGCCGCCCGGCTTCGCCGACCTCGACTTCTCGACGCTCGACTACCTCGGCTGGGTCGACCCCAAGCTCCCGCGTCGCTCATACGTGGTCACCTGGGTCGATGACGTCGCCACCGGCGTCATCCTGCAGCGCGCCGAGCAGCGAGTCACCGCCAGGGCCCAGTGCTCGTGGTGCGAAGACGTGACGCTTCGGAACGACGTGCAGCTGTACGTCGCCCGCAAGGCGGGTCCGGCCGGACGCAAGGGCGACACGGTCGGCACTCTGGTCTGTGCCGAGTTCGGATGCTCGAAGAACGTCCGCATCCTCCCGCCGCTCGCCTATGAGGGCTACGACCGCGAACTCGCCCGTGAGCTGCGCATAATCAAGCTGCAGGAGCACGTCGCCGCGTTCATCGCAGCGGTCAAGGGGTGAGCGCTGCTCGATGTCGGCGGGCGTCCGTACGATGGGGCGCATGAAGCTCCTTCTCCTGTCCCTCGGTCCCGGCGCGATGCAGCCGTTCCTCGACGGTGTGAGGAACGGCTCATCGCTGCGCGTCGGGTATGTCGGCGATGCCCAGGTCGCGTATGCCGACGCGCCCTGGGTGCTCGCGGAGCGCCGCTCGATCGTGGGGCTCGGTCACGAGCTCGTCGACATCACAGTGCGCGATGTCTCGGCAGCCGACTTCGCGGCGACGCTGTCGGCGATCGATGCGGTCTACGTCGCGGGCGGCAGCACCTTCGCGCTTCTCGAGGCGCTGCGGACCACCGGGAGCGACGTCGTGCTCGCACAGCGGGTCCGCGACGGATTGCCGTACATCGGCCTGAGCGCGGGGTCGATCATCGCTGGGCCGGACATCACTCCGGCGTCTCTGATGGATGACCCGGCAGACGGGCCCGCGCTGACCGATCCGTCGGGGCTGGGGCTGATCGATCGCACGGTGATCCCGCACGCCGACGGACTGCTGGCGCCGTATCCGCCGTCGCTGATCGCCGAGACGATCAAGGCGTACGGAGCGACCCACCGGCTGCTTCCGTTGCGAGACGATCAGGCGTTGCTCGTCGAGGGTGATCGGCAGACGGTGATCGACTCGGCGCCGTAGCGATCTCACACGATCTCGAGCCGCGCCACCGTCTCCTCCTCGTCGCAGGCTCCGCCGACCCACAGGCGGATGCTGCCCGGCTCGACCCACTTGACTCCGTCGAGGCCCGTGAAGGCGAGGCGGTCGAGGGGCACGTCGAATTCGACGACCGCCTCTTCGCCCGCAGCGAGCATGATCCGACGGAAGTCGAGCAGTTGGGCGACGGGCCGGGTCACGCTCGCGACCTCGTCGTTCGCGTAGAGCTGCACCACGTCGGTCGCCTCGACCGTGCCGGTGTTGCGTACCCGCACGGTCGCCCGGAACGTCTCGCCTGCGGCGACCGTCGCGGGTGCGGCGAGATCGTCATGGGCGAACGTCGTATAGCTGAGCCCGAAGCCGAAGGGACGCACCGGAGTCGAGTCGAGGCTCGTCACGTCGGTCCGTCCGCCGAGCACGGGGTGCAGGTACGAGTACGGCTGCGCCCCCGCCGAACGCGGCAGCGACACCGGCAGTCGCCCTGACGGGGCGACTCGACCGCTCAGCAGCGAGACGAGAGCGGGAGCACCCTCCTCGCCGGGGAAGAACGTCTGCAGCACCGCGGCCGGAATGCCGGCGGTCTCCGTGTCGGACGCAGCCGAGGCGCCCACGGCCCCGAGCCCGGTCATCGTGCCGACAGCTCCGGTGCGAGGAGGCAGCGCCCAGTCGAGCACATAGGGTCGTCCGGTCATCGCGATCAGGATCACCGGAGTGCCGGTCGCGACGACCGCCTCGACGAGATCGCGCTGCACACCCGGCAGCTCGAGGTCGTCGACGTCGTTGCCTTCGCCGACCGTGCCGCGTCCGAAGAGCCCGGCGCGATCGCCCACGACGACGATCGCGACGTCGGCGCCGGTCGCCGCGTCGACGGCAGCGGGGAAGCCCGAGCGGTCGACGCCCTCGACATCGCACCCGGTCGCGGTCGTGATCTCCGCATGCGGGAACTCCACGCGCAGAGCGTCGACGACGGTCGGCAGCTCGACCCCCGCAGGGGTTCCGGGGTGATGCGCGAGCACGTGGTTGACGAACGAGTAGCAGCCCATCAGCGCCTCCGAGCTGTCGGCGTTCGGGCCGATCACGGCGATCCGCGATGCCGCAGCCGAGTCGAGCGGCAGTGCACCGTCGTTGCTCAGCAGCACGATCGACTCCTCGGCGAGCCGACGCGCGAGGGCACGGTGCTCGGCCGGGTCGAGGTCGATCGATGTGGGTGGCGCGTCGAAGTCGGCATCCAGCAGACCGAGTTCCTCTTTCTGGGCGAGCACCCGGCCGACGGCGCGGTCGAGGACCTCCGCCGCGAGCCGCCCGTCGCGCACCTGCTCGGCGAGCGTTCGGTAGGCGTCGGGCGATGGCAGCTCCACGTCGATCCCCGCGGTGATCGCGAGGCGAGCGGCGTCGGCGGAGTCGGCCGCCGCACGGTGCATGCTCTGCAGGAAGTCGACCGAGAAGTAGTCCGAGACCACGACCCCGTCGAAACCCCAGCGATCGCGCAGGATGCCGGTGAGATACCGGCGATCAGCAGCGAGGGGCACGCCGTCGATGTCGGTGTACGAGTTCATCACGCTGCGGGCTCCGCCTTCGCGGATCGCCATCTCGAACGGCGGCAGGAGCACGTCTTCGATCTCCCGCTGCCCGATGCTCACAGGGGCGTGGTTGCGGCCCGCCCGCGAAGCGGAGTACCCGACGAAGTGCTTCAAAGTCGCGTGCACGCCCTCGGATTGCAGCCCGCGCACGTAGGCGGTGCCGATCCGGCCGACGACCAGCGGGTCCTCGGCGATGCACTCGTCGACGCGGCCCCATCGCGGATCGCGGATGACGTCGAGCACCGGAGCGAGACCCTGGTGGATGCCGAGCGTGCGCATCGACGATCCGATGGCCCGCCCCATCTCCTCGACCAGGTCGGGATCGAACGCGGCGCCCCACGCGAGCGGAGTCGGGAAGGTCGCCGCTTTCCACGCCGCGAGGCCGGTCAGGCACTCCTCGTGCACGATCGCAGGGATGCCGAGACGGGTCTCGCGCTGCAGCCGGCGCTGCTCACCCCAGAGCCACGCTGCGCGCTCGACCGGATCGACCGGCCGAGTGCCGTACACCCGGGTGAGGTGGCCGATGCCGTGCGCGGATGCCTCTTCGTAGCGCGTCGAACTCTTCTTCTCTCCCGACATCGGAGCGACGACCTCGGCACCCTGATCGACCCAGAAGCCGACGAGTTGCGCCTGCTTCTCCTCGAGGGTCATTCGCTCGAGCAGCGATCGGACGCGGGGGAGAGGTGTGGGGAGGCAGCGGACTGCGACATCGTGTTCTCTTTCTCGTTCTCGTCGGCGCGGGGCGTCACGACGGCGACCGCGTCAGCCCTTGACCGCACCGGTGAGCCCTCCGACGATGCGCCGTTCGAACAGGCTGAAGAAGATCAGCGCGGGGATCATCGACAGCGAGGTGAAGGCGAGGACCTTCGCCGTGTCCACCGAGTACTGCGAGGCGAACGACTGCACCCCGAGCGGCAGGGTGAACGTCGCCTGGTCGTTGAGGATGAACAGCGGCAGCAGGTAGCCGTTCCAACTGCCGATGAACGCCAGGATGCCGGTGGTGATGACTCCGGGCAGCGAGAGCGGCAGAACCATCCGCCAGAAGAACCCGAGGCGGCTGCATCCGTCGATGAACGCGGCCTCCTGGATCTCGTCGGGGATGGCGCGCAGGAACGGCACGAGGATGATGATCGTCGTCGGCAGTGCGAACGCGATCTGCGGCAGGATCACTCCGCCCAGCGAGTTCATGAGTCCGAGGTTGCGCACCACGATGTACAACGGCGTGATCGCGACGGTGAGCGGGAACATCAGCCCCGCGGCGAAGAACGCGTAGAGCACCCCGCGACCGGCGAACCGGTAGCGGGCGAGCACATACGCAGCCATCAGGCCCAGGGTGACGGTGCCGACGGTCGTCGCGAGGGCCACGATCGTCGAGTTGCCCACGAGTCGCCAGAACACCCCGCCGGTGAGCACGTCGAGGTAGTTCGACGCGACCCAGGGCGCGGGGAATCCGGCCGGATCGGTCGTGATCTGCGCATTCGTGCGGAATCCGCCCGTGATGATGTACGCGATCGGAGCGAGCATCAGCCCGACGGCGATCAGCGCGACGAAGTACACCGCGGGGTTGGCCCAGGGCAGCCGGGGCTTGGCGTTTCGCCCCGGGCGTCCGAGACGCGAGGGGCGTTGGGTGACGAGCACCGAGGTGGCGGTCATCGGACGAGCTCCTTCTCGAGTTCGGGTGCGACGGGTGCGGCATCCGTCGACCGTCGCGACGTCTTGCGCGACGTCGGGCCGGTCAGCGCTCCGTCGGTGTCTTTGCGCAGCACGGCCCGCTGATAGATCAGCGCGACCACGAGCGAGATGAGGAAGAGCACGACGGCGACCGCGTTGCCGTAGCCGTAGTTGCCGGCGTTGCGACCCTCCGAGACCATGTAGGTCGCCATGGTCGAGGTGCCCGCCGTCGAAGCGATGTACTGACCCCAGATGATGTACACGAGATCGAACAGCTGCAGAGAGCCGATGATCGACAGGAACGCCCAGATGCGCAGCGTCGGCGCGAGCAGCGGCAGCGTGATGCGCCACTGGATCTGCCAGTACGAGGCTCCGTCGATCGCCGCCGCCTCGTGCAGCTCCTCGGGGATTCCCTGGAGCCCTGCGAGGAAGAGGATGACGGCGAAGCCGATGTACTTCCAGGTGATGATCGCCATCAGCGTCCAGATGGCGATGCCGGGGTCCGATAGCCAGTCGGTCGCGAGGAACCCCAGGCCCATGTTGGTCAGCATCGCGTTGAGGGCGCCGTTGGTCTGGAGCATGAGGCTCCAGCCGGTGCCCACGACGACCTCGGAGATCACATACGGGACGAAGATCAGCACCCGGATCAGGGACTGCCCGCGCATCCTGCGGTTGAGCAGCAGCGCCAGCAGGATCGCGATCGGTCCCTGCAGCACGAGGGAGAAGACCAGGATGAAGCCGTTGTGCGCGAGCGCGTCATGGAACAGCGGGTCCTGGAGGATCGTCAGGTAGTTCTTCAGCCCGACGAAGTCGGTGGGCGGTCCGTAGCCCTGCCAGCTGAAGAAGCCGTAGTACGCCGCCATCAGCACCGGGAAGATGACGAAGGCGAGGAAGACGAGCAGGGCGGGCCCGGCCAGAAGGATCACTTCCAGCCGGGCACGCGTGTCATGCTTTCGCTGCGGCATCCTGCACAGCCCCCACGAGGTCTTCCGCTGAGCTGTTGCCCGCGAGCAGGTCGACCACGGCGACGTTCAGCGCGTTGCCGACGTTCTGGCCGTAGACGGTGTCGAGCCACTGCGTCGCGTACGGCGCCTCGTTGTAGGCGGCCAGGATGTCCTGCAGGTAGGGCTCGGTGACAGCCTCCTGCGCGACGGTGTTCACCGGGGGAGCGTTGAACGCCTTGTAGTACTCGGTCTGCACGGCGGAGGTGCCGAGGTAGTTCAAGAAGTCCACGCACGCGTCGGGTGCGTCGACCGAGCACGAGTAGCCGTCGACGCCGCCCATCATCGAGCCCGGCTCGCCGTCGCCGCCCTCGATCTCGGGGAAGGGGAACCAGCTGAGGTCGGCCAGGGGCTGCTGATCGGGGGTCAGCGAGCCGATGACGCCCGGGTTCCAGGCGCCCATCAGCTCCATGGCAGCCTTGTGGTTGGCGATGAGCCCTGCCGAGCTGCCGGCGCCCTGCTGGGCGGTGGTCGTCAGGAATCCGGCGTTGAAGGGCTCGGTCGCGGCGAACGCCTCGAGGTCTTCTCCCGCGCGGATCCAGCACTCGTCTGTGAAGTCCATCTCGTCGGCCGCGCTGGCCAGAGTGTCGGAGCTGCACTCGCGGAGCGCGAACCAGTAGTACCAGTGCGCGGCGGGCCAGGCATCCTTCGCCCCGAGCGCGATCGGATCGATGCCCGCACTCCTCAGCGCCTCGTTCGCCGTCTCGAGTTCGTCGAGAGTCGCCGGGTTCTCGGTGATGCCGGCCTCGTCGAAGAGGTCCTGACTGTAGAAGAGCCCGCCGGGCAGCACGGCCACGGGCATGGCGTAGATCTTGCCGTCGAGGCTGTTGGCCGAGTATGCGGCATCCGGGATCTCGTCCTTCGCGCCGCCCTCGATCGCGTCGGTGAGGTCCTTGAGCTGGCCGGCCTTGACCATTGCCGCCATCTTTCCGCCGCCGCGCTGCAGGAAGATGTCGGGGGCGTCGCCCGAGTTGAGCGCGGTCTGCAGCTTGCCGTCGAGGTCTTCGTTCTGGACCGACTGGATCTCGATCGTGACGCCGTCGTTCTCGGCTTCGAAGTCGGCGACCGTCTTCTCCCAGAACTCCACTCCGGGGCCGGTCGTCGAGTTGTGCCAGAGCGTCATCGTGGTGCCGCCGTCAGCGCCGCCGGACGTGTCGCCGGTGCAGCCCGAGAGCGCGAGCGCTCCGACGGCGAGCACCGAGACTGCTGCAGCGAGGGGGAGCCTTCTGCTGTTCATGTGATTCTCCTCATCGAGTTGCGCGCCGCGTCGCTGCGGGGCGCCTGCGGAGGCTCGGGCGAGACCGCAGTGGGATGAAGTCTTCTGCCGGGAGGGAACCTCGTCAAACGTTTTCGAAAACAGTTTCCGTGCCCCTGCTCGCGCGACTACGCTGGCGTGTCATGGGGGCTCGCACCACGATCCACGACGTCGCGAGAGCGGCGGGTGTCTCGGTCTCGACCGTCTCGAAAGCGGTCAACGGCCGGTACGGGATAGCGGATGCCACGGTGCAGCGGGTGCTCGATGCCGTCAAGGACCTCGGCTACGAGTCGAGTCTCGTCGCGAGCAGCATGCGCGCACGACGCACCGGGGTGGTCGGGGTGCTCCTGGCGGACTTCGAGCCGTTCAGCGCCGAGATCCTCAAGGGCGTCGGCGCGGCCATGCACGACACAGGTTTCGACCTGCTCGCCTACGCCGGATCGCACCACGGAGCGAGCGACGGGTGGGAGCGGCGATCGCTCAGCAGGCTCTCGGGCACGCTGATCGACGCGGCGATCATGGTGACCCCCACGGTCGTGAGCGCGGGCACCGAGATCCCGGTCGTCGCCGTCGATCCGCACACCGGACGGGCCGATCTGCCGACGGTCGAATCCGACAGCTTCGGCGGAGCGCTCGCCGCCACCCGACACCTGATCGAGCTCGGTCACCGGCGCATCGGATTCCTCGCCGGACGACCGGACCTGAGGTCGGCGGGACTCCGCGACGCGGGCTATCGCCGAGCTCTCACAGATGCGGGCATCCCGATCGACCCCTCACTGATCGGTGTCGGTCGCTACGAGCTCGAGGCGACCAGAGAATCGGCGCGCACCATGCTGAGTGCAGCGTCGCGTCCGACCGCGGTGTTCGCCGCGAACGATCTCTCGGCGATCGCGGTGATCGACGTGGCGCACCAGCTCGGTCTGCGGGTTCCGGCAGACCTGTCGGTCGTCGGGTTCGACGACGTGCCCGAGGCGACCAGGCGCGCACTGCCGCTCACCACGATCCAGCAGCCGATGCGCCGGCTCGGGGCGGTCGCGGCAGAGATGGTCTTCACGCTCCTCTCGGGCGGTGAGATCGACGAGATGAACGTGATCCTGCCGACGAGGCTCGTGGTGCGGGCTACGACGGCCGCGCCGCCTCGGTGACCTCGCGTGTTCCGACGACCTCGCGCACGTGCTGCCATGCGGCATCCGAATGCGTCTCTGCGAGCCGCGCGAACTCGCTGACACTGCGTCCTCCTGGCCACTCGGCGGGGAGCATCGCCGGAGGAAGACCCGGGTCGATATAGGGCAGCACCCGCCAGCTGTCGATCAGGTGCAGGTACGCCGCGAACGATCCATCGGGCAGAGTCGTGAGCGAACGCTGGAAGGCGAGGTGCTCGGCGCGCAGCGCGTCGAGGTCCCACCACTCGGCGGCGGCCTCGGGAAGCGTGTGCGGTGTCGAGGGGGTGCCCGCCTGGAACAGCGTCACCCAGGCGCGGGCGTCGAGCTCGGCGACGATCTGCTCGACCTCGCCCTGCAGGTGTCCGGGGCAGATCCACAGCGCGGGCGACACGACTCCCGCCCCGATCCACTGCAGTCGGCGGCGCAGCTGGTGCCGCACGCTGCGGGCACTCTCGGGGATCGAGAACGAGATCAGGCACCAGGTGTCGGCATCCGTCATCTCGCGCATCTCGAAGATGCGGCGATCTCCGCGCTCGAGCATCGGCTCGGCATCCGGGTTCAACCGATAGCCGATCGCGTGCCTGCGCTCGGCGAGCAGCAGCCCCTTCTGCTTGAGGCGGGTGATGCCGGTGCGCGCCTGCGCCGTCGGGATGCCGAGGTCGCCGGCGAGGGACACGAGGTCGGCCGCCGAGATCCACCCGCCGAGCGGGCGCAGGTAGAGGCCGATCAGAGTGCGCAGCAGGGACGCAGTGCTTCCCGGGCGGGCATCGATGTCGTCGAGCACGGGGGCGTCTCCGACCCGCTCGACCCGCTCGACGGGCTCAGCGGTCATGCGATTCCAGGGCGTCACGCACCGCCAGCACCCCGGTGAGTGTCTCGACGTGCGAGGTGCTGAGCGGTGAGAGCCCCAGGCGGATGCCGTCGGGGAAGCGGAAGTCGGGAATGATGCCGTCGGCCCACAGGCGCTGCGTGACCGCGCGGAAGTCGGGGTGACCGATGGTCACGTGGCCGCCGCGCAGCTCGGCGTCGCGGGGGCTGAGCAGTCGCACGTCGAGCGGAGCGAGCAGCTCGTCGTAGGCACGCAGGGCGAAGTCGGTGAGGGACTTCGCCTTCTCACGGATGCCGTCGATGGTCGACTGCTCGATCAGGTCGAGCATCCCCTGCATCGCGACCATCGAGGTCACCGGGGGAGTGCCGCTGAGCAGCTGGCGGATGTCGCCCGCAGGCACGTACTCCGGGCCCATCGCGAAGATGTCGTCCGCACTCCACCAGCCCTGGATCGGCTGGCGCAGCACGCCCTGATGCTCGCTGCGAAGATACGCGAATGCCGGCGAGCCCGGGCCGCCGTTGAGGTATTTGTACGTGCAACCGACCGCCATGTCGACGCCCCACTCGTCGAGCTGCATCGGGATGATGCCGGCCGAGTGGCAGAGGTCCCACATCATCAGTGCACCGACCTCGTGCACGGCGTCGGTGATCGCGGGCATGTCGGCCAGCGCGCCCGAGCGGTAGTCGACGTGGCTCAGTGAGACGAGCGCGGTCTTCTCGGAGATCGCTGCGACCACGTCGGCCACCTGCACGCCGTGCACCGGATCGGGTTCGATCCAGCGCACCGTCATGCCGGTCTCGGCGGCGACGCCCACGGCCATGAAGCGATCGGTCGGGAAGTTGCCCGCCTCGATGACGAGCTCGGTGCGCGACCCGCTGGCGGTCAGGGCCGCGCGCATGAGCTTGTAGATCAGCACGCTCGTCGAGTCGGCCACGACCGTCTGCCCGGCCGCAGCGCCGAGGGTGAGGCTGCCGATGCGGTCGCCGAGCTCCATCGGCAGCGTCATCCACTGCTCGTCCCACGAGCGGATCAGGCGCGTGCCCCAGTCGTCGCGGACGAACGCGGCGAGCCGGTCGGCAGTCTCACGCAGCGGGCGGCCGAGCGAGTTGCCGTCGAGGTAGGCGCCGACGCCGGGGGCATCGGCGAAGGCATCGAGGTGCGCGCGCAGCGGGTCGGCGGCGTCGAGAGCGCGCGCTGCGGCGAGGAGCTCGGCGTCGGTGCGGGTGGATTCGGTGCGGGTGGTGTCGGTCATGTCATGCCTTCAGATCAGCGCTGGTCAGCGGGCGGGCGAGTGTCGGATCGGCGGCGGTGCCGAGGTCGGTGTCGGGGCCGGGGCCGGGAAGCAGCAGAAGGAGGGAGGCAGGATCGCGAGGATCCTGCGGAGCGAGGGCTCGGAGCAGGTCGATGCCGCTGACGCCGGCGTCGTGGAGTGACGCGATCTCATCGCGGTTCACGCCGACGGGCGTCGGACCGTTGCCCATATCGGTGCCGTATCGCACGGTGCCGCCGGCTGCATGGAAGCGGCGGAGGTTCTCGACGGCCGTGGCTCGGGCATCGGCATCGTGGACCGCGAGAGTGGAGCACCACGTCACGGATGCCGCCTGGGCGATGATCTCGGCGTCGTCGAGCCGCTCGGTGAACGGGGCGTGGGCGAGTGCGGCGGCGCCGAGGCGGGCCGTTCGCTGTGCTTCTCCCGGGCCTTCGGCATGGGCGACGACGGGCAGTCGGTGTGCGGTCGCGGCCTCGACGATCGTCCGGAACAGGTCGTCGTCGAACACCGGTCCGGCGGTGCTGTTGCTCGCGACCTTGATGCAGGATGCTCCGGCATCCGCCATCTCGGACACGGCCGCCCGGGCAGCCGTCGCGTCTGCGATCTCGCGGAACGAGCCTGCGGGTGCCCAGTCGCGGTCGGAGGGATAGCCCCCGACCGGCGTCAGGAACGCTCCGGCGAACTCGACGGCGACGGTGTGGAGGTCGGCTTCCTGCTGTTCGTTGAGCGAGGGAGCGCCAGCGACCGAGACGAAACGCGCCGAAGCGGCGAGCGCGGTGATGGTGGTGGGGTTCGCGCCGAGGTCGACCACGCGGCCGAGCGTCGAGTCCCGCAGCAGTGCGTGGTCGACGAGCTGCAGGTGCACGTGGTGGTCGGTGAAGCCGCCGACGATGACGCCGTCGAGCGGGCGAAGGTCGGTGGTGGGAGGCTCGTCGCGCAGCAGCATCCGTCCGTCGACGAGGTCGATGATGCCGTCGCGCCATCGTTCGCCGTCGAAGAAGGTCGCAGCTTTCATCAGCCGCCGATCTCGGTGCGCACCGTGTACAGCTCGGGGAAGAACGTCAGATCGAGAGCGCGCTGCAGGAAGCCGACGCCGCTCGATCCGCCGGTGCCGACCTTCATGCCGATGGTGCGCGCGACGGTCTTCAGATGGCGGAAGCGCCAGAACTGGAAGTTGTCTTCGAGATCGACCAGGTCTTCGCAGGCTTCGTAGAGGTCCCAGTGCTGCTGGTGGTTCTGATAGATCTCGCGGATCGCGGGCACCAGCTCAGGGGTCTCGCGGTAGGGCATGCGCACATCGCGGTCGAGGATCTCGGCCGGGATAGGGAGGCCGCGTCGCGAGGCATAGCGCAGGAACTCGTCGTAGAGAGTCGGCTTGTGCCATTCGGCGGTGAGCAGCGCGAGGTTGGCGGGGTGGTCGCTGAAGACGCTCAGCATCTTCTCGTTCTTGTTGCCGAGTGCGAACTCGACCGCGCGGTACTGCACGGACTGGAAGCCCGAGGAGTTGCCGAGCGCTCCACGGAACTGCGCGTATTCGGTGGGGGTGAGGGTCGCGAGGATCGCCCACTGCTGGGTCATGACGTCTTGAATGCGCTTGACGCGCGCGACCCGCTTCAGTGCCTCGCGCAGGTCATCGCTGGCGAGCAACTCGCGGGCCGACGACAGCTCGTGCAACAGCTGCTTGAGCCAGAGCTCGGTGGTCTGGTGCTGGATGATGAACAGCAGCTCGTCGTGGTGCTCGGGAACACTGACCGGATGCTGCGCGGTGAGCAACTGGTCGAGCGCCAGGTAAGACCCGTAGGTCATGCGGCCGGACAGATCGGTGACGATGCCGGCCTCGAGCTCGCGCTCGTTGTTCTCGGTGCTCATGGGACGCTTCCTGTCGTGGGGGACAGGAAGAACATATAACAATCGTGGCGAGCGTCACAACAGTGAAATGTTCACGATGCCCGGTCGTTGAGCGAAGACGACGAAGTCGCCTGAGACGAAACGGCGTGAGCCGATCTCGCATCGCAGTGCGTTTCGTCTCGCTCGGCTCCGCCGTGCTCGCTCAACGACCGGTGGGTGGCGTGTGCTCGGCGTCAGAGCCTCGGCGTGCGCGGGGGAGGGGTGCGGCGCTCGCCGGGCTGCCCGATCGCCTCGAAGCTCGCCGCAAGACGCAGCAGTGCGGTGTCGTCGTAGGCGCGACCCGCGAAGGTGAGACCGATCGGCATGCCGATGTCGCTCATGAGGCCCATCGGCACGGTCACGGTCGGGATGCCGAGGTGGCGCACGGTCAGGTTGCCGTTGGCGATCCAGGTGCCGTTGCGCCATCCGAGGTCGGCGGATGCCTCGTTCACGTCCATGTCGGCCGGACCCACGTCGGCCACGGCCGGGAAGGCGACGGCATCGAGCTCGTGCTCGTCCATCCAGTCCTCCAGATCGATCCGACGGGTCTCCTCGAGCCCGCGCAGTCCGTCGGGCAGCTCGGGCATGTCCTCGAACCCGATACCCGGGTTGTCGCGAACCCAACCCGGGTACTCGGCGATGTCATCGTCGAAGCCGGCGTAACGGTCGGGAAGTGCACCCTCGGGATGCGGGAAGATCGTCGCCCCGTTGACCTCGGCGAGCGTGTGCAGGGCCGGGTCGCCGTTCGCCTGCAGGAAGTCCTCCCAGCCCCACGCAGACAGATCGACGATCTCGCGGCGCAGGTACTCGGGCGTGACGAGCCCACGGGTCGCGATGGTGGGTGCGCCAGGTCGGTCGCCCTCGTAGTTCGACACCACCGGGAAGTCGACCTCGACGACCGTCGCGCCGGCGGCCTCGAGATCTCGCCGAGCCGCATCCCAGCGAACGATCACGGAGGCGCGGGTCTCGATGCGCTGCCCGGTGGGGCCTCCGATGCCGGGCTCGTCAGCCGTGCCGGCATCCGGGTCCGCGTTGATATACATGCGGGGGATGCCGATGCGCGTGCCGCGCAGTGCGGTCTGGGCCTCGGCCGCCAGGGCAGCGTATGAAGGCGGGCGCACCTCCGACGACGACGGCAGTGTCACCCACGGCTGCGCGCGCCAGAAGTCGCCGCGCACCTCGGCGTCGTCGGCGACGATCACGTCGAGCACCTCGAGCAGGTCGGCCATCGTGCGGGCATGCGGCACGACGACGTCCATCGTCGGCACGAGCGGCCAGTTGCCCCGGGTCGAGATCACGCCACGCGAGGGTGTGTAGGCGCACAGCGCGTTGTTGGTGGCCGGTCCGCGGCCGCTCGACCAGGTCTCTTCGCCCAGACCGAATGCCGCGAAGCTCGTCGCGGTGGCGGTGCCCGAGCCGTTCGACGAACCGGACGCGAAGGGTGCGGTGAGGAACTCGGCGTTGTACGGACTCTCGGCGCGGCCGTAGACCCCCCGCTGCATGCCGCCGTTGGCCATCGGCGGCATGTTCGTGAGGCCGAGGCAGATCGCGCCACCCGCGCGCAGACGCTCGATGGTGAACGCGTCGCGCTGGGCGATGAGATCGGCGAACGCGGGGCTGCCCGCGGTGGCGGTGAGGCCGCGCACCAGATAGCTGTCCTTCGCGGTGTACGGGATGCCGTCGAGCGGCCCCCACGTCTCGCCGCGTGCCCGGCGGGCATCGGACGCCTCGGCCTCGGCGCGGGCCTCGGGGCTCAGTACCACCACGGCGTTCAGGGCCTTCTCGGTGTCCGGCCCGTCATACGCGGCGATGCGTGCGAGGTAGCCGTCGACCAGCTCGACGGCTGTCACCGAGCCGGTCTCCAGCGCTCGCCGCAGATCGGCGATGGAGGCCTCGACGACGTCGATCATGCGATCGCCCCCACGCTCGGCTGCTGCTGGGTGATGCAATGGATGCCGCCGCCCCGATCGAAGAGCGGGCGTGCGTCGACGGTGATCACCCGGCGACCTGGATAGGCGTCGGACAGGATCCCCCGTGCTGCGGCATCCGCCTGGGCGTCGCCGAAACCGCACGCGACCACGCCGTCGTTCGTGACCAGGTGGTTGACGTAGCTCCAGTCGACGAATCCCTCGTCGTCACGCAGGGTCGCAGGCGCAGGCAGGCCGATGACCTCGAAGCGGCGGCCGGCGGCATCCGTCTGCTGCTCGAGGTGCGCGCGCAGATCGCGCGTCACGGTGTGATCGGGATGGTCGGGGTTGGGCTGCTCGTGCAGCAGGAGGCGGCCGGGGGAGACGAGCGTGGCCACGATGTCGACGTGTCCGTTCGTGCCGAAATCGTCGTAGTCGCGCGTGAGTCCCCGCGGCAGCCACACAGCCTTCGTGGCGCCGATCATGCGGGCCATCTCGGCCTCGACGCGCTGCCTGTCGGCGAAAGGATTGCGCCGGGGATCGAGCTGCACGGTGTCGGTGAGCAGCACCGTGCCCTCGCCGTCGACGTGGATGCCGCCGCCCTCGTTGACGAGGGTCGAGCTCACGAGCTCTGCGCCGACCGCGCCGGCGATGATTCTCGCGTGCTGCGCCGCCTTCTGCCACTGCGCCCACGCCGGCGCTCCCCAGCCGTTGAAGATCCAGTCGACCGCGCCGAGCACTCCGGGGCGCTCGTCGTCGATCACGAACGTCGGTCCGGAATCACGCATCCAGAACTCGTCGACCGGAGCCTCGACGAGGTCGATGGCGCTGCTGAGCATCCGACGCGCGCGGGGGATCTCGGCGGGGTCGACGAGCATCGTGACCGGCTCGAACTCGGCGACCGCGTGGGCGACGGCCGTCCACGTGGCATAGCCCTCTTCGCGCTCGGCGGCGGACTCGCCCAGGGTCGGCCCTTCGGCGGGGAACGCCATCCAGGTGCGGTCGTGGGGTGCCGTCTCGGCGGGCATGTGCCAGGCCATGTCTGTCTCCCTCGTCGCCGATCGCCACCTCGGAATCGAGGAGTCGTGATCGCTATTGAACACGTGTCCAACGAGTGCTACGGTAGCCCGTGATGAACAACACGTCAAGAGCCGCCGAGCCGCGTCGGCTGCCACCCGAAGAGCGAGAGCGCTCGATCGTTCGGGGCGCCGTGACGCTGGCGACCGAGAGCGGGCTCGAGGCACTCACCGTGCGTGCCGTCGCCGCGCGAGTCGGCGTCACGCCGGCGCTCGTCGCTCACTACCGGCCCGTGATGGAGTCGTTCGTCGCCGAGATCTTCACGACGATCGTCGCGGCCGAGCGCGAAGAGGTGATCGCCTCGTACGACGCCTCCGTCGATCTGCGCACGAATCTGCTGCGTCTCATCGAGACACTTCTCGACGATGAGCGCGACGACGTCGCGATGGTGTGGGTGCAGTCGTGGGCGCTGGGTGCGCGCAACGAGGCTCTCGGCGCGCGGGTGCGGGTCGAGATGGACCTCTGGCACAGCGCTCTCGAAGACCTGATCGCCCGAGCGATCGCCGACGACCTGGTGGAAGGCCCGGTGCTGAGAGAAGACCCGGTGCTGAGAGAAGACCCGGTGCTGAAAGAAGACCCGGCGCGGGTCGACCCGGCGCTGAGAGAAGACCCGGCGCGGGTCGACCCGGCATCCGCGGCGTGGATGTTGCTCGCCATGGTCGACGGCATGAGCGCGCACTCCCTCGTCCACTGGGCGCCGCGCGATCGGGCCGATCTCGCTCGCCGCACACTCGCCGCCGTTCTCGATGTGCCGGTCGAGACGCCGACCACCTCGCTCGACGCCGCACAGCCCGCAGGAATCCACAGGTAAGGACAGCTCATGGGAGCAGAACGCATGCACGCGGCATCGCCCGAGTCGACGGCGATCGTCGACGCGGTGCTCGACTACTCGCGGCGAAGGATGCTCGCCGCCGACGTGCCGCTCGACAAGCCGCAGTCGCCCGCAGAGCTCAACCGGCTGGTCGGCACCACGATCACGGATGCCGGGCTCGGCTCGCAGCGCGCCCTGAGCGTCTTCGAGCACATCCTCGCCCCTGCGTGCCTCACGACGAGCCATCCGTCGTACCTGTCGTTCATCCCCACCGCGCCGACGATCGCGTCGATCGCGTTCGACCTCGTGGTCTCGGCATCCGGTCTCTACGGAGGCAGCTGGCTCGAGGGAGCCGGAGCAGTGCACGCCGAGAACGAGGTGCTGTCATTCCTCGCCACCGAGTTCGGGCTGCCCGACACCGCCGGCGGGGTGTTCGTGCAGGGCGGCACGATCGGCAACCTCTCGGCCCTGGTCGCCGCGCGCGAGGCGGCGAAGGCGAGACTGCTCGACGCCGGCAAAGAGCTGCCTCATCGCTGGAAGATCGTATGCAGCGTCGAAGCGCACTCGTCCAACAAGTCGGCGGCGAAGGTCATGGATGCCGACGTGCTGCTGGTGCCCGCCGGCGACGACGGCGTGCTGCGGGCCGAAGCGGTGCGCGAAGCGCTCACCGAGCACGGCGACGAGATCTGCGCGGTGGTCGTCACCGGCGGATCGACGAACTTCGGCATCGTCGACGACATCGCAGGCGTCGCCGCCCTGAAAGACGAGTTCGACTTCTGGCTGCATGTCGACGGTGCCTACGGGCTCACCGCGATGCTCGTTCCCGAGGCCCGCGGGGTGTTCGCCGGGGTCGAGCGTGCCGACTCGGTGATCGTCGACCCGCACAAGTGGCTGTTCGCGCCGTTCGACTGCTGTGCTCTCCTCTACCGCGACCCCGACGCCGGGCGCCGCGCCCACACCCAGCACGCCGAATACCTCGACACGCTGACCGACGCCGGCGACTTCAGTCCGTCGGACTACTCGATCCAGCTGACGCGGCGTCCGCGCGGCCTCCCGCTGTGGTTCTCGCTCGCGACCTACGGCGTGACCGCGTATCGCGAGGCGGTGAGCGCGACCCTCGCCCTCACACAGAAGATCGCCACCGAGATCGCCTCGCGCCCCGAGCTGCGCCTCGTGCGCGACCCGCAGCTGTCGGTCGTCGTCTTCGAACGCGAGGGATGGGAGCGCGAGGACTACGACCGGTGGTCTGACGAGCTGCTCGACTCGCAGCGTGCTTTCGTCGTGCCGAGCTCGCACCGCGGACGGCCGAACACGCGCTTCGCGATCCTCAACCCGCTCACGACCTTCGACGACCTCGTCGGCATCCTCGACACCATGAAGTAGTCCGAGAACCCCTCAGCGTGTGGTGTTCGCGTTCAGGAAGTCGATCGTCTTCTGCAGAGCGGTCCGCGCGTCAGGCATGTCGAGGTGGAACTGGTACTCGTGCGGCAGCGCCGGTTCGTGCGGCGCCGGCCAGAACAACGTGGTCACATCGACGCCGAGCTCGTCGAGGCGCTTCGCCATCGGAATCGACTGCAGCCAGGTGAGCCCATCGCCGTTGCCGCCCGAGATGTAGGTCGGGGGGAAGTCGGCGGTGACCCAGTCGATCGTCGACATGGTGGCGCCGGTCGAATCCTCGGCCCAGGTCTTGGTGCCGGAGTACGCCCACATCGAGGTCTTGAGCCCCCACCCGACGACTCCATCGAGCGCTGCCAGGGCGGCGAGGTCGTAGACGCCGCAGTTGAGCACGGTCGCCACGACCTGCTCGGCATCGAGAGACGGAGTGATGTCCATGATCTCGGCGTAGTCGGGGCTCGTCATCAGCGTCGCCATCTGGCTGGCGAGCTGGCCACCGGCGGAGTCTCCGGCGAGCACGATCTGGGTCGGGTCGACGTTCAGCTCATCGGCGTGCGCATCGATGTAGGCGAGCGCGTCGTTGAGCTGGTGCACCGCGAGCGGATACACGCCCTCGGGGCCGATCGTGTAGTTCACGGCGATGGTCGTGTATCCCTCGGCGGCGAGGATGCGCATGTACGGATCGACGTTCTCCTTCGCGCCCGAGATCCAGGCCCCGCCGTGGATCCAGACCACGGTCGGCAGCGGGCCGGTGGCGGATGCCGGTGTGAAGACGTCCATCGTGGTGTCGGCGCCCGCATCTCCATAGGCGACATCGAGCTGCTCGGTGAGCTTCGTGTCGGGCACGTGCCTGTCCATCTCGGCGGCGGTCTCGTCGCCGCCCTTCGTGAACACCGCGCGGATCAGCATCGCCGATGGCCAGGGCGTGAGCGCACCGATGACCGCGATCACGGCGGCGATGGCGACGATCAGACCGAGCGCGACCTTCGTTCGATGCCACGGACGGCGGTCCCTTTTCGGGCCGGTGGACTCAGCAGGCGCGGTCGCAGTCATGGAAACCCCTCTCCGCGCATCATCTTGGCAGTATTCCGGTCGGATTCGGCGCGGATTCGGCGGAGGGCAGGCACAGGCTGTCCGCTGCGCGACACCGCGATCGCATACGGTGAATCGAGAGGGCCCACGCCGACGCGATCGACCCTCGTCTTTCCCTCTGGAGTATCTGATGTCCCCTTCTGCGCGCCCGGAACGCTCGACGACGCCCGCACGCGGAGCCGGGGCGACCACCGTCGGAGGGGTCTTTCGCGAGGGAGTCTGGGGCAGGGGGCGCCGTGCGCGCTCGGCGCTCTCGATCGCAGGCTTCTGCGCACACCAGCTCGCCGAGGTCATGGTCCCCATCGCGGTCGGCGTGGTGATCGACCGGGCCATCAAGCCCGGTGATCCGGTGGCGCTGGGATGGGCCCTGGCCTTTCTCGTCGTGGTGTTCGCCGTGCTCATCTGCTCCTGGCAGGTCGGCGACCGTGCAGGCACGAAGGTCTACGCGCAGGGCGAGCATGCATTGCGCCAGGGAGTCCTCGGCCTCGCGCTGCGCCGTCGCACCCGACGGCCTGCGGGAGAAGTGCTGACGATCTCGTCGTCGGATGCGGGGGAGACTGCGGGCTTCTTCTGGGTCATCGCCGAGCAGGCGGCAGCGGCGACCGCAGTGCTGGTGGCCTGCATCACCCTGCTCGTGATCGCCTGGCCGCTGGCCCTCGCCGTCGTGATCGGCACGCTCGTGCAGGCGCTCGTCGTGCATGCGGTCAGCGGAGGGCTGCGACGCCGCGGGTACGAGGCGCAGAAGCAGGCGGCCAGACTCGACGCCGTGAGCACCGACTTCGCCACGGGGCTCAGGGTGCTCGGCGCGCTCGGGGGAGCATCCCGCGCTGCCGACCGGTACGTCGCGGAGAGCGCGGTCGCTGCCGAAGCCGCCTACCGTGCCGAGAAGGCGGCGGCGGGACTCACCGCACTGAACATGCTGGTCAGCGGCCTCGTCTTCACCGGTATCGCCGTGCTCGGCGGCCGGCTCGTGCTCGACGGCGTCATCACGATCGGCGGGTTCGTCACCGCCATGGGCCTCGCCCAGACGATCCGCGGGCCGCTGCAGGCGCTCGGCTACCTGCCCGCACAGATCGCCTCGAAGCACGGTTCGGCCACTCGCATCGCGGAATTCACGGCAGAAGCGGAATTCACGGCAGAAGCGGGGTTCACGGCAGAAGCGGAGTTCAGGGCAGAAGCGGAGTCGACGGCAGAGCCAGGATCCACGCTCACCACGGTGGATGACGGCAGCAGGCCGGTGCACGAGACGTCTGCCGCGACGATCCCCGAAGACGTCATCGCCCGGCTCACCGTCGAAGGGACCGCACTCGACATTCCGGCCGGCCGGGTCACCGGCATCCGTGCCGACCCCGAGCGCGCCGTCGATCTCGCCCGACTCTTCGGCGGGCTGCGGGAACCCGAGCCGGGTGAGCTCGTGATCGACGACCGTGACGCGGTTCATCTGGGTCACGAGGGCCTGCGCGCCGAGGTCTTCGCACCGCCGCACGACGCGGCGGTGTTCACCGGAACGGCCGCCGAGAACATCGCGGCCGAGATCGACCACGCCCGACTCGAAGCATCCGCATTCGATGAGGTCGTCGAGCGGCTGCCAGACGGGCTCGACGAGAAGGTGGGCGAGAGGGGCCTGCGGCTGTCGGGCGGGCAGCGTCAACGGCTGCTGCTCGCACGGGCCCTGCACCAGCCGCAGCGCCTGGTGGTGCTGCACGAGCCGACCACCGCGATCGACCCGATCACCGAGGCGCAGGTCGCCGCAGGACTCGCTGCCGAGGGGCGCACGATCGTGCTGCTGACCGATCGCGCATCACTGCTGTCGAGCTGCCATCGCGTGCACGACCTGCGGGGTGCGAGCGCATGAACGACCAGAAGCTCCCGATCGCGACCCGCAGCGACACGGCTCGAGGACTCGCTGCGGCCCTCGGCAGGCGTCGAGGACTCGTGACCGCCGCCCTCGTGACGCTCTGCGCGGGCGTCGGCGCGGCACTTCTCGCCCCCTGGATCATCGGACTGATGGTCGACGACATCATCGGCGGCGGTGCGTCGCTGCTGCCGTTCGGTCTCGCGCTCGCCGGATCCATCGCGGCCGGTGCGGTGCTGACCTGGGTGGGCCGCGTGCTGCTCGCCCGCCTCGGCCAGGGCACGATCCGCGACGTGCGCGAGGGGGCGTTCCGCACGGCCCTCGCGCAGCCGACGGCACGCATCGAAGCGGCGGGCACCGGAGACCTGGTCGCCCGACTGTCGGGTGACGTCCGGGCCGTCGGGCAGGTCGTCGAAGACGCCTTGCCCGCCTTCCTGACCGCACTCTTCGGCATCGTGCTGAGCCTGCTCGGCATGGGCCTGATGGACTGGCGCTTCGCGCTCGCCGCGCTGCTCGTGGCCCCGATCCAGTACTTCTCGCTCCGCTGGTTCCTGCGCCGATCCGCGCCGGTCTACCGCGAGCACCGCGTGGTCGTCGCCGAGCGCGGTCAGCGCACGATCGAAGCCGTTCGCGGCGTCGACACGGTGCGGGCCCTCCGCACAGAGGAGCACCACCTCGAGCGCATCGCAGAGTCGAGCGAAGAGGCCATCGCGCTCGAAGTGCGGGCGACCTGGGTGCGCAACGACTTCAACGTCTTCCTCAACGGCGCGGAACTCGTCGGCCTGGCCGCGGTGCTCACTGTCGGCTACCTGCTCGTCACCGGCGGCGAGGTCGAGCTGGGCGCGGCGACGGCGGCGGCGCTGTACTTCCTCGGACTGTTCGGGCCGATGGGCAGCCTGCTGTACCGGATCGACGATCTGCAGGATGCCGGGGCCAGCCTCGCGCGTCTCTTCGGTGTGATCGGTCTGTCGACACCGAGCCCCCGCGAAGCTCCCGACAGGGCGGGACGCGACGGCATCCGGGGAGGGGTGGAGGTCGATGGACTGACCTTCGGGTACCGCGACGACCGCCGGGACCTCGACGCGGTCTCGCTGTCGATCGCGCCGGGGGAGCGGATCGCGATCGTCGGCGCGAGCGGTGCGGGCAAGACGACGCTCGCGCGTGTGCTGTCCGGCGCCCTGCCGGTGGGCAGGGGCGATGTGCGCCACGACGGGGTCGGGATCGAGCACTGGCATCCGCATGATCTGCGCGATGCGGTCGTGATGCTCAGCCAGGAGCCGCACGTGTTCGCGGGCACCGTGCGAGACGACCTCGCGCTCTTCAGCGAGGCCGATGACGACAGGATGCGCGCGGTGATCGCGCAGCTCGGCGCCGACTGGATCCTCCGTCTGCCAGACGGCCTCGACACCGAGATCGGCGAGGCCGGGCATCCGCTCACGCCGGGGCAGGCGCAGCACCTCGCCCTCGTGCGGGTGGCGCTGTCGGCCGCATCCGTCGTGATCCTCGACGAGGCGACGGCCGAGGCCGGGTCCGCCGATTCGGAGGTGCTCGATCTGGCGTCGCTCGGAGCGATCGGACACCGCACCGGCATCGTGATCGCGCACCGGCTGAGCCAGGCAGCCGCGGCCGACCGCATCCTCGTCATGAAGGACGGTCGGGTCGTGCAGTCGGGATCGCACGACGATCTCGTGCAGGCGTCGGGCCCGTACGCCGAGCTGTGGGCGGCCTGGACCGCCTGGTGAGCTCGAGCCTTCCGGTGACGGACGGTTCGCGGAGCGTGTGACGACAGTCGGACCGATTCGCCCCGTTTCTCCGCAGATCGTCCGTTCGTCCGCAGATCGTCGGCGTGATCCTCGGTCTCAGCGCCCGGCGAGCACCGATGCCGTGTCGCTCACGGTGATCTGCGGCGGATAGAGGCCCATGACCTGCACGGCGGCGGCGTGATTCTCGGCAGTCGATCCCGCGCACGCGTCGGCGGCGATCGTGACGTGTGCCCCGGCATCCGCTGCCGCCAGTGCGGTCGAGATCACGCAGCAGTCGGTCGAGACGCCGGCGAGCACGACGTGCGCGCCATGACCGACGATCTCCTCGATCTCGCTGCCCCACTTGCCGAACGTCGGCAGATCGAGAGTCGGATGCGACGACAGCCCGACCGCGTCGGAGACGAGGTCGAACAGCGCATCCGTCGGCGGCCGATCGGCGAACGGCCAGGCCGCGAAGTACGCGCCCCACGAGGTCGAGCGGTCGGCGGTCGGCATCCACCGAGTGACGAGAATCCTGTCGCCGAACGACGCGGCGAGCTCCCGGATGCGGGGCATGGCGTCTGCGAAGAACGGCGAACCCCATGCCGAGTCGGGCGAGGCGAAGATCGTCTGCGGGTCGATCACGACCAGCCAGGGCTGGGGCCGTGAGCTGGTCGAACCCTGGGTCCCTGAGCCCGTCGAACCCTGGGTCCCTGAGCCTGTCGAACCCTGGGTCCCTGAGCCTGTCGAACCCTGGGTCCCTGAGCCTGTCGAAGGGCCCGTCACGCCCCCTGCTCCTGCCGGCGGATCTTCCCGGCCCGCGCGAACCAGGTGACCATGAATGACAGCACGAGGGCGAAGAAGACGCCGAGGTTCGCATACGCCCAGTCGCCGTCGACACCGCCGACGAGGCCGAGCAGGTAGCCCTGCCAGTTGTTCCACGGTGCCGCGTCCGCGAATCCGTTGAGCACGAAGCCCCACCCGATCACACTCGCGACCACCATGGTGCCGATCGAGATCCAGTCCCAGGCGCCGTACCGACCGCGGCTGTCGAACAGCGCCTCGTCGTCGTAGTCCTTCTTGCGGCGCAGGATGTCGGCGATCAGGATGCCCGCCCACGAGGCGAGCGGCACGCCGAGCGTGATGAGGAAGCTCTGGAACGGGCCGAGGAAGTCGGTGGAGAAGAACACGACGTAGATCGTGCCGATGGTCAGGATCACACCGTCGATCGCCGCGGCGGACGGGCGCGGGATGCGGATGCCGAGGCTCAGCAGCGTGAGGCCCGACGAGTAGATGCCCAGCACCGCGCCCGAGACCAGTGCCAGCACGGCGGTGAGCAGGAACGGCACGAGCACCCAGATGGGCAGGATCGTCGCGAGCGCGCCGATCGGGTCGGCGGCGATCGCAGCGCTGAGCTCATCGTCGGAGCCCGCGAGCAGCAGACCGAAGACCACGAGCAGCACCGGGGCGATCGATCCGCCGATGGTGTTCCAGGCGACGATCGCGCCGTCGGATGCCGTGCGCTTCTGGTAGCGCGACCAGTCTGCGGCGATGTTGATCCAGCCGAGGCCGAACCCGGTCATCACCATCACCAGCGCGCCGATGACCTGTCCGATGCCGCCGTCGGGTCGGGCCATCACGGCGGCGATGTCGATGCTCGGGGCAGCGAGCACGATGTAGAGGATCGTCACGGCGCCGGTCACCCAGGTGAGCACCGACTGCAGCTTCATGATCGTGTGATAGCCGAGCACCGAGGCCGCGACGATGAGGGCAGCGACGATCACGGTCGCGGTGATCTTCAGCGCGATGCTGTCGCCGTCGCCGCCGAGCTGTGTGATGACGGTGGCGGTGGCGAGCACGGCCATGATCGCCAGGAACGTCTCCCAGCCGATCGAGGTCAACCACGAGACGATGCCGGGCACCTTCTGCCCCTGCACGCCGAAGGCGGCACGCGACAGCACCATCGTCGGCGCCGATCCGCGCTTGCCCGCGATGGCGATGAGTCCGCAGAGCAGGAACGACACGACGATGCCGATGACAGAGACGATCGTGGCCTGCCAGAACGAGATCCCGAAGCCGAGCACGAACGAGCCGTACGACATGCCGAACACCGAGACGTTGGCTGCGAACCACGGCCAGAACAGGTCGCTCGGCTTCGCCGTGCGCTCGGATTCGGGGATGATCTCGATGCCCGCGCGCTCGATGAGAGCAGGCTTGATGTCCGTCATGCCATCATCCTGGCACTCCGGGGGCGCTGCGGGGGTCAGTGGGGGTGCTGCGGGGGTCAGCCGGCGAAGAATGCTCCCGCGACGCGGGTGAGGTCGTGCAGGTCCGAGACTCCGGCCAGCTCACGGGCCGAGTGCATCGACAGGATCGGGATGCCGACGTCGACCGTGCGGATGCCGAGGCGCGTCGCCGTGATCGGGCCGATCGTCGATCCGCACGGCACCGTGTTGTTCGACACGAACTCCTGGGTCGTGACGTCGGCGTCGTCGCACCAGCGGCGCCACGCGGCGGAGCCGATCGCATCCGTCGCGTATCGCTGGTTGGCGTTGAGCTTGAGGATGGGCCCTGACCCGAGCACCGGCTGCACGACGGGGTCGTGCTTGTGGGCGTAGTTCGGGTGCACCGAGTGGCCGACGTCGCTCGAGAGGCACCACGACGACGCGAAGGCGCGGCGGCGCTCGGAGTCGTCGGCGCCGAGCGCGTCGTAGATGCGGCCGAGGATGTCTTCGAGCAGGGGGCCTGCCGCGCCGGAGCGCGAGTTCGAGCCGAGCTCCTCGTGATCGAAGGCTGCGAGGATCGCGATGGGGGTACCTTCCTGGGCCCTTGCACCTGCACCTTCCTGGGCCCCTGCACCTGCACCTTCCTGGGTCCCTGAGCCTGTCGAAGGGCCCGCCAGCGCCACGACCCCGGCGTGCACCGAGGCCAGGTCGTCGAGGCGTCCTGAGGCGAAGAACGCGTCGTCCTTGCCGAACACGGCGCCGCGCGCGGTGTCGGCGATCACCACGTCGTAGCCGCGGATGTCGGATGCCGAGACGCCGGCGGACTCGGCGAGCTCGGCCAGGATGTCGGCCTGAGACGGGTCGCCCACACCCCAGACCGGCTGGGTCTGGTACTGCTTGTCGAGGGCAAGGCCGGTGTTCGCCTCGCGGTCGAGGTGCACGGCCAGCTGGGGGAGTCGCAGCAGGGCGCCGGTGTCGGCGAGCACGACGCGGCCGTCGGCGAGCGCCAGGCGGCCGGCGAGGCGCAGCTCGCGGTCGAGCCAGGAGTTCAGCAGCGGACCGCCGTAGACCTCGACGGCGGCCTGCAGCCAGCCCTTCGAGCCGGTGGTCGGCTGCGGCTTGAGCTTGAATCCGGGGGAGTCGGTGTGCGCGCCGAGCACGTGCGAGGGAGTGATGGCGGTGGCGTCGGTCGGGATCGTCCACGCGATCGCGGCGCCGTCGCGGACGACGACGTAGCGTCCACCGGGGGTCAGCGTCCACGCATCCTCTTCGGCGAGACGCTCGAACCCGGCATCCTCGAGGCGCCTGGCCACCTCGGCGGCGGCGTGATAGCTCGAGGGCGAAGCGGCGACGAAGTCGGCGAGATCCTCGGCGTGGGCGAGTGCATCCGGGGTGACGGGCATGAGCGACCTTCCTGAAGGGGGTCCTTCGATCGTAATCGGGTCGTGTGCCCGGACTCGTTGAAGGGAGGTCGGCACAGGCCGTTCACCGGCCGGACACCTGCATCCCCTATCGTCGATCTCGATAGCGCCTAGGGTTCCGGGGATCGCACGCACTCCTGCGAGTGCGAGCGTCCCGTCTGGTCCGAGCGGCGCCACGGTGCTCCTCCGCAGGAGCGCCGTCATCTGACAGGACAAAAGCCCGGAGGACCCTGTTCGTCGCGCCGTGCGACGGGCGGAAGGGTCTGTCATGTCTTCTCTCGCCTTCGTCCTCGTCATGGCCGCGGCCGTGACCCACGCGGCCTGGAACGTCATCGCGCACGGGGTGAGCAGAGCCGGGATGCCGTTCCTCTGGTGGGGTGCGGTCGGCGGCACGGTCGTGTGGATCGGAGTCATCCCATTCACGGGCGGACTCGGTACCGACGATGTGCTCGCGTTCCTTCTCGGCGTCGGGGTCTCGGCGGTCATGCATGTCGTGTACATGGCCGTACTGCAGCGCGGATACCGCGAAGGCAACCTGTCGACCGTGTACGCGACAGCGCGCGGGACAGGGCCGTTCCTGTCGGTGCTCGTCGCGGTGCTCCTGCTCGGGGAACGGCCGTCGCAGGTCGCGCTGCTCGGTGTGGCGGCGATCATCGTCGGCGTGGTGGCGATCGGGCTCGTGGATCGCGGGCGATCGGATGCATCGACGCGTGGCCGCATCGACCCGGGGCTCGTCTTCGGTCTGCTCACCGGTGTCGCGATCGCCGTCTACACGATCTGGGACGCGCACGCCGTGCGCACGTGGAGTCTGTCCCCGGTGGCGTTCATGGTCGGCACGATGCTGCTCGAGATCCCCTTCTACTCGATCGGGGTGCGGCGCAGGTGGCGCGCTGTCTGGACGCTCGGGCGCATGCAGTGGAAGCGCATCGTCGCGTTCAGCATCCTCTCGCCGCTCTCGTACATCCTGGTGCTCACCGCGATCCAGATCGCTCCCGTGGCCCTCGTCGCGCCCCTGCGCGAGGTGAGCGTGGTGCTCGTGAGCCTGTTCGGCGTGTTCGCATTGAAGGAGAGTCGGCCCGGATGGCGGATCGCCGCGTCGGCGGTCGTGGTGGCGGGGATCGTGTTGCTCGCACTGTGAGAGCCGGTGTGCCTGCGACTGCTTCGTGCCTGTTGCTGTTGGTCTGCCAGTGCCTGCAGGTACAGCTGTGAGAATGGATGACGTGGTCGTGTCCTGGTCGTATCGCTCGAGTGCCCTGTCGGATGCATCGTGGGTGGCAGAGATGCGCGCCGTGGTCATGAAGCCCGATCTCGAACGGCTCGGCCGGTTCGACCCGGTGCGGGTGCGGCAGAGGTTTCTGGACGCCTTCGAGCCGCAGCTCACGCGTGTGATCGTGGCCGAGGGAGTCGACGTCGGGACGATCGCTGTGCGGCCGGCAGCGGATGCCGTGTGGATCGAGCACTTCTATCTGTCGCCCGAGTGGCAGGGTCGCGGACTGGGCGGAGCTGTGTTGGGGGCGACGCTCGCCGAGGCGCGTGGTGATGCGAGCCGCGCACCGTATCGATTGAACGTGCTGCAGGGCAGCGCGGCGAGGCGACTGTACGAACGACACGGCTTCGTGGTCGAGAGTGAAGACGAGGTCGACGTGTTCATGAAGAGGGTGCCGGTTCTGTGAGCGTGTCGGTTTCGGGTCACTGAGCCTGTCGAAGGGTGGGGTCCCTGAGCCTGTCGTTCTTGGGTCCGTGAGCATGTCGAAGGGTTGAGTCCCTGAGCCTGTCGAAGGGTTGGGTCACTGAGCTGTCGTTTTTGGGGTCCTTGAGCGTGACTGGTGGGGTCCCTGAGCGTGACCTGTTGGGTCCCTGATTGTGACTTGTTGGGTCCGTGAGCCTGTCGTTTTTGGGTCCCTGAGCTTGTCGAAGGGCCGTGGGGTGGGTCTCGCTGGTGGTGGTTCTTCGGTATCCCGGAACGGTGTTCTGGTGTTCCGGAATATGCTCCTGATCTGGTCATAAACCGGCCTGTTTCGGGGTGTGAATGTCGGTGGTGGCGGGTTGGATGGGGTCATGCCCACCCGCACCCATGCTCTTCTCGACCAGGCCGTCTTTTGCCTGGACGAGGTGCTGTCCGGTGTCGGGTTGGTGGGGTTGTCGGATGCGGAGCGCATCGACGTGCTCGTCGCGGCGGGGGCGGCGTTCCGGCGGGTGGAGGCGGTCGTGGTGGAGGCTCTCGCGACTGCTCCTGTGACGTCGACGGATCTTGCTCACACGGCGGGGTGTCGCACCGAGAACGAGTTGCTGCAACGCACCCTGTTGACTGACGTGTCGGCGGCGGGCCGGCTCGGGAAAGTCGTGGGGCTGGTGCACCGGAACGTGAGCCTGGTGTCCGGTGACCGGCTCCCTGCCCGCTGGCCCGCACTGCGGGAAGCGATGCTGGATGGCGCGCTCACGGTGGAGGGGTTTCTGGCGGCGGTGGGGCCGGTGGACAAGTGTGGGGACCGGATCACTCGGGAGGACCGGGTGCGGGCGGATGAGTTCCTCGCCGATCAGGCGTGCGGGCTGCGGGATGCGGATGCGGGTTCGGATGTCCCGCGCGGTCCGAAGCCGACACCGGCGGATCTGCACATCCTCGCCCAGGCCCTCGTCGCCCTGATGGACCCCGACGGCGCGGAACCGAAAGACAAGAACGCCCAACACCGCCGCGGCATCACCATCGGACGGCTCAAAGACGGGCTCCGCTCGATTCGCGGGTGGTTGTCTCCCGAAGTCGCCGCCCAACTGGAGACGATCTTCGACGCGATCAACAACCCCAAACGTGACGGTAAACCCGACCCCGGCGTCCGTTTCGCCCCCAGCGACGGCAGCGATCCCGACGACAGCGCTCGCGGCAGCGACGCCGACGCCGACGCCGACGACGGCCACGGCGACGGCGACGGCGGCTTCGGTAACGGTGACGGTGACGGCAGTGGCGCCGGCAGAGGCGGCTACGGCGACGGCGGCTTCGGTGACGGTGACGGTGACGGTGACGGCAGCTTCGATGTCGATGGCGATGTCTCGGACTCCCAAGACTGCCGCGCCGGGTTCGACCCGGCAGCCGAGGGTCTTCCCGATACCGCAGACCCCGCGAACTGTGATCCGCGGGGTGTGATCGATCCGCGCACCGCGGACCAGAAACGACACGACGCGTTCGCTGCGGCGATCAGCATCGCCGCCCGGCACGCGTCGATGCCCACCCTCGGGGGTGCGGCACCGACCCTGGTCGTCACCATCGACGCGAAAGACCTCGCCGACGGCACCGGATGGGCACGTCTCCCCGGAGCCCACGACCACCCGTTCGGGCACGTCCCGGCCCGCGTCGCCGCACAGACCGGCTGCACCGGCACCATCCAACGCGTGATCCTCGACGAGGGACGCATCATCGGAATCAGTACCACGAACCGGGTCTTCACCGCTCACCAACGCCGGGCGATCATCGCCCGCGACCGCGAATGTCTCATCCCCGGATGCCATACCCCGGCCACCTGGTGCGAGATCCACCACGTCACCGAACACGCCCACGGCGGACCCACCCACACCGACAACGGCGTCCCCCTCTGCTACTACCACCACCGCAGTCTCGACGGCTCCGGGTGGGACATCCGCATGCACACCGGGACCCCGCAAGTCAGAGGCCCCGCCTGGTGGGACCCCGACCAATGCTGGCGAACACCCGCACTAAGCCTCCCCGCCGACAACGCCAGGCCTGCCACCGGCGCCAGCGATGCCAGCGATGCCAGCGATGCCAGCGATGCCAGCGATGCCAGCGATGCAACCGATGCCAGCGATGCCAGCGATGCCAGCGATGCAACCGATGCCAGCGATGCCAGCGATGCAACCGATGCAACCGACCTTGCCGACCTTGCCGATGCTCCCGGCGGGAGGGCTGAACTCCGAAGCCCAGCCATGGCGGGCGTGGGATGAGCGGCGGCGAATTGGCAACCAGGGTTGCTAGAAGACATTTAGCAAACTAAGTTGCTAAGCATGGAATCCACGGAACTGGCCGCGACCGCTGACGACCTCCTGCACCCACGCGAGGGACTCCGTGCTGTTGCGGCTTTGCGGCTGCACGTCGAAGCGCTGGAGTTCCGCCAGGTCGAGGCGGCGTTGCGCGCCGGCTTCAGTTGGAGTCAGATCGCCGAGCTCCTCGGAGTCACACGGCAAGCCGTGCACAAGAAGTACGGCAAGCGTGTCGATCCGACCATCGAGGTCCCGAGGCGGCGGCACTCATGAGCCGCATCGTCAGCACCGTGAAGTGGTTTCGTGAAGTCAGCGTGCTGGCCGAAGATGAGCAGCGTCGAGCCGCGCATCCTGAGATCGATGTCGAGCACCTTTTCCTCGCACTGCTCAGCATCGGCGGGCCGGTGACCCAAGAACTCGCCCGCAACGGGGTCACCCTCGCCCCCGCCCGAACGGCGTTCCACTCACTCCACGCGAACCGGCTGAGCAGGCTGGGAATGACCCCGTCCACAGCTGCCGACGCTGACCGACGCATACCTTCGGGCAGCACGCGCGGGGGCTTCGTCTACCGAGAGGGAATGCGAGCGATGCTGGAGACCGCGGCTGCAAGCCCGCATCCGGATCGCACGCTCTTCACCGCCCTGCTCGACGAGCCCACCGGCCACGTGCGCGAAGTGCTCCGAGATCTCGGTGTCGACCCCGAATCCCTCGTCTCGTCGGCAGAACTCTCGTCGGCAGAACTCTCGTCGCCAGAATGCTCCGGCGCGGCGCCCCCGCCGAAGGCAGGCTTCGAGCGCGAATACCGCCGCTTCGTGCCCTTCCCGATCGATGAGGTGCGCACACTCCTATCCAACCCGCAACGATGGCTCGACTGGAACGACTTCGAGGCGCAGTCGACAGAGCTGAGGCCCGACGGTGTCGTGCACGCGCAGACCCGCGAGCGTCGCGTCGATGGGCGACCGGCTCGTCTCAAGCCGGCGTTCGCCACCACCGATCACCGCATCCGATCGTGCGATACGCCGGATGCGATCGAGTGGGTGCGCTCGTTCCCTCAGGCTCCGCACATCGCGGGTCAGGTGTTGCGCATCGATCTCGTGTCCCGTGGCGCCGGGACCGACCTCACGCTCTCGCTGCGTCGCGACGACACCGATGTCGCACCGGATGGGCTGATTCGCCGCACGGTCCGGGTGCTGCTCACTCCGCTGCGACGCATGATCGTTCGCGCGCACCTGCGGGGCAAGGCCGACAACATCTCGCGGGCGTTGCGTACCTGACGAGCGTCAGCGGAACTCGACCAGGCCTGCGTGCGCGGCCGTGACCAGGATCTGCACGCGGTCGCGCACATGCCACTTCGACATGATGCGTCCCAGATGCGCCTTCACCGTGCCCTCCGACACGATCAGTGCGCGAGCGATCTCGGCATTCGACATGCCCTGGGCCAGGCGCTGCAGCACCTCTTCCTCGCGGTCGGTGAGCTCCTCGAGCGTCCCATCGCCGCCGACCGGCTCGGTGTCGCGCACGTGCTTGATCAACAGTGACGCGATGCGAGGAGAGAGCGAGCTCGCGCCGCTGTAGACCTCCCGCACCGCAGCGACGATGCTCGCAGCGCTCGAATCCTTCAGCATGTACCCCGACGCGCCGGCACTCAGCATCGGCAGCACGGTGTCGCTGCCGTCGAGCGTCGTGACCGCCAGGATCTTGACGTCCGGCCAGCGTTCGCTGATCACCGCGGTCGCCTCGATGCCGTTCATCTCGGGCATCTGCACGTCCATCATCACGACGTCCGGACGCTCGCGCTCGACCGTGTCGATTCCTTCGAGACCCGACTCCGCCTCGGCGATCACCGTGATCTCCGGGTCTCGCGAAACGAAGTGCGAGAGCGCTGAACGCACCAAAGGGTCGTCATCGACGATCACTACGCGGATTTCGGGCATGGAGGAAGCCTAACCGGGGTCGACCCCAGGTGCGACGGCCTAGACCTTTGGCTAGTGAGGTCTGGACTCAAGACAGATGCGCGGCGATCAGTTCACCGAGAAGATCAATACATCGCTAAACAAAAGTACAACTCGGGAGGTGAATGTACATGTCTTTTTGGGATCAGGTTGGTCGCTTCTTCGGCTTCTATCGTTAATATAGCTGGCGAAAAGGAGATACTGAAGTATGGCTTCAAGTCTTGCGACGGGTGATCGTCTCGACGTCACCCGACTCGGTAAGGGCGAGAAGCTCAGCACGATCGAACGAATCGCCGTTCTGGCGGTCATCGGTACGATCCTCATCTTCGACATCGTCGGACTGTTCCTCCCTCCGGGGTTGGAGCCGCTGACAGCAGTCATCAGCATCGCCTCCAGTGCGGTTCTGGTTCTGTATCTCTGGTCGCCTCTCGTCGCGACATGCGCCCTCGGCGTCGTGTTCGCACTCTCTTTCATTCCCGGCAGTCAAGCCCAGGTGTTGACCACGGCCGCATTCGCGGCCGGTCTGATCATGCGGCTCGGGTGGACCTCACTGGTCCTCTCGTATGTCGGAGCATTCCTCGTCGCTTCCGCGCTGGTGGCAACCGGCGGCTCGACCGAGGTCTTCCGCGTCAGCATCTTCCTCGTGGGTGCTGCAGTGTCCGGAGCCGTGGGTTATGCGCTTCGGCTCGCCTTCGCCAGGGGCGGACCCTCGAAGTGCAACTGGCGGAGAAAGCCGAACAAGAACGGCAAGCAGTCCTCGCCGAGCGACGATGGATCGCCGGCGAGTTGCACGACAGCATCGCTCACCACCTCACCGTGGTCTCGCTGCACGTGCAGATGCTCGATGACGATCGAGCAAGCGCCTCCTCGCAGGAGGCCATTCGCATCGCCGCACGAAAAGCGATGACAGATCTGCGCTTCGTGATCGATCTCGCCGACGACGGCCCCCGCTCGACGGGCATGCCGTCGGGTGACCTCACCGCATCGATCGACGAAGCGAAAGAGGAGTTCGAGTCCGCGGGTCACTCCGTGCTCCTCAGTGGCGACCCCGCAGACGAACGGATCCCGCGCGCGGCCGAGATCATCCTCGCGCGCATCATGCGCGAGTCGGCCACCAACGCTCTGAAGTACGCCGGCGACGGTGAGATCGAGATCGACCTCGACGTCAGCGACGAATCCGCCACGCTCACCGTGACCAGTCCGCTCTCTGCCACTCCTCGGCGCGAGCTCTCATCGAGCCGCACCGGAATCGGGCGGATGGCCGAGCGTGTGCTCGGCGCGAGCGGCACGTTCGACGCCGGCGAGATCGGCGGACGGTGGGTCGTCTCGGCCAGATTGCCGATCGCGCGCGTCTGAACCGCTGTCTCAGGTGCCCGGAATACCGGAAGACTGGACAAAGGTCTAGGTGAGATCTCGACGTTAGACCGTACTCCATCGGTAAATACGCGGTTTACATTGGTATCACCCCAGAAATAGCGCATCCCCAGCGCTGTGATCGCGAGCGCGATCCTTGGAATCTGATCCCCATCGCGCTCGCGATCAGCTTCTCTCCAGTCGGTTCCGTCCGACCGGTCGATGATCGCTTCGGCTCAGCCGCCGACAGCCCGCATGTAGTGCCCATCCGTGGAGATTCCGGATGCCGCCACGGTGAAGCGCACGACCTCGCTGAGGTAGCGGTCCTCCGAGGCCTCGAAGATCAGCCCGTCCGCATCGCGCGAGATACGGCTGAGTCGCAGGATCGGTGTTCCCTGCGGCACCTGCAGCAGCGCGGCATCCTGCTCGTCGGCCGCCACCGCGTCGATCTGGTGCTGCAGTCCGACGATCGGATGCCCCAGCGAACCGAGGTACTCCGTGATCGAGATCTCATCGGGATCCACGGCGAAGAGGGTGCGGCCGACGGCCTCGGTGAAGAAGAGGCGCTCGAGCATCGTGGGTCGGCCGTCGAGCAGTCGCAGCCGCACGACGCTGACGATGATGTCGTCGGGCGAGACTCCGAGCAGCTCTGCGCGATCCCCGGCGCGCCGCAGGCTCAGCTCCTGCGTGCGGGCGCCCGGTGTGACGCCGAGCTCGCGCGCCCATCGGGTGAACGGCACCGAGATGTCGACGGCCTGGCTGGCCTTCTGCGAGACGACACGTGCGGGGCGACCGCGCCCGGTGTCGATCAGACCCTCCGACTTCAGGGTCGCGAGCGCATTGCGGATCGGCCCGCGCGAGGTGCGCCATCGCTCTGCGAGCTCGGACTCCGTCGGCACGTCGTCTCCCGGGCGCAGGACGCCCGTCTGGATCTGCGACCGCAACTCATCGGCGATCTGCGTGTATACAGCTTCTGGCACATAGGAATACTACTTCGGCATTCGTCCGTCTGCGTGCCCGTTCTTCTGGTGTTCATCCCGGGTAATCGCGGGTGAACGAACTCTGAACTCTTCCGAGTTAGGTATATATCTCGACCACTCGCCTGTCAGAGTTGCTGACGGATCACCTCCCTCACCCTCGAAAGGTCCTCATGAAGCTCCGTGCTCTCCCCGTTCTCGCCGGTGCCGCGATCCTCGCGCTCGGCCTCTCCGCGTGCTCCGGCGCAGCCGAGGCCACCGGCGACGCCGGTGCCGCAGAGTCGTCCACCGGCAGCGGCTTCGCGGTCGATGACAACACTCTCGTCTTCGGCGTCGTCCCCGACTCGGTCGACACCGAGACGAACTACCAGCCCCTGATGGACTACATCGCCGAGATCTCGGGCAAGACCGTCGAGTACCACGAGTCCACCGACTACGCCGCCCTGATCGAGGCCGCGGTGGCCGGCAAGGTCGACGTCGCCTCGTTCTCCGGCTTCACCTACGTGACGGCGACGAACAACGGCGCCGAGCTCACTCCGATCTCGTCGATCGTCACCGAAGAGGGCCAGGAACCCGGCTACTACTCGCAGGCGATCGTCCCGGTCGACAGCGACATCGACAGCTACGAGGACTTCGCGGGCAAGAAGGTCTGCTTCGTCGACCCGTCGTCGACCTCGGGCTACCTCTTCCCCTCCTACAACCTCCTCGAGGCGGGCATCGACCCCAAGACCGACATCACCCCCGTGTTCGCGGGCAAGCACGACGTGAGCGTGCAGAAGGTCGGCGAGGGCGTCGAGTGCGAGGTCGGCTTCGCCGAGGACTCCGAGGTCGAGAAGTCGGATGCCGTCAAGGTCATCGACGAGACCATGGTGCCCGGCGCTCCTCTCGTCTACTCGTCGAGCCTCCCCGACGACGTCTCGACGACGCTGATCGACGGCCTCGCCGAGATCACGATCGACGACATCATCGCCGCGGGCATCGACGGCGCGGACACGGATGCCTTCCGCAGCGTGTTCTACGCCACGAAGCCCGTCGACGACGCGTACTACGACCTCATTCGCGACATCTGCGAGGAGACCGAAGCCGAGCAGTGCAAGGCCTGATCCCAGGCATCCGCTTCGCTCCCGTTCGTTGAGCGAGGGAGCGAAGTGAGCGAGACGAGACGCACTGAAGGCTCACTGCGTTTCGTCTCGCTTCGCTCGCTCGACAACGGACTTCAGACGATCACGAGGAGAAACTGACATGAACACGGCATCCGATGCCCTGATCCGACTCGACGGTGTGACCAAGACCTTCGGCTCCACCACCGCACTCAACAACGCCTCCCTGCAGGTCGCGCGCGGCGAGATCGTCGTGCTCCTCGGGCTCTCGGGCTCGGGCAAGTCCACCCTGCTGCGGCACCTCGACGGGCTCGAACTGCCCACCGCGGGTTCTGTGGAGGTGCTGGGGCAGCAGGTTCCGACCCTCAGCGGCAGGGCGCTGCGGTCACTGCGCAGTCGCGTCGGCTTCATCTTCCAGCAGTTCGAGCTCGTGCCCTCGCTCACGGTGCTCGAGAACGTGCTCACCGGGTCGCTGTCATCCGTTCGCGGCCCGAGGCTCGGGTTGTGGGGCTACTCCCGCGCATCGAAGGTCCGCGCCCTCGAGCACCTCGACCGGGTCGGCCTGCTCGACCGTGCCTATCAGCGCAGCGACACCCTGTCGGGCGGCCAGCAGCAGCGCGTGGCGATCGCCCGCGCACTCATGCAGAAGCCCGACATCCTGCTTGCCGACGAGCCCGTCGCCTCGCTCGATCCCGAGTCCAGCGACCAGGTCATGGCGCTGATCCGTGAGATCGCGGCCGACGAGGGACTGACCGTGGTGTGCAGCCTGCACCAGGTCGATCTGGCGATCTCGTGGGCCGACCGCATCGTCGGACTCCGCCACGGCGAGGTCGTTCTCGACACCCCGACCACCGACCTCACCAAGGCCGAGGTCATGGAGATCTACGGCCGCGTCGCGACGACCACCGCCGAGATCCAGGCCGTGGCGATCGAACTCACCGAAGAGACAGCCGTCCTCGCCACAGACAAGGCCCGCGTCTCGTGACGCTGCTCGACTCTCCCGCGGGTGCCGCCACCCACCCCGGCGCCGGATCCGTCACCGATCGTGCCCCGAAACGCCCGCTCTCGCCCGAGCGGATCGCCGCCTCGCTGACCCTCCTCGCCCTGCTCGTGCTCGGCGTCCTCGCCGTGAACGAGGTGGGCATCTCGATCCCCGCGATGGTGCAGAGCTGGGGCAACGCCGAGAACTTCATGGCCCGCGTCGGCGGGCTGTCGTTCCCCGAGTTCGGCGACCTCGTCTGGCTGATCGCCCTCACTGTGGGGCTCGTGCTCGTCGGCACGCTGCTCGCCGCCGTCCTCTCGGTGCCCATCGCCTATCTCGCGGCGTCGAACACGACGCCGGGCAACGGATGGCGTGCCGCAGCGCGGTTCGTCGGCGTGCTCACCCGCGCGCTCCCCGACGTGGTGCTGGCCATGGCATTCGTGCTCATGTTCTCGCTGGGCACGCTGCCCGGGATCCTCGCTATCGGCATCCACTCGATCGGCATGATCTCGAAGATGTTCGCGGATGCGATCGAGCAGATCGACGAAGGCCCGCGCCTCGCGATCCGCGCCGCCGGCGGATCGAAGATGCAGGAGTTCTCCTCCGGCATCCTGCCTCAGGTGCTGCCGAGCTGGGTCGCCACCGTGCTGCACCGCAACGACATCAATCTGCGCGGCAGCGTCGTGCTCGGCTACGTCGGTGTCGCTGGCCTCGGCCTCGAGATGTCGTACGCGTTCAAGTCGCTCAACTACGGCAAGGGCCTCGGCATCGCCCTGGTGATCTTCATCCTGTGCATCGCGATGGAGATCATCTCGAGCATGGTGCGTGGCGCGATGCTCGGGCAGCAGAAGCAGACCCGCTCGTGGATCGACCGCATCATCCACCCGCGCCTGCGCGACACCGCCACCGCCACCGCCTCCGCCACCGCAGGCGCAGCCGACCGGCCGGCCTGGGCTGCCAGCCCGCAGTCGGCCGTGCGCCGTCCCTGGACCGCCGAGCGCGTGCGCCACACCATCGGTGGCGTCATCGCGGTGCTGGTCGTGATCGGCAGCGTCGTGGTGAGCCAGATCAACTGGGGCGACTTCTTCACCTTCTGGGCCAAGCTGCCCGAGGTCGCGGCCAGATTCTGGCCCCCGTCGTTCGGCAACTACGACGCGGCCGTCATGGTCTCAGCCATGGTCGACACGGTCGCCATCGCGCTGGCGGCCACCGTGCTGACGCTGCTGCCATCGCTGCTGCTCGGCTCGCTGGCCGCGAGCAACGTGGCCCCGAACTCCGGCATCCGAGGGGCTGCGCGCTTTCTGCTCGTCGGCATCCGCGGCATCCCCGAGTTGATCCTCGCGATCGTGCTCGTCGTGATCACCGGACTCGGAGCGCAGGCGGGCGTGATCGCGCTCGCGATCGGCGGCATCGGCCTGCTCGGCAAACTGATCGCCGACTCGTTCGAAGAGGTCGACCGCGGACCCGAGCGTGCGCTGCGCGCGGTCGGCGCGACACGACTGCAGACATACACCTCGGCCACGGTGCCGCAGGGGATGCAGGCGCTCATCGGCCACAGCTTCTACATGCTCGACACGAACATCCGCGCGGCGACGATCCTCGGCATCGTCGGCGGCGGCGGCGTCGGCTACTACCTGCTCAACGCCAGCCAGGGCTCGCGGTACGAGACGGTCACCGCGATCGTGCTCATGATCCTCGTGACGGTGCTGATCGTCGAAGGACTCGCGATGTGGATGCGGAAGGTGTTCCGGTGAGCGGCGCTGAACTCACGAACACGGCGGACACGGCGAACACGGCGGATGTCGTCGTCGTCGGCTCCGGCATCGTCGGTCTCGGTGCCGCCTACGCGGCCGTGCGACGAGGGCTGCGCGTCATCGTCGTCGACAGAGCGGATGCTCCGGTCGGTGCGACGATCCGCAACTTCGGGCACCTCTGCATCGGTGCGCAGGCGGGCGAGGCGCGACGCTACGCGGATGCCTCTCGCGACCTGTGGCTGCGCCTGTCGCGCGACGCCGGGTTCTGGCTGCGCGAATCGGGAACGCTGATCGCTGCTCGTCACGCCGACGAGATCGCGGTGCTCGAACACGCGGCGGCCGATGGCGGCATCCGGATGCTCGAGGCAGACGAACTCCTGCGCCTCGCGCCGCTGCGCGCCGACGGGCTGGTCGGTGGCGCGCGCATCGAGACCGACCTGCAGACAGACCCCCGCACCGCGGCCGCAGCCATCGTCCGTCACCTCGCGAGCCTGGGCGTCGAGTTCCGCTTCCGCACCGCCGTGACCGCGGTGTCGCGCGGACGCGTCGACACGACCCGGGGCGTGATCACGGCAGGTGCCGTGGTCGTCGCCGTGAACCATGACATCGATCAGCTGCTGCCCGAGATCGCCGAGCGTGTGGGTGTGGTGCGCTGCGCGCTCGACATGATGCGGGCGGCGGTCACCGTGAGTCATCCGCTCACGGCCCCGCTGCTGACCGGGTGGTCGCTCGTGCGCTACGGCCGATTCTCCGACAGCGCGCCCGCTGCGGCCCTTCGTGAGCGGCTGCACGCCGAGCGTCCCGATCTGGCGGCACTCGACCTCAACCAGATGTACACGCAGCTGCCGGACGGCACGCTGATCATCGGCGATTCGCACGCCACGGCCACCGCGCCCGATCCCTTCCAGCCCGAGGCGGCGTTCACGGCGTTCCTCGCCGAGGCCGAGGCGCTGTTCGACATGCCGATCCCGCGCGTGCTCGAGCGCTGGCAGGGCGTCTACGCCAAGGGACCGCAGGACTTCCTCATCGAACGGGGCGACGAGGAAGTGCTGGTGCTCGCCGCGACGACCGGCATCGGAATGACCACGGGGCTGGGGCTCGCCGAAGAGAATCTCGCATCCGCCTTCGGGTGGGAACCCGCAATGGAAGGAACATCATGACCACTCTCGAGACCATCCGCACCGAACTCGTCGTGCTCGACATGGCCGGCACCACGGTGCTCGACGACGGCGTCGTCGAGCAGGCCTTCCAGCGTGCCGCGGAACGCACCGGAGTCGCCGACCGGATGCCGTGGCACGAGGCTCTGACCTACGTGCGCGACACCATGGGGCAGTCGAAGATCGACGTCTTCACGCACCTCGCCGGCGGCGACAGCGTCGCGGCCGAGCGCGCGACCGCCGCGTTCGAGTCCGCGTACGCCGAGATCGTCGACGAGCAGGGGGTCACCGAGATCGCCGGGGCCGCCGACGCCATCCAGGGACTCAAGGATGCCGGCCTGCGGATCGTGCTCACGACCGGATTCGCCCCGGTGACCCGCGACGCCCTGATCGAGGGGCTCGGATGGCGCGATCTCATCGACCTCGCGCTGTCTCCCGTCGATGCGGGGCGAGGTCGCCCCGCTCCCGACCTCGTGCTCACGGCTCTGCTGCGCACGCAGACCTCGTCGGTGGCGGCGGTCGCCGTCGCCGGAGACACCGCCAGCGATGTCGAGTCGGGTCGCCGTGCGGGCGCAGGGTTCGTGGCCGGTGTGCTCACGGGTGCCCACGACGTCGACGCGCTGAGCGGTGCGGGAGCGGATGCCGTGCTCACCGATGTGACCGAGCTGCGCGCCGCTCTCGCTGAGCGCGCGCTGCTCGCTCCTGCCGTCGCCCGCTGAGAGGACGTCATCATGGGAACCCTGCTGGTGCGTCCTCCCGGTCACCGTCGCGATGTCACGCTGCGTCCTGCCGCGACCGCCATGGTTTGGATCGGCGAGGGGCACCCGCACGAGATGATCGCGGTGCCCGGGGTCGCCCTCGGCGACGGCGACGTGCTCGTGGCGGTCGAGATGTCGACGATCTGCGGTTCCGATGTGCACACCGTGCAGGGCCGTCGTTCGGCTCCGGTGCCCCTGGTGCTCGGGCATGAGAGCGTCGGCCGGGTGATCGCGACGGGCGACTGCGGTGCGACATCCGTCGACGGAAGCCCCCTGCGCATCGGCGATCGCGTGGTCTGGTCGGTGACGATCTCGTGCGGCACCTGCGATCGGTGCGCGCGGGGCCTGACGCAGAAGTGCCGCACGCTCGGCAAGTACGGTCACGACCGTGTCGGAGTGAACGGTGATCTCACCGGCGCCTTCGGCAGCCATGTGCAGGTGCGCGCCGGTACCGCGATCGTGCGCGTGCCCGAGTCGCTGCCCGCATCGGTGCTCGCGCCGGCGTCGTGCGCCACGGCGACGGCGTGGGCCGCGGTGAACAGGGCTGCCCGCGATCACGACCTCGAGGGCGCCTCGGTGCGTGTGCACGGTGCCGGGCTCGTGGGACTCACCGCGGCGGCGATCGCCGTCGAACGCGGCGCATCCGTCGAGGTGCTCGATCCGAACCCCGCACGTCTCGCGCTCGCGACGCGCTTCGGCGCCGCACCGCTCGACCATGACCCCGAGGTCGTGATCGAGGCCTCGGGGCACGCCGTCGCCGATGCCCTCGCCGGGGTCGCCACCGGCGGCACGGTGGTGCTCGTCGGCAGTGTCTTTCCGGCCGACCCCGTGCCTCTCGACGCCGAGAGCATCGTGCGTCGCCTCGTCACGGTGAGCGGGGTGCACAACTACACCGGCGCGGAACTCGCCGAAGCCGTCGCGTTCCTCGGTGGACGAGGACGCGCCTACCCGTTCGCGGATGCGGTGGGGGAGGTGCGCCAGCTCGCGGCGATCGACGAGGCGCTCAGCGCGGCATCCCGGGCCGGAGCACCGCTGCGGATCGGGCTGGTTCCGGGTCGGTAGGGGAGCGTCGGTCTGAGGAGGTCGGTTTCCGACGACTGCCGCAGGAAGAGCGTCGTCAGACCTGCCGGGCATCCCCACGGCGCGGCCCCACCGGCTGCAGGCTCTCGGCGTGGAAGGCGAGCAGCCTCGTGGCGATCGCCACCGTCTCGTCGAGCACCTCGCGCGGATCGCCGGTGAGTGCGAGCATCCGATGCCCGATGCCGTCGTTCGACGCCCAGCCGAGGTAGACCGTGCCTGCGTCGTGACCGCCTTCGGCATCCGGACCGCCGACGCCGGTCGTCGAGACGCACAGGTCGGCGTCGAACAGGCGGCGCGCCCCGTCGGCGAGCTGCTCTGCGCAGACATCCGAGACGGGATCGGTGCCTGGGGTGACGCCGAGCACGCGCTCCTTGATGTCGGTGGCGTAGGCGACGACTCCGCCGGCGAACCAGTCGCCGGCTCCCTCGACCGCGCCGACCGTGCTCGCCAGACGCCCGGAGGTGAGCGACTCGACGACGCACACCCGAAGGCCACGCTCGCGTGCCACCTCGCCGAGGCGCTCGAGCACCGTCGACGTGGAGTTCACCTCGGCTTCGGCGACGCCGTCGGTCGTCACCGCGCCGTCTCGTCCGTCGAAGGAGTCTCGTCCGTCGAGGGGGTCTCTTCCGTCGTCGTGGCGGTCGCTTCGTCGGAGTAGTCGGGGCGCGACGGCTGCAGCGGCTGGTCGGAGTACTCGCCGCCCAGTCGTCCGCCGTACGGGCGACCATGGTCGGCGAACTCGTCGCGTGCGAAGACCAGCTCCCACTCGGCGACCGTGAAGCGGGCGCCGGTGCGCAACGTCTGCGTCCGCTCTCCGGGGTGCGTCGCGTCGGCGGCGGGGTTCGTGTTCATCTCGCCCTCGCCGTGCAACTCGAGCACATATTCGTCGCGCTCGTCGTGCGTGATCGTCGCGTGCACGGGATCTGCCCCGTCGAGTCGCAGCTCGAGATCGGCGGCGGAGCCGATGCGCACGATCTCGACGTCGAGGGCGAATTCGCTGCGCTCGTCGTTGCGCGTGACGCGCAGCCGGGGGTTGCCTGCGCCGAACTCGGCGTGGGTCGTGGTGGGCGTGTACCCCTCGTCGGGACGGTCATCGATGTGTCGTGCCATGATCAGGCCTCCTCGCAGTCGAGTACGACGGTATGTGCTCGGCAGGGTCTGTGTCAGGGGGTTGACTTCGGACGAGCATTCCGGTGTATCCCTCCAATATGATCGGGCTACGGAGAGGGAGACCTGCATGGGAAAGTTCATCTACGAGGGCAGTGTGAAGACCGAGATCGAGGATCGGGCACTCACCCACCTGCAGCTGGTGATCACCGCCAAGCTGCGCCGGGCCGAGCCGTTCCCCTTCAGCTGGCGGGAGGATGCCAGCGTGGGAGGAGGGCGCACGACCGTCTGGATCCAGCCGGGCAGCGCCCTCGTCTTCAAGTACTACGGAAGCCGCCAACCGTCGATCAACCGTGCCTGGATCGAGGCTCTCGCCTTCACCGCCAACGCTCCGAGCGGGCTCCACGTCGTGCCCGAACCGAGCGAGACGCACGGTGCGGCGGCAGCGGCCGCAGAGCACGCCCCTCTCGATTCGAACCCTCCGCTCTGATCGCGCTCCGCTCTGATCGGGCTCGCTCTGATCGAGCGCGGGCGTTGATCCTGTCAACCCCCTGCCCCGATCGCGCAGGTTCGAGGACTCTCGGGGCATGACCGACATCACTCCCGACCCCCGCACCCAGCACCGCGATGAGGAGTTCCCCGGCCAGCAGCAGAGCCAGCCGGGGCTCACCCGCGACATGCGCCCCGAACCCGACCACGGCGAGCACAGCTATGTCGGCAGTGGCAGACTGCGTGGACGCCGCGCACTGATCACCGGGGGCGACTCCGGCATCGGACGAGCCGTGGCGATCGCCTTCGCCCGCGAGGGAGCCGACGTCGCGATCGTGCACATGCCGGAGGAGCAGGCGGATGCCGACGACACACTCGCCCTGGTCAGAGCCGAGGGGCGCACCGCGCTCGGCCTCGCCGGAGACGTTCGGGATGAGGCGTTCGCCACAGACATCGTGACGCAGGCGGCGGATGCGTTGGGCGGACTCGACATCGTGGTGCTGAACGCCGCATATCAGCACGACATCGACGGGTTCGAGAACCTCGAGACCGACCGGCTGCGTCGCGTCTTCGAGACCAACCTCTTCGGACTGCTCTACACGGCGCGCGCCGCATACCCGCGCCTCGAGTCGGGCGCGAGCATCATCGTGACCGCGTCCGTGCAGGCCTTCGAACCATCACCGAATCTCATCGACTACGCGATGACGAAGGCGGCGCAGGTCGCGTTCGTCAAGGCGCTCGCCGAGGAGGCGGGCGAGCGCGGCATCCGGGTCAACGCCGTGGCACCGGGGCCGATCTGGACGCCGCTGATCCCGGCGACCGGCTGGAGCGACGAGCGGGTGAAGACGTTCGGGCAGGACACTCCTCTCGGCCGCGCCGGGCAGCCCGCCGAGCTCGCCGGAGCGTATGTGTACCTGGCGTCGGCTGAGTCGTCGTACACCTCGGGATCGGTGATCGCCGTCACCGGAGGCAAGCACCTCTGACCCTCCTGCGCACGCGCCGTCGATGAGCGGCTGATGCACACCGAGTCCCCCGTGCACGCGCGCCGACGCACGTAGGCTGGGGCGGTGCAGAACTCCGCGGCATCCCGTCCGCTCGTCGGTGTGGCGTTGGTGGTCGGATCCTGCCTCTCGTTGCCCTTCGGGGCGGCGGTCGCCGCGTAGCTGTTCCCTGTGCTCGGGCCATGGGGCGTGACCTCGTTGCGCGTCGCGATCGCGGCGCTGCTGCTGCTCGTGATCGTGCGACCGCGCCCCCGCCGATGGACCCGCAGCCAGTGGCTCGCCGCGGTGATCTTCGGTCTCTCGCTCGCCGCGATGAACGGGTTCTTCTACGCCGCGATCGACCGCATCCCGTTGGGGCCCGCCGTCGCGATCGAGTTCCTCGGTCCGCTGATCCTCGCCGCGGCCCTCACACGCCGGCTCGCCGATGCTGCGTGGGTCGGCGTCGCACTGCTCGGCATGGCGCTGCTCGGCATCGATGGCCTGACGGGATCCGATGCTCTGGATCCGCTCGGTGTCGTGTTCGCGCTCATCGCCGCTGGCTTCTGGGCGATGTACATCCGCCTGAGCGCCCGCGTCGGTGCGCTGATCCCGGGCGCAGACGGTCTGGCTGTGGGGCTTCTCGTCGCGGCGATCGTGCTGCTGCCGGTCGGTGTGCCGACCGCTGCGACCGTCGCGGGTGACATGCAGCTGCTGCTGCTCGCGTCGGTCACAGCCGTGCTGTCGTCGGTCATCCCGTACAGCTTCGAGCTCGCGGCGCTGCGTCGGCTGCCGCAGCGCGTGTTCGGTGTGCTGCTCAGCCTCGAGCCCGCATTCGCGACTCTCGCCGGCTGGCTGATCCTCTCGCAGGACGCGAGCGTGCTGAAGGTGCTGGCGATCGCCCTCGTCATCGTGGCCAGCGTCGGCACGACCCTCGGTGCACGACGCGAGCGGCGGCGGTCGGACGCCGACGGCGCAGCATCCGACCGCCGCGATGGCAGGGCCGACGACGACCTCTTCGATCAGGATGCGGGGCCGTTCACCGGGCCCCTCCCGCTGCCCGACTAGCGGAGCCCGACGTCTTCTTCGGCGTGGCCGGAGCGATCTCGGGCAGGGGATACCGGCGACGCAGGAGCATGCGCTGCACCAGCGTCCAGACCACGGTGACCGTCAGATAGAGCGCGGCGGCGAGCGGCACGAACGCGGCGAACACGGCCGTCAGGTAGTGCAGCGCGCCCGCGATCCGCAGCATGGCGGGCGACGAGAGCGGCGAGTCCTCAGCGCCCTCCGGCACCGGTGCCGGGCGGAACACCCGGCGGCTGATGTCGGCGACCACGAGCATGATCACCGCGAGCACGCCGAACACGATCAAGGTCTCGGGCGACGCGGTGCCGCCGAACACCGCCGACACGAAACTCGTGCCCAGCGGTGCGCCGAACAGCTCGTGCGTGAGCAGGTCGTTGGGGTGCCCCGCGATCTCGGGGCGCAGGAACAGCGTGTACAGCAGCCCGACGACGGGCGCCTGGGCGAGCACCGGCAGCATGCCGGCGAACGGGGAGGTGTTCTCGCGGCGGTACAGCTCGAGCATCTCCTTCTGCAGTCGCTCGGGGTTCTTCTTGTGGCGGCGCTGGATCTCACGCAGCTTCGGCGCGAGCCGCGCTCTGGTCTGTTCGGCTCTGGCCTGCGAGATGCCCACCGGGATCAGCAGGGCGCGCACCAGCAGCGTGACGAGTACGACGGCGAGGGCCGCGGCGGATGCTCCGGCCAGTGGCTCGAGCAGGGAGGAGAGCCCGGCGAGGGCTCCGTAGGCCGCATCGAGCAGGGCGGCGAGGGGTGGGAAGGCGAAGATGTCCATGGAAGTCCGTTCGTGTGTCGGGAAGGGTCGGCGAAGCCGCGCGATCCCGTACGAGACGGGCTACGCGGCGACGGCGACTCCCGGCGCACGAGGACGCGGGTGCCCTGCGGCATCCGGATCGCTCTGCGCGAGCAGGGTCGAGACATCGATCGCCCGCAGAGGATGCGGGGTCGCGCCCTCTGTCGGAGGGACGAGGCTCAGCGCCACGGCGATCGTCAGAGTGGTCAACGCGATCAGCGCGATCGCGACACCGAGGGCGGCGGCGTCGGGCACGGCGATGAGGCCGAGCGCGGACGCGACGAAGCCGAGCATCTGACCGAACCACTCGTTCATGCGCGCCTCCCTCACGGCGAGAATAGCACCGCCGCGCGGGCGTAACCTCGGAGGATGACTGATCTGCGCGCGCTCCTCGGCATCGAGCATCCGATCGTTCTCGGCCCGTTCGGCGGACTCTCCTCCGTGGCGCTGACCGCGGCGGTGAGCGAGTCCGGCGGCCTCGGCGGATACGGTCTGTACGGCTACGACGGCGACCGGGTCCGGTCGACCGTCGTCGAGCTGCGGCAGGCGACCCCTCGGCCGTTCGCCGTGAACATCTGGATCCCCACCGGCGACGAGGTCGAGCCGAACGCCCAGCACACCGTGTTCGCGCAGGCCCTCGAGCCCTTCTACGACGCGGTCGGGGTCGACGTCCCCGCCCGTCCCGAGCGCTACATGCCCTCGCTCGACGAACAGCTCGAGGCGATCTGGGAGTCCGCGCCGCCCGTGCTCAGCGTCGTGTTCGGAGTCCCCTCCGACGAGGTCATCGACGAGGCGCATCGACGCGGCATCCGGGTGATCGGCACCGCCACGACCGTGGCAGAGGCGGTCGCGCTCGCCGCCGCCGGCGTCGACGCGATCGTCGCGACCGGCCTCGAGGCCGGAGGGCATCGCGTGTCGTTCCTGCGACCCGCTGAGGACTCGCTCGTCGGCACGCTCGCACTCGTGCCGCAGGTCGCGGATGCGGTCGACGTGCCGGTGATCGCGGCCGGTGGCATCGCCGACCGCCGCGGGGTCGCCGCTGCGTTCGCACTCGGCGCCTCGGCCGTGCAGGTCGGCACTGCCTTTCTCGGGACCGCCGAATCGGCGGCCTCCGACTCGCACCGCGCGGCGATCCGCGCGACCGCGGCCGACGGCACCGTGCTGACCCGCGCGATGAGCGGTCGGCTGGCCCGCGGCGCCCGCAACCGCGCCGTGCGGGCGATCGAGGCGAGCGGCACGATCGCCCGGTTCCCGATGCAGAACTGGCTGACCGGTCGGTTCCGCACCGCGGCGGGCGAGCAGAATCTCGGAGAGCTGCAGTCGCTGTGGATGGGGCAGGGCGCGCCTTTGGCGACGTATCCGACCTCCGCAGAGGCGTTCGCGGAGCTGCTCGCGGGGGTTCCCGATATCCGCTGAGCGTTGACCTCAGCCCTTTCTAGAGGATGACGGTCGAGCGGCCGTGCACGATCACGCGGTCCTCGGCGTGCCACTGCACGGCGCGGGCGAGTACCTGACGCTCGACGTCGGCACCGCGCCGCTGCAGATCGACGGCCGACTCGGAGTGCGTGACGCGCGTGACGTCCTGCTCGATGATCGGGCCCTCGTCGAGGTCGGCGGTCGCATAGTGCGCGGTCGCGCCGATGAGCTTCACACCGCGGTCCTTGGCGCGTGCATAGGGGTTCGCTCCGATGAACGCCGGCAGGAACGAGTGGTGGATGTTGATGACCGGGGCGCCGACGCTCTCGATGAAGTCGTCCGTGAGGATCTGCATGTAGCGCGCGAGCACGACGAGGTCGACGTTGCCGCGGAGCAGCTCGAGCTGACGCTGCTCCATCGTCTGCTTGTCTCCCGAGGGGATGTGCACGAACGGCACCCCGAACGAGCGCACCGCCTCGGCGAGGTCGGGGTGGTTGGAGACGACCATCGTCACGTCGATGTCGAGCTGGCCGCGCTGCGTGCGCCACAGCAGCTCCATCATGCAGTGGTCGTACTTCGAGACGAAGATCGCGACCCGCTTGCGGCGCGCGGTGTCGTGCAGCGACCATTCCATGCCGAATCGCTCGGCGACCGCAGCGATGTCCGCTTCGAGAGCCGGACGTGAGGCGGCGAGACCCGGCAGGTGGATCACGGTGCGCTGGAAGAACCGACCGCCCTCGGAGTCCGTCGAGTGCTGGTCGAGGGAGATGATGTTCGCGCCGTGCTGTGCGAGCACTCCGGCGACGGCGGCGACGATGCCGGGCTGGTCGTCGCAGGCGATGAGCAGGCGGGCGGTGTCGGGCTGAGACATGGGGACTCCTCGAGGGTGTGCATCGATTCTGCCGTGCCGGGCGGCCACGGGGCGAATCGCGGGCCGACCCTCGCTACTCTGAGACTGTGAACGCCGGTGATCTCGGACTCGTGCTGATCCCGCTGCTCGCCGTGGCGGCGCCGCTGCTCGCGCGCGGCATCCGTCCGGTCATCCGTGTGCCGATCATCGTCTTCGAGCTCGTCCTCGGAATCGTCGCGGGGCCCGCGGTGCTCGGGTGGGTCGAGCCGACCGAGATCCTCGAGAAGCTCAGCGACTTCGGCCTGGCGATGCTCTTCTTCGTCGCGGGATCGGAGATCGACTTCCGAGCCGTGAGCGGTCGTCCCCTGATGCGGGCGTCTCTGGGGTGGGTGATCAGCGTCGGCCTCGGCCTCGTGCTCGGGTTCGCGCTGGCGCCCGGTGAGGGGATGGTCGTGATCGCGATCGCCCTCAGCTCCACCGCGCTCGGCACCCTGATGCCGATCCTGCGGGACGCGAAGGAGACCGACACGCCGTTCGGCCGAGCGGTCACCGTGCTCGGGGCGGTGGGCGAGTTCCTGCCCCTCATCGCCATCTCGCTCTTCCTCAGCACGCGGACCACGCCGATCGCCACCGCGGTGCTGCTCGCCTTCGTGGTGCTCGCCGGTCTCGCGGTGCTGTTGGCGCACCGTGTTCCCCACGGGCGTCTGCACGCGTTCGTGCGCGCCACGCTGCACACCTCCGACCAGTTCGGTGTGCGATTCGTGCTGCTGCTGGTCGCCGCGCTCGTCGGCCTCAGCGTGATGCTCGATCTCGACATGCTCCTCGGTGCGTTCGTCGCCGGTGCGGTGTGGCGGATCATCATGGCCCGCGCCCCCGAGAAAGATGCAGAGGCGGTCGAGACGAAGGTCGAGGCGATCGCGTTCGGCTTCCTCGTGCCGATCTTCTTCCTCTACACCGGGGTCAACTTCGATCTGCAGGCACTCGTGACCTCGCCGTCGGCGCTGGCCCTGCTGCCGCTGTTCCTCGTGGCGCTCCTGGTGCTGCGGGGCTCGACCGCCCAGCTCTCCGCTCCGCCGGGAGCGAGCGTGCGAGAGCGCACCGCCCTCGGACTGCTCGCTGCCACCGGCCTGCCGATCATCGTCGCGGTGACCGCGATCGGTGTCGACCACGACATGATCGACAGCGGCACGGCGGCCGCTCTCGTGGGCGCGGGAATGCTGTCGGTGCTGCTGTTCCCCGTCATCGGGATGGTGCTGCGCGGCGACGGTGCGCGTCTCGCCGCAGCGAGGTCGGCCGCCGTGACGCCCCAGGGAGAGCTGTGACGACCGCATCCGCCTTGCTCGCACAGGCCGTGCGCGACCTCGCCGGCGCACCGCGCGAGGGACTCGGCGAGGAACGGCAGTCGCGCTGGCGCGGGCACCGGATCGTCCGCATCGGCGAGGCCTGGCATCTCGGTGTGCTGCTGTTGACCGACGAGCACGCGCTCGCGACCGCCGAAGTGCTGCGCGCCGCAGACCCGGGTCGACGCGGATACACGGCGGAATCAGCGCGTGAACGCGCCGCCCGCCGGGCCCTCGCCCTGCGGGGAGGATTCGGCGAGGGCGAGGTCGCGCACATCGGCTGGAGTGCGATCGATGTCGCTGCGGTCGACGCCGGCGGCTCGTCAGGGCCACTGGCCGATATCGACGGAGTGCCTTCGGTGCGGTGGAGCACTGCGGGAGGGTGGATGCCGTTGGAGGCATACCTCCGTGAGCGGGTGCAGCTGCTGCGCGACGCTCAGAGCTGACGCGCGGGGGCGAACGTCTGCGCGAAGCGGCGCAGCAGGGCCGCGCCCTCGGTGACGGATGCCGCGAGCACCTGTCGCTGCACGATGTCGAACTCCTCGGGGTCGAAGTATCCGGTCGTGCGGTAGAAGGTCATGCGGTCGGCGAAGTCACGCGGCGTGGGCTCGGGGTGGAACTGCGCCGTGTACAGGTGGGTGCCGACCCGGTAGGCCTGCACGGGGCAGACCGCATTGGTGGCGAGCAGAACTGCGCTCTCAGGCACGGCGACCGCGCTCTCCTTGTGCGCCGTGAACACGGTGAGTGCGGGGGCGCTGGGGCCGAACACCGGGTCGTCGGATGCCTCGGGAGTGGTCTCGATCACGGTGGCGCTCGCCGACTCGGGGGTGTCCGACGTGACGGCACCGCCGAGCATCCGCGTCACCACTCCGATGCTGAAGCAGGTGAAGAACGCGGCGATCTCGCCGGCGATGGCGCTGTGGGCGAGGCTTTCGAGGTCTGCTTCGACGCGGCGCTGCACGAGGCTCTTCGCGGGGTCGGTGACGTTGAACGGCGACCCTCCCACGACGACGCCCTGATAGCGGGCGAGGCGGACGGGGTCGAGGCGCTCGGTCAGCAGATCGAGACGGTCGACGACGTCGACACCGAGAGCACGCCGGAAGGAGGCATGTTCGGCGTCGGCAGCCCCGAGCTCAGGGCGCACGCACACGTAGAGAAGCGAGACCACCACGAGAGTCTAACGAGGGTCAGCGAGACGAGTTCGCCGTGCGTCCGCGGACGATGCCCACGAAGGTCTCGACGTCGGGTGTGGTGCGCTCCCGGGGCCAGGCGAGCGCCACCGTCGAGGTCGGCCCGTCGGTGAGCACCCGGTGATCGACATCCTTGCGGTGGTGCAGGCGCGCGAGCGACATCGGGACGATGACGATGCCGATGCCGGTCGCGGCGGTCGTGATCGCCTCGGCGGTCGGCAGCGGTGAGAATCTGGGCGGAGTGGAACCCGGAACCTCGAACGGCACGAGTGCGTCGTCCGAGGGCGTCATGACCACCTCGCCGGCGAGATCGGCCAGCGTCAGCTCGTCGGCCGCGAGCAGATGCGAGTCGATGGTGGCGACGACGACAGGCACCTCGTCGTACAGGGAGATGACGTGCAGGGTGTCGTCATCCAGTGGCAGTCGCACGAGGGCTGCATCGACATCGGCGAGAGCCTCGCGCTGGGTCGACACGGTGATCGGGACGAGCTCGAGCGGAACATGCGGCATCCGCTGCTTCCAGGCATCGATCCACTTGCCGGGGGTCGCACCGGGAACGACGCCGAGGCGGAAGGTGCGTGGCTCTTCAGGCTCGTCAGCGGGTGCGTCGAAGGCCACCTTCGTGGTCTTCTTCGGCGGCTTGGGCGGCGGGAAGCGCTGGGCGGGCGCAGCCTTGTTGCGCCGCACCTGTCCGGGCGGGCGCGCCGGTCGCCGCTGTTGCTTCGCCATCAGCCCAGAGTACCCGGCGGGACTGCGAGTACCCGGCTGGACTGCGGCCACCGGGTCGTGCAGGGTCGTGCAGGGACGAGCGGGGTCAGGCGGCCAGCCAGAGACCTCGCGGGTCGGTGGCGACGGTGAGCCCGGCGGCGACCGTCTCGTCGTCTCCGATGCGTGCGCCGCGCACGATGCGTGCGCCGGCTCCGACCTCGGTGCGGACTCCGACGTGAGCGTTGTCGCCCACTGCCGCGCCCTGGCCGATGTGCGCGTGCGCCTCGATGTGCGCGCCTTCGCCGATCACGGCATCCGGCTCGATCCACGCGCCACGGGCGACCGTCGCACCGGCTCCGACGCGCGCGCCGGGTTCGACGTACGCGCCCGCTTCGACGTGCGCCTTGGGATGGACCTTCGCGCCGTGCGCGACGAGACCGCGACCGTTGGCGTGCTTGCGGTATCGCAGCGTGGCGCCCTGATCGTTCTCGATGTCGATGTAGTTCTTACCCACGATTCCTCCCCGTGTCCGAACCTGCTCTGAACCTGTTCGGATATATCAACAACCACGGGACCGCTCGATTCATTCCCGAGCATGGAATCAGGTCATTTCTGGCACACGGGGCACCAGAAGGTGATGCGTTCGCGGGTGGGGTCGGCGCCCAATTCGCCGCGGCGGATGAGCGTTCCGCAGCGGCGGCAGGGTCGCCCGGAGCGACCGTAGACCCAGGTTCCCTGCCCCGGCCGATCGACGCCCGTGAAGGTGCGGTGGCGGCGGTCGCGATTGGCGCGGATCGTGCGCACGCCGAGGTCGAGCAGCGCTGTGACATCGACCTCGGGCGTGGGCGTCGTCGGCAGGACCCCGCGGAGGAACAGCAGCTCAGCCGCGTATTCGTTGCCGAACCCGGCGACGTTGCGCTGGTCGAGGAGCGCGACGTGGATCGCCCGGGTGTCGGTGCTCAGTCGACGTGCGGCCTCGACGGCATCCCAGTCCGGTCCGAGCGGATCGGGACCGAGATGGCCGACCAGTTCCTGTTCGTCACGTGTCGGCACGACCTCGATCTCGGCCAGGTCGATGCCGACCGCGTCGTGCTCCGCCGTGCCCACGATCGCCCGTACCTTGAAGGCCGGATGCCGCCACTTCTCACCCGGTCGGTAGGCCAGCCACGCGCCGTCCATGCGCAGGTGGGAATGCAGGGTGCTGTCGCCGATGCGCAGCAGCAGATGCTTGCCGCGGGGGATCGAGGCGACGACCGGCTGGCCGGTGAGATCGACCGTGGCGAAGCGGGGCACTCGCAGATCGAAGCGCGTGACCTCCGACCCGACCAGTGCCTGCTCGAGGCGTCGCGCCGTGCGGAAGACGGTATCTCCCTCGGGCATCAGGCGGGTTCCGACTGCGGCGGATGCTGCACGCTCGGAGTCGCCGGCGGTGCGGTCACCGCGAGTGGCGTGCGCTCGAGCATCGTGCGGGCGAGCAGTGTCGAGCCTGCGACGGCCGCGGGCATCACGGCGACGGCACCTCCCGGGATCAGGAAGCACAGCTGGGTCGCCACCCCGAAACCCAGCACACGTGCGCGGCTGCCACGGAAGAGGGTCGCACGATCGGCAGGGGTCAGATCGCGTGCATCGAAGGCGCGTCCCGTGAGTTCGCGGGCCAGAAGTCTGCCCGTGAGCGTGACGCCGAGCACGGCCCCGAGCACGCCACCCACGAGCGGGATGAGCCCGATCAGCAGCACGGTGATCGCGACGAGCACGCCGAGGAGCACCAGCCGGATGCCTTCGCCGAGCGCCGTCCAGAACCCGCCGCCCTCGGTCGCGGGCGCGTCTCCGAGATCCTTCTCGACGGCGTGCCAGATGCGCTGGTAGAACGGGTCGCCGATGGCGAGGGCGAGCGCGCTGAACACGGCGCTCGCGAGCGCGAGTGCGGCGACGAGAACCACCAGGCTCACGGCCCCGCGGAACAGCGAGCGCCACGGCTCGAACCAGCGGTCGGCGAACGGGGTCAGGGCATCGGAGATCAGACCGAGCGAGAGCGCGAGCGGTACGAGCACGGCGATCAGCAGCAGGGCGGCGATCACCGCAGGCACGAGCCCGAGCGCCATCAGGCCGGGGCGGTTGCGCCAGGTGCCGAATCCGCGCAGGAGGGTGCGGATGCCCTCGAAGAACTCCCCGATCATGCCTTCAGCCTAAGAGCAGTCGATGCGTCGCCCATCAGATCGCCTTGCGCAGCGTGTATCCGCGGGGCGTCGCGACGAATCCGGCCTCCTGCAGGGCGAGGGCGAGTTCGGTGCCGTAGACGCCCTCGCCGTTCACCTTCTCGACCGTCAACGTGTCGAGCCGGCGGGCGCGAGCGGTCGCGGCGAGGTCGGATGCCGCGGCACGCAGCACGTCGCCGTCGTCGGTGAAGCAGAGCACCGTGCGGCCTCCGCGCTCGAGATACAGTACGAGCGATCCGTCGACGAGCACGACCAGGCCGCCCGCCTTGCGTCCCGGACGGTGCGAGACATCGTCGCGTCGCGGCCAGCCCAGCGCTGCGCCGTAGGGGTTGGCAGGATCGGTCGCGGCGAGCGTGACGGCGGTGCGCGGCGGGGGATCGGCGAGGCCCGCGAAGGTGCGCAGCCGATCGACGGTGGCGGAGGCCGCGAACTGTGCGGCTCCGAGCTTCTCGATCACATAGCCGCGCCGGCAGTGCCCGGCCTCCTCGAAGCCGGCGAGCACGCGATACGCCTGGGCGAAGCCGCCCGGCACTCCTTCGGCCTGCACGGCACCGCGGGTGACCACGCCATAGCGATCGAGCAGCAGGCCGGCGGTCACCGTCGCGCGGCGCGCTGCATCGGTCTCGACCGTGGGCAGAAGAGACCACCGGCCACCGATCGACGTCGGCCGCGGAGCGGTGCGGGTCAGCGACATGCCGCGATACGTGCGGGCGCGAGGCGCCCGCCGGGTCACACGGTGCGCCTGAGACCCTCCGGCGAGCAGCGAGCGGATCGGCGCGAACGTGTCGTTGGTCACCCGGCCCGCCCACGTCAGCGACCACAGTGCCTCGAGCACGGACTGCTCGTTCTCGGCGCCCGCCATCTCCTTCAGCTGTGATGCGAAATACGCCCCACCGGCGTCGAGTGCACCGAGCACGCGAGCTTCGAGAGAATCCGCGGCGATCTCGTCGTCGGGTTCCGGCAGCGTGAACGGCGCGAGGTCGGCGGGGTGCAGCGACACCCACCCGTCGCGACCGGGGAGGGTGCCGTGACCCGACCAGATGATCTCGCCGGCCGCCGACAGCTCGTCGAGCATCGCGGGGGAGTAGTCCCGCACGCGGGAGGGCAGCACGAGCGACTCCCACGCGCTCGCCGGGATGGGCACCCCGGCGAACTGCTCGATCACCGTGAGCACGCCGTCGAGTCCTTCGAGCGGACGGCTGAGGTGCTGCCACTCCGGCAGGAAGCGCGCGTAGGCCTCCGGCGACACCGGCTCGACGCTGCCCCGGATCGCGGCGAGCGAGCGCATGCGGAGCCTGCGCAGCACCTCGGTGTCGCACCACTCGGTCTCATTCGCCGACCCCGAGGCCTCGGGCAGGAAATAGCCGCTGGTCAGGCGTCCGGCGTGCTCCAGCCGCTGCAGCGTGTGCCGGGCGACGGCCGCGCCGATGCCGAAGCGTGCGGCCACGGCATCCGTCGTGAAGGGGCCGTGTGTGCGGGCGTATCGGGCGATGAGATCGCCGAGCGGGTCGGCGAGCGGCTCGAGGAACGCGACGGGGATGCCGGTGGGCAGCGCCGCTCCCAGCGCGTCGCGCAGACGGCCGGCGTCTTCGATCGCGGCGATGCGTGTCGACCCTGCGACCGTGACCGGGATCGCCCGCCGCGCAGCGACGAGGGCCTCGAGATGCTCGGCGCCGACGCCCGTCTCGGGGTCGAGTCGCTGGTCGATCTCGGTCGCGTCCATCGGACCGAGCATGCGCAGCAGATCGGCGACGCCCTCGATGCCGCGCGCGTGCCGTTCGGGGTCGAGCCGTTGCACCTCACGCTCGAACTGCGCGATCACGGCGGGATCGAGCAGCTCGCGCAGCTCGACTGTGCCGAGCAGCTCGCCGAGCAGAGCGGGGTCGACCGAGAGCGCGGCGGCCCGTCGTTCGGCGAGGGGGGAATCGCCCTCGTACATGAACGCGCCCACGTAGCCGAACAGCAGGTCGCGGGCGTACGGCGAGGGCTGCGACGGCTGGGTCTCGACGAGTCGTACGCGTCGGTCGGCGATCGACGTGGCGAGCCTGCGCAGCGACGGCAGGTCGTAGACATCCTGCAGCACCTCGCGCAGGGTCTCGAGGATCACCGGGAAGGTCGGATGCCGCCGCGCCACCTCGAGCAGCTGCGCACTCCGCTGGCGCTGCTGCCAGAGCGGCGTGCGCTTGTTGGGGTTCATGCGCGGCATCAGCAGTGCCCGGGCGGCGCACTCGCGGAACCGGGAGGCGAAGAGCGCCGAGCCGCCGACCTCCTGCGTGACCAGCTGCTCGAGCTCGTCGGGATCGAACACGAACAGCTCGGCTCCGGGCGGCTCGGCCTCGGCATCCGGGATGCGCACGATGATGCCGTCGTCGCTCGCCACAGCCGAGCCCTCGACCCCGAGGCGCTCGCGGATGCGCGCGTTGATCGCCAGCGCCCACGGCGCGTGCACCTTCATGCCGTACGGCGAGTGCAGGATGACCCGCCAGTCGCCGACCTCGTCGTGGCCGCGCTCGACCGTGAGCGTGCGGTCGGTGGGCAGGGTGCCCGTCGCCTCGCGCTGCTCGGTGAGGTGCGCCATCAGGTTCATCCGCGCCTGCTCGTCGAGTCCTGCGTCGATGAGCCGTTGCGCGGCCTTCTCGGGCGTCGCCGCGGACACCTCTCGCGAGAACTTCCCGAGCGCCTCTCCCAGCTCGAACGGGCGGCCGATGCCGTCGCCGTGCCAGAACGGCACCTTGCCCGGCTGTCCGTACGCGGGGATGACGTTGACGCGGTCGTGCGTGATCTCGGCGATCCGCCAGCTCGTCGTGCCGAGCGTGAACACGTCGCCGACGCGCGATTCGTAGACCATCTCCTCGTCGAGCTCACCCACGCGTGCACCCGTGGTCTCGCCCGCCACGAACACGCCGAACAGGCCGCGGTCGGGGATCGTCCCGCCGCTCGTGACGGCGATGCGCTGTGCGCCGGGGCGCCCCGTCAGGGTGCCGGCATCGCGGTCCCAGACCAGTCGCGGCCGCAGCTCGGCGAACTCGTCGGAGGGGAAGCGGCCCGCGAGCAGATCGAGCGTCGCTTCGTACGCCGATCGGGGGAGCGACTGGAACGGTGCCGACCGGCGCACGGTCTCGAACCACTCCTCGACGCTGATCGCACCCAGCGCGCTGGCGGCCACGGTCTGCTGCGCGAGGATGTCGAGCGGGTTCCGGGGCACCTGGATCGCCTCGATCTTGCCCGCCAGCATCCGCTCGGTGACGATCGCGGTGTGCAGCACGTCGCCGCGGTGCTTCGGGAAGAGGGCCGCGCGGCTGATCTCGCCGACCTGGTGGCCCGCTCGTCCGACACGCTGCAGTCCGGATGCGGCCGACGGCGGCGCCTCGACCTGGATCACCAGATCGACCGCACCCATGTCGATCCCGAGCTCGAGGCTGCTCGTCGCGACGACGCAGCGCAGCACGCCCGACTTGAGCTCCTCTTCGACCAGTGCGCGCTGCTCCTTCGACACCGAGCCGTGGTGCGCCTTGGCGAGCACGGGGTCGGCGCCGGCCGTGGCTCCTGCCTGCGCCATCATCGCCGCCGGCACGGAGCTCTCGGGAAGAGCGAGTCCGATGCGCTCCGAGTAGATCTCGTTGAGGCGCCCCGTGAGCCGTTCGGCCAGGCGCCTGGAGTTGGAGAAGACGATGGTCGACTTGTTCTGCAGAATGCGGTCGACGATGGCTTCTTCGACGTGCGGCCAGACCGAACCCGTGACCTCCGTGTACTCGGCACCGTCGGCATCGCCGCCGTCTTTGGGAGCACCGGGAGGCGGGGGCGGATTCGTCATGTCGTCCATCGGCACGATCACACCGAGCTCGAACGTCTTGGAAGCGGGTGGCGCGACGATCTCGACCGGGGCGGCGCCGCCGAGGAACCGCGCGACCTCGTCGATCGGGCGCACGGTCGCTGAGAGTCCGATGCGCTGCGCCGCCTCCTCGTGCCCGTGCGAGCGCCGCAGCGCGTCGAGCCGTTCGAGGCTCACAGCGAGGTGAGCGCCTCGTTTGGTCGCGGCGACCGCGTGCACCTCGTCGATGATCACCGTGTGCACGTCGCGCAGCGTCTCGCCCGCGCGACTGGTGAGCATGAGGTAGAGCGACTCGGGGGTCGTGATGAGGATGTCGGGCGGATCGGAGACGAGCTTGCGGCGATCGCTCGAGGTCGTGTCGCCCGAGCGCACCCCGACCGTCACGGACGGGGCTTCGAGGCCGAGGCGCCTGGCCGATTGCCCGATGCCGATGAGCGGAGAGCGCAGGTTGCGTTCGACGTCGACGCCGAGCGCCTTCAACGGCGAGATGTAGAGGATGCGTGTGCGGGAGGCGTCTTTCGCCCGGTCGCCCTTCTCCGTCGCCTTCGTGCCCGTCGTGCGCTCGCGGAACACGCTGTCAATCGCCCAGAGGAACGCCGAGAGAGTCTTGCCCGAACCCGTCGGGGCGACGACGAGCGCGTGCTTGCCGGCCGAGATCGCGTTCCAGGCACCCGCCTGCGCGGGGGTGGGTTCGGGAAACGCGCCCCGGAACCAGTCCTGTGTGGCGGGGGTGAAGCGTTCGAGCACGTCGCTCATCCCTCCATCATCACCTGTGCCACCGACATCGGCGTCGCCATTGTCGGAGGAGGAGAGCATGCTGTAGGCATGGCATCGCACACGACGAACTACCTGAGCACCTTCATCGAGGTCGCAGAGGACTGCCCGGTCGATCATGCCGAAGAGCCGCCGGTGGGTGAGAAGCCCACGATCGCCGCGCTGCACTATCAGCTGATCGCCGAGCAGCCGTACGCACACACGTCCGACGATGTGATCTTCACCACCCACGCGCTGCGCAACGGGATCGACCCCGGCGACGCCGACGCGCGAGAGGCGTTCTTCTCGAAGGGTCAGCCCTGCCTGCGCTCATCGCCTCTCGGCAAGCGCTACGGCTGGGGGATCGCCCACGACGCCGAAGGGCGGGTCGCGCTCGTCCCGCGTGAATCCGAGGACTACGCGCTGCGGGCCGCCGACCCCGTGACCACCCACACTCGGGCGATGCGGAGCCGACGGGCCTGATCTCAGACGGCGGCGAGCGAACCGTCCGCCTGGATCTCGAGCGTGAGCCCCAGACCGAGGCGAGCCAGGAACGCATCATCGTGGCTCACGACGAGCACCGCCCCGCGGTACGCGCGCAGCGCCTCGACCAGTTGATCGGCGGTGTCGATGTCGAGGTTGTTCGTGGGCTCGTCGAGCACCACGAGGTGCGGAGCCGGATCCGAGAGCAGCAGCTTCGCCAGAGCCACCCGGAACCGCTCGCCGCCCGACAGGGCAGCGACCGGCCGCTCGGCGGTGGCCCCTCTGATGAGGAACCTCGCGAGTCGGTTGCGCAGCTCCTTCTCGGGCACATGCGGTGCAGCATCCGCGATGTTCCCGAACACCGAGCGGTTCTCATCGAGCCCGTCGACCCGCTGCGGCAGGTAGCCGATGCGGTCGGTGAGGGCCGTCGCGATGAGCCGGAGCTCTCCCGAATCGGTGACAGCGTCGCACGCGGCATCCGCCACGAGCCGTTCGAGCAGTGTCGTCTTGCCGGCGCCGTTGCGACCGATCAGCGCGACGCGATCCGGACCCTGGATGATCCACGACCGTTCACCGTCGCCGATCTCTGCGATGCGGCGGCTGCGTGACACCTGCGGATCCGGCAGCTCGATCTTCATCGATGCATCCGAACGCAGACGCCGCCCCGCCTCATCGAGCGCGGAGCGAGCGGCATCCTCCTTCGCGCCGACCTCGGTGCGCAGCCTGCCCGCCGACACCTCGGCCGCCATCTTGCGGCCGTGCGCGATGATCTTCGGCACGCGCTTCTCGATCTCGGCCTTCTTCGCCGTGCGCGCGCGATGCGCGAGCTTCACCTCGGCCTCGATGCGCTGACGTTTCTCTTTGCGGAACTCCTGCTTCGCGGTGACCTCGGCCTGCCTCGCGGCCTCCTGCTCGGCGTCGAGCCACGCCCGCCACTCGGAGTAGGGCCCGCCGAACACGCTCAGCGTCTGCGCGTAGAGCTCGGCCGTGTCGTCCATCAGCTCGAGCAGTGTCAGATCGTGGCTGACCACGATCAGCGTGCCTTTCCACGAGCTCACCATCGTCGCCAGCTTCGCGCGGGCGTCGCGGTCGAGGTTGTTGGTCGGCTCGTCGAGCAGAGTGATCGGCGCGCGCCGCAGGCGGATGCCCGCGATCGCGACCAGCACCGCCTCGCCGCCCGAGAGCTCGCCGACCCTGCGGTCGAGGAAATCGGGCGCGAGGCCCGCTTCGGCGAGTGACACCGCGGCGCGTGCCTCGATGTCCCAATCGTCGCCGACCGCATCGAAGTGCGCCTGATCGATGTCGCCGGCCCCGATCGCCCTGACGGCGTCGAGGGCACCGGCGATTCTGAGCAGATCGGCGACCCTGCGATCGACGTCGAGTGTGAGCTGCTGCGGCAGATAGGCGACCTCGCCGGTCGCCGTGAGCGCGCCCGAGGTCGGTGTCAGCTCGCCCGCCATCAGCCGCAGCAGCGTGGATTTGCCAGCGCCGTTGCGGCCGACGAGTCCGGTGCGGCCGGTGCCGAACGATCCGGACACGGCGTCGAGTGCCGTCGAGCCGTCGGGCCAGGTGAAGGTGAGCCGGTCGAGGGTGACCGAAGAGTGAAGAGTGGGGACTGACATGGTGTCTCCTGTCGAGTGCGAGGGTGCACTGACACCGGTCGCCCGGAACCCCGTCTGAGCGGGGCATGCCGTCGCGAAGGACAGCGGGCGGTGGTCGGCCGTGGAGTCGGCGATCGTCGGGTCAGCGCGCGGGAAGATGAGCGCGGAGGCGACGGATCAGATCAAAGGACTTCCAGACACGGCGGACAGGACTCCACGACGATACCCGGGCGTGTCGGAGTTGCGCAACCCCGGGCGTGTCGTGGGTGCGCTCGGCTCTCCGCAGTGCAGCTCAGGCCTTCGCGCTGCGACTCAGCCACTTCGTGAGGAACACGTGCACGTCGCTGAGCTCGTCTTCGGAGATGCTGTGCGTCAGCCCGGTGTAGACGCGCCCCGACAACTCGGAGTGCGTGGGCAGCCATTCCGCGGTGTGCATGACGCGTGCTTCCGGGATCACCTGGTCGTTCGTACCCCGGCCCCAGAACACATGAGGCTTCTGCTCGGTCAGAGCCTCGTCGTTCGGCAGTTCTCCCGAGGCGACGTATCCGCTGAGCGCCACGACGGTGTCGACCCGCTCGGGCGCGAGGCGCATCGCCTGGAGCGCCACAGCCGCACCCTGTGAGAAGCCGAGGAGCGCCACGCGTGGAGCCTCCGCCGCGGCCTCGTCGAGCCAGCGCAGGAAGGCCTCGGCGGCGGCGGTGACCGAGTCGGAGCTGCGTCCCTCGAGTCCCTCGATCGCGTACCAGGAGCGTCCGGGCATCGGCCACGGGGGAGCGAGGGGTGCGGCGACGGATGCCACGGCGACGCCGTCCGGCAGATAGGGCGTCAACCCGAAGAGGTCGTGCTCGTCTGCACCGTAGCCGTGCAGCAGCACCAGCAGCGGCATCCCCGCGCGATCCGCAGTGGACCAGCGCGTGAGAGCGCCGTCGATCGTCAGTTCTTCGCTCACCTGCACCATCCTGCCAGCGGGGGCGGACACGCGCCCGGTCGTCGGTCGAATCGTATGCCGGTGAGGGATGTCAAGTCAGTGTCGGGTCGAAGGTGCGGCTGGTAGAAAGGACACATGGCCGTCCGCACACCTGATCCCGATCCCGAGCCCGACGACGGGATCGAGGGCTTCGGCGACGCTCAGCCCCCTGCTCGCGACACGAACCCGGGCTGGCTGAGCGAGTTCGAGCTCGAAGAAGCACGTCGCCATCTGCCGATGCTCTACGTCGAGGCGATTCCGGTGCGCACCGATGGCTCGGGCCAGGTGACCGAGATCGGCATCCTGCTGCGCTCCACCCCGATGGGCGAGATGACGCGCACGATCGTGTCGGGGCGCGTGCGCTTCGGCGAGACCATCCGCGACGCGCTGTTCCGTCACGTCGAGAACGACCTCGGCCCCATGGCCTTCCCGCTGCTGCCGCCGCAGCCGCTGCCGTTCACGGTCGCCGAGTACTTCCCGATCCCGGGCGTCAGCGCCTACCACGACGACCGGCAGCACGCCGTCTCGCTCGCGTTCGTGGTGCCGGTCACAGGCACCTGCGAGCCGCGTCAGGACGCGCTCGAGGTGACCTGGTTCTCTGCGGAGGCTGCGGGATCCGACGCCGTCGCCGCCGAGATGGAGGGCGGCCGAGGCACGCTCATCCGTCTGGCGCTCGCCAACCTCGGTCTGCTGCGCTGACGCTTTCTCGTCAGCGTGAGGTGAGACGGGCGAGCTCTGACACGAACTCGTCGACGTCGGACTCCTCGGTGTCGAAGCCGCACATCCAGCGCACCTCGTTGCGGGCGGCGTCCCAGTCGTAGAAGCGGAACGACTCGCGCAACTGGTCGGCGATACCGGCGGGCAGCTGCGCGAAGACGCCGTTCGCCTGGGTCGGCTGCGTGAACGAGACGCCGTTGATCGAGCCGTCGGCGATGCCCGCCTCGATGGTGCCGCGCAGACGCTGGGCCATCGCGTTCGCGTGCCGGGCGTTGCGCAGCCACAGGTCGCCCTCGAGCAGAGCGATCAGCTGCGCCGAGACGAAGCGCATCTTGGACGACAGCTGCATGTTGAACTTGCGCGAGTACTGCAGCCCGTTCGACGTCTCGGGATTCAGCACCACGATGGCCTCGCCGAGCATGGCGCCGTTCTTGGTGCCTCCGAAGCTGAGCACGTCGACGCCCGCGTCGCGGGTGAAGGCGCGCAGCGGCACGTCGAGGGCGGCGGCGGCGTTCGAGATGCGCGCACCGTCGAGGTGCAGGGTCATGCCGCGCTCGTGCGCGTGGTCGGCGAGCGCACGGATCTCGTCGACGGAGTAGAGGGTGCCGAGCTCGGTCGACTGCGTGATCGACACGACCAGCGGCTGAGCGCGGTGCTCATCGCCCCAGCCCCAGGCCTCGCGGTCGACGAGCTCGGGGGTGAGCTTGCCGTCGTCGGTCGGCACGGCGAGGATCTTGAAGCCGCCGATCTTCTCGGGGGCTCCGCCCTCGTCGACGTTGATGTGCGCGGAGGATGCCGCGATCACGGCGCCCCAGCGCGGCAGCATCGACTGCAGGCCGGTGACGTTCGCTCCTGTGCCGTTGAACACCGGGAACGCCTGGACGCCCTCGCCGAAGTGCGCGCGGAAGACCTCCTGCAGGCGCTCGGTGTACGCGTCTTCGCCGTACGCGACCTGGTGGCCGCCGTTCGCCGCCGCGATGGCCGCGAGGACCTCGGGGTGGACGCCGGAATAGTTGTCACTGGCGAAGCCCCGGATCGCGGGGTCATGCTGAATGCTCACCGGACAAGCCTACGGGGGCGATGCGGTCCCGATCTGCGGAGCGCGTCCCGATCTGCGGGCTGATCCGCCCGTGTCGTCCGCAGTTCGGGGCCGAGTCCGCGGATCGTGACGGCCCTACCGAATGTCGGATGCTCCGCCTACCCTCTAACTCATGGAGCGAACCGCAGCGAAGACAGCCTTCGCGAACGTCCTCGTCAACACGCTCATCGCGAACGTGACGACGAGCTTCCTGTGGTTCGCGCTCACGTTCTGGGTCTACATCGAGACGCAGTCCGTATTGGCCACGGGCATCATCGGCGGCGCCTACATGCTGTTCATCGCCTTCTTCGCGATGATCTTCGGCACCATCGTCGACCGCAATCGCAAGCACACCGTGATGCTGCTCTCGAGTGTGATCTCGGCGGTCGCCTTCCTGATCGCCGGTCTGCTTTACGTCTGGCAGCCCGAATCCGCTCTGCTCGACCTCGGTGGGCCCTGGTTCTGGGTCTTCTCGGCGGTCATCCTGTTCGGCGGGGTCATCGAGCAGCTGCGCAACATCGCACTGTCCACGACCGTCACACTGCTCGTGCCCGAAGACAGGCGGGCGAACGCGAACGGACTGGTCGGCACCGTCCAGGGGCTCGCCTTCCTCGTCACGAGCGTCTTCTCAGGCCTCTCGATCGGTTTCCTCGGCATGGGATGGACTCTGGCGATCGCGATCGGCGCCATGGTGCTGACGTTCGTGCATCTGCTCTTCATCCGCATTCCCGAGGGTGCGCCGACGCCGGATCCGGATGCGAAGAGCGCACTCGACTTCCGCGGCAGCGTGACGGCCATCAGGCTTGCGCCGGGACTGTTCGCGCTGATCATCTTCTCGACGTTCAACAACCTCATCGGCGGCGTCTACATGGCGCTGATGGATCCCTACGGACTCACGCTGTTCGATGCCCAGACGTGGGGCTTCGCGCTGGCGTTCGCGTCGACCGGGTTCCTGATCGGCGGAGGACTCGTGGCGAAGTTCGGCCTCGGGGTGAAGCCGATGCGCACACTGCTGCTCGTCGTGATCGCGATGGGCCTGCTCGGATCCGTCTTCATGCTGCGCGAGTGGTGGCCTCTGTATGTGATCGGCATGTGGCTGTACATGGCTCTCGTGCCTCCGGCCGAGGCCGCAGAGCAGACGATCATCCAGAAGGTGGTGCGCTACGACCGACAGGGTCGTGTCTTCGGTGTGGCTGCGGCGATGGAAGCGGCCGCGGCTCCGGTCACGGCATTCCTGATCGCGCCGATCGCCGAATTCCTGATCATCCCGTACATGAGGACCGACGCGGGCGCACAGCAGTGGGGGTGGCTCCTCGGCGAGGGCGAGGCACGAGGCATCGCGTTGATCTGCCTGTTCGCCGGGCTCATCATGGTGGTCGTCGGAACGCTGGCGTTCTTCACGAAGTCCTACCGAAAGCTCACCCTCCTTTACGCGAACGCGCCGGAGCAGGACCCGAACGCACAAGACCCGAACGCAGAAGAACCGAGTGGTCAGGATGCTGCCGCAGAGAGCCCGCGAGAAGCGGCGGAGACGGAGCAGGTCGACAGCCGGCGCGTCGCCGATGCGCCGGCACCGGTGCGCGGCCTTCCGCCCGAGCTTCCCGAGGCGCGACGGTGACGACCCGTCGAGCGTGGTGATCAGTCGAGTGTGATGATCTGGTCGTTGAGGTCGGCGGCGTCGCCGTCCCACAGCGACAGAACGTGCGGGATCAGCGAGTCCGGGTCGAGGCTCTTCGCGCGGAACACGACGGATGCCGCGCGCAGCGGCTCCCCGGCATCGCGGGCCGCCTTCGCGAAGCCGTGCGCGACCGCGCGGGTCCAGGCCTCGCTCGCCGCCTTGACCGCCGCGTAGTTCGCGCCGCCGGCGAGGGGGCGACCCACCGCGGTGGACGAGACGATCGCGAATCGGCCGGCATCCGACGCGCGCAGGGCGCTGTCGAATGCCCGACTGGTCGCCCGTACCGCGTCGAGAGCGGGAAGGAGGGCGGCGAAGTCGTCATCCGTCTGTCCGGCGAGGCCGCCGCCGCCGCGCCACCCGCCGACCAGCGGCAGAACGGCGTCGACCGCTCCGAGGCGCGACGCCAGCGCGGTCATGTCGTCGAGCGACGTCGCGTCGGCGATCTCGACCTCGGCTCCGATCGCTGCCAACGGGTCGAGCCGCTCGGCCGAGCGACCGGTCGCGATCACCCGTGCGCCGGCGTCGACGAGCGCCCGGGACAGGGCGACACCCGAGGCGCTGGTGGCTCCGGCGAGGACGATCATGTGGTCGGTGACGCTCATGGTCTCAACTCTCGTGAAGGAACAGGCTCTCGTGGAGGAACAGGCTCGCGTGAAGGAACAGTCTCTCGCGCAGAAACAGCACTGCGGCCACTCCGGAGAGGAATGGCCGCAGACGCCGCGTCCGATCGCCCCCGCGACCGGACCCCAGAAATGCGCGAGTCAGTCGTCGATGCCCCGGATGCCGACGGTCGACTCGATGACCGGCTTCATCTTCTTGTCGAGGGCTTCGAAGAACATGGACAGAGGGAACTCATCGTCGAGCACTGCATCCGTGAAGCCCTTCGGGGCCCCGGCGAGGATCTCGTCCGGCAGGCCACGCGCCCAGTGCGAGGCGGGATTCGGGGTGAGCACCGAGCGCACGAGCTCGTAGGCTGCCAGCCAGTGCGCCGTCTTCGGACGGTCGATCGAGCGCCAGTAGAGCTCGTCGATCGCATCGCCGAGGGCGACCACCGCGTCGGGCACACCGTCCCAGTCGAAAGCGAGGGCGGTGTCGGTCCAGTGCAGCACTCCGCGCTGGTGCAGCCATGCGAACAGCAGCTGTCCGCCGAGGCCGTCGTAGTTGCGCACGCGGGAGCCGGTGATCGCGAAGCGGAAGATGCGGTCGAAGATCACCGCGTACTGCACGAGACCGGCGTGCTCGAGCATCTCCTGCTCCGACACCGTGAGATCCTCGCCCGCCGAGACGCGAGCACCGAGCGTGCGCTCGATCTTCACCGACTCGCGGAACGCGGTCAGGTCGCACCGCAGCTCTTCCAGCGAGTACAGGAAGAACGGCATGCGCTGCTTGATCATGAACGGATCGAACGGCAGGTCGCCGCGCATGTGCGTGCGGTCGTGGATGATGTCCCACATCACGAAGGCACGCTCGGTGAGTGCCTGGTCATCGAGCATCGCCGCTGCGCGCTCGGGCAGGTCGAGCTTCGTGATCTGGGCGGCGGCGCGGGTGACGCGGCGGTAGCGGGCGGCCTCGCGGTCCTGGAAGATCGCGCCCCAGGTGAACGAGGGGATCTCGTGCATCGCGACGGTCTCGGGGAACAGCACGGCCGAGTTCGTGTCGTAGCCCGGTGTGAAGTCCACCAGACGCAGCGAGACGAACAGCTTGTTCCCGTAGTCGCCGGCCTCGAGGGCGGCGATGAACTCCGGCCAGATCGTCTCGACGATGAGCGCCTCGACGAGGCGATCGCTCGAGCCGTTCTGGGTGTACATCGGGAAGACGACGAGGTGACGGATGCCGTCGACTCGGTGCTGCTGCGGCTGGAAGGCCATGAGCGAGTCGAGGAAGTCCGGCACTCCGAAGCCCTCTGAGACCCAGCGGTCGAAGTCGACGATCGACGCGGCGAGGTAGTCGGCATCGTGCGGGAAGGCCGGGGCGAGAGCGCGGATGCCGGAGGTGACGGCTGCGACCAGGTCGCGGGCGGTCGAGTGATGCGAAGCATCCGGGATCGACCCGTCCTTGACCTGGAGTTCCCGGAGGGCGATCGCGGCCTCTTTCAGCTGCGCCCAGGCCGCGCTCTGCTCGGCGATCGAAGCATCCTCGACGACCTCGGGTTCGCCGACGATGGCCTGAGTGTTCAGGGTGGGAGTGGACATGGAACCTCCGATCGCGGATCTCGACGTAAAAATTCCGGTCTAAACGGAATCCTGACGATAATATTACATCCATGGATGATCCTGTCGACCTCGCGATCCTGTCCGAGATCTCCCGCGACGGCCGGGCGACGCTCTCGCAGCTGTCCGACGCGGTGGGCCTGTCGGTCTCGGCGGTGCAGTCGCGTCTTCGTCGCCTCGAGACCCGCGGCGTCATCTCGGGCTACCGCGCGATCCTCGACCCCGAACTCGTGGGCACACCCCTGTCGGCCTTCATCGAGATCACCCCGCTCGACCCTGCCCAGCCCGACAACGCACCCGAACTCCTCGAGCATCTGGCTGCGATCGAGGCCTGCCACTCGATCGCCGGCGACGCGAGCTACATGCTCTTCGTGCGGGTGCCCTCACCGCGAGCCCTGGAAGAGCTGGTGCGTGACATCCGCACCGCTGCCAACGTGAGCACCCGCACCACGGTCGTGCTGCAGACCTACTACGAGCACCGGCCAATCATTCCGGTCAGCGACGAGAACTGACACCGACTCCGGCCCTCGTCGGAACGCGCGCGGCCGCTCAGAGGACCGCGCCGACCATCGCCTCACCCAAAGGGGTGCGCAGGTGCAGCATCCGGGCGCCGTCGCGTTCGCTGGACACGAGTCCTGCCTGCCGCAGCACGGTGAGGTGGTGCGAGGCGGTCGAGACGACGATCCCGGCATCCGCGGCGACCTGCGTGGTCGTGCGAGCCGTCCCCGCCGAGAGCAGGATTCCCGCACGCGCCGCGCCGAGCAGCGCCCCGAGTGCATCCTCGATGTCCTGTGCGCTGCGCGCCCATCCGGCGGTCACGCCGCGGGCCGGATAGAACAGCGTCGGCTGCGCAGGGGGTTCGGTCAGCACCATGCATCCCCACGACGACATCACCGAGGGCACGAGCACGAGGCCGCTGCCGTGACAGTCGACGATCTCGCTGTGCCGGCGCAACGCGACGCGCACGGCGCCCTCGCCCCAGCTCACCGACGGATGCAGTCCCCCCGCCATGCCCGCGATGCCGGATGACGCGATGACCCGGGCGCGCACGGCGATGTCTGCGCGCAGCAGGCGTTCGAGCTGCGGCCACATCGGCGCGAGAGTGGCCGACCAGACCTCCCACCACGCGTCCGCGATCATGGCGCGTGCGCGGGCAGGGGCCTCTCGCATCTCGCCCAGCGCCTGCTGATGCGCGCCCGATGAGCGGAGCACCATCTTGCCGAAGTCGACGCGCATGGGCTCGAGCGGCGTACGACGGAGTGCCTCGAGTTCGCCCTCGGGAGTCATGTCCCACTGCGGCGTCGCGGTGAGGAAATCCGGCAGGTATCCGTCATCGCCGATGACGGCGGCCAGCAGTCTGAAGCTCTCGAGCGGCAGCCGGTCGCGCACCACCCGCAACCACCCCCACTGCAGCGGATGCTGTTCGGGGCGCAGCAGCACGCGCACGGCGTGGGCGAGTTCATGCCCGGGGGAGATGCCGAATCGCACGGCCTCGACGTCGCCGGGGCTCAGCGAGAACTCGACGCGATGTGCGGGATGCTCGATGCCTTCGACCGGCATCCGCTCGTCAGTGTTTCGATCCACATCGAAACTCTAGGAGAGGGTGCAGGCGGTGTCGAGACTGGGGGACGTGAGCAGCACACCGATTCCTCTCGAGGTCGTGGCCGGAGCGGCGATCCGCATCGGCACGGGCCGAAGCCGCCGATTCGTGGGTGCGGAGCACGGCGCCGACGTGTCGTACTTCTACGTCGAGAACCGACCGGGCGAAGGCCCGGGACTGCACTGGCACCCCTACTCCGAGACCTGGGTCGTGCTTGACGGCACGGCTCGCATCACGGTCGGTGACGAGACCTTCATCGCCCGCGCAGGCGACACCGCCACCGGCCCGGCCTTCACACCCCATTGCTTCACCAACGTCGGAGAAGGGATGCTGAGACTCATCGGCATCCATGCCTCGGCGACCATCATCCAGACGTTCCTCACCGACGACTGAATCCGCTCACTCGCATCACAGACCCAGGAGCATCCATGTCCTTTCAGGCATACCTCGACAAGGTCGAGACCCAGACCGGCCTCACACCTCGGCAGTTCGTCGAACTCGCCACGGAGCAGGGCTTCGACGAGACGACGAAGTCGACCGTCGTGCTCAACTGGCTCAAAGAGGAGTACAGCCTCGGCCACGGTCACGCGCAGGCGATGGTGCACGTGATCCTCAAGGGGCCCAAGATCAGCGACAAGCACGTCGGCAAGGGCGGAGCGCACGGCGATGCATCCGACACGCTGTGGCTCGACGGCAAAGACAGCAACCCGAACGCCTGACCGGCGTCACCACGATCAGAGGAGCCACCATGGCAGTCCGTGTCGACCTCAACATCTCTCTCGACGGATTCGCGACGACGACCGATCAGACGCCCGAGAATCCCTTCGGCGACGACTGGCCACGACTGGTGGCTGCGTACGCCGCCACGCGCACCTTCCGCACCCGCGTGCTGGGAGACGACTCTGGTGCCGGCACGACGGGCATCGACGAGAAGTACGCGCACGCCTACTTCGAGGGCATCGGCGCCGAGATCATGGGTGCGGGCATGTTCGGTCTGCACCAGTACCCGGATGACCCGCAGTGGCGCGGATGGTGGGGCGACACCCCGCCGTTCGAGGTGCCGGTGTACGTGCTCACGCACACCCCGCGCGATTCGATCGAGTTCGAGAACGGCACGGTGTTCCACTTCGTCGATGCCTCGGCGGAGGAGATCCTCGCCCGCGCGATCGACGCGGCCGGCAACGGTGACGTGCGTGTCGGCGGCGGCGTGGACGTCGTGCGACAGTTTCTGCGCGCGGGCCTCGTCGACCGGGTGCACTTCGCGGTGGCGCCGCTCGTGCTCGGCAGCGGTGAGCGCATCTGGGACGGACTCCGCGGCCTCGAGAACGGCTATGACGTGCGCTCCGAGGTGGCGGAGAGCGGCGTCACGCACCTGACCTTCACCCGTCGCTGAGGCCCCTCGCTCGGCGGGGAGCACGGCTCGGGCCAGTAGGATTCCCTGCGTGGCAGCATCCTCGAAGCGCAAGAAGAACCAGGTCCGTGTGAGCGGCAATCCCGCCAAGCGAGCCAGTGGCAATCCCGCCAACCGGCCGGTCATCGAAGCGGGCCCGGTCACCGTCGGAGACTGGATCGGCGCTGCGCGACTGCGCACACTTCCGCTCGCTGTCGCACCCGTCGTGATCGGCACAGGAGCCGCGCGCAGCACCGGCCCCGAGTTCCACTGGGTGATCGCGCTGGCCTGCCTCGCGGTGGCAGTGCTGCTGCAGATCGGCGTGAACTTCACGAACGACTACAGCGACGGCATCCGCGGCACCGATGCCGTGCGCGTCGGCCCCGCCCGCCTCACGGCCTCCGGCCGGGTGAAGCCGCGCACGGTGCTGATCATCGGCCTCGTGTTCTTCGCGCTCGCCGCGGTCGTCGGCCTCGCGATCGTGATCCGCACGGAGCAGTGGTGGATGCTGGCCGTCGGCGCTGCCTGCCTCGTCGCCGCCTGGTTCTACACCGGCGGCAAGCGCCCCTACGGCTACTACGGGCTCGGCGAAGTCTTCGTGTTCGTGTTCTTCGGTCTGGTGGCGACCCTCGGCACGACCTGGGTGCAGGCGTTCGAGCTGCCGCAGCAGGCCTGGCTCGGGGCGATCGCTGCCGGTCTGTTCGCGTGCGCGGTGCTGCTCGCCAACAACCTGCGTGACATCGATCAGGACCGCGAGGTCGGCAAGCGCACGCTGACGGTGCTCATCGGCAGACGCGCCACGCAGGTGCTGTTCACGCTGTTCGTGCTGGCACCGTTCGGCATCCTGGCGTTCCTCGCCCTGCTCTACCCGATCGCGTGGGTCGGCATGCTGGCGCTGCTGGCCGGGCTTCCGGCGATCCTGATCGTCTGGACCTACCGACAGGCGAAGGAGCTGGTGATCGCGCTGGCACTGACCTCGCTCACGGCCCTGCTCTATGCCGCAGCGCTCTTCTGGGCGTTCATCGGCTGACCGCGGTCTGACGCGGCCGCAGGGCTCACGGGCGCTCGGCGCCGCCGGTGGTCGAACCGTCGATCGCCTGATCCTCGGCATCCGCATCCGCATCGGCCTGACCGGCCTCGTCGCGTCCGCCTCGTCGCTCGACCAGCCGGGCCGATGCGTCGGCGAGCGGCGCCCGCAGGAACAGCATCGAGATGCTCACGCCGATGAGTGCGGCGAAGATCGCGGCGAGCCACCAGAACTCGCGGAAGATCGGGAAGAAGAACCACAGGACGGCCAGCGGAACGAGAAAAGCCAACAGCCGCAGCACGGTGTAGACGAGGAAAGGCGCACGGTTCTTCACCCGAACAGTCTACGTTCGCCCTCTGAGGCGGCGGCTGGGAACGAGATCGCTAAGGGTCGATCCCGAGGGACGCGAACGGGATGCCGCGCACGACGCGGTGCCACGGATGCTCGCCGAGCGACCACAGCAGCTTCGCGTCGAGGTCGAGCGCGAGGTCTTCGCAGCCGACCGGCAGCGGCACTCGGTCGCGCACGAGCGCGTCGCGCCTTCCTGTCCACAGCGCGCCAGGGTGCATCCTGTCGGACTGCGACACGAAATGGCGCTCGCCCCAGCGCACCGCCCCCTGCATCCGCGGGAGCCCGGGTGAGAATCGCTCCTGCTCCTCGAAGACATCGTCGTCGGTCTCGGGGACCGCGTACTCGGCGATCCTGCCGGTGTCTGCCGTCAGGTACTCGCCGATCAGCACGCGCCGCAGGGGACTGCCGTCGGCGTCGAAGACTCGGCCGAGATACGAGCAGCGCAGATCGATCGCATGCACGCGGGTGCGCACGGCGACCAGAGCGGATGCGTGCACGCCGCGCCCCGACAACCCGGCCACTCGACGGGCGTCGGTCCCGCGCACGCGTCGGATGCCGGACAGATCGAATTCCCAGATGCCTCGACCGGTCGCCGCGACGAACAGGCGGTCGCCGAACCAGGCGAGACCGCCGGCGTGGATCGGCGCCGGCTGCAGGACGCCGCCCTCATCGACGGAGAGCAGCACGTCGAGGTGGCGGGAGCGCTCGAGATCGACGAAGGCGACCCGCGAGGCGAGATGCGTGCCGTCGAGCTTCTGGCGGAACCAACTCACGGCGAGAGTGCGTCGGCCCTGCCATTCGCCGAGATCGACTCCCTGGGGATACCAGCGCCGGGTCCAGGTGCGAGCGCTGAGCCAGCGCAGGTCGACGGTGCCGCGGTGCTTCTGGCGCACCGGGCGCCACGTCGTTCCGAACGGCCACAGCATGGGACCATCGTCGCCGATCATCACCGGTGACGCGAACCGGCGGCGCGAGACACCGTGCGTTCACCTCGGCGTCCCCGATCGGCAACGAACGCCTGACACCATTCCGAGACCGTCCACCCCGGGAGTTCCGTGCGCACACCGCTCGTCACCGTCATCCTTCCTGCCAAGGACGCAGGCGCGTACATCGGTACGACGCTCGAGACGCTGACCCGCCAGTTCGACGATCCGGCCGCGCTCAAGCTGGTCGCGATCGACGACGGCTCGCGCGACGCCACCGGCACGGTGATGCGACGGTACGCCGAGCGGTTCCCGCACGCCGAGGTCATCACCAATCCGACTCCGCGCGGGCTCGCGACCGCCCGCAACCAGGGACTCGCTCACGTCGAGGGCGACGCGTTCTGCTTCCTCGACGGTGACGACTGGATGCAGCCGCGGCGCCTCGAGGTGCTCGCGCGCCGACTCGTCGACCTGGACTGTGACTTCCTGCGCACCGATCATGTGACGGTCACCGAGGGAGTGCGTGTGCTGAAGCCGGCGCCGTATCCCTGGCGCGATGCCGTCGCCTCGCCGCGCGACGCGATCCTTCCCGAAGACCAGCCGACCATGGTCGACTACCCGTTCGCCTGGGCGGGCATCATGCATCGCCGGGTGCTCGACGACGGTCTCGCCGAATTCACCCCCGGGCTCTTCACCGCCGAGGATCGTCCGTGGATCTGGCGCCTGCATCTGCGGGCCCGCTCGTTCGCGGTGGTCGACGCGCCGGCGCTGCTGTATCGGCGCGGAGTCGCGACCTCTCTCACGCAGGTGCGCGACCGGCGGCAGCTCGACTTCGTGCGGGCGATGCACGAGGTGCTCGACATCGTCGAGGCGGATGCCGACGCTGCGCGCTTCCTGCCGAAGGCGGTGTGGACCGTGCTCGCCCTGAGCTCACGGCACCTGGTGCGTGCGCGACGGATGACGCCGGCGCTGCGAGGGGAGATGCGCACCGGCATCCGGGGTCTGCTCGGGCGACTGCCCGACGGGGAGGTCTCCGGGGTGCTCGACCGCCTCGACGGTCCGCGGCGGCGTGTGCTGGCGTCGATGCTGCGCGCGGTGAGCATCGGCGCAGGAGGGGCATCCGCATGACTCAGCTCTTCGCGCTGCACAGCGCCTACGGACTCGCGACCGCGGCTGCGGCCCTCGACGGCGGTCTGCTGGGCGAGCGGGGCGAGCGCCTGCTCGTGCCGTTCCATTCGTCGCGCGTGCCCGAGACCTCGGTCGGCATCGTCGCGGATCCGGCTCTCGCGAGTCTGCGCGGGCGCTTCGACCGCATCGAGGATCTCGACGAGCTGCTCGGTCCGATGCACCCCAGCTCGTGGCATCCGGACCCTTCTGACATGCCGGTGCTGCGACGACTTCTCACGCGCGCATGGCGCCTCGACGACGACCTCGAGATCCTGCTGCAGAGTCCGCAGGTCGCGCCGGCGCGCACCCTGATGCTGCTCTTCCCGAACGCCCGCATCACGATCATCGGCGACGGGCTGATGACCTACTCGCCGATGCGCATCGACCTGCCGCACACCGTGACGGCGCGCATCGGCCGGGTCGTGCACGCCGACGTCGTGCCCGGGGTCGTGCCCCTCGTCTCGTCGCCGTATGCCGAGCCGGTCGCGGTGTCGCCCGAGCTGTTCGGCGCCGTGCTGCGGGAGGTCGCTGATGCGGTGCCCGATGACGCCGTGCCCGACGACACCGTGCCCGACCACGCCGCGCCCGGTGGAGACGTCTCGACCGTGCTCGTGCTCGGGCAGTACCTGTCGGCGCTGGGCCTCGTGAGCGAGGCGGAGGAGATCGCGTTGCAGAGCGCGATGATCGACCGTGCCGCGGCGCGCGATCCTCAGCGCATCGTCTTCAAACCGCATCCGTCGGCCCCTCCGCGTCTCACCGACGCACTGCGTGACCGCGCCGCGTTCCACGAGATCGAGTTCCGCGAGTATCGCGGGGCACTCTCCGCCGAGATGCTCGCCGAGCGACTCGATGCCCGTGCGGTGATCGCCGGGTTCTCCACAGCGCTCCCGACCGTGCAGACGGTGTTCGGCAGATCGATCGATGCCGTCGGCGCCGACACTGTTCTCGCCCGCCTCACGCCGTACGAGAACAGCAACCGCGTGCCGGCGACGATCGTCGACGCTCTCACCCGGGCGAACTCGCCGTATCGCGATCCCCAGCGGATGCAGCTGCTGGTCGATGCGGTCGGATACGTGATGCAGCCGAGCGTGGCCAGGCATCTGCGCCCACGGGCCGAGGAGCTGCTCGCGGCGATGCCCCCGGCGGATCGGGATCGCTACTTCGACGCAGAGCGGCTGACCGAGCTGCGACTGCCCGGGGCTCCCGGCGAGAGCGCGGTGCGACGTGCACTGCGCCCGGCGGGCGGCGTGGGCCGTGTCGAGGAGCTTCGATTGACGGCGACAGGTGCACGACGGCGTCTCGCCAGGGCATGGCGAGCGATCAGAGGACGGTGACGGGATGACCCCCGAAACGATGGACACAGCGACGAACACGGCGATCAGCCCTGTCAGGACGGTCGCGATCATCCCCGCGCGCGGCGGATCGAAAGGCGTGCCGCGCAAGAACGTGCGGCGCGTGGGCGGAGTGCCGCTCGTCGAACGTGCGGTGCGCAGCGCGCTCGCGGCCAGCGGGATCGACCTCGTCGTGGTCTCGACCGACGATGACGAGATCGCGGCGGTCGGCGCGGCCGCCGGGGCTCGTATCGTGCGGCGTCCTGCCGAGATCTCCGGCGACACGGCGTCGTCGGAGAGCGCCATCCTGCACGTGCTGACAGAGCTCGACCGGGCGGGGGAGCAGGTCGACGCGGTGGCTTTCCTGCAGGCCACCTCGCCGTTCATCCCGAGCGAGGCCCTCGCCGGAGCGGTCTCCGCGGTGGCCGAGGGGCGTGCCGACAGCGTCTTCTCCGCCTACGAGACCTACGGGTTCCTGTGGGGCAGAGCCGGCGACGGCGACGCGATCGCCCTCAACCACGACGCCACCCATCGGCCGCGTCGACAGGATCGCGAGCCGCACTTCCTCGAGACCGGGGCGTTCTACGTGTTCCGCGCCGACGGGTTCCGCGAGGCGAAGCACCGCTTCTTCGGACGCATCCGCATCGCCGAGGTGCCCGAGTGGTCGGCGATCGAGATCGATGACGAGCAGCAACTGCGCATGGCCCGCGCGCTCGCTGCACTGTACGAGTCGCCCGAGCGGATTCCGGTGCGTGCCGTCGTGACCGACTTCGACGGGGTGCACACCGATGACACCGCGACCATCGATGCCGACGGCGTCGAGCGGGTGCGCGTGAGCCGAGAAGACGGCATGGGGGTGTCATTGCTGCGCAAAGCCGGCATTCCGATGCTCATCCTCTCGACCGAGGTGAACCCGGTCGTGCGGGCGCGTGCCGACAAGCTCCGGGTGCCGGTGCTGCACGGCATCGACGACAAGGAGTCGGCACTGCGCGCGTGGGCGAAGGAGAACCGCATCCCGCTCGCAGAGATCGCGTATCTCGGCAATGACGTCAACGACCTGCCTGCGCTGCGCATCGTCGGATGGCCGGTCGCAGTGGCCAATGCGCATCCGCTCGTGATCGACGCGGCACGCGTCGTGCTGCGTCGGGTGGGCGGACAGGGCGCCGTCCGCGAGCTGATCGAGCGAGTGTTGCCGGCCTGACCGCCGCCGGTAACCGTCAGGTCTCCGGGCGTTCACACTCGGCGCGTACCCAGAGAAGAAGGCCATTTCGACCACCGGAGGAATCATGACTGTCAGCATCGGCTCGCGCGTCATCGGGGGCGGTCACCCCGCCTATGTCATCGCCGAGATCGGCCTCAACCACAACGGTGACGTCGACATCGCCAAGCGACTCATCGACGTCGCGGCCAAGGCGGGCGCCGACGCCGTGAAGTTCCAGAAGCGCACCCCCGAGATCTCCACACCCGAGCACATGCGCGACGTGCCGCGCGAGACGCCGTGGGGCACGATGAGCTATCTCGACTACCGCCGCCGCGTCGAGTTCGGCCGCGACGAGTACATCGCGATCGGCGACCACGCCACGATGCAGGGCCTCGACTGGTTCGCCTCCCCGTGGGACGTGCCGAGCGTCGAGTTCCTCGAAGACCTCAACGTCGTCGCCCACAAGGTCGCGTCGGCGAGCCTCACCGACACCGAGCTGCTCGTCGCGCTGCGCGAGACCGGCAAGCCGATCATCCTCTCGACCGGCATGTCGACGATCGAGCAGATCGACCGAGCTCTCACTACTCTCGGCACCGACCGGGTCGTGCTCATGCACGCCACGTCGACCTATCCGCTCGAGCCCGAGGAGGCCAACCTGCGGGCGATCGCCACGCTGCGTGATCGGTACCCCGGGGTGCCCGTCGGATACTCGGGCCACGAGCGGGGCCTGCAGATCTCGCTCGCGGCCGTCGCGATCGGCGCGGTCGCGGTCGAGCGTCACATCACGCTCGATCGCACCATGTGGGGGTCCGACCATGCGGCATCCCTCGAGCCGACCGGTCTCGAGCACCTCGTGCGCGACATCCGCGTGATCGAGATGGCGCTGGGTGACGGGGTCAAGCGCGTGTTCGACAGCGAGCGCGCGCCGATGGCGAAGCTGCGTCGCGTCTCTGCGTGACGGGTCGAGCATGAAGGGTTCGGGCATGAGCGGATCGGGTGCACTGCGGGTCGTCGCGATCGCCGACGCCGATTCGTTCGTGAAGTGGTCGGCGGCACTGCTCGGTGGCGTGCCCGGCATCCGTCCGCATCTGCTGCTGGTGCAGACGCCCCTGACGGCCAGTGTCGAGCAGCAGCGCACGGCTCTGGCGGGCACCGGGATCCCTCCCGAGAGCATCACCCGCATCGACTTCGCACGAGCCGCGGCGTGGCTCGAGGGGCAGCGTCCCGACGTGGTGCTGCTCGCCGGTCGCGGACCCTTCGTGCGGCTGATGGGCCGGGTCATCGATGCGCTCACGCACCGCCCTGTCGTCGTGGCGGGGCTCCCCGGCATGGCGATCCCCGCCCAGCGCGGTGCTCTCGACTACCGGCGGCATGCCGACCTGCTCGTCGTGCACTCGCACCGTGAAGAGCGCGCGTTCGCCGAGCTGGGCCGCCGCATCGGCGTGCAGGTGCCGACGGCCCTCGCGACACTGCCGTTCGCGCGACCCAGATCCCGGATGCTCGCGCATGATCGAGCCGGCGTGCTCGCCGTCGACCAGGCCGGTACGTCGGCGACCCTCGTCGCGGAACGACCCGCGCCGTCGGAGGCGCAGCAGGAGCGGCCCGTGCGAAGGCCCGCCACCGACGTCGTGTTCGCCGCGCAGGCGCTCGTGCCGACCGGCCGCGACGAGCGTGCCGAGATCGCCGCCACGCTCGTGCGGGCCGCGGAGGCGGATCGCAACCGTCGCGTCGTGGTGAAGCTGCGTTCGCGGCCGGGGGAGTCCGAGACCCACCTCGAGCGCGACCCGTACCTCGCCCTGCTGCCGGCACGGCTGCCCGACAACCTCGTGGTCTCGTACGACTCGATGGCGAAGGCGCTCTCGACCGCAGCGGGGCTCGTCACGATCAGCTCGACCGCGGCTGTCGAGGCCTTGGCACTGGGCGTGCCGGTGATCGCGCTCGACTCGTTCGGGGTGAGCAAGAGCCTGCTGAACACGGTGTTCGTCGGCAGCGGTCTGCTCGGCGGACGCAGCGAGGTCGTGGCGGGCCGCTTCCGGCATCCGCATCCCGATTGGCTGCGCGACAACTACTTCCACCCCTCGGTCGAGTCGACCTGGTGGGCGCACGTCGAACAGCTCGTCGCGCTGCGCCGCGCCGGTGCACTGGCGGCGAGGCGCGTGCCGGATGCTCGGGGTGGTTCGATGCATGAGGCCTGGCACCGCGCCAGCGTGCTGGGCTCGAAGGACCGCACGCTCAGCGGTGCCGCAGCCCTGGCGATCGGGGCCCCCGCGACGAAGGCCATCGCGGCCCTGCGTCGCGGACGCGCACCTGTCGACGGCGGTACCTGGGCCGATGCGTCGACCGACTTCACGCTCGAGCCGAACCCGTTCCACGACTCGATCCGGCGCTGAGCAGCGCCGCTCACCGATCGAGCAGTGCGCCGACCTGGGTCCTGACTTCCGCGGCGATCTCGTCGATGCTCGCGTCGGCGTTGATGCTCGCCGCCATGGTGACGAACATCGCGGCCGAGACGATGCGGGCAAGGCTCGGGGCGCGGTGCTCGTCGATGCGCGGATCGCGGCTCAGGATGCCGGTCAGCGCCGCCTCGGTCTCGCCGACGATTCGCAGTGCCTCTGCATGGTGTGCGTCGGCCGGATTCCCGAACACCATCTCGCGGAGGTAGGTGCGGCCGTTCTCGACCTGCACCCGATTGCACTCGATGATCGGGCGCAGAAGGGCCATCGTCGCGTCGATGGTGTCCGCTTCTCGCGCGGCAGCTGTGCGGCCGGTCTCCAGGGCCACCGCGTAGTGCGCGTTCTGCACGAGGAGGAGCAGTTCGCCCTTCGTCTTGGCGTAGAGGAAGAGCGTCCCGGTGCCGACATCCGCTTGCTCGGCGATCTGCTGGGTCGTGACGTCGTCGATGCCGTGGGCGGCGAACAGCTCGGCTGCGGCCGCCGTGATCCGCTCGAGCTTCTGCTGCTTGTTCCGCTCGCGGCGCCCGAGAGGCGTGGCCTGGGTCGACATCGTGATTCCCGTCGGAATAGAAAATGAGTACAGTCGGTTATGACTGGAATCGCTTGTGCGTATGCTCAGCGATCATCCCTTCATTGTCGCAAGAAAGAAAGAGCGGTCCATGCCTTCACTCAACGGAGCTGTCGTCCTCGTCACCGGCGCGAACGGAGGTATCGGCACCCAGTTCGTGCGTCAGGCCCTCGAACGCGGTGCTGCCAAGGTCTATGCGAGCGCACGCACGCCGCGTGAGTGGGATGACGCACGGATCGTGCCGCTGACGCTCGACGTCACCGATGCGCAGTCCGTCAGCGATGCGGTGGAGGCGGCATCCGACGTGACCGTGCTGATCAACAACGCCGGAGCCTCCGTGCCGACCGCGGGGATCCTCACGCACACCGACGACGAGATCCGTCGCAACGTCGAGACCAACTTCCTCGGCCCGCTCTTCCTGACGCGTGCGTACGCCCCGCTGCTGTCGGGCCGCGACGGAGCCACGGTCATCGACATCCACTCGGCGCTGGCCTGGTTCGCCGTCGGTGGCATCTACAGCGCCACGAAGGCGGCACTGTGGTCGGCGACCAACTCCCTGCGTCTCGAGCTGGCGCCCGCGGGAGTGCACGTCGTCGGCGTGCACGTCGGCTACGTCGACACGGCGATGGCCGAGCACGTCTCCGACCCCAAGACCGATCCGGCCGACCTCGTGCGGGTGATCCTCGACGCGACCGAACGGGGTGAGTACGAGGTGCTCGCCGACGAGATCTCGGTGCAGCTCAAGGCCGGTCTCAGTGCGCCGCTCGACGCGGTCTATCCGCAGCTGCGCGCGACCGCCGTCTGACACCCGACTGAGACACCGAGGAGAACGATCATGCGCGCATTCGTGCTCACGAAGTACACACAGCCGCTCGAGCTGAGAGAGACCGCCGAACCGGATGTCGGTGACCGAGACGTCCTGGTCCGGGTGGAGGCCGTCGGCCTCAACCAGCTCGATGAGAAGATCCGTCTGGGCGAGTTCGCGCAGATCCTGCCGTACTCCCTGCCGGTCGTGCTCGGCAACGATGTGGCCGGCACCGTGATCCGCGTCGGCGGACTCGTCGAGTCCTTCCGGCCGGGAGACCGGGTGTTCGCCCGGCCCGACGAGCGTCGCATGGGGGCGTTCGCCGAGCGCATCGCCATCGCCGAGTCGGATCTCGCTCTCGCGCCGACCCGCATCACGGCGGCCGAGGCCGCATCCCTGCCGCTCGTGTCGCTCACGGCCTGGCAGGCTCTGGTCGAGCGGGGTCGGGTCGAGCCCGTTCAGAAGGTCCTGATCCACGCGGGCGCCGGCGGCGTCGGCTCGATCGCGATCCAGCTCGCGAAGCATCTCGGAGCCACCGTCGCGACGACAGCGAGCGCCGCGAACGCCGATTTCGTCCGCCGGCTGGGCGCCGACGTCGTGGTCGACCACCGCACCGAGGACTTCACAGAGGTGCTCTCGGACTACGACCTCGTGCTCGACAGCCTCGGTGGAGAGAATCTCGAGAGGTCGCTGCGAGTACTGAAGAAGGGCGGTCTCGCGATCGGGATCTCGGGGCCGCCCGACCCCGCGTTCGCGGAGCGAAAGAAGCTGAACCCCGTGGTGCGGCTCGCGATCGCAGCGCTGAGTCGAAAGATCCGGCGCCAGGCGAAGCGACTCGGAGTCACCTACGAGTTCCTGTTCATGCGGGCCGACGGTCAGCAGCTGAGCAGCATCGCGTCGCTGGTGGATGACGGAGTGATCACGCCCGTCGTCTCGAAGACCTATCCGTTCGAGCAGCTTCCGGCGGCCCTCGCCGATCTCGCGTCGGGTGGCGGTCGAGGCAAGATCGTGGCGACGCTCGAGGGCTGAACGAGCGACCGGCTCTGCACCGTCCGCCCGAATCGGGTGAGGAGGCGCAGAGCCGGCATCCGCTCGTCTCAGCTGCTGCGGCGGATGGCGCGCACTCCCACGACGAGGCCGATCGCCGCGACGGCCAGTGCCGAGACCCAGCCCCAGAGCACGGTGGCATCGCCGAGGTCGCCGGCGAACAGCGCCCGCTCTGCCTGCACGACCCAGTTGACAGGGTTGACCGAGGCGACCGCGCGCATCCACGCCGGGCCGTCGTCGAGCGGCAGCAGCATGCCCGAGAGGATCAGCAGCGGGAAGATCAGCGACTGCTGCACGCCCCAGAACAGCCACTCCCGGTCTTTCGTCGCGAGCGCGAGCGAATACGACAGCGAGCCGAGCCCGACGCCGAAGACCGCCAGCAGGGCGAGCCCGATCAGCAGCCCCGGAATGTTGATCGCGAATCCGAACGGCCAGGCGATCAGCACGATCACGAGCGCCTGCACGACGATCGGCGCGATCTCCTTGAGCGCCCGCCCGACGAGCAGCGATGAGCGGGCCAGGGGAGCGACCAGTGTGCGCTCGTGCGAGCCGGTCATCATCTCGTACTGCAGGTTCGACCCGGTCGCTCCGGTGCCGAACAGCACGATCATCACGAGCACACCCGGCACGAACCAGGCCAGGGTCTCGCTCGCCGGCTGACCCGAACCGCCGATCAGCAACGGCGCGAAGAGGCCCAGGAAGACGAGCGGCTGCAGCAGGCTGAAGATCAGGGTGAACGGATCGCGCAGCACCGGCTTGAGCTCACGGGTGAGCACGTTCCTCGTGTCGCGCACGAGGTTCGCCCGCACGAGGGTGTCGGTGGTCGTGTCGGTGGTGGTCATGAGAGCACTCCTGTCTTGTCGGTCTCGCTGCTGCCGGGGGCGGCGTCGGTATCGGATGGTGCGTCGGATTCGCCGGCGCCGCCCTCTCCTGCTTCGCGCAGCGTGCGCCCGGTGAGGGCGAGGAACACGTCGTCGAGAGTGGGAGGCACTCCGGTTGCGCGACGGACGAGGATGCCGGCGGCATCCAACTCGCGGACGATCACCGGCAGCAGGTGATCGCCGTCGGGAACCGCCAGCGACACGGAGTCGCCGTCGATGGTCGCGTCCGCCGTGCTGAGCCGTGCGATCACCGGGCGCGCGCTCGCCGCATCCGCCTCGCTCGCAAAACCGAAGGTGAGCACGTCTCCGGCGAGGGTCGCCTTCAGCGACGACGCGTCGTCGTCGGCGATGATCCGACCCTTGTCCATGACCATGACGCGTTCGGCATAGCGGTCGGCCTCTTCGAGGTAGTGCGTCGTGAGGAACACCGTCGTGCCGTGCTGCGTGCGGAGGTCCAGGATGTGCTCCCAGAGGTTCGCTCGGCTCTGCGGGTCGAGTCCGGTCGACGGCTCGTCGAGGAAGATCAGCGGCGGGGCGTGCATGAGCCCGAGCGCGATGTCGAGCCGGCGCTTCTGCCCGCCGCTGAGCTGCTGCACCGTGCGTGTCGCGAACGATGCGAGATCGAGCGACTCGATCAGCTCGTCAGCCCGACGGATGCTGTCGCGCCGGGTCATGCCGTAGAACGCGCCCTGACTCAGCAGCTCGTCGCGCACGCGCTGCGAGAAGCTGCCGCTGGTGAGCTGGCCGACGTAGCCGATGCGGGCGCGCACCCCGGCGGCATCCGTGTGGATGTCGTGACCGACCACTCGGGCGGTGCCGGAGGTCGGAGGGATCAGTGTCGTCAGCATCCGCAGGCTCGTGGACTTGCCCGCGCCGTTCGGACCGAGGAACGCGACGAGCTCGCCGCGCACCGCGGTGAAGGAGAGGTCGGTGACTGCGTGCACCGGCGTCTTCTTGACGGTGAAGACCTTGGTCAGGCCTTCTGTTTCGATGATGGATTCGTTCGACATGCTCAGAGACTATGAATCAACCAGGACAGATCCTGTCCGCGATATCTGACAATCTGACGTCATGTCCGACACCACTTCTCGTGCTCTCGCGCTGCTCAACCTGCTGCAGACGCACCGGCATTGGCCAGGCACCGAGCTCGCCGGCCGACTCGGGGTCACCGAGCGCACCGTGCGCCGCGATGTCGACAGGCTGCGCGAGCTCGGGTACCGGGTCGAGTCGACGCCGGGGGCGGCCGGCGGCTACCGTCTCGAGGCCGGCAGTGCGGTGCCGCCGCTGCTGCTCACCGACGACGAGGCCGTCACGATGGCGATCGGGCTGCGGGTCGCGGCGACGCAGCAGCTCGTGGGAGGTGCGGAGGTCACTCTGACCGCACTCGCGAAGCTCGAACAGGTGCTGCCGTCGGCGCTGCGGCAGCGGGTGAATGCGCTCGCCGCCTCGGTGCAGCCTCCGCGGATCGGTGACGGTCCCGTCGTGTCACCGGCGGTGTTGGGCGAGATCGCGATGGCGACCCGCGACCACGAGCGACTGCGCATGCGGTACGTCGACGGGGCGGGGGCCGAGAGCATCCGACGCGTCGAACCGCACGCCCTCGCTCCCTCCGGACGCAAGTGGTTCCTGTTGTGCTGGGACCTCGATCGCGACGACTGGCGCACTTTCCGCGTCGACCGCATCGTCTCGGTCGAGCACACGCGGGTGCTGTTCACCCGCCGCGAGATCACTGAGGACGAGATCGAGGAGCGGGTGCTCATCGCCGCATCGTGGACTCCGCAGAAGATCGAGGCGGACGCCGTGATGGAGCTGCCGCTGTCGACCATGGAGGCCATGTTCGGCCCGTGGTCCGAGGGGGCGACGGCCGAGGGTGAGGACCGCACCCGGTGGCCGTTCGGCGGGTCGGACTGGCGGGAGGCGATGTACGCGCTGCTCTGGATTCCCGAGGGCGTCGAGTACACGACGAGCTTCCCCGAGCCGCATCGGGCGGAGCTCAAGGAGTCGCTGGAACGTCTGCTGCGGGCGCTCGATGCGCCCGCTCCCGCCTCACGCGGGTAGCTGCCCGCGCGCGACGATCGAGGGCGGGTTCGCGTCATTCCACCGCTGGAAGGTCTGCACCGACCAGAACGTGGCGAACAGGATCAGGGCGACGGCCTCGCCGAACAGCACGACCGGGGTCTCGCCGAACGCCTGGCGGAAGAGCAGAGCCACGACGAGCAGCAGGAGGTCGGCGATCAGGAGCCCTGCGATCCAGCGGTAGATCGATCGTTGGCGAGGAGTGGGCGGGGTCTCGCCCGGTTCGAGCGGCCCGCCGGCAGCGAGGATCGGCACCGCGGCGAAGACTCCGAAGAACACCAGGGTGACGGCGAAGTGGATGCTGGCCACCGGCCAGAAGTTGAACGGGAAGTTCTCATTGAGCGCGGGCCAGAAGGCGAGGGCTGTCATGACGGCGGCCGTGACGAGCGCGATGATCGACACGAGCCGGGCGGAGGGGTTCGGCGTGCGGGTGCGATGCCGGATCACCGCCATCGTGATGACCACCGCCACGACCACCACGGCGTAGACGGCGATGCCCGCTTTGGCCGTGCCGATGTCCTCCGCCGGGATGCACTCCACCATGGTCGGGCACGGGATGTGACCGACCGCGCGGGAGTCGGCGAGACCGGTCGGCACGATCGCGATGAGCGGCGCGAACACCGCGCACACATCGAGAAGGGTCGTCGCACGGCTGCGTCCGGAGAGGGCGAGGAGCACGACGGATGCCGCGAGCAGCGCTCCGACGAAGATGTCGCGCCCGGGGGTGTAGAACGTATGGCTGATCGAGGCGAGTGGGTGCCAGCCGAAGATGAGCGGCTCCCAGGTCACGACGATGCTCTGCAGTGCGACGCCGACGAGCAGCGTGAACACGATGAGCACCAGGGAGAGACGCAGGTAGCGGTGGGTCTTCTGCGGGGTCGTCGCGGGAGAGTCTGCGGCTGCCATGAGGCGAACGTACACCGCAGTCCGGACCGAGTCGGATGACGCGGCGTGACGACTCGCGTCATGCTCGGACTCACTCTGTCAATCCCCGCAACGATCCTGGTGTTCCGGTATGGCGCCAGGTAACGTCATTCCCATCGCGGCGATCCGGGCGGTCCCGGGCCTCAGTTCATACCTGACGGCGTTGCGGGTTCGACTCCCGCCGTCGCGTCCACTCTGTCCGGGATCTCAATGCCCGGTCAGCCCCCGGAGCGGCGACCGCGACGCAGGCGTTCGACGGTCTCGCCCGCCGCGACACCGACGAGAACGATCGCGGTCGTGATCGACAGCGTGAGGGCGTTGGCGACGAAGCCCGCGAACCCGACGCCGGCGATCAGGGCGAGAGTCGCCAGGCCGATGAGCTGAGCTCGTGCCCAGTGCCCTTCGAGCACGCGGCGGAACAGTACGGTGCCGGTGAGGAAGAGGATCGGTGCGCCGACGACCACGACCGTTGCGGCGAGGCCGCGCTGGTCGGGGAGCGCGAGCATCTCTTTGTCGCCGACGCTCATCAGCACGATGCCGGCGATGATCGGAAGATGCACCCACGTGTAGACCGTGCGCGCGAGCCTGGCCGGTTGGTCTGACGCCTCGATCGCCTCGGCGCCGATGCGTTCGCCGTGATCGAAGTAGATCCACCAGGCCGCCGCGGCAGCGACGAACGCCGTCACCATCGCCACGATGGATGCGATAGACGATTCCTTGTCGACGAACGCGAAGCCGGTGACCAGCAGGCCTTCACCGAGCGCGATGAGCACGAAGAGGGATGTGCGCTCGGCGATGTGCGGGCCGGAGAGATCCCAGGACCGCAGCAGAACCTTCCCCCATCCGGGCACCGGGAAGCCGAGCACGGTGCCCAGCAGCTCGAGTGCCAGCGCTGCGGCCCACAATGGCAGCTGCCATTGGAGGGGAAGCAGTGCGCCGACGATCCACAATGCGCCGCCGGCGACCGTCCAGCATAGGACGCGCGAGAAATCGCGGGCCACCCGCCGATCGTGGCGGGCTGTCGCCCACACGATGAAGACCGTGCGCCCGACCTGGAGGACGACGTAGGCGATCGCGAACGCCCACGCACGATCGCCGAACGCCTCGGCGATCGAGACGCTCATCACGAGCGCCACGAAGGCCAGGGCGATCACCGCCCCGCGCACGGGGAGCTTCACAGGGTCGAGCCAATTGGTCACCCAGGTGGTCGACACCCATGCCCACCACAGCGCGCACACCATGATGACCCCCTCGAAGGCACCCAGAGGGGTCTGGTTCTCGTAGAGGTAGGCAGACAGCTGAGTCAGCGCGAGGACGAACACGAGGTCGAAGAACAGCTCGACATACGTCACTCGATCCGCGCGCGGCGAGTCCGTGGGGCGCAGCACGTCACGGGTCATCCCGAATGCCATGCGACCATCCTGGCATCATCGATCTGGACATCGATGCGCTCGTTCAGAAATGGGCACGTCCGCACGGAGGCTCTCGCCGCGCTGCGACTTGAGCCGGTCAGGTACGCGAGGTCGTGAGAGCAGCTTCGACCGGAGCCCAGCCGTTCTCGAGCACGGCGAAGCCGGCGTCGAGGATCCCGAGCTGGTCCTCGTGCTCGTTGACGAGCAGCTGCATCTGCAGGACGAAACGCGAGTAGACGCGGATCTCCGCCGTCGGCTCGGGGAGCCCGAGTTCGCCGGCGATCGCGTCTGCGAGAGCATCCTCGTGCCGCAGCCACATCTTCGCGGCGTACTCGCTCAGCGCCGGCGTCTCGTTGAGGAACGCGAGGAAGATCCGCGTCACGTCGTTGCCGTGCTCGTCGATGTTCGCGCCGACCTCGGCCGTGTAGAAGTCGCGGATCGCTCGATTGATCGTGACGCCCTCAGCGCGGTCGCGGACGGCCAAGACGAGTCGATCGCGCTGCTCATCGTCTTCGTCGAACACGAGCGCCTCCTTCTGGGGGAAGTGCGCGAACACGGTGGTGGGGGAGACATCGGCGGCATCGGCGACCTCGCGGATGCTGACGTTGTCGAAGCCGCGCTCGAGGAACATCATCGTCGCCACATCGGAGATGTTCTTGCGCGTCGCCGCCTTCTTGCGTTCGCGGCGTCCGAGCGGCTCAGAGTTCGTCATCCCTCCACGATATCGCGAACTCGATACAGAACTGGCTTGACAACAAAACTGGTATTGATACAGTTTCGGAGTGACTTCAGTTATTAACCCGCCCGCGCGCAGCGAAAAGCGCGCCTGGATCATGCTCATCGTGCTGACGATGCTCACCGTCATCGGCATGACCGTCGTCCTCCCCGTCCTGCCCTTCGTCGTGCTGCAATACGTGTCGCACGAAGGCGATCTCGCGATCTGGGTCGGCGTGCTCGAAGCGATCAACGGCCTCTGCGCCTTCCTGGTCGCCCCCTTCCTCGGCCGTCTCTCCGATCGTTTCGGCCGCCGACCCGTCATCATCGGTGCCGCGTTCGGCGCCGCGTTCGCGATGACTCTGTTCGGCATCGGCGGAGCGATCTGGGTGCTCGTCCTCGCCCGCGTCATCCAGGGCCTCACCGCGGGTGACATGCCTGCCCTCTTCGCCTATCTCGCCGACATCACCCCGCCCGAGAAGCGAGCTCAGCGGTTCGGACTGCTCGGCGCCCTGTCAGGAATCGGCATGATGATCGGTCCCGCGATCGGTGGTCTCCTCGCCGCTGTGAGCCTGCAGCTCCCGGTCTTCCTCACCGCTGCGGTCGGGCTGATCATCGCGATCCTCAGCATCTTCCTGCTCCCCGAGAGCCTGAAGCCCAAGAACCGCATCCCGCGCATCGCCGTGCGCGATCTGCAGCCGTTCGCCGTCTTCACGGATGCCTTCAGCCGAAAGGAGCTCCGGGGCCTCATGATCGGCTTCGGTCTGCTCGCGCTGCCGTTCGGCTTCTTCGTCAACAACTTCAGCGTTCTCGCCCTCGACTCGATCCAGTGGGGTCCCACCCAGATCGGTCTTCTCACCGCCGCGGTCGGCATCATCGACATCGTCATCCAGGGTGTGCTGCTCGGCATCCTGCTGCCTCGTATCGGAGAACGCGGCGTGATCGTGAGCGGCATCGTCGCGCAGATGATCGGCCTGATCGGCCTCGCGGTCGTCGCCTCGATCTTCGCGCAGCCGTGGGTGTTCATCGTCGGTGCTCTTCTGCTCGCCGCAGGTCAGGGTGCCTCGCAGGCGGCGCTCGACGGGGCCATGTCGAATGCGGTCGGCGACGACGAGCAGGGCTGGCTCGGCGGGGCGACCCAGTCGCTCGCCGCGGCCATGAACACCGTCGCACCGCTGATCGCCGGCGCCCTCTACGTCCTTGTCAGCCACGCGGCACCCTACTGGCTGGGTGCGGCGATCATGGTCGTCGCGGCGATCGTCGTCGGCCGCGCGCACATCGCGAACACCGCGAAGCGCGGGCCCGTCGACGGGGATGCCGTCGCGCCGACGGAGCTCGCACGAGCCGACAACTGACCTGACGGTCGGGGATGATGGAGGCATGCCCACGCCCCATCGCCCCGGCCTCAGGGTCTCGTCGAGTCTGACGATCCCCGAGGCCGAGCTGTCGTGGCGGTTCTCGCGCTCGTCGGGCCCCGGCGGGCAGGGCGTGAACACGGCGGACTCGCGCGTCGAGCTGGTGTGGGATGCCGCGAACAGCCCCGTGCTCTCGCCCCACCAGCGCGACCGCCTGCTCGATCGTCTCAGCGGACGACTCGTGAACGGGATGCTGACGATCGCCGCCTCCGAGCACCGTGCCCAGCTGCGCAACCGCGACGCGGCACGCGAACGGCTCGCTGCATTGGTCGCCGAAGCCCTGCGCCCACCCGCGCCTCAGCGCCGAGCGACCAAGCCCAGCCGGGGATCGAAGGAGCGGCGGCTGACCGCCAAGAAGCGGCGCACCGACGTCAAGAAGATGCGCAAGCCACCGCGCGACGGCTGAGGTCGCCTCTGATTCTCGCCGACACTCTCAGCCCTCACGGTGCGACCCCTACTCTGAGGGTGTGAATGATCCGCGGGCATGGACACGCGTCGCCTCGACCGAAGAGGGCGTGTACGGACTGATCCTCGTCTCGGGGCTTGTGGCGAGCGCCGGCAGCGGTGGCACCCCGGCGGTGCGGACTCTCGCGATCACCGCTGTCACCGTGATCGTCTTCTGGATGGCGCACGTGTACGCGGGGGCGGTCGCCGCGCACGGCACTGCAGGTGTCGAGGGGAAGCCCGTGTCTCTCGGACAGGCCGTTCGTCATGCGATGCGCCGGTCGCGCGGTCTGCTCGTCGCCACCGTTCTTCCCGGGCTCGCACTTCTGCTCGGGGTCATCGGCGTGCTCCCCGATACGGTCGCGATCTGGACGTCGCTGTGGGTGTGCGTCGGCGTGCTGGCCTGGCTGGGTTTCGTCGCCTACCGGCGCAAGGGGGCGACGTGGGCGATGCAGATCGTCGGCGCCGTCTCGACGGCATCATTCGGAGTGGTGATCATCGCCGCCAAGGCGATCATCACGCACTGAGCCCGACCCACCGCGGTGCGGGTTCAGTCCTTGTTGCCGCGCACCAGTTCGAGCCCTGCGCCCGCGAATTGCCGCAGCGTCGCATCCGGCAGGAACGCCCGGGTCAGAGCCGTGCCGATGGCCGCGAGGTCGGCCTCGTCGCGGAACAGCAGGTACATGGTCTCGTAGCGCGGGTGGAACTTCTGCTTGAAGCGGTGCAGCGATCCGAATCCGTAGACGGGCTCGAGTGCCTCGGCGAGGCGGTCGCTCAGCGCGGCGATCATGCCGGCATCCGGCGGGTAGTCGTGAGCGAGAGGTGCTCCCGAGAGCGACATGATCTCGGCACCCTCTTCCGAGAACTGCCGGGCCGATGACCCGATCAGATACTCCATGACCGGGGCGAAGCCGCCTTCGCGTCGGCGCATGAGGTCGAGCGTCCACCCGCGCACCGTGCCGCCTTCGCCGTAGACCGGAAGCCAGGACAGGAACCCGTCGACGTCGCCGTTCGGAGCCAGCGCCAGGGCGAGACGCACCTCCTGATCCTCCGCCTCCTCGAGCGTTCCGAGCGTGAAACGCATCTCGGGGAGGTCCTTGTCGCCGACCCACGCCTCCGAGATCGCCCGCAACTGCTGCTGCACGCCCCACGACTCGGCCTTCAGGTGCGTCATCCTGAACGTCATCTCGTCGCGACCCGCCCGGTTCAGCGAGGTCCGCACCGAGTTCCAGCGCTTGCCCGTGAACTCGAGCCCCGGCAGGTCGACGATCGTGTCGTCCGCGACGACGATGCTCCGCCACGTCGACGGCACGGCCTGGCGGGTGGCGTCGTCCGCGCTGAAGAAGCACGGCACGAGCCCCGCGTTCTCCGCCGTGCGGATGAAGTCCGCGACGGCGTCTGCGCGTGACTCCGGAGGACCGATCGGATCCGCGAGCGCGAGCGCGACGCCTGCCCGCCGCTGATACGCCACGATCCCCGCGGCGCTCCGCGCGTAGCTGTTGCCCTCCCACGTCGTCATCCACGACAGGGTCCCGCCGCCGTGCGTGCGCAGCTCGGCCTTCACATCGTCGACCGAGGGCGCGGGCTGGATGCCGAGCAGAGACTTCCGCTTCGCCCGGAATGCCCGGCGCACGGCGATCAGATAGACGAGCAGGATCAGCCAGAGGAACCCGTTGGCGAGGGAGAGCTCGGTCTCGCCGTCCCACCGCAGGTCGACCTGGGCCTGGGAGAAGACGGTGATGAGCGTCAGCACGAGCGCCGCGATCAGGATGTTGAACAGGCCGAGCAGCATGACGAGCACCCACGACCAGCGCCGCCCGCGCAGGAGCCCGTTCGTGAGCACGACGATGACGACGAGATCGATCGCCAGGTCGATGAACCCGCCGGATGCGGGTTCCGTCGGGCCGAACGGGCCGTCGGTCGCGACCAGGGTCGTGATGATCTCGACCGCGCCCAGCACCAGCAGTGCGATCACCGCGATGAGGCGCTGCTCGCGCACCGTGGTCCGCTGCACACGCAGGGTGCGGTCGGCGAACAGGATCAGCAGCACTGCGAGCAGATGCTCGAGGTCGGCGAGTGCGCCCCAGAACAGCATCGCGATGAAGACGAAACCGAGCAGGATGAGCCAGCCGCGCACGCGCCAGGGCGGGCGGAACAATCCGACGGCCGCGGCGATGCAGGCCATGGTGCCTCCGGATGCTCCGACATCGAGTGCCTGGGCCTGGGCCTCGGCCCACGCCCACGGCAGCTGCGACGCGAAGGCCAGCACCAGCGCCGTCGCGAACATCGCGAAGAGCTGGCCGATCCAGTAGTAGGCGAGGGCGACGCGGGATCCGCGACGGAACTCGAGGTACGCCATGCCCCAGAATCCCGAGATCGTGAAGAGATAGACCCAGGGTGCGTTGACGAAGAACGTGCCGGTGAGGGGTGTCCACCACTTGCCGTCGAGGAAGTTCGGCAGACCATAGGCCACGGTCGAGAACAGCGGGGTGTCTTCGAATGGGCGCCACAGCCCCTGCCACGCCACGCCGACGATGAGTATCAACGCGACCATCGTGAGCGTCGCGGGAATTCGCCGGACGACGGCGACGACAGGATGCGTTGTGGGGGTCCGCGCCTCGGTCATGCGCTCAGCGTAGCGAGCGTCGGTCTTTTCCCGGAGGGACGGTTCCGGTTGCAGTTCGTGCCGCCTGCTGATTTTCCGGTCGCACTTCGAGCCGCCAACGAGCAGCTCCGGCGGCACAGAGTGCGACCGGAAGGAGGCAGTGGCGGTGCGACTGGACATCATTTTGAATGGAGGCATGCCTGCGAAATCCACACTCCGCGCGTCGGTCGCTGTCGCCGCGGCATCCGCGGTCGCTCTGGTCATCGCATCGTGCTCGGCCGCGCCGGAGCCGGTCTCGACACCCGCTCCCGACTCTGTCGTCGAAGGCCTCGACGCGCCCTGGTCGATCGCCTTCCACGAGGGTGTCGCGCTGGTGAGCGAGCGCGACAGTGCGCGGGTGCTCGAGATCGCCGACGGCGGCGACGCTCGGGAGGTCGCCGTGATCGACGGTGTCGTCCCCGCCGGCGAGGGCGGGCTGCTCGGACTCGCGGTGCACGACGGTGAGCTGTTCACCTACTTCACCGCACAGGACGAGAACCGCGTCGAGCGTCGGACGATCACCGGAGAGGCGGGCGATCTCTCGCTCGGCGAGCCGACGACGGTGATCGACGGCATCCAGGCGGCGGGCAACCACAACGGCGGACGCATCGCGTTCGGGCCCGACGGGATGCTGTACGTCACGACCGGCGACGCGGGCGATCGCGACAGCGCCCAGGACGTGGATGCCCTGTCGGGCAAGATCCTACGACTCACGCCCGAGGGAGACATCCCCGACGACAATCCGTTCGACGACTCGCCCGTCTACAGCTACGGCCACCGCAATCCGCAGGGCATCGCCTGGGATGCCGAGGGCACGATGTACGCGAGCGAGTTCGGTCAGGACACCTGGGACGAGCTCAACGTGATCGAGCCGGGCGGCAACTACGGCTGGCCCGAAGCCGAGGGGATCGCCGGCGACGACGATTTCACCGACCCCGTGCAGCAGTGGTCGCCCGACGACGCGAGCCCGAGCGGCATCGCGGTCACCGGATCCGACATCCTCATCGCCAACCTGCGAGGCGAGCGCCTGCGCGTGGTGCCGCTCGACGATCTGACGACCAGTACCGAGCGTTTCGTGGGCGAGCTGGGCCGCCTGCGCGATGTGGTCGCAGGTCCAGACGGCGCGCCCTGGGTCCTCACGAACAACACCGACGGACGCGGCAGCCCCGGGCCGGGGGACGACCGCATCCTCCGCCTCGAGAGCGACTGACTCGCCCCGCGGCCCCGCAGCCCCGTGCCCCTCAGCCCCGCACCTCTGCGAAACCCGTATTCCTCGTCGAGACCTACGTCCGCACCATGGGTTTCGTGCAGAAGTCCTGGTCTCGCGCCATACCGCGCCCTCGCGACAGCGGGTGGCAGAGCCGGCTCCCGCTGACCCGCCTACACTGGAGGTGTGGCGAGACTGTTGATCGTAGGCGGGTTCCTGGCAGCCATCTTCTGGGTGTACAGCATCGTCGACTGCGCCGTGCAGCCGTCGACGAGGCACCGCGGTGTGCGAAAGGCCGCCTGGGTCGCGATCGTCATCCTCATCCCCGTGATCGGCGGAATCCTCTGGTTCGTCATCGGCCGCCGTCGCGCGAACGACCCGGGCGACGCCATCCGCGTCACCGGTCCCGACGACGACCCGACGTTCCTGCGCACCATCAGCAAGAGCGAGCAGGATGCCCGCATCCGCCGTCTCGAAGAAGAACTCGCCCGCCTCGAAGACGAGACCGACGAGGGCACGGCATCGGACGGCACAGCGCCGGACGCGCGTCCGTGACCGCATCTGCGGCGACGGATGCTGCGGCATCCCTGATCGCCGACCTCGTCGCGCACGGCGTGCGCGACCTCGTGCTCTCACCCGGCTCGCGTTCTCAGGCGCTCGCGCTCGCCGCAGTGCATGCCGCGAACGAGGGGCACCTGCGCGTGCATGTGCGCATCGACGAGCGTGTGGCGGGGTTCACCGCCCTCGGCCTCTCGCGTGAGAGCGGAGTGCCCGCGGCAGTGCTGTGCACCTCGGGAACCGCCGCAGCCAACCTGCTGCCCGCCGCCATGGAGGCCTTCCACTCGGGCGTTCCGCTGGTGCTGCTGACCGCCGATCGTCCGCCCGAGCTCCGCGGCATCGGTGCGAACCAGGCCACGGTGCAGCCCGGAATGTTCGCGCCCTGGGTGCGCGAGCAGATCGATGCTCCCGTGCCGGGCGACGGCGACTGGTCGGGACTCGCGGCCCGTGTCGTCGAGGTCGCGATGGGGGCGGATGCTCCGCACGGTCATCCCGGCGTCGCAGGACCCGTGCACCTGAATCTTCCGTCGCGAGAGCCGCTGTCGGGCGAGGTCCCGACGATCGAGGTCACGCCGGGGAGGCTCCCGTTGCGCTGCTCGCACAGCCTCTCGTGCTCGAGCGGGGACCGCGCACGATCGTGATCGCCGGGGCGGATGCCGGTGCGGACGCAGAAGAGGTCGCACACGCCGGCGGCTGGCCCCTCATAGCGGAGATCGTCAGCGGCGCCCGATTCGGACGTCAGATCGTGCACGGCTACCGCGCGCTCCTCCGCGAGGCCGATCTCGGGGGCCGGATCGAGCGTGCCGTGGTGCTCGGCCACCCGACGCTCAGCCGTGAGGTCGCCCGGCTGCTGTCTCGAGCGGATGTCGAGGTGATCGCCGTCCGCCGCGGCGGCGAGGACCTGAATCTCAACGGACGCACCACGCCCGCGTCATCCGTCTCCGTCGCCGCCGGCCCGGCAGACCGTGAGTGGCTCGGAGCGTGGCTCACCGCATCCGCCGCCCACTCCGTAGACCTCAGTGAGCGCGCTCCCGACCCGGAGGGGCTCGCGTCGACCGACTTCGCCGCGCGTCGGGATGCCGTCAGGGCCGAGCTCGAGGCCGTGCGTCGTCCGCTCGATCGCGCACTGCTCGCCGACGCCGTCTGGCGCGCGACCTGGCCGCACGACCGTCTGATGTTCGGCTCCTCGCGTCTGGTCAGGGTCGCCGACGAGGTGCTCGGCGGCAAGAAGGTGCCGGTGCATGCCAACCGCGGACTCGCGGGAATCGACGGCACCGTCGCCACCGCGACCGGCATCGCTCTCGCCAGCCAGGCGGGTGGCGCTCCCGGTGTCACGCGCGTGCTGCTCGGCGACCTCGCCTTTCTGCATGACGTCGGCGCGCTGCTGCTGCCGCCCGATGAAGACGAACCGCGCCTGCAGGTCATCGTCGGCAACGACGGCGGCGGCACGATCTTCGATGGCCTCGAAGTGGCGACGACCGCGCCCCGTGCCGATCTCGACCGTGCGTTCTACACTCCGCACACGGTGCGACTCGAGCAGCTCGCCCTCGCCTACGGGTGGGAGTATCAGCGCGTCACGACACGCACCGCCCTCGATCAGGCGCTCACCACGCCCGCGGGGGGACGTCAACTGATCGAGGTTCCGCTCGCGCGCTGAATCCGCTTCTCGGTAGGCGGCCGCCTGTGGTGGCAGGATGAACGCATGACAGCGCATGAGTGGGCCAAGACCCTGCAGGTCGGCGACGGCTTCCGTCTCGACGACGTCGATCCGCGAAGCACTCCGGGGTATCACGGCGGCAAGGCCGATGGCGCGCGCGACCTCGAGGCGGGACTCGAGGAACTCAACCAGCTGCAGGAGAGACTTTTCGCCGAGAGCCGGGTGGGCGTGGCGAAGGACTCGGTGCTGCTGGTGCTGCAGGCCATGGACTCGGCGGGCAAGGGCGGCATCGTGCGTCATGTCGTCGGCGGCGTCGACCCGCAGGGCGTCGCGCTCACGGCTTTCAAAGCACCGACCCCCGACGAGCTCCAGCACGATTTCCTCTGGCGCGTCGCGAAGCGACTGCCCGAGCCGGGCTTCATCGGCGTCTTCGACCGCTCGCACTATGAGGATGTGTTGATCGGCCGGGTGCGCTCGCTGGCTCCCGCCGACGAGATCGAACGCCGGTACGACGCGATCAACACCTTCGAGGCCGAGGTCGCGGCATCGGGCACCCGCATCGTCAAGGTCATGCTGCACATCTCGCCCGACGAGCAGAAGGCGCGTCTGATGGAACGCCTCGAACGGCCCGACAAGTACTGGAAGTTCAACCCGGGAGATGTCGACGAGCGGCTGCTGTGGGACGACTATATGGCCGCGTATCAGACCGTGTTCGAGCGCACCTCGACCGCAGCGGCGCCGTGGCACGTGATCCCGGCCGACCGCAAGTGGTACGCCCGCCTCGCGGTGCAGGAGCTGCTGCTCGACGCACTGCAGAGCATCGACCCGCAGTGGCCGGCGGCGACCTTCGACGTCGAGGCCGAGAAGAAGCGCCTCGCCGCGAGCTGAGGGCGCGGGTCGCGGTCGTTGAGCGAGCGCACACCCAGGTCGTTGAGCGAGCGCACACCCCGGTCGTTGAGCGAGCGCACACCCCGGTCGTTGAGCGAGGAGCGAAGCCCCGAGACGAAACGCGGCGAGTGGCCGTCGCGACTCAGGCGAGGGCGCACGCCCCGGTCGTTGAGCGAGGAGCGAAGCCCCGAGACGAAACGCGGCGAGCGGCCCTCGCGACTCAGGCGAGGGCGTCGACCAGCGGGCGGAACTTGACCCGCGTCTCCAGCAGCTCCGACTCGGGATCCGAACCCGCCACGATCCCCGCGCCGGCATAGGCGGTGACGGCGATCGCGGTCTCGGTGGGGAGAACTGCGCGCAGCGCAGGGCGATCGCCCACTCTCCGTTGCCCGCTGCATCGACCCAGCCGACCGGGCCGGCGTAGCGTCCTCGATCGAACGGCTCGAGCTCGCGGATCGCCGCGATCGCCGCAGGAGTCGGGGTGCCTGCGACCGCCGCTGTCGGATGCAGGGCGCCGACCAGGTCGAGTGCCGAGCCGCCGGCGGCGAGCTCGCCCTCGACATCGGTCGCCAGGTGGAACAGATTCGGGAGTTTCAGCAGGAAAGGCTGCTCGCTCGCGGCAAGAGCGCGCGTGTGCGGTCGCAGCGATGCCAGCACGCTCTGCACCGCGTACTCGTGCTCGTCGAGGTCTTTGATGCTCGACGCCAGACGAGAGGATGCCTCGGTGTCGGCATCCGCATCGGCCCCGCGCCCGATCGTTCCGGCGAGCACTCGTGCGGTCACGGTGCGCTCCTGCACGGTGACGAGGGTCTCGGGACTCGCGCCGATGAGTCCGTCGACGGCGAAGGCCCAGGTGTCGGGATAGCCGGTCGACAGTGCGCGCACGAGGCGGCGGAGGTCGGAACCGGCGGGGATGCTGCCGGTGAGGTCGCGCGCCAGCACGACCTTGCTGAGCTCGCCGGCTTCGATGCGGGTGAGACCCTGGCGCACCGAGTCCTGGTATCCCTGGGGGCTCTGCGCGCCGGGGCCGACGGTGCCGGCCCAATGCGGGCCGTACTGCTCGGTCGCGGCGTCTTTCGTCGCGTCCGGCGTCGCCTCGGACGATCGGATGCTGGTGAGCCAGGTGCGCCCGCGGTGTCTCCCGATCACCAGCGTGGGGACGATCAGCACGCTGTCGACGGCGGAGTCCTCATCGAACGTCAACGCGCCGAAGGCCACGAGGCCCGTGCCCGGAAGCGAGAGGGGATCGGTGATCTCCGCATCTCGGGCGAGGTCGCGCCAGGCGTCGGCGATCGCCGCGGATCTCAGCTGGCCGGTGCCTGCGGGAACCCGGATCGTCGCCACGATGCCGCCGTCGACCGCCACGATCCCGTCGCCGCGCCGCAGCCACGCGAGCGGATCGGCCGGGTCGGCATAGGCCAGGAGATCCTCGACCGGATCGATCTCACGGGTCTCCACGACCAGCCTGCTGCTCACTCCTCCAGCCTAGTTGCCCTGCTCCCGACCGGCTTCGCAGCGCCGCGGCGCGCTGTGTCCGGCGGATGCTGCGAGGCGGATGCCACGGCGGGGGCCCGACGGTGCCTGATCGGGTGAGACCGTCTTTTCGTCGTGAGACCCGTGACCATGGCGTGGGTCTCGTGAGGCGACAGTGGTTTCGTGAGGCGGATGCCGCGGCGGCGGGGCGTGGTCGGGTGAGTCCGTCTTTCGTCGTGAGACCCATGACCATGGCGTGGGTCTCGTGAGGCGACAGTGGTTTCGTGAGGCGGATGCCGCGGCGACGGGGCGTGGTCGGGTGAGACCGTCTTTTCGTCGTGAGACCCATGATCATGACGTGGGTCTCGTGAGGCGACAGTGGTTTCGTGAGGCGGATGCCGCGGCGGCGGGGCGTCGTCGGGCGAGACCGTCATTTCGTCGTGAGACCCATGGCCACGACAGGGGTCTCACGACGGAAGGGCGGTCTCGCGCATCCGCTCGCGCATCCGCTCGCGCGCCCACCGCATCCGCCGCCGCATCCCCCACCGCATCCGCCCCCACCCGTGCGGCATACGCTGGGGCCATGAGCGACGTGCGCCCCGCCCCCGGCACCGAGATGGTCTTCCAGTGGACCAAGTGGGACGGATCGCCGCACTGGCGCCATGAATGCGTCTACCTCGGTTCCGACGAGTGGGGTGACTGGGTGGGGCAGCCCGCCGGCTGGCACAGCGCACGTCCGGGTGCGGCTTTCGTCGCAGCGACGCCGAACGTCACCCTCGTCCCGCGTCAGCCCGACTACGCGCTGACGGTCAACCGCGACCATCCGAGGGGCATGCGCATCTACATCGACCTCGGCTGGGACATCGGGTGGTCGGACGATCCGTTGCTCGCGATCGGCATCGACATGGATCTCGACGTCGTGCGCGTGGTCGGAGACCGCGGCACCTGGGTCGACGATCGCGACGAGTGGGCCGAGCACAGCGTGCAGTTCGGCTATCCGGCCGAGATCATGACGAGGCTCGAAGACCTCGCACTCGACCTCGAGCACAGGGTGCGCGCGCAAACCGCCCCGTTCGACGACGCCACTGCCGACGTGTGGCTGGATCGTCTGGATGCTCTGCGGCTGCCGCCCAGGGCTCGCGCCTAGACTGGACACGTGACCCCGAACGAAGCCAACCGCGCCGATCTCGGCAAGGACCCCGCCCGCGTCAGCGGCATGTTCGACCAGGTCGCCGCCGGTTACGACCGTACGAACACGGCGATGACCGTCGGCAACGACGCCCTCTGGCGAGCGGCCACCACCCGCGCCGTCGCCCCGAAGCCGGGGGAGAAGATCCTCGACCTCGGCGCAGGCACCGCCTCGTCGTCGGCATCCCTCGCCCGCAGCGGCGCTGAGGTCGTCGCCGCCGATTTCTCGCCCGGGATGCTCGCCGAGGGGCAGCGTCGTCACGGCCGCATGCGCAACCTGTCGTTCGTGCAGGCGGATGCCACTGATCTGCCCTTCGCCGACGACGAGTTCGACGCGGTCACCATGTCGTACGCACTGCGCAACGTGAACGACCCGAAGAAGGCTCTCAGCGAGCTATTCCGCGTGACGAAGCCCGGCGGACGCCTCGTGATCAACGAGTTCTCCACCCCGCCGAGCGGTCTCTTCCGCGCCGGCTACCGCTTCTACAACTCGCAGGTGCTGCCTCGGGTGGCCCGTGTCGCCGGCACCAACGGCGACGCCTACGACTACCTCAACGAGTCGATCCGCGACTGGCCCGACCAGAAGAAGCTCGCCTCGTGGATCCGCGAGGCCGGCTGGACCGATGTCGCGTACCGCAACCTGTCTTTCGGCATCGTGGCTCTGCACCGCGCGCGCAAGCCCGACGTGAGTGCCTCCGCGTGAGCACGGCGAGAATCGGCATGCCTGACGACGGTAGGGTGAGAGCGTGACTTCGAGCCGCGTAGCCCCGGGTTCGCGACTGGCGAGCCGTCTCGGTTTCAGCGACCGTGTCTTCATCGGCACCGCGGGCCGCCGCGTCGCTCAGGCGATCGAAGACGGTCTCGAGAAGGTCGAGACGGGTCTCGCCGATGACGTGCGCGTGGCAGACCCGCTGGCCGATGCCGCGAGCCGGTATCTGTACGAGGCCGGTGGCAAGCGCATCCGTCCCGTTCTCACGCTGCTCGCAGCCCAGCTCGGCGACGGCAACACCGAACAGGTGATCGACGTCGCCAAGGCGCTCGAGATCACGCACCTCGGCTCGCTGTACCACGACGACGTGATGGACGGTGCTGACCGGCGCCGCGGTGTGCCCGCGGCGCAGACGGTGTGGGGCAACAACATCGCCATTCTCACCGGTGACATCCTGTTCTCGCGTGCGAGCCAGTTGATGTCGCGGTTGGGCGAGCGCGCGATCCGCCTCCAGGCCGACACCTTCGAGCGACTCGTCCTCGGCCAGATGCACGAGACCATCGGTGCACAGCCCGACGACGACCCCATCGAGTTCTACATCCAGGTGCTCGCCGACAAGACCGGCTCGTTGATCGCGGCAGCCACGCAGGGCGGCGTGATCTTCTCGAACGCACCCGCGCAGTACGAAGAGCCGCTACGCGTCTACGGAGAGAAGATCGGCGTCGCGTTCCAGCTGCTCGACGACGTGATCGACCTCTCGGCGAAGCCCGAAGACACCGGCAAGGTGCCGGGCACCGACCTGCGCGCAGGTGTGCCGACCATGCCGTACCTGCTTCTCAAGGCCGAGGGAGATGACGCCTCGATCGACCTCGCGTCTCGCATCGACGACGGAGTCGCGCGCATCGCCGCGGGCGAGGACCCGTCGATCCTCGACGGTCCGCTCACCGAGCTCCGCGATCACGCCGGAACCCAGAAGACCCTCGCGCTCGCGCATTCCTGGACTCAGGATGCCATCGACGCGCTCGCCCCGCTTCCGCGGGGCACCGTGCGCGAGGCGCTCACGCGCTTCGCCGAGACCCTCGTCGAACGCTCCAGCTGACCGCGCCGCGGCGTTGCGCCGCGTGCACGAGACGTGACGGCCCACGAAAGGACCCCCTATGACCAAGCTCAGACTGGCCATCGTCGGAGCGGGCCCGGCAGGCATCTACGCCGCCGACATCCTGCTGAAGGCCGAGCGCAAGTTCGACGTCTCGATCGACCTCTTCGAGCAGCTTCCTGCCCCGTACGGACTCGTGCGGTACGGCGTCGCGCCCGACCATCCGCGCATCAAGGGCATCGTCAACGCGCTGCGTGACGTGCTCGACCGCGGTGACATCCGCCTGTTCGGCAACGTGCGCTTCGGTGAGGACATCACTCTCGACGACCTCAAGAAGCACTACAACGCGGTGATCTTCGCCACCGGCGCGATCCGCGACACGACCCTCGACATCCCCGGCATCGACGCGGTCGCCTCGTACGGCGCGGCCGACTATGTCAGCTGGTTCGACGGGCACCCCGATGTGCCGCGCGAGTGGCCGCTGGATGCCGCATCGGTCGGCGTCCTCGGCAACGGCAACGTCGCCCTCGATGTGGCGCGCATGCTGGCCAAGCACGCCGAAGATCTGCTCGTCACCGAGGTGCCCGACAACGTCTACGAGGGGCTCAAGTCCAGCGCCGTCACCGACGTGCACGTCTTCGGACGACGGGGTCCCGCGCAGGTGAAGTTCACCCCGCTCGAGCTGCGCGAGCTCGGCGAGCTGCGCGACGTCGACATGGTGGTCTACGACGAGGACTTCGACTACGACGAGGCGTCGAAGGATGCGGTGGCCAGCAACAAGCAGGTCATGGTCATCGACCGCATCCTGCAGTCGTGGCGCAAGCGCCCGTCGGTCAACGACGCCAGGGGCGATGCCGACAACGCCGGAGGCACGGCCTCGCGTCGTCTGCACCTGCACTTCTGGGCGCGCCCGGTCGAGGTCCGCAAGGACGAGACCGGACGCGTCGCAGCGCTCGTGTACGAGCGCACGAAGCCCGACGGCCAGGGCGGTGCGGTCGGCACGGGCGAGATGCGCGAGGTGCCGCTGCAGGCGATGTACCGCGCGATCGGCTACTTCGGCTCGCCGCTGCCCGGCGTGCCCTTCGACAAGAAGCACGGCGTGATCCCGAACCGCGAGGGCCAGGTGCTCGCGAAGGACTCGAACCAGCAGGTGACGGGCATCTACGCGACCGGATGGATCAAGCGCGGTCCGGTGGGGCTCATCGGCCACACGAAGTCGGATGCCATGGAGACCGTGCGTCACATCATCAACGACCAGGGTTCGTGGTGGCACCCGGAGGACCCCTCCGAAGAGGCGATCCCCGCACTGCTGCAGGAGCGCGGCGTGCGCTGGACCGACCTCGAGGGCTGGCATCGTCTCGACGAGCACGAGGTCTCCCTTGGCGCGCCGCACGAACGCGCCCGCGTCAAGGTCGTCCCGCGCGAAGACATGGTGCGCGTCTCCCGCGGGGAGTGAGCGTCACAGGATCGTTGTGTGCCCTCCGCATGTCGGAGGGCACACGTCTTTAGGCTGGGCCCATGCGCCTGCGTCCTCTCGCCGTGCTCGGCACCGCCGCTGTGATCCTTCTCACCGGATGCACCGCTCCGCCCGCTCCCGAAGCGACTCCGGCGGCCTCATCATCGGCCACGCCCACGATGACTCCGACCCCGACGGAAGCTCCGATCGTCGCGCCGGATGCGGCCTTCGACGTGACCTGCGACGACGTCGCCGGCGAGATGGCCGCGCTCGTCGGAGAGCCGTCGACGCCGGTCGAGCCGAAGCTGTCGGTCGTGTCGACGATGGGTTGGATACCGGGTCCTGCGCAGCACATGTTCCAGCGTGCGGGTGGCATCGCGTGCTCCGCCGGTGACGAGGCCCGCTGGTGGGAGGTCGCGCTCGTGCCCGACGCTCAGGCCGTGATCGGTGGTGCGACCGAGCGGCAGGGGTACTGGGGCGAGCAGGCGAACTGCGCAGACGGCGTCTGCACGTTCGAGTTCCCCGACGGTGACGTGCTGCTGTCCGCCATCGTGTCGGAACCCGGCATCGGGGCGGCTGACACTGCGCGCATCGAGCAGGCGCTGCGCGCTCTCGTCGCGCGGGCGGAGGCGACCGTGCACGATGTCGAGCAGGTCGAGAGCGACATCGTCGGTCTGCCGTGCGAGCGGTTCATCACCGTGCAGGAGGTCAACGAGCAGCTCGGAGTGTCCGATGCGGCGCTCTACACGGACTTCGGCGGGTGGGGAATCCCCGCAGAGATCTATCACGTCGTGAACGGCTCGGAGATCTGCTTCTTCCGAACGTCCACCAGCGAGTACGAGGGACCGAGCTACCTCATGCTCACGACGCTTCCCGGCGGTGGCTGGGCGTTCGAACGCCAGGACGGTGTGCCGGCGACGGTCGAGGGGGCGGATGCGGCCAAGACGAGCACCGGCGAGTATGGCGAAAGCATCCTCGACGTGCGCGTGGGGGCGGATTGGATCAGGCTCATCACCTACGACGACGGTTCGGGGGCGCCGGACCCCACGCCCCTTGCGCAGCAGGTGGTGCGAAGCCTCACGATCGGCCAGTCTGCTCCGCAGTAGCCGTCCGACGGTGGGCTAGCCTGGCGGCATGGTTGACTGGATCCCGGATGTTCTCGGTGACGAGTTCGAGCAGCTGACGCTCGACCTCGGCGAGGACGACGAGGGGCCCGTGGTCGCGACTCTGGTGCGCGCTCTGCCCGCGGAGCCGAGCTGGTGGGATCGTGTGCGCGGTCGTCGCCGTCCGCTCGACGACGTCGATGTGCTCTATGTGCACGGGTGGTCGGACTACTTCTTCCAGAAGCGCCTCGCTCGATTCTGGACGGGCCGCGGCGCGCGCTTCTTTGCGCTCGATCTGCGCAAGTACGGCCGCAGCCTGCGTGACGGTCAGACCCCCGGGTACATCACGTCTCTGTCGACCTATGACGAAGACATCGCTGCGGCGCTCGATGCCATGGGCCGCGGGTCCGACGGCACGGCGTCCGCGCGACGGCTCGTGCTTCTCGGGCATTCGACCGGTGGACTCACGCTGAGTCTGTGGGCATCGCGACACCAGGGCACGGCGGATGCCGTGGTGTTGAACAGCCCATGGTTGGAGTTCCAGGTCGCGTCGGCCCGGCCGTTGATCGCGCCGGTGGCCGAGCTTCAGGCTCGGTGGGCCCCGCGCGAGGTGGCGCCGCAGGTGGATCTCGGGTTCTACACCCGTGCCCAGCAGGAGGTCGCGGATCCTGATGACCCGGTCGAGATCAACCTCGCCTGGCGCCCGGCCCAGACGATGGCCGTGCACGCGGGGTGGTTCCATGCGATCCTCACCGGCCATGCCTCGGTGGCGGCGGGATTGACGATCGACGTGCCGGTCTGCGTGTTGCTGTCGGCCCGATCGGCCACGCCGACGCGGTGGTCGGAAGACCTCACCCGTACGGACTCGGTGCTCGTCGTCGACGACATCGCCCGTGCTGCGCTGAAGCTCGGTGCTTCGGTGACGGTCGAGCGGATCGACGGGGCCCTGCACGACGTCTTCCTCTCTCGCCATGAGGCGAGAGAGGAAGCGTATCGTCGTCTCGATCGGTGGGTCAGAGGCTGGTCGGCCTCGCGCTGATCGCGGTCAGCCGCCGTATCTCATCACACGTACTACCTCGTCACACGTAGTACATGGCGCGCGCGAGGCGCTCGGCCTCGTCGGCATCGCCTCGCAGAGCAGCGTCGCGGAAGTCGCGGTAGACCTGCAGCATCCGTCCCCTGTCGCCGTCCGGCAGGGTCCATGAGCCCAGATTGCGGAACAACGCCATGCTCGCATCGTTGATCAGCACCTGGTGCTGGATGTTGCGACTGCGATCGCTGAGAAATGAGAACACGGCCCAGCGTGCATCCGACAGCTGCTCGCCGCCGTCATCGTCGATCGCACTGCACATCCTCTCCACGAGAGTCGCGAGCTCTTCGCGCTCGTCCTGCGTCATGCGTCCCACACCCATGCGAGCGGCGACGCCCGCCTGATAGCCGGCGAACTCGAGCGTCTGCTCGACGACCTCGGGCGTCACGGTCGTGACCTCGGTGTACCTGCTCGGATACATCGTGACGAGGCCGAGGCGCTCGAGTCGCTGCAGTGCCTCGCGCACCGGAGTGCGCGATACATGCAGTTCATCGGCGACATCGACATCGCGGATGCGGTGTCCTGGTTCCAGCACGCCGTCGACGATCTGCGCGCCGATGTGCTGGAAAACCTCCTCTGCCAGTAGCTGCTTACTCTCTCGAATACTCGTCATCGAGCCGTTGCTGATCATGGACTTGCCCCCAGTTGCATTACCAGATCCGAGCCCCCCATGCTGTGCCCGGACGCTCACTACATCACGAACGGAGTCGCGATGCCAATAGTCCACAGGTGGATTTCCGGGGGGCCTTCGGGTTCCCGTCGGAGATGAAACCCTCGCGGCTTTCATCGACGCTGACATTATGTGGCCGGCGGGCGTGGGCGCCCGCCGGCCACGAACGATGCCGTGCACGGAGCTGCATCGCGCCCAGTCCCCACAAGGCGGGAACCGCGATCCGCACAGCGAACCGTGGTTCGGCAGCGCGTCATGCACCGACGCATCGTCTGCCGCATCGAGATGCGGCATTTCCCAGTCTCGGGCACCCCTGCCCATATATCGGAATGGGATCCGCGGCGAGGGCAGTCGAGCGTCTCGACTGTAGGAGTCCTCGTGTCCGCTAGCGTGGGGATCGTGGACAAACGGCAGCGAGCTCTCCTGGCACTGCCGTCTGGCGAACTCGCGAACAGCTCCGCATTCCAGGTGTTCGAAGACCTGCTCGCCTCGATCTATGACGGCGAGATCGCACCTGGTGACGCGGTCAGCGAGAATGACATCGCCAAGAAGTACGGCGTCTCGCGGACGCCGGCGCGAGAGGCGATCCAGCGGCTCAGAGAGCTCGGGCTGGTCGAGGCGTCGGCCGGTCGGACTTCTCGAGTCGTACTGGTTTCTGAGCAGACCATCCGCCACGCTCTCGTCGTGTGGGAGGCGCTCATGATGACCGCAGCTGACGAGACGGTCACTCTCATCGACGCTGCTGACCTTGAACTCATGCAAGCGAGCATCGAGGAGTTTCGAGAGGCGGCACGCCTCGGAGACGCGGGAAGGGCTGCGCAGGCGAACTACAATCTGTTCGCCGTGCTCGTCACCAAATCCACCAATCCGCTTCTTGTGAAGAGCGTCGCGCTCACCGTCCACATGATCCGGCTGGGCGGCCTCTCCATGCCCCGGTGGGTGGATACGAACGTGCTCGGCGGCGCGCAGGTCGCACTCGTCGACGCTCTTCGCGCGCGGGATGTCGGCGCCGCGAAGGTGGCTATTCAGTCCGCGGCCAACTTCCGGCTCGCCCCCGATCAGGATCACATCGATCCTCTTCAGCAGTAGCCCGCGATCCCGTTCAGACCCGTGAGTCACATCTCTTGACGACGACGGTGGCGGCACTTGTATACTGGCATACAAGTAGGAATATCGATGCGTATGGGGGCTGGGGTAGCCGATTGCGCGCTTCTGGGGTGATGCCTACTTGCGGGTCTTGCTGGTGAGCTTTTGGGGAAGAGTGTCAGCAAGACCCACAACCCTCCCCGCGATGGTGGTCTGAGGCCCTCGCGGCTCTTCGCTCGGTGAAATCTGGGGACGTATGCTCACTCTTTCGTGGCGCGCGAGCGCAACTGCCGTCATCGCCTCGATCACTCTGTTGGGCGGCCTGTGGGCATCGCCGGCGATGGCCTCGTCCGGGGGGAGCCGTGGCATCGTCGACGCGACGCTGCCCTCCACTGCGACCATTTCGGGCACCGTCACCTCGGACACCGGCGCGCGTATCGACAGCGGCAACTTCGCGTGGGTGTTCGCGATCCCCGTCGGTGCCGGGGGCGATCCGTACGCGCCCGGCGTCGAATCCTGGTGGTCGGTCATCACCGACGGCAGCTACACCATCGCCGACCTCCCGGCCGGCGACTACACCGTGCTGTTCCGGTACGGATGCGACTGCGGCGGACCCGATCAGCTGCCCGGCGCACCCTGGGTGGAGGAGTTCCACCAGAATTCGCTCAGCCTCGCCGGCGCCATTCCTGTGCACGTCGATGCAGATGAGGCCGTGAACGGCATCGACTTCACGCTCACGCCTCGCGTTCAGGGGGAGCGCCCGCGGATCACGGGAGCCCCGGCGGTGGGAAGCACGCTGACCGCGGATCCCCAATGGTGGACGGCCGGCGTCACCTTGTCGTACCGGTGGTATGCCGACGGCATCATCATCGGCGGCGCGACAGCTGCGACATACACGCTCACTGCTGCGCAGGCGGGTAGAGCGATCTCGGTCGCGGTCACCGGGTCCATTCCGGGGTACGTGCCGAACAGCGGTACGTCGCGACCGACGGAGAGGGTCTTGCTCGCAGGTGCCCCGACGATCTCGGGCACGGCAGCGACGGGATCGACGCTGACGGCGAAGCCCGGTACCTGGACCGCCGGCACTGTCTTCGGCTACCAGTGGTATGCCGGCAACGCCGCGATCGCCGGTGCGACGGCTTCCACGTTCATGCCCACGGCCGCGCATGCTGACACGCAGATCTCGGTCACGGTCACAGGAACGCTCGCCGGTTACCCGACCGTCAGCAAGACCTCGGCGAAGACCGCGAAGCTGGCGCGCACCTCAACGCCGACGATCAGCGGCACCGCAGCGGTGGGATACACGCTGACGGCAAAGCCCGGCAGCTGGACCGCAGGAACCGTCTTCAAATACCAGTGGTACGCCGACAGTGCCGCGATCAGCGGAGCGACAGCATCCACCTTCACGCCGCCATCCACACTCGCGGGCACGCAGATCTCTGTGAAGGTCGCAGGCGCTGCCACCGGCTATCCGAGTGCCAGCATGAACTCGGCGAAGACGACGAAGCTGGTGATCGCCCCCACGCCGACGATCAGCGGCACCGCCGTGATGGGCAGCACGCTGACCGCCATGCCTGGCACGTGGGTCACGGGCACCGCCTTCACCTACCAGTGGTACGCCGGCTCCACGGCGATCACCGGTGCCACCGCGAGAACCTACGCACCGACGTCAGCCCAGGCCGGCGCGCAGATCTCGGTGAAGGTCACGGGGCAGCTCGCCGGATATACGACGGTGCCGAGGGTCTCGACCAAGACCCCCAAGGTGCTGCTTGTCGCGACGCCGACCATCAGCGGCACCGCCGCCGTGGGCAGCACGCTGACCGCCAAGCGAGGGACCTGGACCACCGGCGCCGCCGTGACGCACCAGTGGTACGCCGACTCCAGCGCGATCGCCGGCGCGACGGCGGCGACGTTCACCCTGACGTCGGCTCAGGCCGGCAAGCAGATCTCGGTGAAGGTCACGGGCACGCTGACCGGCTATGCGACCGCTTCAACGACCTCGGCCAAGACAGCCAGGACGCTCGTCGTCGCCACACCGACCGTCAGCGGCACCGCCGCCGTGGGCAGCAGGCTGACCGCGAAGCCCGGCACCTGGACGACCAGCACCGTCTTCACATATCAGTGGTACCGCAACGGCGCCGCCATCTCGGGTGCAACAGCCTCCACCTATCTGGTGCGCCCGACCGATGCCTACGCTGCGGTGTCTGTGAGAGTCATCGGCAGTCGCACCGGATACGCGTCGGTGACGAAGTCCAGCGCCTCGACCGCACCGGCGACGGGGAAGGTCTACGCGAACTGCACGCTCCTCAATGCGGACTATCCCGACGGCATCCGCAAGAACGGAGTCACCACCGATAAGAAGTCAGGAGTGGCGAAGCCGCTTGTCGGCAACCCCTACGAATCGACGTCGATGTACAACCGCCAATCGATCGCTCGCGACGCCGATCGTGACGGGATCATGTGCGAGCGCTGAGGCCTCCGGCGCGATGAGAGGGTGAACGCGGCGGCCCGTGCACGACGAAAAGGGGCGGATGCCACGCATCCGCCCCTTTTCGTCGTCTGCGGGTCAGCGGTAGTTGATGAACTGCAGATCGAGGTCGAGATCGGCGCCCTTGAGCAGAGCGATCACGGACTGCAGATCGTCGCGGCTCTTGGACTGCACGCGCAGCTCATCGCCCTGGATCTGGCTCTTCACACCCTTGGGGCCTTCATCGCGGATGAGCTTGTTGATCTTCTTCGCGTTCTCCGACGAGATGCCGTCCTTGAGCGTCGAGACGATGCGGAACTCCTTGCCGCTGGCGAACGGATCGCCGGACTCGAGGCTCTTGAGCGAGATGCTGCGCTTGATCAGCTTGCTCTGGAACACGTCGAGAACAGCCTTCGCGCGCTCTTCGGTGCCGGCGATGATGAGGATCTGTTCGCCGCTCCACGCGATCGAGGCGCCGGTGCCCTTGAAGTCGTAGCGCTGCTCGATCTCCTTGCGCGCCTGGTTCAGGGCGTTCTCGGCCTCCTGGTGATCCACTTTCGAGACGATGTCAAAGGATGAGTCTGCCATCGTGCCAGTCTATGACCAGAGGGTCTGCTGGTCAGGCCCATGAACGGCTGTCTGCCACGTCCGAGGCCTAGCCGGCGCCGGCGGAATACACGTTCTCGGAGATCGCCGTCATCCCGTCCGGAGGATGCCCGCCGTCAGGAATCACGGTGAACGACCCCGCGACGCCGCCCACTCTGAACGGGGCTCCGTCGCCTCCGCATCCGAGTACCCAGGTCTCCTCATCCACGTAGGCGAGAAGGCACGTGCCCCTGTCGTCGCTTGCTCGGGCGAGCCACAAGGAGGTCCCTTCCTTCTCTCCGACGAATCGGGCCGTCGTGGGGTCAGCGTCATCCCACGCGTAGGACGGCAGGTCAGAGGGAACCTCGTCCTCGGGCTGGGCTTCCTGCTCGAGCACGGAGTATGTGTCGCCCGTCGCGGTGCATCCGGCGAGTGCGAATGCGACTGCGGAGAGAGCGACGGTGAGGCCTGTCGCCGTTCGTCTCCTCGTTGCGAGCAGGGTCGGTCGACTGTGAGATCCCATCGGCCCATGCTCTCGCATCGACCCCGAGCGCGACAGATTCCGCGCTGATATGGAAGCGTTTTCACGAGGCGCCTTCGAGCTGTGCCCGGTCACGGATTGGTATCGACGTCTCGATCCATTGCGGAACGGTTCAGAATTTGTGCATACTGTAAGCGCTTGCAGTTTCATGCAGGTCATCAGCACTCAGAGAGGCACACACCAATGAAGGTGAACAAGAGGGGCATCGCCGCCGCCGGCGCCATCGCCATCGTTTCGACTCTTACGCTTGCCGGTTGCTCGACCGGCGGTGCAGGCGACGACGCAGCCGAGAGCGACAGCGGCAGCACGCTGACCGTGTGGGTCGACGCCGAGCGCGTGGACGCGCTGCAGGCCGCAGCCGAGTCGTACGAGGAGAAGACCGGCGTCGCCGTGGAACTCGTCGGCAAGTCCGTCGACGACATGAAGGACGACTTCATCCAGCAGGTGCCGACCGGCAAGGGCCCCGACGTCGTCATGGGTGCGCACGACTGGCTCGGCGAACTGTCGACCAACGGTGTCGTCGCCCCGCTCGAGCTCGGCGACTCCGCCGCCGATTACCTTCCCGTCGCGCTGCAGGCCGCGACCTACGAGGGCACGGTGTACATGCTTCCGTACGCGGTCGAGAACATCGCCGTGCTGCGCAACGCCGATCTGGTTCCCACCGCACCCACCAGCTTCGACGACATGGTGTCGAAGGGCACGTTCGTGGTCGAGCAGGGCACCGAGGGCAACCCGTACCACCTCTACCCGTTCCAGACCGCGTCCGGCGCCCCCGTCTTCGGCACCGACGACTCGGGCAGCTACGACGCCGCCGACCTGCAGCTCGGCAGCGAGGGCGGCTTCGCCTTCGCCGACTGGCTCGCCGCGCAGGGTACAGCCGGCACCCTGAACACCGACATCGACGGTGAGATCGCCAAGCAGCAGTTCCTCGACGGCACCGCCGCCTTCTGGCTGACCGGTCCGTGGAACGTCGGCGCGGCCACCGATGCAGGCATCAACGTCGCCATCGATCCCGTCCCCAGCCCCACCGGAGAGACGGCTTCGCCGTTCGCGGGCGTGAAGGGCTTCTTCGTCAGCTCCGAGTCGAAGAACAAGGTCGCCGCGAATGACTTCCTCGTCAACTACATCGGCACCGAAGAGGTGCAGCTCGAGCTGTTCGAGGCCGGCAACATCCTGCCCGCGCTGACGGCTGCTGCCGACACCGCGGCATCCGACCCGATCATCGCCGGCTTCCAGGCCGTCGGTGCAGACGCGGTCCCGATGCCCGCCATCCCCGCGATGGGTGCCGTCTGGGAGTTCTGGGGTGTCGCCGAGGCGGCCATCATCAACGGCTCCGACCCGACGACGACGTGGCAGAAGCTCGTCGACGACGTGACCGCAGCGATCAAGTAACTCAACTCAGCACGATCCCTGCCGGGGCGGACCTCGTCCGCCCCGGCAGATTCACGACGGGGACGACATGACAGAAACCGCTGAGCCCACGGCTCCATTGAACAAGCGCCAGCGCCAGGCCGCGAAGATCGCCGAGGCGGCCTCCGGGCCGATCGGCTGGATGCTGCTGAAGATCCTGCTGCTGGCCGTGGTCGACGCGATCGCGCTCTATGCCGCGTTCGTGCTCTTCGGTCAGCAGGAATGGCTGGTGCTCGGCCTCCTCGTCGCGGTCACGGTCCTCGTCAACTACATCTACTTCTCGCGCAAGCGGGTCCCCGCCAAATACCTGACGCCGGGCATCATCTTCCTGGTGATCTTCCAGGTGTTCACGCTGCTGTACACCGGCTACATCGGATTCACGAACTACGGAACCGGTCACAACGGCACGAAGGACCAGGCGATCTCGTCGCTGCTCGCCTCGGCGCAGCAGCGGGTCGAGGATTCCGCCACCTATCCGGTGACCGTCGTCGAGCAGTTCGGCACCTACGGTCTGCTCGTGACCGACCCCGACTCGGGCGATGCCCTGCTCGGCACGAGCGAGCAGCCGCTGCAGGAGGTCGACGCCGAGTTCGAGGGTGGCAGGGCCGTCGCCGTCGACGGGTGGACGACGCTCCCTCTCGCGACCGTCTTCACCCTCTCGGAAGAGTTGGAGGCGCTGTCGGTGCCGTTCAGCGACGACCCGAACGACGGCAGCCTCCGCGCACCCGACGGGCAGAGCGGCTACCTGTACGTCTCGACCCTCGAGTACGACGCGGATGCCGACACGATCACCGACACGACGACCGGAGCGGTCTACTCCGACACCGGCGAGGGGGCCTTCACCGCCGATGACGGCGCGACGCTCATGCCGGGCTGGCAGACGACGGTCGGCTTCGACAACTTCATCCGGGCGGTGACCGACGAGAACATCCGCGGCCCGCTCATCTCGGTGACGATCTGGACCTTCGTGTTCGCGCTGCTCTCGGTCGCGACGACGTTCTTCCTCGGCCTGCTGCTGGCACTGGTCTTCAACAACACCCGGATGCGGTTCCGCAACGGCTACCGCATCATCCTGATCCTGCCGTACGCGTTCCCGGCCTTCCTCTCGGCGCTCGTATGGGCGGGCATGATGAACGAGAGCTTCGGCTTCATCAACCAGGTCATCTTCGGGGGAGCGGACATCCCGTGGCTCACCGATCCGACCCTGGCGAAGGTGTCGGTGCTCCTGGTGAACCTGTGGCTCGGGTTCCCCTACATGTTCCTCGTCTGCATGGGGGCGCTGCAGGGCATCCCCGACGAGGTGAACGAGGCGGCCGTGATGGACGGCGCGAACCCCTGGCAGATCTTCCGCCGCATCAAGCTGCCGCTGCTGCTGGTGACGGTGGCCCCGCTGCTGATCTCGTCGTTCGCGTTCAACTTCAACAACTTCAACCTCATCTACATGCTGACCAAGGGCGGACCGCGGTTCGACGATGTGAGCATCCCCGTCGGGCACACCGACATCCTGATCTCGATGGTCTACAAGGTGGCGTTCACGGGCCAGTCCCGCGACTACGGCCTGGCATCCGCCTTCACGATCCTCATCTTCATCGTGGTGGCGACGATCTCGATCATCAGCTTCCGCAAGACCAAGGCCCTCGAGGAGCTGAACTGACATGAGCACCACCGACCTCAGCACCGCCGCCTCCGTCACCGTCGAACCCGGCCGCGCCCCGCGCCGCCGCCGTCGCGGCTTCGCGGCGTGGTTCGCCGACACCGGATGGCGTCACGTCGTCGCGATCGTCGTCAGCGCCTTCGCACTCTTCCCCCTTCTCTACGTCGTCTCGGCGTCGCTGAACCCGAACGGCACGCTGACCGGGTCGAACCAGCTCTTCTCGGCCTTCGGCTTCGACAGCTATGTGCGCATCCTCAGCGACCCGCAGAATCCGTACGGTCTGTGGTTCCTCAACACCCTGCTCGTCGCGGTCGTCACCGGCGCCGTGACCGTCTTCATCGGGGCTCTCGCCGCATATGCCTTCTCGCGCATGCGCTTCGCCGGGCGTCGCATCGGACTCGTCACCATCGTGGTCGTGCAGATGTTCCCGCAACTGCTCGCCGTGGTCGCGATCTTCTTGCTGATGACCACGCTGGGGGACTGGTTCCCCGCCATCGGACTCAACACGCACACGGGCCTGATCCTCGTGTACCTCGGTGGCGCGCTCGGAGTGAACACCTACCTGATGTACGGGTTCTTCAACACGCTCCCGATGGAGCTCGACGAAGCCGCCCGCATCGACGGGGCGGGCCACGCCCGCATCTTCTTCACGATGATCCTGCCGCTGGTGGCACCGATCCTCGCTGTCGTGGCGCTGCTGTCGTTCATCGGCACGGTCAACGAGTACGTGATCGCGAGCGTCATGCTCGTCGACGTCGAGCAGCAGACGCTCGTCGTGGGACTCACGAAGCTCGTCGCGAACCCGCGCTACGCCGACTGGTCGGCATTCTCCGCCGGTGCCGTGATGGCGGCGATCCCGGTGATGATCCTGTTCCTGTTCCTGCAGCGCTACATCGTCGGCGGTCTGACGGCCGGCGCGACGAAGGGCTGAGCTCGCACGTCGTCACGGCGTTGCGAGCGGGCTGCGTCGTGGCGCGGTCGTACGGTTGTCCCATGGCACGGATCGGGGGACGCAATTCAGTGATGAGCTGGATCGCAGGGGTGTTCTGCGTGGGCGTCGTCGCGGCGTTGATCTGGTTCGCGATCCCGATGTTCCCGACGCTTGACGCGTTCGTCGGCGACGCGCTCCGCTCGCTGTTCCCCTGAGACGCCGCGACGGCTCCTGCCGCGTGATCACGCGGTATGGCGACACGTCGGCACGCCTCCGGTCGGCCGCGCATCCGCGGCGGTAACCTCGCAGAGCACATACCCGATGAGAGGCGCACCCCATGAGTGACCCCGAGGTTCCCCAGCCCGAGCGGCCGAAGGACGTCAACGACGTCGTCGACAGCGCGAACGCTGGTCTCGAAGCCGCCGAGGCCGCGCGTGCAGACGTCGCTGCCACTCCGGCCGAGACCACAACGGCGGATGCCGCCACCACGCCCGCAGATCCTGCGGTCGACCCCGATCTCGCGGCCTTCGAGGCCGCAGAGCGCGATCACCCCGGCACGTTCGCGACGCCCGAGTTGAACGATCCCGCTTACCTCGATCCCGAGCCTGCTGTCGACACGACCTCGGATGCCGACACGACGTCGGCTGCGACGGCGGATACTGCCGCGACGACCGCTTTCGACGCGCCCGCCCCGCCGCCCGCGAACAGCACCGCACACGAGGAGTCGGCCATGGCCGGCGCCGCGTATGCCGGAGCAGCGGCCGCCGGAGCATCCGCCGCGGACACCCGCGCCGACACTCGCATCGTCCCGTCGGAGCCCGCACCGGCCGAGACCGTCATCGCCCCCGTGCAGCAGCAGCCCATCTTCGTGCAGGCTCCCGAGCCCCCGCGTGAGCGCGGCAACCGCGGCACGGCCGGAGCCATCGGCCTGCTGGCCACCCTCGCCTTCGCGGTGCTCTACCTCGCGGCGACGCTCGGAGTCGGCGCCTTCGAGGGCGATGTCACCGGCACGAACATCGCGGAGTCGGCGCTCGCGCCGCTCATGACCTGGTCGTACTGGGTTCCGGTCGTCGTGTTCTTCCTGGGCTTCTGGCTGCTCGGCGCGTTCATCAACCGCGGCCGCTGGGGCCTGTGGGTCGTGTTCGGCATCATCGTCGGCGTGATCGCGTACGGCGGACACATCCTCGGTCAGCTGTTCCAGGCGCCGTTCTGGCTGCTCAGTGCAAGCGAGGGCAACGAGCTCGTCGGATCCCAGCTGCTCGCGCCGCTGGCGATCGCCGCGTTCATCTTCGCGCGTGAGCTGACCATCTGGTTCGGAGCCTGGGTCGCCCGCAGCGGCGCCCGAAAGACCGAGCTCAACGCCGAGGCGCAGCGCGAGTACGAGCGCACTCTCGAAGCCGGCCCGACGCTGGCGAGGTAGTCACGGACATGTCGTCGCCGAACCCCCGCGGACCCGAGTCCGCGGGGGTTTCGGCCGTCTTGGCGCTGGTGCTCGCGACCGTCGGGTTCTTCGCCCTCGCGGTCTTCGGGCTGGGCGCGCTGACCGTCGCGACCGACACTGACATCATCGCCGTCGAAGGGCTCGGGCAGCTTCCGGGCGCCGTGGGGATGCTCGTCGCGGTGCTGGCATTCGCGCTCGGCCTCTGGATCGCGCTCCGGCGCGCGCGTCCGTCGTTCCTGTCGGTGCCGGGGATCGCGGTGGGGGTCGGCCTCGCACACCTCGTCGCGGTGTGGATCGGCGTGCTGTTCGGCACCGGCGACCTCGTGGTCGCGACCGCTGTCGCCGGCGATCTCGTGCGCGGTGGCACCAGTCTCGTTCTGCTGCTCGTCGCGGCGGCGGCCGCGTGGAGCGGCATCGCGCTGCGGCGCACCCGCGCGAGCCATCCGCGATGGCCGTGGGAGAACGAAGACGACGAGTAGCTCGGGCCGCTGAGCTTCCTGGGTCGCTGAGCTTCCTGGGCCGCTGAGCTTCCTGGGTCGCTGAGCTTCCTGGGGCGCTGAGCTTCCTGGGTCGCTGAGCTTGTCGAAGCGTCGGGCCCTTCGACGGGCTCAGGCTCCCTGGTCGTCGGGCCCTTCGACAGGCTAAGGGACCCAGGCGCATCGTCCACGGGGACCCGGGTGCAGTATTCCGGCTCGTCAATCGGTGCGCTGCGGGGGTGGTCGTCGTACGCTCTACGTGTGGAGCGCTCGTTGGAGACGCAGGTCGACCAGGCTGTTCAGGCCTGGCTGCGCTGGGTGCCGCGCTGGGAGCCGGCCACCCATCGAGGGCGCGTCGCGCCCTGCCGCCGGTGCCTCGGCTCGCCCATCCTGTCGGCCGCCGGCATCGCGGGCAACACTCCGCACGGCGTGCAGCACGGCCTGTCGACGCGCATCAAGACCATCGTCGATCACGCGGTCGCCGAGTACACCGAGCGCAATCTGCCGATGCTGCAGCGCGAGCTCGACCAGCAGGCTGACCGCAACCGGGCGCGCGCCTACCGGCCGTCTGAAGACCTCGATCCCGAGTTCGACGGGATGCCGCTCGACCCCGATCCGGTTCCCGGAGCGCCTTTCCTCTTCACGATCGCGGGCCTCGCCGACGACGCGGCAGCGGAGCTGCCGCCGCTGCCTCCGCTGAGCGACGAGGAGAAGAGCGCGCTGCGGCAGGAGGTGGGGCTGGCCGACGAGTACGCCAACCTCGTGGGGCGCGAGATCTGCGGCATCCTGCTTCGCCACCGTCTCTACATCCAGGCGGCGATCTCGCAGCACGTCGAACCGCAGATCGAGGCGATGCTCGCCGAGCTGACGCAGTCGCTCGATTCGCCGTTCGAACCCGACTCGCCCTGAGGCGCTCGGACCCGCCCCGGCGATGACTTGTCGGCGGATGACCGACCTGCGTATCCGCTGAGAGACGACGGATGCCGTTGTCGACCCGACTGTGCAGTGGGTATCGTTTTTCGATAGATATCCATTGCTCATCGATAGGGCCACTATGAACCCCCGAGTCTCCCGCGCGCTCAAGGCGCTGATCGTCGTTCTGATCGCGCTGCTGCTCGCCAGCCAGATCCTGGTGATCCCCGAGGTCGCGCGCATCACCGCGCTGCGCAACCCCGACGTGGTGCAGCTCGAGATTCCGGGCATCATCGGGGCGGTCGTGTTCCTCGCGCTCGTCGAGGTCACCTTGGTGTGCGTCTGGTTCCTGCTGTCGCTGGTGCAGACCGACCGCATCTTCCGGGTCGAGGCGTTCCGCTATGTCGACATCATCCTCGGAGCGCTCGTCGCAGCGGGTGTGCTGATCCTCGCCGCGTACTTGGTGATCCTGGCCAATCGGGCGGTGTCCCTCTCGTTGTCGCTGCTCGCGATCCTCGGTGTCGTCGTCAGCGCCGCGCTCGCTCTGCTCGTCGTGGTGCTGCGCGGGCTGCTGCGCAAGGCGCTCGAGCTCGAGCAGGATCTCTCCGAGGTCGTCTGATGCCCATCGTGATCGATCTCGACGTGCAGCTGGCCCGCAAGAAGATGAGCGTGCAGGACTTCGCCGACGCCATCGGCATCACCCCCGCGAACGTCGCCGTGCTGAAGAACGGCCGTGCCAAGGCCGTGCGGTTCACCACCCTCGAGGCGATCTGTCGCGTGCTCGACTGCCAGCCGGGAGACATACTGCGCTGGGTGCCCGACTCCGAGGAGGCATCATGACCGCGCCCGTGACCGTGTCGCAGACCGCTGCATCGACCAGCGCATCGATGTCGCCGCCGACCACCTGGGGCGAGTCGGTCGCCCGCCACCTGCTCGATGAACGCGCCTGCCCGGTGTGCCACGCGGCACTCGAGGGCGGATGCTGCCCGCGGTGCGGATCCGACCTGCGCGGCACGGTCGGGGTCACCGTCTGGGAGTCGTCGCTCGCCGCCGCGACAGCGCTGCGCGCCCGCGAGGCACTGCTGCGCCGCATTCCGACCGTTAGCCATGCATCGGCCGTGCGCGCCGCATCGACAGGCGCCACAGCATCCGCATCCGCTCCGGCATCCGCACGAACCGCGTCGCCGCCGCCCGTGTCGTCTCCGCCCGCACCGCCCCGAGACGCATCGGAGCGCGGGGGAGACGCCGACCCGCAGGGGAGTGCCACGCTGCAGTCGGTGCTCGCCACGGCGGGCGCGGGGCTCTTCGCGGTCGCGGCGATCGTCTTCACGTACTTCAATCCGGATCTCGCCGACCGCGCGCTGCGCAGCGTGATCGTCGGACTCATCACTCTGCTCTTCCTCGGGGGCGCCTGGCTGCTGTCACGCCGAGGACTGCGGTTCTCGGCAGAGGCGGTCGGTGGGCTCGGACTCGTCTTCGCGGGGCTCGACATCCACGCGGTCGCGCAGCTCGCGGCCCCGGGGATCGACCCGTGGCTGACCTCGGCCATCGCGACGGCGGCTGCCGGAGGCGTGATGCTCTGGGCCGGGGCCAGGCGCGGCATCCGCATCTGGCAGTGGACCGCAGTGGTGGCGATCGCGCTCGTGCCGGCCATGCTCGGTGCTGCCGGTGGCACACCGTCGACCGCGGTGCTCGGAGCGATCGGGGTCGCGTTCGCGGGTGCCGCCCTCGTCGAGTGGCTGCGTCTGCCCGCGGCCGAGGCTGTGACCCTCACTGCGCTGCAGCTGATCGCCAGCCTCTCCTCTCTCGTGCTGGTGTGGTCTGTGGGCTCTGCCGATGCCGTGTGGTCGCTGCTCACCATCAGCGCGATGCTGGTGCTGATCGCGATCCACATGGTCGTGGCGGCGCGGCGCCTGCTCGCGGGTCTCTGGGCCTTCGGGGCCGGTGGCGTCGCATCTGTGGCGCTCATCGTCGCGGTCTACGCGGTGACCGCCGGCGCCGTGGTCGAGGGGTCGTTGCTGTTCGAGGATTCCGTGGTGTTCGCCGTCGTGCCGGCATCCGCTGTCCTGGCCCTCGTGTTCATCGGTGCGCTCGTGCCGCTGCCGAAGGCGGTGCCCCGCGCGCCCGTCGTCGCCGGGTCTCTCACGGTGCTCGTCATACCGGCAGTGCTGGTTCTCGCACCGTCGGCGCTCACCGGGCTCTCGACCGTGCGCGAGTTCCTGCGCGTGAACGACGAGGTCGGCCCGGTCGGGATGCCGGGGTGGGGGCTGCCGCTAGGCCTGCTGGCGATGTGCGCGGGGCTCGGCGCGTTCAGCGCGCTCGCCCGGCGTCGCGTCGGCATCCACCGGTTCGCGAACGCGACGGCGCTGGCCTCCCTCTGCTTCGGCGCGCTCGTGGTGCTCGTGGTCGGATGCGGTCCGCTGCTGGTGCTCCCCGCCGCGATCGCCGTGCTGACGGTGCCGGTGATCGTGCTCGCCGCCGCGCTGTGGATCCTGCCGACCCTCCTCGAGGGGCGAGGTCTGCGGATCGTCGCGCTGGTCGCCGCCCACATCTCACTCGTCGCCGCGGCGATGATCGCGTGGCGCGACCCCGCTGTCGTGCCGCTCGCCGGTGCGGGCATACTCGTCGCACTGGCCGCGCTCGTGATCGTGCTGCCGGCCGCCCGGCGCTTCCTCTACGTGGGTGCCGGATTCGGCTATGCGCTGGTGCTCGTGGCGACGGCCCTCGGGCTCGCCGGCGTCGGTGGCGTCGCGCAGCTGTCGCTGACGGTGTCGACCGGACTCGTCGTCGCGATCATCGCGACCTACCTGCCGGCCATCGGCGCACGGGCCTGGCAGGCGGTGCTCGTCGTGTCGGCGGTGCCGTTCGGCATCGGCATCCTGCAGGTTGTGGTCGAGCGCAGCGGGTGGACGGCGCTGTCGACCGGGCTCATGTTCGCTCTCGCCCTCTCTCTCATGCTCACCCGCAGGCCCGGCCTGACCCTCGTGGTGCGTACGGCGGCGGCGGGGATGCTCGTGCCGACGCTCGCCGTGATGATCGTGTGCCTGGGGGCGCAGCTGCTCGCATCGAGCGGATCGCCTGTGGTGCTGCCGATCATCGCGATCCTCGTCGCGCTGGTGCTGCCGTCGACCGCGATCATCCGCGAGTCGCTGCGGTCACGCGGTCATTCCGTGGTGACCGTCGATGCGGCGCGAGTCGCCATCGAGGTCTCGGCGCTGGTGACCGGCGCGATCGCCACCGCGCTTGCGGTGGCGCGTGAAGCGGCGGGCCTCGGCACGTCGTTCCTGGTGCTGCTGATCCTCGGGCTCGGCGCCGCCGCGCAGGCGATGTTCGCGGGGCGCCGCTATGCCTGGGGAGTTGCCGGTGCCGCTTTCACCGGCGCGCTCTGGTGCGTCTGGGGGATGGTCGGCGTCGATGTGCTCGAGGCCTACCTGCTGCCGCCCACGCTGGGCGCCGCTGTGGTGGCGGTGCTGCTCACGCTGCGTGGTCACCGGGTCACGGCCCTGTATGCCGCAGGACTGCTCGTGGCGATCGGGCCGATCGTCGCTCTCGTCGCCGTCATCGAACCGGATGCCGCGGGGCAGGATGCCGCAGGGCAGGGCGTCACCGGGCAGGGGTCACTCGTCGAGGGTGCCGTGATGTGGCGCGTGATCGCCCTCCTGGTCGCGGCGTGGATGCTGCTGGCGCTGGAGGCCCTCGTTCGGCGGGCGACGGCGGGCACGCGGATGCGTCGGCTGCGCGCTCTGCGCATCCCGACCCTGCTCGCCGCGGCCCTCGCGGCGACGGTCGGCGCGGTGCAGGGCATCCGTCTCGGCCTCGGCTGGGACCACCCGTCGCTGCACGGCGCCGGTCTGTTCGTCGCGTGTCTGGGGGTGAGCGCCGTCGGCGCCATCGCGCTCGCGCTCGCGGCCCACGGCATCCGTCGGGCCGCCCGCCCCGAATCGACGCTGCGGGCGAACCGGTGGCTCGGTGCGCCTGCCGCTCTCGCACTGGCGCTCGGCGTGTGGTTCGCGATCGAACGGGACTGGTTCTCGATCTGGGCCATGTGGGCGCTCATGCTCGCCTATCTGGTGATGGTCGTCGTGACGGCATCCCGAGTGCGCCGCGGCGCGACGACCCTGCCGCCCGTGTGGTTCCTGTTCGCGATCGCCTTCGTGACGGCGGTCGTGGCGTGGAGTCCGCGCGACCTACGTGTCGAGTGGTTCTCGCTGCCGCTGGGCGCCTTCCTGCTGCTGGCCGGAGTCATCGTGATGCGAGAGGTCGGGGGTGAGTCCGCCGATGCCGTCGATCGTCGGGCAACGCTCGACAGCTGGCCGGCCGGGTGGAGCGGGTCGTGGGCGCTGCTGGCGCCCGGCCTCGTGGTGATGATGAGCGCCTCGATCGTGTCGACCTTCACCGATCCGCTCACCTGGCGGGCGATCCTGGTGATGGTGCTCGCGCTCGCGGCGATCCTCGTCGGATCCCGCGGCAGGCTGGCCGCGCCGTTCCTCATCGGTCTCATCGTGCTGCCGATCGAGAACGTGTTCGTGTTCTCGGTGCAGATCGGTCGCGGCATCGAATCCATGCCGTGGTGGATCACCCTCGCTGTGATGGGTGCGGTGCTGTTGATCATCGCCGTCACGGCGGAGCGCCGCACGGGAGAGGGCGGTTCGGTCGCGGCGAGGATCAGGGATCTGCGCTGAACCCGACCCCATTTGACCGGCCACGTTACGCGGCATTACACTTGATCAGGTGTGTGCACGTCTTGACGTGCTCGCTGGGCGTCGGCTCCATGGCCGGTCCGCCCCCACGGCATACCCACCACCACAAAGGCTCGTCGATTCCGGCGTGCCGGTGGGTCATGAGGTGAAACCCATCACGCTGTCACCGTGCAGCACTATGAGGAGAGAACGTGCCAACCATTCAGCAGTTGGTTCGCAAGGGTCGCTCGCCGAAGGTCACCAAGACCAAGACGCCTGCCCTGAAGTCGAACCCGCAGCAGGCCGGGGTCTGCACCCGCGTCTACACCACCACCCCGAAGAAGCCGAACTCGGCGATGCGCAAGGTCGCTCGTGTGAAGCTCCGCAACGGGTCCGAGGTCACCGCCTACATCCCGGGTGAGGGTCACAACCTCCAGGAGCACTCGCTGGTGCTCGTCCGCGGCGGTCGTGTCAAGGACCTCCCCGGTGTTCGCTACAAGATCGTCCGCGGCGCCCTGGACACCCAGGCCGTCAAGAACCGTAAGCAGGCTCGCAGCCGCTACGGCGCGAAGAAGGGCTGAGTCCAATGCCTCGTAAGGGTCCCGCCCCGAAGCGTCCCGTCGTCAACGACCCGGTATACGGCGCTCCGATCGTCAGCCAGCTGGTCAACAAGATCCTGGTCGACGGCAAGAAGTCGCTCGCCGAGTCGATCGTCTACGACGCTCTCAAGGGCGTCGAAGCGAAGAACGGTCAGGATGCCGTCGCCACTCTGAAGAAGGCGCTCGACAACGTGCGCCCCACCCTCGAGGTCAAGAGCCGCCGTGTCGGTGGCTCGACCTACCAGGTTCCGATCGAGGTCAAGCCGCACCGCGCGAACACCCTCGCGCTGCGCTGGCTCGTCAGCTACGCGAAGGGTCGTCGTGAGAAGACGATGACCGAGCGTCTGCAGAACGAGATCCTCGACGCGTCGAACGGTCTCGGCGCTGCCGTCAAGCGTCGTGAAGACACGCACAAGATGGCCGAGTCGAACCGCGCGTTCGCTCACTACCGCTGGTAAACAGCTTCGTCCGCCCCCGATCACACATCGGGGGCGGACACCCCCTCTTCGCAGTACGACTGCACAAAAGATAAGGACACTCCTGTGGCACAAGACGTGCTCACCGACCTGAACAAGGTCCGGAACATCGGCATCATGGCTCACATCGATGCTGGCAAGACCACCACGACCGAGCGCATCCTGTTCTACACGGGCGTCAACCACAAGCTCGGCGAGACCCACGACGGTGCATCGACCACCGACTGGATGGAGCAGGAGAAGGAGCGCGGCATCACGATCACGTCTGCCGCCGTGACCTGCTACTGGAACAAGAACCAGATCAACATCATCGACACCCCCGGTCACGTGGACTTCACGGTCGAGGTGGAGCGTTCGCTCCGCGTCCTCGACGGTGCCGTCGCCGTCTTCGACGGCAAGGAGGGCGTCGAGCCCCAGTCCGAGACCGTGTGGCGTCAGGCTGACAAGTACAACGTCCCCCGCATCTGCTTCGTCAACAAGATGGACAAGCTCGGCGCGGACTTCTACTTCACCGTCGACACCATCATCAACCGCCTCGGCGCCAAGCCGCTGGTCATCCAGCTGCCCATCGGTGCGGAGAACGACTTCATCGGCGTCATCGACCTCGTCGAGATGCGTGCGCTCGTCTGGGCGGGTGACTCCAAGGGTGACGTCACCATGGGCGCCTCCTACGAGATCCAGGAGATCCCGGCCGACCTCAAGGACAAGGCCGACGAGTACCGTCAGCAGCTCCTCGAGACCGTCGCCGAGACCGACGACGCGCTGCTCGAGAAGTTCTTCGGTGGCGAAGAGCTGACCGTCGCCGAGATCAAGGGCGCGATCCGCAAGCTCACCGTGGCTTCGGAGATCTACCCGGTGCTCTGCGGTTCGGCGTTCAAGAACCGTGGCGTCCAGCCGATGCTCGACGCGGTCGTCGACTACCTGCCGAACCCGCTCGACGTGGGTTCGATCCAGGCGCACGACCCCAAGGACTACGACACGATCATCGAGCGTCACCCCGACGCGAAGGACCCGTTCGCAGCTCTCGCGTTCAAGGTCGCGGTGCACCCGTTCTTCGGTCGCCTCACCTACGTGCGCGTCTACTCGGGCCAGCTCGACTCCGGTGCCCAGGTCATCAACTCGACCAAGGGCAAGAAGGAGCGCATCGGGAAGATCTTCCAGATGCACGCCAACAAGGAGATCCCTGTTCCCTCGGTCACCGCGGGCAACATCTACGCGGTCATCGGTCTGAAGGACACCACCACCGGTGACACCCTGACCGACCCGACCTCGCCGGTCGTCCTCGAGTCGATGACGTTCCCCGAGCCCGTCATCGAGGTCGCCATCGAGCCGAAGACCAAGGCCGACCAGGAGAAGCTGGGTGTCGCCATCCAGAAGCTCGCTGAAGAGGACCCGACCTTCCGCACGGAGCTCAACCCCGAGACCGGTCAGACGACCATCAAGGGCATGGGCGAGCTGCACCTCGACATCCTCGTCGACCGCATGAAGCGCGAGTTCAACGTCGAGGCCAACGTCGGCAAGCCGCAGGTGGCGTACCGCGAGACGATCCGCAAGGGCGTCGAGAAGCACGACTACACGCACAAGAAGCAGACGGGTGGATCGGGTCAGTTCGCGAAGATCCAGTTCAACATCGAGCCGCTCGACCTCGACGACGAGAAGACGTACGAGTTCGTCAACGCGGTCACCGGTGGTCGTATCCCGCGTGAGTACATCGGCTCGATCGATGCCGGTTTCCAGGATGCGATGAACGTCGGCGTGCTCGCCGGCTACCCGATCGTCGGCGTCAAGGCGACCATCGTCGATGGTGCGGCTCACGATGTCGACTCCTCGGAGATGGCGTTCAAGATCGCAGGGTCGATGGGTATGAAGGAAGCCCTTCGTCGGGCGAGCCCGGCACTGCTCGAGCCGCTCATGGCGGTCGAGGTGCGTACTCCCGAGGAGTACATGGGCGACGTCATCGGCGACCTGAACTCGCGTCGTGGCCAGATCCAGTCGATGGAAGACGCCGCCGGCGTCAAGGTCGTCCGTGCACACGTCCCGCTGTCCGAGATGTTCGGTTACATCGGTGACCTGCGCTCGAAGACTTCGGGTCGCGCCGTCTACTCGATGGAGTTCAACAGCTACGCTGAGGTTCCCCGCGCTGTGGCCGACGAGATCGTCCAGAAGCACCAGGGCGGCGAGTAACAACTTCCTGGGAGCCGGGCTCAGGTCCGGCTCCCAGGTCCCCTACAACTTCACATTCCCTCTCTACTAAACTGAGATTCACACCCGTAGAGAACCGGTCGCAAACCAGTGCCCGGCACCCTCTACATGACGTCCTGAGGAGGACCCAGTGGCTAAGGCCAAGTTCGAGCGGACCAAGCCGCACGTCAACATCGGAACCATCGGTCACGTTGACCACGGCAAGACCACGCTCTCCGCAGCGATCTCGAAGGTGCTTGCTGACAAGTTCCCGTCTGACACCAACGTGCAGCGCGACTTCGCTTCCATCGACTCGGCGCCGGAAGAGCGCCAGCGTGGAATCACCATCAACATCTCGCACATCGAGTACGAGACCCCGAAGCGCCACTACGCGCACGTTGACGCCCCCGGCCACGCCGACTACGTCAAGAACATGATCACCGGTGCTGCTCAGATGGACGGCGCGATCCTCGTGGTCGCCGCCACCGACGGCCCGATGGCTCAGACGCGTGAGCACGTGCTGCTCGCCAAGCAGGTCGGCGTTCCGTACCTGCTGGTCGCGCTGAACAAGTCCGACATGGTCGACGACGAGGAGATCCTGGAGCTCGTCGAGCTCGAGGTCTCCGAGCTGCTCGCATCGCAGGGCTTCGCGGAAGACGCTCCTGTCGTTCGCGTCTCCGCTCTCAAGGCCCTCGAGGGTGACGAGAAGTGGACCCAGGCGATCCTGGACCTCATGGAGGCCGTGGACGAGAACGTTCCCGACCCCGTGCGCGACAAGGACAAGCCGTTCCTGATGCCCGTCGAGGACGTCTTCACGATCACCGGTCGTGGAACCGTCGTCACCGGCCGCGCCGAGCGTGGCACGCTGGCCATCAACTCCGAGGTCGAGATCGTCGGACTCCGTCCGACCGTCAAGACCACGGTCACGGGTATCGAGATGTTCCACAAGCAGCTCGACGAGGCATGGGCCGGCGAGAACTGTGGTCTCCTGCTCCGTGGCACGAAGCGTGAAGACGTGGAGCGCGGTCAGGTCATCGTCAAGCCGGGTTCGGTCACGCCGCACACCGACTTCGCGGGCACCGCGTACATCCTTTCCAAGGATGAGGGTGGGCGTCACAACCCGTTCTACACGAACTACCGCCCGCAGTTCTACTTCCGCACCACCGACGTCACCGGCGTCATCACGCTGCCCGAGGGCACCGAGATGGTCATGCCCGGCGACACCACTGACGTGACGGTCGAGCTGATCCAGCCGATCGCCATGGAAGAGGGCCTCGGCTTCGCCATCCGTGAGGGTGGACGTACCGTCGGCGCTGGTACGGTCACGAAGATCATCAAGTAAGCATCTGCTTTCTGGCACAGGGGTCGGACCTTCGGGTCCGGCCCCTTTGTCGTACCCGGGCCGCGGTGCCGTCGGCCGCTGCCGTGCGGCGTCGGCGGTGGTGTGCGGCGCGAGACCCACATTTCGGGCCGAGACCCGTGTGCTGGCGGTGGGTTTCGTGCGGGAAGGGCGGTTTCGTGGCGGCACGACGGCGTGCGCGCGGCGAAACCCAACTTTCCGGGTGAGACCCGTGTGCTGGGGGTGGGTCTCGTGCGCAAAGCGCGGTCTCGCGGTGTAGCGGGCCGCAGCGGGGGCGAAGCCGGGGTCGAAGCCGGGGGTGGCGGGGGCTGCGGCGGGGGGATGCTGCGGCGAAACCCACCTTTCGGGGTGAGATCCGTGTGCTGGGGGTGGGTCTCGTGCGAGAAGCGCGGTCTCGAGGGGTATTGGGCTGCAGCGGGTCGACGCCGGGGGCGACGGGGGCGGCGGCAGCGGCGGCTGCGGCGGGGGGATGCTGCGGCGAAACCCGAATTCCGGGGCGAGACCCCTGTGCAGGCGATGGGTCTCGTGCGAGAAGCGTGGTCTCGCTGGGTAGCGGGCCGCAGCGGGGAGAAGACGGGATCGAAGCCGGGGTCGAAGCCGAGGGCGACGGCGGCTGCGGCCAAGGACGCTGCGGCGGGGGATGCCGCGGCGAAACCCACATTCCGGCGCGAAACCCCCGCGCAGGCGATGGGTTTGGCGCAGAATCGGCGGTCTCGCGACGGAATCCGCAGCCATGCGGCACGACGCGCCGATGTATGACCTTGAATATAACTTGAAGTGTCGTATATGGTGAGGAACGCTGCGCATACGCAGCACGCAGGCGCGCGCCCGGGGTCAAGGCCGGACGCGAACCGCTGACACTTCAGGATGGCCCCACGCTTCCCTGAACGGCCGTCGACGGTGTCTGCGTCAGGGGAGTACCTGCGCGCCGGGGAGTGGCACGCAGGGTAATAGGGGAGTTTCAGCATGCGTTCGACCCTGCGTCGAAGGACTTTTTCGCGCGCCCGGAGACTGACGGCAATCGCCACCGTCGTCTCACTGATCACGGGAGCGCTCGCTCTCGGGGTCGCCGCGCAGATGGCGACCGCAGCGTCCTGGACGCCCAGCGTCTCGGCCGAGAACGTCGATCCGACCGGTACGGTCAAGGACTTCGTCCTGGCCGGCGAGAACGTCGGGTTCTCGATCGATGTGACCAACCGCAGCGGCGGCGCACAGTTCAACCTGGCGCTCGTGGCGACACTGCCGGCCAACGTCTCGTACGTCTCGGGTGAGGTTCAGGGTGGCGCACTCGCCGCGCCGAAGATCTACGCCGCGGGCGATGTATTGCCCAATCGCGCACGCACGGCGGCCGACGCATCCTGCGTTTCCCTCGGCCTCGTCAACGCCCCCGGGCAGGCGCCGCTCTGCGCCGTGCCCGCCGGACAGCAGATCTGGGTCTGGTCGAACGTGGACGACCTGCCGCAGGGCGGCACCGTCTCACCGACCATCACGGTCGCACCGAACGATGACTATCCGGTCGGCAGCGTGGTCGGCTTCTCGATCGCCGTATACACGTCGAACGATCCGACGCGTCTACCCACGTTCGACGGCTCGCCCAGCGTCTCGCGCTCGACGGCCCACACGTCTGGCGCCGGAGTCGCCACCGACGACGTGCCCGTGCAGGCCGTGCGCATCGTCAAGGATGAGCCGAGCGCCGAGAGCGAGCTGCTGCGCGGCGTACACACCACCATCACGACGTACTCGATGAAGGTCGAGAACACGACGCGCGGCGCGACGAACGACGTCACCGTCACCGACTACCTCCCCGCCGGGCTCGAATACCTCGGTCTGGCACAGGACAACGACAACAGCTCGAGTATCGAGTACGCCGGTGCCCCGGTCATCGAGGGCGGCACGACCGTCGGCGAGTCCGTCGACACCGTGCAGCTGTCGGCATCCGAAGCTGCAGCCCTCGGCCTGCCGGGCGCGGGTATCTACACGAAGATCGTCTGGACGCTGGCTCCGCTCGAGGCCGGCGAGACGCGGGTGATCGAGTATCACGCGGCTGTCCCGCTGTTCGCGAACGCACTGTGGGCAGAGGGCTCCGCCCCCGATGCCGCCACCGGTGCGCAGGCGGCGAATCTCGACAACAACACCGGAGCCTCGACGCGCCACGGCGGCGAGTCGACTCCCGAGGCGGCGCAGACGTTCCGCAACGTCGCGATGGTCGACGGCCAGTACCAGGGCCCCGTCGTGAACGATGACCCGGCCCTGCGTGCCGCGCACGACGACGATGGCGAGATCATCGAAGCCGTCGACGTGCGCGTGCTGAAGCGCGTCGACACGGGCGGCCAGTTCACCACCGGTTCGGTGGCGACGTACTCGATCGACCTCAAGGTCAGCGAATATGTCGATGCGAGCGACATCGTGCTCACCGATGTGATCCCCAACGGACTGTGCCCCGCCTTCCCGGGTTCGCTCGACGGCGTCGATCTCATCATCGGCTCCGAGACCGTGACGCAGCAGACGTGGAACGCGCAGGCCCCCGGCGATGCATGCAACTACCCGACCACGGAGTCCGCGGCCGTGCTGTCGCCCGAACTCCACCTCGTGTCGATCACCTACACCCCGACCGACGGCACCTTCACGGTCGTCGTCGACGTCGACCCCCTGAACGCCGGCGAGCCGTTCACCGCCGAGTACTCCGTGACGCAGCGCCCGAACTACACGGGTGCCGGCGGCGGCACGAGCTCGGGTGACAGCTTCGTCAACAAGGTCTCGGTGACCGCGAAGACCGAGCCGATCGCCGCGATCGCGAACGACCCGACGATGGCCGACCGCGTGGGCGGCGCTCGATACGTCTTCGACGACTCGGCCGCCGTCATCGGCTCGGACCGCACGATCCTCGAGAAGACCGTGCTCGAGCGCGGCACGACACCCGACATGGAGCAGCCGGAGGAGCTGCTGAAGCAGGCCGCCAAGCCCTTCTCCCCGGGGGATGACGTCTGGTATCGCCTGTTCGTGGACTTCGCCGACGGCATCGACAGCCGCAACCCGCTGCTCACCGACTATCTGCCCGAGGGCATCGAGGTGCAGGAGCTTCGCTACGCCTACACCGGCATCCCCGGTTCCACCGATGTGATGGGCCCGGTGGCATACGGCTCCCCGGGATTCCCGACCGCCTACATCCCGAACGTCGCGCCCACCGGCGCCTCGCTGACATGGGAGCTCGGCGCACGCAACCGCGCCTCGAGCGGTGATCGCTTCATGCCCGAGGGCAGCACACTCACCGTCTTCGTCCGTGGCACCGTGAAGGCGCAGTCCGCGTCTCAGGACGAGGTCGACAACCCCCTCAACCAGGCGAAGTACCAGCAGGTCAACGTCGACGGCGTGCTCGACTTCCGTCGATCGGATGCCGGCATCGACCTCGACTGGGGTTCGACCCTCACGAAGGGCATCGTCGCGGTCAACGGGCGCGAGATCGCCGGCTCCTTCGGCGATCGCGACCAGAGCGAGCAGGTCGTGCAGGGCGACCGGGTCGACTACCGCATCGATGTGAAGGCTCCGCAGAACACCACCACCGACTACGTGGTCTGGGATGTGCTGCCGGCCGGTGTGAAGAAGGCCGACGTGTCGGCGCCACTCGCAGAGCTCCACCCGACGGGCGCGCAGCTCGGCGGAGCGGATGCTGTCGCGACGATGTACGACGCGGGGGAGACCCTGCCCGACGGCATCGCGCTGAGCAGCGCCTTCACCGGACGATCGGTGATCGTCTGGAAGATCAGCGCGTCGATCGCCGGTTCCGTCGCCGCAGTGGGGACGACGCCGGAGGCCGTCAGCGGCTTCAGCCTCGGCTACCGCCTCACCGTGCCCAACGGCACCGTCATCGGCGGAGGAGATGCCGCGCAGCTGACGCAGAAGTACACGAACACTGCGGGCATCGTCGACTACGCGGTCGAGAACGCCGGTGGCGGAAAGACCACCGTGGTGCCGCAGCGCGACGGCGGCGGACAGCAGCTGACGACGCGCACCCCGGGTGATGGCGAGGTGTCGGCATCCGACATCGACACCGTCGACAGCGCCGAGGTGCACCTGCCCGACGTGACGATCGAGAAGAACCTGTTCTCGACCGAGGTCGCACCGGGCGTAGGTGCCGCCGGCATGACTGATCTCGGTGACGGCACCCGCAACTCCGCGAGCCAGATCGTGCAGGGCGAGTACGCGACGTTCGAGTACTCCGTGACGATCCCCGCGCGCACGACGGTCAAGGGCGCTGTGCTCTCGGACAACGGGCGGTTCGCCGTGGCGGGCCGCAACCTGCCGTACGAGTACGTGCAGGACAGCGCTCGGTACTTCGGACCGGATGGTGACGCGCTGATCACCGGTGACGGGGCGACGGACTTCAGGGTCGCGCAGACCGAGGGTGCCGCGCACGGTGTGCTGACATTCCCCGACACGTATACGAACGCGACGGAGGACGCGCAGAAGTTCCGCGTTCGGATAACCGTATGGATGAAGGACCGGGATGTGTCGAACCCGGGCGTCGCTGACATCACCGACAGGTCGACCCTGACGAACACGGCGGCCCTCATATTCACCGATCCGAACACCGAGGCGCCCATTCCGGTGGTTCGCACCGACACCGCGAACGCGACGTTCGTGCAGCCCGCCCCGACGCTCAGGAAGACGGCCTCGTCGGCCGAGGTGCGCGCGAACGGCACGGTCGATTTCACCCTGACCGCGAGCAACACCTCGGGGCGCCCGGCACTCTACGACGTGGTCATCATCGACTGCGTGCCGAAGGAGCTTGCGGCGAGCAACCTGCGCACTTCCACGGGCCAGGCGAACGTCCTCGACGAGAACTGCTCGGCCACGAGCGCCGGCGTCATCACGCGCGGTTCAGGCACGGGCACGGTCATCGAGTGGAAGATCCGCATGCTTCCCGGCACGGGTACTGCCCCGACCCTCACCTACACGGGGACGGTCGATGAGCAGGCGGGCGGCGCCTCGCAGTTCGTCAACCGCGCCACGCTGACCGGACACACGCTGCCCGTCGCCGTCGGCGGCGACACCGACACGACCGACCGACGCGGCACCTACACAGTGAACGCGAACGCTGTCGTACGGCTCCCAGATGCGGTGCCGCAGAAGTCGGTCAGTCCTGCATCTGCCGCGGTGGGCGAGCTCGTGACCTACACGGTCACGACCGCGCTCCCCGCCAACACCAACTTCTACGACGTGGTGCTCACCGATGTGCTGCCCACCGGCGTCGAGTTCGTGCCGACGGGTACGCATTCCGAGACGCTGCAGTGGGATGCCGACACGCGCGTCCCCACCATCAGCGCGCCGACGCTCGCCGACGGCAAGCTGTCGTGGAAGATCACGTCGAACGACATCCGCTCGTGGGACAAGCCGCGTGCCATCACTGTGACCTATCAGGCTCGCCTGATGCCGGAGGTGACGTCGAGCAGACCGGTCAACACGGCGAGCTTCTCGTGGAACAAGATCAACGACTCCGCGATCCCCGGTGACCGGGTGACGTTGAACACGACGGCGGAGGTCACGATCGTCGACCCGAAGGTCACGGTCGCGAAGACCGTGCGGGCCACGGGCTCTGCTCCCGATGCCTTCGCATCGAAGGCCACCGGCAACCCCGACCAGTCGTTCGAGTACCGCATCGAGGTGAAGAACACCGGAGCTGTTCCGGCCTACGGCATCGTCGTGACCGACACGGTTCCGGTCGGCATCAGTGTCGACACGACCCAGGAGGCCTTCACGGGCACCAAGTTCGATGACGCTGCGATGCTGCTCGCCGGCGGCGGCGGGACCATCACCTGGACGATCCCGGGCCCGCTGAGTAACGTCGACGGCTCGAACACCCACGAGATCATCTACTACGGCACGTTCGCCGCGTCGAAGGGCATCACCAAGGACACCGTGCTGAAGAACTCCGTGGCGGTGAACGAGTACACCTCGAAACCGAACAACGGATGGACCTATGTGCCGGGCGACAAGAACCGCCCGGCAGGCAAGACTCCGGGTGGGGTGACGCTGACGCCGCAGGTCGCTGAGGCCGACATCGCCCCGCATTTCCCGCAGGTCGAACTCTCGAAGAGCCCCACGAACGATGTGCCGGCCTTCGTCGGCGGGTCGTTCTCGTGGACCCTTCAGGCCACGAACACCGGGGAGGGAGCCGCGCAGACGGTGACCCTGACCGACACCCTGCCCGAGAACTGGGCGTACGACCCGACCGTCGTGCCGGTGCTGCAGGTCGGCGGTCAGCCACCCGTCGAGCTCGGCGAGCCCACGCTCGGCGAAGACGGCGATCGTCAGACGGTCACCTGGCCGCTCGAGGCCGAGGACGGAAACCCGCTGCTGCCCGGAACCATCGATGGGGCGACCGACGCTCAGCGCACGTTGACGGTCACGTTCTCGTCGAAGCCCGAGCTCGGCGCGGCGATGATGACCGATGAGGGACTCGCGTTCGCGCATACCAACGCGGTGAGCGGAGTGGCGACCGACACTGTCGGTGCCGAGGGCAACGCCGACGGACCGTATGCGAGCGACCCGGCCACGGCCGACGCGCACATCGCGCGCGCCGACCTGAAGATGGTCAAGGAGGCCATCGGCGGAAATGCCGAGGGCGACTGGACCGCGGGCGAGAGCCTGCGCGCCGGGTACACCCAGCCGCAGTGGCGTCTCACGGTCACCAACCAGGGGCCGGATGCCGCCAACGGGCCGTTCCGCATCGTCGACGAGGCCGAACTGCCCGAGGGAGTGACCACGGGATCGTTCACCGCGCGCTACTTCGCCGATGCCGACGACACCGAGGGTGAGCCCTTCGCGGTCGCGGGTGCCGGCACGTCATCCGACCCGTTCGTCGTGGGAGACGCGACCCTCGCGCTGAAGGCCGACGGAAGTGACAGCCTCGTGCTCGTCGCCGACGTCACCATCGACGAGTCGGCCGTCGGCTCGGCGAGCAACTCGGCGAGCGTCGCCGGTCGCACCTGGGAGCGCCCGGAAGACCTCCTGGACAACAGCTCGCAGGTGACCAAGCCGCTCGCGAGCGCCGCAGATCTGGTGCTGACCAAGGCCGTCACCACCACCGAGGTCACTGCCGGACGCCCGATCACGTGGAGCATCTCGGTGCGCAACGACGGACCATCTGCGGCATCCACGACCAGCGTCGAGCCGGAGCGCCGCGCTGCGGCGACGCCGATCACGGTCACCGACACGGTGCCTGCGGGTGTCGTCGAGGTGCAGGACCCGTCTGCCGATCTCTCTGAGTGGACGGTCGCGGCCTCTGACGGCTGGCCCGCTTCGGCGGGTGACGTGATCACGTGGACCTACACGGGGTCGCAGATGCCGGTGGGTGCTGCGCAGCAGCTGTTCCTGACGGGAACCGTCGAGGCGTCGTGGACCGATGGTGAGATCACCAACTCCGCGGTCGTCGATTCGCCGGTGACGGTCGACCCGACGCCGGAGAACAACGAGGATGCCGTCACGGTCACCCCGGGCGACCAGACGTCTCTCGCGATCACCAAGACCCGCGTCGTGCTCGACGGCGGGGAGTGGAAGGATGCCGCGCAGCTGGGCGGAGCCCTTCCCGAGGTGGCCGCCGGAGCCACGGCGAGCTACCGCGTCGTCGTGACCAACAACGGACCCGCGGATGCTCGTCAGGTCACGGTCACCGACCAGGCTCCCGAGATGCTGACGTACGTCGAGGTGACGGACGAGAGCGGCGAATGGACGCGCACGACCGGTACTGAGGCTGAGGCCGAGGCCGAGGCCGAGGTTGAGGTTAAGGCCGAAGCCGCGACCGGTGATGTCTTCGCGCTGGCGGGCACCCTGCCCGCCGCGACCGGCGACAACACCAGATCGTTCATCGTGACCTACGCGCTGCCGGCCGAGTTGGAGCCCGGAACCGAGGTGCGCAACGTCGTCGTGGCGGAGGCCGAGAACTCGACCAATGCTCCCGACGACCTCGACACCACGGCATCCGATCGCGTCGCCGATCTCTCGATCGTCAAGCAAGCGATCGATACCGATGGCGCGCCCGTGGCCGACGACGTCGTGTCGCAGGTGACGGCGGGCACGCAGACGCGCTTCCTGCTGACCGTGACCAACAACGGTCCGAGCCTCTCGAGCGCGCCGATCGAGATCGTCGATCAGCTGCCCGCAGGCCTCACCTACGTGTCGTCGACCGTCGATGCGGCGGGTCTCGGTGCGGTGGATGCCGAGCCGACCGTGAGCGACGACGGGCGAGCGATCGCCTGGTCGGTGCTCGACACGGGTGACGTGCTCGCTGTCGGAGCGACGATCGTGATCGAGGTCACGGTCGACGTCGCCCCCGAGGTGCGGCCGCAGCGTCTGGTGAATGCGGCGGATGTCGCCGGCCCCGACGACGCGGATGCCGGCAACAACCACGCCGAAGCGACGGTCGATGTCGTGACCTTCGCAGAGCTCACCATCACCAAGCTCGCAGCTGACGGCCCGTGGGTCGCCGGCACCGAGGTCTCGTACACGCTCACCGTGCGCAACGACGGTCCGTCGTTCGCCGACGCGGCCGTCACCGATTTGCTGCCTGCGGGTCTCACCCCGGTCTCGATCGAGGGCGAGGGGTGGACCTGCGACACGGCTCAGAGCTGTGTGCGCGAGGCGCACCCGCTGGGCGACAGCGTGCTCACGGTCGTCGCTCGGATCGACGCGAACGTGCCCACCGGCACGGCGCTGACCAACACGGCGACAGTGTCGTGGACCGACAGTCGCGCCGCCGAGCCGCACCAGGTCAGCGACGATGCGGCGATCGACGTCACGACAGAGGCCGACCTGCGTCTCGTCAAGACGGCGATCGACGCCGAGGGTGCGGAGACGGCATCCGCTGTCGCAGGTGAGAGCGCGCGCTATCGCATCGAGGTCTCGAACCTCGGTTCGAGCGATGCGATCGGCCCGATCACCGTCGTCGATCAGCTGCCGGCAGGTGTGCGCTTCACCGGTCTCGTCGGGGACGCGGCGATCGGATGGTCGGCGCGTGCCGATGATGCCGATCCGCAGAGCGTGACGTTCACGGTGGCTCCGGCCTCGCTCGGTCTCGCGGCCGGGGGAGTCGCGCCCGCGATCGAGTTCGACGTGCTCGTCGACTCGGCCGTCGCACACGGTGCGGTGCTCACCAACTCGGCCACAGTCACCTCGGGCACGCCTGATGCGAATCCCGAGAACGACACCGACACGGCCGATCTGACCGTCGCCCGCGAGGTCGACCTGTCGATCACGAAGAGCCATGTCGCAGATGCCGTGCGCATCGGCGATGAGCTGCCCTTCGCGATCTCGGTGCGCAATGCAGGAGCATCCGAGGCCACCGATGTGGTCGTCACCGACACCGTGCCCGCAGGGCTCGAGGTCGTCTCGGCCGCCGGAACCACGGCGGACGGGTGGACGATCGAGTCGGTCGCACCGGTCGATGCTGCGGATGCTGCGGCCGGAACCCTCGTCGTCGCCCGGTACGCCGGTGCGCTCGCGCCGGGGGAGTCGACGAGCATCCTGGTCGTCGAGACGCGCGTGCTCGCAGGTGCCTATCCCGAGGTGGTCAACGTCGCAGACGTGACCGCCGCCGAGATCACCGACGAGCACCCCGACCGCACACCCGACGACAACCGGGCGGAAGACGCCGTGACCGTGCCGCCGATGGCGACTCTGGTCGTGGAGAAGAGCGCCGTCGGTGCCTTCCAGGTCGGTGGCGCGGGCGAGTTCGAGATCACCGTGCGCAACGACGGACCGACGGCGGATGCCGGCCCCATCGTGGTCACGGATGCTCTGCCCGAGGGACTCTCGTTCGTGTCGTCGCCCGATGACGGAGTGCGGGTCGACGGCCAGGTCGTGATCTGGACGCTCGCGGAGGGACTCGACGTCGACGAGCAGGTCACGCTGAGTGTGGTCGTGAGCATCGGCCAGGCGGCATACCCGTCGGTGACCAACACCGTCACCGTCGAGTCGCCGACAGAGCAGACCGACGATGCCCAGCTGGTCGACGATGCGACGGCACCTGTCACGCCCGCTGTTCCCGTGGTGATCACACCGGAGGATCCGGTGGTGGTGACGCCCGGCGGACCGGTCGTGATCACACCCGGCGGTCCGGTCGTGATCACACCCGGGGGACCGGTGGTGATCACACCCGGTGGCGCGCTGGCCACCACGGGTGCAGAGTTCAACGCGTGGCTGCTCGCTGTGGCACTGCTGCTGATGCTCTCGGGCGGACTGTTCGTGGGCTACCACCGCAGCCGTGAGGTGATCGCCGCCGAATGACGGATGCTCGGGACCCAGGGATTCACTCCCTGGGTCCCGAGCCGTTCATGGCTCTCTCAGCCGAACTGGGTCCCTGAGCCTGTCGAAGGGTCTTGAGCCGACTGGGTCTCTGAGCCCCACTGGGTCCCTGAGCCTGTCGAAGGGCCCCGAGCCACATTGGTCGCCTGAGCCGCATTGGTCGCCTGAGCCCCACTGGGTCCCTGAGCCTGTCGAAGGGCCCTCCCGGCATCCTCCCGGTCACCCGTGACCTGCTCTCGGTAGCATGGCTCGAGCTCGCACCCCAGAGCCAGCCGTCGCCCGACCTCGGGCAGGAGAGGAACGCGACCATGTCACAGATCCATGTGGGTCCGCCGCCGCCGCGCAGCTATGCGCGGCTGTGGGTCTCGACGCTGCTGCTCATCGTGTACACCGGGTTCGTGCTGGCGGTGACGATGTGGCCGCAGCCCGAGCAGCTCGAGTTCGGCAGCATCGCCTCGCGCGTGCTCCGCGCGCTGCACAACCTGGGCGTGCCCGAGTCGTTCGACTACAACGAGATCGAGTTCGTGGCGAACATCGGCATGTTCGTGCCACTCGGCTTCCTGCTCGGACTCGCCCTCGCCCGCAAGGCGTGGTGGGTGGCGATCTTCCTGCTTCCCGCGTTCTCGGGGGCGATCGAGTTCACCCAGGGCATCGCACTCGACGAGCGGGTCTCGACCGTGCTCGACGTGCTGTCGAACACCATCGGCGGATACCTGGGTCTGCTGCTCGCGATGATCCTGCGCGCGATGATCCACGTCAGGGACCGCACCAAGATCGAACGCGAACTCTGGGAGCGCCGCGCCGCCGCCGCCGAACTGCAGCGCCAGAACGCCGCACGTGCCGCAGCTCGCGCGCCGCAGGGAGCCCCTGCATACGCACGGGTCGAAGAACCCGACCCCGTCACGCGGGTGTTGGATGCCGACTTCTGGGAGACCGGGGATGCTCCGACGGTGCGGATCCCGGTGTGATGTGACGTGAGACGGCGGGGTCAACCGAACTACCCCCGTAGGATCGTAGAGATGCCCGGTCGAAAGGACACTCGAATCCCCATGCCCCAGAAGTTCCGCTTCTCTCGCAAGACCGTGATCATCATCGCTTCGGCGGTGATCGTGCTCGGAGGTGCCGGCGTGGCCGCCGCCTTCGCGATCAACAACATGAACGCGGCGGAGGCGCCGCAGGCCGAAGAACGGTCCACGCCGAAGCCGACCCCCACTCCCACACCTACGCCTACCCCCGCGGTCGTGCAGGCCGCGGCTATCGCGCAGGGTGCGGCCCTGAACTGGTCTGTCGCACCGCGCACCACGCTGGCGGGTGTGCTGCCGCGAGTGGGGGACGCCGCAGACGGCGAGACGTCGATCTCGATTGACGCTCCTGTTGTTCCGGGGCCCACAACCGCGCTTGCATCGACGGTGGCGGTGCTGCCGGCCACTGAGTACACGTTCTCCGCCCAGGTGCGAGTCCCGGAGGAGATGCCCGTAGATGTGCCGGCCGAAATCAGGGTCGGGGCGACGGTGCTTCCCATGCCCGAGCTCGATGCTGACTGGCAAGAGGTCTCGGTCGAGTACACGACCGGTGCGGCGGAGACGGCGGTAGACCTCAGCGTCGTCGTGAATGGAGCGGTGCGCGGGCTCTCGGTCGACAAGGTGAGCCTTGTGGACGAAGCCGGCACCGAAGCCGTGGTGAACGGCTCATTCGAAGAGATCGATGCGCCGAACGGCATCCGGAACGACTCGCTGATCTTGCAGCAGAGCACTGCCACGCTCGCTGTGAAGCTCGCGCCGGGCGCAGCCACATGGGTGGCCCGGACCGCAGACGGTGCTGATGTCGCGTCCGGAGCGGCTACTCTCACTGACCGACTGACGCCGGTACGACTCGAAGGACTTGCCCAGGGCTATTACGAGGTGACGGTCACAGACGCGGCGGGCGGAACTATCGCTGCACCTGTCGGCCTGATCGACATGCCTGACCTTTACGTCCCGGTCGACACGCGTTTCGGTACGCATGTGCATGCAGCGAAGGAGTTTGCCCGGGATGCAACGCCGTCGGCCGCAGCCGTCGGAATCGGTCTCATCCGTCTCGGTGACAACTGGCAGACGACCGAGCCGAGCAGAGGACAGTACTTCTGGAACGAGCCGTTCGCCCAGGCGATGGGTGAAGCCACCGTGAACGGCATGGACAAGATGATCGTCGTCGGCCGCAACAACAAGGCATACGACAACGGTAAGCCACCGCGCACGGACGAGGGGCGAGCCGCCTACACGCGATACGCCGCAGCTCTCGTCGAGCACTATGACCTTGACGCTGTCGAGGTGTACAACGAGTGGAACATCCCGTCATTCAACGGCGGGTGCCGCACGGGGACATGCTACGAACCTGTGCTCAGAGCAGCTTTCGAGGGCATTAAGTCGGTGGACCCGAATATGCCGGTCGTCGGGGGCGTGACTGGCAACTTCGATCGCCAGTTCTTCCTCGATCTCTGGGCCGCCGGTGGAATGAACTACCTCGATGTGGTCAGCTACCACCCGTACACGACGATGGCGGCCCCGGAGACTCTCGCAGGTCAGATCGCAGAGTCCGAGAGCGACATGAGCGGCTACGGAACTCCGAAGCCGACGTGGATCACGGAAATGGGATGGAGCTCCAAGACGGGCGATGTGTCTCTCGAGGGTCAGGGCGACATGCTCGTTCGATCCGAGATCACCGCCTTCGCCCATGGTGTCGAGCGCTACTTCTGGTACGACTTGGTGAATGACAAGGTTGATCGTGCCGATCACGAAGGTAACTTCGGTTTGTTCACGCAGCGAGTCGAAGGTCTCGCAGCATATCCACCGAAGCCTGCTGCCTTCACGCAGGCGCTCCTTGTGTCAAAGCTCAACGGTGGTGGATACGTTTCGGCGGACGACGTCGCTGGCGTCCTCTCCTATGTCTTCGGCACCGAGGGGGCGAACGAAACGCGCGTCGTATGGTCGATCGATGGCACGACCAGTGCCGACTACGCCGCGGTCGGAACGATAACCGCTACCAACACCCGTGGTCAGACCGTGACGTACGAGCCTGTCGACGGCCGCGTGACTGTGGCAGTCAGTGCGGAACCCTTGATCCTTGAGGGCGAGTTCAACGCCGATCCGGCGGCCCCGTCTCCGTCCCCTTCTGCGTCTCCCTCTGAAGGAGACGAGACGGACTGAGGGTCGGCGCGGGTGATCGACTCGGCCTCGTGGGCGTGTCGATCACCCACCCGACCGCTTCATCACGTCGGGCTTCGCGGCCTCAGGTCTTCCCTCAACCGAGAGGAGACCTGGCTCACGTACGAATTAGGGAAGCGACTGGAGGATGTCCGACCGAATGGCGGGCAAAGCCTGTTCCAGGAACGGCTGGCCGGGGTGAACGAGGTCAGATCGCGTCACTAAGCCCTCGACGAAGGACGGGCATGCCTGGTCGTAGCAGAACCACTGTTCCGAGCTCACGTAGGTCAGGGTGTCCGACTCCGCCGCCATCTCCGCCACAGCCTCATCTGACAGCATCCAAGTCTCGTTCACGTGCGACACGCACGCTGCAGGGCTCGAAATGCTGCTGTAGCAGGAGTCAAGTGCCTTCTGATAGGGCGGTGGTGCGATGTAGACGGTGGGGGCCGTGATGCGGCCGAGCGCCTCGCTCGCCCCGCTCCACCAGTCATCGAAGGGGACGGCCTTCGGCTGACCGAGAACTCGATGCGTCGCCCATTGGCTGCTGACGAACACGACATCGGGATTCATGGCCTGAGTCGCGGCAATCGCCTCTTCGATTCGAGCGGGACACAGGGGCGCCGAGCGCTCGGATGCGAGAATCATCTCGTTGAACTCGCATCCGTTCAGAGTCAGCTGCACCACTGTCCAGCCTTCGGGTACGAGGATGTCCCGAAGTATCGGGACATAGGAGTTCGCTACGGAGTCACCGACGACGAGAGCGAGCTTGTCTCCGTCGCCCCATGTGCAACCGCCGGGTGCCATCGTGGCGGGATCAGCACAGGCTCGCACTTCTGGATCCCAGTCGGCCGACTCCGACACCTGCGCAGCGATATCCTCAGGCCACTCACTTTCATTCAGAGCATCCACGATTTGCCCTGTGAGCGCTGCTTGATCTGAGCTGCGGGAGCCGTCGTCGGTGTACTCTGTCGCTGCGACCGGGCCCGACTGCGGCAGGACTACTGCCGTCACGAGCGCCGCTACGGTGATGACTGCTGCCGCTCCACCGAGCAGAGCCGGGCGGCGGTTCTTCGCACGCCATGCTGCCCACGCGTTGGCCTGGCGGCGCGGAGCCCACAGCGGCATGGTGTGCAGAGGCTTCTCCAGAGCGTGGTAAGCAGCGGACGCCAGAGCAAAACCCACAGCGAAAGTCGTCAGGTACCCGAGCGGGCCGGTGTCGGGAAACAAAGTGGCTGCGAAGACGATGACCGGGAAGTGCCACAAGTACAAGCTGTAGGAGATGTCGCCAATGTAGACCATGACCGGGTTGCGGAGCCACGGGTTGAAACGTGCTTCCGTCCCGATACCCGACGCGATTACGAGCGTGGTGGCGAGAACCGGAAGAAGAGCCCATGGCGCAGGCCATGTCGTTGCGGGATCGATCAAGAACATCGATGCCGCGATGCCAGCCATTCCGCCATACGCGAGGACTATACGGATGAGCTGCGGGATGCGTTCGAACCAAGGGCTCGCGATCGCGAGGAGAGCGCCGATGCCGAGCTCCCACGCGCGCGTGAACGTGGAGAAGTATGCAGTACCTGGCGACGCGATCGATTGCGCGAGCGCCCAGGAGAAGGACGCAACAACGATCAATGCCATTGCGATTCCAGCGATTGTGCGCACTCGGACCCGCCCGACCATTCGTGCAGCGAGCACGAGCAGCCCCAGCAAGAGCCACGGCCACACGAAGTAGAACTGTTCTTCGACGGAGAGCGACCAGAAATGCTGAAGAGGAGACACCGCCGCGTCTTGCTGGAAGTAGTCAGTGCCCTTGGCCGCGAAGTTCCAGTTCGCACCGAAGAAGAAGGCCCAGAACGCATCCCACGCCACGGAGACAGCGCGTGGTTGAGCAAAGAACGCAAAGGCAGCAACCGCTGTCGAGATCAGGACCAACGTCGCTGCTGGGAGTATGCGCTTCGTCCGGCTCGCATAGAAACGAGCGAAGGAGATCGACCCGGTCTTCTCATACTCCCGGAGGAGGATTCCGGTAATGAGGAAGCCGGAGATCACGAAGAAGATGTCGACGCCGGCGAAACCACCGGACGGCCATGCGATGAGGTGATCGGCGACCACAACGAGAACCGCGACTGCTCGGAGCCCCTGGATGTCGAGACGCTTCACCTTGGCTGGACTATCCGCCACAGTTGCTCCCCTGTTGTTCAGAACCTGTCAAGACTACCGAGTCCAGCATCACAAGCCGACTCGAATGGGATGCCTCCGCATGCGAGCTGACGATCCGGTCGGCGCTGCTATGTGGACTGAGACCGCGCCTGCGACTCGTGATTGCGGCCCTCCTGCTTTGGCAACAAGAACTGAGGAGGGTCGAAGAGGAAACCGGCCCCCACCTTGCGTGCAAGGAATTCGAACGCGAGCGAACCCCCTGCGAGGAAGATAACTCCGAACACAGGCCAGAGGGCCTCAAGTCCGACCGGCGTGAGAATCGCCTCGACCGCGGGCACATTGAGAACGAGCCAAAGCAGCGGCAGATGGCACACGAAGAGTGAAAGAGTACGTCGGCCCACGAATGCCAACGCCCGACCGAGGGGCTCCCACCAGCAGATGACAACGAAAAGACTAACGAAGAGGGCGATCGCGACGACGCTCCGCACCGTGACGAGCGTGGAGGCAACAATGCGATCGACGTCCTCAACTTCGGTGAGGCGGTTCATGACCATGTATAGAACGATCAGCGCGGCCGCCTTGATTAGCACATCGCTCTGCAACATTGTCATTGCATAGCGTCGACCGTACACGCCGAGTGCGAAGTAGATGCCGTAGATCAACACTGGTACGACGCGCGAAGGGAGATCTGCACGAGTCAGATCGGCGAGCATCCCGGTGAAGAAGAAGAGCGCGAGCACGAGTGGCGGTGGAAGCCGCTTCAGCAGGATGAACGCGAACGCCCAGAATCCAAGAGCCCAGATGAACCAGAGGTTAGTACCGGGGCTGACGATGTGCAGGGCCCACTCACCGATGGAATGGATCTCGCCGGGGCTCTCCTGTACAAGGAGAAAGCTGATGAGGAAGTAGACCGTCGTCCAGACAGCGTTCAGGTAGAACGAGGAGATTCCGCGCGCGGCGGCGGGGGCGTGCTCGCGGCTGAGGAGCTTGCGAGACGCGAGCATCCCCGACATGAACAGTAGTAGCGGCATCCGCACGGGCTGCAGCTGAGTGGTGATCCACGTCCAGATCACCGCAATACCCTGAGGGTTCGGATTCTCGACCTGGATCACATACGCGTCGTAGTGCAACAGCAAGACGGCGAGGACCGCAAAAGCGCGGGCAGCGTCGATCCACAGGATTCGGTTCGTATGCGCTCTGGGTTCGGAACTCACTCTGTCGCGCCTGGGTCTGCGCGGCAGCATCGACGTCAATGAGCCGGCGACGCGCTTGTGAAGTCCTGTCATTATCAGCTTGGAGTCGTCATCGTGTTGTCGGCCTCAGCGCGTTGCTCCTGCTTGCCTTCGATTGGGGTCTGATGAAGAACCACGCTCGACAGCAGAGCGAGCATCGCCCAGATTGGCATGAACGTCCACGATGATTGCGTGGCGAATCCGATAGCCACGAAGATCACAAGCGCGAGCGCACCCCGCCCAATGAAGAACACGCGGTATGCGGTCCAAAGGATCAGCGCTACGAATGCGCAGAAGGCGATGAGGCCGAGCTCGGACCCGATATGCATGTAGCCGTTCTCGGTGATCGGACGCATATTGGTCTGGTAGTAGTAACCGGGTAGATCATAGTCACCGGAGTAGTCGTGGAAGAGTGCGGAATACCTTCCAGGACCGGCGCCGAGGATGGGGTTGTCCCACATCATCCGCCAACCGATCTCGGTCTTGATGCCCCGAATATCGAGCGATTGAAGCGCATTTACCCCGTCAGGAGCCTCTGCGAGCCCGAGCTTCGCCAACTGGAACAGAACAGCATCACGAATCGGTGGAACGAAAGCGGTGACCAGGACGCCGATCGCGGCGAGTGATCCGATCGCGATGAGACCCACCTTGGTGGGGCGGAGCAGCAAGGTCAGTAGTACGGCTATGCCGGCAGCAAGGAGCCCGGTCGTCGACTGCGAGTAGACCATGCACAGTGCCGCTGCGGCAGTGGCGACATAACGGCGCGAGAACAGGGCGATCACGAACAGCGCACCGCCATAGAATCCGAGGTGCTGTCCTTCGAGGAAGGGGCCGCACCGTGCCAGCTGCTCGCCCAACCATTCCTGCCCACGCCGTCGCATGTCGAAACCGAGGGCTTCAAGCGGCTGAGGCAGATTGACGAGCAGCATGACCGCCTGAGCGATGACGGCGGCTGTACACAGCCACAGTGACTGAATGAGCACATCGCGAATCAGTGTGACGCTTAGCCGGCGCACCAGGAACCAGTAGATGATCACCATCAGCGCATACGCGCCGTAGAGCAGTAGATCGAGTACGAGAGATCGACGAACGCCCTGCACCTCTGCCGTAGGGTCGAGGGAAATGAGCGCTCGGACAGTGGAGAGCACGGCGAAGCCAGCGAGCGTTATGACGAGGAAACCATCAGTCCGAGGCCCATCGAGCCGCCATCGTCGCTCGATGATGGCGCTTACTAGGGCTGCAGCCAGTAGTAGCTCACTGATTTTGAGGGGGAACCCGACATCAATGGTCAGGGCATATTGGAAGGGGAGGAACAGGAGCGACAGAGCGAGCAGTCGATCCGTCCAGCTCGATGCCCAGAACTCCTCAGATCTGATCCCTCTACCGTGTGGGGACCTCGCGATGCGGCTCCATCTCGTTCCCGGACGAAGGTTATCTGTCTGCATCATGCGCCTTTGATGTCTCGACGGGGGCCCGACGCAGCTCTGCAGCGACGACGAAGCTCTGATAGATCACGACTACGGACTCCGCGATGGCGAAAGCCCAGAACATCCCGGATGCGCCGAAAAGCAGGCCGAGGCTGACTGAAGACGCGACCAGGAGGACGAGCGCAACGAGCCCGGCGGAGAAAACCTGATTGAGTCTGCCGAACATCACCAGCACTGAATTGCCCGTGATGCCAGCCACGAAGATCATCATCGCTGCGATACCGATCGGGATGGCAGACTCGAACGGGATCACGATCTGTCCGTGCGAGAGCGGCCCGCTCAGGTATCTGACGACGAAGACGGTGACGATGCCCAGAATCAGGCCACCACTCCACGCCAAGATCAGAGCGAGTCGCGCACGCCGACGTATTCCGCCTCCAAGGCGAGGGATGCGCGCCAGCAACGTCTGCATTATCGGCGTCATCGCGGTGTTCGCCCATCGGAAGAACTTGTCTCCGAGTGCCACAGTCGGCGTTGCTGATGGGGCGATGAACGGAGCTGCGAGTACCGAGAAGCTGATTCGCATGACCATCACGAGCACGCTTCCGACGATCGGGAGTCCTCGACGTAGAGCGGCGATGGCTTCGCGGAACGAGCCCAGAGCGATCTTCACCCCATTCGGCTTCGCCCGCCGTGCAGCGAGGGCGAAGGGCAGACACACCGCGAGCAGGGACCCCACGATGTTCACCCAGCCGTAAATGGCGGGGCTAGGGATCGCGAGGAGCAGAAGGCTTGCTATCAGAATCGAAGCCGCGCGCGGCAGGGCGTCAAACAGGACGAACTTGAGCGGTTCGCCGTTGGAGATCAGCAGCCAGCCACCGGTGAGGCCGTAGATTGCTCCGGCGAACGACATCCGCAGCGCGGAACCGGGGTCGGCGCTGGGGATCGCGAACGAGCCGACAGTGATTGCGAATGCCACGACGACGAAAATCATCACTCGGGGCAGGATCGACGCGAAGTAGTAGCGCAGCTTTTCGGCGGGTGACATCGGGGCCACGATGGTGATCCCGATCGAGTTCCAACCCCAGACGACAAGCGCGCGGGCGATCTCTCCGATCGCTTGGCCGATCGTGATGCTCACCCAGATCTGAGGTCCCAGAGTTCCAAGGATGATTGGAACGCTGATGAAAGTCGCGACGCTGATCAGGATCGGCGACAGGCCGAGTAATCCCGCCGACGTACCGAACCTCAGAAGACGCTTCAAGCGTCCTCCGCGACGGTGTTGACGTAGGGGAAGTTCTGGTGTGCGAGCGTCTTGACAGCGGGCAGTTTCTCTCGGATGTTCGCAGTCACGGCTTCACGCCCATCGAGGTTGGCGTCGACTACGCGAACGAGTTCGTCACCACATCCGGGCCGGGGCTCGACCACGGAATCGGGGAGACCGAAGAACTCAAAAAGACCTTCAACCTTCCCTCGGGTCGCAAGACACACGACCGGGATCTCCTGCCCCAGCGAGAGGATCGCCAGATGCATGCGTCCTGACACCGTGAGATGCGCTCCAGATGCCAATTCGCGGACCTGAGCGGGCGTGAGAAGGCGGTCGATCACGAGATCATCTTCGCGTCCCGCAAGAGCGTGGAGCTTTCGGGCCATGGTGAAGTCGTCGTCCCAGTCCCGGTGGACATGAGACGTGAAGACGACCCGGATACCGCGCGAGTGCAGGCGGGCGATCACAGTCGCGTAGTCGCTCAACAGATCATGATGCCGGTTGATGAGACCGCTTGCATTGAAGAGGGCGTACGGTGCGCCGTCTTCGCGAGCGGAATCGACGAAGCCCTGAAGCTCGGGATAGAGGGGCTCTTTGCGGTCGCTGGCGAAGGCCAGGTCCGCTACCTGCACGGTTTTCGAGACCCCGCTCGCATTCAAGCGTCGATTGCTCAGAGGGTCGCGTGGGCAGATCGTGGTGCCCGCGTCTCCGAGTTCACGCACGCTTTGGAGGACTGTCGGAGCAACTCCGTCCATCCAGCTGAAACCCTGGAGAACCGTGGGGATCGAAGCTTTGACTCCCATCGCGATGAGACTCAATCGTGCGAGGCTGCCGTGTGGATGCGCTCCATCGACAGTATCGGCGCCGGGAGCCACGAGCCTGTCCGCGCCCTTGACGAGCGTTCCGAACCGGCGCGCAGCGGTGAAGCGCGCAAACGGGGGGCGGTGGATCAAGCCGGGAATCACATGCAGCTCAACGCGCCTGGCCTCTTCGCCGCGAGGCAGCACGAAGTTCTCACCAGTTATCACGGTGACGATGCGCCCGGGGGTGTTCTCGATCACGGAGTCGAACATCGCTTGGTCGCCGATGTTCTCTCCGGTCGGCGGCGCGAGGAACAGCGTGTACGGTTCGCCCGAACGCGTCGGTGTCTTCGCGCTTCGTAGGGCGACGTGGTCCATGCCGAACAGAACCCAGCGATAAGGCCGTGAACGCCAGATCCCTCGGACGACGTTCTTCAGCTTCTCTTTCACTTTTCCCCGCTCTTCATTCTCTTTCGAGGGTCGTCGCTCTTGCTGTTCTGCAATGTCGCGACGATCCTCGCACGTGATTCAGCCATCTTGCCGCCCGCCGCGGCGATTCTGTCGTCGTAGTCGGCGCGCACTGAAGGGTCTTCGAGCAACGCCTTCACCTGCGTGGCGACGACATCAGGGTCGAAGGTGTTGACCGAGTGCACCCAGGGCGAGATACCGAGGTCGCCGAAGGCCCCGAACCCCTTGCGCTCGTACGCGAGGTGCACGACGTAGTGGCCCGCTGCCAGCGCCATCAACGCTGCGTGAAGCCGCACCGCGACGATCACTCGCGGGCTACCTCCGGGTGTCATCAGCACTGAGCGCTCGAGGGTGGAGCGGGGCGACAGCGTGGCGGACGCAGGGCGGTCGTCATTCCCGCCCACCGTGCTCTGGATGTACCCGTCGTAATCACCCAGCGTCTTCGACAGCACGTAGATGTCGGGGTTGATCTTGCCGCGAACCGATCGGATCGACAGCACAGGCGTTCCTTCGACGGCGGCCCCCGGCTGACGGCCTCCGGCGACCGAAGCGGTGGCGAGATCAGGAACACGGATCATCGACGGACCACCGACCTCATCGATGGTGCGGTCGTCACGCGCCATCACGACGTCGAGCTTGCCCAGGGTCTTGCGGAACCACCCGCGCGTGCCGAAGCGGGCCGGTCCGATGCTCTGTGGCAGGTAGACGGTGGGGGTGCTGCTGCGTGCTGCAGCACGGAGCTGCGGTCCTTGAACCAACAGCGTCTTCGCGGCCTCGACAGGTGTGCCGGTGCGAAGGTAGCCGCCACCCACCCCGATGGCGAGATCGTAGTCGTCGATGCTCTTCAGAATGCGACGGGTCTCAGGATCCCACCCGCGCTTCGTCGGTACGGTCGGATAGACGGCCGGCACCAGATCGCGGAAGGTGTCGGGACGAGACGCCAACAGCGTCACGTCGACGTCCGCTCCGAACGCTTCCTGCAGAAGCGCGAGCGTCTCCCGTACCAAGAGCCCGTCGCCCGCGTTCTCAGCCGAGTACGCGTGCAGCACCAGTACGCGAAGCGTCATCCGAGAACCTTCTTGTAGACCTCGACGTGTTTGTCGACGCTCGCGTCCCACGTGAAGTGAGACGCCCATGCCAGGCCCGCATCGAGGCAGGCTGCTCGCGCCTGCTCGTCGGTGATCGCCGTGACCAGTCCGGACGCGATGCCTTCAGGGGTGAGCGAATCGAAGCGGATGGAAGGCCCGGCGACTTCTTCGAGCGATCCGCGACTCGACGTCACGACGACAGCGCCGGCAGCGAGTGCCTCGACGACAGGGAACCCGAATCCTTCGTACAGGCTCGGGAAGGCGAACGCCACGCATGACTGCATGAGCGCTCGTCTGTCATCATCCGAGACGAAACCGAGCCGGATGACGTCGGGGGACGCGTCGATGGCAGCGAGGGATTCTTCCGAGTTCCATGCTGCTTTGCCGGCGATCACCAGCTTCACCCCCAGTGCGCGCACCTCCGGCAGGGCGAAGGCCTCGACCAACGGGAGCAGGTTCTTTCGGGGCTCGATGTTTCCGAGGTACAGCACGAACTGGTCGGGCACCTGCGCGCGGACCTCATCGGAGAGCTCAGTGGGGGTCGAGAAAAGAGGAACGTCGATGCCGTGCTCGATCGTGGTCAGTCGCGAGTGCTCGACGCCGAAGACCTCGTGCACGTCGTTCGCGCTCGAATTCGAGACCGTGATCACGTGATCGGTCGAGTCGATGGCGCGCTGGACGCGCGTGCGCCAGATCTTCTCCTGGCGTGAGTTGCGCGCATCCGAGATCCAGCGGCTGGCGACCCCATGCACCGAGACGATCGACGGTCGCTTGGTGCGCACGAGTGGCCCGGTGTCTGCCGTGTAGTGGAGAAGATCGCCCTCGGTGCCGCGCTGGAGGCCGGTCGCAGTCTCCTGGAGCATCGTGAGCACGGGGTGCGACCGCGCAGGGATGCGACCCACGGGAATACCGCGCCGGGTGAGGCCGTCGGCGATGTGGCGAGCGTACGTGGTGTTCCCGCCAGTATGTCTGTCGAGAATGCGGCTCGGCATCAGGATGCGCACGTGGGTCTCCGTCAAAAGTGGTTTCGGGGCTGCTACTCGCAGAACGGCGAGAGCGTGGCAGCCGGGGCGCACGCTTCCGCGTAGTTACCTGCGGTGGCATGCCTTCCCCGTGGAACGAGAGTGCCGAAATTCCGGAACTTTCGATCCCAACGCCAGCTCCAGGCTAGCAAAGCGCGCCAGCCAGCCTGAATCGCCGAGCGAAGAGCTACGCGTTCACGCGGTACGGGGCCAGGAGGCGACTGAGCGCGTCACGTTGGACCTGCTCGCTCATGCTGTCGTTGAGGAAGACAGCTGCCCGCTCCGCTCGCTGCCGCTCCACATCATCGTCGAGGATGCGTTCGATGAGCATCGCCGCCTCATGGACGTTGTCGGCCTGGGGGATCGGCAAACCGGCGTAGGCAGGAATGCTTCTCACGGCGATCGCGTGCTCGAAGGCTGCTGCGTCAAGGATGCTCAGCGGAAAACCTTCGTATCGTGCCGAGTGGAAGTAGAGCGCCGGCTGCGCCAGGATCTCAGCGAGCTGGTCCCCGGACACCCATCCGGTCACCTCTACTCCTGCATCCTCGAGGACCTCGCGCAGCACGGGGTCGCCGTCACCGATCCACTTGAAGCGCACCGACGGACGTTGACGGGTGACCGCCCGTGCCACGGCGGCGAAGAACTCGGGGTCCTTCTGCGGTGCGATGCGCCCATTCATCACGACTGTCTGGTCGATCTCGAATCGCGCCCCGTGATCGGGGTCCGTGGGCAGGAGCGTTGCCGAGTTCGGAACGAACTCCGTGCGAATCGAGCGCCCGAGAGACTTCGCGAGTGCTTCTTCGTGAGGTGACAACACAACGGTGACGTCTGATCGGCGCGCCAGCGCCCTCTCTGCGAAGAAATAGGCGCGTCGCACCAGAGGGTTCTGCTCGCTGTCATCGAACTTGTAGCAGTGCGGCTGATAGACGACGGGAACGCCGAGGGGTATGACCCGGGAGAAGACGCCGGCCCAGCTCGAGTGGGCGAACACGACGTCGGGCTTTACAGCTCGGACGGCCTGGCGGACGGCCATGATCGCCGCAGGGATGAACTGGGGGAGGGCGGTCAGACTGCTGAATCCACGATCGAGATCGGCGACGTCGTCGCCGCGCCACAGTAGATGATGCTCAGCATCCGGGAGCAGACGAGCCACATTGTCGACCGCACGTCCCACGCCGCCGCCGTAGCACTCCGTGACATGGAGCACCCGGGGGCTCCGCTCACGTTCCTCGCTTCGCACAGAAGACTCCTCGTCGTGTGGCAACGAACAACGACGATATCAGCCGCAGGAGTGGCTGGATCGGAATGGGGTTGTCGTTCGGCGCCTGTTCAGGAGGCGATCTATACACTGAGCACATGTCATCCGAGTCCTCGCGCCCGATGCCTCACCAATCCCGCCGCGCGGCTCGTGAAGCCGCGTCGCGGCCTGCGGCGTCTGCTGAGAGCCCGGCATCGCCTGCCGCGGGGCGCACGGGGCGCAGCCCCGAGCAGAAGCGCAAGCGTGCGCGCATCGTCGGGCTCATCGTCGCCATCGTCGTGATCGTGCTGCTCGGCATCGCGTGCTGGGTCGCGCTGAAGGCGCTCACGGTCAAGAACGGACTCGAAGAGAGCCAGCAGCTCATCGGTGAGCTTCAGAACGGCGCGGACCCGAAGGAAACGGTCCAGAAGATGTCGGAGCCGGCGCAGAGCGCCGCCGACGCTGCATCTGACCCCGTCTGGGGCGCGCTGGAATGGATCCCGGTCGCTGGCGAGAACCTTCGTGGTGTGCGCCTCGCGGCGCAGTCGCTCGACGTGCTCGTGAACGATGTGGGGATGCCGGTGCTCACAGCGGATCCCGCGACCGGATCGCTCATCACGCAGATTCTCGACGTAGCGAAGGCGCAGGCGCCGCGCATCGGTCAGCTCGCCGATGAGATCGCTGAAGTGGAGAAGTCCACCGCTCTCATCGGTCCTGTGCGAGGCGGTGTTGACCAGGTCGCCGAGGTCATGGGAGCCGCGGCCCCCGCGGTCGATCTTCTCCCCACCCTTCTCGGCGCAGACGGACCCCGAAATTATCTGCTCGTCTTCCAAAACAACGCCGAGTCGCTAGCCCTCGGCGGCAGCGCGGCCTCGCAGACGCTGATTCACGTCGACAACGGCGCGATCGCGATGGGGAGTCAAGGAAACAGCGGCAGCTATCAGAACAATCTCGCCGTAGACGTGCCTGTCGACCAGAGCGCGATCGATCTCTATTCCAGCTTCCTCATCGACCACGTGAACACGAGCATGAGTCGCCCTGACTTCCCTACAGCCGCTCAGATCATGCGTGCGTGGTGGCAGCGGGACATCGCTCCCGACCAGATCGACGGAGTCATCTCCATCGATCCGCTCGCACTCTCTCGGATCCTGGTCGCCACGGGGCCGATCACGCTGGTGACTGGTGATGTACTGAGTTCCGAGAACGCGGTCTCACTGCTTCTGAGCGAGGTCTACGAGCGCTGGGACAGCTACAAGAACCCCGAGCTCGTCGATGGCTTCTTCGCTGCGGCAGCCGGAGCGGTGTTCGAGAAAGTCGCCTCCGGCCAGTTCGATCTCAAGGACATGGCCTGGGCGCTGACGGAGAGCGCATCGAAGGGCAGCGTCCTCGTCTGGAGCGAGGATGAGAAGGTCACGGAGGCGATTGCCGGTCAACGGGTGAGTGGGATCCTTCCGACCGACAACGAAGAAGCTACGACCGTGGGCGTCTACTTCAACAACAGCAACGGTTCGAAGATCGACTACTACACGCAAGCCTCTGTTGCGGCCGACGCAGTGTGTGAAGCAGGGGCGAGCACGTTCACCGTGAAGGCGGGGCTGTCGTTGCCGATCGATCAGAAGAAGGCAGATGCACTTCCGCGATACGTCCAGAGCATGACTTTCGGCACGACATTCCGGGACTGGATCTACGTTTATGGTCCTCCAGGAACCACAGTCTCAAACGTCGAAGTCAATGGCGAGCGCGTAGACATCCTGTCCCACGGAATCGACGACCTGGGCCGCCCGACCGCCCGTTTCGAGGCATGGTACGACCCCGGCTCCACGCTCGATGTCACGGCATCGTTCACAGGTGAAGGCGAGTTCGGTCCCCTTGAAGTGCAGACCAATCCGATGATCAACGCGGTCGTTCCGACCGTCACAGACAGCTGCCACTGAAATACCGATGAACAAGAAGGCACAGCGTCTGGAGTAAACTGACTGCCGATTCATTGAATTCGCTGAAAGATCGGCGGATTCATACGGAGGGACAGGGGTGGTCGGGATAGCTGTGGATGCTGTACCTGAGCGGTCGACAGGCCAGAAATCGCCGAAGGCGCGCCCACAAGCGCACCGACGACGCAGAGGCGAGTGGCCGAGGCGGTACGCGAGCAGGCTCTTCTACAGCGACCTCTTCGTGCTCGCTGTCACCCTCGTATCCGCCTGGTTGCTGTCGAGTCCGAGCATGACGAACGACGTCTCCTGGCGAGAAGGGCCCAGCGTCAGCTACGTCGTGATCCTCGCCATCATCGGCGTCGCATGGTTGATCGGACTCGATGCCATAGACACTCGTGACCACCACATCGTCGGCCACGGCGTGCTCGAGTATCGGCGTCTGGTAGACGCCACCATCGCGGTCTTCGCGTTCACCGTCGCCGTCGCGTTCTTCCTCGGCATGGAGATCTCCCGGCTTCTGCTGGCTGTGATCTTCCCCGTCGGTCTGGTCCTTCTACTAGTGTCACGGTGGCTCTGGCGGCAGTGGTTGCGCCGTCGTCAGCGCAAGGATGACTACACGCACCGCGCCGTCATCATCGGCGAACGCAGCAAGGTCAAGCACGTCGCTCAGCAGATCCGTCGCAGCAAAGACAGCGGATACACCATCGTCGGTGTGATCACCGATGGCGTGCCTTCAGAGGGCATGCCCCAGCTCGAGGTGCTCGGCGACATCCGCAGCGCCGACAAAGCTCTGGATGCCGCGAACATCGATGCGCTGATCATCGTCGGATCCGACGACATGGATCCCGAGACCATGCGACGCCTCGGCTACGCAGTGGCCGACCGCGACATCCAGATGATCATGGCACCGGCGCTCACCGACGTCGCCGGCCCCCGTCTGCACTCGCGTCCCGTCGCCGGTCTGCCGCTCGTGCACGTCGACTTCCCGCGCATGGAGGGATCGAGCCGATTCCTCAAGCGCGTCTTCGACCTGATCGGCTCCGCAGGCCTGCTTCTGCTCTTCTCGCCGGTCTTCCTGGTCACGGCGATCGCGATCAAGGTCGACGGCCCCGGTCGGATCTTCTATCACCAGGAGCGCATCGGTCGCGGTGGCCGTACGTTCGGCATGCGCAAGTTCCGGTCGATGGTGCAGAACGCCGACGACCAGCTGGCCAGCCTCCTCGACCTGCAGGGGTCGAGCGAGACCCCGCTCTTCAAGGTCTCGGACGACCCCCGCATCACCAAGATCGGCCGGTTCCTCCGCAAGCATTCGATCGACGAACTGCCCCAGCTGATCAACGTGCTGCGTGGCGAGATGAGCCTCGTCGGCCCTCGCCCCCAGCGCGCCGCCGAGGTCGCGCTCTATGACGACATCGCTCTGCGCCGCCTGGCGGTCAAGCCGGGCATGAGCGGTCTGTGGCAGGTCAGCGGACGTTCCACTCTGTCGTGGGAAGAGACGATCCGTCTCGACCTCTACTACGTCGAGAACTGGTCGCTCACGCAAGACGTCGTCATCCTCTTCCGCACCATCCGCGCCGTGGTCGCACCGGGCGCCAGCGCCCACTGAGTCATCTCGATAACGATCCTCGCGACTGTCCGAGGGGCAAGCGGGCGCGAGGCGTAGCGCTGGGTACATTCAAGATCATGAGATCCCCCCTTGCGACGAGAATCGCTGCGAGTGCTCTGGCCATCGTCGTACTCGGCGGAGCAGCCGGTTGCGCTGCGGACCCGGATGCGTCCAATCCCGTTCCCACATCGACCGCGACCTCGACTCCTGATCCCACGCCGACTCCCACTCCCAGCGAGGTGCCGACGGTTGAACCGTCGCCGACCGCTGAGCCGACCGAGCCGCCTGCTCCAGAGTTCGGAGCCTTCAGCTTCGAGCAGCTGGCTCAGATCTGCATTGACGTCACGGTGTCGGCCTATGCCCCCGATGTCGTCTTCGACGCGGAGAACACGCGGATCGAGCAGCGCACGGTCGTTCCTGAGTGGCTTGTCCTCGTCCCCGTGACCACTTCGGGATATCAGGGACAGTCGGTGTGTACCATCGACGGCACCCCCGACGATCCGCAGATCGAGTTGTCCTCTGGATCGATCGAGCAGCTGCCTGAAGAGCAGATCCAGCGTCTGATCCGTGGCGAGAACGAGGGAGGCGATCGCTAGTGTGCGATCCGGGGGACTCAGCGCCCTCGACTCCGGACGCCGCGTCCCCCTTCTTCTCACGCCGCGCGATGCTGATCGGAGCCGGAGCAGCCCTCGGCGCTGCAGCGATCGGATGGGACTTCGTCTCACCGCCCGTATCCGCCACGGCCGCCGGGACGTACCTGCGACCGTGCGGTGATGTTCGTATCTCGAGCTCGTGGCAAGGGCACAAGAATCGAAACCCGCCATCAGGCGAGCCGGGCACGGATTACGCGGTCCCGATCGGAACGCCGGTCCGCGCTGCCTCAAACGGGGTCATCGTCGACCGGAAGGACTCCACGACCACGGCGACGGGTCGTTATTTGGCGCTCCGCGCCGACGACGGCAACTACATCCGCTACCTCCACCTTCGCTCCAGTGCTGTTCTGCCGGGAACGCGAGTCTCCCGCGGCCAGGTCATCGCTCAATCCGGAGCATCCGGTTTCGGCAGCGAGACCGGGTACGGGTCCCACCTCCATGTCTCCCTATGGATCGGCGGAACACCGCTCCAGGTGGGGTTCACCAACTCAGTTGACTTCGAGAATTACGTCCAGCCGGAGGATCCAGTGCCCATCCATCAGTCCTCGACCTTCTCCTGGAACACCCTTGTGCCGCATGCCACATGGACTCGGCTGCCAGTCGGACCCGGCTCGTTCCTGCTCGCGCAGAACAGCCCGGGTTTCACCGAAACGGGAGATCTCACGATCTATCTCAAGGCGCTGGGTGTTGTGAAGGGATTCCAGCTCCGCGTAGTGGCCGAGACGCTTGACTCGTACGGGAGAGTGGCCGGCACCTCACTGCAGCCGGTACTGGAGGTTCCCGCGACCGGTGCGATCGCGGCGAACTCCCCGACATTTGGTCAGTACGCGTTGCCGTACTACCTATCCGGGTCGATACGCCTGCTGGCCGAGATTCGTGCGCTCAACCCGGGCATCAGAGTGCAACAGGTGATTGTCAAGAAGAACTACTGGCAGTCGTAAGACGCCCGATAACTCACACCTTCCCCCGCACCCCGGTTCCATGCAGAATGTACGTGCGTCGTACTTCCGACGCGTTCGTTCGTAGAACAAGGGGGCCCCATGGGTATCGAGGAAACTGTCAACAAGGGCAAGGATCTGTACGAGCAGAACAAGGACAAGATCGCCGAGGCCGTCAAGAGCGAGCAGGCTGAGGACGTCAGCGACAAGGTCCTCGACGGGGTCGCCGAGTTCGCCAAGAAGATCGCTCCTGGTGCTGCGGACAAGATCGACGAGATCCGCGACCAGGCCGACAAGGCCGTCGGCAACGAGTAACACGCGTCGCGCAGTCTGAGGGCGGCGGCTCCCCGGAGGGGAGTCGCCGCCCTTCGCGTGGGATCGGCCTTCATGAATATCCGGATGAATGCTTGTCTGCCGGGGCGGATTGGCCCTATCGTTTCGACTAGCGCAGAGCAGGTCGACATTTGGGCATCTGAAAGCCGCTCGATCAGGGGACAGCTACGCGCATCGCACTACCGCCTCGAACCCGATGGGAAGGGTTCGAGACATAGCGATCGTCGAGCGTGCCCGTACGCCGGTGACCGCTGATCGTCGACCCGACATCGCGACAGGAGCCTCGTGCGCACTCAGAACTCGTCTTCGCCTCGAACCGAGCGGGTGCGCCCGACACGACCGCGCGTGCGCGATCGGATTCGGCGGCTCTCCCTCGCTCTGGTGACGTGTCTGTCGTTGATCACGGGTTCTCTGGTGGCGTCTCCTGCCTACGCCGCCGACCTTCCGTTCGCCGCAGCTCCCGCGCCGATGATCACCGGTTCCGCCGTCGTCGGGTCGACGCTGACGGCCGCCGTCGGCGACTGGCAGCCGGCTCCGGCGTCTCTCACCTATCAGTGGAAGCGCGGAGCCGCGGTCATCCCGGGCGCGACCACGAGCAAGTACGCACTGGTCGCGGCAGATGCCGGTGCTGCCATCACGGTCGTCGTCACCGCTTCCAAGCCGGGCTACGTCAGCGCGACGAAGTCCAGCGCCGCTGCCGCAGCGGGCGCGGCGTTCAGCTCTGCCCCGTCGCCCACCGTGTCGGGCACCCTTGCCGTCGGGTCGAAGCTCACCGCTGCCCCGGGGGCGTGGGCACCGGGGCCCACGACTCTCACCTACCAGTGGTCTCGTGCCGGCATCCCGATCAGCGGGGCAACCGCGCAGACCTACGTGCTCACCGCGGCGGACGCAGGCAAGCAGATCACCGTGACGACTCGCGCCTCGCGCAGTGGCAACGGCACGTCGACGCGAACCAGCACCCCGGCCGCCGTGCCGTCGATCTTCACGAGTGCGCCCGTGCCCACGATCTCGGGAACAGCGAAGGTCGGTGCCACGCTGACAGCCGCGGCCGGGGCATGGGCGCCGGCTCCTGCATCAATCGCCTATCAATGGCTGCGAGCAGGCTCGCCGATCGCGGGAGCCACAGCGAGCACGTACAAGCTGGTCGCCGCCGACGCGGGCACCGCCGTCGCAGTGCGCACGACCGCAGCGCGCCCCGGGTACACGAGCGTCACGAAGACCAGCGCCGCGAAGGCCGTCGCCACGCTCGAGTTCACGCTGGCGCCGGCGCCGACGATCAGCGGCACCGCAGCAGTGGGGTCGACGGTGTCGGCCACTCTCGGCACCTGGACTCCCGCTCCCACGACCGTGACCTACCAGTGGAAGCGCGGCGGATCGCCGATCTCGGGGGCCACTGCTGCCACCTACAAGCTCGCCTCGGCGGACGCCGGGAAGAGCCTCACCGTGTCGGTGACGGCGACCGCAGCCGGCTACACGCCGACGACACGCACGAGTGCGGCGAAGAGCATCCCCCTGATCTTCACGACCGCGCCGATACCGACGATCTCGGGCACGGGCGCCGTCGGGTCGACCTTGACGGTCAAGCCGGGCACGTGGGCTCCGGCGCCGACCACGCTGAAGTATCAGTGGAAGCGAAACGGAGCGGCGATCGCCGGAGCTACAGCGACGACCTACAAGCTGATCGCGGCAGATGCCGGGGCGAACATCACGGTCACGGTCACAGCTGCCAGGAGCGGTTACTCCAACGGCGCGACCACGAGCGCGGCGAAGGGCATCGCGACCATCGCCTTCACGGCTGCGCCGGTCCCCACGGTCTCCGGCACGCCCGCCGTCGGGTCGACCCTGAAGGCTGCTGCCGGCACCTGGGCGCCGGCTCCCTCGTCACTCACCTACCAGTGGAAGCGCAACGGCACAGCCGTCGCGGGTGCGACGGCGAGCACCTACAAGCTGGTCGCGGCGGATGCCGGCACCAAGATCACCGTGTCGACGACCGCCACCCGAGCCACGTACACGACGACCACGAAGACGAGCGCCGTCGTGACCGTCGAGTCGATCTTCACGACCGCGCCGGCGCCGACCGTCTCGGGCACGCCCAAGGTCGGATCGACCTTGACCGCCGGGGCCGGTGCGTGGGCGCCCGCGCCGACGACGCTCTCGTATCAGTGGATGCGCGGCGGAACCGCGATCTCTGGGGCGACCGCGTCGACCTACCGGATCGTCGCCGCGGATGCCGGGGCGACGATCACCGTGACTGTCACGGCGAAGCGAACCGGCTTCACGACCGCGACGACCAAGAGCGTCGGCGTGGTGGTCACCGTCGACATAGCGACGATCCACGTGACGAGCGACATCGCGGTCGACACGACCTGGTCACCCACGCAGCCGACCGTCTATGTCATCGACGACTTCATCACCGTCGCGCAGGGAGCGACCCTGACGGTCGGCGGCAAAGCGACGATCAAGTCGCGCCTCGGGATCACTGTCGCGGGCAGGCTGATCGTCCAGGGCACGGCAGCGGCACCCGTAGCCCTGACATCGCTGACCGACGACTCGTTCGGAGGCGACACGAACGGCGACGGCGATGACACCGTTCCGCACGCATTCGAGTGGTACGGGATCAGCGTGGTCGACAGCGGAACCGCTAGCCTGACGCAGGCTCGCGTCCTCTTCGGCGGAGGAGTGTCGGGGCAGGGAGCATCACTCACTGTTGCCGCGTCGGTCGTCGACGGCAGCGTCACAGGCACAGTCGGCGCCGGTGCGGTTGCTATCACGGGCAACACGGTGCGGGGCGGCTCGATCGATGTCTACCGACCGGCGGGCTCGGCGCGCGCATTCGCGGTCACGGTGGCCGACAACACCGTGCAGGGCGGCGCGGTGCGTGTCACCTCCGACAACACCAGCACCTCGGCGCCGGCGATCAAAGTCTCGGGCAACGCAATCTCGGGCTTCAGTGGCGACTTCGCCCTCTGGATCGGCGATTGGAAGCTGCGGCCCTCTAACCTCACTGGGAATACGGCGACCGGAAATCGGGTCAACGCGATCGCACTGGCCGGGACACTGGTCGAGAATTGGACGGTTCCGGCGTCAGGTCCTCCGCTCGTCATCCCTCAGAGTGGTGCATGGCTCGGTGGCCTCGTGATTCCCGTAGGGGTGACTATGACGGTGCCCGCCGGGGTGATCGTCAAGGTGATGAATGCGTCGATCACCGTCGAAGGCTCTCTCCTGGTGAACGGCACGGCCGCGAAGCCTGCCGTCTTCACGTCGTTCACCGACGACTCGTTCGGCGGCGACACCAACGGCGACGGCGACGACTCGACGCCCCGCGCTGCGGAGTGGTACGGGATCAGCACGGGCAGCGCCGGGTCCATCGCCCTCACCCAGGCGCGGGTGCTGTTCGCATCCGGCATCTCGGGCCAGGGGTCGGCAACGAGCGTCATCGCGTCGATCGTAGACGGGGGCATCGACGCGGTCGTCGGATCGAGCGCGGTGACCGTCTCTGGCAACACGGTGCGGGACGGATCGATCACCGTGTCCCGGGCATTCGGCTCAGCGGTCGCGTACGGGGTGACAGTCACGAACAACACGGTGCAGGGCGGATCGGTATCCGTGTCGTCCCAGAACACGAGCGGAGCTGCGCCGGCGATCGTGGTCACCGGTAACTCGATCTCAGGACTCGACACCGCGGTGTTCCCGCTGCGTGTCTGGGACGCGAAGCTGCGACCGTCGAATCTGACCGGCAATACGATCTCGGGCAACAGGCTCGATGTCGTCGCCCTGGCCGGAACTTTGGTCGAGAACTGGGTGGTGCCCACCACCGGCATCCCGATCGTGCTCGATGACTGGAGCGCGTGGGGCGGGAGCTTGACTGTCGCCGCAGGGGTCACCATGACGGTGCCTGCCGGCGTGACACTGAAGGTCGGTGACGCCACGCCCTCCTGGGCGAGCGAGCGCGGCGGGATCACGGTGGCGGGCACATTGAAGGTGAACGGCACCGCCGCATCACCCGTCGTGTTCACCTCTCTCACCGACGACATGGCCGGTGGTGACACCAACGGCGACAGTGATGACACGGCTCCTCGCCCCTCGGACTGGTACGGCATCAGCGTGATCGACGGCGGCTCTGCCACGCTCGCCCAGGCGCGGGTGCTCTACTCGTCCGGCATCTCAGGGCTCGGGGCCGGACTGAGCGTATCCTCGTCGATCATCGACGGAAGGGTCGATGCGGCTGTCGGCACGAGCGCGGTCACCGTGACGGGAAACACCGTGCGAGGCGGATCGATCAGCGTGAGCAGAGATGCCGGTTCCGACCATGCATTCGGGATGACGGTCTCGAACAACACGGTTCAGGCCGGCGCGGTGAACATCTGGTCTGACAACGTCAACGGGTCTGCGCCGCCGATCACAGCGAGGGGGAACTCGGTCTCGGGCTACCAGGGTGAGGGGTTCCCGGTACGCATCTGGGATCAGGCGCTGCGCCCGTCGAACCTGACCGGGAACACCATCTCCGGTAACAAGGTCGATGCGTTCGCTGTGGCGGGGACCCTCATCGAGAACTGGACGGTTCCGACCACGGGGGCACCGATCGTGATCGATGATCGGAACCACTGGGTCAGCGGGATCGTCATCGAAGAAGGCGTCACCATGACCGTCCCTGCGGGGGTGGTGATCAAAGCCGCCGACTTCTACCTCAACTGGTGGGACTACAACGCCGGCTTCACGGTGAAAGGCGCATTGCGCGTGAACGGCACCGTCGCTGCACCCGTGATCTTCACCGCGCTGACCGATGACTCGGTGGGCGGCGACACGAACGCCGACGGAGACGACTCTTCACCGAGCGATGGGGGATGGATGGGTATCACGGTCGCAGCAGGCGGGTCGATCACGGCCTCGCACTTCACGCTCCGTTATGCGCGCTACGGGATCTCGGGTGAAGACACAGCGACCGTCGCGCTCGACTCCACGACCATCGAGAAGACCGTCGGAACCTGCCTGACGGTCGGGGGAGGCGGCTTCTTCCGCGGCGAGCTGCGCGACTGCGCGACCGGCGTCTCGGCGCGCAGCTACTTCGACGCGCGCGACGTGCAGTGGGGCGGTGACTTCGGGCCGGGTGTCGATGGAAACCCCGCGATCGAGGGTCCAGTCGAGGTGTTCCCCTGGGTCGGCACCGTGGTGCCCGCGGCGGTCGAGAACATCGCCGTACCGCCTCCGCTGCCCGCCTGCAAAAAGTACCTTCTGATCGGGTTGCGAGGATCCGGGGAATCGCCGGCTCCGTTCGGAGGCACCGTCTCGTCGCTGTTCGGCACGCTCGAGACCGGGCTGAAGGCGGATGAGCGGGAACGCCTTCAGGAGGCTGCTGAAGAAGGGGAGGTGGTGCAGGCAGAGGTGAACATCGTCGAGAAGAAGGCGGTCGATTACCCGGCCACAGCGGTGCCTGGTGCCGCCGGTCAGGGCTTCGCTCAGAGCTTGAAGGACTTCGCCAACTATCCGGGAAGCGTCTGGCAGGGTGCCGCGATGCTCGTGAGGCAGCTCGAGGCGGCGGTCGACCAGTGCGGCGGAAGCGGACAGAAGATCGTGCTGGCCGGGTACTCTCAGGGCGCGTGGGCTCTCCACGCCGCACTGCAGTTCCTCGGCGCCATCGACTCTCCGCTGCTCGAATCCGTCGAGGCTGTCGGACTCGTGGCCGACCCTCTGCGCACACCCAAGCTCCAGTTCACCAACCTCGGCTCCGCGAGTTCGTCCGGGCAGGGGATCGCGACGTTCGCGCTCGGAGCGCTCGGCGCCGCGTTCTTCGGCTTCATGACGAAGAGCCTCAAAGGTGCGTACGCGGGCTACGAGGCAGGGCAGCACGCCGCCGCTGTGGGATATCCCGAAGACCTCCGGTCTGCGACGATCCAATTGTGCGACGAGCGCGATCTCGTCTGCGACGTCGATCACTACATCAACCCGTTCCATTGGGGTGAGACCGGCAATGGCACGGCCATCCACGGTTCCTACGACGACGGCGAAACGGAGAAGCTCGACCAGCTCTCGGATGCTCTGCGAGAGCTGTTCTGACAGCACCGTCTCCAAACGGGGCGGCGGCTCCCCACCAGGGGAGTCGCCGCCCTTCTGCATCCGGGATCCGAAACCCGGTATTCGGGTCTGCGGTATCGCGTTCCAGCGTGCCCATCCCCTAAGATGAGATCGACCGCCTGGGGAATGTGCGGTCAGGGATGTCGAAGGGGTTCGACCTCCTGTATCACGCGGTTCGCCGCGACAAACTGGGGAATTGATTTTGGGGATCATCATGCGACGCGCGCAGTCTGTGCGCCTCAGCGTCTTCCCGCATGCGCGGCGGTCACTCCGCCGCGCCCTCGAACGAGGAAGACGGCGTCCCTTCACGCCGGACTCCTCGCGTTCGGTGTGCCCCCTCGCACCGAACGCCCTCCCCAAGCGGGGCGAGGCATGGGGATGCCTCGCCCCGCTCTCTCCGGTTCTCTGACGGATCGGAGGCGCGGTTCCGAGGCACTCAGCCCGGGGCCGCGCGGGCGCGCTCAGCGGATGCTCAGCAAACGCGACACGCCCGGGTTTGCACAACGGAAATCCGCCGTGGCAGAATAGACAGGTTCGACATTCCGGCGCTCTCAGCGTGGGCTGGATCACCATCACGGCAGTGCATAGGCGGCGCAGACGCGCAGGGACCTAGGCCGCGGGTGGCAGAACGATCCCGACATCTTCATCACGAGGGCTTCGCCGTGCGCGGCGAAGGTCGGATATCCGCTCGCTGAGAGGCGAGCGGGATGACAGCAGAACAGTGGTGCAGCAGATCAGCTCGCAAGAGTCGTTCGAAGTGCCGAGGCGCGAACAGCGCCGACGTGCGTCCAATGCCCCAGGGTCACCCGGCCCCGGACGGTAAGACGCCTAAAGAGAGAGAGCAGACAATGGCGGGACAGAAGATCCGCATTCGCCTGAAGTCGTATGACCACGAGGTCATCGACACGTCCGCACGCAAGATCGTCGACACGGTGACCCGCGCGGGCGCCACGGTCGTCGGCCCCGTGCCCCTTCCGACCGAGAAGAACGTCGTGTGCGTCATCCGGTCGCCGCACAAGTACAAGGACAGCCGCGAGCACTTCGAGATGCGCACCCACAAGCGTCTGATCGACATCGTCGACCCGACGCCCAAGGCTGTCGACTCGCTGATGCGCCTCGACCTGCCTGCCGATGTCAACATCGAGATCAAGCTCTGAGGTTCGACATGGCTGACATCAACGCAAAGATTTCCAAGGGCATGCTGGGCACGAAGCTCGGCATGACCCAGGTGTGGAACGAGAGCGGCAAGCTCGTTCCCGTCACCGTCATCGAGCTCGCGCCGAACGTGGTCACTCAGATCCGTACCCCCGAGAAGGACGGCTACAAGGCCGTTCAGATCGCCTACGGTCAGATCGACCCGCGCAAGGTGAACAAGCCCCTCACCGCTCACTTCGAGGCTGCCGGCGTCACGCCGCGTCGTCACGTCACCGAGATCCGCACCGCGGATGCCGGCGACTACACCCTGGGCCAGGAGCTCACGGTCGACGCAACCTTCGAAGCCGGACAGCTCGTCGACGTCGTCGGCACGAGCAAGGGTAAGGGCTTCGCCGGTGTCATGAAGCGTCACAACTTCAAGGGCGTCTCGGCATCGCACGGTTCGCACCGCAACCACCGCAAGCCCGGCTCCATCGGCGCATCGTCGACCCCGAGCCGCGTCTTCAAGGGCATGCGCATGGCCGGCCGTATGGGTGGCGAGCGCGTGACCGTCCTCAACCTCACGGTGCACGCCGTCGACATCGAGAAGGGTCTGCTGCTCGTCAAGGGCGCCGTCCCCGGTGCTCGTGGCCGCATCGTCTACGTCCGCAACGCAGTGAAGGGTGCCTGATCATGGCTGACTCCACTCTCGCGCTTGACGTCCTCAAGGCAGACGGCAAGAAGGCAGGCTCGATCGAGCTTCCCGCCGCGCTGTTCGACGCCAAGACGAACATCCCGCTCATCCACCAGGTCGTCGTCGCGCAGCTCGCGGCCGCTCGCCAGGGAACGCACTCGACCAAGCGTCGCGGTGAGGTCTCGGGTGCAGGCCGCAAGCCCTTCAAGCAGAAGGGCACGGGTAACGCCCGTCAGGGCTCGATCCGCGCGCCGCACATGACCGGCGGTGGAATCGTGCACGGCCCCAAGCCGCGCGACTACTCGCAGCGCACCCCCAAGAAGATGATCGCCGCCGCCCTCCTGGGCGCGCTCAGCGACCGCTTCCGCGGTGACCGCATCCACGCCATCGAGTCCTTCGGCATCGACGGAACGCCTTCGACCAAGACCGCGGTGAACTTCCTCACCAACGTCGTCTCGTCGAAGAACGTTCTCGTCGTCATCGAGCGCAACGACGACGTGACGCTGAAGAGCATCCGCAACCTGTCGAACCTGCACGTGCTGACGTTCGACCAGCTCAACGCATACGACGTGCTCGTCTCCGACGACATCGTCTTCACCCAGGCCGCCCTCGAGGGCTTCATCGCCTCGAAGTCCGGCGCCAACCAGGAGGTCTCCGCATGAGCGAGCAGGCATCTGTTCTCCAGACGGCCCTGAACAAGGACCCGCGCGACATCATCCTGAAGCCGGTCGTGTCCGAGAAGAGCTACGGTCTCATCGATGAGGGTAAGTACACCTTCCTCGTGGACCCGCGCGCTTCGAAGACCGAGATCAAGCTCGCCATCGAGAAGATCTTCGGCGTCAAGGTCGCAGGGGTCAACACCCTCAACCGCGTCGGCAAGGCTCGTCGCACCCGCTTCGGCACCGGCAAGCGCAAGGACACCAAGCGCGCCATCGTGACCCTGAAGTCGGGCACCATCGACATCTTCACGGCAATCGGCTGATCCGGGGGATAAGGACAATAATGGCTATTCGCAAGTACAAGCCCACGACCCCGGGCCGTCGCGGCTCGTCGGTGGCTGACTTCGCCGAGATCACCCGATCGACGCCGGAGAAGTCGCTGCTGCGCCCGCTCTCGAAGACCGGTGGTCGTAACAACCAGGGCCGCATCACGACCCGTCACATCGGTGGTGGCCACAAGCGCCAGTACCGTGTCATCGACTTCCGTCGCAATGACAAGGACGGCGTCGACGCCAAGGTCGCTCACATCGAGTACGACCCCAACCGCACCGCGCGCATCGCGCTGCTGCACTACTTCGACGGCGAGAAGCGCTACATCCTCGCGCCGGCGAAGCTGAAGCAGGGCGACGTCGTCGAGTCCGGCGCTGGCGCCGACATCAAGCCGGGTAACAACCTCCCGCTGAAGAACATCCCGACGGGTACCGTCATCCACGCGATCGAGCTCCGTCCCGGTGGCGGCGCGAAGATGGCACGTTCGGCCGGTGCATCCGTCCGTCTCGTCGCCAAGGATGGCAACTTCGCTCAGCTGCGTCTGCCCTCGGGCGAGATCCGCAACGTCGATGCGCGCTGCCGCGCGACCATCGGCGAGGTCGGCAACGCCGAGCAGTCGAACATCAACTGGGGTAAGGCCGGCCGCATGCGCTGGAAGGGCGTCCGCCCGACCGTGCGTGGTGTCGCCATGAACCCGGTCGACCACCCGCACGGTGGTGGCGAGGGCAAGACGTCCGGTGGACGTCACCCCGTCTCTCCTTGGGGTCAGGCTGAGGGTCGTACCCGTCACGCCAACAAGGAAAGCGACAAGTACATCGTGCGTCGTCGTAACGCCGGCAAGAAGCGTAAGTAGGAGTAAGAGAAGATGCCTCGCAGTCTTAAGAAGGGCCCCTTCGTCGACGATCACCTGCTTCGCAAGGTGGTCGTGCAGAACGAAGCCGGCACCAAGAACGTCATCAAGACCTGGTCTCGCCGGTCCATGATCATCCCGGCCATGCTGGGTCACACGATCGCGGTCCACGACGGTCGCAAGCACATCCCCGTGTTTGTGTCCGAGACCATGGTCGGCCACAAACTGGGCGAGTTCGCGCCCACCCGCACCTTCCGCGGCCACGAGAAGGACGACAAGAAGGGCCGCCGCCGCTGACGCGGTGGCGATAGAGGAGAGAGAAATGGTGGAGTCCATCGCACGCGTGCGACACATCCGCGTGACCCCTCAGAAGGCTCGTCGTGTCGTCGCGCTCATCAAGGGCAAGCAGGCCCAGGAGGCTCTGGCGATCCTGAAGTTCGCACAGCAGAGCGCCAGTGAGCCGATCTACAAGCTTGTCGCGTCGGCCATGGCCAACGCACAGGTCAAGGCGGATCGTGACGGCGAGTACCTCGACGAGCAGGACCTGTACGTGGCTAACGCCTACGTCGACGAGGGCACGACGCTCAAGCGTTTCCAGCCCCGTGCACAGGGTCGCGCTTTCCAGATCAAGAAGCGCACGAGCCACATCACGGTCGTGCTCTCGACGCCTGCTGCAGCCCCGGCTGCCGCGAGCGACAGCAACAAGAAGGCGAGCAAGTAATGGGACAGAAGGTAAACCCGTACGGCTTCCGTCTCGGTATCACGACTGACCACGTGTCGCGCTGGTTCTCGGACTCGACGAAGCCGGGTCAGCGTTACGCCGACTACGTCGCCGAGGACATCAAGATCCGCAACCTGCTGAAGACGCAGCTCGACCGCGCCGGTGTCTCGAACATCGAGATCGAGCGCACCCGTGACCGCGTCCGCGTCGACATCCACACCGCCCGTCCGGGCATCGTGATCGGTCGTCGTGGAGCCGAGGCCGAGCGCATCCGCGGCGACCTCGAGAAGCTCTCGGGCAAGCAGATCCAGCTGAACATCCTCGAGGTCAAGAACCCCGAGGCCGACGCTCAGCTCGTCGCACAGGGCATCGCCGAGCAGCTCTCTGCTCGCGTGGCGTTCCGTCGTGCGATGCGCAAGGGTCTCCAGGGCGCGCAGCGCGCTGGCGCCAAGGGCATCCGCATCCAGGTCTCCGGCCGCCTCGGCGGCGCCGAGATGAGCCGCTCGGAGTTCTACCGCGAGGGTCGTGTGCCGCTGCACACGCTGCGCGCGAACATCGACTACGGCTTCTACGAGGCGAAGACCACCTTCGGCCGCATCGGCGTGAAGGTCTGGATCTACAAGGGCGACCTGACGGCGAAGGAGCTCGCTCGCGAGCAGGCCAACGCCCCCAAGGCTCGTCGTGATGACCGTGGTGGCGACCGTCGTCGTGCACCGCGCAACGAGGCACCCGTCGCAGAAGGAGCGTCTGCCTGATGCTTATTCCCCGTAAGGTCAAGTTCCGCAAGCAGCACCACCCCGGCCGTAGCGGCCAGGCGACCGGTGGCACGAAGGTCTCCTTCGGCGAGTACGGCATCCAGGCGCTCACGCCTGCGTATGTCACCAACCGCCAGATCGAGTCCGCTCGTATTGCGGTCACACGTCACATCAAGCGTGGCGGCAAGGTGTGGATCAACATCTACCCCGACCGTCCCCTCACGAAGAAGCCTGCCGAAACCCGCATGGGTTCCGGTAAGGGTTCCCCCGAGTGGTGGGTCGCCAACGTCAAGCCGGGTCGCGTCCTCTTCGAGGTCTCAGGCGTGAGCGAGGAACTCGCTCGCGAGGCACTGACCCGTGCCATTCACAAGCTGCCTCTCAAGGCACGCATCATCAAGCGCGAGGAGGGCGACGCGTAATGGCGATCGGCACCAAGGAGCTCGCTCCGGCAGAGCTCGACACGTTCGAAGACCAGCGCCTCGTTGAGGAGCTGCGTAAGGCCAAGGAGGAGCTGTTCAACCTCCGTTTCCAGTCGGCCACCGGCCAGCTGGAGAGCCACGGCCGCATCCGCGCCGTCAAGCGCGACATCGCGCGCCTCTACACCGTGATCCGCGAACGCGAGCTGGGCATCCGTGCGACGCCCGCTCCGGTCGAGGCTCCGGCCAAGAAGGCGACCAAGTCGAAGGCGAAGAAGGCGGACTCCGCTGACGACGCCGTGAAGGAAGAGGCTGAGTGATGGCCACCAAGAAGGAAGCCGCAGTCGAGGCTGAGCACGCCGCTCACGACGTCCGCGACGAAGACGCCCGCGGTTACCGCAAGTCGCGCCGTGGCTACGTCGTCAGCGACAAGATGGACAAGACCATCGTGGTCGAGGTCGAGGACCGCGTGAAGCACCCGCTTTACGGCAAGGTCATCCGCCGCACCTCGAAGGTCAAGGCGCACGATGAGGCGAACGCCGCCGGCATCGGCGACCTCGTCCTGATCAACGAGACCCGCCCGCTGAGCGCCACCAAGCGCTGGCGTCTGGTGGAGATTCTGGAGAAGGCCAAGTGATTCAGCAGGAGTCTCGCCTCAAGGTCGCCGACAACACCGGCGCGAAGGAGCTGCTCACCATCCGTGTGCTCGGCGGCTCGCGTCGTCGTTACGCCGGTCTGGGTGACACCATCGTCGCGACCGTCAAGGACGCGATCCCCGGCGGAAACGTCAAGAAGGGCGATGTGGTCAAGGCCGTCATCGTCCGCACGGTCAAGTCCACGCGCCGTCCCGACGGCTCGTACATCAAGTTCGACGAGAACGCCGCCGTGATCCTGAAGAACGACGGGGAGCCCCGCGGCACCCGTATCTTCGGACCGGTCGGTCGCGAGCTTCGTGACAAGAAGTTCATGAAGATCGTCTCGCTGGCGCCGGAGGTTATTTAAGTCATGGCGAAGATCAAGAAGGGTGACCTGGTTCAGGTCATCACCGGAGCCACGCAGGAGCGTGGCGGCGATCGCGGCAAGCAGGGCAAGGTCCTCGAGATCCTGGCCGACAAGAACCGCATCATCGTCGAAGGCGTGAACTACGTCACCAAGCACACGCGCGTCGGACAGACGCAGCGTGGCACCAAGACGGGAGGCCTCGAGACTGTCGAGGCGTCCATCCACATCTCGAACGTCGCAGTCGTCGACCCCTCGACCAAGAAGCCGACCAAGGTCGGCCACCGGGTCGAGGAGCAGACCAAGGACGGCGTCAAGCGCACCGTCCGCGTGCGTTACGCGAAGAAGTCAGGTAAGGACCTCTGATGGCAACCACCGACGCTGCGGTGGCTGGCAAGATCCAGCCCCGCCTGAAGGCGAAGTACAACTCCGAGATCAAGAAGGCCCTGCAGGAAGAGTTCGGCTACGCGAACGTCATGCAGATCCCCGGACTGGTCAAGGTCGTCGTGAACACCGGTGTCGGCGAGGCAGCTCGCGACAGCAAGGTGATCGATGGTGCGGTCGAGGACCTCACCAAGATCACCGGCCAGAAGCCGATCGTCACGAAGGCCCGCAAGTCCATCGCGCAGTTCAAGCTGCGTGAGGGCCAGGCCATCGGCGCGCACGTCACCCTCCGTGGTGACCGCGCGTGGGAGTTCGTGGACCGCCTCGTGTCGCTCGCACTGCCCCGCATCCGCGACTTCCGCGGACTGTCGGCCAAGCAGTTCGACGGCAACGGCAACTACACCTTCGGTCTCCAGGAGCAGAGCGTGTTCCACGAGATCGACCAGGACAAGATCGACCGGGTTCGCGGTTTCGACATCACTGTCGTCACCACCGCGAAGACGGATGACGAGGGTCGCGCTCTGCTGCGTCACCTCGGCTTCCCGTTCCGGTCGGAAGACGCCAAGGCGTAGCACCTTCGACGGGCTCAGAGGCCAGTGGTCACTGAGCCCGTCGAATTGCACGTAGACTCGAAGATTGCGTGCTCATCGCAGGCCGTCTGTCGTGTAACGGCAGCCGGAACCGTATGAACAAAGGAAAACACCAATGACAATGACAGACCCGGTCGCAGATCTGCTGACCCGTCTGCGCAACGCGAACTCGGCGCACCACGATTCCGTGACGCTGCCGTCGAGCAAGCTGAAGACGCACATCGCCGACATCCTCCAGCAGGAGGGCTACATCGCCGGCTGGGAGACCTCAGACGCTCGCGTGGGCAAGAACCTCACGCTGCAGTTGAAGTACGGCCCCAACCGCGAGCGTTCGATCGCGGGCATCAAGCGCGTGTCGAAGCCCGGCCTCCGCGTCTACGCGAAGTCCACCGAGCTCCCCAAGGTCCTCGGCGGCCTCGGCGTGGCCATCCTGTCCACCTCCTCCGGTCTTCTCACCGACCGTCAGGCAGAGCAGAAGGGCGTGGGCGGAGAAGTTCTCGCCTACGTGTGGTAATCGAAAATGTCGCGTATCGGACGACTTCCCATCGACGTTCCCGCGGGCGTGACCGTTTCGGTCGCAGGCCGTGAGGTCGCGGTGAAGGGCCCCAAGGGTGAGCTCACCCTGACGGTCGCCAACCCCATCGAGGTCGCGGTCGAGGAGAACCAGGTTCTCGTCACTCGTCCCGACGACGAGCGCGAGTCGCGGTCGCTTCACGGCCTGACCCGCACGCTCATCAACAACAACATCATCGGCGTGACCCAGGGCTACACCAAGGGTCTCGAGGTCGTCGGCACCGGTTACCGCGTCGCTCAGAAGGGCAGCTCGGTCGAGTTCGCCCTGGGCTTCTCGCACCCGGTCCTGATCGACCCGCCCGCCGGCATCACGCTCACGGTCGAGGGCACCAACAAGCTCACCGTCAGCGGGATCGACAAGCAGGCTGTCGGCGAGGCAGCTGCCAACATCCGCAAGATCCGCAAGCCCGAGCCGTACAAGGGCAAGGGCGTGCGCTACGCCGGCGAGAACGTGCGTCGCAAGGCCGGAAAGAGTGGTAAGTAACCATGGCTCTCAAGTCAAAGTCTGACGCCCGCGCGCGTCGTCACGCCCGCCTTCGCAAGAAGGTCGTCGGCACCGAGGTGCGTCCGCGCCTCGTCGTCAACCGTTCGGCTCGCCACGTCTTCGTGCAGCTTGTCGACGACAGCAAGGGTCACACCGTGGCGTCGGCTTCGACGCTCGAGACCGACCTGCGCTCGCTCGAGGGTGACAAGACCGCCAAGGCCCGCAAGGTCGGCGAGCTTCTCGCCGAGCGTGCGAAGGCTGCAGGCGTTTCCGAGGCAGTGTTCGACCGTGGCGGCAACCGCTACGCAGGTCGTGTCGCCGCCATCGCCGACGGCGCCCGCGAGGGGGGTCTGGCACTGTGAGTGACAACAAGGAGAACGAAGTGACCGAAGCGGCTGCTGCCACTTCCGAGACCGCGGCCGGCACCACGCAGGCAGAGCCGTCTCAGCGCGACAACCGCCGCGGCGGCGGTCGTGGTGACCGCAACCAGGGTGGTCGTGACCGCAACTCGCGTGACCGTGGGGACAACCAGTTCCTCGAGCGCGTCGTCACCATCAACCGCGTCTCGAAGGTCGTGAAGGGTGGTCGTCGCTTCAGCTTCACCGCTCTCGTGGTCGTCGGCGACGGCAACGGTCTGGTGGGCGTCGGCTACGGCAAGGCCCGTGAGGTGCCCCTGGCCATCTCGAAGGGTGTCGAAGAGGCCAAGCGCAACTTCTTCCGCGTTCCGCGCGTCGGAAGCACCATCCCGCACCCCGTGCAGGGTGAGGCCGCGGCAGGCGTCGTCCTGCTTCGTCCGGCTGCTGCCGGTACCGGTGTTATCGCCGGTGGTCCGGTCCGCGCCGTGCTCGAGTGCGCCGGTATCCACGACGTGCTGTCGAAGTCGCTCGGTTCGTCGAACACGATCAACATCGTGCACGCGACGGTGGAGGCCCTGAAGATGCTCGAGGAGCCCCGTGCGGTCGCCGCGCGTCGTGGCCTCGAGTTCGACCAGGTCGCCCCCGCGCGTCTTGTCCGCGCCGAGGCTGACGCCATCGCCGCACAGAAGGTAGGTGCCTGATGGCCGCCCGGCTCAAGGTGACGCAGATCAAGTCCAAGGTGAGTGAGAAGCAGAACCAGCGCGACACGCTGCGTTCGCTCGGTCTCAAGCGCATCGGTGATAGCACCGTTCGCCCCGACGACGCGCAGACGCGCGGCTACGTCAAGACCGTCGCGCACCTCGTCAAGGTTGAGGAGATCGACTAATGGCTGAGAAGAACGAAGCCGTCGAGGCTGAGAAGGCCCCGAAGAAGGCCGCTGCCCCCAAGGCAGCTGCCGCCAAGAAGCCCGCCGCGAAGAAGGCGCCCGCAGCTGCTGCAGGCACCAAGACCGAGGCTGCTGCCAAGAAGCCCGCTGCCAAGAAGGCTGCGCCGAAGAAGGATGCTCCGGCATCCCGCCCCGGCGTGCTGAAGGTGCACCACCTGCGTCCGGTCCCCGGATCCAACACCGCGAAGACCCGTGTCGGTCGCGGTGAGGGCTCCAAGGGTAAGACCGCGGGTCGTGGTACCAAGGGCACCAAGGCTCGTAACACCGTTCGCGTCGGCTTCGAGGGCGGGCAGATGCCGCTGCACATGCGCACCCCGAAGCTGCGCGGGTTCAAGAACCCGTTCCGCGTGGAGTACCAGGTCGTGAACCTGGAGAAGCTCGCGGAGCTGTACCCCAAGGGTGGCGACGTCACCATCAGCGACCTGGTCGCCAAGGGTGCCGTTCGCAAGAACGAGAAGGTCAAGGTTCTCGGAGACGGCGACATCGCCGTGAAGCTCACCGTTGCGGTCGACAAGGTCTCGGGTTCTGCCGAGCAGAAGATCGTGGCGGCCGGCGGATCCGTCAAGTAACCACTTCATGAGAGGGGTCGGAGATTCTCCGGCCCCTCTTATGGGTTAGCCTGTTCTTTCAGCCGTCCTCAGGATCGGCAACCTTTTCAGGAGGCACGTCCTTGTTTAGCGCCATCGCGCGGATCTTCCGCACGCCAGACCTGCGTCGAAAGATCGGTTTCACTCTCGCGATCATCGCGATCTACCGGCTCGGCTCCAACGTCCCCGCTCCGTTCGTGAATTTCCCGAACGTCGAGGAGTGCCTCGCTCTCAATGCGGGCACCGAGGGACTGCTCGGGCTCGTCAACCTGTTCTCGGGTGGCGCGCTTCTCCAGCTTTCGATCTTCGCGCTCGGCGTCATGCCGTACATCACCGCGACGATCATCACCCAGCTCCTCCGCGTGGTCATCCCGCACTTCGAGGCGCTGCACAAAGAGGGTCAGGCCGGTCAGGCCAAGCTCACCCAGTACACGCGCTACCTCACGATCGCGCTCGCGCTGCTGCAGTCGACCACGCTGGTCACGGTGGCCCGCAGCGGTCAGCTGTTCGGCACCACCGAGATCGCCGCGTGCCAGAACCTCCTCACCAACGACGTGTGGTGGGCGCAGCTGCTCATCATCATGGCGATGACCGCAGGCACCGGCCTCATCATGTGGTTCGCCGAGCTCGTCACCGAGCGCGGCATCGGCAACGGCATGTCGCTGCTCATCTTCACCTCCATCGCCGCGACCTTCCCCGGCGCCATGTGGCTCATCTGGGAGAGCCGTGGTTTCGAGGTGTTCCTCATGGTCCTCGCGGTGGGAATCATCGTGATGGGGCTCGTCGTCTTCGTCGAGCAGTCCCAGCGACGCATCCCCGTGCAGTACGCCAAGCGCATGGTCGGTCGCCGCACCTACGGCGGCACCAACACGTACATCCCGATCAAGGTCAACATGGCGGGTGTGATCCCCGTGATCTTCGCGTCGTCGCTGCTCTACATCCCGGCGCTGATCGCCCAGTTCAACACCCCGCAGGACGGCTCCGAGCCCGCCGCGTGGGTCACCTGGATCTCGACGTACTTCACCACCGGTGACCAGCCGATCTACATGCTGGCGTACTTCCTGCTGATCATCGGCTTCACCTACTTCTACGTCGCGATCACCTTCAACCCGGTCGAGGTCGCCGACAACATGAAGAAGTACGGCGGGTTCATCCCCGGCATCCGTGCCGGTCGTCCGACCGCCGAGTACCTCGACTACGTGCTCACCCGCATCACGCTGCCCGGATCCATCTACCTGGGTCTCATCGCGCTGATCCCGCTGATCGCTCTCGCCACCGTCGGCGCCAACCAGAACTTCCCGTTCGGTGGCGCATCGATCCTCATCATCGTGGGTGTCGGTCTCGAGACGGTCAAGCAGATCGACGCGCAGCTGCAGCAGCGTCACTACGAAGGGCTCCTCCGATGATGGTTCGACAGGCTCACCAACCCACGGCCAGGTTGCTGATCGTCGGTCCGCAGGGTTCCGGCAAGGGAACGCAGGGCGTTCGCATCGCCGAGTCGTACGGCATCCCCGTCGTCTCGACGGGCGACATCTTCCGCGCGAACATCAAAGAGGGCACGCCCCTCGGCCAGCAGGTCACCGCGATCCTCGACAAGGGCGATCTCGTTCCCGATGAGCTGACGAGCGAGATCGTTCGCGATCGTCTTGCACAGGATGACGCCGCCAACGGCTTCCTGCTCGACGGATACCCGCGCAACACCGCACAGGTCGCGCACCTCGAGGAGTTCCTCACGGGCCGCGGGGAGTCGCTGGATGCTGTCATCCTGCTCGACGTTCCCCGTGAGGAGAGCATCGAGCGCCTCAAGCTGCGTGCGGCCGAGCAGGGACGCTCCGACGACACCGACGAGGGCATCGCGCACCGCCTGGACATCTACGAGAAGGAGACCGCTCCGATTCTCGAGGAGTACGGCGCCCGGGGCATCGTCGACCGCATCGACGGCGTCGGCTCGCTCGACGAGATCACCGAGCGGGTGTTCGCGGCGCTGAACGCGCGCGGCCTGCGTCTCGCTGCCTGAGCGCTCTCGATGTTCCGCAAGTCGATCTACAAGACCCCGGCTCAGTTGCGAGCCATGGTCGAGCCTGGTCTCATCACCGCTGCGGCTCTGGATGCCGTGCGGCCGCTGATCCGCCCGGGCGTGACGACCCTCGAGCTCGATGCCGAGGCCAACCGCGTCATTCTCGCGCGCGGTGCGGAGTCGAACTTCCAGCTCGTCCGCGGCTACCGACACACCACCTGCATCTCGGTGAACGAGGAGGTCGTGCACGGCATCCCCGGTGAGCGTGTGCTGCAGGCGGGCGACATCGTCTCGATCGACTGCGGTGCGCAGTACCAGGGCTGGAACGGTGACAGCGCGATCACGGTCGTCGTTCCCGACGAAAGCCGGCGGGAGCTCGTCGCCCAGCGACTCGAGCTGTCGCGCGTGACCGAGGGGTCGATGTGGGCCGGCATCGCGGCCATGGCATCCGCCTCTCACCTCGGCGACATCGGGGCTGCCATCCAGGGCTACATCGAGTCGCAGGGTCCGTCCGCCGTCTCGGGGCAGACTTACGGCATCCTTCGCGAATACGTCGGTCACGGCATCGGACGCAAGATGCACGAGGCGCCGAGCGTCTTCAACTACCGCACGCCCGACCCCGGTGCCGAGGTCAAGCCCGGACTCGTGCTCGCCATCGAGCCGATGGTGACCGCGGGCGGCGACGAGACGTTCGTCGAGGACGATGACTGGACCGTCTCGACCGTCGACGGCACCGACGGCTCGCACTGGGAGCACAGCGTCGCCTTGCACTCCGGCGGCATCTGGGTGCTCACGGCGCCCGACGGGGGAGCAGCGGGCCTCGCGCCCTTCGGCGTGGTGCCTGCACCCATCGCCTGACGCGGGGCGTCCGCGGGCCGCCTGACGGCCGGACTGTTGGCGGTCGGTTCTGTTGGCGGTCGGTTCGTTGGCGTTCGGTTCTGCGAGACCGTGGTTTATGGGTGAGACCCGTGTGCAGGACGTGGGTTTCGTCGGCGGATGGTGGTTTCGTTGCGGCCCTGGATCGTGCTGGGGTCCTACAGGGGCGGCGGCTTGCCGAGACCGCGGTTTGCGGGTGAGACCCGTGTGCAGGCCGTGGGTTTCGTCGACGGATGCTGGTTTCGTCGCGGCCCGGGGTCGTGCGGGGCGGGGGCTTGCCGAGACCGTGGTTCGTGGGTGAGACCCGTGTGCGGGACATGGGTTTCGTCCGCGGATGTCGGTCTCGCGACCGGTCGGGGCTGGGCGTCACGGGCGTTGTGCGGCGCGCGACCGCGGCACCTCGCGCGGACTGAGGCTCAGCGACGCGAGCATGCCTTCCTGCGGAGGTCGCACGAGGGGTACGCCGGCGGCAAGCAGTGCGACCCGAAGCGGGTCGACCTTCCACGCGTCGGCGAGATCCCAGCGCGCGATCGGATGCCCGTTGCGGCGCAGCCTGTCTTCGCGGCGCTTCTCATCGGCGAGGCGCTGAGCGCCAGCATCCGGATCAACGAGGTCGTACTTGGCCCATCCGTCCGCCTCGCCTATGGCCCGACACGACGGGAAGAAGAAGTCGGCCCTGTCGTGTGAGCCTTCATACGAGAACTCTGTCTGCAGCTGTGGTGTCTCGAATCCGCACCATCCGATCACTGCCCGGCTGACGCTCTCGCCGGGCGACTCCGAACCTTCATCTGCATTGGTCCAGGCCCATCGGGCGCGGGCACGGCCCCTGCTGCTCACCTGCCCGTCGAGGATCTCCTCCGCGGTTGAGAGCTGCACGTCTCCGCCTTGGAACGGTGACATCGCGGTATCGGCGACGGCCAATCCCTTCGCCGGCGACAGGAATCTCGTCAGATCGACGGCCGTATCGAGCAGGCCTGTGCAATGGATGCCGGCGATGGAGGTGACTCCTCGGGGATCCGCGGAAGAGTGGACCGCGACATCACCGAACCGTCGCGACTTCTCACCGGCATCCGCCAACACATGGATCAGGGCGGTCTCGCCGAAGTGCGGCAGGCCATGCAGCACGGCGGCGGATTCGAGACACAGCACCGCATCCGGATGCGTCCGCGCGAAGGCGTGCACCCGCGCGGCGTACCGTTGCCACGGCCGAAGCGCGTCGTACAGATCGCGACGTGCGTGGACGCCGGGCCGCACACGACGGAGGCGCTGATTCGCTGCGCGCAGCCCCAGCATCCGCATCTCGGCACTCACGATCAGCGGCACGGGGGAGGTGACGAAGGCGCGATCGGCGAGTGTCTGCACAACTGCATCCTCCCCACGGGGAGGGACATCGCCGGCCGGAGGGCGCTGATCGATCCGGATGCTGTGGGGGAGTGGCCCTGGATGCTGCGCAGTGGAGGAGCGGTTCGTTGTCGTCGACGGTTTGTTCGGAGATCGACCCACCTGAGCCCCCACCGGAGGTCCCACCTGAGACCGCCCTCGCCGGGTGAGACCCGCCCTGTGGTCGTGGGTCTCGTGCACGGATGCCGGTCTCGTTCCGCGTGGGGCGTGGGGCGTGGGGCACGGGTGAGACCTCCCACGCGGGGTGAGACCCATGCTGTGGTCGTGGGTCTCGTGCACGGATGCCGGTCTCGTGCCGTGGGGGGCGTGGGCCCAACCGGAGACCTGCTTTGCCGGGTGAGACCCACGCTGTGGTCGTGGGTCTCGTGCACGGATGCCGGTCTCGCGGAACAGCGGATGCCGGTCTCGCAGAACCGCCGGGGCCGCGCAACAGCGGGCAGAACCGAAGCGGGGCAGGAGATAGTCACAACGCGCACATAGGAATCTCCGGGCACAATGGGTGTATGGGTGCGCATGCACCCGCAGACTTCACGCCGGGTTCGCCGTCTCGCGGGCCCCGACAGAAACGGAAACCCATGGCAGCCGCGAAGAGCAACACCAACTGGTTCGTGATCGGAGTGTCCGCGGCAGTCGTGGTCGTGCTGGCCGTGCTCGCCACCGTGGTGGTGCTGCTGAACAACCAGGCGACCGACCCGGGAACCGCTCCGAGCAGCGAGATCGTCAACCAGGAGACCGGCGCCATCTCGTTCGGTTCCGGCGAGGACGAGATCGACACGTTCGTCGACTTCATGTGCCCCGTATGCGGACAGTTCGAGGACGCCTATGGCGAGCAGCTGCAGACCGCCGCGGCGAACGACGAGATCACGCTCAACATCCACCCGGTGTCGATCCTCAACCGTCTCTCCACGACCGGGGAGTTCTCCTCGCTCTCGGCCAGCTCGATGTACTGCGTGGCTGAAGAGGCGCCTGACGCAGCGCTCGACTACTTCAACCTCCTGTTCCAGAACCAGCCTGCCGAGAACTCGGCCGGCCTCAGTGCGGAGGAGATGAGTGCCCTGGCCGAGCAGGCCGGCGCCGGCGCTGCGGCTGAGTGCATCGCGGACGGTACCTACATGAAGTTCGTGGATTCCCAGACCAAGACTCAGGAGATCAGCGGCACTCCGACCGTCGAGGTCAACGGCACCCGCATCGAGAACGCGGAGATCGCGACCGAGTTCGCCAAGATCCTCGGCTGATCCAGCCACACGACGGGAGTTCCGGCATCCTGCTCAGGTTGCCGGAACTCCTTTCGTCGTCTAACATAGATCTTTGGTGCCTTGCGCCCTGATTCGGCGTGTCTGAATCGGCGCGGCACCGCAATCCCAATCACCCACCGCAGATCGACCGGTCTGCAGAAGCGTCAGCGAGGCTATGGCTAAGAAAGACGGTGTCATCGAGATCGAAGGTGTGATCTCTGAGGCTCTGCCCAACGCGATGTTCCGCGTTGAGCTCTCCAACGGACACAAGGTCCTGGCGACCATCTCCGGAAAGATGCGACAGAACTACATCCGCATCATCCCCGAGGACCGCGTGGTCGTGGAGCTCAGCCCCTACGACCTGACTCGCGGCCGCATCGTCTACCGCTACCGCTGATCGGTCGAGAAGTAACGGCCTGCCCCAGCTCGGGGCGGTACGAAGACAGCGAACAGGAAACATCATGAAGGTCAACCCCAGCGTCAAGCCCATCTGCGATCACTGCAAGGTGATCCGCCGTCACGGCCGCGTCATGGTGATCTGCAAGAGCAACCCGCGCCACAAGCAGCGCCAGGGCTGAGCCCCGGCGTCGGGTCTCTTACGGACCGACTCACAACTCAACACACACCGGCAGGATCAGACGTTTCGACGGGCTCAACGGCCCACCGGAGCTGACACCTCGGGGCGGAGGCCCGAGCACCGATCCTGCTCCACACCTCCACAACACTCAGGAGAACCGCATGGCACGTCTTGCCGGCGTTGACATCCCGCGCGACAAGCGCGTGGTGATCGCCCTTACCTACATCTACGGCGTCGGCCGTACCCGCTCGGTCGAGATCCTCAAGGCGACGGAGATCGACGAGAGCATCCGCGTGAAGGACCTCAGCGACGACCAGCTGATCGCCCTCCGCGACCACATCGAAGGCAACTACAAGGTGGAGGGTGACCTCCGCCGCGAGGTCGCCGCAGACATCCGCCGCAAGGTCGAGATCGGCTCCTACGAGGGCATCCGCCACCGTCGTGGTCTCCCGGTCCGTGGTCAGCGCACCAAGACCAACGCCCGTACCCGCAAGGGCCCGAAGCGCACCGTCGCAGGCAAGAAGAAGGCCCGCTAAGCAGCGGCCCCAGGGACTAGGAGAACACTTTCATGGCTGCACCCAAGGCCGCCGCGCGCAAGCCGCGCCGCAAGGAAAAGAAGAACATCGCGCTGGGCCAGGCCCACATCAAGTCGACGTTCAACAACACGATCGTCTCGATCACCGACCCGTCCGGCGCTGTCATCGCCTGGGCATCGTCGGGTGGCGTGGGCTTCAAGGGCTCCCGCAAGTCGACCCCGTACGCCGCCGGCATGGCTGCCGAGTCCGCAGCCCGCCAGGCAGCGGAGCACGGCGTCAAGAAGGTCGACGTCCTCGTGAAGGGTCCGGGCTCCGGCCGCGAGACCGCGATCCGTTCGCTCCAGGCCGCTGGCCTCGAGGTCGGCTCGATCCAGGACGTCACCCCGCAGGCGCACAACGGTTGCCGCCCGCCGAAGCGCCGCCGCGTCTGACACGGCTTGTCGAGCCGCTCGTGCCCCCGGGTGCGAGCGGCTCGACGCCCGCCCCTTCGACATGTTCGAGGACCGGGCGTCGACTTCCACAACTCAAGACCTCACCCCACCACATGTCATATAGCGGGCATGTGATCGAAAGGAACACAGAGTGCTTATTGCACAGCGTCCCACACTGACCGAGGAAAAGATCGTCGAGAACCGGAGCCGGTTCATCATCGAGCCTCTGGAGCCCGGTTTCGGATACACGATCGGCAACGCGCTTCGCCGCAGCCTGCTGTCGTCGATCCCCGGCGCCGCGGTCACCAGCGTTCGCATCGACGGCGTGCTGCACGAGTTCAGCACCATCCCCGGCGTGAAGGAGGATGTCACCGAGATCATCCTCAACATCAAGCAGCTCGTGGTCTCGTCGGAGCGCGACGAGCCGATCACGGCGTACCTGCGCAAGACCGGTTCGGGCGAAGTGACCGCCGCTGACATCTCGGCTCCGGCCGGTGTCGAGGTCCAGAACCCCGAGCTCGTCATCGCGACCCTCAACGAGACCGCGAAGTTCGAGCTCGAGCTGACGATCGAGCGTGGCCGCGGCTACGTCTCGGCGACCCAGAACCGCAACGAGTACGCCGAGGCCGGTCAGATCCCGATCGACTCGATCTACTCGCCGGTGCTCAAGGTCAGCTACCGCGTCGACGCCACCCGTGCTGGTGAGCGCACCGACTTCGACAAGCTCGTCCTCGACGTCGAGACCAAGTCGGCCATCAGCCCCCGCGACGCAGTCGCATCGGCTGCCAAGACGCTCACCGAGCTGTTCGGTCTCGCACGCGAGCTGAACGTCGAGGCTGAGGGCATCGAGATCGGCCCGGCGCCGGTGGAGGCAGTGAACTCCAGCGAGCTGTCGATGCCGATCGAGGACCTCGACCTGTCGGTCCGCTCTTACAACTGCCTGAAGCGTGAGGGCATCAACACCGTTTCTGAGCTCGTCGCCCTGTCGGAGACGCAGCTCATGAACATCCGCAATTTCGGCCAGAAGTCGGTCGACGAGGTGCGCGACAAGCTCATCTCGCTCGGTCTGTCGCTCAAGGATTCGGTGCCCGGTTTCGACGGCGCCCACTTCTACAGCGGCAGCGAAGACGAGTCCTTCTGACCCACCCGGATTGTCATCTGGCAGTGGCCAGCTGACCCGACCTTTCTGACCAGGAGTTAGACGATTATGCCCAAGCCCACTAAGGGTCCCCGCCTCGGAGGCGGCCCCGCCCACGAGCGCCTGCTGCTTGCCAACCTCGCGGCTGCGCTGTACACCCACAAGTCGATCAAGACGACCGAGACCAAGGCCAAGCGCCTGCGTCCGCTCGCCGAGCGCCTGATCACCTTCGCCAAGCGCGGAGACCTGCACGCTCGTCGTCGCGTTCTCTCGGTCATCGGTGACAAGGATGTCGTGCACACCCTGTTCGCCGAGATCGCACCGCTGGTCGCTGACCGCGACGGTGGCTACACCCGCATCACCAAGGTCGGCAACCGCAAGGGCGACAACGCGCCCATGGCCGTGATCGAGCTCGTTCTCGAGCCCGTCACCCCCAAGGCGAAGTCGGCCAAGAAGGCTGCCAAGGCTGAGAAGCCGGCCGAGGTCGTCGAAGAGGCTCCGGCCGAGGAGGCTCCCGCTGAGGAGACCACCGCTGACGAGGCACCCGCAGCTGACGCCGGCGCCGAGTCGCAGGCCGAGGGCGAGGCCGCTGAGGCCGCGGCCGAGGACGCTGTCGAGAAGAAGTCCGAGTAAGGATCTCACTCACGACGAAGCCCGCCGCCCCTTTCGGGGTGGCGGGCTTCGTCGTTTTCCGCAGGATGCCGATCAGACCCGAGCGCGCAGGTCTTTGCGGAGGATCTTGCCCGACGCCGACTTCGGGATCGCGTCGATGAACTCGACCTGACGCACCTTCTCGTGCGGGGCGACATGCGCGGCGACATGCGCCATCACCGCATCCGCGTCGAGCTGCCCACCCGGCTGTACCACCACGAACGCCTTCGGAACCTCTTGCCCGTCGTCGTCGAACGCACCGATCACTGCGGCGTCGGCGATCGACGGATGCTCGAGCAGCACCGCCTCGAGCACGGCGGGAGCGACCTGGTAGCCCTTGTACTTGATGAGCTCCTTGAGGCGATCGACGATGCGGAAGACACCGTCATGGGTCACCGTCGCGACGTCGCCGGTGTGCAGCCACCCTTCGGAGTCGAGCATCTCGGCTGTGGCATCCGGCCTGTTCAGGTAGCCCTTCATCACCTGGGGGCCGCGGATCAGCAGCTCACCGGGTTCGCTCGCGCCGTCGGCGGGCGTCTCGATCGCGCTGCCGTCCTCTGCGACCAGCCTGGCCTCGGTGTTGGCGAGCAGCATGCCGACCGATGATCGGTCGATGTCCGCTCGGTCGTAGGGGATCGCGTGCGTCACCGGGCTCGTCTCGGTCATGCCGTAGCCCTGGCAGACGATGCATCCGAGGCGGTTCGCAACGGCCGACGCCAGCGCGCCGTCGAGCGGAGCGGCTCCCGAGAAGATCACCTTGATCGCCGAGGTGTCGTACTGGTCGACGAGCGGATGCTTCGCCAGAGCGACGGCGATCGGCGGGGCGATGAACACCCAGGTCGTGCGGTGCTCCTGCACGACGCGGAGGAAATCGGTGAGATCGAACTTCGGCATCGTGACCAGCGCAGCGCGCTGTCGAAGCGCGAAGTTCAACAGCACGGTCATGCCGTAGATGTGGAAGAACGGCAGCACGGCGAGCACGCGGTCGTCATCGCCCAGCGAGATCGTGGAACGGCACTGGCTCACGTTCGCGATCAGGTTGCGGTGCGTCAGCATCACCCCCTTCGGACGCCCGGTCGTGCCGGACGAGTAGGGGAGCACAGCCAGGTGCGTCGCCGGGTCGAATGAGACCTCGGGTGCGGAGTGGCCTTCGCCGAGCAGCGCGGGCAGAGACGGGTGCCCCTCGGCGCCGTCGAGGACGATCACGTGGTCGTCGTCGAAGCCGAGGGCCGCTGCCGCGACCTTCGCGCCGGGAAGGAGAGGGGAGACGGTGACGAGCCAGGTGGCCTCGGCATCTGTGAGCTGGTTGGCGATCTCTTCGGCGGTGTAGAGGGAGTTGATGGTCGTCGCGGTCGCTCCCGCGCGCAGGATGCCGTGGAAGACCGTGGCGAATGCAGGGACGTTCGGGCAGAGCACTCCGACCTTGGTGCCGACTCCGACGCCACGAGCAGCGAGCGCCCCGGCGAACAGATCGATCTGCCCGATCAGCTGACGATAGGTCGTCGTCGCGCCACTGACCCCGTCGACGATCGCGACGGCGTCGAGCCGGTGCTCTTCGACATCCCCGAACAGGAACTCGTGGATCGAGACCGCAGGGATCTCGACATCGGGATAAGAACTGCGCACCATGAGATCTCCTTCGATCCGGTGAGGCGACGACGCCGTCTGATGCGATCCAGTGTCGCACACTCAGGCACCGGGTCCCAGGGTGCACGTGCGACCCGTCGGCGGGGCCGGATGCCCGGGAGTAGGCTGATCCGGTGACTGATGCAGAGACCCTGAGCCGAGGGCCTCGCGCCTACACCGCCTTCATCGGGATCGGCCTTCTCGCAGGCCTCCTCTCCGGACTCTTCGGCGTGGGCGGCGGCACGGTCATCGTCCCGCTGCTCGTGCTGTTCCTGCACTTCAACCAGCGTCTCGGCGCCGGCACGTCACTCGCGGCCATCGTCCCGACGGCGACCGTCGGTGTGGTCTCGTACGCGGTCAACGGTGCGGTGGCGTGGATCCCCGCGCTGATCCTCGCCGCGGGTGCGGTCGTGGGAGCGCAGATCGGCACCCGACTGCTTCCCAAGATCTCGCAGACCGTGCTGCGGTGGTTCTTCGTCGGCTTCCTCGTGGTCGTGATCGTGAGCCTGTTCCTCGTGGTGCCCTCGCGCGACGCGGAGTTCGAGCTGCAGCTGCTCAACGGGCTCGCGCTGCTGGTGGTGGGTGTCGCCACCGGCATCCTCGCCGGGCTCATCGGCGTCGGCGGTGGCGTGATCATCGTGCCGGTGCTCATGCTGGCGTTCGGCACCAGCGACTTGGTGGCCAAGGGCACATCGCTGCTCATGATGATCCCGACCGCGATCTCGGGCACGATCGGCAATCTGCGCAACCGCAACGTCGATCTCGTCGCTGCGGCGTTCGTGGGCATCTCTGCCTGCACCACCACGGCTCTCGGAGCATGGCTCGCGACGCTGATCGACCCGCTCGTGGGCAACATGCTCTTCGCGGCATACCTCGTGGTGATCGCGGTGCAGATGGCGATCAAGGCGATCAAGGGGCGCGCGAAGAAGGACTGACGGGCAGCTCACCGCCCCGGACGACTGCAAGGGCGAGCGGCCCGCTTCGAGCCTGCGCCTCGGGGCAGATGAAACGATCTTCATCTCAGACTCATGATGGCGTCATCATCGACCGGCATCATGAAGTCATGACCGACATACGACGCCTCCTGATCCCGAGCGCGCTGATCGCCATTCCGGTGATCTTCGCCGCCGGAAGCATCGCGCTGGCGCAGATGCCGCCGTCGCCGCAGATGCCGTCGCAGCCGGTGGTGGTGGAGCTGGCCCCCACGCCGGCTCCGACCCCCACGCCGACCGCTCCCGCTCCGGCGCCCGCTCCGGCGCCGGCGCCCGCTCCGGCCCCGGTTCCCGCTCCGGCTCCGGCGCCCGCTCCGGCTCCGGTTCCCGCTCCCGCGCCCGCGCCGCAGCCCCAGGACGACGACGGAGACGATGACGGAGACGACGGCGGCGATGATGACTGACGCGCCGACGCTGCCGATCGACGTGATCGAGTCGCCGGCCCCTCGGCAGATCGATCGTCCGGCATCGCCCCGCGGAGGCGAGCCGCTGCGCACCCTGCGACCGCGCACCCTGCCCGCACGCTGGCGCATCACACTGTGGATCATCCTCAGCACCCTCATCACCCTGGTCGCGGTCGGACTGATGGGGCGCAGCATCTTCCTCGCGAGCGTCGAGCAGACTGCCAACACCGAGATCGAGCAGGAGGCGGCGGAGTTCACGCGGTTCGCCGAAGATGCGGCGGCCGGCGGGTACTCGTCGGCCACGGCGCTGCTCAGCGAGTACCTGGCTCGGCAGTCGGTCCACGAGGACGAGGTGGTGGTCACCGCCGTCGACGGGGCACCGATCGCGATCGCGAGCGGGCGCACCGGCGCCCCGGACACCGCGGCGTCGGACGCCGGCGGTCGTGCGACGGGTGACGGCGACGTCGACTTCTCCGGGGTCCCCGGCGGCGAAGACCTCGTCACGGCACTGCTCGCGGACGATGCGCACTCGGGTGCGACGGAGTCCTCCGACTCGGGGCCGCTGCGCTGGGGACGACTCGACTTCACCGCCGGAGAGCAGCAGGGGGCGGTCCTGATCGTGCAGTACACGCAGGATGCCCGCGACCAGGTGGACGGCACCTTCGCCACGATCGCCTGGGTCGCGCTGATCGGCCTGCTTCTCAGCTCGGGCGTCGCGTGGCTGGTCGCGGGTCAGATTCTCGCTCCGGTCCGTGAGGTCTACCGGGTCGCCCGTGACATCAGCGAGCACGATCTCACCGCTCGGGTGCCCGTCGAGGGCACCGACGACATCGCCGCCGTCGCCGCGACCTTCAACGGGATGCTCGACAGACTCGAGACCGTGCATGCGACCCAGCAGCGGTTCGTCGACGACGCCGGCCATGAGCTGCGCACACCCATCACCATCGTCCGCGGGCAGCTCGAGCTGCTCAGCGAGGACCCCGAGGAGCGCGCCGAGACTCTGCGTCTCGTGAGCGGGGAGCTCGATCGAATGAGCCGCATCGTCACCGATCTGCTGGTGCTCGCGCGAGCCGAGCAGCCCGACTTCGTGCGCATCGCGAACTGCGAGGTCTCGACCCTCACCCTCGACATCGAGGCGAAGGCGCAGGCGCTGGGCGATCGGCGCTGGCAGCTCATGGAGATCGCCGAGGGACCCACCGCCCTCGACCCTCAGCGCGTGACCCAGGCCGTGCTGCAGCTCGCCGCGAACGCGATGCAGGTGACCGACTCCGGCGACCGGATCGAGGTCGGGTCGCGGTTCGACGGCAGCGGAGCGGATCGCAGGCTCCGCGTCTGGGTGCGAGACAGCGGCCCCGGGGTGGCAGCCGCGGATGCCGAGCGCATCTTCGAGCGTTTCGCCCGGGGCGACAGCGCCGGCGTGCGCCGGGGCTCAGGGCTCGGCCTCGCGATCGTCCGCGCCATCGCCGACGGACACGGCGGATCCGCCTGGGTCGACAGCGTGCTCGGCGAGGGCGCCACCTTCGGCATCGACATCCCTGCTCCGTCTGACGCGGTCGCAGACGCCGCGGAGAGAAAGGCCTGACATGCGCAGCATCCTGATAGCCGAGGACGATCCGCACATCACGTCGTTCGTGCGCCGCGGCCTGCGGTCCGCCGGCTACGACACCGCCGAGGCGGCCGACGGCCACACCGCGCTGCTGATGGCCCGCAGCGGGACCTTCGACCTCGTGCTGCTCGACATCGGCCTCGGCGGCATCGACGGGTTCGACGTGCTCGCGAACCTTCGCGGCGAGGGCGTCACGACCCCCGTGATCATCCTCACCGCCCGCGATTCCGTCATCGACACGGTGCGCGGACTCGAGAGCGGCGCCAACGACTACGTCACCAAGCCGTTCCAGTTCGCCGAGCTCGTCGCCCGGGTTCGACTGCGCATCGGAGACGGTGAGGGGCGTTCCACGGGTCCGGTGCTGTCGCACGGTGACGTGCGGGTCGATGTGCGCGCCCGCAGCGTCACGGTCGCCGGTGCGATGCGCGAGCTCACCTCGCGCGAGTTCTCGCTGCTCGAGGTGTTTCTCGAGAATGCCGGACAGGTGCTGTCCCGCGACCAGCTGATCGGACACGTGTGGGGCATGGACTTCGATCCCGCCTCCAACGTCGTCGACGTGTACGTCCGCGCACTGCGAGGGAAGATCGGTGCCGACCGCATCGAGACGGTGCGCGGGGCAGGATACCGATTCCGATGAACACCTCGGTCGACAGCACCCCTCCCGTCGCCGAGCGAGCGCGTTTCGCGACGGTCCCGCCGCAACGCTCCACCGCGCGGTGGACCGATCCGCAGACCCTCATCCCGACGGATCGCCCGTCACGACCCCGTCGCCGGCGGATCGCACCCCGACGCAGCACCGTGATCCGACTCGTGATCGCCGCGGCGATCGTGGTCGCCGGCGTCGCGATGGCGACCGTCGGCTCCTTGCCGACAAGCACCGGCGGCATGACCCTGCCGATCGCCGTGACGATCACGGTGTTCCTTCTCGCAGTGTGGGCGTGGGCCGCCACGGCGCTCGACGACACGCTCGTCGCATTCCTCGCCGCTGTCGCGCTGATCGTCACCGGCATCCTCCCCGCACGCACGTTCTTCGCGTCACTCGGAGACGAGACGATCTGGCTTCTCATCGGAGCGTTCGTCATCGCGGCGGGAGTCTCGTCATCCGGACTCGCCCTGCGCGGTGCCGCCCACCTGCTGCGCTTCGCCCGCGGGCCGCGCAGCCTGTTCCACCTGACCACGGTGGCGCTCATGATCACCGCCTTCGCCGTGCCCGCCACGTCGGGGCGCGCGGCGCTCGCCGTGCCGGTGTTCACCGCGGTCGCCGACCTCCTGCCCGGTCGCGAGCGCATCGTCAGGGCACTCGCTCTGCTCATGCCGACAGTGGTGCTGCTGTCGGCCGTCGGATCCCTGCTCGGCGCGGGAGCGCACATCATCACCGATCAGCTGCTGCGCGCTGCGGGCGAGCCGGGATTCACGTTCCTCGGATGGCTGTGGCTCGGGCTTCCGCTCGCGGTCGTGTCGTCGCACGCAGCGTGCGAGATCATCCTGTGGCGCTTCACGCGTCGTACCGACCGGGCGACACCGCTGCGCCTGACCCCCGCCGACATCGCGCGCTCCGCCACGACGGATGTGACCGGTCCGCTCAGCGCCGTCGAGCGTCGGGCGGCGATCCTGCTCGGAGCCGTGATCGTGCTCTGGGCGACCGAGCCGTTGCATCACCTCACCCCGGCGTTGGTCGCACTGCTGGGAGCCGTCGCCGCAGTGTCGCCGGGCATCGGGTGCACGACCTTCCCCGTCGCTGTCAAGCGCGTGCCCTGGTCACTCCTGCTCTTCCTGTCGGCGACGCTCGCCCTCGCATCCGCGCTCACCACCACCGGTGCGGCGACCTGGTTGAGCACGACGGCGCTCGCACCGCTCAGCGATCTCGGCGCCGCAAGCGCGATGGTGTTCGTGCTGGTGGTCATCGCGGTGTCGACCGCCGCTCACCTGCTCATCCCCTCACGATCCGCACGCTCGGCGGCGATCATCCCCGTCGTGATCTCCCTCGCTCCCGCTCTGGGCGTCGATCCGATGGCAGCGGCCTTCGCATCGACCGCCGCTGCCGGGTTCTGCCACACGCTCCCCAGCTCGGCCAAGCCGGTCGCGATGTTCGCCGACCCCGACGTCGTGCCTCACGGCTTCACGCCGAAGGATCTGCGACGACTCTCGGTGCTGCTCGCCCCGGCGATGTTCGTGCTCGTCGCCGTCTTCTCCCTCTGGATCTGGCCCACGATGGGTCTGCCGCTCCTGCGCTGACCTCCCGTCCCGGACTCCCCGTCACCCCCCCCGTTCCGCGTGCACCGCCGGTGCAGCGGTGATCGTCGTGCCCGAAAGGGCGAAGCCGCCCCGAGGGGCGCAGAAGGAGGAAACCCATGTCCATCCACATCCCGCAGCGCATCCTGATCGCACCGAGCGGCTTCAAGGAGAGCCTGAGCGCCGAGGTCGTCGCACAGGCGATCGCTTCCGGTGTGCGACGGGTCATCCCCGGCGTGCAGGTCGACGAGTTCCCGGTTCCCGACGGCGGCGAGGGCACGGCTGCGGCGCTCGCCGCGGCGACGGGCGGAGACCTCGTGCCGCTCACCGTCACGGGGCCGGTCGGAGACCCGGTCTCTGCGCACTGGGCGCGCCTCGGCGGACACGCGAGAGGCACGGCTGTCGTCGAGATGGCATCCGCCGCGGGTCTGCGCCTCGTGCCCCGCGATCGTCGAGACCCCGGCGAGACGACCACCCGAGGCGTCGGCGAGCTCATCGCCGCGGCGCTCGACGACGGTGCCGAGCGCATCGTGGTCGGATGTGGAGACTCCGGCACGAGCGACGGGGGAGCGGGCGCTCTCGAGGCTCTCGGCGCGCGCATACTGGACGCCGACGGTGCGCAGATCGCGGCAGGGGGTCGCCACCTCTCGGAGGCGGTGCGCCTCGACCTCGACGGTCTACACCCGCGCATCGGCGAGGTCGAGATCATCCTCGCCTGCAACATCCACAACGTGCTGTGCGGCCCGCGGGGCGTCGCCCGGGTATTCGGCCCGCAGAAGGGGGCGACCCCCGAGCAGGTCGAGCATCTGGCCGGCGCGTTCGATGCGTGGGCGGGGCTGCTCGAGGAGCAGAGCCCGCACGGCTCGACCATGGATGTGCGCACGGGGGGCGGCACCGGCGCATCCGGCGGTCTCGGGGCCGGACTCGCGGCCGTGCTCGGCGCCCGCCTGGCCCCGCGCTTCGAGGTGCTGCTCGACAGCGGCCTGCTGCCCAATGAACTCGACGAGCTGATGGCAGTGGCCGATCTCGTCATCACCGCAGAGGGCGCGATCGACTTCCAGACACCGCGCGGCAAGGTGCCCGCGGAGATCGCCATGCGCGCGCGGGTCGCCGGGGTGCCGGTGCTCGGGATCGCGGGATCGCTGGGACAGGGGGCGCCGACGGTGCACGACATCGGGATCGACGCCATCGCCTCGATCATCACTGTGCCGATGCCTTTGGAACAGGCGGTGGTGCACGGCGAAGCGCTGCTGCGCGACGCGGCGGAGCGCTGCATGCGCATGGTCCTGCTCGGCTCCGCCATGTCGGCGCGAGCCGCCTGAGGGCCTGGTCCACTGCCACCCCTCGGTAGGATCGAGGGGTGGCAGTGAACCAAGATCTGATCGGCCGGGAGTTCCCGCCGACGCCCCCGTATCTCGTCGGCCGTGAGAAGGTGCGCGAGTTCGCGCGCGCCGTCTTCGCCGATGCTCCGCAGCACACCGATGTCGAGGCCGCTCGCGCGGCCGGCTTCGCCGATGTCGTGGCGCCGCCGACCTTCGCGATGGTGATCCAAGACCACACGCTGCAGCAGCTGCTCGCCGAACCCGACTCGGGCATCGTGCTCGCGCGCACGATCCACGCCGAGCAGAAGTTCTCGTACTCCCGCCCGATCGTGGCCGGCGATGAGCTCACGGGTCAGCTGCGCGTCACCGGAATCCGCATGATGGGCGGCAACGCCATGATCACGAGCGAAGCCCAGATCACGGATGCTGCGGGTGAGCACGTCGTCACGGCCACCAGCGTGCTGCTGGTCGGTGCTGAAGAGAGCGCAGAAGAGGGAGCCGCGTGATGCCGTACGCCGTCGGAGACGTGATCGCCGAGCGCACCGTCCACCTCACCCGCGAGTCGCTGGTCCGTTACGCGGGCGCCTCCGGTGACTTCAACCCGATCCACTACCGCGACGACGTCGCCGCCGCCGTGGGTCTTCCCGGCGTTCTTGCGCACGGCATGCTCACGATGGGCATCGCCTCGTCGGTGGTCGTCGCAGCCCTCGAGCCGGGCACGCGAATCGTCGATTACGGCGTGCGCTTCACCAAGCCCGTCGTGGTGCATCCCGAGACCGGCGCCGACCTGCATGTGGTGGCGACGGTGGGCTCCGTCGACGACACGGCCACGCGTGTCGACCTCAAGGTCACGTTCGGCGAGACGACGGTGCTCGTCAAGGCGCAGCTGCGCATCGCCGCCTGATGGGCGACCACGTGCTGCACGAGATCGAGCCGCTGCCGCTCTCCGCTCTGACGACCCTGCGCACCGGGGCCGCACCCGAGCGGATGCTCGAGGCCACGACGACCGATGAGCTCGTCGCCGCCCTGCGCGAGGTCTGGGGCCGCGGCGACGACTGGCTCGTGCTCGGTGGCGGGTCGAACCTGTTCGTCGGCGATGAGACCTTCGAGGGCACCGTCATCCGGATCCTCACCCGTGGAATCGAGGAGCTCCCGTCGCCGCACGCGGGTCGCATCCGACTGCGTGTGCAGGCCGGGCACGGCTGGGACGACCTGGTCGCCTACGCGGTCGAGCACGGCTACGCGGGTCTCGAGGCCATGAGCGGCATCCCGGGCACCGTCGGCGCATCGCCCGTGCAGAACATCGGCGCCTACGGGCAGGAGATCCAGGAGACCCTGGTCGAGGTCGAGCTCATCGACGAGGCCACGCACGAGGTGTCGGTCGTCGCGGCATCCGACCTGGGACTCGGATTCCGCACGTCGGTGTTGAAGCACCATTACGGCAGCGTCCCCAAGCGCCGTGCCGTGATCCTCTCCGTCACGGTCGATCTGCTCGTCGCCGGTGAGCGCATCGTGCGCGGCGAGCAGCTGCGTCGCGCGCTCGCTCTCGACTCCGACGCACCTGTGCCGCTGACCTGGGTGCGCGAGCGCATCCTCGCCACCCGTGCGTCCAAGGGGATGCTGCTCGATGACAACGATGCCGACACCCACAGCGTGGGCTCGTTCTTCCAGAACGCCATCGTGCCGGACGGCGTCGCGCGTGCCCTGCCTCCCGAATGCCCGCGGTGGCCGGTGGCACCCGACCTCGACACCGTGACCGTCATCCCGCTCGCTTCCTATGACGGTCTCGTACCGACGTCGAAGGCCGTCGAGGTGCCCGACGTCAAGGTGAGCGCCGCCTGGCTGATCGAGCACGCCGGCATCAGCAAGGGGTTCAAGCTGCCGCGTTCGCGTGCCTCGGTGTCGACCAAGCACGCGCTCGCACTCACCAACCGGGGCGGCGCGACCGCTGCCGAGGTCTCAGAGCTCGCACGCTTCATCCAGAGCAGGGTGCACGCCGAGTTCGGTCTGGTGCTGCAGCCGGAGCCGGTGCTGCTCGGCGTCGAGCTGTAGGCCGCGTCGTGCTCGACTGGCTCCAGGCCGAATGGCCTCAGGTGCTCGGTTTCGTCACCGGTGCCGTGTGCGTGTGGCTCGCCGGTCGGCGCAACGTCTGGAACTACCCGATCGGCATCGCCAACAACGTCGTGCTGTTCGTCGTCTTCATCGGCGCGGGCCTCTACGCCTCGTCGGCGCTGCAGATCGTCTACCTGCTCATGGGCCTGCACGGGTGGTGGCGGTGGACCCGCGGCGCCGAGCAGAGCCGCACCTACGTCGCCCGCACGCCGAGCCGGGCATGGCCGTGGCTCGCCCTTGCCGCAGTCGTCGGCACCCTCGTGCTCGTCTGGGTGCTCACGACCTTCACGGACTCGCAGGTCGCGATCGCGGATGCGGCGACGACCGCCGCGAGCCTCGTGGCGCAGTACATGCTGAACCGCAAGTGGATCGAGAACTGGTTCGTCTGGATCTGCGTCGACATCGCGTTCGTCGGCCTGTCGATCGCGGCCGGCCTCTGGGTCATCGCCGCGCTGTACCTGCTCTTCATCGGCCTGTGCGTGATCGGCTACCGGTCGTGGCGACGGGCGGCGACCGAGGAGCGCGCCGGAGCGCCGCACGCGGCGACCGCATCCGCATGAGCGAGCGGTACGGTCACGGGCTCGTCCTCGGCAAGTTCTACCCCTTCCACAGCGGGCATTCGCATCTGATCCGGGAAGCGCAGCGCCGCAGCGACCGCGTCACCGTGCAGGTGCTGGGCGCCTCGGTCGAGTCGATCCCGCTCGACGTGCGTGCTGACTGGATCCGCGAGGCGCACCCCGGTGTGCGCGTGGTGGCGGCGATGGACGACGCCCCTGTCGACTTCGAGTCCGAGTCGGCCTGGGACGAGCACATGGCCGTCATCGAGTCTCTGCTCGATGCTCCCGTCGACACCGTGTTCTCCTGCGACACCTATGGCGGCGAGCTCGCGCGACGTCTCGACGCCCGCTGGGTGCGCATCGACGAAGGCCGGCGCATCAATCCGATCTCGGGCACCGCCATCCGCGCCGACGTGGCCGGTCACTGGCATGAGCTCTCGTCTGCCGTGCGCGCCTGGCTCACCGCCCGCGTCGTGGTGCTCGGCGCCGAGTCCACCGGCTCGACGACCCTCGCCGCGGCGCTCGCCGACAGGCTCGGCACCCTGTGGGTGCCGGAGTACGGGCGTGAGCACTCGGAGATCCGCGAAGGCGGGTTGACCGCACCCTGGCAGAGCCCCGAGTTCGACCTCATCGTCGACCGGCAGATCGCTCTCGAGCAGCGCGCGCTCCGCGAGGTGCCGCTGCCCATCCTCGTGTGCGACACCGATGTGCTGGCGACCGCCCTGTGGCACGAGCGCTACGTCGGGTCGACAGCCCGGCGCCTCTTCGACGCCGCCGACGCGCACCGACCGCTGCTGTACGTGCTCACCGGCGAAGAGATCCCGTTCGAGCAGGACGGCATGCGCGACGGCGAGCACATCCGCCATGGCATGCAGCAGCGGTTCCGTGACGTGCTCGCCGCCCAGCCGGTGCCTTGGATCGAGGTGCGCGGAGGTGTGCGCGAGCGGGTCGACGCCGCGGCATCCGCTCTCGCACCCCTCGTGGCCGACCATCTTCGCTTCGCCGTGCCGCTCGAGGCGCGACCGTTGGACGAGCAGCGTGCGCTGCAGAAGGACGCCGAGACCCCGTCGTTAGGATGATCGCATGCCAGACCGCTGGAACCTGCCGGACCGCTGGAACAGAGTGTCGGCCTCGCCCACGAACCCGGGCACCGGTCTCGGCGTGCACGACCTGACCGCCGAAGACCTGTTCCGGCCCGTCGAGCAGAGCGCCGCGCCGCTCGATGAGAAGCTCCGTCAGGTCTACTACTGGATCGTGAACCGTGCCGTCATCTCGCCCTACTACGACATGGAGTTCTCGCACGGCGAGCCGCTCTCGATCGAGCTGGGCGACGCCGGCGCCACGGTCTCGCTGCCCACGCAGCCGTCGTTCTCGTCGAACGTGCTCGTGCCGCTGCTCACCTTCGCGGTGGGCGGCAAGTGTCTGCTGATCGGCGGCCCCGGCCGAGGCAAGACCACCGTGGCGGTGCTGATGGGGGTGCTCGCGGGCACGGCATCCGACGACGTGCGGCGTGCCGTGCAGCAGGGGCAGCCGCAGCTGACCGTCAGCGATCTCGTCGGCATCCCGCTGCCCCGCGATCTCGTCGGCGCCGAGCAGCTCTCCGACATCCGCATCGCCTGGCGGGACTGGCTCGGCCTGCCGGTGAAGATCATCGACGAATACAATCGCATCCCCACCAAGACGCAGTCGGCGCTGTTGACGATGGTGGCCGAGGGATACGTCGAGAGCCACGACCAGATGCGCCGCACCGCGCCGGACGGGGGAGTGGAGAGCTGGTTCTTCACGGCGAACGACGACGCCGGCGGCGGAACCTTCCCGGTCATCCAGGCGCTGCGCGATCGCATGGACGTCACGGTGCAGGCGGCCGGATTCAACAGCCGCTTCTTCGACGAGCTGATCACGCGGGTCGAGGCGGGGGAGAAGCCCGAAGAGCATCTGCCTTCTGAGCTCGCGTTCGACGCATCGCAGCGGTCGGAGATGCGTGCGTCCATCCGGGCGGTGCCGATCCCGGATGCCGTGCGCGACCGCCTGCGGTTCTTCCTCAGCCACTTCGAGTTCGTGCAGCACGGTGGTCGCCGGTTCGAGTACCGCACGAAGGATGTGGTGACGACCGCGGGCGGCCGCGTCGGCGAGGTCATCGAGGCCAACAGCGGAGCGGATCTCGATGTCGACCTCGGGGCTCAGACCCGCAACGGGCTGTCGGTGCGGGCGCTGCAGACGCTCATCGTCTACGCCAAGGCGATGGCCTGGTTCCGAGGGGCGGATGCCGTCGAGCTCGACGACGTCGCCGCGGTGCTGCCGTTCGTGCTGCGGGGCAAGCTGCTGCCCAACGCGACGCATCCGCGGTTCGACGTGGGCGCGGAACGTGAGCTCAGCACCGACACCGTCAGCTGGCTGGCCGACCTGTTCGCGCAGTCGTGCCGGCAGTACGACTCTCTCGGCCGCGATGCCGATGACGAGGTGGCTGCCCTCCTCGACGAGTTCGATCGCGGGCTCGATGGGGTCTCGTCGCTCGAGGCCTCACGTCGCATCACGGCGGTCGAGGCGCAGCTGCGCCGCATCGCCACGGTCGGCAAGCTCTACGGCCGCGACTTCGACGACGTGATCGCCCTGAAGTATCTGCATCAGCGGTACACCGCCTACGTACGCTGGCAGGAGCTGCGCGGGTGAATCGCGTGCCCGTGCAGCTCGCGAACGCGCCGGCGCCCTTCGCCCCGGCGAGGCTCCCGGATCTCGCGTCGGTGGGACTTGATGCGGCGCTCGCCTCGGCATCCGTGGTGCAGGCGCACGGCGATGCCGAGCTGTTCGCGCGGGCGCTCGCCGCGGGGGTCGCGGCGGACCCGGCATCCCTCGCTGATCGCGACCGAGCGCTCGCACTGGTCTCGATCGCCGGATGGCGCGCCGGCGTGCTCGGTCTTCGCACCGACGCGCTGAACAGGCTCGCCGCGCTGTCGACGGCCGAGTCGCGAGTGGCGGCGGCCGCCGCTCTCGGCATCGGAATCGATCACCTCGAGGTCTTCGTGCGCCGCCAGCAGAGCGACCGGTTTTGGTGGCCCGGCCGCGCCGATCAGCGCGGGTACGTGCTCGCCACCGGGGGATTCCGCGGCATCGGCGGCGCCTGGATCCGCCCACCGGAACGCGTCGAGCACCTCGCCGAGTCGGGCGCCTTCGCCTTTCTCGTCGCCGGTTCCTGGTGGCGTCTCGACGCCGACGCCTGGGGCTCGCGGCTGGCACTGCTCGCCGACGAACCCGACTTCTCGGCCCCGGTCGACGACGCCGTGACCGTGGTGATCGGCGCCGACACGCACCTCGCGTGGGTGCATGTGCGGGAGACGGCGTGACGGCCGATGCGAAGCATCCGCCCGAGCGTCCGGACGAGCCTCTGCCGCTGCCGCTCAGCGGCGTGGCCAGGGATGCCTGGGAGCGAGCGCTCGCGCTGTGGCGCGTGCGCCTCGACGACCCGCGGCTGCGTCCCGGTGCGGCCGCCCGTCACGGGGCCCCGGCGTGGTTCAGCTTTCCGCCCTCGGTGACGGTCGACCCGCACTATCTCGCCGAGCGGGGGCTCGCAGACGAGCTGTGGAGCATGTTCGCGCACGAGATCGGCCATCACGTGCTCGCGCCGAGCACCCGTATCGACGCACTGAAGATCGATCATCAGATGGCCAGGGCGATCACGGCGGTGTCGGCGCGTCGCGCCGCCGATGACGGCGCGCGACGTCTCGGCAACATGTGGAGCGATCTGCTCGTGAACACGCGTCTCGCGCAGCTGCAGCGCGCCGAGGCCGGCGGGGCGTCCGTTGCGACCCGTGACCTCGGCATCGTCAGGCTCGGGCAGGCCCTCTATCCCGCGCCCGCCGACACCACCGACCGTCTCTGGTGGGTCTACTGCCGTGCATACGAGCTGCTGTGGCAACTGCCGCAGGGCACGCTGTGCGCGCCGCAGCCTCCGGATCGGCCGATCGCGAGGAGCGTCGCTCAGCGGATGACGCCGCTGAGCGAGATTCCCGAGAGGCATCGCGAGAAGGAGCGGCTCCTGCGAGAGGCGAGCGCCGAGCGCGCGCGCATCGCCGCCGAGCTCGCGGGCGCGACCGCCACGAATCCGCCGGTCGATGCGGCACTCGTCGCCGACGCGGTGCGCACGTTCGGCACCGATCCGGTGTCTGGTGCCGCCCTGTTCGGCGTGATCGCCGCTCCCTACCTCGCCGAGCAGGATGCCGCGGGCGCGGGGCCCCGCGAACCACCGGTCGGGTGCGGGGTCGATGACCGCCCGGCCACGGCCGCGGAGCTGGGTCGCCTGCTCGCGGATCAGCGTCTGCGCGGCGATCTGCCGCGGCATCCGGGCACCGTCGCCGACCGCGCCGAAGCGCCCGATCCCGAGGGCGAGGCCCAGAAGAGCGAAGGACAGCGACTCACGATCGCACGCACGCTGCAGCTGTACCGCGACAGCGGCGAGGATGCGGTGCTCGCCGCCTGGTACCGCACCGAGGCCGCCGCCTGGGTGCGGCCCTACACGAGGCCGGCGCCGTCGACGCCGTCAGGAGGCATCCCGGGTCCACTCGAGCTGTGGGAGGTCGGCGATGCCCTCGGCGACATCGACTGGCCGGTCACGATGCGCTCGGGGGCGGTGATCCCCGGCGTCACCACCCGGCGCCGGTCGGAGCTCGACGACGAACCGCTCGAGCGCGAGACGAGTCTCGAACTCGACCTCTACATCGACTCGTCCGGGTCGATGACCCACCCACGCCAGGGATCGCCCGCGGTGCTGGCCGGCACCATCCTCGCGCTGTCGATCCTGCGTGGCGGCGGGCGCGTGCGGGTCACGAGCTTCTCGGGAACCGGCGAGGTGGCCGGGATGCCGAGGTTCGGTCGCGACCCCGGCGAGATCATCGCAGCGATCGCCCTGTTCTTCGGCCGGTCGACGTCGTTCCCGCTCGACCTCTACGCCGGGCGCTATCGCGGCCTCCGGGCGGCCGGCGACGACACCCAGCGGCACGTGGTCGTGCTCTCCGACGACGGTCTCGTGTCGATGTTCGGGGTGGGCAACGAGCCCTACGCAGGGGTCGCCCGCGCGGTTCGCGAGGTGCTGACGACGGGTACGCTCGTGCTCATGGATCCTCGTCGTCAGGTGGCGCAGCTCGCCGAGCGCGACGGCTACGACGTGGTCTACCTGCAGACGATGGCCGATGCCCCGGCGGCGTGCGCGACACTGGCGGAGACTCTGCATGGCTGACACCGAGGCCCTGCTCGCCGCCTGGAGCGAACGGTCGGGCGGAGAGCCCGAGGCCTGGGCGCGGGTCAGGCCCGGCCCGACGCTGGAGTCCGTCGCCGCACGCCTCTCGCGCGTGCCGCAGGAGTTCCTCGACGAACGGGTGTCGCTGCGCGCCCTCGCCGGCGACATCGTCGGCCAGCAGATCATCGCCGAACGATTCGCCGACGACCCTCGGGTGCGTCGCGGAGCAGGCATCGCGCTCTGGCTCGTGGCGAGCGAAGGCGTCATCGAACCCCTCGTGCCCGCGCTCGCCCACGGTCGGCCGGCCCTCGCGGTCGACGCGCTGGCGCTGCGAGTGGCACCCGTCGCCGACCCCACGGCATGGACCTCCGACGACGAGCGCCGCATCGAGGCGGCCCGCACCTTCCTGCTCTGGTGCGGGTACCTGCCGGCCGGGGAGGATGCCGCGACGGCCGCCTCGCTCCTCGCCGCCTGCGATTCGCTGGCGCGCGATCGCGCGCTCGCCGACGCCTACGAGGGGCATCGGCACCGCGCCGAGATCGCCCGCAAGCTCGACGAGGCACGCCGCAAAGAAGCGGCGGCGCGCTATTCCAGCGAGTGATGGCCCGCGGATGAGCGACCCGATCTCCCCGAACGATCCCGACCTGCTCGGCGGCCTCGCGCTCGCCGAGTACGCTCCCGGCGAGGCCGCGGTGCTGACGGATGACGAGCGCTGGCCCACCCTCGATGCTGGGGGAGCTGCTCGCCTGGCCCGGTGGCGACACCACCCCGATGCGCCGCAGTGGACGCACGCCACCGGTGACCGGCTCACGGCGGAGCAGGCTGATCGGGTGCGGCATCCGCTCTCCACCGACGGGTGGATCGCCGGGCACCTCGATGCCGCCCGCCGCACGCTGCGGTACCGCGGCATGCCGGTCGACGCTGTGCTCGCAGACTTCCCCACGGTCTCGCGTCGCGACCTCGTCGACGACCTGGCAGCCTTCGTGCCCCTGGACGCCGATCTCTCGCGCATGCTGCACGGCACCAGCTCGGGCTCGACCGGCGCCGCGCTGCTGATCCCCGACGACGTCGAGGAGGTGGCGCGCGGCTTCCACCTGCTCGTCTCGCTCGCAGCATCCGCGGGCGTGTCCGTCGAGGCCGCAGGGGAGCGGATGGCCGTGGCCAACCTCGTCTTCCAGCGCCAGGCCTTCACCTACGTCTCGGTCATCTCGAGCTTCGACCAGCGAGCGATGGCGCGGCTCAATCTGCATCCGTCGGCGTGGCCGGCCCCAGACGCTCGCCACCGGTTCCTCGCCGGAGCCGATCCGCGGATGCTCAGCGGACACCCCACCAGCCTTGCGGAACTGCTCGATGCCGGACTCGACGCGGTGCTGCATCCGCAGGTGATCTTCTCGGGAGCGATGGCGCTGTCGGGTCCGCTGCGGGCGCGCCTCGAGAGGACCTTCGCCTGTCCGGTGTTCGACGTGTACGGCCTGCATGAGACGCGGCCGATCGCGGTGCGCGCTGATGACGGGCCGTTCCGGGTGCTCGATCGCCGGGTGCAGATCGAAGTGCTCGATCCGCACAGTGACGTCGCCGTCGCCGACGGTGAGATGGGCGAGATCGTCGTGACCGCGGGGGAGAATCCGCTGCTTCCGCTCGTGCGCTATCGCACCGGCGACCACGGGCGCCTCGTGGCTCTCGAGGGTGGCGGCGTCGGCATCGCAGACCTCGAGGGGCGTGAGAACACACGCTTCCGCGCGACGAACGGCATGCTCGTGCCCTGCGTCGAACTCACGCAGCAGTTGCAGTCGCACGGTGCCGAGGGATGGTCGGTCGAACAGGGCACCGATGGGCGGGTGCGCGCCGTCATCGCCGGCGGAGACGCCGTCGGAGCGCACACCGCGCTCACAGCCCTGCTCGGCGAACCTGTGGAGCTGCGGCGCGTCGACCGGGTGATCGAGCTGGGCGAGGGCAAGCCGCGGCGATACCGCAGTGCGGTGCCCGACTGACAGGTGCACTCGAGCGTCGTACACTCGCGAGATGAGCGGATTGATCCCCTACCTGCTTTTCCCCGGCAACGCCGCGGAGGCGCTCGACCACTACCGGGCCGTCTTCGGCGGTGAGCTGGAGACCCTCGACTACGCCACCGCCGGCCGTCATGACGGCCCCGGTGATGCGATCGCTCACGGGCAGCTCTCGGGAGCGGTCGAGCTCGCGGGAGCAGACGCCGGGGCCGATGACGACGCCGTGCAGATGAGCGGCATGTTCCTGTCGCTGCTCGGCACAGCGGATGCCACCACCCTGACGAGCTGGTTCGACCAGCTGTCGACGGGCGGTCGCGTGATCGACGCCCTGCAGAAGCGCCCCTGGGGCGACTACGACGGAACGGTGATCGACCGCTACGGCATCCGCTGGCTCATCGGCTTTCACGACGAGGACTGAGCCGCATCGTTTCGGTCGGTGAGCGAGGCCGCGAAGCGCCGGAGACGAACGCCGGTCAGCTGAAAAGTCGCTGCAGTCGCTGCACGCCCTCGAGAAGCTGGTCGTCTCCCAGCGCGTACGACATGCGGATGTAGCCCGAGGGGCCGAAGGCCTCGCCCGGAACCACGGCGACCTCGGCCTGCTCGAGGATCAGGTCGGCGAGCTCGAGCGACGTGGTGGGCGTGACGCCCCCCCACGTGCGGCCGAGCAGACCCTGCACGTCGGGGTACACGTAGAAGGCGCCGAGCGGGTTGGGCACCACGAGACCGTCGATCTTCGACAGCTCCGACACGATCAGGCGGCGGCGACGGTCGAAGGCCTCACGGAACTGCTCGGCCTCGGTCTGCGGGCCGTTGAGGGCCGCGATCGCCGCCTTCTGGGCGACGTTGTTGACGTTGCTCGACAGGTGCGACTGCAGGTTGCCGGCGATCTTGATGGCATCCGCGGGCCCGACCATCCAGCCCACGCGCCATCCGGTCATCGCGTAGGTCTTCGCGACGCCGTTGACGAGGATCGTCTGCCCGGCGAGGTCGGGCACGGCCTCGACGATCGAGATGGCCTTGACGCCCTCGTAGGTGAGGTTCTGGTAGATCTCGTCCGAGATGACCCAGATGCCGTGCTCGAGTGCCCATTCGCCGATGGCCCTGGTCTCTTCGGCGGTGTAGACGGAGCCTGTCGGGTTCGAGGGCGAGACGAAGACGAGCACGGTCGTGCGCTCGGTGCGAGCGGCCTCGAGCTGCTCGACGGTGACCTTGTAGTCCTGGTCGGCCCCGGCGAAGACCTCGACGGGGGTGCCGTCGGCGAGACGGATCGCCTCGGGGTACGTGGTCCAGTACGGTGCGGGAAGCAGCACCTCGTCGCCCGGGTTCACCACGGCCTGGAACGCCTGGTACACCGACTGCTTGCCGCCGTTGGTCACGATGATCTGGCTCGGCGAGACCTCGAGACCCGAGTCGCGCAACGTCTTCGCGGCGATCGCCTCGCGCAGTGCCGGGAGGCCCGGAGCCGGGGTGTATCGGTAGCTCGCCGGGTCTGCCAGAGCCTCGGCGGCAGCATCGACGATGAACTGCGGCGTCGCGAAGTCGGGCTCGCCCGCGGCATACGAGATGACGGGCTTGCCTTCGGCCTTGAGGGCCTTCGCCTTGGCATCGACCTTGAGGGTCGCCGACTCGGCGATGGCGGACAGCTTGCGGGAGAGAGGAGCGCGTTCGGTCACGACTACGAGCGTACTCGGCCCGGCGGGCGGCGCGAGGGGCCGACCGTCATCAAGAATCGTCGTTCTTTCCGCCGGAGGCTCCGGATGCCGATACATCGGCGGTCGTCGCCTGCGACTGCCGCCGCCGACTCCGCTGCACGAGGAAGAAGGCGACGATCGCCATCACCAGGAAGGGGATGCCGAACGGCAGCGTCGCACGGAATTCCTCGGTCAGCGCCGTCGAGAGCGCGATGGCGACCATCAGCAGCGCACCCACGACGGCGCCGACTCGTGAACCCCGCACCGTGTACTTCGGCTTCTCGCCCCGCGCCGCCAGCCGGCGCCGGAAGGCGACGTGCGTGACGAAGATCATGAACCAGGTGAAGAGCGCGCCGAACATCGAGATCGCGAACATCATCGTGAAGGCCTGATCGGGGTTCAGCACGTAGATCACGGTGGCCACGGCGATGCCGCCGGTCGACAGCAGGAGGGCGTTGAGCGGGGTGCCGTTGCGGCCGACCTTGCCGAACATCTTCGGCGCCTCACCGGCGCGCGACAGCGAGAACATCATGCGGGTGGAGATGTAGAGCTGGCTGTTCATGGCCGACAGGGCGGCGATGATGACGACGAAGTTCAGCACCGAGTCGGCGAACGGGATGCCGACGACCTGCATGACCGTGACGAAGGGGCTCGACCCCGACAGGATCTCGGACACCGGCGCGATCGACACGATCAGCGACAGGGTGAGGATGTAGAAGATCAGCAGGCGGAACGCCGTGACCTTGAACGCCTTCTTGACGGCCTTCTCGGGTTCGGCGGCTTCGCCCGCGGCGACCGCGATCATCTCGATGCTCAGATAGCTGAAGATCGACACGATGACGGCGAACCACATGCCGCTCAGGCCGTTCGGCATGAAGCCGCCCTCGGCGCCCCAGTTGTGCATCCCGCGCTTCTGGTCGCCGGAGAAGAAGACCAGCCACGCGGCCACGACGATGAAGGCGATGATCGCGAACACCTTGATCGCCGAGAACCAGTACTCCAGGGTCCCGAAGCTCTTCACGTTCATCGCGTTCACGAGGATCAGCGCGCCGCCGAACAGGATGACCCAGATCCACGGCGGGACGCCGGGGAACCACAGCTGCATGTATTCGCCGACGGCGGTGACTTCGGTGCCGACGGCGAGCACGATGCATCCCCAGTACATGTAGCGCACGAGGAACCCGGCGAGGGGGCCGATGTAGTGCTCGGCGTATGCGCCGAAGGAGCCGGATGTCGGATGCTGCACCGTCATCTCGGCGAGGCCCGCCATGAGCATCAGGGCGATCAGGCCGCCGATCAGGTAGCTCAGCACGACGCTGGGTCCTGCGAACCCGATCGCGAACCGGCTTCCGAGGAACAGTCCGGTGCCGATCGCGCCGCCCAGCGCGATCATGCTGAGCTGCCGTGCCGTGAGTGCCTTCTGCAGTCCGATCTCTCGGGTCTGGATGTCGGAGAACTCGGCCATCATCGTCCTTCCACGTCGTCGTCGGGGATGTCGTCCGCGTCGCTGCACTGCGACGCGGACTGCGCCCTGTCCGGAAGTCGCTTCCGGCACGGAGGCAGAGTCTTGCAATAATTCGACGGCGATGGCACTGTTTCGAACAGGATTCAGAGACTGATCGATTTTCTGCACAGGATTCGAGTGGTCGCGACGAGGAGCTGCTGTGACGATGACCCTGAACGACAGCGATCGGCGCATTCTCCGTGCGCTCGCCGCAGACGGCCGACTGTCGAACAAGGAGCTGGCCGACCGGGTAGGACTCGCCCCGTCGACGTGTCACGGCCGCGTGCGTGCGCTCGAAGACGCCGGCGTCATCCGTGGCTATCGGGCCGTGGTCGACCCCGTGGCCGCCGGCGCCGCGATCAACGCCCTGATCTCGGTGGCGGTGATCGACCATGCCCGCAGTCAGGTGACCGAGCTCGTGCCGATGCTGCGACGCGCTCCCGGCGTGCAGCAGGTGTTCCTCCTCGGCGGCGACCGCGACATCGTGCTGCACGTCGCCACGGCTGACGTCGCGTCGCTGCGTGAGTTCATCCGGGTGCACATCGGATCGCATGCGGATCTCGGCCAGTCGCAGACGCAGCTCATCTTCGAGCATGCGGCCGGTGAGGCGCCCGCGTGAGCCGCATGTGCTCGCCGCTACGCTGAGTGGACGAGATGACGGACGGGGAAGTCGTGGATGCCGACGAGTTGACGCCCGAGGCGGGGGTGCGTCCTCAGCACCTGATCGTGACGATCTTCGGGCGCTACGGGCGAGCGCATGGCGGCGAGATCCGCATCGCCGATCTCATCGAGATGATGGCTGCTCTCGGGATCGATGCCGGTGTGGTGCGCTCTTCCGTGTCGCGGCTCAAACAGCGCGGCATCCTGGTCGCCGAAGGCGGGGGAGCGTATCGGCTGTCGTCGTCGCTCGATGATGTGTTCGCCGCCGGTGACCGTCGGATCTTCGCTCCGCGCCGCGCAGCGGTCGGCGACCCCTGGCTGCTCGCCTCGTTCAGCGTGCCCGAGAGCGAGAGGCCCGTGCGACACCAGCTGCGCACGCTCCTGCAGCGACTCGGCTTCGGCCAGGTGAGCGGTGGGCTCTGGATCGCGCCCGGCCAGATCGTCGACGAGACCGAGACGGCCCTCCGAGGCGCGGGGCTCGCTCGGTACGTCGAGCTGTTCCTCGGCTCGAGGGTGTCGTCGGATCCCCTCGGCGACGCTGTGCGCGAGTGGTGGGACCTGTCGGCGATGGAGCCGCTGTATCGGGGATTCGTGGATGCCTTCCGCGGGATCGAGGGCGAGCGTGACGAGAGGGCGGCGTTCGCCGCGCACGTGCGCGCCATCACCCAGTGGCGACGACTGGTGTATCTCGACCCCGGCATCCCGCTCGAACTCCTGCCGTCGGGGTGGATCGGCGTCGAGGCGGGTCGTCTCTTCGCAGGCCTGCACGAGGGGCTCGAGCCCCACGCGGAGCGCTTCGTGGCCGCCGTCATGAGGTGATGCTTCATATCGCTGTTGCACTTGTGTGACGGTCGTCAGCTATGTGACACTTCTTCGACACGCAAGCGAAGGAGCTTTCATGACCGAGCACGAACTGCCCGCAACCGAAGAGCTGCGCTGGGACAGAGTCCCGCAGGTGACCCGAGCCGGCGAAGAAGACACCCAGACGACCTCGTCCGGTGGGTGCATCCGCGTCTCCGGGGTGGGTCCCCAGCACACCGAGGCCACCAGGATCTGGTTCGGCCAGGTCTCGAACGATCCCGGTTACCGCTCGCTGCCCCACCACCACGGTGAGGCCGAGACCGGTGGCTACGTGCTCAGCGGCTCCGCCCGGATCTACTTCGGCGACGACTATCGCGAGTACCTCGACATGTCCGCCGGAGACTGGGTGTTCGTGCCCCCGTTCATGCCCCACGTCGAGGCCAACATGTCGGTGACCGACGAACTCATCTGGCTCACCACGCGCACTCCGGACAACATCGTCGTCAACCTCGACGACGTCGACGACACGACGCTCGCAGGATTCCGTCGCGCATGAGCACCTCCGCCGCCTTCCTCCGCGCGATCGCCCTCACCGAGGTGCACACCGCTCTCGGCGGCAGGGCGTTCGAGGCGCAGCCCCAGCCGGTGCCCTGGCCCAAGGGCTACGGCGGTGACACCGTCGCGCAGAGCGTGGCGGCGGCATCGCGCACCGTCGGCGACGATCGGGCACTGCATTCGGTGCACAGTTCGTTCCTGCGCGGGATCGACGTCGCCGAGCCCGTGCACTACGAGGTCGAGATCATCCGCGACGGCCGGGCCTTCTCGACGCGGCATGTGCGCGGTCATCAGCACGGCAGGCTCGCATTCATGGCGACGGCGTCGTTCCATGTGCCCGAGCCGTTCCCCGAGCACGGCCCGACGATGCCCGAGATGCCGTCACCCGACGGTCTGCGCTCTTCTGCCGAGGCGCTCGCCGGGCACGAGGGCGCCGACATCGACTACTGGTCGCACGGGCGCAGCTTCGACATGCGCCATGTGCCGGGGCCCGTCTACCTCGAGGTCGAGGGCGAGCGCTCGGCGCATCAGGCCGTCTGGGTGCGCTCGTTCGATCGCCTCGACGACGACCCGCGCACGCACGAGGTGGCGATCGCCTACGTCTGCGATTACACGATCCTCGAGCCGGTGCTCCGCGTGCTCGGTCTGCCCTGGCGTGACGAGGGACTCGTCACCGCGAGCCTCGATCACGCCATGTGGTTGCACGCTCCGGCACGCGCCGACGAGTGGCTGCTCTACGCGCAGGAGAGCGCCGGCATCTCCGACGGGCGAGGCCTCGGGCTCGGCCGTTTCTATACGCAGGACGGTCGCCTCGTCGCCACCGTCGCCCAGGAGGGGATGATCCGACCGGGTCGTCCGCTCTGACTCCACCTCCTTCCGCTTCCGAAGGGAATGCAATGATGCTCTCCCCCTCCGCGCATGTCGACACGTTCACGCGCGATTCGCTTCCGCCGGCCGATCTGTGGCCGACGCTCGAGTTCACCATCCCCGACGTGCAATACCCCGAGCGGCTGAACGCGGCCGTCGAGCTCCTCGATCGCACGATCGAACGCTTCGGCGCCGAACGACCGGCGATACTGCTGGCCGACGGCATGTCGTGGTCGTACGCCGAGCTGCAGCGCCGCGTCGATCAGTTCGCCAAGGTGCTCACCGAAGACCAGGGGCTCGTGCCCGGCAACCGCGTGCTGCTGCGAATGCTCAACGGTCCGTGGACGGTCGTCTGCTGGCTGGGCGCCCTCAAGGCGGGCATGGTGGTCGTGACCACGATGGTCGCCTGGCGCACACAGGAGCTGTCCCCGATCGCCGCGCGGGTGCGGCCGGCGCTGGCGGTCGTCGACCATCGCGGTCTCACCGACGCGGATGCCGCCTTCGCACGGCTCGACGATCCGCCGGTGGTCATCGTGGCGGGAGGCGAGCCCGATCTGCTCATCGAGGCCTGCGACACCAAGAGCGGCCGCTTCACCGCGGTCGACACGGCCGCAGACGACGTCGCGCTCCTCGGCGCGACGAGCGGCACCACGGGGGTTCCCAAGATCACGATGCACTTCCATCGCGACATCCTCGCGAACGCCGACACGTTCGGGCATCACGTGCTGCACCTGTCCTCCCACGACGTGAGCGCGAGCACCGCTCCGCTCGCCTTCACCTTCGGCCTCGGCGGCAACGTGGTGTTCCCGTTGCGCAGCGGGGGAGCGATGGTGCTGGTCGAGCGGGCCACACCGATCGAGCTCGCGAAGCTCATCGAGCCGCTCGGCATCACGGTGCTCTACACGGCGCCGACCGGCTATCGGAGCATCATCAAAGAGGGGCTCGCCGGCTCGCTCCGGAGGCTCCGGGTGGGCATCGCCGCAGGAGAGCACCTCACCGTCTCGACGTTCGACGCAGTCGAAGCGGAGAGTGGGATCCGGCTCGTCAACGGCATCGGCTCGACCGAGATGCTGCACGTGTTCGTGTCGGCCTCGGGCGACGACATCCGCCCCGGTGCGACGGGTCGCGCGGTGCCCGGCTACCGCGCGGTGATCCTCGACGACGACGGCGCCGAGCTTCCCGCAGGCGAACCGGGCCGCCTCGGGGTGATCGGACCGACCGGATGCCGCTACCTCGATGACGAGCGTCAACGCGTGTACGTCCAGGGCGGCTGGAACGTCACCGGCGACACCTTCGTGCAGGATGCCGACGGCTACTTCACGTTCCAGGCGCGCAACGACTCGATGATCGTCACAGCCGGCTACAACGTGGGAGCCCCCGAGGTCGAGGAGGCCGTGCTCGATCACCCCGACGTCCTCGAGTGCGCGGTCGTGGGGTGTCCCGATGACGAGCGCGGCATGATCGTCGCCGCCTTCGTGGTGGTGCGCGACGGAGTCACCGCCTCGCCCGAACTCACCCCGAGCATCCTCGAACACGTGAAATCCCGCCTCGCCGTCTACAAATGCCCGAGACGCGTCGAGTACGTCGATGCGCTGCCCCGCAATCCCAGCGGCAAGGTGCAGCACTTCCTCCTGCGCGAACGGGCGGCCGACCGGGCCGCCGTCGTCGACTCGCAGAACCAGAACCAGAACCAAGGAGCCTGACATGCGCGTAGCCGTCATCGGCGGAGGCCCCGGAGGCCTCTACTTCGCCGCTCTCATGAAGCAGCTCGACCCCGGCCACGAGATCACGGTGTGGGAGCGGAACGCCCCCGACGACACCTTCGGATTCGGCGTGGTGTTCAGCGACGAGACGCTCGGCGGCATCGAGAACGCGGATCCCGTGATCGCCGAGCGCATGGGCGAGCAGTTCGCGCGCTGGACCGACATCGACATCGTGTTCGGCGGCACGACCCACACGATCGGGGGCCAGGGCTTCGCCGCGATGGGGCGCAAGGAGCTGCTGCAGCTGCTGCAGCAGAGGTGTCTGGAACTCGGTGTGACGATCCTCTTCCGCACACCTGCTCCGGATGCCGAGACGCTCATGGCCGAGTACGACCTCGTGCTCGCTGCCGACGGGGTCAACTCCCAGGTGCGGGGTCAGTTCGCCGACAGGTTCGGTCCGAACCTCGACCGACGGGTGTCGAAGTACATGTGGTTGGGCACCGACCGGGTGTTCGAGGCGTTCACGTTCGCGGTCGTGCACACCCCTCACGGCATCATGCAGCTGCACGGCTACCCCTACTCCGATCAGGGCAGCACCTTCCTGATCGAGATGCACGAAGACGTCTGGCGTTCTGCAGGACTCGACGCCACCGAGAGCGAGATCTTCCCGCCCGGGGTGAGCGATCAGTACTCGGTCGACAGGCTTCGCGGGTTCTTCTCCGAGGTGCTCGACGGTCACGACGTGCTCACCAACAACTCGAAGTGGCTGAACTTCACGACCGTGAAGAACGAGCACTGGCATCACGAGAACCTCGTGATCCTGGGCGATGCGGCGCACACCGCCCACTTCTCGATCGGGTCCGGCACGAAGCTCGCCATGGAGGATGCTCTCGCGCTCGCCGCCTGCCTGCACGAGCATCCGGCCCTCGACGCGGCGCTCGACGCGTACGAGTCCGAGCGGCGTCCGGTGGTCGCCTCGACGCAGCGCGCGGCGCAGGCATCGCTCGAATGGTTCGAGCGCATCGGGCAGTACGCCGACCAGGACCCGCTGCAGTTCTCGTTCAATCTGCTCACGCGAAGCCGCCGCATCACTCTCGACAACCTCGCGGTGCGAGACCCCGACTTCGCGGTCGAGATCGTGCGCGGCGCGCCGATCCCGTCGCGTGAGCCCGACGAACCCGCGATGTTCCGACCGCACCGCATCGGGCGGCTCGAGCTCAAGAATCGCATCGTCGTCTCGCCGATGGACATGTACTCCTCCCGGGAGGGCGTGCCGGGGGACTTCCACCTCGTGCATCTCGGATCCAAGGCCATGGGGGGTGCAGGACTCGTCATGACCGAGATGGTGTGTGTGTCCGGCGAGGGGCGCATCACGCCCGGCTGCGGAGGCCTCTACTCCGACGAGCAGCGAGACGCCTGGTCACGGATAGTGGCCTACGTGCACCGGCGCTCGACCGCCCGCATCGGGGTGCAGATCGGTCACTCGGGTCGCAAGGGATCGACACGGCGCATGTGGGAGGGCATCGATCAGCCTCTCGACACGGGCAACTGGGACACGCTGGCACCCTCGGCGCTCGCCTACGGGCCCGAGAATCGCGCGCCGCGCGAGATCGATCGCACGACGATGACGCTCGTTCGCGAGCAGTTCGTCGCCGCCACCGAGCGTGCGGCGGCCGCGGGCTTCGACCTCGCCGAGCTCCACGCGGCGCACGGGTATCTGATCTCGTCGTTCCTGTCGCCGGTCTCGAATCAGCGGACCGACGAGTACGGCGGGTCTCTCGAGAACCGGCTGCGGTATCCGCTCGAGGTGTTCGACGCGATGCGTGAGGCGTGGCCCTCAGAACGCCCCCTCACCGTGCGCCTCTCTGCGGACGACTGGATCGAGGGCGGCAACACCGTCGACGACGCCGTGGAGATCGCCAGGGCGTTCATCGAGCACGGCGCCGATGGCATCGACGTGTCGTCGGGGCAGATCGCGAAGCATGAGCGCCCGGAGTTCGGCCGCAGCTACCAGACTCCGTTCGCCGATGCCATCCGCAACCGGGTCGCCGCCGCGGCGGGGGTCAGCGTGATCGCGGTCGGAGCGATCTCGAGTCACGACGACGTCAACTCGATCCTGCTGGCGGGGCGCGCCGACCTCGTCGCCCTCGGGCGCACGCACCTGTGGGATCCGCAGTGGACGCTGCACGCCGCGGCCGATCAGGGCTATCGGGGCGCCGGCGCCGACTGGGTGCCGCAGCTGCGCGCCGGATCGCGCAAGCCCCCGTCGTCGCGCACGGATGCCGTGCGTCCACGTCTCGCACTCGTGCGCGACCCGCTCGATGAGGCCGTCGTGACTCACCGGCGTTGGCGCCCCGCACAGGCCGCGGATGCTCTCGCGCGCTGATCGCCCCACCGTTCCCGTCCATCCCACCCGCACGTTCTCATCCCACGCACCTGAAGGAGACCGCTCATGACGCGGCAGATCATCAACCCCGACTCGCTCGTGAAGCCGATCGGCTTCGCCCATGGCGTCCGTGCCGGCGATTTCGTGTACCTCGGCGGCCAGACGGCCATGGATGCCGAAGGTCGGATCGTGGCCGGAGGCATCGTCGAGCAGTTCGTGCAGGCGTTCTCCAACGTGCTCACGACCCTCGCCGCAGCTGGTGGTGAGCCGAGCGATCTGGTCGACGTCACGATCTACCTCACCGACGTCGGGGACTATCAGCGCAACGGTCGGGAGATCGGCCGCCGCTGGCGCGAACTAGCGGGCACCGAGTACCCGGCGATGGCGGGCATCGGCGTCACGCAGCTGTGGCAGCCCGACGCGATGATCGAGATCCAGGGCGTCGCGCACATCGCAGCCGCGCGGGAGAGCTGATGCGGCTCGCCACGGTTCGCCGTGACGGAACAACCCGCGCCGCGGTCGGCGACGAGTCGGGCTGGGTGCTGCTCGACGAGGCGGATGCTCAACAGCTGATCGCCGCCCCGGACTGGCGGGATCGCACGGCCGCCGCACTGCGGCATCCGGCCCGCGTCGACCTCGAACCGCATGAGTTCGCGAATCCTGTGCCGCACCCGGCGAAGGTCTTCTGCTGCGGCCTCAACTACCGCGACCACATCGTCGAGACGGGGCGCCCGGTGCCGGAGTTCCCCACGCTGTTCGCGAAGTTCGCAGACACGCTCACCGGGCCGGTCGACGACATCGTCGTCCGCGACACGGATCGCCTCGACTGGGAGGCCGAGCTCGCCGTCGTCGTCGGAGCCGAGGTGCATCGCGCCGACCGTGAGCAGGCGCGTGCCGCGATCCTCGGGTACACCGTGTCGAACGACATCTCGATGCGGGACTGGCAGCAGCGCACACTGCAGTGGCTGCAGGGCAAGGCCTTCGACGCCACGACGCCGGTCGGCCCGTGGATCGTCACCGCCGACGAGATAGACCCCCGCGACGGCCTGCGCATCCGCTGTGCGGTGAACGACGAGGAGATGCAGAGCGGCGACACACGGGAGCTCGTCTTCGACGCCGCCGACCTCGTCGCCTACGTCTCGCAGATCACCGTGCTGCGGCCGGGCGACATCGTGCTCACCGGTACTCCGGGCGGCGTCGCTCTCGGCATGCCCACACCTCGATGGCTGCGTGACGGTGACGTCGTCACCACCGAGATCGAGAGCATCGGCGCACTGCGCAACGTCATCCGCTTCGATCCGGTGTCGTGACGGCGCCGGCACGCGCAGAAGAAGGGCCGGGGATCGCTCCCCGGCCCTTCTTCTCGCTCGACGATCAGGCGTCGAAGCCGTGAGCCGCGGCCACCGCATCGAGCGTGATGCGGCCGGCCTGCACGTTCAGCCCCTTCGCCAGAGAGGGATCGTCGGCAGCGGCGGTCTCCCAGCCCTTGCCCGCGATCGCCGACACGTACGGAAGCGTGGCGTTCGTGAGCGCACGGGTCGCGGTCTCGGGAACAGCCCCCGGCATGTTCGCGACGCAGTAGTAGATCGAGTCGTGCACCGCGAAGGTCGGGGCGTCGTGCGTGGTCGGCCGCGAGCCCTCGAAGCATCCGCCCTGGTCGATCGCGATGTCGACGAGCACGGAACCGGGCTTCATGGCGGCGACCATGTCGTCGGTCACGAGCTTGGGGGCGGCGGCGCCGGGGATCAGCACCGAGCCGATCACGAGGTCTGCCGTCAGCAGCTCGTGTGCGATGTCGTACCGGCTCGAGGCTCGGGTCTCGAGGGCGCCGCCATAGCGGTGCTCGAGCTCGCGCAACCGCGGCAGCGAGATGTCGACGACCGTGACCTTGGCGCCGAGCCCGAGTGCGTTGGCCGCGGCGTGCTCTCCGGCGACGCCGCCGCCGATCACGACCACCTCTGCGCGCGGGGTGCCGGCGATGCCGCCGAGCAGCATCCCGCGGCCGCCGGCCGAGCGCATCAGCGAGTAGGAGCCCATCGTGACCGACAGGCGACCGGCGATCTCGCTCATGGGGATGAGCAGCGGCAGGCTGCGGTCGGGCAGCTGCACGGTCTCGTAGGCGACGGCCGTGGTGCCCGCGTCGACGAGTGCCGTCGTGAGTGCACGGTCGGCAGCGAGGTGCAGATAGGTGAAGAGAGTGAGGTCGGATCGCAGGAACCCGTACTCCTCCGCGATCGGCTCCTTCACCTTGATCAGAAGGTCGGCCACGGCCCAAGTCTCCTCGGCCGTGGAGACGATCTCGGCACCGGCGGCGCGGTACGCGTCATCGGAGATGCCCGAGCCGACGCCCGCACCCGACTGCACGAGCACACGGTGCCCTTCGTGCACCAGGCGGTCGGCACCCGCGGGGGTCAGCGCGGTGCGGTTCTCGTTGTTCTTGACCTCGGTCGGCACGCCGATCTTCATCGATCCTCCAGGTGACATCGTGCGGGTACAGCGCAAACCAGTGCGGTGCGGTGCGATTCAGAATCGCAGAAACGTCGATCTATCACCAGAATCACTGAAGAAGATTCGGCGATGGGCGACATCCTGCATAATCGTTCGCATGGAGACATCTTCCGAGGCCTCGCCGTCGAACACCCTTCGGGCGCCGGCGCTGGATGCCGTCGATGCGAGGATCGTACAGCTGCTCAGCGCCGACGGGCGGATGACGAACGCCGAACTCGCCGGCCACCTCGGCGTCGCGCCCTCGACCGCGCACGCGAGACTCCGCGCGCTCGTCGAGCGCGGAGTGATCAGCGGATTCCACGCCAGCGTCGACGAGCGGATGCTGGGCGCGGGCCTCCAGGCGATCATCGGAGTGAGTCTGCGACCGAGCGCTCGCCGCGAGAGCATCGTCGAGTTCGCCGACAGGGTGCGCGCGCTTCCCCAGGTGATCCAGGTCTTCTTCCTCGGGGGTGATGACGACTTCCTGCTGCACATCGCCGTGGCCGATTCGTCGGAGATGCGCGAGTTCGTGCTCGAGCATCTCTCAGCGCAGAGCAGTGTCGCCTCGACCCGCACGAGCATCGTCTTCGACTACCACCGCAACTCCGTGGCGGCGTCCTTCCGCTGACGGCCCGTCCTCGCCCCCATGCAAGATATTGCACGGGGATCGCTGCGTTGCCTATCGTGAGGCCGGGGATCAGCCGTGGCGTCGGGGAGCGGCGCGCAGAGTTTCTGGGGGACGCGATGGCGCGCATGATCGACGACGGCCAGCTGAGTGCGTGGGCGCGGCGACTGGCAGGCGGGGCCGAGTCGGGTGGCGGGGGTGATTCCGTCGCCGATGTTCCCGAGTGGCTCGCCTCGAACGTGATCCGGCTCGACGGCCACCTGGGAATGATGCAGCTGTCGAACTTCGGCAGCATGCACGCCGACGACCCTGCGGCATTCGAGGCCGCGCTGTTGCGCCGGTCGATCGGGGCGACGATGCTCTACAGCACGCTCGAGACGCCGCACACCGTGAGCTACGACCGCGGAGCACCGGGCGGCGAGGACATCGTGATCATCGGGATGTCGAACCAGGGCGGGCAGCGTCTGCGCACCGCCACGGGTCTTCAGCACATGGGCGTCGGGCGCATGGGGTTCATGTCGAGCCTCGGGTCCTCGGCCGTCGAGCATCTGGGGGTGAGCGAGGCGACCGGTGTCGTCGTGCCCGTCTCGGCGCTGCCAGGACACCGGCAGGTACTGGCCAGAGGGTCGGACATGTTCCCCGACACCCCGCTGACCAGGGCGGCCGGCGTGGCCTTCTCCCGCATGCTCTACGAGTGGATGCGCGACCCCGACCAGGGCGTCGGGGCCCTCGCCGGCACGGAATCGGCGCTGGTCGCGCTGGTGCGCGGGGTCTTCCGGCAGTTCCCCGGCGATGGCGAGACCGATCGGGCGAGCGACCTCCGCGCCGAGGCGATCAGAGTGATCGACGCGCGCCATCGGGACGCGGAGTTCGGCATCGAGATGCTGGCGACCGAGCTGCACATGAGTCGACGACAGCTGTTCCGTCTGTTCGCGGGCACCGACGAGACTCTGGCGGAGAGGTTGCTGCGTCGTCGACTCGACACCGCGCGCGAGGAGCTCGTGTCGATCCCGGTGAAGGATCTGACGACCGTCGCTTCGCGATCGGGTTTCCTCGACGCCGCCGCACTGCGCGCACAGTTCTCACGTCACGTCGGCCTGAGCCCGAGCGCCTTCCGCCTCGCTGCTGCGTCGCAGCCTCGACTCGCCGAGGCGATGCTGCTCTCGGACGAGCAGCAGAGCCTCTGATGCTCAGGGCGACGCTGGCGAGAGATCGCGTCGGTGGTGCGTGCAGGGTGACACGCGAGCGCGGATCCGGTGCCAAACGTGCTTGGGAGTGCCCGGGTGCGCGTGTGCGGTGACATGAAGCATCCGGGCCGTTCCGCGTGGGTCGCAGGGTGCATAACCTGAACCTGCCCGTGCCCCCAGGCGGGCCCTGACGGGGGAGGAGAGAGGCGCCGCGGCCCCTCTCATAATCTCCCGTCACGGCTTCCGGACGTGGCGGTTACGCCCGTCCGGAAGTTCGGGGGGCAGGCGCGAGGAGCGTCGGGCACAGCGGATCGCAGGCGCGGAGAGCGCGGCGGACGTGCGGGTGTCTCGGTCGGGGGGACGACCGGGACACCCGCGAATCCGCGTGTGCTGAGGTCGTCAGGCGCCGAACGATGCGGGCAGTGCGCAGTAGTCGGCGAAGCGACGGGTCGGGTTGTCGGGGTCGGTGACGTCGACGATCGCGGAGGCGATCGAGTGAGGGGGCTCGTCGCCTGCGAGCTGCCACACGATGTGATTCCAGATGCCCCTGGTCGATTCGCTCAGAAGCGCGGCCGGCCCGGACACGAGCAGCACAGCGCCAGAGTCCTCGCGCTGCCGGAACGGCGCGACGATCTCGTCGCGCAGCTGCCGCTCCGCACCGTCGGAACTGTGCGCGCGTTCCACCTGCTGGCCGGCCGCGTGAAGCGCCGTCGCGAGGTCGTCGGCCGCGCGCCGGGAGCGTTCGGCATCCGCCCCCGCGACGACGAGAAGTCGTCGTCCGCGCGGGTACAGGTGCAGGAACTCAGAGGTGATGTCGGTCCAGACGTCGCTCATGCTCCCAGGCTACGCCCGGTCGGACGGGCGGGGCTCTGCCGGTCAGAGAGACATCATGAGCCCGACGAGCAGGCTGGAGACGAAGAGCAGCATCGGCATCATCAGCATCACGAGGCAGGCCCCGACCGCCAGGAGGGCGGCCACGCTGAGGCGTACCGGCAGCCGGGCGCCGGGGCGCGGCAGCCCGCTCGACAGCATGAGCGCGACGGCGGCCACCACGATGGCGAGGGGCGCTGCGGCGGATGCGACATCGCGGACACCTTCTGGCACGATCGCCCCGTCGACATCGAACACGAACAGGCCCAGAGGGACGGCGCTGAGCAGGGTGAGGGCGAGCGACGCGGCGCTCAACCAGAGGGAGCTCGTGCGGCGTACGCGTACGGCTCGGTCGGAGAGGGGTTCTGTTGTCGGCATCCGGCGAGCGTAGAACCCGGAGGCGACACGCGATGCGGTTATCCACAGGGCCTCATGACGGAGGCCCCTCGGACGCCGGATCGCGGCATCCGAGGGGCTTCTGTGCAGTGCGAGTCAGTCCTCGTCGACGAGGAACCGGCTGTAGGCGCCGAGCGTCAGGAACGCCGGGAACTCCTCCTGCAGGGCGACGTCACGGAAGACGGATGCCGCGTCGTCGAAACGGTCGTCGGCCGACCGTGTCGCCTGGGCGAGCACATCGCGGATCAGGCTTTCGATGTACTCGGCGGTGATCGGCGTGCCGTCTTCGGTGGTGCGGTCCTGGTGGATCCACTGCCACACCTGTGAGCGGCTGATCTCGGCGGTCGCGGCATCCTCCATCAGGTTGTCGATCGCGACCGCGCCGAGGCCCCGCAGCCATGCTTCGAGGTAGCGGATCGCCACCGAGACGTTGTCGCGCACGCCCCGAGCAGTGATCGGGCGTCCGATATGCACATCGAGCAGCTGAGCCGCGGTCACCGTGACCTCGGGGCGCTGACGATCGAGCTGGTTCGGCCGGTCGCCCAGCACCGCGTCGAACTCGGCCTGCGCGGTGGGGATCAGGTCGGGGTGAGCCACCCAGGTGCCGTCGAACCCGTCGCCGGCTTCGCGCTTCTTGTCGGCCGAGACCTTCTCGAACGCCCGTGCGGTGACCTCGGGGTCGCGACGGTTCGGTATGAACGCGCTCATGCCGCCGATCGCGTAGGCGCCCCGCTTGTGGCAGGTCTGCACGAGCAGCTCGGTGTAGGCCCGCATGAACGGCACCGTCATCGTGACCTCACTGCGATCGGGGAGCACGAACCGTGCGCCGCGGCCGCGGTAGTTCTTGATGATCGAGAAGATGTAGTCCCAGCGTCCGGCGTTGAGGCCGGCGCAGTGATCGCGCAGCTCGTAGAGGATCTCGTCCATCTCGAACGCCGCGGGCAGCGTCTCGATGAGCACGGTGGCGCGGATCGTGCCGTGCGGGATGCCGATGTACTCCTCACTGAACGAGAACACGTCGTCCCACAGCTTCGCCTCTTCGCTCGACTCCAGCTTCGCGATGTAGAAGTACGGGCCGCGGCCGTTCGCGATGAGCTCGGTCGCATTGTGGAAGAAGTAGAGGCCGAAGTCCACGAGCGAGCCGGATGCCGCGGTGCGGCGCCCCGCCCGGTCGGTGAACTGCACGTGCTTCTCCGGCAGGTGCCACCCGCGGGGACGCATCACGATCGTGGGCGTGCGCTCGGCGGTGACGCGGTACTCCTTGCCGGGGCCCTGCTCGGTCGCCTGGCCCGTGAAGGAGAGCTCGCCGCGGATCGCGTCGCGGAGCGACAGCTGTCCCTCGATGACGTTCTTCCATGTGGGGCTCGTCGCATCCTCCTGGTCGGCGAGCCAGACGCGAGCTCCCGAGTTGAGCGCGTTGATCGTCATCTTCGGGTCGGTCGGACCCGTGATCTCGACGCGGCGGTCCTCGAGGCCGGGGCCTGCACCGGCCACGCGCCACTCGGCATCCTGGCGGATGTGCGCGGTGTCGTCGCGGAACCGGGGGTCGTGGCCGTTGCCGATCTCGAACCGGCGGCGCATGCGGTCTGCCAGCCGGTCGTGGCGACGAGAGGCGAACCGGTGGTGCAGCTCGGTGAGGAACGCGATCGCCTCGGGGGTGAGGATCTCGTCGTAGCGCTCGCGCTGGGGACCGGTGACGGTGATCGCCGGGCCCTGCTGCGTCGTCTGGATCGGAGCGGTGGTCGGGGGTGCAGTGGGAATGGTCATGATCTGAGTCCTTTACGTGGGTGCGTGCGTTTCGTCTCGGTCGGCTTCGCCGTCCTCGCTCAACGACCGGGGTCTCGGTCGTTGAGCGAGGAGCGGATGGTCTCGGTCGGTGAGCGAGGAGCGGATGGTCTCGGTCGGTGAGCGAGGTGCGGATGGTCTCGGTCGTTGAGCGAGGAGCGGAGCACTGAGACGAAACGCGGTGCGGCTTAGTGGAACTGCGCGGCTTCGGTGGAGCCTGCGAGGGCGAGGGTCGCGCTGTCGGGGTTGAGCGCGGTGGAGATGACGTCGAAGTAGCCGGTGCCCGCCTCGCGCTGGTGCTTGGTGGCGGTGTAGCCGTTCGCCTCGGCGGCGAACTCGGCCTCCTGCAGCTCGACGTACGCGCTCATGGCGCGCTCGGCGTAACCGCGGGCGAGGTCGAACATCGAGTGGTTCAGGGCGTGGAAGCCGGCGAGCGTGATGAACTGGAACTTGTAGCCCAGGTCAGCCAGCTCCTGCTGGAACGTCGCGATCTCGGCGTCCGACAGGTGGCGCTTCCAGTTGAAGCTCGGGGAGCAGTTGTAGGCGAGCAGCTTGCCCGGGAACTGCGCGTGGACGGCTGCGGCAAACGCCCGGGCCAGCTCGATGTCGGGCTCACCCGTCTCGACCCACAGCAGATCGGCGTATGGCGCGAACGCGAGTCCGCGGCTGATGACCGACTCGATGCCGGGGCGGATGCGGTAGAAGCCCTCGGTCGTGCGCTCGCCGGTGGTGAACTGCTGATCGCGCTCGTCGACGTCGCTGGTGAGCAGGTCGGCGGCGAGAGCATCCGTCCGGGCGATGATGACCGTCGGGACACCTGCCACGTCGGCCGCGAGGCGTGCCGCGTTCAGCGTGCGGATGTGCTGCTGCGTGGGCACGAGCACCTTGCCGCCGAGGTGACCGCACTTCTTCTCGCTCGCGAGCTGGTCTTCCCAGTGGATCGCGGCGGCGCCCGCCTGGATCAGCGACTGCGCGAGCTCGTAGGCGTTGAGCGGCCCGCCGAACCCGGCCTCGGCATCGGCGACGATCGGGGCGAGCCAGTCCTGGGTGACGTCGCCCTCGGCGTGCTCGAGCTGGTCCTGTCGGATCAACGCGTTGTTGATGCGACGCACGACCGCCGGCACCGAGTTGGCCGGGTACAGCGACTGGTCGGGGTAGGTCTGCCCGGCGAGGTTGCCGTCGGCCGCGACCTGCCAGCCCGAGAGGTAGATCGCCTTGAGTCCCGCACGCACCTGCTGCACGGCCTGGCCACCGGTGTAGGCGCCGAGCGCCCGCACGTAGTCCTCGGTGTGCAGAAGGTTCCAGAGGTTCTCGGCTCCGCGGTGGGCGAGGGTCGAGTCCTCGCGCACCGACCCCCGGATGCGGATGACGTCTTCGGCCGAGTAGGTGCGCTCGACGCCGTCCCAACGGGGATCGGTCTCCCAGATCTCCCGGAGCTCGGCGGCCGTCTGAACCTGGTCGCCAGCGCGCAGACCTGCGGGTCGAGGTGCCTGGTTCTGAGCGGTGTTCGTCATGGTGTCTCCTCCGTTGGATGCCCGGACCGTGAAGCCGGGTGGCGTGTTTCCACTGTGGGTGAAGAAGTCGGCCTCGACCGACCGTTCGACGGGTGAAGATCATAGAAAATTCTGTTTCTGTGACAGAATCGGCCCCATGAGCCCTTCGACAAGCTCAGGGACCCAGATCTCTGAGGCGCAAGACGCCGACGCCCTCACGATCGGGCGACGCATCCGTCAGCTGCGCACGGCGCGCGGGATGACCCTCGACGACCTCGCGGCGGCCGTCGATCGGGCCCCGAGTCAGATGTCGATGATCGAGACGGGCAAGCGCGAGCCCAAGCTCACCCAGCTGCAGGCGATCGCGCGGGCACTCGGGGTCACCATCGACGCGCTGCTCGAGGGCGAGCCGCTCGACGAGCGCAGCGCGATCGAGATCGCCCTCGAACGCGCCATGAAGGGGCAGACGTTCCAGGCGCTCGGGATCGAGCCGTTCCGGATCGCCAAGAGCATGCCGACGGAGGCCCTGAAGGCGCTGCTCGCTCTGCACGGCGAGATCGATCGGCTCAAGGACGAGCGCGCTGCCACGCCGGAGGAGGCCCGCCGCGCCAATGTCGAGCTGCGTCACCTGATGCGTCGGCAGGACAACCATTTCGCCGACCTCGAACAGAAGGCGGCCGAGATCCTCGCTGCAGTCGGGCACCCCGGCGGCCCGCTGACCCAGCGGACGGCATCCGAGATCGCCGCCTACCTCGGCTTCACCCTCCACTACGCACCCGATCTGCCGCAGACCACGCGCAGTGTGGCCGATCTCGCCCATGGGCGGCTGTACCTGTCGAGCAGCGTCCCGGCCAAGGGTGATGCGCGCACCGCTGTGCTGCAGGCGCTGTCGAGTCGCATCCTCGGGCACTCCGAGCCGCGCAGCTATGCCGAGTTCCTGCGCCAGCGCGTGGAGACCAACTACCTCACCGGGGCGCTGCTGGTCCCCGAGGCCCACGTGGTGCCCGCGTTGAAGGATGCGAAATCACGCAGGGCCATCTCGATCGAGGATCTGCGCGATGCGTACTCGGTCTCGTACGAGACCGCCGCGCACCGCTTCACGAACCTCGCGACCCGTCATCTCGACATCCCCGTGCACTTCCTCAAGGTGCACGAGTCGGGCACGATCACGAAGGCGTACGAGAACGACGACGTGAACTTCCCGACCGATCGGCTGGGGGCGATCGAAGGCCAGATGTGCTGCCGACGCTGGACCAGCCGCGTCGTGTTCGACGAGGACGACCGCTTCAATCCGTACTACCAGTACACCGACACAGGGAACGGGACGTACTGGTGCACGGCCCGCGTCGAAGCGTCGAGCGAAGGGCTGCATTCGGTCAGCGTCGGCGTGCGCTTCGACGACACGAAGTGGTTCGTCGGTCGTGACACCGCGCATCGCGGAGTCTCGAAGCACTCGGTCGAGGTGTGCTGTCGCAGGGCTCCGGCAGAGCTCGAGGGGCGGTGGCGCGAGAACTCCTGGCCGAACGTCAGGACTCCGCGTACCCTGCTTGCGACCTTGCCGACGGGGGCCTTCCCCGGGGTCGACACCACAGACGTCTACGAGTTCCTCGAGGCGCACGCGCCGCGCTGAGTGCGCGGGGTCTCAGGCCTCGATGCCGCGCAGAACGATCTCGAGACCGAGGTCGAACGCCTCGTCGACGTCGCCGCCCTGACGGAATCCGCCGTTCTGCTCCATCATGCAGAAACCGTACGCCCAGGCCGTGAGCGTGCGGGCGACGGGGAGCGGGTCGGCTGTCGTGAGAGCGTTCACCGCGCCGAGCAGGGTGGACATCATCGGGGCGAGCGTCTCCTGCGAGGGGGTCGCATCGGGGCTCGGTGAGTTGAACAGGAGGGTGGTGACGCGAGGGGAGCGCGTCGCGAAGGCGCGCAGCGCGCGGGCGACACCGGAGAGAATCTCGCGAGCATCGGTCGACTTCTCGACGACCTCGTCGATGGCGGCACCCAGCTCCGCCGCCGCGTCGTCCGCCGCGAGTCGCAGGAGGTCATGTCGGTTCGCGGCGCGCTTGTAGAGGCTGGGTGCGCGCACGCCGACGGCTGTCGCGACCGCGCTCATGGTGACGGCATCCACCCCGTCCCGTTCGGCGATCGTACGGACGGCGGCGACGAGCGCGGGAGTGCTGACTCTCTGCGGTGCGGGCATGTTCTCAGCATAAAGCTATTGACTGTAGCCATCAAGGCTATGTACTGTAGCTAACATGACAGCTCAGCTTCTCCGTATCGGCGACGACATCATCGCCATCCACGCGATCGTCACCGACGACGGCATCACCCTCATCGATGCCGGACTCTCGGGAGATCTCGGCATTCTCACCGCAGCGCTCGCCGGAGTCGGGTGTTCGCTCGACGACATCCGGGGCGTCGTGCTGACGCACGGCGATACCGATCACATCGGCATCGCCGAGGAGCTGCGCGCGCGGCACGGCATTCCGGCCCACATTCTCGAAGCCGATGTCGAACTCGCGACCGGTGCTGTTCCGCCGCGCGGGGTGAAGGCCGACGCCTGGCGGATCGGGCCGACGTTGAGATTCCTCTGGACGGGTCTGCGTCGAGGAGCATTGCGCACCCGACGTCCGTCGTCGGTCGTGCCGATGGCCGACGGTGACGTGCTCGATCTGCCGGGCGCTCCCGAGATCATCGCGATCCCCGGTCACACGGGCGGCTCGGCCGCGATCCGAGTGCCTGCGGTCGACGCGCTCTTCCTCGGCGATGCGATCACCACCCGGCATGTGCTCACAGGGGCTGCGGGAGCGCGGCTCGCGCCGTTCAGTGACGATGCCCCGCGCACTCGAATCAGCCTCGAGAGGCTGCGCGGGCTCACCGAATCGAGAATCTTCCCCGGGCACGGCCCCGAGTTCACGGGAACGGCAGTCGACCTTCTGGATGCGCTGGACTCACGCCCCTGAGACGCGACCCGCATCGTGCAAGAGTGACGATCTCGCACGATGCGGACCGGCGCCGCTCACACGAGCGCGGTGGGCTTCTTCGGCACGAGCGACACGGCGACCGCTGCGAGCAGTGCCACGATCGCGAAGGCCACGAAGTTCCACTCGACCCCGATCGCCATCGACGCCAGCCAGCCACCGACCATCGGCCCCATGATCGCGCCGATGCGGGCGAAGCTCAGCGCCCACCCGGCGGCGGTGGCGCGCACGGAGGCCGGGTAGTAATCGGTGATGTACGCGGTCAGTACGAGCGACGTCGAGATCGACCCGACGCCGGAGATCGCGACGAACACGAGGTTCAACAGCATCGAGTTCGGGAACATCATGAGCAGGCAGGCGACGCCGCCGAGCGCGTAGAAGATGACGAGCACGGGCTTCGACCCGAAGCGATCCGCCAGATGGCCGAGCACCAGACCGCCCACCGCCGAGGCGAGACTGAACACCATCAGGAACGTCAGTGCGGGGCCGAGGTCATACCCCGCGGCGCGCATGATCGACGGCAGCCACGAGTTGAGCCCGTACACGAGCAGCAGGCCGGCGAACAGCGAGATCCACAGGAACACCGTCGAGCGCAGGTATCGGCGTGAGAACAGCTGCTGCAGGATGCTGTGCCACGGAATCCGCTCTCCGGGCTTCACCTCGGGCCGTGCTGCGGGGATGTAGGGGTCGATGCCGAGTCGTTCTGCCTGAGCCACCGCCCGGTCATGGCGTCCGCGGTTCTCGAGCGACTCGAGCGACTCGGGAAGCACCTTGGCGATGATCGGGAGCAGGAGAATCGGGAACGCGCCGACGGCGATCACCCATCGCCAGCCGAGATGTGGGAGCAGCGCCATCGCGACGAGCGCGGCGACGACGATTCCGAGCGAGTAGCCGGAGTACATGATGCCGTAGTTGAGGGCTCGCCGCCTCGGCGCGGAGAACTCGATCGTGAGGGCGGCGGCGACCGGAATCACGCCGCCCATGCCGAGTCCGCCCAAGAACCGGAACAGGCCGAAGATCTCCGGCGTCGGCGCGAGCGCGGCGCCGAGCTGCATGACTGTGAAGATCGCCATCGAGACCAGCAGCATGCGCTTGCGGCCGACGCGGTCGCTGAGAGTGCCGATGAAGAGTGCGCCGATGAGCATCCCGACGAGCGCCCAGGATGCGAGGCCTCCGAGTTCGACGGGGCTCAGTGCCCAGGCGGAGTCCTCGGCGAGTGCGGGGAGTACGGCGCCGATCACCCCGATGTCGTACCCGTCGGCGAGGATCGCGAGCCAGCAGCTGAGCAGCACGATGCGTGTGACCGCGCGAGGCACGGGCCACGCGGTGTCGGGGGAGGTGATCGGTGAAGTGGCAGACAACGTCGTCTCCTTCGCGATGACGCGACAGTGCGTCGGGTGGATGCGGTCTGCGGTGACCGCTATTGCGAAACTATGACGACAGTCAGCAAAATGCAATATACAGATCGGTCAGGCGGCATTCCAGCGCAGGAGAGGGGTGGCCTCGAACTGGGCGAGGGTGGCGCCCGCGTCGGCCACGGGGAACAGCGTGATGAGTAGTGGCGGAGAGGTGGGGGAGGAGGCGACCGCATAGGCCAGGGCTGCCTTTTGGTGTGAGCGGCTGAGTCCGAGTTCGACGCTCCGACCATCGACGCGACCGGTTGACGCGGGGGTCGCGAGGATCCGGGCGGCCACCGCAGCGGCCCTGGCGAGCAGCGTGGGGCCCGGGTTCCAGGGGAGGAACGCGTCGGGGGAGAGGTCACAGGCGTCGGCGAGGATGCTGCCGATCCATCGATCCCGTTTGAGCCCGTAGGGAGTCTCGACGAGCGAGAGCAGGTAGCCGTAGCAGTGCAGGAGTCCGGCATTGCCGATCGGCCAGGTGGCGTGGATGCCGGCTCGGCGGTGCAGCTGATCGAACAGTGCGCGTGTGATCACGGGTGCGCCGACGTTCTCATCGATCACCGTCGACCGCCCCCAGGCGTCGAACCGTCCGTGCGCGCGGTCGTCGTCGATCGAGGCGGCGAGCCAGGGGAGGCTGTCGATGCCGACGTTCGCTGAGTCTGTCGCGTCGGTCAGGGCCAGGGTTGCGGCAGCCGTCAGGTCGTCGAGTTCGGACACGGCGTTCACGATACAAGACTCGTGTGGACGGATTGTTCACACGGCGTTCACATGATTGGGACTTTCTGTCCACAATCACTGCGCATGCTGGACGGAGCGTCCGCGAGATCAGAATACGGATGCGGAAAGAACTCCGTGAACTCCATTCTCCTCTTCGACTTCGACGGCACGATCGCCCTCGGGGACGGTCCCGTGCTCGCCTACGCGGCGCAGGTCGCTGCAGCCCTCGACGATCGGGACGGGTTCGTCGACGGCATCCGCGCCACGCTCGCCGCTGCCGACGGCGAGGCACTCGACGGCTATGACGCGGTGCGGCGCGCCGCGGTCACCCGAGGGGCGGACGCCCGGCTCCTCAGCGCCGCATACCTCGCGAGCCGCGCAGAGCTCGCGACAGACGCCGCGCCGATCACGGCTCCCGACGGGCTCGCGGCCTTTCTCGAGGCCGCTGCGCCCGAGGCGGAACTCGTGCTCGTCACCAATGCGCCCGCGATCCGCATCGACCAGGCGCTGGATGTGCTGGGCCTTGCCGGGCTCTTCGACCGCATCGTCACGAGCGCCCGCAAGCCCGCGGGTCTCGACGCGTTCCTGGCCGACCTGCCTGCCGACGCCCGAGTGCTGAGCATCGGCGACATCTGGCACAACGATCTCGCCCCGGCTCATGCCCGCGGGCATGCGACCGCCCTGATCGGCGGCTTCCCCGATCCCGCGGCGACCCCGACCTACCGCGCTGCCGACTTCGCGACGCTGATCCCTCAGCTCGACGCGTGGCTGCGCCCCTGAAGCTTCACCTCCCCTTTCACACACCTCTTCCACCCCATCGAAGGATGACAATGCGTACCTCCCCCCTCCGCCGCACCACCGCGGGCCTCGTGGCCGCCGGTGCGCTGCTCACCGTCGTTCTCGCCGGCTGCTCCAGCAGCACGGCGGCGCCCGAGGACTCGGCGGCACCAGCCGCCGATCCCGAATCCCTGGTGCTCGCACTGGTGCCGTCGCAGGACCAGGACGGTCTCGTCGAGACCGCCGCGCCCCTCACCGACTACCTCACCGAGGAGCTCGGCATCGAGGTCACCGGTGTCGTGTCGAAGGACTATCAGGCCGCCGTCGAGGCGATGGGTGCGGGACAGGCCCAGATCGGCTTCCTGCCGTCGCTGCAGCTGTGGCAGGCGAATGACATGTACGACGCGTCGGTCGTGCTGCAGACCGAGCGCAACGGCAACATCACCTACCCGGCGCAGTTCATGACGAACAACCCCGACAAGTACTGCGACGACGAGCCGGTCGAGCGCGACGGGATGCTGTTCTGCAACGGTGCCGACGCGATGACCGGTCCCGCCGGTCTCGACAGCATCGACAAGGTCGAGGGCGCGAAGGTCGCCGTGCTCGGCCCCGGCTCGCCCGCCGGCTACATCTACCCGATCCTGGCGCTGCAGGAGGCGGGCCTCGACACGGATTCCGACATCCAGCAGATTCCGGTCACGGCGAACGACGCCTCGGTGCTGGCCGTCTACAACGGCGACGCCGAAGTCGGCTTCAGCTTCTGGGATGCCCGCACCATCGTGCAGAAGGACACCCCCGACGTCGGGGAGAAGGTCGTCGTGTTCGCGATGACCGAGGAGATCCCGAACGACGGCGTCGCCGTCTCGGCCGACCTGTCGCCCGAACTGCAGGACCGCATCACGAAGGCGCTCGAGGACTTCTCGAACACGGAGGAAGGATCCGAGATCCTGACCAGCATCTACTCGATCACCAAGCTCGCGCCGGCCGACCCCGAGTCGCTCGACGTGGTCGCCCGCGCCGCGCAGGCTCTGGGGCTCCAGTAAATTGTCCGACCTCGTCAGCAACGTGGACGTCGCAGCCTCGGCTGCGGCGTCCACGCCGTGGTCCATCCGCCTCGACGACGTCACGGTGCGCTACCCCAACGGCACGATCGGCCTCAACCGCGTCTCGCTCGACATCGCAGCGGGCGAGATGGTCGTGGTCGTCGGCCTCTCGGGCTCCGGCAAGTCCACGCTGATCCGCACCATCAACGGACTCGTCCCGGTGACGAGCGGCACCCTCGACGTCGGCGAGCACCGGGTCAGCGGGGCGTCGCCGCGCACGCTCCGGCGACTGCGCGGTGACATCGGCATGGTCTTCCAGGGCTTCAACCTGGCCGGCCGTGCGAGCGTGCTGCAGAATGTGCTCGTCGGGCGTCTCGCCCACACTCCGCTGTGGCGCACGCTGCTCGGCGCCTATCCCGAAGACGACCGGCAGCTCGCGTATCACGCGCTCGACCGCGTCGGCATCCTGCAGAAACTGCACTCCCGGGCATCCGATCTCTCGGGTGGTCAGCAGCAGCGTGTCGCGATCGCCCGAGCGCTCGCGCAGGAGCCTCGCATCGTGCTCGCCGACGAACCCGTCGCGAGCCTCGACCCGCCGACCGCGCACGGCGTGATGAACGACCTGCGGCGCATCAACCGCGACCTCGGCATCACCGTGGTCGTCAACCTGCACCTGCTCGACCTCGCCCGTGAGTACGGGGCGCGGATGATCGGCATGCGGGCGGGAGAGGTCGTCTACGACGGCCCCGCCATCGGAGCGACGGATGCCGACTTCGAGAGCATCTACGGCCGCTCGCTCACCCCGGAAGACCGGTTGGACGCGTGACTGACACAACCCCTCCCGTCGTAGGCACGCACCGCGCGCTCGACATCCCTCCACGCCCCCGCGGTGCGTGGAAGGCGCCTGTCATCGTCGTGGCCGTGATCGCGGTCACCGTCGTCATGTGCCTGCCCGGCATCGGCATCGGGGTCGACCTCGGCGCGATCGCACGCAACTGGCAGAACGGCGCCGACAAGATCGTCAAGCTGCTCCTGCCCGACTGGAGCTTCTTCCCGCGCACGCTCCCGCCGCTCATCGAGACGTTGCAGATGGCGGTCATCGCGACGGCGATCGGCGCTGCCGTGTCCCTGCCCCTCAGCTTCTGGGCGGCACGCGCGACCAACCCGAACGCCCCTGCGCGCATCGCGGTGCGCGGCATCCTCAACGTCATCCGCAGCGTGCCCGACCTGCTGTACGCGGCGATCCTCGTCGCGATGGTGGGCGTCGGCGCGCTCCCCGGCATCCTGGCACTGCTGCTCTTCAACGTCGGCATCATCGTCAAGCTCGTGTCCGAAGCCATAGACACGAACGATCGCGGTCCGATCGAAGCAGGTCGAGCGGTCGGAGCCACCCAGGCCAAGATCAACCGCACACTGGCCCTGCCCGACGCCTGGCCCGCATTCGCCAACCAGACGCTCTACGTCTTCGAGCTGAACGTGCGTGCCTCCACCGTGCTCGGGCTCGTCGGGGCGGGCGGCATGGGGCTGCTCATCGACGCCGTGCGCACCTTCTACCGCTATGACCAGCTCTCGCTCATCATCCTGGAGATCCTCATCGTCGTCATCGTGATCGACCTCGTCTCCGACGCGATCCGCCGGAGGCTCGTATGACCACCGTGCTCACCCCGCCCGCCACGATCACGGCCATCCCCGACAGGCCGCGCCGTCCGTGGCTCGTCGCCGGATGGCTGCTCGTCACCGGCATCGTCGTGCTGGCCTTCTGGTCGATCGACATCAACTGGGCCCGCCTCGCCGACCTCCCCGCCGAGATCGTGCGCTACACCGTGCTGATGTTCGGCAGCCCGAACTGGGAGAAGCTGCCCGAGGCGCTGTGGCAGACCTGGCGCAGCATCGAGATGGCGTGGGTCGGCACGATCCTCGGCATCCTGCTCGCCACCCCGCTGAGCCTGCTCGCCGCTCGCGGGTTCGGGCCCGCCTGGCTGCGCGCGCTGCTGCGCGGACTGTTCTCGCTGATCCGTGCCGTGCCCGAGATCATCATCGCGATCGTGATCCTCTCGGTCACCGGTCTCACGCCGTTCACCGGAGCGCTCGCGCTGGCCATCAACGGCATCGGCACGCTCGGCAAATGGGGCTACGAAGCGGTCGAGGCCGTGCCTCGCGGACCCATCGAAGCCGCTCGGGCCGCCGGCGGCGGCACGCTGCAGGTGCTCCGCTGGGGCGTGTGGCCCCAGGCCGAACCGGCCTTCTGGTCTTTCTGGCTGTACCGCTTCGAGATCAACGTGCGCTCGTCGGCCGTGCTCGGTCTGATCGGCGTCGGCGGAATCGGTGACATGCTGACCTCCTACACCCAGTACCGTGAGTGGTCGACGGTGGGTGTTCTGCTCATCGTGGTCGTCGTCGTGACGATGCTGATCGACGGGGCATCCGGTGCCATCCGTCGCCGCATCATGGAGGGAGCCCGCGCCCGTGTTCTCTCCTAGTGCGCCGCCCACCGTGCGAATCGCCTCGGTGCTCAACACCCTGCAGCCTGCCGAGCGCCGCGTGGCCGAACTGATCGTGGAATCGGCCGACGCCGTCGTCGAATGGACGGCGCAGGAACTCGCCGAGCGGGCGGGCGTCGGGCGCGCGACAGTCGTGCGCACCTGCCAGACGGTCGGCTACCGCGGATACCCGCAGTTGCGCGTCGCGCTCGCCGCAGAACTCGGCGGCGGCGGGGGAGACGCTGCGGTCGATCACGGCCCCGGTGTGCTCGGGCGCATGCGGGGCGAGATCGACCGCCTCGCGGCATCCCTCCCCGCATTGGCGAGTCTGCTCGACGCAGATGCCGTCGGCGAGGCGGTGCGTCTCGCGGCATCCGCCCGCCGACTGCTCGTGCTCGCGAACGGCCTCTCTTCACCGATCGCGAACGATCTGGCCATGCGGCTCACGGCCTCGGGGCGATCGGCCGAGTTCATCGCGGATGCCATCGCGCAGCAGATCGCCGCCCGGCATCTCACGGCTGAGGACGTGTGCCTGGTGGTGAGCGGATCCGGTGCGAACGAGGCAAGCCTTCGTGTCGCGACAGCCGCTGCGCGTGGCGGGGCGACCGTCATCGCGCTGACGTCGTTCGCCTCGTCGGCGCTGACCGAGGCGGCGACGCTGTCGCTCGTGATCGCTCCGACCGGCGTGAGCTTCCGCGACGAGCTCGAGCACACCTCGCGGGTCGCCTACCTCGTGTTCGCGGAGGTGTTCGCGGCCGCCGTCACGACCGAGCGGGGGGCGGATGCCGTCACGGCGCGCGCCCACGCACTCGAGGTCGTCTCCGACAACCTCGGCGAGGGCGAGTAGGCCGCTGCTGCGCGCTTGGCTCGTGCCGATTGTGGCGAGACCGGTTTCGCGGGGTGAGACCCGTGTTCGGGACGTGGGTCTCGTGAGGGAATGGCGGTGTGGCTGGGCGGCGACGGGGTGCTTCTGGCGAGACCGGTTTTGCGGCGTGAGACCCGTGTTCTGGACGTGGGTCTCGTGAGGGAATGGCGGTTTGGGCGTGCGGCGGCGGGGTGCTTGCGGCGAGACCGGTTTCGCGGGGTGAGACCCGTGTGGAGGACGTGGGTCTCGTGAGGGAATTGCGGTGTCGCTGTGCGGTGACGGGGTGCTTGCGGCGAGACCGGTTTCGCGGGGTGAGACCCGTGTGGAGGACGTGGGTTTCGTGCCGGAGTGGCGGTTTCGCCGGGCGGCGGCGGGGTGTTTCCGGCGAGACCGGTTTCGCGGGGTGAGACCGGTGTGCGGGACGTGGGTTTCGTGCCGGAAAGGCGGTTTGGCTGGGCGGTGGCGGGTGGCGACGGGGTGCTTCTGCTGAGACCGGTTTCGCGGGGTGAGACCCGTGTGGAGGACGTGGGTCTCGTGCCGGAAAGGCGGTTTGGAGGTTTGGGCGTGAGGCGGGGGAGGCGGGGACGGCTAGTCCCGCGCCGTCTGCAGCAGCGTCCACAGCTCGGCACGTGCGGGGAACGTCGACAGGTCGGTGCCGAGGATCGTGCCTGCCTGTGCGATACGTGACCGCAGGGTGTGGCGGTGCACACCGAGTGCCGTGGCAGCCGGCTCCGCCTTGGCATCGTGCTCGAGCCACACGCGCAGCGAACCCTCGAGGTCGCCGCCCGACCGGGCATCGTGGTCGCGCAGTGGGGCGAGGCGCGACTCGGCCACCAGGCGGGCCTCGTCTGTCGCGAGAGCGCTCAGGATGCTGGACCCCACCGTGTCGGAGTAGTGGACGACACCGGCATCCGTCTGCTGGCGCAGCGCCGCGACGGCCTGCGCGTGCGCCCGGGAGAACGCGTCGTACGATTCCGACCCCGATGCGCCGATGCGGATGCCGAATCTCGCAGCGACATCGTCGAGCAGGGCCTCGTCAGCCACCGACACGCAGAGCACCATCCCCTCCGACGACTCGGCGAGGAAGCTCGCGGTGCCGTGCTCGGACCGTCGCCGCTCCCACCAGTCGATCAGCGGCCCCGTGGGTGCATCTGCGGCGACGGCGACGATGACGGGGGCCGCAGGCAGGCTGCCGAGCACGCGCCTCGCGAGCGTCGGATCGTCGACGAGCAGCGACTCGAGAAGCTGCGAGTGCAGTCGCCTGCGGCTGCGGGCGAGCTGCTCGCTCTGCTCGAGAGCCAGCCCGGCCATGGCGATGACCGACGTCACGACGGTGCGCGCTTCGGGGTCGAGGGATTCGACGGTGAGAGCGATCACTCCACGCAACTGTCCACCCCGCCCCACCGTGAACAGCATGAACGTCTGCTCGTCGATGGTGAGCGATCGGCCGGCCTCGATGCCCCGCGCGAGCACCTCGGTGGCGCGCTCGCCGAGCGAGACCAGTCTGCTCGCCGGTATCTCGGAGCGGGGGTGGGACACCTGCAGGATGCCGGCGGCGTCGTACATGCCGACCCACGCGCCGAGGCGTCGCCCGAGTTCGGCGAGTGTCGCGTCGAGACCATGGGGGCGCAGTGCCGCCAGTGCGAGCGCGCGCTGGGTGTCGAGCGCCCAGGATCTGCGGGCGTATGCCTGAGCGGCGATCGCCTCGGAATGCGCGCGGGCGACCGCGATGAACGGCGTGCGGTACGGCACCTCGAACAGCGGGATGCCGCGGCGCGTGCACTCGGCGATCAGCTCGTCGGGGATGCCGGCGCGATGTACATCCGTGCCGAAACCGAGCCCGAGAACTCCCCGGTCCGAGAGGCGCCCCACGTACACGTCGAGATCGGCTTCCGCATCGAACTGGGTCCCGGTGGTCAGCAGCGCGAGGTCTTCGGCGAGGAACGGCGTCGGATCGGTGAGGTCGGAGCTGTGCACCCACCGCAGTGGACGATCGAGAGCGCCTGACGGGAGATCGGAGACCGCCGAGACGAGGCGGAGGCCGAGGTCGCGGCGCGCGAGCAGAGCGCGCAGCGTGGGCTGCTCGATGTCATCCATGCGATGCCTCCTCCGGCCATCCGACCGGCTTGTACTCAGTGGCGATATACCAAGTCAGATTGTACAGGTCGGCGAATGCGCGTCCTCGTCCGGCGACCGTACGCTCGCGGACATGGCACTCCTCGACACCGCAGCTGTTGCAGTCCCCCTCGGCGGCCCTGAGCTCCCCCAGGAGCGACGCCTGATCACCGAACTTCCCGGCCCCCGGTCGGCCGAGATCCTGGCGAGAAAGGCCGCAGCGGTCCCCGCAGGCGTCGGACACACCGTGCCGGTCGCGACCGTCGCAGCGGGCGGCGGCGTCGTGGTCGATGCCGACGGCAACTCGCTCATCGACCTCGGCTCCGGCATCGCCGTGACCACGGTCGGCAACGCCCACCCGAAGATCGCCGCAGCCGTCGCCGCTCAGGCCGCGCAGTTCACCCACACCTGCTTCATGATCTCGCCCTACGAGTCGTACATCGAGGTCGCCGAGGCCCTCAACCGGGTCACCCCCGGTGACTTCGCCAAGAAGAGCGCGCTCTTCAACTCGGGTGCCGAGGCCGTCGAGAACGCGATCAAGATCGCCCGCAAGCACACCGGCCGTCAGGCGGTCGTGGCCTTCGACCACGGCTACCACGGGCGCACCAACCTGACCATGGCGCTCACCGCCAAGTCGATGCCCTACAAGAGCGGCTTCGGTCCGTTCGCTCCCGAGGTCTACCGCGCGCCGATGTCTTACCCGTTCCGCGACGGACTCTCGGGCGCCGAGGCCGCGTCGCGCACGATCCTGCAGCTCGAGAAGCAGATCGGCGCCGACAACCTCGCCGCCGTCATCATCGAGCCCATCCAGGGCGAGGGCGGGTTCATCGTCCCGGCCGACGGCTTCCTGCCGGCGATCCTGGACTGGTGCCGCGCGAACGGCGTCGTGTTCATCGCCGACGAGGTGCAGACCGGCTTCGCCCGCACCGGACACATGTTCGCGAGCGAGATCTTCGGCATCGAGCCCGACCTGATCACGACGGCCAAGGGCATCGCCGGCGGCCTGCCCCTCGCCGCGGTCACCGGCCGCGCCGAGATCATGGACGCCTCGCACGCGGGCGGCCTGGGTGGTACCTACGGCGGCAACCCGATCGCGTGTGCTGCGGCGCTCGCTGCGATCGACGTGTTCGAGAACGACGGAGTGATCGAGCGGGCGCGCGAGATCGGCGAGATCCTGACCCGGCGTCTCACCGCTATGCAGGAGAAGGATGCGCGCATCGGCGACATCCGCGGACATGGTGCCATGATCGCCGCCGAGTTCGTCGATCCTGAGACCAACGCTCCGGATGCGGCGCTCACCGCGGCCGTCGCCAAGGCCGCCATCGCGCAGGGCGTGATCGTCCTGACGTGCGGCACCTACGGCAACGTCATCCGCTTCCTGCCGCCTCTCGCGATCGGCGACGGGCTGCTCGAAGAAGGCCTCGACGTGGTCGCAGAGGCGCTCGCGGCGCACTGAGACCCGTGGCTGCCGATGGCGGCCACCAACAGACGTCCGGTCGCGACTCGGGTCGGGGGATTTCGAGTCGCGACCGGCAACTTTCCAACGAAGGAGATGCAGATGGCTGAGATCACTCGCGACGTGCTGATCATCGGAGCGGGAGCCGCAGGGCTCACGGCTGCGAACGACCTGCGCAAGGCCGGCCTGTCGGTCGCCGTGCTCGAGGCGCGCGATCGCGTCGGCGGCCGGCTGTGGACCGACGTCATCGAGGGCGCGATGCTCGAGATCGGCGGCCAGTGGGTCTCGCCCGATCAGGATGCCCTCAAGGATGCGATCGCGGAGCTGGGTCTCGAGACCTACAGCCGCTACCGCGAGGGCGACAGCGTGTACGTCGGCCCCGACGGCACCGTGCATCGCTTCACCGGAGAGATGTTCCCGGTGTCGGCCGAGACCGAGGCCGTCATCGCCGAGGTCACGTCGCTGCTCGATGCGATGGTCGCCGAGATCGACCCCGACCGGCCGTGGGAGCACCCCAAGGCCGGGGAATGGGATCACGTCACCTGGGATGCCTGGCTGCGTCAGCAGACCGACGACGATGAGGCCGTGCGCAACCTCGCATTCGCCACCGGATCGGCGATGCTCACCAAGCCGACCCACACGTTCTCGCTGCTGCAGTCGCTTCTCATGGCGGCATCCGCCGGCTCGTACTCGAACCTCGTCGACGCGGACTTCATCCTCGACAAGCGCGTCGTCGGCGGCCTGCAGCAGGTCCCGATCCGTCTGGCCGAGCGCCTGGGCGACGACGTCTTCCTGAACCAGCCGGTGCGCACGCTCGAGTGGGCCCCGTCGACCGGCGCAGGAACGCAGTCGGGCGTCGTCGCGACGACCGACGAACTCACGGTGCGCGCCCGGTTCGCGATCCTCGCGCACGCGCCCGTGCTCTACGACCGCATCTCGTTCGTGCCGCCGCTGCCGCGCCGTCAGCACCAGCTGCATCAGCACATCTCGATGGGCTTCGTGATCAAGGTGCACGCCGTCTACGACCGCCCGTTCTGGCGCGAGCAAGGACTCAGCGGCACCGCTTTCAGCCCCTACGAGCTCGCGCACGAGGCCTATGACAACACCAACCACGGCGACGAGCGCGGCACCCTGGTCGGTTTCGTGAGCGATCAGAACGCCGACGACCTGTTCACGCTGTCGGCCGAGGAGCGCAAGGAGCGCATCCTCGAGTCCCTCTCGCACTACTACGGCGACGAGGCGAAGAACCCGGTGGTCTACTACGAGAGCGACTGGGGCAGCGAGGAGTGGACCCGCGGCGCCTACGCGGCGAGCTTCGACATGGGGGGCCTGCACCGCTACGGCGCAGACCTGCGTGCCGCCGTCGGCCCGATCCACTTCGCCTGCAGCGACATGGCCGGCGCCGGATATCAGCACGTCGACGGGGCGATCCGCATGGGCCGCCTCGCGGCTGAGAACATCGTCGAGGCCACCCGCGCCGGCACCACGGTCGAGGCCGACTGATGACCGAGTCGATCGTCGTCGGGTACACCGCGACCGATTCGGGAGCGGATGCCGCGGCGCTGGGCGCCCGGCTCGCCCGCAGCCTCGGCGCGGTGCTGCATCTCGTGATCGTGCTCCCGTTCGAGGGCACCCGCAGCGCGGCGGTTCCCCCGGAGCGCGCGTACGAGGACCATCTTCGCCGTCAGGCCAAGCAGTGGCTCGAAGAGGCCGTCGTGGGGCTGCCTCAGGAGCTGATCCGCAGCGGCCACGTGCGCTTCGCGGAGTCGTTCGCCGAGGGGCTCATCGCCGCCGGCGAGGAGTTCGGCGCTCGACTGATCGTCGTCGGCGCCGCAGGCGGCAGCCTGTTCGGTCGGCACCGTCTCGGCAGCGTCGCCTCCGAACTGCTGCACTCCTCGACCATCCCGGTGGCGCTGGCCCCGGCGGGCACCGCCGGCCAGGACGATCACGTGCTGCCCCGGGTCACAGCGGCGATCGGCACCCGACCGGGTGCCGACAACCTGCTCGACGAGGCAGCAGCCCTCGCGGGCGATGCCGGAGTGGGCCTGCGCCTCGTGTCGCTCGTACCGTTCGACGTGCCTCCCGGGCTCGACACCGGCGCCATCCGCGTCGTCGGTGAGACCCATGCGCACGAGGTGCTCGCCGTCGCCCAGGAGATCCTCCCCGACGAACTCGGCGCAGAGATCGAAGAGGCTCCCGGTGACACCGTCGAAGACGCGGTGTCCAACCTCTCCTGGCAGCCGGGCGAGGTCGTGCTCGTCGGCTCCAGCCGTCTGGCGCAACCGCGCCGCCTGTTCCTCGGCTCGACCGCGGCGAAGATGCTGCACGAGCTCCCCGTACCCATGATCGTCGTCCCGCGCACCCGCGCCGAAGCAGGAGTCCGCTGATGAGCAGCTCGAATCGGGCGACGGAGCCCGTGTCCGGTGTCACGACCGGAATCTCCCAGAAGGGACTGAGCGCGGGGGCCGTCGGCGTTCTCGGAGCCGTCGTCATCGGCGTCTCGACCATCGCCCCGGCCTACACTCTCACCGCCTCGCTCGGCCCGACCGTGGCCGAGGTCGGCACCCAGGTTCCGGCGATCATGCTGGTCGGCTTCATCCCGATGCTGCTGACCGCGTTCGGCTACCGCGAGCTCAATCGCATGATGCCCGACTCCGGCACCTCGTTCACCTGGGGCGTGCGGGCCTTCGGGCCGTGGATCGGCTGGATGACGGGATGGGGCCTGATTGCCGCCACCGTCATCGTGCTGTCGAACCTCGCCGGCATCGCCGTCGAGTTCCTGTTCCTGCTGATCGCCCAGCTGACCGGCAACGCGGCGATCGCGGATCTCGCGTTCAACCCGATCATCAACGTGGTCGTCTGTCTGCTGTTCATGCTCGGCGCGACGCTCGTGTCGTACCGCGACATGCAGACGACGCAGAAGTTCCAGTACATCCTCGTCGGCTTCCAGGTGCTCGTGCTCGTCGTGTTCGCGACGGTCGCGATCATCAAGGCGGTCTCGGGTGACGCTCCCGAGCCCACGGCATTCTCGTGGTCGTGGTTCAACCCGTTCGAGGTGCCCACGTTCAGCGCGTTCGCCGCCGGCCTCTCGCTGTCGATCTTCATCTTCTGGGGCTGGGACGTCGTCCTGACCATGAACGAGGAGACGAAGGACCCTGCGAAGACCCCCGGACGCGCGGCGATGGTCACCGTCGTGGTCGTCGTGGCGCTGTACCTGCTGCTCGCGATCGGTCTCATCATGTTCGCCGGCGTCGGCACGGGGGAGTACGGTCTCGCGAACGAGGGCATCTCCGCCAACGTGTTCTTCGCGCTGTCGGACCCGGTGCTCGGACCCCTCGCGTTCCTGGTTTCGCTGGCCGTGCTGTCGAGCTCGGCGGCCTCGCTTCAGTCGACCGCAGTGGGACCCGCTCGCACGCTTCTGGCGATGGGGCACTACGGCGCGCTGCCGAAGAAGTTCGCCCGCGTCAGCCCGCGCTTCTTCACCCCCGGCTACGCGACGATCGTGTCGGCCGTGGTGGCATCCGTGTTCTACGCCGTCATGCGCCTGGTGAGCGAGAACGTCCTGACCGACACGATCCTGTCGCTCGGCATGATGATCTGCTTCTACTACGGACTCACCGCGTTCGCGTGCGTGTGGTATTTCCGCAAGCAGTGGTTCGACTCGGCGCGGAGCTTCTTCTTCACGTTCCTGTTCCCGCTCGTCGGAGGTGCGATCCTCGCGGTGCTGTTCGTCACGACGCTCATCGACTCGATGGACCCCGCCTACGGCAGCGGATCGAACATCGGCGGCGTCGGACTCGTCTTCGTCCTCGGCGTCGGCATCATCGGCGTCGGCATCGTCGTGATGATCTGGCAGGCGATCAAGCGCCCCGCCTTCTTCCGCGGGGAGACGCTCAGCATGGATGCTCCCGCGAGCACCCGCCGCCGCTGACGCTGACCCTCGGCCATCCCCGTCCCCACAGAAAGAGAATCCATGAGCACTCAGACAGAGCAGGCGCTGCTCGACAGCATCCCCACCGGCCTCTTCATCGGCGGAGAGTGGATCGACGGCGAGACCGGTGGCACGTTCGACGTGCACGACCCGGCGACCGGTGCGGTGATCCGCACGATCGCGGATGCGACGCCGGGTGACGGCATCCGGGCTCTGGATGCGGCCGTGGCAGCACAGGACTCGTGGGCGGCGACCGCGCCGCGCACCCGCAGCGAGATCCTGCGCCGTGCGTTCGACCTCGTGCAGGAGCACAAGGAAGACCTGGCGCTGCTGATGACGCTCGAGATGGGCAAGCCGCTCGCTGAAGCGCGAGGCGAGGTCGGCTACGGCGGCGAGTTCCTTCGGTGGTTCAGCGAAGAGGCGGTGCGCATCAGCGGCCGCTACGGCATCAACCCCGAGGGCACCGGCCACATGGTCGTCTCGCAGCGCCCGGTCGGCCCGTCGTTCTTCGTGACGCCGTGGAACTTCCCGTTCGCGATGGCGACGCGCAAGATCGCGCCCGCCCTCGCGGCCGGCTGCACCGTGGTCATCAAGCCCCCGGCACTCACGCCGCTGACGACGATGTTCTTCACGTCGCTGCTCGAGAAGGCGGGCCTTCCGGCCGGCGTCGTCAACGTCGTGCAGACGTCGAAGTCGTCGGCGCTGTCGGCTCCGATCATCGCCGACCCCCGCCTGCGCAAGCTGTCGTTCACCGGCTCGACCGAGGTCGGCCGCAAGCTGATCGCCCAGGCGGCCGAGGGTGTGCTGCGCGTCTCGATGGAGCTGGGCGGCAACGCCCCGTTCGTCGTGTTCGACGACGCCGACCTCGACAAGGCGGTCGACGGAGCGCTCGCCGCGAAGTTCCGCAACATCGGCCAGGCGTGCACCGCGGCCAACCGCTTTATCGTGCACAAGGACGTCGCGGGCGAGTTCGCGAAGCGCGTCACCGAGCGCGTCAACGCGATGAAGATCGGCCGCGGCACCGAAGAGGGCGTCGCGATCGGACCGCTCATCGACGAGGATGCCGTCGCCAAGGCCGGCGAGCTGGTCGATGACGCCGTCGAGCGCGGTGCGACCCTGCTCGCAGGTGGCAAGGCGCTCGAGGGCACCGGCACGTTCTACGAGCCGACCGTGCTCACCGATGTGGTCGCAGGTTCCGCGATCCTCCGTGAAGAGATCTTCGGACCGGTGCTCGCGATCGCGACGTTCGACTCCGAAGACGACGCCGTGCGTCTCGCGAACGACACCGAGTACGGGCTCGTCTCGTACGTGTTCACCGAGAACCTGCAGCGTGGGCAGCGGATGATCGACAGGCTCGAGACCGGCATGATGGGTCTCAACGTGGGTGTGGTGTCCAACGCCGCGGCCCCCTTCGGTGGCGTCAAGCAGTCGGGCGTCGGCCGCGAGGGCGGCCTCGAGGGCATCCACGAGTACCTGTCCACCAAGTACACGCTGATCCCGGTCTCCTGACCGGTCGGCCAGAGGAGGAGAGAACATGACCGATTACGCCGTCATCAACCCCGCCACCGGAGAGACGCTGGCGTCCTTCGACACGTTCACGGATGCGCAGATCGAGGAGGCGGTCGCCGCCGCCGACGAGGCGCACCGGGAGTGGTCCCGCTCGTCGACCGTCGCGGAGCGCGCCGCGCTGCTGCGCCGCGCGGCCGAGCTGCACCGTGAGCGTCGTGAAGCGCTCGCCGACGTCTTCGTGCGCGAGATGGGCAAACCCCGCGAAGCGGCACTCGGAGAGGTCGACTTCGCCGCCGACATCGCCGAGTACTACGCCGACCAGGCCGAGGCGATCATGGCCGATCAGCCGATCGCCATCCTCGGCGACGGCTCGGCGATCGTCCGTCGTTCGTCGCTCGGACCGCTCGTGGGCATCATGCCGTGGAACTTCCCGGCGTATCAGATCGTGCGCTTCGCGGCGCCGAACCTGATCGTGGGCAACACGATCCTGCTCAAGCCCGCGCCGCAGTGCCCCGAGTCGTCGACCGCGATCGAGGCTATCTACCACGACGCCGGTTTCCCCAAGGGGGCGTACCAGAACGTCCTCGCGACGAACGACCAGATCGCCGACATGATCGCCGACCCCCGTGTGCAGGGCGTCTCGCTCACCGGGTCGGAGCGTGCCGGTGCCGCGGTCGCCGAGATCGCCGGGCGCAACCTCAAGAAGGTCGCGCTCGAACTCGGCGGATCCGACCCGTTCATCGTGCTGAGCACCTCTGACCTCGATGCGACCGTGCAGGCCGGCGTCGATGCGCGTCTCGACAACAACGGCCAGGCGTGCAACGGCGCGAAGCGCTTCATCATCGTCGACGACCTGTACGACGCCTTCGTCGAGAAGTTCACGGCGGCGATGGCTGCGGTGACCGCGACCGACCCGACGCTCGACGACACCGTGCTGGGCCCGGTCTCATCCGAGACGGCGGCCGAGAACCTGCAGAAGCAGATCGATCAGGCCGTCGAGCAGGGCGCGACGCTGCTGACCGGCGGCACCCGCGACGGGGCGTTCTTCGCCCCGACCGTGCTCGCCGATGTGACGCCCGAGATGAACGTCTATCACGAGGAGCTCTTCGGACCCGCAGCGGTCGTGTACCGCGCCGCCGACGAGCAGGCTGCCGTCGCTCTCGCGAACGACACGACCTTCGGTCTCGGATCGTACGTCTTCACGACGGATGCCGAGCAAGCCGAGCGGGTCGCCGACAACATCGAGGCGGGTATGGTCTACGTCAACCTCGTGCTGGCCGACAGCCCCGAGCTGCCGTTCGGCGGCATCAAGCGCAGCGGCACCTCTCGGGAGCTCGGCCACCTCGCCGCCGACGAGTTCGTCAACAAGAAGCTCATCCGCATCGGCTGAGCGGGTCGCCAGCTCTGCGGCCGCCCAGCGCGTCTGCAGGATGATTCCCCGGATGCAGGGCCGGACACCGGTTTCCGGCCCTGCATCCGTGAATCGGTCCTGCAGACGTCCCCGGATTGACGCCGGACGGATGCCGGACGGATGCCGGGCCGGATGCCGGACGGGGCGCCCGTCGTCAGTCGGCCGTCTGTCCGAGGTAGGCGAGCACGGCGAGCACCCGGCGGTTGACGCCCGATCCCGAGGCGACGCCCAGCTTCGTGAAGATCGTGTTGATGTGCTTCTCGACGCCGCTCTGGCTCACGAAGAGGCGCTCGGCGATCGATGCGTTGCTGTGCCCCTCGGCGATGAGTTCGAGCACGACCCCTTCTCGCTCGGTCAGCTCGGCCATGCGCGGGTCGGGTCCCGAGCGGTCGGCGATCAGACGCCGGATCACCTCGGGGTCGAACGCCACCCCGCCCTCGGCGACGCGCACGATCGCATCGAGGAAGCCGGCGATGTCGGAGATGCGGTCCTTGAGCAGATAGCCGACGCCGCCGCGCCCGTCGAGCAGCTCGCTGGCATAGCGCCGCTCGACGTGCTGCGACAGCACCAGCACGGCGACATCCGGATGCTCATGCCGGATGCGCAGAGCCGCGCGGATGCCTTCGTCGACGAAGTCCGGCGGCATCCGCACATCGACGATCACGAGGTCGGGTTCGTCGGTCGCCAGCGCAGCCATCAGCGCGTCGGCGTCGGCGACCGAGGCGCTCACTTCGTGCCCCTCGGCGACGAGCAGCTGCACGATGCCCTCCCGCAGCAGCGTCGAGTCCTCGGCGATGGCTATCCGCACGGGATCACCGCCTCGATCACGGTCGGCCCACCTGCAGGGCTGTGCACGTGCAGCATGCCGTCGCGCGCGGCCACCCGCGACGCGATGCCTGAGATGCCGGTGCCCGAGGCATCCGCCCCACCGACTCCGTCATCTTCGATCGTCACCGTGAGGTCGTCGGTCCCGGCTCTGACTCGGATGCTGATCGCACTCGCGTGAGCGTGCTTGATCGCGTTGGTGACCGCCTCGCTGGCCACGAAGTAGGCCGCTGTCTCGGCGGCTCTGTCGGTCACGACCGCGCCCTCGACCTCGAGGTCGACCCGCATCGCGACACGGTCGCGCAGTGCTTCGAGTGCGGCGGTGAGCCCATCACGCTGCAGCATCTCGGGATAGGTCCGCCAGGCCACGTCACGCAGATCGTCGAGGATGTGCTGCGTCTCGTCGCGCGCGCCGCTCAGCAGGCGTCGGGCCTCATCGGCATCCGCCCGCTCCACACGGGCGAGCAGGATCGACAGCGCCACGACCCGCTGCTGCACCCCGTCGTGGATGTCGCGCTCGATACGTCGCCGCTCGGAATCGACCGCCGCGACGACCTCGTCGAGGGTGGTGTGCAGCCGCACGACCTCCTGCGAGAGCTCCCCGGCTCCCGGCCTCTGGAACGATTGCCACACCCGTCGCTCGAGCCAGGCGATGCCGCCGAGGCCGGAGAGTGCGAGGAACAGGAGCACGAGGCCGGGGACCACGAACAGCCCCACGGTCGTCCACGTGACCCGGCCCGGGCGTGCGCTGAACAGCGCGACAGGGCCGCCGGTCGCGGCGGCGACGAGCATCTGGATGCCGACGACCACGCCCGCCGCGATCAGCACGAGGATGCACAGCACGACGAGCTGGAGCAACGCCGACAGTGCCAGCAGTCCCCGGAGCCGTGGCGCACGGGGCGGAGTGCGTCGCGGGATCCCGTCGATCCAGGTGAGACGCGACGCCACGGAGTGGACCACAGCCGGTGCCGGCCGTCGCGGGGCGGTGACCACGGCGATCATCGTGGGGACGAGCATCGCGACACCGGCGGCGGTGCCGCCCAGCATCCGCAACGCCTCCCGCATGATCGAGCGCGGGGGAGCCGCGGCGTCGGTGGAGGCCGTCATCTCTCCATTGTGCCGCGCGGCGCCGTGATCTCCGCGTCCTGCGAGTGCTCCGCGTCGTGCGTCTGCGCGTGCTCCGCGTCGTGCGTCTGCGCGTGCTCCGCGTCGTGCGTCTGCTCGGGCTCCGCGTCGCCGGTCCGCTGTCGCACCCGAGCGACCACGAACAGCGACACTGCGACGATCACCGCGCCGATCACGATCACCTGCAGGCCGTCGGCGTACTGCTCGATACGGTGCCACTGCTCGCCGAGTAGGAATCCGGCCATGACGAACACCGTGTTCCAGATGGCGCTGCCCGCGGCGGTGAGCAGGGTGAACTTCGCGAGCGGCATCCGCTGGACTCCCGCAGGGATCGAGATGAGGCTCCGGAAGATCGGGATCATGCGCCCGAAGAACACCGCCTTCGCCCCGTGTCGCGCGAACCAGTCCTCGGTGCGGTCGACGTCGCTGACCTTCATCAGCGGCATCCGGTCGACGATGCGGCGCAGCCGCACAGGGCCCAGCCATGCGCCGAGGCCGTAGAGCGCGAGTGCGCCGACGACGGAGCCGACCGTCGTCCAGACGAGCACTTCCCACAGCACGATCGTGCCCTGGCTCGCCGTGAAGCCGGCCAACGGCAGCACGACCTCGCTCGGGATCGGCGGGAACAGGTTCTCGATCGCGACGGCGACGCCGGCGCCGATGCTGCCGAGCGCTTCCATCAGGCCGATCGCCCAGTCCGCGAACACATTCAGGTTGTCAGAGGCCGCCATGCTCTCGACGCTACGCAGACGCGCGGATGCCGTCACTGCGGGTGCCCGTCGTCCCGGGTGCGGAAAACCGTAATACTGCGCGTGCGGTGCCGGTCCGGGCGCACGGATGCAGGACCGCGGCACGGATGCAGGACCAGAAACCGTGTGCTGACCCTGCATCCGTGAATCGGTCCTGCAGGTGACGCCACGAAGGAGAGGTCGGGAGCGGCGGAGACCGATCCTCGCCCCGAACCCGGGCGTAGGTTGGAGGCATGGCAACCGTCGCAGCGAACATCGTCAAGACCCTCCGCGCCAACGGGATCGACCGTGTCTACGGTCTTCCGGGTGATTCCCTCAACGGATTCACCGACGCACTGCGCAAAGACGGGAGCATCCGATGGGTGCACGTGCGTCATGAGGAGTCTGCGGCATTCGCAGCCGCGGCGGACGCTGCGCTGACGGGCGACCTCGCGGTGGTCGCAGGCTCCTGCGGCCCCGGAAACCTGCACCTGATCAACGGCCTCTACGACGCGAACCGTTCGCGGGTGCCGGTGCTGGCGATCGCAGCGCACATCCCCACGACCGAGATCGGCACCGGATACTTCCAGGAGACGCATCCGCAGGAGCTCTTCCGCGAGTGCAGCGTCTACGTCGAGTACGTCGCCGACCCCAAGCAGATGCCGCGCCTTCTCGAGATCGCGATGCGCGCCGCGATCGAGCAGCGCGGGGTCGCGGTACTCGTGATCCCGGGCGATGTCGCGCTCGCCGAGATCGCCGACGACCGTGCCGTCGTCATCGAGCGCGCCAAGCCGGTCATCGTGCCGAGCGGCGATGAGCTCGAGAGAGCAGCGACCCTGCTCAACGCCTCGAAGAAGACCACCATCCTCGCGGGGGCGGGCGTCGAGGGCTCGCACGACGAGGTCATCGCCCTGGCCGATCGCCTCGGCGCGCCGATCGTGCATGCCCTCCGCGGCAAGGAGTTCATCGAGTACGACAACCCGTTCGACGTCGGCATGACCGGTCTCCTCGGCTTCGCCTCGGGCTATCGCGCGATGGAGGCGGCCGACACGCTGCTGGTGCTCGGCAGCGACTTCCCGTACGAGCAGTTCTATCCCGAGCACGCCACCACGATCCAGGTCGACATCCGCGGCTCGCAGCTGGGCAAACGGCATCCGCTCGACCTCGGTCTGGTCGGCGACGTCGGAGCGACCGCCGCCGCCTTGCTGCCCCGGCTGGCCGAGAAGAGCGATCGCGACCACCTCGACGACTCGACTGCGCACTACCGCAAGACCAGGGCCAAGCTCGACGACCTCGCGACCCCCACGAAGGCCGGCCGCCCCATCCACCCGCAGTATCTGGCACGGCTGCTCGACGAGCAGGCGGCGGATGACGCGGTGTTCACCGCCGACGTCGGCTCTCCCACGGTGTGGGCCGCGCGCTATCTGTCGATGACCGAGAACCGGCGCCTCATCGGCTCGTTCACGCACGGGTCGATGGCCAACGCGCTGCTTCACGGCATCGGCGCGCAGGTCTCGCATCCCGATCGTCAGGTGATCGCTCTCGCCGGCGACGGCGGGCTCGCGATGATGCTCGGCGAGCTGCTGACCCTCACGCAGAACAAGCTGCCGGTGAAGACGATCGTGGTGAACAACTCGTCCTTGAACTTCGTCGAGCTCGAGATGAAGGCGGCCGGGTTCGTGAACTACGGCACGTCTCTCGACAACCCGAGCTTCGCGGCGATCGCCGAAGCCATGGGCATCTTCGCCCGACGGGTCGAGAACAGCGAGGACCTGCCGGATGCCGTGCGCGAGGTGCTCGAGCACGACGGCCCTGCCCTGCTCGATGTCGTCACGGAGCGGCAGGAGCTGTCGATGCCGCCGGCGATCGAGGCCGCGCAGGTCAAGGGATTCGCGCTGTACGCGATCCGCACGGTCATGTCGGGCAAGGGCGACGAGCTGCTCGACCTCGCACGGGCAAACTGGCGTCAGTTCCTCTGAGGCTGCGCCGGGAGGCGGCGTCGTCTCCGGTCGTTGAGCGAGCAGCGCAGCAGCGAGACGAAACGCGCCATGTCGAGGAGCGCGTTTCGTCTCGGTCGACTTCGTCGTCCTCGCTCAACGACCGGGAGGTGGTCGACTTCGTCGTCCTCGCTCGACGACCGGGAGGCTGCGCCGGGAGGCTGCTTCGTCTTCGGTCGTTGAGCGAGCAGCGGAGCAGCGAGACGAAACGCGCCATGTCGAGGAGCGCGTTTCGTCTCGGTCGACTTCGTCGTCCTCGCTCAACGACCGGGAGGCTGCGCCGGGACGCGGCTTCGTCTTCGGCCAACGACCGGGAGGCGCGAGCAGCGCGCCGTTCAGCTGTCGAGCAGCGCCCGCACCTCGGCGGCCTCGACCTGGCGACCGAGCGCCTCGAGAACGTCGCCCAGCTCGAGCGCCGACACCTGCCGCAGTGGGGGATGCGCCTCGGCGTGCTCGATCGCCGAGCGGTAGATCGGCACGGCATCCGTGGCACGGTCGCCACCGGCGAGCAGCCGAGCGGCGAACAGTTCCGATCCGCCCGCCGATCCCGCGTCTCCGAGTGTGGCGAAGCCGTCGGCGGCCGTCAATGCGGCGGCGACCGCTTCGTCGGTGCGTCCGAACTCGGCGAACGCGCGCCCGCGCGAGTCGGTGACGTCGGCGAGCAGCCATCCGGCCTCGTGCTGCGTCGCCAGAGCTGCCACCTCGTCGAAGAGCGCGAATGCCCGCTCGTCCTGACGGGCACCGTAGGCCTGTCCCAGGTTGTGCAGCACGTCGACGAGTGCCCCCGCGGCCTCGGGGGCCCTGCGGGCGATCTCGGATGCCGCTTCGAGCGACTCGATCGCATCGTCGTGCGCGTCGAATCGGGCGAGGATCTTGGCGCGCTCGGTGAGGGCCACCGCCTGGTCGGCGTGCTCCTCGTCGGCGCCGAACAGCTCTGCGGCATAGCCGAACGCACCGACCGCCTGACCGAACTCGCCTGCTGCCGCGAGTGCGCGGGCGAGCAGCGACGCGGTCATGCCGCGGGATGCGGCCGAGACGTCGGCCTGCTCCTCACGTTCGAGCACATGGCCGAAGAGCTCGGCGGCCTCCTCAGCATGGCCGGCGGCGAGCATCGCACGGGCGAGCCGGAAGTCCGTGCCCGTCGCGTCTTCGCCGGACTGGGCGACCAGCCGCGAGGTGACCCGGTAGCGGGTGACCGCCTTCTCGGGGTCGCCGGCGTCTTCCCAAAGCGCTCCGGCCAGCAGATGCGCCGGGGCGAGGGACTTCGTGGCGCCGAGCCCCGCGAGCAGGCGGCAGGCCTCGTCGGCATCCGCGGCGCCCTCGGCGAAGGCGTCGCTGCCGCCGCGCACTCGTGCCCGGGTCTGCAGCGCCTGCGCTCGGTGCCCGACACTCAGGTCGTCCTGTGCGAGCAGGCGGTCGAGCAGAGCGGATGCCGCCTCGATGTCGCCCTTCTGCAGCACCGCCGAGATCGCGACGAGCGTCGTCGTGTTGGCGAGGCGCGTGTCCTCCGCCTCGGCGAAGGCGCGCGCGGCAGTCTCCGCCAGGTCGAGGGCGGCATCGGGTTCTTCCGCATGCATGTGCAGCGAGGCGCGGCTGATGGCGAGGTCTCCGCGCGACCAGGCGGGCAGATCCGTTGCCGTCGACAGCTCGTGGTCCAGCGCAGCCACGGCCTCCGGGGTGTTCACTCCGAAGGTAGCGAGGCCGAGCCGCTGCTCGAGGTCGGCCTGCTCGTGCCTGCCCGCGGCGCGCAGCGCCTCGATGCGGGTGGGGAGCAGCTCGGCGGCCTCGTCGGCGCGATCGAGGGCGATCAGGATGCCGAGTCGCATCGACAGCAGCTGCGCCAGCTTCGCGGGATCCTCGACGGCGAGGGCATGGGGGAGTGCTTGCAGCGTCTCGTGCTCGGCACCGAACTGCGCGAGGTCCATCGCGCGGTCGAACCACGCGTCGGCGTCGGCCGGGATCGTGGCGTCGGGCGTCGCGACGAAGGCGTCCGACCGGATCGGCACGTCGTAGCGCTCGTCCGCAAGCGCCCGGATGCGAGCGAGGCTGCGTGCGTGTCCGTCGGTGCCGTCGCGGTGGTCGAAGTCGGCTCCGATGCGCTCGGCCGTGCTCCAGGCGGCCGCCGCGAGTTCCGCTGCCGTCCACGCCTCTGCGGGCTCGGTCGCCGTGCGCCCTCCGAAGAACGGAGCGAGCGCGTCGGCATCCGCTCCGCGCACTGGGGTGTCGCCATGGCCTGCCGCCGTGACCCGATCGAGCGCGAAGGCGAACGCGGCGAGTGCGGCGAAGTGGGCATCGACGTTGAGCCCGTCGTGTGCGAGCCAGCCGATGTGACGCTCGACCAGCGAGAGCGCCCTCGCCTCGTTGCCGGTGATCGCGGCGAACATGATGTTGTTCGCCACGATGCGCAGGTTGTCGGGATTGTCCTTGGCGAGGCGGTAGCTGCGCAGATGCGCGCTCTTCGCCTCGTCGAACCGCCCGGCGCGCAGGTACGGGAGAAGCACGCGCGAGAGCGCGTGCTCGGGCTCCTCCCCGCATGAGAAGCCGCCTTCGAGCATCTCCTCGACGAGGCGGATCGCGTCGGCATCGCGGTCGGTCTCTGCGAAGAATCCGGCGAACTGACTGCGACCGCAGGCGTCGCAGTGGCTGTGCTCGTCGCGCGGGGTGGCTTCGAGGCGCACGCGCAGCGCCTCGGCATCGTCGAGGCGACCGGCATCCCACGCGTCCTCGAACCGGGCAGTGAGCACCCCGCTGAGGCCGAGCCCCGCCGTGCGGTAGTGGGTCTCCATGTCGTCGAGAACCGCTGAGATCTGGTCGACCGAGAACGCCGGAGACGACCGCAGCGCCGACGCCATCCACTTGAACTGCCACATCAGGTCGGCCCCGCCGTGATCGAGGTCGGCCGGGAACCGCTGCGGATCGGCATCGTGCCGCGCCAGGCACCAGGCGAACGAGTTCAGCATCACATCGGTCGCGCCGTTCATGTTGGCCGACGCCGTCTGCCGCATCCGCGCCTGGTACTCCAGCCGGTCGTCACCGATCTCGACGGCCAGGGCGACGGCCTCTGCCACGAGGGCCTGCTCGGCCGGGCCCCAGGGGTGATGTCGATCTCTTCGAGGAGCTGCTGGAAGCGCTTCGCCGGTCGGGCCATGAGAGGGTCCTTCTTCTGCTGGTCAGAGCGGGTCGCCGAAGGGGATCGCGTCCCCTTCGACGCCGGCCGAGAGAGACACGAGGTCGGTGAGGGCGGTGGTCATCAGGGCACGGTCGGCGTCGGAGAGCGGGTGGTGCCCGGCAAGCAGCGCCTGGATGTAGAGCAGCTGCACGGTTCGCGCGAACACCGCGTCGTCCTGCACCCGCACGAGCGAGCGGACGACCCTGTTCGACCAGTTCAGGCACAGCCGTGCGGTCAGGTCGTCGTCGCGCGATGCCGAGAGCGTGCTGTCGATGCGGTCGAGCACCCCACCCCAGAGCGACCCGGTGATGCCCTTGGTGCGGCCGCGGTCGATGCGGCGCAGCACCTCGGGATCCGCGACGTAGAGGGCTGCGAGATCGGGCCGGTCGATCGAGCGCACGGTCACCGAGCAGCCGGATGCCGTGAGCACGCCGCCCGCCCGCGTCTCGAGCGCCACGGCGAGGTCGCGGTCGTCGAGCGGCGGCGGGTCGAGCCGGTCGAGCTCACCGGTGACATCGACCGCCTCGACGGTGACCTGCGGGTACAGGTCTGGAAGCATCCGCACGAGGTCGGCGTCGTAGAGGTAGCCCCCGTTGACGAGCACCTCGGAGGCGGGTGAGATGCCCGCCACCTGCCGGAACTCGTCGACTGTTCCGGCGTATCGCACGTGCGGGAATCGTTCGACGAGATCACCGATGCGCATCGTGCCGTGCGTGGTCTCGAGCGTCAGCCAGCGCGTGATGAACCGCGCGAGCTCGTCGTCGTGCCGCACGAGTGATTTGAGGCCGACCTCGTGGATCGCGACGAACTGCGCGAGACGATGCGGTTCGCGCAGGCCCAGCTCGAGCACCCATCGGCGGATGCCGGCACCCAGCTGTTCGCGCACGCGCTCGAGCGCCGCATCGTCGACGAGTGACTCCCGGCTCGCGGTGGGGACGAGACCGGTCGAATCGACCACGGCGCGCACGAAGAACGCCCAGTCGGGCAGCACGTCGTCGACGCGCTCGGCGAGCAGCATCCGCCCCAGATACATCCGGGTCGCCTGCCGTGCACCGGGCGGTGGCGCGTACGGGAGCACGTACGCGAGTCCGCGGGTGCCGGTGGCCGGCTCGCTCAGTTCGATCACGTCGAGGGGTGCGGCGCCCAGCAGGTCACGGCCGTAGTCCACGGCCTCTTCGGGATGCGCTGCGGCGTCGAGGAAGGGCGCGCGCCGCGTCACGTCGACCTCGCCGTTCGGCGTGTCGATCGTGACCCGCACGGGAAGGAACTCGGCGAAACCGGTGGCGAGCTCTCGCACCGCGGCGGATCGCAGCAGCTCATCGGCGTCGAAGCGGGGCACGAGATGCACGCTCGTGCCGACGGGCAGGTCGTCGTCGATCTCGACGACCTGGAACGTGCCGTCGGCGTTGCCCGTCCACTCGACGGCAGCGCCGCCCCGGGCGCTGCGGGAGCGGATCACGATCGTGTCGGCGACCATGAAGCAGCTGAGGAGGCCGATGCCGAACTGGCCGAGGTAGTCGCTGCGGGGGAGATCGAAGATGTCGCGCTTCGAACTGCGCCCCACCGTGGCGAGCAGGTCTGCGACCTCAGCCGCGGTCAACCCGACTCCGTCGTCGCGCAGCACGAACTCGGGGGAGGAGTCGCTGAGGGGCGTGATCCGGATGCGTCCGCCCAGACCGTCGACCTCTCGACGCGCCGTGACGGCATCGCGCGCGTTCTGCAGCAGCTCGCGCAGATACACGCGCGGACTCGAATAGATGTGACGGCTCAGCAGGTCGACGACCCCGCGCAGATCCACCTGGAACTGCTGCACGTCAGCACTCACCCGCATTCCCTCCGGTCGGACCCGCTCGAGCCTAACAACAACACGGATGCCGCTGCCGGTTCGGAACGGGCCGAGGGATGCCGTATGCTTGACGAGCAGTTGTTGTCTGCATTCTTTCGCCGTGCCCCGGTCCTTCCGGTCCGGTTTCGGTGGCAGGATGAAGACGCACCCCGAGACCACCGGTCTCTAGGGCGGTAGCTCAATTGGCAGAGCAGCGGTCTCCAAAACCGCAGGTTGCAGGTTCGATTCCTGTCCGCCCTGCGCGTCAGCGCACGCTGACACACGAAAGGTACATTCAGGATGGATCAGGACGAACCGCGCGGCGATGTCGTCGCGGCCGGCGCCACCCGCGAGAAGAAGCGCGGGCCCCTCGGCTTCTTCGGGGGCATCGCCCTGTTCTTCCGTCAGGTCATCGCAGAGCTTCGCAAGGTCGTCACGCCGACCCGCAAGGAGCTGGTCAAGTTCACCGCGGTCGTGCTGGTCTTCGTTCTGATCGTCATGGGCATCGTCTACGGACTGGACACCTTGTTCGCGTGGGTGACGCACATTGTTTTCGGAGTTCCCGGCGCCTGATGCCCTTGCGGCCGGTGCCGCAATGATTGGAAAGAAACAACGTGTCTGAACGATATTCCGACGACGCCGACTGGGCGCCTGCCGCTGAGCAGTCCAGCGAGGAAGACGAAGCCCAGGAGGGCAACGTCCTCGCAGCGGAGGAGAAGTCCGTCACGTCGGCCGAGCACGTCGCCCTCCACATCGAGGACGTCGACGGCGAAGACGACGACAGCACCGACGAAGACACCGACATCGAAATCGACGACCCGGAGGCGGATGCGATCGTGAACGACGCTCTCAACCTGGACGAAGCGGCTGAGTCTGAGGCTGCCGCTGAGGTCCTCAATGATTCTGTGGCGGAAGAGACCGCCGAGCTCGAGGCCGCTGAGGCTGACGAGGTCACCCCGTACGACGGCCCCGACCTCGGTGCCGACGACGAGCAGGGTGGCGACGACGCCGAGGGTGACTCCGAGTCCGAGGACGACGCGGAGGAAGACCCCTACGAGTCCTTCCGTCTCGACCTTCGCATGCTCCCCGGCAAGTGGTACGTCATCCACTCGTACGCCGGCTTCGAGCGCAAGGTCAAGGCGAACATCGAGCAGCGCAAGTCGACGCTCGAGGTCGAGGACGAGATCTACCAGGTCGAGGTCCCGATGGAGGACGTCGTCGAGATCAAGAACGGCCAGCGCAAGATGGTCACCCGCGTGCGCATCCCGGGCTACGTGCTCGTGCGCATGGAGCTCACGGAAGACACCTGGTCTGTCGTGCGTCACACCCCGGGTGTCACCGGCTTCGTGGGCAACGCCCACAACCCCACGCCGCTGCGCTTCGAAGAGGCCTTCAACATGCTGAAGTCGCTCGTCGAGGTCAAGGACGCGCCGACCGCCAAGAACATCGCAGCCAAGGGCGGCGTCGCCGTGGCCCGTCCGCTGCCCGCCGAGGTCGACTTCGAGATCGGCGAGACGATCACGATCAAGGAGGGCTCGTTCGCGGGTCTTCCCGGTTCGATCAGCGAGATCAAGCCCGAGAGCGGCAAGCTCACCGTGCTCGTCTCCCTCTTCGAGCGTGAGACCCCGGTCGAGCTGTCGTTCGACCAGGTCACCAAGATGGTCTGACACAGGCATTCACGAGAACGGCCGTCCCATTCGGGGCGGCCGTTCTCGCGTTCTCGGGCGGCGTCGGGTTCGTCCGGGGCACTTCTGCATCCGCGGATGCTCGCGGGGTCACTTCTGCATCCGAATCGGGCCGTTCGGCTGCGTTATTGGCCCCGCCCCGTGTCCCGTGCCCCGCCCGGTACCCCGTACCTGACCCCGCCCGGCATCCGCGACGGAGCGAGGAACGTCAGGCGCCCGCGCATCAGGTAGACTTGTGTGGTTTGCGTGCCGCTTCGGCGTGCGCACAGACGACCGCAGCCCGGAGATGCCGGGTTCGCGGGAGAGCGGATGCACAAGGCATCCGTTCGATGAAAGGAAGAGGATATGGCACCGAAGAAGAAGGTGACCGGCCTGATCAAGCTTCAGATCAACGCCGGTGCAGCCAACCCGGCGCCGCCGATCGGCCCCGCGCTCGGTCAGCATGGCGTCAACATCATGGAGTTCTGCAAGGCGTACAACGCCGCGACCGAGTCGCAGCGCGGCAACGTCATCCCCGTGGAGATCACCGTCTACGAGGACCGCAGCTTCACCTTCGTCCTGAAGACCCCGCCTGCTGCGGAGCTCATCAAGAAGGCCGCCGGCGTGCCCAAGGGCTCGGCGACCCCGCACACGGTCAAGGTCGCGAAGATCACCAAGGACCAGGTCCGTCAGATCGCCGAGACCAAGCAGGCCGACCTGAACGCTAACGACATCGAGGCTGCCTCGAAGATCATCGCCGGCACCGCCCGTTCCATGGGCATCACGGTCGAGGGCTGAGGAGAATAATCATGGCTACGAAGTCAAAGGCTTACAAGGCTGCCGCCGAGAAGATCGAGGCAGACCGTTTCTACACTCCCACCGAGGCAGTCGCGCTCGCCAAGGAGACCGGCTCGTCGAAGTTCGACTCGACCGTCGAGGTCGCGCTGAAGCTCGCCGTCGACCCCCGCAAGGCAGACCAGATGGTGCGCGGCACCGTCATCCTGCCCCACGGAACCGGTAAGACCGCCCGCGTCATCGTCTTCGCCACCGGCCCCGCGGCCGAGGCAGCGATCGCCGCAGGTGCAGATGAGGTCGGCGGCGCCGAGCTCATCGAGAAGGTCGCCGGCGGATGGACCGCGTTCGACGCGGCCGTCTCCACCCCGGAGCTCATGGGCCAGGTCGGTCGTCTCGGAAAGGTCCTGGGTCCGCGTGGACTCATGCCGAACCCGAAGACCGGCACCGTGACCCCCAACGCTGCCAAGGCAGTCGAGGAGATCAAGGGCGGAAAGATCGAGTTCCGCGTCGACAAGCACGCCAACGTGCACTTCGTCGTCGGCAAGTCGTCGTTCTCGGCCGAGCAGCTCGACGAGAACATCGGCGCAGCGCTCGAGGAGATCGTCCGCCTCAAGCCGTCGAGCTCGAAGGGCCGTTACATCCAGAAGGGCGCCGTGTCGACCACGTTCGGCCCCGGCATCCCGCTGGACGTCAACGCCATCTGAGTGTGATTACAGAAAGGCCCTCGCATCTGCGGGGGCCTTTCTGCATGCCCGGAACGACATCCGACGTCATGGGATGTGGGATGCTGGCGACAGTCCACGTACTGTAGGTGGGTTCCGCGCCACAGCAATCGCGCCTCACGCACCCCAGGAGGGTATTCATGTCCCGTCGCCTCATCGCCGTCACCGCGCTCGTCGTCGCCGCCGCGGCGCTCACCGGATGCAGCGGAAGCACCGCGCCCGCAGAGAGCAACTCCAGCGGAGAAGGCTCCGGCAGCGACCTCGGCCTGCTCAAAGACGGTGTCCTCACGGTCGCGACCGAGGGCACCTACCGCCCCTTCAGCTTTCACGATCAGGACGGCGCGGGCGAGCTGACCGGCTTCGACGTCGAGATCATCGAGGCGGTCGCCGAGAAGCTCGACCTCGAGATCGAGTTCCAGGAGACCCAGTGGGACGCGATCTTCGCGGGTCTGGATGCCGGGCGCTTCGATGTGATCGCGAACCAGGTGAGCATCAACGAGGAGCGCGAGGCGAAGTACCTCTTCAGCGCGCCGTACACCGTCTCGCCCGGAGTGATCGTGGTCGCGGAGGACGACGATTCGATCTCCTCGTTCGACGACCTCGCCGGCAAGACCACCGCCCAGTCGCTCACCAGCAACTGGTACGAGCTCGCGACCGAGTCCGGTGCGACGGTCGAGGGTGTCGAGGGCTGGGCCCAGGCGGTCGAGCTGCTGCGTCAGGGTCGCGTGGATGCGACCGTCAACGACAAGCTCACCTTCCTCGACTACGAGACGACCAACAGCCCGTCAGGCCTGAAGATCGCCGCCGAGACCGATGAGGCCGGCGAGCAGGCATTCGTCTTCACGAAGGACAAGACCGACCTGGTCGAGGCCATCGACGGCGCACTCGAGGAACTGCGCGCCGACGGCACGCTCGCCGAGATCAGCGACACCTACTTCGGCGAAGACGTCACCCAGTAGTCCATGGAGAATCCCTGGCAGCTGTTCCTCGACTCGCTCGGGCCGATCGCTCTGGCGGGTGTGACCGTCACCGTGCCGCTGGCGCTGCTGTCGTTCGCCGTCGGGCTCGTGCTGGCGATCCTCGTCGCGCTGATGAGGATCTCGGTCAACCCGATCGTGTCGGGCATCGCGCGGTTCTACATCTCGGTGATCCGCGGTACTCCGATGCTCGTGCAGCTGTTCGTGATCTTCTACGGCCTGCCATCGATCGGCGTCACGCTCGATCCCTGGCCGAGCGCGGTCATCGCGTTGTCCCTCAACGTCGGCGGATACGCCGCCGAAGTGGTGCGTGCGGCGATCCTCTCGGTGCCGAAGGGGCAGTGGGAGGCCGCGTACACGGTGGGCATGAACCGCACGCGCACACTCACGCGAGTGATCCTGCCGCAGGCCGCGCGTGTGTCGGTCCCGCCGCTGTCGAACACCTTCATCTCACTGGTGAAGGACACGTCGCTCGCATCGCTGATCCTGGTGACGGAGCTGTTCAAGGTCGCCCAGCAGATCGCGGCGGCGACCCTCGAGTTCATGGTCGTCTACCTGGCGGCCGCACTCGTCTACTGGGTGATCTGTCTCGTTCTGTCGTTCGGGCAGAGCGCGCTCGAGAGGAGGCTCGATCGCCATGTCGCTCGCTGACGACACCACGACAGCCGACCGGCTGCTCGCCGCCCGCGGCCTGCGCAAGAGCTTCGGCGACAACGAGGTGCTGCGCGGTATCGATCTGACACTGCATCGCGGCGAGGTCGTCGTGCTCATCGGTCCCAGCGGTTCGGGCAAGACCACGGTGCTCCGCGCGCTCAACGGTCTGGAGACTCCGGATGCCGGTGAGATCGTCGTCGCAGGCGGACCCGACATCGACTTCGCGCCGACGGAGAAGGTCACGGCGCGCGTGCAGAAGCAGAAGCGACTGGCGCTGCGGGACCGCTCGGCCATGGTGTTCCAGCACCACAATCTGTTCCCGCATCTCACCGTGCTGCAGAACGTGATCGAGGGGCCCTGGCGTGTGCAGGGTCGACCGAAGGCCGAGGTGATCGCCGAGGCTCAGTCGCTGCTCGCGCGGGTGGGGCTCTCCGACAAGGCCGACGCACGGCCGCATGAGCTCTCCGGCGGACAGCAGCAGCGGGTGGGCATCGTGCGCGCGCTGGCCCTGCGGCCCGACCTCCTGCTCTTCGACGAGCCGACGAGTGCGCTCGATCCGGAACTCGTCGGTGAGGTGCTCCTGGTGATCAAGGAGCTCGCCGATGAGGGGTGGAGCATGGTCGTCGTGACGCACGAGCTGAGCTTCGCCCGCGAGGCGGCCGATCATGTGCTGTTCATGGACGGCGGTGTCGTGATCGAGCAGGGGACGCCGGGGGAGATCTTCGGAGCGCCGCAGCATGAGCGCACCAAGCGATTCCTGACCCGCATCCTGCGACCGCTCGACGGCGACTGACGCTCGCGCCTCGGCCGCTGATCAGGCGCCGAGCACGGGAAGCACGAGGCTGATGGCGATCGCGATCATCACGACCGCGATGATGCCGTCGAGGATCCGCCACGAGCGTTCGGTGCGCAGCCAGCGGCCCAGGTGGCGGGCGCCGAATCCGAGCGCGGTGAACCACAGGATGCTCGCGACGATCGCGCCCGTCGCGAACAGCCAGCGGTCATCGCCGTGCGTGGCCGCGATCGATCCGAGCATGAGCACGGTGTCGAGGTAGACGTGCGGGTTCAGCCAGGTGAGGGCGAGGACGGTGAGGAGCACGGGAGCGAGGGCGGTGCGGGTGGCCGTTGCCGTCATGCCTGACGCCGATGCCGATGCCGGTGCGGATGCCGTGTCGGCGGTGGTGGGTTCCACCCGCAGCTCTTCCCCGCCGCGCCAGGCCCGTCGGGCTGCGAGCAGGCCGTAGGCGAGCAGGAATCCGGCGCCGGCCCACCGCGCGACGACCACGAGCCAGGGGGCGGCGGAGATCACGAATCCCAACCCTGCGACGCCTGCGGCGATGAGCAGCGCATCAGACACCGCGCACACGATCACCACGGCGAGCACGTGCTCTCGACGGATGCCCTGGCGAAGCACGAAGACATTCTGTGCGCCGATGGCGACGATGAGGGAGAGGCCGAGGCCCAGGCCCGAGAGCAGGGAGAACATGTCTCCACGGTAGGCGCGGCCGAACATAAGCACCAGCGACTTTTCGTTACGAACCATTAGCATCACTTATGTGAAGATCGATCCGGAACTCGCCTCCACCGTGGCCGCTGTCGCCGACGAGGGCACGCTCGACGCGGCATCCCGCGTGCTGCAGATCACTCCGTCGGCGGTCAGCCAGCGGCTCAAGGCGCTCGAGCAGCAACTCGGCCGCGTGCTCGTCGTGCGCTCGAAGCCCGCCCGCCTCACCGAGGCGGGCGAGGCGGTGGTGCGCCTCGCCCGCCAGGTGACGCTTCTCGAGCACGATGCGCTCGGAGGGCTCGGACTCGACGGCGACGTGTCACGCATCCGCATCCCGCTCGCGGTCAACGCCGACTCGATGGCGACCTGGTTCCTCGCGCCGCTCGCGAGACTCTCCAGGACGCACGACATCGACGTCGATCTGCATCGCGACGACCAGAACTTCACGGCACGCCTTCTCGAGTCCGGCACCGTCATGGCGGCGGTCACGAGCGAGCAGACGCCGGTGGCGGGATGCTCCGTCACCCCGCTCGGAGTGCTGGAGTACCGCGCGATGGCCGAAGCGCGCTTCGCCGAACGGTGGTTCCCCGAGGGGGCGACGCCCGAGGCGCTCGCGATCGCGCCGTTCGTCGACTTCGACCGGCGCGACACTCTGCAGCACGAGTGGTTGCGGACCAGGGGAGTGGCGGCGCAGGGTGTGCCACGGCACTACGTGCCGGCATCCCACGATTTCGCACTCGCCGTTCGGCTGGGGCTCGGCTGGGGCATGGTGCCGCTGCTGCAACGCGACGACAGCCTGGTGGCGCTCGGCGGAGACCCTGTGCGGGTCACGCTCTACTGGCAGCAGTGGAATCTGCGCTCCGATCTGCTCGATGCTGTCGCGGCGGAGGTCGCCGACGAAGCCCGCCGGGTTCTCGCACATTGAGGGGAACCCGTATGCCCCGGAGGATCTCCTGATGGGAGCGGGATATTGCTGAATGAATGTTCAATCGATATCTGGATAGCCCTTGTGATCGGCCATTATCTGGATCAGGATGGCTCGCAACACCTGAATACGTGGATGCAGATCACTGAGGGGTGATCATTCCCAGGCGTCCGCGAGCCGATTCCTGAGGGGGAACGAAAATGGCTACGAAGGACACGCAACGCAAGGTTCTGGCGGTTCTGGCAGGAGGGGTGGTGCTCGGGGTGGGCGTCGGCGTCACTCTCGCCGCGTGGAACGACTCCGAGTTCGCCACCGGAACCTTCACGGCCGGATCGTTCAACCTCGAGGGATCGACCACGAGCGCGACGGCGGACTACGCCGACCACAACGTCGACGATGGTGACACCGCTGCGTCGCTGGTCTTCCAGCTGCCCGAGGTGGCGTCGTCGATGGCGCCCGACGACGTCGTGTATGCGCCGTTCTGGGTGCGCCTCGACAGCACCACCACGAACGACGCCACGCTGATCCCGGCGGGGATCACCGCAGGGTCGGGCGGCAACGAGGCGAACCTCTCGTACACCGTCACAGCCATCGACCCCGCAGACGTCTGCGATGCGACCGCCACAGGAACCGTCGTGGCCACCGGTGCGACCCTGAGCGATCAGACGGGGGCGACCTCGGTGCCGCTGACCCAGGGCGACCCGGCCGGAACCGCGGGCACCCCTGTGCAGCTCTGCTTCGCCGTCACTGCCGGTGCAGACCTCGAACAGGGTGAGACCGCGACCGCGACGTGGGAGTTCACGGCCACCTCCATCGACAACTGATCATGGCTGACACCCGCAGCGGCATGCGGGAGGCGAAGCGGCTGCGCTCCCGCCGGATACGTGCCCTGCTCGCGGCCGGACTGGTGTTCGGGGTGGGTGCGACGATGACCCTCGCCGCCTGGAACGACTCCGAGTACGGCAGCTCGACGTTCACCGCAGGGCGCTTCGACATCGTCGGTGCCACCGACGGCACGACGTTCTCGAGCCATCCCGTCGGCACCCCCGCAGCGCTGTCGTTCACCGCCCCGTTCAACGCCATGGTGCCGGGCAGCACCGTGCACTCGCTCTTCAGCGTGCGGACGGCGAACCCGTCGGTCGCAGGTGCGTTGCAGCTGAGTGTCGTCTCGACCACGGGAACGGGTCTCGGCACCTATCTGCGCTACGGCGTGCGTGCGATCGCGGCGCCGCCCTGCAACGCCACCACCTACGCGGCAGGCACCTCGGTCGTCCCCGACAACTCGGCGATGAACACGGCAGGCACGGTGACCCAGGCGGTCGCAGCGAACAGCGGGACGACGGTGAACTACTGCTTCGCCGTGTCCCTGCCGGCGGCGACCGACAACACGGCCCAGGGGCTGACGGCCGTGCAGACCTGGCAGATCCTCGGAACGGCGTCCTGAGACTGGACAGGGGTGCGAAGACGATGACGACAGGCGCCGAAGTGGAGGCCAGGGAGCCGGATTCGAGCGCTCCGCTGACACGGCGTGGCGTCCGCGAGCAGGCTGCGCAGGCGGGAGCGACGGTGGATGCCGAAGCATCGTCCCCTGCTCCGCGTCGCGCAGGCCGTGGCGTCGGTCGGGTGCTGGGCGACGTGGCGCTGTGGGTGGCGGCCGTCGCCGGCGTGGCCTGCATGGTGCTCGTGATCCTGGCTCTCACCGCCAACATCACGCTCATCATGTTCCGCACCGGATCGATGTCGCCGACCATTCCCGCGGGGTCGGTCGCCGTGGTGCAGCGGGTGCCGGCATCCGCTGTCGAGGTGGGCGACGTCGTGACGGTGGATCGCCCCGACGACCTGCCGGTGACGCACCGGGTCACCTCGGTGAACGCCGGGGCAGACGAGTCCGAGCGGATCCTCACGATGCGCGGCGACGCGAATGCCGACGACGATCCGTTCCCGTACTCCGTGAGCTCGGTGCGTGTCGTCCTGTTCTCGGTGCCGGGAGTCGCGACGGTGATCGCCGGGTTCGGCGACCCGCGCGTTCTGGGCGCGCTCACCATCGGCGCGACCGGTCTCGTGGTCTGGGCGTTCTGGCCGCGATCACCGCGTGGGGGGCGACCATGATGCGGTCGTTGCTTCTGCGCAGGGCGATGCTCGTGGCGACGATCGTCGGAGTCGCAGTGATCGGGGGCGGTGGTCCTGCGGTCGCCGCACCGACGACCGAGGTCGTGCAGGGGCAGGTGCTGCGGCTGGTGTCGGTCGCCGACTGGACGGCGGCGGCGAGCCTGCGGCCCGGTCAGCCCGTGCGCTGGGACGTGGTCGTGAGTGCCGATGCCCCCGAACCCGGCACCGTGCACGTCGGCATCAGCGCGCGAGGCGACGCGGATCTGCTCGTCGACGCCCAGGTCTGCATGCAGCCGTGGGAAGGCACCGGATGCCCGGGAGGGGCGCGCACGCTCAGATCGGCCTGGCCTCTGCCGCGCGACGGCGTCGAGGTGTCGCTGATCGAGATGAGCGAGACCGAGGTGGCGCACGTGCGGCTCTCGATCGCCCTGCAGGGGGCGGATGACGGCAGCACCGATGTCCGCGTGCATGCACAGGGTGCGGGGGAGTCGGCGGTGATCGGACCGGACGGGGGGCTCGCGACCACGGGGCTGCCGCCGGCCGCACCCTGGTTGGTCGCCGGGGGCGTCATCCTGGTCGGAGTGGGGCTCGCATCAGCGGTCGTGCATCGTCGAAGGACGCGCGCTCCTGCGGCTGTCGCTCGCGAGGGCGAGTCATGAGCACTCGACGGCGGCACCGCACCCTCGCCGGCATCGCCGGAGTGGCGCTCCTCTTCGGCCTCGGTATGGCACCGGCGGCCCAGGTCACCGACGCCGCGTTCACAGATTCGGACTACGGGCGCGCGACGATCACGGCGTTCCGGGTTCCGGCGCCCAGCATCCTCGCCTGCGGCGTCACGAACAACGGGCTCGGGATCTTCCAGAGCGTCAGGATCGACTGGACCTCGCCCTACCCCGCGACCGGGGTCCGACTCACCCTCACGCAGGGCGCGACGACAGCGACGGTGCCCGCCGCCAACATCACCACCTCCGGACCGGCCGGCGGCCTCTACACGCATTCGGCGGTGCTCACTCAGGCACTGCTCACGAGCCTTCTGTCGAACCTGCTCGGCAGCACGACGACGCTGACGGCGACGAACCTTCTCGTGGGCACGTCGTGGGTGTCTGCCGGGGCGTCCCGCCAGCTCTCGATCGCGCTGCTCGGACTCAACGCGACCTGCACCTGAGGGCGGACGCCGCGATCGGGTCAGTCGGCGAGGGCGAGAGCCCGGAACGCATCGCGTTCTCGCAGGTTCTCGCGACGGCTGGCCGCGGCGGCGGCGGTGGCCTCGGCGATGCGCGCCGGCACCTGCATGCCGGTCGTGCGGCGGTAGAGCTCGTCGATGAGGTCGGTGGCAAGGCCCACGAGCTTCGCGATCTCGCGATCGTCGCGGTCGATCCACACGCAGCGCGGCTCGTCGTGGATGGGGGCGAAGTCGACGTGCTCCTCCCAGACGAACAGCGTGCGCTCGGCACCCAGCACATGCTGCTGCCACCACACCTGGCGCAGGTACGTGCGGGGGATGCCGCGGAACGCCTTGTTCGTGGTCTTGATCTCGGCGAGCTTGACGCGTCCCTCTGCGTCGACGGCGATGCCGTCGGGAGTGGCGAGGTGGCGGTGCTCGACCTCGGCGCGGAACAGGGCGGACGACGGAAGGATGCCGTGCGTCGCTGCCACCCAGGCGGCGATCTCGGGCTCTCGGCGTCGTCCGTGGTCGGTGTAGGCGTTGCCGCCGAAGCGGGGGCCGCCGCCGAGTTTCGAATCCGCCGCGCGGATGATCGACCTCTCGCTGGTGAGGCCGGCGACGTCGGTCGCGGTGATCCCGCGTGAGCGGGCCCGCATCCAGGCGACGCGGTCGCGGGAGTCCGCAACGATGCGCGCTTGGAGTTCCGGAGTCACCTATCGAGCGTAACCCCGCTCACCGACGCTCCCGTCCCGTACACGCCGCACCCCGCATCCCTCCTTCGCCGCGTGGCTGGTATCAGCCGTGCGCGGGCCAGCCCTCGGGGCCGGTGGAGCCCGCGACGTACTCTTCGAGAGGAACCTCGTCGCGCTGCCACGCCTCGAGGATCGGTGCGACGATCCGCCAGCACTGTTCGGCGGCGTCTCCGCGCACGGCCAGCATCGGATCGCCGTCGAGGATGCCGGACAGCACCTCGGCGTAGGCCTTGAGGGCCCCCTCGCCGAGATCGGCCGACAGGGTCGCGCGTTCCAGCTCCAAGGGGTCTTCGGCGGCGTTGAGGTTCAACTCGAGCGACATCAGGTCGGGGCCCAGCGAGAAACGCAGGACCGCGCCGTCCGAGGTGCCGGTGAGTCCGCGCGGGAGGTGGCGGACAGGCCGGAAGCGCACGACGATCTCCCTCGCCGGGGTGCCGAGGGCCTTGCCGGAGCGGAGCCGGAAGGGGACCCCCGCCCAGCGGGTGTTGCGCACCTCGAACGTCGCTTCGGCGAGCGTCTCGGTCTGGCGGGTCGGATCGACGCCGGGTTCGTCGACGTACGACGGCTTGGCCGCGCCGTCGATCTCTCCTGCGGTGTACCGGGCTCGGCGCGACGACGCCTCGGGGTCATCTCCCCACACCCCGGTCGCGCGGAGCACCGCACCGGTGGCAGCACGGAAGTCGACCTCGTCGAGCGTGGCCGGCTCTTCCATGGCGAGCACGGCGAGCACCTGCAGCAGATGGCTCTGGATCATGTCGACCAGTGCTCCCGCGGAGTCGTAGTAGCCGGCGCGTCCTTCCAGTGCCAGCGATTCGTCGTAGACGATGTCGACCGACTCGATGCTCTCCGCAGACCACAGAGGCTCGAGGATGCGGTTCGCGAAGCGCGCACCGAGCAGATTGAGCGTGGTCGAGCGGCCCAGGAAGTGGTCGACGCGGAACACCTGGCTCTCGGGGACCAGCGCTGTGAGCGTGCGGTTCAGCGCTCGCGCGCTCGCCTCGTCGGTGCCGAAGGGCTTCTCCATGACGAGCATGGCTCCGTCGGGCAGCATCTCGGGCGTGAGAGCGGCGATGCACGCCGCGGCGACGGCCGGAGGCACGGCGAAGTAGACGGCGACCTGACCGGTGAGTCCGCCCAGCAGTGAACTCAGATCATCGGCGCGGGTAATGTCGGTCCGCACGTACGACACGTCGACGCGCGACGCGGCCTCTTCGGCATCCATCGACGCGAACGACGTCCGGACGACGGACTCGAGCTCGGCATCCGTCCATTCCTCTCGGTCGGCGCCGACGATGCGCACCGAGCGGGCGGGCTCTCTCGTCAGCAGCTGGCCCAGAGCGGGCAGGAGGAGGCGAGAGGTGAGGTCGCCACCGGCTCCGAGGATCACCAGCGTCGTCGCATCGATCATGTTCTCACCGTAATCGCTCCGACCACAGGGTGAACATGTCAGACTCGGTCGATGCCTTCTGCGATCGAGGACTACGCCCTGCTCAGCGACTGCCGTACCGGTGCGCTCGTCTCGAAGGAGGGCAGCATCGACTGGCTCTGTCTGCCTCGCTTCGATGCGCCGTCGCTCTTCGGCGCGCTGCTGGGCGAGGAGAGCAACGGATGCTGGGGCCTGCGACCGCTCGATGCCTCCGCGACCTCGCGGCGTCACTACGTGTCGGACACGTTCGTCCTGGTCACCCGCTGGGAGACGGCCGACGGCATCGCCGAGGTGCACGAGTTCATGCCGCTGCATCCCACGCGCAGCGATGTCGTGCGTCGGGTCGTCGGCATCGAAGGACACGTCGAGTTCGTCACCGAGCTGCGCCTGCACTTCGACTACTCCCGCCGGCTGCCCTGGGTGCGACAGGTGGGAACGGCAGAGAAGCCGGCGTTGCGTGCGACGGCCGGGCCCGAGGCCGTGATCGTGCGCGGTGTGCGGCTCGTCGCGGAGGACCACCGGCACCGCGCGACCTTCACGGTCACCTCCGATGAGGTCCGCGACCTGACGCTCAGCTGGTTCCCCTCGCACGAGCATGCGCCGGCGCCGCTCGATGTCGACGATGCGATCGCGGCGACGAGGTCGTGGTGGCAGGGGTGGGCGAGCGGGATCCAGCACGACGGCGCGTACCGCGGCGAGGTCGTGCGGTCGCTGCTCGTGCTGCGGGCGCTCACGAACAAGGACACCGGCGGCATCGTGGCCGCGGCCACGACCTCTCTTCCCGAACAGTTCGGCGGCTCGCGCAACTGGGACTATCGCTTCGTCTGGCTGCGGGATGCCGCGCTGACCCTCGAAGCGCTGATCGCGCACGGGTTCCTCACCGAGGCGCATCACTGGCGGCGGTGGCTGCTGCGCGCCGTGGCGGGCGAGCCGGCGGAGGTGCAGATCATGTACGGCATCGCGGGGGAGCGCGATCTCGCCGAGCGCGAGCTCACGAGCCTTCCGGGGTACGGGGCGCGGCGCCGGTGCGGATCGGCAACGGCGCGGTCGATCAGTACCAGGGCGACGTGATCGGCGAGGTGCTGGTCGCGCTCGAGTGCGCCAGGATCGCCGGGCTCGAGGAGGGCGACTTCTCGTGGCCCCTGCAGCGGGCGCTGCTCGAGCAGGTGATCGTCTCGATCGACCGACCGGACAACGGCATCTGGGAGATCCGCGGTGAGCCGCAGTGGTTCACCCACTCCCGGGTCATGATGTGGGCGGCGCTCGACCGCGGCGTCCGCGCCGTGCGGGAGCACGGCCTTCCCGGTGACGCCGATCGGTGGGCGACGGTGCGCGACGAGCTCCGGCGCGAGATCGACGAGCGCGGAGTGGATGCCGACCACGGGTACTTCGTGCAGCACTACGGCTCGACCGAGGTCGACGCCTCGCTGCTCGTGCTCCCGCAGGTCGGGTACTGCGCCCCCGACGACCCGCGGATGCTGCGGACGGTGGAGCAGATGGAGCGCACCTTGCTCACGGGCGGATTCCTCCGCCGTTACCGCACGGAGTCCGGTGTCGACGGGCTCGACGGGGGAGAGCATCCCTTCATCGCATGCAGCTTCTGGCTGGTCGAGCAGTATGCGACGACCGGCCGCGTCGACGAGGCCAGTGATCTGATGGCACGGCTGATCGCGATGACGAACGACCTCGGGCTGCTGTCCGAGGAGTACGACGTCGAGAACACCCGGCAGGCGGGCAACACCCCGCAGGCCCTCTCTCATCTGAGTCTCATCCGCGCCGCCGATGCGCTCGCCGGTCACGGGGGTCGCGCGGCGCACCGACGGTGATCGCGTCTGATTTGGGGAGAGCGGATGCGGTGAGGTACAGTTGACTCAACCGAAGACCGCTGGTCATCGTCATGCGCGTAAGCGCACGAGGATTGAAGCTCTGCTCAGCAGGGGCCCGCGCAGGACACGAACTTTCCAAAGCTCCGTGCGCTTGCGCCGGAGCTTTTCTGTTGCCAGGGGTCGGATCCGGTGCCTCACCGCCGTGAGGCACCTCGTACACACCAAGGAGTGACCATGGCGCAGAAGGATGCATCGGTCGCCGAGCTCACGAAGTCATTCGAGAACTCGACTGCCGTTCTGCTGACCGAGTACCGCGGTCTGACGGTTGCCCAGCTCAAGGAGCTGCGCAACAGCATCCGTCAGGACGCTGAGTACGCCGTGGTGAAGAACACGCTGACCAAGATCGCCGCCAACAAGGCAGGCATCACCGCGCTGGACGACGACCTCAAGGGTCCGTCGGCCGTCGCGTTCGTGCACGGTGACTTCGTCGCCACTGCCAAGGCTCTTCGTGACTTCGCCAAGGCCAACCCGCTTCTCGTGATCAAGTCCGGCATCTTCGAGGGCAACGCCCTCTCTGCCGACGAGGTCAACAAGTACGCCGCGCTCGAGAGCCGTGAGGTTCTGCTGGCGAAGGCTGCGGGCATGATGAAGGCCACGATGGGCAAGGCTGCCGCCACCATCGATGCTCTTCGCGAAAAGCTGGAGACCGCCGAGGCCGCGTAAGCGACCTCACGTTCTCGTTCAACAAACCCCATCTATCTAGGAGATACATCATGGCTAAGCTCACCACTGAGGAGCTGCTCGAGCAGTTCGCCGGCCTGACCCTCATCGAGCTCAACGACTTCGTCAAGGCGTTCGAGGAGAAGTTCGAGGTCACCGCTGCTGCCCCCGTCGCCGTTGCCGGCGCAGGTGGAGCAGGCGCTGCTGAAGAGGTTGAGGAGAAGGACTCCTTCGACGTCATCCTCGAGGCTGCCGGAGACAAGAAGATCCAGGTCATCAAGACCGTCCGCGAGCTCACCTCGCTCGGTCTCGGCGAGGCCAAGGCCGTCGTCGACGGTGCTCCCAAGGCCGTGCTCGAGGGCGCGAACAAGGAAGCAGCCGAGAAGGCCAAGGCTGCCCTCGAAGAGGCAGGCGCCACGGTTACCCTCAAGTAATCCGTTCCAGGTCGCGGCATGACGCCTCGCCCTGGAAGCGTCTGAACGCTTCACGAAAGCCCCGGGTCCGCCCGGGGCTTTCGTGCGTCCGGGGCAGATCGGTCATTGAGCGAGCCGCCCGAGACGAAACGTGGTGGGTCTGAGGTAGATCGGTCGTTGAGCGAGGCCGGCGGAGCCGCCCGAGACGAAACGTGGTGAGTCTGAGGTAGATCGGTCGTTGAGCGAGGCCGGCGGAGCCGCCCGAGACGAAACGTGGTGAGTCTGAGGCACATCGGTCGTTGAGCGAGGCCGGCGGAGCCGCCCGAGACGAAACGTGGTGAGTCAGACTGCGGATGCCGGGCTCAGCGCCGTCCCGCGGTGGAGCTGCGCACGACGAGCGAAGATGCCGTCACGGTGCGTTCGCGGGGCGAATCGGGGCGTTCGATCTGCTGCTGCAGCAGCCGCACGGCCTCGTGCCCCTGCTCACGCGGCGACTGCCTGATGGTGGTGAGGGCGAACATCTCGGCGTGCTCATGATCGTCGACACCGACGACGCTCAGTTCGGTGGGGACAGCGATCCCCAGCCGCCGTGCGGCGATCATCGCGCCGATCGCAGCCTCGTCGCACACCCCCACGATCGCGGTGGGGCGCCCCCTGCGGTCTCCGAGCAGCTCGACGGCGGCAGCGTATCCGCCCGGCATGGTCGGGCGTGCGTCCGCGATCCGTGCGACGGCTTCGAGCCCCGCGGCCGCCAGAGCCTCGAGGTATCCCTCGACCCGTTGCGCGTCGCCGAAGCTGAGATCGTCGGGGTCCGTCGACCCGCCGACGAACGCGATGTCGGTGTGTCCGAGTTCGATGAGGTGCTCGGTCGCGATGCGAGCGGCGGCGACGTCATCGATCGACACTGCACTCGACCCTTCGCTGTAGGGGCCGACGCTGACGAGCGGCCGCTCTGAGCGGTGCAGCCGCTCGAGCTCCTGCGCGCTCGGCTGGATGCCGACCGCGATGATCCCGTCGAACCGCCGACCGGGCAGCACCGCATCGAAGAGGCGCTCGCGGGTGTCGGTGCCTTCCCTGACGCCGTAGAGGGCGAGTTCGTAGTCGAGCGCGAACAGGGACTCCTGGATGCCGGCCAGCAGCTCCGAGAAGAACCAGCGGTCGACCGGGGGCATGATGACGCCGACGGTCTGAGTACGCCCCGTGGCGAGGCTCGTGGCAGAGGAGTGTGCGACGTACGCGAGCTCGTCTGCGGCATCCGTCACCCGCCGGCGAGTGCCTTCCGAGACGTATCCGCGTCCGCTGAGCGCTCGGCTCGCGGTCGCCTTCGACACGCCTGCGCGCGCCGCGACGTCCGCGATCGTGCTCATCGGTCCTCCTCGACCATGCCCTCGGCGTGCGGGCATCGCCTGCGCGCCGATGACAGCGTAGCCCGTGGAACGGCGGAAAGGAACCGGTTCCATACCGATGGCGAGGGAGCGCTCCCATATTCGGCACTCGAGTCGGTGCAATGGTTGCGAGCTTGTGATCCTGGCTTATTGTGCCGCGGCGTCGACCCCCGGTAGGTTGTCCTGGAATCGGTTCCCGATTCTGCGCCAGGGGCGGCGCGGAACGAGGGGAACCGCACAACTCGAAGAGGAGAATTCACATGGGTCTGTCACAGCGTTCCCGGCGTTACGCGCCAATCGCTCTGCTGGGAGTCGCGGGTATCGCGCTCGCCGGTTGTGGTGCTCCCGGCGGTACCGACGGCGGCGCCGAGGGCGGCGGCGAGGGAGACAACACCGTCACCATCTACGGCACCATCGTCGAGGGTGAGGCCGAACTTCTCGCGGAGTCCTGGGCGGACTTCGAAGAAGAGAACGACATCGAGATCAAGTACGAGGGCAGCCAGGACTTCGAGACCCAGCTCGGCACGCGCGCACAGGGCGGCAACCCGCCGGACATCGCGATCTTCCCGCAGCCGGGTCTGTTCGCCGACTACGCATCGCGCGACCTGCTGAAGCCGGCTCCTGAGGCGGTCAAGGCGAACGCCGAGGAGTACTGGACCGAGGGATGGGTGGAGTTCGGCACGTACGACGGCACCTTCTACGGCGCGCCGCTGATGGCCAGCGTCAAGGGCTGGATCTGGTACTCGCCGGCGAAGTTCGCCGAGTGGGGCGTCGAGGAGCCGACGACCTGGGATGAGCTCATGGCTCTCACCGACACGATCAAGACCGCGAGCGGCAAGGCCCCCTGGTGCGCCGGCTTCGAGTCGGGCGTCGCGACCGGCTGGCCCGGCACCGACTGGATCGAGGACCTCGTGCTCCGCAACGCCGGCCCCGAGGTCTACGACCAGTGGGTCAAGAACGAGATCCCGTTCACCGACCCGCAGATCAAGGAGGCCTTCGACGCGACCGGCGAGATCCTCCTCAACCCGGAGTACGTCAACGCCGGCTTCGGCGACGTGCGTTCGATCAACTCGACCGCATTCGGTGATGTGGCGGCGCAGGTCGCCAGTGGCGAGTGCGCGCTGACCCACCAGGCCTCGTTCCTCTCGGGCTTCTACCCTGAGGGCACGAACTTCGCCGAAGACGGAGACGTCTGGGCGTTCCTGACGCCGAGCCAGAACGCAGACGAGACGCTCATCACCGGTGGTGGCGAGATCGTCGGCGCGTTCAGCGACGACGAGGCCACGCAGAAGGTGCTCGAGTACCTGTCGAGCCCCGAGTGGGCGGACAGCCGCCTCGCTCTCGGCGGAGTGACGTCGGCCAACAAGGGCGTGAACCTCGATGTGGTCGAGGATCCCATCCTGCAGGAGTCGATCAAGCTGCTCCAGGACGACTCGATCACGTTCCGCTTCGACGGTTCCGACCAGATGCCCGGTGCTGTCGGCTCCGGAACCTTCTGGAAGGGCATCGTCGCATGGGTGAACGGCACCTCGACAGACGAGGTCCTGACCCAGATCGAGACCGGCTGGCCTTCCAGCTGATCGGATGAGGTGGGCCGCCCCTCGGGGCGGCCCACCTTCTCTCACCCGGTACGCGCATCGCCGCGCCGACCGGCGGTCAGCTCCGTCTCATGAAGGGGAATCCATGAACGCGACTGTGTTCTTCCAATGGATCGGGTCACTGCCCCCGATCGTCCAGGCCCTCGCCGTGGTCATCGCGTTCGCGGTGGTCGTCGTCGTCATCCTGCTTCTCGTCGACATCGCGCCTCGTAAAGGCGCGCTCTACACCGGCATCCGCCTCGCGATGTGCCTCCTCATCCCGCTCGCGGTGATGTGGTTCTTCAACTCCTACTACTGGGCCATGGGAGTCGCGGTCGCCGTCGGCGCTCTGTTCTTCTTCCTCGACTACCGCTCGCGCGACGGCGTGGGGTACCTGATCCAACTCGTCGCCTTCATGGCGCCGGCGATCCTGCTGCTTCTGGCAGGCCTCATCCTGCCGTCGATCCAGACCGTGTACGCGTCGTTCTGGAACTCGACCGGCAGCGACTTCGTCGGCTTCTCCAACTACCTGTGGATCTTCACGCAGTCCGACGGAGTCACCTCGGTCGTCAACACGATCGTCTGGGTGCTGCTGGTCCCGACTCTCTCGACGATCGTCGGTCTCGCCTACGCGGTCTTCATCGACAAGACCCGCGGCGAGAAGATCTACAAGCTGCTGGTGTTCATGCCGATGGCGATCTCGTTCGTCGGTGCGAGCATCATCTGGCGCTTCGTCTACGCCTACCGCGGTCCGGAGTTCGAGCAGATCGGTCTGCTCAACCAGATCCTCGTGTGGTTCGGCGGAGAGCCGCAGCAGTTCCTGCTGAACAATCCGTGGAACAACCTGGCTCTCATCGTCGTGCTGATCTGGGTGCAGACCGGTTTCGCGATGGTCGTGCTCTCGGCATCCATCAAGGGTGTTCCCACCGAGCTTCTCGAAGCTGCCGAGCTCGACGGCGCGAATGCCTGGGAGCGTTTCCGTTCGGTGACCATCCCGTCGATCCGACCCGCTCTGATCGTCGTGCTGACCACGATCTCGATCGCCTCGCTGAAGGTGTTCGACATCGTGCGCACGATGACCGGTGGAAACTACGGCACGTCGGTTCTGGCGAACGAGATGTACACCCAGTTCTCCAAGTTCGAGGCGGGACGCAGCGCTGCGCTCTCCGTCATCCTGTTCATCCTGGTGCTGCCGATCGTGATCTACAACGCACGCCAGATCAAGAAGCAGCGGGAGATCCGATGACCGACACCGTGAACTCAGACACCGGCCAGAGCACGAGGGCGATCACGACCGCCGGACGCTTCGAGGCCTCGGCGGGCCGCGCGCGCAAGCGACTCAGCCGCCCGTGGGCGACGGTCGCCTCGATCCTGATCGCCGTGGTGTGGACCATCCCGACGCTCGGACTCTTCATCTCGTCGTTCCGCGAGAGGGACGCGATCGAGACGACGGGATGGTGGACGTTCTTCACCAACCCGCAGTTCACGCTCGACAACTACGCAGCGGTGCTGCAGTCGGGCACCACGCAGCTGACCATCCTCGAGTCCTTCTTCAACTCGATCGTGATCACGATCCCGGCCACGATCATCCCGCTGATGATCGCAGCGATGGCGGCGTACGCGTTCTCCTGGATCGAGTTCAAGGGGCGCAACGCGCTGTTCATCTTCGTGTTCGCGCTGCAGATCGTGCCGATCCAGATGGCGCTCGTTCCTCTGCTGTCGTCGTTCTCGCGGGGCATCAACCTGTTCGGCGTGCAGGTCACGCAGGGACTCGACGTGGCGGGTGGGTACGCGCAGGTGTGGATCGCCCACACCATGTTCGCCCTGCCGCTGGCGATCTACCTGCTGCACAACTTCATGTCGGAGATCCCCGGCGAGATCATCGAGGCTGCTCGCGTCGACGGAGCATCGCGCGGTCAGATCTTCTTCCGGATCGTGCTGCCGCTCACCATGCCGGCGATTGCGTCGGTGGCGATCTTCCAGTTCCTGTGGGTCTGGAACGACCTGCTCGTGGCGCTGGTGTTCGCCGACGGTGCCGCCTCGCCGATCACGAAGGTGCTCGCCGAGATCACCGGACGCGGCGAGGGCTGGTACCTGCTCACGGCAGGAGCCTTCGTCTCGATCATCGTTCCGCTCATCGTGTTCTTCTCGCTGCAGCGGTACTTCGTCCGCGGGCTCCTGGCGGGTTCGACGAAGGGCTGACCCTTCGACAGGCTCAGGGACCCAGGTCGGGTCGAAGGACCAGGTCGGGTCGCTGAGCCTGTCGGGGTGCAACACAACCCCGGCCGCGGCATCCGTGCACGTACGCTGTGACCATGAAGTACGCCGAATCGATCGTCGACCTCGTCGGCGACACGCCCCTCGTGAAGCTCCAGCATGTCACTGAGGGCGTCGCGTGCACGGTGCTCGTCAAGCTCGAATATCTCAACCCTGGCGGATCGTCGAAGGACCGCATCGCGTCGCGCATCATCGATGCAGCAGAGGCGGCCGGTGACCTGAAGCCGGGCGGCACGATCGTCGAACCCACGAGCGGCAACACCGGCGTCGGTCTCGCGCTCGTCGCCCAGCAGCGCGGATACGACTGCGTCTTCGTCGTGCCCGACAAGGTCGGCGACGACAAGATCGACGTGCTGCGGGCCTACGGCGCCGAGGTGGTCGTCACGCCGACGTCGGTCGCCGCCGACAGTCCTGAGTCGTACTACAGCGTCAGCGATCGGCTCGCCCGGGAGATCCCCGGCGCCTTCAAGCCGAATCAGTACGAGAACCCGAACGGTCCGCGCAGCCACTACGAGACCACCGGTCCCGAGATCTGGCGTGACACCGACGGGCAGGTCACGCACTTCGTCGCCGGCGTCGGCACCGGCGGCACCATCACCGGCACCGGACGTTTTCTGCGCGAGGTCTCCGACGAGCGCGTGCGCATCGTCGGCATCGATCCCGAGGGCAGCGTCTACAGCGGCGGCACCGGACGCCCCTACCTGGTCGAGGGCGTGGGCGAAGACATCTGGCCGGGATCGTACGACCCGACGGTGCCGCACGAGATCATCGCGGTCAGCGACGCCGAGTCGTTCGCGATGACGCGGCGCCTCGCGCGCGAAGAGGGGATCCTCGTCGGCGGCTCCAGCGGCATGGCCGTGGTCGGTGCGCTGCGCGTCGCGCGGGAGCTTCCGGCCGATGCAGTGATGGTGGTGCTCCTGCCCGACGGCGGGCGCGGCTACCTGAGCAAGATCTTCAACGACGGCTGGATGCGCTCCTACGGGTTCAGTGACATCGAAGACGGCGAGACCGTCGCCGACGTGCTGTCGACCCGCGCCCTTCGGCAGGCTCAGGGGCCCGCGGGAGCGGTCCGGATCCCCGATCTGGTGCACGCGCATCCCTCCGACACGGTGCTCGAGGCGATCGGCATGATGACCGAGTACGACGTGTCGCAGCTCGTGGTGCTCAGCGCCGAGCCGCCGGTGATGATGGGCGAGGTCATCGGCACGGTCGATGAGAAGGGCCTGCTCGATCTCCTCTTCCGCGGCGACGCGAAGCCGGCGGATGCCGTGGGCGACCATGTGGGGGAGAGGCTGCCGCTCATCGGCATCCATGCGTCGATCGCCCAGGCGCGGTCGGCGCTCGCCGATGCCGATGCGCTGCTCGTGACCGAGGGCGGCAAGCCCCACACCGTGCTCACGCGTCAGGATCTGCTCTCATACATCTCGCGCTGAGGTGACGCCGGGCGTAACAGGGACGGATGCCGGGTGGGGGCCCGACGTAGGCTGAGGACCATGTCCGAGCATGCCTTCTCCACCAGAGCCATCCACGCAGGTCAGGAGCCCGACCCCACCACAGGGTCGATCATCCCGCCGATCTATCAGGCATCCACCCACGTGCAGGACGGCATCGGCGGATTCCGTGACGGCTACGAGTACAACCGCGCGGGCAATCCCACGCGATCGTCGCTCGAGACGCAGCTCGCCGCACTCGAGGGCGGTGCGAGCGCGCTGTCGTTCGCATCCGGCCTCGCCGCGGAGGATGCGCTGCTGCGCGGCATCCTGAAGCCCGGCGACCACGTCGTTCTCGGCAACGACGTCTACGGCGGCACCTACCGTCTGTTCGCCCGCGTGCTCTCGCCGTGGGGCATCGACATCTCGACCGTCGAGCTGTCGGACGTCGATGCAGTGCGTGCGGCCATCCGACCCGAGACGAAGATCGTCTGGATCGAGACCCCCAGCAATCCGCTGCTCAAGATCGTCGACATCGCCCTCGTCGCCGAGGTCGCTCATGCGGCCGGTGCGATCGCCGTCGTCGACAACACCTTCGCGTCGCCCGCGCTGCAGCAGCCGCTGTCGCTCGGCGCGGACCTCGTGGTCCATTCGACGACGAAGTACCTGGGCGGACACTCCGACGTGCTCGGCGGCGCGATCGTGTTCCGCGACGACCGGTTCTTCGAGCAGATCAAGTTCCAGCAGTTCGCGGTCGGCGCGGTCTCCGCTCCGTTCGACGCGTGGCTGACGACCCGCGGCATCAAGACCCTCGCGGTGCGGGTGCGTCAGCACTCGGCCAACGCGCAGGCGATCGCCGAGTGGGCGGCGGCGCGCCCCGAGTTCACGACCGTGTACTACCCGGGTCTCGCCTCGCACCCGGGGCACGAGATCGCGTCACGTCAGATGAGCGGCTTCGGCGGCATGCTGTCGCTCGGCCTCTCCGCCGGCGCTGCGGCGGCGAAGGCTTTCGCCGAGTCGACCGAGCTCTTCCAGCTCGCGGAGTCGCTCGGCGGGGTGGAATCGCTGATCGGCTATCCGCCCGACATGACCCACGCCTCGGTGCGCGGCACGGAGCTCGCGGTGCCCGAGAACGTCGTGCGTCTCTCGGTGGGCATCGAGGACGTCTCAGACCTCATCGCCGACCTCGAGCAGGGACTCGCGCGTAGGAGCTGAGTTCGGTCTGGCATCCGGGCGCGCGTTCGCGCGCGTCGCCCGCATGCACGCTCAGAAGACGGATGCATGTCGATACCGCGCGTTTCGGCCTGCATCCGTCCCTTTGGCATGCAGCTGAGTTCAGCGGGGCTGTAGCATGGAGACTTCGCCCGGATCGAATCGTTTCGAGACACCTCGACGATCCGACCGCACTCGCGACTCGACCTCATCCCCCTCGAATTCCGGAAGGACCGTCGTGCCCGACGCTCCACGCACTGACTCCATCCCGACGACCCCCGCCACCGAGCGGACGGCTACCGGCAGCATCCGCATCCCGTCGCCCACCGGCGCGATCCGCACCCTCGGGTCGAACCCCGCCACGGCGCCGATCATGCTGCACCCCGGCGACTCGATCTCGAACCGACGACGCGTGCTGTACATCGTGCTGCTCGGCGCGCTCACCGCGCTGGGCCCGTTCACGATCGACCTCTACCTGCCGGCCTTCCCGGTGCTCGAGCGGGACTTCGACACGACCGCCGCGGCGATCCAGCTGACGCTCACCGGCACCATGATCGGCTTCGCCCTCGGCCAGCTGGTCGTGGGCCCGCTCAGCGACAAGGTCGGTCGTCGCCTGCCGTTGATCGCCGTGACGGCTCTGCACGTGCTGGCGAGCGTGGCGGCGGCCCTCGCGCCGACGCTGCCGCTGCTGAGCGGCGCCCGGGTGCTGATGGGCGTCGGCGCGGCCGCCGGTGGTGTGGTCGCGATGGCGATCGTGCGCGATCTGTTCGGCGGGCGTCGACTGGTCGTGATGCTGTCGAGGCTGGCCCTCGTGTCGGGTGTCGCGCCGGTGATCGCTCCCCTCATCGGCTCGTGGCTGCTCACTCTCATGCCCTGGCAGGGAATCTTCGTGGTGCTCGCCCTCTACGGCGTGGTCATGCTCATCACGACGCTGATCTTCATCCCCGAGACGCTGCCTCGGGCGCGCCGACAGGAGAAGGGCGGGGCGACGGTGATGCAGCGCTATCGCTCGGTGTTCTCCGACCGCGTCTTCATCGGCGTTCTCATCATCGGCGGGATGACCTTCTCGGGTCTGTTCTCGTACCTGTCGGCGTCACCGTTCCTGTTCCAGCAGACGCACGGCCTCGACGCGCAGCAGTACGGCATCCTGTTCGCCGTGAACTCGCTCGGCGTGGTCATCGGAGTGCAGACCGCCTCGAGGCTCGCGGCTCGATTCGGCCCGCAGTGGGTCATGGCCTATTCGACGGCCGCACTGCTGATCGCCGGCACGGCGATCATCGTGACCGACCAGCTCGGTCTCGGACTGTGGGGCACCGTGATCCCGCTGTTCTTCTTCATGACCGCGTGCGGCTTCACCTTCCCGAACGTGCAGGTGCTCGCCCTCGACCGTCATGGCAAGGCGGCGGGCACCGCCGCGTCCGTCATCGGAGCGACCAACTTCGGCGTCGCGGGACTCATCTCGCCGATCGTCGGCTGGGTGTCGCAGGGCGCCGGCATCACTGCGACGACCATGGCGTCGGTCATGGTCGGATGCGCGGTCGTCGGTGTGCTTTCGCTCTGGCTGATCGTGCGCCCCCGCACCGTCGGCATGCTCGCTCCCTGATTCTCAGCCTCCGACCGGCAGAATGGTGCGATGAGACGACGCGCGCTGCTGTGGTGGGGAATCGGGATGCTGGTCGCGGCGACGCTTCTCGGAGCCATGATCGTGTTCGGCTACACCGAGCCTCCCGGGTTCGACAGCTGGTGGAACGAGACGATCAGCACGTATCGCGCCGACTGGATGCTGTCGTTCGCGCTGATCCTCAATGACATCGGCGGCGGGTGGGTCGCCATCATCCTCGTGCCGCTGCTCATGATCATCGCCCTGCTGATCGCGCGGCGGTGGCGTGCTGCCGTGTTCGCCGCCGTGGCGTTCCTCGCCAGCGCGGGAGCGGTGCAGTTGCTCAAGCAGATCTTCGGGCGTGCGCGACCGGAGGACATGATCGTCCTGAGCGACTACGGATCCTTCCCCTCGGGGCACACGGCGAACGCGGCGACCATCGCGGTCGTGCTGTGGCTCGTGTTCCCGCGGGTGTGGACCGCGATCCTGGGTCTCGTCTGGGTCGTGCTGATGGCGATCTCCCGCACGCTGCTCTCGGTGCACTGGGCGACGGACACCCTGGGCGGGGCGCTCGTCGGCGCCGGGGTCGTGCTCGTGCTGGGTTCCGTGATGCTGCCCTGGGTCCAGTCGGCATCGCGGCGGGCTGAGGCGCCCGCGCCGATAGGCTGACGGCACACCCATCTCATCGAGGAGTCGTCGTGCCGCGCATCCGTCCGTATCGTCCGTCCGACCGTGCAGCGCTCTACGAGGTCTGCACCAGGACTGCGGATGCCGGAGCCGACGCGACCGGAATCTTCTCGGACGACTCTCTCTGGGGTGACCTGTTCGCGGTGCCGTACGCCGAACGGCACCCCGACCTCGCGTGGGTCGTCGAGACCGACGACGAGCGGGTGATCGGATACCTCGTCGCGACCGACGACACGGATGCGTTCGCCACCTGGTTCCGAGACGTGTGGTGGCCGACTCTGCAGGAGCGGTATCCGCGCCCGACCGGAGCGACGACCCGCGAAGAGCGGATGATCGAGTACGGCTACAGCCAGGCGCCGGGGCGGAACGCGAACGCCGCGGAGTACCCCGCCCACCTGCATATCGACCTGCTGCCCGAGACGCAGGGGCAGGGGCTCGGGCGCGCGTTGATCGAGACGCTGTTCGACGAGCTCACCCGACGCGGAGTGCCGGCGCTGCACCTGGGTATGGACCCGGACAACACCGGCGCCGCGGCATTCTATGAGCGCCTCGGTATGCATCCGTTGCCGGCCGAATCCGGCGGGCAGCAGTACGGAGTGCGGTTCAGCTGAGTCGTTCGGTGCCGCCCACCCTGATGGGCGGACTTCTCCCCGATGGGCGGAAGGATGCCGATTCAGCGACCGCCCGATAGGGAGAAGTCCGCCTGACGCGGTGACGGCGGGAGTCCGGTGCTCGGTCCTCCCCGAGTCCCCAGTGCTTGATAAAAAGATCAAGGGCCCCCGCTGAAGCGGAGACCCTTGATCTTTTTGGCGGTGACGGCGGGATTCGAACCCGCGGTTGCTTGCACAACACACGCTTTCCAAGCGTGCTCCTTCGGCCGCTCGGACACGTCACCAGGAACAACCTGAACAGTCTATCCGATCGCACCGGATGCCCACGACCATACCGGATGCCGTCGCGCCCGCCTGCTGCGCGGGGAGGGCCGTCTTCGGATTCGTGCGACGCCCTGATCCCATCGCGAACGAAGAATATTGCAGGCCGGAGTTCATGCGCATAGCCTCATATGGCGACACATCTTTTACGTACGACGTCACACATTCCGGGGGGAACGTGCCATGCAGACCGGTTCGATCAGGGCATCACGGGACGGTCGCTCATGAGTGACATCCGGGCGACGACGGCGGAGCTCGAGGGAGCTCGGGCGCTCCGTGAATGGATCACCGGAGAGCGGACTGACTACGCGCGGGTGTTCTTCATCGAGCGCGGTGCCATGACAGACGACCTCGAGGAGGTGGTCGACGTCGGCGACGTGCTTCTGCTCCCCGAGGATTCGGGCCCCTACACGGGGCGAGCCGGTGCAGTGCGCTACAGCGGCGATCTGAGCGAGATCGGAGACGAGCTGTTCATCGGTGAGCGGAGCGTCGAACTCCAGGACTACATCGCCGCGGCCTTCGTGCAGATCGTCGGTCCGACGGCGGTCTGCTTCTTCGACGAGTCCAGCTGGGGTGCCTTCGTCGACGACGCGGAGCTCGCTCGGCGCACAGGCGTCTTTCCGACCGCGTTGATCGATCCGCGTATTCTGCTCGCCGACCGCGCAGCCATCGAGAGGCCGGAAGAACTCCACATCCCGAACGCTCTCCGCGTGAGTCGGGATGGCACGATCGGCGTCGGCGTGCGGGGCAGGACCATCGGTCGGATCGATGAACTGAAGACCCTGCTGACGGTCCCGCTGCCGCGCGCAGTGGCGCGGCGAGGAGCAGCGTCGGACGCGGGACGATCGGTCGACCTTGCGGGCCCCGCATGGATCGGCAGATATCTCGCCGCGACGGACCTGATGAAGATGCTCGACCTCGTCAACGGCACAGCCCGGATCTCGGGGTTCGGCTGGTCGCTGATCGACGATGACCGCGCGGATGCCGAACCGCTGCACGCAGACCCTTTCCTGATCGAGACCGCTGACGGGCTCGTGCTCGCTGACATCACCACCCTTCGCCGCCAGCTGCTCGCGCCGGCGACGGCAGACGTCGTCGCCGTGACGCAGACCTCGAGCGGGCCCGAACTCGCCGCGGAGCGCGTTGCTCGGCACCTCGGCCTGTCCGTCTCGGAGGCCCGAATCCTCTGCCGAGAGGCGGTCAGCGCACTCGGCATCCACTTCGGCACCCGAACCGAGCCGTCCGGCCGGATGACGGGCAGCGCAGCGTGAGTGTTCCTCATGCGCTGTGGGCATCGATGGTGCCCGCTGACACCGCCTTCACCCCTGATCAGGTCGCGGTCGCCGCGTCGGGTAACCGCATCCGGTTCGCCGACGGGTCTGACCGCCTCTGCGCGACGAGCGGCCTGTGGAACGTCCCTCTCGGGTTCGGTGCCCCGGCGATCGCCGAGGCCGTCGACAGAGCGACGCGGGATGCCTCGTACCTGTCTCTGTTCCGAGGTCCGCATCGGTACGCGGAGATCGCTGCCGACGCGCTCCTCGAGCTCGCGGGTCCGGGCAGATACAGCCGAGTCGTCTTCTCGACGTCGGGCGGGGCGGCGAACGACGCCGCGATGAAGCTCACGAGGCAGTACTGGTCGCAGCGAGGCATCGGATCCCGTTCGCTCATCGTGGGTCTGAAAGGCAGCTATCACGGCACCATGTACGGCAGTCATGCGCTGAGCGGAGACGATCTGCTCCAGTCGATCTACTCCGTCGACCGCCGGTCGGTGCGCCACGTCTCGCACAGCGACGACGGAGAAGAACTCGAGGCGCTGCTGCGGCGAGAAGGCTCCAGAGTGGCGGCGGTCGTCGTCGAGCCGGTGCTGGGCAGCGGCGCGCACGCGCTGTCCGACGCCTTCGTCGCTCGACTCCTCGCCCTGCGCGAGCAGCATGGATTCCTGCTGGTCGCCGATGAGGTCGCGACCGGTTTCGGACGTACCGGCACGATGTTCGCCACCGATGGCTGGGCTCCCGCTCCGGATGTCCTGATCCTCTCGAAGGCGTTGACCAACGGCGCGACGGGTGCGGCGGCGCTGCTGGTGGGAGAACTCATCGCCTCCGAGTTCGTGCGCGGCGGCTGGACCTTCGTGCACGGCGAGACGCAGGCGGGAACGCCTGCGTGCGCGGCGGCCGTCGTGGCGGTCATCGACGAGCTGCACCGCCTCGACGTGGGGCCGACGACTCACGCGCTCGCGGCACGCCTGGCAGGCCTGGCGGCGGGGTGGGAGTCCGACGGCCTCGTGAGCGGGGTGACGGGGCGTGGCTGCTTCGTCGGACTCGGGCTTCGTACCGGGGACGACACTCCACTCCCCGGTCCCGAGGTGCTGCGGGTGGTCTCTGCCATCGCGCAGCACGGAGTGCTGGTGCAGCCCGGCCCCAGCGCGATCCAGGTGATCCCCGCGTACGGATTCGACGCGGGCGAGCTCCTCCACCTGGATTCGGCCGTGCGGGCGGGCATCGCACAGGCCCGGGAGGAATACGCATGAGCTCTCCGTTCGCCGCGTCGGGGCCGACGCTCTGGCACGGGCGGGACGTCACGCGCCGGATGCTCACGCGCCTCACCGCGGGGCGGGAGGCTCTCGTGATCGCAGACGCGGCGATCGACGTGTCCTGTCTGGTCGGGGGATCGCTTCGGACGATCGAGATGGATGCTCAGACGGTGGACGTCGACACGGTCATCATGGCGGCAGAAGACATCGCCGACCGCCGACCGGAGGTCATCGTCGCGGTCGGCGGAGGGAGCATCCTCGATGCCACCAAGTTGGCTGCTCTCGCGCTCGCTCCCGGGCGGGTGCTCGATTTCGCCGTCGGGCGGGCGACGACGTCGGCGCTGACCGTGCTGCCGGACTCTCGGCCTGCGGTCGACGTCGTCGCCGTGCCGACGACCGTCGGCACCTCCTCGGAGACGAACAGCGTGGGCATCATCAAGAACGACAGGGGGTACCGGCTCATCGTCGGCAGCTCCCTGCGTCCCCGTCACGCCATCATCGATCCCTGCAATCTGGTGACTCTCACCTCCACCGCCGTCAGGGAAGGTACCCTCGAGGCCTTCCTCCGCCTCGCAGGCGCGTCGACCAGCCCACTCACGAGCGCGCGGGGGAGGAGCGACGCCGTGGCGCTCGCACATGCGCTTCTCGACGCAGGCACACGAGACGTACGATCCTCCGACTCGCGGCTGCGCATCGCGCGACTGAGTGCGGCGACTCAGCGCAGCGCGGCTCTGCGCGGCCGAGATCCCTACAGCGCTCGCCATTGGTATGTGGCGAACGAAGTCTCCTTCGTGCTGAGAGTGCGCAAAATGGTGGCGACGGCGGCGATCGTCGCTGCGGTCTGGCGTCGGATCTGCTCGGGGGAGACCCGCTGGGGCGACCGCGAGAGCCTCGAGGGATTCTGGTCGCGCGTCGCGAACGGAGCGGACCTGCCGCTCGACCCACCGGCCGGAGTCACCGCGCTCATACATCGGTGGGGAGTACCGCTTCCCCCGAGGCCGAGCCTGCGGGAGATGGGTCTCATCGCCGCGGCCACGGAGAGTTCGTGGGGAGATCGCCTTCCGATGCTCCCCGGTCTCATCGCGACGGATTTCATCGACCTGCTTCGTGATTCTCACTGGAGCCTCAGCCAATCGGCCACGAGTGCCGACTCCCCGACGACGATCGGCCAGAGGAGGTGAAAGAGATGAACGAGATGAAAGAGACGGTGGACATGCGAATCGAGTTCCAGGAACTGGACGAGATGGATGCCCCCAGCTGGGAGAGCTTCTACAAGGGCGTGATCGGCGCGCTGATCATCATCGGCGCAGCCGCTGCGACATGACCGCACGGTCAGAGAAGACCTGAGAGAAACGGAGAAGGACATGCAAGCAGCGATCCCGACGCTCGAGTTCACAGAACTCGAGCCCATGGAAGCACAGGACGACTCACTCGATTTCACTCGAGGGTTCGCCCTGGGCGTGATCATCGGCATCCTCGCGCTGACATAGGAGTCCGTGCGCAGAGTGCACCGAGGAGGTGACAAGTGCAGACAGAATCACTCGAGTTCCTGGAACTCGAACAGATCGACGCCCCGCTCGAATGGTGGGAGCACGCGAGCTACATCATCGCCATCATCGGCGGCGCAGCAGCGATCGCGACCTGACCGGAATCGCGACCTCGCGATCCCACCGAAGGGGTGCGGGCAGATGCAGCGCGCCCGCACCCCTACCCACCCGCTGTGAGAGGCGATGCATCAATGCCAGGCGTCATAACCGAAACCGTGATGGCAAGGCTCGGCGAGGTCGGAGCGATCCCGAAGCCGCAGGACCTGTACGCCGGAGAGGGCACCGACTTCTACGAGCGGCTCGTGGGGCCCGACCGCGCAGAGATCCGAGAGGTACTGGCACTGGCGAGGGGAGCCGAGGGACGTGTCCTCGATATCGCCGCGGGGAGCGGAAGGCTGACGATTCCGCTCGTGCGATCGGGCAGGTCGGTGACAGCGATCGACCTCTCCGACGACATGCTCTCCCACCTTCGCCATGCGCTGCCGGATCACCCGCGGCTGGAGTGCATCGTCGCCGACATGCGCGACTTCTCGCTGAGGCGGCGCTTCTCCCTCGTGATCATCGGTGCGACATCCATCACGCTGCTCGACCGCGACGGCAGATCCCGCCTGTACGCGAACGTGCGACGCCACCTCCGAGCCGGCGGCGTGTTCGCCTTCACTGTCGCAGGAGGCGCCTCTGCAGAGAGCCTCGCGGCACCGAGAGACCACGAGATCGAGGTCCCCGGAGAGCACGGTGACGAGACCTACCTCTTCTCCCAGCAGGTGGACGAGGACAGGACCGCGCGCCTGGTCAACTGGGTGCGCGCCTCGGATCTCGCAGCCGGCGGCGAGGTGACGGTTCTCACGAGCCGTCTGCGACTGCTCAGCCACGAGAGTCTCTCGCGAGAGCTCGTCGAGGCCGGCTTCGCCGAGCCTGCCGTGTCGCCCGTGCGCACCCACCGTGGAGAGGACATCCTCCTTCTCACGACACGACGCGCGGATGCCCCGTGTGCGACGGACCACGACGTATGCGACGTGTGACGATGTCGCCGAGCAGCCACCCGCTTCGACGACGCTCCCGGGCATCGGCGCCCTTCACCGCCGACACGCGGCCGCTGCTCGCGTCTGCGGTCACCTTCGAGCGCGCGGGCGCCGACGCCGTCTGGATCGCGCTGCTCGACGGGGTGCCTTCATCGAGGGTGTCGCGAGAGGTCATGCACCTGCTCACCGCGATGGACGGTGAGGCGGCGCTGCGAGAACTGCACCTGCGCTTCGCCGCATCGGAGCCCCTCGAGAGCTTCCTCCAACTGATCCAGCGATTCCGCACCTCCGGCCTTCTCGACGCAGAGGCGTCACGCACACCGGGGCGCGTGGTCTATCGGCCACCCTTCACCCTGCAGCTCGCGACGCTTCGTGCCCCGAGTCTGTTCCGCCGTCTCGATCGGATGATGATCCCGCTCTCGCGTCGCGCGGCTCTGACCTCCCTCGCCCTGCTGCTGGCTGTGGGTATCATCGCCGCGGTCCTCCAGTGGAGCGAGCTCGTGGAGGTCATCGCCACACCGGTGCCGCTCTCCGGACTCGTGGCTCTCGTCGTGGCGCTGTCGCTCATGACGCTGCTCCATGAGGGCGCCCACGGAATCACACTCACGAGGCTCGGCGGCAGGCCCCGTCGAGCGGGGTTCATGCTCTACTACCTCACGCCGGCCTTCTTCGTCGACGTGACCGACGGTTGGCGCCTTCCCGACCGGAGACAACGCGTGGCGATCGCGCTGGCGGGCCCCGCAGTGCATGCGGTCGTCGGCGCGCTCGCACTCGCTGTCGCACTGATCGTGCCGCAGACCGGTGTCCGGCAGACGCTGCTGCTGTTCGCGCTCACGTGCGTCGCCGTCGTGCTCGTCAACCTGATCCCGTTCGTGCGATTCGACGGGTACATCGCCCTCATGAGCGCTCTGGACGAACCCAACCTCCGGACCAGGACCATCCGCGACGGCGCGCACTTCCTGACCCGTGTGCTGTTCGGCGGCCAGCGCGCGACCAAGAGCCTGAACACCTGGTGGAGCGTGCCGTTCGGCCTCGCGAGCCTCGTCGGTCCCGTCGTCCTGGTGCTTCTCGCGCTCGTGCGCATCGCGCGAGCGCTGGCCGCCGGCGGACCGTTCTTCGGGGTGCTCATCATCGTGCTGGAGGCCGCCGTCGCTCTCGCCGGAATCTTCTTCATGGCGAGAGCTCTGCGACGGGTCTTCCGCTCGGATGTCTCTCGACTTCGATTCGTGTGCGTCTGCGCCGCTCTGGTCTCGAGCATCGCGATCGCGGGATCCGTCATCTCCGTGCCGCTGTCTGCCACGGTCGGATTCGCCACGCTCGGTGACCGCGTGGTGCTCGTGCAGGCCGGTGAGACGGCCGGCACGCGCATCCCCGAGGGCGCGCGCGTCGTGCTCCTGAGCAACGGCATCCTCGTGAACGAGCAGATCGGTGGCGGAACCGCCGGTCCGCCGCGATCCGAGCCGACCCGGGTGCCGCTCGACGCGCTCTTTCCGGTGCAGGCGCAGGGCGCGACTGTGCCGGCCGTGATCATGGCCGAGGTGCACGTCTCCGACGAGAGCGGGCTCCTACCGCCGACGGGACAGGCGAGAGTCGAGCTGGGCGTGACGAATCTGTGGCAATCCCTCTGGGTGACCGGCGTGATGGCTCCGCTGTCGAGCCTCCAGAGCGAGCAGTGAGGAAAGGAATGCAGATGAACGACAACGCGATCGAGGTCCGTGGCCTCACGAAGAGGTACGGAGATCGGGTCGCCGTCGAAGACCTGTCGTTCGCCGTGCCGTACGGGTCGATCGTCGGACTGCTCGGGCCGAACGGCGCCGGAAAATCGACGACACTCCGAGCGCTCGTGGGCCTGCTCACACCCACCGCGGGCGACAGTCTGATCGACGGTGTGCCGTTCTCGGCCCTCGACAATCCCGCCTCGCACGTCGGCGTGCAGATGGACGGTTTCGGGTTCGAGGGCGGCATCACGGCGAGGCGCCATCTCGAGATCTGCCGCCTCGCGGCCGGCGCACCCCGGGGGCGGTCCGACGAGCTGCTCGAAGAGGTCGGGCTCGCAGCCGACGCCAGACGTCGCGTGAAGACATTCTCCACGGGCATGGCTCAGCGACTCGGGTTGGCGGCCGCTCTCATCGGGGCGCCGCGAACACTCATCCTCGACGAGCCGGCGAACGGGCTGGACCCGGACGGCATCCGGTGGCTGCGCCGGTTCCTCCGCGGTTACGCGGAGCGCGGTGGGACGGTCCTGATCGCCAGCCATCAGCTCGCCGAGCTGGAGCAGGTCGTCGATGAGGTCGTCGTCATCAAGAGGCGGGCTCTCTTCGCAGGGCGGCTTCACGACCTCGTCTCGAACCACGACGACTCGCTCGAGAGCAAGTACTTCGATCTCGTCGAGGGAGCATCCGCATGATGAACGCGATCCGCAGCGAGCTGCTGCGCGCGGTGAGCGGGCTCTCGATCGTGCCGGTCTACGCCATCGCGCTCCTCCTGCCCGCGTTCGTGCTGTTCTCCGACGGCGCCCGACTCGACCTCACCGGTCTCGACTCCGGCGCGGCCACCGCTCTGCTCCTGGAGCCGCTGGCCTGGTCGGCGATCGCCGCGGCCTTCGTCGGTGCCTACGGTGTCACGCGCGAGAGCTACTACACCTCCCTCGATCGAACGCTCACGGGAACCGGCTACCGCCACTCGTTCATCGGCAAGCTCGTCGCCGGCGCGCTCGCCGCGGTCGCCGTGTCGGTCTTCATCCTCGCCGTGTGGACGGCGGGTGTCGCGTTCTTCCTGAGTCGGGACGGACGGGAAATGGCCCTCACTCCGGACGCGTGGCGCATCTATTCCGGTGCGCTGGGTGGCGCGATCCTCGGCGCGCTCATCGGAGGAGCGATCGGCTGGATCACCCGGAACTACTACGTGACGGCGGCGATCGTGCTCGTCCTTCCCATGGTCGTGGAGTTCGCGCTGCTGAGGACGACACCGGAGGTGGCGAAGTTCTCGCCGGGGCTGGTTCTGGCGGCACTGAGCGTTCCCCGACACCAGGATCGTCTCCTCGATTCCCTCCCGGCTCTGGGTGTGGGTCTCGCCTGGGCGATCGGGCTGATCGCGGTCGCCTGGATGCGGGGACGCAGGAGGAGCGCGTGATCGCACGGTCCCTTCGCGCCCAAGCGCTCGGCGTCGCGGGCGATGTCGTGCTGCGGTGGGTGTCGCTGGCCGCATTCGCGATGTCGCTCTCGCTCGCCACGAGCATCCCGCAGGAGTTGATGGATGCTCCGGCGCAGATCCGAGAGTCGCTCACCGCGCCCCTCAGCACCGTTCTCGCGACGTACGGGGCCGTCCTCGCGGCCGTCTACGGGTCGTTCCGATACACGATCGACCGACGTGACGGCGTCGTCGCGCAGCGTCTGATGCTGCAGTCGCGGTGGGTGACGCTGCTGGTCAGGGTGCCCGCTTCGGCTGTCGGCGGAGCGATCGTCGCTCTCGCGGGAGTCGTCGGAGGCCACGCGGCATTGGCCGTCTCGATGGGCGGGATCCCGGTCGACGTGGCCGCGATCGGGTCCGCGATGACTCTCGGGGCAGTGGCGGGCCTGTGGGGCATGGGGCTCGGGATCCTCGTGCGGTCCCACCTCGTCGCCCTGTTCGTCGTCTCACTGTCGATGGGAGCCGCGATCCTCGTTGCGATGTTCTGGAACGCCGGCGCCGCCTATCTTCCGCTTCTCGCGCTGCTCGCGGCCTTCCGCTTCGATGTCGCCGCCGTCGGGATCACGCCGCAACACGCTCTCGACCCACCCGTCGCCGTGCTCATCGCCGTCGGCTGGGTGCTGGCGGCGCTGTGTGCGGGAGCAAGCTCGTTCCTCAGACGGGACGTGACGTGACGGGACGTGACGTAGCCGAATCGAGCCGTCACCGTTCGACCAGACGAGCGGCGTAAAATCTCTGGGTGGCAACCCCCAAGATCGTTCTCTTCTACGTGTTCACCCCGATCGCCGATCCCGAGGCGATCCGCGTGTGGCAGCGCGATCTCGGCGAGGTGCTCGGACTGCGCGGCCGGTTGATCATCTCGAAGGACGGTGTCAACGGCACACTCGGGGGCGATCTTCCCGTGCTCAAGAAGTGGGCGCGATCATTCCGGTCGTACGCGCCGTTCGCCGACGCCGACATCAAGTGGAGCGAGGGGACCGGTGTCGATTCCGACGGTCGCAGCCTCGACTTCCCCAAACTCAGCGTCAAGGTGCGCGACGAGATCGTGTCGTTCGGAGCCCCCGGAGAGCTCCGCGTCGACGAGCGCGGTGTCGTCGGTGGCGGAACCCGGCTCAGCCCGGAGGAGCTTCACGAGCTCATCGGCGAGCGGGGCGACGACGTGGTGTTCTTCGACGGACGCAACGCTCTCGAGGCGGAGATCGGGCGGTTCCGCGGTGCGGTGGTCCCCGACACCGAGACCACGCGCGACTTCGTGCAACTGCTCGACTCGGGTGCCTACGACGATCTCAAGGGCAAGCCCGTGGTCACGTACTGCACCGGCGGCATCCGGTGCGAGGTGCTCTCGAGCCTCATGACGTCGCGCGGCTTCGGCGAGGTCTATCAGCTCGAGGGTGGCATCGTCCGCTACGGCGAGAAGTACGGTGACGACGGGCTGTGGGAAGGCTCGCTCTACGTGTTCGACAAGCGCGGCTCGGTCGACTTCTCGGATCACGCCGCGGTCATCGGGGAGTGCGCAGGATGCGGCACGCCGACCAAACGCACGGCGAACTGCCCCGACCTCTCGTGTCGGACGCAGTTCGTGGTGTGCGAGTCGTGCGATCAGGTGCGCTGCGACGCGCACGTCGCAGCCTGACCGGCAGCTCACTACCAGCCGCTCGGCTCAGGCCACCAGGACACCGTCCGAGCGTCGGGTCATGAACAGAGAGCGCGGCACGACGAACGCGAGAACTCGCGTCCGCACACCGACGCTGCGCCTCAGCCCGGCGAGCACCGTGCCCAGCGAGTCGTCCAGATCGACTGCCGAGTCGCCGCCGCCGGGGCCGGGGCTCCGCGCGTAGCTGGCGCGCTCGACGGCATCCGTGAGCGTGCGCATCGCGTCGACATCGACACCGTTGCCCCGCACCAGATCATCACCCCGCATACGGGGGCTTTCGGCATCTGAGAGCGCGACACCGAGATCGAGCATCGTCGCGCGCAACTCAGCCCACGCGGATGCCGCGTCGCCGCGCCGGGCACGTCCGCGGCGCACCGCGGCCGTCGCGAGTCGGATCGCGGCGGGGAGGAACAGCACCACGAGAATGCCGATCGTCACGAGCACGACGGGCGTCGGATCGAGCTGGCGCAGCTCGCCGGTCGCACCCGCGTTGTCACCCGCGTCGTCGCGTTCGACCTCCGGCGCCGAGGTCTGCTCGGTGCTCGGCGCGCTGGTCGGTGCGGGGGCGGTCGTGCCGGTGCTGCCGCCACCCGTGGTGGTCCCCGCCGCGAACGCGGTGGGCACACCGAGCGACGCGGTCGGCTCGAAGGGCACCCAGCCGACACCCGGGAAGCGCACCTCGGGCCAGGAGTGCAGCTGATCGCTGGAGACCGAGTACACCGACTCCTCTCCGCGTCTCGTGTCGGTGAGCGCGCCAGGCAGGTACCCGACCACGATGCGCACGTCCATGCCGAGGCTCTCCGCCATCAGCGCGAACGCGCCGGCGAAGTGGATGCAGTACCCCGAGCGCACCTCGAGGAACCGCGCGACGGCATCGGCGCCCGTCCCGTCGAACCCCTCGTCGACGGGGGTCTCGAGCGAATAGCTGAACTGCGCACGGAACCACGACTGCAGTGCGACCAGGCGGTCGTAGTCGTTGGTCTCTCCGGCAGTGACCTCCTGCGCGGTGGCGGCGATCACCTCGGGCAGCTCGACCGGCTCGGCATCGGGATCAACGACAGGCTCCGCGGCGGGGATCGCCCGGATCTGCTCGAGCGTCGGTGCGACCCTGGTCGAGCGCACCGTGTAGTCGCTGCCCACGGCATCTGCGGTGCGGGAGGCGATCGTGCGATTCTCGGGACTCACCCGCCACGACGCGGGCACCCCCTGGATGCTCGTCGCGGGGTAGGGGACAGGCAGCCAGGAGCTCGACATGCGGATGACGCGGATCGACGTGTTCTGATCGGTCGTGGCGATGTCCGGACTCCATTCGTCGGGACCGAATCCCTCGCTCTGGGCCTGCAGGTCGCCGCGATCGGGTTCCCAGACGCGTCCGTCGAACTGCGACAGCGTCGTCAGGCGCAGATAGGGCGCCGTGTCGGCGGTGGTCGCCAGAGTCAGCACCTCGACCGGGTTGGGCTGTCTGAGATCGTCGCCCAGGCGCAGCGACGCGTCGACGCTGACGCCGACACCCGTGCCGGCGACACCGGCGGAGAGGGGGAGCACCGGGGCGATCACGACCGTCGAGGCGAGCGCCGCGACCCCCACCCCGGCAGCCAGGGCGATCGGGGTGCGCCTCGGCGTCTCGGGGTTCTGCACGGAGGTGTACCGCAGCAGCACGATCACGAGCACGCCGAGCGCCACGAACCACACGACATCCGGTTCGCCGAGCGTGGCGATCATCGGCGTCGCGCCGACGGCGGCGGTGAGCAGCGACGCGACGACCGCGCCGCGCTGGGCCACCAGAGCATCGAGCACGATCGAGACGAAGGCGAAGCCGAGCCCCATCACGGCGGCGAGGCCCGGCGAGGCCTCGAGAGGGGCGACTCCGTTCACGACCTCACCCCACGCAGACACGGCGAGGCCCTGGAACGTGGTCAGGGTCCGTTCGGTCGGGATCACGCCGAACAGCGCGGTGCCTCCTGCGACGAGCAGCGTCAGCGAACCGCAGGCCACGACGATCTGAACTCCCATCGTCGCGAGGTCGCGATGCCACGCACGCCGGTGTCGCAGCAGCGTGCGCATGATCATGCCGGTCAGGGCCGTGATGACGATCATCAGAAGCACCGTGGCCGACCACGCGCCCGGGGCGATCACCGAGGTGTACGGCCACATCGCGACGAGTGCCGCCGCCGCCGCGAGCACCGATGGCACGATGACGCCCGGCGGCAGGTCGTGCTCGCGATGCCAGGTGGGCGGCGTCGGGCGGGCAGCCGCGGCCTCAGCCTTGAACATCGGCATCCCCCCGACGGTCAGCCGACGACATGGTCTGTCGTTCGGGGAGGGCGTCCTCCCACGCCTCGGCGAGGTCGTCACCCAGCGTGGCGAACCGCCATCCCAGCTGCGCGGCGACGGCCTCGGCCTCCGCAGTCGGTGCGGTCGCGAACAGCATCGGAGCGGCGGCGCCCGAGGGTCGCAGCAGGGCGGCATCCTCGTCATCGATCTCGCCGGTGATGTACACGAGCGGGCCGGGCGGTGTACCCCCGACAAGAGAGGGGAGGTCGCGGGACTCGCCGCGCGGGCTCACGAGCGCGAGTGCGACGAGCAGCCCGTCGCGGTCGTCCTCGTGTCCGCGCAGCGTTCCCAGCAGCACTCCGGCGCTGTCGATGACATCGACCCCGTACCCCTCCTGCATGAGGTGCACGGCGGCGGAGGCGCACAGCGACACCGCCGTCTCGAAGGCGTCGTCGGCGCCGCTCGCGCTCCAGCGGGCTGCGCTGCGATCGAGGACGACGAGGGCGTCGGGGCTCGACTCCTCCTCTTCCTGTCGCACCATCAACTGGCCGCGATGCGCGGTGGCCCGCCAGTGGATGCGTCGCATCGAGTCACCCGAGATGTAGCGCCGCGGCGACAGGTTGTCGCTGCCCTGCCCGAGCCTGCTCGACGAGGTCTGCGCCGTTCCGCCGGCAGCTCCCACCCTGACCGTCAGCGGTGCGAGGGTGAAGACCTCGGGAACCACCGTGACCGTTCGGGTCTCGCCGAACTCCTGCTCGCGCTGCGCCAGCCCGAACGGATCGACGGTGCGGAGCACGAGCGGGCCGACGGGCCACACGCCGCGTCGCACGCCGGTGATGAGGTAGGTGAGCCGCCCGGTCTCGGAGGGGAACTCACCGGCGGCGTCTCCCGACACGGCGTCGGGCAGCACGTCGCGCCAGAGCCCGCGCGGCACACGCAACGCACGCAGCGAGAACCGCAGAGTGACCCGCGAGGTTTCGGAGACGGTGAGCAGATCGGTCGAGACCTGCCTCGTGACCGTGCCCGACCGGCGCGGGAGGACGACGACGAGGATCGACAGCACGGTGAGCGCGAGCAGCAGCACGCCCACGTACAACAGGATGGCGGCGCCGAGCATGTTGGCCGCGATCACGCAGCCGAGACCCGCCAGAAGCGCGCCCGCTCCCCGAAGCGTGAGTGTCCGTCGGCGTCGCATGGGGGAGAGGCTTCAGGAGCGCACGGCCACGGGCACGCGCACGCGCTCCGCGATCTGATGGAGTGCGGACTCGACCGGCTGCGCTCCGGCACGCTGGGCGCCCCGGGCGGGGAGCAGTCGATGCGCGAGCACCGGGATCAGCAGGGCGGTCACGTCGTCGGGGATCACGAAGTCGCGACCGTCGAGCGCGGCGCACACCTTCGCCGCGCGGATGAGCTGCAGCGTCGCACGAGGGCTGGCACCGAGGTGCAGGTTGGGGTCGGTGCGAGTCGCCTGCGCGAGCGCGACCGTGTACTCCTCGATGGCCGGTGCGACGTGCACCGAGCGGGCCCACGCGATCAGGCCCGAGACGGATGCGGCGTCGGCGACGGCCGTCACCGACGCCAGCGGGTTGACCGTGTCGCGCTGCCGCAGCATCTCGGCCTCGGCTGCGGCATCCGGGTACCCCATCGAGATGCGCATCATGAAGCGGTCGCGCTGGGCTTCGGGCAGAGCGTAGGTGCCCTCCATCTCGAGCGGGTTCTGGGTGGCCACGACGAGGAACGGGTCGGGCAGCATGTGGGTCGCGCCGTCGACCGTCACCTGTCCCTCCTCCATGGCCTCGAGCAGCGCCGACTGCGTCTTGGGAGAGGAGCGGTTGATCTCGTCGGCGATCACGATGTGAGCGAACACGGCTCCGCGCTTGAACTCGAACTCGCGGTCGACCGGGTTGTACACGCTCACACCGGTGACGTCGCCCGGCAGCAGGTCGGGAGTGAACTGGATGCGTCGCACGGTCGCGTCGATGCTCGCGGCCAATGCGCGAGCGAGCATGGTCTTGCCCACTCCCGGCACATCCTCGATGAGCAGATGCCCCTCGGCGAGCAGGCAGACGATCGCACTCCGCACCGCATCCGGCTTGCCGTCGATCACCCGTCCGATCGAGTCGATGATGGCCGTCGTCTGCGCGGCGAACTGCTCGGCGCCGACGACGGTCGGGATCAGGGGCGGATTCTCTGGCATGCGTTCCCTCTCACGTGGGCGCAGCGGTGCGCGTGAACCGATCGTATCGTCGCTCCCTGCGGATGGGGTGACAACGGGACGCCGGGGTACCGCCTCATCCCCAGACGCTCCGTCGGGGGTCTGCGCCGTCGAGGCGGGCATCGCTGCTGCGGGCGACGCGCAGCAGTGCCAGGCCCTTCGTCCCGCTCAGCTCGTGCAGCGAGCACGTGCCGATGAGGTCGTGCCAGTGCGCGCGGAATCTCTCCGCGTCGCCCCGTCGGCGAGCGATCATGCGAGGCACCGGGAGCAGCGTGCGACCGGGGGAGAGGCGATCGGCGAGCCGTTCGATCGGTCCCAGCCGCGGCAGCCCGGCGGCGTCGACCCGCAGCAGGAAGCGGGGCGTCTGCACCGGAGCGAAAAGTTCCTGCACGGCGTCGGCCACGGTACGTGCATCATGTGCCACGCCACCCATCTCGATGCGGATGCGCGTCGGGTCGGAACCGTCGGGGTGAGCGGTGATCGACGACTCGTCGACCGGGCCGATGCGTCCGGCATCGTGCAGGGTGCGGGCGACGGCTGTCGCCGCGGCCCGGTAGACCTCGGCGGGGCGCGACCGATCACGGAGGGCACGCGCGAGCATCCGTCCGGCGTGCGCCGCCGCCGCCACGACGCCTCCGGCGGCCACCGCCGCGATGGTGAGGAGACCCGACGCGGTGATTCCCAGTAGGGCGAGCACGGCGAGCACTCCCGCCGTGCCCGCCGCGCCGAGAAGGAATGACCCGACAGCCCCCGCGCTCGCCGCCTGGCCGGTGCGCAGCAGGGGTGACCGCGCAGCACGGCGGACCCCGACGACTTCCCGTTCGCGCGGGTCGTACGCCTCGCCGATGCGCCACTGGGCTCTGGTCTCGCTGCGGGCGGGCGTCTGCGCGCGAAGGATGCCGTCGAGGTCGGCGACAGACGTCGACGCGTCCTTGTCGAGCACCCGGTGCCAGGCGTCGATTCCTGCGGTGGGGAGCGCATGACCCACGCCGCTCACGATCCGACCGTCGCCGTCGGCACTCGGGCCCCACAGATGAGAATGCCGACGGTGCAGTCGCTCGGATTCGGCGCCGTCGTCGAGGTCGACGTCAGACGGGATCAGACACACGACCGACCAGTTGTGCGCCACCTTGTCGGGCCAGGCCGGGTCGAGCCGCAGGGTGCGTCCGCGAAGCTGCTGCGTGCCCGAGGCCGTGGCCACGGTCGTGAGGTCGATCAGGGTGTTCACCGCCGGGCAGTCCCATCCCTCGCCCAGCAGGCCGCGCGTGCCGACCAGCAGTCGCACCTCGCCTCGGCGGATCAGGTCAGACACGGCGCCCACGACCCGGCCGCTCCCGATTCCCGACGCCTGCAGATCGCGTACCGGACCGATGCCGTCGACGACGTCGACCGGGATGCCGAGTATGCCCGCGAGCGAGTCTGCGATGTGCGAGGCGTCTTCGGCGCGCACGCGCAGGTGGCGAGAGGTGAGCAGCACCGGGCGCAGCCCCGCGGTGACGGGATCGACGGCGAGCCGGTCGAACGTGCGCAGCGCCCCCGCCGGCCGGTCGTCTGCCAGGCCGCGGCTGTTGCCGTGTTCCACGAAATCGGTGACCACGACGGCGCGGATGCGATCGCCGTCGGCTCCGGCGAGCTCGCGGTGGAGGATCTCCACCGCGGCGTGGTCTTTGGCAGCCGAGAACGCCAGGGTCGTCTCGACCGGATCGCGACCGCGGCGGATGCCCCGGTCGGTGAGCGAGTATCCGAAGTCGGCGAGAGAGCGGCGCACGTACTCCCACTGCCGCTCGGCGGCGGGGTCCGACAGCAGACGGCTCTGGGCGAAGCGCGCGAGCACGGTGAGCAGATCGTCGGTGGTGCAGCGGTCGAGCAGCACGGGCGGGATCGCCGCGACCAGCGGATGCTCCGGCGCGACCTCGCGCAGCACGAGGCCGCACGAACGGGTGAGCGTGAAGTCGGCGGAGAGTGCCCGATCGATGCGCGCCAGAGGGGTCTCGTCATGGGCATCCGCCTCCCCGTGGGCATCCGCGTCTGCGCCCGCGCTGCTTACCGGCTGCAGCTGCTCCTCGAGGTACGACACGGCATCCGGTGTCGAGAGCACCTGTGTGATCAGGTCGTGCAGCAGGCTCTCGTGTCGACGGATGAACGCGGCCTCGGCGGGCGTCGGCTCGGTGAACAGCACGTGGTCACGGTACGGAGCGAGGTGCCCTTCCTTCACGACCGCAGGTGTCGGCACCTCGTAATCGACCTCGCCGAGCAGTCCGCTGTAGTTCTCGAACTCCGTCCCGTCGTCCGCAGACGGGAGCGTCGCGGTCAACCCGATCAGTGTGGGCTCCGTGCCTGTCTCGCGAATGCGGCCGGCCAGGTAGGCGACCACGATCGCCCAGTGATCGAGCAGATGGTGGCATTCGTCGAGCACGATGGTGCGCACCCCCGCCGCCACGATCCTGTCGATGAGCGCGACGGCGTTCGGATGCAGCACTCGTGCGAGCTCGGAGGGACTCTCGCGCGTGAAGTGCGAGCGCAGACGCCGCGCGCGGCTCCGCATGCCGGATCGATAGCGACCGGCATTGTCCACCGCGAGCTCGGCGAGCCACGTCGCGGCTGCCGGCTCGGTGCGACCCGCCGCGACGAGTTCGTCGATCCACAGAGTCCGCGCGAGCGCCTCGAAAGGGGACCCGTCTCCGGTCACGCTGAGGAGTTGGTAGGTCAGGACGGTGAGGTCGCCGAGTCGCTCGGGGTCGTCCGAGACGGATGCCCGGTCGGAAGCCAGGCCCGCGGCAGTGCGCAGCCACTGCTGACGGATGGTCACGGTCGGCGTCAGCACGAGCGCGCGGTGACCCTCGCGGGCCGCCAGGAGCAGGCCGAGGAGCGTCTTGCCCGACCCCGGCGGGGCGACGATGTGCAGCGGCCCGTCGCCTCCCGGCGCGAGTCGTGCGAGCACCTCCGCCTGGTAGGTGCGCAGCGTGCCCGAGAAACGCCAGGTCGAGAGGGGAGCGGGAGAGGCGTGATCCATGGCCTGCCCAGTCTGTCAAAGTGCGGGTCCGGAGATCGGTTAGACTGTTCACGGCTCTCCGCGTGGCGGCATCCAGGCCAATTCCCCCAGGGCGGAAACGCAGCAAGGGTAACCGGGCTCTGCTGGGTGCGCGGAGAGTCATTTTCTTTCTCTCGGGAAGAACGCCCCCGAGCCTGTCTGGGTCCCTGAGCCTGTCGAAGGGCTGTCAGCATCCTCCGGGCCGACCCTGCCAGGATCGTGATGTGACCAGGCCAGACATGAGCAGCACCGCCGGATCCCCGCGCGAGTCCGCGCTCAGCCGGTTCGCCTCGCCCGTGCTCCTGCTCGCGGCCATGTGGCTGGTGCAGCTCGTGGATGCGATCCTTCCGCTCTCCTTCACCGGATTCGGACTCCGCTCCTGGGACCTCACCGGCCTCGCCGGCATCTTCGTCGCGCCGCTGCTGCATGCCAGCTGGGCGCATCTGATCGCCAATTCCGTCCCGTTCCTCGTGCTCGGCTGTCTCGTCGCCGTGGAAGGCGCCAGGAGATTCTGGTCGGTGACGGCGTTCGCGGCGGTGATCGGCGGCCTCGGCACATGGATCGTGAATGCTCCCGGTGCGCTGACCGTGGGGGCATCCGGTCTCGTCTTCGGGTACTTCGGCTACACCGTCATGCGCGTCTTCGCGCCCGGGCGGGTCTCGCACCGCATCCTCTACGCCGTCATCGCGATCGTCGTGATCGGCCTCTACGGCGGCTCCATGCTCGCCGGTGTCGTCGGCGTGCGCGACGGCATCTCGTGGCAGGCGCACCTGTTCGGCGCGATCGGCGGCGGTCTCGCGGCCTTCGTCGGACGGGGCACGGCTCGCCGGCCATGAGGGGCATCGTGTGATGGCTGCCGGAGCGAGCGCGACGAAGAAGCGGACGAAGAAGCGCTCGCAGGCGTCCTCGCGTCCACGCGCCGCGAAACGTCGCCCGGCCAAGGCGGGCGCTCGCAGACGCACGTCGCCGCGTCGTCGGGCGCAGCGACGCCAGCTGCGGAGGCGGATGCTGCGCCGCGCGGCGATCTCCGCCGCGGTGGTGATCGCGATCGCGGGTGCTGCGGCGATCGCGATCCCCCTGAGCCTCGCGCACGAGCCGCCCGTGGCGATCTGCCTGAGTGAACCTGCGACCTTCCCCCAGGCAGGGGTCGCGGGGTGGGAGGGCGAGCAGCTCGAGCACGCCGCGACGATCATGCAGACAGCATCCGCTCTCGGCTTCGGCCGCGACGGGCAGATCCTCGGGGTGATGACGGCGATGGGTGAGAGCAGCCTGCGCAACATCGACTACGGCGACTGGGAGACCACCGGATTCACGAACCCCGACGGCAGTCGCACCACGAGCATCGGGCTCTTCCAACAGCAGGAGTGGTGGGGGAGCGTCGAGCAGCGGATGGATCCGGCGACCGCAGCCACCCTCTTCTACGAGCGGCTCGCACGAGTGCCCGAGTGGCATGCTCTCGACCCGTCTCTGGCGATCCATCGGGTGCAGATCAACCTCGACCCGACCTACTACACGCGCTACCTCGCCGACGCGACGGCCGTCGTCGACGCCCTCTCCGCACCCTGCTGATCGTCGAGGCGGTCGATTCTCACGGCCCCAGGCCCAGCGAATCCATGGTGAGGTGCACCTAAGCTGGGGGCGTGGCGCAGAGCATCTACATCACCTCGGCCGAAGGCCATACCGGAAAGTCCACGATCGCCCTCGGCGTCTTGGATGCGCTGATGCGGGTCACCCCGCGGGTCGGCGTGTTCCGCCCGATCGCGCGCTCGGTGACCGAACGCGACGAGGTGCTCGAGCTGCTGCTCGCGCACGACGGCGTGCAGCTCGACTACGAGGACTGCATCGGCGTCACCTACGACGACGTGCGGGACGACCCCGACCGTGCTCTGTCGACGATCGTCGAGCGCTTCAAAGCCGTCGAGGCGCAGTGCGACGCTGTCGTGATCATCGGCAGCGACTACACCGACGTCGCGAGCCCCGCCGAGCTCGGCTACAACGCCCGCATCGCCGCGAACCTCGCAGCCCCCGTGCTGCTCGTGCTCAGCGGGCGCGATCAGCAGCGCCAGGCCGAGCAGCTGGGCACCACCACCGCGCGCACGGCTGCGGCGGTCGGCCAGATCGGCGCCCTGGCGCTGGCCGAGCTCGAAGCAGAGCGGGCGCAGCTGTTCGCGGTGGTCGTGAACCGCGCCGACCCGCAGGCCCTCACCGACATCGAGGCCGCGGTCGCTGCGGTGCGCCCCGCGCGAAGCACTCCCGTGTGGGCGATCCCCGAGGATCGCACGCTCGTCGCTCCGTCGATCTGCGGCATCCTCACGGCTGTCGAGGGCCGGCTGATCAAGGGCGATCCCGACCGGCTCGGGCGCGAGGCGCTCACGATCGTCGTGGCCGGGATGTCGATGGTCAACGTGCTCCCGAGGCTCACCGAAGAGGCCGTCGTGGTGATCCCCGCCGACCGCACGGAGGTGCTGCTCGCCACGCTGCTCGCCGACGCCTCCGGTACCTTCCCGCGGGTGGCCGGCATCATCCTGAACGGTCCGTTCCCGCTGCCGGAGCCCATCGTGCAGCTGCTCGACGGATTCACCTCGACGGTGCCGATCATCGCGACCGACCTCGGCACCTACGACACCGCGGTGCGGGTCATGGGTGCGCGTGGTCGCATCTCGCCCGAGTCCCGCACGCGCTACGACCGTGCGCTCGGGCTCTTCCAGACGCACGTCGACATCACCGAGCTGACCACCCAGCTGGGGCTCGCGGAGTCGAGTGTGGTGACGCCGCTCATGTTCGAGTACGGACTCATCGAGCGGGCCCGCGCCGACCGCCGCCGCATCGTGCTGCCGGAAGGAGACGACGACCGCATCCTGCGTGCCGCCGCGACGCTGCTCGCGCGCGAGGTCGCCGACCTGACCATCCTCGGAGACGAGAGCGCCGTCCGCGCCCGCGCGGTCGAACTGGGCATCGACATCTCCGCCGCCCAGGTGATCAGCCCCACCGACCCCGAGCTCGTCGAACGCTTCGCGACCGAGTACGCCCGGCTGCGCGCGCACAAGGGCATCACCGTCGCGCAGGCCGCCGACACCGTGACCGACGTGTCGTACTTCGGCACGATGATGGTGCACCTGGGTCTCGCCGACGGCATGGTCTCGGGCGCCGCGCACACGACCGCTCACACCATCCGCCCGTCGTTCGAGATCATCAAGACCAAGCCGGGCGTGAACGTCGTCTCGAGCGTCTTCCTCATGGCGCTGGCCGACCGGGTGCTCGTCTACGGCGACTGCGCGGTGATCCCCGATCCGACGAGCGAGCAGCTCGCCGACATCGCGATCTCCTCGGCGGCGACGGCACACCAGTTCGGCATCGAGCCGCGCATCGCCATGCTGTCGTATTCCACCGGGGAGTCCGGAACCGGTGCCGACGTCGACAAGGTGCGCGCCGCGACCGCGCTCGTGCACGAGCGGGCGCCCGAGCTTCTGGTCGAGGGGCCGATCCAGTACGACGCGGCGGCCGATGCCGCCGTCGCCAAGGCCAAGCTGCCGGATTCCGCGGTCGCCGGCCGGGCCACGGTGTTCGTGTTCCCCGACCTGAACACGGGCAACAACACCTACAAAGCCGTGCAGCGTTCGGCCGGTGCTGTCGCGATCGGTCCGGTGCTCCAGGGCCTCAACAAGCCCATCAACGACCTCTCGCGCGGCGCGCTGGTCGGCGACATCGTCAACACCGTCGCGATCACCGCCATCCAGGCGCAGGCAGAAGGGCCCGCATCGTGACCGCGATCCTCGTCATCAACAGCGGGTCGTCCTCGCTCAAGTACAGCCTGATCGACATCGAGAACGAGAACGAGCTCGCGAGCGGTCTGATCGAGCGCATCGGGCAGGATGCCGGTGCCATCACCCATACCGTGCGCCCCGACACGACCGCGGATGCCGTCGTCGCCCTGCTCGACGCGTCGTACGAGCAGGAGCGCCCGGTCGCAGACCACGCCGAAGCGTTCTCGGTCATGCTCGAGCAGTTCGAGGAGCACGGTCCGTCGCTCGCCGAGCGTGCCCCGGCCGCGGTCGGGCATCGGGTCGTCCACGGCGGCGCCCGCTTCTACGCTCCGACCCTGGTGACGCGGAACATCGAGGAGCAGATCGACGAGCTCGCTGTGCTCGCCCCGCTGCACAATCCCGCGAACCTCGCCGGCATCCTTGCGGCGAAGGCCGTGTTCACCGACGTCCCTCACGTCGCGGTGTTCGACACGGCCTTCCACCAGACCCTGCCCCCGGCGGCCTACACGTATGCGATCGATGCGGAGCTGGCCGCGCAGCATCGTGTGCGCCGCTACGGATTCCACGGCACGAGCCACCAGTTCGTGAGCGAGTCGGCGGCGGCGTTCCTCGGACGCGACCTGGGCACGCTGCGCCAACTGGTGTTCCACCTCGGAAACGGCGCGTCGGTCACCGCGATCGACGGCGGGCGCTCGGTCGAGACCTCGATGGGTCTCACGCCGCTCGAGGGACTCGTCATGGGGACGCGCTCCGGCGACCTCGACCCCGCGGCTCTCCTGCACCTCTCGCGTCGCGCCGGATACTCGATCGACGACCTCGACGTGCTGCTCAACTCCCGCAGCGGCCTGAAAGGGCTCGCCGGGCGCAGCGACATGCGCGACATCCTCGCCGCGCGGGACGCGGGAGACGAGGCGGCAGCGCTCGCGTTCGACGTCTACATCCACCGACTGCGCGCCTACGCGGGCTCGTACATCGCCCAGCTCGGCGGTGTCGACGTCATCTCGTTCACCGCCGGGGTCGGCGAGAACGCCGCGGTCGTGCGCGCCGAGGCCATGGCGACGCTCGGTTTCGCCGGCGTCGAGATGGATCTCGGACGCAACTCGGCGCGCGAGCGCGGCATCCGCCGCATCTCGACCGATGCCTCGCCCGTGACGGTGCTCGTGGTGCCCACGAACGAGGAGCTCGAGATCGCACGGCAGACCTCTCGGATGCTCTGACAGACGCCGAGCGCCCGAATACCGGTTCGGGGGTTACCGTCGATGCCTCGACGCAACTACGCTTGCACAGTGGCACGGAGAGGTGCCGGAACCATCGTCCTTCTCCTGGAGGCTCCCGTGCCCGAAGCATTGCCCGACCTGCTCCGCGCCGATGGGGTCCTTTTCGACCTCGACGGCGTGCTGACCCCGACCGCTGAGGTGCATATGCGCGCCTGGAAGGTCGTGTTCGACGACGTCTTCGCCCGCTGGGGCATAGAACCGCCGTACACCGACGCCGACTACTTCGACTATGTCGACGGCAAGAAGCGCTACGACGGCGTCGCGAGCCTTCTGCACAGTCGCAACGTCGAGGTGCCGTGGGGATCCGTCGACGACCCGCCCGAGGCCGAGACGATCTGCGGCATCGGCAACCGCAAGAACGCGGCCTTCGCGACCTCCCTGCGCGCCGAGGGCATCGCTCCCTACCCCGGTTCTCTCGCGCTCGTCGAGAAGCTCTCCGCCGCCGGCATCCCGATCGGCGTCGTGTCGAGCTCGAAGAACGCCGAAGAGGTGCTGGGCGCCGCCGGCCTCCGCTCGTTCTTCCGCGTCATCGTCGACGGGGTCGTCGCCGAGCGTGACGGACTCGCCTCGAAGCCGGCCGCAGACATGTTCGCCGCCGGTGCCGTCGCGCTGGGCGTCGACCCCGCCACGAGCGTCGCGGTCGAGGATGCGACCTCCGGTGCGGCGTCCGCCGCGGCGGCCGGATTCGCGACCGTGATCGGCGTCGATCGCGGCACCGGCGCCGATGCGCTGCGGGCCGCGGGCGCGACCGTCGTCGTCGACGATCTCGACGTGTTCCTCTCCGAGGTCGACACCTCCGACGGCGAGTCCGCCCAGACCCGCTCCGACTCCGCACCCGACTCCGAGGAGACCGCATGATCGACCGCGACCGCTTCCCCGTGGACCCCTGGCGCCTCATCGAGACGCGCTACTCCGAGAGCGGGGTGGCTGAGACGCTCTTCAGCGTCGGCAACGGCTATCTCGGTCTGCGCGGCAACCACATCGAGGGGCGTGGCGCGCACGAGCACGGCACCTTCATCAACGGTCTGCACGAGACCTGGCCGATCCGTCACGCCGAGCAGGCCTACGGTTTCGCCGAGGTCGGGCAGACGATCGTCAACGCCCCCGACGCCAAGGTCATGCGCGTGTACGTCGACGACGAGCCGATCTCGTTCGACGAGGCGGATGTGCGCGAGTACCGCCGCACGCTCGACATGCGCACCGGTGTGCTCGAGCGCATCGTCGTGTGGGAGACCCCCTCGGGCAAGCGCGTGCGCATGCGCGACGAGCGCCTCGTCAGCTTCGAGGAGCGGCACCTCGCCGTGCTGCGCCTAGAGGTCGTCGTCGAGAACTCCGACGCCCCGGTGACCGTCAGCTGCCAGATGATCAATCGGCAGGACGGCGCCGGCGTGTATGCGGGCACTCCGACCGAGGCGAAGAGCGGCTTCGATCCGCGCAAGGCCGAGAAGATCGCAGACCGCGTTCTCGAGCCCGCCGAGTACTGGCAGGACGGGCTCCGCTCCGCGCTGTCGTACTCGGTCGCGGCATCCGGCATGACCGTCGCCGTCGTGGCCGACCACGTGATCGAGACCGAGAACGACTACACCTCTCGCACGCTGATCGAGGAGGACATCTCCAAGAACGTCTTCCGCGTGCAGGCCAAGGCCGGCGTGCCGATCACGGTCACCAAGCTCGTGAGCTACCACACCTCGCGCGGAGTGCCTGCGCGAGAGCTCGTCGACCGCTGCCGTCGCTCGCTCGACAGGGTGCGGGTCGAGGGCGTCGATGCCCAGTTCGAGCGTCAGGCCGCATGGCTCGCCGCGTTCTGGGAGCGCAGCGATGTGCAGATCGGTGGGCAGGACGACATCCAGCAGGCCACCCGCTGGTGCCTGCTGCAGCTGGCGCAGGCCTCGGCGCGGGCCGACGGCACGGGGGTTCCTGCGAAGGGCGTCTCGGGGTCGGGGTACAGCGGTCACTACTTCTGGGACACCGAGATCTACGTGCTCCCGTTCCTCACCTACACCTCGCCGCAGTGGGCCCGCAACGCGCTGCGCGCACGTGTGCTCATGCTGCCCGCCGCCCGTCGCAGGGCGGCGCAGCTCAATGAGGCCGGCGCGCTGTTCCCGTGGCGCACGATCAACGGCGAAGAGGCGTCGGCGTACTACGCCGCAGGCACCGCGCAGTACCACATCAACGCCGACGTGAGCTTCGCGCTCGGCAAGTACGTGCGGGCGACGGGTGACGACGACTTCCTGCGTCGTGAGGGCATCGACATCGCGATCGAGACCGCACGCCTGTGGGCGACCCTCGGCTTCTGGCGCACCTCGCGCATCGTCGCCGACACCAACGACGACGACGCCGTCGAGACGTTCCACATCCACGGTGTCACCGGCCCCGACGAGTACACGACGGTCGTGAACGACAACCTGTACACGAACGTCATGGCGCGATACAACCTCCGCTATGCGGCGAGGGTCGTGCGCGAGGCTCGCGAGGCGAACGGCGAGGAGTTCGCCAGGGTCGTCGAGCGCACCGGTCTCGCCGAGGGCGAGGCAGACGGGTGGGAGCGGGCTGCCGACGCCATGTTCATCCCGTTCAGCGAGAGCCTCGGCATCCATCCGCAGGATTCGCTGTTCCTCGAGCGCGAGGTCTGGGACCTCGCGCACACGCCGAAGGAGCAGCGTCCCCTGCTGCTGCACTTCCACCCGCTCGTGATCTACCGCTTCCAGGTGCTCAAGCAGGCGGATGTCGTGCTCGCGCTGTTCCTGCAGGGCAACCACTTCACGCCAGAGGAGAAGAAGGCCGACTTCGACTACTACGATCCGCTCACCACGGGCGACTCGACGCTGTCGGCCGTCGTGCAGTCGATCCTGGCCGCCGAGGTCGGCTATCAGGATCTCGCGCTGCAGTACTTCCGTCAGTCGCTGTTCGTCGATCTGCACGACCTGCACCACAACGCTGCCGACGGCGTGCACGTCGCCTCCGCGGGTGGCGTGTGGACGGCGCTGGTCTGCGGCTTCGGCGGCATGCGCGACTACGCGGGGGAGCTGAGCTTCGACCCGCGTCTGCCTGCGGACTGGCCGTCGCTGTCGTATCCGCTGCAGTGGCAGGGCTCGGCGCTGCAGGTCACGATCACCGCGGACGAGCTGCGGGTGCATGTGAGCGACGGCGAACCGGTGGAGTTCACCGTGCGCGACAGCGCCTACACCGCGACCGTCGGCGAAGACGTGGTCGTGCCGCTCGCCGACCAGGGGCCGATCATCCCGGGCCGCCCCACGCTGCGGCAGTTCGCCGACGCTCTGCGCGAAGACGGCACGCGTCTCTCGGCATCCGTTCCCGTCATCACGACGGCGATCCCGGTGATCGAGTCGACCGACTGAGGGCGCTCCCTCGCTGTTCCGCCGACGCCCCATCTGACCGCCGACGCCCCACCGGGCGGACGCCCGGCAGGTGGGGCGTCGACGCGCAGGGGGCGCGTCGGCGACCCCACAGGAACGAGGGGCGGATGCTGTGCGACCGCCCTGCCTCGATGTCGGCGGCACGCCGTAGGCTGGTGTGGTGACCACAGCCCTCTACCGCCGCTACCGCCCCGAGTCGTTCGGCGAGATGATCGGGCAGTCCCAGGTGACCGACCCGCTCATGACCGCACTCCGCGGCGACCGGGTCGGCCACGCATATCTCTTCTCCGGGCCCCGAGGCTGCGGCAAGACCACATCGGCGCGGATCCTCGCGCGGTGCCTGAACTGCGCTGAAGGACCGACCGATGTGCCGTGCGGCACCTGCCCGAGCTGCGTCGAGCTGTCGCGCGCCGGCGGAGGATCCCTCGACGTCGTCGAGATCGATGCAGCGAGCCACAACGGCGTCGACGATGCCCGCGACCTTCGCGAGCGCGCGACCTTCGCCCCCAGCCGTGACCGCTACAAGATCTTCATCCTCGACGAGGCGCACATGGTCACGCCGCAGGGCTTCAACGCTCTGCTGAAGCTCGTCGAAGAACCGCCAGAGCACGTCAAGTTCATCTTCGCGACGACCGAGCCCGAGAAGGTGCTCGGCACCATCCGCTCGCGCACCCACCACTACCCGTTCCGGCTGGTGCCACCCGCCGCGATGCTCGAGTACGTCGAGAAGCTCTGCGTCGAAGAGGGCGTCGTCGCCGAGCGCGGCGTGCTGCCCCTCGTCGTCCGTGCCGGCGGGGGATCGCCGCGAGACACCCTCTCGCTGCTCGACCAGCTGATCGCCGGGTCCGACTCGCCGGCCGGGTCCGAGACGGTGACCGTGGCATATGAGCGCGCGGTCGCCCTGCTCGGTTACACCCATGCGGCGCTTCTCGACGAGATCGTCGACGCGCTCGCCGCGGGCGATGCTGCTGCTGCGTTCCCCGCGATCGATCGTGTCGTGCAGACCGGCCAGGACCCTCGTCGCTTCGTCGACGACCTGCTCGAACGACTGCGCGACCTCATCGTGATCGCAGCCGTCGGCGACGGGGCGTCGTCGGTGCTGCGCGGCCTCGCCGAAGACGACCTCGCACGCATGCGCACTCAGGCAGACTCCTTCGGCGCGGCGCGCCTGTCGCGCACGGCCGACGTCGTCAGCGCGGCGCTCGACGACATGTCCGGTGCGACCTCGCCGCGCCTGCACCTCGAGCTCATGGTCGCCCGGGTCCTCGCCGGCACTGCGGATGCCGATGCCGCAGGCGCTCCTGCTGCGCTCGTGGCCACAGCGCCCCAGCCGAAGGCGGCGCCGTCGACGGCGGCCCCGCGAGCGAGCACGCCTCCTTCTTCTCCTCCGGCCGAGGTCGCTGCGACCTCGGCGCCTGCGGCTGTGACTGTGCCTGCGGCTGTGCCTGTGCCGACTGTCGCACCGGTGCCGGCACCCACCCCTGTATCCGCTGCTGAATCCTCGCCCGAATCTGCTCCGGCACAGACGGCTGCGACCGTCGATCCCGCCGGCTCCGACTCCGAGTCGATCCCGTCGGACTCGCCGGGGTTGGTGGCGGCGGATGTCGCCGAGGCTGACGAGGCCGCGGCGACGGCAGCCGAGGCAGAAGCGCCGGCCGCCGAGGTTCCCGACGGTCCGGTCACGTTCGACCGCATCACGGAGTCCTGGCCCGGCGTCCTCAAGCGCCTCGAGGGGCTCAGCCGCACCTCGTGGCTGCTCGCGACCGCCGTGCAGCCGCTCGCCTACGACACGGAGTCCGAGGTGCTGACGCTCGGATTCACGAGCCAGCACGACGTCGCGAAGTTCAAGGGCACGACACCCGGTGCCGGTCCTTCCGATCACCTGCGCATGGCGATCGAGCACGAGGTCGGAGTCAAGGTCAAGTACCGACCCGCGCCGATGCCCGCCGGAGGCGCTCCGCGTCAGCCGTCGTCGCCGTCCTCCGGTGCACCGGCCGCTGACGCTCCCGCATCGGAGCCTGCGTCAGCGGGTTCTCCTCGCCCGCAGACCCGCAACGCCTCGACGGCGTCCGTGACGGAGTGGGCGGTGGCTCCGATCCCGGTGTCGATCGACCCTGTCTCGGCGGCGGCCTCCGGTCCGGTCGCCGCTCCGGCACCGACGCCGGATGCCACGTCGACCTCCGGCGCCACCTCAGACTCCGTGCCGACCACAGGTGTCGGTCAGACCACAGGTGTGCCCCCTGCCGACATCGCGTCGGCGGGCGCAGCGTCGTCGACCAGCGGCCCCGGGGGCTCCGCATCGCCGGCGGGCGGCGCCGCATCCCTCGACCGCGACGAGCCGCCGTATCCTCCCGACGACGAGCCGCCCTATTACGACGATGAACCGCCGTACGACCCCGCGTACGAGCCGACGCCGGCTCAGGGTGTGCCAGCCCCTGGGGCATCGGCTCAGGGAGCAGCAGGGCGTGCCCCGGCATCCGCCCACCAGGCTCCGGTGCAGGCGCGTCCTGCGTCGGCCCCGATGACACACGCGGCATCCGCCGCGCCGACCATCACCGAGCGCACTCCGGCCGGCGGAGTGCAGCGTTACGGTGAGGCCGTGATCCGCCAGGTGCTCGGCGCGACGTTCGTGCGCGAAGAGCCCTACGAGCCCCCGACGAGGTTCTCCTGATGTATGACGGCATCGTCCAGGAACTGATCGACGAGTTCGGCCGCCTCCCCGGCATCGGACCCAAGTCCGCTCAGCGCATCGCCTTCCACATCCTGCAGACGCCGACGTTCGACGTCGCGCGTCTCTCCGAACTGCTCGTCGAGATCCGCGTGCGGGTGCGGTTCTGCGAGATCTGCGGAAACGTCGCCGAGCAGGAGCGCTGCGCCATCTGCCGCGACCCTCGCCGCAATGCGGAGCTGATCTGCGTGGTCGAAGATGCCAAGGACGTCGCGGCCATCGAGCGCACGCGGGAGTTCCGCGGGCTGTACCACGTGCTCGGCGGCGCGATCAGTCCCATCGCCGGCATCGGTCCTGACGACCTGCGCATCACGCAGCTGATGACGCGCCTCGCCGACGGCACCGTGCAGGAAGTCATCCTGGCGACGAACCCCAACCTCGAAGGCGAAGCCACCGCGAGCTATCTCAGCCGCCTGCTGACCACGATGCAGATCACGGTGTCGCGGCTCGCCTCCGGGCTGCCGGTCGGCGGCGACCTCGAGTACGCCGACGAGGTCACGCTCGGTCGCGCGTTCGAGGGGCGGCGCGTGTTGTGACCCCGCAGGCCGGCTTCTCTCGTCGTGGCTGGCTTCTGTTCGGTGCCATGGCGCTCCTGTGGGGAGTGCCCTACCTCTTCATCGCCGTGGCGGTCGAGTCGTTCTCGCCACCGGCCAACGTCGCCGGGCGCACCCTGATCGCGGCAGTGCTGTTGCTGCCGTTCGCGATTCGAAGCGGCGCGCTGCGCCAGGCCCTCAGACAGTGGCCGTGGGTGCTCGCCTTCGGGGCAGTCGAGATGGCGGGGCCATTCCTGCTGCTCGGGCACGCCGAGATGACTCTGCCGTCCGGAATGACGGGACTGCTCGTCGCGACCGTGCCGTTGTTCGCAGCGCTCATCGCACTGAGCGGGGGAGACCGCGGGGTGCTGCGTCCCTCGCGGTCGATCGGACTGCTCGTCGGATTCCTCGGCGTCGTGATCGTCGTGGCCGGTCCCGGGCTCTTCGGCGGAGAGGTCAGCCTGCTGGCCGCGGGGGAGGTGCTGCTCGTCGCTGTCCTCTATGCGATCGCGCCGTTCATCGTCGCCCGCAAGCTCGCCGACGTGCCCTCTCTCGGAACCATCACGCTGTCGCTGCTCATGATCGGCCTCATCTACCTGCCGATCGGTCTGCTCACCCAGCACGAGATCCCGACGTTCCCGTCCATCGCCGCGCTCATCGCGCTCGCCGTGATCTGCACCGCCGTCGCTTTTCTCGCGTTCTTCGCGCTGATCCGCGAGGTCGGGCCCGTTCGTGCCCCGCTGTTCACCTACGTGAACCCTGTCGTCGCGATCGTCCTCGGAGCGATCGTGCTCGCCGAGCCGCTCACGCCCGGCCTGCTGATCGGCTTCCCGCTGATCATCGCCGGATGCTGGTTCGCCGCCACCGGCGGACGCCTCCGGCCCCCGGCATCCACCCCCAGCGATCTCGCCCCCTCACCCGTCCCACCCGCCCTCTGACATCGGCCCCGCCTCGCCCCCGGCACCCGCCCCCGGCGCCCCGTCCTCTGACATCGGGCCCACCCCCGGCGCCCGCCCCCGGCGCCCCGACCCCTCCCGTGCCCGGCACCCCGCCTGCCGAGCACAGCTTCGGATGCCGAAGACGCCACGCCGGAGCATCCGCCCGACCCTCGGGGTGTCGTGTGCTCGGCTCCGAAGCCGTGCCCGCACAGGTCGCGCCCACCGTCACATGCGAAGCGGGGCATACGTGGCGATCGTAGAATGATCGTGGGCGGATCCGCCCGACATCCCAGGGAGTGAACGTGGCCCTCATCGTGCAGAAGTACGGCGGCTCGTCTGTCGCCGACGCAGAGAGCATCAAGCGCGTCGCCAAGCGCATCGTCGACACCCGTCGCGCCGGGCACGACGTCGTCGTGGCCGTGAGCGCGATGGGCGACACGACCGACGAGCTGCTCGACCTCGCGAACGAGGTCGCGCCGATCCCCGCACCTCGTGAACTCGACATGCTGCTCTCCAGCGGTGAGCGCATCTCGATGGCCCTGCTCGCGATGGCGATCCACTCGATGGGCTTCGAGGCGCGGTCGTTCACCGGCAGCCAGGCGGGCATGATCACGGACTCGCATCACGGGTCGGCGCGCATCGTCGACGTCACGCCCGTGCGTCTGCGCGAGGCCCTCGACGAGGGAGCCATCGTCATCGTCGCCGGGTTCCAGGGTTTCAACCGCGACACCCGTGACATCACGACACTCGGTCGTGGTGGCTCCGACACGACCGCGGTCGCTCTCGCCGCAGCGCTCGACGCCGATGTCTGCGAGATCTACAGCGATGTCGACGGCATCTTCACGGCCGACCCCCGCGTCATCCCGAAGGCGCAGAAGCTCGATCACATCGGCAGCGAAGAGATGCTCGAGCTCGCCGCGAACGGCGCGAAGGTCCTCTACATCCGCGCCGTCGAGTACGCACGCCGTCACGGCGTTCTGATCCACGCCCGCTCGACGTTCTCGTCGTCCGAGGGCACATACGTTCTGGGTGAGGGCATGAAGAACCCTCGCGAAGCCGAGGGAGCAGCAGCCATGGAAGAACCGATCGTCGCCGGTGTCGCCACTGATTTCGGCCAGGCCAAGATCACTGTCGCAGGCGTGCCTGACGTCCCCGGCAAGGCCGCGGAGATCTTCAAGATCGTCGCGAAGTCCGGCGCGAACGTCGACATGATCGTGCAGAACGTGTCGGCCGCGTCCACGGGTCGCACCGACATCTCGTTCACCGTGCCGAAGGCGGATGCCGCGGCAGCGCTCAAGGCGCTGGCTGCCGAGCAGTCCGAGGTGGGCTTCGAGAACCTGGTGCACGACGACCAGATCGGCAAGCTCTCGGTGGTCGGCGCGGGCATGCGCACCCACTCCGGAGTCTCCGCGATCCTCTTCGAGGCGCTGTCGGCCGGCGGCATCAACATCGAGATGATCTCGACCTCCGAGATCCGCATCTCGGTCGTGCTGCGCGACAACGAGCTCGCGGAGGCCGCCCGCACCGTGCACGCCGCCTACGGGCTCGACGGCGAGGACGAGGCGACGGTCCACGCCGGCACCGGCCGCTGACTCACACCCATCGGTCACGACCGGACGATCTGCGGACGACCGGACGATCTGCGGATGTTCTCGGCGATCCTCTCCGCGATTCGTCACCCGGTCCGCAGATCGTCACACCGCCGGATGACCGTCGCCGTGCCGGCCGGTCCTCGACCACCGGGCGGCCACGATAGACTCACCGAAACCCTGACACCGGCGCCAGGCGCGGCATCCGCATCCCGACGTCGCGCCCGAAGCCTCTCTTGCACTACTGCACGACGCCAAGGAACATCATGACCCGCATCTCCGACTCAGGACTCTCCGTCGCCATCGTGGGCGCCACCGGCCAGGTGGGCACCGTGATGCGCGACATTCTCGCCGAGCGGTCCTTCCCGATCCGCGAGCTGCGCCTGTTCTCGTCGTCGCGCTCTGCCGGCACGGCCATCGAATTCGGCGGCGCGACGGTCATCGTCGAAGACGTCGAGACAGCGGATGCCGGGGGCATCGACATCGCGCTCTTCTCAGCCGGCGCCACCGCCAGCCGCGCCTATGCTCCCCGCTTCGCCGAGGCCGGAGCCGTCGTCGTCGACAACTCCAGCGCCTGGCGCAACGACCCCGAGGTGCCTCTCGTGGTCAGTGAGGTCAACCCGCACGCGATCGACGACCGCCCCCGTGGCATCATCGCGAACCCCAACTGCACGACCATGGCCGCGATGCCGGCGCTGAAGGCACTGGATGCCGAGGCCGGGCTCGAACGCCTCATCGTCTCGACCTACCAGGCGGTCTCGGGTTCGGGCCTCGCCGGCGCGCAGGAGCTGCTCGGCCAGGTCGAGGGCGTGCTCGCGCAGGGCGACACCCTGCGCCTCGTGCACGACGGATCGTCGATCGACTTCCCGGAGCCCGAGAAGTACGTCGCGCCGATCGCGTTCGACGTCATCCCGTTCGCCGGCAACCTCGTCGACGACGGCCAGAACGAGACCGACGAGGAGAAGAAGCTCCGCAACGAGAGCCGCAAGATCCTCGAGCTCCCCGACCTGCGCGTCGCAGGCACGTGCGTGCGCGTGCCGGTCTTCACCGGTCACTCGCTGTCGATCAACGTCGAGTTCGCCCGTGACATCACTCCGGAGCGGGCGACCGAGGTGCTCAGCACGGCGCCGGGCGTCGTGCTCGACGAGGTGCCGACTCCGCTGCAGGCCGCAGGCAAGGACCCGAGCTTCGTCGGCCGCATCCGCGCCGATCAGTCCGCGCCCGAGAACAAGGGCCTCGTGCTCTTCATCAGCAACGACAACCTGCGCAAGGGCGCGGCTCTGAACGCCGTGCAGATCGCCGAGATCCTCGCCGAGCGCCTCGGGTCATAGCCTGAGCGCATCCCCGCCATGCGGAACCGGTCTGACCGGGCCGGTCCCGGTGGTCGGCCCTGTCGCGACCTCGAACTAGACTGTTCCGGTGACCGAAAACGTCGATGTCGTCTTGATCGGTGGTGGCATCATGAGCGCCACCCTGGGTACTCTGCTGCACGAGCTGCAGCCGGATTGGAAGATCGTCGCCTTCGAGCGACTCTCCGATGTGGCGCAGGAATCGTCGAACCCCTGGAACAACGCGGGCACGGGTCACGCGGCGCTCTGCGAGCTGAACTACATGCCGCAGCAGAAGGGCGCACCTCTCGACCCGGCCAAGGCCGTCTCGATCAACGAGCAGTTCCAGCAGAGCCGTCAGTTCTGGTCGTCGCTGGTCGATCGGGGAGTGCTCGACGAGCCGTCGACGTTCATCAACGCCACGCCGCACATGACGTTCGTGCGCGGTGAGAAGGACGTCAAGTACCTCAAGGACCGCTACGAGGTTCTCAAGAAGCAGCCGCTGTTCGAGGGCATCGAGTACAGCGACGACTCGCGGGTCATCAACAAGTGGGCGCCGCTGCTCATGCAGCAGCGTCGCAAGGGCGAGCCGTTCGCGGCCACCCGCGTGCCCGCCGGCACCGACGTCGACTTCGGTGCGCTGACCCACCAGCTCTTCGACCACCTCACCGAGTCGGGCGTCGCTCTGCGCACGAACCACGAGGTCCGCTCGCTGAAGAAGCAGAAGGACGGCTGGCTGGTCAAGTACCGTACGACGATCGGCCGCACCCCCAACGAGATCAAGGCGCGCTTCGTGTTCGTCGGCGCCGGAGGCTGGGCGCTCAAGCTGCTGCAGCGCTCGGGAATCCCTGAGATCAAGGGCTACGGCGTCTTCCCGATCGGCGGGCAGTTCCTCAAGACGAGCAACCCCAAGATCGTCGCGCAGCACAAGGCCAAGGTCTACTCGCAGGCATCCGTCGGTGCGCCGCCCATGTCGGTGCCGCACCTCGACACCCGTGTGGTCGACGGCGAGGCCTCGCTCATGTTCGGGCCGTTCGCGACCTTCAGCCCCAAGTTCCTCAAGAACGGGTCGATGCTCGATCTCGTCACCCAGGTGCGCCCGCACAACCTGTGGCCGATGCTGCGTGTGGCGTTCGCGAATCCCGACCTCATCACGTACCTGGTCGGCGAGCTGCTCAAGAACCACGGCAAGAAGGTCGACAGCCTGCGCACGTTCATGCCCACGGCGAAAGACGAGGACTGGACCCTCATCAACGCCGGCCAGCGTGCCCAGGTGATGAAGAAGGACGCCAAGAAGGGCGGAGTCCTGCAGTTCGGCACCGAGGTCGTCGCTGCGGCAGACGGCTCGATCGCGGGTCTGCTCGGCGCCTCTCCCGGCGCATCCACCGCCGTGCCGATCATGCTCGATCTGCTCAAGAAGTGCTTCCCCGAGCAGTATCCCGGCTGGGAGCCCGAGCTGCGTGAGCTGATTCCGACCTTCGGCACGACGCTCAACACCGACGCTGCGCTGGCCGAGAAGTCCACGGCGGCCACGGCCGCCACGCTGGGCATCAACGAGTAACGCGCCGGTGGCGAAGCTCTACTTCCGCTACGGAGCGATGAACTCCGGCAAATCGACCTCGCTGCTGCAGGCGGCCTACAACTACGAGGAGCGCGGCCAGCACGTGCTGCTCGCGAAGCCTGCGATCGATACCAAGGGTGCCTCCGAGATCGCGAGTCGCCTCGGTGTCACGCGCGAGGTCGACTACCTCATCGCGCCGGATGCCGACGTTCGGGAGCTCTTCGACGAGCACCGGGAGCGCGTGCGTCGTGCCGTCGCCGGCGAGCCGGTCCGCGGTGGGTCGATCGACGTCGCCTGCCTTCTGATCGACGAAGCGCAGTTCCTCACCGCCGAGCAGGTCGACGACCTCTTCCGCATCGCGATCGAAGACGGCATCCCCGTGATCGCCTACGGCATCCGCAACGACTTCCTCACCCACGCCTTCCCGGGGTCGGCCCGGCTGCTCGCCATCGCGCATTCGCTCGAGGAGCTGAAGACCATCTGCCGTTGCGGACGCAAGGCGGTCTTCAACGGTCGCGTGATCGGCGGCCGGTTCGTGTTCGACGGAGACCAGGTCGCCATCGACGAGGGAGCCGACGGTTCCGTCGCTCCCGAGGTCACGACCTACGAGTCGCTGTGCGGTGCCTGCTACCTCGAAGAGTCCGGCGGACGCCTGGGCTGAGCACCCGCGACCCATCCGCCCGAGGGCGATGTCTCGTCATGCCCGGATTGCGTGGTCTGACCACACGCGCTACTGTGGTCAGACCACAGGCTCGGCATACGCGTGAGCCCGATCCGAACGCGACGAGGAGAGCGGATGCCCGAGCAGCCGGCACGCGCATGGCGTCTCGTGCTCGAGCACATCGAGCGCGATCTGCTCGACGGGCGCATCGGCCCGGGGGACAGGCTTCCCTCTGAACGCGATCTCTCCGCCGATCTCGGCGTCGGTCGGTCGAGCGTCCGCGAAGCGCTGCGGGTGCTCGAGGTCATGGGCCTGATCCGCACATCCACCGGTTCGGGTCCGCAGTCCGGAGCGATCGTGATCTCGACGCCCACCGGTGGCATGTCCACGCTCCTCAGGCTCCAGGTGGCTGCTCGAGGCTTCCCGCTCGAAGACGTCGTGCAGACCCGTCTGCTCCTCGAGGATGCGGTCGCCGCGACGCTCGCCGGTCGCGCCGAACGCGATCTCACGGCCGCGCAGCGGGTGCTCGATGCGATGGATGCCGAGGGCCTGACTCCCGCCGAGTTCCTCGCACTCGACGCCGAGCTGCATCTCGCCCTCGCCGATTCGAGCGGCAACACGGTGGTCGCGGCCATGATGGCCGGACTCCGCACCTCGATCGAGTCCTATGTGCAAGAGGGCGCAGCAGCTGTCACCGACTGGGCGTCGATGGCCGATGGGCTGCGTGCTGAGCACCGGGCCATCGTCGGGGCGATCGACGCAGGTGATGCGGACGCCGCTCGCGCTCTCGTGCGCGCGCACATCACCGGCTACTACGAACGAACCGGGTCGCTGACCCTGCCACAGGCCACCCGGTCTCCCCGAACGACCGACTGAAAGGACAGCCATGGTCCAGCGCCAGCTCCCCAATCCGAAAGAGCTCCTCGAGCTCATGCAGTTCAAGAAGCCACAGCTCGACGGCAAGAAGCGTCGCCTCGACGGTGCGCTCACCATCGACGATCTGCGCACGATCGCCAAGCGTCGCACGCCCAAGGCGGCGTTCGACTACACCGACGGCGCTGCCGAGGGCGAGCTGTCGCTGACCCGTGCGCGCCAGGCGTTCCAGGACGTCGAGTTCCACCCCGGAATCCTCCGCCCCGCCCCCGACGTCGACACCTCGGTCGACATCCTCGGAGGTCCTTCCGCGCTCCCGTTCGGCATCGCTCCGACCGGGTTCACGCGATTGATGCAGACCGAGGGTGAGGTCGCCGGTGCCGGCGCGGCCGCCGCAGCCGGCATCCCGTTCACTCTGTCGACGCTCGGCACGACCTCGATCGAGGGAGTGAAGGCGGCGACCCTTCGAGAGCCTCAGGGACCGGTACCGGGGAGGAACTGGTTCCAGCTGTATGTCATGCGCGACCGCGAGATCTCGTATGAGCTCACCCGCCGCGCCGCCGCTGCGGGCTTCGACACCCTGCAGTTCACCGTCGACACTCCGGTCGCCGGCGCCCGCCTGCGAGACAAGCGCAACGGCTTCAGCATCCCGCCGCAGCTCACCCTCGGCACGATCGTCAACGCGATCCCGCGGCCGTGGTGGTGGTACGACTTCCTGACGACGCCGAAGCTCGAATTCGCGTCGCTGAGCACCACGGGCGGCACGGTCGGCGAGCTGCTCGATGCCGCGATGGACCCGACCATCAGCTACGACGACCTCGCTGTGATCCGCGACATCTGGCCCGGCAAGATCGTGATCAAGGGCGTGCAGAACGTCGAGGACTCGGTGCGACTTCGCGATGCGGGTGTCGACGGCATCGTGCTCTCGAACCACGGTGGGCGTCAGCTCGACCGTGCGCCGATCCCGTTCCACCTGCTGCCCGAGGTGCGAAAGGCCGTCGGCGACGATTTCACGGTCATGATCGACACCGGCATCATGAACGGTGCCGACATCGTCGCCGCGGTGGCGCTCGGCGCCGACTTCACGCTCATCGGTCGTGCGTACCTCTACGGCCTGATGGCGGGTGGGCGCGCCGGCGTCGATCGCACGATCGAGATCCTGCGCACCGAGATCGAGCGCACCATGCGCCTGCTCGGCGTCGCGTCGCTGGCCGAACTCGAGCCGTCGCACGTGACGCAGCTCACGCGTCTCGTGCCCGTCGCCCGTGCGGCATCCGAGGTCGTCATCCGCTGACTCTCACGCCGTGGACTCGACCGTGCGTCGAGTCCACGGCGGCGGCAGCACGAGCATCGAGGTCGTCCGGCGATACTCGGCGTATGCCGGATACTTCGCGCCCGTGATCGATTCGGTGAAGATCGTCGAGCCGATGAACAGGATGCTGAGCAGCACGGGCCCGACGACGGTGGCGTTCAACGCCCCGCCCAGCACACCCGCGCCGGAGGCGACCGCGGCCGTGGCGCCGATCGCGTAGAACGCCCACCACTGCGACTGCTCGAAGAAGAAGTTCGGGTGCCGGCTGTAGCGGAACAGACCACCGGTGGCGAAGCCGGGGAGAGCGTGCCGCCGGCTGCCTTCTTGCGGCGATGGAACTCCCACTGCTGCTGATCGGCGACAGTCTCACCGACGAGAAGACCGAGGAAGAGCGCCGCGAACACTCCATCCCACGCCGTCGGGGGAGCCGGATTCTGCAGCGCGACCTCCGCCGGCAGCGTGATCAGCACGAGCAATGTCATCTGGTAGCCGACGATGAAGAGCAGGTTGAAGAGCTGGAACTGCCAGGGCCGCATGCGACCCCGCAGAATGGCCCATCGATAGTCCTCCATACCGGTGTATCCGCCCTTGCGGGCGAAGTTGAACGTCAAGCGGGCTCCCCAAGCGGTGACGAGCAGCGCCATCAGCAGGAGGCGAGCGGCATCCGCACCCGTCGCGAGAGCGCCGGCGGCAAAGATCCACACGTAGATGACGGGCATGATCGACCACGCGCGATCGACCCAGGAGGTGTCACGGGTGATCAACGACAGGATCCAGCACGCAGCGCTCGCCACGGCGGCGGTCAGGATGACGATCTGCAGGGGCTCCATGGGGCCATGCTAGGACGCGAGCGGGCCACGGCCTGGGTGGATCGCCCGGGTGGCTCAGAGAGTTTTGAGCAGCTCGTCGAGCTTGTCGGCGGTGTCCTGCCAGCCGTCGACGGCGACCGAGGGCACGCCGATCGCCAGGACGGGGTAGTCGTTGCCGCCTTCGTCGAGACGGTCGCCGAAGAAGAGCATGGATTCCAGCGGGATGCCGGTGCGCTCGGTGAGTTCCTGCATGCCGTAGGCCTTGTCGATGCCGGCGCGGGTGATGTCGATCGAGGTCGAGCCGCCCGAGCGCACTTCGAGGCCGGACAGGCGCGCCGCCACGGCATCGCGCAAAGCCTCGCGCTTCGAGCCCGTCGGGTCCCAGGCGTGCTTGGCATCGCGCGGGGCCTTCTGGCCGAGTGCGGAGAAGGTGATCTGCGACCCACGGTCCTCGAGGATCTCGCCCCACGGCTCTGCTTCCCAGAGCCCGAGGCGTTCGGCCTCGTCGCGCAGCGCCGCGAGCGCAGCGGCCTTCTCGTCGGCGCTGAGGTCATGGGCGTAGAGGGGGGCGAAATCGGTGCCGTCGTGCCGCAGGTAGCGGGTGCCGCAGGTCGGCAGCAGGTGCAGGCGGGCGAGCGCCGCGGCATCCGCATCGGTGAGCTGCGCGATGACCTGCGAACGGAACTGTTCTTCGTTGCCGCCCGAGATGATCGCGACGTCGACGCTGCGCAGCAGCGCGAGCAGTTGAGCGGCGATGCGAGGGCTGATGGCGCCCTTCGAGGGAGCGAGCGTGTCATCGAGGTCGAAGGCGACGAGGGCAGGCGTAGTCATGATTTTCCCAAGATACGGGGCGGATGCGGATGCTGCCGCCGGTACAGAGAAGGCCGCCCGTGAGGGCGGCCTTCATGTGTCACTGGTCGGGGTGACAGGATTTGAACCTGCGACCTCTTCGTCCCGAACGAAGCGCGCTACCAAGCTGCGCCACACCCCGTTTTGCAACCCTCCGAGTCTACAAGAGAGGAGGGGAAACGGCGAATCGGGGCTCAGTCCCGAGCGGTCAGCGTGAGCAATGTCGCCTCGGGGCGGCACGCGAAGCGCACCGGCGCGTAGATCGAGTGACCGCATCCGGCGCTGACGTTGAGCGGCACGGTGCGGCCGTCTACGGTCCAGGTGCTGAGGCCCTTCGCCTGCTTCAGCGGGATGTCGCAGTTCGCGACGAGCGCGCCGTAGCCGGGCAGGCAGACCTGACCGCCATGCGTGTGACCGCCGAAGACGGCTTCGGCGCCCAGATCGATGAAGCCGTTGAGCACCCGCTGATAGGGCGCGTGGGTCACGCCGATCACCGAGGTGCCGGCATCCCGCGGGCCGAGACGGTCGATCGCGGCCGGCAGGTCTTCGAGACGGTCCCAGTCGCGGTGCGCGTCGCTCACTCCGAAGAAATCGACCTGGTTGCCGGCGACCGTCAGGCGGGACGCGGTGTTGTTCAGAGTCGACCAGCCCAGCTCAGCGCTGAAGTACGCATCCATCGCGCCGGTGTCGAGGGTGGAGGCCTTCTGATGCTTCTGAGACGGGCCCATGAAGTACCGGAACGGGTTACGGGGGGAGGGGGCGGTCACGTCGTTCGAGCCGTGCACGAAGACGCCCGGGATGCCGGCGAGCGGATCGAACGCGCGGCGGATGCCGTCGAGCCCGTCGCGGTGCCCGAGGTTGTCACCGGTGTTGACGATCAGGTCGGGCTTCAGCTGCGCGAGGGAGGCGAGCCAGTCCTGCTTGCGGTGCTGCCACGGTGCCATGTGCGCGTCGGAGATGTGCAGTACTCGGATCGGGGTCGAGCCGGGAGCCAGAGCGGATGCCGTCGCCTCGCGCACCGTGAACAGGTAGCGCTCGATCCCGATGCCCCACACCGCTGCGGCCGCACCAGCGGCCCCCACCGCGCCGAGCGCGATGAGGGCCGGGTGTGCTGTCGTGCGAGCGGTCACTTGCAGGTGACCGTGATCGACGTGCTCTTGTTCGTCGCCGTGTTCGCCGCCGGGTTCGTGCTCTCGACCGTGGAACCCGGGGGGTTGCACGAGTTGTCGAACGAGATCGACGAGAAGCCGGCGCCGAACAGTGCGTTCTGCGCATTGGACTTCGACTGGCCGGTGATGTCGGGCACGGTGACGGCCTGGCCGTTGCTCGGCGAGATCGTCACGGTCGCGCCGCTCGCGGCCTGGCCGGCGGGGTCCTGCGCCACGACGACATCACCCTCGGGACCGTCGACCGGTGCGCCGACGACGACCTGGAAGCTCTTCTCGCGAAGAGCCTGCGTCGCAGCATCCACCGACATGCCGACGACGTTCGGGACGTCGGTCAGGATCTGACGGCTGAGGTTGTTGTCCGGGGGCGGGAAGCCTTCTCCGCCGTAGATGTCGTTCGCGGCACCCTGCATGGTCCTCGCGAGCGTGTAGCGCATCGCGTTCAGGTCGGTGCCGCCCCAGCTCTGGCGCAGGATGCTGGCGGTGCCGGTCGAACGCCCGACCCACACAGAGGTGGTGACCTGCGTGCTCGACTCGATCATCATCGTTCCCCACGACTCGTGGGTTCCGGTCTTGCCGATCAGCGGGACTCCGTCGTTGGTGTTGGCCCGGTTTCCGGTTCCGCCACCGTTCATCACGCCCTGCAGGGCGAAGGCCGCGGTCGCCGCCACCTCGGGCTTGATCACCTCGGAGCAGTTCTGCTCGGGGATCGGCAGGTCGTTGCCCTCCGCGTCGACCACGCGGTCGATGGCGCGAGGTGCGCAGTAGACGCCCTTGTTGGCGACGGTCGCGTAGGCGCCTGCCATGGCGAGGGGCGAGATGTACTTCGGGCCGAGGATGTCGTACGGCACCGCAGGGTCGTCGGTCGTCTTCTTGCCGTTCGACAGCGTGACTCCCATGCGGTCGGCGACCGCGTTGATCTCGCAGAGGTCGAGCTTCTCGGCCATCGCGAGATAGCCGCTGTTGAGCGAGTCGGCCGTGAACTTCAGGACGTTGCCCGTGTAGCCGCCCTGGTTCCCGAAGTTCTGGATCTTCGTGCGGTTCGTGATCGTGTCATCGCCGCACCGGAAGTTCGAGAACACCCGGTTGTTGGCGTTCAGCGTCTCGCGCACCGAGTGCCCGTTCTCGAGCCAGTCGATCAGCGTGAACAGCTTGTAGGTCGAGCCGACCGAGAAGCCGTTCGCTCCACCGTGCGCCTTGTCGGTCGCGAACACGAGAGCGCTGTACGCCTGATCGCCCTGGATGGTCTCGCTGAAGTTGGTGTTCTGCGTGATCGAGAGCACCCGGCCCGTCTGCGTCTCGAGCGAGACGCCGGCCGCCCCGAAGTACTGGTTGTCGTAGTTCGCGGGAACGGTCTCCATCATCTCCGCAGCAGCGGCGTTCTGGATGTCGATGTTCATGGTCGAGTAGATCTTGAGTCCGCCCTGACGCAGCAGGTCGCGACGGTCCTCCTCGGTCTCGCCGAAGGCCGGGTCCGTGAGGACGACCGACTTCACGTACTCGCAGAAGTACGCGCTGCGACCGATGTTGACGGCAGAGGCGCAGCCCTGAGTCGGCTGGCTGATCGCCGGGCCGACGGGGGAGGCATTGGCCTCATCGAACTGTGCCTGGGTGATCTTGCCGTTCGCGAGCATCCGCTCGAGCACGTACGTGCGGCGGTCGAGCGTCTCGGCGTAGCCATCGGCTTCGCCGTTGTGCCCGACGCCCTCCTCATCGACCCACGTGCCCTGGGGCTGGTCGATGCGGTACTGGTTCGGGTTCTGCACCATCCCGGCGATGGTGGCCGCCTGCGCGAGCGTCAGGTTCGCCGCCGTGGTCGAGAAGTAGTAGTTGGCGGCCGACTCGATGCCGTAGACCGTGCCGCCGAAGTTCGCGATGTTGAGGTACCCGAGAAGGATGTCGTTCTTCGAGTACTCCTTCTCGACCTGCAGGGCGAAGCGCATCTCCTGGAGCTTGCGCTCCACGCCCTTCGCTCCGTCGGCGTTGGTGGCGTCGAGCCAGCACTGCTGCAGGTCGTCGGCGTAGGTGCCCGAAGCCGGGTCGGCCTCCTGCTCGCACTCCTGGATCAGCACGTTCTTCACGTACTGCTGGGTGATGGTCGACGCACCGCGGTCGTCGGTGCCGCGCAGGTTGTCGACGAGCGCCTTGGCCGTCGCGCCCACGTTCACGCCGCCGTGGCTGAAGTAGTCCTTGTCCTCGCTCGAGAGGATCGCGTCGTACACGACGGGGTTGATCTGGTCATAGGTAACCGGGATGCGGTTCTGCTCGTAGAACGAGGCGAGCTCGACCTCAGAGCCGTCCGACGCGGTCGCGACGATCGTCGACTGCTCCATCGGCCGGTTGACCTGGAGGTTCGCGGGAAGATCCTGGAAGATCGTCAGCGCCTGCGAGCCAGCGATACCGGTCATGGCGAGGACCGGGGTGACACTGGCCGCGACGAGGAGTCCGGCGACAGCGCTCAGTCCGACGAGCCCGAGGACTCCGCCGAGCGCACCACTCACCGTGCGATTCTTTTGGGGCATACGCTTGATCGTAGGGGAGTTCCCTGAATACCGCCTTTGACGCATCTGCGAGGCGCGGATGCCGCCAGACAGGAGTGCCATGACCACGTGGGAATACCTCACCACGCCGCTGCTGATCCACAACACCGCAGCGATCCTCAACAACTGGGGCAAGCAGGGCTGGGAGCTCGTGCAGGTCGTGCAGGGGCCCGAGGGCGGGCTCGTCGCGTACCTCAAGCGTCCGGTGACGTCGGATGCCGCGGGCAACGCCGGACTCGCGGCCGCCGCGCAGGCCTCCCGCCAGTTCGAGGGAGGAGCTGAGTGACCCTCTCCGCACGGCTCGCCGAGCTCGGCATCGAGCTCCCCGCTGTGGCAGCTCCCGTCGCCGCCTACGTGCCCGCCGTCGTTCACGCCGGACTCGTCTACACCTCGGGCCAGCTCCCGTTCGAGAGCGGTGCGCTGCCCGCCACCGGCAAGGTCGGCGCCGAGGTCTCGGCCGAAGACGCGAACGCCTACGCCCGCACCTGCGCTCTGAATGCGCTCGCTGCGGCCGCGGATGCCGCTGGCGGCGTCGACAACATCGCAGGCGTCCTGCGAGTCGGCGGCTTCGTGGCATCCGTGCCCGAGTTCACCGGACAGCCCGGCGTCATCAACGGCGCCAGCCTGGTGCTCGGCGAGATCTTCGGAGATGCCGGGCGCCACGCCCGCGCCGCCGTCGGAGTGCCGGTGCTGCCGCTCGACAGCCCTGTCGAGGTCGAGGTCACCTTCATCCTCGCCTGACCACGCGTCACGAGAGAACGCCCCCTCCCGATCGGGAGGGGGCGTTCTGCATCCGGGCGTAGGTTTCTACTTCACCTGAGCCGAGATGATGCTCATCACCGCGGTGTCGGCGAGGGTAGTGGTGTCGCCGACCTCGCGGCCTTCTGCGACATCGCGCAGCAGGCGTCGCATGATCTTGCCCGAGCGGGTCTTGGGCAGCTCGCCCACGATGTACACGTCACGCGGTCGGGCGATGGCGCCGATCTGCTCGCCGACCCACTGGCGCAGCTGCAGGGCGAGACCTGCAGGGTCGTGCGCCGACAGGTAGCTCTCCTTGATGATCACGAACGCGACGACCGCCTGGCCGGTCGTCTCATCGGCGGCGCCGACGACCGCGGCCTCGGCCGTGGCCTCGTGAGCGACGAGCGACGACTCGATCTCGGCGGTCGACAGACGATGCCCCGACACGTTCATGACGTCGTCGACGCGTCCGAGCAGCCACAGGTCGCCGTCCGCGTCGAGACGTGCGCCGTCGCCCGCGAAGTAGTACCCCTGCTCCTCGAACTTCTCCCAGTAGGTCTCCTTGTAGCGTTCGGGGTCGCCCCAGATGCCGCGGAGCATGCTCGGCCACGGTTCGGTGACGACCAGCAGGCCGCCGTTGCCATTGCCGACCTCGACGCCGGCCTCATCGACCACGTCGATCGAGATGCCGGGCAGCGGCACCTGGGCGGATCCCGGCTTGGTCGCGGTCACGCCGGGCAGGGCCGAGACCATGATCGCGCCCGTCTCGGTCTGCCACCACGTGTCGACGATCGGGGTCGTGCCCGCGCCGATCACGTCGCGGTACCAGATCCACGCCTCGGGGTTGATGGGTTCGCCCACCGAGCCGAGCAGGCGCAGCGACGACAGGTCGAACTTCGCCGGCACGCTGCGTCCGATCTTCATGAACGAGCGGATCGCGGTCGGCGCCGTGTAGAAGATCGAGACCCTGTACTTCTCGATGATCTCCCACCAGCGGCCGGGGTGCGGGGCGTCGGGGGTGCCCTCGTAGATCACCTGGGTCGCGCCGTTCGCGAGCGGGCCGTAGGTGACATAGCTGTGACCGGTGATCCATCCGATGTCGGCGGTGCACCAGTACACATCGGTCTCGGGGTGCAGGTCGAAGACGTACTTGTGCGAGTACGCCGCCTGGGTCAGGTAGCCGCCCGAGGTGTGCAGGATGCCCTTGGGTTTTCCTGTCGTTCCCGACGTGTACAGGATGAACAGCGGGTTCTCCGCGGGGAACGCCTGAGCGGTGTGCTCGGCCGATGCGTTCGGCACGGCCTCGTGCCACCAGACGTCGCGCTCGGCGTTCCACTCGACCTCGTTCTCGCCGCGACGCACGACCAGCACGTGCTCGACCGTCTGCTGCTCGCCGTCACCCCGGTCGGCGAGCGCGTGGTCCACGGCCGGCTTGAGAGCAGAGACGCGACCCTTGCGATAGCCGCCGTCGGCGGTGATCACGAGCTTCGCGCCCGCGTCGTCGATGCGCGAACGCAGGCTGTCGGCGCTGAAGCCGCCGAACACGACCGAGTGGATCGCTCCGACCCTCGCGACCGCGAGCATCGACGCGACGGCCTCGGGGATCATCGGCAGGTAGATCGCGACGCGATCGCCGTGACCGATGCCGAGGTCTTCGAGCACGTTCGCGACGCGCTTGACCTCGTCGGTCAGCTCCGCGTAGGTGATCGTGCGGGAGTCGCCGGGCTCGCCCTCCCAGTGCAGGGCGACGCGGTCGCCGTTGCCCGCCTCGACATGGCGGTCGAGGCAGTTGTACGCGACGTTCAGCTCGCCGTCGTCGAACCACTTCGCGAACGGCGGCGTGGACCAGTCGAGCACCTGCGTGAAGGGCTTGTGCCAGTCCAGCAGCTCGCGCGACTGGTCGGCCCAGAACGACTCCCGGTCGGCCGCCGCCCTCTCGTACAGAGCGGGGGAGGAGATCGTCTGAGCGACGAACTCCTCGGACGGCGGGAACTGGCGGGTCTCATCGAGAAGATGATCGATCTGGCTGCTCATCGGCAGGCGCTCCTTTGCGGCGTGGCAGGTCGTGCAGGCTGAGCACGTGGGTGGCGTGATCAGGTCACGGCGAATCTAGCCTCGGCCGTCGGCGTTCGCCTACCGCCGAAAGTCGGTAGTGATTCGGGTTTTGTCAGGACGGTCGCCTTGCGTACACTCGACGTCAGCCGAAATATCATTCCGGCCTTGGCGCGCCCGATTCCCCCGAAAGGGTGCGCCGTGGGCGGCATCTCATTCCCCCCGTGAGGTGCCGCCCATCTCTTTTGGGAGCGCTCCCGGCGGAGAGGCTCGAGAGATGGCCCGCCGGGCACCTCTCTCTGCACCGCCTCCGATGCGACGGGGTTGCTCACAGCGGTCGCGCCACAGCGCTCGAGGCGGCTCGCCGCGGCCGACCGCGCGCCTACCTTCGGGGCATGCCTGAATCCTTCGTCATCCGCCCCCGTGTGGCGTCGGCGCTCCATGACGACGGCGCTCCGGTGCCCGACATCCACGCGCTCACGATCGATCCCGCCTTCGGGCCGCTGGCCGAGCACTGTTCCGATCCCGAGGTCACCGACGTGTTCGTCAATGGCGCACAGGGGCTCTTCGTCGACCGCGGTCACGGCACCGAGGCGGTACCGGGGTGGAGCGCATCCGAGCGCGAGGTGCGCGATCTGGCTGTCGCGCTGGTGGGGTTGGGTGGGCGGCACCTCGATGACCAGGCGCCCTGCGTCGATGTGCGGCTCGACTCCGGCATCCGCGTGCACGCTGTTCTCGCCCCGGTCGCGACCGCGGGCACGGCGCTGTCGATCAGAGTGCCTCGGGTGCGTGCGGCCGATCTCGATGCGCTCGCAGCTCTCGGCACCTTCGACGCGCGTCGGCAGAGCTGGTTGCTGGAACTCGTGCGCGACCGCGCGAACATCCTCATCACCGGCGGTACCGGCACCGGCAAGACGACTCTGCTCTCGGCACTGCTCTCGGCCGTATCGGCGTCGGAGCGGATCATCACGATCGAGGACGTCGCAGAACTCCGGCCACGGCATCCGCATCATGTGGCGCTCGAGGCGAGGCAGTCGAACCTCGAGGGTGCGGGCGGCATCAGCCTGGCTCGACTCGTGCGGGAGTCGCTGCGCATGCGCCCCGACCGTCTGGTGGTGGGAGAGTGCCGCGGTGAGGAGGTCAGAGAGCTGTTGACCGCCCTCAACACCGGGCATGACGGAGGAGCCGGCACTCTGCACGCCAGCGGTCTCGGTGATGTCCCGGCCCGGATGGAGGCACTGGGTGCGCTCGCAGGCATGGATACCGCGGCACTGGCGCGTCAGGTCGTGAGCGCGTTCACGGTGGTGCTGCACCTCGAGCGCGCTCCCGACGGGCGGCGCCGGATCGCGCAGGCGGGCGAGTTCGGGTTGATCGCCGATCGGCTGACCATCGCCGAGGTGCAGCCGTGGTGATCGCGCGGAGGCGAGACCCTGTCGAAGACACCGGCGCCGAGGCCGCCACATCGGTGCAGACTCTCGCCGTGCTGTTGCAGGCCGGCGCCGTGCCATTGACGGCATGGCGTCATCTCGGCGACACCGGCGACGAGCACGCCGCCGCGGTCGTCGGCCGCGTCGAGCAGGGGATGCCGCTCGTCGCAGCGATCGAATCCGAAGGGGGTGCCTGGCAGGACCTCGCCGCGGCCTGGGAGGTCGCGACCACCGTCGGTGCACCGCTGGCCGATGTGCTGCGCATGATCGCCGAGACCCTGCGGGACGCCGCGTCCGCGGCCGACGACGTGCGTATCGCTCTCGCCGAGCCGGCGGGGACCGCGCGACTTCTGCTGTGGATGCCGTTCGCCGGATTGTTGCTCGGCTTCGCACTGGGTTTCGACACCCTCTCCGTCGTGATCGGCACCCCCATCGGTGCGGGGTGCGTCGTGGCCGGACTGCTGCTCGTCGCGCTGGCACGCCGGTGGACGGGGCGGCTGCTGCGACGGGCGAGACCGAGACCGGGCACTCCAGGGATGCAGGCCGAGCTCGTGGCCGTCGCGCTGTCCGGTGGTGCCTCGGTCGAGAGGGCGCTGCGTCTGGTCGACGAGAGCCCCGCCTCGCGCCACGGCGACGACGCGCGTATCCGGTCTGTGCTCGACCTCTCCCGCGCGGCGGGTGTGCCCGCTGCCGAGCTTCTTCGAGCCTCGGCTGCGCAGGACCGACATCGATCACGCATCGAGGGGCGTCTGCGGGCGGCGAAGCTGTCGACCCAGTTGCTCATTCCCCTCGGGGTCTGCACGCTGCCGGCATTCCTGCTGCTCGGCGTCGCTCCGCTGCTGCTGAGCGTGCTGAGGTCGACGCCGCTGCCGCTGTGACCACCGACACCCGAAGACCACCGGATGCGTGCGCATCCGCACAGAGAGATCCGCACAGAGAAACCCGCACAGAGAAAGAGGAACACCATGAACACCAGGAGCATCATGAACACCAGGAAGTCGGGGGACGTCCTGACCACGTTGCCGCCGCTGACCGGTCGGCGAGCGGCGTCGCTGTTCGGAGACGACTCCGGCGCCGCCACGGCCGAGTACGCGATCACCACCATGGCCGCCGTCGCCTTCGCCGGCCTGCTCGTCGTCATCATGCGGTCCGACGAGGTGCGCGGAATCCTCACCGATCTCGTGCGTCGGGCGTTGACGGTGGCGTGATGCGCGACCGGGAAGACCGTGAGCGCGGGTCAGTGGCCGCGGAGCTGGCGCTCGCGCTTCCCGCGGTCGTGCTGACCCTGCTGCTCGGTGCGGGCGCACTCGGCGCCGCTTCGCGGCAGGTCGCGCTGCAGGATGCGGCGGCCGACGCGGCACGGCTGCTCGGTCGGGGAGAAGACCCCGGCCGGGCGTCGAGCGCCGTGACCGCTGCCGTGCCTGGTGCCTCGATGTCGAGCAACCCCGCGGGCGACGTGATCTGCGTCACCGCTCGCGCCGACGTCGCGATCGGATCCATGCTCCGCCTGCCGCTGCAGGCCTCGAGCTGCGCTCTGGCCGGAGGGCTGTGATGACGCGGTCCGAACGGGGCGGTCGCTGATGGCCGGCTCCGCCCTCGCGGCGGGACTGCTGTCTGTCGCGGCCGCCCTGTCTCTCGGACTCGCCGCCGTCGGCGGTGCGGCGGTCACCGCACAACGCGCTGCAGGGGCGGCGGACGCCGCAGCGCTCGCCGCGTCCGACACCGCGAGCGGCGCGATCGTGGTCGTCGGTGAGCCGTGCGCGGTGGCCGCTCGCGTCGCGGCGGCCGCCGGGGGCTCGCTCACACAGTGCGTCGTCGAGGGCTTCGTGGCGACCGTACAGGTCGAGGCGGCGTACGCTGGACTCGCAGCCGTCTCCCGCGCCCGAGCTGGGCCACCCGACGGAAGATGACGGCAGCGCGAAGCACGGTCCGGCGAAAACGGCGGCGACCACGGTGACGAACCCATCACAGTGGTGTGTATGGTGTGCTTCGAAGAAAGGATGCTCCCTTGGCTGAAGGCAAGAAGCTCGTCATCGTCGAGTCTCCGACGAAGATGCGGTCGATTCAGGGGTACCTCGGCGACGGTTACGAGGTGCTCAGCTCCGTCGGGCACATCCGTGACCTCGCAGACGAGAAGGACATCCCGGCCGCCGACAAGCAGGCCTACGGGAAGTACTCCATCGACGTCGACAACGACTTCGACCCCTACTACGTGGTCTCCGACCGCAAGACCAAGACGGTCGCCGAGCTCAAGCGTGCGCTCAAGACCGCGGACGAGCTCCTGCTCGCGACTGATGAGGACCGCGAGGGCGAGGCCATCGCGTGGCACCTTCTCGAGACGTTGAAGCCCAAGGTCCCGGTCAAGCGCATGGTCTTCCACGAGATCACGAAGGACGCGATCCAGGCGGCCATCGGTAACACCCGTGAGCTCGACACCGATCTCGTCGACGCGCAGGAGACCCGCCGCATCCTCGACCGCCTCTACGGGTGGGACGTCTCGCCCGTGCTCTGGTACAAGGTCAAGACCGGTCTCTCGGCCGGCCGGGTGCAGTCCGCAGCCACCCGCATGATCGTGGAGCGCGAACGCGAGCGCATGGCGTTCGTGTCGGCCGAGTACTGGGACGTCGAGGCGCTCGCCTCGTCGTCTTCCGGATTCAAGGTGCGCCTGGTTCGCGTCGATGGTGGGCAGCTCGCCCGAGGCACCGACTTCGACGACAACGGAAAGCTCAAGAAGGCCGTCGTCATCCTCGACGAGAAGGCGGCCGCTGCTCTGGCGCACGCCGTCGACGCCGCGGGCACCGGTGCGGTGACCAAGGTCGAGGCGAAGCCGGGAACCCGCAGCCCGTACGCGCCGTTCACCACCTCCACGATGCAGCAGGAGGCCGGTCGCAAGCTCTCGATGAGCGCCAAGCAGGCGATGAGCGTCGCCCAGCGTCTGTACGAAAAGGGTTACATCACCTATATGCGTACCGACTCGGTGGCGCTGAGCACCCAGGCGGTGCAGGCGGCTCGCAGCCAGGCCGTCGCTCTCTACGGTGACTCGGCCGTGCCGCTCAATCCGCGCGTCTACAAGTCGAAGAGCAAGAACGCGCAGGAGGCGCACGAGGCGATCCGTCCGTCGGGTGAGACCTTCCGCACTCCGAAATCTGTCGCCTCCGAGCTCGACCGCGAGGAGCACCGCCTCTACGACCTCATCTGGAAGCGCACCGTCGCCAGTCAGATGGCCGACGCCAAGTACGAGACCACCACGGTCACGATCCTCGTCGACGCGGCGGGGCAGAAGGCCGACTTCACCGCATCCGGAACCGTCTACACCTTCAAGGGATTCCTCGAGGCGTACGAAGAAGGACGCGACGAGAAGCGCAACGACAAGGACACCGACGAGAACCAGTCGCTGCCGATCGTGGCCGTCGGCGACGAGCTGCGCATGTCGGATGCCGAGGCCAAGGGCCACCGCACCACCCCGAAGCCGCGCTACACCGAGGCATCGCTCGTGAAGGCCCTCGAGGAGCACGGCATCGGTCGTCCCTCGACGTTCGCGAGCATCATCGGCACCGTGATCGACCGCGGCTACGCGACCAAGCGAGGCCAGGCGCTCGTGCCGACGTGGCTCGCGTTCAGTGTGGTGCGGCTGCTCGAGGAGCACTTCGCCGACCTGATCGACTACGACTTCACCGCCGCGCTCGAAGACGACCTCGACGCGATCGCCCGTGGTGAGCAGAAGCGCGTCGAATGGCTGCGCTCCTTCTACTACGGCTCCGATTCGCATGTCGGGCTCCGCCAGGTCGTCGACAACCTCGGTGAGATCGATGCGCGGGCGCTCAACTCGACGCCCATCACCGACACAGCGACACTGCGGTTCGGCAAGTACGGTCCGTACCTCGAGGTCGCGAACCCCGAGGCGCCCGACGAGAAGCCGCGCATCGTCAACGTCCCCGAAGAACTCGCGCCCGACGAGCTCACCGCAGAGAAGGCGCAGGAGCTGATCGATGCGCCGGTCGCCGGCGATCGCGTTCTCGGCACCAACCCCGAGAACGGCAAGATCGTCGTCGTCAAGGACGGTCGCTTCGGGCCCTATGTGCAGGAGAACGAGCCGGTATCCGACGATGCCGCGGTCGACGAGGCCACCGGAGAGGTCGTCGAGGCGCCGAAGCCCAAGCGCGGGGCGAAGAAGGATGCGGCGCCCAAGCCGCGCACCGGATCGCTGTTCCGCTCGATGTCGGTCGACACGATCGACCTCGACACCGCCCTGCAGCTCCTCAGCCTCCCGCGCGTGGTCGGCGCGGACCCCGAGAGCGGCGACGAGATCACCGCGCAGAACGGTCGCTTCGGTCCGTACCTCAAGAAGGGCACCGACTCGCGCTCGCTCGAGAGCGAATCCCAGATCTTCGAGGTCACCCTCGACCAGGCTCTCGAGATCTACAAGCAGCCGAAGTACGGGGCAGGATCCCGCCGCGCATCCAGTGCTCTCGCCGAGTTCGAGGCCGATCCGGTCAGCGGCAAGCCGATCCGCATCCGCGACGGTCGCTTCGGCGCCTACGTGACCGACGGTGAGACCAACGTCACCATCCCGCGCGGGCAGAAGGTCGAGGACATCACGTTCGAGACCGCCGTGCAGATGCTCGCCGACAAGCGCGCGAAGGGCCCTGCGCCCAAGCGTGGCGCGGCGAAGAAGGCCCCTGCGGCCAAGAAGCCTGCCGCCAAGAAGGCTCCCGCCAAGAAGGCTCCGGCCAAGAAACCTGCCGCGAAGAAGCCTGCCGCCAAGAAGGCGTCGACGGACGCCGAGAAGGCCGCCGCCCGCTCGGCCGCTGCGAAGAAGGCCGCGGCGACCCGCGCCGCCAACGCCGCTGCGAAGCAGGCCGGTTCGTGACCTCACCCTCGGGAGTGTGGATCACGCTCGAAGGCGGCGACGGCTCGGGCAAGACCACTCAGTCCGACCTGCTCGAGGTCTGGTTGTCGAGTGAGGGACGCACGGTCGTTCGCACCCGCGAGCCCGGCGGCTCGGAGGTCGGCAACCTGATCCGTGACATCGTGCTGCACCACCGTGGTGACATCGCGCCCCGCGCCGAGGCGCTGCTCTACGCCGCAGATCGCGCCCATCATGTCGCGACGGTCGTCCGCCCCGCGCTCGCGCGCGGCGAGGTCGTGCTGCAGGATCGCTATCTCGACTCCTCGGTCGCCTACCAGGGCGCAGGGCGCGTGCTGGATGCCGGGGAGATCCGTGATCTCTCGCTCTGGGCCGCCGAGGGGGCTCTTCCCGATCTCACGGTGCTGCTCGACCTCGCGCCCGAGGCCGCGCGCGTGCGTCTCGACTCCGCCGACAAGCCGTTCGATCGCCTCGAGGCCGAGAAGACCGAGTTCCACGCCCGAGTCCGCGACGCCTACCTCGCTCTCGCAGCCGCCGAGCCCGAACGTTTCCTGGTGCTCGATGCCGACACGTCACCCGAGGTGATCGCAGGGCAGATCCGCGCGCGCGTGCAGGAGCTCCTCGTCGGCTGACGCTGCACCGCATCGCCCCGCACCACCCGGTTCCGTGCGGCGACGTCTGTGCTCCCGATTAGGCTGAGTGCATGCCCCAGACCGTCTCCGCACCTTTCCCGTGGGCCGATGTGTGGGGGCAGGATGCTGCGGTCGAGACTCTGCGCTCCGCCGCATCCGATCCCGCCGCGCTGTCGCATGCGTGGCTCATCACGGGTCCGCCGGGGTCGGGGCGATCGACCCTCGCCTATGCGTTCGCGGCCGCGCTGATCGCGGATCATCCCGATGACGAGGCTGCGATGCGTCAGGTGCTCGCGGGTACGCATCCCGACGTCACGGCCCTGCGCACCGACAAGGTGATCATCACGATCGCCGAGGCTCGCGCACTCGTCGAGCGCTCGTACTTCGCGCCGTCCGCGGGGCGCTATCGCGTGATCGTCGTCGAAGACGCCGATCGCATGGTCGAGCGCACCTCGAACGTGCTGCTCAAGGCGCTCGAGGAGCCCCCGGAGCAGACAGTGTGGGTCCTCTGCGCGCCCAGCGAGGCCGATCTGCTGCCCACCATCCGCTCACGCGTCCGCTCCTTGCGCCTTCGCGAACCAGACGTGGCCGACGTCGCGCGGCTGATCACGCTCCGCACGGGCGTCGACGAGGCCGTGGCCGAGCAGGCCGCCCGGCACGCGCAGCGCCACATCGGCATGGCGCAGCGTCTCGCCACCGACGATGCCGCGCGGCGGCGTCGCGATGAGACCCTGCGCTCGGTGCTGGCGGTGCGCGGGGTCAACGACGCGGTCGAGGTCGCAGGTCGCATCATCCAGGCCGCCACCGACGACGCCAAGGCATTGACCGCAGAGCGGGATGCGGCCGAACGCGCTTCGCTGCTGCGCACGGTCGGGATCGCCGAGGGGCAGGCGGTGCCCCCTGCGCTGCGCACCCAGATCTCGGCGCTCGAAGACGATCAGAAGAAGCGAGCGACACGCAGTCTGCGCGACGGCATCGACCGCGTGCTGACAGACCTGCAGTCGATGTTCCGCGACGTCGTGATGCTGCAGTTCGGTCGTGACGACGAGCTGATCAACCGCGAACTGCGGGAAGACCTCGCAGCCCTGGCCGCCGCCTGGCCCGTGCCCCGTACGCTTGTCGTACTCGACCACCTTGCCGACACTCGCCAGTCGCTGGAGCGCAACGTCGCACCGCTGCTCGCCCTCGAGAGCTTGCTCGTGACCGTCACGAGCGGGAGGACACCGTGAACCACCGACCGACTTCCCGCATCCGGCGCGCCGTCGCCCTCATCGCCGGTCTCGCAGCCGCATCCGTCGCTCTGTCCGGCTGCCTCTATGCTGCGATCCCCGAGGGCAGCGAGCCCAAGCCCTCCGTCACGAAGGCACCAGACACCGCAGGCGTCGCCGAAGATCTCCTGCCCTTCTACGGTCAGACGCTGACGTGGACCGAGTGCGGCACCGGTTTCGACTGCACCGATGTCACCGCGCCGCTCGACTGGGAGAACCCGGGCGACGGCGAGATCACGCTGTCGGTGGTCCGTCACCAGGCCGAGGGAGAAGCCCAGGGGTCTCTGCTGACGAACCCCGGCGGACCGGGCGCGAGCGGTGTCGAGCTGATCCGTGACAGCCTCGACTTCGCAGTCGGAGCCGACCTGATCGAGAACTTCGACGTGATCGGGTTCGACCCCCGCGGGGTCGGGCAGTCGTCGGCCGTCACCTGCCTCGACGCGGCAGGGATGGACGATTACCTCTACACGATCCCCACGGCAGAGCGGGGCACCCCGGAGTGGGAGGCCGAGCTGCTCGCCGGAGCCGACGAGTTCGCCCAGGCGTGCGAGGCGAACAGCGGCGGCATCCTGCCGCACATCACCACCGTCAACTCCGCGCGCGACATGGACCTCATCCGGGCGGTGCTCGGTGACACCGAGCTGAACTACCTCGGCTACTCCTACGGCACGTTCCTCGGCGCGACGTATGCCGCGCTGTACCCCGAGAAGGCCGGGCGACTCGTGCTCGACGGGGCCATCGACCCTGCAGTCTCGGGACTCGACGTCGGCGCCACGCAGGCGCTCGGCTTCGAGTCCGCGCTCCGCGCCTACATGCAGAGCTGCCTCGACTCGGGGGAGTGCCCCTTCAACGGCACGGTCGACGAGGCGATGGCCGACCTCGGCGCGTTGCTCGCCAGCGTCGATGCCGTGCCGCTCGAGAACGGTGATGGGCGCATGCTCGGCGCCGACGCGTTGATGACGGGGATCATCGCCGCGCTCTATTCGGCCGACAACTGGACCTACCTGACCCAGGCGCTCGACGAAGCGCTGCAGGGCGACCCGACGACGGCCTTCTTCCTGGCCGACTTCTACAACGGTCGTGACCAGAACGGCGCATATCTCGACAACTCGACCGAGGCCTTCCGTGCGTACAACTGCATGGACTATCCCGTCGAGGACGACCCTGCAGCCGAGGCCGCCACCGAGGCGAAGATCGCCGAAGGGGCGCCGACGATCGCCGCGTACTGGAGCGGACCCGACCCGTGCGAGGTGTGGCCCTATCCGCCCACCGGCACTCGCGGAGAGATCACGGCAGCGGGCGCAGGACCGATTCTCGTGATCGGGACCACGAACGACCCGGCCACGCCCTACGAGTGGTCCGAATCCCTCGCGGAGCAGCTCGAAGAAGGTGTCCTGATCACCCGCGTCGGCGAGGGGCACACGGGGTACAACAAGGGGAACTCGTGCGTCGACAGCGCCGTGGAGGCGTTCTTGCTCGACGACTCGGTGCCCGAAGACGGCCTTCGCTGCGAGTGACTCGGAGTGATCCCGAGCCCACCGACGGGCCGATTCGCGATGTCGCGTCCGCTCGGGTAATATCGATGATCGCGCCGCTTTAGCTCAGTCGGCAGAGCATTTCACTCGTAATGAAAAGGTCGTCAGTTCGATTCTGACAAGCGGCTCCACCAGGCCCCGTGATGCGAAGAACATCACGGGGCCTTCTGGTTCCCTCCGCGCGAACCGCCCCGGGCGTACCCTCGAAGCATGAGCAGAGCACTTCTCATCGTCGATGTGCAGAACGATTTCACCGAGGGCGGCGCCCTGGCTGTGGTCGGTGGTGACGCCGTGGCATCTGCGATCACCGCATTCCTCGCCGCGCATGCCGTCGACTACGACGTCATCGTCGCGTCCCGCGACTGGCATGACGCCGACGGCGACAACGGTGGCCATTTCGCCGAGGCGCCCGACTTCGTCGGCACCTGGCCGGTGCACTGCGTGGCGGGAACCGAGGGCGCCGAGTACGACCCGCTGCTGGTGGTGGATGCGGTCACCCACCACGTGCGCAAGGGACAGGGGCGGCCCGCCTACTCGATGTTCGAGGGAGCCACAGAGTCCGGCGAGACCGTCGGCTCGATCCTGAGCGGCTCGGGCGTGCTGACCGCAGACGTGGTCGGTATCGCCACCGACCACTGCGTGCGTGCCTCGGCTCTCGACGCGATCGCGCACGGCGTGCAGGTGCGCGTGTTCACCGACCTCATCGCGGGTGTCGCCGCGGAGTCGAGCGAGGCCGCCCGCGCCGAACTCGCCCACGCGGGTGCGGAACTCGTCGAGAGCGGCGCCGCGTGAGTCGCAGCGTCCTGCTGTTGCGCGCGGTCAACGTCGGTGGTCGCGGCAGGGTCCCGATGGCTGAGCTGCGCGCTCTACTCGCACCGGAGCTCGGCGAGGTCTCGACCTACATCGCGAGTGGGAACATCGTGTGCGAGCATCCGACCGAGCCGGATGCGGCCCGAGCGCGTGTCCGCGAATTGATCGCCGCCGCGTTCGGTGTCGACACTCCGGTGATCCTGCGTACGCACACAGCCCTCGTGCAGGCTGCGGCGGAGCATCCGTTCCCCGATGCGTCCGAGAAGATGCTGCACGCGATGTTCCTCGAGGGGCCGGCCGCGCCCGGTGCGGTGGAGGCTCTGCAGCAGCGGTTGACGCCGGGGGAGCGCATCGCGCTCGTCGGAGAGGATCTGTGGATCGACTACGGCGAGGGTGGCGTGCAGAACACCAAGCTCACGAAGGTCGTGCTCGACCGGGCGCTCGGCGTCGCCGGCACCGCTCGCAACCTTCGTACGGTGAGGAAGCTCGTCGAGTTGACCGTATGAGTGGCCAGGAGCCGTTCGTGCTGAGCCCGCTCGCGTGCGCAGAGGAGCGCCGGCGATCGCCGGCAACCACGTCGTCATCCGCGCGGGCGGCGTGCTCGTGCTGCTCGCCCATCTGCGCGCGGGGAGTGCGACTCCGCTGGTGGGTGATGTCGTGCGCGTGGGGGAGCAGATCGGCGAGTGCGGCAACTCGGGCAACAGCACCGAGCCGCACCTGCACCTGCAGGTGTCGGAGTCGATCGATTGGCGCGGGCGTGGGATTCCGCTCGCGTTCCGGTACGGGGGTGAACCCCCGTGGCTGCCCCGGAACGGGGAGGTCGTCGGCGCGTGAGCGGAGCGGTCACGCCGGAAGGTCGCGCGAGAGTGCCGTAGGCGGCATCTGGGCGCGGGGCTGGAGGTCCACCCGACGCACCTCGCAGTCCGCGCAGCGCACATAGAGCACGGTGCCCTCACTCGTCCGGTGTCGCGACTCCACGAGCCACGCATGCTCGTGGGGTGTGGGATTCGACAGGATCTGTGGTGTCGGGAGGGTGTGCAGGGAGGTCATGCCTCCAGCGTGATGTAATGGCCTTATGCATCTCAACCCTTACGGCGAGTACGCGGTTCTCCTCGCGGCCTCTCTGGCGGATGACTTCCCCACCGACCGTGCCGGCATCGAAGAGCGAACGCTCGAGATGGGCATGACGATGACGTTCCCGCCTGCCCTCGACGACCACGAGAAGGTGCGGGCCGTGGTCGACGACTGGCTGCGGATCGTCGACGAGAGTGATCCCGCCGCGCGCGCGGAGATCCTCAACGCCCAGATGGCACAGGCAGCTGCCTATCCCAGACTCACCGACCACGACGGCGAAGGATGGCACCTGCACTATCGCGACGACGTGAAGTCGCTGCCGTACGTCCTGCGCGCGATCTTCGCGGTCGGCACCTCGCTGCACCTCGTCACCCGCGGCATGGACCGTCTGGGCCGCTGCGAGGCGTCTCCGTGCACCCACGTCGTGGTCGACGTCACGCGCAACGGCAGGCAGCGCTTCTGCTCGGTGCGCTGCGCCAACAGAGCGGCGGTCCGGCGTCATCGGGCTCGTGCGAGCATCGGGCTCGTGCGAGCGCCTGACACCGGACCGCCGGATGCTGCGAATCAGGCCGTCTGGCCCGCGTGCCGCCCTTCGGCGACCTCTTCGACGAGCTTCGCGTTGAACGCGGGAAGGTCGTCGGGCGTGCGGCTCGAGACGAGTCCCTGATCGACCACGACCTCCTCGTCGACCCAGGTCGCCCCGGCGTTGCGGAGGTCGGTCGCGAGGCTCGGGTAACTGGTCAGCGTGCGGCCGTCGACGACGCCCGCCTCGATGAGGATCCATGCGCCGTGGCAGATGACGGCCACGGGCTTGTGCTGCTCGAAGAACGCGCGCGCGAGGTCGATCGACGGCTTGTCGAGTCGAAGGTGATCGGCGTTCACGACGCCGCCCGGCAGCACGAGGGCGTCGAACTCGTCTGCCGACGCATCCGCAGACGTGAGGTCCACATGCTGCACATGGCCGTTCTTGCCCTTGATCTGTGCACCGTCCGGCGCGATGAGGGTCGCGCTCGCTCCCTCTGCCTGCACGGCTTCCCAGGGGCTGGTGAGCTCGCTGTCCTCGAATCCGTCTGTCGCCAGGAATGCCACTCGGCTGTCGGTGAGAGTCGCCATGATGCGTCCTTTCGTGGAGGGTCGAGTCCCGGATGGGGACGCTTCGAGCCTCTCTCACGATCCGGATGCCGAGAAGGGGGTGGCCGGATCGAGACGACGGTGATAACGGTGGGCCCCGTGGGGCTCGAACCCACGACCCGCGGATTAAAAGTCCGATGCTCTGCCAACTGAGCTAGAGGCCCGCATGTCCCAGTCTAAGGGCGCACAGAACAGGCCGCCGACGAGGTGCCTCGTCGACGGCCCGTTCTTCTGCCCGCCATCCTCCCCCGAGTGGAGGGCAGTATGTTCCGAGGTCCCAGCTCGGTGTCCCGTGCTTACTCAGCCGGGGGCATCAGGACCGTGTCGACCAGGTACACGGTCGCGTTGGCGGTCTGCACGCCACCGCAGATGACGTTGGCGTCGTTGACCATCAGCTCGTCGCCGCTGCCGGTGACCTCGAGGTCAGCACCCTGAACCGTGGCGTGCGTGCCCACGATCTCGTCGGGCGTGATCTGACCGGGGACCACGTGGTACGTCAGGATCGAGCTCAGCGTGGCGCTGTCGGTCTTGAGGCCCTCGATGGTGGCCGGGTCGATCTTGGCGAACGCGTCGTCGACCGGCGCGAAGACGGTGAACTCGTCACCGTTGAGCGTGTCGACGAGGTTCACGTCGGGGTTGAGCTGACCGCTCACGGCTGCGACCAGCGTCGTCAGCAGCGGGTTGTTGGATGCGGCGACTGCCACCGGGTCCTGAGCCATGCCGGCGACCGATCCGTCACCGTCCGGCACTGCCTCGGCGTATGCCGCGCAGCCGGGGCCGACGAGGTTGGCGGCCGGGTCCATGGTCTCGGTCTCGGGAGCCATCGTCTCGGACGACTCGGGGGCCATCGACTCCGACGGCTCTTCGGTGGTGGTGCCGCCCATGGAACATCCGGCGAGCACGAACGCGCTTGCCAGTCCGAGGGTGATGGCTGCGGTGACCTTCTTCTTGGTGCTGAACATCTCGAGCTCCTTGAGAATCTCAGCCACGGCCTCTCCGTGGCGTTGACAGTCGTTCGGAGCCCCTCGCGGAACGGATGGGAGATTCTCGAATCTTTTTCGACCGAGGTCGATCTCCAATCCGTTTCGGGACCCGCAGCGAACAGGTTTCGACCTCCCGCACTTAAGAGGACTCCTCGAGGTTGCGGGGGTCGAGATCGACATCGGCGAAACCGGTGAGATCTTTTCCGTCACTTTCGGGTGACGGTTGCACGGGAATGCATGGAGGATGCGGCATGCTGGTAGAGATGGTCATCGATGGGATGGACGTACCCGAAGACGGTACGGCACGGGATGCTGTCGCTGACCTGCTCGTTCGCATCGGCGACGGAGATCAGCGCGCGTTCGCGGATCTCTACGACACGCTCTCCTCCCGTGTCTTCGGCCTCATCCTCCGCGTTCTGGTCAACCGCTCGCAGAGCGAAGAAGTGCTCCAGGAAGTGTTTCTCGAGATCTGGCAATCCGCTTCCAAGTTCGCTCCGAACAAGGGACAGGGAAGAACCTGGGTGATGACGATCGCGCACCGTCGTGCGGTCGACCGGGTGCGAGCGTCTCAGTCCAGTGCGGATCGTGACGTGCGTGCCGGGTTCAGAGACATCGGGGTCGCGCACGACAGTGTCGCGGAAACGGTGGAGCTGGGCATCGAGGGCGAGAAGGTCGTACACGCTCTCTCAGGGCTTCCTGAGGCACAGCGCGAAGCCCTCGTTCTGGCCTACTACGGCGGATACAGTCAGAACGAAGTCGCAGTGCTCGTGGGAGCACCGCTGGGGACTATAAAGACACGGATGCGAGATGGGCTCTCGCGTCTCAGGACAGCTATGGGGGTGACGGCATGAACGAGCAGGAATTCGCAGAACTCGCGGCAGGAGCAGCGCTCGACGCGCTGTCTCCCGACGACGCGCAGCGCTACCACGCCGCACTCGTCGAGCATCCTGAATGGCAGCGCATCGTCGCTGTGGATGCCGAGAGTGCCGCCTTCCTCTCTGTCGGTGTGGCACCTGCGGCGCCTGCCCCCGGCATCCGCTCCGAGCTCCTCGCACGCATCGCCATGACCCCTCAGACCGGTGAGGTCGTCCCCTCGGGAAGCGCGAGCGACGCAGCATCCGACGCATCCGATGCTGCGGAGCAGAAGACCTCGGTCCCCGAGACCGCAGCGGGAGCCACCGTACCGAAGGCACCCGCGCATCCGCTTCGTGTTCTCTTCGCTCTCGCCGCATGCCTCGCGCTGCTGGTCGGGGTCGGCGTGGGCGCTGTGGCACTGAACGATTATGTGAATCGCCCCGCCAGCGTGGTCGCCCTGCAGGACATCCAGTCCGCGGAGGACGCGCAGGAAGCGTCTATCGAACTCGCCGACGGAGGCAGCGCGACCGCGCACTGGTCGGCATCGCTCGGCACCGCCGTGCTCGTCGCCGACGGCATCGAGACCCTTCCCGAGGATCAGGCCTACGAGCTGTGGTTCGTCCGCGGTGAGACCCCGATCTCGGCAGGAGTGTTCGAGGCCGATGGGGGAGACGCCACGGCCATCCTCGCGGGAGAGATGCACGAGGGCGATGTGATCGCGGTCACGGTCGAGCAGGCCGGAGGTTCGCCGAGCGGTCTGCCGACGACCGATCCGGTCATCGCCATTCCGACGGCCTGACGACACGGATCGCGCGTACCCTGGTGGGATGCCTGAGCAGTTCTCCCGCCCTGTCCGCCGCCCGACGCAGGCCTTCGACAACATCGTGGGCAGTCACGACCCCGCCGAGGAGACCCGCATCGCCCACGCCACGGCATCCGCTCTGCTGACGCGGGTGCGTGCCGACGAGAGCGGCGTGAGCGCCGAGCGGCTGGTGGCCTTCACCGACGAGCACGGCATCGACGAGATCGCGGAGTTGTGGTCGAAGGCGCCGTCGCGCACGCTGCCGGGCGCGCTCTGGCGCCTCTACCTGCTGCAGCTCGCGATCCACGGCGATCCGCAGACGGCGGCCCTGCTGTACGAGCGTGGTCGGGTCGAACTGGCTTCGGCTGACGCCGCCATCGCCGGCGCCCCGGTGCCGGCGAACCCCGACGAGCTCGTCGCTCTGATCGACACCATCCTGCGCGGTGCGTTCAGGGGCGACTTCGCGGTGGCGCTCGACCGGGCCGCGGCTTTCTGCCGGGTGCAGGCCTCGGGCGCCACGCACACGGCCGACGACTACGAGCAGACCGAACCGCAGCGTGCGAGCGAGCTGACGACCCGTGCGCTCCGCTTGAGCAGCTACGCGCAGGATCTTTCTGCGTCCGCGGTGCTGTGGCGCACCGGCGCACTCGCCTGACCGGTCGGAACGACGGCATCCGAATATGAGAAGACCGGGCCGCAAGAACGCCTCTCGGCGGAAGGCCGCTCGCAGCGGCAAAAATTGGAGCCCGGGGTTATGCGGCCCGGCCACTCCAGTGTAACAAGATCGCACCGCGGCTATTCCCGGGGCCTAGGCTCGGATCATGACCCGGCGCTTTGCTCTCATGATCGATCCGGCGGCGGTCGACGCCGACCGCACCGACTTCGCCGACACGTTCACGCTCGTGGATGCTGCCGCCCCCGCACTGAGCGTGGGCGAGCTCAGCACCCAGCGAGGCGACGGCGTCTTCGAGTCGATCGGTGTGGTCGACGGACACGCGCAGGAGGTCGTGCCGCATCTGGAGCGGCTCGCCCACTCCGCAGAACTCTGCGACCTCCCGCTGCCCAATCAGGCGCAGTGGCATCAGGCGATCGATCGCGCAGCGAGCGACTGCGGGCCGGGGGAGTGGGTCATCAAGCTCATCCTCAGCCGGGGGGTCGAACACGGACCCACGCCGACCGCATGGGTCACGGCGGCGCCGGCATCCGACTTCTCGGCGGTGCGTGCGGGTGGGGTGCAGGTCGTGACGCTCGATCGCGGATACGACCTCGACGTCGCCGAGCGCGCCCCGTGGCTGCTGCTCGGGGCCAAGACGCTCTCGTATGCGGTGAACATGGCAGCGCTGCGCGAGGCGCATCGACGTGGCGCAGACGATGCGATCTTCCTCTCGCGGGACGGCTTCGTGCTCGAGGCGCCGACGGCGTCGCTGATCCTGCGCTTCGGCGATCGCTTCGTGACTCCGGCGCCGAACGGCGGCATCCTGCACGGCACCACTCAGCTGAGCGTCTACGACTACCTGGTCGGCCGGGGGTTCGACGCCGAGTACGCCACGATCCCGGCATCCGACCTCTCCCGCGCGGATGCCGCGTGGCTGGTGTCGAGCGTCAGGCTCGCCGCCCCCATCACCGCCGTCGACGGCACAGCCCTGCCCGTCGACCACGCCCTCACCGCCGACCTGAACGCCTACCTGCTGTCCCCCCGCGACTGACTCCGCCCCATCTCACCCCACCTGCCCGGGCCATCCTCCTGTCCCTCACCGGGGCACAGATTCGGAGCCCGGGTCCGACATGCCGAGGTGCCTGGCTCGAACGGCGGCGTGTCGGGTCTCAGGTCCGAAGCTGTGCGCGGTGATCGAGCCACTCCGACGCGGAGAGCTGCCCTCAGGAGTGAAATGCCATCATGGCGACGATTGCGCGCTCCACCAGATCCCAGTCGTGAATGACCATCGCGTAATCGAAACGCATCGAGACATGCCCCCACGTCGCGGCAGTGGCATCGCGGACCAGATCACGGTGTCGATGCGACTCGTCGTCGTGATTCGCCTTGCCGTCTGTCTCCACGATCCGCCAGTCGTCGATCAACAGGTCGACTGAGCCGGTGCCGACGACCTGCGCCTGTGTGCGGATGCTCCATCCGAAGCGTCTCAGTCGCAGACGGACCAGTGACTCCAAGCCGCTGTCGGCGTCGGCGCGCGAGAAGTCGATGAGATCCCGTCCCCTGGCATCGATCGACTCGCTGAGTCGCCGAAGTCCCTGACGAGAGATCATGCCCTGTCGTCGTGCGGACTCGAGCGAGACGAAGAACGCCTCCTCGCCGCGGCACCGGTAGATCTGCAGAAGGAACCGGGGGACCGAAGGCGCCGCGAACCTGCTCGGCGCATCGCCTGTGTTCCAGTGTCGGATGCAGCTGCACTCGCCACTCGCGCCGCTGTGATGATGTCTGTCCGGGTGCACCCAGACATGGAGGGGAAGGGGCTCGTCGTCGAGCACCCAGATGCCGAGGTGGCGCGCCGCGGTCTCACAGCCGAGGGAACCGCCGTGCTCGGCGGCCTCGATGACCCTCCCGCATGCCGTGGCGGGCGGCATACACGCCCCGCCTCACTCGCCTGAGATCGCCGTTCCGTACACGTGCGTCGATTACACGTCGAGTTGCTCGGCTCCTCAGCTCCGCCCACGACCAGACCTGGACTCCCGTCGACCCGCACATCGCTCGAGCCTGGTGCCCGACCGCATCCGTACGTGGTGGTCACCTCGGTGGATGTGGAGCGATTGACGGGTCTCGCCGTTGTGCAGGAGAACTCTGGAACGTCTCTGCGAGCACAGCTTCGGAACCGAACGCAGAAACGCCGTGCCACAGGGTAGTGGCACGGCGTTTCATGGCGTCCGCTCCGAAGCTGTGCCCGAAGGGGGACCGGAGGGCAGACCGGATGCTTATCCGAAGCGACCCGACACGTAGTCCTCGGTTGCCTGCACGGACGGCGTGGTGAAGATCGTCGACGTGTCGTCGTACTCGATGAGCTTGCCGGGCTTGCCGGTGCCGGCGATGTTGAAGAACGCCGTCTTGTCGGACACGCGGCTGGCCTGCTGCATGTTGTGGGTCACGATCACGACCGTGTAGTCGTTCTTGATCTCGGCGATGAGCTCTTCGATCGCGAAGGTCGAGATCGGGTCGAGAGCCGAGCACGGCTCGTCCATGAGGATCACATCGGGGGAGACCGCGATCGCACGCGCGATGCAGAGACGCTGCTGCTGGCCGCCGGAGAGGCCCGAACCCGGCTTGTCGAGGCGGTCCTTGACCTCGTTCCAGAGGTTGGCACCGCGCAGCGACTTCTCGACGAGAGCATCCTGGTCGCTCTTCGCCATGCGCGTGTTGTTGAGCTTGACGCCCGCGAGTACGTTCTCCTTGATCGACATCGTGGGGAACGGGTTCGGACGCTGGAACACCATGCCGACCTGCCGGCGGACGAGCACAGGGTCGACGCTCGCGCCGTAGAGGTTCTTGCCGTCGATCAGCACCTCCCCCTCGACGCGCGCGCCGGGGATGACCTCGTGCATGCGGTTGAGGGTGCGCAGGAAGGTCGACTTGCCGCACCCCGACGGACCGATGAATGCCGTGACGGTGTTGGGCTTGATGTCGATGTTGACGCCCTCGACGGCGAGGAAATCGCTGTAGTAGACGTTGAGGTCGTTGACTTCGATGCTCTTGGACACGAGAGGATCCTTCTTGTTGAAATCGGGTAGACGGCTCAGCGGCCGTTGATCTTGGGGGCGAACACCTTGGCGATGACGCGTGCCAGCAGGTTGAGCACCATGACGATGACGATGAGGGTGAGCGCGGCCGCCCAGGCACGTTCGAGATAGGCATCCACCGGGATGCCCGGGTACTTCGCCTGCATGTACGAGAAGACCGGTAGCGTCGCCATCTGCCCGCTGAACATGTTGAGGTTCATCCCCTGCACGACGCCGACCGTGAGCAGCAGTGGCGCGGTCTCGCCGATCACTCGCGAGATCGCGAGCATGATGCTCGTCGTGATTCCCGCGATGGCGGTGGGCAGGACGACCTTGATGATCGTCAGCCACTTCGGCACACCGAGGGCATAGGCGGCTTCGCGGAGCTCATTGGGCACGATGCGCAGCAGTTCTTCGGAACCTCGCACCACGACCGGGATCATCAGCACCGAGAGCGCGAGGGATCCCATGATGCCCATTCGGGTGCCGGGTCCGACGATGAGCGCGAACACCGAGTAGATGAACAGACCGGCGACGATCGAGGGGATGCCGGTCATGACGTCGACGAGGAACGTGATGCCGCGGGCGAGCCTGCGGCCCTCGCCGTACTCGACGAGATAGATCGAGGTCATCAGGCCGATCGGCACCGAGATGATCGTCGCGCCGAGCGTGATCAGCAGCGTTCCGTAGATGGCGTGGACCGCGCCGCCGCCCTCGCCGACGATGTTGCGCATCGAGAAGCTGAAGAACTCGCCGTCGAAGCGCATCAGGCCGTTCACGACGACCGTGTAGAGCAGCGAGATGAGCGGCAGGAGTGCGACGACGAACGCCCCGGACACGAGTGCGGTCATCAGGCGGTCGATCGCGTGACGGCGGCTCTCGATCACCGAGGAGATCACGAAGATCAGGATGATGTAGAACACCAGCCCGACGACGAGCGTGAGCGCGATGTTGAAGTCGGCGGGGTCTCCGCCGGCATTCATGAAGGCGAAGATCGTGCCCGAGACGACGAATGCGACGAGGAGGAGGGCCCAGGGTGCCCACTTGGGCAGGTGGCCCGCCGAGGTGGAGTGAGTGGTCGTGGCGACGGGCGCCGGGGTGAGCGTGGCGGTCATGTCAGTTGGCTCCCGAGAACTCGGCGCGGCGCGAGACGATCCAGCGGGCGATGAAGTTGACCGCGAAGGTCACGATGAAGAGGATCAGACCGGCGGCGATGAGCGTGTTGACGCCCTCGTCGTGGGCCTCGGGGAAGCGCAGGGCGATGATCGCGGGGATCGTCGTGGGGTTCTCCGGGTTGATCAGGTTGAAGGTGATGATGCCGAGGGGCGAGAGCACGAGGGTCACGGCCATCGTCTCGCCGAGTGCGCGGCCGAGTCCGAGCATCGCACCCGAGACCATGCCGCTGCGGGCGAAGGGCAGCACGGCCATGCGGACCATCTCCCAGCGCGTCGCACCGAGTGCGAGGGCCGCCTCTTCGTGCAGCTTGGGCGTCTGCAGGAAGACCTCGCGGCAGATGGCGGTCATGATCGGGAGGATCATCACCGCGAGCACGAGGGATGCCGTCAGGATCGTCTTACCGGTTCCGGATGGCGTGCCGCCGAAGAGCGGGATCCAGCCGAGGTTCTCGTTCAGCCACTTGTAGAAGGGCACGAGCATCGGAGCGAAGGTCAGCGCGCCCCAGAGACCGAAGACGACCGACGGGACCGCGGCGAGCAGGTCGATCACATAGCCGAGCACACCGGCGAGGCGCCGCGGTGCATAGTGCGAGATGAAGAGGGCGATGCCGATCGCGACCGGCGCCGCGATGACGAGCGCGATGAAGCTCGACCACAGGGTGCCGAACACGAAGGGCCACACCCAGGACAGGAACGACTGTCCCTCGAGGATGTGGTTGTTGCTCGTGTCCGCAGAGAGTGCGGGGATCGCCTGGACGATCAGGAAGAGCGCCACCGCGGCGAGGGTGACGAGAATGATGATTCCCGCCCCGAGCGCGGTGCCGGAGAAGATGAGGTCGCCCCGTCGGCGCAGCGCGGGGCGCGAACCGGGGGAACTGGTGGTGTCGGGACCCGCCTGGGTGGTGGTCATCGGGGCTGCTCCACGATCTGCTCGGAGGGGCTTTCGGGTGTCTTCATGAGGGTGCCCCGGGGTGTCGGTCGAGATCCTGTCGACCGACACCCCGGGGGCGTCGGTGCCGGAGCTCAGCGGTTCGCTGAGCGGCCGGTCACTCCGTGACGATCGCGTCGATAGCGGTGCTGATCTGCTCGCGCAGGCTGTCGGAGATCGGTGCGCTGCCCGCGGCCTCTGCCGCGGCGTCCTGGCCCTCGGCCGAGGCGACGTACTCGAAGTACGCCTTCACGAGGCCGGCGGTCTCGGCGTCGTCGTACTCGACGCATCCGATGAGGTACGAGACCAGGGCGATCGGGTACGAGCCGGCCGGCGCGGCTGCCGGGTCGACGTCGAACGCGAGGTCGTGGTCAGAGCGGCCCTCTTCGAGCGGCGATGCCTCGACGAGTGCTGCGGCGGCCTCGGCCGAGTACGCGACGTACTCGCCCTCGACCTGCACGGCGACCTGGCCGAGCTCCGAGGTGCGCGAGGCGTCGGCGAAGCCGATGTAGCCCGAACCGTTGGAGATGGCGTCGACGACACCCGAGGTTCCGTCGCCGGCCTCACCGGTCGAGAGCGGCCACTCGTCGCTGGCCTCGTAGGTCCAGACGTCCGGGGCGACGGCGCTGAGGTACTTGGTGAAGGTCTCCTGCGTGCCCGAGGCGTCGGCGCGGTGCACCGGCACGATCGCCTGGTCGGGCAGCTCGACGCCCTCGTTCTGCGCGGCGATCGCCGGGTCGTTCCAGTTCGAGATGGCACCCGAGAAGATGCTCGCGATGGTCGCGCCGTCGAGGTTCAGCTCGTCGATGCCCTCGAGGTTGAAGGCGACGGCGACGGGCGAGATGTAGACGGGGATCTCGACGATCTCATCCGAGGTGCACGAGCCGAAGCCGCCTGCAGCGATCTCGTCGGCGTTGAACGCGCGGTCCGACCCGATGAAGTTCGACGAACCGGCGATGAAGTTCTCACGGCCCGTCCCGGAGCCGGTCGCGGTGTAGTTGATGGTGGTCTCGGGGTTCGCGGTCTGGAACGCGGCGACCCAGGACTGCTGAGCGGCTTCCTGCGACGAGGCGCCGGTGGCTTCGATGGTGCCCGACAGGGTCGAGGTGGGGGCGTCGGACGAGTCGCCGCCGGTGTTGCCGCCTTCGTTCGCGGCACAGCCGGCGAGTGCGAGTGCTGCCACGGCGCCGACGGCGCCGATACGTGCGATTCGGGAGATCTTCACTGTGGATCCTTCGATCATGGTTGGGTGGGGCCCGGTGCAGGGCACACAGTGACGCTAGGTGCGGCGGTTAACGAGACTCGACCACGCAGGTGAACAGAAGGTGAACGGCGCGCGACTCTCTGGGGCGGATCCGCGGAAACACGCGGCTCCCGGCCGATGCGGGCGCGGGTCAGATCTTGGGGATGTGCGTCTCGATCGCGATGATGCCGGAGCCGGGATTGGATGCCGACAGGTGCACGACCGAGAACGCGGCGGGTTCGAGATCCGCCGCGCTGCTCACGTACGAGCCCTGGATGGTGCCGGTGGCCAGGGCGAGCTCCGAGAGGATGCCCGGGAGCACCGGGCCGTGGCTGCACAGCACGGCGGCCTTGCCGGAGCGGACCCGGCGGCCGATCACGGAGCGCAGATCGTCGTCGCCGTCTTCCCAGGCGTCCTGACTGATCTTCCCCGTCGTGACGGTCTTGCGGTCGAGCGCCTTCGCGAGTGGGGTGACGGTCTGCACGCATCTGACGGCATCGCTCGTGATGATCTTGCGCACGCCGAAGGCCCGCAGCGGCCCGACGATCGAGGCGGCCTGCTCACGTCCCCGCCCGGTGAGGGGGCGCGAGGCATCCGTGCCGTCCCAGTCGGAGCGCGCGAGCGCCTTCGCGTGCCGCAGTGCGATCACCGGGAAGGTGCGCAGCACTCCGTCGTCGACCAGGTTCGTGAAGAAGTCGAGGATCTCCACATCGACCGGATAGCTGAGTCGTGACCGCGCCTTCTTCACGCTCACCCATTCGAGCGCGGCGATCTCACGGTTGGGCACGAACGTCGATGCGCGGATCGCATCCTCCGTCGCCTCCGCCGCCCAGTAGTGCACGACCTTCTGCTTGTTCGACGGCAGGTGATATCGGCTCACGCCGACGGGCACGCCCAGCGAGACTCGGATGCCGGTCTCTTCGTGCACCTCGCGCACGGCGGTCTCTGCGAGCATCTCACCGGGGTCGACCTTGCCCTTGGGCAGCGTGATGTCGCGGTACTTGGTGCGATGGATCAGGAGGATCCGCAGCTTGCCGTCGACGAGGCGCCAGACCACGCCGCCGGCCGCGTAGACGGCCTTGTCGGTCCACTTCGAGCGTGCCGCGACCTTCGCTCCGGTCGCCTCCCGAGCGGTCATCGGGTCGCCCGGGCGCGACGGCGTCGCTGGATCAACCCCATCGTCTTGTCCTGCAGATCGATCAGGGGCTTGCCGTCGGCATCCTCGGAGTGGCGGGTCCACACGCCTTCGGCGCCCAGGTGCCACGACGTGGTCCCCGGGTCCATCGCGAGGTCGAAGAACGCCAGAAGATCCTTCAGGTGATCGGGCTCGGTCACCCGCACCAGCGCCTCGACGCGACGGTCGAGGTTGCGGTGCATCATGTCGGCGCTGCCGATGTACACCTGCGGGTCGCCGGCGTTGTGGAACGCGAAGATGCGGGAGTGCTCGAGGTACCGGCCCAGGATGCTGCGCACGGTGATGTTGTCGCTGATGCCCTCGAGATCGGTGCGCAGGCTGCAGATCCCGCGCACCCAGACGTCGACCTTCACCCCGGCGGCGCTCGCCCGGTACAGGGCGTCGATGACCTCTTCGTCGACCATCGAGTTGACCTTGATGCGGATGCCGGCGGGCTTGCCGGCCTCGGCGTTGCGACGCTCGTCGTCGATCTGCCGCACGAGGCCCTTGCGCAGGTGCAGAGGCGCGACCAGCAGGCGCTTGAACTTCTTCTCGATCGCGTAGCCGCTGAGCTCGTTGAACAGACGGGTGAGGTCCTTGCCGACCTGGGCGTCGGTGGTGAACAGACCGAAGTCCTCGTAGATGCGGCTCGTCTTCGGGTTGTAGTTCCCGGTGCCGATGTGCGAGTAATGGCGCAGCACGCCGTCTTCCTCACGGATCACCAGAGCCAGCTTGCAGTGCGTCTTCAGGCCCACCAGGCCGTAGACCACGTGCACGCCCGCCTTCTCGAGCTTGCGTGCCCAGACGATGTTGTTGGCCTCGTCGAAGCGCGCCTTGACCTCGACCAGCGCCAGCACCTGCTTGCCGGCCTCGGCGGCGTTGATCAGCGCCTCGACGATCGGGCTGTCGCCCGAGGTGCGGTAGAGCGTCTGCTTGATGGCGAGCACATGCGGGTCGCGCGCCGCCTGCTCGAGGAACGCGACGACGCTCGTGGTGAACGACTCGTACGGGTGGTGCACGAGGACATCCGACTTGCGGATCGCCTTGAAGATGTCGGCGCGGGTGTTGCTGCCGGTGGGCTGGAAGGCCACGGCCGTGGTGGGCAGGTGCGGCGGGTAACGCAGGTCAGGGCGATCGATGCGCGACAGGTCGAACAGACCGCGAAGGTCGAGCGGGCCGGGGAGACGGTAGATCTCCTTGTCGGTGACGTCGAGCTCGCGCACGAGGAGGTCCATCGTGACCTCGTCCATGTCGTCCGTGATCTCGAGGCGGATGGGCGGACCGAATCGACGGCGCAGCAGCTCGGCTTCGAGCGCCTGGATCAGGTTCTCGCTCTCGTCCTCCTCGATCTCCACGTCTTCGTTGCGGGTGAGGCGGAACGCGTGATGGTCGAGCACCTCCATGCCGGGGAACAGGTCGCCGAGGTGATTGGCGATCAGCTCTTCGAGGCGGAGGAATCGCTTGATCTCGCCCGAACCCGGAACCTCGACGAAGCGCGGGAGCATGGGCGGAACCTTGAGTCGCGCGAACTCCTGGCGACCCGTGCGGGCGTTGCGGATGCGGATCGCGAGGTTCAGCGACAGGCCCGAGATGTAAGGGAACGGGTGTGCGGGGTCGACGGCCAGAGGCATGAGAACCGGGAAGACCTGGGCGCCGAAGTACTCGGAGAGCTTGGCGCGCTCTTCCTCTGTGAGCTCCGACCAGTCGGCGATCTCGATGCCGGATTCTGCGAGCGCGGGGCGCACGAGCGAGGTCCAGGCCTCGGCGTGGCGCAACTGCAGGGCATGCGCTTCGCGGGCGATGTCGGCGAGCGCGTCGGCGGGGGAGCGGCCGATGTTGGTGGGCACGGCGAGACCCGTGACGATGCGACGCTTGAGACCGGCGACGCGCACCATGAAGAACTCATCGAGATTGCTCGCGAAGATCGCCAGGAAGTTGGCCCGCTCGAGTTCCGGCAATGACGGATCCTCGGCGAGTTCGAGGACGCGCTGGTTGAATGCGAGCCAGCTCAGCTCGCGATCGAGGTAGCGGTGGTCGGGCAGAAGCGCGTCCGGCGACTCGATGGCATCGAAGTCGTCGTCTTCGGCGTCGCCGAGACCTGCGTCGGCGAGAGCGGGATCGATCATGGGGTACATCTAAGCACCGAGAGGTGACGCGCGTGTGAACGTGAGTCGCCGCGTCACCGCGCGGCCGGGACGGACTCGTCCTCGTGGACGTTGAACCGATACCCGACATTGCGCACGGTGCCGATGATCTGCTCCTGGTCGCCGAGCTTGGCGCGCAGGCGTCGCACGTGCACGTCGACCGTCCTCGTGCCGCCGAAGTAGTCGTATCCCCAGACCTCGCTGAGCAGCTGCTCGCGAGTGAACACGCGGGACGGATGCGTGGCGAGGAAGTGCAGGAGCTGGAACTCCTTGTAGGTCAGGTCCAGCGGCCTGCCGCGCAGCTTCGCGGAGTAGGACTGCTCGTCGATCACGACTCCGGATGCCTGGACCCGAGACGGTTCGGCAGTCTCGTCGCGGCGGGCGAGGGCGAGACGTACTCGCGCGTCGGCCTCGGCAGGGCCCGCCGTCGTGAGCAGCACGTCGTCGATGCCCCAGTCGCCGGAGAGAGCGCTCATGCCTCCCTCCGTGACGACGAGGAGCAGCGGTGCCGCCTGCCCCGCTGCCCTGAGGAGGCGGCAGAGCGACTTCGCCCCGACGAGATCGTGCCGTGCGTCGACGATCACGATGTCGTAATCGGGCGCGCTGACGAGTTGGGCCGGCTCGGCGGGGATCTGACGCACGCGGTGGCTGAGAAGCTCCATGGCGGGCAGGACCTGCTCCGAGACCGGAGCGTTGGTCAAGACCAGGACCTGGGCCACACGCACTCCTTCCGGACGGCTGAAGTATCGCCGTGCCGCAATGATACCGGGCGCCGATGGGTCACAATGGAGTCATGTCGGAACCTGCGCTCGCACCGCGTAACGCTTTCGGCGGCGTGCTCGCCGTCTGGGGGGTCGCGCTCGTCGCCTCGATCGCCGTCGGGATCTTCGTCCCCGAGGTGTACCGGGTGCAGTGGTTGCTGGTCTCTTTCGGCGGCGTGGTGCTGCTCTCGTTCGCCGTGCAGCTCTGGCACGGGCGCACCCAGGGATTCATCCTCCGGGTGGGCGGCAGCGCCATCGGGGCGCTCCTCCTGATGGGCATGATCTCGATCGGCTTCGCCGTCGCGGCGTTCGTCTCCTCGTTCTCCTGACATCGCGATCGACTCCGCCGAGACCGATCGGCGGCGGGACGAGACACCTTCGCGTGCGGAGGGTAATGTGGAGGTCATGGACCTCATGGCGCTCGAATTCTTCTTCATCGGCCTGCTGGGCCTGGCGAGCCTCGCGATCGCCTTCGTCTCGGTCGTGGTGCTGCGCAACCTCTTCCGCGGCCAGCGCTGAGCTCGCCGTGATCGAGATCCCCACCGACCTTCCGGCAGACATCGTCCCGCTCTCGTGGCTGATCGGCGTGTGGGAGGGGACCGGTGTCATCGACTACCCCGTCGGAGAGCGGGAGCTGCGTGGGGAGTTCACCCATCGGGTGAGCTTCAGCCATGACGGCGGGCCGTTCCTCAACTACTCGGCCACCGCGACGTTCACGGGCGACGACGGCTCGGCATCCGTTCCTCTCATCGCCGAGACGGGGTACTGGCGCCTGACCCGTCCCGCCACCGATGCCGATTCGGGACCGGGGCTGCTGCCTCCGCTCGGCGACACGGTCGACCGTGGCGTCGACGACGTCGAGGCGCTGCGAGCAGCATCCGGAGGCTTCCCGATCGAGGTCTCGATCGCGCACTCCGACGGAATGCTCGAGCTCTATCTCGGCGAGATCAACGGCCCTCGGGTCGATATCGCGACCGACGCCGTCGTCCGCGGCGCGGGTGCGAAGGAGTACGGCAGCGCCACACGTCTGTACGGCCTGGTCGACGGCCATCTGCTGTGGGCGTGGGACATCGCCGCTCTCGGCACCCCCTTGCGTTCGCACGCCTCGGCTCGCCTGGCGAAGGTCTGACGTGCCCGGCTTCTCCGACATCACGGGTGCCGTCGCGGGCGAGGCGGGCATCGCCCACTTCGGCGACGTGTTCCGCGAGCAGCGCAGGCTCGCGACCGGTGCCGCGCTGGTTCCTCTCGACGACAGGACGGTCATCGAGGTCGCCGGTCCCGAGCGTCTCGGCTGGCTCGACTCGATCACCTCGCAGGCTCTCGGACGCCTCGCCGAGGGCGACAGCACAGAGCTGCTCGTCCTCGACCCGCAGGGCCGGGTGGAGCATGCCGCCGGTGTCGTCGACGACGGATCGTCGACCTGGCTGATCGCCGACGCCGGCGACGCCGACGCGCTCGCCACTTGGCTGCTGCGCATGAAGTTCCGCACGCAGGCGACTGTCGAGGTGCGCCCCGACCTCGCGCTGCTCGGTTTCGTCGAGGGGGGAGCCGCGGCGGAGCGCGCGCTCGCCGCGGCCTCAGCCCCCGCCGGAGATCCGCTCGTCTGGGCGGATCCGTGGCAGCGCGTGAGCGCGGGCGGTCATCAGTATGCCGAGGTCGTCGAGCATCCCGGAGCGGATCTCGCGTGGCGGATCGCGATCGTGCCGGAAGCGGCGTCGGAGGCACTCGCGGCCACGCTGTCGGCCGAAGACGTCGCCGGTCTCCTCGCCGCCGAGGCGCTGCGCGTCGCCGCCTGGCGGCCGCGCTGGTCGACGGAGGTCGACGAACGGTCGCTGCCGCACGAGTCCGATTGGATCCGCACGGCCGTCCACCTCGACAAGGGCTGTTACCGAGGTCAGGAGACGGTGGCCAAGGTGCACAACCTCGGGCATCCTCCGCGACGACTCGCGGCGCTGCACCTCGACGGCAGCGACGATGTGCTGCCGACCACCGGTGACCCGGTCTTCGCCGGTGACGACGAGGTCGGGACCATCACCTCCGTCGCGCGGCATCACGAGGACGGGCCGATCGCTCTCGCGATCCTCTCTCGTCGCGCTCCCGTCGGCGATCTCGTCGTCCGCACGGAGGGCGTGCAGATCGCCGCGACGCAGCAGGTCATCGTTCCTGCCGATGCCGGTGCCATGGCCGAGATTCCGAGGATCACCCGCTTGTCGCGGCGCCCGACTGCTCCGGATCCCCGTCACACGGCCTGAGCTCCGCGCGGGGTCAGGGCCAGAGGTCATCAGCTCAGCGGCTTCACGGCATCCCAGGGCAACGTGAGCTCGCCCAATCGCCACCGGGCCTTCCCGCCGGTCACCGGCCACCCCTGATCGCGGAGCGCCGTGGCGGCGGCGAGAAAGCGCTGGGTCGCGCCGAACGTCGACAGCGCCGCCGCGCGATGCCACTCGCGGTCGAGGTCGACGAGCAGCGCGTGCACCCGCTCGCCCGGCACATTGCGGTGGATGAGCGCCTTCGGCAACCGCTCGGCCACGATGCTCGGATGCTCGAGCTCTGCGAGGCGGAGTGAGATGGTGAAGCGCAGCGGGGTGGCGTGACTGTCGACGTCTATCCAGCTCGCCACGCGGCCGATCTCGTCGCATGTGCCCTCGACGAGAAGCCCGTCGGGCGCGAGCCGGGCGGCCATGGTGCGCCAGGCGCCGGCCACGTCGGTTTCGTCGTACTGGCGGAGGACGTTCATGGCGCGGATGATCGCGGGTCGGCGTCCGGCGGGAAGCGGGACCTCGAAGCCCCCGCGCTCGAAGGAGACTCGCAGGTCGGGGTCGAAAGGGGAGAGGCCCGCGCGCACCGCGAGCAGCTGTTCGTCGGCTGTCGCGACCCGCTCCGGATCGAGCTCGAGGCCGACCACCTCGGCATCCGGGCGGACGCGCCGCAGCCGGGTGGACAGTTCGAACGCCGTGACGCCGCTGGCCCCGAAACCCAGGTCGACGACGAGTGGATCGACGGCACGTCGGAAGGCGGGGCTCGCGGCGATCCACCTGTCGTTGCGGCGCAGACGGTTCGTCCCGGTGGTGCCGCGGGTCGGTCGACCGAGGGGAGATGACGCCATGCGTCAATCCTCGCAGGGCGACGGCGTGGACGTGTCGAGCTGCGCGGATAAACTGGCCCCATGACTTCGAAGCGCACCCTGATCCTGCTCCGTCACGGCCGGAGCGAGTGGAACGAACTGAATCTCTTCACCGGCTGGGTGGACGTCCGCCTCAACGAGCAGGGACGCACCGAGGCTCGTCGTGGTGGCGAGCTGCTGGCCGAGGCCGGCATCCTGCCCGACGTGCTGCACACCTCGCTGCTGAGCCGCGCGATCCAGACCGCGAACATCGCCCTCGACGCCGCAGATCGGCTGTGGATCCCCGTGACCCGCTCGTGGCGGCTCAACGAGCGCCACTACGGTGCGCTCCAGGGCAAGGACAAGGCCCAGACGCTCGAGGAGTTCGGTCCCGAGCAGTTCCAGCTGTGGCGTCGCTCGTTCGACGTGCCGCCGCCCGTGCTCGACGACGACAGCGAGTTCAGCCAGGTCCACGACCCGCGCTACGTGGGGATCGACGGAGAGGTGCCCCGCACCGAGTCGCTGAAGCTCGTCATCGACCGTCTGCTGCCCTACTGGAACGATGCGATCGTGCCCGACCTCGAGGCCGGCAAGACGGTGCTCGTCACGGCGCACGGCAACTCGCTGCGCGGCCTCGTGAAGCACCTCGAGGGCATCAGCGACGACGACATCGCCGAGCTGAACATCCCCACCGGCATCCCGCTCGTCTACGAGCTCGACGAGAACAACGTTCCCACCGGACCCGGCCGCTACCTCGACCCCGAGGCCGCCGCCGCCGGTGCCGCAGCGGTCGCCGCGCAGGGCAAGAAGTAAGAACGCACGAAGAAGGGGGCGGATGCTGTCACAGCATCCGCCCCCTTCTTCGTGTCTCGTGGTGCCTCAGGCGTGGCCGAGCTCGCGCTGCTGCTCGGCGGCCGAGAGGAAGTCCTCTTCGTCGACCTGCCAGTCGCCCGTGGCGAGATAGACGACCTTCTTGGCGACGGCGACCGCATGGTCGGCGAAGCGCTCGTGGTAGCGGCTGGCGAGTGTGGCGTCGACGGTGGCGGTGGCCTCACCCTTCCAGTTGTCGCTGAGCACCTTCTCGAACACGCTGGCATGCAGCTCGTCGATGTCATCGTCGGTGTTGCGGATCGCGTCGGCGAGACGCAGGTCCTGCGTGCGCAGGAGTTCGCTGAGGGTGCGGGAGATCTCGACGTCGAGCTCGCCCATCTTGGTGAACGTGCCCTTGAGTCCCTTCGGGATCGCGCGCTCGGGGAAGCGCAGGCGCGCCAGCTGGGCGATGTGCTCGGACATGTCGCCCATGCGCTCGAGAGACGCGCTCACGCGCAGTGCGAACACGACGATGCGGAGATCGCGGGCGACGGGCTGCTGACGTGCCAGGATCTCGATGGCCTGCTCGTCGAGCGCGACGGCGAGCTCATCGATCTTCGCGTCGTCGGCGATGACCTCCTCGGCGAGGGCGACGTCGCTCGTGGCGAACGCGCGGGTCGCCTTGTCGATCGAGACCGTGACCAGGTCGGCGATCTCGACGAGGCGCGACTGCAGGTCCTCGAGGGACTGGTGGAAGACTTCGCGCATGATGGGCGCAACCTTTCATTCGGGTCTCGGCTGTGTGTCAGCGCGAGACGGCTGGATCGTCCGCGCGAGAGGAGTCCGCGCTCCCGCACAGGCCCGAAGCGATTGTCTGCTCCGAAGGTTAACGAACGGTGCCCAGCACGTGAATAGTACTTCTCGCCATGGCTTCGCGGCCGGTTAACGCGCCGATCGGCAGGTGAACGCACTCTACTCTGGAGACATGACCCTGCCGCAGACAGCGCTGCTCGCGTTGGCCGTCGGCCTCGTGATCGGTGTCGGACTCTCACTCCTGCTGGTGTGGGCGTACCGTGCGAGGGCGCGTATCGCCGATGAGACGTCGCTCGTCGTTCCCGACGGTGTCACCGCCGTTCTTCGGAGCATGGATGATGCAGCATGCGTCGTCGACGCCTCGGGGCTGGTGCTCGCGGCGTCCAAGGCGGCGGCCCGCTTCGGCATCCGGGTGGGGGCTCCGCTCGAGAATCCCGAGCTGCGTCAGCTCATCCGCAGTGTGCGCAGCGAGGGCGGCTCGCACACCGAGTCGCTGCGGATCACCCGCGGGGGGCTCAGCCTCGACCCGCGGCTGGTCTCGGCGCGCGCGAGCGCGATCAGCCCGCGCATGTCATTGCTCATCATCCGCGACGTCACCGAGCAGGAGCGACTCGACCAGATGCGGCGGGACTTCGTGGCGAACACGAGCCATGAGCTCAAGACGCCCGTGGGCGCCGTCACCCTTCTCGCCGAGGCGATCGAGTCGGCGGCCGACGATCCGGCCCAGGTCCGCCATTTCGCGACGCGGATCTCTGCAGAGGCCACGCGTCTGGGTCAGCTCACCGGCCGCATCATGAGCCTGTCGAGGCTGCAGGCCGACGACACCCTGACCGATGCGCGGCCGGTGTCGATCGACGAGGTCATCGCGGCCTCCATCGAGGCGCACGTGGTGCAGGCCGACTCTGCGGGCGTCGAACTCGCACGGGGCGGCGATCGCGGAGTGTGGGTGCACGGCGACCCGCAGATCCTCATCGAGGCGTTCGGCAATCTCATCGCCAACGCGATCGTGTACTCCCCGCGGGGCTCTCGCGTCGGCGTCGGGGTCAAGGCGGATGTCGACGTCGTCGAGGTCGCCGTGGCTGACCAGGGCATCGGGATCTCCGAGGGCGACCGGGAGCGGATCTTCGAGCGGTTCTACCGCGCCGACGAGGCCCGCTCGCGTCGCACCGGTGGCACGGGGCTCGGCCTGTCGATCGTCAAGCACGCGATCCAGCGCCACGGCGGAGAGGTCAGCCTGTGGTCGCGCCCGGGACGCGGGTCGACCTTCACCATCAGACTTCCCCGCATCGATACCCCCGAGGGCATCGAGAACGAGAAGAAGAACAAGAAGAAGCGCGAGCGCAAGGCGGCGAAGGCCGCAGCTCGCGTCCGAAACGGAGAGAACGCATGACCCGCATCCTTCTCGTCGAAGACGAGCCCGACCTCGCCGATCCGCTGGCGTATCTGCTTCGCCGTGAGGGATTCGAGGTCGAGATCGCCGAAGACGGCCCCGGTGCCCTCGCGGCATTCCGTGAGCGCGGCGCCGACATCGTGCTGCTCGATCTCATGCTCCCTGGCATGCCGGGCACGGAGGTCTGCCGACAGATCCGATCGACCTCCGCCGTGCCGATCATCATGCTCACCGCCAAGGACTCCGAGGTCGACATCGTCGTGGGTCTCGAGCTCGGCGCAGACGACTACATCACCAAGCCCTATTCGTCACGCGAGCTGCTCGCCCGAATGCGGGCCGTGCTGCGGCGCGTGGTGCAGGCCGAGAACGAGCTCGATGAGCGAGTGCTCGACGGCGGCCGCGTCACGCTCGACATCGACCGGCACACGGTCTCGGTCGCGGGCCAGCAGATCAACATGCCGCTCAAGGAGTTCGAGCTGCTCGAGGTGCTCATGCGCAACTCCGGTCGTGTGCTCACCCGAGGTCAGCTCATCGATCGGGTGTGGGGCAGCGACTACTTCGGCGACACCAAGACGCTCGACGTGCACATCAAGCGCATCCGCTCGCGCATCGAGGAGAACCCGAGCGAGCCGGTGATGCTCGTCACCGTGCGCGGCCTGGGCTACCGGTTCGAAGGCTGACACGACTCCGAGGACTCACCCCGACGACTGACGACAGAGAGGCCGGCACCCCGTAGGGTGCCGGCCTCTCTCGCGTCAGCGGCTGCGGATCACTCGGACGGAGCGGGTGCCGCCGTGTCGGTGGGCATCGGCTCGGGAGTCGGCTCAGCCTTCTCCGAGGGGACGAGGTCTGCGTAGTAGGGGAGCGTCCCGTCGAGCACGGGCACGTCGGCCTTGGTTCCGGCACCGTCGCCCGACTGGAAGTGGATCTCGACGGTCGCACCGGGCAGGGTGTCGAGGTCGTCGATGCGCAGCGGCTCCTCGTCGGCGCCGAAGCTGATCGTCTCGCCCGCCGCCACCGGGACCTTGATGGGCTCGAGCCCGGCGACCGTGATCGTGAGGGTCGCCTTGTCGAGGGTCGGGTTCACGACGGCGGCGACGAAGTTGCCGACCGAGCCGTCTTCCGTCGCGACGACGAAGGCGTTTCGCACGTCGAGGGGGCCGTCCGAATCCGAGATGTTCACGCCGTCGGACGCCGAGTACTCGATCGTCGTCGACTGTGGCGAGATGAACGTGCAGCCGGTGGCGCCGAGAAGAACGAGGGCGCTGATGGCGGCAGATGCGACAAGGCGCGATTTCACTGGTCCTCCTGTGGTCCGGCGGGATGTCCGCCTCCCATTCTATGCGTATGCGGAGGGGCGCCTTCGGACGTGGGGGTGCGAACCTTAGCGCATCCTGGCTGTGGTATCATTGAGGTTGCCGAAAGGACAAGTTTTTATGCTTTTTGAGGTTGGCGAAACTGTCGTCTATCCGCACCATGGCGCTGCGACCATCATCGAGGTCAAGGAGCGCATCATCAAGGGTGAGGCGAAGAAATACCTGAAGCTCAACGTCACGCAGGGAGACCTCATCATCGAGGTGCCTGCTGAGAACGTCGATCTTGTCGGGGTCCGAGATGTGATCGGACGAGAGGGCCTCGACCACGTGTTCGAGGTTCTGCGTGCGCCGTTCACCGAAGAGCCCACGAACTGGTCTCGTCGTTACAAGGCGAACCTCGAGAAGCTCGCCTCCGGCGATGTGATCAAGGTGAGCGAGGTCGTGCGCGACCTGTGGCGTCGTGACCAGGACCGCGGTCTGTCGGCCGGTGAGAAGCGGATGCTGGCCAAGGCGCGTCAGATCCTCATCTCCGAGCTGGCTCTCGCGGAGAAGACCGACGAAGACAAGGCGAGCGCGATGCTCGACGAGGTCCTCGCGTCCTGAGCGATTCGAAACTGGGCGGATGCTTCGGCATCCGCCTTTTTTCGTGCGCGCGGGTAACGTGAAGGCGTGAGCATGATTCCCGTCCCGGACACCGCGATCATCGTCGTCGCCGCAGGGTCCGGCACCAGATTGGATGCGGGGGCGCCGAAGGCGTTCGTCGGCATCGACACCCATTCGATCCTCCGTCACGCGCTCGACGGCGTGTTCGCGGCAGGTCCGGCTCAGGTGGTGGTCGTCGCCCCGAAGGGATTCGAGGGCGATGCCGAGACCGAGCTGCGCGCGGCAGCGGGCGAACGAACGGACCTCGGTCGGGTGGTGACCGGCGGCGACACCCGCCAGCTCTCGGTCGCGGCGGGCCTCGCCGCGCTGTGGGGCGATGTGCGCACCGTGCTCGTGCACGATGCGGCGCGCGCTCTGACCCCGCCGGCGACCATCGATGCGGTCGCGGCGGCAGTCGACGACAGCACCGGCGTGATCCCGACCCTTCCGGTGATCGACACCCTCAAGAAGGTCGACGGCGACGACATCGTCGGTCCGGTCGACCGCTCGGAGCTCGCTGCAGCGATGACACCGCAGGGATTTCCGCGCGAGCTGCTCGACGCCGCCTATCGGGCGGCGCTGGACTCGGGCGTCGAATACACCGATGATGCGGCGCTCTTCGCCGCCGCCGGTCATCCGGTGCGCAGGATCGACGGGTCGCCGAGCGGGTTCAAGATCACGACTCCGGCCGATCTCGAGCGGGCTCGGCACCTGCTGACGACGGCACCGTCGGCATCCGCAGCGCCGGATGCCCGCACGGCGACTCATTCGATGCCGATCCCGCGGGTCGGCATCGGCACCGATGTGCATGCCTTCGGCGGCGAGGGGGCGCTCTGGCTCGCCGGCCTCGAATGGCCGGGCGAGCAGCCGCTCTCCGGGCATTCCGACGGAGACGCGGTGGCGCATGCGATGGTCGACGCGCTGCTCGGAGCAGCAGGGCTCGGTGACATCGGCGAGCACTTCGGCACGGCGCACCCCGAATACGCGGGCGCGCACGCCGATGTCTTCCTGGCGCGCACCGCGCAGATTCTCGTCGAGGCGGGCTTCGGCATCGGGAACGTGTCAGTGCAGTTCCAGGGCAACCGGCCGCGGTTCAGCGCGCGGCGTGCTGAGGCCGAGCGTGCGCTCTCGGCCGCGCTCGGCGGCGCGCCGGTCTCGGTCACGGCGACGACGACCGACGGGCTCGGATTCTCGGGGCGGAGCGAGGGGATCGCGGTGACCGCTGTCGCCCTGGTCGTGCCGCACGCCGCGCACACCGACACCACGCATTCGCCCACCACGCATTCGCCCAGTACGGAGGAGTCGTCATGAGGATCCTGATCATCGGTGCCAACGGCCACGTCGGCCGCACCGCCGTGGCCGCGCTCGGGGCGCACGAGGTGATCGCGGTGTCGCGATCGACCGAGCCCTCGGTCGACATCACCGATCGCGCGTCGATCGAGAAGCTCTTCGCCGCGGTGGGGGAGGCCGACGCCGTGATCGTCGCCGTCGGCGAGGTCCCGTTCCGTGCGCTGGGTGAACTCGATCGTGACGACTACGAATCGGCGCTGCGGGGCAAGGTCCTCTCCCAGCTCGATGTCGTGCGCGCCGGCACCCCGTTCGTCCGCGATGGCGGATCCTTCACGCTGACCTCGGGAGTCCTCGCCCGGGAGCCGATCGCGACAGGCGCTGCGGCCTCGCTCGCGAACGGCGCTCTGGAGTCGTTCGTGCTCGCTGCGGCGACGGAGCTGCCGCGCGGCATCCGCATCAACGCGGTCAGTCCCTCGGTGCTCGAGGACGCCCCGTCGTATCACTCGTCATTCCCCGGCTTCGTGCCGGTGTCGTCGCACCGTGTCGGGCAGGCGTACGCGAAGAGCGTGCTGGGTGTGCAGACGGGGCAGGTCATCGCCGTCGATTGACGCCGAGGCGCGAAGACCGGTCACCGCGGTGACTTGCGCCCGATGGCGTGGGCACGCGACGATCGAGGAAGCGGCATCGACGATGACCCGCGTGACGAGCGAACGAGGATCCACATGAGCGGCTACCGAGTGCAGAACCCCGCGACCGGAGTGGTCGTCGAGAACTTCGACACCGCGACCGACGCGCAGATCGACACCGCTCTGGCCTCGGCCGACGACGCCTACCGCGAGTGGCGTGATCGCAGTGTGCAGGAGCGCGCGGCAGTGGTGAAGCGGGTGGCCGAGCTCTTCGAGGAGCGCAAGGACGAGCTGGCCGATCACATCGCGATCGAGATGGGCAAGTCGCGTGCCGAGGCGCTCGACGAGGTCGACTTCGCGGCGTCGATCATCGAGTACTACGCCGTGCACGGGCCGAGCCTGATCACCGACTACGAGATCCCGAGCACGGTGCCGGGACGTGCGTACATCGAGCACCGCCCCCTCGGTACCCTTCTCGGCGTCATGCCCTGGAACTTCCCGTACTACCAGGTGGCGCGTTTCGCGGCCCCGAACCTGCTGCTCGGCAACACGATCCTCCTCAAGCACGCCGAGATCTGCCCCCGTTCCTCGCTCGCCATCGAGGCGATCATGCGCGAGGCGGGTGTGCCGGAGGGCGGCTACCAGAACGTCTTCGCGTCGCACGATCAGATCGCCACGATGATCGCGGATCCGCGTGTGCAGGGGGTCTCGCTCACCGGCTCCGAGCGAGCCGGCGCCATCATCGGTGCGCAGGCGGGCACGCACCTCAAGAAGTGCGTGCTCGAGCTCGGAGGCATCGATCCGATGATCGTGCTCGATGCCGACGACGTCGCAGCGGTCGCCAGGCAGGCCTGGGAGTTCCGCGTCTACAACGGCGGTCAGGTGTGCAACTCGAACAAGCGTCTCATCGTGATGGACGACATCTACGACGAGTTCGTCGCCGAGCTGAAGAGCCTCGCCGAGGGACTCGTGCCCGGCGATCAGCTCGACCTGCAGGACGGCCAGTTCGTGCCGCTGTCGACGCGCACCGCAGCCGAGACGGTCGACGACCAGGTGCGCCGAGCGGTGCAGGCCGGCGCGACCCTCGAGGCGGGCGGAGTCCTCTCCGACGGACCCGGCGCCCACTATTCGCCGGCCGTGCTCACGGGAGTGCCCCGAGACTCGCCCTCGTATCGGGAGGAGATCTTCGGACCGGTCGCCACCGTCTACCGCGTCTCCAGCGACGAGGAGGCGCTCGAGCTCGCGAACGACTGCGACATGGGACTCGGCGGGTCGGTGTTCTCGACCGATGAGGCGAGGGCCGCGCGCGTCGCGTCCCGGCTCGAGGTCGGCATGACCCACGTCAACACGATCGCGGCCGAGGCTGCCGAGCTGCCGTTCGGCGGCGTGAAGCGCTCGGGCTTCGGCCGGGAGATGGGGCCGATCGGCATCGGGGAGTTCGCGAACCGCCGGCTCTCGTTCGTCGCCCAGTGAGGCTCGCCCAGGCTTCGCGACGCACCGCCCGGTAAGCTTGTGCGGTGACACTCCGCCTCTACGACACGCGCGCACAGCAGCTGCGCGACTTCGTGCCTCTCGATCCCGAGAACATCACGATGTATGTCTGTGGACCCACGGTGCAGTCCGGCCCGCACATCGGCCATGTCCGCGCAGCCCTCAGCTTCGACCTGCTGCGCCGATGGCTGGCTCACCGATTCGGGCGGGTCACGTTCGTGCGCAACGTCACCGACATCGACGACAAGGTGCTCGCGAACGCGTCGGACACCGAGCAGTGGTGGGCGCTGGCGTACCGCATGGAGCAGGAGTTCACGGCGGCGTACACCGGAGTCGGCATCCTCCCGCCGACCTACGAACCGCGTGCGACGGCCTCGATCCCGCAGATGCAGGAGATCATCGCGACGCTGATCGATCGGGGGCACGCGTACCCCGCGGCGGATGCGTCCGGCGACGTGTACTTCGACGTGCGCTCGTGGCCCGACTACGGCTCGCTCACGAACCAGTCGATCGATGCGATGGAGGCCGCGGAAGACGCGGATCCGCGCGGCAAGCGCAACCCGCAGGACTTCGCTCTCTGGAAGGGCGCGAAAGACGGCGAGCAGGCGGATGCCGTCTGGCAGTCGCCCTGGGGTGCCGGCCGTCCAGGGTGGCACATCGAGTGCTCGGCGATGTCGAAGCGGTACCTCGGCGCGGAGTTCGACATCCACGGCGGCGGCCTCGACCTGCGCTTCCCGCACCACGAGAACGAACTCGCCCAGTCGACCGCGGCCGGTGACGGCTTCGCCCGGTATTGGGTGCACAACGGACTCGTGAGCGTCGACGGCCAGAAGATGTCGAAGTCGCTCGGCAACTTCACCCTGGCGGCCGACGTGCTCGCCGGCCACGACCCCCTGGTGGTGCGCTACGCGCTCGCCGCGGCCCACTATCGTTCGAGCCTCGATCTCTCGGAGTCGTCGTGGACCGAGGCCGAGGCGGCACTCGGGCGCATCCGCACGTTCATGAGCCGGGTGATCCGGGTCGTCGACCGTGGGGTCGTCCGGTTCGCCTACAGTGACCTGCCGTCGTCGTTCGCCGACGCGATGGACGACGATCTCGGGGTGCCGCAGGCCCTCGCGGTGCTCCACGACACCGTACGCGAAGGCAATGCCGCCCTCGACGCCGACGATACGGATGCCGCCGTCGCGGCGCTCCGCGCCGTCTCCGTCATGACGAGTGTGCTCGGCATCGATCCGCTCTCCGCGCAGTGGCAGAGCGCGGATGGCGGAGCAGAGGCATCCGCTCTGGACGCTCTCGTGCAGACGATGATCTCTCAGCGCGCGCAGGCGCGGGCTGACAAGGACTGGGCGGCGGCCGATCGCATCCGTGATGCGATCGCCGCCGCAGGAATCACGCTGGAGGACACTCCAGCCGGAACTCATTGGAGTATCGATGGTTAAGCAGGGCAACCCCTCCGCGGGCAAGGGTAAGAAGGGCCCCACCAAGGGCTCCGGCGGCAAGGGCCGAAGCTCGCTCGAAGGTCGCGGACCGACCCCGAAGGCCGAAGACCGGGCATGGCACCCCGCAGGCAAGCGCAAGGCCGCGGCAGAGCGCTACGCCGCGTCGGGAGGCAAGGGCAAGCCCGGCCAGCGTCAGACCTCCGGCGGCAACCCGAATCGTTCCGCTCGGGTGAAGGACAACACCACAGACACCGAGACGGTCACCGGTCGCAACTCGGTGCTCGAGGCACTCCGCGCGAAGATCCCGGCGACGGCCTTCTACATCGCGCAGCGCGTGGAGATGGACGACCGCACCAAGGAGATGCTGTCGATCGCGACCAACCGCGGCATCCCGGTACTCGAGGTCACCCGTCAGGAGCTCGACCGCATGGCCGGCTTCGACGGTGTGCACCAGGGCGTCGCGATCAAGGTTCCGCCCTACGAGTACGCGCACCCGCAGGATCTCCTCGAGCAGGTCATAGACAAGGGCGAGGTGCCGCTCTTCGTGGCGCTCGACGGCATCACGGATCCGCGCAACCTCGGTGCGATCATCCGCTCGACCGCTGCCTTCGGCGGTCACGGCATCATCCTTCCGCAGCGTCGGTCCGCGGGTGTGAACTCCGCTGCATGGAAGACGAGTGCCGGTGCTGCTGCCCGTGTGCCGGTGGCCCTCGCCACCAACCTCACCAGCCAGCTCAAGGAGTTCAAGAAGCAGGGCGTGTTCGTGCTGGGCCTCGACGGCGGCGGCGACGTGCAGCTGCCCGACCTGCAGCTGGCCGACCGTCCCGTCGTGATCGTCACGGGTTCCGAGGGCAAGGGCCTCTCGCGTCTGGTGGCCGAGACGTGCGACCAGATCGTCTCGATCCCGATCTCCGCGGCGACCGAATCCCTCAATGCCGGCATCGCGACCTCGGTCGCGCTCTACCACGTCTCGACAGTCCGCAACGCGAAGTAAGGAAGCACGCATGGCTCGCATCGTCGTCCTCGGAGGGACCGGCTACGCCGGTCGTCACATCGTCGCGGAGGCGGTGAGCCGCGGACACGAGGTGATCGCGATCTCGCGCTCCACACCGTCGGATGCCGTCGACGGCGCGTCGTACGTGCAGGGGTCGGCGCTCGAGCCGGCGTCGCTCGCGAGCGCGTTCGACGGGGCGGATGCCGTCGTCTCGTCGCTGTCGCCTCGCGGTGACATGACCGACAACGTGCTGGAGGCGTTGAAGGGTGTGATCCGCGTGCTCGCGGGCACCAGCACACGCCTCGGCGTCGTCGGGGGAGCGGGCGGAAGCCTCGTGTCGCCGGAGGGGCCGCGGCTCTTCGACCTGGACTTCCCCGAGGAGTACAAGCACGAGGCGCAGGTCGGCATCGACTCGCTCGAGCTGCTGAAGGGCTCGGATGCCGGTCTCGACTGGTTCTTCGTGCACCCGGCCGAGGTCTTCGGTCCGTGGGCTGAGGGAGAGCGCACCGGTCACTACCGCGACGGCGGCGACGTGCTCGTGCGTGATGACGAGGGCAAGTCGTACATCTCGGGCGCCGACTTCGCGGTCGCCGTGATCGATGAGATCGAGCAGGGCAACCACCACCGCCAGCGGTTCACCGTCGGCTACTGATTTTCGTACCCGTCGAGCACCTCGGTCGTTGAGCGAAGCCGACGGGGTCGCCTGAGACGACACGCGGTGGGTCGTTCTCGTGGCGGTACTGCGTTTCGTCTCGCTCGGCTTCGCCGTGCTCGCTCAACGACCGGGGGTGGGCTCGGCTTCGCCGTGCTCGCTCAACGACCGGGGGTGGCGGGGCTTCGCCGTGCTCGCTCAACGACCGGGGGTGGGCTGGGCGTCGCCGTGCTCGAGCAGGGCAACCACCACCGCCAGCGGTTCACCGTCGGCTACTGATTTTCGTACCCGTCCAGCACCTCGGTCGTTGAGCGAAGCCGACGGAGTCGCCTGAGACGAAACGCGGTGGGCCGTTCTCGTGGCCGTACTGCGTTTCGTCTCGCTCGGCTTCGCCGTGCTCGCTCAACGACCGGGGGTGGGCTCGGCTTCGCCGTGCTCGAGCGACGACCGGGGGTGGCGGGGCTCAGACGAGATCGCGCCAGTCGACCTCGTCCGTGTCGTCCGACACGGGCTGCGAGCCGGTGATCACCGGCAGACTCATCGTCTCGGTGGGTGGCCCCATGATCGTGGCCTCGTCGCGGCGGTGGCGCAGCACCTCGTTGATGTAGCTCGTCAACACCTCGGCGAGGGGCACGGCGCGCCCCTGAGCCTGTGACAGGTACCAGCGGTGCTCGAGCACCTGGTGGAAGACCTCTGCGGGTTCGAGCTTGGTGCGCAGCTCGTAGGGGATCGCCCGCACCACCGGTTCGAACACGCGCGTGAGCCACTCGTGCGCGTACATCTCCTCGTCAGCCCACTGCTTGGTGGAGCGCACGCGGAACTCATCGAGGTCGTTCAGCAGACGCCGCGCCTGGTTCTCCTCGACGTCGAGCCCGGTGAGGCGGATCAGACGTCGCTGATGGTGCCCCGCGTCCACGACCTTCGGCTGGATCTCGACGACCGTGCCGTCGGACGTGGTCGACATCGACATCTCGTCGATGTCGAAGCCGAGGGCGTTCAGACGCTCCACGCGTTCGGTGATACGCCAGGTCTCGGCAGAGGCGAAGGACTCCTGCGCGGTGAGCTCGGCCCACAGCGAGCGGTACGACGAGACGATGCCGTCGGCGATCGCGATCGCGTCGACGCCGTGCTCGAGACGCCCGCCCGCGGCCAGGTCCATGACCTCTCCGGCGATGTTCGTGCGGGCGAGGTCGAGATCGTAGGCGCGCTGGCCGTCGGTCAGTCCCTCTTCGTGCAACTCGCCCGTCTCGGCGTCGACGAGGTAGGCGGCGAACGCGCCGGCATCCCTGCGGAACAGCGTGTTCGAGAGCGAGACGTCACCCCAGTAGAAGCCCACGTTGTGCAGGCGCACCAGCAGCACTGCGAGCGCGTCGACGAGGCGGTTGGCGGTGTCGGGGCGCAGCACGCGCGTGAACAGCGCGCGGTACGGCATCGAGAAGCGCAGATGCGAGGTCACCAGCGCCGCGGGCAGGGGCTCGCCATCGGCATCCGTCCGACCCGCGATCACGGCGACGCGTGACACGCAGGGAACGTCGAGGCGCGCGAGGTTGCCGAGCATCTCGTACTCGCGGCGCGCCATCTCGTCGGTGGTCTCCTTGACGGCGACGACGCGTCCGGAGAGGTCGGCGAAGCGCACCAGGTGGCGGGAGAGGCCCTTGGGCAGCGAGACGATCTGCTCCGACGGCCAGGAGCCCAGGGGAGTCGACCAGGGGAGGGCGAGCAGTCCGGGATCGACGGTGCTCGCCGTGATGCGCAGCGCGTCCTGCATGGGGCTCCTCAGATGGTGGCGGGAAAGACGAAGCGGCGCGGGCGACCGAAGTCAGCCCGCGCCGCGTCTGTGGTTGTGATCAGGCCGAGACGACCGGCTTGTCGTTCAGGCGCTCGCCCGACTCGATGTCGAAGGCGTGCACGTGGCCCGCGTTCGCAGCCAGCGTGACCGTCTCACCGGCGTTGGGGTGGCTGCGACCGTCGACACGCGCGACCAGGTCGGCGCGCTTGCCGTTGATCTCGGTGTGGCCGTAGAGGTACCCGTCTGCGCCGAGCTCCTCGACCAGGTCGACGACGACCGAGAGGCCCTTGCCGTCTGCCGGGCCGACCGTGATGTCCTCGGGGCGAACGCCCACGGTGACCTGCGAGCCGTTGGCGCGGCCCACGGTGTCGCGGTCGAGCGGGACGATCTCGGTGCCGAAGCGGATACCGCCCTCTGCCAGGTCGGCCGAGAACAGGTTCATGGCCGGCGAGCCGATGAAGCCGGCGACGAACACGTTGTTCGGCTTCTCGTACAGGTCACGAGGCGAACCGACCTGCTGCAGCAGACCGTCCTTGAGCACCGCGATGCGGTCGCCCATGGTGAGAGCCTCGGTCTGGTCGTGCGTGACGTAGACGGTGGTGACACCGAGACGACGCTGCAGCGACGCGATCTGCGTACGGGTCTGCACGCGGAGCTTGGCGTCGAGGTTCGACAGCGGCTCGTCCATGAGGAAGACCTGGGGCTGACGCACGATGGCGCGACCCATGGCGACACGCTGACGCTGGCCACCCGAGAGGGCCTTCGGCTTGCGGGTCAGGTACTCCTCGAGGTCGAGCAGCTTGGCGGCCTCGAGAACGCGGGTGGCGCGCTCTTCCTTGCCGACGCCGGCGATCTTGAGCGCGAAGCCCATGTTCTCGGCGACCGTCATGTGCGGGTACAGCGCGTAGTTCTGGAACACCATCGCGATGTCGCGGTCCTTGGGCGGCACGTCGGTGACGTCGCGGTCACCGATGAGGATGCGGCCGGCGTTGACCTCTTCGAGGCCTGCGAGCATGCGCAGCGAGGTGGACTTACCGCAGCCGGAGGGGCCGACGAGGACGAGGAACTCGCCGTCAGCGACCTCGAGGTTGAGCTTGTCGACGGCCGGGCGGGTTCCGCCGGGGTAGAGGCGGGTGGCCTCGTCGAAAGTCACAGATGCCATTGTGTTTCTCCTTCACCGGCAGGTACGTGCCGGACGATCCGTAGTGATAGAGCGGCGGAGCGATCCGCCGTGACCCCTCATCGGGTCGGGATCAGTATGTCAGAAACCGCGGCATCTGGGTATTTCTCAGCCTGGCTGGTTAACATCGATCTCGGCCGCTTTTCTGCGGCGTTCGCCGGTTCGATCGGCGAACGGGGCCACCCTGCCCCACCGAGACTCTCAAGAGGAACGATGTCGAGCGACGATACGCCGAACGTCCCCACACCTCGCAATTCGCGTGAGGCCGTGCGGGAGAAGGCACAGAAGGTGCACGCGCAGCAGTCGAGGGCGCGCATCATGCGACGGATCATCCTCGGCGCGATCGCGATCGTCGCCGTCGGTGCGATCGGCACGGCGGTCACGCTCGCGGTGTCGGCTCAGGTGTCGAAACCGCAGCTCACCCCGACGGGCATGGCGGATGACGGCATCCTCGTCTCCGACATCAGCGCGTCGACCGTGTCGAGCGAGCCGGTCGAGGCACCGGCGCCGGCACCGGAGGAGACCGAGGCTGGTGGCGAAGCCGCCCCGACGCCCGCACCCACCACCACGAGCACCGTCGACATCCACATCTACGTCGACTACCTCTCGCCGGATGCCGGTGAGTTCGAGCGCGCCAACGCACGTCAGCTCGTGAACTGGATCGGTGAGGGCGCGGCGACCGTGACCTATCACCCCGTGGCGCTGCTCACGGCCAGCTCGAACGGCACGAAGTACTCCCTGCGCTCGGCCGCGGCCGCTGCCTGCGTGGCCACGCACTCGCCCGCCGAGTTCTTCGCGTTCAACCACGATCTGCTCGACGACCAGCCCGAGATGAACACCGACGGGTTCACCGACTCCGACCTCGCCGACATCGCCGGCGCTGTGGGATCGGACAACGTCAAGAGCGTGCGCTCGTGCATCGAGGATCAGGACTACGTCACCTGGGCGAAGGACGCCACGGCCCGCGCGCTCGAGGGGCCGCTCGTCGGCTCCGACGACCTCGTGCTGACTTCGGCACCGATGATCGTCGTGAACGGCGAGGCCTACGTCGGAGCGCTCGATGACCCGAGCGAGTTCTCGCAGTTCGTCCTCACCGTCGCCAGCGACGCGTACTACGCGACGGCGACGCCGGCCCCGGATCCCACACCGACGCCGACGGAGACTCCCACCGAGGCGCCGGTCGAAGAGACCCCGGCTCCGACCGAGACCCCCGCGCAGTAATCGAGGGAGATCAGCTGCGGCGGTCTTCGCGCGTCTCGTACGGCTGAGGCGTGTACCGACGCACGTCCTTGCCATCGTCAACCCAGCGCGTGTGCGCACGGAGGCCGTGGAAGACCCCGAAGCGGATGACGAGATACGCCAGCAGCAGTCCGACGATCACCACAGCGATCCAGATGACGATGCCGAGGGCCGAGGCGAGGAAGAGCGATGAGCCGAGATCCATACTGCGACCCTAACGAACGGCACTGCTGCTCTCTGGCCGCCGTCCGGACGGCGGAAGCACAGCCGCAGACGCTCTAGACTCGTTCATGCGCATTCGACACGATCGGATGCGCGGAGTATGCACCGCGGGAGACCGCGGTCGGCCGACTTGGCGCAATTGGTAGCGCACCGTACTTGTAATACGGGGGTTGCAGGTTCGAGTCCTGTAGTCGGCACAAGAATCACCCGTGAGAGCAGGCGAGGCGGATCGGGCAGAAGAACCGAATACCCCGCTGAGACGACAGCGCAGTGGTGTCCGCCGCGAACGAGCCGACGCGTCTGAGTCCTCCTGCGAGACGAAACGCTCGATTGTGACTCGACGGTTCGCTGTTTGTGAGACGATCAGCCAATGAGCCATGCAACGCCGCTCGTCCAGTCCAGCTCGGGCAGGATTCACGTCGCCGACTGCGACCGCATCGTTCAGGATGCCAGCGATCGTGACCCCCTGTGGACCGAAGTGCCCGTCCGGCATGACGAGATTCATGCGATCGGTCCCTACAGCCGATGCGATCGGTGTGACCCCGACGTGCCCGAGTACCTGGCTCACGTCGCCACGGTTCCCAAGCAGGCCGGCGACCTCACCCAGTGCGATGTCGGGCGCGGCAGCGTGCTGGGCACCATCTCGGTGATCGCGCACGGGTCGCACGGGGTCCGAGTCACTTTCGAAGACGGGATGGAGCGCATCTTCGCGCCGACCGAACACCTCGAGCTTCTGAGCGCGCAGTGATCCGGTCGGGCGCGAGTCTCGGACCTGCAGACCACGGCTGACGCGCCGCGCAGGGGAGCTGCGAACCTGTGCGGTCGTACATGTTCGCCACGTACGGTCGGGGCATGACCAGCAGACAGCCGTCCGACAAGGACGCAGACAGACGCACGCCTCTCACCAAAAGGGACGCGACGGAGGCGGGAACGCCCTCACGATCGCGAGCGCTGAAGCCGCTGCACATCTTCTCCCGCAGGCCCCGACGCCAGCGCGAGGCCTGACGGCAGCTGTCGCTACGGGCGAACGTCGAGGTCGAGGTCGAGTCCGGTGATGTTCCACTCGTCATCTGCGCCCGGCTCCTCGTCGCGCGGGCGCGGGAAGCGATGATGAGCGCGCAATGCGGCGGCCTGCTTCGAGAAGTCGGGGTCGCGGTCCGTCGAGGCGCTGGGACCCACGAGCAGATCGTTGCCGAGCCCGACGATGAGCTCGGCGGTCTCCACCTCGCCGTCGACGACGATCGGGATCTCGAGGGCTTCGGACTCGCCCTCGTTGGCGATCGCGGCGGCGAGTGTCACGAGAACCTCGGCGACGTCGTCGGTCGTCACGAGTTGCTGAGCTGCATAGGAGACGAGTTTCATGCCCCCAGGGTGCCATCCCTCGCGGATCCGTGCCGAGGGCTTGCGCCGGGACGCACGACTGTGACAGGCGGTCCGACACACGGAGTCATACAGGAAATACGTCGCCACGGTCTCCGGTTGTCCCGAACATGACTCGTATCGGAAACAGTGACCTTGACGTGTTCCCCCTCTCGCTCGGTGGCAACGTGTTCGGCTGGACCGCCGACCGCGATGCGTCGTTCGCCGTGCTCGACGCCTTCGTCGCGGGCGGCGGCGACTTCGTCGACACCGCCGACTCGTACAGCGCCTGGGTGCCGGGCAACTCGGGCGGTGAGAGCGAGACGATCATCGGTGAGTGGCTCGCGTCGCGCAAGCCCGCCGGAGTCACGGTCGCGACCAAGGTGAGCCAGCACCCCGACTACAAGGGACTCTCGGCGTCGAATGTGCGGAAGGCAGCCGAGGCCTCGCTGGTCCGGCTCGGCGTCGACACGATCGACCTCTACTACGCGCACTTCGACGACGAGTCGGTTCCGCTGGAGGAGACCGTCGGCGCATTCGGGCAGCTCGTCTCGGACGGGCTCGTGCGCAACATCGCCGTCTCGAACTACTCGGCGGACCGCATCCGCGAATGGATCGAGATCGCGAATCGCGCCGGCGTCGCGCTTCCCGTGGCGGTGCAGCCGCACTACAACCTCGTGCACCGCAACGATGTCGAGGAGACGATCATCCCCGTCGCTCAGGAGTTCGGCCTCGGCCTCGTGCCGTACTACTCGCTCGCGAGCGGGTTCCTGACCGGCAAGTACCGCTCGACCGATTCCGAAGGGCAATCGTCGCCCCGAGCCGGCGGCGCCGCGAAGTACGCCACCGAGGCGGGTCTGCGCATCATCGATGCGCTCGACGAGGTCGGCGACGCTCACGGCGCCTCGATCGCCGCGACCTCGCTGGCCTGGTTGCGCGCACAGCCCACGGTGGTCGCGCCGATCGCCAGTGCCCGCACCGTCGATCAGGTTCCCGACCTGCTCGCCGGCGCCCGCCTCGAACTCTCGGCCGCCGAGGTCGAGCGGTTGAACCAGGTCTCGGAGTGGACTCCGGCTCAGGCCTGAGCGCCGCCGAACCCGCGGACCGGAGACGCCCTGCCTACGCTTTCGTGGGCAGGGCGTCGCCGTCTGCGAGCCCGAGTCGATGAGCGAGGATCACCGCGTGGATGCGGTCGCGTGCACCGAGCTTGGCGAGAACCCGCCCGACATGGGTCTTCACCGTCGATTCGCTGACGAAGAGCACCTGTGCGATCTCGGCGTTCGTGCGCCCGCGCGCGATCTCCAGGAACACATCGCGTTCGCGGTCGGTGAGTGTGGTCGTCGGGTCGTCTACCTGCCCGGACGACCGGCTGCCGGGCGTCTGCGCAGGCTCGTCGCCGAGATGCGGCCCGAGATGCTCGAGGAGCGCTCGGGTGACGCGCGGGGCGAGCGCGGCGTCGCCGCGATGCACCGCGCGCACCGCCGAGATCATCTCATCGCGCTGCGCATCCTTCAGCAGAAACCCGCTGGCCCCGGCGCGGATGGCACCGAAGGCGTACTCGTCGAGGTCGAAGGTCGTCAGTACGAGCACGCGCGTCTGCGGATGCTCGCGCACGATCGCCTCGGTCGCCGCGATGCCGTCGAGACCCGGCATGCGGATGTCCATCAGCACCACGTCCGGTCGAAGCGCGGCCGCCTGGATGATCGCATCATGACCGTCCGTGGCCTCGCCCACCACGACCATGTCGGACTCGGCCTCGAGCACCATTCGGAACCCGAGTCGGATGAGCTGCTGGTCATCGACGAGCAGGAGGGTGATCGGGTCGGTCATCGGTTGTCCTTCCGGTCGACGGGGGCGAGGGCCGCGGGATCGGGGGAGTCGTGGGGAGTTCTGCCCGCAGCCTCCATCTCGAACCCTCGAGAGGCTCGGAGACGAGCGTGCCACCCGCGTGCGCGGCGCGCTCGGCCAGCCCGCGGAGCCCGAACCCGGAGGTTCCGACCGCGCCTCTGGCGCCGTCGTTGACGATCTCGACCGTCACCGTCTCGATCGAGTACAGCAGTCGGACCGAGATCGACGACGCGGTGGGAGCATGCCGCATCGCGTTCGTGACGCCCTCCTGCACGATCCGCCCGATCGCGTGCGATACCGCGGGGGAGAGCGCGGTGCCACCGCTGACCGAGAGTGTGACGGGAAAACCGGCGCGCTGAGCGTGCGCGACGGTCTCATGCGGCGGAGTCGGTGCGAGGGGTTCGAGCGGCAGCGGGGAGTCGTCGGCGCGGAGCACACCGAGCATCGCCCTCATCTCGGAGAGTGCGCTGCGGGCGGTCTCCGCGGACGCGGACGCCGCGGCACGGGCCTGCTCTCGGTCGGGGGTGGCGGCAGCTCCCTCGGACAGCGCGACGATCACCGTGAGCGAGTGCGAGACGATGTCGTGCATCTCGCGGGCGATGCGTGCGCGCTCGTCCGCCGCGGCCAGCTGAGCCTGCTGGTCGCGTTCGACGAGCAGCTGACGGGACCGATCGATCACGGCGGCGAGGTAGCGCTTGCGGCCGCCCACGTTCACGCCGATCAGCGTGCCGATGAGCCCGAGCACGAGCGACATGATGACCGCGTTGGCGGCGATCTGGAACGTGATGACCCCGGTGAGGGTGAGCAGGCCGCCGAAGGCGGCGAGCGACGCCAGCGCGATGCCGAAGCCGGTCCACGCGGCTCGAGACGAGCGGTACACCGCGAGCGAATAGCAGGTGACCAGCAGCAGCGGCGAGCCGATCGGCTGCAGCGCGAAGAGGAACCCGGCCTCGAGCACGAACGTGGCGACGAAAGGCACGAACGGACGCCGGCGCCGCCACAGCAGTGTCGCGCAGACGGCGACGACGGATGCCGGGACGAGCACCGCGATCCCGATCGCGAGAGGCATCGGCAGATCGCGCGTGATCACCCCGGCCGGGACCAGCGAGAGCAGCAGACACACCAGTGCGATCAGCACGTCGGCGAACACCGGATGCCGCGACCAGAAGCGCCGCAGCATGCCGGGAGGACGCGGCAGCCGCAGCGCCTCGTCCTCGCGGACAGAGGCGCTGCGGCTGCGGATGCTGGTCACCGGCCGACTCTACGCGGCTGCGTCGTCATGCACCGCGCTCACGCGTCGCGGGTGCGCAGCACGGCCCAGGCGGAGAGCATCCCCGCGGCGACCCATGCGGCCAGTGTCAGGTAGGCGACGGGGCCTTCGAGGGCAGCGCCCTCGGGGAGGATCGCGCTCTGCGCCGCAGCGACGGGGAGATAGTTCGCAGCATCCATGACCCACCTCCAGGATTCGCCCGCGATCGCGAAGAAGCTCGTCACGATCGGCACGACGAACAACAGCCCGACGGTGGCGGCGATCGCGCCGGCACCCGAGCGCAGGATGAAACCGAACGCGACGCCGATGAGGGCGAACACCGTCATGGCGAGCGAGGCGACGACGATCGGCAGCAGCGAGACCGAAGGATCGCTCCAATCGATGCTCTGGTCGCGAGGCGCGACGATCGCCGACACGGCGAGGGCCGCGGCCGCGAAGATCACCAGCGACGACACGAACAGGAACAGACCGACCACGACCGCCTTCGCCGCGAGCACCGATCCGCGCTTGGGGTTCGCCGTGAGCGTCGAGCGGATCATGCCGGTCGAGTACTCACCGGTCACCGAGATGGCGCCGAGGATGCCCGCGAGCAGCATCGTGAACTGGATCGGCATGACGACGGCCTGGATGGGGTCGAAGCCGGGGACGTCGACCGCCTGCGCGATGAGCACCGCGATGCCGATCGTGAGAACCGCCGCGATGCCGATCGACCACCAGGTCGAGCGGAGAGTGGCGAGTTTGATCCACTCGCCGCGCACGGCGCGGATGAACGTCAGCCGGTGGCCGGTGTCGACGCGCTGCGGTGTGAGAGGAGGAGCCTGGACGGTCATGAGATCTCCTTCGTGCGGTACTCGACCGAGTCGCCGGTGAGGGCGAGGTAGGCGTCTTCGAGTGACCCGGTGGTCGGGGTGAGTTCGTGGAGGGGGATGCCCCGCTCTGCGGCGAGGTCGCCGATGCGCGATGCGGGGAGGCCGACGATGTCGAGCAGGTCGGGAGCGGAGCTCACGACCTCGACGGACGGGCCGCCGACCGCGGCGGCCAGATCCGCGGCGCGCGGTGTGCGCACCCGCACGGTGTTGGTGGTCCAGGCCCGCACGAGCTCGGGCAGCGGTGCATCGGCCAGCACCTTGCCGCGGCCCATCACGATCACGTGGTCGGCGGTCTGCGCCATCTCGCTCATCAGGTGGCTGGAGAGCAGCACCGTGCGACCCTCGGATGCCGCATGACGGACGAACTGTCGCACCCAGCGCACACCCTCGGGATCGAGGCCGTTCACCGGCTCGTCGAGAATGAGCGTGTGCGGGTCGCCGAGCAGCGCCGAGGCGATGCCGAGGCGCTGACCCATGCCGAGGGAGAACTTGCCGGCGCGTTTGCGAGCGACGGCACCGATGCCGGCGAGGTCGATGACCTCGTCGACGCGGGAGGCGGGGATGCCGTGGGTGGCGGCCATGGCGCGGAGATGATTGCGCGCGGTGCGGCCCGTGTGCACGGCCTTCGCATCGAGCAGCACGCCCACCTCGGTGAGCGGCGCGCGCAGCTTGCGGTACTCGCGGCCGCCGACGGTCGCGGTGCCCGAGGTCGGCCGGTCGAGGCCGACGATCATGCGCATCGTGGTGGATTTGCCCGCGCCGTTCGGCCCGAGGAAACCGGTGACGGTTCCCGGCTGCACCGAGAACGACACCCCGTCGACTGCTGTCTTGTCTCCGAATCGCTTCGTGAGGCCTTCTGCTGTGATCATGTCTTCGACGCTACCGAGCGGGTGCTCCGGGGCGCGTCCTCCCTGGGTACCGTTCGCGGATCAGCGCGGGTCATCCTCACGACGGATGCCGAAGGATGCCGGATCGACCGGCCGGTGCGCTCGCGGCAGCTTCTCGACCACCAGCCGATAGGACTCGGTGACGAGTTCGGTGACGAGTTCGTCTTCGAGGCTCGGCCCGGGTCGCAGGGTGATCCAGTGCTTCTTGTTCATGTGGTACCCCGGGACGATGTCGGAGAACGTCTCGCGCAGCGCGACGGAATCGTCGGGGTGTGACTTGAGCGTGACCCGCCCGGTGTCGTCGAGCGGCACCAGCAGGAAGACCTTGCCGCGCACCTTGTACACGTCCCACTCCGGACCGAAGGGGTTCTCTCGCTCCGCCCCCGGCAGCTCCTCTGCGCGTGCGGTGGCGATGGCGATCAGCTGTGTCGCGTCCATGGGATCAGAACAGCCGCGCGCTCGTCTTGTCTGCCGCGCCCTTCTCATCTGAGCGCGGCGCCACCTGCACGCGCTCGTCGAGGGTCGCGGCAGCGAGCAGGGCCTCGTCGATGATCTCCCTGCCCGGCTCGGCGGTGAGCCAGTCGCCGCTCAGCGACGCGGGGATCAGCAGCGGCATGCGGTCGTGGATGTGGGCGAGGTGCTCCGGTGCCGGCCGCATCACGATCGAGTAGCACGTGAACGACTGCCCGTCGGCGGTTCGACCGTGCTGCGTCACCGCGGCCATGCCGAAGAGCGCTCCGTCGTCGACGGCGAACTCGTGCCACACCCGCTCGGGCTTCTTCATCTCGTACCAGCTGGTCGCCGGCACGAGCGCTCTGCTCTTCAGCCCGCCGGGGCGGTCCTGCAGACGTTCGGACCGGGTGTTGATCGAGGGGAACTTCGACGGCTCGCCCCCGACGAGAAACCCCCACCAGGCCGGTTCGAGAGTCGGCGCCGCGTCGGTCTGCGTGATGATCGGGTTGAGGTTGCGCAGGTTCTTGCCGGTCGGGCGCACCGTCTCGCCGGCATTCTGCTGCGCCCAACCACGGAGACCGTCGAGCACCGCCTCGTCGGCCTCGGCAAGGAGTTCTGCGTCGGTGAACCGGGGATCCAGACCATAGCTCGCGCACATGCAGCCAGGGTACGCCGGGCCGCCGACATCGGGCGCCCTAATCCGACCGCGCGTAGCGGCGTACTAGGGTCGATGAGTGACCCCGACCCGCCGCCTCTCTGCACCCGTGGCTCTCGGCGGTGCCGTGGCGATCGGTGTCATGACGGCGATCCAGGCGCGCATCAACGGCGTGCTCGGCGTCAGGGTCGACGACGGCATCGTGGCAGGTCTCATCTCCTTCGTCGTCGGATTCCTTGCGCTGATCGTGGTGATCCCTTTCCTGCCGTCGGCGCGTCTGGGGGTCGGGCGGCTGCGGGACGGCATCCGCGATCGCAGCATCCCGTTCTGGATGCTGCTCGGTGGCACCTGCGGCGCCCTCACCGTCTCGGCCCAGGGGATCACCGCCGGCATCCTCGGCGTATCGCTGTTCACGGTCGGCGTCGTCGCGGGCCAGACCCTGCACGGCCTCGTGCTCGACCGCATCGGCTTCGGTCCCGCGGGGGTCGTCGCCGTGACCCCCGGCCGCGTGGCGGGCGGCGCGCTCGCGCTCGCCGCAGTGGGGATCTCGCTCAGCGGCGATGTCCTCGCCACCGCCCCGCTCTGGATGCTCCTGCTGCCGTTCGCCGCGGGCGTGGGCATCGCCTGGCAGGCCGCGACCAACGGTCGACTGTCGCAGCGGGTGCAGTCGCCACTCGCAGCGACGATGATGAGCTTCATCGCCGGCACCGTCGTGCTGCTGATCGCGGCCGGAGTCAGCATGGCGGTGCGGGGAATGCCCGATGCGCCTCCTGCCGAACCCTGGCTCTATCTCGGCGGCGTGCTGGGGGCGGCATACATCCTGCTCGGCACCTTCATCGTCGCGCACACCGGTGTGCTGCTGATGGGGCTCGGGTCCGTGCTCGGGCAGCTCGCGACCTCGGTGGTCATCGATCTGATCTGGCCCGCGGCGGCGGGGCCCGCTCCCTGGCAGATCATCGGGATGGTCGCCGTCGCCGTGGCATCCGTCGTCGTCGCGCTGCCACGGCGCCGGCGCACCTGACTACTTCTTCTTCGACGCCTTCGCGACCGGCATCCGCGTCACGAACGTGCGGGCATCGACCGGCTTGCGACGACCGGCCTTCTTGCCCGCGGGCTTGCCGCCGACATACAGCCACCCGAGGAGCTCCTCGTCCTTGCCGATGCCGTGGGCCTTGGCCACCGCCTTCGACCGGGTGTAGCTGCCGGTGCGCCACAGCACGCCCCAGCCGGCCTCGTCGAGAAGCAGACTGAGCACGTGGGCGACGCCCGAGGCGACGGCCTCCTGCTCCCACCGCGGAACCTTCGAGCTCTTGCGGTAGCTCGCGACGACCGCGATCAGCAGGGGTGCGCGCCGCGGCTTCGACGACGGGGACTTGTCGCCCTCCGCCTTGGCGATCGCGGCAGCGAGCACGTCGCGGTCGGCGCCGCGCAGCTCGATGAGCCGCCACGGGCGCAGGGAGGAGTGATCGGCGACGCGGCCGGCCGCCGAGACGAGTGTCAGCAGCTCGTCATGCGAGGGGGCGTCGTCGGTGACCTTCGACCAGGACTGTCGCGCTCGAACGGCGTCGAGCGCGCTCACGACTCTTCCGGTGTGAAGTTCAGTGCGATCGAGTTCATGCAGTACCGGTCGCCCGTGGGCGTGCCGAATCCGTCGGGGAAGACATGGCCCAGGTGAGAGCCGCACGCGGCGCAGCGCACCTCGGTGCGCACCATGCCGAGGGTCGTGTCCTCGATCAGCTCGACGGCGTCGGGGCGGATCGACTCGTAGAAGCTCGGCCAGCCGCAGCCGGAGTCGAACTTGGTGCCGCTCTTGAACAGCTCCGCGTCGCACGCGCCGCAGGTGTACAGGCCCGCTCGTCCCTCGTCGAGCAGCTCGCCCGTCCAGGCGCGTTCGGTCGCTGCCTGGCGCAGCACCGCATACTGCTCGTCGCCGAGCTCTTCGCGCCATTCTTCTTCGGTCTTGTCCACGCTGTACGACATGAGTCCTCCTGGGGGTTCCGCTCCATTCTCTCGCGTCCGGAGGTGAGCGGGGTCACGAGAGAATGGATGCATGACGGATGCCGTGCAGCAGCGCTACGCTCGCTTCGCCGAGCATGAGGCGCCCGGTCGCAGCGCGCTGTACGCCGAGTGGGCGACGGGAGTCGCGGGCGATCCGGGGATCCGAGCCGTGCTCGCGCGCATCCCCGAGAACCGGCGCCAACCGCCGCTGGTCTTCGCGGTGACCCGGATGCTGGGCGCAGAGCTCGGCGACTACGACGGCTGGCGGGCGTTCGTGACCGCCCATGCCGACGAGGTCGTCGCCGAGTGCACGGCGCGACGGCTGCAGACCAACGAACCCCTGCGCCTCGCTCCGCTGCTGCCCGTGCTCTCCGAGATCGAGGGACCGCTCGCGCTGCTCGAGATCGGAGCGTCCGCAGGGCTGTGTCTGTATCCCGACCGCTATTCCTACCGTTTCACGGATGCCGACGGCGCGGTGCGCCTCGCGCTGGACCCGGCCGACGGCCCGTCGGAGGTCGTGCTGCACAGCCGTGTCGACGGTGCCCTCCCGCCGATGCGGCTGCCCGAGGTGTCGTGGCGCGCCGGGATCGACCTCACGCCGCTCGATGCGGGGAACGACCGAGACCGTCGCTGGTTGCAGGGTCTCGTCTGGCCGGGGGAGGAGGGGCGAGAGCAGCGTGTCACCGCTGCGCTCGACATCGCGGCGGCCGACCCCCCTCATCTCGTCGCCGGAGACGCTCTCGAACACCTCGAGGAGCTCGCGACGCGTGCACCGCAGGACGCGACCCTCGTCATCACGACGCCAGGAGTGCTGGTCCACATTCCCGCGAGGCGCGTCTGGCGCTCGTCGACCGCATCCGCCGACTGCCGGCGCGGTGGGTCACGATCGACCCCCCTGCCCTTCTCGACGTGTGGGAGCCGGCCGTCGACGCCGAGTCGTGGCCCGATTTCGTCGTCGCGCTCGACGGGCAGGTGCGCGCGTCGGCCGATCCACTCGGTCGAACGTGGGAGTGGCGCACCGCCGCGGGCGCCTGATCGACCTACCCTGATCTCATGCTGGGAGAGCTGACCGAGCGCGATCGCGCGATCCTTTCGCTGGAGACCGCCTGGCCGCGGCACGGCGGTGCCAAGGAAGAGGTCATCCGTGCGCAGCTGGGCATGAGCTCGGCGCGGTACTACCAGCTTCTCGGGCGGCTCATCGACTCAGAGGTCGCGCTGGAGTACGACCCGATGCTCGTGGGCAGGCTGCGCCGCATCCGGGATGCCCGCGCGATGCGCCGCTCGACCCGCGCCCCCGGGTTCGTGGGCTGACGCCACCGCGAGAGATCCATGGCGCCGCGCGGCCCGGCGTGGCGCGGATGTCCAGGCCCATGCCAGTAGCATCGAGGGGTGTCAAAGCCCATCCGAGACCGATTCGACGACGTGCCCCGCTCCTCCGGGCGGGTGGGCGCGCACCGCGCCGAGGCCCCCGGGATGAACGGGTGGGTCGTGCTGCTCTGGTCGTTCGTGGCCGCTCTGGTGCTCGTGATCGCCGGCATCTTCGGTTCCCTCATCGTGATGGGACGCATCACGCCGTTCCCCGAAGCCGCACCGACGCTGGCGCCGATCCCCGAGGAGACGGGGGTCGTCGACCCCTCTTACTCGGTGATGATCCTCAACGCCACCGCTGACGAGGGGCTCGACGAGGAGATGCGGACCGTGCTGATCAACAACGGTTGGCCGGCCGAGACGGTCTTCGCCAGCGACAGCACCAGCGAGGACTTCACGACGACCACCGTCTACTACGTCGCGGACGACGACGAGCTCGCGGCAATCGGACTCGCCGGGCTCATCGGCGGCGCCGACGTGCAGCAGAGTGATTTCTACCTCGGCGAGACCGAGGAGGGGCAGAAGCAACTGACCGTCGTGATCGGCCTCGACCGGGTTTCGGGTGCGGAGACCGACGTCGAGGAGACGCCCGCTCCGTAGTCCCTCCCGCAGCTTGCACTCGATGGGGTCGAGTGCCAGAATGGCGTTAGCACTCTCTCACTCTGAGTGCTAAACCCAACGTCTACGTCCAGGAGGGACGAAAAAACTCATGGCAAAGATCATTGCTTTCGATGAGGAGGCCCGCCGCGGCCTCGAGCGTGGCCTCAACATCCTCGCCGACGCCGTCAAGGTGACCCTCGGCCCGCGCGGTCGCAACGTCGTGCTCGAGAAGAAGTGGGGCGCTCCCACGATCACGAACGACGGTGTGTCCATCGCCAAGGAGATCGAGCTCGACGACCCGTACGAGAAGATCGGTGCGGAGCTCGTCAAGGAGGTCGCCAAGAAGACCGACGACGTCGCCGGTGACGGAACCACCACCGCCACGGTGCTCGCTCAGGCTCTGGTCCGCGAGGGTCTGCGCAACGTCGCAGCCGGCGCTGACCCGATCTCGCTCAAGCGCGGCATCGAGAAGGCCGTCGCAGCGATCACCGAGGAGCTCCTCGCCAGCGCGAAGGAGATCGACTCCAAGGAGCAGATCGCCGCGACCGCGTCGATCTCCGCTGCTGACCCCGCGATCGGCGAGCTGATCGCCGAGGCGATCGACAAGGTCGGCAAGGAAGGCGTCGTCACCGTCGAGGAGTCGCAGACCTTCGGCACCGAGCTCGAGCTCACCGAGGGCATGCGCTTCGACAAGGGCTACCTGAACCCGTACTTCGTGACGGACCCGGAGCGCCAGGAAGCGGTCTTCGAGGACCCCTACATCCTCATCGCGAACCAGAAGGTCTCGAACATCAAGGACCTCCTGCCCATCGTCGACAAGGTGATCCAGGACGGCAAGGAGCTCGTCATCATCGCCGAGGACGTCGAGGGCGAGGCTCTCGCGACTCTCGTGCTCAACAAGCTCAAGGGCATCTTCAAGTCGGTCGCCGTCAAGGCTCCCGGCTTCGGCGACCGTCGCAAGGCTCAGCTGCAGGACATCGCGATCCTCACCGGTGGTCAGGTCATCACCGAAGAGGTCGGCCTGAAGCTCGAGAACGCCACGCTCGACCTGCTGGGTCGTGCACGCAAGGTCATCGTCACCAAGGACGAGACCACCATCGTCGAGGGTGCCGGCGAGGCAGACCAGATCGAGGGGCGCGTCACGCAGATCCGTCGCGAGATCGAGAACACCGATAGCGACTACGACCGCGAGAAGCTGCAGGAGCGCCTCGCCAAGCTTGCAGGTGGCGTCGCCGTCATCAAGGCGGGCGCGGCAACCGAGGTCGAGCTCAAGGAGCGCAAGCACCGCATCGAAGACGCCGTTCGCAACGCGAAGGCGGCCGTCGAAGAGGGCATCGTCCCCGGTGGTGGCGTCGCGCTGATCCAGTCGGGCACCAAGGCTCTCGACGCTCTGTCGCTCTCGGGTGACGAGGCGACCGGTGCGAACATCGTTCGCGTCGCGATCGAGGCTCCGCTCAAGCAGATCGCGCTGAACGCCGGTCTCGAGCCCGGTGTCGTCGCGAACAAGGTCGCCGAGCTCCCCTCGGGCCAGGGCCTGAACGCAGCGACCGGTGAGTACGTCGACATGTTCGCCGCAGGCATCATCGACCCGGCGAAGGTGACTCGCTCGGCACTGCAGAACGCAGCGTCGATCGCGGCTCTCTTCCTCACCACCGAGGTCGTCGTGGCTGACAAGCCCGAGAAGGCTGCTGCTCCGATGGGTGACCCGTCGGGTGGCATGGACTTCTGATCCATCAGCACTGACAGAAACGCCCCGACCTCGGTCGGGGCGTTTCTGCGTTCAGCGGAGGCGTGTCAGGGCGCTCAGCGGAACAGGCTCGCCGAGTAGTGGTCGGCGTCGGCGTACTGCGATGCCGCGCTGCCCAGACCCGTGCCGATCGACTCGAGGGCCTGCTCGACGTGCATCTGCGCCCCACGCCACTGCTCTGCGCAGGATTGGAAGGCGTTCGATGCGCTGCCGACCCAGGTCGACTGCAGCTGCGTGAGCTGGGCCATGAGGGTCGCTGCCTCGGCGCGCAAGCGCTCCATGGTGGCCAGGGCTGAGCCGTGTGCTGCGCCGACGGCTTCGGTGTCTACGGTGAAGACGGACATGAGATCTCCTTGTCGATGGGCTTCCGACGGTACGAGAGCACCGCGGCGCGCATGGACCAGGCGGTGCCCGGCTCCCGCTCGGTGTGCAGAACCGGCGGCGGCGCGTGCCCGTGGAGGAGGGGTCTCAGAGGTCGAGCGGCTCGAGGGGCTGCGTGTCTTCGAGCAGGTGCGCAGGAGTTGCTCGTGACGGAGCGAGGGGGAGCGTGACCGTGAAGGTCGCTCCGCCACCAGGCGTCTCCGACACCGCGACGCTGCCGTGCAGCGCCTTGACGATCGACGCGACGATCGCGAGTCCGAGACCGGAACCGCCGGTCTCCCGGGCTCGGGAGGTGTCAGCCCGCCAGAACCGTTCGAAGATCTGCTCGCGGATCTGCGGGGGGATGCCCTCACCGTGATCGACGATCGAGATGCTTCCCGTGCCGCGTACCCGGTCGGCGTCGACGACGAGCTCGATGGGGCTCTCCTCGGGTGAGAAACGTCGCGCGTTGCCGAGCAGGTTGGTCACCACCTGACGGACCTTGTTCTCCTCGCCGAGGATGATCGGAGGCGTGCGCACGGGGATGTCGGTGGCCTCGGTGAAGTCGATGGCCGGCATCTTCTCCGTGCCCCCTCGAGGGCGGCGTCGGAGCCGCGACAGCGTGCCGCGAGACAGGCCTCGTGGCACCGGCTGGGGAGTGGTGTCCGTCGACACGGGGTTCGGCCGCGTCGTGACCTCGATCAGCGGCGCCTCGACGGTGCGGTCGACGACCGTGACGGTGCGTGCCGGTGCCGCCACCCGCAGGTCCAGTGCCGCGTCGCGGGCGATCGGGCGCAGATCGAGCGCTTCGATCTCGGGTTCGCGCTCTTCGTCGAGTCGTGCCAGAGCGAGAAGATCCTCGACGAGAACACCCATCCGGATCGCCTCCTTCTCGATGCGCTCCATGGCCCGGGCGGTGTCTTCCTCGCCCTTGATCGCGCCCATGCGATAGAGCTCCGCGTACCCGCGAACGCTGACGAGGGGGGTTCGCAGCTCATGGCTCGCATCGCCGATGAAGCGGCGCATGTGACGCACGGTGCGATCGCGCTGCGCGAGCGACCCGTCGACCCGGTCGAGCATCGTGTTGATCGCGTAGTTCAGACGACCCACCTCGGTCGTCGGCTCGAGGTCGGTGAGCCTCTGGCTGAAGTCACCGGCGGCGATCGACATGGCCGTCGATTCCACCTGCCCGAGGCGTCGGAAGGTGAGCGTCACCAGCCATCGGGTGAGAAGAGCTGCGAGGAGGATCGTGACGAGGGCGACGGTGATGTAGATGCCGAAGTACTGACTGATGATCCGATCGGCGGAATCCAAAGGCATCGCGACCACCTGGATCCGCAGATCGCCGCCGCCCTCACCGGGCAGACTCGCGACCGCGGCCCGGAAGCTCGCTCCTTTGGTGCCTTCGAGGGGGAAGGTCGTATCGCTGTTCGCCTGTGCCTCGAGCAGGGTGAAGGTCGAGGGGAAGAGCGGCGAGCCGTTCGCGGAGGTGCCGGTGGTGGTCTGCAGCACGCCTTCGCCGTCGTAGATCGCGACGAAGAAGTCGCGTGGAGACTCCTTGGGCGTGTACTTCGTCTCGCCGTCGACCATGGCCACATCGAAGTAGCGGTCGGCCAGATCCGCCGAGACCAGAGCGGGCAGCTGCGACTCGATGTTGCTGACGAGCGCGTTGCGCAGGATCGGCACTGTGCCGACTCCGGCGGCGAGCAGACCGAGGGCGAGCACCGCCACCGTGACTCCGGTGACCTTGGCCCGCAGGCTGATCGCTCGCCACCAGCGGGTGACCGCGTCGGGCTTTCGCGCCATGCGGTCCTCCTCGAGACGGATGCTGTGCGACGTGCGCTGTTCGGCGGGTGCGGTGTTACTTGCCGACCTTGAGCATGTAGCCGAACCCGCGCTTGGTCTGGATCACCGACTCCTCGGTGTGGGGGTCGATCTTGCGACGCAGGTACGAGATGTAGCTCTCGACGATGCCGGCGTCGCCGTTGAAGTCGTATTCCCACACGTGGTCGAGGATCTGGGCCTTCGACAGCACGCGGTTCGGGTTGAGCATGAGGTAGCGCAGCAGCTTGAACTCGGTCGGGCTGAGCTCGATCGACTCCTTGCCGACGTGGACGTCGTGCGTGTCCTGATCCATCGACAGCTCGCCGGCCCGGATGATCGACTCCTCGTCGGCCTGCATCGTGCGACGCAGGATCGCCTGGGCGCGTGCGACGATCTCGTCGAGACTGAACGGCTTGGTGACGTAATCGTCGCCTCCCGCATTCAGGCCCTCGATCTTGTCGTCGGTGCCGTCCTTGGCGGTGAGGAACAGGATCGGTGCGGTGAACCCGGCGCCTCGCAGGCGCTTGGTCACGCTGAACCCGTTCATGTCGGGGAGCATGACGTCGAGGATGATGAGGTCGGGCTCCTCCTCCAGGACGGCGGAGATCGTGGCGGCGCCGTTGGCGACCGTCTTCACCTGGAAGCCCGCGAAGGTCAAGCCCGTGGACAGCAGGTCGCGGATGTTCGGCTCGTCGTCGACGACCAGGATGCGCGCATCAGTCATGACCCCATTATGGTGACTCCGTCGATGGGATTGCTGGTGATCCGTCGGAGCGGCGAGTACGCCGAGGGCGAAGCGACGGGTGCGCGTGCGACGTGAGGCGGTCAGGCCGCGATCGCGTCTGCATCCATGATCGTGTAGCTGTACCCCTGTTCGGCGAGGAATCGCTGGCGATTCTGCGCGTAGTCCTGGTCGATCGTGTCGCGCGCGACGAGCGTGTAGAAGCTCGCCGTGTGCCCGGACTTCTTCGGCCTCAGCAGGCGCCCGAGGCGCTGCGCCTCTTCCTGTCGGGATCCGAACGAGCCCGACACCTGGATGGCGACGGATGCTTCGGGGAGGTCGATCGAGAAGTTCGCCACCTTCGAGACCACGAGCACCGGTATCTCGCCGTCGCGGAACGCCTGGTAGAGCTGCTCGCGCTCATCGACCGGCGTCGCGCCCGTGATCTGCGGTGCGTTCAACGACTGCGACAGCGACTCGAGCTGGTCGAGGTACTGACCGATCACGAGGATCCGCTCGTCCGCGTGTTTCGCGATGAGCTCTCGCACCACTTCGATCTTCGCGGGTGCGGATGCCGCGAGACGGTAGCGCTCGTCGTCGGTCGCCGCCGCGTATTCGAGGCGGTCACTCGGCGGCAGGTCGACACGCACTTCGTAGCAGACGGCGGGGGAGATGAATCCCTGTGCCTCGATCTGCTTCCACGGCGCATCGAACCGCTTGGGGCCGATCAGGCTGAACACGTCGCCCTCCCGACCGTCCTCGCGCACCAGCGTGGCGGTGAGTCCGATGCGACGACGGGCCTGCAGGTCGGCGGTCAGCTTGAAGACCGGCGCGGGGAGCAGGTGCACCTCGTCGTAGACGATGAGGCCCCAGTCGAGGGCATCCAGCAATGCGAGGTGAGCGTACTCGCCCTTCCGCTTGGCCGTGAGGATCTGGTAGGTCGCGATCGTCACCGGCTTGACCTCTTTGGCCTGACCGGAGTACTCGCCGATCTCCTCCGGCGTCAGGCTCGTGCGCTTGAGCAGTTCGTCGCGCCACTGCCTGGCCGACACGGTGTTGGTCACCAGGATCAGCGTGGTCGTCTTCGTCGCGGCCATCGCGCCCGCGCCGACGATCGTCTTGCCGGCGCCGCAGGGCAGTACCACCACACCCGAGCCGTCCTTCGAGAACGCGTCGACGGCATCCTGCTGGTAGGGCCGGATCTGCCAGCCGTCCTCGGCCAGCTCGATCTCGTGCGGAGTGCCGGGGGTGTATCCCGCGAGGTCTTCGGCCGGCCAGCCGATCTTGAGCAACTCCTGCTTGATCTGGCCGCGTGCCCAGGCGTCGACGACGAACGACTCGGGCGTCGGGTGCCCGAGGAGAAGCGGCTGGATGCGCTTGTTGCTCGCCACCTGCGTGAGCACCGCGGGGTCGCTCGACCGCAGGATCAGGGTGCCCTCGTCGTCGCGCTCGATCACGAGCCGCCCGTAGCGGTTCACGGTCTCGCGCAGGTCGACCGACACGGACGGCGGCACGGGGAAGCGCGACCAGCGGTCGAGCGTCTCGAGCATGTCCTCAGCGGTGTGCCCCGCCGCGCGGGCGTTCCAGAGCCCCAGGCGGGTGATCCGGTACGTGTGGATGTGCTCGGGGGCGCGCTCGAGCTCTGCGAAGATCGCGAGCTCGTGACGGGCGCTCTCGGCGTCAACATGGGCCACTTCGAGCAGCACGGTGCGATCGCTCTGGACGATCAGGGGGCCATCAGACATAGCTGTCCAGTTTACCGCGCGATCAGGACGAGGGCTCGATCACGGTGGCGGCGCGGATGCTCGACACCGGCAACGTGCGTTCGACGTCGGCCGCGCGGTCTCTGCCGCGGAGCCTCCCGCCCCCGAGGCCGGTCGCCTCGAGAAGCAGATCGCGCGTCGAACCGTCTGGCATCCCGATGGTCACCCGAAGCGTCGCACGGGAGCGGACGGCCGCCTCGAGCTCGCGATCGAGCCACGCAGCGTCGGCATCCGGGCCCTGATGCGATCGCAGCGCGGCGATCAGGGCGGTGTGGTCGACCGGCCTCGTGGGCACGGCGGCTGCAGCCGGGTTGCGCTCGCCGGTCAGAGCTTCACCGGCCTCGTCCACGAGCGTGGCCGGGTACCGGGCATCCACCAGAGCCCAGTAGACGGTGTCGCGCGCGACGCGGGTGGTGAGCGAGCCGACGTGCGCGGTGAGGCCGAGCGGCCGCAACGACTGATCGACCGACATCGCATCGAGCAGGGTGCTGTCGGAGCTCTCGATGCGCGTGCGCCCGGTCTCGGGGTCGCTCGACACCCGCACCAGTCCGTGGCGCTGAGCTGTCTGCGCCACCAGGTAGCGGAGCGGCTGCGGGATGCCGGTGAGGGAGACGCTCTCGAGGAACGCGATGATCGACTGCTCGGTCTCGCCGGCGACGAGTGCCCTGGCCACCGACTCGGGTGTGAACCGGTACGACGATGCCTGGGCGGCCGATTCACGGCGTGCGATCGTGCGCAGCCGCACGTCGAGCGCGGGGGCGAGCGGACCGGGGGCGATCGCAGTCAGGTCGTTCTGCAGGAAGATGCGATCGACCTCGCTCGGCAGGAGGTGCGTGAGAGGGGCGGGGTCGATCTGCTCGCCGTGACGGATGCGCACCGCCCACGACGGCTCGCCGCCGTCATCGGACACGAGCCCGAGCAGGCGGGACCGTTCGAGCAGCGCGGCGCTGCGCTCCGGCCACGACGGGTCCCAGGGATGCGCGTCGTTCCACTCGCCGGTGGGGATCCACCCTCTGTCGTGCGCGCGCACCCCACGGGGCAACGCATCGCGGTGACCCGCGACAAGGGCGCTCCACCTGTCGGCGACCGAGGACCGCAGCCACTCGTCCGATCGAGTGGTCGTGCGCAGGCGACGATCGTCGACCGCCACCAGCCCGGCGCTCGCGGCGATGGCGACCAGGGCGTCGATGGTGTCGACGTCGAGTCCGGCCTCGGCGAGTTGTCGCTTCTCTCCGGCGCTGAGATTGCCGCCGGTGAGCAGTGTGAAAGGTCGGTCGCGCGCCAGCAGCAGCAGGTCGGCGAGGGCCGACACCGTGGTGAAGGCGCGTTCGGCCGCGTGCGCTTCCGCAGCCTCGTCGGCGTCGGCCGGTGTCGACGACGCCGCAGGGGAGGGCGCAGGGCGATCGTCGACGGCCGCGGCGACGGCAGGCCACGGAGTGCCATCCGGCCGCACCAGAGCCAGCGCTTCGAGAGTCGCACGTTCGACGGATTCGGGCACGGCGGATGCCGAGGTGGCGGCGTCGCGCAGGGCGGTCGCCTCGGCGCGCGTCAGGGCCGGGAGCACACGAGCGAGGGAGCCTGCATCGAGCAGTGCCTCGGCGGCATCGAAGAAGTCCTGCCATCCGGCGTCTGGGCGGACGCTGCGCGCTGCGAACAGCGAGGCCAGGTCGTCATCGCTCGCCGCGGCCAGCCGTTCGGCGAGGGGGCGGGCGTGCGTCGTCATGCCGATGACCTCAGGATCGCGACGCGCGACCCTTGCGCACGAAGCTCATGGAGAGGAGCACGATGATCATCGCGAACGCCAGAGGGAGCCCCCAGTACGGCACCGCGGCGACGAGGGGCCACACGCCGGAGCCGAAGTCCTGCTGCTGCATTCCGACGGCGGTGCCGATGATGATCGCGAAGAAGCAGAGGATCGAGGCCGCAGCGAGGCCCAGTGCCGTGAACGCCAGAATGCGATCCACCCGGCGAACGGGCACATCCGGTTCGGGACTCTTCATGCTCATCCGTCTCAGCCTAGTCGGTGCGGGCCATCGTGGTTCCGCTCGGCGCCTCGGCTTCCATGTGCGCCGACCGGTAGGCTGAGAGAGGCGCATCCATGCGCCGTTCAGCTCCACACCGACTCAGCGAGGTTCTCCCATGCCCACCGGCAAGGTCAGGTTCTACGACGAAGACAAGGGTTTCGGCTTCATCGCCGCCGATGACGGCCAGGATGTCTTCCTGCACGCGTCGGCGATGCCCGCCGGGACGGCCGTGAAGGCCGGTGCGCGGGTCGAGTTCGGCGTCGCCGACGGAAAGCGCGGACTCCAGGCGCTCTCGGTGCGCGTTCTCGAGGCTCCGCCGAGCCTCGCCAAGGCCAAGCGCAAGCCGGCCGACGACATGGCGATCATCATCGAGGACCTGGTGAAGCTGCTCGACGGCATCGGCGGCGATCTGCGCCGCGGTCGCTACCCCTCGTCCGCTCACGGCCGCAAGATCGCAGCCGTTCTGCGCAAGGTCGCTGATGACCTCGAAGCCTGACGTCGACCAGCGTCTCGTCGACGCTCACGATCTCGCGCTGGCGGCGCTGCACGAGATCACACCGGCATCTTCGGTCGGCCCGGCGGCGGGCTTCCTCCCCGAGGATGACGGGTCGGTCTCTCTGCGATTCGAGAACCGTCTCCCCGGGTACCCCGGCTGGTACTGGACAGTGACGGTCGCGCGCGTCGAGGAGGATGACCCGACAGTTCTCGAGGTCGAGCTGCTTCCCGGTGACGGTGCTCTGCTGGCTCCCGAATGGGTGCCGTGGGCCGAGCGCCTCGCCGAGTACCGCGCGCACCAGGCGGAGCTGGCCGAGCAGGCCGCCGCCGCGGCCGAGGCAGACCCCGATGCGGATGACGCGGATGTGCTCGAAGACGACGAGCTCGACGACATCGACGAGGACGAGGACGATCTCGACGACGACGACGATTCGGACGACGACGATTCGGACGACGACGACGATGATGACCTCGACGAGGACGATCTGACGGCGGAACCTCGCGTGCTGCACGCGGGGGATCTCGACGGGGTCGACATCGATGAGCTCGATGACTCGGTCACTGCCGACGACGAATCTGACGAGGACGATTCCGACGAGGATTCCGAGGACGCGGACTCTGACGAGGATGATTCTGACGAGGACTCCGACGACGAGGACTCCGACGACGAGGACTCCGACGACGAGGAATGACCTCGCGCTCTCACGAGAGCGCGAGCATGAAGAGGGGGCCGCGTGATCACGCGGCCCCCTCTTCATGCTCCTGACCGCTGGTCAGTCGCCCTGGTGCTCGAGCACGTGGTCGATGGCCCGCGTCAGCTGGCGCACGTCGTCGGGTTCGATCGAGACGAACGTCGCGACGCGCAGCTGGTTGCGCCCGAGCTTGCGGTACGGCTCGGTGTCGACGATGCCGTTGGCGCGCAGCGTCTTGGCGATCGCGGCGGCGTCGACCGTGTCGTCGAAGTCGATCGTGACGACGACCGGAGAGCGGTGTGCGGCATCCGCGACGAACGGTGTCGCGACGGCTGATGCCGCGGCCCAGTCGTACAGCACGCCCGACGATTCGGCGGTTCGCGCGCCCGCCCATGCCAGGCCGCCGTTGTCGTTGATCCAGCGGAGCTGGCTGTCGAGCAGGTGCAGGGTGGTGAGCGCGGGAGTGTTCAGCGTCTGGTTGAGCCGGGAGTTGTCGACGGCGTTCTTCAGGCTGAGGAACTCGGGGATGTATCGGTCAGACGCGGCGATCCGCTCGATGCGGTCGATCGCGGCCGGGGAGACGGCTGCGAACCACAGGCCTCCATCGGAGCCGAGGTTCTTCTGCGGCGCGAAGTAGTAGACGTCGGCCTGGGTGGCATCGAAATCGATGCCACCGGCGGCGCTGGTCGCGTCGATCACGGTCAGTGCGCCCTCAGCGGTCACGCGCTCGACAGGCGCAGCGACACCGGTCGAGGTCTCGTTGTGCGGCCAGGCGTAGACGTCGACGCCGTCGACGATCTCCGCGGCGACGCGCGAGCCGGGCTCCGCCTTGCGGACATCGGGGGCCTCGAGCCACGGGGCCGCCGCTGCGGCGGCGAACTTGCCGCCGAACTCGCCGAAGACGAGGTTCTGGCTGCGGCGCTCGATGAGGCCGAAGGCCGCGGCATCCCAGAAGGCCGTCGATCCGCCGTTGCCGACGATGATCTCGTAGCCTTCGGGGAGTCGCAACAGTGCCGCGAGCTGCTCACGGACGCTGCCGACGAGGTTCTTCACCGGCGCCTGACGGTGCGAGGTGCCCAGCAGAGTGGGCCCGGCGGCGAGCAGCGCCTCGAGCTGCTCGGGGCGCACCTTCGAGGGTCCGCAGCCGAAGCGGCCGTCAGCGGGCAGGAGGTCACGGGGAATCTCGATCGCCATGCGTCGATTCTAGGCCGTGCCGATCCTGCTGCCGCACCGCGTGACACCCCGATGTCCCCGCGGGAATGTAGGCTTGCCTAAGAAGACTCGGAGGGCCGCATGACGGACTTGATCGACACCACGGAGATGTACCTCCGCACCATCCTCGAACTCGAGGAGGAGAACATCGTGCCGCTGCGCGCACGCATCTCCGAGCGCCTCGGTCACTCCGGCCCCACGGTCTCGCAGACGGTCGGGCGCATGGAGCGCGACGGCCTCGTGGTCGTGTCCGAGGACCGCACGCTCGAGCTGACCGATGCAGGGCGCCGCAAGGCGGTCGACGTGATGCGCAAGCACCGCCTCGCCGAGCGACTGCTCTCCGACGTGATCGGTCTCGACTGGGCCTATGTGCATGAAGAGGCGTGCCGGTGGGAGCACGTCATGAGCGAGCAGGTCGAGCGTCGACTCGTCGAGCTTCTCGGACATCCGACCGAGTCGCCGTACGGCAACCCGATCCCCGGTCTCGACCAGCTGGGCGACATGCCTGCACGCACCTTCGACGAGGGCGTTATCGGTCTCGTGCAGAAGCTGAACGCCGCAGGCGCTCCCATCGAGGGCACCGTGCGACGCCTCGCGGAGCCTGCGCAGGTCGATCCCGAGCTGCTCGAACAGCTTCGCGATGCCGGCGTGGTTCCGGGCGCGAAGGGGGACTACCGCTTCAACGAGGGCTACGTGCTCATCCAGATGGAGGGCAAGGAAGACGGACTCGAGCTTCCGGTCGAGCTCGCATCTCACATCTTCCTGGTCGGGGAGCCTGCCTGATCGCGGCGGAGAACCCCCGTGATTCCGCCTCTGCGAGGATTACCAGTTTCACAGGGTGACACTTTCGTTATCTTCCGGTAACCTCGGACAGGTCGCCGCGAAAGCCCGCTGGCGATACCCGAGAGGATCGCCTTCCAGGCTCGTCGTCTTCCCGGTCAGAACGCACAAAGTACCCGAAGCTACATTCGTGCCACGAGAGCAGAGTGCCGACGAGCCAGCGCAACCCGAGCGTGCAGGCCCAGGAGGATTACGTTTTGGTCAGAGACATCGAATCGCCCGCGAAGACATCTGAAGATCGAGCAGTCGCCCGAAGCACCCGCTCAGTAACGAGTGCACGACGGGTCGCGAAGCCTCTCCGCTCGGTCGCCATCTTCGGGGCAGTCGGTGCTCTCGTCGCCGCAGTGGCTCTGCCGGCATACGCGACGTCCAAGCCCAGCGAGGCCGCCGCCACGACGGTGCAGCAGCTTGCGGCCGATGACTCGCAGTCGCTCGTCGTCGCGTCCGCTGCGACGGCAGCATCTCTCAATCGCGGAACCTTCACTGCCACGACCCCCGACGAGATCGCCAAGAAGAAGGCCGAAGAAGCAGCAGCGGCACGTGCGGCAGCTGCAGCCTCGGCGGCGGCGGCATCGCTCGCATCGTCCGGTGGCAACTTCAACACCGGCAACTATGCGCTCGTCTCGCCCGGCTCGGGCGAGGTCCGTTACCCGCTTCCCCAGGGCTCCTACAACGTCAGCCGTACTGTCGGCGGAGCCCACCAGGGCGCAGACATGCTCGCTCCGGCGGGCACGCCCATCTACGCGGCGGCAGCCGGTGTGGTGCGCGCCTCGGCAGAGAGCATCGGCGGATACGGCGTCGCCGTCATGCTCGACAGCGTCGTGGGTGGACAGCGGGTGCAGACCACGTACGGTCACATGATCTACGGTTCGCGTCAGGTGCAGGCGGGCGAGACCGTCGCCGCCGGACAGCTGATCGGCTTCGTCGGAAGCACCGGTCGCTCCACTGCCAACCACCTCCACTTCGAGGTCTGGGTGAACGGCGGGCTCATGGAGCCGATCGCCTGGCTCGGCGCCAACGCCGGCTGATTCTCGTCGACTTCTCTCGAAGCTCCTCTCGGACACGCCTCCGACTGTTCATCGGGAGTTCGGCCCTCCTGCCCAGGGGATGGGTTAGCCTGAACCCGTTGTCGTAACAGGCGGGAGAAGCTGATGGTGCGAATACCGAGCATCCGAACCATGGATGCCCTCGGTCGTCACGTCCTTCAGCATCGTCCGCAGGGACACCACGGTTCTGCCGTGCGTATGAGGCGCTGTCTGTAGACAGCGCCTTTTTTCGTCCCTGCGTGCGCTCACGTTCTGCGCGGCGCGTGTGAGTCGAGAGTGCCGGGAAGCCGTCCCGGCGGATCGAGAGGATGACGATGCGCACACTGGTACTGAACGCGGGATACGAGCCTCTGGCGATCGTGTCGTTCAAGAGAGCCCTGGTCCTGGTCATGAATGACAAGGCCACGGTGATCGAACGCGTGGAGGATGATCCTGTCTGGGGCAGTCACGGTGTCTACGACAGACCTGCCGTCATCATTCTGTCGCGCTATGTGCGCATCCCCGTGAGCAGACGGGTTCCCGTGACGCGGCGGGGCGTGCTGCGACGGGATGATCATCGGTGCGGCTACTGCGGCAAGGCCGCGTCGACCATCGACCACGTGCTGCCTCGATCGCGTGGGGGTGCGGATTCGTGGGAGAACCTCGTCGCCTGCTGCCTCCGCTGCAACAACGTCAAGAGCGACCGCACGCCGCAGGAGATGCGGTGGGCACTGCGGTTCACGCCGCGCCCCCCGCACGGCACCGCGTGGACGGTTCGTGGGACTGAGCGCAGCGACCCCAGGTGGGAGCCCTACCTGGCGCTCGCCGCGTGAGCGGAGAGCGAGGGGTCCTCTAGAATGGAACCCTCGCCCCCGTAGCTCAGCAGGATAGAGCAGCCCTCTCCTAAAGGGCAGGTCGCTGGTTCGAATCCAGTCGAGGGCACTCCATCAGTCGAGACCTCGACGCCACAGCTTCGACGGCCACCAGATCACACGGCCCAGATCGTAGGCGAGCGCCGGCACGAGCAGCGAGCGCACCACGAACGTGTCGAGGAGCACACCGAACGCGACGATGAACGCGAGCTGCACGAGGAACAGGATCGGGATCACCGACAGCGCGGCGAAGGTCGCTGCGAGCACCAGACCGGCAGAGGTGATCACACCGCCGGTGATCGAGAGCCCGCGCAGCACGCCTTCGCGCGTTCCGTGCTCGAGCGACTCCTCGCGTACCCGGGTCATCAGGAAGATGTTGTAATCGATGCCGAGTGCGACGAGGAACACGAATCCGTAGAGCGGAACGGCGGGGTCGGCCCCGGGGAAGTCGAAGACTCCGTTGAAGACCAGCGCCGAGACCCCCATCGCCGTGCCGAACGACAGCACGGTCGTGGCGATCAGCAGCACCGGCGCGAGGATCGACCGCAGCAGGAGCATCAGGATCAGCATGATGACGACGAGGATCACCGGGATGATCAGGTTGCGGTCGTGGATCGACGCGTCGTTCGTGTCGATCGCCGTCGCCGTCACACCACCGACGACCGCGTCGATCTCATCGAGGTCGGTGCGCAGATCGCGCACGGTCTGGGCCGCCGCGTCGGAGTCGGCCGCATCCGTGAGGGTGCCCTGGAGCAGGACCTCGCCGTCGACGACCGTGGGCTCGGGAGCGGGCGTACCTGGAGGCCCGAACGCCGAGATGCCGTCGGCCGTCACGGGCGCCGAGCCGCTCGGCGAGTCCGATGCGGTGACCGCGACACCGTCGATGCCGTCGTTCGCGAGCAGGACGTCGGCAGCATCCTGCAGCCGGTCCTCCTCGACGATGACATACACCGGGCTGCCGGATCCGCCGGGGAAGTGCTCTCCGAGCGCGACCTGGCCGTCGCGTGCCTCCGACTCGCCGAGCACGAGGTCGGACTGCGGCACGCCCACGGCGTTCAGCTGCAGCACCCCGGATGCTCCGGCGACCAGCACGAGCGTCGTGACGATCCAGATGACACGGGGGCGCTTCGTGATGATGCGCGCGAGGCGAGCCCAGAGACCGGTCGTGCGCATGCCGTGCTCCTCGGCCACGACCTCCGGCTCGAACTTCGGGCGTCGCGGCCAGAAGACGGCTCGTCCGAAGAGCAGCAGCAGCGCGGGGAGCAGGGTGAGTGCCGCGAGCATGGCGAAGACGATGCCGATCGCGGCGACCGGACCGAGCGTGCTGTTGGACTTCAGGTCGCTGAGCAGCAGGCAGAGGAGGCCCGCGATCACGGTGCCGCCCGAGGCGACGATGGGCTCGAACGAGCCCTTCCACGCCGCGAGCACTGCGGCGCCCTTGTCGCGCGAGACCCGGAGCTCTTCACGGAATCGTGCGACGAACAGCAGTGCGTAGTCGGTGGCCGCGCCGATGACCAGGATGAACAGGATGCCCTGGGTCTGTCCGCTGAGCAGGAGCACCTCGAACTTCGCGAGCCACCAGACCACGAGGAGCGCGACGCAGAGCGCGAAGAGACTCGTGGACAGCACCACGACGGGCAGCAGGAACGAGCGGTACACGAGCACCAGGATGATCAGCACGGCGAGGAGGGCGACGCCGAGGAGGAGCCCGTCGATGCCCGCGAACCCGGCCACGAGGTCTGCGCTGAACCCTGCGGGCCCGGTGATGTAGACGGTGACTCCGTCGGGCGCGGCGGCACGCAGGTCGTCGCCGAGCGCGGCGACGGCATCGGCCAGCTCCGCGTCACCGTCGATGGGGATGAACGCCTGCACGGCACGACCGTCGTCGGAGGTGAGGGCGGGGGAGACGTCGGCGCTCACGCCCTCGACGGACGGCGCGTCGGCGACGGCATCCGTGATGGCCTGGATGTCGCTCTCCGACAGCTCGCCGTCTGCGACGAACACCGCGATCGCCGGGATGGTGTCGCTGTCGCGGAACTCGCCGAGCAGCTCCTGCACCTGGGTCGCGTCGGCGGATTCGGGGAGATAACTGGTCTGATCGTTCGACGAGACCTCGTCGATCTTGCCGAACAGCGGGCCGCCGAGTCCGGCGCCCACCAGCCACACGAGGATCAGTGCGACCGGGAGGAAGACTCGCACCCACGAGTGTCGACGGGTGCGCTCACGGGTCGGCGGGATCGACGGGGTCGTCGGGGTCGTCGAGCGGTCAGGGCGGGACATCGGGTTCCTCTCGGGAAGGGGGCGGGGAAGGGGGAAGCGGGCGCTCAGGCCGGAGGAGTCAGGAGACCCAGGCGAAGATCAGGATCATCGTGGCGAGGAAGCCCGCGAAGTAGTTGAGCGCGATGAAGCGGCGCCACGCACGGTTCGTTCCCGCCGACGTCTCATCGGTGACGTTCCACCACGGCGCGGCATTCACGATGTACGGCAGGGCGAGCACAGCGCCGAGGGGAGCCGGCCACGACGTGAAGAGCATGGCGACGCCTGCCGCTGCCCACAGCACGATCGACAGGCGCACCGTCGCGCGAGCACCGATCACCGTGGCGATCGAGCCGATGCCGCCCTCACGGTCGGGGCCGATGTCCTGCACCGCGCCGAAGGCGTGCGCGGCCATGCCCCAGAGGAAGAACGCGACCAGCACGATCACCGCGGTGGGGGTGACCGCTCCGCCCGCGAGGGTGAGGCCCACGATCGCCGGCGTCACGAAATGCAGGCTCGAGGTGGTCGAGTCGAGGAACGGGCGCTCCTTGAAACGGAGTCCCGGAGCCGAATAGGCGATCACCGCGAACACGCTGATCGCGAGCCAGAGCCAGGACGCGGGGTTGCCGACGACGACGAGGTACACGAGGAACGGGACGTTCGTCACGACCGCCGCCCACAGCGTCGCTCGGTGGATGCGGGGTGAGAGCAGTGCGCCCTCGATGCCGCCCTTTCGAGGGTTGGCGAGGTCGGAGGCGTAGTCGAAGACGTCGTTGATGCCGTACATCGCGAGGTTGTAGGGCACGAGGAAGTAGAGGGTTCCGAGGATCAGCGTGAGGTCGATCTCTCGTGTCGCGAGCAGATAGGCGGCCGCGAACGGGAACGCGGTGTTGATCCAGCTGATGGGGCGCGAGGAGAGCACGATCTGCGCGACATCGCTGCGGACGGAGGTGTGCGATGCGCTCATGAGCGGTCCTCCTCGACGGTCGTCACGCGCGCGCCGCGGCGCGCTCGCAGCGCAGCCCACAGCGCCGGCAGCAGTACGGCGCCCGCGATCGGATACGCGAAGTCTTCGAGGGGGGCGAGTCCGATGTGGAACCCGAGCAGATGGCCGGGTGAGTAGTGGAAGAGCCCGGTCGCGATCATCAGCGTGTCGAACACCGCGGTGAGGACGAACAGCACGGCGATTGTCATGCCGATGCCGGCCAGGCTCGCGCGGCGTCTTCCGGCGATCAGCGAGGCGATGACCGCGACGACGACGGCGACGCCGAGGAACCAGGCGGAGAGCTCGATGTAGGTCATGCCGGATTCTCCGCGCCGCTCCGCACCCGCAGTCGAGCGAGGATGCGCATCGCCCCGGTGTAGACGACCATGGTGCAGACGACGAGGAACAGCAGGAAGATCGGTTCCTCGATCGGCAGTTCGGGCGCCAGAACGATGCCTGTCGCGACGACGGCCTCGCCACGGAAGAAGATGCCCCCCGCGATTCCGGCGATGTCCCACAGCAGGAAGAAGGCCAGGCCCACGATCGTGACGATGGATGCCGAGACGGCGTCGCGCCAGAAGAACAGTCGGAAGCGCCAGTCGAGCAGCAGCATGCAGCCGAGGGTCGCGAGGAGGATCGCCAGATACACCGCGCCCATCATGAGACCTGCGTGGGCGTCGTGGTCGTCGTCTCGGCCAGAGGTCCGCTCGAGTGGTCGCCGCGGATGCGCTTCAGCACGATCTCCGCGCTGATGAGGCACATCGGCACCCCGACTCCGGGCGCGGTGGTGCCGCCTGCGTAGTAGAGTCCCGCGACGCGCTTCGACGCATTCTGCGCACGGAACATCGCGCTCTGCGACAGGATGTGCGCGGGTCCGAGCATTCCGCCCCGCCAGGAGTTGTAGTCGTCGCGGAAATCGGCGGGCCCCTTGGTCTCGCGCACCACGATCCGCTCGCGCAGATCGGAGATGCCCGCCCACTGGGATATGAGGTCGATCGCGGCATCCGCGGCCGCTTCGATGGGGGCGGCGCCCGATCCGTCCGACCCTCCGCCGCCGAGCTCGGTGTCGGCCGGGATCGGCACGAGCACGAAGAGGTTCTCGTGGTCGGGCGGGGCGACGGTCGCATCGGTCGCGCTGGGGCGGCACACGTAGGTCGACGCGGGGGAGGGGATCACCGGATGCGTGCCGAAGATCGCGTCGAAGTTGGCGTCCCAGTCGTCAGTGAAGAACAGCGAATGGTGCGGCAGCTCGGGCAACGCCCCGCGCACTCCGAGCATCACCAGCACGGCGCCCGGACCGCTCGTGCGGCGCTCCCACCAGCTCTCCGGATACGTCCTCAACTCCGGAGGCAGCAGGCGGGTCTCGGTGTGGTGGAGGTCGGCGCCCGAGACCACGATGTCGGCGTCCTCACGATGCAGGATGCCGTCGGCGTCGCGCCACTCGATGCCGGCGGCGACGCGCTCGCCCCCGGCGTCGCGAGTGCGGATGGCGGTGACATCGGCATCGGTGACGATCGTCACCCCGGCGCTGCGGGCGAGGTCGGCGATGCGTTCGACGACCCGCCAGAAGCCGCCCTGCGGATAGCTCACTCCCTCGTCGAGGTCGAGGGCGCTCATCAGGTGGTACATGGCTGGAGCGCTGCGCGGATCCGTGCCGAGGAACACTGCCGGGTAGCCCAGGATCTGTCTGAGCACCGGGTCGCGGAAGCGCCGGGCGGCGAAGGACTGCAGGCGGGTGCCGAGCAGCGACAGGAGGCGGGGGAGCGCGCGCAGAACCTCCGGGCTCATGAGCGTGCGCAGACGGGTGAACGGGTTGTAGAGGAAGTACTTCTCGGCCATCGTGCGGGCCTCGTGCGCCGAGTCGAGATAGGCGTCGAGCGCGGCGGTCGATCCCGGTTCGCGGGACTCGAACAGCTCGGTCACCGCTGCCCGGCCACTGGGAACCGTGACCGACGCCATCGCAGTGCCGTCGGGCCGGGGTTGGCGGAAGACGCGATAGCCCGGGTCGAGGACGGTGAGGTCGAGCTGCTCCTCGGTCGTCGTCCCCATCATCGTGAAGAAGTGGTCGAAGACCTCCGGCATCAGATACCACGACGGCCCCGAATCGAAGCGGAAGCCGTCGCGTTCGATCGTTCCGGCTCGTCCGCCGACGCGGGAGTTCTTCTCGTAGACGGTCACCTCATGTCCGTCGCGCGCCAGCAGACCGGCCACGGCGAGGCCCGCGACACCGGCCCCGATCACGGTCACGCGGCTCATCGGTCGCGCTCCACAGCAGTGACGGCCACCGCGCGCGCGGCGAGGAGCGCCTTGAGCGGGTCGGGCACACGTACGCGACGGCGATAGAGCTCGCTCGCGGGAGTCCGCGCGACCCTCCGGTTCAGCGCCTCGAAGAGTGCGAGGGCACTGCGCACCGCCGCACGTGCGTCTTTGGGGAGCAGCGGGATCGATCGCCGAGCATCGTCGAGCTGTTCGTCGATCCTGCGCACCCACTCGTCTCGATCCGCGTCGGTGAGACGCCCGGACTCCGCGAGATAGCCACGCTGCAGACGGTCGGTGTCATCGGCGAGGTCGCGCAGGAAGTTCACGTTCTGAAAGGCCGCACCCAGCTGCCTGGCGCCGTGCACGAGGGTGGCGCGCTCGTCTTCCGTGCGCGCGGTTCCGCGAAGGAACACCTGCAGGCACATGAGCCCGACGACCTCTGCCGATCCGTAGACATAACGTTCGTGCGCCTCTGCGTCGTAGCCGGCGAAGTCGGCGGCATTCGTGAGGTCTGCATTCATGGAGTCGAAGAAGGGCTGCGTGAGGTCCTCGCCGATGGCGCACTCGCGCGCCGTGCGGGCGAATGCGTGCAGCACGAGGTCGGTGCTGTACCCGGTGCGCATGGAACGATGGGTCTCCGCGACGTAGGAGGCCAGAGCCTCCGTCTGCGCGGAGGTGTCGAGGCCCGCCTGCGCGGCGACGCCGTCGACGATCTCATCGGCGATCCGCACCATCGCATAGATGTTGCGCACGTGCTGGCGATGACGCTCGCCGAGCAGACGGGTGGCCAGACCGAACGACGTCGAATAGGTGCGGATGACGTCGGTCGAGGCCGTGTCGGCGGCGCGGCTGAAACGACCCAGGCTGTCGCCGCCGCTCTGCGCCGCGGCGGCGCTCACGACTGCCGCCCATCGAGCCGAGCGGCGACCGCGGCGATCGTGTGCGCGGCGGCCGCGCTGATCTCTCCGCTGTTCTCGGCCCCGGCGAGCAGCGCGTCCACCGCCTCGCGCTGGTCGGCGATGAGCCCTGTGACGAAGCTCTCGGCTCCGCACTCACGAAGCCGGTCGCGAATCTCCGTCGCCTCGTGCGTCGTGAGGTCATCGGAGCCGAAGGTGCGTTCGATGTGCGGCCAGGCGGACGTCGAGCGGGCATACGCGATGATCGCGGTCTCCTTGCCTTCGCGGAGATCGGAGAAGGCATCCTTGCCATGCATCCGGTGGTCTCCGAACACGCACAGCAGGTCGTCCTGCAACTGATAGGCCAGCCCGAGGTGTCGCCCGACGAGATGCAGGGCGTCTTGCGCCGCGAGCGAGGATCCGGCGAGCATGGCGCCGGCGCGCAACGGCAGAGAGAACGAATAGGTCGCCGTCTTGTACACGCTCATGTTCAGCACGGTGTGAAGATCGGGCGCCACGATGCCGTGGCTGAGCGCGACATCGGTGTGCTCGCCGGCCACGGTCTCGAGGATCGTCTGCTCCACCAGGTCGAGGAGTCGGGTGCGCGTCTCGTGGGGAATGTCGACCCGGGCGAAACCCATCACGGCCGCGGACAGCAGAAGGTCTCCCATGAGGATCGCGCTCGAGCGTGCCCAGTGCAGCGATGCCTCCTCCGTGGATCCCGGGCTTCCGGCAGCGAGCGCGCCGATCAGGTTCGGGCGCTTGCGACGGGTCAGGTCTCCGTCGATCACGTCGTCGTGCAGGAGGAAGGCGTAGTGCAGCAGTTCGATGTGCGTCGCGACGTCGACGGCTGCCGTCGCCGCCTCGGCGGGTGCGTGCGGTGCCAGTGCACGGTGGATGTCGAGCAGGAGGCGCGGGCGCACGAGCTTGCCGCCGAGTGCGTGGTCTGCGGCGGCTCGCCACAGCGAGGCGAACTCGCTGCCGTATGCCTGCGCGTTCTCGCTGTGGGCGGTGAACCGGCGACGCAGGACCTCCTCGACCTGCGTGCCCATGTCTTCGTGGATCGCCGTCGAGGTCATGTCAGACCGCCCCGAGCGCACGCAGCTGCGGAAGCTGCTCGACGAGCCAGGGGCTGAAGGCGAAGGGAGCGGCTGCGACCGCCTCGGCGAACTCGGCGGGGTCGACCCATGCCCACTCCGAGACCTCATCGGGGTCGGGTGATACGGTGCCGTCGATCCGGGCGATGTGCACGGGGCAGATCTCGTTCTCGACGATCCCGCTCGCGTCGACAGCGCGGTAGCGGAAGTCGGCGAGCACCATCGTGACGTCGGTCACCGTGAGGCCGAGTTCGTCCTGCGCGCGGCGATGCACGGCGGCGGTCATGTCTTCGCCCGGTCGCGGATGCCCGCAGAAACTGTTCGTCCACACTCCCGGCCAGGTGCGCTTGCCCAGAGCCCGTCGAGTGACGAGCAATCTGCCCTCGTCGTCGAGGACATGGCACGAGAAGGCCAGGTGCAGGGGCGTGTGCGTCGTGTGCACCTCGTCCTTCGGGAACACGCCGATCGCGTCTCCGTCTGCGGAAAGGAGGGTGACCTCATCCAACGGGGAACCTCCAAGATTTCGCTAGCCTAGCTAATTATCAACATAACATGAATCCAATCGTGTGTAGCATGATCCCATGAACAACGGATCTGACGCCAGCCCTCGGGGGAGCGGCTCGTCGGATGCGGGCTCGGGGCGGGGGTCGATGTCGCCCGACGGGCTCGCACACTCGGCGATCTACGACGTCGAGTCGAGCGACCCACGAAGCGTGCTCATCGACCGTGCGGGTGTGGGGCCCGAGGATCTTCAGCAGATCGCGGCCCTGATGGGGGCGCTCGGTGATCTGCGGGATGCGGAACAGAAGCTCTCGCTGGCTTCGCGGCGATACATGCGTCTGAACGACACCGACATGCGGGCGCTCCACTACCTGATCGTGTCCGACAACCGGGGAGTCACCGCGACGCCCGGCGGCATCGCCACGCACCTGGGCATCTCGACCGCATCGACCACGAAGCTGCTGGACCGGCTGGAGAAGGGCGGACACATTCGTCGTGCGCCGCATCCGACCGATCGGCGCGCGCTCGCGATCACGATCACGTCCGAAACCCGGCAGGCAGCCATGGAGACCGTCGGCCGGCAGCAGGCGAAGAGGTTCTATTCGGCCGCGCGACTCAGCCCGCAGGAGCGCGACGTCGTCATCCGGTTCCTGTCCGACATGGCAGATGAGATCGCACTGAAAGATGAAGCGTGGGCGCAGGCCGGGGCGGGTCCTTCGGACTGAGCGGAAGTTCTGGCCACACATGTGATCGGCCCCGCTGGTGGAATCTCCGCCAGCGGGGCCGAATCACTGCGCAGCGTGAATCAGTGGGCGGCGTTGTAGGCGTCGACCACGGATGCAGGAATGCGGCCGCGCTCAGACAGCGAGTGGCCGTTGTCGTTCGCCCATGCGCGAATGGCGGCGACCTCGGGATTGCGAGCCGGACGCTTGCGCGAAGAGCCGGCCGAGCGCACTGCGCCGGCGGAGCCCGCGCGGCGGCCCGCCGCGATGTACGGCTCGAACGCCTTTCGCAGCTCTTCGGCGTGAGCGGCCTTGAGATCGATCTCGTAGGCTGCCCCATTCAGCGAGAAATGCACGGTCTCGCCTTCACCCACCTCCAGAATACTGCCGTCGATGTCATCAACCAGCTGGTGCACAATTCTTCTTGCCATGAAGATGACAATACATCGGATGCACGAATTCGGAAGCTGATTCGGCGGGCGATCTCTGTGCCGACGACACCCCTGACGGTGCCTCATTATCCCGGTCAGGGAAGGAGCCCTGCTCGGCGCGCTTTCGTCACCGCCGCGTGGCGCGTGGACGCATCGAGTTTGGACATCGCGGTTCCGAGATAGGCCTTCACCGTTCCTTCGCGGAGCCCGAGTTGGGCGGCGATCTCGGCGTTGGTCGCGCCGAGCGCCGCGCATGCCAGAACATCGGTCTCGCGCCGCGAGAGGTGAACGGTCGAGACGGCGCCTGTGGCCGTCGACGCGACAGCGTCACCGGCGAGCGTCACCAGTCGCTGCTCGACCTGTGCGATGCGAGCACGCAGGTCGATGTCGTCGACCGAGGCGGCGATGCTGCGCAACTCGGCGAAGCTCTCCCGCAGCTCCTCCCGCTGGCGCGGAGCGACCGCGTCCGGCGCCGGTGCCGCGGAGCGCAGTCGACGATCGACCTCATCGCGGATCCGCAGCTCATCGGCCACCGACTGGGCGACCTGCATCGCAGGCGCCGTGGTGACCCCGCCGACCGGAGTCCGGTCCCACCCTCCGGCATACAGAACGCCGCGCGGACGACCCGCCACGACGATCGGCAACGCCAACAGGGTGCGCAGTCCTTCGCCGAGCACGAAGACGTCATAGTCGTGTGTGATCTGCCGGGACGAGCCGTAGTCGTTGGTCATGCGAGGACGCAGTTCCATCATCGCGCGCCCGCCGAGACCGCGCTCAGGGCGCACACGCAGGCCGTCGAGGCTTCGCGTGCGATTTCCGACGATGCTCGTGACGCTGACGACGCCCTCGTCGATCAGGCCGCCGAAGGCCACGGGAAAGCGGGTTCGCTGAGAGAGCTCGCGCACGGCTCTGGCGACGAGCTCGGTCTCGGATTCGGATCCGGTCGCTGTGCTCACGACGACTACCTACTTTCGGGGGTGACGGCACCGTTCCCCGTTTCGTAGCGTCGACCCTACCACTCGCGCGGTACGACCACGCGAGCCGTAGACATGTGGCAAGGAGGCCCCATGACCGACCATTCACCTGCCGATTCGGCGGACGGAATCGACTACATCGCCGTCGAGGAATCCGAACGTTTCCGCACTCTCAAGCGCACGCAACGATCATTCATCTTCCCGCTCGCCGCCTTTTTCCTGATCTGGTATTTCGTCTACGTGTTGCTCGGAGCCTTCGCGACGGATTTCATGGCGCAACGGGTGTGGGGTGATATCACCGTCGGGCTGTTGCTCGGCCTCGGACAATTCGTCACGACATTCGCGATCACGATGGGATATGTCGCGTTCGCGAATCGCAAGCTCGATCCGATAGCCACCGAGATCCGCGAAGAACTCGAGAAGGCGCAGGGCCAGGCATGAACGCTCACTTCGCCACCGGCGAGAGCCTCACGGCCGAGAGCAATCCCGTGCTCAACATCTCGATCTTCGTCGCATTCGTCGCGGTGACGCTGTTCATCGTCATCCGCGCGAGTCGGAACAACAAGACCGCAGCCGACTATTACGCGGCGGGTCGATCGTTCACCGGTCCGCAGAACGGATTCGCGATCGCCGGTGACTACCTGTCTGCGGCATCGTTCCTCGGCATCTGCGGAGCCATCGCGATCAACGGCTACGACGGATTCCTCTACTCGATCGGGTTCCTCGTCGCCTGGTTGGTGGCGCTCCTGCTCGTCGCCGAGCTGATGCGCAACACCGGCAAGTTCACGATGGCCGACGTGCTCTCGTTCCGTCTGAAGCAGCGTCCGGTGCGCATGGCGGCGGCGATCACCACGCTCGCGGTGTGCTTCTTCTATCTGCTCGCGCAGATGGCGGGAGCGGGCGGGCTGGTCTCGCTGCTGCTCGGTATCGACGGGCGCGTGGGGCAGTCGATCGTGATCGCCGTCGTCGGTGTGCTCATGATCGTCTACGTGCTGATCGGCGGTATGAAGGGCACCACCTGGGTGCAGATCGTCAAGGCGTTCCTGCTCATCGGCGGTGCCATCGCGATGACCGTGTGGGTGCTCGCGATCCACGGCTTCAACCTCAACACGCTGCTCGAAGCGGCCGTGGCGAACTCCGACGAGGGCGATGCGATCCTCGCGCCCGGACTGCAGTACGGCGCGAACCCGTGGGACTTCCTGTCGCTCGGCATGGCGCTGGTGCTCGGTACCGCCGGCCTGCCGCACGTGCTGATGCGGTTCTACACCGTGCCGACCGCCAAAGAGGCGCGTCGCTCGGTGGTGTGGGCGATCTGGCTGATCGGCGGGTTCTACCTGTTGACGCTCGTGCTCGGCTACGGTGCCGGCGCGCTCGTGGGGGCCGATGTGATCGCAGCCGCACCCGGTGGGCCGAACTCGGCAGCACCGCTTCTCGCCCTGTATCTCGGCGGCCCGGTTCTTCTCGGGTTCATCTCGGCCGTCGCGTTCGCGACGATCCTGGCTGTCGTGGCGGGGCTGACGATCACGGCGGCGGCGTCGTTCGCGCACGACATCTACGCGAACGTGATCCAGAAGGGCAAGAAGGATGCCGCCGGCAACCCGGTCGAGCCGGACCCGAACGGTGAGGTGCGCGTCGCCCGCCGCACGGTGATCGTGATCGGCATCCTCGCGATCGTCGGCGGAATCGGGGCGCAGGGGCAGAACATCGCGTTCCTCGTGGCCCTCGCGTTCGCCGTCGCGGCGTCGGCGAACCTGCCGACGATCCTGTACTCGCTGTTCTGGCGTCGCTTCACCACGCGAGGCGCGGTGTGGAGCATGTACGGGGGCCTCGGTGCCGCGATCATCCTGATCGTGCTCTCGCCGGTGTTCTCCGGCTCGCCGACCTCGATGATCCCCGGGATCGACATCGTGCTCTGGCCGATGAACAATCCGGGCATCGTGTCGATACCGATCGGGTTCTTCCTCGGGTGGCTCGGCACGATCACGAGCCGGCAGAAGGAGTCGCCGACGCTGGCCGCAGAGATGGAGGTGCGCTCGCTCACCGGGTTCGGTGCGGAGAAGGCCACCGAGCACTGACCGATCTCGGTGCGGCGGCGCCCCGCAGACGCCACCGCGCACACGTGGACCCCGGCGGCCTACTCGCCGGGGTCCACGCTGGTTCGGGGGCAGTGCTGTGCTTCGCGATCAGCGCTGTGCTTCGAGATCGAGGAGGAACGTCTTGCGCTCGGGGTGGGCGCCGTACTGGCCTACCGAGCCGTCCGAGCGCACGACGCGATGCACGGGGACGATGATCGAGAACGGAGTCAGTCGGCAGGCGGTGCCCACGGCGCGAGCGGCTCCGGGATGACCGGCGAGGATCGCCACTTCGCCGTAGCTGAGGGTCTGCCCCCACTCGATCGAGCAGATGGTCTGGAGTGCTCTGCGGGAGAAGCCCTCGGCCAGCCGCCAGTCGAGTTCGAGATGCTCGTGGAACACGACCGGCACCCCGTCGAAGTAGTCGTCGAGGAGCCCTGTCAGCTCTGCCGCGGCACCGGGGTCGGGCTCGGGAACCGCGCCGAGGCGGCGCGAGATGTTCTCGAGCAGCCAGGGCACCGACGGATCGGCGGATTCGGACAGGTCGAAGCGCACGATCCCCGACTCCGAGAACACCGCGAGAGCGTCTCCGAACGGAGTGGGGGCGAAGTCGTAGCGGAACGTCATGCGTCCATCCTGACCTGCCGCACCCCGCTGCTTCGGCCGAACGGGCGGTGGCGGGGGACAGGGCCTGGTCCGCATCCGACGGTGGAGGAGAGGTGGCGACAACCTCACAGCCTTCCGAACCGGCGGAAATCCGGTGAAACCCGCCCGGGATACAGACGACGCGACCCGACGCGCTTAGTGTGAGAGGGTGTGGCGACGTGATGGAAAGGCTGCGGAAGCAGCGAACGATGCCCCGGTGAACCTGGGCGGGCTGCACGTGACCCCGGGGCACATCGAGGTCGCGCACGCGGCCGAGGCGGAACGCACCCGCCTTCGTGCCGAGGCCGCAGATCTCGGCGGAGCGTCGCCGCTCGTCACGTTCCGCGACACGGTCGAGTCCGCCATCGACATCTCCAAGGCGCACCCCGGCAGCCTGCCGCAGTTCATCACGGGCAAGTCGACGCTCCTCTCCAATCTCTTCCGCGACGAGGTGGGTCTTCGCACGGCCCGGCTCGCGGCCGAGCGGATCACCGCCAAGAACACCGAGTTGCGCACCGTCCGCGGCATCGAGGCCGTGCACCTCGCGGTCGGGCTCGCCGGATGGCGCATCGGCGGAGCCGACTTCTCGGCTCCCGTGCTGCTGCGCCCACTCGCCATCCGCCGTCACCACACCGACTTCGAACTCAAGCTGCAGGGCGGGTTCGAGGTGAACCCCGAGCTCGTGCGCATCGCTCGCGAGCACTTCGGCATCACGATCGACGCCACAGCACTCGCCTCGCTCGCCTACGACGGCGGGGTGTTCAAGCCGCAGCCTGTGATCGACAGCCTGCGCGCGACGACGCGTTCGATCGACACCTTCACCGTGCTGCCACGCCTGGTCGTCTCGACTTTCGCCGACGTCGCCGGAGCCATGTCGCGCGACGGCGGCAACCTCGATCACATCGTGCTGAACGCGCTCGCCGGGCACGTCGGCGACCGCGAGCAGGTCTCGACGCGTCGTCCGGCGCCGCACCACGTCGGTCCGGACGATCGTGCGCCGGCATCCGACAACCTTCTGCTCGATGCGGATGCCGAGCAGGAAGCCGTGCTCGCCCGGATCGCCGCCGGGCAGTCGCTCACCGTCGCGACGCTGCCGGGCACCGGTGGCACCCAGACCGTCATCAACGCCGTGGGCGAGCTGGTGCGCGCGGGCAAGCGGGTGCTCGTCGTGTCTGCCCGCCGCTCGACGCTCGACGGCGTGCGTCATCGCCTCGCCGGCATCGGACTCGACGGTCTGGCGATATCGAGCCAGAGCGTGCGACGCGACCTGGTGCGCGCGATCGGCCGCAACGAGAAGGCATCCGCGCCGAAGGTGAGCGATGTCGACGACGCGCTGGTGCGCCTGCGCAGCGTGCTCATCGACTATCGAGGTGCGCTGACCGCGCCCGTCGCCGGGACCGGGTCATCGGTGCTCGACGCGACCCGCCAGCTCACCAGGCTCGCGTCGCTTCCCAAGCCGCCGTCGACCACCGCTCGACTCAGCACGGAGACTCTTCGGCGTCTGGCCGACGATCGCGCGGCGGCCGCCGATGCGCTCTCGCACGCCGCTCGCCTCGGTGAGTTCCGATTCGGTCCCGATGACTCGCCCTGGTACGGCGTCACGTTCTCGACCACCGATGCCGCACGATCGGCGCATCAGCTCGCCGGGCGACTGCACTCCGACAGCGTGCCCGCTCTGCTCGAACGCGGCTACGCCCTGATCGCACAGACGCACATGCGGCCGTTCGCGACGATCGACGAGCTGGGCGAGTACCTGCGTCTGCTGCAGGGCATCCGCGACTCGCTCGATCGCTTCAGCCCGACCGTCTTCGAGCGCCCGCTGGGTGAGCTCATCCAGGCCCACGGCTCGCGGCGTGACTCTCCCGGCATGTCGAGTGCCAACCGCCGTCGCCTGCGTCGCCTGGCGAAGGAGTACGTGCGACCCGGCGTGCACGTGACCGAGATGCACGAGTCGCTGCTGCGCATCCAGGCGCAGCGCACACAGTGGCAGCGCTGCGTCGACGCGGGTGTCGCGCCGGAGATCCCGCTGGGCCTCGCCGACGTCTACAACGCGTGGCAGCGCGTCGTGGCCGAGCTGTCCGAGCTCGACACCGCTCTCGGCAGACGCGAGCCTCTCGCATCCCTTCCCGTAGCCAGGCTCGTGCGGATACTGGCGGGTCTTGCCGCCAAGTCCGATGTCTTCGACAATCTCGTCGAGCGTGCGGAACTGCGTGACCGCCTGGCCGATCTCGGACTCGAGCCCCTGCTCACCGAGCTGTCTGTGCGTCATGTCTCCGAGGCGCAGGTGGGCGAAGAACTCGAGTACGCCTGGTGGCAGTCGCTCCTGGAACGCGCACTGCAGGACGACCGGGCTCTGCTCGGTGCGAACACCGCGGTCGTGGATCGACTCGAGCGCGACTTCCGCCTCGTCGATGAGGCGCACGCTGCGATGGCGGGCCCGCTGCTCGCGTGGCAGCTCGCGAACCAGTGGAAGATCGCCATCGTCGACGAGCCGCAGGAATCGCAGCATCTGCGCAAGGCGCTCACGCAGAAGACCACGACGACGGCTGAGATCGTGAGTGCCGCCCCGACGCTGGTCGGCGTGCTGGCACCGGTGTGGATCTCATCGCCGTATCTCGTGCCCGAGATCCCCGATTCAGTCGAGTTCGACACTGTTCTGCTCGTGGATGCCGCCGCGATCAACCTGGCCGAGGCGACTCCGGCGATCCGCCGCGCTCGACAGGTCGTGGCATTCGGCGACCCCGTGACGCAGCGACCCACGGCTTTCGATCTCGCCGTGGGCGCCGACCCGGAGTGGGAGCCGGAGGTGCCGTTCGACGAGGTCTCGGTCTTCGAGCGCCTCTCCGAGCTGCTGCCGGTGATGACTCTGACCCGCAGCTATCGCGCCGGTGGCGAAGACCTCGCCGAGCTGATCAACGACGCGTTCTACGGGGGAGAGATCGTTTCGCTGCCATGGGCCGGTTCGTATCTCGGTCGAGGCAGCCTGACCGTCGACTACGTCGAAGGCGGCACAGGTGCGCCCGATCCGATCTCGGGGGCCGTCGAGAGCCCGGATGCCGAGGTGGCGCGCGTCGTGACCCTCGTCGTCGAGCACGCGGTGCACAGGCCCAGCGAGTCGCTCATGGTCGTCACAGCCAGTCGCCGTCACGCCGAGCGCGTACGCGCCGCCGTGACCTCCGCCTTCGCCGGCCGCTCGGACGTCGCCGATTTCGTCGGCCGTGACACGGTCGAGCCGCTCGCGGTGCTCACCCTCGAGGAATCGGTCGCCGAGAGTCGTGACCGCGTGATCTTCTCGCTCGGATACGGCCTCACCAAGCACGGCCGTGTGCTCAGCGACTTCGGAGACCTCTCGTCGACCGACGGAGAGCGACTGCTGACGGTGGGCATGACCCGTGCACGTCGCTCGATGGTGATGGTCTCGTCGATCAGGCCCTCGGCCTTCGACGACGGTCGGCTCGAATACGGGGCCGCGACCCTGATGTCGATCCTCGGCGGACTGGCCGCTCGGGGCCGTGACGCGCGGCTCGAAGACCTGGCCGATCCGCTGACCCTCGCCCTCGCGCGGGAATTGCGTCGCCTCGGTGCCGCAGTCGACGTCGACTACCGCGGGCTGCTGCCGCTCGTCGCGCAGCATGCGGGCAAGGCGGTGGTGATCGAGTCCGATCCCGAGTCCCGGGGAGAATCTCTGCGCGAGACGCTCCGCCTGCGACCGAACGTGCTCCGCCGTCTCGGCTGGCACTACGTGCGGGTGCACGCCTTCGACCTGTACAGCGACCCGGCGACAGTCGCGTCGCGCATCGCCGAGGTGCTCGGCATCTCGGCATCCACCGTGCGCGCCGACAACGACACGGAGCCGCTCGACCTCTCCGATCCGCAGGATGACTGACGACGGAACGCCTCCGGCTCCGCGTCAGACGGTGGTGCGGGTGGCCGGCTCTCGGCGCGCTCGGCTGACTCCCGTGCAGGGCTCAGACCCCTCGCCCGAACATGCTGCGGGGGAGAAGCCCGCGGCATCCGTACCTCGTGGTGCCAGGGGACCGAACGACGATCGACTGATGCAGGACGTTCCGCCGCACTACTGACGTCGCCGCTCTGAGAAACGGCAAACCGCCCGAGATCCGCAGAATCTGTGCGATTCTGTGCGGATCTCGGGCGGTTGACCGGATCTCGGCGAGAGCCGGCAGCCGCTCCGACCTCGCGTCAGTCGCGCGGCGCCTGCTGCTTGGCGAGCAGGTCGCGGATCTCGATGAGCAGCTCGGTCTCGGTCGCGGCGGCCGGCTCTTCGGCCGGCTCTTCGGCCGAGGTGCCCTTGCGGGCCTCGACGTGCGCCTTGAACGTGTTCATCGGCAGGACGAACACGAAGTACACGACGGCGGCCACGGCGAGGAAGCTGATGATCGCCGAGATCAGGTCGCCGATCGGGAAGGTGACCATCTCGCCGTAGATGTTGGGGACCTGGGGGCCGAAGCTGCCCGTGGCGTCTGCGTTGAAGAACAACGAGACCAGCGGGGTGATGAGGCTGTTCACGACGGCGGTGACGATGGCAGTGAACGCGGTACCGATGACGACCGCGACGGCCAGGTCGATGACGTTGCCGCGGAGGAGGAAGTCCTTGAAACCTTTGAGCATGGTGTGTCTCCGAGTTGTTCGGTGTGTCAGGAGGAAGCAGGCGTAGCAGCGGGCGCGGGCTTCGCGCTCGACGACGATTCTGACTTCGATGATGCCGGGGCCGCGGATGATCCCGCGGAGCCCGCCCGCGAGTCGGTGCGATAGAAGCCGGAGCCGTTGAAGGTGACTCCGATCGAGCCGTACTGCTTGCGCAGCTCGCCGCCGCACTCGGGGCAGACGGTCAGCGCGTCGTCGGCGAAACTCTGCACGGCGTCGAACGCGTGGCCGCAGGAACGGCAGGCATAGGCATAGGTGGGCATAGCGGTCCTCGTGGGGTCAGTGCCTGGTCGGCGACAGGAGAAGGGTCTGCGTGGGGGTCACGACACCGGTGACCGGCTGATCGTGCACGTCCCTCGGCAGGAAGTCGAGTACCTCGGAATCATAGATGACCGCATAGACCGGAGGGCACTTCTGCATGGATCCGATGGTCTTGTCGAAGTAGCCGCGGCCCCATCCCATGCGCATTCCGCCGCGGTCGACCGCGGCGGCGGGGATGATCATGAGGTCGACGTCGTTCACGGCGATCGGCCCGAGGACCTCACCGGTCGGCTCCGGCAGCCCGAAGAGTCCCTCGCCGACCTCGTCGTCGTCGGTCGCGACCGCCCAGTCGAGCAGACCGTCGGCGCGCGTGACGGGAAGGAGCACGCGGATGCCTCGGCGCACCGCCTCGCGCACGAACTCCCTCGTGCCGGGCTCGGTGGTCGTCGACAGGAAGCACGAGATCGACCGCGCCCCGACCGAATCCACCAGCTCATCCAGACGTTCGGTGAGGGCCGCGGCCAGAGCATCGCGCTGCGATTCGCTCAGCAACTGCCGTCGTTCGCGGAGTTCGGCGCGCAGGGCGCGCTTCTCGTGCTCGACGTCGTTCGCCATGCCTCCGAGTCTACGGCGGGTCCACCGCTAGGCTGTGGGGATGGGTCATCAGAACATCAAAGCTGTCATTCCCGCTGCAGGACTGGGGACGCGTTTCCTGCCCGCGACGAAGGCTATGCCGAAGGAGATGCTGCCTGTCGTAGACAAGCCGGCCATCCAGTACGTCGTCGAAGAAGCTGCGGACGCGGGGATCGACGACATCCTCGTCATCATCGGGCGCAACAAGAACGCCATCTCGAATCACTTCGACTCGGTGCCCGAGCTCGAGGTGAAGCTCACCGAGAAGGGCGACATGGGTCGCCTCGAGCACGTCATGAAGTCGAGCGACCTCGCCGACATCCATTTCGTCCGCCAGGGCGAGCCGAAGGGACTGGGCCACGCGGTGCTGCGTGCTCGCACCCACGTCGGCGACAGCTCGTTCGCCGTGCTGCTCGGTGACGACCTCATCGACGCGCGGGATCCGCTGCTCACCGAGATGATCGCCGAGCACGAGCGCACCGGTGCCGCAGTGATCGCGCTCATGGAGGTCGATCCGTCGAGCATCCACATGTACGGCGCCGCCGCCGTCGAAGAGCTCGAGGGCACGGATGCCGTGAAGGTCACCGGTCTCGTCGAGAAGCCCCCGGTCGAAGACGCTCCCTCGAACCTCGCGGTCATCGGGCGCTACGTGCTGCCCGCATCGATCTTCGAGGTGCTCGAGCGCACCGAGCCCGGCAAGGGCGGCGAGATCCAGCTGACCGACGCGCTGCAGGTGCTGGCCACCGACCCCGACGGCCCCGGAGTGGTCGGCGTCGTGTTCCGCGGACGCCGCTACGACACCGGCGACCGCGTCGACTACATCAAGGCGATCGTGCAGCTGGCCTCGGACCGCGAAGACCTCGGACCCGAGCTGCGACCGTGGCTCAAGGAGTTCGCAGAACGCCTGTAGGCGTCATTGCTGCGGGGAGTGCGCAGAATGGAATTGGCGGCGGGGATGCGACACGGTCCGATCGAGTTGCGTCTCGTGCGTCCGCGCGACGCGAGGGCGTTGCAGCACGAGCTCCTGTCGAACCGACAGTGGCTGCAGCCGTGGGAGGCGACCGTTCCGTACGGGGCGGTCTCCTTCGACATGCGTCTCAGCATCCGCCGTCTGCTGCAGCAGCATCGTGAGGGTGCCGGCTATCCGTTCGTCATGGAGTACGAGGGCGAGATCGCGGGACAGCTCAACGTCTGGGGAGTGGCCCGGGGCTCGCTCTGCTCGGCGACGATCGGCTACTGGGTGAGCGAGCGTTTCGCGGGCAAGGGGATCACTCCGACCGCCGTCGCCCTCGCCACGGACGCGTGCTTCACCGAATATGCACTGCACCGCATGGAGATCTGCATCCGTCCCGAGAATGCTGCCAGCCTGCGCATCGTGCAGAAGCTCGGCTTCCGTTATGAGGGGCTGCGGCGGCGTTACATCCACATCGACGGCGACTGGCGCGATCACTACGCGTTCGCGCTGACTCGCGAAGATGTGCCGCAGGGGGTGCTGGCGCGATGGCTCAACGGACAGGTGCCGCCGGATGCCGCGACGATCCCGCCCGCAGACCGCATGATCATCTGAGGCATCTCGCGGTGTAACTCGTCGCGACACGCGCTCGCGCAGAGCATCGTGGCCGCCGCTGTTCCCGTACCGTGGGGAGCATGGACGGGCCGGTGCTGAGTGGGGGAGTGATCGTGCTCGTCGCTGCGCTCCTGTGGATGCTCTATCTGCTGCCCTCGTGGCGCGGCCGCTTTCAATACGATGCCGCCGAGCGCAATGCCGTTCGACTCAATCAGGCCCTCCGGGTGCTCGCCGAGACGAGCGAGACCCCCGATGAGGTGCGTCTCGAACTCAACGCCCGCACCGCTCTCGCACAGCAGAAGCTGGCGAAGCGGGTGCAGTCCGAGCGTGAGGTCGCAGAGCTCGAGAAGCTCCGACAGGAGCTCGCGGCGACACGTGCCGACCCGGTGATCCGCCAGGCGCGTGCGCGTCGACAGGTGCGCGTCACCGCGACTGTCGTCGCGATCATCGGACTCGCCGTCGCCGGTCTCGGTGTGTGGCAGCTCGTCGTCGCGCAGACGCAGCTGCTGATCTGGGTCGGCGGCGCCATGACCATCTGCTCGGCACTCGTGCTGCAGCGGATGGCGTCCGTCGCCTCGCGCGTGGCTCGCAGGCCCGCCCAGGCCGCCGAAGCGCCGGCTCCGCGCGTGGCACCTGCTCTGCACGATCAGGGACCCGCGACGTGGACTCCGCGTGCGCTTCCCGAGCCGCTCATGTCGGTCGCAGGGTCGCGGGCACAGGCAGCTCGCGCCGAGATCGAGGCGCAGGAGGAGCGACGCAAGGCCGCTCGTCTCGCAGCGCTCCGCGAGCGTGCCGAACAGATGGCACCCGCTGCGCCCGTTCAACTGCCCGCCGCCTCATCGCCCTACGCGCGGATGGGCTTCGTCGACGACGCCGAGATCGAAGCGCACGTGCGCGACCTGCTCGCCAAGCGGGCCGCAGGGTGACTCCCGGCGACGCAGACACCTCATCGAGCGTGATAACGTAGACGAGGTTCACGGGCCTATGGCGCAGTTGGTAGCGCGCCTCGTTCGCATCGAGGAGGTCAGGGGTTCGAATCCCCTTAGGTCCACACCGTGAAGAAGGCCCCGGGCTCACGCCCGGGGCCTTCTTCGTCCCCTCAGCGCGTCCTAGAGCGCGGCGGGGATGAAGATCTCGACGCGGCGGTTCAGCTGTCTTCCGGCGGGGTTGTCGACGCCGTCGATCTCGTTCGCGGCCACCGGACGGCTCTCGCCGAAGCCTTCGGCGGTGAGAGCGGTCGTCACGCCGCGATCCTCGAGTCCCTCGACGACCGAGGCGGCACGCTCTTCGGACAGCACCTGATTCTCGGCATCCGAGCCGATCGCGTCGGTGTGACCGCTCACCTGCGCCTCGGCGATGGCGAGCGTGGTGAACACCGCGGCCACCGCGTCGAGCGTGGCGGCGGCATCGGGCCGGATGTCACTGCGGTCGAAGTCGAACAGCACACCGTCTTCGAAGGTCAGCGTCGTACCGCACGAAGCCGCCGGAGCGAGGGCGCCGAGCGGTGGGAAGACCCCGAGCTCGGGCACCGGCGGGAGCGGTTCGGCGTCGATCATCTCGTCGTTCACGAGCGCCGTGCCGTCGCCGAAGTTCTGGATGGTGATGTCGCCGTCGGTGTAGTTGCCGGACCCGTCTCCGAAGTTCTGGATGGTGACGTCCGCCGCGGTGTAGTTGCCCGACCCGTCCCCGAAGTTCTGGATGGTCACCTCGCCTGCGGTGTAGTTGCCGGACCCATCTCCGAAGATCTGCACGGTGCGCGAGGCATCGGTGTAGTTCCCCGATCCGTCGCCGAAGTTCTGGATCGTGACCGCTCCATCGGCGTAGTTCCCCGATCCGTCGCCGAAGTTCTGAATCGTCACCCCGTTGATCGTGGAGGTGCCCGACCCGTCTCCGAAGTTCTGCACAGACCCGTCGGGCCCGGTGAACGTGCCTGATCCGTCGCCGTACAGATACGCGGTGCCGTTGCCCGAGATCACGCCGCCGTCGGCATCGCAGTGCGCGGGAGATGCCGTCACCCCGGGGATGCCAGCGAGGGCCTCGTTCACCTCGATCGTGAAGGCGGATGCCGAGCTGTCGAGCAGCGCGAGATCGGGGAGGACGAAAAGAGGGACGGGTGGGAACTGCCCGGGTTCGTACCCCGCCACCGTGGCCGATGAGGGGGCAGAGGTGGGAGTCGACGTCGGGGTCGCAGAGGGGGACGGCGTCTCTGCCGCGGGCGCGGCCGGTTCGGGAGCGCACGCGGCGAGGGTGGCGGTGAGAAGGATGCCGAGCGCTGATCCGGCGGCAAGGGAGCGGCGACGGCCGCGCGATGTCACGATCTGTGGCGAATGCATGCTCACAGAGTAGCGATCACCTCAGCGCGCCAATCGCGCCTCGAGGACGGCAGCGGACTCGCGCACGGCATCCGCGAGCACCTGCTCGTCGAGCTCGGAGCCTGCCCAGGTCACTGCCACGGCTGCGACCGGCCAGCCGGTGTGGTCGTGCACCGCGGCGCCGACCGACCGAAGACCGTCGGCGACCTCGCTGTCTTCGGTCGCGTAGCCGCGGGCGCGCACCTCGCGCAGCACTTCTCGGAGAGCGCTCGGCGTGCGCGGGCCGAGGCCGGTGCGGTCGGGGAACGACGACGCGCTGGGGTAGAGGGCGCGCACCTGCTCCCGGGGGAGCGCAGCGAGCATCGCTCTGCCGGATGCGGTCAGGTGCGCGGGCAGCCGCACGCCGACATCCGTGACCAATGCCTGGCGCCGCGGCGCGCGCTCCTCGACGATGTAGAGCACGTCACCGCCGCTCATGACCGCGAGATGCGCGCTCTCGCCGAGTCGGTCGGACAGCGCGGCGATCAGCGGCCTTCCCAGTCTGGCGAGAGGCTGCTGGCGCGAATAGCCGCCGGCGAGCTCGAACGCCGAAGTACCGAGTCCCCACCGTCGCTCCTCTCGCAGGTGCATCACGAAACCGTGCGCGGCGAGGGTCGTGAGCAGGTGGTAGACGGTCGAGCGGGGGAGGGTGAGCTCGCGTGCGATCGCCGAAGCGGCGACGGGTGCAGGGCGGCCGGCGAGATAGCGAAGGATGCGCAGCGTCTGATCGGCCGCCGGCACCTGGACCTCCGCCGGAGCCGGCACGTCGACGGACGGTGGTCGGTTGTCTGAGATCACAGACACAGCATCTCACGACCCCCTGCCGGGAACGACCTTCGAGGTGTGGAATCGAGACATGAGTCATCCGTCCTCCGTTCTCGTCGGCGCCGCACCCCTGAGCCCAGCCGATGTCGTCGCCGTCGCCCGGCACGGCGCTCCCGTCGTCATCAGTCCCGAGGCTCTCGTGCGGGTCGCCGACACGCGCAGCGTCATCGACGCACTCGCCGCCGACCCGCATCCGCACTACGGCGTCTCCACCGGGTTCGGGGCTCTCGCCACGACCTTCATCGCGCCCGATCGTCGCCTGCAGCTGCAGGCGAGCCTGATCCGCTCGCACGCCGCGGGAACCGGCGCCGAGGTCGAAGCGGAGGTCGTTCGCGGCCTGCAGCTGCTGCGCCTGCAGACTCTCGCGTCGGGGCGTACCGGTGTGCGTCCCGTCGTCGTCGAGACCTACGCCGCACTGCTCAACGCGGGCATCGTGCCGGTCGTGCGCGAATACGGATCGCTCGGATGCTCGGGCGACCTGGCGCCGCTCGCCCACATCGCTCTCGCGGCGATGGGCGAAGGCGACGTCCGTGATGCCGAGGGAGCCCTCATCCCGGCATCCGATGCTCTGGCCGCCGCCGGCATCGAGCCGCTCACGCTCGTCGAGAAGGAGGGGCTCGCCCTCATCAACGGCACCGACGGCATGCTCGGGATGCTCGTGCTCGCTCTGCACGATCTCGACACGCTGCTGCTCACGGCCGATGTCGCTGCGGCGATGTCGGTGGAATCGCAGCTCGGCACGGATGCCGTCTTCGCGGCCGACCTCATGGCGCTTCGCGCACAGACAGGTCAGGCCGAGTCCGCCGCGAACCTGCGGGCGTTCCTGCACGACTCACCCATCGTGCACAGTCACAAGGGTCCGGAAGACGGCCGGGTGCAGGATGCGTACTCGCTGCGGTGCTCTCCGCAGGTGCACGGCGCTGCTCGCGACACGATGGGGTATGCGGCGACGATCGCCGGTCGAGAGCTCGCGAGTGTGATCGACAATCCCATCATCACGCTCGATGGACGCATCGAGTCGAACGGCAACTTCCACGGCGCCCCGGTCGCCGCGGTGCTCGATTTCCTCGCGATCTCGGTCGCCGATGTCGCGTCGATCTCGGAGCGTCGTACCGACCGCGCCCTCGACCCCGCGCGCAGCCACGGCCTGCCACCGTTCCTCGCGGACGAGGTCGGTGTCGACTCCGGCCTCATGATCGCGCAGTACGCGGCGGCGGGGATCGTATCCGAGCTCAAGCGCCTCGCCGTTCCGGCATCCGTCGACTCCATCCCGTCGTCGGCCATGCAGGAGGACCACGTGTCGATGGGGTGGGCGGCTGCCCGCAAACTTCGCCGTGCGATCGACGGCCTCGGCCGTGTGCTCGCGATCGAGATCCTCACCGGCGCTCGCGCCCTCGACCTGCGGGCGCCACTCGCTGCAGGTTCTGCCACCGGCGCCGTGCGCGACCTCGTCCGCACCGTCGCCGCGGGCCCAGGGCCCGACCGCTTCCTCTCACCCGACATGGAGGCCGTGACCGCACTCGTGCAGTCCGGCGCCGTCGCCCGCATCGCAAAGGAGCACGCGAATGACTGACACCACGACCCCCGAATCGACCGCAACGCCGGAATCCGCGACGCCTGCCGGACCCCGCAGGGTTCGTGCCGCCCGCGGCAACCAGCGCACCGCCAAGAGCTGGGGTGCGGAAGCGGCCAAGCGGATGCTCATGAACAACCTCGATCCCGAGGTCGCCGAGCATCCCGAAGACCTCGTCGTCTACGGCGGCACAGGAAAGGCGGCTCGCAGCTGGGAGGCGTACGACGCGATCGTCCGCACGCTCGACGAACTGGAACCCGACGAGACACTGCTCGTGCAGTCGGGCAAGCCGGTCGGTGTCTTCCGCACGCACGAGTGGGCGCCGCGCGTGCTGATCGCCAACTCGAACCTGGTGGGCGATTGGGCCACCTGGCCCGAGTTCCGCAAGCTCGAAGAGCTCGGTCTGATCATGTACGGCCAGATGACCGCCGGGTCGTGGATCTACATCGGAACCCAGGGGATCCTGCAGGGGACCTACGAGACGTTCGCGGCCGTCGCCCGGTCGCTCGGGCGAGAGTCGCTCAGGGGCACGCTGACCCTCACCGGCGGCGCCGGAGGCATGGGCGGTGCGCAGCCGCTCGCCGTCACGCTCAACGACGGGGTCGTGCTGATCGTCGATGTCGACGAGTCGCGCCTCGCACGCCGGGTGCAGCACGGATACCTCGACGAGTACACGACCGACCTCGATGCGGCCGTCGCCCGGGTCGTCGCGGCGAAGCGTGCCGGCGAGGCGCTCTCGGTCGGCGTCGTCGGCAACGCGGCGGAGGTCTTCCCCGAGCTGCTGCGTCGGGGCGTGCCGATCGACATCGTCACCGACCAGACCAGCGCTCACGATCCGCTCGCCTACCTGCCGGTGGGCATCTCGGTCGCCGACTGGAAAGCCGAGGCCGAGCGGGATGCCGAGGCTTTCACCCACCGCTCGCGCGAGTCGATGGCTCAGCACGTCGCGGCGATGGTGGCATTCCAGGATGCAGGGGCCGCGGTCTTCGACTACGGAAACTCGATCCGGGCCGAGGCGCAGCTGGGCGGCTTCGACCGCGCATTCGAGTTCCCCGGCTTCGTGCCGGCCTACATCCGGCCGCAGTTCGAAGAGGGCCGCGGGCCCTTCCGCTGGGCGGCTCTCTCGGGTGACCCCGAAGACATCTACAAGACCGACCGCGCGATCGCCGAGCTCTTCCCCGACGACAAAGCTCTGCACCGCTGGCTCGAGAAGGCAGGCTCGACCGTGCACTTCGAGGGCCTTCCCGCCCGCATCTGCTGGCTCGGCTATAAGGAACGGCACCTCGCCGGCCTCAAGTTCAACGAGATGGTCGCCTCCGGTGAGCTGTCGGCGCCGATCGTGATCGGCCGGGACCACCTCGACTCCGGATCCGTCGCATCGCCGTACCGCGAGACCGAGGCCATGAAGGACGGCTCCGACGCGATCGCCGACTGGCCGCTGCTGAACGCGCTGCTCAACACTGCATCCGGTGCCTCGTGGGTGTCTCTGCACCACGGCGGCGGCGTCGGCATCGGCCGCTCGATCCATGCCGGTCAGGTCAGCGTCGCCGACGGCTCGGCGCTCGCCGCCGAGAAGCTCGAACGCGTGCTGACCAACGACCCGGGCACCGGCGTCATGCGCCACGTCGACGCCGGATACGAGCACGCGCGTGACATCGCCCGTGAACGCGGCCTGAAGGTGCCGATGCTGTGAGCACCTCGCTGATCACGAACATCGGGGAGCTGACCACCAACGTCGGCTCTCCTGAGGGAGATCGCTGCGGCACGCTGCGCGATGCGGCCGTGCTGATCGACGGCGAGCGGATCGCCTGGGTCGGATCATCGGATGCCGCACCCGATGCCGACGAGATCATCGACGCCGGTGGTCGCGCGGTGATCCCCGGTTTCGTCGACAGTCACAGCCATCTGGCGTTCGGCGGAGACCGCGCGGCCGAGTTCGAGGCGCGGATGGCGGGACAGAAGTATGCCGCCGGCGGCATCCGTTCGACCGTCGCAGCGACCCGAGCCGCGAGCGACGACGAGCTGCGGGCACGACTGCGCGGATTCATCGACGAGATGCTGGCGCAGGGCACCACGACCGTCGAGATCAAGAGCGGCTACGGGCTGAGCGTCGAGGACGAGGAGCGCCTCGTACGACTCGCGGCCGAAGTCACACCGGAGGTCACATTCCTCGGTGCACACGTGGTTCCGGCGGAGTACGCCGACCGCACCGACGAGTACGTCGACCTGGTGACCGGGGCGATGCTCGACGCCTGCGCTTCGCACGCGAAGTGGATCGACGTGTTCTGCGAGACCGGTGCCTTCTCCGTCGCGCAGTCGCGGCGGGTGCTCGAGGCCGGAATCGCGAAGGGGCTGACGCCGCGCGTGCACGCGAGCCAGCTGGGCCCCGGCGACGGTGTGCGTCTCGCCGTCGAGCTCGGCGCGGCATCCGTCGACCACGGCACCTACCTGACCGATGCCGACGTCGCGGCGCTCGCCGCCTCAGACACCGTGCTGACCCTGTTGCCGGGTGTGGAGTTCTCGACGCGGCAGCCGTACCTCGATGCGCGTCGTCTGATCGACGCCGGTGTCACGGTGGCGATCGCCTGCGACACGAACCCCGGCTCGAGCTTCACGTCGTCCATGCCGTTCTGCATCGCGATCGCGGTGCGCGACATGGGCATGACCCCCGCCGAGGCGGTGTGGGCGGCGACCGCCGGAGGAGCGCGGGCGCTGCGTCGCGACGATGTCGGCGTGATCACGGCAGGGGCTCGGGCAGACCTCGTGCTGGTGAAGGCTCCCACGCGCGTGCACCTCGCCTATCGCCCGGGGGTTCCCCTGGTCGAGAAGGTCTGGAAGGACGGAGTCGCGGTGTTCGCGGCGTCGGCACCTGAGAGGGGAGAGGAAGATCATGGCTCTCTCGCAGGATGATCTGTGGACGCGGGCGGGATCGTGGCCGATGTTCGGCAGCAGTGACGACGCGGATGCCGTGCTGCTCGGTGTTCCGACCTGGCGCACCTCGCTGTCGCCGACCGGCGCCCATGCGACGCCCGCGGCGATCCGTGAGGCGCTCACCCGCTACAGCGCCACCCTCATGGGGCCTCCCGTCATCGACCTCGGTGAGGCGCTGCGCGTTCTCGACGCGGGTGACGTGCCCGAGCCCGATGGTGAGTCCGGCACGGCTGAGACGGTCGCCCGGGTGCGCGAGATCTCCGACGCATGCCGCCTGGTGATCGCGCTCGGCGGCGACAACGCGCTGACCTATCCGGTGGCCAGGGGAGTCGGCGCCACCGGACTCATCACGATCGACGCCCACTTCGATCTGCGTGACGGCGTCTCGAACGGGTCGCCGGTGCGGCGGCTGATCGAAGACGCGCCGGAGGGGGAGCGCATCGAGCCGACGAAGATCGTGCAGATCGGCATCGCCGACTTCGCGAACTCGGCGGCCTATGCCGCGAGGGCCAGTGAGTGGGGCATCCGCGTGATCACCCTCGACGAGGTGCGGCGCCGGGGCATCGACGACGTCGTCGCCGAAGCCACGCGCATCGCAGGAGCGGGCGCTGCCGCCCGCATCCACCTCGACGTCGACGTGGATGCCGCCGACCGCGCTGCTGCCCCCGGATGCCCGGCGAGCGTGCCCGGTGGCCTGGCGGCCTGGGAGCTGCGTGCACTCGTCCGCTCGATCGTCGCGGATCCGCGCGTGGTCGGTGCGGACATCGCGGAGGTCGATGCGACGGCCGACACCGATGACCTGCGCACGGTGCGGCTCGCGGCGCTGTGCGTGCTGGAGATGCTCGCGGCGCTCGCGATGCGTTCGGGAATAGATCGCTCTGTGTCGGGTTAATACCCCCAGGGGGTATCCCGGACGAGGAGAAGTCATGAACCAGCACGACGAACACGCAGGCCACGATTCATCCCACGACCGCGCTGGTCAGGGCGGGCACGCAGAGCGCACAGAGCATGTCGAGCATGTCGAGCATGTCGAGCATGTCGAGCATGGCGGGCATGGCGGGCATGGCGGGCATGGCGGGCATGCAGGGCATAGCGGGCACGCCGGTCATGGCGACCACGCGGGCCAGTTCCGCCGGCTGTTCTGGATCATGCTCGCCCTCGCGGTCCCGGTCGTCGGGTTCTCGGGCATGTTCTCGATGCTTCTCGGCTACCCGCTGCCGGAGGCCGACTGGGCCGGATGGGTGTCTCCGCTGCTCGGCACCGTGATGTACGTGTGGGGTGGTGCTCCTTTCCTCACCGGCGCCGTGAGCGAGCTCCGCGCGCGGAAGCCCGGGATGATGCTGCTGATCGCCCTCGCGATCACCGTCGCGTTCCTGGCCTCGTGGGCTGCGAGCCTCGGTCTGCTGCACCACGAACTCGACTTCTGGTGGGAGTTGGCGCTGCTGATCGTGATCATGCTGCTCGGTCACTGGATCGAGATGCGCTCTCTCGCCCAGACGACCTCGGCGCTGGACTCTCTGGCGGCGCTGCTGCCCGACGAGGCAGAGAGGATCGAGGGTGATGTGACGGTGACGGTCGCCCCCGCCGACCTTCGGGTCGATGACGTCGTGGTGGTGCGCCCCGGCGGGCGGGTGCCGGCCGACGGGCGCATCGTGCAGGGGTCGGCGAGCATGGACGAGTCGATGATCACAGGCGAATCCCGGCCGGTGCGTCGCGGTGTCGGCGATCAGGTCATCGCGGGCACCGTCGCCACCGACTCCGGCGTGCGGCTGGTGGTCACCGCCATCGGGTCTGACACGGCACTCGCCGGCATCCAGAAGCTGGTGACCGAGGCGCAGAACTCGACGTCGCGGGCGCAGCGGCTCGCGGACAAGGCGGCGGGGTGGCTGTTCTGGTACGCGCTCGGTGCCGCGGCGATCACCGCGATCGTCTGGACGGCGGTCGGCATGCCAGACGCCGCGGTGATCCGCACGATCACCGTGCTGGTGATCGCCTGCCCGCACGCCCTCGGCCTGGCGATCCCGCTCGTGGTGTCGATCGCGACGGAACGGGCCGCGCGCGGAGGTGTTCTCATCAAGGATCGACTGGCGCTGGAGAGCATGCGCACCGTCGACACGGTCCTGTTCGACAAGACCGGCACGCTGACCAAGGGCGCCCCCGCGGTGACCGCGATCGAACCGGTCTCCGGGACCCCTGCTGACCGGTTGCTGGCGTGGGCGGCATCCGCAGAGGCCGACTCCGAGCATCCGCTCGCTCGCGCGATCGTGAACGCGGCCGCGGAGCGGAATCTCACCGTCCCGACGTCTTCCGACTTCGAGTCGTCTCCCGCTGTCGGGGTTCGCGCGCGCGTCGACGGACGCACGGTGCAGGTCGGCGGCCCCTCCCTGCTCGAGCAGGAGCACGCATCCGAGCTCCCCATCGCCGACGACTGGCGCGACGAGGGCGCGATCATCCTGCACGTGCTCGTCGACGGCCAGGTCGCGGGTGCGCTGCGCCTGGCAGACGAGATCCGCACCGAGTCGCGTCGTGCCGTCGATGCTCTCCACGACCGAGGTGTGCAGGTGGTGATGATCACCGGTGATGCTGATGCCGTGGCCGCCTCGGTCGCAGGCGAGCTCGGTATCGACCGGTACTTCGCCGGGGTGCGCCCGGAAGACAAGTCGTCGAAGGTGAAGGAGCTGCAGGGCGAAGGACGCCGGGTCGCGATGGTCGGAGACGGCGTCAACGACGCGCCCGCGCTCGCGCAGGCCGACGTCGGCATCGCCATCGGTGCGGGAACGGATGTCGCCATCGCCTCGGCGGGTGTCATCCTCGCCAGCGACGACCCCCGATCGGTGCTGTCGGTGATCGACCTGTCGCGGGCGAGCTACCGCAAGATGACGCAGAACCTCTGGTGGGCAGCCGGGTACAACCTGCTCTCCGTTCCGCTCGCGGCCGGTGTGCTCGCCCCGATCGGGTTCGTGCTGCCGATGTCGGTGGGGGCGGTCCTGATGTCGGTATCGACGATCGTGGTCGCGCTCAATGCGCAGCTGCTGCGCAGGCTCGACCTGAGACCGGATACCGTCTGAGCGCGACCACGAACCGATCGCCACTGATGTCTACGCTGGGGGTAGCCCCCGAGACTCGAAAGGCTCACCGATGTCGCTGACGCTCCCCGCCCCTTCGCTGCCCGACCCGACCGCTGTCCCGCCCCTCCGCTGGGGTGTGATCGGCACGGGCATCGCCGGCAAGTTCGTCCACGCGATGCATGCGCACACGGCGCAGCGCGCAGTCGCCGTCACGGCGCGCGACCGGGCCAAGACGGAGGCGTTCGCTGCGGAGCACGGCATCGCACGAGTGCTGCCCAGCATCGAGGCGCTCGTCTCCGACCCCGAGGTCGACGTCGTCTATGTCGCCACGCCGCATCCGCTGCACCGCGAACAGGCGCTCGCCGCGATCGCCGCAGGCAAGCACGTGCTCATCGAGAAGCCGATGGCGATGTCGGCCGATGAGGCGCGCGAGATCACCGACGCCGGCCGTGCTGCGGGGGTGCTCGTCATGGAGGCGATGTGGACCAGGTATCTGCCGCAGTCCGACGTGATGCGCACGGTGCTCGCCGATGGTGCGATCGGTGACATCCGCCTGGTCACGGCCGACTTCGGGTTCACCATGCCGTACATCCCGGAGCACCGGCTCTGGGATCCGGCGCTCGGTGGCGGCGCGCTGCTCGATGCCGGTGTCTATCCGATCTCCTTCGCATCGTCGATCCTCGGCGCTCCGACCGAGATCGTGGCCAGGGGTGACAGTGGCCCCGGGGGAGTGGATGTCAGCGCCGACGTGCTGATGTCATACGTCTCCGGCGCGCGGGCGTTCGCCAGCACGTCACTGCAGACCGCCATGCCCGTGCAGGCCGCGGTGCTCGGTTCGCGAGGCCGCATAGAGATCGGCAGCCCGTTCTTCGGCCCCTCGTCGATCAGCGTGACCATCGGCGGCTTCGGCTCGTCCGAGACGGCGTCGTTCACGGACAACCGGTTCGAGGCCGTGCACGACGGTCTCGGGTACCAGGCGACGGCGTTGGCCTCGTATGCCGCCGAGGGGCGCCTGGAGTCACCGGTCCATACCCACGAGGATGTCGTCGGGGTGATGCACGTCATCGACGTCGCTCGCGCCGCCATCAGCGCGACCGTGACGCCGGACGACGGACCGGCCCGCTGAGGCGACCATGACCATCGCCGACGAACTCCTGCACGGACCACGGGGACGCCGCCTCTGCCTCGCCGTCATGATCGACGCCGACGACGCGGTGAGGTCTGCCGTGTTCTGGCTCGGTCATGAGATCGATCCGAATCCGGGGACGCTGTTCGGCAACCGCGATGTCGAGATCGTCGTCCCTCCGGCCGCCACCGAGTCGGGAGTCGCGGAGCTCATCCGCGCGGCTGCGCCCGGTCCGATCTCGGAGGGTGCGATTCGCGAGGCCATGGGCGAGTCGGTCGACCATGCCCGGTACTGGCAGGAGCCGGACGGCACGGATGCGGTGGCCGCATTGCCCGCCGTGAGAGAGGCTCTGCGTCCGGTCGCCGACCGCGTGGTCGCCGCGATGCCGGCCCTGACCGCACCGTTCGCGCCGAGACAGTGGGCGGTCGACTGGCGCGGGGAGTCGGACAGCGCCCCGGTCGGACGCGCCCCGGCCGCCGTTCTCGCGGCCTGGTCCGTCGAACAACGAGAGGAGGAGAAGCGCGCGGCGCACGATCGCCCGTCGGATCCGACCGCGCACTTCTCGGGATCGTGGTGGTCGGTGCCGTGGCAGCTGCTGACGACGCGAGCAGAGGTGATGGACGCGCTCCAGTACGTCGAGGATTCTCTCGGGTGGGATATCGCCACCGCCATCCCGATGCGAGGTGCGGGGCGGATTCTCGAGGTGGGCTCGGCGGATGACTGGGCCGAGCTGTGCCGCGAGTACCCGATGGATGTGACCGCTTCTCGTCGCCACGATTGGTTCCGGGTCACGGGTCGTGTCGGTAGCTGGATCATTCCTGATTGGGAACGGGTCGCAGAGCGGTGGGACGCGGTGCATCTCACGACCCTCGGATACCTCTCGGCCGCCACCCGGCTGATCGACGTCGACGACGAGTACGCGACGGTCATCGCGGGATGGGCACCGGATTCGACCGTGTGGCTCACCGACTCCGTGCGCGAATGGGAGGAGCCGCGCGAGTACTGGCGCCGAGTCGACGGTGGTCGCGGATGGGAGTCGGAGGCCGCCGCCATCTCACCGTGACGATGGGAGCCCCACCAGGCACCCTCGCTGTCTCTACGATGATGACATGCAGCCTCTCGACACTCTCGCCCTCGTCGGCGAGGTGCTGTCGTGGATCGGTCTGGGGATCGGCGTGCCGCTGCTCTTCCTGGGCCTGCTGATCGGGTCGATCGAGGGCCCGTGGCGGGGTATCGAGATCGCCGTCATCGAACGGGACGGCTCGGTGTTCGTGCGCTGGTTCGCCGGGGGTGATTTCCACGAGCGGCCGCTGCGACGCAGCGAGTCCGTGCCCGCGGATGCAGGCTGGGCCATGGGCGTCGTCAGCGCGAATGACCCTGCTCGTGCCCGTGTGGGAGAGCCGCCGCACCTGCGTCGAGTTCTGCTCACTCTGGGAAGCGTGTTCGCGAGCGTCGGCGTGATCGGCCTCGTCGTCTCGCTTCTGCCACTGTTCATCTGACCTTCGGCGAAGACGACGAGCGCGGTGGGCAGCGCGGCCTCCTGCCGCCGCGATCAGACCCCGGGGATCAGCAGATGCGCGATCGTGAAGATGGCGAGCCCCGCAAGGGCGCCGACGAAGGTGCCGTTCAGGCGGATGTACTGCAGGTCGCGACCGACCATGAGCTCGATCTTCTCGGTGGTCTCGACCGGGTCCCAGCGCTCGACGGTGTCGGTGATGATCGACGCGATGTCGTGGCGGTACCGGTCGACGAGGAACACGGCGGCATCCGACACCCAGGTGTCGACGCGGTGCTGCAGCGCGGCATCCGTCGTCAGCCTGTCGCCGACCTCCTGCAGAGCCTGGGCTGCACGCACGCGCAGGCCGCTCTCGGGGTCGGCGAGGGCGGTGAGCAGTCCGTTCTTGGCCGTGTTCCACGCCTCCGCGGCGAGGGCCCCCACTCGGGGGCTGTCGAAGAGCGACGACTTGGCGTTCTCGAGCTTCGCGCGGGTCGCCGGGTCGTTCTGCAGGCTGTCGGCGAGACGGGCGAGGTATCCGTCGACGGCGATGCGGGCCGGATGCCGCGGGTCCGCCTGCACGGCCCGCACGAACTTGACCGCCTCGTTGTAGGCGGTGTCGTCGACGAAGCGGTGCGCGAGCTTGGGCACCCACCCCGGCAGTCTCCGCGAGATGAGACCCGAGAACGACTCGGCGTTCGCGTCCAGCCAGCGGGCGATGCTGTCGGCGGCGAGGTCGACGGCTCCGTGGTGCGCGTCGGCCTCGACGATCTTGTCGAGCCAGGCGCCGGCCGGCGGACCCCACTCGGGGGAGACGAGGTGCTCGCGGGCGAGGTCGGTGATGAGGTCGCGCACGTCGTCGTCGCTGAGGGCGTTGAGCACGGCGGTCGCGATCGTCGCTCCCTCGGCGCCCACCCGCTCGGCGTGTGCCGGCTCTCGCAACCACTCGCCCGCGCGCTTCGCAATCGCGGTGCTGGCGAGCTTGGTGCGTACGACGCTCGCCTCGAGGAAGTTCGTCTCGACGAACTCGCCGAGCGTGCGGCCGATCTCGTCTTTGCGGTTGGGGATGATCGCCGTGTGCGGAATCGGCAGCCCGAGCGGCCGACGGAACAGCGCGGTCACGGCGAACCAGTCGGCGAGGGCGCCGACCATGCCGCCTTCGGCCGCGGCGCGCACATAGGCCAGCCACGGCTGCCGTTCCTGGAACGCGAACGCGATCACGAACACGACGGCCATGAAGATCAGTGCGCCGAGAGCGACCGCCTTCATGCGGCGGAGGGCGCGCAGTCGCACCTGGTCTGCGGGCGACAGGAGCGCCATCGGGGTTCGCGGCATGACGTCATCCTTTCACGGTGAGTTCCCCCGGAGGTCGGCGAGCACCACCGTCGCAGGACAGGAGTACCCTCGAAGCGTGATCGAAGACATCAAGAAGCGCGCCCTGCATCGCACCAGCATCCTCGAGGGTCAGATGCGTGGGGTCGCGCGGATGATCGAGAACGAGGAGTACTGCATGGACATCATCACGCAGTCCCGCGCGATCCAGCGTTCACTGGAGTCGCTGAACCGCCTGTTGCTCGAGAATCATCTGCGCACGCACGTGACTCACATGTTCGAAGAGGGCGGGGAGGAGCGTGACAAGGCCGTCGACGAACTCCTCAAAGCTTTCGACTTCGACCGCAAGTAGAGCCGCGCTCCTCCGCCCCGGTCAGCGTCCGCCGCCGAAGACCTCGCCCTCCATGGCGTCGTATCCCTCGGCCTGCGGGTCGCCGTGCGATCCGCCCGACAGCGCGTACTCCTCCTCGGGGGAGAGCACGAGACGGTGCCGGAAGAAGAGGCCGAAGCCGAGCAGGATGATCGCGTAGACGATCGCGATCGCGATGATGGCCGGACCGAACGTCGGGTTCAGCAGGAAGCCCACGAAGATCAGAGCGGCGATCACCAGCGCGATGACGGCACCGGGGATGCCCCATGGGCTGACGTACGGGCGGTCGACGTTTGGGAACTTCTTGCGCAGGATGATGAACGACACGAGCTGCAGGCCGTATGCGACGACTGCGCCCCAGACCGCGATGTTCAGCACGATCGCGCCGGCGACCGTACCCGCGCCCTCGGAGTCGACAGCGGTGAGCACGTCGAGGACGATGAGGGCGATGAAGCCGATGGCTGCACCCACCGTGAGGGCGACCCAGGGCGTCTGGCGCTTGCCGGTGAGCGAGAGGAAGCGCGGGTAGTACCCGGCGCGGGAGAGCGAGTACATGTTGCGTCCGTAGGCGAACATGATGCCCTGGAGCGACGCGAGCAGGCCGATGAGCGCGAACAGCGCGAGCACGGCGGCGAGCTGGTCACCGACGATCGCGCGGAAGCCGTCGAGCAGGGGCTCGCCCGCCTCACCTGTCGCATCGGCGCCGAGCACGCCGGTGTTGAGAAACAGCACCAGGAGTCCGGTGACGATCAAGGTGCCGCGAGCCCAGAAGCCCGCCTTGGGGATGTCACGGGTCGGGTTGTGCGACTCCTCGGCGGCGAGCGGCAGCTCTTCGATGCCGAGGAAGAACCACATCGCGAACGGCAGCGCGAACAGGATCGGCAGGACGCCGTGGGGGAGGAAGGTCGACTGGCCCTCGTCGGGGACGATGTCCCACAGGGCATCCCAGGAGAACGCGCCCGAGAACAGCGCCATGGCGGAGAACACCAGGATGATGCCGATCGAGATCACCGAGACGACGATCGCGAAGCGGAACGAGATCGCAGCTCCCGCGGAGTTCAGGGCGATGAAGACGACGTAGAGGATGAGATACCAGACCCATCCGGGCAGCTCGAGGCCCAGCAGCTCACTCGTGATGCCGTTGGCATACGACGCCGAGAAGTAGACGATCACCGCCGTGGTCGCGACGTACTCGATGGTCTCGGCGGCTCCGGTGACGAGGCCGCCCCACGGGCCCATGGCCGAGCGGGCGAACGAGTACGCGCCTCCGGTGTGCGGCATCGCGGCCGCCATCTCCCCGATCGCGAAGATCATGCCGTAGTACATGGCGACGAGGATCGCGAAGGCGATGAGCATCCCACCGAAGCCCGCGAACTCGATGCCGAAGTTCCAGCCCGAGAAGTCGCCCGAGATCACCGCGGCGACCGCGAGTCCCCACAGGCCCCAGACTCCGGCCGATCTCTTCAGCGTGCGTTTCTCGAAATAGTCACTCCCGGCGCGTGTATAGGTCGCTCCGGCGACCTTGCGGGATTCATTGCTCTGCTGGGACATCCGCTCTCCGTTCGCATGCGTGCAGGCGCCGGGTGCACCTTGCGGATGATTGTGACAGTCAATGGTGGTTTCGTCTACCTTTAAACGCGAAGGTGATCTACTCTGAGGGCGAAGCCGGTCGGCCGATCGCTTCACCGCACGAGAACGGAGCGTCAGATGTCGGGCAACCTGAGCATCGAACAGCTGGATGCCGGCATCGCCGCCGGCGAGATCGACACGGTGATCGTGGCCTTCGCGGATGCGCAGGGGCGACTGGTCGGCAAACGCGTGTCGGCACGGCTGTTCCAGGAGGACATCCTGGCTCACGGCGCCGAGGCCTGCGACTACCTGCTCTCGGTCGACGTCGACATGAACACGGTCGACGGCTACGCGATGTCGGGGTGGGACCGAGGCTACGGCGACATGGTGCTCAAGCCTGACGTCGAGACGCTGCGCAACATCCCCTGGATCGACGGCACGGTGCTGGTCATGTCGGATCTCGTCTGGCAGAACGGCGAGCCCGTCGGCCCGTCGCCCCGTGCGATCCTCGACCGGCAGCGCGACCGTCTCGCCGAACGCGGCTGGACCGCGTATTCGGGCACCGAGCTCGAGTTCATCGTCTTCGACAACACCTACCGCGACGCCTGGGCGCGCAAGTACGAGGGGCTGACGCCCGCGACGGACTACAACGTCGACTACAACCTGCTCGCCTCCACGCGCATGGAGCCGCTGCTGCGAGACATCCGCAACAGCATGGACGGCGCAGGGCTCTACTGCGAGGGGGTCAAGGGCGAGTGCAACTTCGGCCAGCAGGAGATCGCGTTCCGCTATGCCGAGGTGCGCGAGACCGCCGACCAGCACGCGATCTACAAGAACGGTGCGAAGGAGATCGCCGAGCAGCACGGCCAGGCGCTCACCTTCATGGCCAAGTTCAATGAGCGCGAGGGCAACAGCTGCCACATCCACCTCTCGCTGCGCGACGACTCGGGCGCTCCCGTCATGGCGGGCGACGGCGAGCACGGCTTCAGCCCGGTGATGGGGCACTGGATCGCCGGCATCCTCGCCACGCTCCGCGATTTCACCCTGCTGCTCGCGCCCAACATCAACTCCTACAAGCGCTTCGCGAAGGGCAGCTTCGCCCCGACGGGTGTCGCCTGGGGCATCGACAACCGCACGTGCGCGCTGCGCGTGGTCGGGTCGGGATCGGGACTGCGCGTCGAGAACCGTGTACCCGGGGGAGACGTGAACCCGTACCTGGCGATCTCGGCGATCATCGCCGGTGGCCTGTACGGCATCGAGAACGAGCTGCCGCTGCCCGAGCGCTTCACCGGCAACGCCTATGAGGCGGGTGTCGACCACCTGCCCACGACTCTTCGCGAAGCAGCGAAGCTGTTCAGCGAATCGACCATCGCGCGGGCGGCGTTCGGCGACGACGTGGTCGAGCACTACCTGAACCAGGCCCGCATCGAGGTCGAAGCCTACGACGCGGCCGTCACCGACTGGGAGCGCATCCGTGGCTTCGAGCGCCTCTGACCCCGCGCCGCTGATCGGCGTCACGACCTACCTCGAGCGGGCTCAGCAGGGAGTGTGGGATGTCCGCGCGGCGTTCCTGCCCGAGCAGTACCTCACGAGCGTGACCTCCTCCGGCGGCGTCGCGCTTCTGCTTCCGCCCCAGGATCCGGATGCCGCGGACGCAGCGATCTCGGGCATGCACGGTCTCGTGCTCTCCGGCGGCGCCGACGTCGCGCCCGAGCTGTACGGCGAGGACCGGCATCCGCTCACCGACCCCGCCCGCGTCGACCGGGATGAGTGGGAGCTCGCCCTGTTCCAGGCTGCGGAGCGCCGAGGCATCCCGGTGCTCGCGATCTGCCGTGGTCTGCAGCTCGTGAACGTCGCACGCGGCGGCACCCTGCAGCAGCATCTGCCCGAATCGCTCGGCACGGAGAAGTACCGCATCGGCGGGGGAGTCTTCGCCGAGAACGACGTCGAGGTGTCGACCGACACCCCACTCGCCGAGATCATCGGCGAGACCGGGATGCGCGTGCACAGCTATCACCACCAGGGTGTCGACCGTCTCGGCGACGGACTCGTGGCCGCGGCGCACTCCGCCGACGGTCTCGTGCAGGCCTTCGTCGACACGTCGGCCGGTCACATCGTCGGCGTCCAATGGCACCCGGAGGAGAACGCCGAGGATCGGCGGCTCTTCGCAGATCTCGTCTCACAGGCCCGTGCGTTCGCCGCGCGGCGGAAGGAGGACGCCCGATGAGCGCGTTCACAGTCATCAACCCGTCGACCGGTGCGGCGATCCGCGAGATCGCGCGCGCCGACATCGGAGAGACGGATGCCGCGATCGCCCGCGCCGTTGCGGCGCAGCGCCGGTGGGCGGCGCTCGCCCCGGTCGCTCGGGCCGATGCGCTGCGTGCGTTCGCGCGCACGGTCGAGGCCGCGGCGGAAGAGCTCGCGCAGCTCGAGGTGCTGAACTCGGGGCATCCGATCGGCTCCGCCCGATGGGAGGCCGGTCATGTCGCCCAGGTGCTCAACTACTACTCGGCCGATCCTGAGCGGCTGTCGGGTCGGCAGATCCCCGTGGCGGGCGGACTCGATGTCACCTTCCACGACCCGTACGGTGTGGTCGGGGTCATCGTGCCGTGGAACTTCCCCATGACGATCGCCGCGTGGGCGTTCGCGCCGGCGCTCGCCGCCGGCAACGCGGTGGTGTTGAAGCCGGCCGAGCTCACGCCTCTCACGGCGATCCGGCTCGGTGAGCTTGCCCTCGAGGCGGGCCTCCCCGAAGGACTCTTCGAGGTCGTCACCGGATCGGGTTCGGTCGTCGGGCAGCGGCTCGTCGAGCATCCGGATGTCCGCAAGGTGGTGTTCACCGGGTCGACCGAGGTCGGCATCGAGGTCGCCGCCGGATGCGCCCGCGCGCTCAAGCCGGTCACCCTCGAGCTCGGCGGCAAGAGCGCCAACATCGTCTTCGCGGACGCCGATCTCGAGAAGGCGGTCGCGGCGGTTCCGGGGTCGGTGTTCGACAATGCCGGGCAGGACTGCTGCGCTCGCAGCCGACTGCTCGTGCAGCGCTCGGTGTACGACCGGTTCCTCGAACTGCTCGAGCCGGCGGTCAAAGCATGGCGGGTGGGCGACCCATCGAGCGCCGACACCGACATGGGGCCGCTCATCTCGGCCGCGCACCGCGACACGGTGTCGGGGTTCCTCGACGACGCGAACATCGCGTTCCGGGGCAGCGCACCCGAGGGCGATGGATTCTGGTTCGCTCCCGCCGTGGTGCTCGCAGACCCCTCTGACCGGATCGCGCAGCAGGAGGTCTTCGGCCCGGTCGTCGCGGTCATGCCGTTCGATGACGAGGCCGATGCGATCCGGCTCGCGAACGACACCGCCTACGGGCTCGCCGGCTCGATCTGGACCGAGAACCTCGGCCGCGCCGTGCGCGTCTCGCGCGGCGTGCAGAGCGGGGTGCTCTCGGTGAACTCGCACTCGTCGGTGCGCTACGCGACGCCGTTCGGCGGAATGAAGGCCTCGGGCCTCGGGCGTGAACTCGGCCCCGACGCCGCCGAGCACTTCACCGAGACCAAGAACGTCTTCTTCGCGACCGACGACGCCTGATCGCGACCCGGCCCCACATCCACTGCAACGGAGAACACACATGAGCATCGATCTGACCCAGCGCCTCAAGGACCGCGTCGCCATCATCACCGGAGGAGCCAGCGGCATCGGCTTCGCCACCGCCCAGCGCTTCGCCGCCGAGGGCGCCTTCGTCGTCATCGCCGACGTCGACCCCGCCACGGGCGAGAAAGCCGCAGCCGAGATCGGCGGTGCGTTCCGCCCGGTCGACGTCGCCGACGAGACCAAGGTCAACGCGCTCTTCGACGGGGTCGCCGCGGAGTTCGGCCGTATCGACATCGCCTTCAACAACGCGGGCATCTCGCCCGCCGACGACGATTCGATCGAGACGACCGAGCTGCCGGCCTGGGATCGCGTGCAAGACGTCAACCTCAAGAGCGTGTACCTCTGCAGCCGAGCGGCGCTTCGCCACATGGTGCCGGCGGGTCGAGGGTCGATCATCAACACCGCATCCTTCGTCGCCCTGCTGGGGTCGGCGACCTCGCAGATCAGCTACACCGCGTCGAAGGGCGGGGTGCTCGCGATGTCGCGCGAGCTCGGTGTGCAGTTCGCGCGACAGGGAGTGCGCGTGAACGCGCTGTGCCCGGGGCCCGTCAACACCCCGCTGCTGCAGGAGCTGTTCGCCAAGGATCCCGAGCGCGCACAGCGCCGACTCGTGCACGTGCCGATGGGACGTTTCGCGGAGCCGTCGGAGCTCGCCGCCGCCGTGGCCTTCCTCGCCTCGGATGACTCGTCGTTCATCACCGCCAGTGCCTTCGTCGTCGACGGCGGCATCACCAACGCCTACGTCACCCCGCTGTGAAGCGGGATCATGTCGCTGTGACAGGCTGAGAAGCATGAGTGAGCACCCATCCGACGGCGATCTTGTCGCGGTGCGTCGGGCCGTCTACCGGCCTCTGCGCCGAGGCAACGCCCTCGAAGATGCGGTCGCTCGCCTCGTGCAGACCATCCGCCTCGGCGTCGTCGCGCCGGGGGAGTCGCTGCCCCCGGAGCGCGAGCTCGCAGCATCCTTCGGGGTCAGCCGCGACACCGTGCGCGAGGCGATCCGCGAGCTCGCCGACACCGGGTATCTCGTGCCCAAGCGCGGTCGGTACGGCGGCACCTTCGTCGCCGATCCGTTGCCGCAGCCCTCTGATGCCGGTCCCGTGACCGCGGCCGAGATCGACGATGTCCTGGGTCTGCGGCATGTTCTCGAGACCGGGGCGGTGCGCGCGGCGGCGAGCCGGACGCTGGATGCCGCGACCCGCGCCGACCTGTGGGCGCGGCACGAGGCCGCACTGCCCGCCGGGCCCGACGAGTACCGCCGACTCGACACCCTGCTGCACCTGGCGATCGCGGAGGCAGCCGGCATCCCCTCGCTCGTCGCGCTCGTCGCCGAGAACAGGGCGGACGTCAACGCGTGGCTCGACACGTTCCCGCTGATGCCGAGAAACATCCAGCACTCGGGCGAGCAGCACGAGCGCATCGTGACGGCGATCCTCGCCGGACGCCCCGACGTCGCCGAGGCCGCGATGCGCGATCACCTCGCAGGTTCCGAAGCGCTGCTGCGCGGATTCCTGATCTGACGAGCCATGTATTCTTGGCCGCAGCAACGGTCGTTGTGAGTCGCCGAAGGGAGCAGCTGATGACTACGTCTCGCCGTTCCCGACACACTCACTAGAGGCCACCTGTCGTGGCCTCCGCACCAAGGAGCCACCTTTGCGCACTCCAGAATCTCGATCCAGTCCGGTATGAATGGCGCGGATCGTTCCACAACCACGAAGTCAACACGCTGCACGCAGAGGCGTTCAAACATCGACTCGTCGATGACGACTGGAGCGACCGACTCGGCCGTCTGAGCCTCGGCTGGGTCACCGCCCGCGACGATGAGGGACTCGTCGGCTTCGTCAACATCGTCTGGGACGGTCTCGTACACGCATTCGTCGAAGACACCATCGTCGCGATTCGCGCACGGCGACACGGAGTTGGTGTCCGTCTGATCGACGTGGCGCGCGCATCCTCCGCAGCCGCAGGATGCGAGTGGCTGCACGTCGACTTCGAAGACCATCTCAAGAGCTTTTACTTCGACGCCTGTGGTTTTGCGCCAACGAATGCAGGGCTCATCAAGCTCCGCTGACGGATCGCGCTCGGCGGCTCGATGTGTCCCTAGCGAGGTCAGGCACCAGCTGCCTCGTCGGCGACGGCCAGGGCCTCGTCGAGCACGGTGAGACCGCGCACCAGGTCGTCTTCGCTGATCACGAGCGGCGGTGCGACGTGCATGCGGTTGAAGTGCGTGAACGGCCAGACGCCGGCCTTCTTCGCGGCGGCGGCGAAGGCGGCGACCGGCGCAGCATCCGCTCCGCTCGCGTTGAACGGCACGAGCGGCTCGCGTGTCTCTTTGTCGCGCACGAGCTCGACGGCCCAGAAGAGGCCGCGTCCGCGCACCTCGCCGACGCTCGGGTGCGTGTCGACCCAGCGGCGCAGGGTCGGCTCGACGATGCGCTCGCCGAGATCGCGCACACGCTCGAGGATGCCGTCGCGGCGGAACACCTCGAAGGTCGCGACACCCGCGGCGCACGCGAGCGGGTGGCCCGAGTACGTCAATCCGCCGGCGAAGGGCGTGGTGTCGAACGCCTTCGCGATGCGCTCGGAGATCACGACGCCGCCGAGCGGCACGTAGCCCGAGTTCACACCCTTGGCGAAGGTGATCAGGTCGGGGCGACCGTCGTACGCGTCGAAGCCGAACCACTCGCCGAGACGGCCGAAGCCGACCATGACCTCGTCGGCGATGTAGATGATGCCGTAGCGGTCGCACAGCTCGCGCACGCCCTGCAGGTAGCCGGGCGGCGGCACGAGCACGCCGTTCGTGCCGACCACGGTCTCGATGATGATCGCGGCGATGGTTTGCGGGCCCTCGAGCTGGATCGTCTGCTCGAGGTGGGCGAGTGCGCGCTCGGACTCCTGTTCGGGGGTCTCGGCGTGGAACGGCGAGCGGTAGAGGTACGGGCCGAAGAAGCGCACGGCTCCCGAGTCGGGAGTGCCGTTGGCCCAGCGCCGCGGGTCACCCGTCAGCGAGATCGCGGTCGAGGTCGACCCGTGATAGCTCCGGTACATCGAGAGCACCTTGTGCCGACCTGTCGACTGACGCGCCATGCGCACCGCGTACTCGTTGGCCTCGGCGCCGCCGTTCGTGAAGAAGACCTTCTCGAACCCCTCGGGCGCGACCTCGACGATGAGCCGGGCGAGCTCGCCCCGCACGTCGTTCGCCATCGCGGGCTGGATCGTCGAGAGGCGCCCGGCCTGCTGCTGGATCGCGGCGACCAGATCGGGATGCTGGTGCCCGAGGTTCAGGTTCACCAGCTGGCTCGAGAAGTCGAGGTAGGCGTTGCCGGCGTAGTCCCAGAACGTCGAGCCCTCGCCCGCGGCGACGGGGAGCGGATCGATCAGGCCCTGGGCGCTCCAGGAGTGGAAGACGTGGCCGCGGTCGTCCGCGCGCACCTGCGCCTCGGCCTCGGGGGCAGGCAGCGTGTGGGATGCGCCATGCCGGTCGGTGTAGTTCGTCATGTCTCGTGTCTCAGCTCTCGGAGTCTCAGTGGTTGCTCGGGAAGCCCAGGTCGATCTGCGAGGGCGTGTGGTCGGGCCAGCGAGTGGTGACCACCTTCGACCGAGTGTAGAAGTGCACCGACTCGGGGCCGTAGATGTGCGAGTCGCCGAACAGCGAGTCCTTCCAGCCGCCGAACGAGTAGGCGCCGATCGGCACGGGGATCGGCACGTTGACGCCGACCATGCCGACCTCGATGTCGAACTCGTACTGGCGGGCGGTGCCTCCGTCTCGCGTGAAGATCGCCGTGCCGTTGCCGTACGGGTTCGCGTTGACGAGCTCGACGGCCTCGGCATACGTCTCGACCCGCACGACCGAGAGCACCGGCCCGAAGATCTCGTCGTCGTACACCTTCATGCCGGGGGCGACCTGGTCGATCAGGCTGACTCCGATGAAGAAGCCCTCCGAGTCGAACTGCGTCGTCGTGCCGTCGACCACGACCGTCGCGCCCTCGGCGGCGGCGCCCGTCACGTACGACGCGACGCGGTCGCGGTGCTCGCGGGTGATGAGCGGACCCATCTCGCTCGCGGCATCCGTGCCCGCACCGATCGAGAGGCCGTCGATGCGCGAGGCGATGGCGGCCACCAGGTCGTCGGCGATGTCGCCCACGGCGACCAGAACCGACACAGCCATGCAGCGCTCGCCGGCCGAGCCGTAGGCGGCAGAGATCGCGGCATCGGCTGCGGCGTCGATGTCGGCATCCGGCATCACGACCATGTGGTTCTTGGCGCCGCCGAGCGCCTGGACGCGCTTGCCGGCGTTCGCCGCGCGCTGGTAGATCGAGCGGGCGATGGGGGTTGAGCCGACGAAGCTGATCGCGTTCACGCGCGGCGATTCGAGCAGAGCGTCGACGGCCTCCTTGTCGCCGTGCACGACGTTGAGCACGCCGTCGGGAAGACCTGCTTCCCGGAAGAGCTTCGCGATCCAGACGGCAGCCGAAGGGTCTTTCTCGCTCGGCTTGAGCACGACCGTGTTGCCGCAGGCGATCGCTGAGGCGACCATCCACAGGGGCACCATCACGGGGAAGTTGAACGGGGTGATCGCCGCGACGACGCCGACCGGCTGCTTGACCGAGTGCACGTCGACCCCGCGAGAGACCTGCTCGCTGCGCTCGCCCTTCAGCAGATGCACGAGACCGGCGGCGAATTCGACGTTCTCGATGCCGCGCGAGACCTCGCCCGCGGCATCCGAGAGCACCTTGCCATGCTCCGAGGTGACGATCGCGGCGAGTTCGGGCGTGCGCTCCTTGAGCAGCTGACGCAGACGGAAGAACACGTCGGCGCGCTTGATGAGGCTCGTCTCGCGCCAGGCGGGCAGAGCGGATGCCGCGGCGGCGATCGCCTGGTCGACCTCGGCGGTCGACGCGAAGGCGACCTGCCTCGTGACCTGACCCGTGGCAGGGTCGAAGACCTGACCCGTGCGTGCCGCGTCGGCGGTCTCTGCTCCATTGATGAGGTGACGGACGATGTCCACGGGGCTCCTTCGTGCTGTCGATGCTGCATCGAACACTCTGACCGGGGTTCGATACGCTGGCTTCCTCCCATGATCACAGAGCACAAGGAGTCGAGCGGGTGTCAGACCGTAGCGAGATCGGGGGCGATCGGACAGATCGTCCGACGGGCGCCGTCTTCCTGACGGTGGCTGATGTGCTCGCAGAGGCTGCGGTGCAGCAGGGCGAACCCGACGTGATCGTCGGCGGTGCCGCACTCGGGGCCGCCGTGCGCTGGGTGCACGTCTCCGACAGCGTCGGGGTCGCCCGACTTCTCGACGGCGGAGAGCTGCTGCTGACGACGGGGGCCGGGTGGCCCGATGGCGACGACGAACTGCGCTCCTTCGCGTCGAGCCTGCACAGGGCGGGCATCGCCGGCATCGTCTTCGAGGTCGGCACGGCTCGCGAGGCCGTTCCGCAGCCGGTCGTCGATGTCTGCGCCACCGTGGGGCTCGCTCTCATCGCCCTGACGCACGAGGTCAAGTTCGTCGCCGTCACCGAAGCGGTCCACCATGCGCTGATCGCGGCCCAGACCCAGGCGCTGCGCGAACGGCAGCACCTGCACGAGCTCTTCACCGCGCTGAGCCTGCAGGGTGCTCCGGCTGACGTCGTGGTCGCCGAGACCGCTCGTGCGCTTCGAGCCCCGGTCGTGCTCGAGAACCTCGCGCGCGAGGTGATCGCGACCGAAGGCCTCGAGATGTCGATCGCCGAGGTGCTCGAGAATCGCAGCGCTGCTGAGGCGATGCCCGTGCAGCCGCGCGGGGTGCGCTGGGGTACACTGCTCGCGCTACCGGGCCCTGCGCATCCCGCCGGTCGGGTCACGGTGCTCGAGCAGGGCGCGACGGCTCTCGCGTTCGGATGCATCGCCGACGGCGGTGACGCCGAATGGTCGCTGCTCGCTCAGCGCGGAGTGATCGACGACCTGCTCGGCGCGCGCTTCGCGAAAGCCGAGGACATCGATGCCCGTCTGCGCGCCGGAGGCTTCGCGCTCCGGGGCCGACACTGCCACGGGATCGTGGCGCGGGGCCGCGGCTCGATCAGCGAGCTCGCCTACCGCGCGCGACAGGCAGGATTCGCCGTGATGGCTGCCCGCGTCGACGGTGACGATGTGGCGCTGCTGTCGGTGCCCGCATCCGCCGGGCTGCCCGACGAGGTGCTGTTGCGCATCGCCGGCCCCGATCGGGCGGTCTTCGTGGGGCCTGCCGCTGACGACGTGATCGGTCTGCTCGGCTCACTGCGCGCGGCGCGGGATCTGGCCGACAGCGACCGCGCTGGGGCCGGCGCCCGAGTGCGCCGGGTCGACGACCGCCCCCTCGAGCGGCTCGTCGCCACGCTACGAGACGACCACCGACTGCACGAGCACAGCGAACGGATGCTGGCGCCGCTCATCCGCCACGATCAGGAGCGCCGCGGTGACCTGCTCGATGTGCTCGCGGCCCTCGTCGCGCACCCCGGCAACCGTTCGGCCGCAGCGGCGGCCAGCCACCTGTCGCGGTCGGTGTTCTACCAGCGCCTCACGCTGATCGGCGACCTGCTGGGCGTCGACCTCGACGACGGCGAGACGATCGCGGCGCTCCACCTAGCCCTGCTCGCGAGGCGGCGCACCGCGGCATCCGCCTGAGCCGTCGCCGGGCATCGCGACACTTCGGGGGCCGACACACCACGTGCAGGACGCGCGTGCGCGGCGCGTGCGACGTCTGGTGTGTCGGCCCCCGAAGCGGGGAGCGACTAGAGCACCGACTGGGCGTCGGTGAGGACGCTCCGCAGGATCTGCCCGATCTCGCGGAACTCGGCAGGGCCCACCGTGAGAGGCGGAGCGAGCTGGATCACGGGATCGCCGCGGTCGTCCGCCCGGCAGTAGAGCCCGGCCTCGAACAGCGCGGGAGAGAGGAAGCCCCGCAGCAGCCGCTCGGACTCGTCGTCGTCGAACGTCTCACGCGTCGCCTTGTCCTTCACGAGCTCGATGCCGAAGAAGTAGCCGTCGCCTCGCACGTCGCCGACGATGGGCAGGTCGAGCAGAGTCTCGAGCTCGGCACGGAACAGCGGCGAGTTCTCGCGCACGTGCTCGTTGAGTGCTTCCTCATCGAAGATGGCGAGGTTCTCGAGCGCGACCGCGGCCGACACCGGATGTCCGCCGAACGTGTAGCCGTGCGGGAACGACACGTCGCCCTTCGAGAAGGGCTCGTAGATCCGGTCGCTGATGATCGTGGCGCCGATCGGTGAGTAGCCGCTCGTCATGCCCTTGGCGCACGTGATCATGTCGGGCACGTAGCCGAGTCCTGTGCACGCGAACGTGTGACCCAGGCGGCCGAACGCGCAGATGACCTCGTCGGAGACGAGGAGCACGTCGTGGCGGTCGCAGATCTCACGCACGCGGGCGAAGTAGCCGGGAGGGGGAGGGAAGCATCCGCCCGAGTTCTGCACCGGCTCGAGGAAGACAGCGGCGACGGTGTCCGCACCCTCGAACAGGATCATCTCTTCGATGCGGTCGGCTGCCCAGCGTCCGAAGGCCTCGAGGTCGTCGCTCGGGCCGCCCATCTCGGCCGCGCGGTAGAAGTTGGTGTTCGGCACGCGGAAGCCGCCGGGGGTGACCGGCTCGAACATCGACTTCATCGCCGGGATGCCGGTGATCGCGAGCGCGCCCTGCGGGGTGCCGTGATAGGCGACCGAGCGTGAGATGACCTTGTGCTTGGTGGGCTTGCCCTGAAGCTTCCAGTAGTGCTTCGCGAGTTTGAACGCGGTCTCGACGGCCTCGCCGCCGCCGGTCGAGAAGAAGACGCGGTTGAGGTCTCCCGGTGCCTCGTCGGCCAGTCGGTCGGCGAGTTCGATCGCTGCGGGGTGCGCGTACGACCAGAGCGGGAAGAAGGAGAGCTCGGATGCCTGCTTCGCTGCGGCCTCGGCGAGACGACGGCGTCCGTGCCCGGCGTTGACGACGAACAGGCCCGAGAGGCCGTCGAAGTACTCCTTGCCCTTCGAGTCCCAGATGCGGTGGCCGTCACCCTTGACGATGATCGGCACGCCGCTCTTCTCCATCGTGGACTGCCGCGTGAAGTGCATCCACAGGTGATCCTTGGCCATCGACTGGAGTTCGGCCTCAGACGGTGTCGTGCGGTGCGTGCTCATCTGGTCCCCCAGTTGTAGAGCTGCTTCTGCAGCTTGGCGTAGATGAAGGTCTCGGTCGACAGCACCCCGTCGATCGGTCGGATGCTGTCGTTGATCAGCGCGAGGAGGTCTTCGTCGTCTTCGCAGACGACCTCGGCGAGGATGTCGAAGGATCCGACCGTGATCACGACGTAGTCGATCGCGGGGATCTCGGCGATGGCCTCGGCGACGACCCGGGTGTCACCGGAGACGCGGATGCCGATCATCGCCTGCCGGGGGAAACCCAACTGCATCGGGTCGGTGACCGCGACGATCTGCATCACACCGGATTCGGTGAGGCGCTGCACGCGCTGACGCACGGCGGCTTCGCTGAGACCGACCTCGCGTCCGATATCGGAGTACGAGCGTCGGCCGTCCTCCTGGAGCAGCTCGATGATCGTCTTGGCGACATCATCCAACGGGGGATGCTTCTTCGAGGACGGCATGATGCGATCCTCGCACCGGAACGGCCATCCTTCAACCGATTCCGCAGGAGCGGCGTGTCCTCAAGCCTGAAACCGCAGAATGCGGACCCTCAGGAGTCGAGCGGCCCGAGCCACGCGCTCGCCGCGGTGGCGTGCGCCGACTCGGGGTCGGAGGGGTGGAAAGCGCCCGCGAGCACATCGCGATAGAGACGGGAGAGCTCGTTCGACGAGAAGTACGACCCTCCGCCGGCCACGAGCATCGCCTGATCGACGACATGCTTCGACATCGTGATGGCGCGGTGCTTGACCCCTGAGAGCAGGGTGAACCAGCGGGCGCCGTTGTCGACCCTCTCGTCGACGTCCCGCGCGAGCGTGGCGATCTGCGGGGGCAGTGCGTCGTAGGCCAGTCCCATGTCGGCGATGCGCCAGCGGATGTCGGGGTCCTGGCTGTAGGCGGTGCCCGTCTTCTTCGAGCGGCGCTTCTGCGCGGTGAGCACCGCGAGGTCGAGCGCCCGCCGCGCGATGCCGGTGTAGACCGAGGCGAGTAGGATCTCGAAGACCGAGAAGATGCCGAAGACGATCGGGTCGGGGTTGGGGCCGGGATCGATGCGGCGCACCACGTGCGCGGCATCCGCGACAGCACCGTTCAGCCGCGTCGTGCGGCTCTGCGTGCCCCGCATGCCGAGGGTGTCCCAGTCGTCACCGGTCGTGACCGCGTCGGTGCGCTCGACGAAGGCGAAGACGAGCTTCGGGGCATCGTCGCTCGTGGTGTCGAGGCCGTGCAGCCCGAGCTTCGTCCATACCGGAGCGAGGGAGGTGAAGATCTTGGTGCCGGTGAAGGCGTAGCCGCCGTCGGCTGCGGGCACGGCATCCGTATCGCTGCCGAACAGGACGAGGTCGTTGCCGCCCTCGCTGATGCCGAATGCGAAGACCTCGCCGGCGACCGCGCCGTCCTGCACGAACTCGAGGCCCGTGACTCCGCGATCGGAGAAGACCTTGGCGACGCCCGTCCAGACGAGGTGCATGTTGATCGCGAGGGCCGTGGCCGGGGCAGCCGTGGCGAGGCGCTGCTGCAGGATCGCCGCTTCGGCGAGTCCGAGGCCCGCGCCCCCGCGCTCGGTCGGCACGAGGATCGAGAGGTATCCCGCATCGCGCAGCTCTGCGAGGTCCTGCTCGGGGAACGTGTTCTCGCGGTCGTGGATCGGCGCGCGTTCGCGGATGCGCTCGATCAGGTCGTCGGGAAGGTATGCGGTGGGGTCGAACGTGCTCACGCGAGTGCCTCCGTCAGCTGTCGTATCGTCTCTTCCGGCTTGTCGCGGTGCAGCGAATGTCCCGCGCCCTCGACGACCGACATCGTGATGAGGGGATTGGATGCGAGGACGTCGGCGGCGACGGTGCCGGTGAAGATGCTGTAGACCGCGGGGTCGGAGGCGATCACGTGTGTGGGGACGGTCAGTCGTGCGGCATCCGCAGTGACGTCCCACGGGGTGTTCTGCCGGCTCGTCTCCTCGACCGCCCAGGCGCTCGTGCGGTGCACAGCGTCGACCTTCAGCTCCCAGTCCTGCGGATGCCAGTGCGGATGCTCCTGTTGCACCAGCTCGACCCTGTTGTCGGCGAACGCGCGCTCCTGACTGCGGCGCACGATCGCGGCGTCGCGGCCTCCGACGAGGATCGCCGGGTCGAGCAGCACGAGACGACGGGTCCATTCGGGAGCGGATGCCGCGGCCGCTGTGCTGGCAGCGCCGCCGAGAGAGTGGCCGACGACGGCATCCCAGCGTCCGCCGCTGTCGGGCGCTGTCGCGACGAGGTCGGCCCCGTATGCGGCGACCGAGTAGTCGAGAGACCGTGGAGCGTCGCCGTGGCCGCGCAGGTCGATCGCGGTCGCGTGCCATCCGGCATCGGCCAGCGCGGCGCCGATACGCCACATGAGCGCGCCGGAGGAACCGAGTCCGTGCACGAGGAGGGCGCGGCGAGCCGATGCGGGATCGCCCCAGGAGATGCGAGGCAGCGTGAGCGGTGCAGGCATGCAGCAAGCCTACGACCGGTGCGCGCGGGTGGGGCCCTCGGGCTCAGGCCAGCGGCGGCATGTCGCCGTGCGTGGTCAGCACACGTGCTGCTGCGGCGTGGCCCGCGGTGAGTCGTGCCGCCAGCTCGTCGCCCTCGAGCGTCGCGGCGAGGAACCCGGCGGCGAAGGCATCGCCGGCCCCGACAGGCTCGACGACCTCGACCCGCGGAGCGGGCACGAAGACGGGCTCATGATCGCCAGGGAAGGCAGTGGCCCCGATGTCACCGTCCTTCACGACGAGGAGGGCACAGTGAGGGAGGTGCGCGCGGATCTCGGCGGGGGTCACGGTGCCCCAGATGCGCTCGGCTTCGTCGCGCCCTACGAAAGCGATGTCGGCGGCATCCGCCAGGCGGGTCAACGTCTCGGACGCATCCTGCATGGTCCAGAGCGCGCGGCGGTCGTTGACGTCGAACGAGACGAGGGCACCGGCAGCGCGCGCGTCGACGAACAGCTGGTCGACCATCGCGCGGCATGACGGTGAGAGCGCGGGGGTGATGCCGGTCGTGTGCACGATGCGGACGCCCGCGAGCTGCGCGGCGTCGAGGAATCCCGGTCCCATCAGCGAGGCGGCCGATCCGCGCCGGTAGTAGTAGACGGAGGAGGACTCGACGCCGGGGTCCTTGAACATGACGCCGGTCGGAGCGTCCGCATCGGTCGCCACCCACAGGTCGACGCCTCGTCGGGTGAGCTCGGTCGATATGCGTGCGCCGATCGGGTCGTCGCCCAGACGTGACGCCCAGGCGGCCCGGTGCCCTGCCGAGACGAGTCCGACGGCGACGTTGCCCTCTGCGCCGGCGAGCCCCAGGGCTGCCGTCTCGGTCTCGGCGAGCGAGGCCCCGAGTGCTGTGACGAGTCCCATGGACTCGCCGACGCAGACGACCTCGGGGGCGGTGGTCGCGTCGACGGATGCGGGGGAGAGGGCAGAGCTCATGAGGGGGTGACCGCCAGGGGTTCGGTGTCGGGGTGTGGGCTCGCGTCGCGATGCCGCAGGTCGGGGAAGGCGCGGACGAAGACGATGGAGACGACGAGTCCGGCGGCGGCGAAGAGTGTGGCGGCCAGATAGGCGCCGCGCGGATCGGTCGCGTCGACGAGGAACCCGGCGACCGCCGAGCCCGCGGCGGCGCCGATCAACTGGCCGGTGCCCGCCCAGCCGAACGCTTCTGCGGTCTCGCTGAACTTGACGCTCGCGGTCGTGATGGCGAACAGCACGGCGAGTGCCGGGGCGATGCCGATGCCGGCGACGATCAGCGTGCCGCCGAGCCAGAACTCGTTGAGGGAGAACATGGTGAGTGCGAGACCCACCGTGACGATGGTGAGGCGACGCGCCATCGCCCACGGGCCGATCGGGATGTGACCGAACGAGAGACCGCCGGCGAGGCTTCCGACCGCGAACACCGCGAGCACGAGACCGGCGGCGAGGCTGCCGTGCTCGAACGTCGCGACGACGCCGACCTCGACGGCCGAGCACGCGCCGATGAGCAGGAAACCGATGACGGTGGCGAGCAGCACCGGGGGCTTGAGCACGACCTTGCCGAGCGCGCTGCGACTGCGCGGGATGCGCACGCGGCCGACCTCGGGCGAGAGGATGAACCACGCGCCACCGCCGACGAGCACCACCGCCACGAGCAGCAGCCCCTCGGCCGTGCCGACCTGCGTCGACACGAGAGTGATCACGACGGGGGCGAGCACCCAGATGATCTCCTGCAGCGATGCGTCGAGTGAGAAGAGGGGCGTCAGCTGCTTCGAGTTGACGAGTTTCGGGTAGATGGTGCGCACAGCGGCCTGCACGGGCGGCGTCGAGAGACCGGCGATCATGCCCAGCACCATGTAGCCGGGCACGTTCAGGGGGAGGAGGGCGAGTCCGAGCACGGCGACGACGCAGACGCTCAGAGTGAGGGTGAGCACTCGACGCATGCCCCAGGCGCCCATCCAGCGGCTCGTGATCGGACCGGCGACGGCCTGGCCCACACTGGTCGCGGCGAGCACGAGGCCTGCCGACCCATAGGAGCCCGTCTGCTGCTCGACGTGCAGAAGGATCGCCAGCGAGGTCATCCCGTTGGGGAAGCGAGCCGTCAGCTGTGCAGCGATCATGCGCGCCACTCCGGGCGTGCGAAGAAGGTCACCGTATCCCGCCACGGGTCAACGCTACCGGGAGCCGCAGACACCCGTCGAAGCGTGGTCGGCACGACACGCCGCGACACGCCGTCGACGACTTTCCACAGGAATCCGAATGTCCGAGGCGGTGCATATGGTCGCCCCTGTGGATGGATTCTCGGCGGGCGTTCGAGAGGCGCGATTTCTCGCGGTTCGCGACCCCTCCGCAGGGGCTCCCACCTGTGGAAGAAACGGTGGAGAACCTGTGTTGTACCAGTGGAGAGCGGTGGAAAACTACACGGATGTAACTACTAGCCCTTGTGGTCACTCCGAATGTCCGTACCTATATGTAGTATTGAGATCCCGGCGAGGCTCTGCCGGACAAACCACAGATTTGAGGGGATCAGATGTCGATCACGGTCTACACGAAGCCGTCCTGCGTCCAGTGCAACGCGACCTACCGCGCGCTCGACGCGAAGGGTATCGAGTACGAGATCCACGACCTGTCGGAGGACCCGGCAGCGCTCGAGCAGGTCAAGGCGCTCGGCTACATGCAGGCGCCCGTCGTCGTGACCGACGGCGACCACTGGTCGGGCTTCCGTCCCGACAAGATCGACGAGCTCGCCTCGCGTCTGGCGTAGTTCGACAAGCTCACTGACCCAAGTAGTTCGACAAACTCACTAACCCAAGGAGAGATCTATGAGCGCCGTCGCGACCGCCGCGCCGCTCCTGGTCTACTTCTCGAGCGCCTCGGGTAACACCGCGCGCTTCGTCGAGAAGCTCGGGCTTCCGGCCCGACGCATCCCACTCCTCCGGCACGAAGAAGAACTCGTCGTCGACGAGCCCTTCGTGCTGGTCACCCCCACCTATGGCGGGGGTGAGGGGCGGGGCGTCGAAAAAGGTGCCGTGCCCAAGCAGGTGGTCCGGTTCCTCAACGACGAGCGAAACCGGCGCCACATCCGCGGAGTGATCTCGGCGGGCAACACCAACTTCGGCGAGTCCTTCTGTCTCGCCGGTGACATCATCAGCCGCAAGTGCCACGTGCCTCACTTGTATCGGCTCGAGATCTTCGGCACACAGGACGATGTTGATCGCGTGAGCGACGGATTGGAAAGACAGTGGGAACTGCAGTCGAAGAGCATGACGCCGTGACCGAGACGGTGGCGTTCAAGATGAACCCGAGCTACGAGGGTCTCGATTATCACGCCCTCAACGCGATGCTGAACCTCTACGACGCGAACGGGAAGATCCAGTTCGACGCGGACAAGCGGGCAGCACGCGAGTACTTCCTGCAGCACGTCAACCAGAACACCGTGTTCTTCCACTCGCTCAAGGAGCGTCTCGACTACCTCGTCGAGAAGGAGTACTACGAGCCGGCCGTCATCGAGCAGTACTCGCTCGAGTTCATCCAGGAGCTCAACGACCTCGCGTACGGAAAGAAGTTCCGCTTCGAGACCTTCCTCGGCGCCTTCAAGTACTACACGAGCTACACGCTGAAGACCTTCGACGGCAAGCGCTACCTCGAGCGCTTCGAAGACCGCGTCGTCATGACCGCCCTCGGCCTCGCCGGCGGCGACGAGAAGCTCGCTGTCGCGCTGGTCGAGGAGATCATCTCCGGACGCTTCCAGCCCGCCACCCCGACCTTCCTCAACTCGGGCAAGGCGCAGCGTGGCGAGCTCGTCAGCTGCTTCCTGCTGCGCATCGAAGACAACATGGAGTCGATCGCCCGCGGCATCAACTCCGCCCTGCAGCTCTCGAAGCGCGGCGGCGGCGTGGCCCTGCTGCTGTCGAACATCCGCGAGGCCGGCGCACCGATCAAGCAGATCGAGAACCAGTCGTCGGGCATCATCCCCGTGATGAAGCTCCTCGAAGACAGTTTCAGCTACGCCAACCAGCTCGGTGCGCGTCAGGGTGCGGGTGCGGTCTACCTCAACGCGCACCACCCCGACATCATGCGCTTCCTCGACACCAAGCGTGAGAACGCCGACGAGAAGATCCGCATCAAGACGCTGTCGCTCGGTGTCGTCGTTCCCGACATCACGTTCGAGCTCGCCAAGAACGGCGAGGACATGTACCTCTTCTCGCCCTACGACGTCGAGAAGGTCTACGGCGTTCCCTTCGGCGACATCTCGGTCACCGAGAAGTACCGCGAGATGGTCGACAACCCGCGCATCAAGAAGACCAAGATCAACGCGCGCGAGTTCTTCCAGACCATCGCCGAGATCCAGTTCGAGTCGGGCTACCCGTACATCATGTTCGAGGACACGGTGAACAAGGCCAACCCGATCAAGGGCCGCATCAACATGTCGAACCTCTGCAGCGAGATCCTGCAGGTGAACACGCCGACCACGTACAACGACGATCTGTCGTACGACCAGATCGGCAAGGACATCTCGTGCAACCTCGGCTCGATGAACATCGCGCTGTCGATGGATGCCGATGACCTCGGCCAGACCGTCGAGACCGCGATCCGTGCGCTGAGCGCGGTCAGCGACCAGAGCCACATCCGCTCGGTCCGTTCGATCGAAGACGGCAACGACCGCTCGCACGCCATCGGCCTCGGCCAGATGAACCTGCACGGCTTCCTCGCTCGCGAGCACGTGCACTACGGCTCCGAAGAGGGCATCGACTTCACGAACATCTACTTCTACACGGTGCTGTTCCACGCGCTGCGCGCCTCGAACAACATCGCGATCGAGCGCAAGCAGGCCTTCGACGGCTTCGAGGACTCGACGTACGCGTCGGGGGAGTTCTTCGACAAGTACATCGAGCGCGCCTGGGTGCCCGAGACCGAGAAGGTCACCGAGCTCTTCGCGGGCAAGCACATCCCGACGCAGGAGGACTGGGTGGCGCTGAAGGCGTCGATCCAGGAGCACGGCATCTACAACCAGAACCTGCAGGCGGTGCCGCCGACCGGCTCGATCTCGTACATCAACAACTCGACGTCGTCGATCCACCCGATCGCGTCGAAGATCGAGATCCGCAAGGAAGGCAAGCTCGGCCGCGTCTACTACCCGGCGCCGTTCATGACGAACGACAACCTGGAGTACTACCAGGACGCATACGAGATCGGCTACGAGAAGGTCATCGACACCTACGCCGCCGCCACCCAGCACGTCGACCAGGGCCTGTCGCTGACGCTGTTCTTCAAGGACACAGCCACCACGCGTGACATCAACAAGGCTCAGATCTACGCATGGCGCAAGGGCATCAAGACGATCTACTACATCCGTCTGCGTCAGCTGGCGCTCGAGGGCACCGACATGACCGAGTGCGTCTCGTGCATGCTCTGACACTTCGACAGGCTCAGTGACCCAGGTATCGAGAAACGACGAATCATGACTCCCCACCCCCCGATCAAGCTGGTCGACAGCGTTCAGGCGATCAACTGGAACCGCATCATCGACGACAAGGACCTCGAGGTCTGGAACCGTCTGGTGAACAACTTCTGGCTGCCCGAGAAGGTGCCGCTGTCGAACGACATCCAGTCGTGGAACACGCTGACGCCTGACGAGCAGCTGCTCACCATGCGCGTCTTCACCGGTCTGACGCTGCTCGACACGATCCAGGGCACCGTCGGCGCCGTGTCGCTGATCCCCGACGCGATCACCCCTCACGAAGAGGCCGTGTACACGAACATCGCGTTCATGGAGTCGGTGCACGCGAAGAGCTACTCCTCGATCTTCTCGACGCTCGCGTCGACGAAGGAGATCGACGAGGCGTTCCGCTGGTCGACCGAGAATCCGAACCTTCAGAAGAAGGCTCAGATCATCATGGATTACTACCAGGGTGACGATCCGCTCAAGCGCAAGGTCGCCTCGACGCTTCTCGAGTCGTTCCTGTTCTACTCGGGCTTCTACCTGCCGATCTACTGGTCGTCGAAGGCGAAGCTGACGAACACGGCCGACCTGATCCGCCTCATCATCCGTGACGAGGCCGTGCACGGGTACTACATCGGCTACAAGTTCCAGAAGGGTCTCGAGAACGAGACCGAAGAGCGTCGTCAGGAGCTGAAGGACTACACCTTCAACCTGCTGTTCGAGCTCTACGACAACGAGGTGCAGTACACGCAGGACCTCTACGACGGTGTCGGCCTGACCGAAGACGTCAAGAAGTTCCTGCACTACAACGCCAACAAGGCGCTGATGAACCTCGGCTACGAAGCGATGTTCCCCTCGACCGTCACGAACGTGAACCCGGCGATCCTGTCGGCGCTCTCACCGAACGCCGACGAGAACCACGACTTCTTCAGTGGTTCGGGTTCGTCCTACGTCATCGGCAAGGCCGAGGCCACGGAAGACGACGACTGGGACTTCTGAGAGCTTCTCTCTGGACTCACTGAAAGGGGTCCGAATCCGCGAATCTCGCAGGTTCGGGCCCCTTTCAGTGTGCTCTTCGCAGTGCCCCTGCTTGCTGCGATCCGTGCCGGTTCTCACGACTGCGCACCGCGGCCGATACCGCGGTGCGCAGAAGAGGCGGCCCCGCGACCGCGCGCCTAGGGAGCAGTCGAGCGCTCGGAAGAATCCGCGAAGTCCTCGACGGCTGTTCCCTCGTGCTGTGCCGGCCGGGATGCGATTCCGGGGGTCAGGACGGTCCCTGTATGCCGTGTGCGAATCGCGACCACGATGACGGCCCCGATGATGAGCGGAATCGGGATGAGCACGGTCAGGTCGATCGCACCGGCTGAGCGGTCGGCCGCGACAGTGGGATCCACGTCCAGTGCGGCGTCGATGACGAACTGCGTGGCATTGAACACGGCATGAAGCACCACGGCGATCTCGAGGCCGCCGGTGCGCCAGGTGATCCAGGCCGTTCCGACGGCGAACACGAGGTACCACACGTTGAGCAGTCCACTCGTGGACACGTGGACCAGCGCGAACAGAACGCTCGAGATGGCGATCGCGAGGATGAGTCCGAGACGGGCGTTGCGAGTCCAGCTGCCGACGACACGGAAGATGAGACCACGGAATCCGTACTCCTCACCCGCTGCCTGGAACGGCGTGATGGCCAGTGCAGTGGCCACGAGAAGGAGCCCGTCGTGCCACCCCCAGCTCGTCTGAGGCAAAGGGGTCCAGTAGTACACGATCTGGAACACCACGGTCACCGGGAGAAGGATCATCAGGGCGCGGCCGAACAGGTCGAAGCGGAAATGAGACAGCACCGACGACAGTGACCCTCCGCGCACGCCGTAGAGCCAGCGCTGGATGAGCATGCTCCATGGGATCAGCAGGGCGATGGAGAATGCGCCGGCGGCGTTGACGAGCGGCGTGTACCCCGCCCTGGTCTCGGTGCCGATCATCAGATCGACGACCGCCGCCGCTGCTGTGAAAGCGAAGGCGAAGGCCTGCATACCCGCGATGAGGAGGATGATCGCGAGGATGCCTCGACCGATTCGGCGTTTGTCGCTTGTCAGCCCGCGATGATACTCGACAGGCGTCTTCGGATGTTCCATGATGTTCTGCTTTCCACTCTGCGGTTCTGCTGCTTCGAGACGTCGGGTGTGTGCGGCGACTACCTGGCTCCGGTCGAGATGCCCGCAGCACGGAGCTCGATGAGATATTCGCTGTCAGCCGGGTGGAGGTAGAACGCTTCCGAGCGATCGTCCTCCGACGCATGCCTTCTGATCGGCGTTCCCCCTGCCCCGATCACGGCGTCCAGCGCCGCCGTCGTGAGAGCGGAACCGGGGTTGTGCAGAAGCCACTCCTGCGCGGCCTTTCCGCAACGCTGGAACCAGTGTGTGTCGTCGCTTGTCGTCATGAGACGACTCCACACCATGTGGCTGGCACATGGTCAACACGCGCTGTCGAGGGCAACGTCGACGGCCTCCGGGCCGGTCTCTCAGCGGGTTTCGGTGGGGGAGGGCACCCGGTCGATCGGGCGAAAGTCGGCGAGCAGTTCGCGTACGCGAGGAACCACCTCGCGGCCGTACAGCTCGATCGACCTGTTGCCGAGCTCCCACGCCAATGGGGCGAGGGCGTACTTGAAGTCGAATCTGCTCAGGTTCAGCGCGCGCACGCACTCAGCGATCTTCACTGCCACCGATTCGGGTGAGCCGATCATCAGAGCGCCGTCCTCCACCTCGCGCATGTATGACTCGCGGGTCGGAGCGCGGGTTCCCCGCTCGCCGGCGGCACGTGTCATCGTGGTCTGCCAGGCGGGCCAGAACTCCTCTGCGGCTTGGTCGTCCGTCGCCGCGATGTGTCCGATCGCGTGTTGTCCCACTGGGAGCTGAGCGCGTCCGAACTCGGTGAGAGCCCGGTAGTACAGGTCGACGAGCGGGGCGAAACGCTTCGGATCTCCGCCGATGATCGCGATCATCAACGGAAGACCGTGACGTGCAGCCCGGACGACGGAGTCCGGGCTGCCGCCGACGCCGACCCACGTAGGGAGGGAACCGCCCTCGACGCGAGGATAGAGAGTCTGCTCATTCAGATCGGTCCGAGTCGTTCCTGACCAGGTCACCGGCTGTTCGCGCATCAGTTTGACCCAGAGCTCGAGGTTCTGCTCGAACAGATTCTCGTAGTCCGTGAGGTCGAAGCCGAAGAGTGGGAACGAGTCGATGGTCGAGGCCCTGCCGACGACCAGTTCGACGCGTCCGCCTGACACGGCGTCGAGCGTGGAGTACTGGTGGAATATCCGCACAGGGTCCTGGGTCGACAAGACGGTGACGCTGGTCCCGAGCAGGATGCGCGACGTTCTGCTGGCGATCGCCGCCAGGATGACGGGAGGAGCGGAGTCGAGCATGTCCGACCGGTAGTGCTCACCCACGCTGAAGAAGTCGAGTTCGACCTGTTCCGCCAGGACACCCTGATCCACGGTGCGGCGCAGCGTCTCCGCATCGGAGAGCGTGCGCCCCGACAGATCTGTCATCGCATCCGCGAACGTGTCGACCCCGAACTGTACGGGCGCTGTCTGCATGCCGGTCTCCATCTCTCACTGCCGAGTGATTCTCGGGTCATGGTCAGCGCACACTATGTGGTCACGACCGGGTCAACCCTGGCGGCCGAACCGCGAAGAATCGCCTTCAGGTCGGCACGCGCGCGCTGCATGCGAGCGATGCTCAGGCCGAGCTCGGCATCGATCACGTGCAGAGCCGCCACGGAGGACTCGGGATTGCTGGCGTGCTCGATGCGGTCGAGCGGCACGCCGAGATCACGCAGGCGTCGGATCAGTATCAGCCGGGTGAGATGTCGGACCTCGTAGTGCTTGTAGCCGTTGCTCGCACGATCCGGCTCGTCGAGAAGTCCCACGCGGTGATAGTGACGCACGGTGTTCAGTGTTGTTCCGGCGAGTTCAGCCAGCTCTCTCGTGCTCCACGCCATCTCTCGTACCGTCCTTCCCGCGGTCGTTCCAGAGTGCGCGGCTCAGAGCAGGAGCTGCGTGAGGGGATAGACGAGGTAGCGCAGCGAATACGCTTCCCAGACGGCGCCGATGATGAGCAGCGCGAGTGCCGGGAGCGAGAGGAGACCCAGCTGACGCAGACCGCGCACATAGCCCTGGCGCCGATTCTTCGCCCGAGCGGTGCGAGGGAACAGCCAGTACTTGCCGACGAGGAAAGCGCCCAGCAGGAACAGCACATACGCCTGCAGCTCGATCAGGAAGGTCAGCGAGTGCGGGATGAGTGCGACCCAGCCCGTGCTCGAGGTCTGCACGAGAGTGATCCCGGTGGTCACCGCCCAGTATGCGAAGAACGCGAGCCCGGCGAACGGCACGACGAGTGACGGCAGCACGATGGTCAGTGCGCTGAGTCCGAAGAGATTGACCCCGAGGATCGCGAGTGCGAACAGGGGCGGGATGTTGACGAGCCAGCGCACGAGCCCCCCGGTGCCGTCTTCTTCGAGCCCGGCCGCCTCTGCGGCGACGAGATCCGGGAAGACGAGTCCGAGGGCGAAGCCCGCCAAGGCGAGTCCGTAGGCCGCCGCGTTGAGAATCAGATAGACGCGCATGTTCTCGCGCACGACCTGGAAGGGTCGCCGCCAGAATCGCACGCGCGTTGGACGAGGATCGGTGGAGGTGTGAGAATCTGTCATCCCTCCATCGCAGCCCATCCTCGAAGGCGGAGGTAGTGTCGCCATGTCACGAGAAGACGTGACACCGTGTCACATGCCCGGCGGCCCACCGGCTCGGCTGTGCCGTGCGCTTGACCGTGTCCTCAGCACAGGGTGTTCCATGTCGCACATGGGCCGATCGATCGAACGTTCTCTGTCTGACAAGCGCCGAGAAGGGCACAGCGGTCGCGAACGCCGTCACGCCGTGCGCCTGAGCGCGCTCGCGGCAGCACTCGTCGCCGTGCTCGCGGCCTGTTCGCCCTCGGGGGGCATCCGAGCCGACGATCCGGACAATCAGGAAGTCCTCGCGCTCGATGAGTACGAGAATCAGGAACTGCGATGGGGGGATTGCCAGGACTTCGCCATCACCGCGGTGGACGAGGAGTACTTCCCACTGGTTCCCGACGCCGAGTGCTCTCGGCTCACGGTGCCGCTGGACTACGCCGACCCGACCGGAGCGACCGCATCCGTTGCGGTGGTGCGGATCCCGGCGCGAGGCGAGTCGCTGGGGCCGCTGCTCTTCAACCCGGGCGGTCCGGGGGGAGCAGGGCTGATCGGCACGATGGGTGCGTCGGCCTTGATGGCGGACAGCGCCATTCCGGAGCGCTTCGACCTGGTGGGGTTCGACCCTCGAGGGGTGGGCGCGACCGAGCCTTCCGCCGATTGCGGGCTGAGCGACGGCTCGCCTGAGGCAGCGACACTCCTCGCCAAGATGGGCAGCGTTTTCACTCCGTTGACCGCAGAGGAGACCACCCAGCTGGCCACTCGCTGTGCCGACGGCTCGGGGGGAGTCGAGGCACTCGCGAACATGGGCACACGCACCACCGCGAAGGATATGGACATCCTGCGGGCGGCGCTCGGAGAGGATCAGCTCAACTTCCTCGGACAGAGCTACGGCACCAGGCTCGGAACCGTGTACGCCGAGGAGTTCCCCCAGAACGTGAGGGCCATGATCCTCGATGGCGCATTCGATCCGAGCCTCGGCTCGGAGGAACGGCTGCTCGCGTCGTATGTCGGATTCCAGAATGCCTTCGAATCGATGGCCGAGTTCTGCGCGACCGAGGCGGACTGCCCTCTCGGAGTGGATCCTGACGGGTGGACTGCGGCGCTGCAGGACCTCATCCAGCCGCTCGGCGAGCATCCTCTGCCCGCTGGCGATGCTGAACTGGACTTCGCTTCGGGTCTGGGTGGCGTGATGGCCGGGCTCTACGCCCCCGAACTGTGGCCGCTCGTGATCGCCGGTCTTCACGAGGTGAAGGAAGGACGCGGCGATCAGCTGCTCCAGCTGGCGAACGGCATCGGCGGAGTCTCGGAGGAGGGCGTGAGCTCGAACCAGGTGGATGCATCGATCGCGATCAACTGCGTCGACGAGACTCTCCTGCGGGCCGACGACCTGGTCGACCTCCGTGAGGACACGTATGCTCAGGCGCCCATGATGGACCCGGGTACGACATCGGACGAGGAGCTGCGAGACCGGTGCGCGGACTTTCCCGCGACCGGCGAGCTGGAGATACCGTATGGCCAAGACATCGACGGACTCCCTCCGACGCTGGTCGTGTCGATCACCGGTGATGCGACGACTCCGCACACCAACGCGATCGTGCTCGCCGAAACGCTCGGAAGCACGCTTCTGACCGTCGAGGGCGAGGGGCATACCGTGATCGCGAAGGGAGCGAGCGCCTGCGCCGACGCGATCGCCGCCGACTACCTCATCGACCTCGAGCTTCCCGACGAGGCACCGACCTGCCCGGCTGGGCAGTGACGCCCGATGTGCGGCTAGGAGCCCATGCCGTCGAGCAACCGGTTGTTCCGGTCGCGCGGGCCGAGGGTCGCCGGCGCACGGGGGCGCAGTGCCACGTTCGGCAACACGGGCGCGGGCAGGCGCGGAGCGATGTCGTCGATGTCTCCGAAACGGCGGTCTCCCGACTGCCAGTCCGCCCGGTAACGCTCGATCTCTTCGTGGCTGCGCCCGATGAAGTTCCACCACATCACGATCGGCTCGGTGAACGGCGCTCCACCGATGAGGATCGCGCGCGCTGCCGTCACGCCGACGGACTCTATCCGGGCTGACTCCCGTCCGACGGGCACGTAGGCGAGTGCATTGCGAGGCACAGACACACCGTCGATGAGGATCTCTCCGGCATCCACCAGCACTCCGTGCTCGAACGACGGGTCGAGCGGCACATCCGCCGCCTTTCCCGGGTGAAGGTCGAGCTGGGCGGCGACGAGCGGTGAATGCACGGCAGTGGGTATCGACACCCCGGCGAGCGCCCCCACGAACACGAGCGCTGTCGCATCGCCGATGACCACGCGCTCCGCCGAGTGGTGCTCGAACGTCGACGGCATGTCGCGGACCTCATCGGGCAGGGCCACCCACAGCTGTACGCCATGTATCCGTCGTGTGTTCGGAGTCGAGTACTCAGAGTGCTGGACGCCGGATCCTGCGGTCATCAGGTTGATCTCGCCGGGGCGAACCAGCCGGTGAGCGCCGGTGGAGTCGCGGTGCTCCACCTCGCCTTCGAACAGCCAGGAGACGGTCTGAAGACCGGTGTGAGGATGCGGCGGCATGTGCATGGCCCGGTCTTCGGTGAGTTCATCGGGTCCGAAATGGTCGAGGAAACACCAGGCCCCGATCAGACTTCGGCTCCGCTGGGGGAGGGTGCGGCGCACGTCCAATGCCCGCACTCCGCCGAGCGGCACCTCGCGGGGCTCGAGAATCTGCGGCGAGCCTTCGTGAACATCGAGCGCGCGGGTCATCATGAGCGATGCACCGCCCGACCTACGAGAGCGAGGTCGGCCGGTCGCGGTGCGCGGTAGTGCCCGCCGTCGGCGACGTACGCATCTCCATGCTTGCGAAGATGCGCCGCAAAGAGCGGACAGACAGGCACGACCATGACGTTCTCGGTGATCGCATCCTCGAGAGCAGAGCGCACCAACTGTCCAGCCAGACCTCTCCCGCTGAACTCGGGATCGACCTCGGTGTGGAAGAAGATGCGATCGCGCTCCGCGGCGGCGGAATCGAGGTAATCGGCGCGTCCCGCGTGCGCAGACCCTCCTTCGATGCGGATCGAGTACGAACGGATCGGGTCGCCATCGACCCGGTCGACGACGACGGTCTGCGCGGCAGCGCCAGTCGGCTCTTCACTCATGAGGTTCTCTCTCCCACTTAGTAATTGACATGTGAAGTATCGGCTTCGGCTGCACTGCTGTCAAGCAGCACGAGGCTGTGTCGTGACGACAGTCGACGACCGCTCGCGGGCGCGCGGCCGGGCGATGATCCGCGCAGAATGGCGCCGATCGCGGCTCGGGACAACTGCAGTCGCTCGATGTTCGTCTCGAGTTCCTCGTCGACCGCGCTCAGGACGGCGACCATCGATCGCTGCGCGGCGCCGGCCTGCGGGATCCGGTCGAGAGGGACGCCGAGATCACGGAGACGCCGGATGAACAGGAGTCGCACGAGGTGGCGCACTTCGTACTGCTTGTAGCCGTTGTGGGATCGTGACGGCTGGTCGAGGAGTCCACCGTGATGGTAGTGACGGACGGCATTCAGCGTGGTCCCTGCCAGCTCCGCGAGTTCTCGCGTGCTCCAAGTCATGCAGTGCCGCCCTTCGCGAGTGTGCGGGACGTCGAGGTCCGTGCGCGCGTGTCTGAGTCCACTGAAGACTGTGTTCCCAGCACGCAGTCAAGTTGTTCGGGGGCAGGTCTTGACTGTGTTCTTAGGCCACAGGTTTCACTGGCGACTGGACGATCGTTCGGAGGAGGGACGTGAGATGTCGCAGCGGCTATCTCGACGCGCTGCCGGTGGTCGGTGGGAGATCGAGGTGGGTGCGGAGAGACGCGGTCGTGTCGCCGATCATGGTGAGCTGCGCGTCGGTGAAGGCGTCGATGAAATGCGTCTTGATCGCCCTCAAGTGAGGCATCATGCTCTGGCGGAACGCGAGCGCGCCGTCACTCGTGAGGATCACGTGGGAGCCTCGGGCGTCGTCGGCACTCGGTTCCCGGCGGATGAGCCCTCGCCTCTCCATACGGCCCAGATGGCCGGACAGCCGGCTGCGCTCCCATTCCATGCGGTTCGCGAGCTCGGAGGAGCGAAGCGACCTCGCTTCCGCCTCACTGAGCTCGAGGAGCACCTTGTAGTCCCCTTCGGACAGCTGCGAGTCCGACTGCAGCTTGGCTTGGACTCGTGCGCGGAGGATCTCGACGGTCTGGATGTAAGACCTCCAGATCGCGAACTCCTCACTGGTGGGCAGGTCGTTGCCGCGCCGGGATGCGCTCATCGTTGCTCCTCTCGCTCGACAGAAAGTTGACATGTGAACCACTTCTGCCATCATCATGTTGAGATATCAATTAGACACCCGTTCGCGAGCCTGCAAGTGAGAAGAGAGACACCGTGAAGGATCCACAGCACATCGAGTTCGGGATCGACACCTTCGGCGATCTGCCCCGCGACGACCGAGGCACGATCATGTCGCATGCGCAAGCGATCAGAGCGGTGGTCGACGAAGCCGTTCTCGCCGATCACGTGGGTATCGACGCCATCACCGTCGGGGAGCATCACCGGGCGGAGTATGCGATCTCGAGTCCCGACACCGTGCTTGCCGGGATCGCGACTGCGACCACACGCATACGTCTGGGATCGGGTGTGACGGTGCTGTCGTCTGACGATCCTGTGCGAGTGTTCCAGCGCTTCGCGACCGTCGACGCGCTGTCCCGCGGTCGCGCGGAGGTGATCCTCGGTCGCGGCTCCTTCACCGAATCCTTCCCCCTGTTCGGCTATGACCTCAAGGACTACGAGCTGCTGTTCGAGGAGAAGATCGACCTGTTCCATCGCCTTCTCGATGAGAAGCCCGTCACGTGGGAAGGCACCACTCGCGCCGCACTCCATGATGCGGATGTGTACCCGAAGACGGAGTCGGGGCGGTTGACCACATGGGTGGGTGTCGGCGGCTCGCCGCAATCCGTGCTGCGCACAGCGCACTACGGATTCGGACTGATGCTCGCGATCATCGGCGGCACGCCCGATCGATTCGTGCCGTACGTCGACCTGTATCGCAAGGCGACGGAACAGCTCGGCACGACAGCCCTGCCGGTCGGGATGCACTCGCCGGGGTTCATCGCATCGACGGACGAGGAGGCGAAGGAGCTCTTCTATCCGGGATACCGAGAGATTCGTGACCGTATCGGTGTGCAGCGCGGGTGGCCGCCTCTCCGGAGGCACGAGTTCGATGCGGATGTCGAGAGTGGCTCGCTCTACGTCGGCTCCGTAGACACTGTCGCACGCAGGATCGCGAGAGCGATCAGCACACTCGATGTCGGGAGATTCGACATGATCTATTCGGCGGCCGGGACAGTCTCGGCTTCGGCACGACTTCGATCTGTGGAGCTCTTCGGGACCCAGGTGATACCCCGAGTGCGTGAGCTGCTTGCTGAGAGTCGAGTGGCCGAGGTGAAGCGATGATCGCGACCGTCGGGATCCTCGGCGCCGGCAAGGTCGGCACGACCGTAGCGCGGCTGGCGCTTCTCGCCGACTACCGCGTGCTCATCGCGGGCTCGGGCGATCCGGCGAAGATCGCGCTCTCCACCGAGGTGCTCACACCCGGGGCGATCGCCCTCACTGCGGCGGAGGTGGTCGAACGCTCGGACATCGTGATCCTCGCTCTTCCTCTCAGCAGATACTGGGCGCTGCCCGTGGGTGAGTTGGTGGGAAAGCTGGTCATCGATGCGATGAACCACTGGTGGGAGGTGGACGGTCCTCGAGACAACGTGCTGGAATCCGGGATCTCGTCGAGCGAAGCCGTGCAGCAGTTCCTCCTCGGGGCGAGGGTGGTGAAGGCTCTCAACCACATGGGCTATCACGACCTGGAGCGCGAGGCCCGCCCGCGCGGGGAACCGGGTCGCAAGGCCATCGCGATCGCCGGCGACAGGGGTGATGACGTCGTCGCCGTGTCGCATCTGATCGATCGTCTCGGATTCGATCCGCTGACCGTGGGCCCGCTCGGTGCGGGTGCTCGTCTCGAGCCCGGTACGCCGGCGTTCGGTGCGAACGTCGAGGTGCAGGAGCTGATCGCACTGACGGCGGATGCGAACGCGGACTCGGACAGCGTGCCCGCCGACACACGGATCGACGCGGATCGTCGGGAGATCGCATGATCGGTTCGGTCGTCTCGGACTATCTGGACGACGCGCTCCGACACGTCGAAGCCGACACATCGGGATCCCTCGCGGAGTACATTCCCGAGCTCGCGGATGCTGAACCTGAGCGCCTGGGCGCGGTGTTCGCCATGACTGACGGCACGATCTACGGCGCAGGCGACATCGACTCGCCCTTCACTATCCAGTCGATCTCGAAGCCGTTCGTGTATGCGCTCGCCCTGGCGGAGCGCGGCTTCGACGAGGTGCTCGCGAAGGTCGGCGTGGAACCCTCGGGGGAGGCATTCAACCAGATCTCCCTCGAGATCGGCACAGGCCGTCCGTTCAACCCGATGATCAACGCCGGGGCGTTGGCCTCGCATGCCCTGGTCGGACCGCGCGGCGGCGACCCGGAGGAACGCACCCGACGGGTGATCGACGGCCTGTCGGCCTTCGCCGGTCGGAAGCTGTCCATCGACGAGTCGGTGTGCTCTTCGGAGATGGAGAGTGCGCACAGGAACCTCGCGATCGCTCACATGCTTCGCAGTTACGACATCCTCGAAGAAGATCCGCGTGCTGTCGTCGACGGGTACATCCGGCAGTGCTCGGTTCTCGTCACGACCACAGATCTCGCCGTGATGGCTGCGACGCTGGCGAACCACGGACTCAATCCTCGCACCGGCGAGCGGGTCGTCGACGAAGCGGTGATCCGCCAGGTGCTCAGCGTCATGGCGACCTGCGGGATGTACGACGCGGCCGGGGACTGGGCGACACAGGTCGGTATCCCCGCGAAGAGCGGCGTGGCGGGCGGCCTCATCGGCGCCCTCCCCGGGCAGGTCGGCATCGCGACGCTCTCGCCGCGCCTCGACAGGCATGGCAACAGCGCGCGTGGAGTGAGGCTCTTCGAGCAGTTCTCGTCTGACATGGGGCTGCATGTGATGTCGGTGCCTCCTGCCTCCCGTGCCGTCGTGCGCTCGCACCGCATCATCGGTGACGGTGTGGACGTACTGCGAGTCGTGGAGCTGCAGGGCGGGATCAGATTCGCCGGGGCGGAGCGAATCGTGCGTGAGATCGTCGACGTGTCGCCGACGGAGCACACCGTGGCGATCGACGTGACGCACGTCTCCTCGATCGACGACGTGGCCCAACGGATGCTCATAGAACTCGCTCGCAGGTTGACCGTCGACGGGCATCACGTGATCCTGGTGGATCCCGAAAGCGTCGTCGCCGCTGCACGTCTGGCCGATGCGGGCACGATGTTCGTGGTTCCCACGCTGTCCGCGGCATGAATGCCCCGACGCAGAGCGGTCGCGGACCCTTCCTCGAGTTGACGGGGGCCGGGGTCGCGCTCATCGCCGTCAGCTACGGGCTGGCGCGCTTCGGATACGGGCTCTTCGTGCCGGCGTTCCGGGAGGAGTTCGCGCTCGATGCCACCATGGCGGGAACGGTCGCTGCCGGTTCGTACGTCTCATACTGTGTCGCCGTCGTCATCGCCACCCTGCTGACACCACGTCTCGGCGCGCGTGCGCTCGGCGTCGGAGCGGGCGTCGTCGCCACCAGCGGCGTTGCTCTGATCGCCACGGCTCCCACGGGCACCGTTTTGGCGGTCGGGGTCATTCTGGCGGGTGCGAGCGCAGGGGTGGCTTCTCCCGCTCTCGCGCACGCGGTCGCCGAGACGATTCCAGCCAGCCGACAGGACCGAACGCAGACCGTGATCAACGCCGGTACGGGAATCGGCGTCGCCGTCGCGGGGCCCATCGCACTGCTCACTCAGCATGAGTGGCGAGTCGCGTGGGGCGTTTTCGCGGGATGCTGTGCGGCGGCCACTCTGTGGGCGGCGCGAGCAATCCCTGCGCCTGGCAGGAATGAGCCGGATTCGACCGCGTCGACGCCCCTGGCTCGTCTGCTGCCGAGACCGCTGTTTCCTCCCGGTAGCGCACGGTTGATCACCGGGGCTGCGCTCGTCGGCGCCGCCAGCGCAGGAATATGGACGTTCGGACGGGATGTGCTGGTCACCGACGGGGGGCTGAGTCCGCAGATCTCGACGATCGCGTGGATCCTGCTCGGGGTGTTCGGGTCGCTCGGCGCCGTCGCGGGGGATGTCGTGCGGCGTGTGGGGATCCGCACAGGATGGAGCGTCACAGTCACCCTGATGGCGACGTCGATCATGCTCTTCGCGGCGTTCCCTGCACGCGCAGCTGTCGCGTCGCTCGCGGCTGCCGGGTTCGGTGCGACGTACATCGCGCTGTCCGGCCTCTTGCTCATCTGGGGGACCCGCGTGTATCCCGCTCAGGCCGCCGCGGGAGTCGGGCTCGCTTTTCTCGTGATCGCACTGGGGCAGGCAGCAGGTGCTCCCATCATCGGGATGCTGACGGGGTGGCTCGGAGCGCAGGGCGCTCTGGCCGCAGCGGCTGTCCTCGCTTTTGTCGCAGCGTTCATCCGTCCGACGAACCGGAACGCGGCAGATCGGCGCTGAGCCGAGACAGCCGTGCTGATACAGGGGGAATCATGTCGCATACCCAGTCGTTCTCACTCTCATGAGTGACTTCATCTCCGCAGCCGAGCATCTCGCGGCCGACACTGCCATGGGGGCAGTCACGTTACTCGTCCGCGATCTCGACGAGATGACCCGGTTCTATCGCGACGTCGTCACGTTGACGGTGATCGGTGCCGAGGGAGACACGGTCACCCTCGGACGCGCTGGACGCGCGATCGTGGTGCTCGTCCATTCGCCCGCGTTGCGTCACGCGCCGACAGGATCAGCCGGCCTCTTCCACACGGCCATCGTGTTCGAATCGCAAGCGGCGCTGGCCGCTGCCGTGTATTCGGTGGCGAGTCGGTCGCCTCAGGCTTTCGCCGGGAGTGCCGACCATCTCGTCAGCCAAGCCTTCTATTTCACCGACCCTGAAGGCAACGGTGTGGAGTTGTACTGGGACCGTCTGCGCACCGAGTGGTCGTGGACCCACGGTCGGATCGAGATGGATTCGCTGTTCCTCGATCCCACAGCGTTCCTCCAGGAACACCTCACCGAAGAGGTCGCTGCCGGGGCGACGCAGTACGAGGCCGCGTCCGTCGGGCACGTCCATCTCTCAGTAGGCGACCTCGATAGTGCTCGCGCGTTCTACGTCGACGCCTTGGGGTTCGACGAGACTGCCGACTACCGCGGATCGGCGCTCTTCGTCAGCGCCGGCGGGTATCACCATCACATGGCGATGAATGTCTGGCAATCGCGCGGTGCAGGACCGCGGACTCCGGCGCTCGGCCTGGGGCAGGTCACGCTCGTGCTCCCCGCGGCGGATGATCTGGGAGACCTGGGGGAGCGGCTCCGACACCACGGCGTCGCTGTGCGAGATGACGGACGAGGACTCGCTTTCGATGACCCATGGCGGAATGCCGTTCTCGCGACCGCTGATGAGGTGCAGTCGCTCGCTGCGCGTCGCTGATCATCCGCCCGTAGCGGTCTTCGCGCACACCATGTGGTCGTGAGCAGGGCACAGGAGCTTCTCGTCGCGGGTTCGTCAGAGCCAGCCGCGCTCGCGCGCGTTCCGCGCCGCGTCCTGACGCGAAGAGGTCGCTGTCTTCTGCATCGCGTTCGAGAGGTAGTTGCGCACCGTTCCGGGCGCCAGGTGGAGGCGCGCAGCGATCTGCTTGATCGAGTAGCCCTCCTGCGTCTCTCGAAGAGCGTCGAGTTCGCGCTCCGTGAGCGGGGAATCGTCGATCATCGAGGCCTGCAGGATGTCGTGGTCGATCCATCGACCTCCATCGTGCAACCGGTGGATGACCTCGCCGATGAGTTCGGGGTCTGCGGATTTGCTCATGAATCCGCGCACGCCCGCTTTGAGGGCTCGCCGCAGGACTCCCGGTCGCGCGTGTCGTGTGAGCATCAGAACGATCTGCTCCGGATCATCGCGCAAGATGTGCTCGACTGCACGGATACCGTCCATCTCGGGCATCTCCAGGTCGATGACGAGCAGGTCTGGACGGTGACTCACGACCGCTTTCACAGCATCCGCTCCGTCGGCTGCCTCGCCGACGATCGCGATCGCCCCGTCGAGCGAGAGCAGCGTGCCGAGCGCGGAACGGAGAAGATGTTCATCGTCCGCGAGCACCACTCGAATCGCCGAGCCGGCGGTCATCGTCGCCCCGGCAGCTGGTCGAGTCGAGGAGACGCCGAGGGGTGAATCCGGGCGCTCGTGGTGAACACGTCGCCATCTTGGCGGAAGACGAGATCTCCGCCGGCATCGGCTATGCGTGTTCTCAGCCGAGCGAGGCCGCGCGGGCGAAGCTCGACTCCGACGGGGGCGCCGTCGTTGGTCACCGCGACGCCGTCACGGTCCGCAGTGATCGAGACCCACGTCGGCTCCGCATGGCGGAGGAGATTGGTCGTCGCCTCGCGGAGGGTGTGGGCGAGGAGCGGGTGTGGCTCGACGGAGGGATCGAGGTCCTGTCGGACGTCGATCCGCATGCCGGTTGCTTCGCCGAGCGCCCTGGTGTTCTCGAGTTCAGCGGCGAGATCGATCCTGTACTGCGCGTAGGTGAGCTCGCGCGTCTCGGCGACGGTGTCATCGATGAGCTGACGGATCTCCACGAGCTCCGCGGCCGCGCGCGTCGGATCGTCGTGCAGGAGGCGATGGGCGAGCGCGGCTTTCAGCTTGATCACGTGAAGGGACTGGCCCTGGATGTCGTGCAGATCCCCGGCGAAGCGAGCTCGTTCCTCCGCCACGGCCAGCGCGGACTCGATCTCCTTCGCGCGTTCAGCGTCGCGTACGACCTTCCACGCCAATTCACCGGCGAAGACCACAGCGGCGATGTACGCGGTTCCCAGGGCCGGCACGACGATGAACCCGATCACCAGCCTGCTGGTGATCGGGTTCATCGCGAGCGCTGTGGCTCCCAGGGCGGCCACGCCCGCAGAGAAGAGCAGCACGGCGACCATCCGCCGTCTTCTCACCTGCATCAAGAGCAGCGAGCCGATGAGCGCCAAAGGCATGAAGCTGATGGGGCTGTTCGCCATGAACGCGCCGTAGACATAGCCTGCGCCGGTGAACAGCATCAGGAACACGACTCGGGGTGTGTAGCCGTCGAGGCGCCACTCCTTGAGCAGAGTCGTCGCGAAGACGAGCGTGAGGGCGATGAAGAGCGCCTCCCACCACGATGTCGAAGTGAGGACGACGCCTACCACCGACAGCGGGGCGATCGCCAGGATCGCCGACCCCATGACGACTCGATGCATGCGTGGAACGCTGCGCGTGCCGGGTGAACTGTACCTGACGATGACTACCCTTCCTTCGCTGGATCGTGCTTTCTGATGGCTCTTCGCACTGGCACCTTCGCGATCAACGCTCCGACGGTGAGCGCCAGCGCCACGTACTGCAACACCGGACGGTCGAGGAAGAATTCCGTGATCCACACGGGAAGCGTGGTGAACAGTCCGAAATCGTAGAGCAACCCCACGTAGGCGAGGAACACGGTCGCGAAGAAGATGATCGCAGCGTTGAGGAACATGTCTAGTGCTTTCACCGGCACAAGCATTCGCGAAGAGCGCGTGCCGCGGTAGTGACATCGTGTCACCAGCTTTCATGACGATCGAGCACTGACGTCGATTCCGGCGAGGTGCTTCGGTGGAATCACGCCTTGCTGAGCTGACGGTTTGACAGTGTTCCCGCAACATCGTGTCCACTGTGGCTGTCGCCTTCCGAGGCGTCCCGATGCAGAAGATGCCCGTCGAAGAGAAGGAAGTCCTGTGATTCACGCTCGTTCGCTGACCAAACGCTACGGAGACAAGATCGCGGTCGACGGTATCGACTTCTCGGTGGCGGCTGGGCGCGTGACCGGCTTCCTCGGCCCCAACGGGGCGGGTAAATCGACGACGATGCGCATGATCGTCGGATTGGATCGTCCGACCGAGGGAGCCGTGACGGTCAACGGGCGCTCATATGCGACCGCACACGCACCCATGCACGAGGTCGGGGTGTTGCTCGATGCGAAGTCCGTGCATCGCGGGCGCAGCGCTCGTAATCATCTTCGCGCAATGGCTGCGACCCACCGGATCGGTCTGGCTCGGGTCGATGAGGTCATCGGCCTCACAGGTCTGGACTCCGTCGCGGACAAGCGAGTGAACACGTTCTCCCTCGGCATGGGGCAGCGTCTCGGACTCGCGGCGGCGCTGCTCGGCGACCCGGCGACGCTCATTCTCGATGAGCCTGTCAACGGACTCGACCCCGATGGGGTCGCATGGGTGCGCCGACTCGCACGCAGCCTCGCTGCAGAAGGACGCACCGTGTTCCTGTCGTCGCACCTGATGAGCGAGATGGCACAGACGGCCGAGCACCTGATCGTCCTCGCCCGCGGACGGGTCGTGGCCGATGCGCCGGTGAGCCAGATCCTCGCCGAGGCTTCCGATGACTCGGTGCTCGTGCGCGTGAGCGAGGCTGATTTTCTCGCCCGTCTGGTCGCAGGTGAGGGCGGACGCGTCTCACACATCGATGCAGATCAGCTGTCGGTCCGCGGCGTCGCCTCGCCGCGCATCGCGGAGATCGCCGCCGGCGCGGGGCTCGTGGTCTATGAACTGACCCCGGTGTCGACCTCACTCGAGGAGGCATACATGCAACTCACCCGCGACGGCGTCGAGTACTCGGCCCGCCAGACTCGAACGGAGAGCTCCTGATGGGCACCAGCAGAACCTCTGTCTCCACGGCTACGCCCCGGGGCCTCAGCGCCGGCGGAGTCATGCACTCAGAATGGATCAAACTCCGTAGTATCCGATCGACCTGGTTGACCTATTGCGTGTTGCTCGTGGTCACCGTCGGTGTGGGTGCGCAGATGTCCTCGTCCACGAGCTTCGCGTGGCTCGACGGCGGGATCACACAGCTCGGCATGCAGGCCGCCGGCGTGAATGCGGTCATCATCAGCACTGACGTCAACGTGCTGGTCGTCAGCGTGCTGGGCGTGCTCGTGATCGCCGGCGAGTACAGCACCGGCATGATCCGGTCGACTTTCATCGCCGTCCCCCGCCGTGTTCCCGCTCTTCTCGCCAAGTCCTTCGTGTTCGCCGTCGTCACCCTTCTCGTCGCGACGCTGGCAGTGGCGATCACGATACCGATCTCCATCGCCCTACTCGCGGCCAACGACATCGACATCCGCCTGGACGACCCTCACTACTGGCGCGCGATGATCGGCAGCATCGGTTACATCGTGCTGATCGGACTGATCGCGTTCGGCATAGGCGCGATCCTCCGCAACATCGTCGGTGGCGTCGCGGTGGCGCTCGGTCTCGTGTTCGTCGCTCCGCTCGCGCTCGGCCTTGTCTCGGGCAGTTCGACGCCTCAGGTGTGGCTGCAGAACGTCACGGCGCTCCTGCCTTTCAACCTCGGCCGTGCCTTGAACACTCATCCGGGTTACGCCGACTTCGCCTCGCCGGGGGTGCCGTTGCAGCGTCCGGAGGGACTCTGGGTACTCGAGCCATGGCAGGGAGCACTCGGCCTCGTGGCATGGGCGATCGTGCTGTTGACCGCGGCGATCGTGCTCGTGAAGCGTCGCGATGCCTGACACCGCGTCCCAGGGCGCGATCACTTGACCGTGTTCCGGCCACATCGTTTCTACTGAGCGGTGGAGCAGGTCCGACTATCTCTGCGGGACCGCCTCACTCGAAGGAGAACCATGAAGCACCGCGCGATCTTGGGCGTTTTCGCGGTCTCCGCGCTCATTGCGGGCGCGGGAGTCATGACAGGTCCGCCGCGACCGACTGCGCTTCCGGTGTCTGAGGTGAAAGCGGCGCTCGCCGAGACGATGGAACTCGACGGTTGGCCTGCCGCTCTCGTCGCCGTCCGGGACGGGGCGAAGATCCGCGCCCTCGCCGCCGGAACCCTGGAGCTCGGCGAGGCGAAGAAAGCGCGTCCCGGCGACCAGATCCGCGTCGGCAGCAACACGAAGACGTTCACGGCTGTCCTGATCATGCAGCTGGTCGACGAAGGCTTCGTCGAGCTCGACCGATCCGTCGAGACGTACGTGCCTGGTGTCATCCGACATCCGGAGGTGTCGGGTGCAGACATCACGGTCCGCCAGCTGCTGCAGCACACGAGTGGACTTCCCGACATGTCCGGCGATGTCGGGCAGAACCTCATCCCGTGGCAGTACCGCTACATATCGCCGCGCGCGTCCCTTGATCTCGCCCTGACTCATCCGGTCACGAACGCTCCGGGAGCGGCGTTCCACTACAGCAACGCGAACTACATCGTGGCGGGGCTGCTGATCGAGGCTGTCACCGGTCGACCGTACGCTGAGGAACTGGAGCGTCGTCTTCTGGCGCCGCTCGGACTGGAAGACACCTACTTCCCGGATCATGGTGAGATCGTGATCCGCGAGAAGCACCCGCACAGTTACATCCCTCTGAGCGAAGGGGCGACCGACTACACCGATTTCGATCCGTCGTGGGGATTCTCCGCCGGATCGTTGGTGTCCACCACCGACGACATGACGTCTTTCTTCTCGTCGCTGGCAGCAGGGGAGATCCTTCCGCCGGCACTCCTCAGCGAGATGCAGAAGACCGTGCCGGCTGACTCCGTCTGGGCCGGTGCGGAGTACGGGCTCGGCCTCATCGCCTTCGACCTCAGTTGCGGCGTCACCGCATGGGGGCACGGCGGCGACGTGCCGGGAACCATGAGCCGTGTGGCCGCAACCGATGATGGCAGATCAGCTGCTGTCGTCGTCACCCAGAACGCCACCGCCGCGCCGGCCGAGCTGCGACTGCGCGAGCTCGTCGACACGGCGATCTGCGCGCTCTAGACCCCCACGCCCCGGTTCCGCGCGGGCGCACGACACAGAGAAGGGTTCCATCATGGGCATCGACAGACCGCGAGTCGCCATCGTCACCGGGGCGGGAAGCGCGCAGGGCATCGGGTTCGCAACAGCGCGACGTCTCGGAGCGGCCGGGTGTCACATTGTGATCGCATCCACGACCGACCGCATCTTCACGCGGGTGGCAGAGCTGAGGGCGGACGGCATACGAGCAGAGGGCGCGATCGCTGACCTCACGGATCAAGCCGGTGTGGATGCCGTCATGACGTGTGCGTCGGACTCCTTCGACAGCGTGGACATCCTCGTCAACAACGCCGGAATGACCGCCGTGTCCGATCGGTACGCCTCGGGTGCGGTGGACGGGCTGTCCGTCGATCACTGGCACGCTTCGCTCGAACGGAACCTCACCACCACCTTTCTGATGACACGTGCCGTAGCGGGGCATATGCAAGCGGCCGGCTACGGTCGCATCGTCAATGTCTCCTCGGTCTCCGGGCCCGTCGCAGCGTACGGGGGCGATGTCGCCTATCACGCGGCGAAGGCCGGCATCGTGGGATTGACGCGCTCGACGGCGATCGATCTGGCGGCGTCGGGAATCACCGTGAACGCGGTCGCGCCGGGGTGGATCGACACGGCCTCGGCCTCGGATCACGAGCGGAGGATGGGCGCGGCGACTCCCGTCGGGCGCTCCGGCACCGCAGACGAGGTGGCCTATGTGATCGCGTGTCTCGCCGGCGACGGTGCGGCATACATCTCGGGTCAGCTGATAACGATCGACGGAGCGAACTCGATCGCCGAGGAGCGCGGGCGGTGACTGCGGGGCGGCAGCTGTCGCGCCCGCGCTCGGAACTGAGCGGGGGATGCGCCGACCACGCGTCGGAAGGCGGTGCTGAAGGCGCTTTCGGAGAGATACCCCGTCTCTCGTGCGAGTTCGGAGATCGAGAGCGAGTCTCGTGCGAGCGCATCCTGCGCGAGGTTCATCCGCCACTTGATCACGTATTCGAGCGGAGGCACTCCCACGTGGCTCTTGAACGACTGCGCGAAGGCGGAGCGCGACATGTGGCTGATCGCGGCCAACTCCTCGAGTCTCCAGGAATGCGAGGCATCCGCGTGAATGGCTCGCAGGGCGGCCCCGATCGCGTCATCGTTCAGGGCGCCCAGCCAGCCGGTCGGCCGGTCGGTGCGACCGGCATGCGCTCGCAGCATATGGACGAGCAGGATCTGAGCGAGATGGTTCTCCACCAAGGCGCTCCCCTGAGCGGCGAGACCCACTTCGCTGGCGAGGAGATCGATCAGCTGCGCCAACCGCGCGCCGTGCGGGTCGTCTGCGCGAACGACGAGGAGCGGGGGGAGCAGATCGGTGAGGAGAGCCGCGTTCCTCTCGTCGAACGCGATGTGTCCGACGCAGAGGTACGCGTCCTCTTCGGATTCGAGGCCGATGCGCACGAGTCCGTGCTCAGCCTCGGCGAACACGGGAGCAGCCGGGCTGGCCATCGCCTCTGGGGAGCTGGCCAGCACATACGGCGGCGGGTTGCCCAGGAGAAAGGTGTCTCCGGCCTCGAGAAGCACGGGTTCGTGGCCCTCCAGGATGAGCCAGCATCTGCCGTCGATGACCCCGCCCGTACGCACGTGGGGGAACTGGTCGAACTGCAGCGCCCATTCTCCCGCCGCTCTCAGACTGGGCCCGACCACGGTGGTCGGGTGGAGAAGTCCGATCGCATCGGCTACGGGATCGTGAAATCCGAGCATGCCTCACCTCTTCCTGGACGATGTGTAAATGATTGCGGACCCCTGTTTATGGATCATACGTCCTTGCCGCAGCAGGATGGGTGATGAGCACAGTTCAAGACAAGTGACGAAGGAGCAGAGATGAATCAGTTCGCGGGTAAGACGGCGGTCATCACCGGAGGAAGCAGCGGCATCGGACTCGCAAGTGCCGTGCGGCTGGCAGATGAGGGGGCCTACGTCTTCATCACCGGCAGGCGTGAGGCCGAGCTGACGGCGGCCGTCGAGACCATCGGCGCTGACCGAAGCGCTGCGGTCGCGGGAGACATCTCAGAGCCTCGTGATCTGGACCGGCTGTATGACGCTGTCCGAGCGCGAGGGAAAGGACTGGACATCCTCGTGGCGAATGCTGCGGTCGGCTCGTTCGTCCCGTTGGACCAGACCACTGAGGAGCACATCGACCAGACCTTCGCGGTCAACGTCACGGGCACCTTGTTCACGGTGCAGAAGGCGCTGCCCCTGCTTCACGACGGGGCGTCGATCGTCCTGATCGGATCCACCGCTGCTGACCGGGGGATGGAGGCGTTCGGCGCGTACGCGGCGTCGAAGGCCGCCGTTCGTTCCTTCGCGCGCACGTGGTCCACGGAACTCAAGGGCAGGGGAATCCGAGTGAATGTGGTCTCGCCCGCGTGGATCGAGACCCCCGGAGGAACCGCAGCCTTCAGCGATGAGGAGACGGCCCGAGCGGTCACGCAGACGGTCGTCGCGACCGTGCCCAAGGGGAGAATGGGCCAGCCTGAGGAAGCCGCAGCTGTCGTCGCCTTCCTGGCGTCCGAGCAGAGCAGCTACGTGGTCGGCTCGAACATCTACGTCGACGGGGGCACGAACCAGGTGTAACCGGATCGTCGGCCGGTCGCCTCGGAGAGTGTGGATGCGGCAGCTGCCGCATCCACACCACCGCCAGCGATGGCGGAAAGATTCCCTTGACCATGTGGCGGCCACACGGAGTGTGCTGTTCGAAGAGGTCGGCCACCGGGTCTGCCTTCGTGTCGAAAGGGTCAGGAACATGGGCTACATCACCGTCGGTGACGAGAACAGCACGCCGATCGAGCTGTACTACGAGGATCAGGGCGCCGGGCAGCCGATCGTGCTCATCCACGGGTACCCATTGAGTGGTCATAGTTGGGAGAAGCAGACGCGCGAGCTTCTCGCGTCGGGATACCGGGTGATCGCTTATGACCGTCGTGGTTTCGGGCAGTCGTCGAAGGTCGGTGCGGGGTACGACTACGACACCTTCGCGGCCGATCTGAACGCGCTGCTGGAGACCTTGGATCTGCAGGACGTGGTCTTGATCGGGTTCTCGATGGGGACTGGAGAGCTGGCTCGGTACGTATCGCGCTACGGCCACGATCGTGTCGCGAAGCTCGCGTTCCTGGCGTCGCTGGAACCGTTCCTGCTGCAGCGCGAGGACAACCACGACGGATTGCCCCGGGCCGGGTTCGATGAGATTGCTGCCGCGGCGAAGGCTGACAGGTATGCGTGGTTCGCCCAGTTCTTCCAGAACTTCTACAACCTCGACGACAACCTCGGGTCCCGAATCAGCGAAGAGGCTGTCAGCGGAAGCTGGAGCGTCGCGATCGCCAGCGCCCCGGTCGCTGCCTACGCGGTCGTCCCCTCCTGGCTGGAGGACTTTCGGAGCGACGTCGCCGCGGTGCGTGCCGCCGGTAAGCCGACGCTGATCCTGCACGGCACGAAGGACAACATCCTGCCCATCGACGTCACCGCCCGCCGCTTTCGCCAGGCGATCCCGGAGGCTGATTACGTGGAGATCGACGACGCTCCCCACGGGCTGTTGTGGACACATGCCGACGAGGTCAACGGCGCCCTGAAGGACTTCCTCTCCCAGTGAGGAAGTCAGTCGTGAACGCCACGAGTGCGGACGTGACGCCACATCAGGAAAGAGGTGGTGCAGTCATCGCCGGACATGTCCCCGGCGGTGACCCCGAAGTGCTGCGGCGTGCGAGTGCACTGGCAGAGGCGACGGGCGTGCCGCTCATCATCGCCCACGTCGATACGACGCGCGCGATCGATGCGAGTGATCCTGACGGCTACGCTCCGACGCGAGCTGTGAGCGCGGCCCTGCGGCGTGGGACGAGGGACCTCGCCGTCGTTCGGGCCGAAGCGGGAGCGAGTCTGAGCGGCTCGACGGCCGCGTGGACGGTTGTTCAGGTGGTGGGTGACCCGGCGATCGCCCTGCACCACCTCGCAGAGCGAACAGCTGCGTCGATGTTCGTCGTCGGCACCCGGCGTGCTGAGATCGGCGAAGCGGTTCGAGAACTGCTCGACGGCTCCGTCGCCCATCGGCTCGTCCGCCATCAGCGCCGACCGGTCGTGATAGTGCCCACCGGCGTCGCGCATCCGTGGCGTTCCGCGATCCGTCGATGAGAGAGGGAGCGTCCTCAGCCGGCGGTGTCTGCGCCGTCGACGAGAACCGCTCGGTAGGTCGCGCCCTTCAGCCGATCCTGTCTCACTCGCTGGTACTCCTCGCTGAAGTACCAGTCTTTCGCTGCAGCCGCGTCGGGGAACTGCAAGACGACCACTCCCTCGATCGGGGGACCCTCGAGCACCTCATGACTGCCGTAGTCGACCAGCACCCGGACGTCGTGTCCGGAGAACGTGTCGTCGGCTTTCTCGGCATAGCGGTCGAGAGCGCTCTGATCGTCGGTCGTGTCGCGCTGGAAGAGAATGTAGGCGGTCAAGATCTGTCCTCCGGTTGCCTGGGCGGTAGCTCATCGGCAAGTCTCCCTCGTTCTCCCACGCTTTCCCAGTGGCGGCGTTGCCAGTATTCGCAAGGATTTCGCCACTCGGCGATTCCCTCGCGCCGCGATCACCCCGTCCCGGCCCTGCCTGCGAAGGTCGAGCGATATTCCGAAGGAGACACATCCAGGATTCTGCGGAAGTGCAGACGCAGGTTCGATCCGGTCCCCAGGCCCACTCGGTCTGCGATCTGGTCTACGGACAGCCGCGTACTCTCCAAGAGCTCCCTCGCGGCATCCACCCGGGCGCGCAGAATCCATTGCAGTGGCGTGCTGCCGGTCTCTTCGGCGAAGCGGCGCAGGAAAGTGCGCGGTGACATCCTTGCGTGCGAGGCCAGGTCTGCAACCGTGAGCGGCTGGCCCAACCGGGTCAGGGCCCACTCGCGGGTCGCGGCCAGCGCGCCACCGCGAGGCGCGGCATTGCTCTTGGGGAGGTATTGGGCCTGGCCTCCGTTGCGGTAGGGGGCTGTCACCAGCCCGCGGGCGATCTCATTCGCGGCGCTCACGCCGAGGTCGCAGCGCACGAGGTGCAGACACAGGTCGAGGCCGGCGGCGGCGCCGGCCGATGTGAGCACGGCACCCTCATCGATGAAGAGGACATTGGGCTCGACGGCGATCTTCGGGTGGCGTGCGGCAAGCAGATCCGCCGCGTCCCAATGCGTGGTCGCGCGCAGGCCATCGAGCAGCCCGGCATCTGCCAGCGCGAAGGCGCCGTAACAGATCGAGGCGATACGCACACCGCGGGATGCCGCTCTCTGCAGTGCGTCGTGCACCGCGGTCGCGATGGGTCGACCGGGTGGGGCGTATCCCGGAACGACGATCGTGTCTGCGGCTTCGAGGGCGGCCAACCCGTGCTGCACGGCAAAGCCGAAACCCTCGTGCGCCGGAACGATGCCGGCATCCACGCCGCAGAGCACCACCTCATACGGGAATCCCGTATCGGGGTGGAACACCTCAGCGGGTATGCCCACGTCGAGGGGGAGCGCTCCCTCCAGCACCAGAACCGCGACTCTGTGAGTTCGTTTCACCGTGCACCGCCTCTCTGTCAGTATTCTCGCGCATATTGGCAATCCCGCCACTGGTGCGCTCCTGCAGGCTGCCCCACACTGTGAGAAGACCAGTGCGGGCGCCTCGGCGTCGGAAAAGAGGGATCGTGATCGTTGCTGACACCATGAAGGCCGTCGTTCTCACGAAGTTCGGCGGCATCGATTCGTTCGAAGTGCAAGACGTCCCCGTGCCGACGGTGGGACCACGCCAGGTGCGGGTGCGAGTGCACGCGACAGCCGTGAATCCACTCGACTTCCAGATCCGCCGTGGTGACTACCCGGAGCATGTTCCGCTTCCCGCCATCACCGGACACGACGTTTCGGGCGTGATCGAAGAGATCGGGTCGCACGTGACCGAGTTCAGTGTCGGCGACGAGGTGTACTACACGCCGAAGATCTTCGAGGGCCACGGCTCCTACGCAGAGCAGCACGTCGCCGATGTCGACATCGTCGGGAGGAAGCCTGAGAACATCACCCACCTCGAAGCGGCGAGTCTGACGCTCGTCGGGGGGACGGTGTGGGAAGCCCTCGTGACCCGTGCTCAGCTCACGGTGGGGGAGACGATCCTCATCCACGGAGGTGCGGGCGGTGTCGGAACGATCGCCATCCAGGTCGCGAAGTCGATCGGGGCCCGAGTGATCACCACCGCGAGAGCCGCCGACCACGATTTCGTACGCTCTCTCGGTGCAGACGCCGCGATCGACTACGGGTCGGCCGACTACGTCGATGCCGTGGCAGAGATCACGCAGGGTCGAGGTGCGGATGTCGTCTTCGACACGATCGGGGGAGATGCGCTGACGAGAAGCCCGCTCGCGCTCGCCGACTACGGACGGGTCGTCAGCATCGTCGACATCGCGCAGCCACAAGAGCTCATCGAGGCCTGGGGTAAGAACGCCGCATATCACTTCGTGTTCACACGACAGAGCCGGGGCAAGCTCGATGCCCTCACCACTCTGGTCGAGCGGGGGCTCGTGAAACCTGTCATCGGTGCGGTCCTGCCCCTCGAACGAGCCGGCGAGGCGCATGCGATCCTGGAGAACCGGCAGGACTACGTGCTCCACGGAAAAGTGGCGATCGACGTGGTGGGCGACTCCGTCGAACTGCCCGCGCGCCGCGCGTAGGGGTGCTGTCTCAGGTCGGTGGGCGGGTCACCGAATGAGCTTCTCCTCTTTGTCTCGGGGACGAACGGGATGTTCGCTGAGGATCGAGAGCCGATTGAAGGCGTTGATGGTGATCGCCACCCATTCTGCCGCTACGAAGGTGCTCTCGCCCAAGACGGCGAGGGCGCCCGAGAGCTCGGCGGCCCTCTCCTCCGAGAGAGGGAGCTCGGTCGCGGCTTCGGTCACCGCGAGGACTGCTCGTTCGCGATCTTCGAACAGCGCGCTGTCACGCCACGCGGGCAACAGGTCGAGCTTCTGCTGAGTGATCCCCGCCTGTCGTGCCTCCCGCGAGTGCAAGTCCAGGCAGAACGCGCAGCCGTTGATCTGTGAGGCGCGAACCTTGATCAACTCCGATTCCTGGGGCAAGAGCCCCCGTTGTGCTGAGGCCTCGCGGATGGCGGATGAGAACGCGCGAGCCGCCTTCCATGCCTCTGGCGCGACCTTGTCCATGTACGGACGCATGCGGCTCCTCCTGCTCGCTTGTTCCTCGACGATCTTCGATGTTCATCACACCCCATGTGGCAGGCACCGGGTCAAGTCATCCGTGCGCCTAACCGGGGAGGAGTTCTTTCAGCTGACGGCGAGAGGTGATGCCGAGCTTGCGGAAGATGCTTCGAAGGTGCGCCTCGATCGTGCGCGTGCTGAGGAAGAGCGATGTGCCGACCTCGCGTGATGTCGCTCCTGTGGCCACCATGCGGGCTATCTGCAGCTCGTGCGCTGTCAGCGTGTCGGTCGGCTCGCCAGATCCTCTTCGGGGGCTCTCCCCGGTGGCGACCAACTCGCGAGCCGCACGTGCTGCGAAAGCCTCGGCGCCCATGCCGGCCAGCGAGTCGTGTGCGATCCGGAGCTGTTCGCGGGCTTCCTGGCGCCGTCCCCTGCGCCGCAGCCACTCCCCGTAGAGCAGGTGTGTTCGAAAGAGGTCGCCTTTCACACTGCAGGCGGACAGCAGATCGATCGACTCCCGGTAGAGTTCGTCGGCGCTGTCGTCTCTGGCGACCAGTGCTCGGGACCGCGCGGCGAGTCCGAGTGCCCAGGGCGTGCGGCTCGCCTCCGCGCGCGTGCAGAACTCAGCGAGAGCCGAGTCTGCGAGTTCCCGTTCGTCTGCGCGGACGGCTGCTTCCACAAGCTCGGGAAGAGCGATGCCGCTGTTCGAGAACTCGTGGGGCCGTGTGGCTCGCACGGCCGCCGCCACCGCCGCAGGGTAGTTCCCCCGGCCGTTGTGGAGGACCGCCAGCGCATAGTTGGCGGTCGCGGTCAGAGTTCCCCCTTTTCGCATCCGCGCTCTTCGGCCGGTGGCGGCGAAGAGCCGGGTGGTCTCCTGCTCCTCTCCGCGCCACGCGGCCACGATGAGGCGTGCGTACGGTTGGGCGACCGCGCCTGTCGCATGCGAGATCTCGGCACCCTCCTCAGCCAGTTCGGCCGCCTGTCGAAGGTCACCGCACAGTGCCAGGGTGGCAGACAGGGCCGCGAGTGCCCCGGGGAGCGTCGCCAAGTCGCCAGCCTCCCTCGCGAGGCGGACGTTGCGCTCGACGAGCACGCGTACGGTCTCGTCGTCGAAGAGCCCCGCCGCCGCTCGGGCCGCCGACCACATCCATCGACGACTCCCCATCTGACCGATCGCTTCGCCGTCGAAACCGTGCTCGCGAAAAGCCTCCAGGGCCCGACGAACCACCGGCACACCGACGGCATACCCCTCGGTGAACGCGACGACGAGCCCGTCGAGCAGCTCATCCGCCGGCGAGGGCGCACGGGGAGGCGGCGGTGCGGCGAGAGCTGCCGAGGCCACTTCCTTCACTCCTCGCTTCTCGCCGGACCCGCCGATGATCATCGCCGCATCCAATGCATGCAGGTACGTCTCACGGGCGAGCGAACCATTCAACGGCGCCAGCGTCAGAGCGGCGTCGAGCAGCATCCCCGGCGCATCGCTTCCCTCCCTCCGGTGGAAGGCAAGTCGTGCCTGGAGAAGTTCGAGCCGTGCACGTTGCAGAGCGTCCAGCGGTCCCACCGCGGCGATCGCCGCCAGATCGAGAGCCGCATCGAACGCCCCCGCGTCATGCTTGGCGTGCGCTGCGTCGAGGGCCCGGCCCGCGCGGGACGCGGCGTCGGGGGAGATCTCCGCCGAACGTTGCAAAAAAGCAGCCGCGGCCGCCGCGCCGCCCCTGGCGAGTGTGCGCGCGGCCGAGCGCTCGAGCTCGCTCGCCGCGTCTTCGTCGACGTCGGCCACGGCCTGCGCACGATGCCAGGCGTGCCGGTCGGGATCGACCTGCGCGTCGGTCGCGACCGCCAACGCAGCGTGCGCGCGGCGCCTTTCCGCGGGCGAGGCCGCCCGGTAGACGGCCGAACGCACGAGCGGGTGACGAAACCTCACCTGGGTGTCGATCTCCAGGAGTCCTGATGCTTCGGCGGCCTCGCTCGCCGCGTGATCGGCGCCGATCACGTCGAGCGCCCGCCAGAGAAGTCGCGCATCTCCGGTGGGATCGGCGGCCGCCGTCAACAGAAGCGTCTGCGCGTCGGCCGTCAGACCGGCCGACCTCTCTCGAAAAGTCTCTTCGACGCGTCGCGGCACGCTGGCCACCCCCGGCGACTCGAACCCTCCGGCCCATTCCTCGGCTTTCGTGCTGCGCGGGAGTTCGAGCAACGCCAGGGGGTTCCCCCGAGCCTCGGCGAGGATGCGATCGCGCACAGCGTCATCGAGAGGTGCGTGAACGCCCTCGGCCAGCAGCATCCGCGCGTCGCGCTCACCGAGGCTGTCGAGCCGCAACTCCGGCTCCAGATCGGTGAAGACGTCGATCTGGGCGTGGCCCACGTCGCGGAGCGCGAAGATGGCCCCGACACGTTCCTCCGCCAATCGTCGAGCCACGAATCCCAGGACGAGCACCGACGCCTGATCCAGCCATTGCGCGTCGTCGATGAGACAGAGAAGCGGATCGTCCTCCGCCACCTCCGTCAGCAGGTTCAGCGTTGCGAGTCCCACGAGGAAGTGATCCGGGGCGGCACCCTCGCGCAGACCCAGCGCGACGCCGAGAGCTTCCTGCTGGGGTGTGGGGAGTGTGCCGATGTGGTTGAGCATGGGGGAGCAGAGCTGATGCAGGCCGGCGAAAGCGAAGGGGGTTTCGGACTCGACTCCGACGCAGCTCTCCACACGGAAGCCCGACGACCGTGCCGACTCGCGAGCGTGGGCCAGCAACGCGCTCTTGCCGATCCCGGCTTCGCCGCGCAGCACGAGCGACCTGCTGCGTCCGCCTCTCGCTGACTCCAGCAGGTGCTCGATGGCCTCGCGCTCGGCGCGACGCCCCAGGAGTTCCCTCAGCTCTGCCTCCGCAGGACTCTCGTCGATGCATGTTCTGACCACAGAATACCGGCGCGCTCGCGCGCACATCACCTAGCCCGCCCAGGTCTGTCCCGACAGAACTAGGTAGTGACCACCGATGCGGGCCGGCGCCCAGCGGTGCGAATCTGGCACGAGGGGCACGGCATGGGGCCGGGCATCCGGAGAAGGTCAGGTGACACCGTGACGTGGAGCACACGCGAACTCGCAGACCTGGCAGGGACGACCCTCAACACGGTTCGGCACTATCACTCGCTGGGTCTTCTGGATCTGCCCGAGCGCAGGTACAACGGCTACAAGCAGTATCAGGTGAAGCACCTGGTCAGGCTCCTGCAGGTGCGGCGCATCGCCGAACTGGGTGTTCCGCTGGCGCAGGTCGAAACGGCCGGAAACGACAGCGACGCATTGCTGGAAGAGCTTCGGCAGGTCGATGCGAACGTCGCGGCTCAGATTCAGCGTCTCCATCGAGCGCGGTCGGATATCGCGGCCATATTGCGCGGCCACGCCCCCGTCGACACGCCGCGGGGCTTCGAGACGGTAGCGGCGGAACTGTCGGAGGCCGACCTCGCACTCATTCACATCTGCAGCCGGTTGTGCAGCACAGACGGATCATCCCGGCTGAAAGAGATGGTCGCCGAAGAGCCCGACACGCTGCGAAGAGAATTCGACGCCCTGGCCGTCGATGCAGACGAATTGACGCGGCTGCATGTCATCGGCCGCATCGCCGCCGAGACCTCCAATTGGCGATGGGCCGAGTCCCTCTCGTCATCGGATGAGCTGCCGCCCCCGGGATGCGCTCACGACCAGGCTCGGAAGACGGTCGTCGAAGCCGTCCGCGAGCTCTACAACGCCGCACAACTCGACGTCCTCCGCCGCGCTGCCCTGGCACTGCGCTACGGCGTCGTGGCCTGACTCGCGGCGTAGGAGGAGACGACAGCGACCGGCCGGTGTCACTCGTCCCTGGTCGAGTCGAACTGCGCCATCACGAGTGCAGCCGTGCTGGCGAATCCGGAACCGAGGATGAGAAGCAGCGAGGGTGTGAACGCGGCCGGTTCGGGCACCCAACCGCCGAGGGCCCAGGGCAGGATCATCGCCGCAAGCAGCGCCGCGCTTGTCATCCACTCGTTGACCCAGAGTGCGCGCGACACCCCGGATCTGGCGCCGACCAGAATCCGCCGCCCCGTCCCGACAGTCAGCAGAGTCAGCAGGATGCCGAGGGCGGCGAAGACGAGCGCGCCCCAGAACGGATCCATCGCAACCAGGACGAGAGGCACGAACAGAGGTATGGAGTATGCGGTGAAGACCCATCGCGTCGCGGAGCGAAGGTAGAGGTCGGTCGCTTCTGAGCCTGCCAATCGGCGATGCGCGGTGGAGTCGATGTAGAAGAACACTCCGACGATGAAGGTGCCCAGGAGCGTCGCCGACACCCCTGCAAGACCCAGCAGGATCTCCTGGCCGCTGCCGTTCATCCGGCTCTCACTCTCTCCCGACACTTTTCACGCCCATCCAAGAAGCTGTTCCCACCACACGGTCAAGAGGCTCATCGGGTGACGTGGCCCCCTGCGCACCCGATCGCGCCGACTGCTCCCCGTGAGCCCCAGAATGGGACACGAGAACAAAGCGGAAGGTGGCGCTCGTCATGGTGTGGAGTACGAGAGAGGTCGCTGACCTCGCCGGGACCACGGTGAACACCGTGCGGCACTACCACCGGGTCGGCTTGCTCGAGCAGCCGGAGCGATCATCCAACGGCTACAAGAGCTACGAGGTGCGACACCTCGTGGAGCTGCTCCGCATTCGTCGCCTGCGCGAGCTCGGGGTGCCCGTCGATCAGGTCGACCGCGTCGCGGCCGGCGACGAGCGTGCGATCGCGGCGCTCGACGATATCGACGGTCAGCTCGCCGTGACGATCGCGCGGCTGCAGGAGGCGAGAGCGCAGATCCGTACGATCACCGACGGCGCGACGACCGCCGACATGCCTCCGGGCTTCGAGAACATGGGTTCGCGGCTCACCGCCACCGATCGGTCCCTGATGCTCATCTACGCCCAGGTCTACGACGATGAGGCGATGCGCGACATCCGGGCGATGCTCGAATCCGATCCGGAGGACGTGCGTCTCGATTTCGATGCTCTTCCTCCTGATGCCGACGAGGAGGCGAGGAGCGCCCTGGCGGTGAGGTACGCGGTCGGACTGGCCCACGATCTGAAGGCCTACCCCTGGCTCCGGGACCCGCTCGCTCATCACAAGAGGCGACCGCAGATCACGTGGGAGATGGTCGCGGAATCGATCGCCGCGCTCTACAACCCGGCCCAGCTCGATGTGATCGCCCGAGGTACCGCGATCGCGATGGCGGCGATCGCGGCATCCGAGGGGTGAGCGTTTCCCCGCCTCACAGCCGGGGGAGCACCGTCGCTGCGATCACCGTGTTCATGATCACGGCGTTCATGGTGCGCGCCACCGCGGTCGAGGCGGCCGCGGCTTCCCACTCGCCGCTCTCGAGCTCCTTCGCCCTGGTATAGACATCGGTCCCCCAGGGGATCTCAGGGTGGAACTGGGGCAGCGTGCCGCTCGCCGAGAGCAGAGCGATGCTCGCAGCGGTCCGCGCGCTGGGCTCGTCGCCGTCGATGAGCGCGGCCCGCACATCGCGGATCAGGGCGGCACGGCGATCGCTCGCCAGTGCGATCTTCGTCGTCGGGAAGAGCCCGAGGACCTTGCCCTCCGTGCGGTGCAGATCGCCGCGAGCGACCACGCGGTCGAGAACCGGTCCCCGCAGGAGGGGGCCGACACCGGCGAGCACCGCTTGCACATCCTGAGGTGTGCGCGACAGCGACGTCAGTGCCGGCTCGAGGAGCGGGTCGGGGGCTTCTCCGGCGCCGACCGCACGCACCCTTGTGAATGCCCCCTGCTCCTCCGCCTCGACCCGACCCGCGAGCGCCAGGTCTGCCAGTACGGCTCCGCCGAGCACGTAGAAGAGGATGTTCTCTGCCGCGATGGTGCCGGAGTCGGGCTGGAAGAGCAGCAGCAACGTGTCTTCGACGATCAGCGGCTCTTCCGACATCACTTCATCTGTCATGGGTGCAGTGAAGACCCTGTTCCCAGGACCGGGTCAAGCAGGGTGCCCGTGCGGAGCACTTGACTCTGTTCCCGGAACAGGGTCTTGACTGCGTGCAGAGAGCGACCGGCGATCGTCCGGTCGCCGCATCCGACATGAGGAAAGAACGGCCCATGGACAACCCCTATCCCTGGCTTCAGGACTTCATCGACCAGGTTCCCGACCTGCTTCAGCCGGTCTTGGTCGCCCTCGCAGCGGCCATTCCCTATTTCGAAGGCGAGGGTGCGTCCGTGCTGGGCATCGTCGCCGGGATGAACCCTGTGGTCGCCGCCCTCGCCGCCATCGCGGGCAACTTCCTCTGCGTGCTGGTCGTGGTTCTGCTCGGAGCACGCATCCGCGGCCACGTCGTCGCACGTCGCGCGGCCGGTTCGGCCTCGTCCGCCTCCGTCCCGCCCGGGGCGACGACGACGACGGGCGCCGCCGGCACCGAGACGTCGTCGACCGTCACGGCGACCTCGACCGACGCTGACGACGAGGACGAGACGACGCGGCGAGGTAAGGGTCGCACGAAGCTCCGGCGCTGGTTGGTCCGGTTCGGTGTGCCGGGTGCCAGCCTGCTCGCGCCGCTCGCGCTGCCGACGATGCTGACCGCCGCGTTCTTCGTGGCCGCCGGGGTAGGCAAGGAGCGGGTCCTGTTCTGGCAGTTCATCGCCATCGTCCTGTGGACCGGGGCATCCGCACTCGCGGCATCCGGCGTGCTCGCTCTCTTGGGGTGGTGAGGCGCCCGCTCTCCGGCGCATGCACGGCGGACCCGCGCGGCCTCTGACGCACGCTCCCCGCCGTCGAGAAGCGCGTTCGTGCATCTACTTATGCGCTTAAGGTACGCTGTCGAGCATCCGACCAATCCGATCGAGGAGCTCTCATGCGCACGACGCTCGACCTGCAAGGACCATGGACCTGGACGATCGACGCCGACGGACCCACCGATCTTCCCGACGAGGCGCGGTCCCTCTTCGACGTGTCCGTTCCCGCGCGGGTGCCTGGCGCGGTGCACCCCGATCTTCAGGCGGCGGGGATCATCGCGGATCCGCTGGTCGACCGCAATGAACTCGGTGTCGCGTGGGTGTCGCGCACCGATTGGCGCCTCACGCGGCAATTCGGGCCGGTGCGCGCGGGCGAGCGTGTCGATCTCGTCCTGGACGGCGTGGACACCGTCGCCTCGGCCGTCCTCAACGGCTCCGAGGTGGGGGTGACGAGGAACATGCACCGTTCCTATCGGTTCGACATCACCTCCGCCGTTCGCGACGACAACACGCTCGATCTGCGCTTCACGTCTCCGTATACGGAGGCCGAGCGCTGGGAGCGCGAACTCGGTGCTCGTCCGAGCGCCTATCCCGAGCCCTTCGCCTTCATCCGCAAGATGGCCAGCAGCTTCGGGTGGGACTGGGGCCCCACCCTGCCATCGTGCGGGTTGTGGCGCGGCGTGCGTGTGGAGTCGTGGAGCACGGCGCGCATCGCCACCGTCCGCCCCCTCGTGGATGTGGTGGAAGGCACGGGCATACTCACGATCCACATCGAGCTCGAGCGTGCGGAGTCGGGACGGGATCGCGCGTTGCAGGTGGAGGTGACGATCGACGGTCAGGCCGTCCGTGCGGAGGTGCCGCACGGCGAGGATGCGGTGAGCGTCGTCGTCGCGGTCCCCGAGGTGCGCCGATGGCAGCCGCAGGGGTCTGGCGATGCCCACCTGTACGGAGTCGATGTCACGGTGTCAACCGGCGCGGAGATCATCGACGAGCACCGCACCCGGGTGGGGTTCCGTACCGTCGCCGTCGACCGCACCCCGGATGCCGAGGGGACTCCCTTCGTGCTGTCCGTGAACGGGCGACGTCGATTCGTCAAAGGTGTGAACTGGATCCCCGAGAGCGTCTTCCCCGGAACGATCCAGCCGGGACGCGTGCGGGAGCGCCTCGAGCAGGCCGTCGCCGCGAATGTCGACCTGATTCGCGTCTGGGGTGGCGGCGTGTACGAGAGCGAGGAGTTCTACGACGCCTGCGACGAGCTGGGTCTGCTCGTCTGGCAGGACTTCCTCTTCGCGTGCGCCGCATATCCCGAGGAGGAGCCGATCAGGGCGGAGGTGATCGCCGAAGCCCGCGAGAACGTCGTCCGCCTCAGCGCGCACCCGAGTCTCGCGCTCTGGAACGGGAACAACGAGAACCTCTGGATGCGTCTCGACAAGGACTGGGCGACGCAGCCCGGAGGAGAACTCTCCTGGGGGGAGCGGTACTACCTGGAGTGGCTGCCCGAAGTCGTTCGCGAGCTCGATCCGACTCGGCCCTATACGGAGGGGAGCCCGTGGTCCGGCAGTTGGGCGCACGACCCCAATGACGCCGATCATCAGACCTTCCATTCGTGGGACGCCTGGAACGAAGACGACTACGCCGTCTACCGCGACAGCTCGCCGCGCTTCGTCTCCGAGTTCGGCTGGCAGGGGGCCGCGGCGTGGCGGACGCTTCGCGACGCGGTCAGCGACCCTGAGCTTCGTGTCGAGTCCGAGAACGTCCGTCATCACCAGAAGGCCATCGACGGGCACGCGAAACTCGCACGCAATCTCGCCCGCCACCTCCCGGCGACGGAGGACTTCGATCGGTGGCACCTGCAGACGCAGTGGATGCAGGTCGAGGCGGTCCGCACCGGTGTGCTGCACTGGCGAGCGAGTTGGCCACGCACAGCGGGCACCATCCTGTGGCAGCTCAACGATCTCTGGCCCGTCACATCATGGTCGGCGATCGACAGTGCCGGCCGCTGCAAGCCCCTCTACTTCGCACTTCGGGACATGTATCAGCCACGAGTGCTCACCATCGAGCCGCGTGATGGTGCCCTGGAGCTGTGCGTCATCAACGACGAGGACCACGCGTGGGAAGGGCCGGTGCAGCTGGCGCGGCGCCGCGCAGACGGAGCGTCGACGGCGGAGCGGTCGTACGCGGTCTCGGTTCCGCCACGATCGGTCACCCGCACCACAGTGCCCTCGGTCATCGCCGATTCACCGGATCCGGCGGGCGAGTTCATCGTCGCGACGCTCGGTGACGAGCGCGCGCTCTGGCATCTCGCCTCGCCGCGAGACTCTCGGCCTCCCGCGACACCGCTGGAGATCACGGTCGCCGTCGTGAGCGGTGGACTCGACATCAGCGTGCGCTCACGGGATCTCGCCCGCGACGTGCTTGTCCAGCCCGACCGCATCCATCCTGACGCGACGGTCGATCGTGGCTTCACCACCGTGCTGCCGGGGGAGGAGGAGGTGTTCCGCGTCCGCGCTCCGGAGGCGCTCGACCCCGACTCGGCCTCGGTGCCGTTCGTCGTCGCGTCGCTGCGGGATATCATCGATCCCGACTGACGGGAGTCGCACCGGTGATGATGAGTGCTGCGCGGGCCCGGCGGGTCACCATCGCAGACGTCGCGCGAGAGGCACAGACGTCGACAGCGAGTGTCTCTTACGCGCTCAACGGCCGCCCCGGGATCTCCGAGGCCACGCGAGTGCGCGTTCTCGAGGTCGCGGGCCGGCTCGGCTGGTCGCCGGCGAACGCCGCACGAGCGCTGGCCGGCGCCGGAGCAGACACGATCGGCCTCGTGATCGCGAAGGATCCTCGCGATCTCTCCGTCGAGCCGTTCTACATGCAGTTCATCGCCGGCGTGGAGACCGTTCTCGCGGACCGCTCGATGGGACTCCTGCTCGAGGTCGTCTCGGATCCGGATGCCGAGGTCGAGGCGATCCGGCGTTGGCACGGCTCCGGCCGCGTGGACGGCGTGCTGCTCACCGACGTGATGGTCGATGACCAGCGGATCGCCGTCGTGTCGGAGACCGGCATCCCGGCGGTCGTCGTCGGCGATCCCAGCGTCGCGGCGGGAATGACGACCGTGTGGACCGACGACGCCGTCGGGATGCGTCAGGCCGTCGAGCATCTCGCAGCTCTCGGCCATCGGCGTGTCACCCGCGTCGCGGCGCCGCGACGCTACGCATACACGGCGATCCGGGACGAAGCCTTCGAGCGCTCCGCTCGCGCGGCGGGCATCGAGCACGCCATCGTTCACACCGACCTCTCGCAGGACTCCGGGGCGACGGCCGCGCACGCGGTGTTGTCATCGGCTCGAGCGCCGAGCGGCCTGATCTTCGACAACGACATCATGGCCGTCGCCGCTCTGACCGCCGCACACGGCCGGGGGCTCTCGGTCCCCGACGATGTCTCCATCGTGGCGTGGGACGACTCGCTTCTCTGCCGTCTGGTGGCTCCGGCGCTGACGGCACTCGGCCACGATGTCGTCGCCCTCGGGGCGCACGCTGCGCGTCGGCTCCTCGACGTCATCGACGGGGCGCAGCAGTCAGTCCATCAGGACGCGGTGCCGAGGCTGCAGGTCAGAGCCTCGACCGGTCGGGCGCCGACCGGGGTCTGACCTGCAGCCGGGGTCGTCTACCAGCGAAGAGCGGGATCCCACCGCAGCTGCACGCCGCCGCGTTCGAGATCGCGCTGGAAGTCATCGAGGTGCCGGGCGTTCGCCCGCACCGTCGACGGCTCGATGTCGTGGTCGAGGCAGTACGACGCGAGTGCCCCCACTGCCTCGCCGATCGACCATTCGACGGGCTGGAGGCGGTAGCTGCCGTTCGAGATATGCGTCGTGCCGATGTTCTTGGCTGCGGGGAGGAGGTTGCGCACCCGCTGAGGCAGGAGGGCTCCGAGGGGAATCTCGAACGGCTCCGGAAGGCCGCCGCCACCGGAGCTCCCGCCGGTCGTGGCGTGCCGGTCGATCCAGTAGTAGTGGCCGACCCCCACGGTGTCCGGGTAGCGCTCGGCGCCACGTCCGTCACGGAGGTCGCGGTCGAAGTCCTGCTCGAGGATCGTCCGCTCCGCCCGGATGCGGCGTGACTCGCGGAAGTACGGCATCATGGCGAACCCGTCGGCGGTGCCGGTGACCTGCGGCGCGACCCGGAGTCCCGGCCAGCCGGTGCCGCCGTCTGATCGAGGTGCCTCCGTCTGCAGCCAGTACAGCAGAGCGCGACTCAGCGCCTTCGAGCGACCCCAGTGCACGTCCGCGTCGTCGACGCCGAAGAGTGGGCCGCCGACGTAGTCGTTCATCGGCCAGTTCACGATGACGATATCGCTGTCATAGGCGCCGTCCTCGAACTGGCGCCGTGCGGCGATCCGTCGGTAGTTCCACAGTTCCGGGGCCTCGCCCATGTTGCGGTGGTCGACGTCGATGGCGAAGGGATCGTCGTCGTCGTTCACCCGCAGTGTGTAGTCGCGGGCGATGGAGCCGTCGTGGGCGGCCCGTCGGAAGCCGAGCATCTTCTCGCCGTCGAGCTGCGGTGGACGCCATTCGCGGAACTCGTCGTAGTCGTCAGGGCGATCGATGGTGTGATCCTGCCCCGCGAGGTGTTCGACCGCGAAGCACCAGGTCACGCTCTGCATGTCGAGCGGATCGCCGGATTCGGGCGCACCGGGCTCACCCGTCTCGCTCTGCGACTCGCGGCCGGTGACGTACTCCACCCCGCCGAGGTCGAGCAGGTCGCCGAGCTCGGTCGCATCCAGCACGAACGGCGCGGAGAGCTCACGTGAGTCGCCCTCGCGATCGCGCACCGTGACTGCCGTGATTCGATCGCCGTCGGCGTGGACCGCGACGGGCGTGGTCTCGAGCATCAGAGTGAGTCGTCCGGAGGCCTCGTGCGGCCGGAGCATGTCGTGGATCACGGAGACGATGACCTTCGGCTCGACGCTGAGCGGGCTCACCCAGGCCGCCCCAGGGTTGAGATGGCGGTCGGCCCTCGCGGCGGCGGTGAGCGGATAGTACGTCCGGTAGTGCTCTCGGACGAGGTCGCGGAACTGGGCGTAGCTGCGGTTGCGTCCCGTCGCCTCGATGCGTCGGTGCTCGTCGCTGGGTACGAGCTGGCTCGTCAGTTGGCCCCCGAGCCACGCGGTCTGCTCGGTCATGATGACCGATCTGCCGCGGCGTAGAGCGGCGAGGGCGGCGGAGACGCCGCCGACGCCTCCGCCGATGATGAGAAGGTCGGCCTGCTGTCGTGTCACGGAAGAACACCTTTCTTTCCCGAGAACTCTAGGTAATTTTCTCGAACATGTCCAAGTAAAATCTCAAGGGACGCCGTGTGCGCCATAGAATTCCAGAACGCTGACTGAGTGAAGGGGTGCCCATGCGCGCGAAGGAGCGTCGACCGTCGCTTGCCGAGGTGGCGGGCGAGGCGGGGGTCTCGATCTCCACCGTGTCGAAGGTCGTGAACGGGGCGCCTGACGTCGCTCCCGACACCCGTGTTCGGGTGGAGTCGGTGCTGCGCGACAAGCAGTACCTCTCGCCGAAGCAGCGCTCGCGGAGCGATCTGGCCACGGTGGTGGTCGTGCTCGCGAGTTCGAGCATGTCGTCACCGCTGACGGTCGAGATCCTGCGCGGCACCATGCGTGCAGCTCACGAGGCGGGGCTCGAGCTCGTGCTGCTCGATCTGCCGGACGGCGTGCCCGCCGCCGGCTGGATCGAGCGGACCAAGCGCAGTGGTCCGACTGCGGTCATCGCACTGAAATCGCGGCTGAGGACGCAGGAGCGGGCCAAGCTGGCAAAGAACGGCGTTCCCCTCGTCGAGGTCGACACGTACCAGCTCCCCGACAGCGACTCGTATTCGGTGGGCGCCACGAACTTCGCAGGCGGAATGGCTGCGACGCAGCATCTGCTCTCGCTCGGGCACCGTCGAATCGGGTTCCTCGGCGGGGTCTCCGACACGCAGGCGTCGATCGCCCGCAAGCACGGGCATCTGGCCGCTCTCGCCTCGGCCGGTATCGAGCCCGGAGGCGACATCATCGAAGAGGGTGACTTCACCTACGAATCCGGGCTGCAGGCCGCAGAGACCCTTCTGGGTCGAAAGGGCCGTGTCACAGCGATCTTCGCGGCGAGCGATGCGCAGGCCGCCGGGGTTCTGGAGGCTGCCCGACGCGCCCGCGTGTCCGTCCCGGATGAGCTGAGCGTCATCGGGTTCGACGACCAGCTCGTCGCGCGGATGACCGCTCCTCAGCTGACGACCATCCGACAGCCCTCTGAGGCGATGGGGTCCTACGCGGTGGAGGTCGCCCACAAACTGCTGCTCGGCTCGGCACCGCCGGCCTTCCACACCGATCTTGCGACGGAGCTCGTCGTCCGAGGGTCGACAGCCCCGGTGAGCGCTACCGAAAATATTGCTTGATATTCTCGATAGTTCTGGTACTTTTTCTTTCAGCGCGCTACGAGGCGCGTCAATGAGTCCGAAGGAGTACTTCATGCGAGCTACCCGATCCCGAGGGGCTGCCATCGCGCTCACCGGAGTTCTGGCGGTGTCCCTCAGCGCCTGCGCCGGTACCGAGAGCGGCGCGTCAGGGCCTGTCGACCTGACCATGGCACTCTGGTCCTCCAACGAAGGTCACCTGGCGCTGTTGCAGGAGATCGGGGACGCCTACGTCGAAGAGCACGGCGACGAGGTCTCGTCGATCACATTCGAACCCGTGACGAACCCGGACTACATCGCGGGGCTCACGACGCAGATCGCCGGAGGCGATGTTCCCGACCTCGCCTGGATCCCGGAGGCGAGCGGTCCCGAGTTCGTCGATTCCGGGATCCTGCACGACGTACGCGAGACGCTGGAGAGCGCCGACGGCTACGACCTCGACGACATCCTGCCTGCCGCGCTCGCACCGTGGCAGGACGACGACGGCGGTGTCTACGCGTATCCGTTCTCGAACTCCCCATTCGCGCTCTACGTCAACAACGACCTCGTCGCCTCGGCGGGTCAGTCGGATGTCGAGTCGCTCGTGGGCACCCCCGATTACACCTGGCAGACGGTCGCGGACATCGCCGCGGCGGTCAACAGCGAGACGGGAGCGACCGGACTGAACGTTCCCACCTTCAACCCGACGAACTGGAGCGCGGTGACCATGCTCGGAAACGCGTGGGGGGCAGCGCCGTGGTCCGACGACGGCGCGACCTGCGAGTTCGCCTCTCCCGAGATGATCGACTACCTCACGTGGTACCAGGAGCAGATGGGCAGGGGAGCGATTCCCGCCGTCTCCGGCAACGCGGCCCCCGCCGCGTTCGCGAGTGGTGACGTCGCCTTCAGCGTCGCTCAGCTCAGCCAGTCGGGGAGCCTCGACGACAGCTTCGAGTGGTCGTTCCTCCCGTTGCCCGCAGGGCCCGAGGGCTACCACCCGATCGTCGGACAGGCCGGGGTGAGCGTGCTCGAGCGCAGCGAGAACCAGGATCAGGCGGCAGGCTTCCTCGCTTACCTGACCAACCCGACGAATGCCGAGCTTCTCGCGCAGTTCTTCCCGCCGCCCCGCGAGTCGCTCCTCAACGTGGAGACGCTCTCCCAGGCAGCTCCGAAGCTCTCGCCCGAAGAGATCCAGTCCGCGATCATCGACGTGGTTCCCGATGCCACAGTGAAGCCGCAGCATCCGGTTCTCTCCCAGTTCTCCGACAAGGTCCGCGCGGGGCTCGACCCGGTGTGGTCGGGCGGCGACGTCGAGACCGCGGTCACCGGCATCTGCGAGCAGATCTCGCCGACGCTCGAGGGCTGACCCGCGTGCCCGCACGCACTGTCGCGGCGAGCGCACGAAGCGCCCTGCCGAGCCGGCGTCCCCGTCCTGACGGGGACCGCTGGCTCGGCGTGGCCTTCGTCGCGCCCCAGGTCCTCGGCGTCATCGTCCTCGGCGTCGTCCCGTTCCTCTTCGTCATCTGGTACAGCTTCAACGAATGGCGGCCGCTCACCGGCGGCATGGAGTTCATCGGCCTCGACAACTACTCACGTCTCATCGCGGACCCGACCTTCTCCGCCTCGGTCGTCGCGAGCCTGCTGTTCAGTGCCGGAGTCCTCGTACTGAACCTCGTGATCGCCATCAGCCTCGCTGTCCTCCTCAACCGACGGATGAAGGGCATCACGGGATTCCGCACGATCTTCTTCTCGCCGGTCGTGGTGTCGGTCGTCGCCTGGTCGGTCACCTGGGGTTTTCTTCTCGCTCCAGACGGAGGCATCAACGGAGCGCTGCGGATGCTCGGAATCGACGGTCCCAACTGGCTGGCAGACCCGTCGACGTCTCTGATCTCCCTCGTCGTGGTGCAGGTGTTCAAGGGGGTGGGCATGAACATGGTGCTCTTCCTCGCCGCCCTGCAGAGCGTGCCGGAGGAGATCCGCGAGGCCGCGCAGCTCGACGGCGCGACGCCGTGGCGGTCGTTCTGGGCGATCACCGTGCCGATGATCGCCCCCACGATCCTGCTCACCGGCATCCTCACCACGATCGGATCGCTCGAAGTGTTCGCTCCCGTGCAGCTGCTCACCGGAGGCGGTCCAGGGGACTCGACCAACGTCCTGCCGTTCCTCCTCTACCGCACCGCCTTCGTCAGCCAGCAGTTCGGCTACGCCAGCGCGATCGGCGTCGTCCTGTTCGGCATCATCCTGGCGCTGACGATGCTGCAGTGGACCACGCGACGCAAGTGGGTGCACGATGAGGTCTGAGGCATCGAAGGCGGCACGCAGCCGCGCCAGGATCAACACCGTCGTGCTCTACGTGCTGCTCGTCGTGGTGTCGGTGCCGTTCCTGTACCCGACGCTGTGGATGTTCTTCTCTTCGTTCAAACCGGCGAACGAGATCTTCCTCCAGCCGCCCACCCTGCTGCCCAGGGAATGGACCCTCGACGGCTTCGTCCAGGTGTTCACCGCGCAGCCGTTCCTGCAGCAGTACGGCAATTCGATGTACATCGCGGCGATCGTCACCGTGTCGTCGATCCTGCTCTCCGCGATGGCCGGCTACGCCTTCGCGCGCATCAGCTTCCCGCTGCGCAATGCGGCCTTCACCCTGCTGCTCGCCGCGATGATGGTGCCGACCGAGGTGACGATCATCCCGATCTTCACGGCGGTCAACGCGATGGGGCTCAACGACACCCACTGGCCTCTCATCATCCTGCCGATCTTCGGCCCCACTGCGGTCGTCTCGGTGTTCATCTTCCGCCAGCACTTCCTCAGCTTCCCCAAGGATTACGAAGAAGCGGCTCGGCTGGACGGCGTCACTCGGGCGGGGGTGTTCTTCCGGATCGCGCTCCCATTGGCGACGCCGGCGATCGCGGCGGTGGGGATCATGGCGTTCCTGCGCTCGTTCAACATGTACTTCGAGGCGCTCATCTTCCTGCGCACGCCGGAGAAGTTCACGCTCGGTCTCGCGATCACCCGCTACCAGGACTTCTACGGCGAGCAGATGTGGAACACGCAGCTCGGTGCCGCTTCTCTCACCGTCGTCCCGATCCTCGTGGTGTTCCTCATCGCGCAGAAGCAGTTCGTTCAGGGCCTCGCCCAGACAGGGCTCAAAGGATGAGTTGACCCCCCCCGAGCGACGACGCGGACCGGGCGTCGTCGCAGCCCCACCATGCCCGGTCAGAGACGAAGGAGTCGAGATATGCATGAGGATGAGACCCGCCTGCAGATGCTGCCGGCGCTCAGCCGAAGGAACTTCCTGGTCGGTGCCGGCGCTGCCGCGGCGCTGCTCGCGATCGGGAACGCGGGAGCATCGCCCGCGATGGCGACATCGGCCGGTACGGTGCTGCCGCTCGTCGCGCCGCTCCCTGCCGGGCAGCCGGTGCGCGCCCAGTTCGCCCCGAACGAGCAGGTTCTCGCGGCATACCTGATGATCGTGGCGCCGCTCGCCAACAGCGTCCGCGACGTCGCACCGAACTACGGGTGGATGGAGGACGGCTGGTGGCGCACACCGAACCAGCCGTACAACACCCGGATCATGGAGCATGTCGCGACGCTGTCGTGGTTCTATGCCAACGATCGGCCGTGGAACCCGTACTACCGCGACCCGGCACTGCTCGGGCGGCTCGACGCGGCGCTCGGTCACTACCTCTCGCTGCAGCATGCCGACGGGTCGTACCCGGAGTACTCGCCGACCGAGCATCACCTGTCGCCGACCGGATTCGGAACCGTCGCGCTCGCTGCGGTCCTCCGCGACCTTCGCGCCGCCGGCGAGCTCTACGACCGCCGCGTGCAGATCCGCGACGCCATCCGCAAGAGCTCGGCGTGGCTCGTCGACACCTCTCGTCCGCACTGGAATCGGCCGGTGCAGTTCGCCAACCAGGTCGTCGCAGGCCTCTCCGGCGTGGTCGAAGCCGCGCACGTCCTCGGGGAGCCGGCGGTGAGCGCCTCCGTTCCGAACCGGCTGCAGATCATTCTGAAGGACGGCCAGGCTCCGGCCGGGTTCTTCCACGAGCCGGTCGCTCCGGATGCCGGATACAACTTCGATGTGATGCTGCCCGATCTCGGTGCCCTCTACAAACGGCTGCCGGACCCGTCGATCATCCAGCTGGCGGAGCGGTTCGCGGCCTGGTGGGGGTACGTCGTCGTCCTGGAACCCGGGCGGAACGAGGGCTTCATCCTCTCGGGGACCAGCGCACGCAACATCGTCGCGACGTTCGTGCCCACCCCGGTGGACGACGTCGACCGCAGCGCCCTCGCGCGCACGTTGCTCCCGCATGTGCCGGCATTGCGGGCGTTCTTCGCGAGTTCGGAGGAGAAGACGCAGGCACGCACCGACTGGGCCGCGTCGACCGCGCCCGTGGCGCCGCGGCAGAAGCAGGACTCGTCGCCACGCCTGCACATGCACGTGCCGCAGGCCCCGATCGGAGTGTCGGCGGCACAGCGCGATGCCCAAGCCGCGGCGCTGCGCTACCGGCAGGAGAGCACGTTCACAGAGCTTCGCAGAGGCACTCTCGATCAGCAGTACGTCTTCGTCCGCCGACCCGGGTACTACACCGCCGCCCTCTACGGGGTGAGGCAGAATTCACTGCAGCGGGCGGGCACCAATGCCTTCTGGCATCCGGTCGCCGGGATGCTCGCTCTCACCGTGAACAGCACCGGACCCGATGACTGGACGACGATCAACGACACGGCCGGTACGGCGTCGTCGCGGGGGCCGGTGACCGCGACGCACCATGCGGGGGAGACGGCCGCCGGTGCCGCCATCTCCGCCGACGGCCTCACCGGCTACACCGGGGTGTTCACGACGCGCTACACCACCGCCGACGGATCTGTGCGCACCGATGTGACGCACCGCGCCGACGGCATACGGCGGATGCTCTCGACAGCGGGTCCGTCGCGCGAGCGTATCCCGCTGATCATCGGTCAGGACGACGTCGTCGCGTTCGCGAACGGCACGGCGGCGCCCTACGGCCAGGAGACGATCACGACGACCCGCGGCCTCACGGTCACTCGGGGCGCTCTGCGGTTCGTCATCGACTGGGGCGTCGACCGGGAGGCCAAGTACGCGCCGATGGATCGCGCTTATCTGGGAAACCGAACGCACAGGATCCTCACGATCAGCTTCGCGAACTCGCTCACCGTCGATCTGAAGGTCGTTCCCGCGGTCTAGCCAGGGTCGCGCTCATGCCCGCGGCGTCGCATGCTGCGCCGCGGGCATGTGGCGTCCGAACCGGCCGAGCGGTCGGGCCCCTCGCCGGACGGGAACGGCTCCGGACTCTACTTCCGGTTCGCCGCGTAGTACGCGAGCAGCGCCTTGGTCGACGCGTCCTGCCCCTCGATGGCCGACTCGTCTCCGCCGATGGCGGGCGCGATCTGCATCGCGAGCTGCTTGCCGAGTTCCACGCCCCACTGGTCGAAGGAGTTGATGCCCCAGATCGTGCCCTGGGTGAAGGTGATGTGCTCGTAGAGCGCGATCAGCTGGCCGAGCACCTGCGGGGTGAGTGCGGGCGCGAAGATCGACGTCGTCGGGCGGTTGCCCGCGAACGTGCGTGCGGCGACCAGCGCACCGGTCGTGCCTTCGGCCTCGACCTCTTCCGTCGTCTTGCCGAATGCGAGCGCCTTGGTCTGGGCGAGGAAGTTCGCGAGGAACAGCTCGTGCACGTCCTGCCCGCCGTCGGTCAGCGGGTACGCCGGGTTCACGAAGGCGATGAAGTCGGCCGGGATCAGCCGGGTGCCCTGGTGGATCAGCTGGTAGAAGGCGTGCTGTCCGTTGGTGCCCGGCTCGCCCCAGAACACCTCTCCGGTGTCGGTCGTGACGGGGGTGCCGTCCCAGCGCACCGACTTGCCGTTGGACTCCATGGTGAGTTGCTGCAGGTAGGCGGGGAACCGGCTGAGCTGCTGCGCATAGGGCAGCACGGCGTGCGACTGCGCACCGAAGAAGTTGACGTACCAGACATTCAGCAGGCCCATCAGCACGGGCACGTTGCGCTCGAGCGGGGTCGTGCGCACGTGCTCGTCGACGGCGTGGAAGCCCGCGAGCAGGTCGCGGAACGTGTCGGGCCCGAGAGCGATGGCGAGTGACAGTCCGATCGCGGAGTCGACCGAGTAGCGTCCGCCCACCCAGTCCCAGAAGCCGAACGCATTGGCGGGGTCGATGCCGAACGCGGCGACCTTGTCGAGCGCGGTCGACACGGCCACGAAGTGGTGTGCGACCGCGTCGGTGCGTGCATCGTCGGCATCCGCGATGGCCCCGGATGCCTCGAGGCCCGCCCACAGCCAGTCGCGTGCGAGGCGCGCGTTCGTGAGCGTCTCGAGCGTGGTGAAGGTCTTCGACGCGACGATGAAGAGCGTGGTCTCGGGGTCGAGGTCCGCGGTCTTCTGCGCGAGATCGGTGGGATCGATGTTCGACACGAAGCGGGCTTCGATGCCGGCATCCGCGTAGGGCTTCAGTGCCTCGTAGACCATGACGGGGCCGAGGTCGGAGCCGCCGATGCCGATGTTGACGACGTGGGTGACCTTCTTTCCGGTCACGCCCAGCCACTCACTCGCGCGCACACGCGACGCGAAGGCGCTCAGCGCGTCGAGAACGGCCTGCACATCGGTATCGACATCCTGTCCGTCGACGACGAGCGCGGGAGAGGCACCCGCCGGGCGACGCAGTGCAGTGTGCAGCACGGCTCGGTCTTCGGAGGTGTTGAGGTGCGTGCCCGCGAGCATCGCGGCGTAGCGATCGGCGACGCCGGTCTGCTCGGCCAGGCGCAGAAGAGCGGCGAGAACCTCGTCGGTGACGAGGTTCTTCGAGAGATCGACATGCAGGTCTGCCAGAGGGAACGACAGGGACTGAGCACGGTCGCCGTCTGCGGCGAACCAGCCGCGGAGATCGGGGGTGAACGCACCGTGCAGGGCGGTGAGCTCGGACCAGGCGGGCGTGGCTGTCGGATCAACGGGAGCGGTCATGATCCCACGGTACTGCGATTCAATAGGATGACGGAGATGACCGAGCTGAGCCCTCACGAGACCCGGGTGCGGTCGAGCATCTCACGTCTCCTGATCGTCACCCCGCTGCTGGTGGGGATGGCGCTGCTCGCCGGAGCCGTCGGCTGGACGCTGGCAAGCGATGACCTCGGCTTCTTCGGCTTCCTGCTGATGCTGATCGGCGGATGGGCCGTGGCCTTCGCGTTCGTGAATGCGACGCTCGAGATGCGGCCTCCCGCGCTCGGCGCAGTCGTGCACGGGGGCGTCGCCGCCGCGCTGACCGTGCTGATGTACTGGCTGATCGAGCACGGGAAGGAGCCCATCGGGGCGCTGCCCGAGACCGCGCGCGCGGTGGCTGTGGTGCTGCAGATCGCCGCGGGGCCCGCGATCGGCTGGATCTGGCTCGGTCTCCTCTCTCGGATCACGAGCGTCTTCCAACGCCGCGATTCCGCGCGAAGGCCCGCGCGGGTGGCGCCTGTCTGGGAGCGAGACGACAGTGGCGACGGCTCGGTCGTCGAGGTCGCAGCCGTCGAGGCGCGGCTGCGGGTGATCACGACGTGGATCGTCGCGACCGTGCTGGTCGGCGGCCTCGGCTGCGTCGTTCTCCTCATCGCCGTGGGCGATGTGGCACTGCAGGCAGGGCCCAAGATCGCCGTCATCGTCGTCGGGGCGGTGATCGCTCTCCCCGCGTACCTGCTGTTCCTCGCCGTGGTGCGTCGGCGCACCGTCTCGTGCTCCGTGGCGTTCGGCAACGACGAGCTGCGCATCCGCACGGACTCGGTCGTCCACACCATCCCCTTCCCGCAGATCGAACGACTCGTCTGGCGCACTGCGAGCGACTACGCGCGGATCGAGGTCGTCGGCGCGGGCGTCGACCTCTCGCTCATCGTCGGCCTTGCGAAGGCGGATGCCGGGCGCACTGCCGAGCTCCCCGCGCTTCCGCGACGGGTGTTCCGCCGATTCGAGCGCGAGGGGTTGATCGTCGAGCGGGGACGCCGCGACGATATCGTGACCTTCCGGCGACCATGACGACCGGCTGTCGAGTGCGCGTCAGGGCGCCGATCGGGGTACGGTTCACTCATGGGAAGACTGCGATACGACGGCACCTCGGAGCCGATCATCATCGAAGACGAGACGCTTGCACACCTCAAGGTGATCATCGGCACGAAGCTGCGCCGGCAGGAGAGCTTCATGATGACGTGGCACCCGACCGAGGGTGGGGATCCCGGCCGGGTCACGGTCTGGATCCATCCCGCGATCCCTCTGCAGTTCCTGTTCACCGCCGCCGAGCCGCAGCAGATCGAGAAGTCGCGCATCGAAGACATGATGCACGCGCTCAACGCGACCGGTGAACTCGTGATCGACGAGTTCGTGCAGCCCAAGGTGCTGACCGCCGGCGCACCTGCCGCTTGAACTCAGCACCTATTCGGCGGGGTAGCCACCTTCTCTGAGGCTGTGGGCGAGGTGCGCGGCATTGCGTGCCGCCGTCGCCGTGGCCTGTGCGACCTTCTCCGGGGTCTCGGGAAGGTCCTTGTAGTCGACGGTGTGCATCGCCTCGCCGTTCCAATACACGGATCCCTGGGCAGGCACGGTGAAGCCCACGTCGTTGAGGGACTGGAACAGGATCGCCGCGATGTGGTGCGCGCCATCCTCGTTGCCGACCACCGCGGCGATCGCCACCTTGTCGAACAGGATCGGCCGGCCCTGGTCGTCGGTCTCCGCCAGCTCGGCGTCGAGGCGCTCGAGAACACGCTGGGCGATGCTCGAATGCTGGCCCATCCAGGTCGGCGTCACGAAGACGAGGATGTCGGCGTCGAGGACTCGCTGTCGCAACGCGGGCCACTCGTCGTCCCCGCCCATGTCGGCTTCGACGCCGGGACTGATCACGTGATCGACCGCGCGCACCAGACTCCCGGTGACGCCGTGATCGGCGAGCGCCTCGAGGATCTGCGAGCCGAGCAGATCGGAACTCGACTCGGCGGGGGACGGCTTGAGGCTGCAGGTGATGGCGAGGGCGGTCAGCGTGGTTGTCATGCAGGGAAGGCAACCATGCCGTGCTCTTCGCGGGCAGGGGCTTTCGTGCGGGGGATCTCTGCGCTAAAGGTATCCTTGATGCTGGCCGGTTGTTCAGACAGGAGACCCCGTGATCCTCAGCTTCATCTTCTTCATGATCCTCTTCCTCGGAGGCATCTGGCTCATGGGGCTCGCGCAGTCGCTTGAAGACTTCCAGGCGATCGTCTTCATCGCCGGCATCCTCATCGTCAGCCTGTCGCTGGCGTTCATGATGCGTCAGCGCGGCTCGGCCACTCGCCGCAAGGACAACTGGTCGGGCAACGCGACCGAGTGACGCTCAGCGTCGCCTCGTGAGCCTCATCTCGAGGTTCGCCCGCACCGCGGGCCACTCGGGCTCGATGATCGAGAACTCCACGCTGTCGCGCAGTGCTCCGTTGCGGTAGCGGCTGATCGCCCGCATCACGCCGTCCTGCTTCGCGCCGAGGCGCTCGATCGCCGCGCGCGACTGGAAGTTCACCCACTGCGTCGTGAGGCCGACGCGGAACACTCCCAGTTCGTCGAACGCGTGGCGCAGCAGGAGCAGCTTCGACTCGGCGTTCGTCCCCGTGCCGTGCGCGGAGGGCCTGTTCCATGTGTACCCGATGTGCAGGCGCGGGACGTCTTCGACCATGTCGTAGTACGACGTCAGACCGAGAATGCGTCCGGACGCGTCGAACGCCGTGAACGGGATCATCCCGCCCGTCTCGACCAGGCCGATGCGTCGGTCGATCTCTGCGGCGAGCCCGTCGGGGGAGGGCACCGAGGTGTACCAGGCGTTCTTCCACAGGTCGCCCTCGAGAAGCGCGTCGAGGAGGCCGTCGTGATGCGACGTCTCGAGCGGGCGAAGCTCGACGAGGCGTCCGGTCAGGGTGGTCGGTGCCGGCGTGGTGCGGAAGCTCATGCTCTCATTCAACCAGCGCGACGGCACTGCGCCGGAGCAGACGTTGATAGGCGAGCACGATCTCGACGGTGACACCGAGCTCGAACGCGAGGCTGGCAGCATGAGGGCCCCTCAGTTGTTCGGCGTCGGCGTAGGAGCGAGGGCTGATGAGCAGGCGCGCGGCCCACTCGTCGGCTCGCTGCTCTTGGCGGCCACGCACCGACCGATCCGATGTGGGGACATGGCCCAGCACGGCGTGCCCCAGCTCATGGGCGAGAACGCTGCATGTCGCGCGGGTGCTCATGCCCGGCTCGATGCGGATCGTCGAGGTCGACGGTTCGAACCCGCCTCGCGAGGCTCCATGACGCTCGACGAGACGAAGGCCGTGCTGCTCGATCAGCAGGAGGAGCAGTTCCATGCGGACCCCCTCGGTCGATGACGGTCGGTCGCGACCCTCAGTCGTAGAGGTCGTCGGTGTCGCGGCCGTGCGGCAGATCGGAGTCGAACGCCACTTCGGCGTCATTCTCTCGTCGACCGCGGACATCGGTGCGGGGATGCAGGCGAGTGATGATGGCATCGGCGCCCGAACCGTCGGTGCGGAACCGATCCTCTGCCCGCTCGAGGATGACGTGCGGCTGCACGCCGACCACGGCGCTCACCTGATAGAGCACGGGGACGGGGATGTCGCGCTTGCCCGTCGTGTAGTTGTCGAGAGCGCTCCGCGAGACGCCGATGTCGCGCGCCATGCGCGCGATGCTGCTGCCGGCGGCGGCGATCTCGGCCTTGAGCTGCCGCCCGACGGCGCGGTTGTAATCCTCGGCCGGTGTCGTCACGTGAGTCACGATAGCACCGGGATGCATCCAGGATGCTGTCATGCTGGAGCGTCTGATCTTGTCGCTCTTCGGTGCTGGCGATAGTGTCGTCGAGTGACGACACATATGCGACGGGTGATCGCAGAATCAGTGCTTCGCGAGCTTGCCGACGCCGGCGAGACGGTGCCCTGGCTGGCGGAGAGATCGGGGATCGCGGTCGGCGCCCTGCAGGCGAAGCTGTCGTCGCGCCGCGACTTCACGATCACGGATCTCGCGTCCATCGCCGGGACCCTCGGCATCCCGGTCGCACGTCTCGTGCCGCCGTCCTCCGATCGGTGAACCCGGCGACGCCGGGCACCGGATCGGGGGAGAGGTGACGGCCGTGACTCCGGGGAGAGTCGCGCGCCGCGGGATGCGGTCGGAGGCGTCGTGGGGTCGTGCTCCGACCGCATCCGTGTGCGAGGGGCTAGCGTGGACGGCATGAAGAACGTGCCCTTCGGCTCCACATCGGCCCCCGCCCTCATCGCCGGAATGATGCGCATCGACGACAAGGACGATGCGCAGATCCGCGAGCTCTACGACGCCGCTCGGGACAGTGGCATCGACTTCTTCGACCACGCCGACATCTACGGCGGCAGCATGCACTTCTGCGAATCGCGATTCGCCGACGCGCTGCAGCTTTCCCCCGCGGATCGCGACGAGATCGTGCTGCAGACGAAGTGCGGCATCGACCCTGCTCAGCAGGCGTTCGACTTCTCGTACGACCACATCATGCGCCAGGTGGAAGGCTCGCTGCGCGCGCTTCGCACCGACCGCATCGACGTGCTGCTGCTGCACCGCCCCGATGCGCTCGTCGAGCCCGAAGAGGTCGCCCGAGCCTTCGACGAGCTCGAGGCCGCCGGAAAGGTGCGAGCGTTCGGTGTCTCGAACCACACGCCGAGGCAGATCGATCTGCTGCGCACCGCGGTGACCCAGCCGTTGGTCGCGAATCAGCTGCAGCTGTCGATCACGCACGCCCCGATCATCTCCCAGCCGATCGCCGCGAACATGCTCGCCGAGCAGCAGAGCATCGTCCGCGACGGGGGCGGCATCGTGGAGTACTGCCGTATCAACGGCATCACGATCCAGGCATGGTCGCCGTTCCAGGGCGGATTCTTCACCGGCGTCTTCCTCGGCAACCCCGAGTATGCAGAGCTCAATGCGGTGATCGATCGGCTCGCCGCGTCGTACCGCGTCGAACCGATCGCGATCGCGACGGCGTGGATCACCAGGCATCCTGCGCACATGCAGGTGGTGCTGGGAACAACGACGCCCGCGCGGGTGCGAGACGCCGCAGCCGGCGCGGACATCGAGCTCACACGAGCCGAATGGTACGAGCTCTTCCGCGCCGGTGGTCATCTGCTCCCGTAGACGCTCACGCGCGACGGCGGTGGGTCGTCTACCCTGAACACATGCCGTTCCTGTTCTCGATCCTCGTCATCGTGCTGATGGTCGGCGCGCTCGTCGACATCATCAAGCGCGAGGACTCGCAGGTGCGCTTTCTTCCGAAGATGGCGTGGATCGTCATCGTGATCCTGTTGCCGTTGATCGGCGGTCTGCTGTGGTTCGCGATCGGCCGCGAGTACTCGGAGGCGGGACTGCGGATCCCGCGCATGCGCCCAGCCGGCCGACCGAGCAAGCGGCCCGCTCCTCAGCCCGCGCCGCCGCCCTCGGCACCTGTCGACACCCGAACGACCGAGCAGCAGATCGCAGATCTCGATCGCGAGATCGAGGAGTGGCGTCTGCGCGCCGAGCTCGAGAAGCGGCGGCGAGAGACCGACGGCGACGGGTCCGCGACGCTCTAGGCGACCGCGGCAGCGTCGAAGGACTCGCGCACCGCCTCGTCGAGATCGGGGTAGGCGAACTCGAACCCCGCAGCGATGAGCTTCTCGGGGAGCACCCAGCGGCTCTTGAGGATCAGCTCGGTCTCGGTGCGGATGCCGATGGCGCCGAATTCGAGCATCCACCGCGGCATCGGCGGCCCTATGACGGCGCCGGCCTCGCGTCGGACCGTCGCCATGAACTCGCGGTTGTCGACCGGGTTCGGAGCCGCGGCGTTGACCGGACCTTGGAGTTCGGGGTGCCGCTCGACGAAGTCGATGATCCGGGCGACGTCCTCGACGTGCACCCAGCTGAATCGCTGTCGGCCGCCGCGCGCACCCGGATCATGCGCTGTTCCTGCAGCCCGGCGTGAGCGGCTGATCGGCCACCGTCCATCGAGCTGCGTGCCGCCGAGCCCCACCCGCGCGAGAGACCGGAGAGGGCCGAGCACACCGCCGTGGCCGAGCACGATCGCACTGCGCAGCGCGACGCGTCGCGTGTGCGGGAGCTCGTCGGCGAACAGCGCGCGTTCCCATGCCTTCGCGACCTCGACCGAGAAACCACGGCCGATCTCACCGGTCGACTCCGTCATGGGACGGTCCTCGGCGTGGCGGTAGATCGTCGCGGTCGACGAGTTGATCCACAGCGCGGGCGGAGCATCGGCTCGTGCGATCGCGGTGCTCAGCGATGCCGTGGTGTCGAGGCGGGAGCGGAAGATGGCCGCGCGGTTCTCGGGTGTGTACCGGCAGTTGACACTCTTGCCCGCGAGACCGATCACGAGGGATGCTCCGTCGACAGCACGATCGATGGCCGCCTGGTCGCCCCAGGAGATGTCGGCCCCCGTGCGCGAGATGGTCACGACCTCGCGGCCTGCGGCGTGCAGTCTCGGCTCCAGGTAGGTGCCCATGAAACCAGTCGATCCGCCGATGACGACCCTGCCGCCGGGCTCCGGGGTGGCGTCGCTCATGCGGGCTCGCTCTCGATCGAGTACTCGAAGAAGCCGGTGTACTCGTACACGCGTCCGAGCAGCGGGGCGTCGATGGTCATGTTCACGTGATGACGCTCGCGCTCGTCGTCCCACCGTTCGACCAGGGCGATCGTCGGTCGCAGGAACGCGGGGGCGGCGAGACGCAGTCGGCCGAGTCGTAGCCCGACCCGGCGGATCGACAGCACGACGGCGCCGTCGCGCACGTCGATGTCGAACGTCGTCACCACGGTGCGGCGGGGACCGATCTCATTGCGGAGGATGCCGGCGGGGGTCAGCTCGACCACATCGGGCATGATCCAGGTGCGCCCGGGCAGGTCGAAATGGCGAACGGCGAGCGCGCGCCCGTCGACGGTGCGGTTCTCGATGCGGAACGGGACGTCGGTCTCCCAGCCGGAGAAGGCGACGCCCAGCGCCTCAGCGATGCGGAAGACCGGCCACAGCCAGCGATGCCGCGATCCGGCGGTCGTGAAGGTGCCGCGTCCGATGCCGACGTGCCCGTCGGGAATGGTGCGGAAGTACCATCCGGTCTTCGGATGCAGTTCGGCGATGCGGTCGCCGAGCGCACGCTCGTAGGGGGACTCGTGAGGATTCTCCGCGGCAGTCACGGGGCAAGCCTAGGCGCTGTCCCCTGACGGCGGAGCGGGTGCAGCCAGGCGTCGGTCGATGCTGGTCGGCGAGAGCACGTCGCGAGCGACCATGATCGCGGCACCGAGCACTGCTGCTCGATCGCCCGCTTGGGACTGCACGATCGCGAGGTGCTGGGTGGCGAGAGGGATCGAGCGCCGGTAGACGACTTCGCGGACGCCTGCCAGCAGATGCTCGCCGGCTCGCGCGATGCTGCCGCCCAGCACGATGATCGACGGGTTGAGCAGGTTGACGACAGAGGCGAGGACTTCCCCCACATCGCGTCCGGCCTGGCGCGTGGCGGCGATGGCCGCCGTGTCGCCGGAGCGGACGAGGTCGATCACGTCGGCCGGCCCGTGCGCCTCGCGACCCTGTGCGCGAAGGGTGGCAGCGAGAGCGGACCCGCTCGCGAGGGCTTCGAGGTCTCGCTCGTCATCCGCATCGAGCGACGCCGCCGCACGGCCGGGCACCTGCACGTGGCCCATGTCGCCGGCGGAGCCCTGTGCGCCCCGCTGCAGTTGGCCGCCCGCGATGATGCCCGCGCCGATCCCGGTGGACACCTTGACGAAGACGAGGTCGTCGACGTGCGGCCAGATCGTGGCGTGTTCGCCGAGCGCGAGGATGTTGACGTCGTTGTCGACGAGCACGGGGACATCGAACGTGCGTTGCACGTAGCCGGGCACGTCGAAGCGATCCCACCCCGGCATGATCGGCGGATTCGTCGGACGCCCGCTGGAATGCTCGACGGGCCCGGGGACTCCGAGGCCGATACCCAGGAGCGGGGTCCCCGCGGCGGCGGGGGAGTCGAGCAGGGTTGCGCCGTCGTGCAGGATCAGGTCGAGCAGCTTCTCGGGTCCGTCGCCGATGTCGATCGTGCGGGTGTGCGAATCGAGGAAGACTCCGGCGAGATCTGTCAGAGCCACAGTCGCGTGCGTGGCGCCGAGGTCGACGGCGAGCACGAGTCCGGCGCGGGCGTTGAAGCCGACGCGCGCAGGGGGACGTCCTCCCGTCGACGCGGCTTCGCCTGCGGGGATGAGCAGCCCGGCGGCGAGGAGCGCGTCGACGCGGACCGACACGGTGGATCGCGCGAGTCCGGTGATCGCGGCGAGCTCGGCCTTGGTGCGCGCCGTTCCGTCACGCAGTATCTGGAAGATCTCTCCCGCGCCGGGACTGGGAGGCGCGGACGGCCGCGAAGCGTCAACCATTGCGTCAGTAAACCACAGCACTTCGATGCATCCGCGACGAACTTCCGATTCGTTACAAATGACTTTTGACGAATGTCTAGCAAAAGGCGGACCCTCATGTCAGACTCACCGGCATGACAACGGATGTCACTGGCACCGATCTCGGAACGATCCGGATCGGCATCCTCGGCGCAGGGTTCATGGCCCGCGTTCACCGCACTGCGGCCAGGGACGCCGGCGGCGAACTCCGTGCGGTCGCCACCCGTTCGGCATCGAGCGGTCGCCGGGCCGCAGACGACCTCGGTGCAGCGCGCGCGGAGACCGACGCCGCTGCGCTGCTCGCCGCAGACGACATCGATGTCGTGCACATCTGCACACCCAACGCCACGCATGCCGATCTGGCGCTGCGTGCGCTCGAGGGCGGCAAGCACGTGATCTGCGAGAAGCCGCTGGCCACGACCTCGGCAGACGCCCGTGAGCTCGTGCAGGCCGCAGCATCCCACGGCCGGGTGGCGGCGGTGCCGTTCGTCTACCGCTACCACCCGATGGTGCGCGAGGCTCGAGCCCGAGTCGCCCAGGGCGACACCGGTGAGCTGCTCACACTCGACTGCTCGTACCTGCAGGACTGGATGCTTCTCTCCACCGACGACGACTGGCGCGTGCGATCGATCTCGGGTGGGCGGTCCCGCGCATTCGCCGACATCGGCTCACATCTGTGCGACCTCATCGAGTTCGTGATCGGCCAGCGCATCCGCTCGCTGAGCGCTCGTACCCGCAGGGTCTTCGCAGAGCGTGCCGGACAGAGCGTCGACACCGAGGACATCGTCGCGATCCTCATCGAGACCGACTCCGGGGCACTGGGCACGCTGCTGATCTCGCAGATGGCGGCGGGGCGCAAGAACGCGCTGACGCTCGAGCTGCACGGCTCGCGTCAGACCCTCCGCTTCGAGCAGGAACGGCCGGAGGAGCTGTGGATCGGGATGCGCGACGAGTCCCGACTGCTGCTGCGGGACCCTGCCACTGCGGCGCCGGACTCGGCCCGACTGCAGCGGGTGCCGTCGGGACACGCCATGGGCTATCAGGACGCATTCAACGGATTCATCGCCGACGTGTACGCGGCGATCAGGGGCGAGAGGCCGGACGGACTGCCGACCTTCGAGGACGGGTTGCGTTCGACGGTGCTGACCGAGGCGGTTCTTGCCTCGGCTGCGGCGGACGGACGATGGACGGAGGTGGCGGCATGACCGCGACGATCACACAGCCGGTGCTCGAAGTCTCGGGCATCCGCAAGTCGTTCTTCGGCGTCGAGGTGCTCACGGGCATCGACTTCGACGTGCGCCCCGGCGAGGTGCACGGGCTCGTCGGCGAGAACGGTGCGGGCAAGTCCACTCTGATGAAGATCATCGCCGGTGTGCAGCCCGCAGACGAAGGGGTGGTGCGGTATCGGGGAGAAGAGGTGCGGCACGCGCACCCTCGGCAGGCGATGGACGACGGCATCGTCACCGTCTTCCAGGAGTTCACGCTGCTGCCCGAGCGCACCGTCGCCCAGAACGTCTACCTCGGTCGAGAGCCCCGCCGAGGCGGGTTCGTCGATCAGAGGGCCATGATCCGCCGCACGGCCGATCTGCTCGCCGACCTCGGCGTCTCGTTCATCGAGCCGCAGGCCCGCGTCGGCTCGCTGACGGTCGCCGAGCAGCAGATCGTCGAGATCGTGAAGGCGCTGTCGTTCGACGCGCAGGTCATCTCGATGGACGAGCCGACCGCGGCGCTCAGCGACCGCGAGGTCGAGCTGCTCTACGCGATCATCCGCCGACTCACCTCGCGCGGAGTCGCCGTGATCTACGTCTCGCACCGGTTGAAGGAGATCTTCGATCTCTGCGACCGCATCACGATCCTCAAGGACGGCGCTCTCGTGTCGACCGATGAGACGGGCGCGTTGACGACCGACGAGCTCGTGCGCCGCATGGTCGGCCGCTCGATCCAGTCGTACTACCCCGACGCCGTCGAGGGCACCGTGGTGGGGAAGCCGCGGCTCGAGCTCGACGGCTGCGGCAACGCGTTCGTCGACGGGGTCTCGCTCACCCTGCGTGCCGGAGAGATCGTCGGGATCGCCGGGCTCCAGGGCTCAGGTCGCACCGAGCTGGTCGAGGGCGTCTTCGGGATCGACCCGTTCGTGCGCGGCGCCATGCGGATCGACGGCTCGCCGACGCGCATCACCAGCGCCAGGGCCGCCGTGCGCGCAGGCCTCGCCCTCGTCTCGGAGGATCGCAAGGCGCAGGGACTCGCGCTGGGTCAGTCGGTGCTCGACAACACCCTGCTCGTCATCCGCAGCGTCTTCGCCGGTCGCACGGCTGCGTCCAGACGCGAGGTGCCGGGAGTGCTCAGCTCTCTCGAGATCAGCTCGCGCGGCCTCGACCAGGAGGTGCGCTTTCTCTCCGGCGGCAACCAGCAGAAGGTCGTGCTCGCGAAGTGGCTGCTCACCCAGCCGCAGATCGTGCTCTTCGACGAGCCGACCCGCGGCATCGACGTCGGCGCGAAGTACGCCGTGTACCAGCTGATGCGCGATCTTGCGGCTCAGGGCAAGGCGGTGCTCATGGTGTCGAGCGAACTCCCGGAGGTCATCGGCATGAGCGATCGGATCCTCGTGATGCACGACGGCGAGCTCGTCGCCGAGCTGCCGGCAGGATCCGCCGAGCATGAGATCCTCGGCGCGGCCACGGGCGCCATCGTCGACGGAGGTGCACGATGAAGCGGTTGCGGATCGACTCGACGGTCATCGTGCTCGGCATCCTGGTCCTGACGCTCATCGTCGGTGCCATCCTCGTCGGCACCGTGGGGCGGAACTTCTTCAGCCCCGGCAACATCCGCGACATCCTCACCGGCATGAGCGTGCTCGGACTCGTCGCGATCGGCCAGACCCTCGTGGTGCTCGGCGCGTCGCTCGACCTGTCGGTCACCTACGTCATCAGCCTGTCGAGTCTGCTCGCCGCGACCACCATGAACGGCGATCCTGCGAACATCCCCGCGGCGATCGCCGTGACGCTGGTCGTCTGCGCCGCCATCGGCCTGGTCAACGGACTGATCGTGACGGTGCTCAAGGTCAACGGATTCATCGCCACCCTGGGCGTGGGCCTGATCCTGCAGGGCATCCTCAACACGAACTTCGAGGGTTCCGCGGGCATGGTGCCGTGGGAGTTCCAGCTCATCGGCGCCACGGGCGTCGGGCCGGTGCCCGTCTCGACCATCATCATGATCGTGCTCGCCGTGGTCGTCTGGTTCCTGCTGAACCGCACACGCACCGGCGCCCACCTCTTCGCCGTCGGCGGGGACCCCGAGATCGCCCGCCTGTCGGGGGTCCGCACCCGCCCGCCGCTGATCGCGGCGCACGTGCTCTGCTCTGTCTTCGCCGGACTCGCCGGCCTGCTGCTCGCGAGCCGTCTCGGCGTCGGCAGCCCCACCGTCGGCCAGCAGGGCGGCTACGCGCTGCTCTCGATCGCCGCGGTCGTGCTCGGCGGCACGCTGCTGCTCGGCGGCCGAGGGTCGGTGTGGGGGGCGCTCGGCGGTGTCGCGATCCTCGCGGTGGTCGACAACGTGATGAGCGTCATGCAGGTGAACCCGTTCCTGAAGGACGTCGTCCGCGGTGTCGTGATCGTCGCCGCGGTCGCCGTCTACAGCCGCCGGGCGATCGTCCGTCGCCGACCGCGCTTCGGCGCCGGGGGCACGAGAACAGGCGGGGACGACGCCGCCAAGGCCGCCGAGGCAGAGATGGCAGCCGCGGCCTCGGAGCTCGCGGATACCACCGCCGCTGCGGAAGGAGGTCGCGCATGAACGCGCTGCGCACACTCGTCAGCCCGCGCGGGGCGGTGTTCCTGCTGCTCGTGATCCTGCTCGTGGCCGTCATGATCCTGAATCCGAGCTTCGCGGAGCCCGGTCAGTTCATGCGGTTCATCCAGCGGGTCGCCCCGATCGCGATCGTCGCGATCGGCCAGTACTTCGTCATCATCGCGGGGGAGTTCGACCTGTCGCAGGGATCGCTGATCACCGCGCAGGTGATCATCGCCGGCAACCTCGTCGGGCAGGACGACTCCCGCACGATCCCCGTGCTGCTGCTCATGATCGTCTTCGGGGCGGTGATCGGGCTCGTCAACGGCGTCATCACGACGCTCCTCAAGGTGCCGTCGTTCATCGTCACGCTCGGCATGATGCTCGCGCTTCTCGGCGGCGTCATGTGGTGGACGGGAGGAGCCGCCACCGGCAACCCCGCCGACAGCTTCCGAGAGATCGGCCGCGGCGGCATCCGCGACGTACCGCTCGTCGAGTTCATCCCCTGGGCCGTGTTCATCCTCATCGGCTGGCTCGCCCTCGGCATCTGGATCACCAAGCGGCCGCTGGGCAAGCTGCTCATCGCGGTGGGCGACAACGCCACGGCGGTCGACTTCGCCGGAGCCCGCAGCGCGTGGGTCACCACCCGTGCGTTCATGATCTCGTCGCTCTCCGCGACGCTCTCGGCAGTGCTGCTCGTGGGGTACGCCGGAGTGCACCCCTCGGTCGGCCGTGGCTACGAGTTCGTGGCGATCACCGCAGTCGTCCTCGGTGGCGTGGTGCTGGGCGGTGGCCGAGGCTGGATCGTCGCGGCGGCGGCAGGCGCGTTCGCCCTCGAGGCGCTGTTCATGCTGCTGAACATCGCCGGGGTCCCCTCGACGCTGCGTGACGCCGTGCAGGGTGTCATCATCATCGCCGCCGTCGCCTACTCGGCTGTCGCCTTCCGAGCGCGGCGCAAGCGGGGTCCCCAGACCTCTCCCGATCTCACGACCGCAGAACCTGCAGAACCCGTAATAACCAGCACCATCCACACAGAAACCAGAGGAGATTAGCAATGCGACGATCAATGAAGATCGCCACCGCAGGGGTGGCTCTCTTCGGACTCATCGCGCTCGCCGGGTGCACGACCGACCCGTCCGTGGCGCCCGCAGAGTCCGACAGCCCCGAGGAGTCGGCGGAGACGACCGAATGGTTCGACCAGGAGCTCTTCGACAAGCAGATGGAAGAGCGGGATGTCGAGCCCCAGGGCCCGGCAGATGAGCCGTATCTGCAGCACATCAACGCCGAGATGATCGATACGTCCGAGTTCGTGAGCGAGGGGGCCAAGAAGGCCTGCTTCGCGAACGCGTCGATCTCGAACCCGTGGCGCCAGACCGGCTGGATCACCATGAACGAGCAGCTCAAGTCGCTGCAGGAGGCCGGTGCCATCAGCGAGATGGAGACGCGTGATGCGCAGGACTCCGACGACACGCAGATCGCCGACATCGACTACTTCATCGCGGAGGGCGGCTGCGATGTCTTCCTCATCTCGCCGAACAGCACCGCGGCGATGACCCCGGCCGTCGAGCGGGCATGTGAGACCGGCAAGCCGGTGATCGTGTTCGACCGCGGCGTCGACACCGACTGCCCCGTCACGTTCATCCACCCGATCGGCGGATTCGCGTGGGGCATCGACACCGCCGAGTTCCTCATCGACAACCTCGAGGAGGGCGACAAGGTCGTGGCTCTGCGCATCCTCCCCGGCGTCGACGTGCTCGAGCACCGGTGGGCCGCCGCCGAGAAGCTCTTCGACGAGGCCGGCATCGAGGCCGTGGACTACTTCACCGGGGCCGACCCGGCGGAGATCAAGAGCATCATCAGCGACGAGCTCGCCAAGGGCGACGTGCAGGGCATCTGGATGGATGCCGGTGATGGAGCCGTCGCCGCCATCGAGGCGTTCGAAGACGCGGGCGCGGACTACCCGGTCATGACCGGCGAGGACGAGATGAGCTTCCTCCGCAAGTGGAAGGACACGGGTCTCACGGGTCTCGCCCCGGTGTACTCGAACTTCCAGTGGCGCACGCCGCTGCTCGCCGCGCAGATGATCTTCGCGGGCGAAGAGGTGCCGAAGGAGTGGGTGCTGCCGCAGAAGCCGATCACCGAGGGTGAGCTCGACGCCTACCTCGAGGCGAACGACGGCATGCCCGACGGACACTACGCGAAGTTCGGCGGAGAGAACCTCCCCGGCTACCCGACGGTGTGGCAGGAACGCCAGATCCCGTAAAGTCACGCGTGCGGGCGTTTCGTCTCGCTTCGCTCGCTCAACGACCAGAAACGGTCGTCGAGCGAGGAGCGAAGCGACGAGACGAAACGCCCGCAGTCATCCCCGAAGGAGCAGGATGCCTCGCACGATCGCCGTCAACACCTGGGTGTGGACCTCTCCGCTGACCGATGCGACTCTCGAGCCCCTCGCGCGGAAGGCCGCCGAGATGGGCTATCAGGCGCTGGAGCTGCCGCTCGAGAACGTCGGCGACTGGCATCCCGGGCGCACGCGCGAGGTTCTCGACGGACTCGGCCTCGGCGCGATCATCGTCGGAGCGATGGGTCCCGGCAGGTCGCTGCTCTCGAGAGCGGGCGACGTGGCCGCCACACGGGACTACCTGCGATCGTGTCTCGACGCGGCCGTCACGCTCGGGTCGAATGTCGTCGCAGGCCCCTTCTACGCTCCGACCGGCGTGACCTGGCGGATGACGGCGGAGGAGCGTGCGGAGATCGTGCGCGAGTTGCGCGAAAACCTCCGCCCCGTGGCTGAGGAGGCCGCATCTGCGGGCATCGCACTCGCGATCGAACCGCTCAATCGATACGAGACCAGCGTGCTGAACACCGTGGAGCAGAGCCTCGACGCCCTCGCGCCGCTGTGGGGCGCCGGCGTCGGACTCGCCCTCGACACCTACCACCTCAACATCGAGGAGAAGAAGCCGACCGAAGCGATCCGCGCCGCGGGAGCGGCGATCGCCCATGTGCAGGTGTGCGGCAGCGACCGGGGTGCGGTGGGCGACGATCACACGGACTGGCCCGAGATCCTGCTCGCCCTGGACGACGCCGGATACCGCGGGCCACTCGGACTCGAAAGCTTCACGGGTGAGAACGCCACGATCGCGGTGGCCGCGTCGGTGTGGCGTCCGCTGGCGTCGAGCCAGGACGAGCTCGCCTCGCGCAGCATCCAGGCGTTGCGAGCCTTCGGAGCCTGAGTCCTCACACGAGAAGAAGGAGCGCCCATGACCGCGCACCCGGTCACCCTGTTCACCGGCCAATGGGCCGACCTGCCGTTCGAGGAGGTGGCCCGGCTTGCGGCGGGGTGGGGCTATGACGGTCTCGAGGTCGCGGCCTCGGGCGATCACCTCGATCTGCGGCGAGCCGACGAAGACGACTCGTACGTCGCCTCGCGTCTCGAGATCCTCGACCGGTACGGTCTGAAGATCTTCGCGATCTCGAACCATCTCGCCGGTCAAGCGGTGTGCGATGCTCCGATCGACTTCCGCCACCAGGCGATCCTGCGGGACTACGTGTGGGGCGACGGACACGCCGAGGGCGTGCGGCAGCGGGCCGCCGATGACATGCGGCGTGCCGCTCGTGTGGCTCGCAAGCTCGGCGTCGACACGGTCGTCGGGTTCACGGGTTCGTCCATCTGGCCGTACCTGGCGATGTTCCCGCCGGTGCCGGCGTCGGTGATCGAGGCGGGATTCGAGGACTTCGCCACTCGGTGGAACCCGATCCTCGACGTGTTCGACGGCGAGGGTGTGCGCTTCGCGCACGAGGTGCATCCTGGCGAGATCGCCTACGACTACTGGTCGAGCGTGCGGGCGCTGGAGGCCATCGACCATCGGAGGAGTTTCGGGTTCAACTGGGACCCGTCGCACATGATGTGGCAGAACATCGATCCGGTCGGGTTCATCGTCGACTTCGCCGACCGCATCTATCACGTGGACTGCAAGGACACCCGGATGCGGCCTCGTAACGGTCGGGCCGGAGTGCTCGGTTCGCACCTGCCGTGGGGCGACCCTCGTCGCGGCTGGGACTTCGTCTCGACCGGTCACGGCGACGTCCCGTGGGAGGACGCGTTCCGGGCACTCGACGCGATCGGCTATGCAGGTCCGATCTCGATCGAGTGGGAGGATGCTGGAATGGATCGGCTGCACGGCGCGCCCGAGGCCCTCGGCTACGTACGCTCGTTGTTGTGGCCCGCACCCCACGCGTCGTTCGACGACGCTTTCACCACTCAGAGCACCGAAGAGGTTCCATGACCATCCAGCACACCGTCGTCTTCCGCCTCGTCCACGAGGCAGGTTCCGCCGAGGAGCGCGACTTCCTCGAGACGGGGAGATCAGCTCTCTCGTCGATCCCCGGGGTCGAGGACTTCACGGTGCGCCGTCAGGTGAGCCCGAAGAGCGACCTCGAGCATCAGTTCTCGATGGTGTTCGCCGACCGGGAGGCCTACACGGCCTACGATCAACATCCTTCGCACACCTCGTTCGTCGCCGACCGCTGGGTGCCCGAGGTCGCGGCCTTCCAGGAGTACGACTTCGAGGAGTGACGGCCGGTCAGGCCGCCTGCTCGCGCAACCGCACGAGTCGCTCGTGCCCGGTCTCCTCGAGTTCGGCGATGTTCTCGCGCGACTTCAGGAAGTCCGAGAAAGACCGGTAGCCGAGCGCCTTCTCGCTGAACGACGGGTCCATCCGGCGCATGTGCGTCTTCACGGCCGAGCTGTGCAGCCATTCGTCCGCCCCGGCCTTGTCGTGTCCCAGCCTCAGCGCCCGCTGGAGCAGCTCGGTCGCCTCGCCCTGCTCAGTGCCCTCGCCCTGCTCGTCGACCTTCGCCGGAGCGGATGCCGCTGTCGCTGCCTTCGCCTTGGCGGATTTGGTCTGGGCCCTCGTCCTGGTCTTGACGGCGGGCTCTGCGACCGGCTCGGCCACCTCGACCTCGACCACGGGGGTCTCGACCACCGGGGCGGGGGCTGCGGCCTTGCTCGGGCGCACCACACCGGGAAGCGAGTCGTAGGCCTCGAACTCGTCGCAGGCCGCCGCCAGGGATTTGGCGGTCGATCCCGCGACACCGACGCCGATGACGTAGCGGCCGAGGCGCTTGCAGCGCTGCGCGAGCGGCACGTAGTCGCTGTCGCCGGCGACGATCACGACGTGCGTGAGGTCGGGCAGGCGGAACATGTCTTCGACGGCATCGACGGCGAGACGGATGTCGGCGCCGTTCTTGGCGTAGGCCGCGGCCGGGAAGAGCTGCACGAGATCGACGGCCCGTGCGACGAGCTGCGATCGGTACACGGCGTTGACGGGCGACGACCAGTCGGCATAGGCACGGGTGAGCACCAGGGTGCCGAAGGATGCGGCGTAGTCGATGATCGCGCCGACCTCGATCATCGCGCGCGCGAGCCGCTCGGTGACCTCGGGGTCGGAGGGATTGTCGCTGATGCGCTGGCGATCCTTGCCGTACGCGTTGCGACCGTGCACGCGGTCGTACCAGGAGATGACGATGTTGTCGAAGTCCAGGTAGACGGCCACGCGGGCGTCGGGTGCATCAGCCATGGTTCACTCCCTCGTTCGGGTACCGGACACCGATCTGGGCGCGGATCTCGTCGAGCGTGCCCATGATCGCGACGGTCTCTGCGATCGGAAGGATGTCGCCCTCCACGACGCCGTCGCGCACGAGACGCTCGGCCGCCTGAGCCTGGTATTGCATGCCACGCCCGTCGACCTGGGAGACGTACTCCTCGATGACCGTCCCGTCGGGCTGCACCACGCGGAAGGTCGTCGGCGTGTACCAGACGCGATCGATGTCGATGCGGGCGTCGGTGCCGACGATGCTCGCGGCGTTCGGGCCTGCGGCGCGCGACGACGAGATCGTGGTCGAGATCGCCCCGCTCTCGTGCGTCATGATGGTGGCGACCTCGGCATCGGCGCCCGTCTCGATCAGGCGCGCGGTGGCCTGCACGGTGGCCGGGGCGCCGAGCACGTCCCAGACGAACGAGATCGGGTAGATGCCGAGGTCGAGCAGCGCGCCGCCGCCGAGTTCGAGGGCATTGAGCCTGTGCGTCGGGTCGGCGGAGATCTTCTGCGTGTGATCGGCCGTGACGACGCGGATCTCGCCGAGAGTGCCCGCAGCGAGGATCTCGCGGATGCGCACCATGTGCGGCAGATAGCGCGTCCACATCGCCTCCATCGCGAGAAGCCCGCGCTCGGCGGCGAGACGCTGCAGGTCTTCGGCCTGCGCGCGATCGACCGTGAACGCCTTCTCGACGAGCACGTGCTTGCCGGCCTCGAGAGCGAGGCGGGCGTTGGCATGGTGCATCGGGTGCGGCGTCGAGACGTAGATGATGTCGACATCGGGGTCGGCGACCAGCGCCTCGTACGAGGGGTGCGCGCGGGCGATGTCGAAGCGCGTCGCGAAGGCATCCGCCGACTCCTGTGAGCGCGAGCCGACCGCCACCAGGTCGAGTCCGGCGGTGCGCAGATCGGAAGCGAAGGCGCCGGCGATACCGCCGGTCGCGAGGATTCCCCATCGAAGACCAGTCATGGTCTCAGCGTACGGGGTCGCGCCGACGTGCGTCGCGTTCAGGCGATGGCCGCGAGGGTGCGCTGCGGCACGAGGGGGAAGACCTGCTCGGCGATCCGCTCGAGCTCTTCGTCGAGGGGCGACGACTGGATGAGCAGCAGAGTGATGCCGGCATCCGCGTACTCATGGATGCGCTCGGCGACCTGCTCGGGTGTGCCGACGAGGTTGGGGCGGAGGCCGCGTGTGCCGACCGAGTACTCGCGGCGTGTGAGCTCGAGCGAGAGCTTGGAGTTGCGCTGGAACTCCTCGAACGAGGCGTAGCCGGGGGAGTCGGGGTCGACGGTCGTGATGCGGTCAAGCTCGCGCTGCGCCTCGGCCTCGGTGTCTCGGACGATCACGTACGCCGGCATGCCGAACTCGGCGATCGGGCGGCCGTGCAGCCGCTCGGAGCGCGCGTTCATGTCGGTCACGTTGGCGCGCACCTCGTCGAGGGTGCCGCCGTGCATCACGTAGGCGTCGGCGAACCCGGCGATCGATTCGCGGCCGGCCTCGCTCTCGCCACCGGCGAAGATCACCGGATGACTCGATGGCTTCGGCTCGACGATCGTCCCGTCGAGGGCGTAGTGCGAGCCCTGGAACGAGTACGGCGTCTGCTCCCACAGGCCGTTCAGCACCGTCACGAACTCCTCGGCCTGCACATAGCGTTCGTCATGGGTCGTGAACTGCCCGCCGAACTGTCGGGCCTCCTCGGCCCACCACGCAGCCACGACATTGAGGGAGACCCGACCGGGGGCGATCTGATCCAGCGTCCCGACGGTCTTCGCGAGCACCGCAGGCAGGTGGAACCCGGGGCGCACGGCTGTCATGACGCGCAGGCGCTCGGTCACGGCGAGGATGGCGGCCGACAGCGACCACGCCTCGAGACTCGGTGCATCCGTGCCCTTGCGGTCGTTGAGGTAGAGCTCCGGCACCAGGGTGGTGTGGAAGCCGAGGCGGTCGGCCTTCACCGACACCTCGCGGATGTAGTCCCAGGTGGCCGCCATCCGGCCCTCGTCGGTGACGTTGCGCAGGAATCCGCCGTAGACGGGGGTCCAGTAGCCGAGGTCGATTGCCATGATGGTCCTTCCGTCAGACCAGTGAGAGTGCGTGGTCCAGGTCGACGATGAGGTCGGCCGGGTCTTCGAGTCCCGCCGAGAGACGGATCGTCGTGAGCGAGATGCCGGCGGCGGCCCGCTGGTCGGCGGTGAGGTGCGAATGCGTCATCGACGCCGGGTGGTTCACCAGACTGCGCGCATCGCCGATGTTCGCCACCAGACGGATGACCTGCAGCGAGTCGATCACGCGGGCGACGCTGCCGTGCGTCTCGGCGTCGAGCGGGACCGCGAGATCGAACGAGAAGACCGAGGGGCCTCCTCGCGGCAGGTAGCGCTGGGCGAGCGGTTGCCAGCGGTTGCCCTCGAGCCCGGGATGGTGCACGGTCGCGACCGCCGGATGCTCCTGCAGATGCCGCGCGAGCTGCAGGGCGGTGGCGGTCTGCCGCGCCACCCGCAGGTCGAGCGTCTCGACTCCCTGCAGGATCTGCCAGGCGTTGAACGGCGAGAGCGAGGGACCGAGATCGTGCACGTACTTCGATTTCACGAGCGCCGCGAAGGCCTGACCGCTGCCGAAGCGCTCCCACAGGGTGAAGTCACCCACGCGCGCGTATGGTTCGGTGAAGTGCGGCCAGCGCTGCGGCTCGCGGCCGAAGTCGAAGGTGCCCTGGTCGACGACCACACCGCCGAGAGATGTGCCGTGACCGCTGAGGAACTTGGTCGCCGAGTGCACGACGAAGTCGGCTCCGTGCTCGCCGGGGCGCACCAGGTACGGAGTGCCGACGGTGTTGTCGATCACGAGCGGGACCCTCGCCTCGTGCGCGATGTCGGCCACGGCGCGGATGTCGAGCACCTGCGCGATCGGATTCGCGATCGACTCGGCGAACAGCACCCGCGTCTCCGGGCGGATAGCGGCACGCCAGGCGTCGGGGTCGTCCTGGTCGACGAAGGTCACCGGGATGCCGAAGTCGTCGAAGGTCTCCTGCAGCAGATCGACCGTGCCGCCGTAGAGCTGGGTCGCGGCGACGATGTGTCCGCCTCGACCGACGAGGGCGAGCAGGGTCACGGCGACCGCCGCCTGCCCCGATGCCACGGCCACCGCCGAAACGCCGCCCTCGAGTGCGGCGATGCGCTCTTCGAGGACCTGCTGGGTCGGGCTCTGCATTGCGGCTGTAGAGGTTGCCGGCGGCGCGCAGCGCGAAGAGGTCTGCCGCGTCGGCGAGCGAGGCGAACTCGTAGGCTGCGGTCTGATAGATCGGCGGGACAGCACTGTTCTGTGGGATTCCGGGGACGTAGCCCGCCTGGATCTGACGCGTGGAGAACTCGGTCACGCGTGCGCCGCCGCCGTCTCGTGCTCGCGCACGATCTGATGAGAGCGCACGATCGGCGCGTGCACGTCGCCGCCGCGCAGACGCTCGAGCCACTGCACGAGCGAGGCCGCGACACTGCGATGCGACTGGTCGTTGAGCGCGTCGTGGAGCCCGTCGACGGTCTCGACGATCTCGAGGTCGGGAACGGTGCGGAGCGCGTCGACCACATCCGCGAGCGGAGACACGGCGTCGGCGCCGCCGTGGACGGCGAGCACGGGCACCTCGATCGCCGCGAGATCGGCGGGCGCCGGCAGCGGCTCGGCCGCAGCGCCCCCGTCGGTCGAGGCCTCGGTGGTCAGCACACCGAGGTGCAGCGGGCACGCCGTGCGCTCCGCGGCGGAAGGCAGCGCGAGCTCGGCATCCACCAGCGTCCCGGCGACGACCACCGCGTCGACGGTGGCGCCCTGGGCCGCGAGGCGCAGCACGGCGGATGCTCCGGCATCCGACCCGACGAGCACCCGCGGGGTGTCGGTGGCCTCCGAGAGCCAGGCGCTCGCGGCCTCGGCATCCTCATCGAAGACGGCGACGGTGTAGCCGTCGGAGCTCAGACGGCGGCCGAAGCGCTCGTACACGCCCGCGCGCTCGCCACGTCCGGCGACGACGGCGAGAGTGCCGCGAACACGCGCGGGCGGAGCCCAGAGTGCGGGGGAGGAGGTCGTGGTCATGCGTCCCATCCTGTTGTCCGTGTCGCACCCCCGAGTCTGATGTTTCGCAGTGTTGCACTCCGTGTCTCTTCGCTTCGCGGAGATTGTGCACGGCTGTGGCCCCTCATACTTTCGCTTGCATGACCCCCCGATCTCGTCTCCCCTTCTTCGCTGCCGCGACCGCTGCGTCCCTCGCGCTCGCCGGTTGCGCCGGCGCCTCTGCAGCCCCGTCCGAGTCCGCAGGCGCGACCTCGCTCACCTGGGGCTGGAACCTGCCGACCAGCTGGGATCCCGTGACCTCGACCGCCGGGTGGGACACACACGCACTCGCGCTCGTCTACGACGGGCTGACTCAGCTCGACACCGAGGGCGAGGTCGTGCCCGGGCTCGCCGAGAGCTGGGAGTACAACGCCGACGGCACCTCGATCACGTTCCACCTGCGGGAGGGAGCGGAGTTCACCGACGGAACCCCGGTCACGGCGGATGCGGTGAAGCAGAGCATCGAACGCGGTCGCGACCAGGAGAACTCGACGCTCGCAGGGCAGCTGCGGATCGTCGTCGGCGTCGATGCCGTCGACGAGCAGACCGTCACCGTGCACCTCGATCAGGCCGACTATCAGGTGCCGTACCTGTTCGCGGGAAAGACCGGGTTCGTCGTGAATCCCGCTGCCTTCGACGACGTCACGACCCTCGCCACCCAGCCCGAGGGGTCGGGTCCGTTCGCCCTCACCGAGTACGTGCCCAACGCGCACGCCGACCTCGAGAAGAACGAGGACTACTGGAACGCGGACCACATCTTCATCGATGACTTCTCGATCGTGCCGGTCACAGACCCCGCGACCGTCGTCGCCGGTGTGACGTCGGGACAGTGGGACGTGGCTCAGGTGCCGCCGGCTCAGGTCGATGCCGCGAAGGCCGCGAACCTCGAGGTCGAGACCATCAGGGCTCTCACCGTCCGCGCCCTCGACGTCAACAGCACCGTCGCGCCGTTCGACGATCAGCGCGTGCTCCAGGCCATCAGCCACGCCACCGACCGGCAGGCTCTGATCGATGCCGCATACTTCGGGCAGGGCACGCCGAACTGGCAGCCGTTCCCCGAGGGATACGTCGCACACAGCCCCGAGCTCGATGATCTGTACCCGCACGACGTCGATGCCGCGAAGGCGCTCCTCGCCGAAGCCGGTCACCCGGACGGGCTGGAGATCACCCTGTCGCTCACCGAAGACGACACCGCGCTCGCCGAGGTGCTGCAGGCGCAGTGGGCCGAGGCGGGGATCGACGTGACCCTGAACGTGCTGCCCGCGGCGGCCGTCGCGCAGAACTACGTGCAGCGGACGCTGCCGTTCGTGCTCGACAGCTACTCGGGGCGCCAGTCGCCCCTGCAGGGACTCGAGGTGCTGTACGGCACCGAGGGACTGATGAACCTCGGCCGTCAGACGCCGCCCGAGCTCACCGCGGCGATCGACGCGGCGAGGGCGACCCCCACCGATGCCGACGACTACGCCGAGAAGATCCAGGATGCGGTCGAGATCGGCGTCGAGCTGCAGCCGAACACGTTCCTGTTCAGCTGGCCGCGGATCCTCGTGCACCCCGAGAAGGTCACCGGCATCCAGCACTGGCTCGACGTGCAGCGCTGGGAAGACGTCAAGGTCGAGGGCTGAGCTCAGCATGACGACAGCGTTCGCTGAGGTGCGCCCTGCGCCCGAGCTCGACGACGCGCCGGTCGCGCGCAGCGCCTGGCCTGTGGTGAGGACGATCCTCGCGACCCTGATCACGGCGGTCACGGTCTTCGTCATCGCGACCTTCGCGACGTTCGCCCTCGGGGCGGCGAGCGGTTCGAACCCCGCGGCCGTCGCCCTCGGCGAGGTCGCCACCCAGGCCGACATCGACCGGCTCAATCACGAGTTCGGTCTCGACCGGCCCTTCCTCGTCCGTTACATCGATTGGATCGCCGGCGCAGTCACCGGCGACCTCGGCACCTCCTGGTTCACGACGATCCCTGTCGCCGACAGCATCGCCCAGGCGTTCCCCGTGAGCCTGTCGATCGCGGCGGGGGCGACGCTGTTCGCCCTCGTCTTCGGGTTCGCCGGCGGCGTTCTCGCCGCGGTGAACAGAGGAGGCGTGATCGACAGGGTGGTGACCGGCCTCAGCACGGTGGCCGCCACGGTTCCCGCGTTCGTCGCGGCCATCGGACTCATCCTGCTCTTCTCCTATGCGATCCCGATCTTCCCGGTCGCCGGGTACACCCCGCCGGAGAAGAGTGTGAGCGCCTGGCTCGTCTGCCTCGTGCTCCCATCGATCGCACTCAGCCTCGATGCGGGAGCCGACATCGCCAGACAGCTGCGCACCTCGCTCGTCGGCACCCTTCGGGAGAACTTCATCATCGGTGCGAGAGTGCACGGGCTCGGCCCCTCGCGCATCGTGTTCCGGCATGCGCTGCCCATCGCCGCAGGGCCGGCGCTGTCGACGCTGGGGGTGCACGCGCCGCGCCTGGTCGGCGGTGCCGTCATCACCGAGGTGATCTTCGGGATGCCGGGGCTCGGTCAGCTCGCCAACCGCGCGGCCCTCCAGGGAGACGTGCCGGTGGTGCAGGGAGTGCTCCTGGTGACGATCGCGATGATCGTGATCGTCGGGGCCGTGCTCAACGTCGTGATCTCCCGCACCGGGGGAACCGAGAGGAGCGCCGCATGAGCGTCACCCAGGCCCCGGCCGCCGTGAGGTTGTGGCGCTCGGGATGGAGCGTCAGGATCGCACTGCTCGTCCTGGTCGCCGTGGCGGTGCTCGCCATCGCGGGCCCGAGCCTCGCACCGCAGAATCCGCTCGCGCAGAACGCCTCCGCGACGCTGCAGGAGCCGAGCCTCGCGCACCTCCTCGGCACGGACTACCTCGGTCGCGACGTGCTCTCACGACTGTTCGCCGGAGCACCGGCCTCGCTGCTGAGCGCGATCTCGGCGGCGCTCATCGGCCTCGCCCTCGGGGCGATCCCCGGTGCACTCAGTGCGTTCGTGCCGCGGGTCGCGGAGTGGTTCTCACTGCGTGTCGTCGACGCCCTCCTCGCGCTGCCGTTCATCCTCTTCGCGATCGTCTTCGCGGCGCTGCTGGGCAACGGTCTCGTGCAGGCGACGCTCGCGATCGGCATCCTGGTCGCCCCCGGATTCTTCCGCATCGCCCGCGCCGCCACGCTGCGGGTGCGGGACTCGCAGTACATCGATGCGGCCGGCTACCTCGGAGCCTCGGCGTGGTGGATCCTGACGCGTCACGTGTGGCGGCAGGTCGCACCGAACCTGGTCGTCGCCTCCGTGTCGGCGCTCGGCGGCGCCCTGCTCGCGGTCGCGTCGCTCACGTTCCTCGGCATCGGGGTGCAGCCGCCGGCACCGACGTGGGGCGGGATGCTGTCGAGCGATCTCGGCTACCTCGGTCAGCGTCCTTGGGGCCCGCTCGCCCCGGCACTCGCGATCATCATCACCGTCGGTGCGCTCAACCTGGTCGCGGATGCGGCACGGGACGTGCTCGGCGCGGACACCCCGACGAAGCGAAAGGCGGCGGCACATGTCTGACACCCGCTCGATCATCGAGGCGCGCGGTACGCTGCCGCAGGCATCCGTCGTGGCGGGCACACCTCTGCTCCCCTCCTTCGACGAGGCCTCCCTCGCGCGCCCGGCCACGGCCGAGGTGACAGATCTCGTGATCGCCGCCTCCGACGGAACGGAGCTCGTGCGAGGCGTCTCGGCGTCCGTCCGCCCCGGGGAGGCCCTGGGCATCGTCGGCGAGTCGGGCAGCGGCAAGACGCTGACCTGCCGAGCGCTGCTGGGGATACTCCCGGCGGGTCTCGAGGTCACCGGGGGAAGCGTGCACGTCGACGGCATCGATCTCACCCATGCCGATGAGCGCGCGTGGCGTCGGGTGCGCGGCACCCACATCGGCGCGGTCTTCCAAGACCCCGCCTCGTATCTCAACCCCGCGATCCCCGTCGGTGCGCAGCTCGAGGAGACGCTGCGGGTCACCGCTTCGCTTCCGCGCCGGCAGGCCAGGGAGCGCGCCCGCGAACTGCTCGACGACCTCGGCATCCGCCGCGTCGACCTGGTGCTGCGTCAGCGGGTCGCGCAGCTCTCCGGAGGGATGCTGCAGCGCGTGCTCATCGCGATGGCGCTCGCCGCCGACCCCGCCGTGCTGATCGCCGACGAGGCGACGACGGCGCTCGACGTGACGGTGCAGGCGGAGCTGCTCGAGCTGCTCGGCCGTCTTCGCAAAGAGCGCGATCTCGCGCTGATCCTCGTCTCGCACGACCTCGCCGTGGTGGCGCAGGTCTGCGAGCGCGTGCAGGTGTTCCGCGACGGGCGTGTGGTCGAGGCGGGGGCGACATCGCGTGTGCTCCGCGCTCCCGCGCACCCCTACACGCGGGAACTGCTCAGTGCGCATGCCGCGTACGGACTCGAGAGGTTCCTCGCATGACGACGCCCATCCTCGAACTCGAGAACCTCTCGGTCGACTACGGCCGCGTGCGCGTGCTCGACGGCATCTCCCTGACCGTGCGGCCGGGTGAGGTCGTCGGCGTGGTCGGCGAATCGGGATCCGGCAAGACCACGCTCGCGAAGGCGGTGCTGCGTGCGGTCGACACCTCGGCGGGATCCCGGCTGCTCGTCGACGGACGCGACGTGACGCGCCTTCGCGGCGGTGCGCTGCGGTCCTGGCGTCGGGGCGGAGCCGTGCAGTACGTGTTCCAGGACCCGCTGCGCTCGCTCGACCCCGGTGTGCGCGTCTCCGATTCGATCGTGGAGGGGCTCCGCATCGCCGGCGTTCCCGCCGCCGATGCCGCGCGTCGTCGAGCTGAAGCGCTCACCGCGGTCGGCCTCGACGAAGAGCTCATCACGCGGCTTCCGGCCGGTCTCTCCGGAGGGCAGCGGCAGCGTGCGGCGATCGCTCGCGCCCTCGTCGTCGAGCCGCGCCTCCTGCTGCTCGACGAGCCGGTCAGCGCCCTCGACGCCGCGAGCCGCGATCGGGTCGTGCAGGCCCTCATCGCGCTGCGCGACGCCCGCGGTTCCGACCTCGCCATGCTGGTGATCTCGCACGACATCGGCTCGCTCGCCGCCATGAGCGATCGGCTGATCGTGCTCGACCGAGGCCGCGTCGTCGAGGACGGCCCCACTCGCCGCGTGATCTCGCAGCCCGAGCATCCGTACACCCGGCTGCTCATCGACTCGGTCCCCCTCATCCACACGCCCAGGGCGAATCGCCCGTCCCCCGTCCCTGTCAGGAGCTGACGCACATGCCCATCGAACTGCTCGGAATGATCGCCACGACCCCCGGATCGGAGTCGAAGGGGGTCGAGGGCCCCCCGATCGACGCAGGCTATGTACGCGAGTTCTCCCGCGCGCACGAGGAGGCGGGGTTCGACCGCGTCCTGATCGGCTACAGCGCCAGCTCACCCGATGGCTTCGCCGTCGCGGCCGCGGCGCTGCACTCGACGGAGCGGCTGAAGGTGCTCATCGCCCACCGGCCGGGATTCGTCGCCCCGACGGTCGTCGCCCGCAAGCTCGCGACCCTCGACCACCTGACCGGCGGGGGGCGCGTCGCGATCCACCACATCACCGGGGGCAGCGAGGCCGATCAGCGCAGAGACGGGGACTTCAGTGAGAAGTCCGACCGCTATCGCCGCACCGGCGAGTTCATCGACGTCCTCCGTCGAACCCTGACTTCCGACGAGCCCTTCGACTATCACGGTGACTTCTATCGGGTCGAGGGCGCGTTCTCGGCGGTGAAGCCCGCCACCGACGAGGGGATCCCGGTGTTCTTCGGCGGTCTGTCGGAGGGCGCCGTCGAGGTCGGCGCCAAGGCGGCCGACGTCTACATGCTGTTCGGCGAGCCACTGGCCGACGTCGCCGAGAACATCCGCACGATCCGTGCCGCGGCTGCGCGCGAGGGCCGGACCGTCGAGTTCAGCCTGTCGACCAGGCCGATCATCGCGGCGACCGAGGGTGAGGCGTGGGAGAAGGCTGACCGCATCTATGCCGAGACCGAGGCGGTGATCGCGCGGCGCGCTTCGGGCAATCCGCTCACCTTCGCCCGACCCGAGCGTCAGGAGCCGGTGCCCGTCTCGGCCGATCGCCTGCAGCAGGCCGCGCAGCGAGGAGACGTGCACGACGAGCGCCTCTGGCTCGGCATCACGAGGCTCACGGGTCCGGCAGGCAACTCGACGGCTCCGGTCGGCACGCCTGCGCAGGTGGCCGAGGCATTGCTCAAGTACTACGACCTGGGCGTGACGCGCTTCCTCATCCGAGGCTTCGATCCGCTGGGCGATGTGCGCGACTGGGGTGCGGAACTCGTTCCGGCGCTCCGAGAAGGTGCTCGGCTCCGTGACGAGGCCAGAGCCGCGGAGGATGCCGAGAAGGTCGCCTGACCGGCTCTCGCACGTCGCCTTCGGAGGTCGAGCGAGAGTATCTCCATCGCCACAGCATCCACGGCCGCCCGCGTCTGGTCCTGAAGCTCTACGGAACCAGCACGATCTTGCCCGACGCGGCACCGGACTCCACCAGCTCGTGAGCCTGTGCGGCCTCGGCGAGCGGCAGCTCCTGGCCGATCTCGATCGTGAAGTCCCCGGACGCGAGCAGCTCGACGGTCGCCGCGAGCGCCTCGGCCCGCCACGCGAGTTCCTGCGCGGTCAGCGGCTCAGGGGAGCCGCCAGAGAAGGCGCGGATGCCGAAGGATGCGGCGTCGGGGCCTCGAACGATCGTCGCGATGCGGTCGCGGTCGGCGACGAGTTCGAGCGACACCTCGATGGCCTCATCCGTCCCGGCGCAATCGAGCGCGACGGTCACAGCGTCAGGAACGGCCTCACGTACGCGCTCGAGCAGCCCCTCGCCGTACGCGACGGGAGTCGCACCGAGCTCGCGAAGCTGATCGTGCCGCGCGGGACTGGCGGTGGCGATCACGATGGCGCCCCAGGCGACGGCGAACTGCACGGCGGCCTGCCCGACCGATCCCGAGCCGCCGTGCACGAGCAGCACGTCGCCCTCGGTGACGCCGAGCGAGCGGAGCGCCTGATACGCGGTGCCGGCGGGGATGCCGATGCCGGCGCCCTCTGCCGCGGTCACCGCATCGGGGAGAGCCACCAGCTTCTCGACGGGAACGGCCAGCAGGCTCGCGTAGGTGCCGACGGTGTCTCGGATCGCCACCCGGTCGCCCACGGCGAAGCCGTCGACGTCATCGCCGAGCGATTCGATCACTCCGGCGCCGTCGAAGCCGACTCCGCGCGGTTCGGTGATCGGCGGAGACGGGCGTTTCGCGCTGCGCAGCTTCGCATCGATCGGATTGACCCCCGCGGCGTCGATCCGCACCACCGCCTCACCGCCGAGGGCGATCGGATCGGGGATCTCGACCTGGTGAAGCACGTCAGGGGAACCGAACTCTGTGTAGACGATCGCGCGAGCCATGCCCTCAGGCTACCCCCGTGCCGTCAGCACCTTCATGATGCGCTGTGGCGACACCGGCTGCGCGGTGCCGAGGCGCTGGGCGAACACGCTCACGCGATACTCCTCGAGCAGCCACCGCGTCTCGACGAGAGCCGCCGGCGCACCGGGGGCGAGCGGGATCGTGCCGCCGGCATCCTCGAAGACCTTGGCCATGCGCTCGAACTCGCTCATGCGGGTGCGGTCCTTGCCCGGTTCGCTGGCCAGGGTCTTCAGACGCTCGAGCATTCCGTCGAGGTAGCGGGGGAAGTGCGTGAGGCGGTCGACGCCGGCGGCCGAGACGAATCCCGGATGCAGGAGACCTGCGAGCTGGGTGCGGATGTCGTTCAGCGGCCCGAGCAGAGCGAGCGAGTTCTGCGACTTGATACCGCGTTCGACCGCTCGCGACGTGGTGAGGATGCGAGCCACGAGCGAGACGCACGCGAACAGGTCGTCGACGAGAGATGCCGAGACGGTGTCGCGCACCCGGGTGAACTCCGCCTCGGTGCGAACGATCCCGCCGGGTGCCGTGCGATCGATGACGCCCTGCACCACGGCGGCGCGGCAGTCCTCGATGAGGGCCGCCGCCGACTGGTACGGCGAGGCGGCGAGCGCGAGCTTCTCCTGGCTGGTGAGGTGCTGCTGCACGTACGACGACGGCGAGGGCACGCCGAGAAGCACGAGCCGCCGCACGCCGGAGCGAGTGGCCGCGGCCGCGGCATCCGCCGTCGACTCGACCCGCACCGAGACGGTCTTGCCCTGGTCGACGATCGCCGGGTAGCCGCGCACGACTCCGCCCGCGACGCGGGTGTCGAGCACCTCGGGCAGATCGCCGAAGGCCCAGGTCGTGAGGCCGTCCTGCTCGATCGAGGTGGTGACGGCCGCCGGCTGCGGCCCCTGCGAGGGCCCGGTGCGGCGGGGCGGTGCCGCGATCGACCTGGCCACGCTGCTGCGGGCGCGGTCGGTGAGCTCTGTCTGCAGCGCACTCAGATCGCGGTTCGACCCGGCGACGCGACCGCGTTCGTCGACGGCGCGGAAGTTCATGCGCAGATGTGCGGGCACCCGGTCGTCGTCGAAGTCGGCTGCCGAGACGAGCTGATTCGCGAGCGGCTGGATGAGGCGGGCCAGCGCTTCCTTGAGGGTGCGGTTCGGCAGGCCGCCGTGCGACTCGGGGCCTTGCCCTGTGAGCTCGACGCCGAACTTGTCGGCCCAGTCGGCGGCGGGCACGACGTGACGTCGGATCGCCTTGGGCAGTGCGCGCAGCAGACCGGTGACGAGCTCGGCCCTGAGCCCCGGCACCTGCCAGTCGAAGCCGCGGTCCTCGATCTGCGCGAGCAGGGGGAGCGGGATCACCACGCTCACGCCGTCGTCGGCTGCGCCCGGCTCGAAGCGGTAGGCGAGGCCGAGCACCTGATCGCCCTGCGTCCACCGGGTCGGGAACTCGTTCTGATCCGCGCGGCTCTCGTCGTCGAGAAGGTCGCCCTCGCGCATGACGAGAAGCTTCGGCGTGGCGGCGAGCTGCTCGCGCCACCACTTCTCGAACGAGCGCACGTCGAAGACGTCGGAGGGGATGCGCTCCTCGTAGAAGCGGAAGACGGCCTCGTCGCCGGCGAGGATGTCGCGGCGGCGCTCGCGCTCCTCGAGCTTCTCGAGGCGCTTGCGCAGCTCGGCGTTGCTGCGCCAGAAGGCGCTCGCGCGCTTGTCGATGCGCGTCGGGTCCCACTCGCCCTCGACGAGCGCGTGCCGCACGAACATCTCGCGTGACGCCGGGCGGTCGATCCGCGCGAACTGCACGCGCCGGCGGGGGATGATCTCGACGCCGAACAGCGTCACCTTCTCGTAGGCGACGGCAGCCCCGGCATCCTTCGACCAGTGCGGCTCGGTGACCTGACGTTTCGCGAGGTCGCCCGCGAGCGCCTCGGCCCAGGCGGGGTCGATCGCCGCGACCGTGCGCGCATACGTGCGTGACGTCTCGACGATCTCGGCGGCCATCACGGCCTGCGGGCTCTTCTTGCGCAGGGCAGAGCCGGGGAAGATCGAGAAGCGGATGCCGCGGGCGCCGCGGTACTCGGCCATGCGCTTCTTCTTGGGATCGACGCCCTTGCCCGTCTGGCGTTCGTCGAGGATGCCGATCTGCGACAGAAGGCCGGCGAGCAGGGCGCGGTGGATCGCATCGGGGTCGGCCGTGCCGGATCCGTCCTTCACCTTCACCAGCCCGCGGAGTTGACGGTGCACGTCGAACCACTCGCGCACTCGCACGTAATTGAGATGCTCGGATCGGCAGAGTCGGCGGAAGGCGCTGGACCCCAGCTCGCGCTGCTGCTCCCTGAGGTGGTTCCAGAGGTTCAGGATCGACAGGAAGTCGCTCGTGGGATCGGCGAAACGCGCATGCATGCGGTCCGCCTCATCGCGCACGCTCTGCGGTGCCTCCTGCGAGGGGCGTTCGCGCACGTCCTGGATCGACATGCCCGCCACGATCGCGAGCACGTCGCGCGTGACATCGGTGCCGCCGGAACTCCCCGCAGCGATCAGCATGCGTGCGAAACGCGGGTCGATCGGGATGCGGGAGATGTCCCGCCCGATGCGGGTGAGCGCGTGGGTCCCTGAGCCTGTCGAAGGGCGCACCGCCCCGAGCTCGGTGAGCAGATCGAACGCCGCCTTCACCCCGCGCGAATCGGGTGGGGTGAGGAAGGGGAAGGCAGTGATGTCGCCGAAACCGAGCGACAGCATCTGCAGGATCACCGAGGCGAGAGACGTGCGCAGGATCTCGGGTTCGGTGAACTCCGCCCTGCTGTCGAAGTCCTCTTCGCTGTACAGGCGGATGGCGATGCCGTCGCTCGTTCGGCCGGCACGGCCCGAGCGCTGATTCGCCGAGGCCTGCGAGATCGCCTCGATGGGCAGACGCTGTACCTTCGACCGGCTGCTGTAGCGCGAGATGCGCGCTGTGCCGGTGTCGATCACATAGCGGATGCCGGGCACGGTGAGACTGGTCTCGGCGACGTTCGTGGCGAGCACCACTCGTCTGCGGACGCCGGCGACGCGGCTCTTCTCGAACACACGGTGCTGTTCGGCTGCCGACAGTCGCCCGTAGAGGGGCAGCACCTCGGTGGGGGAGCGATCCTTCGAGTAGGCGCCGCGCACGGCATCCGCCGCGTCTCTGATCTCTGCCTCTCCCGGTAGGAACACCAGCACGTCGCCCGGGGCCTCGCGGTCGAGCTCGCGGAGCGCCGCGACGATCGCGGTGACCTCGTCGCCCTCTTCCTGCTCTTCCTCGTGGCCGCGATACCGGATCTCGACGGGATACGTGCGTCCCGACACCTCGATGATCGGGGCCGGCGTCCCGTCGGCCGCGGCGAAGTGCGCGGCGAAGCTCTCGGGATCGATCGTCGCCGACGTGATGATGACCTTGAGGTCGGGGCGCTCGGGCAGAAGCCTCGCCAGGTATCCGAGAAGGAAGTCGACGTTGAGAGAGCGCTCGTGAGCCTCGTCGATGATGATGGTGTCGTAGCGACGGAGCAGACGGTCGCGGTTGATCTCGTTGAGCAGGATGCCGTCGGTCATCAGCGCGATGCGCGTGTCGTCCGACACCTTGTCCGTGAAGCGCACCTTGTAGCCCACGAGCGTGCCGAGCTCGACCTGCAGCTCTTCGGCGACGCGCTCCGCGATCGTGCGCGCCGCGAGACGGCGGGGTTGCGTGTGCGCGATCCGGTCGCGCCCGAGCTCGAGGCAGATCTTCGGCAGCTGGGTCGTCTTGCCCGACCCCGTGGCGCCCGCGACGATGACGACCTGATGGTCGCGGATGGCGTCGGCGATCTCCTCCCGGGCGGCGCTGACGGGCAGCTCGGCGGGATATGAGATGACGGGGGAGGACATAGCCCTCCATCGTATGACGGGTTCGGCCTCTACGATCGTCGGATGACCGTCGTGCACAGCCCCAGCCAGTGGTTCCACGACTTCGGACGCGCGCCGCGCATCCTCGGACTCGACGTCGCACGGGGCCTCGCGATCCTCGGCATGGCCGGTGCGCACATCGGGGTGTCCGAGTCGTTCGACGCGTTCGAGCCGTCGACGTGGGCCGACCTCGTGAACGGGCGATCGTCGATCCTGTTCGCGCTGCTGGCCGGTGTCTCCATCGCCCTCATGACGGGGCGCAGCTCCGGTCCCGACCCGGCGCGGATCCCGAGCATCCGTCTGCAGCTGGTCGGGCGCGGTGCCGTGATCTTCCTGATCGGTCTGACTCTCGAGCTGTTGAACACCCCGATCGCGGTGATCCTCACGCTGTACGGCCTGCTCTACGTCGCGGTGATCCCCTTCCTGCGCTGGGCCCCGGCGAAGCTGCTGCTCGCCGCGAGCATCCTCACGCTCGCGGGGCCGGCGCTGCTCGCTCTGCTGGCGGTGCTCACGCTGCATCCGTCAGGTCCCGGCATCGACCTGGTGCTCTACGGCTCGTACCCGATCACCGTCTGGCTCGCGTTCGTCTTCGCCGGGATGGCGCTGGGCCGGCTCCACGTCGAGCGAGTCGAGACCGCTGCAGTGGCGCTCGTGGTCGGACTCGGACTCGTGGTCGTCGGTTACGGGCTCGGTCTCATCGGAGCGGTCGCCGGAATCGGCGGCGGGGCGAACACGGCGTCGACGACGATCAGCACGGGGTGGAGCACGTATCCGGATGCCGTCGCCGACGGCGACCCGATCGGTGCGGTTCTCGCGGGCATCTTCGGTGTCGAGGCGCATTCGGGAGGAACGGCCGAGATCCTGGGGTCCGGTGGGTTCGCGCTCGTCGTCATCGCGCTGTGCCTGCTGCTCAGCCGTCCGCTGCGCTGGATCCTGCTGCCGCTCGCAGCGCTGGGCTCGATGCCGCTGTCGGCGTACAGCGCGCATGTGCTGTCGACGGCGCTCATCGGCGGGCCCGGTGGCTTCTTCTCGAGCAACGAGTTCTGGGCCGGCACCGCGATCATGCTGCTGCTCGCGACGACGCTGTGGTCGATCCTCGTGGGTCGTGGCCCGCTCGAGCAGCTGGTGGGCAGGGCAGCGACAGCCATGGCGACCCCACCGGCCCCTACTGCTTCTAGGCTGGATGCATGACGATTCCTGCACTCGAACTGAACGACGGCAACTCCATCCCCCAGCTCGGCTACGGCGTCTTCAAGGTGCCGGCCGACGAGACCGAGCGTGCCGTGAGCGAAGCGCTCGCCATCGGATACCGCCACATCGACACCGCGGCGATCTACGGCAACGAGGAGGGCGTGGGCGCGGCGATCGCGGCATCCGGCATCGCGCGCGACGAACTCTTCATCACGACCAAGCTGTGGAACGACCGCCACCACGACGACGAGCCCCAGAAGGCCATCGCCGAGAGCCTCGAGAAGCTCGGCCTCGAGAGCGTCGACCTGTATCTGGTGCACTGGCCGACCCCCGCCAAGGACGATTACGTGCACGCGTTCGCGTCGCTCGTCGAGATCCGCGAGGCGGGCCTGACGCGCAGCATCGGCGTCTCGAACTTCCTCGTGCCGCACCTCGAGCGCGTCGTCGCCGAGACGGGCGTCACCCCCGCGGTCAACCAGATCGAGCTGCACCCGGCGTACCAGCAGCGCGACATCGTCGACTGGGCGACCGAGCGCGGCATCCGCATCGAGTCCTGGGGTCCTCTGGGTCAGGGCAAGTACGACCTGTTCGGCACCCCGGCGATCGCCGACGCCGCCGCCGCACACGGTGTGACCCCGGCCCAGGCGGTGCTGCGCTGGCACCTGCAGAAGGGGTTCATCGTCTTCCCGAAGTCGGTGCGCGCCGAGCGACTGCGCGAGAACCTCGATGTGTTCGGCTTCGAGCTGACCGATGCCGAGATCGCGGCGATCGACGCGCTCGACCCGCTCGACGGCTCGGGCCGCGTGGGTGCGCACCCGAACGACCTCAACTGAGGCGTTCCGTTTCGACAGATGACGCCCCGTGTCGCTTCTCGCGACACGGGGCGTCGTCGTGAGTAGCGTCGACCGCATGACAGCTCCCTACCGTGTCGTCGCCGTGTCCGGCTCCCTGCACGAACCCAGCAAGACCACGGCTCTGATCCGTGCGATCGCCGGTGCTGTCGCCGACCGCGCCGAGGTCGAGATCGAGGTCATCGAGCTGACGGACATCGGCCCCTCGCTCGCCGGGGCGCTGAGCCGTGATCAGCTGCCCGCACGCGTCGAGGAGAAGCTCGTGGCCATCGAGCAGGCCGACCTGCTGATCGTGGGCAGCCCCGTCTACCGGGCCTCGTTCACCGGACTCTTCAAGCATCTGTTCGACTTCGTCGGTCAGTACGAGCTCGTCGGCAAGCCGGTGCTGCTCGCCGCGACCGGCGGCGGCGAACGGCACGCGCTCATCATCGAGCACCAGCTGCGCCCGCTGTTCGCTTTCTTCCAGGCGCTGACACTGCCGGTGGGCGTGTACGCGAGCAACACCGACTTCGACGGCTACGTGATCTCCTCCGAGGTGCTGCAGGCGCGGATCGCGCTGGCCGCAGAGCGTGCGCTGCCTCTGGTCGGATACGCCGCCTCGCGTCCCGTCGAGCCACTGCTCGTCTCCTGACCGGCCCACACACGCCGCATCCGCGTAGCGTGAGGGTATGACGAACCGGCTCGCCGACACGCTCAGCCCCTACCTCCGCGCACACGCGGACAACCCTGTCGAGTGGTATCCGTGGGGGCCGGAGGCGTTCGCCGAGGCCGAGCGTCGCGAGGTGCCTCTGCTCATCTCGATCGGGTACTCGACCTGCCACTGGTGTCATGTCATGGCTCGTGAGTCCTTCGCCGATCCCGAGACGGCGGCTGCGATCAACGAGAACTTCGTGGCCGTCAAGGTCGACCGTGAAGAGCATCCCGACGTCGACGGTGCCTATATGGCGGCAGCTTCCGCCTTCACCCAGAACCTCGGCTGGCCACTCACGGTGTTCGCGACGCCACGGGGCCGCACCTTCTACGCGGGCACCTACTGGCCGCCGGTCGCACGGCAGCCGCTTCCGGCGTTCCGTGACGTGCTCGCAGCCGTGCACGAGGCATGGACGGTGCGACGGGCGCAGGCCGAGGAATCGGCCGATGCTGTGACGGCGGCGCTCGCGCAGGCAGCGGCCGTCACCCCGTCCGATCTGCCGAACGACGCCGCGATCGCGACAGCCGCGCGGGCGATCGCCGCGCGTGAGGATCGGGAGTTCGGCGGCTTCGGGGGTGCACCGAAGTTCCCGGTGGCCACCACCCTGGGCTTCCTGCAGAGTCCGCTGGTCCGTCGCGAGGCTCAGGATGCCGCGGCCGCCGCCGAGCGGGCGCTCGCCGCGATGACGGCATCCGCTCTGCGCGACGACGACGGTGGCTTCTTCCGTTACGCCACGCAGCGGGACTGGACGGTGCCGCATTACGAGCGCATGCTGACCGACAACGCGCAGCTGCTTCTCATCGCGCTGAACGCGGGCGATGTGCAGACCGTGCGCGGGATCGCGACGTTCATGCTCCGCACTCTGCGCCGCAGTGGCGGGGGATTCGGGGCCGCCCAGGATTCGGAGTCGTGGATCGACGGGGAGCGCAGCGAGGGCGGATACTATCTGCGCCCGGTCGTCGAGAGGGCAGATCTCGAGCCCCCCGCGGTCGACGGCAAGGTGATCACCGGCTGGAACGGCCTCGCGATCGCGGCGCTCGCGCGCGCCGGCGTGGCGCTGGCAGAACCCGCGTGGGTGCAGGCTGCGGTCGAGGCCGCCGATCATGTGCTCCGGGTCAATCGCGATGCCGCAGGCGCGCTGGTGCGGGCGTCGCTCGACGGCACCGCGTCGTCGGCGGTGGCGACGACGGCCGACGTCGCGCTGCTCGCCGACGGCCTGTTCGCGCTGGCCCTCGCCACCGGCGACGTGGCCTGGGCCGTCGAGGGGCGTGCGCTGCTCGACGATGCTCTCACCGGCCTCGCCGGCGACCCGCTGCTGGCCGAGAACGGCATCGCGACCGCGCCCGATCAGACCGACGGTGATCTTCCGTCGGAAGCCTCGGCCGTCGCCTCGGCATCCCTCACCGCGTGGCTGCTCGGTGCCGGCGACCGGTACCGCGACGCGGCAGCTCAGAGGGTGCGCGAGCACGCCGCCCCGGCCGTGGGTCAGCCGTTCGCGCACGGCAGTCTGCTGCGCGTCGCCGCAGGGCTCGTCGATGCTCCGCGGCAGCTCGTGGTCGTCACGGAGCTGCCGGACGGTGCGTTGGCCTCCGCTGCGCGCGGTGCCGATGCGGATGTCGTCGCGATCGTCTCGCCGGCACAGGCGCGTGCCTTCGCCGATGCCGGGTTCGAGCTCTTCGAAGGCAAAGCAGGCGCCGGTGAGCAGGCGTTCGACTGCCGGTCGTTCGTGTGCCGGCTGCCGGTGAGCGATCCCGCCGAGCTGGCACTCGCGCGCTGATGGGGTTCAGCGTGCGTGTCGCGGATGCTGTCGCGCGGTGCGCTCGTTGCCACGTCGGTAGTTGCCGGTGACCCGCGCCATCAGCATCTGCGGGTCGCCCTGCTCGGCCTGAGTGAGGAACTCGCTCGCCCTCGTGCCTCTCAGCACCGTCGCTGTCGCGCCGTGGTGTCTGATGACGACCTCGTCGCCGCGCACGACGAACTCGAAGCCGGATGGAGCGCCCATGAGGAGATCGTAGGCTGAGACCGCACCGCAGGAGGTACACGCATGACCGAGGTTCCCACCACCACGACCACGACCAGGGGTCTGCATCGGGGTCTCACCCGTCGCCAGATCTCGATGATGGGGCTCGGCGGAGCGATCGGCGCCGGGCTGTTCGTGGGGTCGGGCCAGGCGATCGGCATGGCCGGTCCGGCGGTGCTCATCTCATATCTCGTCGCCGGCGGCATCGTGGTGCTGGTCATGGCGATGCTGGCCGAGATGGTCGCCGCCCGCCCGAGCTCCGGCGCCTTCAGCTCGTACGCGCAGAGGGCGATGGGACGAAGCGCGGGCAGTGCGGTCGGATGGCTCTACTGGATCCAGCTCGTCGTGGTCATCGCGGCCGAGGCCACCGGTGCCGCCGGCATCGTCGCCGCCCGGATGCCGGGCATCCCCGCCTGGGTCTGGGTGCTCGTGTTCGTCGTGGTGCTGACCGCGGTGAATCTCTTCGGGGTGCGCAACTACGGCCGGTTCGAGTTCTGGTTCGCGGCGATCAAGGTCGCCGCGATCATCGCCTTCCTCGTGGTCGGCGTGTGCGCGATCGTCGGTCTCTTCCCCGGCGTGCCGGCGACCGGCATCGGCAATCTCGTCGACAACGGCGGGTTCGCCCCGAACGGCATCGCCGGTGTCGCGGCAGCCCTCCTGGTCGTGATGTTCGCGTTCGGCGGCACCGAGGTCGTCGCGATCGCCGCTGCCGAATCCGACGACCCCGCGCGCAACATCCGCCGCATCGTCCGTGAAGTGCTGGTGCGCATCCTCATCTTCTACGTCGGCTCGATCTTCGTGATCGTGGCGGTGCTGCCGTGGAACGATCCGGCTGTCGCGGACGGCCCCTTCTCGGCGGTGCTCGAGACGCTGCACGTGCCCGGTGTCGGTCTGGTGATGGACCTCATCGTCGTGATCGCGCTGCTCTCGGCGATGAACGCGAACATCTACGGTGCGTCGCGCATGGCGTACTCCCTCGGCGAGCGGGGCCTCGCGCCGACGGCGGCGACGCGCACCACTGCGAGGGGTGTGCCGATGGTGGCGGTGCTCGCCTCGGTCTCGTTCGGGTTCATCACCGTGGGACTCAACTGGGGGTTCCCCGATGTGGTCCTCCCGGTGCTCCTGAACATCGTGGGGTCGACCGTGCTCATCATCTGGTCGGCCACGGCGGTGTCGCAGATCATCCTCCGCCGTCGCGCCGATCGCTCAGGCGAGGAGATGCCGATGCGCATGTGGGGCTTCCCCTGGCTGTCGTGGCTGTGCCCGGTGCTGCTCGCGGGGGTCATCGCGCTCTCGATGACCGACGAGGCGGCCCGGGTGCAGCTGCTGCTGACCATCGGTCTGACGGCGGCGCTGTTGATCGTCGCGCGCCTGACGCGCAGGACAGGCTGACACGCGCCTCCCGGTGATGCGGGTCAGACCCAGCCGGGCAGCCAGTTGTGCACGAGCCAGAAGTCGTACGGCACGCTCATGCCTGTCCACACGGGGTAGTAGAACGCCGAGACCAGCACGACGACCACGAGGAAGACCATCACGGTGCGCTCCCCGGCCTGCCGTCGATGAAGCGGGTCTTCACGTCGGCCTGCGATCATCCGCAGCACGACGGCCAACCCGATCACGAGGAAGGGCGCCATCGCCACCGTGTAGAACTGGAAGATCGTGCGCTCGGGGAACAGCAGCCAGGGAATGTATGTCGCGGCGAGTCCCACCAGCGGGAAGGTCAGCGCGGGAGTGATCGGTCGGCGCGTGATCCAGGCGCGCACGAGACGGTAGACCAGGTACCCGGCGGCCACGATGCTCGCGTACCAGATCAGTGGATTCGGAATCGTCGAGATCACGGCGATGCAGTGGTCGACCCCGCAGGGTGCGGGATCAGTGCCCACCCACACGGCCGTCGGGCGCAGCAGCAGCGGCCACTCCCACGCCGCACTCGCGTAGGGGTGTCCGCTGTTCAGTCCGACATGGAAGTTGAGGATCGACTGGTGATAGTTCCACAGCGCGATGAGCGGATTCGGGTCGCTGTCACGGGCATACCCGCCGTCGGTCACGAGCCATCCGGTCCAGCTCACGAGGTACGTGGCGAATGCGGGGAACACCAGCAGCACGAACGACACGGGGCCCTGGCGGAAGGCCGCTGAGCTCGGCCAGAGCACGACCCCGGCGCGGCGGCGGGCGAGTGCATCGGTCACGACGAGATAGAGGCCGAAGGCTGCGAGCGCGTAGAGGCCAGACCATTTGACGGCGCAGGCGGCGCCGAGCGCCACACCGGCGGCGATCACCCACGGTCGCCGCCAGAGCACCGGTCCCCAGAGCCGCTCGGGGGTGTCTTCATCGGGCCTCTCGAGCGCGGAGATCGTGCGATCGCGGTCGATCAGGATGAACAGGGCGCCGAGCATGATGAAGAACGTGAGCGGTCCGTCGAGCAGCGCGGTGCGGCTCATCACGATGCTCAGACCGTCGATCGCCAACAGCGAGGCGGCGACGGTGGCGACGACGATCGAGCCGGTCAGGCGGCGCGCGACCAGGTAGACGAGCAGCACGGTGGCGGTGCCGAGCAGCGCGGTCGCCAGTCTCCAGCCCACGGTGTTGTCGGGCCCGCCGATCGACATGCCGAGGGCGATCAGCCACTTGCCCAGCGGCGGGTGCACGACGAACGAGCCGTTGTCGGCGAGCGGCAGCTGCTGCAGGGTGATGAACGCCTCGTTCGCGTTCTCACCCCAGGAGCCCTCGTAGCCCAGGGTCCACAGCGACCACGCGTCCTTGACGTAGTACGTCTCGTCGAAGGCGAGCTGATGCGGGTGACCCAGATTGATGAGACGCAGCACCGCGGCCACGACCGTGACGATGAAGGGCGCGAACCAGCGCAGCATCCGTCCCCAGTCGGGGTGCTGCAGGAGCCGGTCGCGCAGCTGCCCGTAGCGCGTCAGCCTCTGCTCGGGCGGGGGCATCAGGGGCAGGGGCGCGGTCACCGCTCCAGCCTAGACAACGGGCGGTCGGACGCCCGCCTAAGCTGGGCGGGTGATCATCCTCGCCGCCACCCCGATCGGAAACCTCGGGGATGCGTCCCGCCGCCTCATCGAGGTTCTCGAGAACGCCGAGGTCGTGGTCGCCGAAGACACCCGCACCACCGGGCGCCTGCTCCAGGCGCTGCAGATCACGAATCGACCGCGGCTGATCGCGCTGCACGATCACAACGAGAAGCAGAAGTCGGCCGAGCTCGCGGCGCTCGCCGTGGAGCAGGACATCGTGGTCGTCAGCGATGCCGGGATGCCCGCGATCAGCGACCCGGGGTACGCGCTCGTCGCCGAAGCGGTCGCGCAGGGCGTGACCGTCACGGCGATCCCCGGCCCGAGTGCCGTGATCATGGCGCTCGCGATCTCGGGGCTGCCCACCGACCGCTTCACGTTCGAGGGCTTCCTGCCGCGCAAGCCGGGGGAGAGGCGATCGACGCTTCGCGCTCTCGCCACCGAACCCCGCACGATGGTCTTCTTCGAATCGCCCGCCCGCCTGGCATCGGCGCTCGCCGATGTCGGCACGGTCTTCGGCGAGGACCGACGCATCGCGGTGTGCCGCGAGCTCACCAAGTTCTACGAAGAGGTGCGTCGCGGCACCGCGGCTGAGCTCGTCGAGTGGGCGTCAGCGGGGGTCAAGGGCGAGATCGTGCTCGTCGTCGAGGGCGCCGCGCCTCGGGCGTCCTCGGCGGAGGATGCTCTCGTGCAGGTGCAGCGGCTCGTCGCCTCCGGCGTCCGCCTGAAGGAGGCATGTGCTGAGGTCGCCGCGGCGACTGGACTCTCCTCCCGCGATCTGTACCAGGCAGCGCTCGCCGCCCGCTGATGCGCGACGCCTCGGATGCCGCGATCGCGGCGGCCTACGACGCTCGTGCTGAGGAGTACGTCGCGCTGGCCGGCGCGGTCGAGCAGATGGATGCTCGCGATGCGGCGGCGATCGCCCGGTGGCGCGACGACACGCAGGGTCTGCTGCTGGATGCCGGGTGCGGGCCGGGGCACTGGACCGGGTTCCTCGCCGAGGATGGCCGCGAGGTGCGTGGCGTCGACCTGTCGGCGGAGTTCATCGAGACGGCGCGGCGTCGGCATCCCGACATCGCATTCGATCTCGGCTCGTTCCGTGATCTGCAGATCGAGAGCGGGTCGGTCGGCGGCATCCTCGCCTGGTACTCGCTCATCCACACCGCAGCCGAAGACCTTCCCGGGATCCTGGGCGAGTTCGCTCGCGTGCTCGCCCCCGGCGGCAGCCTCCTGCTCGGGTTCTTCGACGGCGAGCCGCGCGAGCCCTTCGCGCATGCGGTCGCCCCGGCTTACTTCTGGTCTGCCGAGGTGCTGGGTGAACTCCTCGCCGACGCCGGCTTGGAGGTTGGGACGACCGAGACCCGCGGCCGCGAACCCGGCGAGATCAGCGTCCGCCCTCACGGCTCCCTCATCGCCCGCATGTCCGCAGGTACCCTGGTGCACAGCCATTCCGAGGAGGACCCAGCGTGAGCAAGAAGGCGACCGTCTACGACGTCGCGGAGCGCGCCGGAGTGTCGATCGCCACGGTCTCGCGTGTGCTGCGGCAGCCGGATGCTGTGCGTCCGGCGACACGTGAGCGTGTGCTCGATGCGGTCACCGAGCTGGGCTACGTGCCCAGCAGCAGCGCCCGTGGGCTGGCCGAGAGACGCACAGGGGTGATCGGGCTCTACTTCCCCGGTTTCGACGCGTCGGACGACGCCCCGCTGCTCGACGTTCTCGCGGATTCGCCATCGGCGCCGCCGCCCTTCACGGTCGAGCGTGAGGCTGCGGAGTCCGGCGCGCCGCAGCCGACCATGCTCTTCCTCGACGAGGTGCTGCGCGGCGCCGAGCTCGAGGCGTGGAAGCAGGGCTTCGTCCTCATGATCGGCGTCGGCCGTGATGACCCCACCCGTGAGACCGTGCGCGACATCGCCGGCCGGGTCGACGGACTCATGGTGCTCGCGCAGAGTGTTCCCGACGACGTGCTCGCCCGCCTCGCACGACGCATCCCCGTGGTGGTCCTCTCCGGCCCTGCGCGCGGCGATGACTACGACCACGTGACGGTGAGCAACGCCGAGGCCATGGCCGAACTCACTCGCCTCGTGCTCGCGGAGTCCGACCCCGGAGGTCTCGCGTTCCTGGGCGGCCCCGAGGATTCCCCTGACGGTGCGCAGCGGTGGGAGGGCTTCGCCACCGCCGTCGCCGAGGCGGGGCTCGCGATCGACGACGTGACCGTGGTGCGCGGCGACTTCACCCGCGCGGCGGGTCATGCCGCCGCTGAGCAGCTCATCGCCCGGGGTGCACCGTCCGTGCTGGTCGCGGCCAACGATCAGATGGCTCTCGGCGCGATCGATGCGTTCAGCTCGGCGGGCATCCGCGTGCCCGACGATGTGAGGGTCACCGGCTTCGACGGGCTCGAGGCCGCCGCGCTGTCACGGCCGGCGCTCACGACCGTTCGCCAGCCGATGATCGACCTCGGTCGCGCCGCCGTGCAGCTGCTCGCGCGGCGCCTCGAACAGCCCGACGCCGAGCCGATGACCGTGCGCCTGCCCCTGCAGATCCTCGTCCGCGAGAGCTCCCAACGCCCGGGGCGAAGAGGGTGACCGCAACCGTTCAGGCGCGGTCGTGCAGCGTGATGCGGTATCCGTCGGGGTCGGCGAACGTGAAGGTGCGACCGAACGGACCGTCGATCGGGGCTGCGACGATCGTGTGGCCGTTGGCGGAGAGAGCGTCGTGGATGCTCTGCACGTCGGTCGCGTGCAACCAGATCGCCGCACCGATCCCGGGCTGATCGACCCGGTCGAGGTCGGTGCCGGGCGCGATGTCTCGCAGTGCGAAGGCGATGGGTGTCGTCTCGAACACGACGGCGTGCGGCGGGCCCGCGGGTGAGCGCACGAGTCCGAGGTACCGCTCGTAGAACGCCTGGGACGCCGCGAGGTCGCGGGTCTGGAGTGAGATGAAGTCGGGGCCGGTGACGGGCATGGTGGTCTCTTTCCATCGGTGTCAGTTATCTGACATTCGAGAGGGTGACCATCACGCACTACTCCTGCCTGGAGTTGCTCGCGCAGCGACCGGGGATGTCGAACTCCGAGCTCGCGCGAGGGGCGTTCGTGACACGCCAATCCATGAACGTCCTGCTGCAGTCGCTCGAGAAGGACGGTTTCGTCGTCCGTCCGGCCGTGGCGCCTGCGGGGAGGACTTTGCCGACGACGCTCACTCCGCGGGGGAGGAGCAGCCTCGCGAAGGCGACCGCCGCGGTGCGGTCGGTCGAGATCCGAATGCTGTCGGGAATGACGGATGCCGAGCAGGTTGCTGCCCTGCGCGCCTTGCGGAGCATGGTGAACTCCCTCCGCGAGGCGCCCCACGGCCGCTGATCTGGCACCGCTCCCATGCCGCGGCTCCGCGCATCGACGGCGCAGGGTGCGTTGTCAAGGGCTTGCATCTCCGAAATGTATGCGCTTACAATCAGTGATGCGGCTTCGGCCGCGGGGTGCCCCGACCCGTGGGACCCCCTTCATGACACAGACGACATGAGGTGGCAGTGTGGCGAAGACGCACATGCTCCGACGCTGGCGGAGAGCCGCGATCGTGGGACTGGCGGCAGCAGCCGTCGTGCTCAGCGGTTGCAGCATCCAGATCAGTTCGCAGCCCGATCCATCGATCGGCGACGACACGATGCTCATCAACGCGGACAAGGGGAATCCCTTCTTCACGCGGAACTTCAACCCGTATCTCACCAACACGCGAACGGCGTCGCGGTGGATCTACGAGCCGCTGATCCTGGTGAACCCGCTCGACGGAGCGCTCAACCCGTGGCTGGCGACCGAGTGGTCGCAGCCCGACGCGCGCACGGTCGTGATGACGATCCGCGACGGCGTCGAGTGGAGCGACGGCGAGCCGATGACGCCCGATGACGTGGCGTTCACGTTCCAGCTGCTGAAGGACAACCCCTCACTCGACATCAAGGGCGCGTGGCAGCACCTCGAGACGGTCGAGGTCGAGGGCGACGACGTCATCATGCACCTGCAGACGGATGACGCACCGTCGCTGCCGATCCTCGGTCAGACCATGATCGTCCCGGAGCACCTCTGGTCCGATGTGAAGGACCCGGGCACCTACCGCAACGAGGAGCCGGTCGGTACCGGTCCGTTCGTGCTCGGAAACTACAACGACCAGCAGTACTCGGTGGACAAGAACCCCGACTACTGGCAGGCCGACAAGATCGAGATCGAGCACATCATCCTGCCGTCGACGAACTCGCAGCTCGACACCGTCACGCGCGGCTACGACTGGGCCTACTCGTTCATCTCCGATGTCGAGGGCACCTGGGGTGCGGCCAGCGAGCACAACGCCTGGTGGTTCCCGCCGGGAGGAGTGATCGCGCTGATGCCGAACCTCGAGGTCGCACCGTTCGACGACGTCAACGTGCGCCGCGGCATCGCGCTCGCCCTCGATCGTGAGGAGATCGCCGAGACGGCCTCGGAGGGCTACATGCAGCCCGCCGGCCAGACCGGACTCATCCTGCCCAACCAGGAGGAGTATCTCGACCCGAGCATCCCCGACGCCGGCATGATCACCCAGGACACGGATGCCGCGCTCGCGGCATTCGCCGAGGCGGGATACACGCTGCAGGGCGATCGTCTGGTGGGCGCCGACGGCGAGCAGCTCGAGTTCGCGCTGACCACCGCCAACGGCTACTCCGACTGGACCCGCGCCGCGCAGACCGTGCAGCGTCAGCTCGCCGAGGTCGGTGTCAAGGTGTCGCTCAAGCTCCCGCAGCCGGCCGGCTACCAGAACGCCATCAGCAACGGCGACTTCGAGATGGCCGTCGGCGGCATGGGCAACGGCGACGTCTACCAGGCGTACAACAACCTGCTCTCGAGCGAGTTCTACGTGCCGTCCGGGTCCGGCGAACCCACCGCCAACAACTTCCAGCGCTATCGCTCGGATGAGGCGGATGCTCTGCTCGCCGAGTATCGCGAGACGGTCGATCCCGCCCGCCAGACCGAGATCGTGAACGAGCTGCAGGGCATCGTCTACGACGAGCTGCCCGTGATCGGGCTGTACTACGGCGGCATCTGGGGTCTGTTCAACGACTCCAAGTTCACCGGCTGGCCCACAGAGGACGACCCCTACATGATTCCGCAGAACTACGACTCTGCTCCGCTGGGCATCTTCACCCGGCTCGAGCGCGTGAAGGGGGCTGACGACTGATGAAGTACGTCTTCCAGAAGCTCGGCCTCTTCGTGCTCACCCTGTGGGCGGCGGTCACGCTGAACTTCTTCCTCCCGCGGCTCATGCCGGGTTCGCCCGCCGATGCCGCCATCGCGAAGCTGGCGCAGAACGGCCCCGTGTCCGATGCGACCCGCGCCGCGATCGAGGCCCAGCTGGGTGTGCCGACCGGTTCGATCTGGGACCAGTATGTGACCTACCTCGGCCAGGTCGCCAGACTCGACTTCGGCGTCTCGTACACGTTCTATCCGCAGACCGTGTCGAGCATGGTCTCGACCGCTCTTCCCTACACACTCGGTCTGGTCGGCATCGTCACGATCCTCGCGTTCGTGATCGGCACGCTGATCGGTGTCGCCGCGGCCTGGCGTCGGGGCACCTGGCTCGACAGCCTGCCGACGCTCACCGGATCTTTCCTCAGCACCTTCCCGTACTTCTGGACAGCGCTGCTGCTGCTGTTCTTCTTCGGATACGTGCTGCACTGGTTCCCGACCACCGGCGCCTACGCGGCGACCACCACACCGGCGTTCACCTGGGACTTCATCGTCGACCTCGTGCAGCACGCGGTGCTTCCGGCCGTGACGATCCTGCTGACATCGCTCGGCGGATGGATCATCGGCATGCGCAACGCGATGATCAACACCCTCGGCGAGGACTACGTGACGTTCGCCGAGGCCAACGGCCTGCGTGGTCGGACGATCGCCGTCCGCTACGCCGCACGAAACGCGATCCTGCCGAACCTCACCGGATTCGGGCTCACGCTCGGTGGCGTGGTCGGCGGATCCATCCTCGTGGAGCAGGTGTTCGGGTATCCGGGCATCGGTTACCTGCTCTTCAACGCCGTGATCGGGCAGGACTACCCGCTCATGCAGGCGCTCTTCCTGATGATCACCGTCAGCGTGCTCATCGCCAACTTCCTCGTCGACATCCTGTACGGCGTGCTGGATCCAAGGACCCGCCGATGACCTCCACCATGAATGTCAAGGTTCCCTCCGACCGGATCGCGGCTCCCAGCCCGTGGCGCTCGTTCGCCCGGATGGTGGGCACCCTCTGGTCCAACGGCAAGGCCCGGCTGGGCCTCATCATCCTCGGTCTGTTCGTCGTGGTCGCGGTGTTCGCGCCGCTGCTGGCGCCCTGACGGCCCCAAGGAGAACTCGTTCGAGCGCAACGCCGACGCATCGGCGGCGCACTGGCTCGGCACCACGGCCGCGGGAGAAGACGTCCTCAGCCAGCTGATCTACGGCTCGCAGATCAGCCTGCTGGTCGGCATGGCAGCAGGCATCCTGTCGACGATCGTCGCCGTGCTGATCGGACTCAGCTGGGGCTACATGCGTGGATTCCTGGGAGAGGTGGTCGGCTTCATCGTCAACCTCTTCCTCGTGATCCCCGGGCTGCCGCTCATGATCGTGATCGCCGCCTACCTGCAGAACGGCGGCATCCTGATGATCATCGCGGTCATCGTCGTCACCGGATGGGCGTGGGGTGCGCGCGTGCTGCGCAGCCAGACCCAGTCGCTCCGCGGCAACGACTTCGTCACGTCGGCGCAGTTCTCGGGCGACAGTCGGGCGCGCATCGTGTTCCGCGAGATCCTGCCGAACATGACCTCGATCATCGCGGGCACGCTCTTCGGAGCGGCGACCGCGGCGATCCTCGCAGAGGCGGGTCTCGAGTTCCTCGGACTCGGCGACTCGAGCATCGTCAGCTGGGGCACCATGCTCTACTGGGCGCAGAACTCCAACTCGCTGCTCACCGGACAGTGGCTGCTGCTGTTCGCTCCCGGTCTCTGCATTGCGCTGCTCGCGCTGAGCCTGACACTGATCAACTTCGGCGTGGACGGCATCTCCAATCCGCGCCTGCGTGAAGGGAAGGGCCGATGAGCGCCATGGAAGCGAACACCCCCGTACCGAACGACGTACTTCTCGATGTCCAGGGCCTGTCCGTCGAGTATGCCTCGCCGGGAACGACGCCGGTGACGGCCGTCGAGAGCGTCTCGTTCACGCTGCGTCGCGGCGAGTTCGTCGGTCTCGTCGGCGAGTCCGGATCGGGCAAGTCGACGCTCGGCTTCGCGCTGACGCGGCTGCAGAAGCCGCCGGCACGGATCAGCGGCGGACGCATCCTCTTCGACGGCCGCGACATCCGCGAGCTGAACGCCGAGGAGCTGCGCCGTCAGCGCCAGGGCGGGTTCGCGATGGTGCTGCAGTCCGGCATGAACGCGCTGAACCCCGTCCGCACGATCGGCAATCACTTCCGCGACATCTTCGCGGCGCACGGTCACGTCGCTCGCGACGACCGCGATGCCCGGGCACGGGAGCTGATCGGCAAGGTCGGCCTCGATCCCGCGGTGCTCGCCCGGTACCCGAGTGAGCTCTCGGGCGGCATGCGCCAGCGCACCTCGATCGCGCTGGCCCTGTCTCTCGAACCGCAGCTGATGGTGTTCGACGAGCCCACCACAGCGCTCGACGTGCTCGTGCAGCACGCGGTGATGGACACGATCAAGGACCTGCAGCGCTCCGAGCACTTCACCGCGATCCTCATCAGCCATGACCTGGGCATCGTGCTGGAGGCGACGGATCGCGTGATGGTGATGCACGAGGGACGGATCGTCGAAGACGCGCCGAGCCTCGACATCCTGCACCGTCCGCAGGACGAGTACACGCGGATGCTGCTGAGCCACTACGCCGACCCTCGGGCCGAGTCGATCTCGATCCCCGGGTTCGTCGACCTCGGCACCCGGCGTCGAGAGGGGCGCTCGCGCACCGATCTGACCGAGACCCTCCCCACGGTGTCGCAGCGCGACACCCGCCGGGCCGATGCCGCGATCGTGGTCGAGGGCGTGTCGAAGCGCTACCCGGCTCCGCGCCGCGGCGAAGAGCCGGTGGTCGCGGTCGACGACGTGTCGTTCCGTCTCGAGCCCGGCGAGGCACTCGCTCTCGTGGGCGCCTCGGGTTCCGGCAAGTCGACCCTCGCGAAGCTCATCACCGGAGTCGAGAAGCCGACCGAGGGCACCGTGCGCTTCGGCGATGTCGACGTGGCGTCGCTGCGCCGCACGGGACTGCGCGACCTCCGCAAGGACGTGCAGATGGTGTTCCAGGACCCGTACGCGGCGCTGAATCCGCTGCACACGGTGGAGTACGCCCTCAGCCGCCCGATCCGCAACTACACGAAGCTCCGCGGTGACGAGGCGAGGGCACGCGTGCTCGAACTCCTCGAGACGGTGGGTCTGACCCCGGTCGAGCAGTTCGCGGCCAAGCTGCCGCATCAGCTCTCGGGCGGTCAGCGCCAGCGTGTGGTCATCGCCCGGGCACTCGCGAGCGACCCGCAGGTGCTGATCGCCGACGAACCGGTGTCGATGCTCGACGTGTCGCTTCGGGCGGGCGTTCTGGCGCTGCTCGAGGACCTGCGGGAGAGGTGGGGCATCAGCATGCTCTACATCACCCACGATCTGCTGAGCGCGCGTCTGGTCACCGAGAACATCCTGGTGCTCAACAGCGGTCGTGTCGTCGAACGCGGCGAGACCTCGCAGGTGCTGCAGCATCCCGAAGATCCGTACACCGTGCAGCTGCTCGACGCCGTGCCGAACCCGGCACGGGCCGAGCGCTGATCGAACCACAGCAAGACGAAAGGAGCACTCGTGCTCACATTCCCTGACGGCTTTCTCTGGGGCGCTGCGACCGCAGCCCATCAGGTGGAGGGGAACAACACGACCAGCAACTGGTGGACGATGGAGCATGCTCCGGGCTCGCCGATGGTCGAGCCCTCGGGCGACGCCGCCGACCACTTCCACCGGTACCCGGAGGACATGCGTCTGCTGGCGGATGCCGGTCTGAACTCGTACCGCTTCTCGATGGAGTGGGCCCGCATCGAGCCCGAGCGCGGCTTCGTGTCGCGCGCCATGCTCGACCACTACCGCCGCATGATCGACACGGCTCGCGAGAACGGGCTCGATCCGACGGTGACACTGATGCACTTCACCGTGCCGCAGTGGTTCCAGAAGGACGGCTTCTGGCGGGCATCCGACGCCGTCGACCTCTTCTCCCGCTACGTCGAGACGGTGCTGCCGATCCTCGAGGGCGTGAAATACGTCTGCACGATCAACGAGCCGAACATCGCGGCGATGCTGGCCGGGGAGAGGACGCGGCGAACCTCGTCGCCTACGGTCTGCCGAATCCCGACCTCGCGGTCGCCGACACGCTGCTCGACGCGCACCACCGCGCCTCCGAGATCCTGCATTCGGTCTCGGGCGTGCAAGCGGGCTGGACGATCGCGACCCAGGCGTTCCACTCCACCGGAGAGCCGGGGGCCGACGAGATGGTCGCCACCTACGGCGACCCCCGCGACCACTGGTACCTCGACCAGTCGGCCGGCGATGACTTCGTCGGCGTGCAGGCATACACGCGCACCTTCATCGGACCGGAGGGCCCTAGGCCCGTGGCGGATGACGTCGAGACCACCCTCACCGGGTGGGAGTTCTTCCCTGAAGCGCTCGAGATGGGTGTGCGCAGCGCCTGGGAGCGCAGCGGCGGGGTGCCGGTGCTCGTCACCGAGAACGGCATCGCGACGTCCGACGACACTCGGCGCATCGCCTACACGCAGGGTGCACTCGAGGGGCTGCACCGAGCGATCTCCGACGGCATCGAGGTCAAGGCGTACCAGCACTGGAGCGCGCTCGACAACTACGAGTGGGCCAGCGGATTCCGCCCGACCTTCGGTCTGATCGGCTTCGACCACGAGACCTTCGAGCGCTCGCCGAAGCCGTCGTTGGCCTGGCTGGGCGAGGTCGCACGTCGCAACGGGCTCTGAGCCGGACGACCCCGGGGCTCTGCCCCGGGGTTACCCTCGGATCATGAGCCATGCAACCCGTACGACACGCGGTGACAGGCTCCGATCGGCGGCCGCCGGGCTCAGCTCGGCGGTCGTCGCCGTCGGCGTCGCGGAACTCGTCGCCGCCATCGTCGAGCCGAGCGCGAGTCCGTTCGCCGTGATCGGCGGTGGCCTCATCGACCTCGCACCCAGTTGGGCGAAGGACGCCGCCATCGCGCTGTTCGGCACCGGCGACAAGGTGGCGCTCATCACCGGCATCGCGGTGGTGCTCGCAGGGGTGGCCGCGCTCGCCGGCATCCTCGAGTCGAGGCGGGCCGGCGTGGGTCCGTGATCCTCGGTGCCCTCGGCGTGCTCGCCCTGGTGGCGGCGATGATCAGGCCCGGTGCCGGGCCCTTCGCCTGGCTGCCGGGACTCGTCGCGGGCATCGTCGCAGTGGTCTCGCTTCGGCTGTTGATGCGCACCGTGCATCCGGTTCCCTACCTCCGCGCCGAGAGTGAGGAGCGCAGGCGGTTCCTGCTCTGGACGGTCGGGGTGGCCGCCACGGGTGTCGCGGCCCTCGTCATCGGCAGCGCCGCACGCGGGGTGACCCGATCGATCGAGGCCGTGCGCGACGCGCTGCGACTGCCGCCGCCTGACCGCTCCGCTCCTGCGGTGGCGGCCGGTGCCGAGCTCGACATCCCCGGTCTCGCCCCCGTCGTCACGCAGAACGCGCAGTTCTATCGCATCGACACCGCACTGATCGTGCCGCGGATCGACCCTGCCGACTGGTCACTGCGCATTCACGGGATGGTGGAGCGAGAGGTCGTCATCTCGTGGGACGAACTGCTGACCCTGCCCATGACGGAGGCGCACGTCACCCTCGCCTGCGTGTCGAACGAGGTGGGCGGCGACCTGATCGGCAACGCTCTCTGGCTGGGACATCCGGTGCGTGAGCTGCTCGCGCGCGCGAGAGTCGATCCCGATGCCGACATGGTGCTGTCGCGGTCTTCCGACGGGTTCACCGCCTCCACGCCGATCGAGGCGCTCACCGACGACCGCGACGCCCTGCTCGCCGTCGGGATGAACGGCGACCCGCTGCCCATCGAGCACGGTTTCCCGGTGCGCATGGTGGTGCCGGGGCTCTACGGCTACGTGTCGGCGACCAAGTGGGTGACCGATCTCGAGGTCACTCGGTTCGACCGTGCCACCGCCTACTGGACCGATCGCGGATGGTCGGAGAAGGGGCCGATCAAGCTGCAGTCGCGCATCGACGTGCCCCGCCGCGGTGCTCGGATCGAGCCGGGCGATGCCGTCGTGGCAGGCATGGCGTGGCAGCAGCACGTGGGCGTCGAGGGCGTCGAGGTGCGGATCGACGAGGGGCCGTGGCGCCGTGCCGAGCTCGCCACCGCGATCTCCGACGACACCTGGGTGCAGTGGCGCCTGCCGTGGGCCGCCGAGAGCGGCGCGCACACGATCGAGTGCCGCGCGCTGAGCTCCGACGGCGAGACCCAGACCTCGGATCCGGCCGACGTCGTGCCCGACGGCGCCCAGGGATGGCATCGCGTCGAGGTGTCGGTCGCCTGAGCGTAACCGTGCCCGGCATCCCACCTAGAATTGACCCCATGCCCGCTGGCGAATCGTTTTACATCACCACGCCCATCTACTACCCCTCCGATGTTCCGCACATCGGTCACGGGTACACCTCGGTGGCGGTCGACGCGCTCGCGCGCTGGCACCGCCAGGGCGGCGATGACACGTGGATGCTCACGGGCACCGACGAGCACGGCCAGAAGATGCTCCGCGCCGCAGCGGCGAACAGCGTCACCCCGCAGGAATGGGTCGACAAGCTGGTCACCGAGGCGTGGTTCCCGCTGCTCAAGACCCTCGACGTGGCGAATGACGACTTCATCCGCACCACGCAGGAGCGGCATGAGGAGCGCGTGAAGAAGTTCGTGCAGGCGATCTACGACCGCGGCTACATCTACGCCGGCGAGTACGAGGCGCTCTACTGTGTGGGCTGCGAGGAGTTCAAGCCCGAGGCCGAGATCCTCGACGGTACCGGTCCGTTCGAGGGCCTGAAGGTCTGTGCGATCCACTCGAAGCCCCTCGAACTGCTGCAGGAGAAGAACTACTTCTTCAAGCTCAGCGAGTTCCAGGACCGGCTGCTCGACCTGTACAAGACGCAGCCCGACTTCATCCGCCCCGAGTCGGCGCGCAACGAGGTCGTCTCGTTCGTGCGTCAGGGGCTGAAGGACCTGTCGATCTCGCGGTCGGCTTTCGACTGGGGCATCGAGGTGCCGTGGGACCCCTCCCACGTCATCTACGTCTGGGTCGACGCACTGCTCAACTATGCGACCGCCGTCGGCTACGGCGACGACCCCGAGACGTTCGACCGCCGCTGGCCCGCCTACCACGTGGTCGGCAAAGACATCCTGCGTTTCCACGCGGTGATCTGGCCGGCGATGCTGATGGCTGCCGGTGTCGACGTGCCCAAGGGTGTGTTCGCACACGGCTGGCTGCTGGTGGGCGGCGAGAAGATGTCGAAGTCGAAGCTCACCGGCATCGCACCGACCGAGATCACCGACGTCTTCGGCTCCGACGCCTACCGCTTCTACTTCCTCTCGGCGATCGCGTTCGGGCAGGACGGATCCTTCTCGTGGGAGGACCTGGCGGCCCGCTACCAGGCCGAGCTCGCGAACGGCTTCGGCAACCTCGCCTCACGCACCACGGCGATGATCGAGAAGTACTTCGAGGGCATCGTGCCGCCTCCCGCCGAGTACCTCGAGCAGGATCTGGTGATCCAGCGGCTCGTCGCGCGAGCGACGACCGATGCGGATGCCGCGGTCGAGCAGTTCCGCATCGACGAGGCCATCCGGGCGATCTGGACCATCGTCGATGCGCTCAACGGATACATCACCGAGAACGAGCCGTGGGCGCTCGCCCGCGACGACGAGCAGCGTGAACGCCTCGGCACCGTGCTGTACACGTGCGCCGAGGGTCTCCGTGCGCTCGCCGTGCTGCTCTCGCCGGTGATGCCGCAGTCGACTGAGAAGCTCTGGGTCGCGCTCGGCGCCGCCGAGAGCCTCGGGCGTCTGCTGGACCAGCCGATCCGCGAGGCCGGCGCGTGGGGGGCCCTGCGCCCGGGAACGAGCGTCAACGGTCTCACCCCGCTGTTCCCGCGTGTGGAGTCGACCGCCTGAGTCATGCCTGAGACGTACGTGCAGCGACGCGACGGCGACGGGCGCAAGGATCTGCGATACCCCGCGGCTCCCGAGCCCCTCGCCGTGCCGGTCTACGACAACCATGCCCACCTCGAGATCCTCGACGGCGATGAGCCGCTGTCGCTGACCGAGCAGCTCGACCGGGCTGGGGCCGTGGGCATCGCGGGAGTCGTGCAGGCCTCCGGCGACATCGAGTCGTCGCGCTGGGCCGTCGAGGCGGCGGCATCCGATCCCCGTGTGCTCGCGGCGGTCGCGATTCACCCGAACGACGCACCCGCGTATGCCGAGGAGGGACGCCTCGATGAGGCGATCGCGGTGATCGACGAGCTCGCCGCCCATCCCCGTGCACGGGCGATCGGCGAGACCGGACTCGACTTCTTCCGCACCGAGCCCGAGCGCCGCGCGCCGCAGTTCGAGTCGTTCGAGGCGCACATCGCCCTCGCGAAGAAGCACGGCATCGCCATGCAGATCCACGACCGCGACGCGCACGACGCGGTGCTCGAGACCCTGACGCGCGTGGGGGCTCCCGAGAAGACCGTGTTCCACTGCTTCTCGGGTGACGACGAGATGGCGCGGATCTGCGCGGATGCCGGGTATCACCTGTCCTTCGCGGGCAACGTGACGTTCAAGAACGCGCAGAACCTGCGTGACGCGCTCCAGGTGACTCCGCTCGAGCGCATCCTGGTCGAGACCGACGCGCCGTTCCTCACGCCGACACCGCTGCGCGGTCGGCCCAACGCCCCGTACCTCGTGCCGATCACGGTGCGATTCATGGCAGCGGAGCTGGGCATCGACGTCGACGATCTCTCGGCGCAGATCGCCGCGAACACCCTGCGGGTCTACGGCTCGTTCGACTGAGGCTCGTTCGACTGAGTCTCGGTCGCCTGCGTGTCGGAGACGGGCTTCGCCGACACGATCTGCGAGATCGGCTTCCACACGAACAGCAGCGTGAGGGCTGCACCCACGAAGGCGAACCACCAGGGCGCAGTCAGCCCCCAGATCTGAGCGATCACGCCGCCCAGGGCCTGTCCGATCACCATGCCGCCAAACACGCCGACCATGTTGACCGATGCGACGCGACCCTGCAGCTCGGTGGGGACCAGACGCTGGCGCACCGTGGTCGAGATCGTGCCCCAGACGAACGCGTAAGCGCCGAAGAAGAACATGATGACGAGCGCGACCCATCCTGTGCTCGTGAGCGCGAAGGCCAGGTGCATCAGCACCTCGAGTGTCAGCACCACACGCATGAGAGTCGCGAACGACACATGACCCTCGAGCCACCCGAAGCTCAGGGTGGCGAGCAGCCCTCCGACGGCGGATGCGGTCGTCAGAGCGCCGTAGCCGACGGCGCCCATGTTCAGGTGCTCGGTCGCGTAGAGCACGAGCACGCCCCAGGGAGCCGCCCACGTGACGTTGAACACCAGGATGATCAGGACCAGCATCCGCACCGGGGGATTGCGCCAGAGCCAGCGGAGTCCCTCGGCGATGTCGGTGTGCACATGCGTCTTCTCATGGGTCCCTGAGCCTGCCTGCTCATGGGTCCCTGAGCCTGTCGAAGGGCGCGGAGGCACGGGGGTCCGGGCCATGCGCGAGATCAGCACGACCGCGAGGAGGACACAGAGGATCTCGAGCAGGAACGGCCACGCGTGTCCCGCGGCGAACAGGAAGGCGCCGAGCGGGGGACCTGCGAACTGATTGGCCACTAGATAGCCGGCCTGGAGACGGGCGTTGCCGATGCCCAGATCGACCGGCTTGACCAGCATGGGGAGCAGAGTGCTGCCGGCTGTGTCGACGAACACCTCGGCCGTGCCGTAGAGGAACGCGACCGCGAGCACGATCCAGATGTTCGCGGTGCCGGTCAGCAGGAACACGCAGAGGGCGGCGAGCACGACGGCCCGCGCCCCGTTCGCGAACATCACCAGGCGGCGCCGGTCGAAACGGTCGGCGATCGCGCCGGCGTGCAGGCCGAAGAGGAGCCAGGGCAGGAACTGCAGGATCGCGCCGGCGGCGACGAGGATCGGCGACGACGTCATCGACGCGATGAGCAGGGGAGCGGCCGCCAGAGCGACACCGTCTCCGATGTTGCTCGTCCACGATGACGCGAGCAGCCAGCGGAAATCCCTGCCCATGCGCCGTGGTGCGATCAGTTCACCGAGGGAGGGCATTCCTGAACAGTAGCGGCGGTGGGGGACAATGGAGCAATGACAGTCACCCTGCTCGGCGCCACCGAGATCCGCCGCCTCGCCGCTGAGCTCGATGTCACTCCGACCAAGAAGCTCGGACAGAACTTCGTCGTCGACGCGAACACCGTGCGCAAGATCGTTCACGCCGCCCGCGTCCAGCCGGGCGAACGGGTCGTCGAGGTGGGACCGGGTCTCGGCTCGCTCACCCTCGCGATCCTCGAGGCAGGAGCATCCGTCACCGCCGTCGAGATCGATCACCGGCTCGCGGCCCGCCTGTCGCAGACGGTCGTCGAGCACGGTGTGCCCGCCGAGATGCTCACGGTCGTCGATGCCGACGCGCTGCGCATCACCGAGCTTCCGGGCGAGCCCACCGTGCTCGTCGCGAACCTGCCGTACAACGTCTCGGTTCCGGTGCTGCTGCACTTCCTCGAGAACTTCGCCTACCTGCAGCGCGGTGTGGTGATGGTGCAGGCCGAGGTCGCCGAGCGCATCGCCGCGAAGCCAGGATCGAAGATCTACGGCTCGCCGAGTGTCAAAGCGGCCTGGTACGGCGAGTGGAAGCTCTCCGGCACCGTGTCTCGACAGGTCTTCTGGCCGGTGCCCAACGTCGACAGCCTGCTCGTGGGATTCGACCGCTCAGAGGGCGAGCGGGGCTCGGAGGACGAGCGTCGCCGCACGTTCCAGATCGTGGATGCCGCCTTCAACCAGCGGCGCAAGATGCTGCGACAGGCGCTGTCGGGCCTTTTCGGGAGCTCTGCTGCGGCATCCGAGATCCTGCTCGCGGCCGGGGTCGCGCCGACAGCACGCGGTGAAGACCTGACCGTCGAGGACTACCACCGCATTGCGCAGCACGTCGCCCGGATCGAAGACGCCGTCGTCACCGACTAATCTGGCACCGTGACCGAATCCCCGCGCTTCCGGCCGAACATCCCCGAGCTGCACCGACCGTACACGGCTGCCGAGAATCGCTATCAGCAGTTCGCGTACCGCCAGGTCGGCACCTCGGGTCTCTACCTTCCGCCGATCTCTCTCGGTCTGTGGTGGAACTTCGGCGACAACATCCCGCTCGACAATCAGCGTGAGCTGCTTCGCCACGCATTCGACCGGGGCATCACCCACTTCGACCTGGCGAACAACTACGGTCCGCCCTACGGCTCGGCCGAGAAGAACTTCGGTCGCCTGTTCGCCGAGGACTTCCGCCCCTATCGCGACGAGCTGATCATCTCGTCGAAGGCCGGGTGGGACATGTGGCCGGGCCCTTACGGCGACTACGCGAGCCGCAAGTACATCCTGGCCAGTGCCGAACAGTCGCTGACCCGCATGGGACTCGACCACGTCGACATCTTCTACTCGCACCGAGCCGACCCTGTGACACCGATCGCCGAGACAGTGGCCGCGCTCGACACCCTCGTGCGCCAGGGAAAAGCCCTCTATGTCGGCATCTCGTCATACAGCGCCGAGCGCACGGCCGAGGCCGTCGCCGTGGCGACGGAGCTCGGCACGCCGCTCGTCATCCATCAGCCGGCGTACTCGATCCTCAACCGCTGGGTCGAAGACGGTCTCACCGACACTCTCGAGCAGTCGGGCTTGGGGGCGATCGCCTTCACCCCGCTCGCGCAGGGACTCCTGACCGACAAGTATCTGGGCGACGGCACCGCCGACCGGGCGCAGAAGCGCGGCTCGCTGCCGGATGCTCCGCTGTCTGCGGATGCCGTGCAGACGCTCCGCGCATTGAACGACATCGCTCAGGGGAGGGGCCAGTCGCTCGCGCAGCTGGCGCTGCAGTGGACGCTGCGGAACCCGGTGGTCGCGTCCGCCCTGGTCGGCGCCTCACGGCCGGCGCAGCTCGACGAGAACATCGCGGCGCTGAACGGTCCGGCCTTCACCGACGACGAGCTCGCGCGCATCGACGACCTCTCGGGGTCGATCGACGTCGATCTCTGGGCGTCATCCACGGAGCTCTGACGGGAACCGCATCATGAGCTTCGCCGCCTCGCCACCCGCCGTGCACGTGCGTGCACCGGGCAAGATCAACCTCTACCTCGGTGTGGGTGGGCGGCACGACGACGGATATCACGCGCTGGCGACGGTCTTCCAGGCGGTCTCGCTCTACGAAGACGTGATCGCCAGGCACGCCGACGACTTCACGATCACGGTCTCGGGGGTCGACGATCCCGACACCGTGCCGCTCGATGATCGCAACCTCGCGATGCGGGCGGCCAAGCTGCTCGCATCCGCCGCGGACTACCGGGGCGGTGTCGCGCTCGAGATCCGCAAGAGCGTCCCGGTCGCGGGAGGCATGGGCGGCGGCTCGGCCGACGCCGCTGCGGCGCTCGTCGCCTGCGATGCCCTCTGGGGCACCGGGTTCTCGACGGCGCGCCTGCACGAACTCGCGGCTCGTCTCGGTGCCGATGTGCCGTTCGCGCTGCACGGCGGCACGGCGGTCGGTACCGGCCGGGGCGATCAGCTGAACCCTGCGCTCGCGCGCGGGCGCTTCGACTGGGTGCTCGTCACGAGCGATCAGGGACTCTCGACGCCGGTCGTCTACGGCAGGCTCGATGCCCTCCGAGAGCAGCACGGGGCACTCGCCGACGACCCGCCGCTCTCGCTCGATGTGCCGATCCCGGTGCTCCAGGCCCTGCGCTCAGGTGACCCCGAACTGCTGTCGGAGAGCATCTACAACGACCTCCAGGAGGCTGCGCTGCACGAGCGTCCCGACCTGGAGACGACGATCCTTCGCGGCATCCACGCCGGCGCGCTGCAGGGGATCGTGTCGGGGTCCGGCCCCACGGTGGCCCTGCTGTGCGGGAGTCCCGAGAGTGCGCAGCACGTGCAGAACGAGCTCCGCGATCACGGGTTCGAGTCGCTGCATGTGCACGGCCCGGTGCCCGGCGCGCGCATTCTCGGCTGATCCCCGACGGCACCCGACGTGCGATCGGCGTGCGCGGCAGACATAATGTAGAGACGATGTGACCGTGCACATGCAAGGAGGCGATGCAATGTCCACCGCCTCCGAGCGTGCCCGCATGCCGAGCATCCGCGATGTCGCCCGACTTGCGGGAGTCTCGCACCAGACCGTCTCCCGCGTGCTGAACGATCATCCGAGCATTCGTCCAGAGACGAAGGCGAAGGTGCTCGACGCGATCTCGGTGCTCGACTATCGGCCGAATCTCGCGGCCAGGGCGCTGGTGACGAGCAAGTCGAACATGCTCGGCATCCTGGCGGCCACTGTCGGCGAGTTCGGCCCCACCTCCTCCATCGTCGGCATCGAGGATGCGGCGCGTGAGGAGGGGTACTCGGTCTCGACGCTGAACCTCTCGGCCACGACTCCCGAGGCGATCGGCAGCGCCCTGCGTCAACTGGCCCGGGAGCAGGTCGACGGCATCGTGGTGCTGGCGCCGCAGGTGCGCGCGTTCCACGTGCTGCGGGGGATGGCGGTCGAGATGCCGTTCGTGTCGCTGCAGACCGCGTCGGGGTCCGACGGGGTGAGCCTGTCGGCCGATCAGGTCGCCGGTGCGCGCACGGCCACCGAGCATCTGATCGGGCTCGGGCACACCGACATCATCCACATCGCCGGCCCGCAGGACTGGATCGAGGCGGAGTCGCGAATGCGCGGGTACCTGGATGCGCTGCGCGAGGCCGACCTGCCGACCTTCCCGCCCATCCGCGGTGACTGGACGGCGGACTTCGGCTATTTCGCGGGGCAGGAGCTGTCGCGTCGTCGCGACTTCACCGCGGTCTTCGTGGCGAACGATCAGATGGCGATCGGCCTGCTGCACGGTTTCCGCGACGCCGGCATCCGCGTGCCGGAGGACGTGAGTGTCGTCGGTTTTGACGACATCCCGGTGGCGGCTCATGTCGCGCCGACTCTGAGCACCGTGCATCAGGACTTCCCCGAGCTCGGTCGCCGGGCCGTGCGCCTGCTGCTGGCTCAGATCCGCGGCGAGGAGGCCCCGCAGTTCGGGCCGCTGCAGACGACTCTGCGCATCCGAGAATCCTCGGCCGCTCGATAAGGCCACAATTTCGCTCGTGGTCTTGACACCGCCTGAGCGAGCGTAGACTATGTAATCCAATGTGAACGGTCACATCGAGTGTGGCCGCCCGTCGCGAGGAAGATCTTGTGAGCACCACAGCAACGTTGCCGGTCGTGTCAGGCCCCATCCTGGAGATGCGTAGCATCACCAAGGAGTTCCCGGGAGTCAAGGCGCTGTCCGATGTGTCCATCACCGTCCGCGCAGGAGAGATCCATGCGATCTGCGGGGAGAACGGCGCCGGGAAGTCGACCCTGATGAAGGTCCTCTCCGGCGTGTACCCCTACGGCACGTACGACGGGGAGATCCTGCTCTACGGCGAGGAGCAGCGCTACCGCGACATCGCGGCGAGCGAGCAGGCCGGCATCGCGATCATCCACCAGGAGCTCGCACTCATCCCCGAGCTCTCGATCACCGAGAACATCTTCCTCGGCAACGAGATCCGCCACTTCGGCAAGATCGACTGGCAGGCGCAGCGTCAGCGCACGGTCGAGCTGCTGGCTCGTGTCGGTCTGCGCGAGGATCCCGACGTGGCGATCAAGACCCTCGGCGTCGGCAAGCAGCAGCTGATCGAGATCGCCAAGGCGCTCAACAAGGACGTCAAGCTGCTCATCCTCGACGAGCCGACCGCGGCGCTCAACGAGAACGACTCGCAGCACCTGCTCGACCTGATCCTCGGCCTCAAGGCCAAGGGGATCGCGTCGATCATGATCAGCCACAAGCTCAACGAGATCGAGCAGATCGCCGACGAGATCACGATCATCCGCGACGGACGCACGGTCGAGACCCTCGACATCTCGCGCGGCGAGATCAACGAGGACCGCATCATCCGCGGCATGGTCGGCCGCTCGCTCGAGAGCCGCTACCCCGACCGCACCCCCGAGATCGGCGAGGTGTTCTTCGAGGTCAAGGACTGGTGGGTGCAGCACCCGACGGTCTCCGAGCGCATGGTCGTCAAGGGATCGAACCTCAACGTGCGCCGGGGTGAGGTCGTCGGCATCGCGGGCCTCATGGGCGCCGGGCGCACCGAGTTCATGATGAGCCTGTTCGGGCGCTCGTACGGCACGTTCCTCGGAGGCCAGGTCATCAAGGACGGCCAGGAGATCTCGATGCCCGACGTCTCCTCCGCGATCAAGCACGGGCTCGCCTACGTCAGCGAGGACCGCAAGGTTCTGGGGCTCAACCTGCTCGACACGATCAAGCGGTCGGTCGTGGCGGCGAAGCTGTCGAAGATCTCCAAGCGAGGCGTCGTCGACGAGCGTCAGGAGTTCTCGATCGCCGAGCAGTACCGCAAGGCGCTGCGCATCAAGGCGCCCTCCGTCGAAGAGGGCGTCGGAAAGCTCTCCGGTGGCAACCAGCAGAAGGTCGTGCTCGCGCGGTGGATGTTCACCGACCCCGACCTGCTGATCCTCGACGAGCCCACGCGCGGCATCGACGTCGGCGCCAAGTACGAGATCTACGCGATCATCAACGAACTCGCCTCCCAGGGCAAGGGCGTCATCGTCATCTCGAGCGAGCTGCCCGAGCTTCTCGGAATCTCCGACCGCATCTACACCGTCTTCGAAGGTCGGGTCACCGACTGCATCCCGGCCGACCAGGCGACACCCGAGGCCCTCATGCGCAGCATGACCTCCGCGAACCAGAAAGCATCCGCATGACCACCGACATCACGACAACGAAGCGTGGCTTCCACTTCGGCGACATCCGCAAGATGTTCGGCAGCAGCGGCACGTCGTCCCTGCGCCAGTTCGGCATCCTGGGCAGCCTCATCGTCATCATTGCGCTGTTCGAGATCCTGACGCTACTGCGCAACGGTCCGAACGGCGCGACGCTGACCTCGGGCAACCTGATCAACGTCATCAACCAGTACTCGTTCATCCTGATCCTGGCGATCGGCATGGTGATGGTGATCATCATGGGCCACATCGACCTGTCAGTCGGGTCTGTCGCCGCGTTCACCGGCATCATCGTGGCCAAGTCGATGGCGGAGTGGAACCTCCCCTGGCCACTCGCGATCGTGCTCGGTCTCGCGGTCGGCGCGCTCGTCGGCGCCTGGCAGGGATTCTGGGTGGCATACGTCGGAGTCCCCGCGTTCATCGTGACCCTCGCCGGTATGCTCCTCTTCCGCGGCGCCCAGCAGTGGATCGGTGACGCGCAGACCATCCCGGTCCCCAAGGGCTTCCAGATCATCGGCACGGGCTACCTGCCCGAGGTCGGACTCCCGCTGCCGTTCAACGTGCCCACCATGCTGCTTGCGCTGGTGGCCGTCGCCTGGCTGATCTTCTGGGAGATCCGCACGCGTCGCATCCAGCACAAGATGGGCTCGGACAGTGCGCCGCTGTGGGTCAGCGTGGTCAAGGTCGTGCTGCTGTCGGTGGTCGTCCTCGTCGCCGCGTGGATGTTCGCGACCGGTCGTCCCGGTACGAGCTTCCCGGTACCGGGTCTCATCCTGCTGGCTCTCGTGATCATCTACTCGTTCGTCACGCGGAACACGGTGTTCGGTCGCCACATCTACGCGGTCGGCGGCAACCGTCAGGCCGCGCGCCTCTCGGGCGTCAAGGACCGCTGGGTCGACTTCTTCGTCATGATGAACATGTCGGTCATGGCTGCCCTCGCCGGCATGATCTTCGTCGCTCGTTCGCAGGCGTCCGGTCCGAACGACGGCACCGGCTGGGAGCTCGACGCGATCGCCTCGGTCTTCATCGGCGGTGCCGCCGTCGCCGGCGGTATCGGCACCGTTATCGGGTCGATCATCGGTGGCCTCGTCATGGCGTTCCTCAACAACGGCCTCGCCCTGCTCGGCCAGGGTGCCGACGTCGTCTCGATGATCAAGGGCATCGTGCTCCTGTTCGCGGTCGGCATCGACGTCTGGAACAAGCAGCAGGGCCGCCCCTCGATCATCGGGTTCATGACGCGTCGCTCCGGCCGCAACACCGACCCGGAGGCCTCTCCGGTCTTCGAGCCCAACAAGACTTACCAGGCTCCGCCCGTCGACAAGACGCGGAGCGAGTAAGCGGAATCTGCGCGCAGTGCTCGCGCGCGGTATCCGTCAACATCACACAGAAAGAGATCACATGAAGAAGATCATCGTCACAGCGACAGCGCTCGTCGCGACGGCTGCCTTCGCACTCACCGGCTGCTCGGCCGAGCGAGGCGGGGACACCGGTTCGGGATCGGGCGAAGAAGCCGCGGGCTTCGCGGCAGACTCCTCGATCGGCGTCGCGCTTCCGGACAAGACCAGTGAGAACTGGGTCCTCGCCGGCAAGCTCTTCACCGACGGCCTGGAAGAGGCCGGTTTCAAGGCCGACGTCCAGTACGCCCCGGCCAGCAACACGGTCGCCGAGCAGCAGAACCAGATCCAGGCCATGGTCACCAACGGTGCCAAGGTCATCATCATCGGCGCGAAGGACGGCAAGCAGCTGGCCACGCAGGTGCAGGCGGCGAAGGATGCCGGCGCATACGTGATCGCGTACGACCGTCTCATCGAGAACACCGAGGCTGTCGACTACTACGTCGCCTTCGATAACTTCAAGGTCGGTGAGCTGCAGGGTCAGGCGCTGCTCGACGGTCTCGAGGCTCGTGCGGGCCACGAGGCTCCGTACAACATCGAGCTGTTCTCGGGCTCGCCCGATGACGCCAACTCCAAGGTCTTCTTCGACGGCGCGATGAGCGTGCTGCAGGACAAGATCGATGACGGAACGCTGAACGTCGTGTCGGGTCAGACCGAGATCGCGCAGACCGCGACCGAGGGATGGCTTCCGGAGAACGCGCAGAACCGCATGGACACCCTGCTGACCTCGTCGTACAGCGGTGACACCGTCGTCGACGGTGTTCTGTCGCCGAACGACACCCTGGCTCGCGCCATCATCACCTCGGTGCAGCAGGCCGGCAAGCCGGTTCCGGTCGTCACCGGTCAGGACTCCGAGGTCGAGTCGGTCAAGTCGATCATGGAGGGCATCCAGTACTCCACGATCAACAAGGACACCACGCTGCTCGTGGAGCAGTCGATCAAGATGGTCGGCCAGCTGCAGGCGGGCGAGACCGTCGACGTGAACGACGAGGAGTCCTACGACAACGGATCGAAGATCGTTCCGGCATACCTGCTCGACCCGGTCATCGTGACCAAGGAGAACGCGGCCGAGGCGTACGCCAACGTGCCGAGCCTCCTCGAGATCGTCGAGTCGTACCAGTAAGCGGTACCCGCTTCGCAGCGGATCAGCTCAGCAACGAACGAGCCGTCCGGGTCATGCGACCCGGGCGGCTCTTTGCCATGTTGGGTCGACTTCTCACACCGCGCGCGGGGCGAGCCGCTGGCGGGAAGCGGACGTCCTGTCGGAGGACGTCCGCACACGGTGCGCTAGCCCCAGAGGGGGTCGTCGGGATCAGGAGAGTCTGTGCCGTCGGCATCTGTCATGATGCGCGCTTCAGCGATCCACGACGTCAGAGGGCCATCGCGGAGGAGATGAGGTCGCGGTGTGTCGAGCAAAGCGGCGGCGGTCACCTTGTCGAGCGGCTCATCGCTCGCGAAAATGACGACGTTGCCGAGTGGCCCTTCCTCATCTTCCGGCTCTGCGTCGAGCACGAGAGCGACGTGATCGAACACGGTGCTCAGGGTCGCGGCCTGTCGTCGTGAGTATTCGAACGGATGCCCGTCGAGCAGGTTCACGGCGACCACGCCCGCTGCTGCGGAGCGCGCGGCGACCCGGCGATAGAACTCCTGGCTGGCCACACGGTGCCGGATGACGGCGGCATCCCAGAGATCGACGACGGTGAAGCACGCCTCCACCCAATCGGTGTCGATTGCGGTGCGATGACTCGCTGCGTCGTCAAGTCCGGGGGACGGAGATGACTGCACCGGTGATGTCTTCTCATTCGGAAGAGCGGCGTCCGCGACCGTCCGAGCGTCACCGAAGATGACCCGTATGTCAGACCCGGGAGGCAATGGCAGCGCGTCGATGACGGCGGCGTAGAGCGCGGGTTCGAACTCCACCACCAGCTGAGGTGATCCGGCGCGCGTCGCCTGGACGTAGCGTGCCAGCGTGAGTGCTCCGGCCCCCAGATGCACGGTGAACAGCGGCGCATCAGGCTCGACGGCGGCATCCATTGCGCGTGCGATGTGTTGGGTGTAGCTGTACTCGAGGGCGGTGGGTTCGGTGATCGAGACGACGGACTGCGCAATTCCATCCACGCTGAGCTCGAAGTGACCGGGTCGCCTTCTCGACTGCACCAGCTTTGCCTTGCGGTTGGCTAGTGATAGCGAGAACACCCGGCGACTCCATGGCACCTGTCTAGTTTAAGCCGGAGAGGATCGGTCGACGGCTGCCTCTCGAGGAGCAGAGCACCGTAGGCGAATTTGCTCTAAGAAGGCCGAGCCTCTTCGAGATCGTCGAGTCGTACGAGAAAGCGATCAGCCATCTGGCAGAACAGGACCGCGCGGACCCGCCCTTCGGGGTCGGGGTTCTTTCTTGTTGGCGTGCTGCTGTGGTGCGCTCTTCAGCAGCCGACGCCGGCCGGGTTCTCGTCGCAGGTGTGGGCGACGAGCGCGGTGCGGGCCTCGAGGATGCGGATCTCCTGGGGCGTGCCCGTCGTGGTGATCCGTCCTGCCAAGGGGATCCATCCGGTTCCGAGGTCGACCTCTGCTGTGTAGGCCACGTCGACGCGGGCGAGATAGTTCCCCCGCTCCGGGTACACGTGGGTGGTGGGCGTGGGAGTGAACTGCGCCTGACCGAGTTCCTGCCATGTGCGTCCTGGCACCGACGTGGTCGACGTGCTGCGGTCGCCGTAGTCGTAGAGGTAGGTGGTGGGGGAGAACCGGACGGTCAGCGGGATGCCGAACAGCTCACCGGTCTGGGTGTGCACGTCTGCCGCTGCGATGAAGTTCGTGGGGAGGTCGGCGATGCCGACGTTCCCGGGATCTACGCTCGCTGTGAGGGGCGGCGGTGCGAACTGCGCCAGGTCTGTGATGGTGATCGTCGGTGTCTCGGGTGCTGCGCGGTCTGCCTCGGCTGCGACAGGGGTCGGCTCGCCCGGACCGATCAGGGTCGAGCACCGGACCGTGCCGGAGTCATCCATGCAGTCCGCCAGCCGGATCGCACGTTCGCTGGGCCCCGCGGGTTCGGCAGGGGCCTGAGGCATGCCGGTGTTGGTGTTGTCGTTGTCGTTGTCGTTGTCGTTGTTGTTGTTGTTGTCGCTGTCGCGAGTGCTGCGGGTGTTCGGGGTGGTCGGGACCCCTGGGGTACCGGACTGCTGCTGGGTTCCGGAGATGGTCAGAGTTGAGCCGTCCGTGCCATAGAGGAAATCACTGCCGCCGTCAGAGGAGCCTGCAGACATCACTAGGACGAGGAGAACAGCAAGATTTCCTACGGTGCTTCGCATGATTGCTCCTCACTGCGCTTCGCAACGTCGATAGTGAGCTCGGATTCATGCAGTGCGAAAGTCACGTCGAGCGTGTACACGCTCGGGCGACTCGGATCGATGACCGAATTCCCACTCGCGTCTGTGATGTGGACCGCGCTGACATCGAGGCAAACTCGAGCCACGACTTCGCGAAAATGGGCGGCCGTGGAAGAGCCCGTGAACGACAGGATGACCGCGTCTCCGTCGATCGTGTGTCCTTCCGCGTGCATGATCGAGAGGTTCTTGCGATCTGCTTTCTCGAAAGCCCCGGTCGAGAGCTCGAAGAGCGGCTCAAAAGTTGCGGGGGCGGACGGGTCCACTGCATTCAACGCATCGTTGTACGCCCGATATACCTCCTCCGCGGCGGCGAAAGCTTCCGCCTCCGAGGCGAAGGCCGGCGTGGGTGTGGGACTGGGGGTCGGTTGCGGAGCACACCCCGCGAGGGCCAAGAGCATCATGCCCGCGCAGATCGTCACTGACGCCAGGATCCTTGCTCTCATCGTGGGGCTATGCACGGGTCACCCCTCGTACACATCGATGTCGACGATCGCTTCGCATTCGTCGACGGGGATCGCGAAGGTGGGGCCGATCACCAGTCGATCACCGACTGTGACGAACTCCATACTCTCGTGCTCGTATCTCGGAGACCTCGTCTGAGGCGAGACCACCTCTCCCTGCTCGTCGATCAGCTCGTACTCCGTGTAGTCGGTGCACGCGACAGCCTTGATCAGTCGAGGTCCTTCGACCTGCGTTGCGAAGAACTCCAGGACCTTCGGCCGTCCTCGGATGGTGACGCCGTCGCCTCCCAAGCGCTCGAAGTTTGCGCTCAGCTGCGAGTAGTTGTCCGGCGTCATGAGTTCCGCAAGACTCTCGATCTCGGCGGGGTCGGTGAGGTCGATCATGCCCAGGGTGTCGATGTAATCGCGATAGATCGCCTCGGCTCGTGCGATCACGTGCTCTGCCATCGGTGTCGACTCTCGGGGGACGTCCCGCGGAGCACTCGGCGCGCAACCCAAAAGTGACACTGTCAGCAGCATGAGGACGAGCGCGTTGGAGATCGTGCGATTCGGCGAGGTCATCGCGCCACCGTAATGAAAACAGGGCAGCCGTAGTCGGAGTTATCCACAGCCCCGCGCGACACCCCCGCGCGACACCCCCGCGCGATGCCCCCGCGCCACAGCCGGTCGCGACAGTCCCGCGCCTCAGCCCGTCGCGACAGTCCCGCGCCACAGTGCCGACCGCGGCACCTGCGCGTCTGACACGTCTCAGAACGGCGCTTGAACGGCGTCAGTGCTGGTGCTGGTGCTGGCGCTGGTGTCTGCGAATGTGACGGTGTTCGGCGCTGGTGGAGTGTCGGTGTAGGAGCGTCCGGTCGGGCTGGTCCAGATCAGTACTCCGTTCGGGCCTTGCTCGACGTGCCAAGGGGTGTGGTGTTTGAGAACGTGGTGTCGACGGCAGAGGGTGGCGAGGTTGGTGTCGGCGGTATCGCCACCTGTGGCCGCGGCGTGGGTGTGGTCGAGGTCGCTTTTGCGTGCGGGGATTCCGCAGCCGGGAAAGCGACATCGTTGGTCGCGAGCTCGGAGGTGTCGCCGGAGGTGCTTGCTGGGCCTGTATCGATCAACGGCGAGGGGGCTTCCCGTGATGGGGTGGGTGAGAACTCGATCCCATCCCGTGGCCTGTCCGGCGAGTCGCCTGGCGGTTTCGGTGTCTATCGGAATGACGCCGTCTAGTTCAGCCGGCGGCGGGGCGGTGCGCGACCGGGAGCGGTCTGGGCGGGAGGTCTGTGGCTGACCCGCGGGCGGTGTCGAGCGTGTCGGCGTGCGCGGAGGTTCGCGGTGGTTGTCGTCAGTGCCAGGTTGTGCACTGCGCTCCGCGTCGGCATGCGCGCCCGAGGCACCAGCGTCGGTTTCGTCCTGGGGCTCGGCCTCGGCCCGGCTCTCAGTCCCGGCGCCGGCTCCGGTGTCGTCGGTGTCACTGGGCTTGTCGGGCTCGCTGGGCTTGTCGGGCTCACTGGGCTTGTCGGGCTCACTGGGATTGTCGGTGTGGATGAGGGTGGTGACGGGGACCGTGATGGTGATGTGGGCGCGGATCTCGGCGAGGAGCGCGTCGGTGCCGTCGTGTCCCGTGGGGACGCCGGTGAGGACGAGATCGGCGAGAAGGTCGGCGCGGATCTCATCGACGGTGCGGTCGTCGGCGTCGTGATCGCGGCCCTCGCGGCGCGCATCGCGGGCGGCGCGGAGATTGTGGGTGCGGATCAGGTGCGCCATCTGTGAAAGACGGTCGAACATGCCGTGGACGAGTGCCGCGGGGGCATGGGTGTGCAGCGCGGCCATGCCGTCTTCCCCATCCGTCACCCACACTCGGCGTTGAGATCGCGCCTTCCGATGGCGTTCGCTCACCGTCGTCGGCGCGAAGCGTTCCGCGATGCGCCGGGCAAGCGGCCGCAATCGACTCGGGGACTCCACCTCAGCAAGAGGCAACACGATCGCCGCATACGCCGTTCGATGCGCGTCGGGCAGATGGGAGCCTGCGTCGATGATCACCCGCGAGTGCGCGGAGCTGATGCGTCCGTGGCCCTGTGCCGCCCAGACGGTCGGAAACAGGTCGACGAGCTCGGTCGCCGCGGCCATCCGCCTCTCGACGGTGCGGTCGCTTGCGCGTTGCACCGCAGCGATCTCGGCCGCCACGGTGCGGATGGAATGATCGCCCCGGTCGGGGTGGTCTCCGCGTTTCGCGATGTCGATGGCGAGCCGAGCAGCCAACGCGAGTAACCCGTCGCGCGCGGCCTGCATGCTGCTCAGCGTCGCTTCCGCGACCTGAAGTGACTCGACCAGACCGGCGAGATTCGCCATCTGGGAGTCGGTCGCATCGAGCAGTGCTGTCATGGAACAAGTACATCACTCAACAGCGACCTTCGAAAGAAGTTTCGAAAGTATTCCGGAATTCGCATAAAACCCGAACTCCTCATGGTTGACTCGCCTCATGCCGGTCGGATGCGTGTACTCGACCGGCCCGTCTGGGATCTCTCACTCCTGGACGGCCCGCACAGCCCGCGCGACTAACCTGGAGAGCGATATGGCACATCTTCTCGGGGCTGAAGCCCTTCATCTCGAATATCCGACGAGGGTCGTCTTCGACTCCGTGACCCTCGGCATCGAAGAAGGCGACCGCATCGGCATCGTCGGCCGCAACGGCGACGGCAAATCGAGCCTCCTCGGCATGCTGGCTGGTCTGAAAGAACCGAGTTCCGGCCGGGTGACCGTGCGCGGCGGTACGACGATCGGCGTCCTCTCCCAGGCCGACACCCTCAGCGACGACTTGACCATCAGCGCCGCGGTCGTCGGCGACACGCCTGAGTACGAGTGGGCTGGCGACCCCCGAATCCGTGACGTGATCGAGGGGCTGCTGAAGGATCTGCCGTGGGATGCCGAGATCGGCTCTCTCAGCGGTGGCCAGCGGCGGCGCGTCTCCCTCGCCAAGCTCCTCACGGGCGACTGGGACGTCATCGCGCTCGACGAGCCCACCAACCACCTCGACGTCGAAGCCATCACCTGGCTGGCCGGCCATCTCAAGAAGCGGTGGAGCCCGAACTCCGGCGCTCTCATGGTCGTCACCCACGACCGCTGGTTCCTCGACGAGATCTGCACCGAGACCTGGGAAGTGCACGACCGCATAGTCGAGCCCTTCGAAGGTGGCTATGCCGCCTACATCCTGCAGCGCGTCGAACGCGATCGCATGGCGGCCGCCACCGAAGCCAAGCGCCAGAACCTCGCCAAGAAGGAGCTCGCCTGGCTGCGTCGGGGTGCGCCGGCGCGAACAGCGAAGCCCAAGTTCCGTATCGACGCCGCCAATGAGCTGATCGCCGACGTCCCCGAGATCCGAGACAAGGTCTCGCTGCAGTCGCTCGCCGTATCGCGCCTCGGTAAAGACGTCGTCGACCTGCTCGACGTCGGAGTGACCTATCCGACCGCCGACGGCGGCACTCGCGAGGTGCTGCGCGACGTCGAGTGGCGCATCGCACCGGGGGAGCGCACCGGAATCCTCGGCGTCAACGGCGCAGGCAAGTCCACACTGCTCGGACTCATCTCAGGCACCGTCGAGCCGACCGTCGGTCGGGTGAAGCGCGGCACGACCGTGAAGGTCAAGACGCTCACCCAGCGCCTCGACGAACTCGAGGATGTGCGGCGGGAGCCGGTGCGCGTCGTGATCTCCCGACTGCGCACCTCATACACGATGGGTGCGGGCTCGAAGGCGCAGGAGCTCACGCCAGGGCAGCTGCTCGAACGCCTCGGCTTCGATTCCGCGCAGCTCTCCACCCCGGTGAAAGATCTCTCGGGAGGTCAGCAACGTCGACTCCAGCTGTTGCTCGTGCTGCTCGACCAGCCGAACGTGCTGATCCTCGACGAGCCCACCAACGATCTCGACACCGACATGCTCGCGGCGATCGAAGACCTGCTCGACTCGTGGTCGGGAACTCTGCTCGTCGTCAGCCACGACCGGTACTTCCTCGAGCGGGTGACCGATCAGCAGTTCGCGATCCTCGACGGGCACCTGCGGCACCTTCCCGGAGGTGTCGACGAGTACCTGCGACTGCGTCAGCTGCAGACCTCGGCCCCCGGCAAGTCGCAGACGGCCGTCAACACCGAGAAGAAGGCCTCCAGCCTCGACGGTGCTGCCCTGCGCGCTGCGCAGAAGGAGGTCTCGTCGTTGGAGCGACGCATTCAGAAGCTCACTCAGCAGGTGGACAGAGCGAAGACCGCGCTCGCGGATCACGATCAGTCGGACTTCGCCGGGCTGGGTGACAAGATGAAGGCGATCAGCGATCAGCAGGCCGAGATCGAGGAGCTCGAACTGCGCTGGTTCGAGCTGACCGAAGAGCTCGACTGACGACGACTCTCGCGATCCGGCCGCCAGGGGAATACGGTGGCCCTGCGCGGCGCTGTGCTCTGGGCGGGGTTCGATACCGACAGGCATCGCACAGCTTGATCCTGCGGTACCCGGGAGGTTCAGATGGAAGGACTCGAGGTCACCGTCCTGATCGGACTCACGATCCTGGTCGGTGCGATGCTCGCGCCCCGCGTGCGGCTGGCGCTGCCTCTCGTACTCGTGATCTTCGGGCTCCTGCTCGGCTTCGTGCCGCAGCTGCGTGAGATCCAGCTGCCGCCGGAGACCGTGCTTCTGCTGTTCCTCCCCGTGATGCTCTTCTGGGAGAGTCTCACCACCTCACTGCGTTCCATCCGTCGAGACTTCCGTTACATCCTGCCGATGAGCACGCTGCTCGTCGTGGCATCCGCCTTCGCCGTCGCGGGCGTCGGGCTGCTGTTCGGTATGCCATGGGAGACAGCGCTCATACTCGGGGCCGCCGTCGCGCCACCGGACGCCACGGCCGTCGCCGCGCTCGGGCGTCTGCTCCCGCAGCGACTGTTCATGAAGCTCAAGGCAGAGAGTCTCACCAACGACGGCACAGCGCTCGTGCTGTACGCCATCGCGGTCTCACTCGCGCTCGGCGGTCAGATCACACCGTGGTCCGTGACGATGTCGGTGCTCGTCTCCTATGTCGGGGGCATCGCGGCCGGTGCCGTGATCGCAGGACTCGGCTACCTGCTGCTGCGCCGCGTCTCATCGACGATCGTGATCAACGTCGCCCTGCTGCTGATCCCGTTCTCGGCCTTCCTGGTCGCGGAGATCGCGCACGCCTCGGGTGTGCTCGCCGTGGTCGTCGCGGGGCTCATCGTCGCCTATGTCTCGCCGCGGGTCACGACCGCGTCGTCGAGACGACAGGCCGACGCCGCCTGGCCCTTCGGCGTCTTCCTGCTCAACGGCGCACTCTTCGTGCTGATCGGGCTCGAGGTGCAGTTCGTCGCGCATGAGATCTCGGGGGCGGCGATCGGGCGACTCGTCCTGATCACGCTCGGAGTCTGGATGACGCTGCTGGTCGTGCGCTATCTGTTCCAGGTGATGAACATGCCGTTCCAACGCAGAACGAGCACGCGCCCGTCGGCCAGAGCGAGAGCGCGCTCGATGGCCGTGTCGACCGTGGCAGGCATGAGAGGTGCCGTATCCCTCGCGATCGCGCTGTCGGTCCCTGCGGCAAGCGCCACGGAGGGCGAGATCGCCGGACGCGACGAGATCGTCTTCGTGACCGCCGGGGTGATCCTGCTCAGCCTGCTCGTGCAGGGACCGCTGCTCCCGGCGATCGTCCGGTGGGCCCGGTTCCCTGCCGATCATGCGGCTGCCGAAGAGTACGAGCTCGCCGAGCGAGCCATCTCCGGAGCCGCACTCGCAGCCCTCGACGACCTCGCGACCGAGCACGGTGTCGGACAGGAGATTCGTGACAAGGTGCGCGCAGAGGGCTACCAGATGCTCGAGTTCTCGAACGCCCGCGCACTCGCGCGCGAGCAGGCGATCGTGGATGCCGAAGCGCGTGCGCTCGACGAGCTGCTCGACGAACCCGATCCGCTCGGCGCCGCAGGCCCCGGGATGAGCCCGGCGACGACAGGCATCGGAGAAGACGCCGGCGCGCAAGCGGAAGCCCAGAACACCGATGCCGCGAACGCCGTGTCCGCGGCGTCGGACGGTCGCGAGGTCGAGGTCAGGACGCTTCAGATGATCGCGACGTCGGACGATGTCGACATCATGCAGCGGTCGCCTCTGCTGCGCCATGAGGAGCACACACGGCTCAAGCTCGCGCTGCTCGATCGCAAGCGCGAGGTGCTTCTCGGGCTGCGTCGCAGCGGCACGGTCGACGACCTCGTGGTGCGCCGGATCTCGGCACGACTCGACCTCGAGCAGGTGCGCCTGCAGGGCATCGAGGAGTACGACTGACAGCTGTGACGCTCTGTGACGTCTCGATTCTCCGAGAACGTAGATGAATGCCTAACGTGTTCGAGTCCCCCAAGAGAGGAACCCGACAACTCATGTCCTTCACAGCATCCCGCCGGACCACATCCGCCATCGCCGCGCTCGCCGCGGTCCCGCTCTTCGTCGCCCTCGCGGGCTGCGCGACGGCATCCTCCGACGCCGGATCCGGCGACTCCGGACCCGCCGAGGGCGAGACCGTCAAGGTCGGCGTCGTCGGCAAGGGCGACGCCCAGTGGGCGCCGTTCGTCGAGGCAGCGGCCGACGAGGGCATCACGGTCGAGCTCGTCGACTTCGGCTCCTACGAGCAGCCGAACCCGGCGCTGACCGAGGGCGAGATCGACCTCAACCAGTTCCAGCACATCGTGTACCTGGCGGACTACAACGTGAACTCCGGATCGGATCTCACGCCGGTCGGTTCGACCGCGATCTATCCGCTCGGTCTCTACTCGAAGAAGTACGACGACGTCGACAGCATCCCCGAGGGCGAGACCGTCGCGGTTCCGGATGACGCGTCGAACCAGGCACGTGCACTCCTCGTGCTCCAGTCCGCTGGCCTGATCGAGCTGAAGAGCGGCGGCACGATCTTCTCCGACGTCGCCGATGTCGACACCGACAAGTCCAAGGTGAAGGTCACGGCACTCGAGGCCGCACTCATCCCGACCTCGCTGCCCGACGTGGCCGCCGCGATCATCAACAACGACTTCGTGCAGGACGCCGGTCTGACGTTCGACGACGCGATCGCCCAGGACGACCCCGAGGACCCGAACGCTCTGCCGTACGTCAACATCTTCGCGGCGCGCGCCGATGAGGCCGACAACGAGACATACCTCAAGCTGGTGGAGATCTTCCAGACGAACGAAGACGTCCAGGCCGGCCTGCTCGAGTCGTCGGGCGACACCGCCGTGCCGCTGCAGACCCCCGTCGAAGACCTCGTGTCTTCGCTCGAGAAGGTCCAGAAGGACACCGAAGCGCAGAAGTAGAAGCGAGCAGGCGGGAGGAATCATCTCGCCTGATGCGAGAGAATCGGGTGGCGCTGCGTGCGTCACCCGATTCTTCGTTCCCGAAGCAGACCGGAGCACCACCCATGCCCATCGTGAGCCTGACCAACGTGTCCAAGGCATACCCTGCCCGTACCCCGGGCGACGGCGAGGTCGTCGCCGTCGACGGCGTCACCCTCGACATCGAGAAGGGCGACGTCTTCGGCATCATCGGATACTCCGGCGCGGGCAAGTCGACGCTCGTGCGTCTGATCAACGCGCTCGAACCGGCGACAGCCGGGACCATCCTCGTCGACGGCGTCGATGTCACCGCCCTGCGCGAGAGCGAGCTGCGCAAGGTCCGCGGCGGCATCGGCATGATCTTCCAGCAGTTCAATCTGTTCGCCTCCCGCAGCGTCAAGGCGAACATCGCATACCCGCTCAAGCTCGCAGGCTGGTCGAAGCCCGACATCGAGAAGCGGGTCACCGAACTCCTGAGTTTCGTCGGCCTGTCGGACAAGGCCAAGGCCTACCCGGAGCAGCTGTCCGGTGGTCAGAAGCAGCGCGTCGGCATCGCCCGCGCCCTCGCCACCGACCCGGCGATCCTGCTCGCAGACGAGGCGACGAGCGCTCTCGACCCGCAAACCACTCACGAGGTGCTCGACCTGCTCAAGCGCGTCAATCAGGAACAGGGCGTGACGATCGTGGTCATCACGCACGAGATGGACGTCATCCAAACGATCGCGACCAAGGTCGCCGTCATGGAGAACGGTCGCGTGATCGAGCAGGGCGATGTCTTCGACGTCTTCTCCGCCCCGCAGAACCCCGCGTCGCAGCGCTTCGTCGGCACGGTCGTGAAGGGCATCCCCTCGCCGTCCGAGCTCGGCGTGCTGCGCGATCGGCACCAGGGACGTCTCGTCACCTTCTCGTTCCGCGACGGCGACTCGTCGCAGGCGCAGGTGTTCCTCGACCTCGCCGGCGCCGGGCTCGACTTCGAGCTCGTATATGGCGGCATCAACGACATCCGCGGTCGTGCCTTCGGGCACCTCACGCTCGCGATCCGAGGCGAGGGCGGCGTGATCGATCGCACACTCGCCGCCATCGCGGAACGGGTCGAAGTCACCGAGATCGCCGGAGAGGAGGCGCGCTGATGGATCGTCTGAACGAACTGTGGCCCGAATTCTGGAAGGCCGCGCTCGAGACCCTCTACATGACGTCGTTCGCGCTCGTGCTCGGTGGCATCCTCGGCCTCGCGATCGGTGTCATCCTCTACGTCACCCGTCCCGGCGGACTCGCGCAGAACAAGCCGGTGTCGATCGTCGCGAACCTCGCGGTGAACTTCTTCCGCCCGATCCCGTTCGTGATCTTCATGGCCGTGGCACAGCCGTTCGCCCGTGTGGTCGTCGGTACGGGCATCGGCACCACCGCGGGCGCCTTCATCATCGGCCTCGCCGCCGCCTTCGCGATCGGCCGGATCGTCGAGCAGCACCTCGTGTCGGTCTCGCCCGGAGTCATCGAGGCCGCCCGCGCGATGGGGGCCGGCCCCTGGCGCATCCTTTTCACGGTGGCGATCCCCGAGTCTCTCGGACCGCTCATCCTGGGCTACACGTTCATCGTCGTGGCGCTCATCGACATGACAGCCATGGCCGGCCTGATCGGTGGCGGCGGGCTCGGTGCCTTCGCGCAGATCTACGGCTTCCGCCAGTTCGAACCGCTGGTCATGTGGGCGGCGATCATCCTGATCGTGGTCTTCGTGCACCTCGTTCAGATGCTCGGCACGCGCCTGGCGCGCAAGATCATGCGCCGCTGACGGGCGCGTCCTGCAGCGTGCGCGTCGTGGAGAAGACCCGCGCCTCGCCGCTCAGTGGGTCGACGAAGTGCAGCTCGCGGGCGAGCAGCTGCATCGGACGGTCGAAGTCATCCGGCATCTCGCCGCGCAGCTCGGGGTAGAACGGGTCGTTCAGGATGCCGAGGCCGAGAGCTGCGAGGTGCACCCGAAGCTGATGCATCTTGCCGCTATGCGGGCGCAGCAGCGTGTGCACGACGTGCTCATCGACATCGCGGACCTCGATCAGCGTCTCGGCATTCGGCTCCCGTTCGTCGTCGACCTGGACCTTCAGCTCGTTGCGCAGCTTCACGATGTGGTTGCGGTAGACGAGGGGGAACCGCGAAGCATCCCAATTGGCCGGGCGGGCCGAGACCGCCTCGTACACCTTCTGCACCTGACGGGTCTCGAACAGCAGCTGGTACGGGCCCCTGGTCGCCGGACGCGCCGAGAACATGAGCACTCCGGCGGTCGCCCGATCCAGACGGTGGATCGGTGCGAGCTCGTCGTTGCCGAGAAGGTTGCGCAGACGGATCAGCGCGGAGTTCTGCAGGAACTTCCCGCCCGGGATGGTCGGCAGGAAGTGCGGCTTGTCGATGACCACCAGGTCGTCGTCCTGATGGATGACCTCGATCTCGACGGGGAGGCGGGTCTCGACAGGGGGATCGCGGTAGTACCAGATGAACTCCTCGACACCCAGGGGCGTGTCCCGAGCCAGGGGAGTGCCGTCGCGCGCGACGATCTCGCCACGATCGAAGCGGCTGAGCAGGCCTTCGGGATCGAGGTGGAAGAAGCGCTCGATCATGTAGGCGCCCACCGTCGGCCACTCGCCGCTCAGGGGAACGTGCAGGCGGGTCGCCCCGACTCCGTCGCGCACCGGAAGAGGTGAAGCCATAGCCATGTCGTCAGTCCCTCACGCGTCGAAGCTGAGGCTGAGCTTGCGCAGCAGTCCCGCCAGCCGGTCCCGATCACCGCGCGACAGCCCCTTGAGCAGCTCCGCCTCGACATCGACGAGACGCGTGATCGCGGCGTCCACTCGCATCCGCCCGTCGTCCGTCAGCGTGACGAGCACGCTGCGGCCGTCAGCCGGATCGCCCTCACGACGCACGAAGCGCCGCCCGACCAGGCGATCGATGCGGTTGGTCATGGTGCCGCTCGAGACCAGCGTCTGCTGCAGCAGCTGCTTGGGGGAGAGCTGGAAGGGGGAGCCTGCTCGGCGCAGCGCCGAGAGCACATCCCATTCCCATGCCTCCAGATCACTGCGGCGAAAGACATCGCGCCGCGCGCGGTCGAGCAGACGGGTCAGCCGATCCATCCTCGACAGCACCTCGAGGGGCGAGAAGTCGAGGTCGGGGCGCTGGGTGTTCCAGGCGCCGACGATCCGATCAACCTCATCAGCCTCAGTCATCCGTCCATTATCGCCGGTAGCACGCAGGCGGACGTGGCAGACTTGACCCGCGGCTCCTTCGGGTGCCGTGGTCCGCCGTGGTGTAATGGCAGCACGACAGCCTTTGGAGCTGTTAGGTCTAGGTTCGAGTCCTGGCGGCGGAGCATGACTGGGAACAAGCTCGCCATCATCGTCCTCGCCGCAGGGCAGGGCACGCGCATGCGTTCGCGCCTGCCGAAGGTGCTGCATCCGATCGGGGGGCGCCCGCTCGTCGGCCACGTTCTGACCACCGCGACACGACTCGGCGCCGACCACATCGAGGTGGTCGTGCGGCACGAGCGCGACCAGGTGGTCGCAGCCCTCACCGAGGACTACCCGGACGCGATCTTCGTCGACCAGGACGAGATCCCCGGCACCGGACGGGCCGTGCAGGTCGCTGTCGACCGGCTCCCGGCCGAGTTCGACGGCGACGTGCTCGTGCTCTCGGGCGACTGCCCGCTGGCCGATGTCGACACCCTCTCGGCCTTCGTGTCGGAGCACCGTGGATCCGGGGCGCCCGCGACGCTCATGACGGCCCTCGTCGATGACCCCACCGGGTACGGCCGGGTCATCCGCGATGCCGACGGCGGTGTCGATCGCATCGTCGAGCAGAAGGACGCGGATGCCGACGAGGCCGCGGTCCGTGAGATCAACGCCGGCATGTACGTCTTCCGGGCGTCCACCCTGCGCACCTACCTGCCCGAGATCGGCGTCGACAACGCACAGGGTGAGATGTACCTGACCGATGTGCCCGGCCTTCTCCGTCGCGACGGCGACCGTGTCGGGGCATCCGTCGTCTCCGACGTCACCGTCACCTACGGCGTCAACGATCGTGCCCAGCTCGCAGTGGTCGGGCGCCTCCTCAACGACCGGATCGTGCGCCGCTGGCAGCTCGAGGGAGTCACGATCATCGACCCGGCGACCACCTGGATCGACGACGACGCCACGCTCGCCCCCGATGTCACGATCCTTCCGAACACGCACATCCTGAAGGCGACGGTCATCGCCGAGGGCGCGATCATCGGCCCCGACACGACTCTCGTCGACTGCGAAGTGGGGGAGGATGCGATCGTCCGCCGCACCGATGCCACGCTCGCCGTGATCGGCGCCGAGGCCACGGTCGGCCCCTTCTCGTTCCTCCGGCCCGGCACGGTGCTCGGCGCCCGCGGCAAGATCGGCGCCTACGTCGAGACGAAGAACGCGGAGATCGGCGAGGGCAGCAAAGTCCCCCACCTGTCGTACGTGGGCGACGCGACCATCGGCCGCGGCGTCAACCTCGGTGCCAGCACCATCACCGCGAACTACGACGATGTGAACAAGCACCGCACCGTCGTCGAGGACGAGGTGCACACCGGGTCGCACACGACCCTCGTCGCGCCCGTTAGGCTGGGAGCTGGCGCCAAGACAGGTGCCGGCTCCACGGTCCGCAAGGACGTGCCCGCCGGTTCCCTTGCCATGAGCGTCGCCCCTCAGCGCAACATCGAGGGTTGGGTCGAGAAGAACAGGGCAGGCACGGGCGCGGCAGACGCCGCCGCCCGATCCCGAGTGGCGGAGTAGGCAAAAACGATGGCGCGCAAGAAGAAGACCGTCGATCTGGACCGGGACAACGGCATCGCCCCCGGACTGGTCGCCAAGACGAAGAAGCGACTGATCGTCGCAGGCGGTCGCTCGCACCCTGAGCTCACCTCTGCCGTCGCTGCTGCACTCGGCACCGAGGTCGTTCCGACCGAACACCGCACGTTCGCCTCGGGTGAGATCTACTCCCGGTTCGACGTCTCGATCCGCGGCTGCGACCTCTTCCTGATCCAGACCTTCGGCGAGCCGGTGAACGAGTGGCTCATGGAAGCGCTGATCATGATCGATGCAGCCAAGCGCGCCTCTGCCAAGCGCATCACGGTCGTCGCGCCGTACTATCCGTATTCGCGTCAGGACAAGAAGGGCCGCGGTCGGGAGCCGATCAGCGCCCGTCTCGTCGCCGACCTGCTCAAGACCGCCGGCGCAGACCGGGTCATGAGCGTCGACCTGCATGCCGCGCAGATCCAGGGATTCTTCGACGGTCCGGTCGACCACCTCTTCGCCAAGCCGGTGCTGCTCGACTACTTCGAGCGCACGCTCAGCCCCGCGGACCGCGAGATCCTCACGGTCGTCTCGCCCGACATGGGTCGTGTCCGTGTGGCCGACACCTGGTCGGACAGCCTCGGCGCCCCGCTCGCCATCATCCACAAGCGCCGCGACCCGAAGGTCGCCAACCAGGTCTCGGTGCACGAGATCGTGGGAGCGGTCGACGGTCGCACCTGCCTCCTCGTCGACGACATGATCGACACCGGTGGCACCATCGTGAAGGCCGCCCAGGCGCTCAAGGCCAACGGCGCGCATCGCGTGATCGTCGCCGCGACGCACGCGATCTTCAGCGACCCGGCATCCGAGCGCCTGCAGGACGCGTCGATCGATGAGGTCGTCATCACCGACACGATTCCGCTCACGCAGTCGCGCCGTTGGGACAAGCTGACCGTGCTCCCGATCGCGCCGCTGCTCGCCCGCGCGATCCACGAGGTCTTCGAAGACGGATCGGTCACCAGCATGTTCGGCGGAGACGCGTAGGCGACCCATATATCGGACACAGCGTGCACATAGATGCTGTCCCTACGGTCGAATCAACACACCGATCTAGGCCGGGAGGACCATCATGATCCGCACGACTGTACCGACTTCTGTTCGCAAGGGCGCAGCCATCGCCGGCGTCGCAGGGCTGCTCGTGCTCGCCGGATGCTCAGGGACGGCTGACGCCGAAGACGCCTCGACTGATGGTTCGTCCAGCACCGACACGAGCACCAGCACCGACACGAGCACCGGTTCGTCGACGCCGGGGGAGTACGCCGACGGCACCTACACGGCCGACGGCTCGTACCAGACGCCGGAGACGGTGGAGGAGATCTCGGTGACCCTGACGGTCGCCGACGGACTCGTGACCGAGGTCGAGGTCACGGGCGACCCCCAGGCCCGCGAGAGCGAGCAGTACCAGGGGCAGTTCATCGACGGTATCTCCGATGAGGTCGTGGGCAAGTCTCTCGACGAGATCGAGGTCAGCCGTGTCGCGGGTTCCTCTCTGACGAGCGGTGGATTCAACGAGGCCGTCGAGTCGATCAAGGAGCAGGCAGCCGCCTAGGCGCCTGATTCCCGACCATGGCGATCTGGCGTTTCGACGCGATCGGCACGCAGTGGGAGATCGAGACGACGCACGACCTCGGTGAGTCGGAGCGACGGCTCGTGTCGGCGGAGATCGAGCGGTTCGACCGAGAGTGGTCGCGGTTCCGCGACGATTCGGCCGTGAGCGCCGTCGGACGTGATGGCGGGACGATCGTCTCGAGTGATGCCGCCCCGATGCTCGATGCCTACCGTGACCTCGCAGACGCGACCGCAGGAGCGGTCAACCCGCTGATCGGCGACAGCCTCGGCGCGCTCGGCTACGACGCGGCATACAGCCTCGTCGCGGGTGCGCCGCTGGCAGCTCCGCACGACTGGACCGATCGCATCCGATGGTCGGCAGACGGGGTGACCGCATCCACACCGTCGCTCCTCGATGTGGGAGCGCTCGGCAAGGGACGACTCGTCGATCTCGTCACCGACGTGCTCGAGACCGTGCCCGGAGACCTCACCGTCGATGCCGGAGGCGACATGCGATCGCGGGGATCGGCCGTGCGTGTGGGCCTGGAGCATCCGTACGACCGCACGAAGGCGATCGGGGTCGTGGAGCTCCGCGATGCCGCACTGTGCGCCTCGGCTGTCAACCGCCGCGCCTGGGGAGAGGGACTTCATCACGTGCTCGACGCGCGCACCGGGGTGCCGGTGCGCACCTGGGCGGCGACATGGGCGCTCGCGCCCGACGCGATGCGGGCGGATGCCGTGGCCACCGCGCTGTTCTTCGACGGCGGTCCGCAACTCGCCGCCTCGTGGGATGTGCACTGGGTGCGGATGACGACGGACGGGCGCGTCGAGCGCTCGCCAGGGTGCCCTGCCGAACTGTTCACCCGCCGCTGAGGCCCTGAAGTACGGAAGAGTGGAATCGTGAACACCTCCATCACCGCCATCCGGCAGCGAGTTCTTGCGCTCCTCGGCGGCATCTCGATGTATCGCCTGGTCCTGTTCGCGCTGCTCGCCCTGGCAGCCATAGCCATCGTGCTCGCGGCGCTCGGAGTGATCGTCTCGCCGACGCCCCTCGAGATCGTCGTCTCGTTCGCGGTGCTCGCCGTGGTGATCTCCGCCGTCGACGCGGCCTCGCAACGTGTGCTGCGCCTGCCCTGGCGCGTGGAGTCCTCGCTCGTCACCGCCCTCATCCTGCTGTTCGTGCTGCGTCCGGGTGTCGAGCCCCTCGCCCTGCTCGGACTCGCGATCGCCGGCGCTGTGGCGAGCCTGTCGAAGTACCTGATCGCGTGGCGTGGAAGACACATCCTCAACCCGGCCGCCTTCGGGGCCGCCGTCGTCTCGATCCTCGGATCCTTCGGGGCATTCGAATGGTTGGGTACGTCATCCTCATGGTGGGTGGGCGCCCCGTCGCTCTTCATCCCCGTGCTGATCCTCGGCCTCGCGGTGCTGTGGCGCACCGAGAAGGTGCGCGTGGTCGCCGTGTTCGTCCTCGTCGCGGTGGCCGTCTCGGTCGTTCGACAGGCCGTCCAGGCGCAGGAGTTCGACATCGGCTTCGACATCGCATCCGCTCTCTCCTTCGCACTGCTGCAGTCGCCCTTCCTGTTCCTCGGAGCCTTCATGCTCTCCGAGCCTCTGACGCTCCCTCCGCGGCGCTGGCAGCAGTTCTCGGTGGCGGCTCTCGTCGGCGTCCTCGCCGGGTGGCCGATCGCGATCGGGGGACTCTTCACCCTCGGTCAGGAGCGCGCCCTACTGATCGGCAATCTCCTGGCCTTCGCTTTCGCCGTGCGGGGTTCGGTGCGCCTCGTGCTCGAGAAGCGCCAGTTCATCACCCCCACGGCGCAGGAGCTGACGTTCCGGGCGAAGGGAAAGGTCCGATTCCTCCCCGGCCAGTATCTGGAATTGGACGTTCCGCATCATCGGCCGGATGCGAGGGGCACCCGTCGAGAGTTCAGCATCGTCTCGGCGCCTGCCGATCTTCCGACGCTCCGCATCGCCTACAAGGACGGCGACCAGAAGCATCCGTCGAGCTACAAGCGCGCGCTGGCCGCCGCAGAACCCTGTGCGACGCTCGCGGTGACGGGAACCTGGGGAGACTTCGTGCTGCCGGGCGCCGAGACTCCGGTGCTCATGGTGGCGGCGGGCATCGGTGTGACGCCGTTCGTGTCACAGCTGCGTCAGCTGCAGCTGACGGGGCAGCAGCGCGACGTCGTGCTCATCTACGTGGCATCCGACAGCTCGGAACTGGCCTTCCGCGACGAACTCGCCGCGACCGGTGCGCGGGTCGTGGTCTTCACTCGCGATGAGCCGAAGGACCTTCCCGCGCAGTGGACGTGGGCGCAGGGCACTCGGCTCGATGCCGCGGGACTGGAGCAGTACGTTCCCGACCTCGGCTATCGGCACTCGTTCATCTCCGGACCGCCGCGTCTGATCGCCGACCTCGCCCCGGCCCTTCAGAAGGCCCGGTCCCTCACGACCGACGCCTTCGCCGGTTACTGAGTCGGGGCTCGGGCCGTTCGCAGGAACCCGGCACGTTCTGCACGACGAAACCTCTGGTTTCGTCCTGCATTCGTGCCGCGGTCCTGCATTCGGTACGTCAGACACGCGCGCGAACGGCCGCCGAGAGCATCCGCCTGCTGAGCCCGAATCGGTGAAGTGTCGTACCTCTGGCGACATCGCCGATGCGAGAGAGGACGTGTGCGGCTGTCGGCATCTGACCGATCCTGCCGGTTCTGAGACGGGGGACGGGTCGGAACCTAGGGTCGGAGAGGGTTTCCGCTGACAGCCCGACCTGTGCAGAAGAGAAACCGATGGCTCGTGCAATCGTCTCCCGCACCGTCTGCAGGACGAAAGCACGGATGCAGGGCTGAAGTCATCCGTTCGTCCTGCAGACGTGCCCCGGTCCTGCAGACGGCGCGACGGACCGGGGTCGACCTCAGTCTGCCCCGGCCGCCGGATTCACGGGGATGCGCACGGCGAAGGTCGTGTCTCCCGGTTCGCTGGCGACGGTGATGTGCCCGCCGTGGCCTTCGACGATCGCCTTCGCGATGGCCAATCCGAGGCCGGTGCCGCCGGTCTGGCGGGCGCGTGAGCTGTCGCCGCGCGCGAAGCGGGCGAAGAGCTCGTCGCGCACACCGGGGTCGATCCCCGGACCGTCGTCGTGCACGCTGATGATCGCATCCTCGCCCTCGCGACCGACCCGCAGAGTGATCGTCGTGCCGGCCGGCGTGTGTGTCCGGGCGTTAGCGAGCAGATTCGCGACCACCTGATGCATCCGACCGGCATCGCCCATGATGACGATGGGCTCGTCGGGCACCTCGATGTTCCAGTGATGATCGGCAGCGGTGGGGCGCGCGTCGGTGAGACCCTCGACCGCCAGCTGGGTGAGATCGACGGTGCCGTAGACCAGCTCTCGCCCCTCGTCGAGTCGGGCGAGCAGCAGCAGATCCTCGACCAGACGGGTCATGCGCAGCGACTGCGCCTGGATGCGCTCGAGCGAGGTCGTCGTGCCCTCGATCGCCGCCTCTCCGCCCTGCTGCTTCAGTGCACGCAGCGAAAGCTCGGAGTATCCGCGGATCGATGACAGCGGCGTGCGCAGCTCGTGGCTCGCGTCGGCGACGAAACGCCGCATCCGCTCCTCGTTCTTCTGTCGCGCCGCCAATGACGTGTTCACGTGGTCGAGCAGGGTGTTCAGAGAGGCGCCGACGAGCCCCGTCTCGGTGCGCGAGTCGGCTTCAGCCGCTGGTACCCGTTCTGTGATCTGCACCTCGCCGCGATCGAGCGGCTGGTTGGCGACGCGTGTGGCGGTCGCGGCGACGGCGCGCAGGGGCCTCAGCCCGACCCTGATGGTGATGGCGGTGGTGAGTGCCAGCAGAATGAGCCCGCCGAGCGTCGCGAGCACTATGACGGTGAGGAGCGTGGTCAGCTGATTCTGGATGTCGGTGCGGGGGAGCCCCGTGACGACGTTCACCCCGTTGGGTGCCTGCTGGACGACCACGAGGTAGGAGCCGAAGTCATCGAGGGTCACCGTTCCGACGCGACGTCCGTTGAGTGCTGTGTCGATCCGCTCGAGATCGGCGCTCGTGAGTGTCTGCGACACGCCACTCAGCTCGCCTTTGGTGTCGGGGAACACGATTCCGCTCGTGCCGCCCGCGGTGCTCGACACGGCCATCAGGATGCCGGGAGGAACACGCGAGCCCTGGCCCTCGAAGATCGAGTCGACGTCGGCGTACTTCGCCGGCACGCTGCCGACAGCCTGGGCGACCTGACCGGAGTAGTTGGTCACCTTGTCTTGGAGTTGCTGTTCGAGCGTGCCGCCGAGCAGCGCGCTGGTGATGACGGCGACGATCACGAGGATGAGCGAGACGAAGCCGATCACGGCTGTCATCAGCCGCGTCTGCAGGCTCATCGGCCGCCGAGCCATCCTCGTCGAGCTCACTGGGGCGCCTTGATCATGTAGCCGACACCTCGCACGGTGTGCAGCAGCGGTGTGCGTCCGGCGTCGATCTTCTTGCGGAGGTACGAGATGTACAGCTCGACGACGGATGACTTGCCGCCGAAGTCATAACTCCACACACGGTCGAGGATCTGGGCCTTCGACAGCACACGACGCTCGTTGCGCATCAGATAGCGGAGCAGCTCGAACTCGGTCGCGGTCAGCTCGATCTCGGTGCCGTCGCGCATGACCTCGTGGCTGTCCTCGTTGAGAGTGAGGTCGGCCACGCGCAGGATCGACTGGCCGTCATCGGCTGTCGCGTGCCCGGTGCGGCGGATGATGGCGCGCAGTCGCGCGATGACCTCTTCGAGGCTGAAGGGCTTGGTGACGTAATCGTCTCCTCCCGCGGTGAGACCGGCGACGCGGTCGCCGACCGCGTCCTTCGCGGTGAGGAACAGCACCGGCACGAGGCTGCCGGACTCGCGGAGTCGGCGCAGCACGGCCATGCCGTCGAGGTCAGGCATCATGATGTCGAGCACCAGCGCATCCGGCTCGAACTCGCGCGCGACCTGCAGCGCCTCGAGGCCGGACGACGCGGTGCGCACCTCCCAGCCCTCCATGCGCAGAGCCATCGCGAGCAGATCGGTGAGCATCTGCTCGTCATCGACGGCGAGGATGCGCAGGGGCGAGCCGTCGGGGCGGCGCAGTTCGGGAAGATCGGTGCTCATGAGTACATTCTGCGGAATCACCTATGGGGTTTCTATGGAGCGCGCTATGCGTCTCCTGTGAGATGTGCGCTCGATAGGTTTCTCATCACTCCTCCCTCGATCTCGCAAAACTGCGCTCTTTAGCGTCGTGATCGGCCCGCGAACGGCGCGGCGTAAGGAGACACATGCACGGGACATATCTGCGGCGAGAGTTGGCGGGCCGCAAGAAGCAGACGTGGATCGTCGCGATCGGACTCGCGATCGCGATCGCTCTGGTGATCATCGTCAACGCCCTCACGGCAGGAGTGCGCGATGCGCAGGTACAAGCCCTGGAGTCGGTGTACGGAGTCGGCACCGACCTCACGGTGACCGGAGCCGCGGCGGAACCGGGGGAGGGAGGCGGGCAGCGCTTCGACTTCGGATCCGAAGACGGAGCCACCGAAGGAGACACGACCACTCTCAGCCAGTCGACGCTGATGACGGACTTCATGCGCGGAACGCTCGACGCGTCCGTGCTCGACACGGTGACTTCGACGGATGGCGTGACCGCGGCGTCCGGGGCACTGAGCCTCACCAACTCGACGTTCTCGGGCGAGCTTCCGAGCGGTGGCTTCGGCGCGCAGGACGGCACGACCGAGGGAACCGCGCCGACCGAGGGTCAGGCTCCGCCGGAGGGCGGCACAGGCGGCGCGGGTGGCGGCTCGTTCGGCGTCGATTCGTTCACCGTGCTCGGCATCGACCCCGCCGTGACGTCGGTGGGTCCGCTCGCCTCGGTCGAGGTCAGTGACGGCCGGGCTCTCGACACGGATGACGCCGGGGCGCTCGTCGCGCTCGTCGACGCGACCTACGCGACCACGAACGAGGTCGCCGTCGGCGACATCATCGACGTCGCCGGTTCCGATGTCGAGGTCGTCGGTGTCGTGGCATCCACCTCCGACTCCGCCGACACCGCCGCGAACGTCTACCTGCCGCTCGACACGGCGCAGGAGCTCTCCGGAGCCGGAGACGTCATCTCGACCGTGTACGTCCAGGCGGAGTCCGCATCGTCGATCGACGCGGTGCAGGCTTCCCTCTCGGAAGAGCTGCCGGACGCGACGATCACCTCGCAGTCCGAGCTCGCCTCCACGGTCTCCGGGTCCCTGTCGAGCGCGACGTCGCTGATCACGAACCTCGGCACCTGGCTGTCGATCATCGTGCTCGCCGTGGCCGTGCTGCTCTCGGTGCTGCTCACCCTGTCCGGCGTCTCCCGCCGCACCCGCGAGTTCGGCACGCTCAAGGCGATCGGTTGGTCGAACGGGCGCGTCGTGCGCCAGGTCGCCGGCGAATCGATGGTCCAAGGACTGATCGGTGGCGCAGTGGGACTCGCGCTCGGGATCGCCGGCATCGTCGTCATCAATCTCGTGAAGCCGACCGTCGCCGCCGCTGCCGCGGGCAACTCGGAAGGCGGCCCCGGAGGCATGGGCGGCGGTCCGACGGGAGGAGGCGGCATGTTCCAGACCCAGCAGGCGGCCGACATCGTGCTGCAGGCTCCGTTCACCCCGTGGGTGCTGGTCGCCGCGGTCGGTCTCGCGGTGCTCGGCGGCCTCGTGGCCGGAGCGTTCGGAGGCTGGCGCGCGGCGCGTCTCAGCCCGGCCGAGGCCCTGCGATCCGTCGCCTGACGGACGCTCGATCACCCATCGCACGACAAGGAGACACGACATGACCATCGCAGACATCGCTCCGGCCACGAACGGCACGGATGCCACGGCGCCGCTGTACCGCGCACGGGGTGTGACACGCACCTACACGCAGAAGGGGCGCACGGTGAAGGCGCTCACGGGCGTCGACCTCACGATCCACTCCGGTGAGTTCGTCACCATCCAGGGGCCGACGGGCGGGGGCAAGTCGACTCTGCTGCAGATGCTCGGCGCACTCGACAAGCCCTCGTCCGGATCGCTGAAGCTCGGTGAGATCGAGCTGGCGTCGGCATCCGCACGCGAGCTCAGCCGCATCCGCGCCGAGGAGATCGGCTTCGTCTTCCAGGGGTTCAACCTGATTCCCACTCTGACGGCGGCCGAGAACGTGAACATGGCCCTCGAGCCGACCGACCTGAGCCGCACCGAGCGCGCGACGCGGGTCGCCGAGGCTCTCGCTCACGTCGGCCTCGCCGACCGCGGCGATCACCTGCCCACCGAGCTGTCGGGCGGTCAGCAGCAGCGTGTGGCGATCGCGCGGGCGATCGTGAAGCGTCCTCGCGTGCTGCTCGCCGACGAGCCCACGGGCAACCTCGACGAGAGCATGCGTGATGAGATCCTCGCGCTGCTCGAGGGGCTGTGCGCGGAGGGGATCACCATGATCGTCGTCACGCACGACTCGGCGGTCGCCCGTCGGGCCACCAGGCGCCTGCGGCTGGCGAAGGGGACGGTGCAGGACATCACCCGGTGAGACATGACGAAGGCCCCGGCGGAATCGCCGGGGCCTTCGTCATGTGCGGGACTCGCTCAGTGCGTGTCTTCGGCTTCGATCTCGGTGCGGTCGCCCGACCACTGCGTGTGGAACGTGCCCGGCTTGTCGATGCGCTTGTAGGTGTGCGCACCGAAGAAGTCGCGCTGTCCCTGGACGAGGGCGGCGGGCAGGCGGTCGGCACGGATGCCGTCGTAGTACGACAGCGACGACGAGAACGCCGGAGCCGGGATGCCGGCCTGTGCCGCCGCGACCACGACGCGACGCCACGGCGCCTGAGCGCGCGTGATCGCCTCGGTGAAGTACGGAGCGGTCAGCAGCACGGGCAGGCCGGGCTCTGCCTCGTAGGCGTCGGCGATGCGGTTGAGGAACTGCGCGCGGATGATGCAGCCTCCGCGCCAGATCTTGCTGATCGCGCCGAGGTCGATGTTCCAGCCGTACTCGGCTGCACCCGCGCGGATCTCGTCGAAGCCCTGCGAGTACGCGACGATCTTCGAGGCGTAGAGCGCGAGACGGACGTCTTCGATGAAAGCGGCCTCGTCGGCGACGACGAACTCCTCGTCGGGGCCGGGGAGCGAACCTGCGACCTCGCGCTGCTCGGGGTGCGACGACAGCGAGCGGGCGAACGTGGCCTCGGCGATGCCCGAGACGGGGACGCCCAGCGACAGTGCGGTCTGCACGGTCCACGCGCCGGTGCCCTTGGCGCCGGCCTGGTCGAGGATGACGTCGACGAGGGGCTTGCCGGTCTCGGCATCCACCTGGCGGAGCACCTCTGCGGTGATCTCGATCAGGTAGGACTCGAGCTCGCCCTTGTTCCACTCGGCGAAGATCTCGGCGATCTCGGCGGGGGACTTGCCCGTGCCGCGGCGGATGAGGTCGTAAGCCTCGGCGATCAGCTGCATGTCGGCGTACTCGATGCCGTTGTGCACCATCTTGACGAAGTGTCCGGCGCCGTCGTGGCCGACGTGCGTGACGCACGGCTCGCCCTCAGCGACGGCGGCGATCGACTTGAGGATCGGCCCGAGGGTGACCCAGGACTCGTCCGAGCCGCCGGGCATGATCGAGGGGCCGGTGAGCGCGCCCTCTTCGCCACCGGAGATGCCGGCGCCGACGAAGTTGATGCCCGTCTCGCGGACGGCCTTCTCGCGACGGATCGTGTCGGGGAAGTAGGCGTTGCCGCCGTCGACGATGATGTCGCCCGGCTCGAAGACCTCGACCAGCGAGTCGATCACTGCGTCGGTCGGGCCGCCGGCCTTGACCATGATGATCGCGGTGCGCGGCTTCTGCAGCGAGTCGGCGAACTCCCGGTAGGTCTTGGCGGCGACGAAGCCGGCCTCAGGGTGGTCGGAGACGAGGGTCTCGGTCTTCTCGTAGCTGCGGTTGAAGATCGCCACCGTGTTGCCCTCGCGGCTGGCGAGGTTGCGGGCGAGGTTCGAACCCATGACGGCGAGTCCGACGACTCCGATGTTCGCTGATGCTTCGGGCACAGATGGCTCCTAGATCGAGAAGAAGGGGATGCTTCCAGGATATCGCGGGTGCTCGGGCGCGGTCGCGGTGTGACGACCGATGACGACCGGCGCGCGGAGGCGCGGTGCCCGAGACGTCGCGATCAGTCCTTGCGGTAGCCCGAGCGCCCGAGGGAGAAGAGTGCGCCGAATGTGGCGACGGCGGCGCAGAGCGACATCGCTCCGATGACCCAGGCGATCGCGTGCGAGAAGAAGACGCCGTCGAGCATGAGGAACTCCATGTTCTGCGAGAGGGAACGGTGTCCTCAGCCTATCGGGTGATCGGGTACCATGAAGGGAGTACCTCGGCGAGGGATCAGTGCGCGTGCGCACGGATCCGTTATCGACGCGGCGAAGCAAGCCCGGTGGCTTCTTTCACGCGTCAGCGTTCGAGAGCTGTTCCATAGACCACCGCGCGGCTGCTCGCTGCGTGCCCCGAAGGAGAACCCCATGTCTGAAGACACCAAGGTCCAGGCCGAGATTCGCGAGAACTTCGGCAAGGGCTTCGCTCGCCGCCTCCGCGCCGCCGGCAAGATCCCCGCCGTTCTGTACGGCCACGGCACCGACCCGGTGCACGTCGCACTGCCGGGCCACCAGGTCTCGCTCATCATCCGCCGTGCGAACGCGCTGCTCGAGCTCGACATCGAGGGCAAGGGACACCTCGCCCTGGTCAAGGACGTCCAGAAGGACCCCGTGCACCAGATCATCGAGCACATCGACCTGCTGGTCGTGAAGAAGGGCGAGAAGGTCGCGATCGACGTTCCCGTCATCGTCACCGGCGAGTCCGCTCCCGGCACGATCGTCAACCAGGACGCGAACACCCTGTCGATCGAGGCCGAGGCCACGCACCTCCCGCAGAACGTCGAGGTCTCGGTCGAGGGTCTCGAAGACGGCGCGCACATCACCGCCGCCGACGTCACGCTCCCCAAGGGCTCGACGCTGCTGACCGACCCCGAGGTTCTCGTCGTCGCCATCTCGATCCCGGCGGAGGAGTCCCTCGACGAGGACGAGGCCGGAGCCGACGAGGCTCCCGCCGAGGAGGCGCCCGCAGCGGAGTGATCTCCGCCGGCGCAGCACTCAGCTGACTGCATCACAGAGGGGGCGCGAGCAGATCGCGCCCCCTCTGTCGTATCCTGACCCGGGCCGCACGGACCCGAACCCGAGAGGACGACGGCATGGCATCCACCTGGCTGGTGGTGGGGCTCGGCAATCCCGGCCCGCGATACGAGGCGACGAGGCACAACATCGGTCAGATGGTGATCGATGAGCTGGCCTCGCGCCGCAACGAGACATTCCGTGAGCACAAGGGCGGCGCGCGCGTCGTCGAGACATGGCTCCGCCCCGGGGGCGACAAGATCGTGCTCGCCAAGCCCAACACGTTCATGAACGTCTCGGGAACCCCGGTTGCTGCACTCGCTCGGTTCTACTCGGTGGCCCCCGAGCGGATCGTGGTCGTGCACGATGAACTCGACATCCCGTTCGACACCGTCAAGCTCAAGATCGGTGGCGGACACGGGGGTCACAACGGAGTGCGCGACATCGCGAGAGCCATCACGACCCCGGAGTTCCCCCGAGTGCGTGTCGGCATCGGTCGGCCGGTGGGGCGTCAGGATCCGGCCGACTGGGTGCTGTCACCCTTCGGCAAGGACGAACGGGCGAATCTGCCCATCCTCGTCTCCGATGCCGCCGACGCCGTCGAGATGCTCGTCGGTGAAGGGCTGCTGGCTGCCCAGCAGAAGCATCACGCGCCGCGCTGAGGATCGGCCCACCGGTTGCGTCGCACCAGGCCGTCGATGCCCGGTTCCGACGATCAGGGCATGAAGCCCGAAGCGGTGCCCGCCGACAGCGCGATGACGATCCCGACCCAGAAGATGATCGGGCCTGCGACCGCGACGACGATGGCAGCGATGCCGGCACCGCGACCCTGCTTCCTGCGTATCGCGATGATGCCGGCGACGATCGCAGCGATGCCGAGGACCGTTCCGGTCCAGAAGGAGATCTCGGCCCAGAGCACCTGGTCGCGCGCCGGGGAGAGGATCGCCAGGACGTCTGAATCGCTCGTGTCCAGTCCTCCCGGAAGGCGGGTGCCGATCTCGAATCCGACGATGCCCCCGATGATCGGGATGACGATCGCGGCCGCGACGGCGAAGACCAGCGCGAGGATGCCGAGCAGGGATGACCGCTTCTCAGGCGGCGGCGCCACATCGTAGGTACCGGATGCTGCAGCGTACCCGCCCACGGGCACCTGATATGCGCCGGGAGGTGCGGCCTGGTAACCGGAGGCCTGCGCGCCGGGATACGGGGGAGCAGCGGGGTACTCGGGAGCGCTCGGATATGCCGGAGCGCTCGGATATGCGGGGGCGCTCGGGTAGGCCGGAGGCTGTGCCGCGGGAGGCTGTGCCGCGGGAGGCTGCTCCGCGTAGTAGGGCGGGGGAGCGATCGGGGGCTGACCGTCCGCGGGCTGATGTGCGGCGGGAACGGCTCCGGGCGGGGGCAGCTGTGGATCAGTCACGCCACCATCCTAGGGCGGGCAGATCAGACCCGCCGCAGCAGACCCACGCGGTCGTACACGGCGGTGAGGGTCGCATCGGCGACGGCATCTGCGCGACCGGCGTTCGCCGCGAGGATGCGATCGAGTTCTGCGGGGTCGTCGAGAAGATCCAGCGCGCGGGAGCGCACCGGCTCGAACTCGGAGACCACGACCTCGGCGAGGCCCTTCTTGAAGTCCCCGTAGCCGCGGCCCGCGTACTCGTCTTCGATCGCGCCGACCTGGCGGCCGGTGAGCGCCGCGTAGATAGTCAGAAGGTTCGAGACGCCGGGCTTGTTCTCACGGTCGAAGCGCACCGAACCTTCGTTGTCGGTCACCGCTCGCATGATCTTCTTCGCGGACTTGGCCGGGTCGTCGAGCATCCACAGCACTCCGGCGTCGCTCTCCGCGGACTTCGACATCTTCGAGGTCGGATTCTGCAGGTCGTAGATGCGCGCGGTGTCCTTCTGGATCACCGGGCGCGGCACCACGAAAGTCTCGCCGAAGCGGGAGTTGAAGCGCTCCGCCAGGTCGCGGGTGAGTTCGACGTGCTGCTTCTGGTCATCGCCCACCGGCACGACGTCGGTCTGGTAGAGCAGGATGTCGGCCGCCATGAGCACCGGATACGTGAACAGGCCCACGCTCGTGGCATCGGCGCCGTAGCGGGCCGACTTGTCCTTGAACTGGGTCATGCGACCAGCCTCACCGAATCCGGTGATGGTCGACAGGATCCAGGCGAGCTCGGCATGCGCACGCACGTGGGACTGCACGTACAGCGTCGACTGCGAGGGCTCGATGCCGGCCGCGATGTACTGGGCGGCCGTGCGGCGGGTCTTCTCGCGGAGCTCTGCAGGGTCCTGGGCGACGGTCAGCGCGTGCAGGTCGACGACCGAGAAATACGCGTCGTACGAGCTCTGCAGCTCACGCCACTGCAGGAGCGCGCCGATGTAGTTGCCGATCTGCAGAGAGTCGGCGGAGGGCTGCATTCCTGAGTAGAGGCGTGGTTTCGTCACGGTATCAATCCTATGGGGGCTGCGGCGGTGCACGATCCCGCCGGTCGCAGGCGGTCAGTACGTGTAGTCGACGACGACGGGGGCGTGGTCGCTCCACCGCTGGTCGTATGCCGCGGCGCGTGCCACGTGGTACGCGGTCGCCCGCTCGGCGAGCGCCGGAGTCGCGAGGTGGTAATCGATGCGCCATCCGGAGTCGTTGTCGAACGCCTGGCCGCGCATCGACCACCACGTGTAGGGGCCGTCGACCTCGCCGTGGAACGCGCGTCCGACGTCGACCCATCCGAGTCCCGGTCCGGTCGAGCCGTCGACGCCGTCGACCTGCTCACCGTGTGCACCGAGGAAGCGATCGAAATAGGCCCGCTCACGGGGCAGGAAGCCGGCTTTCTTGCGGTTGCCCCGCCAGTTCTTGATGTCGAGTTCGCGGTGTCCGACGTTGAGGTCGCCGGTGATCAGGGCGAGCGACGCATCGTCGCCGCCGAGCTCGGCGAGTCGGCTCTCGAACGCGTCGAGGAACTTCCACTTCTCTTCCTGCTTGGGGGTGTCTGCCTCGCCGCTGTGGACGTATGCGCTGACCACTGTGAGCGGCCGATCGCCGATCAGGAAATCGGCCTCGATCCAGCGCCCCTTCGAATCGAAGTCCGCGGGACCGAGATCGACGCGTGTGGCGAGAGCCGCAGTGCGGCTGGCGATCGCGACGCCGGCACGTCCCTTGGCGGTCGCCTCGTCGTGCACGAAGGTCCATCCGGGAAGCGCTGCCTCGAGGTGCTCGTCCTGACCTCGGACCTCCTGCAGCGTCAGGATGTCGACGTCAGCGGCATCGAGCCAGGTGCTGATTCCGTTGCGAGCGGCCGCTCGGATTCCGTTGACATTGACCGAGGCGATACGCAGATGAGGCATGCACACAAGCCTAACGAGCGCCGCCGACATCCCGAGACGGGCGCTGCAGGTCGGAGAGGAGGCGCTGAGCCAGTGGCATCGCGGCGTCGGCAGGTGGGGGAGCGGACGCCTCGAGTTCCGCGATCTCCTTCTCGGCCGCGCGCACCGCCCGCTCGGCAGACCACGTTCGGTACCAGGGAGCTGAGTCGCGATCGGCATGTGCGTCGCGCAGCCGGATGCGCGCTGCCTGTACGAGCGTCTCGTGCTCGGCCACGCGACGCTCCGCCTCCGTCTGTGACTGGAGCGGAAGGTCGCGGTCCTGCGCGGCCACGGCGATCCACGAAGACGCCACCAGCATCACGACACCGTTGACGCGGAACCACAGCAGCAGGCCGATGAAGATGGCGAAGGTCGCGAGGAGCGGGTTCGAGGGCGTGTAGCTCAGCAGGAAACCGGCACCGAACTGCAGGATCGTCATGGCGCCGCCGCCGAGGATCGCGCCGGGCCAGATCGTTCCCCAGTGGAGCGACGTTCCGGTGAGGAAACGGACCATCGCCGCCAGTGCGGCCGACAGCAGCGCGAAGGACACCAGCACGGTGCCGATGCGGATGCTGGTCAGACCGTCGAGCGCCGAGTCCCATCCCAGCAGGCTGAGAATCCAGCTGAGCGCGACCGCGCTCGCCGAGCTGAGCAGCGAGCCCGCGAGCAGGGAGACTCCGAAGATCAGCGCGGCCAGAAGGTCTCTCGCCTTCAGGATGACGTAGCTGCGGCGGTCGGGCGGCAGCCCGAAGATGTCCCGCGTGGCGCGTCGAGAGAACGTCACCCACCCGATGGCGGTCCAGATGACCGTGCCGAGCGCGATCAGACCGGTGATGCTCAGGAGCCCCGTGGTGCTGGCTGCGATCTCCTGCACCTGGTCGGGGGTGAAGACCCCGCCCTGTTCCAGGATCAGATTCGGAATGTAGCTGTTGATGATGTCGATCAGGCCGTCGACCGCTGCGGTGCTGCCGCCGAGCCAGAGACCCGCGATGGCGAAGGCGAGATAGACCGCGGCGAAGATCGCGAAGAGGGCCTGATAGCTCACGCCCGCGGCGAGGAGGAAGCCGTTGTGCTGCAGGAAGTGTCGCCACACTCGCACGGGGAAGAGACCCAGTGTGCGCTGCGTCAGTGCGGTGGCCCGTTCGACGGCCGCGTCGAGGCGGCGGGGGTCGCTCACAGCGCCATCGGGATCAGACACACCCTCACCCTATCCAAGCGACGAGAACGGGCGGGCTCCGTGAAGGAACCCGCCCGGCGTCGTCAGCGTTCGCTCGTCAGGGACGACCGCGCAGCACGGCCTGCTTGACCTCGGCGATGGCCTTGGTGACCTCGATGCCACGGGGGCACGCCTCGGAGCAGTTGAAGGTGGTGCGGCAGCGCCACACGCCCTCTTTGTCGTTGAGGATGTCGAGGCGCACGTCGGCGTTGTCGTCGCGCGAGTCGAAGATGAAGCGGTGCGCGTTCACGATCGCGGCGGGCCCGAAGTACTGGCCGTCGGTCCAGAACACGGGGCACGACGAGGTGCACGCGGCGCACAGGATGCACTTGGTGGTGTCGTCGAAGATCTCGCGATCGGCGATCGACTGCACGCGCTCCTTGCCCTTCTCGGGAACGGAGCCTGCCACGAGGAACGGCTGCACCTCGCGATACGAGGCGAAGAAGGGCTCCATGTCGACGACGAGGTCCTTCTCGAGGGGCAGTCCCTTGATCGCCTCGACGTAGATCGGCTTCGAGATGTCGAGGTCCTTGATCAGCGTCTTGCAGGCGAGGCGGTTGCGGCCGTTGATGCGCATGGCGTCGGAACCGCAGATGCCGTGGGCGCACGAGCGACGGAAGGTCAGCGAGCCGTCGACCTCCCACTTGATCTTGTGCAGCGCGTCGAGCACGCGGTCGGTGGAGTACAGCTCCACGTCGTAGTCGACCCAGTGCGGCTCGGCGTCGACCTCGGGGTCGAACCGGCGGATGTTGAACGTGACGATGAAGGACTGGATCGCAGCCTCTTCGGTCGTGTCGGCGGGGGCCTCGGCGATGGCGCTCGACATGCTCAGTACTTCCTCTCCATCGGCGGGTAGTTCAGTTCGCCCTGCTCGTTCTTCGTGAACACGACGGGCTTCCAGTCGAGCTTGATGTGATCGCTCGGCGTGGAGGAGTGCGGGTCACCGGTGAGGTAGGCCATCGTGTGCTTCATGTACTTCTCGTCGTCGCGCGTGGGGAAGTCGTCGCGCATGTGGCCGCCACGGCTCTCCTGGCGGTTCTGCGCGGCGTAGACGACGACCTCGGCGATGTCGAGCAGGAAGCCCAGCTCGACGGCTTCGAGCAGATCGGTGTTGAACCGCTTGCCCTTGTCGTCGACGTGCACGTTCCTGTACCGGTCGCGCAGCCCCTTGATGACGCCGAGCACGTGCTCGAGCGACTCGTGCGTGCGGAAGACCTGCGCGCCCTTGTCCATCTCGTCCTGCAGCTCCTTGCGGAGCACGGCGATGCGCTCGGTGCCCTGGTTGTTGCGCAGGCCCTCGAGCATGTCCGAGACGAAGGCGGCCGGGTTCTCGGGAAGCGGCACGAACTCGGCCGTCTTGACGTACTCGACCGCGTTGCGACCCGAGCGCTTGCCGAACACGTTGATGTCGAGCAGCGAGTTGGTGCCGAGACGGTTGGCGCCGTGCACAGAGACGCACGCGCACTCGCCCGCGGCGTACAGGCCGGGGACCACGGTGTCGTTGTCGGCGAGGACCTCGCCGTTGTTGTTGGTCGGGATGCCACCCATCGCGTAGTGCGCGGTGGGCATCACGGGTACGGGCTCGACGACCGGGTCGACGCCCAGGTAGGTGCGGGCGAACTCGGTGATGTCGGGGAGCTTCGTCTCGAGCACCTCGGCGCCCAGGTGCGTGCAGTCGAGCAGCACGTAATCCTTGTGCGGACCCGCTCCGCGGCCCTCCGCGACCTCCTGCACCATGCAGCGCGCGACGATGTCACGCGGAGCCAGGTCCTTGATGGTCGGGGCGTAGCGCTCCATGAAGCGCTCACCCGAGGCGTTGCGCAGGATCGCGCCCTCGCCTCGTGCGCCCTCGGTGAGGAGGATGCCGAGACCCGCGAGGCCGGTCGGGTGGAACTGGAAGAACTCGAGGTCCTCGAGGGGGAGGCCCTTGCGCCAGACGATGCCGACGCCGTCACCGGTGAGGGTGTGGGCGTTGGAGGTCGTCTTGAAGATCTTGCCGAAGCCACCGGTCGCGAAGATCACTGCCTTGGCCTGGAAGACGTGCAGCTCGCCCGTCGACAGGTCGTAGGCGACGACGCCCGAGACCTGCGTCTTGCCGTCGGCGTCCTTGACCGTGAGCAGGTCGAGCACGTAGAACTCGTTGAAGAAGTTGATGCCGAGCCGGACGCAGTTCTGGAACAGCGTCTGCAGGATCATGTGGCCCGTGCGGTCGGCTGCGTAGCAGGCGCGGCGCACCGGGGTCTTGCCGTGCTCGGCGGTGTGACCGCCGAACCGACGCTGGTCGATCTTTCCCTCGGGGGTGCGGTTGAAGGGCAGACCCATGTTCTCGAGGTCGATGACCGCGTCGATCGCCTCCTTGGCGAGGATCTCCGCGGCATCCTGGTCGACCAGGTAGTCGCCACCCTTGACCGTGTCGAAGGTGTGCCACTCCCAGCTGTCCTCCTCGACGTTCGCGAGGGCCGCCGCCATACCGCCCTGCGCGGCACCGGTGTGCGAGCGGGTCGGGTACAGCTTGGAGATCACCGCGGTCTTGGCACCGGGGCCGGCCTCGATGGCCGCGCGCATGCCTGCGCCTCCGGCGCCGACGATGACGATGTCGAACTGGTGGTAGTGCACGCCGTCGCGGACGACGGAATCCTGGGTCTCGGTAGTCACTTCTTGTTTGCCTTCTCTTCTACTGGCCCAGCGCCTGGCAGGAATCCCACAGCGTGCTCGACTCGGTCACACCGAGGCACGGGTCGAACGTGAAGACGACCAGGGTGCCGAGGAGGATGAGCAGACCCGCGGCGAGACCGAGCGCCCAGATGAGCGCCTTGCGCGCGGTGTCGTTCGTGACGTAGTCGTTCACGATCGTGCGCATGCCGTTGGCTCCATGGATGAGAGCGAGCCACAGCATGATGACGTCCCACCACTGCCAGAACGGCGTGGCGAACTTGCCGGCGATGAACGCGAAGTCCAGGGCGTGGATGCCCTCGCCGACCATCAGGTTGATGAACAGGTGTCCGAAGATCAGCACCACGAGCACGACGCCGGAGGCGCGCATGAACAGCCAGCCCCACTTCTCGAGGTTGACTCCGCGACGGGTGCGCGCGGGGGCGGAGACGGTCTGAGCGGTCATCAGTGTCCTCCTCCGAATCCGGCGAACGCGAGCATCAGGTGGCGGGGCACGAAGCCGGCCATGATGATTCCCCACACCAGGAGCACGCCCCAGAAGAGCTGTCGCTGGTACTTGGCACCCTTCGACCAGAAGTCGACCGCGATGATCCGCAGGCCGTTCATCGCGTGGAACACGATGCCGGCCACGAGGACGACCTCGCCGACCGCCATGATCGGGTTCTTGTAGGTGCCGATGACCGCGTTGTAGGCCTCGGGCGACACCCTGATGAGTGCAGTGTCGAGCACATGCACCAACAGGAAGAAGAAGATGGCGACTCCGGTGATGCGGTGAAGCACCCACGACCACATGCCTTCGCGACCCCGGTAGAGGGTGCCGCGCGGGGTCTTGGAAGTGGTTTCCGAAATCGACGGTGTCAAGCGAGCGCTTGTGGACACGGTCGTCCTCCCTGGATCGATGTGACTCGGTCGCGTGCGTCGCGTCATCCAAGCGTGAACCCGTTGAACGTCAGGCACGGCCGATCGCTGTCCATCCTATTCCCGGGAACAGGCCGAGGCGACGAAGGGGACCCTAAGTGTCTCGATGTCGAGAGGTTCGATGCAGATACCCTGGCAGTGTGAACCAACCGATCCAGGACTTCTACGCAGTGATCCCCGCCGGCGGAATCGGCAGCAGGCTGTGGCCCCTCTCGCGTGCGGATGCGCCCAAGTTCCTGCACGATCTGACCGGGTCGGGGCATTCCCTGCTCCGCGACACCTGGGACCGGCTCGAGCCGCTAGCCGGCTCCGATCGCATCGCGGTGGTGACAGGTCGCGCCCACCGTGCGGCCGTCGAGGCCGAGCTCCCTGGAATACCGGATCTCAATGTGTTCCTCGAGTCGGAGCCCCGCGAATCGGCGGCGGCCATCGGTCTCGCCGCGGCGATCCTGCACCGCCGAGACCCCGACGTCATCATCGGTTCGTTCAGCGCCGACCACGTCATCCGCAGCACGAGGGTGTTCGAGTTCGCGGTGCGCGATGCGGTCGAAGTCGCACGCGAGGGATACATCTGCACGATCGGCATCTCCCCGACGGAGCCCGCGGTCGGGTTCGGCTACATCAAGAAGGGCCCCGAGCTCGTCGTCGACGGCGCTCGTGAGGCCGCCCTCGTGGAGAGCTTCGTCGAGAAGCCCGACCTCGAGACCGCCACCGCCTACCTCGCGAGCCGCGACTACCTCTGGAACGCGGGGATGTTCATCGCGAAGGCCAGCGTGCTGCTCGACGAGCTTGCGGCGAACGAACCCGCGCTGCACGCGGGGCTCATCGAACTCGCCGAGGCGTGGGACGACCGTGAGCGCCGTGGCCCTGCCGTCGATCGCATCTGGCCGGGACTGAAGAAGATCGCGATCGACTACGCGGTGGCGGAGCCTGCGGCGCGGCGCGGCCGGCTCGCAGTGGTTCCGGGGCACTTCGACTGGGACGACGTGGGCGACTTCGCCTCGCTGACCAAACTCATCAACAACGGGCGCAAGAACGATCTGGCCGTCCTGGGCCCGAAGGCCCGCGTGCTCAGCGACGCAGCCAGCGGCATCCTCGTGAGTCAGACGTCGCGCGTGATCAGCCTCGTGGGTGTGAAGGACATCGTCGTGGTCGACACCCCCGATGCCCTGCTCGTCACGACGGTGGAGCATGCGCAGCGTGTGAAGGGCGTCGTGGAGTCGCTCAAGCTCACCGGTCGGGGCGACGTGCTCTGATGAGCAGCGTGCGGTGCTCATCGGCGGGTTGGATTTCAGCTTTGTAACCATTGCGTGGCGTGTGGCGTCGTTGCGTGCGCACAAGACGAAATACTGGGTAACTTTGATCGATCCGCGAGGGCCGCGGGTTCGTTGAGGAGGCATGAGTTGACCATCTCCACCACCAAGAAGCTGCTCGGCGCGACCATCGCCGCCGGCGTCGTCTTCGCGCTCGCCGGCTGCGGCCAGGCCCCGACCGAGTCCGGCGGCACTGACGGCGGCGACGCCGCCTCCGACTTCGTCCCCTGCCTCGTCTCCGACGCGGGCGGCTGGAACGACAAGTCGTTCAACCAGTCGGCCAAGGAGGGCATGGATCGCGCCGCGGACACCCTGGGCGTCAAGCCGATCGAGTTCGAGTCGGCGAACGACAACGACTACGCGCCGAACCTCGAGACCGCGGTCTCCGAGGGCTGCTCGCTCATCGTCTCCGTCGGATTCAAGCTCTCGGCCGCCACGGTCGAGTCGGCGCTCGCGAACCCCGACATCGACTACGCGATCATCGACGACTACGCCGACAACGACTTCGACGGCACCACCGATGCCCCGAACATCAAGCCCCTCGTCTTCGACACGGCTCAGGCCGCCTACCTCGGCGGATACGCGTCGGCGGCATGGTCGGCGCAGAGCGGTGTCAACAAGGTCGGCACCTTCGGCGGAATGCAGATCCCGTCTGTCGCCGTGTTCATGGACGGCTTCCAGTTCGGCGTCGAGAAGTACAACGAGGACAAGTCCGCAGCCGTCGAGGTCTTCGGCTGGGACGCAGCGACGCAGAAGGGCTCCTTCACCGGAGGCTTCGACGCGAACGACACCGCCAAGCAGACCGCGCAGGGTGTGCTCGACCAGGGCGTCGACGTCATCCTCCCCGTCGGCGGACCGGTGTACCAGAGCGCTGCGGCCGCCATCGCGGACAGCGGCAAGGACACGCTCCTCGTCGGCGTCGACAGCGACCTGGCAGTGGCCGACGAGAGCGTGGCCGACGTCACCCTCTTCTCGATCATGAAGGCCATCGACGTGGCCGTCGAGGATGCGACCATCGCCGCATCGGAGGGCGACTTCGACCCGGCCCCGTACATCGGCACGCTCGAGAACGAGGGCGTCAAGCTCTCGGGCTTCGGTGCGTTCGAGGGCGACCTGCCCGAGGGACTGACCGATGAGCTCGCGACTCTGCAGGAGCAGATCATCTCGGGCGACATCACGGTGGAGTCGGAGAACTCCCCGTAAGCGATCTCCATCCATGGACGGGGCGAGTGGTGCAAGCGGCCACTCGCCCCGTGCCGTGGAAGGACACTCCCACCGTTACCCGCGGACTCGGCATCATCGGCGATGCCTGATGCCCGCCCTCCCTCGGACTCCTCTGGATAGGGTGCAGATATGAAGCTCGAACTCCGCGGCATCACCAAGCGCTTCGGCAGCCTCGTGGCCAACGATCACATCGACCTCGTCGTCGAACCGGGACAGATCCATGCGCTGCTCGGTGAGAACGGCGCAGGCAAGTCCACTCTCATGAACGTGCTGTACGGCCTCTATCAGGCCGATGAAGGCGACATCCTGCTGGACGACGTCGTCCAGCGGTTCCGGGGCCCCGGCGACGCCATGGCGGCCGGCATCGGCATGGTGCACCAGCACTTCATGCTCGTTCCGGTGTTCACCGTCGCCGAGAACGTCATGCTCGGCCACGAGCAGACCAAGGGGCCCGGGACCCTCGACATCACCAAGGCGCGCGAGCACGTGCGATCGGTCGCCGCCCGTTTCGGTTTCGACATCGACCCGGATGCGGTCGTCGGCGACCTGCCCGTCGGTGTGCAGCAGCGCGTCGAGATCATCAAGGCGCTCTCCCGTGATGCGAAGGTGCTCGTGTTCGACGAACCCACCGCTGTGCTCACCCCGCAGGAGACCGATGAGCTCATGGGGATCATGCGCCAGCTCCGTGACGAGGGAACGGCCATCGTCTTCATCACCCACAAGCTCCGCGAGGTCCGCGAGGTCGCGGACACGATCACGATCGTCCGCCTCGGCAAGATCGTGGGCGAGGCGTCGCCCACTGCCAGCAATGCGGAGCTCGCCTCGCTCATGGTGGGGCGCGCGGTCGAGCTCACCGTGCACAAAGAGGCTCCGCGCCTCGGCGAGGGCGGGCTGCAGGTCGAGGGACTCCGTGTTCTCACCCCGAGCGGCGCGATCGTGGTCGACGGCGTCGACTTCGTGGTCCGTCCCGGCGAGGTGCTCGCGATCGCGGGCGTGCAGGGCAACGGCCAGACCGAGCTCGTCGAGGCGATCGTCGGACTCGCCTCCCGCGTTGAGGGATCGATCATCCTCGACGGCACCGACCTCGTCGGCAAGAGTGTGCGCACGATCCTCGATGCGGGGGTCGGATTCGTCCCCGAGGACCGCAACGAGGACGGCCTGGTCGGCGCGTTCTCCGTCGCGGAGAACCTCATCCTCGACCGATCGACCGACCCTGCCTTCAGTCGTGTCGGAACGATCCGGCGCTCCGAGCTCGAGGACTTCGCGAAGGCGCGCATCGCCGAGTACGACATCCGCACGCAGGGCTCGCACACGCCGGCGGGCACGCTCTCGGGCGGAAACCAGCAGAAGGTCGTGATCGCGCGCGAGATGAGCCGCGAACTGCGACTGCTCGTCGCGGCACAGCCGACGCGCGGCGTCGATGTCGGCTCGATCGAGTTCATCCACAAGCGGATCATCGAGACGCGCGATGCGGGCATCCCGGTCATCGTCGTCTCCACCGAGCTCGACGAGGTCGCGGCTCTGGCCGATCGCATCGCGGTCATGTATCGAGGAACCATCGTCGGGATCGTTCCCGGCGACACCCCGCGCGAGACGCTGGGACTGATGATGGCGGGCGCCGCCGAGGGAGAGGTGGCCGCATGAGCGGGACGACGCCGGGAGCGGATGACGTGACCAAGGGTCTTCCGCCCGAGCAGCTGCCCCGGGCCACGGGCCCTCTGATGGCCGATGTGCCTCCGCCTCCCCGCGGCAACACGATCCTCAAGGAGATGCTGCGCGGCAGCGCGGTCACCACGATCCTCGCGATCTTCCTCGCCCTGGTCGTCGGCGGCATCCTCATCGCCTTCACCAACGAAGACGTGCTCGAGGCATCCGGCTACTTCTTCCAGCGGCCGAGCGACACCTTCGCAGCCATCTGGAACGCGGTCTACAACGGCTACGAGGCGCTGTTCCGCGGCGCGATCTTCAACGCGCGCGGGGCGGACTTCGCCGCGCAGATCCGTCCGCTGACGAACACACTCGGGTTCGCCGCTCCGCTGATCGCCGCAGGACTCGGCGTCGCGCTGGCCTTCCGCGTCGGTCTGTTCAACATCGGCGCGCGCGGGCAGATGCTCATCGCCGTCGGTGTCGCGGGTCTTCTCACCTTCGGTCTCGACCTGCCGATCTGGCTGCACATCCCCGTCACGCTGATCGCCGGTATCGCCGGCGGAGCGCTCTGGGGTGCGATCGCCGGGCTGCTCAAAGCACGCACCGGAGCGCATGAGGTGATCCTCACGATCATGCTGAACTACGTGGCCTACTACCTGCTGCTCTGGATGATCCGCACCCCGGGTCTGCTGCAGAAGGAGGGCACGAACCAGGCCCTCGGCTCGGCCACGCCCGAGAGCGCGCAGTTCCCCGAACTGTTCGGTCCCAAGTTCCCGCTTCTCGATCTCGGCTTCGTGATCGTGATCGTCGCGACGCTCTTCGTCTGGTGGCTCATCGAGCGCTCCTCGCTCGGGCTCCGCATGCGCGCCGTCGGCGAGAACCCGCACGCGGCGCGCGCCGCCGGCATCAGCGTGCAGCGCGTCTACGTGTACGCGATGCTGTTCGCGGGTGGCCTCGCGGGCCTCGCTGGCATGAACCAGGTGCAGGGAGCGGTCACCACCGGCATCACCGAGACGATCGACGCCGGCATCGGCTTCGACGCCATCACGGTGGCGCTGCTCGGACGAAGCCGCGCGTGGGGCACGTTCGCCGCCGGCATCCTGTTCGGTGCGCTGAAGGCCGGATCGTTCTCGATGCAGGCGCAGGACATCCCCGTCGACATCGTGCTCGTGGTGCAGTCGCTCGTCGTGCTGTTCATCGCCGCACCACCGCTGCTGCGTGCCGTGTTCTTCCTTCCCAAGTCCGACGCGGAGAAGGCAGCCAAGGCGAGAGCCAAGGCCGCGAAGAAGGCGGTGACCGCATGATGTCTCTCGTGCAGAAGCAGGCGGCCGACGGCACCGTGCAGCTCTCGACGGTCAGGGAGCGGCATCTCAAGGCGCCCATCGTCCTCGCGGCCGTGACGGTGCTGCTGTCGCTGCTCGTGCTGCTGGTGCCGCGGACCGGCACGAGCACCTTCCGCCTCGGCGACTCCTCGCAGTCGTTCGAGCTTCCCGATGTCGCGCTGCCGACCGCCTCGACGATCTGGGTCGTCATCGGCATCCTCGTGGTGCTCGTCGTCGCCGCCTTCCTGCGGGCGTGGAGCTATCGCACCGCGTCTCTGTGGCTCGTTCTCGCGTTCGGCATCCTGGCGATCTTCGCCTTCCTCGTCTGGGCCGGTGCCGGCGGTCTCGTGCCCGTCACGAGTCTGCTCTTCGGCGCGGTCTCGCTCTCGGTGCCGCTCGTGTTCGGTGCCCTCGGCGGTGTGATCGGTGAGCGTGCGGGTGTCGTGAACGTCGCGATCGAGGGGCAGCTGCTCCTCGGTGCATTCTCGGCCGCGCTGCTCTCGAGCATCACGGGAAACCCGTTCGTGGGGCTCATCGGCGCGATGATCGGCGGTGTGCTGGTCGCCAGCGTCCTGGCCGCCTTCGCGATCAAGTACCTGGTGGAGCAGGTCATCGTGGGTGTCGTGCTGAACGTGCTCGTCACCGGCCTCACCGGCTTCCTCTACGGCGCTCTTCTCGCCCCGAACGAGCAGGCGCTGAACACCCCCGAGCGTTTCAGCCGCATCGAGATCCCCCTCCTGAGCGACATCCCGATCATCGGCCCGGTGCTGTTCAACCAGACGTTCATCGTCTACCTCATGTTCATCACGGTCGCCGTGGTCGCCTGGGGTCTCTACCGCACCCGCTGGGGGCTTCGCCTGCGCGCAGTCGGCGAGCACCCGCAGGCGGCCGACACCGTGGGCATCAAGGTCAACGCGACGCGCTTCTGGAACGTGCTGCTGGCCGGCGCGATCGCCGGGATCGGTGGTGCGTACTTCACGCTCGTGTCGGTGCCGCAGTTCGGCAAGGACATGACGGCGGGGCTCGGCTTCATCGCCCTCGCCGCCGTGATCTTCGGCCGGTGGGATCCGATCCGCGCGACCCTCGCCGCACTGCTCTTCGGCTTCGCGACGAACCTGCAGAACCTGCTGTCGATCCTCAAGACCCCGGTGCCGAGTGAGTTCATGCTGATGCTGCCGTACGTGGTCACACTGATCGCGGTCGCCGGATTCGCGGGCCAGATCCGCGGTCCGGCCGCAAGCGGCAAGCCCTACATCAAGTCCTAGGAGAGACATGACCGACATCGACTGGGACGAGCTGCGTCAGGTCGCGACCGACGCGATGACCAAGGCTTACGCCCCCTACTCGCGGTACCGGGTGGGCGCCGCGGCGCTCGTGGGGGACGGCCGCATCGTCGCCGGCTGCAACGTCGAGAACGCGTCGTACGGCGTGACGCTGTGCGCCGAATGCGCCCTCGTGGGCGACCTGCACATGTCGGGTGGCGGCCAGCTCGTCGCCTTCGTGTGCGTGAACAACGACGGTCAGACGATCATGCCCTGCGGCCGCTGCCGTCAACTGCTCTACGAACACGCGATGCCCGGGATGCTGCTGGAGACCGTCTCCGGCATCCGGACCATCGATGAAGTACTGCCGGATGCGTTCGGCCCCCGAGATCTGGAGGACGCCCGATGAGCGTTGAGCCCTTCGACGCCGTCGATGTCATCCGTGCCAAGCGCGACGGTGGTGTGGTGCCCGAGAAGGCGCTGCGCTGGATGGTCGACGCGTATACCCGCGGCTATGTGTCTGACGCGCAGATGGCGTCGTTCGCGATGGCCGTGTTCCAGCGGGGCATGGAGCGTGACGAGATCCGCGTGCTCACCGATGCGATGATCGCGTCGGGGGAGCGGATGAGCTTCGCGAGCCTGGGCAAGAAGACCGTCGACAAGCACTCCACGGGTGGCGTGGGCGACAAGATCACCCTGCCGCTCGCGCCACTGGTCGCCGTGTTCGGCGTGGCCGTGCCGCAGCTCTCGGGCCGTGGCCTCGGTCACACCGGCGGCACGCTCGACAAGCTCGAGTCGATTCCCGGCTGGCGCGCAGCCCTCAGCAACGAGGAGATGTTCGCCCAGATGCAGGGCGACGTCGGTGCGGTGATCTGCGCCGCAGGCTCGGGCCTCGCCCCCGCCGACAAGAAGCTCTATGCACTCCGTGACGTCACCGGCACGGTCGAGGCGATCCCGCTGATCGCCTCGAGCATCATGTCGAAGAAGATCGCCGAGGGCACCGACGCCCTGGTGCTCGACGTGAAGTTCGGCTCCGGTGCCTTCATGCAGGACATCGACCGTGCCCGCGACCTCGCGCGCACGATGGTCGCGCTCGGCACCGACTCGGGTGTCGCCACGACCGCGCTGCTCACCGACATGAATGTGCCGCTGGGCTTCGCCATCGGCAATGCCAACGAGGTGCGCGAGTCCGTCGAGGTCCTCGCCGGCGGCGGCCCCTCGGATGTCCGCGAGCTGACGGTCGCCCTGGCGCGCGAGATGCTCGCTCTGGCCGGGCAGCCGGATGCCGATGTCGAGGCCGCCCTCGACGACGGTCGCGCGATGGACAGCTGGAAGGCCATGATCCGCGCGCAGGACGGCGACCCAGACGCACCGCTGCCGACGGCGCGGGAGACCCACGTGGTCACGGCTCCGGTCGACGGTGTCGTGTCGCAGATGGATGCGCTGCCGTTCGGCATCGCCGCCTGGCGTCTGGGCGCAGGACGCGCACGTGCCGAGGACCCGGTGATCTTCGAGGCCGGCATCGACCTGCATGCGAAGCCGGGCGACCGCGTCGTCGCGGGGCAGCCGCTGTTCACGCTCTCCGCCGCCGACGAGGCGCGCTTCCCGCGGGCGCTCGAGGCACTGGAGGGATCCTGGGCGATCGGCGACGAGGCTCCGGCCGCCGGGCCGATCGTGCGCGAGCGCATCACGGCGTGACGCGCCGACCGCTAGCCTGAACTGAGCGAATCCGCGACCGAGAGGAACGTCCATGTCGATCGACGCGAATGGCGACGTCACCATCCAGGGCGCGTCCCTGCGCAGCCTGCCCAAGGTGTCTCTGCACGACCACCTGGACGGCGCGGTGCGCCCGTCGACGATCATCGAGCTGGCGGATGCGATCGGCCTCGAACTGCCGGAGTCGAAGCCGGGCGCTCTCGGAAAGTGGTTCGCGACGAAGAGCGACTCCGGCTCCCTCATGGAGTACCTGAAGACGTTCGACCTCACCACCGCCGTCATGCAGACGAAGGAGGGACTCACCCGCGTCGCGCGCGAGTTCGTTCAGGATCTCGCGAAGGACGGCGTGATCTACGGAGAGGTGCGCTGGGCGCCCGAACAGCACCTGACCCGCGGGCTCACCCTCGAGCAGACCGTCGAGGCGGTTCAGCAGGGTATCGAGGAGGGCGAGGACGCCGCCGATCGCGCCGGCCTCAGCATCCGTGTGGGTCAGCTTCTCTCGGCCATGCGCCACACCGATCGCTCGCGCGAGATCGCGGAGCTCGCGGTCGACTTCCGGGGGCGCGGTGTCGTCGGATTCGACATCGCAGGGCCGGAAGACGGGTTCCCCGCATCGAACCACCGGGACGCATTCGACCATCTCGCCGAGAACTTCTTCCCCGTCACAGTGCACGCGGGCGAGGCCGCGGGTATCGCATCCATCCGCTCGGCGCTGCTCGACGGACGAGCCCTTCGCCTCGGACACGGCGTGCGCATCGCCGAGGACCTGCAGGTCATCACCCAGGAGGGCGACGAGGTGCAGGTGCAGTTCGGCGACATGGCCCGCTGGGTGCGCGACCGTGAGATCCCGCTCGAGCTCTCGCCGTCGTCGAACCTGCAGACCGGCGCGATCGCGGCCTGGGGAAACACGATCGCCGACCACCCGTTCGACCTGCTGTACCAGCTCGGCTTCGCCGTGACCGTGAACGTCGACAACCGCACCATGAGTGCGACCTCGCTCACCCGGGAGCTCTCGCTGCTCGTCGAGACCTTCGAGTACGACCTCGACGACCTCGAGACCTTCCAGTTCAACGCAGCCGCAGCCGCCTTCCTCCCCGTCGAGGAGCGGGAAGAACTCGTCGAGATCATCGCCGAGGGCTTCGACGTCTGACGATGGCATCCGGGGGGAAGCGACGTCGTACGGGCCTCGTGATCGGGGTCATCGGGACGCTCGTCGTCGCGGGGGGAGTGACGGCCGCAGCCGTGTGGACGACCCGCCCGGCCGAGGAACCGATGCCGAGGGCCGACTCAGGCGTCATCGAACGGCCGCTGACTCCGGTGCAGCAGCTGATCGCGGATGCCGATGATCCGCTCGCCTGCGCGGTGACGTTCGTCGGTGAGGGTGCGCCGGCAGACCCGGTGCTGCAGCGCCAGGATGCGCTGTATGCGGCCCTTCCGATCCCGGCGCAGGACGGCCGGGTGTTCGCCGGGTGGTACTCGTCGGAGGCGGATGCCGCGGCATTCACCGTTGCGAACCGTGTCAACGGCGCCGATCCGGTCGTCTGCGTCGACCAGCAGATCGAGCTCTTCGCGGCGTGGAAGACGCCGGAGGAGAACCTCGCGGAGAACGCCGAGATCCCCATCCTCATGTATCACCAGTTCACGTCGAACCCCGAGGGGGAGTCCGGCTGGCTGCGAGGCAACTACGCGTACATCGGTGACTTCGAGGCGCAGATGGAGCACATCGCGACGACGGGCTTCTATCTGCCCACCTGGGATGAGCTCAGCGCCTTCATCGACGGACGCCTGTTCCTGCCCGCGCACTCGGTGATCATCACCGACGACGACGCCGATCAGACCTGGTTCGACCTCGCGGTGCCGGTGATCGACCGCCTGGGTCTGCTGTCGACGTCGTTCATGATCACCTCGGCCCGACAGGACCCGGCTCCGTCGGAGTACGTTCTGCGGCGCTCGCACACGCATGACATGCACCAGGCGGGGGAGAACGGCAAGGGGCGGATGGTGAACTGGACGGCCGATGAGATCGCCGCCGATCTGAACACGTCCGCGGACATCCTCGGGGTGCGCGAGGTCATCGCCTATCCGTACGGACACCACAACGACACGGCCAAGCAGGGCGTCGCCCAGGCCGGGTTCGAGATGGCGCGCACGATCGAGCCGGGCACGGTGTCGATCGGCACCGACAAGCTCGCGCTTCCCGTGGTCCGCATCGACTACGGCATGGGGCTCGACGCGCTCATCAAGCGCATCGGCTGAGTGGCGCCCGACGGCAGGATCGTGCATATGACCGCATCCGTCTTCATCGCGGGCCCGGCGTCGTGGAACACCCTGGTCGTGCTCGAGAGACTTCCCGAACCCGTGCCGCACATGCAGTTCGCCGAGGACAGCTGGGAGACCGTCGGCGGCACGAGCGCCGGCAAGGCGCTCAGCCTCACCGGGCTGGGGCGACAGACGCGTCTCTACGCGCTGAGCGCTGGCGACGAGCCGGGGAACCGGGTGCTGGACGCCCTGTCCGCGGCGGGTGTCGACACGCTCTGGGGAGTCGCCGATGCCACCGAGCGTCATCTGAATCTGATGACCCGTGCGGGCGACCGCGTCTCGCTGTATCTGGCGTCACCGGCGAGTACGGACGGAGCCGACGATCACGAGGTGGTCCGGGCGATGACCGGAGCCGAGGCCCTCGTGCTCGACCTCGCAGCGGAATCGCTGCGCCTGCTGCCGCTGGCGCGGACTGCGGGCAGGCCCATCTGGACCGACGTGCACGACTACGACGGCCACGCCGAGTTCCACCGTCCCTTTCTCGACGCGGCGGACGCGGTCTTCTGCAACGCCGATCGGCTGCCCGACCCCGTCGCCTTCCTCCACTCGCGCATCGCCGCGGGGGCGACGCTCGCGGTGTGCACTCTGGGGGCTGAGGGAGCCGTCGCCGTCGACGGCGACCACGTCGAGCACCGGGTGTCGGCGGTGCCGGTCGACGTCGTCGACACCAACGGAGCAGGTGACGCGTTCTTCGCCGGCGTGCTGGATGCCCGGCTCGGCGGCGCCGAGATCGATGCCGCGCTCCGTGCCGGCGCGCGGACGGCATCCTCAGTGCTCGGCAGCAGACACCTGCACCCGCTGCTCGATCCGGTGCTGGGCTGACGGCGGGTCAGCTGCTCGGCAGCTCCGCGAAGAACGACGCGAGCAGCTGAGCCACCTCGGCGTGCATCTCGTCGTCGGAGATGGTCGGCGTGCCGTCGCCCGCCTGCGGGCCGTAGTCGCCGAACGACGCGTGCGAGGCTCCGTCGATCTCGACCATCTCGGCATCCGCCGGCAGCAGGTCGCGTGCGGCATCGATCTTGGCAGGTGTCGACAGGCCGTCTTCGCTGCCCGAGATGCTGAGCACCGACAGGTCGGAGTCCGACACGTCGTTCGAGCAGTAGGAGCCGAACAGCACGAGGGCTTCGGCGTCTGCGGCGAGTTGGCAGGCGCGCACGCCGCCGAGCGAGTGGCCGCCGACTCCCCAGTCGTCGATCTCGGGGGCGGCTGAGGTGAACGCGTCGAGTCCGCGCAGGTCGAAGAACGCGAGGTTCAGCCACGGACGGGTGATGACGACGGTCACGCCCTCTTCGGCGAGACTCTGCAGGATCGGCGCGTAGGCCCAGGGATCGACCTTCGCACCGGGCACGAAGACCAGTCCCTGGTCGGACTCGCCGTCGGCGGGAGTCATGACGATGCCCTGCTCGGCATCCTCGACCTGGATCGCGCTGTTCGACTTCACGTCGGCCAGGGGGCCGGGCTCGGCCTGCATGACGCCGATCTGACTCCAGGCGACGATGCCGCCGATTCCGAGCACGAGGACCGCGACGAGCCCCCATACGATGAACTTCAGGACTCTGCGGCCACGCTTCTTCTGCACGAGTACAGGGTACGGCGCGAGAGTGTGAGCGGCTCTCAGTCGCCAGCGTGCGCGGGTGCGGCGAGCTCGCGCTGTGCCCGATGCACCGCGCGCCGGTACGCATCCTTGTTGACGTAGTGCGCCATGCGGTCCAGCGCCAGGTAGCGGTAGCCGCCGGTCAGGTCGGGCCACGGCTCGCCGGTCACACGTCGACGGAACCGCTCTGCGCGCGGCGGATCGTTCTCGACCGCCCCGAGGTAGGCAGCCAGCAGCTCCGCCTGTTCGTAGCGACCCTGCCATCCGATGCCGGATGCTTCGACCATGCCCATCACGAAGAGGCCGTTGAAAGACGAGGGGAAGACGTTGAGGAACAGTCTCGGGGCGGCGCCCCGCCAGTGCAGGTGCTCGCTGTCGACGAACGGGTAGTCGAGCGTGTAACCGGTGGCGAGCAGCACCAGGTCGTAGTCGTCGGCCGTCCCGTCGCGGAAGCGCACTGTGTGTCCGTCGAAGCGGTCGACGTCGGGGCGGATGTGCAGGTCGCCCTGCCCGAGGTGATGCAGGATCAGGGTGTTCACGATCGGATGCGACTCGTAGATCCGGTGGTCGGGCCTCGGGAAGCCGAAGCGCACGGGATCGCCGGTGAACGCCCGGAGCACGCGGCTGTCGATCGCCTGCTTGATACGCGCCGGCAGCGGGCGCCCCTGGTTGAGGGTGTCGCTCGGCCGCCCGAACAGATATCGCGGCACGAAGTGATAGCCGCGGCGCACGCTCATGTCGACCGACGCGGCGCGGTGCACGGCATCCACCGCGATGTCGCACCCCGAGTTGCCTGATCCGATGATCAGCACCCGCCGGCCCTCGAGCTGTGCAGGGGAGGAGTATGCGCTCGTGTGCAGCAGCTCGCCGGCGAACTCGCCCTCGAACGAGGGGATTCGTGGCTCTGCGAGTGTTCCGTTGGCGAGCACGACCCCCGCGTAGTGTCGGGTCTGAGTCCCCTCCCGTCCCGTGCTGGTGAGGTCCCAGCCGCCGTCGCGCGGCTGCAGTCGGGTGACCGTGGTGTCGAAGCGGAAGAGCGACGCGAGGCCGAAGTGATCGGCATACTCGCGGAAGTAGTCGAGCAACGCCCGGTGCCCCGGGTAGTCGACCGAGGAGCGCATCGGGTACTCGGCGAATTCGGTGGTGGTGCGCGACGAGATCAGGTGCGCCGACTCGTACATCGTGCTGCGGGGGTTCGTGATGTCCCAGAGCCCGCCCACGCCGTGTGACGCCTCATAGCCGTCTATCGCGATGCCGCGCGTGGTGAGGGCCCGCGCTGCGGCGAGACCGGACGGCCCGGCGCCGATGACCGCGTACCTGTTCATGCCGCTCCCACACCTCGTCGCACCGTGAAACGCCCCCTGCCGATCGTATCGGCAGGGGGCGTGGAGTCGAGGGTTCGGGCCCCCGACTCGGGTCAGGACGCTGCGAGTGCGGTCTGACGGGAGGCGACCGCATCGCGGATCGCCGGGAACAGCGGGTGCTCGGGGTCAAGGCCCGTCGCACTCGTCGTGAACGTCAACGCGTCGTCCGCGCGCAGCTGCTGCTGCAGCTCGACGGACTGTTCGTCGTCGGGCTCGTCGAACTCGAGTGCTGCGGCGACCGCGGCGACCAGAGCGGTCGTCGGGAGGCCGCGTTCGGCGGCCATCGCCGCCGGCCCGATGAATCGCTCGTGACGTGAGATCTTGCGCAGGGGCTGGCGTCCGACCCGCTGCACGGTGTCGACGAGCGCGGGGTTGCGGAACCGCTCGAGGATCGTCGCCCGGTACTCGGCCAGCTCGGCCGGGTCGAGGCCGTGTTCTGCCGTGAGGACCGCAGAGGTCTCCTCGAGCGCCGCCGAGACGCGTGCCGCGATGTCGGCATCGGCCAGTGCATCGGAGATGCGCTCGATACCGGCGCGCGCGCCGAAGTATGCGGTGGCCGCGTGGCCCGTGTTCACGGTGAACAGCTTGCGCTCGATGTACGGAGCCAGGTTGTCGACGAAATGCGCCCCGGGGATGCGCGGCAGGTTCCCGCCGAATGCTCCCGACTCGATCGCCCACTCGAAGTACGGCTCGACAGTGACGTCGACGCCGCCGTCTGCGGGCTGCCCCGGCACGATGCGGTCGACCGCGGTGTTCGCGAACACCGCGCGGGAGAGCAGCTCCTCAGCATCCGCTCCCGCGGCCTTCTCGACCTCTGCCCGCAGGGTGTCGGTCGCGCCGATCGCGTTCTCGCAGGCCATGACCTGCAACGGAGCGGTCCCGGGGGAGCGGCGTCGCAGGCCCTCGACGATCGTGGGGGCGACGAACCGCAGCACGGTGGGTCCGACGGCGGTCGTGGCGACATCTGCGGACGCGATCTCGTCGGCCACGGCATCGGGATCCGACTTGCTGTTCACCGCGCGGAATCCGGTGACGACATGGTCGGTGCCGCCGGGGCCCGCCTCGTGCACGGTGTACGAGTCGACGCCGTTGATCGCGTCGACCAGGGCGTCGGCGACGTCGGAGAAGACGACCTCGTAGCCTCCCTCGTGCAGCAGCAGTCCGACGAACCCGCGACCGATGTTGCCGGCGCCGAAGTGGACCGCCTTCATCAGTCGTTCACCGCCGAGAGCAGGGCATAGAGCTCGTCAGGGGTCTGGGCGGCGTTCAGCTTCGCGACGTCGTCCTCGTCGGAGAAGAGGATCGCGATCTGCGAGAGGATCTCCAGGTGCTCGTCGCCCCGCCCGGCGATGCCGACCACGAAGGTCACGGGCTCGCCGTCCCAGTCGACGCCGCCGTCATAGCGCACGACCGACAGCGCCGATCCGAGGATCGCATCCTTCGCGTCGTTCGTGCCGTGCGGAATCGCCAGACCGTTGCCCATGTAGGTCGACACCGTCTGCTCGCGCTGACGCATCGCGTCGACATAGGCGGGGGTCACGGCACCGGCGGCGACGAGGATGTCGGTCGCCTCCTGAAGGGCAGCCTCCTGGGTGCTGGACCCTGCGTGGATGCGGACCTGGTCGAGGGTGAGAACGCTCATGGTGATTCCTTCTTTCTGAGAATGTGGGGGTGGGGCGGATGCCGTGGCACCCGCCCCACCCGGTCTGTCACGCGTCGGTGCCGCGCTGCTCGCGCACCATCTCGACGACCTCTTCGTACTTCGGAGAGTTCATGAAGTTGTCGACGGACACGTGGACGGAGTTCGGCGACTGTGCCTTGGCGCGATCCGTCAGCTGCTGCTGCGTGATCACGAGGTCGGCGCTGCCGTCGAGGTTCGCGATGGCCTGGTTCGTGACGGTGACGCCGTCGACCCCTGCCTTCTTGAACTTGTTGCGCAGCACGCTCGCTCCCATCGCCGAGGAGCCCATGCCTGCGTCGCACGCGAACACGATGTTCTCGATGCGTCGGTCGGTGGCGACTCCCGCACCCGCGGCGGCCGCACCGGCCGCACCGGCGCCGGAAGACGCACGGAGCGCATCCATCGCGGCGGAGGACTTGCCCTTGTTCGCCTCGGTCTGTGCGATCGCGTCGCCGAAGCTGTCGCCCTCGGCCTCGAGGTCACGCTTGCGCGAGGCCCGCAGGATGACGCCGGTGATGAGGAACGTCACGACGGCGGCGATCACGACCGACAGGTACACGACCAGGAGGTTGCCGACGCCACCGCCGACGGCTGCGGCCGTGACGGCGATGATGCTGCCCGGTGCTGCGGGGAAGGCCAGACCGCCACCGAGCACCATGTTGGTGGTGACACCGGCCGCGCCACCCGCGATCAGCGCGAGGATGGTGGTCGGCTTGCTCAGTGCGTACGGGAAGTAGATCTCGTGGATGCCACCGAAGAACTGGATGATCGCCGCACCCGGGGCCGAGGCCTTCGCGGCGCCGACACCGAAGAACGTGAACGCGAGCAGCAGGCCGAGACCCGGACCGGGGTTCGCCTCGATGAGGAACAGGATCGACTTGCCGGTCTCCGCAGCCTGCTCGATGCCGAGCGGGGTGAACACACCGTGGTTGATGGCGTTGTTGAGGAACAGCACCTTCGCGGGCTCGACGATGATCGAGACCAGAGGCAGCAGGTTCAGCGCGACGAGCCAGTCGACGGCACTGCCGAGCACAGCGCTGATGCCGAGCATCACAGGGCCGAAGGCGAAGAAGCCGAGGATCGCGAGGACCATGCCGAGGATGCCGGCGGAGAAGTTGTTCACCAGCATCTCGAAGCCGGGGCGGATCTTTCCGTCCCACAGCCTGTCCATCCGCTTGGTGAGCCAGGCCGCGATCGGTCCCATGATCATCGCGCCGAGGAACATCGGGATGTTCGTGCCGACGATGACACCCATCGTCGCGATCGTCGCCACGACACCGCCGCGCTCGCCGTAGACCATGCGGCCCGCGGTGTTGGCGATGAGGAGCGGGAGCAGGTAGGTGACCATCGGGCCGACCAGTCCCACATAGGCGAAGATGTTGCCGTCGGCGCCCTCGGCGACCGTGGTCATCGCACCCTGCCACCCCAGGACGGCCGAGTCTCCGCCGCCGCCGACGATCTCGGCGACACCGGCCCAGTGCCAGCCGAAGGGGCTCTCCGCGCCGAAGAAGCCCTTCGGGATGAACAGCATGGTGATGAATCCCCACGCGATGAACGCGGCGATGTTGGGCATGATCATGCCCGAGAGGAACGTGCCGAAGCGCTGCACGCCTGTTCGGAGGCCGCCTGCCTTCGTGGCGGCCGGTGACGTCGTCGTCATGATGTCGTCTCTTTCTGGTGAGGGGGAAGGGTTGCTGTGGCGTCGGCCACAGCGAGGCGAGCACCGGCGGCGTCATCAGCCGCGAGTGCGAGTTCGGCGAAGTTGCGGGCTTCGTCGAGAGTGTGCTGCGACAGGGTGTGCCGCACGTCTGCGAGCGCGGACGGTGCCATCGACAGGCTCGTCGCGCCGAGACCGACGAGCACGACAGCGAGCATCGGATCGGCGGCAGCCTCACCGCAGATGCCGACGGGCTTGCCGAGGCGTGCTCCGGCGGCCCCCACCTCGCGCACGAGGCGCAGCACTGCGGGATGCCAGGGGTCCTGGAACCCCGCGACCGAGCCGAGCATCCGATCGGCGGCCATCGTGTACTGCGTGAGGTCGTTGGTGCCGATCGATGCGAAATCCGCATGCGCGAGGATCCGATCGGCGAGCAGCGCGCTCGACGGTATCTCGACCATGACGCCGGCGGTCTTCAGCCCGTATTCGCGGGCGAGCGTGGTGAAGTACTGCGTCTCCTCGACGGTCGCGACCATCGGCGCCATGACCCACAGGTCGGCCTCGGTGGCGGCATCCGCTTCGGCCAGCGCCGTCAGCTGCTCGCGAAGGATGTCCTCGCTGGCGCGCAGGGCCCGCAGGCCGCGCAGTCCCAACGCGGGGTTCTCCTCGTGCGCGTCGTTGAGGAACGCGAGCGGCTTGTCGGCGCCGGCGTCCAGCATGCGCACCACGACCTTCTTGCCGGGGAACGCCGCGAGCAGCTCACGATACGACTCGCGCTGCTGCTCGACCGTCGGCGCCTGGGCCGACGAGAGGAACAGGAACTCGGTGCGGAACAGCCCGACGCCCTCGGCCCCACGATCGACGGCATCGGATGCGTCTGCAGGTTTCCCCAGGTTCGCCAGCAGCGGGATCAGCGTGCCGTCGGCGAGGGCGCCGGGAGTCAGCGGAGCGGAGTCGGCAGAGCGACGGGCGGCGGCGCGCTGCTCGGCGCGCTGCTTGTCGTCATCCGTCGGGTCCACGGTCACGATGCCGGCCGCCGCGTCGACGATCACGGATCGTCCGGTGGCCAGCTCCGATGCTGCAGCGGCACCGACGATCGCGACGATGCCCTTCTCGCGGGCGAGGATGGCCGTGTGCGAGGTGGGGCCGCCGTCGAACGTGACGAGTGCGAGCACCTGGTCGAGCTTGAGCAACGCCGTGTCGGCGGGAGCGAGGTCACGGGCGACCAGTACGAACGGATGCCCGGGGTCGGGCACACCGGGCGCCTCGACACCGCGCAGACGGGCGAGCACTCGCTGGGCGATGTCGTCGAGGTCTGCGGCTCGCTCGCCGAGGTAGCCGCCGACGGCCTCGAGAGTGGCACGGAAACCGGCGAATGCGTCGTGCACCGCCCATTCGGCGGTGGCGCCGTCATCGATGCGCGTGTCGACCTCGTCCTGGAGCGTCGGATCCTCGGCGATCATGGCCTGGGCCTCGAGCACCTCCTGCGCCTGGCCGCCGGCGGTCTCGCCGCGGGCGTTCAGCTCATTGGCGACGGCGGCGATGGCCTCACGCACCCGGGCGCGCTCTGCGTCGACGCCCTGAGCGCTGGGCGTGTTCTCCGGCGCCGGCAGTGGCTCGGCCATCCGCACGACGACACCCTGGGCGACGCCCAGCCCGATGCCGACACCGCGCACGTCGCTCATGCGCCCTCCTGGTCGTGATCCGTCGTCAGCAGCTCGGTGAGCGTGTCGAGCACGCCCTCGGCTCCGTCGCCGTCAGCGGTCAGCGTCACGTAGTCGCCGTACTCGATGGCGAGGGCGATCACGCCGAGGATGCTGGCCGCGTTGACCGCCTTGCCCGAGTCCTTGGCGATCGTGACAGGGATGCCGGAGTCTTTCGCCGCCTGCGCGAACAGCTTCGCAGGACGAGCGTGGAGGCCGTGGGACGAGCCGATGCGGACGGTGCGGGAGACGGTCATGATGTTCCTTCCGGGGTGGTCGTGACGTCGACGAGGATCGAGCGCGCAAGGGCGAGGGTGCGCGAACCGTCGCGGTCGGAGAACACGTCCTCGGGGAGGACGGTCACGGGGACTCGCGCGGCCTGGCGGATGGCATCGAGGCGGTCGGCCAGATGAGGGCCGACGAGGACGAGGTCGTGCGCGCCGTCGGAGACGGAATGCTCCATGCCGGCGGAGGCGTCCCAGTCGAGACCGGCGTCTGCTGCCGCCCGGCGGAGTCGTTGCGCGACGAACGTGCTCGACGCGCCCGCGCCGCACACCACGAGGATCCTCATTGATGCCACCTTTCCTGAGTACAGTCTGGGAAGTCGGGTGGATGCGCGCCAACACGTTCCTTTCCGCCCCTCCGGAACGTCGGTTTCACGACGGGGGACCTCGGTAGCTGACATCATGGAGATACGCCAGGACAGTGCGGTCGGCACCGAGCAGGGGAGGATCATGTCGCGTCAGCGCCAGGACCAGCTCCTCGCGATCCTGCTCCGACAGGGCACCTGGGCGACCGCTGCCAGCCTCGCCGATCAGCTCGGCGTCACGCCGCGCAGCATCCGCTCCTACGTCGCGGCGGTCAACGCACGCACAGGCGGTTCGGATGCTGTCGAGTCCGGCCCCGCGGGGTACCGGGTGGGGACGGGAGCCCGCGACGCGCTGCGAACACGCCAGGCGGGGGAGTCGGCGCCGCGCGACAGGCTGCACGCGCTCGTGCGCACGCTGCTCGACGTACCGGAGGGCATCGACGTCTTCGAGATGGCCGATCGCCTGCATGTCAGCGAAGCCACGGTCGAGTCGGATCTCTCGCGAGTCCGGGGGCTGCTCGACGGCACCGAGCTCACTCTCGGTCGCGACCGAGAGGTCGTGCGACTGCGTGGCACCGAGGCTGCGCAACGCCGACTGCTCTCGCGTCTCGCGCACGACGAGATGGATGCGGCATCCTTCCACCCCGAGACCTTCCGGCGCGCGCTCGCCGCCACCGCCGTCGGCGTGGACTCCGTCGCCCCGTTCAAATCAGATCTGGTCCGCGAACTCGGCGTGCTCGGCTACTACGTCAACGAGCTCGCGATCTCCGATGTGCTGCTCCACATCGCGATCGCCGCCGAGCGGGTCGCCGCCGGACATGCGCTCGACGCCGCACCCTCCAGCGCCCGGGAGGAGATCCCGCAGGTGGGCGCCGTGATCGCGCGACTCGCGCAGGAGCATTTCGCGGTCGCGCTGGGCGACGGCGACAGCGGCCATCTCGCCTCGCTCGTGCTGACGCGTATCGTCGCCCCGGGGCAGGACGCGACCCGCGAGGTCGCCCGCAGCGGCGTGGCGCCCGGAGTCGAAGAGGCCGTACGCGCCGAGCTCGCGCGCGCCGCACACGACTTCGAGGTCGATCTCGTCGACGAGACCTTCGTGCTGCGTCTCGCGCTGCACGTGCAGAACCTGCTTCGTCGTGCAGAGGAGAGTGCGCTCACCCGCAACCCGCTGACGCGATCGCTCAAGTCGTCGTACCCGATGATCTTCGAGGTCGCGGTGTCGATCGCGAGCGGTCTGCACGATCGTCTCGGCACACCAATCCACGACGACGAGATCGCCTACATCGCCATGCACGTGGGTGGACGGCTGGAACGCAGTCGCAAGGCCGAGTCGATCCTGACCGCGACGATCGTCTGCCCGGGATACCACGAGCTGCACGAACTGCTGCGATCCAGCGTCGACCGCTCGCTCGGCACCGCGATCGAAGTGACCAGCGTCGTCACCGAAGTCGACCCCGACTGGACGGGCTTCGACACCGATCTCGTTCTGAGCACGATCGAACCGGGAGCCGCGGGCGACCGATTCGTGCGCATCCAGCCTTTCCTCACGGATGCCGACGTCGACCGTATCCAGCAGGCCGCCGGCCGCGTCCGGCGCAGCCGCAGACTGACCCGGTTGCGGGCCGAGCTCGCCCGGTACTTCGTGCCCGAGGCGTTCATCCATCCGCTGCCCGACGTCGGCGAAGAGGCGATCATCCGCCGCCTGGGCGGTCTGCTCGTGGATGCAGGGCTGATCGGCGACGACTACGTCGAGAACACGATCGTGCGGGAGCGGATGTCGTCGACCGCCTTCACCGACGCGCTCGCGGTTCCCCACGCCCTGCAGATGACCGCGACGAGGACGGCGATCGCGATCGGCGTGGCCGACGGGTCTGCGGCCTGGGGCGAGGGGCGGGTGCAGGTTGTCGCGCTCGCCGCGTTCAGCGAGAGCGACCGGGCGGCGTTCCAGACGGTGTTCGAGCAGCTGGTCGAAGTGTTCAGCGAACGCGAGAGCGTGCAGCGCATCGTCCGCCGCGGCACCACCTTCGAGGCGTTCCTCGACGAGCTCGTGGCCGTCATCGACGGCTGACCCGTCGTGCGCCCGGGCACGTCGACGGGCGGAAACCTCCTGGGTCCCTGAGCCTGTCGAAGGGCGGGAGAGTCAGCGCACGGGGTCCAGCACCCCTTCGAGGGTGTCGAGCACCCTCTCCGCGCCGGTCGAATCTGCGGTCTCGAGCACGACGACATCGCCGGGGGCGAGTCCGAGGTCCATGAGTGCGAGAACGCTGTTCAGATCCACGACCACCCCCGTCGACGTCTGCAGGGTCACCGGATGCGGGTGCTCCTGCACCACCCGCACGAGCTCGGCGACGGGGCGCGCGTGAACCCCGTTGTGAGCGCTGATGACCACCTGTCGTCTCGGCATGCGCTACGAGCGCTCTTCCAGCAGAGTGCGCACTGCGGTCTCGAGCTCGCGCACGATCTCGGCGGCGCGGGCCGCCGAGTCGGCCTTCGCATCGATGTAGACCTTCAGCTTCGGCTCGGTGCCGCTCGGACGCACGATGATGCGAGAGCCATCGGTCAGCCGGTACCGCAGCACGTCGCCCGACGGCGTGCCATCGGCGGCCTGCAGGAGGTCTTCCGTCGACGCGACCGAGTGGGCGTCGAATCGTGTCGGCGGCAGGGTGCGCAGCGACAGCATCACGCGCCCGATGACCGAGAGGTCGTCGACGCGGATCGACACCTGACCGCTCGCGAAGTGGCCGTAGGTCTCACCGAGCTCCGAGATCAGGTCTGCGAGCGAGGCTCCGCGCTCGTGGGCTTCGGCGGCGAGTCCGAGCACTGCCACGGCGGCGGAGATCCCGTCCTTGTCGCGCACGGTCTCCGGGTTCACGAGATAGCCGAGGGCCTCCTCGAATCCGTAGACGATGCCGGGGGCGCGGGAGATCCACTTGAAGCCCGTCAGCGTCTCGTGGAAGTCGAGTCCGTGGTGAGCGGCGATGGCGCCGAGCCCCGGAGACGACACGAGCGAACAGGCCAGCGCCGCACCGTCCGTGCCCTCTGCCGCTCTCGCCGCTCGCGCACCGAGCAGCAACCCGATCTCGTTGCCGGTGAGCCGGCGCCATCTGCTCTCCGACGCAGCATCGGGAATGGCCACGGCGAGACGATCGGCGTCAGGGTCATTGGCGAGGATGAAGTCCGCCTGCACGCGGCGGCCGCGTGCGAACGCGAGGTCCATGGCGCCCGGTTCCTCGGGGTTCGGGAACGACACGGTGCGGAAGGTGGCATCGGGCTTCAGCTGCTCGCCGACGACCATCGGCTGCGGATATCCGGCGGCGGCGACGATCTTCGAGAGTGTCTCCCAACCCACGCCGTGCATCGCCGTGTAGACCCAGCGGAGTTCGGACGCCGACCTCGGGGCGGGGGCGACGGCAGAAGTGGCGGCGATGTAGGCGTCGACCACGTCCTCACCCGCCGTCTCGTACGCGGTCGACCGGGCGAGTGCCGAGATGTCACCCGTGTCGGCCACCTTCTGGATGTGGCCGGCGATCTCGGCATCCGCCGGTGCGACGATCTGTGCGCCCTGATCGTCGCCGCCCAGGTACACCTTGTAGCCGTTGTCATTCGGGGGGTTGTGCGAGGCGGTCACCATGACGCCCGCATCCGCCCCGAGATGACGCACCGCGAACGCGAGCACCGGCGTGGGCAGCAGCCGCGGCAGCAGGATCGCACGCAGCCCCGCGCCGGCGAAGAGCTCGGCCGAGTCGGTGGCGAACACACGGGAGTTGCGGCGACCGTCGTAGCCGATCACCACGGTCGGGGTGTCGCCGTGCGCCCGCTCACGCAGGTATGCCGCGAAGCCGGCGGCCGCCTGGGCGACGAGCACCCGGTTCATCCGGTTGCTTCCCGCGCCGAGCGCTCCGCGGAGACCGGCGGTGCCGAACGCGAGCCGCGTGTCGAAGCGGTCGTCGAGATCGGCTGCGGCCGACTCGTCGCCTCCGGCGGCGCGGGTGATGACCGCCGCGAGCTCGTCGCGCGTCTCGTGATCGGGGTCCTGCCTCATCCACGCGCGTGCCTGCGCGAGGCGCTCGTCGTTCACAGCGCCTCGACCACTCGGGCCAGCAGAGCCGAGATCACGGGTTCCGCCTCTCGGCCCGCCTCGATGACCTCGGCATGGCTGAGCGGGGTCTTTTGGATGCCTGCGGCCAGGTTCGTGATGAGTGAGAACCCGAGGATCTCCATGCCCGCCTCGCGGGCGGCGATCGCCTCGAGAGCGGTCGACATACCGACGATGTGACCGCCGATGTGCTTCGCCATCTGCACCTCTGCCGGCGTCTCGTAGTGCGGACCGCGGAACTGCGTGTACACGCCCTCGTCGAGCGTCGGGTCGACGGTGCGCGCGACGTCGCGCAGGCGCTGCGAGTAGAGATCGGTGAGGTCGATGAAGGTCGCGCCTTCGAGCGGAGAATCCGCCGTGAGGTTGATGTGGTCGCTGATCAGCACCGGCTGGCCGGGGGTCCAGGTCTCGCGCACCCCTCCTGCGCCGTTGGTGAGGACCATGATGGTGGCGCCCGTGGCCGCGGCGGTGCGCACCGAGTGCACGACGCGGCGCACGCCGTGGTTCTCGTAGTAGTGGGTGCGGGCTCCGATGACGAGCACGTTCTTGCCGTCGGGGGTGCGGATGCTGCGGAGAGTCCCGACATGGCCCTCGAGGGCGGGCTTGGAGAAGCCGGTGACCTCGGTGGCGGGGATGGTCGCGGTGGTCTCGCCGATGATGTCGGCGGCCTTGCCCCAGCCGCTGCCGAGGGTGAGGGCGATGTCGTGCTTCTCGACTCCGGTCAGCCGCGCGATGTCTGCGGCGGCTGCGGCGGCGACCTCGAACGGGTTCGCGGTGGGATCGTCGAGGGGGTTGGTGTGTGTTTCGGACATGGATCCACTCTAGGAAGGTGCAGGCTCCGGGGCCAGGATTGCGAGAGAATGGGAACCATGTCTTCCACCCCTTTTGAGCGCACTCAGCGCGTCGCCGTGCTCGGCGGCGGTCCCGGCGGCTACGAGGCGGCACTCGCCGCCGCCCAGCTCGGAGCCGAGGTGACCCTGGTCGAGCGTGTGGGTGTCGGCGGTGCCGCGGTCCTCACCGACGTCGTGCCGTCGAAGAGCCTGATCGCGACGGCCGATGCGGCCATCGCGATCTCGGAGGCCTCTGACCTCGGTGTGCAGTTCTACGCGAAGGGCGAGCACGGCAAGCCGTTGAAGCCTGAGATCGCGATCAACCTCGCTGCGGTCAACAAGCGACTCATCGCCCTCGCCGGACAGCAGTCCGAGGACATGAGATCCGCGCTGCTCGAGGCGGGCGTGCGCATCCTCTCCGGCCACGGCCGGCTCGAGGGACCGACCTCGATCATCGTCTCGACAGGTCAGGGCGGCACGGACTTCGACCGGGTCGAGGCAGACACCATCGTGGTCGCCGTCGGCGCCTCACCGCGCGAGCTGGACTCGGCGAAGCCTGACGGCAAGCGCATCCTCACCTGGACGCAGCTGTACGACATGAAGGCGCTGCCCGAGCACCTGATCGTGGTCGGCTCGGGTGTCACCGGCGCGGAGTTCGCCTCCGCCTACATGAACCTCGGTGCCAAGGTCACTCTGGTGTCCAGCCGCGACCAGGTGCTTCCCGGTGAGGACCAGGATGCCGCGCGCGTGCTCGAGAAGGTCTTCAAGCGCGGCGGCATGACGGTGCTCTCCAAGGCCCGCGCCGAGAAGGTCGAGGTCACGAAGGACGGCGTGACGGCGACGCTGTCGGACGGACGCACGGTCGACGGCAGCCACTGCCTCATGGCCGTCGGGTCCATCCCGAACACCGCAGGCATCGGCCTCGAGGATGCCGGGGTCGAGCTCGACGAGTCGGGGCACGTGCGCGTGAACCGTGTGGCACGCACCTCTGTCCCCAACGTCTATGCGGTCGGTGACTGCACGAACTTCTTCCCGCTGGCATCCGTCGCGTCCATGCAGGGGCGCACAGCGGTGTTCCACGCTCTCGGAGACATCGTCATCCCGCTCGAGCTGATCAAGATCACCTCGAACATCTTCACGGCTCCGGAGATCGCGACGGTCGGATACTCCGAGAAGGACGTCGAAGACGGCGTGGCAGACGGCCTCGTCTACAAGCTCCCTCTCGCCGCGAACCCCCGCGCGAAGATGATGGGCATCAAGGACGGCTTCGTGAAACTGATCGCGCGCAAGGGATCGGGAACAGTCATCGGCGGCGTGATCGTCGGCCCGAAGGCATCCGAGCTGATCTACCCGATCGCCGTCGCTGTCGAACGCCGCCTCACCGTCGATCAGGTCTCTCGGGTGTTCGCGGCCTACCCGTCGCTGTCGAGCAGCATCACCGACGCGAGTCGGGCGATGCACCTCGTCAACGCGAAGATCTCGTAGCGTCGGTGGCACTGCCGTCTGCTGGTCCCGTCCTGCTGCTCATCGTCGCAGGGCGGGATCGGTGACGGATCCGAGCGCGTCAGCACCGTCGCAGGAGTGGCCGGCGGAGTGGGGTGAGCGTCGACCGCGACGGCACGCCGGTATGTTCTGGCTCGGCGTGGTCCTCTTCGCGGCCGCGGCCGCCATGATCGGATTCTCGGGTGGTGCCGCCGGCCCGCTGTGGTCGGGTGCGTTCGTCGCGCTGTTTGGTCTCACGGCGCTGGCGGTCGCTGCCCGCACACCGTTCGTCGACGGGCGCGCGCGTCTGGTCGACGCGGCGTCGCTGACACGGGGGCGGGTAGAGGTCCCCGATGCGCGCATGCATTTCGTGCCGGAGCGGCGGCCGGGCATCGTCACGCTGACGCTGTGCGTCGTCTGGGCCATCGTGCTCACGGCCGCGACGATCGTGGCGATCGGGATCGGGCTGACCGGCCGGCCAGAGGCCTTCCTCGGAGTCGCGGTGCTTGCGGCGACCGCGGCGCTGTTCATCTCCACGGCCGTGCGCGCAGCCATCACGCAGTACCGCTCCGATTCCTTCGGCCGTCGACCGATGGGGCTGGGCATGGGCCAGGACGGGGTGCTTCTGATGCGTGTCTCCGAGGCCCTGTATGTTCCGTGGAGCGCGATCCGCCGCGTGGAGCCGGATGTGACCGAACCGCGTCGCGGGATGGACGAGCGTCCGCTGATCCGGCTGCGCGTGGATCCGACCCGCGTGACCACGTCCGACGGGATGCGTGCTCCCGCCACGGTCACCGTGGCCCCGGCGATGCTGAAGACGCACCCGCAGGTCGTCTGGTCGGCGTTGCGCGGGTTCCACGATTCGTCGGCGGCCCGCGCCGTCCTCGGCGCTCCGACGGGGCAGCGGATGTTCGACGAGTGGTACACGTCGGCGCGCACAGACTGACGGGACGACGAAGGCCCCCACCGTGAGATGGGGGCCTTCGTCGTGATGTCTGTGTCAGCTGATGGTCAGCAGCTGGTGACCGGCCGAGACGGTGGCGCCGGCGCTCGCGTTGATGTTGCCGATGACGCCGTCTTTGTGGGCCTGCAGAGGCTGTTCCATCTTCATTGCCTCGAGCACGACGACGAGGTCGCCCTTGACGACCTGCTGTCCCTCTTCGACGGCGACCTTGACGACGGTCGCCTGCATCGGCGACTTCACGGCGTCGCCGGATGCTCCGGCGCTGACCGACGTCGCATGGCTGCGGCGAGACGGCGGCACGGCCGCGGGGCGGCCCACGGTGCCGGCGGCGACTGCCACGCGGTCGGGCAGGCTGACCTCGAGGCGCTTGCCGGCGACCTCGACGACGACGGTGTGGCGGTTCTCGGCGGCGGACGGTGACTCGAGCTCGCCATCCCACGCGGGGATGTCGTTCTCGAACTCGGTCTCGATCCAGCGCGTGAAGACACCGAACTCGCCGTTCTCGGCGGTGAAGGCGGGGTCGTTCACGACCTTGCGGTGGAACGGCAGCACTGTCGGGAGGCCCGCGACCTCGAACTCGTCGAGGGCACGGCGCGAGCGCTCGAGCGCCTCGGCGCGATCCTTGCCCGTGACGATGATCTTCGCGAGCAGCGAGTCGAACGCGCCCGAGACCGAGTCGCCGGCGGTGACGCCGGAGTCGAGACGGATGCCGGGGCCGCCGAACGTCTTGAAGACGTGGATGGGACCGGGCTGCGGCAGGAACCCGCGACCGGGGTCTTCTCCGTTGATGCGGAACTCGATCGAGTGTCCGGTCGGCTTCGGGTCGTCGTAGTCGATGGTGCCGCCCGCGGCGATGCGGAACTGCTCGCGCACCAGGTCGATGCCGGTGACCTCTTCGGAGACGGGGTGCTCGACCTGAAGGCGGGTGTTGACCTCGAGGAACGAGACGGTGCCGTCGGCGCCGATCAGGAACTCGCAGGTTCCCGCACCGACGTAGCCGACCTCCTTGAGGATGGCCTTCGACGCCGAGTAGAGCAGACCGTTCTGCTCGTCCGTGAGGAACGGCGCGGGGGCCTCCTCGACGAGCTTCTGGTGGCGACGCTGCAGCGAGCAGTCGCGCGTGGAGATCACGACGACGTTGCCCTCGGCATCCGCCAGGCACTGGGTCTCGACGTGGCGGGGCTTGTCGAGGTACTTCTCGACGAAGCACTCGCCTCGACCGAAGGCCGCGACGGCCTCGCGGGTGGCGGATTCGAACAGCTCGGCCACCTCGCCGAGTTCACGCGCCACCTTGAGGCCGCGTCCGCCGCCACCGTAGGCGGCCTTGATCGCGATCGGCAGACCGAACTCCTTCGCGAAGGCGACGACCTCGTCGGCGCCTGCGACGGGGCCGGGGGTTCCGGGGGCGAGCGGGGCGCCCACCTTCTCGGCGACGTGGCGAGCCGTGACCTTGTCTCCGAGAGCCTCGATGGCCTCGGGCGACGGGCCGATCCAGGTCATGCCTGCGCCGATGACGGCACGGGCGAACTCGGCGTTCTCGGCGAGGAAACCGTAGCCGGGGTGCACGGCATCCGCGCCGGCACGACGGGCGATCGAGAGGATCTTCTCGATCTGCAGGTAGGTCTCGGCGCTCGTCGCGCCACCGAGGGCGAAGGCCTCGTCGGCGAGGCGGGTGTGCAGAGCGTCGCGATCCTGGTCGGCGTACACGGCGACCGAGGCGATCCCCGAGTCACGAGCGGCACGGATGATGCGAACGGCGATCTCGCCGCGGTTGGCGATGAGCACCTTGGCGATATCAGGCATGGTTGCCAGCCTAGCGAGAAGGCACTCGATCTCTTTGACGACTCTCCACAAGAAAGAGGGAGAAACGTCGACGAGACCCTACGACCAGAGGTCGGTCCATGCGACGCCGAGTTCCGTGGCCAGACGACGCACGGTCGACAACGACATCCCCACGACGGTCGACGGGTCGCCGTCGACACGCGTGATGAAGGCTCCGCCGAGGCTGTCGACCGTGAACGCGCCCGCGACGTGCAGGGGCTCGCCCGAGGCGACGTACGCGGCGATCTCGGCATCCGTGATGTCGTCGGCGAACGTCACCGCCGCTTCGGCGGTCGCGGTGGCCTCGACGGGGACGGTGCCGGGGGAGACCCGGAACACCGAATGGCCGGAGTGCAGGATGCCGGTGGCGCCGCGCATCTCGCGCCAGCGCCGCGTCGCCTCCTCCTCGGTGTAGGGCTTGCCGTACACGCGGCCTCCGAGCTCGAACATCGAGTCGCCGCCGATCACAATGCCGTCGAACGTCCCCTCCTCCGCGAGCCTGTTCGCGACGTCGGCGGCCTTCGCGCGAGCGAGCAGCAGCACGAGTTCGGCCGGCGGGAGGTCGGCGCCGCGCTCCGCCGCCGCAGCTGCGGCCACGGCATCCTCGTCCACATCCGGAGACTGGGTCAGGGGCTCGATTCCGGCCTGGCGAAGGAGCATCAGGCGGGCGGGAGAGGTGGAGGCGAGGCAGACGCGCATGTTCACCACCGTATCCTCGAAGGATGACCTCCTCCCCAGCCCTGCTCGATCTGGACATCACCGGCATCGCGCACGGCGGTACGTTCATCGCCCGCCACGAGGGACGCGTCGTGTTCGTCTCCGACGCGATACCCGGAGAGCGGGTGCGTGCGCGGCTGACCGAGGACTCGACGGATGAGTCCAAGAGCTTCTGGCGCGCGGAGACGGTCGAGGTGCTCGAGGCTTCTCCGCACCGGCGCCCGCACATCTGGGACGAAGCCGACGTGTCGCGCGCACCGGAGCAGCGCCCGGGCGGCGCCGACCTCGGGCACATCGATCTCGTGCACCAGCGGGCTCTGAAGCGCCAGGTGCTGACCGAGGCTCTCGACCGGTTCGCGGGCGGGGGTCTCGAGGCGCCGGAGATCGAGGCGGTCGACTCGACCGACGGCACCGGATGGCGTACCAGGGTCACCCTGCACGTCGACGACGACGGCCAGGTCGGCCCGTATGCCGCGCGCAGCCACCGCGTCATTCCCGTCGGTTCGCACCCGCTGGCACGTCCGGCGATCGCCCGGGCCGCGCTCGCGCTCGTCGGCGGCGAACCGGGCAGCGTCGACCTGGTCGAACCCGGCGACGGCAGGGTGCGAGTCATCCGGCGCGAGCGGCTCGAGGCGCGCCCGGCGCGAGGACAGCACCGACGTCCCGCACCCGAGGTCGTCTACGAGCAGGTGGGCGATCGGCGGTTCCAGGTCGATGCCGGCGGCTTCTGGCAGGTGCACCCGCGCGCCGCATCGGTGCTCGACGGTGCCGTGTACGGCATCCTCGACGGCCATGTCGACCCCGAGAAGAAGCACTTCGATCTCTACGGAGGCGTGGGCCTCTTCGCCGCATCGCTCGCCGACCTCGGCGGCACCGACATCGTCACGGTCGAGTCCAGCAGGCGCGCGACGGCTCATGCGCAGCAGAACCTCGCGCAGCTCGGCGTCAGCGCGGTCACGGCGCGTGTCGACCGCTACATCGCAGGAGCGCCCGCGGGAACGAAGGCGGGTGCCGTGGTCCTGGATCCGCCGAGAGCCGGTGCCGGACGCGCGGTGGTCGATGCGCTCGACACGCTCGCGCCCGACGCGATCGCCTACGTCGCGTGCGATCCCGTCGCTCTGGCGCGCGATCTCGGCACCTTCCGTGAGCGCGGGTGGAACGTGGGGACCCTGCGAGGCTTCGATCTGTTCCCGCATTCCCACCACTTCGAGGTCGTCGCACTGCTCACACGCTGACACGTGTGGGCGAGTATCGCCCCCACGATCAGTAGGCTGGACCGATGAGCAGGGTCGCACTGATCGACGATCACGAATCCGTTCGCCTCGGTCTGGAGGCGGCATGCGCTCGCGACGGCGAGCAGACGGTGGTGTTCTCCGGCAGCACCGTCGTGTCGTACCTCGAGTGGCGACTCGCGACGTCTTCGGCATCGGCCGACGTGGTCGTCCTCGACCTCACTCTCGGAGACGGCACCACGGTGACCGAGAACGTGACGTCCCTCGTCTCGGACGGGGCGAGCGTCGTGATCCACAGCGTCGCCGACCGCCCTGCGGCTGTGCGCGAAGCGCTCGCGGCCGGCGCTGCGGGTGTGGTGAGCAAGTCGTCGGCACTCGACGACGTGCTCGACGCGATCCGCACCGTCGCGCAGGGAGAGGCGCTCAACAACGTCGAATGGGCGAGCGCCGTCGACGGCGACCGCGACTTCGCGGACGCACAGCTCTCGTCCCGTGAGCGCGACGTACTGCGGCTCTACGCGACGGGCCTCCCGCTGAAGGCCGTGGCAGAGCGCTTGGGAGTCGCATACTCGACGGCCAAGGAGAACATCACCCGGATCCGAGTGAAGTACGTCGACGTGGGGCGGCCTGCGCCGACCAAGGTCGATCTGCTTCGACGCGCGATGGAGGACGGCATCGTCGCCGCAGACGGGGCACCGAGTGCCCGCTGACGCACTCAGCATCCGCGACGCCTGGAGCAAGATCCCCTCTCCGGGCAGCGTGGAGACCGAGTTCGAGCGCTTCACCGGCAAGCGGATGGAGCGCATCCTCGCGACCGTCGTGGCGGTCGGATCGGCTGTGCTGGGTGTGCAGGCATTCATCGCGGCGGTCACGGCGATGTCCTGGGATGAGTCCCCGCGCATCGCGATGCTCCTCGCCGTCTCCGTTCCTCTGGTGGTCATGCTCATCGCGTGCGTGGTCGGGCGCGGGGTGCGGACGGCATCCGGGATCTTCGCCGTCGCCTATGTGCTGGCGCTCGGCGCCTGGCCGACCATCGTGGGCGCGGGCGAAGGCGCCGCGTCCGCGCAGCCGTGGATCTTCTTCCTCGTCAACGTCGGCGTGGTCGCCGCGATGCTCGCTTTCCCTCTCTGGCTGCAGTTCGCGTGGGCCGTGGGCCTGCCTTTCGTCTACGGGTACGTGAGACTCGTCGAAGGGGGCTTCTCTCCGGAGTTCTGGGTGACGACGGCGTTCGATGTCTCGTTCACGCTGATCCTCGGCATCGTCATCATCTCGCTGGGGTGGATGTTCCGATCCGTCGCCGCGGGTGTCGACGAGGCCCGTGCGCAGGCGGTGTCGTCATACGCGGCCGCCGCGGCGACGGCCGCCGCGGAAGAGGAGCGGGTCGCCATGTCGGCGCTCATGCACGACAGCGTCCTGGCGGCGCTCATCGCAGCGGAGCGCGCTGAAGGCGAGCGAGCGAGAGAGCTCGCGGTCGGCATGGCGCGTGAGGCGCTCACGCGACTCGCGAACACCGAGGCAGCTGTCGCGCAGGAGGGAAGCGATGAGCCCGTCGATGCCGGGCAGATCGTGGTCGAGCTGCGCCGGGCTCTGTCGGAACTCGGTGCGGATGCCATCGCCGAGGAGCGGGGCGAGGCAGGACTCATCCCCGGTCGGGTGGCCAGGGCGCTGGTTCTCGCCGCACGGCAGGCGCTCGGCAACGCGGTGACGCACGCACACGGCCGCGGGCTGCACATCGTCGTCGAAGGGCACGGCGACGAGGGGATCAGCGTCATGATCTCCGATGCGGGCCCCGGCTTCGATCTCGCTGCGATCGGTCCGGATCGCCTCGGCATCCGCGCGTCGATCCTCGCCCGCATGGCAGGGGTCGCAGGTACGGCGGAGATCCGATCGAGCGGCTCCGGGACCATCGTGTCGCTCGGGTGGGTGCGCGCATGAACAGAACGGTGCGCAGCGTCGCCACCTCGCTCGCCGTGGGGTTCGCGATGTACTTCGCCGCTCGCGGGATCTGGTGGATAGAACAGCCCACGGGGCCGCTGCTCATGGTCGCCGCGATCGGCCTCTATCTCGTCGTGGTGAACGTGGCGATCCTGTGGGACTCGGCCATCGTCGTGCGGATGCCGATGTGGGCGGCCGTCGTCGCGCTGGTCTCCGCTGCGATCATCCCGGTGCTCGTCACGCTGTCGCTCGACCCGTTGACGCTGCGAGACCCCTTCGCCACCTGGTACATCGGTGGGCTCGGCGTGCTGGCGGTCGTGTGCATCGTGCGGCGGCGTTTCGTCGTCGGCTGGGCGACCGTCATCGTGCTCATCGTCGAGTCGTCGGTGTATCTCGGCTTCGGCGACGCTCTGTCACTCGGTCTCGTCGGGTCGGTGATGTGGGCCGCGGTCGCGCATCTCCTCGTCATGTTCTGGGATCGCGCCGTCCGCGACACCGAGCGGCTCGCAGGCATCCAGCAGGCCGTCTCCGCCTGGCATGCCACGCAGCAGGTGCGTCAGCGGGAGCGGCGGTTGCGGACCCAGTTCGCGCTCGCGGTGGCCGGGCCGGTGCTGAGCCGCGCGGTCGCCACCGGCGGTGCGCTCGACGCTGAGGAACGGCTCGAGGCGCGCCTGGCTGAGGGCCGCCTGCGTGACGAGCTCCGAGGCGCCGACCTTCTGAACGACTCGGTGCGCGATGCCATCGCCGATGCCCGGCGGCGTGGGGCGGTCGTGACGGTCTTCGACGAGGGTGGGCTGGGCGACGTCGACGGCCCCCGACGCGAGGAGATCAGAGACGAGCTCGCCGCGGTGCTGCGCGGAGCGGAGGCGGAGCGCTGGATCATCCGCGCGGCGAGCGATCCGCAGACTGCCGTCACCGTCGTGGGGCGTGCACGGTCGGGCGGGACGAGCGATGACGATGCGGTGGACGTCTGGCACGAGATCCCTCGCCGGCGAAGCACCCCCTGAGAACAGCAATACTCTGTCCTCGGCTCCGACCGGGGGAGGGGATCGGAGTCGAGGTCAGTCAGAATGGGCGAGGGGCGGCAATAACGCCAGCCCCTCGCCATGCGGAACAGTTACCCGAAAACCGTCCGCCTGTGGCCGATCTGCGTCTGTCTACCCTGGGACCGAGAGACCAGCCGAACGCGAAGCGTCCCCATCAGTCTCCGCGATCGTCAACACGTTGTCTGTAGGTATTTTGGGGGACAAGGCCACACCGCTATACGAGATGATGAGGCATGGGAATGCGTCGCGGAACCAATCTTCCCCGGATGGGTGATTTCAACCAGTCGGTGATCCTCGAGGCGATCCGGCGGACTGTCGAGGGACTCAGCCGGATCGAGCTCGTCGAGTCGACGGGCCTCTCCGCGCAGACCGTCACGAACATCACCCGACGGCTCCTGGACGACGGTGTGATCGCCGAAGCGGGTCGCACGATCAACGGCCCCGGTAAGCCGCGAGTCACCCTCAAGCTCGTCGCGGAGAGTCGTTTCTCGGTCGGTGTGCACCTCGACCCGGCCGTCATCACGGTCGTCCTTCTCGACATGGCGGGGACGGTGCTGCGCCGTCGCGCGGTGCGCACCGCAGACCGGGATCCACGCGCGATGGTCGACACCATGGCAGGCACGATCGACGACCTCATCGCCGCCGCAGGAGTCGACCGCTCACGAGTGGCGGGGATCGGCGTCGCGGCACCCGGACCTCTCGACGCGGCGCTGGGCACGGTGATCGATCCGCCCAAGCTCCAGGGCTGGCACCGCGTGCCGCTTCGGGCGGTCCTGGCCGAGGCGACGGGGCTTCCCGTGGTGGTGGAGAAGGACACGACCGCGGCGGCAGTGGGAGAGTCGTGGACCGGCAGCGGGGCCGTGGACCGGTCGTTCGTGTTCCTGTACCTCGGAACGGGGATCGGAGCGGCGTTGGTACGCGACGGCGATGCCGTTCGGGGAGCTCTCACAACTTCGGCGAGGTCGGGCATATCGTGGTCGATCCCGACGGTCCGCCGTGCGAGTGCGGCTCGCGTGGGTGCGTCGAAGTCGTGTGCACCCCGCAGGCGATCGTCGAGCACGCCGAGCGGATGGGCGTCTTCGACGATGATCGCCGGCGTGATGATGTCCGGGCCGTCGAGAAGCGCTTCACGCTGCTCTGCGAGCGCGCCGCCGCGGGTGATTCGTCGGCACTGGCGGTCGTCGCGCGTTCCGCGGAGGCACTCGCCGTGCTGATCTCGGTGCTCACCAACGTCCTCGACGTCGATCGGGTCGTGCTCGGCGGGCCGTTCTGGAACCCCGTCTCCGACATCTATCTCCGCGAGATCCCCGGGCAGCTGCACCGTCGCAGCGCCACTCGTGCGGTGCGAGAGATCCCGGTCTCCGGAACGATCGTCGGCGACGACGTGGGTGCGGTGGGAGCGGCATGCGTGGTCCTGGACCTCGTCCTGACTCCACGCGCATCCGACCTCTTCCTCCGGGACGGGGCAGCCACTCCCTGACCCGCACTTCCGAAATATCGGACATGCGGGCAGGGAGTAATTCCATTCGATGTACTATCGACGGGGATGCGCCGACTGGGGGATGCGAGCACGTCTCTCTCGCATCCACGGCGAAGACGTCTGCGGGACCCGAGAGCTGGGGGGTTCACGGGTCCTGCAGACTTTCCTCTTCGGCTTCTGGCCCTGCGTCAGCCGGAGAAACGGCCCCAGGGGATGTCGCGGCGCAGCGGAGTGCGCATCGGTCGCTGCGTCCGCGTCCACGCCGACACCACGGGCTCATCGGCCACGGCATCCGCGCTCTCCTGCGCATACGCGTGGCTGACCACGGCGATGAGCGCAGCGAGTTCTTCTTCCGTGGCGCTGCCACGCGTGATCTCGATCGGCGGCGGCTGCTCCGCCGACGAACTCCGGTCCGGCTGTCCGGTCACAGCGGGATGTTCCCGTGCTTCTTGGCCGGCAGCTCGGCACGCTTGCCGCGCAGCGCGCGAAGAGCCTTCGCGATCGAGACGCGCGTGTTGGCAGGCTCGATGATGCCGTCGATCTCTCCGCGCTCGGCGGCGAGGAAGGGGGATGTGACGCTGTAGGTGTACTCGTTCGCAAGGCGGGTACGCACGGCTGCGACGTCTTCGCCAGCCTCCTCGGCCTTCTTGATCTCGTTGCGGTACAGGATGTTGACGGCGCCCTGGCCGCCCATCACCGCGATCTCGGCCGTCGGCCATGCGAGGTTCACATCGGCTCCCAGCTGCTTCGAGCCCATCACGATGTACGCCCCGCCATATGCCTTGCGCAGGATCACCGTGACCATCGGAACCGTGGCCTCCGCATAGGCGTAGATGAGCTTCGCACCACGGCGGATGACGCCGGTCCACTCCTGGTCGGTCCCGGGAAGGTAACCGGGCACGTCGACGAGCGTGACGATCGGGATCGAGAACGCGTCGCAGAAGCGCACGAAGCGGCTGGCCTTCTCCCCGGCCTCGATGTTGAGGGTGCCCGCCATCTGCGAAGGCTGGTTCGCGATGATGCCGACCGAACGCCCCTCGACGCGGCCGAACCCGATGACGATGTTCGGGGCGAACAGGGGCTGGACCTCGATGAAGTCGCCGGCGTCCACGACGTGTTCGATCACGGTGTGGATGTCGTAGGGCTGGTTCGCGGAGTCGGGGATGATCGTGTTCAATGAGCGGTCGGCATCGGTGGTCTCCCACTCGAACCCGCTCTCGTACCCCGGGATCTCGGCCATGTTGTTGTCCGGAAGGAAGCTGAGGAGCGTGCGGGCGTAGTCGAGCGCGTCGTCTTCGTCTTCGGCGAGATAGTGCGCGACACCCGAACGCGTGTTGTGGGTCAGCGCGCCGCCGAGCTCTTCCATGCCGACGTCCTCGCCGGTGACCGTCTTGATCACGTCGGGGCCGGTCACGAACATCTGGCTCGTCTTGTCGACCATGATGACGAAGTCCGTGAGCGCAGGCCCGTACACGGCGCCGCCGGCAGCCGGGCCCATGATGATCGAGATCTGCGGGATCACTCCGGAGGAGCGGGTGTTCAGACGGAAGATCTCGCCGTACTTGCTGAGAGCGAGCACGCCCTCCTGGATACGGGCTCCGCCCGAGTCGAGGATGCCGATGATCGGCATCCCGTTGGTGAGGGCGAATTCCATGATCTTGATGATCTTGTCGCCCGAGACCTCGCCGAGTGAGCCCCCGAACGTGGTGAAGTCCTGCGAGTAGACGGCGACGGTACGCCCGTTGATCGTGCCGACGCCGGTGACGACGGAATCCCCGTACGGGCGATTGCGGTCCATGCCGAAAGCGGTGGTGCGGTGGCGCACGTACTCGTCGAACTCGACGAAGCTTCCGGGATCCACGAGCAGCTCGATGCGCTCCCGGGCGGTCATCTTGCCCTTCGCGTGCTGCTTGTCCTTCGCGATCTTCTCGGCGTCGACAACTGCTTCGTTGTATCGAGCGCGGAGGTCTGCGATTCTGCCGGCGGTGGTCGAGAGTTCGGGCTGTTCCGTCACGGATTCCACCCTATCGTCGGGTCGGCCCGTGCCGTTGGATGCTCGCGACAACGGGTCGCGGATTCCTTTGGCGAGTGTCGTAGGCCAAGGGGTGCACCGATGCCGAGCTCGTTTCGATCCGGCGGTCGCCAAGGAGTGGGTTTCAGGACCCGAGCTCTCCCGGGAGATCGTGCGTGCCGGAGTCTTCGATCTCCGGCGCGTCCTTCTTGCGCCCGCGACCGACCGATGCGATCCTCCTGCCCGCCCAGCCCACTCCGCGCACGGCGGTTCCCGCCGCGCCGGCGACGGCACCACCGACGTACTGTGCTCCGTGCAGCATGCGCAGCTCCAGCTTCTCGGAGCCGTCCACGGGCTCAAGCTCGATCGGCAGATCGATGGGCGCGGCGCCGAAGGCGTGATGCGAGGTCGTCAGCACGCGTCTGCCGAGGATGTGGTTGCCGGCGCCGCCGACCGCCGCGCCGACTCCGAACGGCAGCGCCTTGCCGATGAACGACGCGCCTCCCTTGGCGGCGAACTGCTTGACGAACATGCTCTTGAGCTGGTCCACCAGGGGACCGACTGCGGCTCGAGGCAGCGACTTCGTCACCATCTCGCCCCAGTACGACGACCGGGATGCGCCGCGCCCGGTGGCTTGACCGGCGAGCTGTCCGACGAGGGCCACGCCCTCTTTGCCGAGCATCAGCGTCATGACCAGCGCCCGGGCTCGATCAGGGTTCGCGACGGCGATGCCGTGCACCTCGGCCACCGACTGGGCGAAGAGCGCGGTCGATTCGACGAATCCGACGGTCTCGACGCCCGACAGCGCGAGGGTGATCCCGGTGCCGATGCCCGGGACGACGGCTGTGGCGCCCACTGCGGCACCGCCCGTCGTGACCGCGGCGAGGTAGCGCCGTTCGAGGATCCTGATGATCTCCGCGGGGGACGCCTGAGGGTGGCGCAGGCGGATGCTGCGGATGTGCGCGAGCACGAGAGGGCGTTGGATCGCGAGTACGCGATCGAGGCCTCGCACCATGAGCGGATGCTCCGTCGAGCCCACCGGCGGCACGCCCCTGTCCCACGGGGAGTCGTCGGGGAGGGAGTGGATCTTGTGCACCTTGGGGGCCATGGATCGATCCTAGGAACACAGGCCGCGAAAACGCCGAAAGCCCGGCACCCTTGACGGGGCCGGGCTTTCGTGAAAGACGATCAGACGAACAGGTTCGCCCGCTCGAGGTCTTCGGCGAAGTCGACCTCGACGGCGTACAGGTCGGACACGTCCATCGGCTCGAGCAGAAGGCCGTCTTCGGCGATCGCGAGCTCGAGACCGCGCTCGAAGTAATCCTGGTCCTCCACGCGCTGCAGCTGGCGCATGAACGCCTTCTTGTTCGCGGAGGAGATGTAGTTGATTCCGACAGCCTCACCGAGGCCGCCCTTGACGGTCTTCGAGAGCTCGTTGATGAACCCTTCGGCGGTCACGGTGTACTTGACCTCTTCATCGCTGACCTTCGAGGTGTTGACCGTCACGAACGACTGATCGCGCTCGATGTATGCCGCGGCCCGGCCGAGGATCATCGGGTCGAAGACGACGTCGCCGTTCATCCAGAGCACGCCGCCCCTGCCGGTGGCACCGAGAGCGCGGAGGAGGCTCTTGGAGGTGTTCGTCTCGTCGTAGCGCTCGTTGTGCACGTAGTTGACAGAGGGGAACGCCTCGATGATGGTCTCGGCGCGGTAACCGACGACTGCGGTGATGCGGGCATCCGACCCGAAGGCCGCGCGGATGTTGTCGTGCTGCTGGCGCATGATGGTGCGCCCGTCGCTCAGCTCGGTCAGCGGCTTCGGCAGCGCACGGCCCAGGCGCGAGCCCATACCTGCGGCGAGGATGACGGTCTGAAGAGTCACGAGAGCTCCTAAAGGAAGTTGTGTTCACGATCGGTTCACCGATCAGACACTTCGTCGTGCCGAGAATCATGCTAGCGACAGACCCTGGGAAGAGGTGGGCGCAGGCGTCGACGTTGCCGTTTCGTGATCCAGTACACACCGAACGCTCAGATTCGTCCAGGTGCCGTGACCAATATGCCGAGATGCCCATCGACCTACGGCCAATTGTTTCGGGGAACCGAAGAAAGTCGGCCCCCGTTGATACCGTAGGACGGTGACTGCCTCCCCCGAAGACCGCCCCGACGAGGTGGCCGACCCAGCGTCGAAGCCCGCCAAGAAGACGACGGCCCGGAAGGCGCCTGCGAAGAAGGCTGTGAGTACGCGGATTCCGCCTCGCTCGGCAGCAGACAGGGCCGCCGCCACCGGCGAGGTGGTCATCGAGCCGATGCTGCGCGCGACCGACGCGTCGGCGAGCACACCCACCGTCAGCGCCGCCCGTGCCGCGGCTGCGAAGAATTCCGCACGGACGACGGCCGCACGCGGGTCGAAGACGGCATCAGCGACGGGGCGTACCGCATCGGCGCGCACTCCGGGTGCGAAGACCACGCCCGCGAAGACCACGGCGGCGGCGAAGACGACGGCGGCGGCGAAGACAGCAGCGGGCAAGACGAACACCACCGCGGCGAAGAACAGCGCCGCGGCCAGGACTGCGGCCGCGAAGGCAGCCACCGAACGCAACGCTGCGGCGAAGTCGACCGCTGCGAAGAGCACCGCGCGGACGGCATCGGCGCGGAGCGCGGCGGCGAAGACAGCTGCGGCGAAGGCTGCGGCCGCGAGGGCGGCCAAAGCCCAGGCCGAGAAGGAAGCGAAGGAAGCTGCAGCTGCGGACCCCGTGGCGCTCGATCCCGTGGTGACCGACACCGCGGTGTCGGAGTCGGCCGACTCCTTCGAACCGGCCGCCGAGCCCATCGTCGAGGCCCCCGCAGATGTCGATGTCTCGGCCGCCGACGACGCGGCCGCGACGGAGGTGCGCGTCGAGGAGGAATCACCGCTCGCTGCGCCCACCGATCCGGCACCCGTGACGAAGGAGCCCGACCAGACTGCTCGCACGACCGAGCCGGCTGAGGCGTCAGGATCTTCCGAGCCGCTCGAGGCTCCCGTCGAGGAGGCTCCCGTCGAGGAGGCTCCCGTCGAGGAGGCTCCCGCCACTGAGCCGGTAGCTGCGGAGGACATCGAGGCGCAATCGGCGGAGGGGGAGGCGGACGGCGCGACTCTGTCGCCCGCTGACGAGACCGCTGATCCCGATGCGTCGGCGAACGCCGGTGCCGCAGGGGTGGAAGGCTCCGCGTCGGCAGCTGCGACCGAAGCGATCAGGATCCGCGGCCTCGTGAAGTCCTTCGGCGATCACACAGCCGTCAACGGGATCGATCTCACCGTTCCCGCCGGCTCGTTCTATGGCATCGTCGGGCCGAACGGCGCCGGAAAGACGACGACTCTCTCGATCGTCGCAGGGCTGCTGCGGGCCGACAGAGGGGATGTCGTGATCTGCGGCGTCGACCAGCGGGCCAAGCCGCTCGCCGCGAAGCGGATGATGGGGGTGCTTCCCGATCGCCTGCGCACCTTCGACCGTCTGACCGGCCGTCAGCTTCTCCACTACTACGGGCTTCTGCGGGGCCTGGCTTCCGGGGTCATCGAGAAGCGTGTGGGCGACCTCGCGCGTGCGTTCGATCTCGGCGATGCGCTCAACCGCGTGGTGTCCGACTATTCCGCCGGCATGACGAAGAAGATCATGCTCGCCGGAGCGATGATCCACTCGCCGCGGGTCCTGGTGCTCGACGAGCCCTTCGAGGCGGTCGACCCCGTGTCGTCTGCGGTGATCCTCGACATCCTGCGCGCTTATGTCGCGCACGGGGGCACTGTCATCCTGTCGAGTCACGGGATGGATCTCGTCGAGCGGGTGTGCTCGCGCGTCGCGATCATCGTCGGGGGAGACGTTCTCGCCGAGGGGACCATCGACGAGGTGCGCGCGGGGCAGACCCTCGAGGCACGTTTCGTCGAACTCTCCGGCGGTGCAGGAGAGGTGGAGGGGCTCGAGTGGCTGCACACGTTCTCCGACTGAGGGCTGCACTACTGATCGGTGCGCTCCGCGGCGAACGGCGGGTCCGTGCGCTGGTCATGCTCGTCATCGTCGCCCTGATCACCGCGGTCGTGTGCGCCGCGGTACTCAGCCTCGACGACGCGCCGGTGGCCGTCGCGCGCACCGTCATCGTGCTCGGGAGTGCCGCGCTGCTGCTCGGATTCCTCGTCGGCCCCGTGCTGGTCGGTGCCACCGACCAGCTCGACCCGCGTCGTTTCGCGGTGTTCGGGGTCGATGAGCGGCAGATGCCGTGGATCCTCGTCCTCGCGTCCTTCGTCAGTGTGCCCAGCGCTGCCGTGATCGCGGTGTACGTCAGCGTCTGCATCGTCGCCGTCCGTCTCGGTACCCCGTGGCAGATCGCCGTGCTGATGTCCGTGCTGGGGGTGCTGTCGACGCTGCTCGCGGCGCGCATCAGCATGGCGCTGAACGCGCTGCTGCTGCCCGAGCGCCGTTCCCGCGAGCTCACCGCGATCTTCGCGCTCGCCGTGATCGTCATCGCCTTCCCGGTCGCCGTGTTCCTCGCCTCGTTGAAGTGGGACGGCGAGGTTCCGGCGGCGGTCGCCGCGTTGACCTCGACCATCGGACTCACTCCACTCGCAGCTCCCTCCTGGTTCCTGTTCGCCGTCGCGACCGACGGAGCCGGCGCCTGGATCGGCGGAGTCATCGCCGTCGCGACGGTCGTCCTGTTCTTGGCGCTCTGGACATGGCTCGTGCGACGTCTGCTGACGACCACCGAGCGGCCTCTGGCGTCGCGTGAACGCTCGGGGCTCGGCTGGTTCGGTCTGCTGCCGTCCAACGCCTTCGGCGCGATCGCGGCTCGAAGCCTCGTCTACTGGCTGCGCGACCGTCGCTACATCATGAACCTCATCGTCGTCCCGGTCGCCGGCGCGCTCACCGTGCTCCCGCTGCTGGTCGCCGGTGTGCCGCTCGAGATAGCGGCGCTGGTGCCGGTGCCCGTGATGGCGCTGTTCTTCGGCTGGCTTCCTCACAACGATGTCGCCTACGACTCGACGGCGCTCTGGACCCACGTGGCGAGCGGCGTCCGCGGCGTCCCCGACAGGCTCGGCCGGCTCGTGCCGGTCGTCCTGGTCTCGGTGCCGGTGCTCGCGATCGCGGTGCCGCTCACGCTGCTGTGGATCGACGACTGGCGCCTGTTGCTGCCGCTCACGGGTCTCGCCGCAAGCCTCCTGCTGTCGGCGCTCGGGTTCTCCAGCGTGGTCTCCGCGCTCGCGCCGTACGCGGTGTCGCGTCCGGGCGACAGCCCGTTCCAGCAGCCGCAGCGTCCGACGTCACGTGGTGTCTACGGTCCCGCAGCGGCCTTCCTCGGTGCGCTCCTGGTCAGCATCCCCACCGGATGGCTGCTGGGTCTGACCATGGCGGAAGGCTCCGAATACGCGTCCGCGACGTTCTGGGCGGGGCTTGCGACAGGGCTCGGCGTCGCGGCGATCGGCGTCGCGGTCGGAGGGCGCATCTTCGAGCGCGGAGGCGAGAGGCTGATGGAGTTCGTCGAGACCGCCTGACCACCGCCCCGTCCTGCCGTTACGCGGCTAGACTCTCGGCATGAGTACTCCGCTGGACAGCCCCGATCAGGGCGGCGTGACAACGCTTGATCGCGAACTGGAAGAGCTTCTCCGGGAGGAGAACCTCGAGCCGGGCGACCACGAGCGTTTCTCTCACTACGTGAAGAAGGACAAGATCCTCGAATCGGCGATCACCGGCAAGCCGGTGCGTGCGCTGTGCGGCAAGAAATGGACGCCGGGTCGCGACCCGGAGAAGTTCCCGATCTGCCCCACGTGCAAGGAGATCTACGAGTCGATGGGGGGCTGACGCCTCGATCCCACAGTCGCGAGTCTTGCGCCTCGACACTCGGGGCCTGAGCGGCGACCGCGGTCGATCCCGGGTGTCAGCGAGCGTCGACGAAGACGGTCGGGATGGCCGGGTCGGACTTGCTGAGGGCCAGAGCCCGCACGGGAAGCTCCTCCCGGACTCTCCCGTGATGCTTCCGGGCGGCAGCGGTGCCCTGCGCGCCTTCGTACGCGGTGTCGATCTCGCCTGCGTCGACGAAGGTCGTCTGCAGCGGTCGGCCGTCGGGATGCTCCGCCGGGGTGTCGAGTTCTTCGAAGCCATCGGACACGACCACCGTCTCAGCGGCTGCGACGCCGTCGACCAGCGTCCGGAAAGCGGCTTTGCGTCCGCCCTGCGAGGCCTTGTCGGCAGAGGCCTTGGCGACGCCGACCCAAGCCCCGGCGGGGTCCTGCCTGGCCACGAGCTTGTAGACCATGCTCGCGGTGGGGTAGCCCGAGCCCGTCACGACTGATGTGCCCACGCCGTAGGCATCCACCGGCGACGCGGCGAGGGCCGCGATCGCATACTCGTCGAGATCGCTCGTCACCGTGATGCGCGTCGTGGTCGCCCCGAGCTCGTCGAGCTGTGCGCGCACCTCTGCCGCGACGATCGGCAGGTCGCCCGAGTCGATGCGTACGCCGCCGAGACCGGTGCCGGCGACCCGTATCGCGGTCTCGACGCCGGTGCGGATGTCGTAGGTGTCGACCAGCAGGGTCGTGTCGGTGCCGAGGCTGGCGATCTGCGAGCGGAACGCCTCCTCCTCGGTCTCGTGCAGCAGAGTCCACGAGTGCGCGGCGGTGCCCATCGTGGGAATGCCCCAGCGTCGCCCGGCCTCGAGATTGCTGGTCGCGCCGAATCCGGCGATGTACGCGGCTCGAGCCGCAGCGACCGCTGAGTGCTCTGCGGCACGGCGGGATCCCATCTCGGCGAGTGGCCGCTCGCCCGCGGCGATGCTCATGCGCGAGGCGGCGGTGGCGACCGCGGAGTCGTGGTTTAAAACGCTGAGTGCCAGGGTCTCGAGAACCACGGCATCTGCGAAGCTGCCCTCGACGGTCAGGATGGGGGAGCCCGGGAAGTACAGCTCGCCCTCGCGGTAGCCACGGATCGAGCCCGTGAAGCGGTAGTTCTCGAGATAGACCAGCGAGTCAGCGTCGACGACCTGGTTGTCGCGCAGGAACCGCAGCTCGTCGTCGCCGAATCTGAACTCGCGGAGCAACGAAAGCAGCCGGCCGGTGCCCGCGACGACGCCGAAACGGCGGCCGCCGGACAGGCGCCGGGAGAAGAGTTCGAAGACGCTCGGTCTCGACGCTGATCCGTCGCGCAGTGCGGCGGCGAGCATGGTGAGTTCGTAACGATCGGTCAGAAGCGCCGTGGACGTCGTCATGCGCTCAGCTTAGTGACGACATCCGCTCGGGTTGCTGAGCGTGACAGGGGATGCGCGCGGGTAGGCTGGTGAGTCATGAACGACGCCCCGATCGGAATCTTCGACTCCGGTGTCGGCGGACTCACGGTGGCCAGAGCCATCCGAGCCCAGCTGCCCCGGGAATCGTTCGTCTACATCGGTGACACGGCGCACTCGCCGTACGGTCCGAAGCCGATCGCCGATGTGCGTCGATACAGTCTCGAGGTTCTCGACACCCTCGTCGATCAGGGCGTCAAGATGCTCGTGATCGCCTGCAACACCGCATCCGCCGCGATGCTGCGCGACGCTCGGGAACGCTATGACGTGCCCGTGGTCGAGGTCATCGGTCCGGCCGTGCGTCGGGCGGTGTCGACGACCCGCAACGGCCGCGTCGGCGTGATAGGCACAGTCGGGACCATCGGCTCCCGCGCCTATCAGGACATGCTCGAGGTGAACGAGCGGCTCGAGGTCTTCACCGCGGCGTGCCCGCGTTTCGTCGAGTTCGTCGAGGGCGGCATCACCGGGACCCCCGAGGTGCTCGCCACCGCCGAGGAGTATCTGGCGCCGCTGCGCGATGCGGGCGTCGACACGCTGGTTCTCGGATGCACGCATTACCCGTTCCTCCGCGGGGCGATCAGCTACGTCATGGGCGAGGGCGTCACGCTCGTCTCCAGTGACGACGAGACAGCGGGGGACGTCTACCGTCAGCTCGTGCGCGGTGACCTGATCGCATCGCCCGATGCCACTGCGTCGTATGTCTATGAGGCGACGGGCGACTCGACCACCGAGTTCACAGCCCTCGCCAACCGCCTCATGGGACGCGAGGTGCGCGACGTGCAGCTCGTGCAGACCGGTGTCATCACCCTTCCCCAACCACCCATCGGCGTCGTACGCCCCGCGGCATCCGCGCTCCACCCCTCACATGAAGGAACCCCATGACCAGCATCGTCCGCGCCGACGGCCGCAGTACCGACCAGCTCCGCGAGATCACGATCGAGCGCGGCTGGAGCAGCCATGCCGAGGGATCCGCGCTGATCAGCTTCGGCGGCACGAAGGTGCTCTGCACCGCCTCTTTCACCAACGGCGTTCCGCGCTGGCTCACGGGCAAGGGCAAGGGATGGGTGACTGCCGAGTACTCGATGCTTCCCCGTGCGACGAACAGCCGCAACGACCGCGAGAGTGTGAAGGGTCGCATCGGCGGGCGTACGCATGAGATCTCGCGGCTGATCGGCCGCGCACTGCGCGCAGTGGTCGACACCAAGGCACTGGGCGAGAACACGATCGTGATCGACTGCGACGTGCTCCAGGCCGACGGAGGCACGCGTACCGCCGCGATCACCGGCGCCTACGTGGCACTGGCCGACGCGATCGAATGGGGCCGCGAGAAGAAGTTCATCGGCAAGAACTCGACCCCGCTGCTCGACTCCGTCGCTGCGGTCTCCGTGGGAATCATCGACGGCGAACCCATGCTCGATCTCGCATATGTCGAGGACGTCCGCGCCGAGACAGATATGAACATCGTCGTGACCGGTCGGGGACTGTTCGTCGAGGTGCAGGGCACCGCCGAGGGAGCGCCGTTCGACAAGCGCGAGCTCGACGCGCTGCTCGACCTGGGCGTCGCGGGCTGCGCCGACCTCAAGGACCAGCAGCTGAAGGCTCTCGCGGGCTGATGAAGGTCGTCCTCGCCACTCACAATCCGCACAAGGTGTCGGAGTTCCAGCAGATCGTGCAGGCGACACGACCCGACCTCGAGGTCGTCGGCTACGACGGCCCGGAGCCGGTCGAAGACGGCATCACTTTCGCGGAGAACGCCCTCCTCAAGGCTCGTGCGGCCTCGGCCCACACAGGTCTCGCCGCGCTCGCCGACGACTCTGGCATCTGCGTCGACGTGCTCGGCGGATCGCCAGGCGTCTTCTCGGCATACTGGGCAGGTCAGCAGAAGGACTCCGCGGCGAATCTCGCGCTGCTGCTCGATCAGTTGCGTGACATCGCCGATCCCCACCGCACTGCGCACTTCACCTCCACCATCGCGCTCGTCACACCCTCGGGCGAGGAGCATGTCGTGGAGGGCAACTGGCCAGGTCGGCTCGCGTTCGAGGCATCGGGGGGCGGTGGATTCGGCTACGACCCGATCTTCATCCCGGACGATCAGCCGGTGGACGCCGAGCGCACGGTCGGCGATTTCACCGCTGACGAGAAGCAGTCGCAGTCACACCGCGCCCGTGCGTTCGCAGAACTGGTGCCGCTGCTCGCGCGTCTCTGACAACTGAGAATCATCACCATTCCCGACTGCGCGCAGACCGGCCTGACGACCTGGTGGCCGGTCTAGCCTGGAGGCATGCACGATCACGCGCCCGCTGCCGGCGGCATCCGCTCAGCGAGCCACCGCCGTCTTCTGGCGATCTCGCTGAGCCTGACCGCGACCATCATGGTCGTCCAGGTCGTGGGCGCGATCCTCACCGGCTCGCTCGCTCTCCTGGCGGATGCCGCACACATGTTCACCGATGCGTCGGCGCTCGTAATCGCTCTGATCGCGGCCGCGGTCGCCGCACGACCGGCCGACGATCGTCGCACCTTCGGATATCAGCGCGCGGAAGTGTTCGGTGCACTGGTCAATGCGATCATCCTGATCCTGCTCGCCGGCTGGGTCGGGATCGAGGCCGTCGGTCGGCTGATCGACCCTGGCGAGACCGAGGTCGCCGGAGGTCTGATGCTCATCGTCGCGGTCGTGGGCCTCGTGGCCAACGCGATCTCGATGTGGCTGCTGAGCCGGGCGCAGCGCACCAGCATCAACATCCGCGGTGCGTACCTCGAAGTGATGGGCGATCTGATCGGCTCGGCGATGGTGATCATCGCCGCGATCGTGATCGTGACGACCGGATGGATGCCGGCAGACGCGCTCGCGTCGATCATGATCGCCGTGCTGATCATCCCGCGCGCGATCGCTCTGCTGCGCGAAGTGTTCTCGGTGCTCTCCGAATCGGCTCCGGCGGGCACGGCGGTCAGCGACATCCGCCAGCACCTGCTCGACTACGACGGGGTCGTCGGAGTGCACGATGTGCACGTGTGGCAGCTGACCCGCGGTGCTCCGGTGTTCAGTGCGCACGTCAGCGTCGAACCGGCGCTCCTCGCCGACGGGCGATCCGCGAAGCTCCTCAATGACCTTCAATCGTGTCTCGCGCACCACTTCGACGTGGAGCATTCGACCTTCCAGATCGAGCCCGCCGAGCAGTCGGACTGCGAGCCTCACCACGCGTGACGGTTCAACTCTCGACGACGACCTCATCCGGAGACTTGTCGGGCCGGAGGCCTCGCCAGCGGGAGTGACGGAGGATGCCGTCGGGGGTCCAGTTCGCGAACTCGACCTCGCCGACCAGATCCGGCTCCACCCAGAGTGCATCCGAGGCGTCGAGAGCGGGAACTCCGCCCAACGGGGCGGATTCGACGCGCAACGGTGCGAGGCGCGCGAGCAGATCGCGCAGCATCCGGTCGGTGAAGCCGGTGCCGACGCGTCCCACGTACCGCAGCTTGCCGGATTCCGGCACTGCGAGCAGCAGGGATCCGAACGTGCCCTCGCGGTCGCCTTTGCCTGGACGGATGCCGACGATCACGACCTCCTGCGTCCTCGTGTGCTTGAGCTTGAGCCAGGCAGGGGAGCGCTGCCCCGCCCGATAGGCGGACGACGGGTCTTTCACGACCACGCCCTCGAGTCCGAATTCATCGCTCGCAGCCAGCGCGGCATCCACGTCGTCGAACACGGGAGGCACCTGCATCGGTGCGTCCAGATCCGAGACCACATCTTCGAGCAGGGTGCGCCGCTGCGACAGCGGCATCGTGCTGAGGTCGTGTCCGTCGAGGCGCAGCAGGTCGAAGACCATGTAGACGATCGGGGTACGCACGACCTCGCGTTCGATCTCGCGGGGCCGCGTGAGGTGCATCCGGTTCTGCAGCAGCGAGAAGCTCGGCCTGCTGTGCGAGTCGAAAGCGACGATCTCGCCGTCGAGGATCGCGTCGCCGACCGGGAGGAATGGAGCACCGTCGGCGGTGAGCTCGGGGTAGCGGGCGGTGATGTCCGTGCCGCTGCGGGCATGCAGCAGCATGCGTCCGTCCGCCCAGGTGCCGATCGCCCGGATTCCGTCCCATTTCACCTCGACCCAGGAGGGCGAGCTGAGCCCGCGGGCGATCGCCGGTGTGCCGTTCTCCGCGAGCATCGGTGAGACGGATGCCGGGGAGGCGGATGCCGGTGCGCTCGCCGCACCGGAGATCCGCCGTCGGTGCGCGCGCGATTCGGCGCGGCGCGCGGGGTGCGCCTCATCGGATGCCGCAGGCCGCGTGGTCTGCACCGGCGAGGGGCGTTCTGTGCGCAGCGATGCGAGGGGGTCGATCCCCGATTCCGCGCGCTCCAGCACGGTCGCGAAGTCGAGCTGCGCCAGGTCGGGGTCGTCGAGCTCGTCCCAGGAGCGGGGTGCGGCCACCCAGGGCTGTGCCCGGCCACGCATCGAGTACGGCGAGATGGTCGTCTTCTTGCCGTTGTTCTGGCTCCAGTCGAGAAAGACCTTGCCGCCCCGGGCAGCCTTCGACATGGTGCTGGTGGCGAGATCGGGATGCTCGGTCTCGATCAGGCGGGCGACCTCCTTCACCACCGCCGAGATCTCGTCACTGGTCTGCTGGCCGGGGAGAGCCGCGTACAGGTGGATGCCCTTGCTGCCGCTCGTAACCGGTACCGGATCGAGTCCGATGCCCGCGAGCAGGCTACGGGCGATGCGCGCGACCTCAGCGCACTGGGGGAGACGGACGCCCGGGCCGGGGTCCAGATCGAGCACGAGCCGGTCCGGGTTCCCGGGTAGGCCGTCGGGTGCGAAGCGCCACTGCGGCACGTGCAGCTCGATCGCGGCGACCTGGGCGAGCCACACGAGGGTCGGCACGTCGTCGACGAGCGGGTACTCCTTCGGGCCGTCGGAGTGCCGGATCTCGTGGCGCGGAATCCAGCTCGGCGCGCCGGGCTCGAGCTGCTTGGTGAAGAAGGAGTCGGCGGGATGCTCAGCGGTTCCGACCCCCTCGACCCAGCGCTTGCGTGTGACCGGGCGGCCGTCGAGGAGGGGGAGGATGCGGGGCGCGATCGCCGTGTAGTAGGCGATGATCTCGCCCTTGGTCGTGCCGGTCTCGGGGTAGACGACCTTGTCGAGGTTGGTGATGCGCAGGCGGCGGCCGTCGATCTGCACGTTCTGCGCCTCGGCCACCATGACGCCCAGCGTAGTCAAGGTACTGGCCGCGACCGGGGCGCCTGGTGTTCACTGGGGGCATGAGAACGATCTGGAAGGGCGCGCTGACCTTCGGCCTCGTGAACGTGCCGGTCAAGGTGTATTCCGCGACCGAGGACCACGACGTGCCACTGCATCAGGTGCACGAGAAGGACGGCGGTCGCATCCGGTATCAGCGCACCTGCGAGGTGTGCGGAGAGACCGTGGCGTACGCCGACATCGATCGCGCCTATGTCGAGGAGGGCCAGACGGTGGTGCTCACCAAGGACGACCTGGCGGCGCTGCCGGCGGAGAAGAGTCGCGAGATCGACGTCGTCGAGTTCGTGCCGTCGGATCAGGTCGATCTGCTCACTCTCGACAAGCCGTACTACCTCGAGCCCGATTCGAAATCGCCCAAGGCCTACGTGCTGCTGCGCAAGACGCTCGAGCAGACCGATCGCACGGCGATCGTGCGGTTCACCCTGCGTCAGAAGACCCGTCTCGCCGCGCTCAGAGTGCGGGGCAAGGTGCTGGTGCTGCAGACGCTGCTGTGGGCCGATGAGGTGCGCGAGGCCGCGTTCCCCGCTCTGGATGAGGACGTGCGGATCTCGAAGAAGGAGCTCGAGCTCTCGGCGTCCCTCGTCGACAGCTACTCGGCCGACTTCGATCCGGAATCGTTCGTCGACGAGTACCAGAAGGAGCTGCGCACCCTGATCGACGCCAAGATCGAGGCGGGTGACACATTCGACGTCTCGGAGACGTTCGGTGAGACGGAGGACGATGCCAAGAGCGGCGAGGTCATCGATCTGATGGAGGCGCTGCGAGCCAGCGTCGCTCGCACCAAGGCCGCGCGTTCGGAGTCTTCAGACAGCAAGGCGAGCACGAAGAAGAGCCCGAGCAAGAAGAAAGCGGGCTGAGAACTCAGCCCGCCCTTCTCACTCGTTCGAGGTCAGTGCTTGCCGTCACCGTCGAGATCAGGAGCGCGGTCGAACACCTCGGGGTCGAGAGCGAGCGCCTCCGCTTCGGCGGCATCCGTCTCGCCCTCGCCCGCCGCGGCCTCCTTCTTCGCCTTGTGGCGCTCGGAGAGGTAGTGCCAGAGGGTGACGAGGGCCGTGCCGCCGACGGCGGCGAGCAGGATCAGGTCGATGTAGCTCTCGACGAAATGCGCCACCGGCGGGATGAACCCGATCGCGTAGCCGAACATCGTGAGGCCGAAGCCCCAGAGGATGGCGCCGATCAGGTTGTAGAGCGTGTAGCGGCGCCACGGCATGTGGCCGACTCCGGCGGCGACCGGGGCGAAAGTGCGGACGATCGGCACGAAGCGGGCGAGGATGACGGTGATGCCGCCGAAACGCTCGAAGAACGCGTTGGTGCGCTCGACGTTCTTCTTGCTGAAGAGGCCCGATTCTTTGCGTTCGAAGACTGCCGGCCCACCCTTGTGGCCGATCAGATAACCGACTTCACCGCCGACGAAGGCGGACAACCCGATGAGTAGGGCGACGATCCACACGTTGATGCCGAAGACGCCGTGCTCGGAACCGGCGATCGGGTGCGAGAGGAGCCCGGAGATCACGAGCAGCGTGTCGCCGGGGAGCAGGAACCCGACCAGCAGGCCGGTCTCGGCGAAGACGATGAAGCACACCACGAGCAGCGCCCAGGGGCCGGCCGAGCCGATGATCGTGGCGGGGTCGAGCCAGGGGATGAGCGCGGCGTGGTGCATGGGATTCCCGTCGTAGTGAGCTGTGCGGCGGTACAGACATCGGTCGCGGATATGCGACTGATCGGTGCGGAAGGTGGGACTTGAACCCACACGCCCTGGGGCACAGGAACCTAAATCCTGCGTGTCTGCCAATTCCACCACTCCCGCGCGGTGAAATCAGTCTACTGACCGGGCGATCGCGCGTTGCTGGGGATCCGCCCGCAGAGGCGATCGTGGTCTGTGGATAACTCCGGCGACCGGTCGACGATTGTTGCGAGGATGCTCGGGTGATCCTCCCCGCCGTACTCGTCTCCGAACGCGTGCGGCAGCGTCTGCGCAGCGAGGGCACGGATCCGACGCTCGACACCGAGGCCGCGAGGGGGCTCGCGCTCGCCGAGGTGCGGCGGTTCAACGACGTGGCGCTCGCGCGCGGCGAGGCGATGATCGATGACGAGGCCGCGTGCGTTCGCGATGTGCTCGCGGCCGTCAGCGGATTCGGCGCCCTGCAGCCGTTGCTGGATGACCCCGAGATCGAGGAGATCTGGCTCAACGGCCCCGAGAGCATCCACATCGCACGCGAAGGGATCGCCAGTCGACTGGATCTACGGCTCACCGATGCGATGCTTCGAGACCTCGTGGAAAGGATGCTCCAGTCGACGGGGCGCCGGGTGGACATCAGCCAGCCGTTCGTCGATGCTTCGCTGCCGGACGGCTCGCGACTACACGTGGCTATCGCCGACGTGGTGCGGGGCTCGTGGGCGGTCAACATCCGCAAGTTCTTGCCACGATTCCGGTCCCTCGACGCGCTGATCCGAGCCGGGATGCTGCCGCTCACCGTCGCCGAGATGCTGCGCAGCGCGATGCGCGACGGGCGGAGCGTGATCGTGTCCGGCGCGACCCACGCGGGCAAGACCACGTTTCTCGGGGCGCTGCTCGCCTCATGCTCGGACGTCCAGCGCATCATCAGTGTCGAAGAGACCCTCGAACTCGCCATCGATGGTCCCGACGTCGTCTCGTTGCAGGGCCGCCAGGCGAGTCTCGAGGGCACGGGCGAGATCACGCTCCGCAGGCTCGTGAAGGAGGCGCTTCGCATGAGGCCGGATCGGCTGGTCGTGGGGGAGGTCCGCGATGCCGAGGCGCTCGATCTCGTGCTGGCTCTCAATACGGGCGTGCCGGGAGCAGCGACGGTACACGCGAACTCGGCCGATGAGGCACTCGACAAGCTCACACTGCTGCCGTTGCTGGCAGGTCGCAACATCGACCGGTCGTTCGTCGCGCCGGCGTTGGCAGGGGCGGTCGATCTGGTCGTGCACTGCGTGCGCGGCTCCGATGGCGTGCGGAGAGTCGCCGAGGTGATCGCGCCGACCGGTGCTGTCGTTGACGGGCGCATCGTCACGCGGTCGATCTACGTGCACGAGGGGCACTCCGAAGGGCACGGGTCCGATTGGCGGCGGGACGGTGCTCGCGCATGACCGTGCTGTTGGGAGCGATGCTCGCCGCCGGGTTGCTGCTCTCCGTCTCACCGTGGCTGTGGCCACCGCGCTCGGCGTCGCCCCCAGAGCCTCGGCGAGGTCTTCTCTCGCGCACACTCGAAGAGGCAGGGCTCGGCGCGACACGTCCCCGATCGCTCGTCATCGTGATGCTCGCAGCGGCCCTGTGCTCGGGGGCTGCGGTGTGGCTGCTGACATCGATCCCCGCGCTCGCCGTGCTCGCGACGATCGCCGCGGGGAGTGCGCCGGTGCCCCTGCTCCGCGCACGTCGGCTGCGTCTGCGCAAGACGCGTCGTCAAGTCTGGCCTGATGTGTGCGACCTTCTGATCGCCTCGATCCGCGTCGGGCTGTCGCTGCCCGATGCGGTGGCGAGCCTGTCTGAATCGGCTCCGGCGATGATGCGTCCGGCCTTCATCGCATTCGCCCGGGACCTTCGGGCCACAGGGCGATTCGAGTCGAGCCTCGATCGCCTGAAGAGCGCCTTGGCAGACCCGATCGCCGATCGGATCATCGAGACGCTGCGGATGGCAAGACAGGTCGGAGGCACCGAGCTCAGCGGCGTTCTGCGCGCGCTCTCGGCCTCGGTGCGCGCCGATGCGGCGCTTCGAGGGGAGGTCGAAGCCCGACAGTCGTGGATCCGCGGCGCTGCAGTGCTCGGTGCGATCGCCCCCTGGGCGATCCTGGGCCTGCTCGTGATGAGGCCCGAAGGCGCCGACGCCTATGGCACGCCGGAAGGCATGGTCGTCATCTGCGTCGGGGCCTTCGTGTCGGTCGTCGCCTATCGCATCATGATCCGCATCGGGCGCCTGCCCGAACCCGGGCGGTGGTTCGGATGAGCGGATTCTCGTTGTTCTCCTTCTCGGTGCTCATCGGCGGAGTCCTGGCCGGGGGAATGCTCTGCATGGTCACTGCGCTTCCGCGCTGGGCCGCGGCGCCACTCGTTCAGCGGATCGGTCCGTACGTGCGCGACGTCGTCTCCGACGACGACCTGCCACAGAGCGCCTTGCCCGTGCTGCGCATGCTCCCCGCGGGAGGGAGATCGCCATGGAACCGGCTCCGGACGGTCTTCGAACGAGCACTCGGCGGCCGAGACGCCCTGCAGCGCAGGCTCGCGCAGGCGGGTATCGACATGAGCGCCGCGACCTTCCGCGGCCGCCAGTTGGGCTGGATGGTGCTCGGCATCGGAGCAGGGGCGGTCGCCGTCATCGTCCTGGTGCTCCTCGGTCGGATGACAGCTCTCGTCTCACTGCTTCCGCTGGTGGTGGGTGCGGGGTGCGCGGTCGCCTACGAGATGCAGCTCGGCGTGCGCGTGGGCGTGCATCGGGCGCGGCTCACGGACGAGTTGCCCACGACACTCGAGTTCCTCGCGCTCTGCCTGTCGGCGGGCGAAGGATTCCTCGACTCGCTCCGACGCGTCGCCCTGGTCGGATCCGGCGCGCTCACCATCGAGCTGCGCACGGTCGTCGTGGCCGTGGGAACCGGGTCATCGGTCGCCGATGCCCTCGCCGAGCTTGCCGCGCGACTGCAGCTGCCCGGCCTCACGCGAGCTGTCGACCAGGTGATCGCCGCACTCGAACACGGTGCGCCCCTCGCCGCGGTCCTGCATGCACAGGCCGGTGACGCCCGTGAAGATGCGAAGCGGGTGCTGATCGAGCAGGCCGGTCGCAAGGAGATCCTGATGCTTCTGCCCCTCGTGTTCCTCATCCTCCCGCTCTCGGTTCTCTTCGCCATCTATCCCGGGCTGTTCATCCTGCGACTCGGCATCGGCTGAGCGCTCAACGAAAGGACGACGACAATGACCCTTCCCCGACCCCGGAACCCGTGGCGACACCGGAACCCGCTGCGACGTCGCTGGGGTGCCGCGACCGCCTGGGTGCGCGAACTCGCTGATGATGACGCCGGCGACGTGCCGGGCTGGGTGCTGGTCACACTCATGACCGCGGGCCTCGTGGTGCTGATCTGGGCGGTCGCCGGGCCGGCGCTGAGCCAACTCTTCGAGCAGGCCATCGCGCGCGTGTCAGGGATCTGATCCGTGACCGGCGTGGCACGCGGTGCAGAGACCGGCCGATGTGCGCGATGGGGCATCACTGACGACCGGGGTTCCAGCCCGGTCGAGTTCGTGCTGGTGGGTACGCTCCTCACCGTGCTGACGCTCGCCGTGATGCAGCTCGCGCTCGCGATCTACGTCCGCAACGTCGTGCACGATGCTGCAGTCGAGGGCGCCCACTTCGCAGCTCTTGCGGACACGACCCTCGCCGAGGGAGCAGACCGCGCTCGTGAGGTGATCACGCGGGCGGTCGGCGCGGGCTACGCGGATGACATCACGATCGAGCAGAACTCGGTTCTCGGGCAGCCGACGGTGAAGGTCGTCGTCACCGCCACTCTCCCTGTGATCGGACTGCTGGGTGTGCCTCGTGCGCTGACGACCGAGGCGGCCGCACCGGAGGAGACGTTCGGTGATGGATGACGAGGGTTCGGCCGCGCTCGAGTTCATCGCAGTGGGGGTGATCCTGCTCGTGCCGCTGGTCTACCTGATCATCGCACTCGGCGCCATCCAGGAGCAGACGCTCGGTGTCGAGGCAGCCGCTCGTCATACGGTGCGTGCGATCACCCTCGCACCGGATGCAGCGACAGCCGCTGCTCGCGGCGAGCAGGTGCTGGCGAGTGTGGTCGAACAGTACGGGATCGACGACGAGACTCTCGAGGTGTCGATGGTGTGTCCCGGGGTGGAGGGAGAGTGCCCCCGGGCGGGAGCGACGGTTTCGCTCACGATCACCGCGCGCGTGTCGCTGCCGCTGATCCCCGCGGTGTTCGGTCTGCAGGACGCCGCAACGATCACCGTTCACGGGGCGACTGCGCAGAAGGTCTCGCGCACTTGGGGCACCGGGTGAACGACAGCATGCGACGAGATGACGAAGGCAGTGTGCTGCTGCTCACGCTCGGCTACGCGATGCTCGCGCTCGCGCTCATCTTCGTCTGCGTATGCGCCACGGACCTCTACATCGCGCAGAAACGCCTCGATTCGCTCGCTGATGCGGCGGCGCTCGCCGGAGCGCACGGATTCACTCTCACCGTCGAAGGCGGCGAGACGCTCGCCGAGCTCACGGACGTGCAGGTCCAGGAGCAGGCGGCGGAGATGATCGCGCTCACCTCCGAGACGGTGCGGATCGTGTCCGCCACCGCGCCGGAGGGGGTGTCCGCGCGGGTGACGATCGCAGCACCGTGGCATCCGCCGCTGCTCTCGCTGTTCCTTCCCGACGGAGTCGAGCTCGAGGCGACGGGTACCAGCCGCACAGCGGTGCGTTGACGGCACTCCGGGTCGATGGCCCGCACCGTGATCTGCCGAGAATCAGGCGATCATGCGCAGGAGGAGGGAACGAACGCGCACCTCGAAACCCTCGGGGACGTCGGGAGGGAGCGCGTCGACGGGCCACCACCTCACGTCTGCCGACTCGATGCTCACGGTGAGTGGCGAGTGCGCCGGCACGATCAGGGCGACGCCGACATCGAGGTGCGAGACACAGCGCCCGAATGCCGCAGACAGCGCGTGATGGTCGAGGTCGTACACGAGCGATGGGCCCGGATGCTCCGCCTCGAGTCCGGTCTCCTCCTCGAGTTCACGCAGAGCTGCGTCGACGATCGACGTGTCATCTTCGAGGTGGCCCCCCGGCTGCACCCAGAACATCCCCTTGCCGTGGAACACCAGCGCGATCTGCGTCAGGGACGGATCGAAGACGAACGCCGACGCCGTGGCGTGGATGGGGCCGTCGCTGCGGCTTGTGGGACCCGAATCGTCCGAGAAATGTCGGGAGAAGTCCGACAGCATCGCGTTCTCTCGGGGGGAGCGCGGCGTGTAGTCCACCACCAGGCTCCGGATGTCAGCGCCGAGTACCGTCACTCCGTTCCCTCCTTCGTCCGTGGGACGAACCGGGGGATCCATCGCAGGAACCCACCGGCTCCGACGAGACCGATCACGCCCATCGCGGCCGCTGCGAGCGGCAGCGACGCGATGGCGATGATCCCCGACACCAGCAGAGGCGCGATCGCGCCCCCGGCATCCGTGAGCGTTCGCCACGAGCCGAGGAACGCGGCCGGATCTTTCTTCGGGGCCACGTCTGCACCGAGGGTCAACAGGATGCCGCTCGACAGGCCGTTGCCCACCCCCAACAGCGCCGCGAACATGCCGAACCAGAGCACGGCGGAATCGAGATCGTGGGTGAAGGAGAGCGCGAGGAACCCCGAGCCCATGAGCAGCATGGCCGGCATCGCCGCCCACAGCCTGCCGAACCGGTCCATCACCTGACCGCTCGCGTAGAACAGCGCGAAGTCGATGGCCCCCGAGACACCGACCACGAGGGCGATCGTCGCGGAGTCGAGACCGAGTGAGAGACCCCACAGCGGCAGGACGACCTGGCGCGCTGAGCGCACCGCCGAGAGGGACGCCGCGGCGAGCCCCAGCCGTCCGAGAACGCCTCGCTGCAACCACATCGTGCGGAAGACCCCGATCCGCCCCGTCACCGGGATCGATCCGGTGACGACCTCGCCCGAGTCCTCCGACAGCTGAGCGGTGCGAATCGGAGTCGCTCTCGGAACGGTCTTCTCGGGGTCCGGGCCGAACAGCACCAGCAGCACCATCGCGACGAGACAGCCGAGGAAGAACCAGATAGCGGCGATCTCCGACCCGAACAACTGCAGGAGCCCTGCAGCGACGAACGGGCCGATGAAGACTCCGAGCCGGAAACTCCCGCCCAGCAGCGAGAGCGCACGGGCGCGGAAGGCGAGAGGAACCCTCGTGGTCATGAACGCATGGCGGGCGAGCCCGAAGGCCGCCGCGCAGAAGCCCAGGAGGAAGACGGATGCCGCGAGAATCGCGAGCGACGGAGCGAACACCATGCCGATGCCGGCCCCGATCGCGATGGTGCCGGCGATGACCATGGTGAAGCGTTCGCCGATGCGCGAGACCGCCCACCCGGCAGGGACGTTGCCGCACAGCTGACCGACCACGAGGGCTGAGGCCACGAGCGCTGCGAAGGCGACGTCGGCGCCCATCTCGGACGCGATCACGGGGATCAGCGGGATGACCGCGCCCTCGCCGAGCGAGAAGAGGACGGTGGGGAGGTACACCATCGGCCCGAATCGTCTCAGGACCGTGGATGCACTGCTCACCGTTTCACGCTACTCCCGTTCGAACCCGTCCCCGCCCGCACAGGCGGCACGTTAGGCTGGACGCGACATGCTCGAACTCGATCTCTCCGCCGACATCCAGGCCCTGCGACTCACCTACGGTGACATCCGCGAGGTCATCGATGTCGAGACCCTCCGCTCCGACATCGCGCGCCTCAGTGAGGAAGCCGGCGTGCCGGACCTCTGGGACGACCCCGAACGCGCTCAGAAGGTGACCAGTGCGCTGAGCCACCGCCAGTCCGCGCTCGCCAGGGTCGAAGGCATCGGCCGACGGCTCGATGACCTCGAGGTCCTCATCGAGTTGGCGAACGAGATGGGCGACGAGGACTCCGCCGTCGAGGCGCGTGCCGAGCTCAACTCTCTCACCGAGATCATCAACCAGCTCGAGGTTCAGACGCTGATGGACGGCGAGTACGACGAGCGCTCCGCCATCATCACGATCCGCTCGGGAGCCGGTGGCGACGACGCCACCGACTTCGCCGAGATGCTCATGCGCATGTACCTGCGGTGGGCCGAGCGTCACAAGTATCCGGTCAAGGTTCTCGACACCTCGTACGCCGAGGGCGCCGGCATCAAGTCGGCCACGTTCGAGATCGACGCGCCCTACGCCTTCGGGACGGTGTCGGTCGAGGCCGGAACCCACCGTCTGGCCCGCATCAGCCCGTTCGGTTCTGCCGACAAGCGGCAGACGTCGTTCGCGGCGGTCGAGGTGATCCCTCTCATGGAAGAGGCGACCGAGGTCGACATCCCCGAGAACGACATCCGCGTCGACGTGTTCCGCTCGTCGGGACCCGGTGGCCAGTCGGTCAACACGACAGACTCCGCCGTGCGCCTCACGCACCTTCCGACCGGCATCGTCGTCTCTATGCAGAACGAGAAGTCGCAGATCCAGAACCGCGCTGCGGCGATGCGCGTGCTGCAGACCCGCCTCCTCCTGCTCCAGAAGGAAGAAGAGGCTGCGAAGAAGAAGGAGCTCGCCGGCAACATCACGGCGAGCTGGGGCGACCAGATGCGCTCGTACTTCCTCTACGGTCAGCAGCTCGTCAAGGACCTGCGCACCGGACACGAGTCTGGTAACCCCGCAGCGGTCTTCGACGGCGATCTCGACGGCTTCATCTCCGCGGGCATCCGCTGGCGCAAGCGCAAGGAAGAGGACTGAGCCTCGCCGCTCTCAGCGCGCGGAGCCTCGGAATGACTCCGTGACGTCTTCGTCGGTGTAGACGATGCACTGGATCGTGCGGTCTTTCAAGCGATTCCACGACATCTCGGTCGGCACGAACCAGTAGTTGGCGAGAACAGAGTCCTTGTAGGGGATGCCCACGTAGTCAGCGAACGCGGCATCGCACCGTTCGGTCGCGAGAGACTGCAGAGCGTCGTCGCCGGGGAAATCCCCGTCTTCGGCGTCGAAGATGTAATAGACCTCGTCGGTGTGGGGTTGGTCGCACGGCACGATCGGGAGCTCGAACACCTCGTCACCCCACTCCACGTATGGGATGCACTGCCCGACCTCGAGTTCGTCGAAGGTGACGGTCTCCGTGCCCGGGGGCGGCGTCGCGACGGCGGAAGGTGAAGGCTCGCGCGTGGGCTCGTCGGAGGGTGCCTCCTCGGATGCCGACGGCGTCTCGGTCGTGACGGGGGCAGGGTCATCGACGGGCTCGGAGGCGGTCGCGCCCGATGTCAACAGTGATACCGCGAGGGCGAGGACTGCCCCGAGGGCGCCGAGCGCCATACCGGTGATCCCCGGCCACTTCGCGCCAGGGAAGAAGATGGACACGAGGGAGGCCACGACTCCGACGCCGAGAAGGATCCAGCCGACGACGGCGATCGCCGGGATGCACGACAGGACGACACCCACCGCCGTCACCGCGAGCCCGATGATGCCGAGGACGGAGAGCCCGGGCTTCGCTGCGGCGGGTGCGGGCGCGGTGGCGTATGTGCCGAACGGCGTCGCCGGATTCATCTGCGCCTGCACGTGGGGGGAGAACGGCGCTGTCACGGGAACGGGGGCGGCCGTCGGTCGTGACGTGTCTTGGTGCGCCGTGGGTGCGTTTCCCCTCCACGAGGCCTGGTCCGCTGCGACGTACGGCGGCTCGAACGGCGGATCGGTGGGATCCGGCAGCGTACTCGATGCGTCCGGAGATGGAGATGGAGACGTCGGTGTCGGTGTCGGTGTCGGCGTCTGCATCGTGTGCTCGGTCCAGCTCGTGCCGTCCCACCACCGGAGCAGGCCTGAGCCGTCGTCGTACCACCCTGCGGGTGTCGTCATCATCGACTCCGTTCCCTGATGGTCACTCGATCCTCCGGTTCAACCGGCGGTCGGGGTGACCGAGATCCGTGCGATCTCGCGCGCGGCCTCGTCGGTGACCACGAACACGTACGACTCGCTCTGCTCCACGTCGAACGTGATGGGACCGCTCGCGGTCTGCCCCGGTTCGAGCAACTCGTTGGGAGAGCCCGCGGCGAAGAGATCGAGCTCCCCTTCGGTGCCGTCCGCAGTTTCGAGGGAGGTGAAGAACGGGTTCGCGGGAGTCGTGCCCTCGATTCCGGTCCACGTCGTGTCGACGGTCAGGAATCCACCGTTGGTGGACGGTACGCCAGATCCGTCGTCGGCCGCCCACGTCGCTCCGGTGACGGTCACCTCGCCGCTTCCGCCGAGCAGTCGCAGCGTCACGGTGTCGCCGATCGTCCCCTCCTCGACCTGGACGTCGGTGGTGTCATCCTCGGGTTCGGTGGTCGGAGACGGGACGGACTCGCTGGAGGGAGGTGCGGTCGGAAGATCGCGGATCTCCTCCGAGACTGTGGCGATCGTCGCGAAGATGCCCACGATGACGGTGAGCACCGCGGCGATGATGGCTCCGACGATCGAGACGATCAATCCCGTGATGCCCGGCCATTTCCTCCCGGCGAGGAAGAGTGAGATCACTGACGTGACGAACCCGCCGATCAGCATGAGCCACCCGATCAGAGCGATCCAGCTGAGTGGGATGCAGGCGATCAGCGTTCCGACCACAGCGAGGCCGAGGCCGATCAGCCCGAGCACTGAGGGGCGGGCGGGAGCGGCAGGGGCGGCGGCCGGATACCCACCGGGCGCACCGTATCCGGGCGCCGCGTCGGGATAGGGCGACCCGGGGTATGCCGAGTTCTGCGCGCTTCCCGGATAGGCGGCGGTTGCGCCCGGGTACGACGGTGCCACACCGGGATAGCCGGGTGCGACGGGAGCGGGGGCGGCGTTCGCGTACGGCGGCACGTCGCCGAGCGGGGCCGGCGTATCTGATCCGGTGCCGTACGACGCGTCTGCGGGGCCGACGCCAGCGGGAGACGGTTCTGTTGATCCGGCAGCGGCAGCGCGGTCGGGGGATGACTGCTCGGATGACGCGGCCGGCTCGGACGACGGGGGAGTCCCCATCGCAGCGGCAGCATCCGTTGATCCGGCAGGGTCCGTTGATCCGGCAGGGTCCGTTGATCCGGCAGCGCCCGCCGATCCGGCTGTGTCCGTCGCCTTGGGCGCATCCCACGTCGCTCCAGCCTCGACGGCGGCGACGGACTGGATCGAGTCCCGAGTCTCGGCCGCGGCCGCCGAATGGGCGGACTCCGCCTCTGCGGCGCCTCGCGCGTCCGACGAATCGCTCTGCGTCGACTCCGTCGTTCCTGCGTCGTGGGGAGCCTCGAGATCCGGGGCGAAGTGCTCCGTCCACTGCTCGCCATCCCACCAGCGCTGCCGGCCGGAGCCATCGTCGTACCAACCTGCAGGCGTGGTCATCGCATCCCCCTCGGAGTCGTCGTCCACGCTGGGGCGTGGATCCGCACCTCCATGTATAGCAGTGGGGTGCGACACGGAAGCGGCCGGCGGGGGTGTCGCTCGCGACCAGACGATTCCGCGCGCTTAGGCTCGTAAAGCCATGATCCGGTTCGAGAACGTCACGAAACGCTATCGCGGGACCTCCAGGCCCGCACTGTCCGGCGTCGATTTCGAGGTCCAGCGGGGCGAGTTCGTCTTCCTCGTCGGGGCATCGGGCTCGGGGAAGTCGTCGTGTCTGCGGCTCATCCTCCGCGAGGATGTGCCGACCACCGGACGTGTCGCCGTACTCGGCCGCGACCTCCGGTCGTTGGCGAACCGCAAGGTGCCCTATTTCCGGCGCCACATCGGCTCGGTGTTCCAGGACTTCCGGCTGCTGCCGTCGAAGACGGTCTACCAGAACGTCGCCTTCACACTTCAGGTCACCGGCTCGTCCCGGGGCTTCATCCAGCAGGCCGTGCCCGAGGCGCTCGCGCTCGTCGGCCTCGACGGCAAGCAGAAGCGGATGCCGCACGAGCTCTCCGGTGGTGAGCAGCAGCGAGTGGCGATCGCGCGCGCTCTGGTCAACCGCCCACAGGTGCTCCTCGCCGACGAGCCGACGGGAAACCTCGATCCCGCCACCTCCGTCGACATCATGCAGCTGCTCGCCCGGATCAACGCCGGAGGCACCACCGTGCTCATGGCCACCCACGAAGCGGGCTTCGTGGACCAGATGCAGCGTCGCGTGATCGAGCTGCGTGACGGCGAGATGGTCCGCGACGAGGTGCACGGCGGTTACGGCGACACCTCGAACATCCCACGCCTTGTTCCTGAAGAGGTGCGAGGCGCCGCGGCCGCTGCCGCGCTGACGGCCGTGCAGGAGGTGCAGCGCCAGACCGCCGACCTCTCGGTGGTGCGAGCCGCCCTGGCCGAAGAGCTCGACACGCAGCGCCGAGCGGAGTCGATCGCTGCCGATGCCGTTCCTTCGGCGTCGGAGACGCCTGAGGCCCAGGCCGTTCCGATCGAGCCGCAGGTCGACGATCCTCAGGTCGGGTCGACCGGGCAGGTGGGCTCTCGAACGCATCCGATCCTCCTCCCGGAGGTCGACGTCGCAGAGCTGGGAGTGGCCGATCGGCTCGGCCTCTCGGACGACGGTGCCGAGGAAGTGGGGCCGACATCATGAGAATCGGCCTGATCCTCACCGAGGCCCTCGGGGGGCTTCGACGCAACATCTCGATGGTCATCTCCGTCGTGCTCGTCACCTTCGTGTCGCTGACGTTCGTCGGCGCCGCGATCCTCATGCAGGCGCAGATCGGCACCATGCGCGGGTACTGGACCGAGCGTGCGCAGGTCGCGGTCTACATGTGCTCCGACATCTCGGAGTCCCCGACGTGCATCGACGGGGGAGCGTCCGAAGACCAGGTGAACGCCGTCCGCAGCCAGCTCGAGGGAGAGGCGCTCGCGCCGCTCATCAGCGAGGTCACCTTCGACTCGAAGGAAGACACCTACGCGAAGCTCGTCGACCAGCTCGGCGAGGACCAGGCGAATCTCATCAGCGCCGAGCAGGCGTTCGAGGTCTTCTTCGTCACGATGAAGGATCCCGGGCAGTCTCAGGTGATCTCCGAAGCCTTCAACGGCGTCACGGGTGTCGAGCAGGTTCAGGACCAACTGCAGTACCTCGAGCCGCTCTTCTCCGCCTTGACGGTCGCGACCTACATCGCCGTCGGGATCGCCGTGCTCATGCTCATCGCAGCGATCCTCCTGATCGGGACGACCATCAGGCTCTCGGCGTACGCACGGCGCAAGGAGATCGGGATCATGCGCCTGGTGGGGGCATCGAACCGCTTCATCCAGACGCCGTTCGTGCTCGAGGGCGTGTTCGCGGCCCTCCTCGGATCGGTGCTGGCCAGCGCGGCTGTCGTCGCCGGTGTGCATTTCGGGGTCGAGGGGTATCTGCGGGGACGTGTGCCCTTCATCACCACCTGGATATCCATGGGAGACGCCGCGCTCGTGGTGCCGGTCCTGATCGGAATCGGAGTGGTGCTCGCCGCGCTCTCCGCCGGCTTCGCGATCCGCCGATGGCTGCGCACCTGACCACGTCGCGGGTATAGACTGACAGGCTGCTCGCGACTCATCTGTCGCGGAGCTCGTCTACGCACAGGAGAGAATCATGCCCAGGGAACGCGGGGAGAAGGTCATCGCGACCAATCGTCGCGCACGTCACGACTACAACATCGAGAAGTCGTACGAGGCGGGGATGGTGCTCACCGGCACCGAGGTGAAGTCGTTGCGTCAGGGACGTGCGAATCTCAGCGACGGGTATGCGTTCGTCAAAGGCAACGAGGTGTTCCTCGATTCCGTGCACATCCCGGAGTACTCGCAGGGGCACTGGACGAACCACTCGGCCAAACGCATCCGCAAGCTGTTGCTGCACCGCGAGGAGATCGCCAAGCTGCAGCATGCCGTGTCCGCAGGCGGCTACACGCTGATCCCTCTCAAGCTGTACTTCTCCGACGGTCGCGCCAAGGTCGAGATCGCCCTCGCGAAGGGCAAGCGCGAGTTCGACAAGCGTCAGACTCTGCGCGAGCGGCAGGACACGCGCGAGGCAGAACGCGCCATGCGTCTGCGTAACCGCGTCGGGGAGTGATCAGTCTGCGGGAGTGAAGCCGAACACCCGCCCCAGAAAGGCGAGTTCGCGCTCGAGCGCGTCGATCATCGTCTCCGCCGAGCGGAACCCGTGCCCCTCCTCGGGGTACAGCACATACTCGTGATCGATGCCGCGGGCTGCGAGAGCATCGCGGATCGATTCCGACTGCGCGGCAGGCACGACCCGGTCGGTCCCGCCCTGCATCAGAAGCACCGGCACATCGATGCGATCGGCATGCGTGAGCGGTGACCGCTCGACGTACAGCGCCTCGGCCTCCGGCAGCGGACCCACGAGACCGTCGATGTACGAGGCCTCGAAGTCGTGGGTCTGCTCGACGAGCATCCGCAGGTCCGCGACACCGTATCGGCTGATGCCCGCGGTGAAGGTGCCGCCGCGCACGAGAGCGGACAGCACGGTCCAGCCGCCTGCGGAACCGCCGCGGATCGCGATGCGAGAAGGATCGGCGAGGCCGGCATCTGCGAGGCCTCGGGCGGCCGCGATCACATCGTCGACGTCGACCACGCCCCATTCGCCGTCGAGTCGTTCGCGGTATGCGCGTCCGTATCCCGTCGAGCCGCCGTAGTTCACATCGAGCACGCCGATCCCACGGCTCGTGAAGAACGCGATGGCGGTCGACGCTGCTCCGCTCACGTGCGCCGTGGGGCCCCCGTGCACGAACACGATGTAGGGGGAAGCTCGTGATCGGCGGGGGTCTCGTCGGGATTCGCAGGCGCGTACACGAACGCGTGGACCGGACCGTGCGAGCCCTCCACGACGATTGTCGACGCGGGTGGCATCCACGCGGGGTCGGAGGGGGCGCCCCCGGTCACTGCGGTGGTCGAGTGCGTGTCGACGTCGACGCACCACACGCCGGGCGCACCCGTCGAGCTGTTGCCCGATACCAGCACCCGCGTGCCGACGACGTCGTCGATGCTCACGTGCCCGTCTGCCGGGATCGCAAGGGTGCGTGCGTCGCGGTCGCCGTCGATCAGCACGACGCGGTCACGGCCTTCGGTGCGGACCGCGACGATCCTGCCGTCGGCGAGCGGACGATACCAGCGGTTGCCGAGCACCCAGAGCCCATAGCCGGTGTCGGCGGGTGGGTCGGTGAGCACGAGCGCCTCGGCCGGGCGGCGAGCGGTGATCCCGTCCAGTTCCTGTCGGTGCAGCGTCCAGCGCCCCGTGGCGTCGTCGGCATAGTGCAGCTCGTCGTCAGCGGTCCATTCGGGTTGCAGTGCGGCACGCGTCGGCAGCGTCGTCGTGCCGTCACCGTCGGAGACCCTGAGACTCGCGCTCTGCCAGGGCATCCGATCAGCTCGCCACTCGACCCATGCCACGCGGCTTCCGTCAGGCGACAGTGCAGGATGCGCGTAGAAGTCCGGTCCTTCGACGACTGTGAGGAGGCGGTCGGGGTCGTCGCCGGCCGATCCGTCGAGAGGAATCTCGACGATCGCCCGCGCGTGGGGCTCGGATTCGAGATCCTCGCGAACCGCGAACAGTCGGCCGTCGACGAGACGGAGGCCGCCGTAGGCCGGTCCCGACGGGGTCAGCGGCAGCAGGGGGCCTCCCCGCGGCATCCGCCGGACCCTCTGATCCGAGCCGTCGACGAAGTACAGGGTGCCCTCGTCATCCGCTGCCCATGCGCCGCCGCCGTACTCATGCACCCGAGACCGCGCGCTCCACGGACCGGGGAGCATCATCTCGCCGGTCGAACTGCGCACCGTGACACGTCCGCGCTCGTCCGGAATCGACTCGCCCCACCAGATCTCTTCACCGACGAATGCCGCACCGTCGATACGCGGGGACGAGGCGGCGACGGATGCCGGGGAGAACGGTGAGGACCAGGAACCGAAAGGCGACGACATGCTTCGACCCTATGACGAAAGGGACGCTGCGTGACGGCGCCGGTCCTGGCAGGGCGTCCCTGTGCGCGGAACCGAGATCAGACTGCGCGCAGCACGGCGACGATCTTGCCGAGGATGACCGCCTCGTCGCCGAGGATCGGCTCGAACGCCGAGTTGCGGGGCAGCAACCAGGTGTGACCGTCGCGCCGGCGAAGGACCTTCACCGTCGCCTCGCCATCGAGCATCGCGGCGACGATCTCGCCGTTCTCCGCGCTGCCCTGCGAGCGCACGACCACCCAGTCGCCGTCGCAGATCGCTGCGTCGATCATCGACTCGCCGGACACCTTGAGCATGAAGAGGTCGCCCTTGCCGACGAGCTGGCGGGGGAGCGGGAAGATCTCCTCGACCTGCTGATCGGCGGTGATCGGCACGCCGGCGGCGATCCGCCCCACGAGCGGGACCAGCGCGGCATCGCCGACGGGGGTCGCGACATCGGCGGGGTTCTCGCCACTCGTTCCGGGAAGGTCGATGAGCACCTCCATCGCACGCGTCTTGCCCGGATCGCGTCGCAGGTAGCCGCTGAGTTCGAGCTGACCGAGCTGATGGGTCACGCTCGACAGGGACTTGAGCCCGACGGCATCGCCGATCTCCCGCATGCTCGGCGGATAGCCGTAGCGGCTGATCGAGGTCTGGATGACCTCGAGGATCGCCATCTGCTTGGGACTCAGGCTCTTCCGGCGACGGGTGCGCGGAGCCTCGGACTCGGTGGCGGCGTTGTCGCTCATGATGCTCCTCAGGTGTGGACCCGGCGTCTCGGTTCGAATGTCGGTGGCCCGTGATGGGGTGTTGCTATCGAAACCGTATCCGAGAAAAGCGCGGATGGGGAATATCTGTTCGAGCGTGTCTGTTGATTCGCGGTGCGGGTTTCGAAGAACTCTTGACAGATGTTCGAATTCGAAGATACCTTCGGAACGTAGCTTCGCATTCCCGGCTCCCGGCCGAGTCGCGAATGCGAACGCTACGCCAACTTCACCGCCCAGTGCGGAAGTAGCAGAGGAGCACGACATGAGCACCATCACCTTCAGTACTGCAGCGATCGCCCCGGCAATGCCGGCGACCCGCCTTCGGCTGACGGCGCGCGGTCGCCGGGTCGTGCTGGCTCTGGCTGCGGTGCCGCTCGCGGCGGGGATCGCCTTCGGGGCGCTCAGCGGTGGCAGCGCAATGGCTTCCAACGACGCAGCCGCGACCGCTTCCTTCGAGACGGTCACCGTGATGCCGGGGGACACACTGTGGTCGATCGCCGAGAGCGTCGCACCGAAGGCTGACCCGCGCGAGGTCATCGGTGAGATCACCAGGCTCAACGTTCTGCAGGGTGCGGCGCTGCAGATCGGCGACGAGCTGGCCATCCCGGCACAGTTCTCCGAGTGATCAGCGGTCCCGGCATATCTCGGGCGTCACGCTGAGCGACCGTCGTCACCATGCGGCCTACCATGGGAAGGGTGACTGCATCACTCGCCGACCTGCCCCTTCGTGACGACCTCCGTGGACTCACTCCGTATGGCGCACCACAGGCTCCGCTTCCCATCGCGCTGAATGTCAATGAGAACACGCATCCCGTGCCGGATGCCGTGGCAAGCGACATCCTCGACGACATCGCCGTCGCGCTGCGCGATGTGAACCGCTATCCCGACCGGGAGTTCACGACGCTGCGTGAGTCATTCGCGCGCTACCTCGGCCACGGCCTCGCACCCGAGCAGATCTGGGCGGGCAACGGATCGAACGAGGTGCTGCAGCACATCATGCAGGCGTTCGGCGGTCCTGGCCGCACCGCTTTCGGCTTCGCCCCGACCTACTCGATGTACCCACTGATCGCGCAGGGAACGGGGGCACGCTGGATCGCCGGTACCCGCCAGCCCGATTACACGATCACACCGGATGAGGCCGCCGCGCAGGTCACTGACGCAGATCCCGACGTGATCCTGCTCTGCTCGCCGAACAACCCCACGGGCACGCCCCTGGGGCTCGACGTCGTCGAAGCGGTCTATGAGGCGTCTCGGGGCATCGTGATCGTCGACGAGGCGTATCAGGAGTTCGCACCACGAGACGCTGTCTCCGCGCTGACCCTGATCGACGGACGACCTCGTCTCGCGGTGTCGCGCACGATGAGCAAGGCCTTCGCGTTCGCGGGCGCCAGGGTCGGCTATCTCGCTGCCGACCCGGCGTTCATCGACGCGCTGCGTCTGGTGCGCCTGCCGTACCACCTCAGCGCTCTCACTCAGGCGGCGGCGGTCGCTGCGCTGCGCAACTCCGATGTGATGCTGGGAATGGTCGACGAGATCGTCGAGCAGCGCGATCGCATCTCCGCGACCCTCGAGGCGCTCGGATACACCCCGCACGAGTCGTGGTCGAACTTCGTGCTCTTCGGGGGAGTCTCCGACCCGAAGAAGGTGTGGCAGCAGTTGTACGACCGCGGAGTGCTGGTGCGTGACGTCGGCATCCCCGGTCATCTGCGCGTGACGGCGGGAACCGAGGGTGAGACCACCGCGTTCCTCGACGCCCTCGCCTCGATAGGATCGGCTTCATGAGCAGCACCACCCACACCCCGCGCACCGCGTCACGCGTGCGCAGCACGTCGGAGTCCACGGTCGAACTCGAGGTGAACCTCGACGGCACCGGTGCGAGTCACATCGACACCTCGGTGCCGTTCTTCGACCACATGCTGACGGCGTTCGCGAAGCACTCGCTCACCGATCTGACGGTGCGTGCCTCCGGCGACACGCAGATCGACGCGCACCACACCGTCGAAGACATCTCGATCGTGCTCGGCCAGGCGATCCGAGAGGCATTGGGCGACAAATCCGGCATCTCACGCTACGGCGACGCCCTCGTCCCGCTCGACGAGGCTCTGGCGCAAGCCGTCGTCGACATCTCTGGCCGCCCGTACCTCGTGCACACCGGTGAGCCGGTCGGCTTCGAGCACCACCTCATCGGCGGTCACTTCACGGGTTCCCTCGTGCGTCACTCCTTCGAGGCCATCACCTTCAACGCCGGACTCACGGTGCACGTGCGTGTGCTCGGCGGGCGCGACCCGCACCACATCGCCGAGGCCGAGTACAAGGCGTTCGCACGTGCGTTCCGCCAGGCCAAGGCTCTCGACCCGCTGGTCGACGGCATTCCGTCGACCAAGGGTGCACTGTGAGTACAGCTCCTCGGGTAGCCGTCTTCGACTACGAGTCCGGCAACGTCCACTCGGCGGTGAAGGCTCTCGTCGCGGCGGGGGCGGATGCCGTGCTCACGCGCGATCGCAAGGAGGCGCTCGAGGCCGATGGGCTCGTGGTCCCCGGCGTGGGTGCCTTCCAGGCCGTCCGTGATGCGCTGCGCGCGCACGGCGGTGACGAGATCATCGATCGGCGGCTCGCCGGTGGGCGCCCTGTCCTCGGCATCTGCGTCGGAATGCAGGTGCTCTTCACGCATGGCGTCGAGCGCGGCCACGACTCGGAGGGCCTCGGCGAATGGCCGGGAGCGGTCACCGAGCTGAATGCGCCTGTGCTGCCGCACATGGGCTGGAACACCGTCGAACCCGGCGCCGACTCGGTGCTCTTCAAGGGGATCGAGAACGAGCGCTTCTACTTCGTGCACTCCTATGCGGCGCAGTCCTGGGAACTCGACGTCATCCCGCCGTTCCCGCAGCCCGTGCTGACGTGGACGACGTATGGCGATCCGTTCCTCGCGGCCGTCGAGAACGGTCCGCTCTCGGCGACGCAGTTCCATCCGGAGAAGTCCGGTGAGGCCGGCATCCGACTGCTGCGCAACTGGGTCGACAGCCTGCGCGCCTGATCCGACGGGCGTCGCCGCCGCACCATCGCTGCGTGCAACGCGCCCGCTGTCAGAAGCCGCGGGCCACGGCGGCGGCGGCCGAGAGCCATGCCTGCTGCGCAGGCTCTGCGAGCGCGCGCAGTCGCAGGTGTCCGTCGACCATCTCCCGATCGAACGGGATGGGCACGACCTCGCGTGCCAATGAGCTGTACCCGCCGACGACGTCGGCGACGTCGCCGGGAGTCGCCTTCGGATCCGCCTGGCTGACGATCACCACCGACTCCTGGGCGAGTCGCGCCGAGCGCTCGTCGCGATCTTCGAGGGCCTCCAGCAGCAGGGCGCCCGCTTCGGCATGATCGTCGCGCGTCGTGGTGGCCACGACGAGCTGATCGGCGAGGTCGATCATGCGCAGCCACATCGGGTCCGACTCGTCGTTCCCCGAATCGATGATGATCAGGCGGTAGAACTTGGCGGCGACGGCGTGGATCGAATCCACGTCAGCAGGGCTGAGTCGATTCTCGTGCGCCAGCCGGATGGGCTTCGACCGGAGCACGTCGTACTTCTCCTGCGGCTGGTGATGCACGTAGTGGGCGAGATCGGCGGACTGTCCCTGGGCGCCGAGCAGATGCTGCGTCTGGGGCAGCAGCTCCAGCAGGGTTCGATCATGCGCGCCGGTCTCGGTGCGCCAGCCCAGAGTGCCGCGTGTCTGGTTGTTGTCCCAGGCGAGGACGCCCGCTCCTCCGTATTGGGCGAAGACGGCCGAGAGCAGCACCGTGGCGGGGGTCTTTCCCGCGCCGCCCTTGCCGTTGACCACTGCGACCGTGCGCGGTCCCGGCCAGTGCATGCTGACGGCATGCTCATCGTCGCGGATGGCGCGTTCTCGTGCATTCGGGCCGAGCGAGAATCCCACGCGATTGAGGAATCCGCGCCCGCCGCGGCGTGCGGGTTCCTCTCGGCGCTCCTGCTGGAGGAATGACGGGCGTTCGACCCCCTGTTCGCGCTGCAGTCGACGTGACGAGGGCGAGGAAGAAGGCGGGGGAGACGAGACGGCGGGGGGAGACGAGACAGAGGGCGGAGAGACGGAGGGGCGCGGCGAGGGCGCTGGGGTGCGCGCAGTCGAAGACGCGTCAGAAGACGAAGAAGGCGCCATCGAACTGCGCGGTGCTTCGTCGCTCGTCGGGTGCGCGATCGCTGTGGGCGTCGTCTGAGGCAGCGGGGGCAGCAATGACGCGGCCTCGGCGGGGGCCACACCGGCGGGTGGCGGCGGTGTGTCGGGTCGCGGAGGCACCGGCGGAATCGTGCGTGCCGCAGATGCCGCCGCGCGGGTCGTGGGAGCCGGTGGCGTCGCGGGGGTCTGCCTCGGCGACGGGACGGAGTCGCCTCGGTCCGGTGTGAGGTCGGGCGCCGCAGGGAGGACCGAAGCGTCCGGCATCGGCGGCACGGGCGCGACGATCTCCGGAGCCTCGGGAGGCATCGGGTTCCCCCGCCGAAGGGGGCCACCGCCTCGGGGTTCCGCATCGCGCACCATGGGGCATCTCCTCACCGACCGGACAGCTGTGTCTTCGAGGCTACCGCGTGGTGCCCGGTGTTCTCTGCGGTCATCGGTTTGGAGCGGGCGGATGCGCGGGCTAATGTCGACTCTCGTGCCGACGAATCGGCCCTCCCATCTCACCTGAGGACGTCATGAACGACTTCGCGCAGTCTCCCGCTCTCACCCTCCTCCCCGCCGTCGACGTCGCCGGCGGAAAGGCGGTCCGGCTCACCCAGGGTGAGGCGGGAACCGAGACGAACTACGGGGACCCGCTCGACGCGGCCGGCGAGTGGGTCGCGCAGGGCGCGGAGTGGATCCATCTCGTCGACCTCGATGCGGCGTTCGGGCGTGGCAGCAACACCGCGATCCTCCGCAAGGTCATCAAGCAGTTCAAGAACGTGAACGTCGAGCTCTCGGGCGGCATCCGTGACGATGCGACGCTCGAAGCCGCGCTCGAGAGCGGCGCGACGCGCATCAACCTCGGCACTGCTGCGCTCGAGAACCCGGAATGGGCGGCCGATGTGATCGGGCGCTACGGTGAGGCGATCGCCGTGGGCCTCGACGTGCGCGGCACGACACTCGCAGCCCGTGGCTGGACCAAGGACGGCGGCGACCTCTGGGAGGTCCTTGACCGCCTGGAGGATGCCGGGTGCAGCCGATACGTCGTCACCGACGTCACGAAGGACGGCACGCTCAAGGGGCCGAACCTCGAGCTGCTGCGTGAGATGACCTCCCGCACGCCGAAGCCCGTGGTCGCTTCCGGCGGGATCTCGAGCCTCGACGACATCGCCGCCCTGCGCGAACTGGTTCCGCTCGGTGTCGAGGGAGCGATCGTCGGCAAGGCGCTCTACGCCGGCGCGTTCACGCTGGCTGAGGCACTGGATGTCGCAGGGCACTGACGACGCCTGCGGGCACGGCGCCCACGATCGTGGCTCGCACGAATCCGCCGCGGCGAACCACGGTGACTCCGCCGGCGTGCCCTGGGAAGGACGCAGCTTCGACGCGAACCCTCACGCGGGGGACGACGGTTCGGCGGATCCCGCGCTCCTCGACGCTCTTCTCCGGTTCCGGGCGGGTGAGGGCGCTCAGGCCGAGGTCGTGGATGCGTTCCGCACTGCTCGGGTGCTGATCCCGCTCATCGCCGAGAAGGGTGAAGAGGGTGTGGCACCCAGCGGCCTCGCAGTGGACAAGACGCAGGAGCTGTCGATAGTGACGGTGGCTGCTCCCGACGGTCGTCGCGTGCAGCCGGTGTTCTCGTCCGTCGACGCGATGCGGCGATGGGATGCGACAGCTCGCCCGATCCCGGTCGAGGCGCTGCGCGCCGCCCTCGCAGCATCCGCGGAGGACACCGACCTCATCGTGCTCGACCCGACGTCAGACACGGAGTTCGTCTTCCGCCGCCCCGCAGTGTGGGCGATCGCCCAGGGGCTTGCGTGGGAGCCGAGCTTCCTCTCTCCCGAGGTCTTCACCGCTCTGCAGGAGAGCATCGCGCACGAGCTCGCGGTGATCGACGTGGCGGTCGCTGCAGGAGATCCCGATGCGCGACTGCGGGGGCCAGAGCTGATCGTCGTGCTCGAACTCGTCGACGGCCTCGAACGCGAGGTGCTCGACGCGGTGCTCTCGCGTCTGGCTCAGCGCTGGGCGGCCGATGACCGCATCGCCGTGCTCGCCGACTCGCTCACCGTGAAGCTTCGCCGCTCGCCCTGATCCACCCCCCGCTCCACCGCAGAGGTCAACGCGCGGCGACGAAGGCCGGCCCGACGCGAGGGCGCAGGGATGGTCTTCTCGCGCAAATCGGGAGGGGCCCACGAAGTGGGAGGGTCCCCGCTCTTTGCGCGAGAAGACCATCCCGGAGCCCGGACCCAAGTGGGGCCGGGCTCCGAAGCTGTCTAGTTGACCGGCCCCGTCCATTTCTCGCCCGGGCCCTTGCCGATCGGGTCGGGGATGGTGGATGCCTCGCGGAACGCGAGCTGCAGGGAACGGAGTCCGTCGCGGAGCGACCGCGCGTGCATGTCGCTGATCTCGGGCGCTCCGGCGGTGATGAGCCCTGCCAGGGCGTTGATGAGCTTGCGCGCCTCGTCGAGGTCGAGCTGTTCGGCGGCCTTCGGGTCGTCCGCGAGCCCGAGCTTGACCGCTGCGGCGCTCATCAGGTGCACGGCTGCCGTCGTGATCACCTCGACGGCGGGAACATCTGCGATGTCCCTGGTGGCGGACGACGCCGCTTCCTCCTGCCGCGCCCAGCGCTCTTCGCGCTCGCGTGCTGCCTCGTCCGATGCCTGGTTCGTCACTTCGCCTTGCCTTCTGTTAGACTGTGTCGGGCTCCGGAGCGTCATGCTCCGGTACGAAAGAGGATTCACTTCCCACCCGCGCTTGCCGTTCCAGGCTACCGGGTCTTGCACTCCACCGGATCGCGTCGTCAGATGCATCCGGCAGGTAGGGTGCGGAGCCGGCGTCTGACAGCCGGTGGGTGGGGGACGATTCTGATTTCGCCCGGGATGCCGACAGCATCCTGGTGGCTGAATCCCATCGTCTAAGGAGTTACGCATCAGCGATCCCCGCACCAATGAGCGCATCCGCGTCCCCGAGGTCCGCCTCGTCGGCCCCGCGGGTGAGCAGATCGGCGTCGTCCGCATCGAGGCGGCGCTGCGCCTCGCGCAGGAAGCCGACCTCGACCTCGTCGAGGTCGCACCCAACTCGAAGCCGCCCGTGGTCAAGATCATGGACTACGGCAAGTTCAAGTACGAAGCCGCCCAGAAGGAGAAGGAAGCTCGCCGCAACCAGGCGAACACCATTCTCAAAGAGGTCCGCTTCCGCCTGAAGATCGAGGCGCACGACTACACGACGAAGCTCAAGCGCGCCGAGGGCTTCCTCAAGGCCGGCGACAAGGTGAAGGCCATGATCCTGTTCCGCGGTCGCGAGCAGTCGCGTCCTGAGCAGGGCGTTCGTCTGTTGCGCAAGTTCGCAGAAGACGTCGCGGAGCTCGGCACCGTCGAGTCGAACCCGACGATCGACGGTCGCAACATGGTCATGATCGTGGCTCCGCTCAAGAGCAAGTCCGAGGCCAAGCAGGAGCAGAACGCAGTTCGCGACGCGCAGCGCGCAGCGAACAAGCAGGCTGCCCGCGAAGCCAAGAGCGACACGGACGTGCCGGCCGAGGCCGCAGCGGAGTAACTCCCGCCCCACAGACTCCCGCACCGCGGGTTGACACCGTCGCCTGAGAAGGCGCCATACGAAGGAAGAGAAGATGCCGAAGCAGAAGACCCACTCGGGTGCTAAGAAGCGCTTCAAGATCACCGGCAGCGGCAAGCTGAAGAAGCAGCAGGCCGGCATGCGCCACAACCTCGAGCACAAGTCGAGCCGTCGCACCCGCCGCCTCAACCAGGACCAGGTGCTGTCGAAGGCTGACACCAAGGTCGCCAAGAAGCTTCTCGGTCGCTGAGCGCCCGAACGCAGGAATAGGAACACAGGAAAATGGCAAGAGTCAAGCGGGCGGTAAACGCCCACAAGAAGCGTCGGGTCATCCTCGAGCGCGCCTCCGGCTACCGCGGTCAGCGTTCGCGCCTCTACCGCAAGGCCAAGGAACAGGTCATCCACTCCCTGGTCTACTCGTACCGGGACCGTCGCAAGCGCAAGGGTGACTTCCGTCGCCTGTGGATCCAGCGCATCAACGCGGCTGCACGCCAGAACGGCATCACGTACAACCGCTTCATCCAGGGCCTCGGCCTCGCGGGCGTGACTGTCGACCGCCGTATGCTCGCTGACCTCGCGGTCAACGACGCAGCGACGTTCACGACTCTCGTCGAGACGGCGAAGAAGGCTCTGCCCTCTGACGTCAATGCTCCGAAGTCGGCCGCGTAAGCAGCTCTTCACGCAGAGGGCGCTCTCCTTCGGGAGGGCGCCCTCTCGCGTTCCCCCGCCCGGTGCGCAGCAGGACGGCTGCGGAACTCTAGACTGTGATCGTGCTGGAGAACCCCCGCTCCCCCCGAGTCCGTTCCGTCGCCAAGCTGACCAAGCGCAGCGCGCGCGCGGAGACAGGCCTGTACCTTCTCGAAGGTCCGCAGGCAGTACGCGAAGCGCTCACCTACAGTCCTGAGGCGATCGTCGAGCTCTTCGCGACGCCGACCGGCTGGGAGAAGCATCCCGACATCCGAGCCAAGGCGACGGATGCCGCTGTCGACGTCGAGTACGTCACCGAGTACGTGCTCAACGCGATGGCCGACACGGTGACGCCGCAGGGCCTGGTCGCCGTCGTTCGACAGACCCCGACATCGGTGCGCGACATCTTCGCAGCGTCTCCGCGCCTCGTCGCGATCTGCGAGGAGATCAGGGACCCCGGCAATCTCGGCACGATCATCCGTGCCGCCGATGCTGCGGGGGCGGATGCGGTGATCCTCACCGGACGAACCGTCGATCCGTACAACCCCAAGGTCGTGCGTGCCACGACGGGATCACTGTTCCACCTGCCCGTGTCCGTCGGCGCGGAGTTGCCCGACGTCATCGAGAAGGCGCACGCCGCCGGGCTCCGCATCCTCGCAGCCGACGTCAAGGGCGACGACCTGCTGAAGGCGCGGGCCGAAGGAGTGCTCGCCGAGCCCACCGGATGGTTGTTCGGCAACGAGGCCCGTGGTCTCGAGGACGATGCGCTGGAACTCGCCGACCGGGTGCTCAGGCTCCCGATCTTCGGTCGCGCGGAGTCGCTGAACCTCGCCACCGCCGCGAGTGTGTGCCTGTACGAGAGCGCGTTCGCTCAGAGGGCCGCCGCGCAGGGCTGAGTCCGTCGCTCGCCACGACCCGGGCGCTTCGAACCGGGCGGTCCGGTCCGCGGCTTCTGCGCTGGTAGGTTTGTCCCCTGCGCCAGCAGGAGAAGGGGACCGGAGTCGATGCGGATTCTGATCGTGGAAGACGACGAGCGCGTCGCCGCGGCACTCGATGCTTTCCTCGTACGTTCCGGATACGCGACCGCACGCGCCGCAGACGGTTCTGCTGCTCTGCAGATGATCGGCGCTGACACCGAGGTGGTGCTCCTCGACCTCGGTCTTCCCGATGTGGACGGGATCGATCTCTGCCGCCGCATCCGAGGGCGCAGTGACGTGCCGATCGTGATCGTCACCGCGCGGAACCAGGTGACCGAGCGGATCAAGGGCCTGCGCGCGGGTGCCGACGACTTCGTCGTCAAGCCGTATGACGTGCATGAGCTGCTGGCGCGCATCGAGGCGGTGACGCGTCGATCCCGGCCGGTGCGGCCCGAGACCGAGGCGAGTGTGATCCTGCACGGCGGCGCCGTGGAGATCGATCTCGCGGGGCGTCAGGTGCTCGTGGACCGGTCGCCGATCGAGTTGACGCGCAAGGAGTTCGACATCGTGGCCGTGCTCGCACGCTATCCCGGGGTGGCTGTGCCCAAGGAGCGCCTGATCCGTGAGGTGTGGAACACGGACTGGCGAGGATTCGGGCATTCGCTCGAGGTGCACGTCGGGGCGATCCGCAAGAAGACCGGGCAGCGCGGGGTCATCGAGACCGTGCGCGGCGTCGGCTATCGACTGGCGGGATGACACCGTCATGCGCAGGCGCCTGATCGTCGTCTTCCTCGTGCCACTCGTGGCGATCCTCGTGTCGCTGGGTGGCGCCGCGGCATGGAGCGCGACACGCAGCATTCAGCAGGCGTTCTACACACAGCAGCTGGGCGATCTCGGATACTTCGTCACCAGCGCGCGTCAGGCGCTGCGGTCGGGGAGCCCCACCGTCATCGACGCGGAAGTGCAGCGCTTCGGAGAGGTGTACGGCATCGACGTGGTCGTCTTCGACCTCTCGGGTGCGGCCTGGGCGACGGGTGGTGGTGACTCGGAAGTGCTTCTCGACGATCAGGCTGCGCGCGTCGGCCTCGCGCTCTCCGGGCGTCGCGCCGAGCCTCCGGCTCCCGTGCTGCCGTGGAGTGCGACACGGTCCGCCGTCGTCGAACCCGTCTTCGATGACGGAGACGTCATCGGCGCTGTGATGGTGTCGGCCGACGTCGAGGCCCCGAAGACCCAGATCGTCCAGCAGATCCTCCTTCTCTCGTCGGTGGCGATGCTGTCGATCGTCGTCGGCGTCCTGCTGGTCTTCCGCCTGGCACGATGGGTGCTCGCGCCCGTCCGGCGGCTTGACGAGGCGATGGTGGCCATCGAACGCGGCGCGATGGACACGCGTGTGGCGGAGGACACCGGACCGCCGGAACTGCGTCGCATGACACGGGTCTTCAACGGCATGGCCGACGAGATCGAACGGGTCATGACCCGCCAGCAGGAGTTCGCGGTGAACGCCTCGCACGAGCTGCGCAACCCGTTGAACGCACTCCTGCTGCGGGTCGAGCATCTCGCCACCGGGCTGGGGCAGGACTGGACGCACGACATCGAGGAGACACGCGAAGAAGGGCGGCGTATGACACGCATCCTCGAGACGCTGCTCGGTCTCGCTCGAGGCGGTCGCCCCGACTCGACCATCTCGGCCGTCGACCTCACCACGCTCGCTTCCCGTCGGGTGGATGCCTGGCACGAGGTCGCGGCGCAGCAGGGCATCACCATCACGATGAGGGGAAGCGCACCCGTGATGAGCGTGACCGACAGGACGATCGTGGAAAGTGCTGTGGACGCCGTCATCGACAACGCCGTGAAGTACTCGCCGGCCGACTCGGCCATCGAGGTCGAGACCGCCCGCTCCGAATCCCTGTGCCTGCTCAGGGTGAGGGATCAGGGGCCCGGACTCGCGGTGGACGCGGCGGCAGCGGCGACAGGGAGGTTCTGGCGGGGTGACGACGTCTCCGACAAGCCGGGATCGGGACTGGGTCTCGCCATCGCGACGGACCTTCTCGAGGTCATCGGTGGCGGGCTGAGCGTGGATTCCCCCGAGGACGGTGGACTGATCGTCACGCTCGTGCTGCCGGACGGAGCTGCGGAGTGATCGCGGTGAGACGATCGACCCTGTTCAGACGGCTGATGGCGACGATGCTCGCAGCGAGCCTCGCCGCCTCGATGACCGCGTGCGCGACCCGCTCGGACGAGTGGACGGCGGGCGATCACACGGTCGCCGGGGGAGGAGCCGACGGCGTCTACTTCGCATACGGTTCGAGTCTCGCCGACGAGCTTTCGGCGAGAATCGGTGTGCAGGTCTCAGCAGAGGAGACCGCGGGATCGGTCGACAACCTGCTCAGGGTCGACTCGGGGGAGGCACTCGTCGGATTCGCTCAGGGTGACGCGGCAGCGGATGCCGTCGCAGGAGCGGGAGCCTTCGACGAGCCGCTCGCCGTCGAGGCCGTCGCGCGGCTGTACGACGAGTATCTGCACATCGTCGTCCGGGGGGAATCGGACATCCGCGACATCGCCGATCTCTCGGGTCGCGCCGTCTCTCTGGGCGCGGAGAACTCCGGTGTCAACGTGATCGCCGGTCGAGTGCTGGAGGCGGCAGATGTCGACGTCGCCTCCCTCGATGACCGGAGGCTGGATCTCGCCGAGTCGATCGACGCTCTGGAACGGTCCGAGATCGATGCGTTCTTCTGGGTCGGAGGAATCCCGACCCCCGGCATCGCGACTCTCTCTGAGGAGGTGCCAGTGCGGTTGCTCCCCGTCGAACAGAGCTGGGTCGACGAGGTCAACCGGCGACACTCCGATGCGTATCGTTCGTCAGACCTTCCCATCGGACTCTATGGGCTGGGGGAATCGGTGACCACGCTGGCGGTGCCGAACTATCTCGTGACCTCGGCGGCGACTCCTCGGGGAGTGGTCAGAGATGTCGTGGCAGGTCTGTTCGACGCGCGCACCAGCATCGCGCAGAGCGTGCCGATGGCTGCGCTGCTCGATCGAACGCAGGCGATCTTCACCGGTCCTGTCCCTCTTCACCCCGGAGCCGTCGACTACTACCGCGATCAACGGGACTGACCGCTCAAGAAATCCTCAAGAAGCTCTCGCTGCGGCCGCGCGCTCTGCCAATGTGGGGATCGATCGCAGAAGATTCGACGGAGAATTCAGATGCCACAGAGCTCGCGCCCTTCATGCAGGCGAGTGCTCGGCTCTTCGCTCGGCTCGGACGGCGATCGCATCCGATCGGAGGCTTGTCGTCCCGTATCCCTCGGGGGAGGAGCGAGACGGCAGGAACGCCCCCACGGTTCGCGGGGGCGGACCGTGGGGCACTCCCTTTTCGGACGCCACCCTCTTGTACCCGCCATTACGAACGTGTAAATCTCGAAGAGTCTGCCTGGAGGCGATCCGATCGCCTGGGTAGTTTGGAGCAATGATGACCTCTGGTGAACCCCTCGTCGTGGTGGACAACGTGCAGAAGCACTACGGCGACTTCCAGGCGCTGACCGATATCGACCTGACGGTCAACGCGGGGGAGGTGGTCGTCGTGATCGGCCCGTCGGGCTCGGGCAAGTCGACCCTCTGCCGCACGATCAACCGTCTCGAGACGATCACGAGCGGCACGATCAGCATCGACGGCAAGGCGCTTCCGGCCGAGGGCAAGGGGCTCGCGCACCTTCGTGCCGACGTCGGGATGGTCTTCCAGTCGTTCAACCTCTTCGCGCACCTCACGATCCTCGAGAACATCACACTCGGTCCGATCAAGGTACGAGGGCTGAAGAAGGCGGATGCCGAGAAGGAGGCGATGCTGCTCCTCGATCGCGTCGGCGTCGCCCAGCAGGCCTCGAAGCTGCCCGCCCAGCTCTCCGGAGGGCAGCAGCAGCGTGTGGCCATCGCCCGCGCTCTCGCCATGCAGCCCAAGGTGATGCTCTTCGACGAGCCCACCAGCGCGCTCGACCCGGAGATGATCAACGAGGTCCTCGACGTGATGGTCGAGCTCGCGCGAGACGGCATGACGATGATCGTCGTCACCCATGAGATGGGCTTCGCGCGAAAGGCAGCCAACCGCGTCGTCTTCATGGCCGACGGACGCATCGTCGAGGAGGCGACTCCCGAGGAGTTCTTCACGAACCCGAAGAGCGACCGCGCCAAGGACTTCCTCTCGAAGCTGCTCACGCACTGACAGAGGGATCGCCCTCCCCACGACTCATACAGACCTTGCACACACAGCACACGAAGGAGACGCACATGCGACGCACACGGACACTGGCAGGAATCGGGATCGCAACAGCAGCGCTGCTCGCCCTGACCGCCTGCAACAGCGGAAGCCCGTCCAACCCCGGCGGAGGCACCGGCGGCGACGAGGGCGGCGAGGACTCGACGTGGTTCGAGGTCGCCAGCGACGTGGAGCTCGAGGGCAGCCCGACGTTCGACACCATCCAGGATCGCGACAAGGTGATCATCGGCGTCAAGGAGGACCAGCCGGGTCTCGGCTACCTCGACGTCACGACCGACGAGCGCACCGGCTTCGACGTCGACATCGCGCGCTGGATCGCAGCCTCGCTCGGCTACGACGAGGACAAGATCGAGTTCAAGGCGATCGCCTCGGCCAACCGCGAGCAGGCGATCGTGAACGGCGACATCGACTACTACGTCGGCACGTACTCGATCACCGACAAGCGCAAGGAGCAGATCGCGTTCGCCGGCCCGTACTTCATCACGGGTCAGGGACTGCTCGTGGGCACCGACAGCGAGATCGAGAGCGAGGCCGACCTCGGCCCCGACACCACGGTGTGCTCGGCCACCGGCTCAACACCGATCCAGAACATCCGGACCAACTACCCGGAGGTTCCCACCAAGGAATTCGACCTCTACTCGGCCTGTGTCGAGGCGCTGCTCTCGGGTGAGGTCCAGGCGGTCACCACCGACCAGGCGATCCTGATCGGCTACGCAGCTCAGGACCCCGACAACCTCATGGTCGTCGGAGAGCCCTTCACGGAGGAGCGCTATGGCGTCGGCCTCGCGAAGGACGACGCCGCGCTGCAGGAGCACATCAACACGCTGTTCACCGACGGCGGTGACATCTGGCAGGCGATCTTCGACGCGAACCTCGGATCGTCGGGCATCGAAGTCAGCCAGCCCGCAGTCGACTGATCTACCCGAGGGGGCGGCCCATCCGAGCCGCCCCCTCCTCACACCATGAAGGGGAGGGCGGCGTGGACGTCATCTTCGGCAACACCGATCTCTGGGGAAGAGCGCTCGGGAACACCCTGATGATCTTCTTCGGCGGCGCGGTGCTCGCGCTCGTCATCGGGATCATCGTCGGGGCCATGCGCGTCTCGCCCATCCCCATCGCCCGCGGCGTGGGCACGGTCTACGTCAACCTGATCCGCAACACCCCGCTGACCCTCGTCTTCTTCTTCTTCATCTTCGGTTACCCCCAGCTCGGGATGCCGAAGTTGAGCACCACGGTGCTCGGCATCCTCGCGATCGGCATCTACACGGCCACCTATGTCGCTGAAGTCCTCCGGGCCGGCATCAACACGGTCCCGGTCGGACAGGCCGAGGCGGCCCGTGCCATCGGGCTGCCGTTCGGCCAGGTGATGACCCTCGTCGTGCTTCCACAGGCGTTCCGATCGGTCGTGCCGCCGATGATGAGCGTGTTCATCGCGTTGCTCAAGAACACCACCGTCGCCGCAGGCTTCTCGATCCTCGAGCTCGGCGCCATCCGCTCCTACCTCAGCGAGCGCGGGGAGAACGCCCTCGTGGTCCTGCTGTGGGTGGCCGCCATCTTCGTCGCCCTGGTCCTGCTGCTCAGCTGGCTGCAGCGATATCTCGAGAACAAGTGGAGGATCGCGCGATGACTTCCGTCCTGTACGACGTCCCCGGCCCCAAGGCGATCCTGCGCAACCGATTCCTCGGTGTGGGGACGGTCGTCGTGGTGCTCCTTCTGCTCGGATTCATCGGCTACCGGTTCTACGAGAGCGGCCAGTTCGACGCCTCTCGGTGGTACGTGTTCACCTTCAGCGCCGTCTGGGAGCAGATCCTCGAGGCGCTCGGGCGCACTCTCGCCGCGTTCGCGGCAGCCGGTCTGCTCAGCCTGATCGTCGGGTTCGTCCTCGCGATCGGCCGCCTGTCGGACCACGCCTGGGTGCGGGTTCCCGTGACGGTCATCACCGAGGTCTTCCGTGCCGTTCCGGTGCTGGTGCTGATGATGCTGCTGTACTACGGTCTGCCGGTCATCGGGGTCAAGATGGATCCGTACTGGGCCGTCGTCCTCGCGCTGATGGCCTACAACGGTTCCGTGCTCGCCGAGGTGCTGCGCGCCGGCGTCGAATCGCTGCCCCGCGGTCAGAAGGAGGCGGGCTACGCGATCGGTCTGCGCAAGAGCGGAGTGATGAGCCTGATCCTGCTGCCGCAGGCGATCAGAGCGATGCTTCCCGTGATCGTGGCGCAGCTCGTCGTCACCCTCAAGGACACCGCGCTCGGGTTCATCATCACGTACCCCGAGCTGCTCTACTTCGCGAAGCAGCTCACCTCGCAGCAGGGACGCCCGGTGCTGCAGTCGGCGTTCGTGATCGGCGGCATCTACATCATCATGTGCCTGATCCTCTCGGGGATCGCGCGCTACGTCGAGATCAGCACGAGGCGCTCGCCCAAGGTCCAGGCGATCCGCGGCGCCGGGGACCCCCGCCAGCACGGCGACGGCACCGACACCGAGCTCATCACCCTGCAGCGCGGCGGTAGCGGTCTCAGCGGCGGTATCGGAGGCGGTGGCCTCGCGGACGGCACCGGCGCGGGTGGCACCGGCGGCGGAGACGGATCGGGCACGAACTGATGTCTGACCGGCGCGGGGCGACAGCCTCGCGCCGGTAGACTCCTTTCTCGTGTCTGAGTCACTCGAAATCACCCCCGAAGCGGTCGAAGCCGCTGTCGCTGCGGCGCTCGACGCCATCGCCGCGGCACGCGACACCGCTGAGTTGAAGACGGCCCGCGCCGCGCATGTTGCGGAGGGATCGCCGTTGGCGGTCCTCAACGCGTCGATGCGTCAGGTGGCGCCCGAGAACAAAGCGGCCTTCGGCAAGCTGGTCGGGCAGGGTCGCGGTCAGGTGACCAAGGCGCTGGCGACCAAAGAGGCTGAACTCGCTGCAGCGGAGGTCGAAGCCCGCCTCGAAGCCGAGCGTGTCGACATCACCGCTGTCCCGTCCCGCACGCGCGTCGGCGCCCGGCATCCGCTCACCCTGCTCAGCGAGCAGATCTCCGACATCTTCGTCGGCATGGGGTGGGAGATCGCCGAGGGGCCCGAGCTCGAGCACGAGTGGTTCAACTTCGACGCGTTGAACTTCGACGTCGATCACCCCGCTCGTCAGGAGCAGGACACCTTCTACGTCGACCCGGCATCACGCCACCTCGTGATGCGCACGCACACGAGCCCCGTCCAGGTGCGCTCCATGCTCGACCGCGAGCTTCCGATCTACGTGCTCTGCCCGGGGCGCGTCTATCGCACCGATGAGTTCGACGCCACGCACCTGCCGGTGTTCACACAGTTCGAGGGACTGGTGATCGACAAGGGCATCTCGATGGCGCACCTCAAGGGCACCCTCGACCATGTCGCCCGTCAGCTCTTCGGGCCCGAGGCGAAGACGCGTTTCCGCACGAACTTCTTCCCCTTCACCGAGCCGTCGGCCGAACTCGACCTGTGGCACCCGACCTTCAAGGGCGGCGCGCGCTGGATCGAGTGGGGTGGCTGCGGCATGGTCAACCCCAACGTCCTGCGGGCAGCGGGCATCGACCCCGATGTCTACAGCGGGTTCGCCTTCGGCATGGGCGTCGAGCGCGCGCTCATGTTCCGCAGCGATGTCCAGGACATGCGCGACATGGCCGAGGGCGATGTCCGATTCAGCGAGCAGTACGGGATGGTGGTGTGATGCGCGTCCCGCTTTCGTGGTTGCGTGAATACGTGGATCTGGCGGCCGACGCGTCGCCCGAAGACGTCTTCGAGGCGATGGTCTCCGTCGGCTTCGAGGAGGAGGACCTCCACGGCTTCGAGGTCGAAGGTCCCGTAGTGGTGGGCCAGGTCGTCTCCCTCGAGCCGGAGCCCCAGTCGAACGGCAAGACCATCAACTGGTGCCAGGTCGACGTCGGCGAGGAGCATGGGGGTGTCCGCGGCATCGTCTGCGGTGCCCACAACTTCGTCGTGGGCGACAAGGTCGTCGTCACTCTGCCCGGTGCCGTGCTGCCCGGACCCTTCCCGATCGCGGCCCGCAAGACCTATGGGCACGTGTCCGACGGCATGATCGCCTCTGCGCGTGAACTCGGTCTCGGCGACGAGCACAACGGCATCCTGGTCCTGTCGCAGCTGGGGATCGACGCCCCCGTGGGAACCGACGCGATCGCCCTGCTCGGCCTCGACGACGTGGCCGTCGAGATCAACGTCACGCCCGACCGCGGCTACGCGTTCTCGCTGCGCGGCGTGGCTCGCGAGTACTCGCACGCCACGGGCGCGACCTTCCGTGACCCCGCCGAGCGCGACTTCGCCGAACTGCAGCCCGGATCCGGCCACACGGCGATCGTCGACGACTCAGCACCCGTCCGTGGCCGGATTGGCGCGAGCGAGTTCGTCACCCGCGTCGTGCGCGGGGTCGATCCCGCGCGTCCGACCCCGCCGTGGATGATCGCACGACTCTCGCTCGCCGGCATGCGCTCGCTCGGCATCCTGATCGACATCACGAACTATGTGATGCTCGAACTCGGGCAGCCGCTGCACGGATACGACCTCGACCGGCTCACCGGCGGCATCACGGTGCGACGGGCGACTCCCGGAGAGAAGATGACGACCCTCGACGGACAGGAGCGCACGCTCCACGTCGAGGACCTGCTCATCACCGACGACTCGGGTCCGATCGGCCTCGCCGGTGTCATGGGCGGCGGCACGACCGAGATGAGCGAGACGACGAGGAACGTGCTGATCGAGGCGGCGACATTCGATCCCGTGACGATCGCCCGCACCGCTCGCCGTCACAAGCTTCCCAGCGAGGCGTCCAAGCGGTTCGAGCGTGGCGTCGACCCGCTCATCCCCTTCGTCGCGGCGCGTCGCGCGGCCGACCTGATGGTCGAGCTCGCAGGCGGCGCACTCACCGACGAGGGTGGTGCGCTGTTCACCGAAGTCTTCGTCGCCGACATCGAGCTGCCGAGCGGCTTCGTCCAGGGACTCATCGGCGTCGATTACACGGACGCCGAGATCGAGAGCGCGCTCACGATGATCGGAGCCGATGTCGCGGAGACGGATGCCGGCTGGACCGTGATCCCGCCGACCTGGCGTCCCGACCTCACCGACAGGTGGTCGCTCGCCGAGGAGGTCGCCCGCATCCACGGACTCGACCGCATCCCCTCGGTGCTGCCGACCCCGCCGTCAGGGCGCGGTCTGACGCCGCACCAGCAGGGGCGCCGCCGCGTCGCGAACGCTCTCGCAGCCGCCGGCTTCGTCGAGACGCCGTCCTTCCCGTTCACGACCGAGGCTGAGAACGATCGTCATGGTTCGGCATCGGGCGAGCACCTGCCGAGCATCCGCCTCGCCAACGCGCTCGACGGATCCGCGCCTTTCCTCCGTCGCTCGCTGATCCCGGGTCTGCTGCAGATCGCGCACCGCAACATCTCGCGAGGGCTCACCGATCTGGCGCTGTTCGAGACCGGAGTGGTCTTCCTGCCGGAGCCCGGGGTCGAGTACGGCACCGACGATGTCCCTCCGCTCGGCGTCCGACCGTCCGATGAGACTCTCGCCGAGCTGAACGCGTCGATCCCGCCGCAGAACCGCCACGTCGCGGCGCTGCTGACGGGAAATGTGAGCTCCCGTCAGCCTGGCCGTGACGCCGAGCCTTCCGGACTCTCCGAGGCGCTCGACGCGGTGCGTGTGATCGGAGCGGCCGCGGGCGTCGACATCGATATCGCACAGGGGGAGCGCTCTGCACTGCATCCGGGACGCACCGGTGTGCTCAGCGTCGGCGAGGTCGAGGTCGGGTACCTCGGCGAACTGCATCCTGACGTCGCAGCCGGTGCGGACCTGCCCGGTCGCGCCACGGTGATCGAGGTCGACCTCGACGGCATCCTCGCGCTGGCCGGTCAGCGTGCGGTCGCCGCATCGCTGTCGACGTTCCCGGCGGCCACGCAGGACGTGTCGCTGGTGCTCGGCGCCGATGTGCCCGCGGGCGACGTCCGCGCCGCTCTCGAGGAGGGATCCGGCGCGCTGCTCGAGGCCGTCCGTCTGGTCGACGACTATCGCGGTGAGGGCGTCGCAGACGGCGAGAAGAGCCTCACCTTCGCGCTTCGATTCCGTGCCGATGATCGCACGCTCACCGCGGCGGAGGCCACCGCGGCGAAGCTTGCCGGAGTCGCCGTCGCCGCGGAGCGCTTCGGCGCGACACTGCGCGACTGATCCACCCGCACGCGAGCCGCATCCCGGGCTGGGATGCGGTTCGCGGACGCGAGTTCTGGACCGTCCCGGGGAGGCCCTCCTCCGCCGTAAGCGGAACGCCTTCCCGTTTCACGCCGATGCTGATGGCATGGGCGCATGACTGATGTGTTGATCCTCGGCGGAACGGGCTGGTTGTCGGGACGTATCGCTCGCAGGATGTTGCTGAACGGTGCCACCGTGATGTGCCTCGCGCGCGGCGAACGCCCCTCGCCCGAGGGCGCCAGCCTGGTGCTGTCTGATCGTGATGATCCGCGCGCCTACGACGCGGTGGCGGAGCGCGACTGGGATCACGTGATCGATGTCTCATCGAACTCCGGGCACGTCGAGGCAGCGGTGGCCGCGCTCGGCGCGAGGGCCGCTCGATGGACCTTCGTCTCGTCGGTGTCGGTGTATTCCGACGATGCGACGATCGGCGCCGACGAGACGGCTCCTCTGCATGCGCCGGCGCGACCGGGTGACGAGTATGACTACGGTGCGCAGAAGGTGGCCGCGGAGCATGCGGTGCGCACGCTCGGTGACCGAGCGCTGATCGTGCGACCGGGGTTGATCGTCGGCGGCGGAGACCCGAGCGATCGATTCGGCTACTGGGCGGCGGCCTTTCTGCGCGCAGAGGATGCTCGCGTGCTGCTCCCGCGCACCGAGGGGCGCAGCGTGCAGGTGATCGACGTCGACGATCTGGCGGAGTTCATCGTCACGACGTCTGCGACCGGCGTGATCGACGCGATCGGCGACCGATACCCTTTCGACGAGGTTCTCGCGACCGTCCGGCGGAGCGTCGGGCACCGCGGCGACACGGTGACGGCCGACGACGCGTGGCTGGTCGAGAACGGCGTCGCGTACTGGGCGGGGGAGCGCTCGCTGCCCCTCTGGCTGCCCGCTGAGATGACCGGCTTCATGACTCGTGCCAACGCGCGCTACCGCAACGCAGGGGGCGCGCTGCGAACGCTCGACGACATCGTCGCGAGCGTCGTGCTGGACGAACAGGACCGAGGCGTCGATCGTGACCGTCGAGCGGGTCTGACCCGCGCCGACGAACTCGCGCTGCTTCAGCTGCTCGGCTGAGAGACGGTCGTCGCTAGACTGCGAGCAGTGACACGGGGTGCCGCATCCGCGGCTGAGAACAGACCCGTCGAACCTGATCTAGTTCGTACTAGCGAAGGGATGTCGCATTGAGCGATCGTCTGCGTCCAGAATCCGAATCGACCCTGGTGGCCTCGGCCGCCGAGCTGCTGTCCGCGCTCCGTGAGTCACCACCGCTGACCCACTGCATCACCAACACCGTCGTCACGGGCTTCACGGCCAACGTGCTGCTCGCTCTCGGGGCAGCGCCCGCGATGGTCGACATCGTCGACGAGGCGGGTCTCTTCGCGGGCGTCGCGTCCGGAGTGCTGATCAACCTCGGGACTCCGACGCCCGAGCAGCGGGCCGCGAGTCTCGAAGCCGTCGCCGGTGCCACCGCGGCAGGCACTCCCTGGGTGCTCGATCCGGTCGCGATCGGGTCGCTGCCCGTGCGCACGGCGCTCGCGGACGATCTCGTCGTGTCGCGCCCCACGGCGATCCGCGGCAACGCCTCCGAGATCCTCGCACTCGCAGGGGTCACCGCCGGAGGGCGCGGGGTCGATGCCACCGACACCACGGATGCCGCCTCCGACGCCGCTCTGGCACTCGCGGCCCGTCACGGCTCGGTCGTCGCCGTCTCGGGCCCCGTGGACCTGATCACCGACGGGCGGCGCGTCGTACGGGTCGCGAACGGCGACGAACTCCTCACCAGGGTCACCGGCGGAGGGTGTGCACTGGGCGCCGTCATGGCAGCCTTCCTCGGGACCGCCCGCACGGCCGGGACCGATCCGCTGACCGCCGTCGCGGCGGCGAGCCTGGTGTACACGATCGCCGCGGAGCGCGCCGCCGCACGGGCCTCGGGTCCCGGCAGCTTCGCGGTCGAGCTTCTCGATGCGCTCGCGTCGGTGCAGCCGCACGACCTCGCCGCTGCGGCCCGCGTCGAGGAGCGTGCGCTGTGATCGCGGACCTCTCGCTGTACCTGGTCACCGACCCGGATCTCTGCGGGGAACGCGGTGTGGTCGAGACCGTCCGCCGTGCCGTCGACGGGGGAGTGCGGATCGTGCAGCTGCGGGATAAGACGGCGACGGATGCCGAGATCACGGCGCAGCTCGTCGAGCTCTCCCGCGTGATCGACGGTCGAGCGCTGCTGGTCGTGAACGACCGGCTGGACGCTGCCCTCGCCGCGCGTGAGCAGGGCGCGCGGGTCGACGGCGTGCATCTCGGGCAGGGGGATGCCTCGGTGCTGCGCGCGCGAGAGGCTCTGGGCGTCGAGGCGCTCATCGGCCTCACGGCGAACAGTCGAGAGCACTTCGAGGCCGTGCGCGCGCTGCCGCCCGGCACGGTCGACTACCTGGGCGTCGGCGTCATCCGCCCCACCAGCACCAAGCCCGACCATCCGCCGGCCCTCGGCGTCGAGGGATTCCGAGCACTCGTCGAGACGACCACGCTCCCGTGCGTGGCGATCGGAGGCGTGGCGATCGACGACACCGAGCGGCTGCGGACTGCGGGGGCGGCCGGGCTCGCCGTGGTCTCGGCGCTGTGCGCGGCCGCGGACCCGGCCGAGACCGCAGCGATATTCGTGCGTCGTTGGCGCGCGGCCGGAACGCCGCGCGTGCTCAGCATCGCCGGGAGCGACCCGTCCGGTGGAGCGGGCATCCAGGCCGATCTCAAGTCGATCGCCGCGAACGGCGGTTACGGCATGGCGGCGCTCACCGCGCTGACCGCTCAGAACACCACCGGTGTGCAGGGTGTTCACGTGCCGCCTGCGACCTTCTTGCGCGAGCAGCTCGACGCGATCTCCGACGACATCGTCATCGACGCGGTCAAGATCGGGATGCTCGCGAACGCCGACGTCATCCGCACGGTCGCCGACTGGCTCGATGCGGTTCAGCCGCCCATCGTCGTGCTCGATCCGGTCATGGTCGCCACCAGCGGCGACAGGCTGCTCGATCAGGATGCCGAGGCGGCGTTGCGCGAGCTCCTTCGGCGTGCACACGTCGTGACGCCCAATCTCGGTGAGCTCGCCGTGCTGGCCGGGCGGACGATCTCGGGGTGGGACGATGCGCTCGCCGCAGCGGGGGATCTGTCGACGGCGATCGGGGTGGCAGTTCTCGTCAAGGGCGGTCACCTCGCCGGAGAGGACGTCCCCGATGCGCTCGTGGACGCCGCCGGGGGAGTGCGGCGGGAGTACCAGGGCAGTCGGATCCGCACCGCGAACACCCACGGCACCGGGTGCTCGCTCTCGTCCGCGCTGGCCACTCGCCTCGCTCGTGGCGAGACGGCCGTCGACGCCGTCGCCTCGACTCGGGCGTGGCTTCGCGAGTCACTGCGCGAGAGCGAGCCACTGCACGTCGGACGCGGCCACGGACCGGTCAGCCATTTCGCAGGGCTGTGGGAGCGCGGTGGGCTCGAGACGAGACCGACGCCGGAGCAGATCCGGGCCGCGTGGTGGGCGCACACAGCCGACGTGAGGGCGGGGATCGACGACCTCCCCTTCATCCGCGGACTGGCCGACGGCACTCTCGCTCGGGAGCCGTTCCTGTTCTACCTCGCGCAGGACGCGCTGTACCTCCGCGAGTACGCCCGTGTGCTCGCCGAAGCCTCACGCCTCGCTCCCACGCCGCACGAGCAGGCGTTCTGGGCGCGCTCGGCCGAGGGGGCGATCATCGGCGAGCTCGAGCTGCATGCGTCGTGGCTGACTCCGGGGGAGGGCGTGGATGCGGCGATGTTCTCGGTCGCTCCCGCTCCGGCGACCGTCGCCTACCTCGACCACCTGCGCTCCGTGGCGTTCGGCGGTGACTACGCCGAACTCGTCGCGGCGGTGCTGCCGTGCTTCTGGCTCTACACCGACCTCGGGCAGCGCCTGCACGCCGGGGATTTCGGCGACTATGCGCGGGATCCCCGGCATCCGTACGCCTCCTGGCTCGCCACCTACGCGGACCCGGCGTTCGAGGACGCCACTGATCAGGCGATCGCCCTTGCCTCGGCCGCAGCGGCGACCGCCTCCCCGGCCATACGGGCTCGGATGCTCAGAGCGTTCGAGGTGTCGAGTGCCCACGAGCTCGCCTTCTTCGCCGCACCGTTGCCCTCTGCCGCCTCTGCGTGACGGAGCGGATTTGCGCATGCCGCGACGAGCGCGCTATCGTCGCGGCATGCCTTCGGCCGCCACCGCAACTCTGACGCTCGCTCCGAGCGTCATCGCCGTGCGCCGACGCCGCAGCGGCCGCCGACTCTAGGCGACCCTGCGCTTCTGCCTGCTCACGCACGGCGGTCGAGTGCCGGTGTCGCCGCCCCGGTTCCCGACACTGCGCCCCGAGTTCGATGCGGGGCATGACCGTTAAGGTAGAAGCATGACGTACTCCGTCGCCGTCTCCGGCGCATCCGGCTATGCGGGCGGCGAGATCCTGCGCCTCCTCGCGTCGCATCCCGACATCGAGATCCGCACCGTCACGGCGCACTCGAATGCCGGTCAGCCGCTCGTGCAGCATCAGCCGCACCTGCGGTCGCTCGCACACCTCACCCTGCAGGACACGACGCCCGAGACACTCGCAGGTCACGACATCGTCTTCCTCGCTCTGCCGCACGGGCAATCCGGTCAGTACACGGACGCGCTCGGCGACACCCCGCTGGTGATCGATGCCGGAGCCGACCATCGACTGACGTCGCAGGATTCCTGGGATTCTTTCTACGGCGGCGACTTCCACGAGCCATGGACCTATGGCGTGCCCGAGCTGCTGGTGGGCGGCGTCAAGCAGCGGGAGACACTGCGCGGCGCGACACGGATCGCTGCCCCGGGCTGCAACGCCTCGACCGTGAGCCTGAGTCTCGCACCCGGCGTCGCCGCAGGAGTGATCGACGCGGGGGACATCGTCTCCGTTCTCGCGGTCGGTCCTTCGGGGGCGGGTAAGAGCCTCAAGACGAACCTGCTCGCGAGCGAGATCCTGGGCAGCGCCAACCCCTACGCGGTCGGCGGCACCCATCGGCACATCCCCGAGATCCGCCAGGCGCTCGCCGCGGCGTCCGGGACCGCGCCCGACGGCATCCGCATCTCCTTCACACCCGTGCTCGTGCCGATGTCGCGGGGGATCCTCGCCACGTCGACCGCACCGATCGTCGGCGACGTCAGCGACGCGGAGATCCGTGCGGCGTGGGAAGACGCCTACGGCGACGAGACCTTCGTGCAGCTCCTGCCGGCCGGTCAGTTCCCACGCACGGCCGACGTGGTGGGTGCGAACACCGCCCTGATCGGTCTCGCGATCGATCGCGCGGCGAACAGAGTGACCGTGGTGACCGCGGTCGACAATCTCGTCAAGGGCACCGCAGGCGCTGCCATCCAGTCCATGAACCTCGCGCTGGGGCTGCCCGAGTCCCGCGCCCTCTCAGTGAACGGAGTCGCGCCGTGAGCGTCACCGCCCCCGCAGGATTCGAGGCGGCCGGAGTCGCCGCCGGCCTCAAGTCGACCGGCAAACCCGACGTCGCCGTCGTCGTCAACCGTGGCCCCCGCAAGGTCGGTGCCGCGGTCTTCACCAGCAACCGTGCCAAGGCCAACCCGATCATCTGGTCGCAGCAGGCAGTCGCCGATCGCGTGGTCGAGGCGGTCGTGTTGAACTCGGGGGGAGCGAACTGCTTCACCGGCAGCTTCGGCTTCCAGACCACGCACCAGACCGCCGAGAAGGCCGCCGAGCTCCTCGGCGTCAGCGCCGGCGACGTGCTCATCTGCTCGACCGGTCTCATCGGCGTCGGTGACGAGGTCTTCCGCGGCAAGGTGCTCGCGGGCACCGAGCAGGCCATCGCCGAACTGTCGACAGACGGCGGCGAGGGTGCGGCCGAGGCCATCATGACCACCGACAGCGTCTCGAAGACCGCGGTCGTAAGCCGCGAGGGCTGGACGATCGGAGGCATGGCGAAGGGTGCGGGCATGCTCGCCCCCGGGCTCGCGACCATGCTCGTCGTCATCACGACGGATGCCGTGCTCGAGCCGCTCGAGGCCGATGCCGCGCTGCGCTTCGCGACCGGCACCACGTTCGACCGTCTCGACTCCGACGGCTGCATGTCGACCAACGACCAGGTCACGCTGCTCGCCAACGGCGCCTCCGGGATCGCGCCGGATCTCAAGGACTTCTCGACGGCGCTCGCCGAGCTGTGTCAGGAACTCGCGGTCAAGCTGCAGGGCGACGCCGAAGGTGCGAGCCACGACATCACCATCGAGGTGCAGCACGCGGTCTCCGAGGGTGAGGCCGTCGAGGTCGGCCGATCGGTCGCGCGGAACAACCTCTTCAAGGCGGCGATCTTCGGCAACGATCCGAACTGGGGGCGAGTGCTCGCAGCCATCGGAACGACGAGCGCCCAGTTCGATCCGTATGACGTCGACGTCTGGATGAACGGCGTGCGCGTGTGCAGCGAGGGCGGTCCCGACCGTCCGCGCGAAGAGGTCGACCTGACCCCGCGCGCGACGCACCTCGTGATCGACCTGAAGGTCGGCGAGGCCACGGCCACCATCCTCACCAACGACCTCACTCACGATTACGTGCACGAGAACAGCGCCTACGCCTCATGACCACAGACATCCAGGACACGACGCCCGATGTCGCCGCCGTCAAGGCCGCGACGCTCATCGAGTCACTCCCGTGGCTGAAGAAGTTCCGCGACCAGATCGTCGTCGTCAAGTACGGCGGAAACGCGATGGTCTCGGACGAGCTGCAGGAGGCGTTCGCGCAGGACATCGCGTATCTGCGTTACGTGGGCGTGCAGCCGGTCGTCGTGCACGGCGGCGGGCCCCAGATCTCCGACATGCTGCAACGGCTCGAGATCCCGAGCGAGTTCAAGGGCGGTTACCGCGTCACCAACACCGAGGCGATCAGTGTCGTGCGCATGGTGCTCACCGGTCAGGTGAACCCGCAGCTGGTCTCCAAGATCAACTCCCACGGTCCGATCGCGACCGGGCTCAGCGGTGAAGACGCCGGGCTCTTCGGCGGACGTCGCCGAGGCGTGGTCATCGACGGTGAGGAGATCGATCTCGGACGTGTCGGCGATGTCGTCGAGGTCGACCCGACTCCCGTGCTCGACCATCTCGCGGCGGGTCGGGTGCCGGTCGTGTCGAGCATCGCGCCCGACCTCGATCACCCCGGTCAGTCGTTGAACGTGAACGCAGATGCTGCGGCCGCCGCCCTCGCCGTGGCACTCAAGGCGCGCAAGCTCGTCATCCTCACAGATGTGCCCGGGCTCTACGCCGACTGGCCCAACCGCGACTCGCTCGTCTCGCACCTCACCTCGGAAGCGCTCATCGAGATGCTGCCGTCACTCGAATCCGGCATGATCCCGAAGATGAAGGCCTGCCTGGATGCGATCCAAGGGGGCGTCGACGCCGCCGCCATCATCGACGGACGTGTGCCGCACTCGGTGCTCGTCGAACTCTTCACCAGCAAGGGAATCGGAACAGAAGTGGTCATGGGAAGCGCAGGGACGAACGCATGAGCAATTGGCAGGATGACGCAGCGAGCCATCTGGTCCTCAACGCGGGGCCGCGACTGGCCATGCTCACCCGCGGTGAGGGGTCGTACCTCTGGGACTCCGAGGGCAAGCGCCATCTCGACTTCCTCGCCGGCATCGCGGTGACCTCACTCGGGCACGCGCACCCGGTGTTCGTCGAGGCCGTCTCACGGCAGGCGGCGACTCTCGCGCACGTGTCGAACTACTTCGCCACCCCGTCGCAGCTCGCGCTCGCCGCTCGGCTGAAGCGCCTCGCGGGTGCCGGGATCGACGGCCGCGTGTTCTTCTCGAACTCGGGCGCCGAGGCCAACGAGGCGGCGTTCAAGCTCGCCCGCCTGCACGGCGGCACGGAGAAGCCGCGCATCATCGCTCTCGAGAACGGCTTCCACGGGCGCACGATGGGCTCGCTCGCCCTGACGGCCAAGGCCGCCATGCGGGCACCGTTCGAGCCCATGCCCGGGGGAGTCGAGCACATTCCCGCGACGATCGAGGCTCTCGAAGCAGCGATCGACGGTCGGGTCGCCGCCGTGATCGTGGAGCCCATCCAGGGCGAAGCCGGCGTGGTCGAGCTGCCGGAGGGCTACCTGCAGGCGGCGCGGTCGTTGACCCTGAAGCATGGTGCACTGCTCATCGTCGACGAGATCCAGACGGGCGCCGGGCGCACCGGAGCGTGGTTCGGATTCAGTCACGAGGGCATCACTCCCGACGCCATCACGCTCGCGAAGGGCATCGGCGGCGGCTTCCCGATCGGCGCGCTCGTGACCTACGGTGCGGCGAGCTCACTCTTCACCCCCGGCTCGCACGGCTCGACGTTCGGCGGCAACCCGCTCGCGACCGCCGTGGCAGACGCGGTACTCACCGAGATCGAGGATGCCGGGCTCGTCGACAACGCCGCGCGTCGGGGCGAGGAACTCCGTGAGATCATCACCGGGCTCGACTCGCCTCTCGTCACCGGCATCCGAGGTCGCGGACTCCTCATCGGCGTGGCGCTCAGCGCGCCCGTCGCGAACGAGGTCGTCGCCGCTGCCCAGGAGCGCGGGCTCATCGTGAACGCCGCGAACCCCGAGACCGTGCGCATCGCGCCCGCACTCACCATCGGAGATCCTGAGCTCGCCGAGTTCCGCGAGCTCTTCGCCGCATCGCTCGCCGATGTCCAGGCATCCCTCACCGAATCCGGAAAGGCCCTCGCATGACCCGCCACCTTCTGCGTGACGACGATCTGACCCCCGCAGAACAGGCGGAGATCCTCGATCTCGCCATCGAGCTGAAGAAGGATCGCTGGGCGAACAAGGCGCTCGCGGGTCCCCAGACGGTCGCGGTGATCTTCGACAAGTCCTCGACCCGCACCCGCGTCTCCTTCGCCGTGGGCATCGCGGACCTGGGTGGCTCGCCGCTGATCATCTCGACCGCCAGCAGCCAGCTGGGCGGCAAAGAGACCCCGTCCGACACGGCTCGTGTTCTCGAGCGTCAGGTCGCCGCGATCGTCTGGCGCACCTATGCGCAGGCCGGGCTCGAAGAGATGGCGGAGGGCACCACCGTGCCGGTCGTCAACGCGCTCTCCGACGACTTCCACCCATGCCAGCTGCTCGCCGATCTGCTCACGATCCGCGAGCACAAGGGAGATCTCACGGGGCTGACCCTGACCTTCTTCGGTGACGGTCAGAGCAACATGGCGCACTCGTACGCGCTGGCAGGCGTCACCGCCGGCATGCACGTGCGCATCGCGTCGCCCGCCGACTACGCACCCCGGGCCGACGTCGTCGAGGCGGCCGACCGCCGCGCCTCCGAGACCGGTGGGTCCATCACCCTCTACACCGACGCCGTCGAAGCCGCAGCCGGTGCCGACGTCGTGGTCACCGACACCTGGGTGTCGATGGGCAAGGAGGAGGAGAAGCTCGCGCGCATCCGCGACCTCGGCGGCTACAAGGTGACGCCCGAGACGATGCAGATCGCTGATTCCGAGGCCATCTTCATCCACTGCCTGCCCGCCGACCGCGGCTACGAGGTCGACTCCGAGGTGATCGACGGCCCGCAGAGCGTCGTCTGGGACGAGGCCGAGAACCGTCTGCACGCGCAGAAGGCGCTGCTCGTCTGGCTGCTCGGCAAGAAGGACGCGTGATGGTCGACTCGAAGAACGAAGGCACCAACGAAGGCGCGCTGTGGGGAGCTCGTTTCGCGAGCGGACCCTCACCCGAGCTGGTCGAGCTCAGCCGCTCGACGCACTTCGACTGGGTGCTCGCGCCCTACGACATCGCAGGCTCCCAGGCCCACGCGACCGCCCTCGCGGCGGCAGGATATCTCGAGCCAGACGAGGCGGCCCGGATGCACGAGGGCCTGGACGCCGTCGCGCGCAAGGTCGCCGACGGCACCCTGCTGCCGGTCCCGTCCGATGAAGACGTGCATGGTGCTCTCGAGCAGGCGCTCATCGCCGAGCTCGGACCGGAGCTGGGCGGGCGCCTGCGCGCCGGCCGCAGCCGCAACGACCAGATCGCCACGCTCGTGCGGATGTATCTGATCGACCATGCCCGAGTGATCGCCCGCGATCTGCTCCGTGTCATCGACGCTCTGGTCGCCCAGGCGGAGGCGCACCCCGACGCGATCCTTCCCGGACGCACCCACTTGCAGCATGCGCAGCCCGTGCTGCTCGCGCATCACCTGCAGGCGCACGGCTGGCCGCTCGTGCGTGAGCTCGAGCGTCTCGTCGACTGGCGTCGTCGTGCCGGTGTCTCGCCGTACGGTGGGGGAGCGCTCGCGGGGTCGACCCTCGGGCTCGATCCCGCCCTCGTCGCGACCGAGCTCGGTCTCGATCGCCCGGCCGAGAACTCGCTCGACGGCACGGCCGCACGCGATGTGGTGGCGGAGTTCGCCTTCATCGCGGCTATGACCGGCGTCGACCTGTCGCGTCTGAGCGAAGAGATCATCCTCTGGAACACACGTGAGTTCGGGTTCGTCACGCTGCATGACAGCTACTCGACCGGGTCGAGCATCATGCCGCAGAAGAAGAACCCCGACATCGCCGAGCTCGCGCGCGGAAAGTCCGGGCGCCTGATCGGTAACCTGTCCGGGCTCATGGCCACGCTCAAGGGACTCCCGCTCGCGTACAACCGCGACCTGCAGGAGGACAAGGAGCCGGTCTTCGACTCGGTCCAGACGCTCGAGGTCGTCCTGCCCGCATTCGCCGGCATGATCGCGACGCTGCGCTTCGACACCGAGCGGATGGCGGCGCTCGCGCCCGAGGGGTTCTCGCTCGCGACAGACGTCGCGGAGTGGCTCGTGAAGCGCCGGGTTCCGTTCCGCGATGCGCACGAGATCTCAGGCGCCCTCGTCCGTGCCTGCGAGGAGGCGGGGATCGGTCTCGAAGATGCCTCCGACGAACTGCTGCTGTCGGTCTCGCCTCACCTGGTTCCGGAGGTCCGCGAGGTCCTCACGATCGAGGGTTCGGTGGCATCGCGCACCGGTGCCGGGGGAACCGCTCCCGTGCGGGTGGCGGAGCAGCGCGCAGAACTCGTGGCGCGCGCTCAGGCGGCCGCGCACGCGCTCGGCCTCTAGCCGGCATCCCTGCACGACGGACGGATCCCGGATCACCGGACGGATCGCGGAGGCGCTGACCCAGCTTCTCCGTGATCCGTCCGAACCTCCGTTGAGCGTCAGTCGCCCTGGTCCTCGAGCCGCTCCAGAGCTCCTGAGATCGCGGCGTGCACGGTCGGCCAGTCATGCACGATCTGGGCGTAGTCGAACCGCAGCGTCTCGAAGCCGAGGCGTGACGCGGCGGCATCCCGGACGAGGTCTTTGTGTCGGAGCCCGCCCTCGTGGTTGCCTTTGCCGTCTGCCTCGATGATCAGGCGTCCGCCCACGACGAAGTCGACCTTTCCCACGCCGCGAATGATGACCTGACAATCGAGTCGGATGCCGAGCAGATGCATTCGGAGCCGCAGCAGAGACTCCAGCCCGCTGTCGGCATCCGATCGTGCGAGATCGACGAGCCAGCGAGCCCTGCGTGGCAGCATCGCCCTCACTCGTTTCCGCTGCCGGGTTGCGAGCTTGCCGAGGTTCCAGGCGGACTCGAATGCCGCGAAGAATGCTTCATCTCCGGCGCACCTGTACAGGTGCGCGAGGGCGATCTCGATGCTGGCGGTGCCGATCGACGGGTCTCCGGAGTAGTAGTGGGAGGTGCAGGTACAGCCGGGGTGCGCGAGCGCATGCTGACTCGGTGAGAGCCACACGTGAATCCCGTCTGCGCGCGGGAGCACCCAGACCCCCGCCGCGCGGAGAGCGCTCGCACAGGTCAGGGCTCCACCGTGCTCGACAGCCTGCCGCACTGGCGAGGGCACAGGCATGGCGGCGAACACTCCTGGCCGGAGGCGGACGATCGCTCCGGCCTGCACGTCCCTCGAAAGACTCTGTCGAGTGAATCCGAACCTCTGAAGTTGCGTGCCGCGCGCGTAGCCGCCGAGGCTGACGATGGTGTCCTTCGCAGAGAGCATCCGCCCACCGTGCCGCATTCCGAGACTCTCAGTCGGGCACCTCGCGTCGATTGTGGAGGAACGTGCTCGGCGGTCGGGTGTGGAGAAGCGACTGCTCCGCGACGATCAGCGGAGGCCCGGACGAAGCGCGGAGAGTCTGCGACAGATCCTCCGTATATCGACCGGGTCTCCGTCGATCGTCTGTCGGCGGAATCGGGTCAGTGCAGCGCGGCGTCGGCGGCTGAGCGCGTCCAGCGGGTGAAACGCACGACGAGACCGGAACGCGTGGGGCCGGCGAGGAAAGGACCGGCGGATGCGGCGGCGTCGCCGTCGAACGGAGCCACCCGCACGAGTCGCCATTCGCCGTCACCCGCACGCGCACGCACGATCACGGCATCCGGCCACCGGCTCACGCGGACGGTGATCTCGCTGCCGTGCCAGTCGTCGACGTACCCGACCGACCAGTCGGAGCGGACGTCGGTCACGACGGCTCCGAGGCCGAGGTGCTCGTCGGCGTATTCGATGCCCGCCTTGATCCAGTGCTCGTCGTCGATGCGCACGAAGACGCCGGCCTGATCGAACTGGCCGTCCCACGGTGCGCGGAAGGTGACGTCCATCGCTTCTCCCACCGCCAGGGGAGCGAGAAGCGCATGCTCGGTGTCGTGCACGAAGCCGTAGGCGGTGTGCCGCCAGGCATCGCTGCCCTCGACAGCGGTCACATCGAGGATCTCGCCTTCTGAGGAGAGAGCCGCAGGTTCGTGGGTCCAGGAGCCTTCGGCCCAGGGGATGATGTCTGATTCAGGCATGTTCCGAGACTATAGCCAAATAGGGCATAAATGGAAGTTATTCGTGATACGGTTATCACATGGTCATCGCCGTACTCGCCGATATCGTGGGCTCACGTCAGCTCGACGATCGGTCGTCGGCGCAGCGCATCCTCGATGACACCATCAGGCGGGTGGAGGAGTATCTGCCCCTCGCGCACCAGCCGCTGACGCCCACGGTAGGGGACGAGCAGCAGGGCGTCTACCTCGCACTCGAAGACGCGATGGTCTCGCTTCTGATGATCCAGCTCGCACTTCCCGACGGCATCGCCTTCCGCTTCGGGATCGGCATCGGCGACGTGCGCGCGGTCGACTCCGTGCACGGCGATCTCGCCGACGGCCCCGGCTGGTACGCCGCGCGTACCGCGATCGATACCGTGCATGGCAGGGAGAGTCGCACCGTGCCGCGCACGCGCACGTGGATTGTCGGTGCTCCCGGGCAGGATGAGGTCATGGACAGCGTGATCGCCGCATCGAACGCCTACCTCCTCGTCCGCGACGAGCTGGTCGTCGCGATGACCGAGCGTGAGCGCCGCCTCACCTACGGGCGCCTGATCGGCAGGTCGCAGCATGAGCTGGCGGCCGAGGAGGGCATCTCGCAGCCGAGCGTCTCGAAGTCACTGCGCAGCGCGGGGAGCGCCGCCATCATCGAGGGCGTGGTCGCGTTGAGAGGATCGAACGCATGATCCTCGCCGGATTCCTGCTGCTGGCCGTGGGAGCCGCCGATCTCGTGCGGCAGTTCGCGCCGCGTCGGTGGATCGGCTACCTCGTGGTGGCCGTGATCCTGTTGTTGCTCGGCAGCGTGAGCGATGCGCTGCTGCCGATGCTGGCAGGTCTGGTCGTCGGTGCCCTGTGGGTCTGGTGCATGCCGTCGGAGCGACCGGCGCCGCTCGGATTCTGGCCGGCCGTGCTGCTCGGAGTGCTGAGTATCGGTGCCGTGGTGTGGCTCGGTGCTCGGGCGGATGCCGGTCTGATCGGTTCGGTGTGGACCCTGCGTTCTCCCTTCGGCGACATCCCGTTCGATCTCGCGATCCTCACCCTGGGCGCGGCTGTCTTCCTTCTCGAGTCCTCGAACCTCGTGGTCCGTGCCGCGCTCGACGGCGAGCACACCTGGCGGCCCGCCGAACTGCGGCTCATTGCGACCGATACCGCGGTCGAGGACCCCGCTGCCGCAGGCGGCGCAGCTGCCGAACAGGGCCAGGATGCCGGCGTGGCAGTATCTCCGGTCGAGGAGGGCGTGACCGCCAGTATCCCGGCATCCGATCCTCGGGCAGGATTCAAGGGCGGACGCCTGATCGGGCCGCTCGAACGCATCCTGGTGATGATCCTCACACTGGCCGCCGCCTACCCGATCCTCGCAGCGATGCTCGCCGCCAAGGGCATCGTGCGATTCCCCGAGATCTCGCGCGACGGCGAGACCGGGGCGCGGGCCGAGTACTTCCTGGTGGGAAGCCTCGTGAGCTGGGTGATCGGGCTGGGCGCGGCGTTCCTGGTGTGGTGGGCAGCCCACAGCTGACAGCACGAGCCGCCTGTGCGGCGGCGAATGGTGGACACCCACCGCTGATAGCCTGGAGCGCGTGTCGAATACCGATCTGACGACCGCCCCGCCGGCGATCGACCCCACGTTCGAGAACGTGTGGGACGAACTGCTGTGGCGCGGCCTCGTCCATGTGTCCACTGACCAGGAGGCGCTGCGCGCCCTTCTCGCCGGGGACCCGATCACGTATTACTGCGGGTTCGACCCGACTGCTCCCAGTCTGCATCTCGGCAACCTGGTGCAGCTGCTGACCCTGCGTCGCATCCAGCTCGCCGGGCACAAGCCGCTGGGCCTGGTCGGCGGCTCGACCGGTCTCATCGGAGACCCGCGGCCGACCGCCGAACGTACGCTCAACACGCGTGAGACCGTCGAAGAGTGGGTCGGTCGCCTGCGGACGCAGGTCGAGCGCTACCTCAGCTTCGAGGGTGACAACGCCGCCCGCATCGTGAACAATCTCGACTGGACGGCGCCACTGTCGGCGATCGACTTCCTGCGCGAGATCGGCAAGCACTACCGTGTCGGCACGATGCTGAAGAAGGACGCGGTCGCTGCGCGCCTGAACTCCGACGAGGGCATCAGCTACACCGAGTTCAGCTACCAGATCCTGCAGGGCATGGACTTCCTCGAGCTGTACCGCCAGTACGACTGCGTCCTGCAGACCGGCGGTTCGGACCAGTGGGGCAACCTCACCAGCGGCACCGACCTCATCCGTCGGTCCGAGGGCGTCGCCGCGCACGCGATCGGCACGCCGCTGATCACGAACAGTGACGGCACCAAGTTCGGCAAGAGCGAGGGCAACGCGGTCTGGTTGGATCCGGAGATGTGCAGCCCGTACCGGATGTACCAGTTCTGGCTCAGCACGGCGGATGCCGACGTCATCGAGCGGCTCAAGGTGTTCACGTTCCTCACCCGCGCCGAGATCGAGGAATACGAGGCGCTCGTCGAGTCCGAGCCCTTCCGGCGAGCCGCGCAGAAGCGTCTGGCGCTCGAGGTCGTCGCCACCGTGCACGGCATCGATGCGACGGCCGCCGTGATCGCAGCATCCGAGGCGCTGTTCGGCCAAGGCGACCTGACCGCACTGGATGCATCGACGCTGCGCACCGCGTTGGAGGAGCTCCCGAACGCCACGGTCGACGCGGGTTCATCCGTCGTCGACGCGCTCGTCGCGACGGGGTTGGTCTCGAGTCTGTCCGAGGCTCGCCGTGCGATCGGCCAGGGTGGTGTGTCCCTCGACGGCGAACGCGTCGACGACGAGGCGGCCACCGTGCAGGGAGACCTTCCCGGTGGTGTCTCGGTGCTCCGTCGCGGCAAGAAGACGCTTGCGGGAGTCTTCCTCGCCTGATGACCGACCTCTGATCGCGAGACGGCGGTCACCTGGGCTGTTCTCAGGTGGCCGCCGTCACGCTTCTCACCAGCCGGATCGACAGGAGACATCGGATGCCGTTCACCCCGAGCCACGCGCTGGTCGCCCTGCCCTTCATGCGCACGCCGCTGGTGCCGGCGGCGATCGCGATCGGCGCGATGACCCCCGATCTCCCGTTGTTCCTGCGCGGCGTCGGCCTCGACTACTCGTTCACGCACACGTTCGGCAACGTGGTGTGGACGGCACTGGTCGCTTTCGTGCTGTTCGTCATCTGGCGGGTCGTCCTGCGTCCCGCTGTGGGTGAGCTCGCACCGCTCTGGCTGGCGAAGCGGATTCCGGCCGAGTGGTCCCAGTCGGGAATGCAGGCGGCACGACTCGCTGCGGGTGACGGATCGACGCGCCCGCTCTACCCGGTGCTGCTCGCCGTCTCACTGATCCTGGGTGTGCTGTCGCACATCCTCTGGGATCTCTTCACGCACGAGCGGCGTTGGGGCGTCGAGGTTCTCCCTGCGCTCGACGAGATGTGGGGTCCTCTGACCGGATACAAGTGGCTCCAGCATGGGTCGAGCGTGATCGGGCTGCTCGGTATCGGGCTGTGGGCGCTGCTTCGACTGCGCCGAGCCGAACCCCGGGGCGACGCTTTTCAGGTGACGCCTTCGGCGATCCGGATCGCGTGGTGGTTGTCGCTTCCGGTGATGCTGGTGACGGCCACGGTCATCGGGTACCTGGCTTACGGCCCGTTCACCGAGGAGTTCACGTACCAGCACCTGGCATATCGGATGCTGCCTCCGGCCTGCGCGTTGTGGGGTGCGGTGACTCTGGCGTTGTGCCTTGCCCTGCCGCTCTTCCGCCGGGGTCACCAGCGCGGCTGATCCGAACCCCACCGATGCGGAGCAGCGAACGCGAGTCCGGGAAGTGCGGGTTTCGCGGTCGTGACCTTCCGTCCGGCGACGTCGAAGGTCGTGCAGTGAGCTCGGGTGTCGAACTCACGCGCAGTTTCCGGTTCATCGGTGCGTGGCATTCCGAGCAGCTCGGCGGCCACCCGACGTAGTGACGTGCGCAGGGTCCAGCTGCCGCCTTCGCTCACACGCCGCTTCAGCACCGCGATGACGCCGGTCGCGAGCAGGTACCCGGCGCTGTGGTCGAGTGCCTGGGCAGGGAGTGCTCCTGGCCGCTCGCCGTCGGGCGACTCGATGAGCGAGATCCCCGATTCGGCCTGCACCAGGCTGTCGAAACCGGCGCGCTGCGGCTCGTCCATGCCCCAGGCGCTGAGCTGGGCGATCACCAGGCCAGGATGCCGGTCGATCAGTGCGGATGGCGACAGGCCGAGGCGGTCGAGGGATGACGGCCGGTAGCCGAGCACGACGACATCCGCGGCGGCGAGGAGTTCGTGGAAGCGCTCGCTTCTCGCCTCGAGCAGCGTCGTTCGCTTGCCGTGGCCGGTGTCGAGGTGCTGCCACTCGGGCTCTGCGAGATCGGGTGGATCCACTCGGAGCACGTCCGCGCCGAGGAGCGCGAGAGTCCGGGTGCACACGGGGCCCGCGATCACGCGTGTGAGATCGAGGACCCGAATACCGGCGAGCGGTGCATCACGGTCCTGCGCGAGCGGATCGCGGCGGGAGAGGATGCGGGATCCCGCGGCATCCCGTCTCGTGACCTCGAGCAGGGGAGTGGAGCGCCACCGTGTCTCGAGGTCAGGATCCTCGCGGAGCACGGGGACGGCGAGGCCATGCGTGGCCGTGATGAGTTCGACCGCTTCGGCTGTCGTGCACCCCAGGATCGCCGCACGCACCTCGTCACCGCTCGCGCCGCGGTCGAGTCCGAGCCCGGTGAGGAGCCGGTGGGCGTGGTGCGGGTAGTTGCCGTGAGTGCGCACCCACCCGTCGGCCGAGCGCCAGAACCCCGAGTACGCCGACCACACGTCGGGTGCGATGCCATCGATCGCGAGAACGCGATCGCTCCTGTAGGCGGCGGAGATGCGATCCGGATCGGGAAGATCGCGGATGCCGGCCGCCAGGCTGACTGCGCGCACGCTCGCCCACGCGAGATCTGCGGTGGCCAGACGGGAGGGGAGGGGGACGGGACGCGGTGGGACTGCGCCGAAATCCACGGTGCGGTCCGTCATGCCGAGCTCGGAGAACACCTGTTCCACCAGGGCAGCGGAAGGGGAGGGAATCGAGGGCGCGGTCACGCTGCGATCGTACTCGTGACGCCGATCCAAGGCGATAACCCGCCCTGGACAGGGGAAATCATCGAGAGGGCTGCGAGCGACACGCCCGGGGGTGATGCCTCGATTTGCCAGAACCCCAGAACCCACGTAACTTATTACTTGTTCGCCCCACAGGGAAGCGGAGGAGCCAAGAGCTTCACCCCCCTCAAGCGGAGAACCACCTCCCAATCCACTCACTTGTGAGAACAGGCGTCTGCGTCTAGGATGGGAGATCCACCCCTTCTGCGGCTGTCACAGGCTGCGCAGCGGATCCAAGATCTGTACGGCGCGCTGATTTGACAAGCGGGACGGGATGGCTAAGATAGAGAAGTTGCCCTTCGGGCCTGGTTGTGATGACTCGGTCGTGGGAGCATCCGATCCTTGAGAACTCAACAGCGTGCACTTGTCAAATGCCAAATAACCTCGATTCAGCTTCGGCTGGATGAGATTCCTTTGGATCAAAGACCAACCTCCTTGTGGGGTTGGCAACGGATAAAGTCAGCAATGATTTGTCTCTTTGGTCAGCATCAAACTCGCTGCGTCACCGTTTTCCCGGTGTCGTATGCATTTCTTTTTTACGGAGAGTTTGATCCTGGCTCAGGATGAACGCTGGCGGCGTGCTTAACACATGCAAGTCGAACGGTGAAGCCCAGCTTGCTGGGTGGATCAGTGGCGAACGGGTGAGTAACACGTGAGCAACCTGCCCCTGACTCTGGGATAAGCGCTGGAAACGGCGTCTAATACTGGATACGAACCACGAAGGCATCTTCAGTGGTTGGAAAGATTTATTGGTTGGGGATGGGCTCGCGGCCTATCAGCTTGTTGGTGAGGTAATGGCTCACCAAGGCGTCGACGGGTAGCCGGCCTGAGAGGGTGACCGGCCACACTGGGACTGAGACACGGCCCAGACTCCTACGGGAGGCAGCAGTGGGGAATATTGCACAATGGGCGCAAGCCTGATGCAGCAACGCCGCGTGAGGGATGACGGCCTTCGGGTTGTAAACCTCTTTTAGCAGGGAAGAAGCGAAAGTGACGGTACCTGCAGAAAAAGCGCCGGCTAACTACGTGCCAGCAGCCGCGGTAATACGTAGGGCGCAAGCGTTATCCGGAATTATTGGGCGTAAAGAGCTCGTAGGCGGTTTGTCGCGTCTGCTGTGAAATCCGGAGGCTCAACCTCCGGCCTGCAGTGGGTACGGGCAGACTAGAGTGCGGTAGGGGAGATTGGAATTCCTGGTGTAGCGGTGGAATGCGCAGATATCAGGAGGAACACCGATGGCGAAGGCAGATCTCTGGGCCGTAACTGACGCTGAGGAGCGAAAGGGTGGGGAGCAAACAGGCTTAGATACCCTGGTAGTCCACCCCGTAAACGTTGGGAACTAGTTGTGGGGTCCATTCCACGGATTCCGTGACGCAGCTAACGCATTAAGTTCCCCGCCTGGGGAGTACGGCCGCAAGGCTAAAACTCAAAGGAATTGACGGGGACCCGCACAAGCGGCGGAGCATGCGGATTAATTCGATGCAACGCGAAGAACCTTACCAAGGCTTGACATATACGAGAACGGGCCAGAAATGGTCAACTCTTTGGACACTCGTAAACAGGTGGTGCATGGTTGTCGTCAGCTCGTGTCGTGAGATGTTGGGTTAAGTCCCGCAACGAGCGCAACCCTCGTTCTATGTTGCCAGCACGTAATGGTGGGAACTCATGGGATACTGCCGGGGTCAACTCGGAGGAAGGTGGGGATGACGTCAAATCATCATGCCCCTTATGTCTTGGGCTTCACGCATGCTACAATGGCCGGTACAAAGGGCTGCAATACCGCGAGGTGGAGCGAATCCCAAAAAGCCGGTCCCAGTTCGGATTGAGGTCTGCAACTCGACCTCATGAAGTCGGAGTCGCTAGTAATCGCAGATCAGCAACGCTGCGGTGAATACGTTCCCGGGTCTTGTACACACCGCCCGTCAAGTCATGAAAGTCGGTAACACCTGAAGCCGGTGGCCTAACCCTTGTGGAGGGAGCCGTCGAAGGTGGGATCGGTAATTAGGACTAAGTCGTAACAAGGTAGCCGTACCGGAAGGTGCGGCTGGATCACCTCCTTTCTAAGGAGCATCTGACTCTTCGGAGTCCAGAACCCAGTTCGAAGGCATACGTTCTTCGCTGGGAGCTCATGGGTGGAACATTTGACATGACATCGAGATCTGATCTTGGAGCTAGTACGCAACTTCGGTTGTTGGAATGGTCTGGGGTTGGGGGCCGGTGTCTGCACGCTGTTGGGTCCTGAGGGACCGGATGCGAATCCTTTGGATTCGTTTCTGTACCTCTGGGCCTCTTGTTGTTTCCCCCGTGTGGGGTTGCGAGAAGGGGTACCGCCCGTACTTTGAGAACTACACAGTGGACGCGAGCATCTTGCAGCCGGCTTCGGTCGGTTGCACAAGATGATCTTAAAGATCATTAGTCAATTTCATGCCAGGCTTCGGCCTGGTGTCGATTCTGATTCAAACTCATGTGATTTCAAGTCTTTAAGAGCAAACGGTGGATGCCTTGGCATCTGGAGCCGAAGAAGGACGTAGCAATCTGCGATAAGCCTCGGGGAACTGATAAGCAAGTTTTGATCCGAGGGTGTCCGAATGGGGAAACCCCGCTGGGCGGCGTGCCGACCTAGTGACTCCCGCCTGAATATATAGGGCGGGTAGAGGGAACGTGGGGAAGTGAAACATCTCAGTACCCACAGGAAGAGAAAGCAACCGCGATTCCGTTAGTAGTGGCGAGCGAAACCGGAACAGGCTAAACCTAGCGTGTGTGATAGCCGGCAGGCGTTGCACGTTGGGGGTTGTGGGACTTTTCAGTCATCTCTGCCGAGATGGCGGCGTTACACGATGGTATAGACGAACGGTCTTGAAAGGCCGGTCATAGAGGGTGCCAACCCCGTAGTCGAAATGCCAACCGTGGCGCGAAGAGTATCCCAAGTAGCACGGGGCCCGTGAAATCCCGTGTGAATCTGTCAGGACCACCTGATAAGCCTAAATACTCCCAGATGACCGATAGCGGACAAGTACCGTGAGGGAAAGGTGAAAAGTACCCCGGGAGGGGAGTGAAATAGTACCTGAAACCGTTTGCTTACAAACCGTTGGAGCAGCCTTAGTAGCTGTGACAGCGTGCCTTTTGAAGAATGAGCCTGCGAGTTAGCGATATGTGGCGAGGTTAACCCGTGTGGGGTAGCCGTAGCGAAAGCGAGTCTGAATAGGGCGATTCAGTCGCATGTCCTAGACCCGAAGCGAAGTGATCTATCCATGGCCAGGTTGAAGCGACGGTAAGACGTCGTGGAGGACCGAACCCACTTAGGTTGAAAACTGAGGGGATGAGCTGTGGATAGGGGTGAAAGGCCAATCAAACTTCGTGATAGCTGGTTCTCTCCGAAATGCATTTAGGTGCAGCGTTGCGTGTTTCTTGCCGGAGGTAGAGCTACTGGATGGCCGATGGGCCCTACAAGGTTACTGACGTCAGCCAAACTCCGAATGCCGGTAAGTGAGAGCGCAGCAGTGAGACTGTGGGGGATAAGCTTCATAGTCGAGAGGGAAACAACCCAGACCACCAACTAAGGTCCCAAAGCGCGTGCTAAGTGGGAAAGGATGTGGAGTTGCCTTGACAACCAGGAGGTTGGCTTAGAAGCAGCCACCCTTGAAAGAGTGCGTAATAGCTCACTGGTCAAGTGATTCCGCGCCGACAATGTAACGGGGCTCAAGCACGCCACCGAAGTTGTGGCATTGACATTATTGGTAGGCCTTCGTGGTCCAGCCGTGTTGATGGGTAGGAGAGCGTCGTGTGGCCAGCGAAGCGGCGGTGTAAACCAGCCGTGGAGGCTACACGAGTGAGAATGCAGGCATGAGTAGCGAAAGACGTGTGAGAAACACGTCCTCCGAAAGACCAAGGGTTCCAGGGTCAAGCTAATCTTCCCTGGGTAAGTCGGGACCTAAGGCGAGGCCGACAGGCGTAGTCGATGGACAACGGGTTGATATTCCCGTACCGGCGAAGAACCGCCCAAGCTAATCCAGTAGTGCTAAGTGTCTGAATCCCACTGACTGATCCCTTCGGGGTGACGCGGTGGGCCTAGCGCACGACCCCATTCTGGTGCGGTTAGCGTATTAACAGGTGTGACGCAGGAAGGTAGCCCAAGCCAGGCGATGGTTGTCCTGGTGCAAGTGCGTAGGCCGAACGGTAGGCAAATCCGCCGTTCACATAGGCTGAGACACGATGCGGATAAAAAGTGGGTGATCCTATGCTGCCAAGAAAAGCATCGACGCGAGGTTCTAGCCGCCCGTACCCCAAACCGACTCAGGTGGTCAGGTAGAGAATACCAAGGAGATCGAGAGAATCGTGGTTAAGGAACTCGGCAAAATGCCCCCGTAACTTCGGGAGAAGGGGGGCCATCCACTTATACGGACTTGCTCCGAAAAGGGTGTGGTGGCCGCAGAGACTAGTGGGTAGCGACTGTTTACTAAAAACACAGGTCCGTGCCAAGTCGCAAGACGATGTATACGGACTGACGCCTGCCCGGTGCTGGAAGGTTAAGAGGACCGGTTAGCCGCAAGGCGAAGCTGAGAATTTAAGCCCCAGTAAACGGCGGTGGTAACTATAACCATCCTAAGGTAGCGAAATTCCTTGTCGGGTAAGTTCCGACCTGCACGAATGGCGTAACGACTTCCCAACTGTCTCAACCGCGAACTCGGCGAAATTGCATTACGAGTAAAGATGCTCGTTACGCGCAGCAGGACGGAAAGACCCCGTGACCTTTACTACAGCTTGGTATTGGTGTTCGGTGTGGCTTGTGTAGGATAGGTGGGAGACTGTGAAGCATGGACGCCAGTTCATGTGGAGTCATTGTTGAAATACCACTCTGGTCACTCTGGATATCTAACTTCGAACCGTAATCCGGTTCAGGGACAGTGCCTGGTGGGTAGTTTAACTGGGGCGGTTGCCTCCCAAAAAGTAACGGAGGCGCCCAAAGGTTCCCTCAACCTGGTTGGCAATCAGGTGTCGAGTGTAAGTGCACAAGGGAGCTTGACTGTGAGACTGACAGGTCGAGCAGGGACGAAAGTCGGGACTAGTGATCCGGCAGTGGCTTGTGGAAGCGCTGTCGCTCAACGGATAAAAGGTACCTCGGGGATAACAGGCTGATCTTGCCCAAGAGTCCATATCGACGGCATGGTTTGGCACCTCGATGTCGGCTCGTCGCATCCTGGGGCTGGAGTAGGTCCCAAGGGTTGGGCTGTTCGCCCATTAAAGCGGTACGCGAGCTGGGTTTAGAACGTCGTGAGACAGTTCGGTCCCTATCCGCTGCGCGCGTAGGAAATTTGAGAGGATCTGACCCTAGTACGAGAGGACCGGGTTGGACGAACCTCTGGTGTGTCAGTTGTTCCGCCAGGAGCACCGCTGATTAGCTACGTTCGGGATGGATAACCGCTGAAAGCATCTAAGCGGGAAGCCGGCCTCAAGATGAGATTTCCATACCTTCGGGTGAGAGGCTCCCAGCCAGACTACTGGGTTGATAGGCCAGATGTGGAAGTGCAGCAATGCATGCAGCTGACTGGTACTAATAAGCCGATGACTTGATAACACACCGTTTGTTGGTGCTACGCGTCCACTGAGTGGTTCTCGATGTACGGTCGAGAACCGCATGACAATGACTTTGTTATGTGTTTGATTGAAACATCAATAGTGTTTCGGCGGCCATAGCGTGAGGGAAACGCCCGGTTACATTCCGAACCCGGAAGCTAAGCCTCACAGCGCCGATGGTACTGCAGGGGGGACCCTGTGGGAGAGTAGGACACCGCCGGACTTCTTTTAAGCAAATGGCCACCCATCGTTGGGTGGCCATTTTGCGTTAACAACATCTAGAACAGGGAGCATCATGCCGGAAGACCAAGAGCGCCGTCCGCGTCGCAACGACGACACTGGATCGCGCGGTCACCGTCCTTCCGGTGGACGCCCCGACCAGAGTCGCAGCAGCGGGCCGCGTCGCGACGACGCACCCCGTTCAGGCGGCTACAACCGCGACAATCGTGATGGTGGAGCCCCTCGCACCGGCGGGTACAACCGCGATAGCCGTGATGGCGGTGCACCTCGTTCGGGTGGGTACAACCGCGACAACCGCGATGGTGGCGCTCCGCGTTCGGGTGGTTACAGCCGTGACGGCGGCGCACCGCGATCCGGCGGGTACAGCCGGGACAACCGTGATGGTGGCGCTCCTCGCACGGGTGGCGACAACCGCGACAACCGCGATGGTGGCGCGCCACGCACGGGCGGCTACAACCGTGACGGCGGCGCCCCGCGCACCGGCGGCTACAACCGTGATGGTGGAGCCCCGCGTTCCGGCGGCTACAACCGTGACAACCGTGATGGTGGCGGTCCTCGCACGGGTGGCTACAACCGTGACAACCGTGATGGTGGCGCTCCTCGCACGGGTGGCTACAACCGTGACAACCGTGATGGTGGCGCTCCTCGCACGGGTGGCTACAACCGTGACAACCGTGATGGTGGCGCTCCTCGCACGGGTGGCTACAACCGTGACAACCGTGACGGTGGAGCTCCGCGTTCGGGTAGCTACAACCGGGACAACCGTGACGGTGGCGCCCCTCGCACGGGTGGGTACAACCGGGATAGCCGTGATGGTGGTGCTCCGCGTTCGGGTGGCTACAACCGCGATAGCCGTGATGGTGGTGCTCCGCGTTCGGGTGGCTACAACCGCGATAGCCGTGACGGTGGTGCTCCGCGTTCGGGTGGCTACAACCGCGATAGCCGTGACGGTGGTGCTCCGCGTTCGGGTGGCTACAACCGCGATAGCCGTGACGGTGGTGCTCCGCGTTCGGGTGGCTACAACCGCGATAGCCGTGACGGTGGTGCTCCGCGTTCGGGTGGCTACAACCGCGATAGCCGTGATGGTGGCGCTCCTCGCACGGGTGGCTACAACCGGGACAACCGTGATGGTGGCGCTCCTCGCACGGGTGGCTACAACCGGGACAACCGTGATGGTGGCGCTCCTCGCACGGGTGGCTACAACCGGGACAACCGTGATGGTGGCGCTCCTCGCACGGGTGGCTACAACCGCGACAACCGTGATGGTGGCGCTCCTCGCACGGGTGGCTACAACCGCGACAACCGTGATGGTGGCGCTCCTCGCACGGGTGGCTACAACCGCGACAACCGTGACGGTGGCGCTCCTCGCACGGGCGGCTACAACCGCGACAACCGCGAAGGTGGAGCCCCTCGTTCCGGTGGGTACAACCGCGACGACCGCGCGCCCCGCCAGGACCGCGACTCGTCTCGCTCGTACCCGCAGCGCGGGGGAGTCGGTCGCGAACGTCCGGTACAGGCCGACGGTGACCGTCCGCGGTTCAACGACCCGCACATTCCCGATGACGTCACTGCGCGCGATCTGCACACCTCTGCTCGCAACGAGCTCAAGACGCTGAGCAAGGAGAACGCCGACCTCGTCGCTCGTCACCTGGCCATGGCATCTCGTCTCATCGATGAGGATCCCGCGCTCGCCCACGAGCACGCTCTCGCGGCTTCCCGTCGCGCAGGTCGTATCGCGATCGTCCGCGAGACGCTCGGCATCACTGCCTATGCGACCGAGGATTTCGCTCTCGCACTCCGCGAACTGCGCACCTACCGTCGCATCTCCGGCAAGGACGATCAGATCGCCCTCATGGTCGACAGCGAGCGTGGGATCGGCCGCCCCGATCGTGCCCTCGAGACCGGCCGCGCCATCGACCGTGCCGCTCTCGCCACACCTGTCCGGGTGTCGCTGGCAATCGCCATGTCGGGTGCACGTCTCGACCAGGGCGATCTGGAACTCGCGCTCGGTGAGCTCGAGATCCCGGAGCTCGACCCCGACCGCGCGTTCGAGTGGAGCCCCGCGCTCTTCGCCGCCCGCGCTGCCGTGCTCGAGGACCTGGGACGCACCGACGAGGCCGAGTTCTGGGCACACCGTGCCGAGGTCGCCGCTGAAGCACTCGGTGTCGACGAAGCCGGCGACGAGGAGATCATCATCGAGGACGGCCTCATCGAGGGCGACTTCGACGACGAGGACCACGCCGAGCAGCCTGTCGCCGAGGACTCTGACGCTGAGGACTCGGACGCTGAGGACTCTGAGGCTGAAGACGCCACAGAGGCTGAAGACGCTGAAGATGATGCAGATGAGGACATCGAGCCCGAGCCGTCGATCGACGATGAGGTGCGCGAACTTCTCGGCGAGGACGAGGACGAGGACGAGGACGAGGATGACGAGTCCGACTCCGCATCTGTTAATGAGAAGCGCTCCGCATCCGACTCCTCCGAGGAGGCGTAGTGGGATTGTTCTCCAAGAAGCCCGCGCTTCGGACGCCCCTCGACGGGGTCGATGCCGTGCTGGCCGACCTCGACGGGGTCGTCTACGCGGGCCCTGGTGCACTTCCGCACGCGGTGGAGAGCCTCAACGCCGCCGCGGCGTCTGCACGACTCGGGTACATCACGAACAACGCGTCGCGCACCGATGCCTCGGTCGCTGAGCACCTGAGCAGCCTCGGCCTCGATGTCGCTCCGGCCGATGTGATCACGAGCCCTCAGGCGGCGATGCGCCTGCTCGCCGGGATCGTCCCGCCTCCGGCGATGCTGCTGATCGTCGGGGGAGCAGGGCTCGTCGACGAGGCGGAGAAGGCCGGCTACACGGTGACCCGCAGCGCGGAGGATGCTCCGGATGCTGTCGTGCAGGGCTTCGCTCCCGAAGTGGCCTGGACGGATCTTGCTGAGGCCGCCTTCGCACTGAAGGTGCCCGAGGAGGATGGCGGCATCCCCTGGATCGCCACGAACACCGACTGGACGATCCCGCGTGAGCGTGGTGTCGCCCCCGGGAACGGCACGCTCGTGTCTGCGGTGCACACGGCCATCGGTCGCCTCGCGACGGTCGCGGGAAAGCCCGAGACTCCGATCTTCGAAGAGGCGACCGAGCGTTTCGGCGCGACGAAGCCGCTGTTCATCGGCGACCGCCTCGACACCGACATCCTCGGTGCTGTCCGCGCAGGCATCGACTCCGCGCTCGTTCTCACGGGTATCGACCGCCCGAAGCACGTGCTCGCGGCGCCTGAGGGATCTCGGCCGACCTACATCCTCAGCGACCTCCGCGAACTGCACGAGCCGTATCCCGAGACCACGTCGAAGGACGGAATCCACTCGGTCAACGGTGCATCCGTGCGCGTCGCCGGCGCTGACGTGGAGATCGTCGCCGAGGGCGACTCGCAGATCGATCTGCTCCGCGCCGGCGCAGCCGCGATCTGGGCGTCCGGAACCCCGGTGTTCGTGCTTCGCGTGCCCGAGCGTCTCTACGACGATCCGTTCCACCGCCCCTGATCGACGTCGGCGTGAACCGGGTGGCTCCCGCCGCCGTGGCTCCGCCGACGTGTCGGCCGCGCCGCGTACAGTAGAAGCGTGAGCGAAGAGACGACGAATGCACCGACCGATGGTCTGTGGAGTCGCCTGCGCCTGATCGAGGGGCAGCCTCTCGCTGCCCGCGCGGGCGCATACTCCGGGCTGCATGACGAACTCTCCCGCCGCCTCGACAGCGGCGCGAAGCTCGATCAGCGCCACGCACCGGGCGACCGATGACGCGACTCGACGCCGCCCTCGCCGCGCGAGGTCTCGCCCGTTCGCGCACCCATGCCGCCACTCTCATCTCTGAGGGCCTGGTGAGCATCGACGGTCGTCCGGTCGTGAAGGCTTCGACCCCCGTCGCCGACGCCGCCGAGATCACGGTGGCAGGCACGGACCACTACGTCGGGCGCGGGGCGCACAAGCTGATCGCCGCCCTCGACGGCTTCGACATCTCGGTTGAGGGACGACTGGCGCTCGACATGGGCGCCTCCACCGGTGGGTTCACGCAGGTTCTCCGCGAGCGCGGGGCGCGCCGCGTCCTCGCGGTCGATGTGGGGCATGACCAGATGGCACCCTCGGTGTCCTCCGATTCCGGGGTGGTTCTGGTCGAGGGCTACAACGTGCGCCACATGACACCCGAGAACCTGCAGAGCTCCACGGGTGAGCCCGCGGCCCCCGACCTCATCGTGGGAGATCTCTCCTTCATCTCGCTCGAGCTCGTGCTGCCCGCTGTCGCAGGCGTCGCCGCTGCCGACGCAGACATCGTCCTGCTCGTGAAACCGCAGTTCGAGGTGGGTCGAACGGCGGTTCGCGGCGGTCTGGTGACCGACCCGGCGACACGGTCCGATGCGGTCGCGCGTACCGCGTGGAGCGCGTGGGATGCGGGGCTCGGGATGCTGGGCATCCTGCCGTCTCCGATCCTCGGGACGCACGGCAACTCGGAGTATCTTCTGCACCTCGCTCCGGGGCGCGGAAGCGATCCGTCAGAATGGTCGGACCGCATCAACGAACTGGCAGGGAGACGATGAACGAGCGCAACATCCTGGTCGTCGCGCATGCCGGGCGCGACGACACCGTGGCGGCCGCGCGCCGAGTGGTGGATGCTCTGCGCGGCGCCGGTGCGCGCCCGGTGCTCGCCGCAGACGACAGCCTCGACCTCCGCGCAGTCGACTCGCATTTCGCCGACGTCGATGTGCTCGGCGACACGGTGAAGCAGGATGATCTCGAACTCGCCATCGTCCTCGGCGGTGACGGAACGATCCTGCGCGCGGCCGAGCTGGTGCGCGGCTGTTCTGCGCCGGTTCTGGGCATCAACATGGGGCACGTCGGGTTCCTCGCCGAGATCGACCGCGACGACATGGACGCCGCGATGCGCCGCGTGATCGACCGCGACTACGAGGTCGAAGAGCGCCTGGCCCTCTCTGTGCGCGTCAAGGACGTCGACGGCGAGGTCGTCTACGAGACCTTCGCGCTCAATGAGGCGACGGTCGAGAAGGCCAGCCGCGAGCGCATGATCGAGGTCGTGCTCGAGATCGACGGTCGACCGCTGTCGAGCTTCGGCTGCGACGGCATGGTGATCTCCACCCCCACCGGTTCGACCGCGTACAACTTCTCCGCGGGCGGTCCGGTGATCTGGCCGAGCGTCGAAGCCATCGCGGTCATCCCGCTGTCGGCCCATGCCCTGTTCGCGAAGCCTCTGGTGGTGAGTCCCGACGCGGCTGTGGCGATCGAGATGCTCGAAGGCACCTCAGGGTCAGGCATCCTCTGGTGCGACGGACGTCGTTCCCACGATCTTCCCCCCGGTGCGCGAGTGGTGGTCAGACGATCGTCGCGACCGGTGCGCCTCGCGCGCCTGCATCCGACGGAATTCACGGATCGGCTCGTACGCAAGTTCCAGTTGCCGGTCGCGGGCTGGCGCGGTCAGGGGGTGACGGCATGATCGAGGAGATGCGGATGCAGGGCCTCGGCGTGATCGCCGATGCCGTGCTGCCTCTCGGCGCCGGATTCACCGCGATCACCGGTGAGACCGGCGCGGGCAAGACCATGGTCGTGACCGGACTCGGGCTGCTGCTCGGACAGCGAGCGGACTCCGGCGCCGTGCGCGCGGGATCTGCGCAGGCATCGGTCGCAGGGGTGTGGGTGGTGCCGGAAACAGGCGACGTCGCCGACATCGTGACGGACGCCGGTGGCGAACTCGAACCGGCAGGCGCCGGCCTCGCGGAACTCTACGTCTCACGCACGTTGAACGCCGAGGGCCGCAGCAGAGCGAGTGTCGGCGGACGCGCGGCACCTGCGGGCGTGCTCTCGGCCCTCGCGGAGGAGCTGGTCGTGGTGCACGGTCAGTCCGAGCAGCTGCGGCTGAAGTCCTCGGCCGCGCAGCGCGACGCGCTCGACCGCTTCGGCGGCGCACCGATCGCTGCGGCTCTCGACTCCTACGCGCAGGCCTTCGCCTCGTGGCGGGAGCTCGACGCAGAGATCACCGACATCACCGAGAATCGCGACCGCAGAGCCGACGAGGCGGGACGTCTGCGTGACGCGCTCGCACTCATCGAGGCGACTGCCCCCGAGCCGGGGGAGGACGCTGAGCTCACTGCCCGCGCCGAGCGACTCGCGAACGCTGAAGAGCTGCGGATCGCCGCGTCGCACGCGCACGGTGCCCTGTCGAACGAAGAGGGCGAGCCCGATGTCACCGCGCTCCTCGCCGAAGCGCGTCGGGTGCTCGAGCGTGCCTCCGATGCCACCCTCACCGACATCGCGGGCGCACTCGCAGACATCGGCTACCGGATCACCGACCTCGCGGGCCAGCTGTCCGCCTACCTCGCCGACCTCGACGAGACGGGGCCGCACGAACTCGCCGCCGTCGAAGAGCGTCGCGCTGCGCTCGGAGTCCTGATCCGTGCGCACGGCTCGCTCGAGGAGGCTCTCGACCTCTGGCAGAGCGGCTCGGCACGACTGGCCGAGCTCGACGACGATGGAGAGCGGCTCGAACGGCTGCAGGCTGAACGCGACGTCGCCCGCGCCGAGCTCGACGAGCGGGCTGACGCGCTGACGGCGGCGCGCACTTCTTCGGCGGTCAGGCTCGGCGCTGCCGTGAGCGACGAGCTCCACGCACTCGCGATGCCCGATGCCCGCCTCGAGGTCGCCGTCACGCCGGGACACGAGGCCGCGCACGGCCGTGACGACGTGGCGATCCTGCTCGCACCCCACCCGGGTGCCGAACCCCGCTCGGTGGCCAAGGGCGCGTCCGGGGGCGAACTCTCGCGGGTGATGCTCGCGATCGAGGTCGTCATCGCCGGGACCGATCCCGTGCCGACCTTCGTGTTCGACGAGGTCGATGCGGGTATCGGAGGAGCAGCCGCCATCGAGGTCGGGCGACGACTCGCCCGACTCGCGGAGAAGTCCCAGGTCATCGCCGTCACGCACCTGGCTCAGGTGGCCGCCTTCGCCGGCAACCACCTCACGGTCGTCAAATCGAACGACGGCGCAGTCACCGCCTCGAGTGTGCGCCGTCTCGACGGGGCGGAGCGCGAGGCCGAGATGGCCAGACTGCTCTCCGGACTGACCGATTCCGACGCCGCGCTCACCCATGCCAGGGAACTTCTCACCCTCGGCGCCTCCACCGACTGATAGGATCGAAGCCCGTGATGAACTCTTCTTCTGCGGGGCCCAAGAACGACACGACCAAGCACATCTTCGTGACTGGTGGTGTCGTTTCGTCTTTGGGCAAGGGGCTCACTGCCGCAAGCCTCGGCAACCTGCTCACCGCCCGCGGACTCCGCGTCGTGATGCAGAAGCTCGACCCGTATCTGAACGTCGATCCCGGAACGATGAACCCGTTCCAGCACGGCGAGGTCTTCGTGACCGATGACGGTGCCGAGACCGATCTCGACATCGGCCACTACGAGCGATTCCTCGACATCAACCTGTCCGAGGCCGCCAACGTCACGACCGGTCAGATCTATTCGCAGGTCATCGCCCGCGAGCGGCGCGGCGAGTACCTCGGCGACACCGTGCAGGTCATCCCGCACATCACCGATGAGATCAAGCGGCGTATGCGTCTGCAGGCGACGGAGGACCCGCGCCCCGACGTCATCATCACCGAGGTCGGCGGAACGGTGGGTGACATCGAGTCGCAGCCTTTCCTCGAGTCGGCCCGTCAGCTGCGTCACGAGCTCGGACGCGACAGCGTCTTCTTCGTGCACGTGTCGCTCGTGCCCTTCATGGGCGCGTCGGGTGAGCAGAAGACCAAGCCCACGCAGCATTCCGTGGCTGCGCTCCGTCAGGTCGGCATCCAGCCCGACGCGCTGGTGCTCCGCAGCGACCGTCCGGTCAGCGAGAGCAACCGCAACAAGATCGCGCTCATGTGCGACGTCGACGCCGAGGGCGTCATCAACACGGTCGACCTGCCGAGCATCTACGACATCCCCTCGACGCTGAACGACCAGGGTCTCGACTCGTACATCGTGCGCCGCCTCGGCCTCGACCAGAAGGCCGCCGACGAGGTCGACTGGTCGCGCTGGAGCAAGGTGCTGCATGCGGTGCACAACCCGAAGCACGAGGTGACCATCGGCCTGGTCGGCAAGTACATCGACCTTCCCGACGCCTACCTGTCGGTGACCGAGGCGCTCAAGGCCGGTGGCTTCGCCCAGGAGACCAAGGTCAACATCCGCTGGATCCCGTCCGATCTCTGCGAGACACCGGAGGGCGCGAAGGAGCAGTTGGGTGCGCTCGACGGAATCTGCGTGCCGGGTGGATTCGGCATCCGCGGCATCGAAGGCAAGCTGGGCGCGCTGAAGTTCGCGCGCGAGCAGGGCATCCCGACCCTCGGACTATGCCTCGGCCTGCAGTGCATGGTGATCGAATATGCGCGCGACGTCGCCGGCATCACGGATGCGTCGTCGAGCGAGTTCGATCCCGAGACCACCGAGCCCGTGATCGCGACGATGGCCGAGCAGATCGAGATCCTCGACGGCGGCGATCTGGGCGGCACCATGCGTCTCGGTCTCTACCAGGCAGCTCTCGCCGAGGGATCCCTGGCGCGTGAGCTGTACGGGACTCCGGAGGCATCCGAGCGTCACCGTCATCGCTACGAGGTCAACAACGCCTACCGCACGCGTCTCTCCGACGCGGGACTGGTGTTCTCAGGACTCAACCCCGACCTCGACCTCGTCGAGTTCGTGGAGCTGCCTCGCGACGTGCACCCGTACTACATCGCCACCCAGGCGCACCCGGAGCTGCGCTCGCGTCCCACCGACCCGCACCCGCTTTTCCGCGGCCTGGTCGGTGCGGCGATCGAGCGCAATCGGTCGAGCGAGCTGTTCGACGTCGACGCCGATGCCTGATCCGACGCCCATGCCTGATCCGACGGAGAGTCTTCGCGACGAGCCCTTCGATCCCGAAGTGCTCTCCAGCGACCTCGCCTATCGCGGCGCGGTCTGGAACGTTCGCGACGACCTCGTCCGTTACGGCGAGGGGGAGATCCGCAGGCAGTACGTCGAGCACACCGGCGCCGTGGCGATCCTCGCTCTCGACGACGAGGATCGGGTGCTGCTGATCCAGCAGTACCGGCATCCGATCCGCCACCGCGATTGGGAGCTGCCTGCAGGTCTGCTCGACATCGCGGGGGAGGAGCCGCTCGAGGCCGCCAAGCGCGAGCTCGCTGAGGAAGCAGACCTGGTCGCCGAGCGCTGGGAGCCGCTCGTGTCGTCGTGGACGACGCCCGGCGGCAACGACGAGGTCATCCACCTCTTCCTCGCCACCGGCATCTCGTCGGCGCCGGCCGTGCACGCGCGCGAAGACGAAGAGGCCGACATCCGCGTCGAGTGGGTCCCCCTCGACGACGTCGTCGACGCGGTGCTCGACGGGCGTATGCGCAACGGCATCCTGACGATCGGAGTGCTCGCGACCTCGCAGCGACGGCGCGACCGGAGCTGACGTGCGGATCGACCGGGCGCTGGACTCGTACCTGCGCCACGTCACGATCGAGCGCGGCCTGAGCGAACACACCGTGTCGGCGTATCGCCGCGACCTCGGCGGGTATCAGGAGTGGTTGCTGGCGTCGGGCATCACCGACACGGCCGAGATCACCCCCACCGTGATCGGTCGCTTCATCGCAGAGCGGTCGGGGGCGGACCCAGCCCCGGCCGCGACGAGTCTCGCCCGGTTGCAGTCGTCGGTGCGCGGGTGGCACAGGTTCCTCGCGCGGGAGGGGATCGAGGACGACGACCCCAGCGGGCGCCTCCGCCCGCCGAAGGCACCGCAGCGTCTGCCCAAGGCACTCACGATCGATCAGGTCGAGCGCCTGCTGAACGCCCCGTCCGCGGAGGAGCCGACCGGCATCCGTGATCGTGCGCTGCTCGAACTGCTCTATGCCACGGGCGCGCGCGTGTCGGAGGCGGTCGGGCTCGATGTCGACGACCTGGCCCACGGCGATGTGCTGCGTCTGCGAGGCAAGGGGGCGAAGGAGCGCATCGTCCCCATCGGCTCGTATGCTCGAAGCGCTCTCGACGCATACCTGACACGAGTACGCCCGCAGCTCGCGGCGAAGGGGCGAGCGTCCGCGCGGCTCTTCCTGGGGGCGAGGGGGGCACCACTGTCCCGGCAGAGCGCGTGGCTCGTGATCCGCGCAGCCGCCGAGCGAGCGCAGATCACCTCCGAGGTGTCTCCTCACACACTCAGGCACTCCTTCGCGACCCACCTGCTGCAGGGAGGTGCCGATGTGCGCGTGGTGCAGGAACTGCTCGGCCACGCCTCCGTCGCGACGACCCAGATCTACACGCACGTCTCGGCCGACACCCTGCGAGACGTCTACGCGACGTCGCATCCACGAGCACGATAGCGGTACGCGGACCCCTTCGCCGTCATCCTTCGGAGGTATCTTCGTCCGCCATTTGGGGGACGCGGCGATCGTCGCGTTCACCCTAGGGTTGCTCGTGAGCGTCGATCTCTGTGCATCGACGATGAATGGAGTAAGTCATGCGTACCACCGGTCCTCTTGCTGCGCTCGCCGCAACCGCTCTGGTGTTCACACTCGCCGGATGCTCCGGCGCAGCCGACGGTGAGCTCACGTACGAGGATTCGCCTCTGAACGAGTATCTCTCCGCCGCATACGGCGGGGATCTCTCTCCCGAGGAGCAGCAGAAGCAGTTCGAGGAACGGCAGCTGCAGACCGAGGAGCTCATGGCGGAGTGCATGGCCGAGGAGGGGTTCGAGTACACGCCGAACACGCAGAACGGGGGGATGGTCTTCTCCGACGATGAGGTCGAGTGGGAGCCGGAGAAGAAGGACTGGGTCGAGAAGTACGGGTACGGGATCGTGAACAACCCCTACAACGAGGTCATGCAGGAAGGGGGGTCGGAGGAGTACGTCGACCCGAATTCGGAGTATGTCGAGTCGCTCTCCGAGTCCGAGCAGGCCGCGTACTACGAGGTCGCCTACGGCGTTCCGCCCGAGGAGGAGGAGCTCGCCGAGGACGGCAGCTACGAGTACAGCTGGGAGGACGCCGGATGCCAGGGGTGGGCGCAGCACGAGCTCGAAGGGGAGGACCCGTGGCAGTCCGATGAGTTCGCCGACCTGCGCGAGAAGATGAACGAGGTCTTCACCGAGGCCCAGGAGTCGCCGGAGCTGAAGGACCTGAACGCGGAATGGGCCGCGTGCATGGATGACGCCGGTGAGCCCGGCTTCGGATCTCCGATGGAGGCCCAGCAGTCGATCTCCGACGAGCAGAGCGCGCTCTTCGACGCCGCCTACGGCGACGGCACCACCGAGGTCGACGTCGAGTCGCCCGACTTCGTCGATCCCTCGGAGAGCCCCGAGATGGCGGAGCTCGGTGAGCGGGAGCTCGAGCTCGCGGTCGCCGATCTCGAGTGCCGCACGTCGCTGTCGTACATGAAGAAGTCGCTCGAGATCCAGTTCGCGATCGAGGAGAAGTTCATCGCCGACAACAAGGCGGACCTCGAGGCCTTCAAGGCTGCCGCCGAGCAGAACAGCTGACATGAAGGACGACGAGACCCAGACGACTGAACTTCCCGCTGAACTCCTCCCCGACCAGGCAGAGGAGGTCGACACCTCGCGCGTGAGCGGGTGGCGGCGGATCCTCCGAGGCAACCGGACGCTGTGGATCGTGGCGGCGTGTGCCGTGGTCAGCCTGGTCGCAGGCCTTCTGGTCGGTCGGTTCCTCATCTCTCCTGCAGAGGCGAGCGAGACGCCGGAAGCCGGGCTGGTCACGGTGCCGGTCGAGTTCGGCCCGCTGAGCAACGATGTGACTCTGCGCGCCGACGTCGGATACGCGGATGCCGTCGAGGTGACGATCGACACCACGGGCGGCGGCAGCGTCGTGACGGGATCGGTTCCCGAGGTAGGCGCCACACTGAACCCGCTGTCGATAGCGCTCGAAGTCGAGGGTCGTCCGGTGATCGTGCTTCCCGGCGAACTTCCCGCCTACCGCACGCTGCGCGTGGGCGTCTCCGGCCCCGATGTCATCCAGCTGAAGCAGGCGCTGGTGAGCATCGGGATCGACGCCGGCGATGTGGCATCCAATCTCTTCGATCAGGCCACCGCGAACGCGGTCGGTCAGCTCTATTCGCAGGCCGGGTACCCTCTGCCGTCCCCCGAGGAGGGGGCGGACGACACGGTGCGCGCTGCGGAAGAAGGCGTGCGGGCCGCGCAGAGCGGTGTCGCTCAGGCGGAACAGGCGCTGGCGGCCGCAGGAGCCGGGCCGTCGAGCCTCGAGACGTGGCAGGCGGACGTGCGTGTCGCGCAGGCGGAGCAGGCCCTCGCTGCCGCGAAGAGCGGCGCCGAGGGGACGAGCGTCCAGCAGGCGGAGTGGGATCTGCAGACGGCTCGCCTGGAGAGGGACCAGCTGTGGGCCGCCCGCGACACGGGGGCGGAGCGTGCCGCCCTGGACGCCGCGCGCCAGCAGGTCGGAGCGGCCGAGGAGTCGCTCGCACGTGCTCAGGAGAGTGTTCTGCCGTACCTGCCGTCGAGTGAGGTGCTGTTCCTGACGGAGCTGCCCCGACGCGTCGACGCCGTGAACGTGAAGCGTGGCAGCGCGATCTCCGGAGCGGTGATGACGGTCTCCGGTGCCACGGTTCGCCTGACGGGAGCTGCCGCCGAGGCTGATTCGCGACTGCTCAAGGCCGGCGCCGAGGGAGTCTTCGAGCTCCCCGACGGCACCGAGCACCGCGCGGTGGTGTCGGAGCTCAAGCCGGGGAAGGATGCCAAGGCGCGCTGGGAGGTGCTCTTCGAGCCGGATCCTCTGACCCCGGAGCAGATCGAGCAGCTGCAGGGGAGCAACGTCCGAGTCCGTATCGCGGTCGGCGCGACCGAGGGCGATGTGCTCTCGGTACCGCTCGCGGCGCTCACGGCAGGTCCGGGAGGGGAATCGCGCATCGAGGTCGTCGAGTCGGATCCCCGTGACGGCGAAGATGCCGAGACACGACTGGTGGTCGTCGAGACCGGACTCGCGGCGAAGGGCGCCGTGGAGGTCACAGCGGTCGAGGGCGAGCTCGACGAAGGCGACCTCGTGGTGGTGGGGAAGTGACCGACGCGCAGACGTCGATCCTCCCCGCAGCGCCCGAGACGGATCCTGCCGCGCCGCTCGTCGAACTTCGAGACGTGACGCGGTCGTTCCCGGGGCCGCCAGAGGTGCAGGCGCTCAAGGCGGCGACGCTCACGGTGGCGTCGGGGGACTACATCTCGATCGTCGGGCCGAGTGGGTCGGGCAAGTCGACCATGCTCAACATCCTCGGTCTCCTCGATCGTCCGAGCGTCGGCGAGTATCGCCTCTCGGGGGCTCTCACGGGCGATCTCTCCGACGATGAGCGCGCAGCGGTGCGGGCGCGCTTCATCGGCTTCGTGTTCCAATCGTTCCACCTCCTTCCTCGTCGGACCGTGCTCGACAACGTGCTGCTGCCGATGCTGTACAGCGGGGTGCCGCGGCGTGAGCGGGAGGAACGCGCGCGGGAGGCTCTGACGCGCGTGGGGCTCGGGCATCGGATCGACTTCTTCCCGAACTCCTTGTCGGGTGGCGAACGACAGCGGGTCGCGGTCGCTCGTGCCGTGGTCAGCGGACCCCGGCTGCTGCTCGCCGACGAACCGACCGGAAACCTCGATCAGAACACCTCGGGTGAGGTCATGTCGCTCTTCGAGGAACTCAACGAAGACGGGCTGACGCTCATCGTCATCACACATGACGATGGGGTCGCCCGCCGAGCCCGCCGCTGCATCCGCATCTCCGACGGCCGATTGAGCGAGCTGTGATCGGGAGACTCCGGCGCAGGCGCCGGCAGGACGACGAGGCCCAGCCGCAGACCTCGATGACGGATGCCGCAGGCACTCCGCTCGTGCCCGCCATCGCACATGCCGACCGGTTCACGTTCCAGGACCTCGTCGCCGAGGCGACCTCGGACATCGGATCGCGACCGGCCCGGTTGGTCATGACGATCCTCGGCACGGTGCTCGGCATCGCGTCGCTCGTGGCGACGATCGGCTTTGCGCAGACGGCTGCAGCGCAGATCGCGAGCCAGTTCGACGGCGCGGCGGCGACACGGGTGGTGGTGACCGCGGCCACGGCACAGTCGGGGTCGCAGAACCAGAGCGTCGCTGCAGGCCGACTGCCGTGGGACTCACCCGATCGGGTGGCGTATCTCGCGGGAGTCGAGAGCGCGACTCTGCTCGGCGAGGTCGAGCTCACTGAGGGTGAGACGATCACGGCGGTGCCGGTGAACGACCCGTCGGCCGCGGCGGTCGCCTCTCCTCGTCTGTTCTCGACGTCGCCGGATCTGCTCGACACCGCCGAGGGCGGGCTGGTGACCGGTCGGTTCTTCGACGCCGGACACGATGTGCGCGCCGACCGCGTCGCCGTGCTCGGGAAGCGGGCAGCGGAGCGGATGGGCATCAACCGCGTCGATTCGCAGCCGTCGGTCTTCATCGGCGGTGTCGCCTATGCGGTCATCGGCATCGTGGACGGGATGGAGCGTCGCAGCGAGCTGCAGGATGCGGTGATCATCCCGACCGGGTCGGCCAGGGCCGACTTCGGACTCCTCGCACCGTCGGAACTCGACATCCGCATCGTCGTCGGGGCAGGGCCTCAGGTGGCGGAGCAGGCTGTGCTCGCTCTGCAGCCCGATGACCCCGAGAGCCTGGAGGCCAAGGCCCCCTCGGGATCGTCGGATCTGAGCCAGAGCGTGCAGTCCGACGTGAACGTGGTGTTCCTGATCCTCGGTGTGATCGCTCTGTTGGCGGGCGGTCTGGGCATCGCGAACGTGACGCTGCTCTCGGTCATGGAGCGGATCGGCGAGATCGGTCTGCGCCGTGCACTCGGTGCGACCCGACGTCAGATCGGAGCGCAGTTCATGGTCGAGTCGATCGTGATCGGCTTCATCGGCGGACTCATCGGGTCGGCACTCGGCATCTTCGCGGTGATCGCCGTGGCGGTCGTGCAGGGGTGGACGCCGGTCACGGATCCGCTGATCGCGATCGCGGGCGCGATCCTGGGTGCGGTGGTCGGCTGGGGTTCCGGGTGGTATCCCGCGAGGCGGGCTGCACGGGTCGAACCTGTCGCGGCGCTGCGGGGAGGGTGACTGCTGCTGATCGACCCGAGCGGCCACCACACCGCGCGCCGGGAGTGCAGCGCAGGGCCCTGCCGCTAGAATCGATCAAGCACGAAGGAGCAGGAGTATCGGTGGTTGAGAAAGCGGCGAAGTCCAGGGCGAAGGCACAGAAGGCCGACGAGAAACCCCTCGGACCGACCGGTCGTCCGTATCACGGGTTCGCGACCCCGGCACCGTTGACCTCTCACGGCCCCGCGCGCATCATCGCCCTCTGCAATCAGAAGGGCGGCGTCGGCAAGACGACCACCTCGATCAACCTCGCCGCTGCGCTCGCGGAGTACGGTCGCAAGGTGCTCGCGGTCGACTTCGATCCTCAGGGCGCGCTGTCGGCCGGCCTCGGCATCCAGACGCACGATGTGCCGACCATCTACGACCTGCTGCTCGACACCAGGCGCGATGCGCACGACGCGATCGTGCACTCGGGCGTCGAGGGCCTCGACGTCATGCCGGCGAACATCGACCTGTCCGCGGCCGAAGTGCACCTCGTCAACGAGGTCGCACGCGAGACGATCCTCGCTCGGGTTCTCCGCCAGGTCGCGGGGGAGTACGACGTCATCCTCATCGACTGCCAACCGTCGCTCGGACTCCTCACGGTCAACGCCCTGACCGCAGCACACGGCGTGATCATTCCGCTCGAGTGCGAGTTCTTCGCTCTTCGCGGAGTCGCGCTGCTGATCGAGACCATCGACAAGGTGCGTGACCGGCTGAACCCGTCGATCACGATGGACGGCCTGCTCGCGACCATGTACGACCCGCGCACGCTGCATTCGCGCGAGGTGCTCGAGCGTGTGGTCGAGGCGTTCGGAGACGACGTTCTCGAGACCGTGATCGGCCGTACGGTGAAGTTCCCCGACGCGTCGGTATCGGGCGTGCCCATCACCGAGTTCGCTCCCGAACATGCCGCTGCGCAGGCCTATCTGCGGCTTGCGCGGGAGCTGGTCGCCCGTGGCGCCGTCGCCTGACGAGAGCTCTGTCGACACGACGGATGCCGTCGATGACTCGCGGTTCCGCGTCTCGCTGTCGAACTTCGACGGTCCGTTCGACCTGCTGCTGAACCTCATCTCGAAGCATGAGATGGACATCACAGAGGTGTCGCTCAGTGCGGTCACGAACGAGTTCATCGCCTATCTCAAGGGGCTCGACGACGACGAGGAGCTCGACCAGGCATCCGAGTTCCTGGTGGTCGCGGCGACGCTGCTCGATATGAAGGTGGCGGGCCTGCTGCCGCAGGGAGAGCTGGTGGATGCCGAGGCGGTGGCGTTGCTCGAAGCCCGCGATCTCCTCTTCGCTCGACTTCTGCAGTACCGGGCCTTCAAAGAGGTCTCCGCATGGTTCGCCCGCTGCCTGCAGCGCGAGGACCGACGTCACGTGCGCGCGGTGCGCCTCGATGAGAAGCACCGCAAGAAGACGCCCGAACTGGTCTGGTCGCTCAGCGTCGACGACTTCGCGGCGCTCGCGCTGCTGGCGTTCGCTCCGAAGGAGCTTCCGCACGTCGGGCTCGATCACCTGCACGCGCCGCTCGTCAGCATCCGCGAGCAGGCCGCCATCGTCGTCACTCTGCTCCGGGCTGCCGAGTCGGTGAGCTTCCGCGAGCTGGTCGCCGGGGTGCAGGAGGTGGGGATCGTCGTCGCGCGCTTCATCTCGGTACTCGAGCTGTACAGGCACGCTGCGCTGTCGTTCGATCAGCTGGAGCCGCTCGGTGAGCTCACGCTCCGCTGGGCCGCCGACTCGTGGTCGGACGAGACACTCGCAAGCCTGGGAGCCGACTATGACCGATGACCAGATGACCGACGACGGCTCCGCTGCGGATGAGCCGTCGAACACGCCGCTCACCGAGCGGATCGAGGCGATCCTGCTGATCATCGACGAGCCGATCGGCCTGGTCGCACTCGCCGCCGCCGTCAACGCGCCGGTTGCGGCAGTGCGTCAGGGCATCGAGACGCTCGTCGACGACTACGACGGACGTGGTCGCGGCCCGCGGCGCGGCTTCGAACTGCGCGAGGTGGGAGGGGGCTGGCGGCTCTACGTGCGCGAGGATCATGACGATCTCGTCGCCGACTTCGTCGGCGGGCAGGCACCGGCACGCCTGTCGCAGGCGGCCCTCGAGACCCTGGCAGTGATCGCCTACAAGCAGCCCGTCACCCGCAGTCAGGTCGCTTCCATCCGGGCGGTGAACGTGGATTCCGTCGTGAGGACGCTGCTCGCGCGCGGCCTCATCACCGAGCTCTTCGCCGACTCGGAGACGGGTGCGATCAACTACGGCACGACCGAGACGCTGCTGCAGCATCTCGGAATCAACTCACTCGACGACCTGCCACCTATCTCGCCGCTGCTCGACGACGGCGCAGACGGCTTCGACGAAGGGACCATCCGATGACCTCTCCCGTATCCGACGACTCGACTCAGCCTGAGGGCGTGCGACTGCAGTCTGTGCTGTTCGACGAAGGGACCATCCGATGACCTCTCCCGTATCCGACGACTCGACTCAGCCTGAGGGCGTGCGACTGCAGAAGGTGCTCGCCGCGGCGGGCGTCGCGTCGCGTCGCGTCGTCGAGCAGTACATCGTCGAGGGTCGCATCCGCGTCAACGGCGTGATCGTGACCGAGCTCGGTCGGCGCATCGATCCCGAGACCGACCTCGTCGACGTCGACGGCACGGCGGTGCAGCTCGACGTGTCGAAGCGCTACGTGATGCTGAACAAGCCCACCGGAGTCGTCAGCAGCATGCGCGACGAGAGCGGCCGCCCGGATCTTCGGCGCTTCACCGAGGACTACGAAGAGCGGCTCTACAACGTCGGACGACTGGATGCAGAGACGAGCGGTCTACTCATCCTGACCAACGACGGCGAGCTCGCGCATGTGCTGGCCCACCCGTCGTTCGGCGTCACCAAGGTCTACATCGCGAAGGTCGAGGGAGCCGTCACGGCCCAGACCATCGCGAAGCTCACGAAGGGCATCGAGCTCGACGACGGTCCGATCGCGGCCGACAAGGCGCGTCTTCTCGACACCTCCCGCGGGTCGAGCCTGGTCGAGCTGACACTGCACTCGGGACGCAACCGCATCGTGCGCCGGATGCTCGCAGCAGTCGGCCACCCCGTCACAGAACTCGTGCGGCGCCAGTTCGGCCCGCTGCACCTGGGAACGCTCCCTGCCGGTCGGACCCGCGAACTGAGTAAAATCGAACTCGGTGCGCTGTTGACTCTCGCGCGCCGTGATTCCGGTGTCGCCGAGGCGCCAGGCGAGCAGCAGGAGAACGAGTGACCGACACGACGAGTGCGCCCGAACGGGTGCCGGCCTCGGCGTCGGTCGCGCCCCGCGCCGCCGCTCGACTCTCGGGCACCGTCCGCATCGTCGGGGCGGGACTCCTGGGTGCGAGCATCGGCCATGCGTTGCGCGCCAAGGGCGTCGACGTGGTGCTCGCCGACACGTCTCCTGCCCAGTTGCGCCTCGCCGTCGATTACGGTGCTGGACGCACTGCCGCAGATGACGATGCACCTGCGCTCGTCGTCGTGGCTGTCCCGCCCGATGTGACCGCCGACGTGATCCAGGCCGAGCTGTCGCGTCATCCCGATGCGGTGGTCACGGATGTCGCGAGCGTGAAGCTCGAGCCGTTCCGCGAGCTGCGGAGCCGGGGCGTGGATCTGACCCGCTACATCGGTTCGCACCCGCTGGCCGGGCGCGAGCGCGGGGGAGCGATCTCGGCACGGGCCGACCTCTTCATCGGTCGCCCGTGGGTGGTGTGCCGTGACCACGAGACGAAGGCAACCGATCTCGCACTCGTCGAGGCTCTCGCGCTCGACGTCGGTGCCACGCCGATCGAGATGACTCCTGAGGAGCACGATCGATCGGTCGCGCTGACCTCGCACGTGCCCCAGGTGGTCGCGAGCCTGCTCGCAGGTAGGCTCGCCGGCGCTGACGACGGCGCGTTGCGACTCGCAGGGCAGGGGGTGCGCGACACGACCCGAATCGCCGCTTCGGCTCCCGAACTGTGGGTGCAGATCCTGGGTGCGAACGCACGTCCGGTGGTCGAGATCCTCGACGCGCTGGCGGATGATCTGCGTGAGGTCTCGGAGGCGCTTCGTGCGCCTGATGCGCCGGGCGCACGGCGCGTCGTGGCTGAGGCGATCCGTCAGGGCAATGACGGCGTCGAACGGCTGCCGGGCAAGCACGGTCAGAACCACCGTTTCGAGACGCTCGTCGTCATGGTCGACGACACCGCGGGCCAGCTGGGACGCCTGTTCGGCGAGCTCGGCGAACTCGGAGTCAACGTCGAGGATCTTCGCCTCGAGCACTCGCCGGGGGCGCAGTTCGGTCTCGCCGAGATCAGCGTCGACCCGGCAGCGCTGCACGGAGCGATCACAGGACTTCAGGAACGCGGCTGGCGGATTGCGGGTACGAGCAATGACTGATCTTTCGACGAATGCGGAGCAGACAGAGGCGACCGGCGTCGACTTCATCGCGATCGACGGCCCCGCGGGGTCCGGCAAATCGAGCGTGTCCAAGGCGGTCGCGCGCGCCCTCGGCTTCGGATACCTCGACACCGGCTCGGCGTATCGTGCGCTCGCCTGGCATGTGCTCGACCGCGGCGCCGACACGGCCGATGCCGAGGCGGTTCTCGCGGCGGCATCCGACTTCCCCGTGCGGCTCGGGCTCGATCCCGATGACCGGACCGTGCAGGTCGGCGACGTCGACGTGACGGAGGCGATCCGTGAGTCCCGGGTGTCCGGCGCGGTGAGCGGTGTTGCTCGTATCGGCGAGGTCCGTGAGCAGGTCAATCGACTGTTCCGATCTCTCGTGGCCGACGCGTCGTATCCGGCGGTCGTCGTCGAGGGACGCGACATCACGACCGTGGTCGCCCCTGATGCGCCTGTGCGCATTCTGCTCACCGCGGCTCCCGAGGTGCGCGCCGCGCGCCGCGCCGGCGAGCTCGCCGGAGAGAACGCCGAGGCGGTGGCCGCGGCGCTCCACAAGCGCGACGCATCCGACAGCGCCGTCGTCGACTTCCTGAATGCCGCAGAAGGCGTCGAGGTCGTCGATTCGACGGAGCTCGATTTCCCACAGACCATCGACGCCGTGCTCTCGGTGATCGAACGAATCCGAGGAGTACACCATGGCTGACGACGAATACGAAGGCGGCCCCGACCAGCTCGCCGAGAAGATGGAATCGCTCGACGAGCAGCTCGCTGAGGCGCGCGCCGAGACGCTCCGCGCAGGACTCGCCGACTACGACCTGGACGATGAGGACGCAGCTCTCCTCGCCGGCATCACGATGGGTGAAGACGGGATCCAGTTCTTCCCCGCTCTGCCGGTCGTCGCGATCGTCGGACGGCCGAACGTCGGCAAGTCCGCGCTCGTGAACCGCATCCTCGGCCGCCGTGAGGCCGTCGTGGAGGACACACCCGGCGTGACGCGTGACCGAGTCACGTACAAGGCCGAATGGGCCGACCGCCGATTCTCGCTCGTCGACACCGGCGGGTGGGAGCCGGATGCCCGCGGCATCGACCGGTCCGTCGCCGCGCAGGCGGAGGTCGCGATCGACCTGGCAGACATCGTCCTCTTCGTCGTCGACGCGATGGTCGGCGCGACGTCGACCGACGAGCATGTCGTCAAGCTGCTTCGCAAGAGCGGCAAGCCTGTCTTCCTCGTGGCCAACAAGATCGATGACGCGCGTCAGGAGCCGGAAGCCGCCGCGCTCTGGAACCTGGGTCTCGGTGAGCCTCACCCCGTCTCGGCCATCCACGGCCGGGGCGTCGCAGACCTGCTCGACGCCCTGCTCAAGAAGCTTCCGGATGTCTCTGCCGTCGCGAAAGCAGAGATCGGCGGACCGCGCCGCGTGGCGATCCTCGGTCGTCCGAACGTCGGCAAGTCGTCGCTGCTCAACAAGGCCGCCGGTGAAGAACGCGTTGTGGTGAACGACCTCGCCGGCACCACGCGCGACCCGGTCGATGAGATCGTCGAGCTGGGCGGCAAGCTGTGGACGCTGGTCGACACCGCCGGCATCCGCCGTCGCGTGCACATGGCCCAGGGGGCTGACTTCTACGCCTCGCTGCGTACATCGGCGGCTCTCGAGAAGGCCGAGGTCGCCGTCGTCGTGCTCGACGTCTCCGAGACGATCAGTGAGCAGGACGTTCGCATCATCGATCTGGTGCTCGAGTCCGGGCGTTCGCTTGTGCTGGCGTTCAACAAGTGGGACCGTCTCAACGACGACGACCTCGAGAACGCCGACCGCCGACGCTATCTCGAGCGGGAGATCGAGCAGGACCTGGCGCACGTCGCCTGGGCCCCGCGGGTCAACATCTCGGCGAAGACCGGTCGTCACCTCGACAAGCTCGTTCCGGCACTCGAGACGGCCCTCGAGAGCTGGGATCGGCGAATCCCCACGGGCAAGTTCAACGCGTTCCTGGCGGAGCTGGTCGCCGAGCACCCGCACCCGCTGCGTGGTGGCAAGCAGCCGCGCATCCTGTTCGGCACGCAGGCATCGACCCGCCCGCCGACGTTCGTGCTCTTCACGACCGGCTTCCTCGACCCGGGCTACCGCCGGTTCATCCAGCGTCGCCTGCGCGAGCTGTACTCGTTCGAGGGGACGCCGATCGTCGTCAACATGCGCGTGCGCGAGAAGCGCCAGCGCTGAGCAGTCAGGCTGCCCGGCCCGATCGTCGTCACGTACCGCGTTCCCGCGTGTGACGGCGATCGGTGCCAATACCGGAATGCTGTGAAAGGCTTGCACGGTGACTGTCGTACCTCCTGCTGCCGGTGAACCTCGTCGCCCTGAGGGGCCGAGAAATCCCGGTGATGCGTGGGTCGTCGCGCCTTCGGGGGAGAAGTACTGGGGTCGTTTCGGCGCTGCGGGACTTCTCGCCGTCGATCCCGAGCGGGGCATCCTGCTGCAGCACCGTGTGGCCTGGAGCCATTTCGGCGGCACGTGGGGGCTTCCCGGCGGTGCGATGCACGAGGGCGAGAGCGCCATCGTCGGCGCTGTCCGCGAAGCGCAGGAGGAAGCAGGCGTCCCGGATGCCTCGGTGCGCCCACGGTTCACGAGCGTGCTCGATCTCGGGATCTGGTCGTACACGACGGTGATCGCCGATGTCGTGCGCCCGTTCGAGCCCGTGATCAGTGACCCTGAGAGCGTGGCGCTCGAGTGGGTGCCGGTCGACGAGGTCGACTCGCGACCGCTGCACCCCGGCTTCGGCAGCGCATGGCCGGCTCTTCGCTCGCTGCTCGAGGTTCGTCCGTCGCTCGTCGTCGATGGCGCCAACGTCGTGGGTTCCGTGCCTGACGGCTGGTGGAAGGATCGCGCGGCCGCGGCAACGCGACTGTCTGGGCGGTTGAACGGCCTTGCCGTGCCTGCGTCAGATCTCGGGATCGACGGGACGCTCTGGTTCCCGGAGGTCGCGCTTGTCGTCGAAGGGCAGGCACGCGGGATCTCCGCACCGTCGCCGTCAGCGTCAGCGTCTGCTGCTGCTGCTGCTGGTGCTGGTGCTGATGCAGATGCGATGGCCCCTGAGCTGCTCCCCGCCGGAGGTGTCTCGGTGGTGCGCGCTGAGGCCGCGGGCGACGATGCGATCGTCGCGGAGGTAGAACGTCGATCGCGGTCTGGACAGTACGTCGTCGCCGTCACGAGCGACCGCGAGCTGCAGAACCGCGTCATCGCGGCAGGCGCCGTGAACGTGCTCTCTGCCGGCTGGCTGTTGGGTGTGCTGCCGCAGAAGGTGTGACGGTTGCAGCTGAGGCGGCAGCACACAGGCGGCGTCGCTGCGATCAGACGAACATGACCCGTCGACGAGGTGGGTCGATGTAATCTCTGCCGAGGGGGCTGGTCCAGGTGATGCTCCCATCAGGAGCCTGACGGGCCGTCCACCGATGCCTCTCATCGATGTCGGGGTGTTTGAGCGAGTGATGCGTGGTGCAGAAGTGGCTGAGGTTGTCGACGCGCGTTCGTCCACCACGAGCGTGGTCGTGGTTGTGGTCGATCTCGCAGCGGTGCACCGGCATCCTGCACCCGGGGAACCTGCAGTGTTCGTCTCTCGCTCGAAGGAAGCGTTTCATCTGCTCGGTGGGGGAATAGGAGTCGGTCTCTGTCACCAGGCCGGTCGCGTTGAGGAACAGGCGTGACCATCCGGTGCAGCGCCCCGCGAGCCCGCGCGCGACATCGGGATCGAGTGGTCCGTGTCCGTCGAGCTCTGCGGGTCGGTCGTCATCTCCGGCGAGAGTGCTCGCCGCGACCGTGACCTGAATGCGGGCCGAGATGTTCTCGAGTCCTGTGCCGTTCACTTCGCTCGGATCAGTGGAGAGCAGCAGATCGGCCAACAGATCGGCGCGGATCTGATCGAAAGTGCGTGTATCGCCCGAAAGGTGCTCGATGTCGGGACTTGCCGGATCGGTCATCGGGTCTATCAAGCCGGCGAGCGGATCGGTGACGAACGTGCCGTCGGCAGCGATCACTCCGGCCTCGAAGTAGGTGCCGTACCGGGGATCCTCGGGGGAGAGATCGGAGAGGTAGAGCGAGTTTTCGGAGTCGTCGTCGAGCGGCTCGAGGATCGGCTCCCGCTCGTCGCGGGTGCGGGCGATGTGTCGTGCCATTCGCGTGAGGCGATCGGAGATCGCCACGGCGACCCACTCAGGCAGGATCGCCGTGAGCGCAGCCAGGCCGTCGCCCACCGATCTGACGGTGACAGAGCGTTCTGCCGTCGCGCGGCGCTGGGTCTCGACGACGGTCTCGCCGACGAGACGGGCCGCGACCTTGCGAGCGTGGGGCTTCGTGCGCGACGCGGTGTCCTGCTCGGCGACTACGAGCACTGCGGCCTCGTAGAGACCCATCGTCGCGGCTACCACGCGTCTGTCGCGGATCGCGTCGTCGACGATCTCGCCGGCTCGCACGATCTCACGCACATGGTGCGCACTGATCGAGCCAGCCGCGAAGGAGGCGAACACGGCAGGTAGGGCCCGTGACAGGGTGCGCGCATCGGTGAAGGCGTACTCGACGGAACCCTTCGGGATATGCCCCGCCGCGGAGTACTCCGCGATCATCGAGCGATAGATCGCGTCGCGATGGTGGGGGCTCTCGGAGACGTCCGCGTCGTGCACGCCGATGCGCTCGACGAGGAGCGAGTACGACTTGGCTTCAAGCGCAGCGATCTGGCGCCGCGTCGCGATCCACTCATCGAGCAGGCGACACCGCTCCTCGAGATCGAGGTCGAGATCGGTGCGGTGAGCCATACCTCAAGATTAGAACAAAGATTCGAACAATGGCAGGGGTCACTCCGGGAAGATACCGGCATCCCCAGATGCACGGCCGCGCAGCCGATCGATATCGCGTCGCTCGCGCTTCGTGGGGCGCCCAGCGCCGCGATCGCGCAGCCCGAGAGCGGCCTGCGGCTCACGCTCCGGCGTGCGGTCCTCATACGCCAGTGCGGCCAACGGAGCGCCCACGCGTTTGACCAGCAGCTGCCGGACGATCAGGATCCGATCGAACCCGGCGATGCGCACGCGCAGCTCATCGCCGATGCGGATGTGTTGAGCCGCCTTCACCTTGTCGCCGTTCACGCGCACATGCCCTGCGCGGCATGCGGTCGTGGCGGCAGACCGCGTCTTATAGACCCGGATCGCCCAGAGCCAGCTGTCGACGCGTGCAGCATCCGCCATCAGGAACCTCGCTTTCGCAGGGTGATCAGGGTGCAGGCGATGATCAGCCCCTGCCCGATCGTATAGGTGAGCATGATCACGGGGCTGCTCCACGGCGGGAGGGAATCCGGCAGGAAGAGCCTGAAGGCGAGCACGGTGTCGCTGGCGAGGAAGAACACGCCGCCCGCGGCGACGAGCGGGTGGCATCGCGTGGAAAGGGCCGCAGTCGCGCCGAGCACGAGTCCGTATGCGGCGACGGCGGGAAGAAGGCCGCCCGTGTGCGGCCCGAGAACGACGAGCATCGCCACCCACCACGCGGCGTATACGGCGGCCCACCACGGCATCTTCCGTCGCGCGAGATGCCGGGCGAACAGTGCGATGTAGGCGAGGTGTGCGATGCCGAAGAAGAGGAGCATGAGCGGCACCTCGAGTGCCGCGGGGAAGATTGCACCGACGCTGTCGCCGAACCACGAGAAGACGATCGCGGCGCCGGTGAGAATGATGGCTGCGCGCGGGGCGATCCGCCGGAGCGACACCAGAACGGGGATCGCGAGCAAAGGCATCAGCAGTAACTTGGTCGGTCCTGCCAGAGGGCTGCCCATCGCGAGCAGAACCACGTGCAGCGCCGAGACTGAGGCGTAGGGGACAAATGCCCAGATCAGCCGGTCTGTCGAGCGGTGGCGCTGCATCTCCCCATCGTATGGCGGGGTCGGACGGGAGCTGATGGTCAGGACTCGACGGTCACCTGAGTGATCTGGCCGTCGGTGCCGAGATGGACAGCGGGCCAATAGCCCTCGGGGAAGTGCTGACCGCAGGTGTCGATCAGGTGCAGCACGATGGTGCCGTCTGCCGAGGCTTCCAGTGTCTCGAGGCTCAGGTCGCCGGCTGCGTCGTCGAGCTCGTGCTGTTCGGGAGTTCCTGCGCTGAACGCCGCCACGACGGCATCTGACGCCAGACGCCGCAGGACGGGAAGTGCCGCGACGGTCTGGTGCACATGGGGGAGCAGAGTGCTCGCCTGCTCGGCATTCGTGCCCTCGATCATGAGGTCGAGGGGTGCCCCGTCGACGACGGTGCCTCCGGCATACCAGTCGTGCGTGAGGATCGTGCCGTCGCCCAGTTCCGTCGTCGCGCGGACGAGGGTGCCGAGTTCAGGGTCTTCGATGATCGGATGCTCGTCGCTCATGTCATCCACGCTACTGGTCGTTCACGGTGCCAACGCCATGCCTGCGGCATCGAGATGCTCCTGCAGGATGCGGATGGCCTTCGGCCCGACGCCGTGGATCGAGAGGAGGTGCTTCTCGGATGCTCCGTCGAGCTGCTCGAGGCGAGTGAGCCCGTGCAACGCGAGCTCTCGCCGCGAGACCTTTCCCATCGACGTGGGGAGTTCGGACTCGTCGGTCATGACGTGAGCGCTCGAGAGACGAGTGTGCGGCCCGGCTTCATCTCGACCCGCTCCGTGAAACCTGCCGCGAGGAAGGTGCCGAGGGTGCCGTGGAAGAGATCGTTCGTGCGCTTCTTCTCGCCACGGGTGTCGACCGGATAGCCCTCGATGACCCTTGCCCCGGACGCGCCCGCAAAGTCGACGGCGGCGCGGAGCAGCTCGAGATTGAGGCCCGAGCCCCGGTGCTCGCGGCGCACGACGAAACAGGTCACCGCCCAGACGGAGTCGTCGTCGAGCGGTTCGTCGGACGCCGTGGCGATCATGCGGGTGCGGGGGATTCGTGCCTGACCGGTGCGCGGGCCGATGCGGATCCAGCCCGCAGGCTCGCCGTCGACGTAGGCGATGAGTCCCGGAGGCGGGCCGTCGGCGATCTCGTCTCGGAGCATCTCCGTGCGCTGGGGAACGGTCGTCCCGTTCCAGTCCTTGTTGCTCAGCATCGGCCAGATGCACTGACAGCTGGCGCCGTCGCCGCCGCCCGTGAGTGCATGCTGAACATCATCCCAGCGGGTGGTCGTCGCCACCTCGGTCGTGATCGTCACCATGTAGGTGACCGTACGCCGAGCCTCGGACACCACGCAACGCCCGGCGTGCGTTCGGTTCGCGGAGCACGCGGGAGTAGGGCTAAGATAGGGGAGTTGCCTGCGCGAGAGCGCAGAACAACGGGCTGTGGCGCAGCTTGGTAGCGCACTTGACTGGGGGTCAAGGGGTCGCAGGTTCAAATCCTGTCAGCCCGACCAGATGGGGCCCGGAAACTCGCAAGAGTCTCCGGGCCTTCTTCATGTCCCGGGCCTTCTTCCTGTCCCGGGACTCGCCGCTGAGCCGCTGAGAGCGCACGGATACCGGGCTAGTGACTCAGCGTCGCGTCCCTGATACCGGGGAATCGAACAGCAATCCGTCGACGATGTGGTTCCGTACTGCTGGCCGCGAGCTGATGTACGTCAGCAGATCCTCGAACTGGGAGAACACGACGACCGTCTCTTCGAACTCCGGCTCTGATCCGTGGACGACCGCTCCATCGTCGCGCACTGCCAGGTACTCGTATCCGTTGCGAACAGAGAGTAGGAGGGGGAGGTGGCGCTTCCAGAACAAGGACACCGCGACCACCTCGTCATCCGTCACCGCGGCTTGGACACTCAGCTGCTCGCACTCATTCCATGCGAACGCGTCGTCCGCTACGTTCGAGTAGTCGTGACGGGAGAGGAACCACACCGTCTCGTCCGCGTTCGACAACAGTGAGAACGAGGACACCCAGCGGATCACCGTTTCGGGTGCTGTCTGCAGCGCGGAGGGAACAGTGCCTTCCGCAGGGAGAGGTGGCGCACACGTCCACCCGGCTTCCTGTAGGGATGCGGACGTGCACCGGAAGAGTTCCGTCATCATGTCCACGTCACCGAGGGGGCTCGCAGGCAGGTGGTCATGTGGTCGCGCCTGTGTTGGCCCATTCGAGCGTCGACATCTTCGCCTCGATCTGCTCGAGCCCGATGTTCCCGCATCCGACCAGCGTGAGCCTGCGCAGTCGCGGGAGATCGTTGACGGCGGCGATGCCGGTGATCTTCTTGCAGTACTGGATGTTCAGGATCTCGAGCAGCTGGAGAGCAGCCAGCTCTGAGATGTCGCCCAGAGCGGTGAGGTTCTTCAGCCGCAGCGACTCCAGCTGGGGGAGCGCGCTGATTCCGGTGAGGGTCGTCAGTGTGCGTCCACCGATCAGCCCGAGGCGGCGAAGCCCGGCAGGTTCGACGAGGCGGAAGATCTCCTCGTCAGCGGGAACATTCAACAGATTCAACTCTTCCAACGGCAGCTCGAGCGCTTGCCGCACGTTGTTCAGAGATCTCTGCGGGTAGAGGGAGAGCGCGCGGAGCCGGGGGAAGTGCTCGTTCTTGAAGCGGAAGGGCTCACCGACGTAGAGGGTCGTCAGGTTCGGCACCACCACATCCGGCCACACCAGCGTCCGATCGCCGATGTGCACGGAGAGCTCTTCCAGACTCTCGGGGATATCGCCCTGCCGCAGTCGGGTGACGACGGTGGGAAGCACCCTGCCCGGGCCGATGCTGAGGGTCTTCAGGCTCGTCATCGCTGTGATGATCTCGGGGAGTCGGTCGATGGGGCCGTTCAGGGGAGACCACAGGTGCACATCGGTGATGTGCGCGAGTTGTTCGGCGGTGTAGGACTGGTCGTAGAAGACGAGCTCTCTGTCGGGCACGTCGAACTGGTCCCGGTGTGCGCTGTGCAGCACCATGGTCCGCATGCTCATGTCGCCCTCATCCGTTCCTCCTCGAATCCACCGGCTGCAGTGCCACGCCGACACTCAGATTAGTGGCGCCTGCTGTCGTCGCCGAGTGGTGCGTCCGGTGGTGCCGGCAGGAGTCCCCAGCCATCGAGAATCCCGAGGACGGCACGGGTCACGTGCTCCGGTGCATCCCAGGTGATCATGTGGCCGGCATCAGGGATGACGTGTTCGTCGACCATCTCGGCTGCGGACCACCGCGCTGTTGCCGTGGCGATATTGCCCGTTCGGTCCCGCTCACCGCGGATGAGGGCGATCGGCACCGGGGAGCGGTATCCGGGATCGGGAGCGACGAACGATGCGGTGGCCGCCCAGACGTCGAGGAAACTGCGCTTGGGCATCCGAGCGAACGCCGCTTCGGTGCGAGCGACGGCGTTCGCGGACTCAGCCGAGGCTCGCGCCATCACCCGAGCAAGCATCCGCTCCGGTATGACGGAGAGGGTGGGTGCAGCGATTCGAAGCGCGAATCGCTCGAGGGCTGACAACGGTCCGGCATTCCATGCCGAGTCGAGGATGATGAGACCGGCCGCTTTCTCCGGGTGCTCCTTCGCGAACGCCTGGATGAGGTTTCCTCCCAGAGAATGTCCCACGAGCACCGGAGCGTCGACGCCGCACTCGGCCACCAGCGCGCCGAGATCATCGAGGGCATCGCGGGCCGTGAAGCGCACTCCGGCATTGAGGGTCGACTGCCCATGCCCACGCAGATCCCAGACGATCACCCTGACGGCCCGCTCGGAGAGCGACGCCGTCAGCGCATCGAACATCGTGTGGTCGACGCCTGCGCCGTGCGTGAGTATCACCGTGGGTGTGCCCTCGCGTGCATCCGCGAAAGCAACGTCGGCGGTCGGTCGCACGAGACTGCGGTCGAGGTACTCCATCCTCCGACGCTACCCAGTTCTGTGTTCTATCGGGGCGGGGCCGGACTGCTCACGCGGGCGGCACCCGTTCATCGCGGGCCGAGTCGCGTGTGACCGTGCTGCGATCGGATAGCCTGCAGTGTTGACGCGAACTATCGGGGGGTAGTCATGACAGAGGCAGCGCCAGGCTGGTATCCGGATCCGGAAGACACGCAGTACCACCGATGGTGGGACGGTTCGGCATGGACGGATCACACGAATCGCCCGCAAGGGTCGGTGTCGACCCCGACCCCGACCCCGAACGCAGCGGAGCAGCTCCCGCGCAAGAAGAAGAGCCGGAAGGTGCTCTTCTCTGTCGTCGGCGCAATTGCCGCGGCGGCTCTCGTCGGCGGCGGGGTCGTCGTCGTCAACACGCTCAACAGCGGAAGCGGAGCGGTCGAGGCGAACGGCTACCTCTGGGAGCCCGTCACGTATCTCGATCCGGACGAGTCGTTCGCGCTCCCCTTTGATGTCGACCCCGACACGCTCAGCACCGCGAACGACCCGGTGTTCCCGACGCGGGGCGTCATCGACGTGTACGTCGACGACGCCTTCACGATCGTTCCCAGCAGGACGCTCGTCTTCTGGATGAACGACGACAAAGGGGTGACGGTCGATGTGCGCGCCACTGCCGCGTACACCTGGGCGATGGACTCCGAACCTCTCCTCACCGACGGCCCTGTCGCCACGGAGGACATCCTGAGCTCGCCCGGTGCGACGGACACTGCGCTGTCCGCGCCGTTGTGGACCGAGATGGATCGGTACTACGTCGTGCAGAGCTTCGACCGCAGCGGCGAGAAGCTCGAGACGCCGATCGTGCACACCATCGAGGCCTCGGACGAGGACGACAAGATCCACGCACCCCTCGACCTGGTCACCTCTCTCGGCGACACCCCCGGCTCCGTCAAGTTGTCATGGAACGAGCCGAAAGGGATGCCCGAGGACTTCACGTATTACGTCATCAAGACGCGGCCCGAAGACGTGATCATCGACGGCGAACGCACCGACGTCCATTCGGTGGAGCCTCAGGTCATCGCCGAGACCAAGGAGACGTCGTGGGAATCGTCGCCGGTGCTGCCCAACGAGGCGGCGTCGCAGGCCAACCGCGAACTCGCGCTCTACGACCTCGACTCGGCCGACGACCTCAACTTCGGCTTCGCCTCGGGGACCGATCGGAACCGGGCGCCGTCTGACCTCGCCGTCATCGCGCTGTCGGACGACCGGACCGAGAGAACCTCGATGGTTCTTCAGAGCGTCGTCGACGAGATCGGCGGCTTCCCCTACAAGAAGGCACGCGGCCAGGCCAGGGATCTGTTCCCCGCCGATGCCGGCGACCTCACCGGGCTCCCGACCTGGTATCCGGTGACGACCCTCGACGGTGACACCGCCCAGATGCGAGTGAGCATCGACACCGCGGCGATCGAGTCCGCGTATGAGAGCTACTGGAATCTCGATGGCACGGGTGAGTTCTACACGAGGATGCCTTTCACGATCGCCGGCACGGCGATGTCGGGCACGATCACCGCGGTGAAACCAGACGCCCTCAGCGAGGAGCAATGGCTGGCACAGTCCATCGCGAATGCCGAGGCGTACAACGCGCGTGCTCAGAGCGAAGGTCCACTCGTCGGCGACACCACGCTCGCACAGGACCCCACCATGTCGCTCGACGCCTTCAATGACATCGAGCCCGCCTCGACGGTGCCGGACTCCGAGTACGACGTGTACGGCAGTAACGAGTTCAGCATCTTCCTCGCCGGACACATGGTGGGCGGCACCCGACTGATCGACATGACGGAGTACATCGACACTCCGGGATTCCCGTCGCCGGATGACGCCGTGTACGAGGCGATCAGACAGAACCCGATGGTGAAGATGTCCGTCGTCAGCTACCGCGTGAGCGACAGCACGCTCTACGTCAACTACGCCTCGGATGCCGATGAGATGAAGAGCCAGGTCACGGCGCTGGCAGACGACGCCGTCGCTGCTGTCATCGATGACGGCATGACTGATACGGAGAAGGTGGCGGCGCTCAACAGTTGGATCGTCGACACCATGGAGTACGATTACGAGGCGCTCGCGGCTCTCGAGTCCACTCTGGGCCGGCTCGTCCTGGAGGACACCGGACGCTACTCCGACGCACGCGGGGGTCTGATCGACAAGCTCGTCATCTGCGGCGGGTACGCCGACACCTTCAACCTCCTGGCCCGCAAGGCAGGTCTCGAGTCGGTGTACGTCAGCGGCGTCATCGCGGAGTCCGGATCGAGTCACGCGTGGAATCACGTCAAGGTCGACGACGAATGGAAGGCGATCGACACCACGTGGAACGATGGCGGCGACGAGACGGAGTACTTCCTGATCAACGAGTCGGACTTCACCGGTGTCGCCGAGCGCACCACCAGGGACAGCGGCTGGATCGTTCCGCAGTACCAGCACCTCTACGCGACGCCGTAGCTGAGGAGGGCAGTCATCCGGTCGTGGTCAACCCCCTCTGCCGATCGGATGCCTGCGCGTAGCGTCGCCCTCCCACGCATCCCCACAGAGGAGACGACAATGAGTGATCTGCAGAACACGCACGGCACGCCCGGCGGAGACGAAGAGGCCGACACGGCATCCGGTGGCGCCCCCGAGGAATCGACGTCGAAGAGCACGGATGAGATCCTCGAGGACGAGACGACCGACGAAGACGGCAAGCCGCTGGAGAACCCCTCCGGCGGCTGAGCCTTCATCATCACGGCGTGAGAGCGCCGCTTGCGGACAACCGGCGAGCGGTGCTCTTCGTCTGTATGACGGACCGCATTGTCGAGTCGATGGTTCCCGGTGCTTCGGGGTTGGTTGCCCTCCCGAGTCATCCACCCCAGATGGATCGCTCGAGAGGGCTCACCGTCCATCCCGGACGGTAGGGGAGGCGGCGAAGATCTCGCTGCTCTCGTCGGCTGATTCCCCATTCCCCAGCCTGTAGCCCCCGCTACTGAATGCAGAATATCGCGAAAACCTCTTGTCCGCCATTTGGGGGACAAAGAAATCTACGAATGTTTCTTCCAGATTCTGGGGTTGCCCTGAGAGCGCCGACTCATAGAGTGGGGTAATGGACAGAAAGCTCGTGCTCGATGCGCAGCTCGCCATCGCCGTCGGTCACCGCATCGAGGTCACCGAGCACCTTGTCGAGGCGACAGGTAAGCCCGCGGTGCTCCTGATCGTCGACCTCGACACCGGCATCCGTTATCGTCGCGAGGGTGCGCCGCGGGGCGAGCTCGTGCGCTGGTTCGGACGGGTCGTCGACTGCACGGTGTCGATCAGCGGTCGCACCGCCTACACCGCGATCGCAGTCGACACCGACGGTGACGGCAGCGGGGCAGCGGGAGCCGAGGCGGCACTGCTGGGAGCGGATGCCGCAGTCGAGGCGGCGAAGGCGCAGGCCGCGCGTTGGGGAGGCGGCGATCGCATTCCCCAACCGGAGCCCGAACGCTTCTGGTGAGGCTGCTCACCGGAAGTCGCGCGAACGATGCGCGACACCGGTGCGGAGATCTTCGAAAGCATCGGCCAGCACGTTCACGACCCCTTCTGCCGAACGCTCGAGGATGCCGCGGATGATGAGCGCAGGTGAATCGCGAGCGACCCGTCGATAGCGAGACCACACCCCGGTCGAGCAGATCACATTGACCAGACCGCTCTCGTCCTCGAGATTGAGGAACGTCACACCCGCCGCCGTCGCCGGACGCTGTCGGTGTGTGACGAGCCCCGCCACCTCCACCCGTCGGCCGACCTCATGGTTCTGCAGGTCTGCGGAGGAGAGCACTCCTCGCTCTCGCAACAGACCGCGGAAATGCGACATCGGATGGTCATCGGTCGAGACGCCGGTCGACCAGAGATCGGCGGAGAGCCGCTCATAGCTGGACTGGTCGCTGAACAGCGGCGGCTGCACGGCCACGGTCGTCCCGGGAAGATACTGCGCGCGTTCCTCGGCTGCCGCGCCCGAGAGCCAGATCGCCTCTCGCCGCTGGAGCCCGAGACACTCGAAGGCGCCGGCCGTCGCCAGGGCCTCCAGCTGCGCGGCCGTGGCATCGGTCCGCCGAACCAGATCATGCAGGTCACGGTAGGGACCCTCTGCGTCTCGCTCGGACACGATTCGCCTGGCCAGCGGCATGCCGATCCCGCGCACGCCGCTGAGCCCGAGGCGCACCGCATAGGCGCCGTCCCTGCGATGCTGCGCCGACTCGTCGGGGTGGGAACGGTCGAATCGGGGGACGCGCGGCTGCGCCGGATCGCAGCAGGAATCGAGCCCCGTCGGCATCCGCAGCGGCGCCCCGCCTTCGAGGGGCTCGAGAACCTCCGTCGCGCCGGAGGCATGCAGGTCGGGACGTCGCACCTCGACACCATGGCGTCGGGCATCCGCAGTGAGGGTCGAAGCGGAGTAGAAACCCATCGGCTGCGATCGCAGGAGACCGGCGAGGAAGGCCGCCGGGTAGTGCAGCTTGAGCCAGGAGCTCGCGTACACGAGGAGAGCGAAGGACAGCGAGTGGGACTCGGCGAACCCGAAGTTCGAGAACGCCTGGATCTGCGCGTAGATGCGATCGGACTGCTCGGAGGTCATTCCCCGCCGGGACATGCCGGCGTACAGCTTGTCGCGCACCTTCTCGATCTTCTCGAGGCCGCGCTTCGACCCCATCGCGCGGCGCAGAAGGTCGGCCTCATCTGCGGTGCAGTCGCCGATGGCCGTCGCCATCTGGATCAGCTGCTCCTGGAAGATCGGGATGCCCAGCGTTCTCTTCAGGATCGGCTCGAGATCGCTGTGAGGGTAGGGGATCTCGAGCACCACGGGGGCATCGCCACGGGCGGCTCGCGCTCGGTTCTCCTCGTCGAGCGCATCCTTCGCGATCTTCCGGCGGACGAAAGGATGCACCGCCCCGCCCTGGATGGGACCGGGGCGGATGAGAGCGATCTGGATGGCGAGGTCGTAGAAGGCACGGGGCTGCAGGCGTGGGAGCAGACCGATCTGCGCACGGGACTCGACCTGGAACACGCCGATCGAGTCTGCCCTGCACAGCATGTCGTAGACGGCTGGCTCTTCCTTCGGGAGCGTCTCCAGCGTCCATTCCTCGCCCGTGGCGTCGCGGATGAGATCGAAGCAGTGCTGCAATGCCGCCAGCATCCCGAGACCCAGCAGGTCGAACTTCACCAGGCCCATCCAGGCCGCATCGTCTTTGTCCCACTGGATCACCGTGCGGTTCTCCATGCGCGCATGTTCGACGGGCACGACCTCCCCGACGGGTCTCGCCGTGAGGACCATTCCTCCGGAGTGGATGCCGAGGTGACGTGGTGCCTTCAGCAGCTCGCCGGCATACTCGACGACGTTCTGCGGGATGTCGTGTTCCTCGGCCATCTCCAGCCCGGAGCTCCAGCCGTCGACCTGTCGGGACCACGCGTCCTGTTGGCCGGGGGAGTATCCGAGAGCCCTCGCCATGTCGCGCACGGCGTTCTTCGGGCGGTACTGGATGACATTCGCCACCTGGGCCGCGCGCTCTCGCCCGTACTCGCCGTACACCCACTGGATGATCTCCTCGCGGCGGTCGGAGTCGAAGTCCACATCGATGTCTGGCTCCTCCTGCCGGGTGGTGGCCAGGAACCGCTCGAACGGCAGCCGGTACAGGATGGGATCGACCGCGGTGATCCCGAGGAGGTAGCAGACCGCGCTCGCCGCGGCCGATCCCCGTCCCTGGCACAGGATGCGGCGGCGTCTCGCCTCGGCGACGATGCCGTGCACGATGAGGAAGTAGCCGGGGAAGTCCTTCTCGGCGATGACGTCGAGTTCGCGCTCGATCCGGCGATGGCCTTCGTCATCGAGGTTCGGATACTTCGTCGGCACTGCCTCCCAGACGAGGTGGCGCAGCCAGCTCATCGGCGTGTGCCCGTCTGGGACCTTCTGCTGCGGCAACGCAGGACGTGCGCGGCGAAGAGGGAAAGCCGATGCCGCCGCGAGGTCGAGTCCGTAAGAGATCGCGCCCGGATAGCGGCGGAAGCGCGCCGCCATCTCCGCCCCGCTTCGCAGGTGCGCGCCGCCGTGCGAAGGGAGCCAGCCGTCGAGGTCGTCCATGCTCCGCACGGCCCGCACCGCGGCCACTGCCTCGGCGAGCGATGCGCGCTCCGGGGTGGCGTAGTGCACGTTGTTGGTCGCCACCACCGGAAGCCGCAGGCTTCGGGCGAGGTCAGCCAGGGCGTCGTTGCGGCGTGTGTCCAGCGGGTCGCCGTGGTCGAACAGCTCGACGGCGACGTGGTCCTGGCCGAAGAGGTCGACGAGCCGCTTCAGGGGGGTCAGTGCGTCCCCTGCTTCGAGACCACGACGGACTCCGCCCTTGCGGCATCCCGTGAGGATGGTCCAGTGTCCGTCGGCCGTCGCCGCCAGCTCGTCGAGATCGTAGACGGGCCGCCCCTTCTCTCCTCCCCGCAGATGGGCCGCGGTCATGGCGCCGGAGAGACGGTGATATCCCTCCAGCCCGTCAGCGATCACGAGCAGATGGTCGCCGACGGGATCTGCGGAGCCGCGTTGCGGTGCATCGAGTCCGAGCGAGAGCTCGGCTCCGTAGACCGTCTGCACCTCGACCCCCATGAGCTCGGCGACCTCGGCGAAACGTGCCGCCCCGTAGAAACCGTCGTGGTCGGTGATGGCCAGAGCGGTGAGGCCGAGCCGTTCGGCTTCGGCCAACAGATCTTCGGGGGAGGAGGCGCCGTCGAGGAACGAGTACGACGAGTGCGCGTGCAACTCGGCATAGGGCACAGCGCCGTCGGGTCGTGTCGCGGACGGCGGGTTGCGCTTTCGGCGAGTGCTGATGGGCCCCGGATCGGGGCGGATGGTCGGAGGCTCTCCGCCGATCGGGTGGGGGGACTCCTCACCGCTCAGGGCGCGCTCCAGCTCATTCCACGTCATCGGAGGGTTGTGCCACCCCATCAGCGATACCTCCCTTCGGCCCACCAGCGGCCGCCGGCGCTGAAGACGAGCCAGGCGCGATCGTGGCCGTCGACGATCTGAAGGCGATGCCCTCTCTTGCCGCCGGATGCATCCCACCGTCGTTCATGGATCGGCCAGGGCCCGGCCCATGCCCGTATATCGTCTCCGTCGATGTGAGACGGGGCAGCGGACAGCGAGCCCCGTTCGTCGACGGCCACCGTCTCTCCCCCCTCTGAGTGGACTCCGATCGGTCGGGGTGGCAGGAACACTTCAGCGGGCAACGGGTCGGGCAGGCTGCCTGGCCAGGGCAGCTCCGGGTCACGGGGAGCGACAGGCCGCTCCCCCACGGGGTGAGGACCTGGCGATCGGCGAGCCATCGGCCGCCCGAGAGGGCGGCGGTGACCACACCCTGATGGCCGAGCATGGTCTGCACGCGGGACACGGCATGATGCAGGCGCTCGTCCGTGCCGGAGCCGAACAGCCCGGGTTGATGATGGGCCGCATCGTCCACTGACACGGGAACGATGCGCACCACAGTGATGCCCCCGAACGACCGCGCCTCGTCGACAGGGTCCTTTGCAGACTCGGCGGCCAGGGCCTCCAACTGCCAGCGGACCCTGTCGACGAGGTCTGCGGCATCGAAGCAGGTGGGATGCAGCCAGGAGCGGGAGAACACCTCGCCGTTGTCATCGGTCAGGTCGATGCGCACCTCGGTGCAGACGACCGATGCCTCACCGAGCGCGAGCATCACGGAGTCGGCTGTCTGGCGAACCGCGAACGCCACTTGATCGGTTCCTGCCAGAGGGGACTCGAACTCGATCGAGCGCACCAGCTCAGGATCGGGCGGACGCGGAACCACTCCACGCGAGTCGGCGCCGGCAGCAAGGGCATGCAGGCGGGCGCCGCGCTCGCCGAATCTGTCACGGACCTCGATCTCGTCGAGCGCCGCGAACTCGCCGAGAGTGCGGACCCCGAGTCTGACCAGCAGGCCGGTGAGCTGTTCATCACGAAGGACGCCCACCGGAAGCGGGCGGAGGAAGTCTTCTGCCTGACCGGCGGGCACGACGGTGCAGGTCGTCGGCCCTCTGGCTGCGAGCTCGGCCGTGAACGGACCGTCGGCGATGCCCACGCGCACCTCGGGGAAGCCTGCCTCGGCCAGCATCCGGATCAGGCTCTCTCCGGCTGGACTCTCTCCGTCGTGATAGCGGGAGATGCCTCGGGCGCGCACGGCGGCGAGCCCCGGTCGCAGCAGAGCCGCCCCGGGGGCATGCCTCTCGATGAGTCGGAGCACAGGCAGGAAGGCCCTCTCGTCGCGCGCCGGATCGTGGGGGAGCACCCGCAGTGAGGAGAGGTGTCCCTGCGCGACCCTGCGGCGCTGCCCTGCACGCACTCCGTGCTCGCGGGCCGTCGCCGTGCAGGCGACGACGGTGTTCGCGTGCATGAGGGCGGTCGGTTCATGAGGTGGTGGGCCGCCCAGAGCCGCACGCAGCGGCCAATCGGGGAACCACAGGACGAGCACGCGCAGAGGGGCGGTCATCCTGCCACCGCCAGAGGCGGACGCCCCTGTGTGGGATCACGCTGTTCGCGCAGTGCGGGCAACGCTGTCAGCTCGGCCACCGAATCGCCGGCCGAGGTCTCCGTGGGCAACTCCTCGACGGCTCCCAAGGGGCCGGGCAGGCGCACGCGCACGCTCGCTGGCAAGGGGCTGTGCCGTGTCGTCGCGGTCACCGTGGCGGTGGAGCCTTCGATCAGTCCCCACCCCTCGCCGATGCCCTCCCACCGCTGATCGTGGAGGCGGATCGTCCCCTCGCTCTGCGGCCAGGCCCCCGCAGCGCTGGACTCGGTGACGAGGAGGGTGCCCCCGCGATCCCGCAGACGTGCGCTCAGGCGTGACACGTCGGCATCGCGTGCCCGACTGCCGGGCTGCACGGCGATCAGCGGCACGACCTCTGCCAGCGCGGAGGTCGCGGCGAGCCATCGGTCTCCCGGTTCGGGGACGAGGATCAGTCGGGGCAGCGCTATGCCGAACGCTGCCGCGGCTTCGACGCCCAACGTGGGCATGCCGACCACCGCGCACCAGAGCCCTCGGCGGGAAGCGGCGCTGAGGAGCGCGAGCACCAGGCTCGGGGAGGGCGAGACCGTATAGGCGGTTCCGGTCTGCAGTCCCTGCTCGGGAAGCAGCGAGGAGAAGGCGGTGTCGAGAGGAAGCAGTGGGAGCTCGCTACGACGCCGCTGCATACGGCTGATCTCCCGGCGCAGCCGCAGGACCTCTCCGGCGCGAGAGTCGCCGACCGGAGAGAGCGCGGTCACCGCTTCGAGCCCGATCCCCATGCATCCATCCTCGAATATATGTACGAATAAATCAACTGGAGATGATGACTCTATTTCGAACGTCGGACATTCGCAGAACGGCGCGGATGTCGGATCCACCGCGCCGGCCCGACGTTATCCACACCGCTCCCCGCGGGTGGCCGGGATCTCCTACCCTTCCCGCATGGACCCCCGCACCCTGACCCTGATCGTCGTGCACCTCGCACTGCTCGCAGTGGGCTGCGCGCTCCTCGTCATCGACGTCCGCTCGCACCGGCTGCCCGACAGGATCGTCCTGCCCACCCTCGCATCGCTCCTCGTGCTCGTGCTCCTCGACGCCGTGGTGGCGGATGGAAGCGGGCGTTCCGCGAGAGCCGGTGCCGGCCTGCTGATCCTGGGCGGCTTCTACGCGCTGCTGCGCCTGATCAGTCGAGAGGGGATGGGCGGGGGCGACGTGAAGCTCGCCGCCGTGATCGGGCTCGTGCTCGGCTGGCACGGCTGGCAGGCGCTCGCCGTGGGAGCCGCCTCGGCATTCGTTCTCGGAGCACTGCACGCCATCGTGCTGATGTCGATCCGCCGGGCGGATCGGTCGACGCGCATCGCCTTCGGTCCCTGGATGATCATCGGGGCGATGCTCGGCATCCTCGTGGCGTGAGCCGTGTCCGGCGTGACAGGGCTAGTGTGAAACACATGGCACTCGCACGACTCCACGGAGGCCCGCTGGACGGGCAGATCATTCCCCTCGACGATGCGGACGACAAGCTGATCGTCCCCTACAGCGAGACGCAGGTGGTGTACAACCGCCGCGGTGACGAGCAGAACACCGGCAGCGACGACGGTCCCACCGAGATCGACTACTGGTTCGACGAGTCGCTCGAGGACCTCACCTCTTCGGATGACTGAGGGAACACACGGTTCCCCGCCTTCGCGCGTCGTCGAGGTCGAGCGCAAGTACGACGTCGACGACGCCACACCTCTTCCGGTGTGGGTGGGGATCCCCGGAGTGGACGCCGTCTCGTCCGGTGAGGTGCGCGAACTCGACGCACGCTACTTCGACACCGAGGATGCCGAACTCTCCCGCTCAGGAGTGGCTCTTCGTCGCCGCACCGGCGGCCCCGATGCCGGATGGCACATCAAGGGACCCCGCGAGGGTGACGGACGTCTGGAGATTGGCTGGCCTCTGGGAGACGGCGACGGCATCCCGGATGCCGTGACCGAGACGCTCTCGCGATGGACGACAGGGCCGCTGACCCCGCTCGCCCGGATCGAGAACACCCGGACGGCATACCTGCTCACGGGCGCCGCAGGGGTGGTCGCCGAGTTCGTCGATGATCGCGTCCGTGCGACCGATCTCCGGCATGACGTGCGGCGCGAGTGGCGGGAGTGGGAGTTCGAGCTCGGGCCCGCCGCCCCATCCGATGCCGCAGGGCGAGAGGCCCTGTTCGAGGCCGTCGAAAGGGTGATCTCCGAGGTCGGTGGTCGCGATGCGTCATCCGGCTCCAAACTCGCCCGTGCTCTGGGTTTCTGACTCCCTGCGCAAGCCCCTTCCGTGGGCGAGCGGGGCCATGCTTGAGTGGCTGACATGACCCGCTCCGCCGTCCTCCGCTCGCTGCGGACGATCGTTCCAGACACCGTCATCGAGCAGCACGAGGTACGCGACATCTTCGCCTCGCAGCCTGACGTCGGACGCCTCGCGCAGCGGATCATCGGAGCGTCCTTCAACGCCTCGGGCATCGACACCCGTCACACGGTCATCGAAGAGCTCTCTCCTGCAGCGGAGACCGACGACAACGTCTTCTACGATCGCGCGACAGGCCTTCTGCAGTCTCCGGGAACGGCTGCGCGCAACGACGTCTACAGACGAGAGGCGTCGCGCCTCTTCGTCCAGGTGGCGCGCGACGCCATCGACGCCGACCCCGACATCGTCGCCTCAGACGTCACGCACGTCATCACGGCATCGTGCACGGGTTTCCACGCACCCGGCCCCGAATACGAGATCGTGCGGGGGCTCGGCCTCTCCGACAGCGTGCAGCGCTATCACCTCGGTTTCATGGGCTGTTACGCCTCGCTGCCGGCGCTCCGTGCCGCGAGTCAGTTCTGCGCGGCCGATCCCGCGGCCGTGGTGCTCGTCGTCAGCGTCGAGCTGTGCACCGTGCACCTGCGCTCGTCTGAGGACCCGGATCTCATCGTCGCCAACTCTCTCTTCGCCGATGGCGCGGCTGCAGGCATCGTGACCGCGCGCGAGCTCGCGACTCCGGTGCCCGCCGTACGCCTCGACGGCTTCCACACGGCGATCGCCGCGGAGGGTGAGAAGGACATGGCCTGGACCATCGGCGACCACGGTTTCGAGATGATCCTGTCGACGAAGGTGCCTCAGATCATCGGCGAGACCATCGTCGGCGCCATCCGTCCGCTCTACGCCCGCGAGGGCGAGCTCGGGGCCGCCTTCGACGACGGGCGGGTGGGGGATCGGGTGGAGCACTGGGCCATCCATCCCGGTGGGCGCAGCATCCTCGATCGCGTGCAGGAACGACTGAATCTCAGCGACGCGCAGCTGCACCCGGCCAGGGAGACGCTTCGCGAGAACGGCAACATGTCGAGTGCGACCGTGCTCTTCGTCATCAAGCGGATACTCGACGATGGCGCGACCGAGGGGTCGCGGGTCGCGGCGATGGCCTTCGGGCCGGGGCTGACCGCCGAGAGCGCGCTGATGACGGTCACCACCGGCGTCTCGTGAGGCACGACCTCTCGTCGCGCGCCACCGAGGCGCGCGAGCTCATGGACGATCCGGATGCCGATATCAGGATGCTGGAGCGTACCTACCGACGATTCCAGCTGGTGAACGCGCTCGTCTCCCGCCCCGGACTCCTGTACCGCCAGGAGATCCGTCCGCGCGCCCGGCGCGGTCCCATCCGCATCCTCGACATCGGCGCGGGCGGTGGTGACGTGTGTCGGATGATCGCGGCGCGGTTGCGGCGAGCAGGACTGGTCGCAGAGATCACGGCGCTCGACGCCGACGAGCGCGCGATCCGGTGGGCGGCGGAGCACGACGGTGGAGCCGGCATCCGGTATCGCTGCGCCTTCTCGACCGATCTCGTGGCCGAGGGCGAGCAGTACGACGTGGTCTTCTCGAATCACGTGCTGCATCACCTCACGGGTGCGGAGCTCGACGGCCTGCTCCGCGACTCGTCGGCGCTCGTCGCTGCCGGCGGCGTCGCGGTGCACCGTGACATCGCCCGCACCCGATCGGCCTATGCGCTGTACGACGCCGCGACGTGGATCTTCTCTGGGACGCTGTTCCGAGGCTCGTTCATCAGAGAGGACGGCCTCATCAGCATCCGTCGCTCGTACACGAGGAGCGAACTCGCCGCTCTCGTGCCGTCCGGGTGGACCGTGCGCTTCGGCCTCCCCTCGCGGCTGGAGCTGCGCACGCACGCCGACCCGGCCTCATGACACACGAAGGCCCGGCCACGCGTGAGCGTGCCGGGCCTTCGAGTCGATCGCGGTGATCAGAAGTTGATCATGTGACCTGCGAGGCCGTGGAAGCCCTCCTGCAGCGCCTCCGACAGCGTGGGGTGGGTGTGCACGTTGCGGGCCAGCTCGAGAGCAGTGAGGTCCCACTTCTGGGCCAGCGTGAGCTCGGGCAGGAGCTCCGACACGTCGGGGCCGATCATGTGGGCGCCGATGAGCTCGAGGTGCTCGGCGTCGGCGATCAGCTTGACGAAGCCGACGGGCTCGCCGAGTCCGTGCGCCTTGCCGTTCGCCATGAACGGGAACGTCGCGACCTTGATCTCGCGCCCCTCGTCCTTGGCCTGCTGCTCGGTGAGGCCGAACGAGGCGACCTGCGGCGAGCAGAACGTCGCGCGGGGCATCATGCGGTAGTCGCCGAGCGTCTGGGTCTCTGCTCCACCGATCGTCTCGGCCGCGACGACACCCTGGGCCTCGGCCACGTGGGCGAGCTGCAGCTTGGCGGTGACATCGCCGATGGCGTAGATGCCCTCGACGTTGGTGCGCATGTGGTCGTCGATGTCGATCGCGCCGCGCTCGGTGAGCTTCACACCGGTGGCCTCGAGTCCGAAGCCCTCGATGTTCGGGGCGAAGCCGACCGACATGAGGACCTTGTCGGCCTCGATCGACGACTGCTGGCCGTCCTTGCCGGTGTACGACACAGTGACGGACGAGCCGTTGTCGACGACGGACTCGACCTTGGTGGAGGTCAGGATGTCGACGCCGTAGTTCTTGTACTGCTTGGCGATCTCCTTCGACACATCGGCATCCTCGTTGGGGAGGGCGCGGTCGAGGAACTCGATGATGGTGACCTTGACGCCGTAGTTCGTCATCACGTAGGCGAACTCCATGCCGATGGCGCCGGCGCCGACGATGACGATCGACTTCGGGAGCTCGCGGCTGAGGATCTGCTCCTCGTAAGTCACGACGTTGTCGCTGAGCTGGACGCCCGGGAGCAGTCGCACCTTCGAGCCGGTGGCGATGATCGCGTTGTCGAAGGTGACCTCTTCGGTCGAACCGTCGGCCTTGGCGACCGAGATCGCCTTCGGGCCCGTGAAGGTGCCGCGACCGTCGTACTCGGTCACCTTGTTCTTCTTCATCAGGAAGTGGATGCCCTTGACGCGGCCGTCGGCGACGACACGGCTGCGGTCGAACGCCTTGCCGTAGTCGATCGTGAACTCACCCGAGATGCCGAAGAAGTCGGCCTTGTGGTTGAGCGTGTGCGCGAGCTCCGCGTTCTTCAGAAGAGCCTTGGAGGGGATGCAGCCGACGTTGAGGCACACACCGCCCCAGTACTTCTCTTCGATGATGGCGGTGGACAGACCGAGCTGCGCGCTGCGAACCGCAGCGACGTATCCGCCAGGACCTGCACCGAGGATGACGACATCGTAATGTGGCATGCCTTAAGCCTATCGCTCCGTCGGCGTCGCGGAATCGGTCGCGCCGGGACCGCGACGACCTCGGATCACGAGCCAGACGATGATGCCGACGATCACGAGCACACCGGCGATCGCGAGCACCCAGATCATGACGGTCGAGGGTGAGGTCTCCTCGGCCTCGGGACTCGGCGAGACATCCGTGCCCGGCCCCGCGGTCGCGGTGGGCGCTGCGGCTGTGGGCTCTGCCGTGGGCTCAGCAGTCGACTCCGAGGTCGGCTCTGGGGTCGACGTGCTCTCCGTGCTGTTCGCGACGCTGAAGGAGAACTCTTCCGAGATGGGGTGGCCGTCGCTCGAGACCACCTTCCACAGCACCGTGTATTCACCGGCCGCGGCCTCGGCCACGAGTGGTTGCGTCACGATCGCGCCGGTCACCGTCGCCGGGCCGTCGGTCACTGCTGTGCCGGAGGCGTCGGTGACCACGACCTCGGTCGCTCCGTCTCCGTCGATCAGCTTCGCGCTGAATGTCAGAGTCAGCTCCGTCGGAAGTGTGTCGACAGTGCTGTCCGCCTCAGGTGAGGAGGCCGTCAGACTGTCGTGTGCCGACGCGGACAGCGGCGCGAAGAGTACGAGGAAGGCGGTCAGCAGGGCTGCGGCGAGAGCGATCGGAGCTGCGGAGAGGCGTCGAGCATCGGTTTTCACATATACAGCTTAGGAACTCGCGGTGTGCGGGGACTGAGTGAGAACCCGGATGCCGCGAGCCGGTCCGCATCCGTTAGTCTGGAGGACTAGGAGGGCAGAAGTGACAGACAGCGAAGGCCGACAGGCCGGTGATGCCGCGATCCACCGTTCCGGCGAGCAGCGACACGATGTGACGCAGACGTTCGGACACGATTCGGATCTTTCCTTCGTGCCCTTCGGGGTCGAGTTGACAGACGTCGAGCAGAGTGCCATCGCGGCGCTTCCCTCGGGTTCTGCTCTGCTTCTGATGCGCTCCGGCGCACTCGCCGGTGCACGTTACCTCCTCGACACCGATGTGACCACGGTCGGACGGCACCCCGAGGCCGACATCTTCTTCGACGATGTGACGGTGTCTCGTCGTCATGCGGAGATCACCCGAACAGGTTCGGCGTTCGAGATCATCGACCAGCGGTCGCTCAACGGCACTTACGTGAACGGCGAACGTGTCGACCGCAGTGCCCTCGTCGACGGCTCGGAGCTGCGGGTCGGAAAATTCCGGCTGAACTTCTTCGCGTCGCCCGCCGATCGCGCCGCAGCGAACGCCTGATGGCGGCATCCTCCGCCCGTGAACGCTCCGCGTCCGCGGGCCTTCTGAGCATCGGCCAGGTGCTGGCGCGACTCACTCCCGAGTTCCCCGAACTCACCTCCAGCAAGCTGCGATTCCTCGAAGTGCAGGGGATCGTCTCCCCGTCGCGAACAGAATCCGGCTACCGCAAGTTCTCTCACGCCGACATCGAGCGGCTCCGGCTCGGGCTCACCCTGCAGCGTGACCACTATCTGCCGCTCAGCGTCATCCGCGAGCAGCTCGATGACGCTGAGGCGAACGGCGACTCCGCCTCCTTCACACCGCCGCCATCGATCGCGCCTGCTCCGCGTCGCTATCGGCGCGAGGAACTGCTCTCGGCTGCCGGGGCAGGGCCCCAGCTCCTCAACGATGCGATCAGCACCGGCGTGATCACCGCTCAGGAGATGTATCCCGAGGCGACCGTCACTCTGCTGCGCGGTCTCGTCGCTCTCGACCGCCACGGCATCGAGCCCCGGCACCTTCGCTCACTGCGACAGGGCGCCGAACGCGAGGTCGCGCTGATCGAATCGGCCTTGTCTTCACTGCTGCGCCGCACGGACGCCGCGTCGCGCGCGAAGGCGAGCGATATGGCTCCGAACTTGGCCGCGAAGATCGACGAGGTGCGTTCGCTCTTCGTCAAGGACGCGATCGCACGGTTGCTTTCGTAACGAACTGATTGCGACACACCTTCGGTGTACTACGGATGTCATTGCCGGTGCCGGAGGGCTGCTCTAGCGTGGGGGTAACGGCTCCAGGGAGGATTTCAGATGAATGCGGATGAGCGTGCGGGTGACCCGCGGTTCGTACCCGAACTCCTCTTCACCGACGGACTGCCGGCGATGGATGACGAGGTCGGCTACCGCGGTGCGGTGGCGGCCCGTGCCGCTGGCATCACCTACCGGCAGCTCGACTACTGGGCCCGCACCGAGCTCGTGGTGCCGACGGTCCGCGTCGCGAGTGGTTCCGGTTCGCAGCGCCTCTACGGATTCCGCGACATCCTCGTGCTCAAGCTCGTCAAGAGCCTTCTCGACACGGGAATCTCCCTGCAGCAGATCCGCACCGCCGTCGACGAGCTTCGTCGTGCAGGCATCCGTGATCTCGCGGGGACGACGCTCATGAGTGACGGCGCATCAGTGTACCTGTGCACGTCGAACGACGAGGTCATCGACCTGGTCAGCCGCGGCCAGGGCGTCTTCGGCATCGCGGTCGGCAAGGTCCTTCGAGAGGTCGAATCCACGCTCGTGGCCTTCGAATCCGCAGCACCCGACCCCGTCGACGAGCTCTCGGCTCGCCGCTCCAAGCGCTCAGCCTGAGCGTGCGCGACCCGCGAGTCGCGTGACACGAAGAAACGGCCACCCTCGCGAGAGGATGGCCGTTCTGCGTGTGACGTGGCTCAGGCCTGAGGACCGGTCTCCGGGACCGGGATACGGCCGGTGCGGATGATCCGGTCGAGCAGCGAGTCGAAGTCGGCGGCGAGCTCCTGGGCGGAGTCGCCCGGCCAGATGTGCAGGGGCTTCGCGGCACCCTGAGCCTGCTGCAGCGACGTGCGCTCCGGCAGCTGAGGGGAGAGGACGAGCGGGCCGAACATGTCGCGGAGTTCCTTGATGCGGAACTGGTGCTCGATCGACTGCGGACGCACGCGATTGACCACGATGCCGAGAGGCTGGAGTCGAGGGGAGAGGCCTCGGCGGATCTCCTCGATCGCACGCAGTGCACGGTCGGCGGCTGCCACCGAGAAGAGACCTGGCTCGGTGACGACCATCACACGGTCGCTCGCCGCCCAGGCCGTGCGAGTGAGAGCGTTCAGCGACGGCGCGCAGTCCACGAGGACCAGGTCGTAGTCCGCCTCGACGGCGGCGAGCGCCTCTTCGAGCTTCCAGACGTCGCGCACGCTCGGGTGCGGACCGTCGAAGTTGATGGCCGACGGGCTCCCGATGAGCACGTCGATCGTGCCGGGGTGCACCTTCGCCCAGCCGCTGGCGGTGATCGCCTGACGGACGACCTTCTCCTTGGGGTTGGCCAGGACGTCGGCGACATTGAGCCGACCGGCCACCTGGATGTCCATGCCTGTGGACACATCGGACTGCGGGTCGAGGTCGACGACGAGCGTTCGGACACCACGGGCGAAGGCCGCTGAGGCCAGGCCGAGGGTCACGGTCGTCTTGCCGACGCCTCCCTTGAGAGAGCTGACGCTGAGTACGTGCACGAACACCACGTTACCTTCCCCTAGGCTGGGTGCACACTCAGCCCCGCCCCATGCGCGCCGGATCACGGCGAGCATCGAGCTTTCAGAGGTGTGCATGTTCCAGAAGATCCTTGTGGCGAACCGCGGCGAGATCGCGATCCGCGCCTTCCGAGCGGCCTACGAGGTCGGAGCGAGAACCGTCGCGGTGTTCCCGCATGAGGATCGCGGGTCCGTCCACCGGCTCAAGGCCGACGAGGCCTACGAGATCGGGGAGCGGGGTCACCCCGTGCGTGCGTACCTCGACGTCGACGAGATCATCAGGGTGGCGAAGGAGGCCGGCGCCGACGCGATCTACCCCGGCTACGGGTTCCTCTCGGAGAACCCCGAGCTCGCTGAGAAGGCTGCAGCCAACGACATCGTCTTCATCGGGCCTCCGGCGAAGGTGCTCGAGATGGCCGGCAACAAGGTCGAGGCGAAGAGGCATGCGATCGAGGCCGGAGTTCCCGTGCTCCGCTCGACCGAGGCATCCGACGATGTCGAGACGCTCCTGGCTCAGGCTGACGACATCGGATTCCCGCTGTTCGCCAAGGCCGTGGCCGGCGGGGGCGGGCGCGGGATGCGGCGTGTGGGGAGTGCGGAGGAGCTCGCTCCCGCACTCGCAGAGGCGATGCGCGAGGCAGCGAGCGCGTTCGGCGACGCGAGGATGTTCCTCGAGCAGGCCGTCGTGCGGCCCCGCCACATCGAGGTGCAGATCCTCGCCGACAAGGCCGGCGAGACGGTGCACCTGTTCGAGCGTGACTGCTCGGTTCAGCGTCGGCACCAGAAGGTGGTCGAGATCGCCCCGGCGCCCAACCTCGACGACGGCATCCGCACGGCCCTGCACGGCTATGCGGTCGCGTTCGCCCGGTCGATCGGCTACGAGAATGCGGGAACAGTCGAGTTCCTTCTCGAGACGGCGGGGGAGCGCACCGGTGAGGTCGTGTTCATCGAGATGAATCCACGGATCCAGGTCGAGCACACCGTGACGGAGGAAGTCACCGATGTCGATCTGGTGCAGAGCCAGATGCGGATCGCGGCGGGGCAGACGCTCGCCGAGCTCGGGCTGCAGCAGGACGATCTGCACGTGCGAGGTGCCGCGCTGCAGTGTCGGATCACGACGGAGGATCCGACCCAGGGATTCCGTCCGGACACCGGCAAGATCACTACCTACCGTTCGCCGGGAGGGGCGGGAATCCGTCTCGATGGCGGCACCGTGCACCAAGGCGCCCAGATCAGTCCGCACTTCGACTCCATGCTCGCGAAGCTGACCTGCCGAGGCCGTGACTACCCGGCTGCCGTCGCCCGCGCGCGTCGGGCACTGGCGGAGTTCCGCATCCGCGGCGTCTCGACCAACATCCCGTTCCTGCAGGCGCTGCTCGACGACGACGCGTTCATCGCCGGTGACGTGAGCACGTCATTCATCGATGAGCGCCCGGAGCTGCTCAAGGGCCGCGAGTCGAAGGACCGCGGTACGAGGATCCTGAGCTGGCTGGTCGACGTCACCGTCAACAAGCCGCACGGAGCTCACCCCGGTGTCATCGATCCCCGCACGAAGCTGCCGTCGATCGATCTCGATGCGGCACCTGCTGCGGGGTCGCGGCAGCGTCTGCTCGAACTCGGTCCGGAGGCTTTCGCCAGGAACCTGCGTGAGCAGACCGCACTGGCGATCACCGACACCACTTTCCGTGACGCGCATCAGTCGTTGCTCGCGACCCGTGTGCGCACCAAGGATCTCGTCGCGGTGGCACCTCACATCGCACGGCTCACTCCGGGTCTGCTCTCCGTCGAGGCCTGGGGCGGAGCAACCTACGACGTCGCCCTGCGCTTCCTCGGCGAAGACCCCTGGGAACGCCTCGACAAGCTTCGCGCAGCACTGCCGAACGTCGCTATCCAGATGCTGCTGAGGGGCCGGAACACCGTCGGCTACACGCCGTACCCGACCGCGGTCACAGAGGCCTTCGTCCGCGAAGCCGCGGCGAGCGGTGTCGATATCTTCCGCATCTTCGACGCCCTGAACGACGTCGAGCAGATGCGACCGGCGATCGAAGCCGTGCGTGCCACGGGCACCTCGGTCGCCGAGGTCGCGCTCTGCTACACCGGTGATCTGCTCGATCCCGCAGAGAACCTCTACACGCTCGACTACTATCTCTACCTCGCAGACCAGATCGTGGCCGCGGGCGCACACATCATCGCGATCAAGGACATGGCGGGCCTCCTGCGCCCCGCCGCTGCGGCGAAGCTGGTCAGCGCGCTCCGCGACCGCTTCGACCTCCCTGTGCACCTCCACACCCACGACACCCCGGGCGGTCAGCTCGCGACGCTGCTCGCCGCGAGCGCAGTCGGAGTCGACGCGGTGGATGCCGCTTCGGCACCTCTGTCCGGCACGACCAGCCAGCCCTCGCTGTCGTCGCTCGTCGCAGCGCTCGCCCACACCGACCGAGACAGCGGCATCGACCTCGGCGCCGTGTCGGATCTCGAGCCGTACTGGGAGGCGGTGCGGCGTCAGTACTCGCCCTTCGAGTCAGGCCTGCCCGGGCCCACGGGACGCGTCTACCACCACGAGATTCCCGGGGGACAGCTGTCGAACCTGCGTCAGCAGGCCAAGGCGCTGGGGCTTGCAGATGATTTCGAGCTGATCGAGGACATGTATGCCGCGGCGGATCGGATTCTCGGACGTGTGCCGAAGGTGACGCCGTCGTCGAAGGTCGTGGGCGATCTCGCTCTGCACCTCGCGGCCGTCAAGGCGGACCCGGCCGACTTCGAGGCGAACCCGGAGAAGTACGACGTACCCGACTCCGTCGTCGGATTCATGGCGGGCGAGCTCGGAGAGCTGCCGGGCGGATGGCCGGAGCCGTTCCGTTCCAAGGTGCTGGCTGGTCGCACGGTGCGCACGGGTCTCACCGAGATCTCGGCCGACGATGAGGCAGCGCTCGCGAGCGACAGTGCAACGCGTCGCGCGCGCCTGAACGAGCTGCTGTTCCCCGCGCCGACGCGCGAGTTCATGCAGACGCGGGAGCAGTTCGGTGACGTCTCCGTGTTGGACACGAGCGACTACCTGTACGGGCTCGTACAGGGGCAGGAGCATCTCGTCGAGATCGACAGAGGCGTGCAGCTGTACGTCGGTCTCGAGGCCATCGGCGATGCGGATGAAAAGGGCATCCGCACGGTCATGACCACCCTCAACGGCCAGTTGCGCCCTGTCTTCGTCCGCGATCATGCCGTCGCGGTCGACGCCCACGAGGTCGAGAAGGCCGACACCTCTGTGCCCGGCCAGGTCGCCGCGCCGTTCTCCGGTGTGGTGACGCTCAAGGTCGACGTCGGAACCGCCGTCAGAGCAGGAGAGCCGGTCGCATCGATCGAGGCGATGAAGATGGAGGCGGCCATCACCGCATCCGTCGACGGAGTCATCGAGAGGCTTGCGATCGGCGCCACCCAGCAGGTCGATGCAGGCGACCTTTTGGTCGTCATCCGCCCGGCACACTAATCTTGTGCGGGCGCGGGTCGCGCACCGATCGATGCGCACCCGAGGCCCGCGCAAGGCTTGGAGTGACAAAGTGACCCCGAAGAAGAGGGCAGAATCGCCGGACGAAGAGTCCCGCGGAATGCTCGATGACGCCGCGTCGATGGACACGGCCGTGATCGGCATCCTCAGCGGCACCGCGCAGGTGAGCGTGCAACTGCCGAAGGATGACGACGACGATCTGGCTGACGACGGCGTCGTCGAAGGAGAGGTCATCGCCGACCTCGTCATCGACGAACCGGTCTCTGCGGCGAAGGCGGCCGAGATCGTCGCTTCCGCAGACCTTCCGAGCATCCCGATGGAGCCGATCATCATCGAGCTTCCGCCTGAGCCTGAGCCTGAGCCTGAGCCTGAGCCTGAGCCTGAGCCTGAGCCTGAGCCTGAGCCTGAGCCTGAGCCGGAGCCGGAGCCGGAGCCGGAGCCGGAACCCGAACCGGAACCCGAGCCCGAGCCGGAACCCGAGCCCGAGCCCGAACCGGAGCTCGAACCCGAGCCTGAACCCGAACCGGAACCCGAGCCGGAAGCGGAACCCGAGCCTGAGCCGGCACCGGAGCCCGAGCCCGAGCCCGTGGTCGTCACGCCTGCCCCCACAGCTCTGATCGAGGCAGACGCCGTGACCGAGGAGGCGGCCGCCGCGGCCGCGTTCGTCGCCCAGGCGAAGGCGGACGTCAGAACACGAGCCTCGATCCGTACCGGCGCGATCCCCACGGTGTCCGCTGCGCATACCGCGCCCGAGAAGAGGGAGGTCCCACGCGTGGACACGCCGAAGCCAGCCTCACAGGCGGCACGATCGACCCGTGCTGCCCGCCCCGACGCGAACCTGTCGTCGAAACGTCTCGGCGAGCTCGGCGACTCCTCTCGCGAGACCGCCGACCTGCTCACGGCGGACCGCCTGCTCGACCCGCATCGTGTGACGAAGCCCGAACCGGAGGGGGCATGGAGCCACTTCCTGTACACGATCTCCGGTCGCCGGATCAATATCGGTGACGGCAAGCGCGCGCGGGCACGCAAGGCACTGTCGGCGCGGATCTCGGCACCGCTCGTCGGAGGAGCACGCTTCGTGCCCGTGCTGTCGCGCAAGGGCGGCGTGGGAAAGACCACGATCACGGCCCTGCTGGGCATGGCGCTGGCTGATGCTCGCGACGACCGGGTGATCGCGGTGGATGCGAACCCCGACCGCGGGACCCTCGCCGATCGCGTCGAGCGACCTCAGCACTCGCGGTCGGTGCGCGACCTCGTGCGCATCCACGATGAGGTGCGCGGTTATCACGACATCTCTGCGATCGTCGCGCGTGATGCGACCCGGCTGGACGTGCTCGCTTCCGACTCCGACCCTCGCATCGCAGAGGCGTTCAGCGACAGCGACTATCGCGACGTCGCCGGTGTCGCAGCCCACTATTACTCGCTCGTGCTCACCGACACGGGAACAGGGATCGTCCACTCCGTGATGTCGGCGACGCTGGATCTCGCCGATCAGATCGTCATCGTCTCCGGTCTCAGCGTCGACGAGGCGCGGCTCGCGTCCGAGACGCTGACCTGGCTGGAGACGAACGGCTACGCCGAGCAGGCCAGAGAGGCGGTGGTCGTGCTCAACCAGTCCACCCCCGGTGCTCCGTTGGTGCGCCTGAACGAGCTCGAGGCGCACTTCCGTACGCGCGCGGCGCATGTGGTGCGCATGCCCTACGACTCGCAGATCGCCGGAGGAGGCACGATCGTGTTCGCGAATCTGCAGCTCGAGACACGGGTCGCCGCGCGAGAGCTGGCAGCTCTCCTCGTCGAGGGCCTTCGGGCCAAGGGCGCCTGATGTCGGTTCGCGAGATCCGCGTCTTCGGCGACCCCGTGTTGCGGACCGTGTGCACGCCCATCGAGAACATCGACGACGGAGTCCGTGCCCTCGTCACCGACCTGGTCGACACCGTCGAGCTTCCCGGACGCGCCGGCGTCGCTGCACCCCAGATCGGTGTGGCATTGCGTGCGTTCAGCTACAACATCGACGGTGACATCGGCTACATCATCAACCCCGTGTTGACCGAGGTCCGGGGCGAGCCCGTGCCGACGGGGGAGGGATGCCTGTCCGTCCCCGGCTTGTGGCACGACGCCCTCCGTCATCCGTGGGCACGGGTTGAAGGGATCGACCTCGACGGAGCGCCCGTGGTGCTGGAGGGCGACGGACTCCTCGCCCAGGCGCTGCAGCACGAGACCGATCACCTCGACGGCAAGCTCTATCTGACCCGGCTCGACGCCGAGACCCGCAAGCGGGCGATGCGAGAGGTCCGCGAGAGCTCCTGGTTCTGAACGTGACAGAAGGAAAGGGCCCCGCCGAGGCGGGGCCCTTTCGTCGTGTCACAGTCGGTCAGCCGCCGATAGCGACGTTGGTCGTCGACACCGGCTCGTCGTAGATCGCGGCGACCTCGTCGGCGAAGTCCTTCATGATCACATTGCGCTTGATCGACAGCTTCGGCGTCAGATGACCTGAGGCTTCGGTCCACTCGGTGTCGAGGATCGAGAACTTGCGGATCGACTCCGCGCGCGAGACGTGCGAGTTGGCGACGTCGACAGCCCGCTGGATCTCAGCGCGGACGGCGTCGTTCTTCGCCGCCTGCGCCAGGGTCATGTCTTTGTCGAGTCCGTTGTTCGCGAGCCATGTCGGCAGCATCTCGGAGTCGAGCGTGATCAGCGCCGAGATGAACGGGCGCTGATCGCCGACGACGACGACCTGACCGATGATCGGGTTGGCGCGGATCGGGTCCTCGAGCGCGGCCGGGGCGACGTTCTTGCCGCCCGCCGTGACGATGATCTCCTTCTTGCGGCCGGTGATCGTGAGGAACCCCTCGGAGTCGAAGCTGCCGATGTCGCCGGTGTGGAACCAGCCACCGTCGCTGAAGGCCTCAGCAGTCGCCTCGGGGTTGTTCCAGTACTCCTTGAAGACGTTGATGCCGCGCACCTCGATCTCGCCGTCGTCGGCGAGTCGTACTCCGACTCCCGGGAGAGCGGGGCCGACGGTTCCGATCTTCGACTTGTCGGCGAGGTTGACCGTGGCCGGCGCAGTCGTCTCCGTGAGTCCGTAGCCCTCGAGGATCACGACACCGAGGCTGTGGAAGAAGTGCCCCAGGCGGGCGCCCAGCGGGGCGGAGCCGGAGACCGCATAGACGATTCGGCCGCCCATCGCCTCCCGCAGCTTGCCGTAGACGAGCTTGTTGAAGAGGGCGAACTTGAGTTTCATCCCGAACGGGATGCTCTTGCCGGCCTCGAGGAGCTTCGAGTGCTCGATCGCCACATCGGCGGCGGCCCGGAAGATCTTGCCCTTGCCACCCGCCTCGGCCTTCTGCTCCGCGGAGTTGTAGACCTTCTCGAAGACGCGCGGCACGGCCAGCAGGAAGGTCGGCTTGAAGGAGCCGAGCGCGGGGAGCAGCTGGCGAGTGTCGGGCTGGTGCCCGGTGCGGACGCCGGCATGCACGTTGAGGATGGAGATGAAGCGCGCGAACACGTGGGCGGTCGTGATGAAGAGCAGCGTCGAGGAGCCCGGCGTCTGAACCACCGCGTCGAGTGCCTTGCCGGAGTTCCGTGACAGTTCGACGAAGTTGCTGTGCGTGAGGACGCAGCCCTTCGGGCGCCCCGTGGATCCCGACGTGTAGATGAGGGTCGCGATGTCGGAACCGACGGCGATGCTGCGGAGCCGGTCGATCTCGGCGTCGGGGATCGAGACTCCCTGCGCGGTCAGGGCGCTGATCGCGCCGAGGTGCAGCTGCCAGGTCTCGCGGATGAGCGGGAGGTCTCCGCGCACCTCGTCGACCCGAGCGAAGTGCTCGGGGGATTCGACGATCAGCGCGATGGCACCCGAGTCCTCGACAATCCACTGGATCTGCGTGGGGGAGCTGGTCTCGTAGATCGGTACCATCACCGCGCCCGCGTAGAAGAGTGCGAAATCGACGAGCGTCCAGTCGTACGTGGTGCGGGCGAGGAAGCCGACCTTCTCGCCGGGCTGGATGCCGGCAGCGACGAAGCCCTTGGCCAGAGCGATCACGGCCGTCTGGAAGTCGGCGGCAGAGATGTCACGCCACCCGTCGCCCTCGGGCACGGAGAAGAGCGCGCGATCAGGGGTCGCCTCCACGCGCTTCACGAGCAGATCTGCGATGTTGCCTTCGGGGTCGGCGGGGACGACGGCGGGGACTTCAAACTGGACCACGGCAGCTCCTTCGGTACCGGTCGGGCACGGGGTTGCACACGAGTCTAGGGCATGACACTCAGTCGCATCGCAGATGGCACTGAGTCGCGCGATCGAAGTGTTCTCCTCGCCGCGCCGGCAGACGTCGGTCGCGGGGATAGACTTCACCTCGATGTTCTACTGGCTGATGAAGTACGTCGTGATCGGCCCCGTGGTCAAGGCGATCTTCCGCCCCTGGGTCGTGGGCCGAGCGAACGTGCCCGCGAGCGGTGCGGCGATCCTCGCCAGCAACCACCTGTCGTTCGCCGACTCCATCTTCCTCCCGCTGATGATCGACCGATCGATGTCCTTCCTCGCCAAGAGCGACTACTTCACCGGGCGGGGCATCAAGGGATGGGCGACGAAGTTCTTCATGAAGGCGACGGGGCAGATCCCGATCGACCGCTCGGGCGGTAAAGCGTCCGAAGCGTCGCTGAACACCGGGCTCCAGGTGCTCGGCAGTGGCGATCTGCTCGGCATCTACCCTGAGGGCACGCGCAGCCCCGACGGAAAGCTCTACCGTGGGCGCACCGGACTCGCGCGCATGGCGCTCGAGGCGAAGGTCCCCGTCATCCCCGTCATCATGGTCGACACCGACACGGCTATGCCGATCGGTCAGCGACTCCCTCGAGTGGTTCGCGTCGGGATCGTCATCGGCGAGCCGCTCGACTTCTCCCGGTACGCGGGGATGGAGAACGATCGCTACATCCTCAGATCCGTCACCGACGAGATCATGGTGGCGTTGCAGCGGCTGGGGGAGCAGGAGTACGACGACGTCTACGCGTCGACCGTGAAGGACCGTCTCCCGGTGCGCGTCACACGGCGCCCGTAGGGCATCCGGCGTCAGTCGCGAGCACTAGGCTGGACTCATGCTCCAGCACCACATCGACGCGCTAGATGCGTGGCGCTCGCTCCCGATCAAGCAGCAGCCTCAGTGGGGTGACGCCGAGCGCGTCGCCGAGGTCTCCGCTCAGATCGCAGCGATGCCGCCCCTGGTGTTCGCCGGCGAGGTCGACAACCTCCGCGATCGCCTGGCTCGGGCGGCATCCGGGCAGGCGTTCCTGCTCCAGGGTGGCGACTGCGCCGAGACGTTCGCCGGCGCCACCGCCGACCAGATCCGCAATCGGATCAAGACCGTGCTCCAGATGGCGGTCGTGCTCACCTATGGCGCTTCGATGCCCATCGTGAAGATGGGGCGCATGGCGGGGCAGTTCGCGAAGCCGCGGTCGAGCGACACCGAGACACGCGGCGACGTCACGCTGCCGGCCTACCGTGGCGACATCGTCAACGGATACGACTTCACCGAGGGATCGCGCCGCGCGGACCCTGGTCGCCTGCTGCAGGGATACCACACGGCTGCGTCGACCCTGAACCTCATCCGTGCGTTCACGCAGGGAGGTTTCGCCGACCTTCGCGAGGTGCACTCGTGGAACAAGGGCTTCGCGCAGAACCCGGCGAACCAGCGCTACGAGCGCATGGCAGCCGAGATCGATCGTGCGATCAAGTTCATGGAGGCCGCCGGCGCGGACTTCGACGAGCTCAAGCGCGTCGAGTTCTTCACCGGGCACGAGGGTCTGCTGATGGACTACGAGCGCCCGATGACCCGTATCGACTCCCGCACGGACACGCCCTTCAACACGTCGGCGCACTTCCTGTGGATCGGCGAGCGCACCCGCGAGCTCGACGGCGCGCACGTCGACTACTTCTCGAAGATCCGCAACCCGATCGGCGTCAAGCTCGGTCCCACGACGACCCCCGAGACCGCGCTCGCGCTCATCGACAAGCTCGACCCGAACCGCGAGCCCGGACGCCTGACGTTCATCACCCGTATGGGGGCGGGCAAGATCCGCGACGCCCTGCCTCCGCTGCTCGAGGCCGTGCGCGACTCCGGCGCTCAGCCCCTCTGGGTCACCGATCCCATGCACGGCAACGGCATCACGACGCCGACCGGGTACAAGACCCGTCGATTCGACGACGTGGTCGACGAGGTGCGCGGGTTCTTCGAGGCGCACCGCGCGGCGGGCACCTTCCCCGGTGGTATCCACGTGGAGCTCACCGGCGATGATGTGACGGAGTGCCTCGGCGGCTCGGAGCACATCGACGAGGCCGCGCTCGCGACGCGCTACGAGAGCCTGTGCGACCCGCGTCTGAACCACATGCAGTCCCTCGAGCTGGCGTTCCTCGTGGCTGAGGAGCTCGAGAAGCGCTGACCCTCGCAGGCTGACGCACAGAGCCGCCCTCTCCGGATCGGGGAGGGCGGCTCTGTGCGTCAGCTGAGAGGTGACACTGTGCGCGGCGGCGCGTCGGATCTCAGCCGGAGAGCTGGATGGACAGCTTGACGTTTCCGCCTCGCGGCAGCTGCTTGTCGGCACCAGGATCCTGTCCGGTGACGCGAGCGAGCTCCGCGAAGCCGGGCAGGTCGCCCCAGGCGGCGTAGCTCGCTGTGAAGCCGGCATTCTCGAGGATGCGTTTGGCCTCGATCAGCGTCTCATCGGACACATCGGGCACGGGGAACAGCTCCGGTCCCTTGGACACGATGAGCGTCACCGTGTCACCCGGCCGGCGGTTGCCCTCCTCGGCGCGGTCCTGCACACCGATCACGATGTCCTTGTCGACATCGTCGCTGAAGCGGTAGTCGATCTCGCCCGCGACGGCGACCTGCTGGGCGGCGAGAGTGCTGGTCGCTTCGTCGACCGACATGCCCGCGACGTCGGGGAAGGCACCGGCCGAGACATAGAGCTCGACAGAGTCGTCTTCGAGGAGATCGCAGCCGTCGCCGCATCCGTAGACCTCGGCGCCGTCACGAGGGGTCACGAACGCGTTGATGACGCGCCCGGCCTCGGCATCCGAGAAGAGGATGAGAGGGTTCTCCGCCACGTTCACGTCGATGTCAGCCAGATAATCGCGTGCTTCCTGCTCCGTCTTGCCGTTGAGTGCCTCGACGGAGTGCGATGCAGGACCCACGGAGACGATCACCGTGATCTCGGTGCCCTGGTCGAGGCGGGCTCCTTCGTCGGGGTCGGTGCGGATCGTCACGTCGCGTGCGACGTCGATGGAGTTCTCTTCGCCGCGCACAGGCACGAATCCTTCAGCGGTCAGCGCAGCCGCTGCATCGTCGTACGACTGTCCGGCAACCGCGGGTACCGCGATCAATGAGCCGGGACCGGATCCGAACCACCAGCCGACTCCGCCGGCGACGGTGGCCAACAGCAGCACCAGTGTCAGAAGGAAGGCTCCGCGTGCGCGGCGCTTCGATGACCGCCGCCGCAGCAGCGTCGCGTTGTCCACTGCCTCGGTCGCGGGAGCGGAGGGGCTCGGCAGCACCATCGTGCTGGGCATGACCTTGGTGAGATCCGCCGAGTCGGACTGTGCGCGCTGCGGAGCTGTCGCTGCCGCGACCGCGGGCGCGATTCCGAGGCCGCGCTCGATCTCTCGCAGGCGCTCCAGCATCTGCCCTGCATCGTCCGGACGCTCGTCGGGGGACTTCTCGGTCGCCCACAGCACGAGTTCGTCCAGCTGCTCCGGCACCCCGGGATTGCGCACACTGGGGCGCGGTACCGACTCGGTCGCGTGCTGGAAGGCGATCTGCATGGGCTGCTCGCCCTTGTAGGGCTGCTCACCCACGAGCATCTCGTAGAGCATGATGCCGAGGGCATAGATGTCGCTGCGCGCATCTGCAGTGCCGCGGGTCACGAGCTCGGGTGCGAGGTACGCGATCGTCCCGAGGAGCTGCTGACCGGTGGCCGTGTTGGCGGTGGTGGCCCGCGCGAGGCCGAAGTCGCCGATCTTGATGCGTCCGTCTTCAGCGAGCAGCACGTTCTCGGGCTTCACGTCGCGGTGGACGATTCCTGCGCGGTGCGCTGCCGAGAGCCCGGCGAGCACGGCATCCATGATCGTGATCGTCTGCGGCACCGTGAGTCGCTTCTGCTCGCGCAGGAGCTCGCGCAGTGTGATGCCGGGCAGATACTCCATGACCAGATAGGCGAGCTCGCCGTCCTGGCCCTGGTCGAAGACATTGACGACGTGCGGATCAGCGAGTCGGGCCGCCGCACGTGCCTCCTGGATGAAGCGGCTCTGGAACGCGGAATCGTCGCTCAGGTGCGCGTGCATGACCTTGAGCGCGATGCGGCGCTCGAGGCGCAGGTCGGTCGCGACATAGACCGTGGCCATCCCGCCGCGCGCGATGCGGGCGCGTACCCGGTACCGACCGTCGACGAGCCGCCCGATGAGGGGGTCGGCCTGCTGATTGGTCGTCACGTCAAGATTCTATTGATGACTGCCTGAAAGCTCCGGGAGCGGCTCGCCCCTCGACCCTGCGCGTTTACCGGGAGGCGGGTCAGCCGTGCTGCGCGAGCCACTGGTATGCCTGCGTCTCCCACTGGCCGTAGCGCTCGGGATATGCGGAGATCTGCACGGCCTGAGCGGCATCCGTGAAGGCCATGCTCTCCCAGCCGGAGACGTCGAGCAGGCCGCGCGTGCTCTGTCCGTTCGGGTCGCCCGCGCCGCCGAAGAAGACTCGAGTGCTCCGGTGCGCATCGACGACCTGCTCGGGCGTTCCCCAGCCCGTGCTGGGGCGCTGCTGGAAGAGTCCCAGAGAATCGCGATCGCCGAAGCTCACATTCCGCAGACTGGATTCGACCATCGCCGTGGCGAGAGCGATGGCCACTGCGCGATCCGAGACGCCGAGCTCCCTGCCGATCGAGATGATGAGCCGGGCGTTGCCCGCCTGTTCGGCATCGAGTCCTGCGAACAGCTGGGCCGGCGGACCGACAGGTGCAGCGGGCGCGGGCGCCGCGGGGGCAGGCGCCGGCGGTGCGGCGGCGACCAGGATGCTCTGGCCCGGATAGATGATCGCATCGCTGCCCAGACCGTTGAGCGCGAGCAGTGTTCCGGTCGACGTCCCGTACGTGCGGGCGATGCCGAAGAGCGTGTCACCGGCGGAGACCGCATGTGTCGTGCCGCCGGCCGTCGCGGATGCCGTCGCGGATGCCGGGGCAGGGGCCGGGGCTGCGGCCACGGTCGGCGCGGACGTCGGCGTGCCGGAGATCGCGAGTGTCTGGCCGGGGTAGATCACGGATGCCCTGTCCAGCCCGTTGGCAGCGAGCACGGCGTCGACGGTGGTGCCGTGCTGCCGGGCGATGCCGAAGACCGTGTCGCCGGCGACCACCGTATGCGAGGCGGCTGCAGCCGCGGGGGCACTCTCCGGAGCCGCCGCCGGTGCCGCGCCTCCGTTCAGTGCGAGCGTCTGTCCGGGGTGGATGACGGATCTCCAGCTGAGACCGTTCCACGCGAGCACATCAGCGGTGCGCAGCGCGAAGCGGGTCGCGATCGAGTACACGGTGTCGCCGGGCTGCACGGTGTACGTGGCGGGGGCGGCCTCGACCGGGACCAGGCGGGTGGAGGGTGAGGCGAGTCGCTGCACGACCGGCGCGCTGTCGGCCGAGGCCGAGGCCGAGGCCGGCGCCACGGCCAGGGCGCTGGAGAGCGTTCCCAGGACGGCGGCGGGGACTCCGAGTCGCAGATAGCGCGTTCGACGCGCGGCGGTGGGCGTTGTCAAGGTGTCTCCCTCGGTCGGCGTCCGCCCACGGTGTCACGTCTGTATACGGAAGTCAACAGAAGTGACGGATGTTGAACGCGTGACAGAAGTGACGAAATGCGATGAGCGCCAGGAGATGAGATAGTGGCAGGGTGTCTGCGCAGCCTGAGAACCACCCCACCGAGAACGCCTCATCCTCCGAGCAGATCGGCGATCAGGGCGTGACCCCCACCGAGTGGCTCGCGATGCCCGACCTCGTCGAGGTGCTCGATGTGCCTCTCGGTCGTGTGCGCCGGTTCATCGACGAGCACTATCTCGTCGGTTCGCGCCGATCCGGCGTGTTCGCGGTGCCGTCCGTCTTCATCGTCGACGGGCATCCGCTTCCCTCGTTGCGCGGGACCATCATCGTGCTCCAGGACGCAGGGTTCTCCGACGACGAGCTCATCGACTGGCTGCTCGCCCCCGAGGAGGAGTTGGGTCGTTCGCCGATCGCGGCGCTGCTCGCCGGGCACAAGAGCGCGGTTCGCCGCCTCGCTCGCACCCTCGCCTGAATCGAGCCGAAGCCGCACCCCGGCGCGGCCGCTCAGCTGCCTCGACTCAGGCGGCTCGCACCGTGGCCGCGCGGGCGAGATCGCGAAGGTCGCCCACCGCCGCGTTGTCCAGACGTGCGCCGGAGAGCGCTCGATCGGCCTCGGTCGCATACTCGGAGATCATGTTCTCCACTCGATCGAGCGCGCCGGATGCGGAGATCGTCGCCTGCAGGAAGGCGATCTGCTCGGGGGTGAGTTCCGGGTCGCCGAGCATCTCGTCGAAGAGGTTTCGTGTCGAGGTCTCGAGCGTCTGACGGGTCAGCGCGACGAGCACCGTTCGCTTGCCCTCACGAAGGTCGTCGCCCGTCGGCTTGCCGGTGACGGATGCGTCGCCGAAGACTCCGAGCACGTCGTCGCGCAATTGGAACGCCATGCCGACGGGATGGCCGAAACGGCGGAGTGCCTCGAGCTGGTCGTCGTCGGCATCGGCGATCGCCGCGCCGAGCACGAGGGGCTGCTCGATGCTGTACCGAGCCGACTTGAGCGAGACGACTCGCAGTGCTCGTTCGACGTGCGAATCGGTCGCGTTCACACTCCATGCCGACTCTTCGGCGATGTCGAGGAACTGCCCGACGGTGACGTCGCGCCGCATGCGCGCGTACTCGCGTCGGACCGACGCGGCGTGCGGCAGCGCCGCGACCGCATCCTCGAAAAGATCGTCGCTCCAGGCGACGAGCAGGTCGCCGAGGAGGATCGCCGACGAACGACCGAATGCCGCGGCGTCACCCCACCAGCCGGACTCGCGGTGCGACCGTTCCAGCGCACGATGCGCGGACGGGCGGCCCCGACGCGTGTCGGAGTTGTCGATGATGTCGTCGTGCACCAGTGCGGCCGACTGGAAGATCTCGAGCGCCGCGCAGACATCCCAGAGCGCCGAGGATTCTGCCGCGGTGCGATCGCCGAATCGCGACACGCCCAGCCAGCCGGCATGGCAGAACCGGGCACGCAGACGCTTGCCGCCCACGAGCGTGTCTGCGGCGGAGCCGATCAGAGCGGCGGCATCCGGGCCGTATTCGACGGACTCGACGCGCATCCTCTCGATGAAGAGGCTCAGGCGTTCTGCAACGGCGTCGGAGACGAGTGTGGGGGACGGCACGACTCCCAGCATACGTAAAGCCAATCCGGGGTCCGACAGCTAGCCTCAGGCGACATACCGCGCGTAGAATGAACAGACGATACCCGAGGGGGACGAAATGCCACTCTCCGAACAGGAGCAGCGTCTGCTCGACGAGATGGAACGCCATCTCCTGCACAACGACGCCGATGTCGTGAGCGCGCCGTCAGGCGACCGAGCTCTCAGCTACCGAAATCTGGTCTACGGCGCTCTTCTGCTCCTTGCCGGTGTCGGCGGACTGATCGTCGGCGTCATCCTGGGCGATGTGTGGGGCGTCGTCGTCGGCGTCATCGGATTCGCTGCGATGCTCGGCGGGGTCATGCTCGCCGTGACGCCCGTGCGCAGGCCGGTATCCGCTGCTCCCCGCGAGCGCGCCGCCACTCAGCACAGTTCCGCGTCCTTCATGGACCGCATGAACGATCGATGGGATCGACGACAGGACGGTCGCTGACCTCCCCTCCACTCTTCTTCACACCGAAGGCCCGGATGCTCTGAGCATCCGGGCCTTCGGCGTTTCTGTGGCCGCGCGCTCGTGTGCCATCGGTGCGGCGCTGTGATGCTCCACATTCCCTCCACTCGTACTCCACTTCGCTCCACCGCGTAATCCCGCGGTTTCTCGATGATCGATGTGCGCAGCACGGTAGTGTCCTGCGTATTGGTCGTAGGTTTGTGGAGGAAAGTGGAGTAAAGTGGGGCTCACCTCGAGTTGGCCGGACGTAGAGGGGGTGATGGCTGATGTTGCTGGGAACGCATTCTCCGAAGCTGGACGACAAGGGCAGGGTCATCCTCCCCGCGAAGTTCCGCGAAGACCTCGGTGGCGGCATCGTCGTCACCCGAGGACAGGAACGCTGCCTCTACGTGTTCAGCACGGCCGAGTTCGAGGCGATGCACGAGCGGATCCGTCAGGCGCCGCTCGCGAACAAGCAGGCGCGTGACTTCATGCGACTGTTCCTCTCCGGTGCGAGTGCGGAGATGCCAGACAGCCAGAACCGCATCACCATTCCCGTGCACCTTCGTCAGTACGCGGGTCTGCAGAAGGAGCTCATCGTCACCGGAGTCGGCGCGCATGCCGAGATCTGGGATGCAGAGAGCTGGAACACCTACCTCGCAGCCGGCGAGGAGTCGTACTCCGAACTCGAGCAGGAGGTGATCCCGGGACTGTTCTGACCACGGCTGTGATGCCCCGCCGCTCCCGCCCCGACACACTTCCCCGGTGCCGGGTCGAGAAGCGGAGGGGGATCAGGGCCCTGGTCACCGAGATACAGAGAGCACCCGAGAGAGATCATGAGCCTCCGCGACATCCACACCCCGGTTCTGCTCGAGCGCTGCGTCGAGCTGCTCGCCCCGGCGCTCCAGCACGATGGAGCGGTGCTCGTCGATGCCACGCTCGGCATGGGCGGCCACTCGGAGGCTCTGCTCGAACGCTTCCCGAACATCCGCCTCGTCGGTCTCGACCGCGACACCGACGCCCTGCGAATCGCCGGCGAGCGGCTTGCGCGTTTCAGTGACCGCATCACGCTGGTGCACACGGTCTACGACGAGATCGGCCTGCACGCGCAGGGTGCGGCAGGCATCCTCTTCGACCTCGGAGTCTCGTCGCTTCAGCTCGATGAAGCCGAGCGCGGGTTCGCGTACTCGAAGGATGCCCCGCTGGACATGCGGATGGACCAGACCGCAGGGGTCACCGCCGCCGAGGTGATCGCGACGTACAGCGAAGGCAACCTCCGTCGGATCTTCGAGCGCTACGGCGAGGAGAAGCTGGCCGGGCGCTACGCGCGTTTCATCATCGCCGCGCGCGAGAAGGCGCCGATCACACGCTCGGGCGAACTCGTCGACATCCTGATCGCCGCGACACCCGCCGCCGCACAGCGGGCGGGACACCCCGCCAAGCGCGTGTTCCAGGCGCTTCGCATCGAGGTGAACGCCGAACTCAACGTCCTCGCAGATGCGATCCCCTCGGCCATGGACGCTCTTTCCGTCGGCGGACGGATCGTCGTCATGTCGTATCAGTCGCTGGAGGACCGGCTCGTCAAGCAGGCTTTCGCCGCAGGCGCCGCCTCCACCGCGCCGAAGGGGCTCCCGGTCGAGCTGCCCGAACATGCACCGCGCTTCAGGATCCTCACGCGTGGAGCCGAGCTCGCCGGTGACGACGAGCGGGCACGCAACCCCCGCGCCATCCCCGTGCGTCTGCGTGCCGCCGAGAAGATCAGGGAGAGCGCATGAGCCTCAACGCCGCCGTCCGCAAGCCGCGCGCGCTGCCGGAATCTCCCGACCGCTCGGGCGAGCGCGCACCGAGCCGCCGCCTTCAGCCGGTCATCGGCACACCCGCGCGCCGCAAGCCGAAGCTCGCCTACGCGATCGTCGCACTCGCCGGCGCGATGGCCATCGGCGCCGCGCAGATCGGGCTCTCGCTCGCGATCACCCAGGATTCGTTCGTGCTCGCCGGCCTCTCGGCGCAGCAGCACGAACTCGACCTCCGCACCGACGCGCTGCACGAGGACCTCACCGGGATGAGCTCGCCGCAGTCGCTCGCCACCAGCGCGGCAGGACTCGGGATGATCGTCGCAGGTTCGCCGTCGTACCTCCGCCTCAGTGACGGTGCCGTGTTCGGCGCGGTCGCCGGGGCCGGGGGGGTGTCGACCATCAATCCGAACGGCGCCGGCGCGGTGAGCAACGCGCTGCTGCAGAATCCGGTGGTCGCTCCGAGCGCCGGCGACGCGAGCTCACCGACTGACGGGGACGGAGCGACAGATGCCGCGCAACCGCCCGCACAGGACCTCCCACCCGCCATCACCGACGGGCTTCCCAGTCCCACCACCCGATGACGCGCCCGCGACCATCATGACCATCACGAACTGACGGAGACAGTCCATGACGACACGAGCCACCCGGAGTCCCCGGCGACGCACGGTCGTCGCGCTGGCCGTCATCCTCGCGATCCTCGCGGCGTTCGTCGTACGCCTGGTCGATATCCAGGTCGTCAGGGCCGATGAGCATGTCAATGAATCGCTCAAGTACATCTCGGTCGGAACACCGCTCCCCGGCCAGCGCGGGTCGATCGTCGATGCCGACGGCACGGTGCTCGCGCAGAGCGTGACCGTGTACGACTGGAGTCTCGATCCCCAGGTCGTGTATCTGCTCGAGGACGATGAGAAGAATCCTCCGGAGATCCCCTGGGCAGAGGCTGCGCAGCGCATCGCCGAGATCACGGGTCTCGACGCGGACACCCTGCGCACGGAGGTCGAATCCCAGCACGCCGCCGATCCCGACTCGCGCTGGTATCAGGTGCAGAAGGGGCTGACCACCGAACAGCACATCGAGCTCAAGGACCTCAAGGCGGAGGGCCTGCCCTATCTGCACTTCACCGCGCGGGAAACGCGCGTGTATCCGAACGGCGCCGTGGCAGGCAATGTCATCGGATACCTCGACGGCGAGGGCGAAGCCCAGGCGGGCATCGAGAAGATGGACAGCCAGTGCCTCGCCCCGACCGACGGTGAGGAGAGCTACCGCACCGGCAAGGACGGCGTGATCATCCCCGGCAGCGAGACGCGGGTCGATGCGGTCGACGGCGGCGCCGTGCAGCTGACGATCAACAGCGACCTGCAGTGGTACATGCAGCAGATGATCGCGGAGGAAGCTCAGGCGCAGGGCGCCAAAGGCGGAACCGTCACGGTCGTCGAGGTGAAGACGGGCAAGATCCGCGCCGCCGCGGAGTGGCCGACGATGGACCCCAACGATCTCGACGCCTCGGGTTCCGACACCTGGGGAAGCGCGCTGTTCTCCCGCACTTTCGAACCCGGCTCGACGTTCAAGGCCGTCACAGCCGCGGCGGTGATGGAGAACGCGGGAGTCACGATGACCGGTCCGACAGTCACCGCGTCGTCGCACGAGAAGTTCGAGAACGGCGCCGTCATCAACGACGCGTTCGTGCATCCGGCGTTCCAATACACGCTGGCCGGTGCGCTGATCGACTCGTCGAACGTGGCGCTGTCGAAGTTCGGCACCATGGTGAGCCCCGACGTCCGATACGACTACCTGCAGCGCTTCGGAGTGGGCGAGCCCACGGTCGGATTCCCGAACGAGGAAGGCGGTGAACTGCACCCGACCGCCGACTGGGACAACCAGTCGCTGTACACCACCACGTTCGGTCAGTACTTCACCGTCACCGCGCCCCAGGTGGCCGCGGCCTATCAGGCCATCGCGAACGGCGGGGAGAAGATCGATCTCTCGCTGATCGAATCGTGCACGGGAGCCGACGGCACGGTGGTCGCACCCGACGCGCCTGAGCACGAGCAGATCATCGCACCTCAGACGGCCGCCGATCTCACGCGCATGCTCGAGAACGTCGCCATACAGGGCGGCAACGCCGAGCGCATCGAGGTTCCGGGCTACCGGGTGACGAGCAAGACGGGTACGGCGCAGGTGCCTGACGGCAACGGCGGATACAAGCAAGGCATCTACTACACCAGCATGGTGGGCTTCGCCCCGGTCGACGATCCGCAGTACGTCGTCGTGGTGACTCTCGACGAGCCGACTAGAATTACATCGTCTGCCGCTACCGCCCCGGCCTTCCAGAAGGCGATGACCCAGACCATGAAGACCTATCGCGTGATGCCATCCTCCACTCCGATGGACGCGCTTCTTCCCAAGTTCGAATAGTCGGCGCTTCCGCGCCTGGAGACGTCATGATCGCCCTGTCGCTTGCTGAGATCGCCGCCGTCCTCGGGGGTGAACTCAGGCTCGCCGGATCCGCCACGGCGGACACCGTCGTCGACGGCGTCGTGGACACCGACTCGCGCAAGATGGCGCCGGGGTCGATCTTCGTCGCCAAGCCGGGCGCCGAGACCGACGGCCACCGTTTCGTCGGCGCCGCGCTCGAGGCAGGCGCCGCACTCGCCGTCGTCGAGCACCCCGTCGACGAGCAGATCACCCAGATCGTCGTGGCGGATGCCGTCGCAGCCCTCGCCGACCTCGCCCGCGAGGTCGTCGCGCGGGTGCGCGCCGCCGGCGGGCTCAAGATCGTCGGGATCACCGGTTCCAACGGCAAGACCACCACCAAGAACTTCCTCGCGCGCATCCTCTCGGACGAGGGTGAGACGGTCTCGCCGATCGCCTCGTACAACAACGAGGTCGGCGCCCCTGTGACGATGCTGCGGGTCACCCATGACACGCGCTTCCTGGTCAGCGAGTTCGGCGCGGACGCCCCGGGCAGCATCGCGCGTCTGGCCGGCCTCGTGCAGCCCGACGTCGCGGTGGTGCTGATGGTCGGCATGGCGCACGCCGGCGGCTTCGGCGGTATCGAGGCGACGGCGAAGGCCAAGTCCGAGCTCGTCTCCGCGGCGATCCCGACGGGATCGGCCGTGTTGAATGTCGATGACCCTCGCGTATCCGCGATGCGCCCGCTGGCGGAGAGCCGCGGGATGACCGTGGTCGGATTCGGCCAGAGCGACGCCGCCGACGTGCGGGCGCACGATCTCGAGGTCACGGCCTCGGGCACGACCTGTGTGATCGAGAACGCGGGAGAGCGGCTCCCGCTGCGGCTGAAGGTGCTCGGCGCGCACCACGTGAACAACGCTCTCGCCGCCATCGCCGCGGCCGGCGTGCTCGGCGTGCCCGCCTCCGACTCCATCGCGCGCCTCGAGACCGTCGAGATCGCGGAGCGCTGGCGTATGCAGCCACTCGGGAGCGACCGTGTGCGCATCATCAACGACGCGTACAACGCGAGCCCCGACTCGATGGCCGCTGCACTGCGCACTCTCGCGCAGATCACCGGCCCGGACGAGCGCACGGTCGCGGTGCTCGGGGCCATGAGCGAACTCGGCGAGACGGCGGGAGAGGAACACGACCGGATCGGTCTGCTCGCCGTGCGCCTCAACATCCAGCGCATCGTCGTGGTCGGACCCGAGGCACGCCGGCTCTTCATCTCCGCGATCGGCGAGGGATCCTGGGACAGCGAAGCGGTGTTCTTCCCCGACCAGGATGCCGCGTACGAGTATCTGCGCACCGAGCTCCGTGACGGTGATCGCGTGCTCGTGAAGTCCTCCAACTCCGTGGGCCTCAGGCATCTCGGCGATCGTCTGGGAGAATTGTTCTCGTGAGGTCACTCATCATGGCGGCGGCCATCTCGCTCGCCTTCACCCTCTTCCTGACTCCGGTCTTCCTGCGGCTCTTCCGCAAGTGGGGCTGGGGACAGGTGATCCGAACGCCCGAGGCCGTCGAGAATCCGAGCCACGAGGCGAAGCGAGGCACACCCACCATGGGTGGTGTGATCTTCATCGTCGGCACGATGGTCGGGTACTTCACCGGGGTCTACGTCGGCGGAGGCACTCCGGCGCTCTCCGCGCTCCTGGTGATGTGGCTCATGGTGGGCTTCGGCGTGGTCGGCTTCATCGACGACTACATGAAGGTCAGAAGTCAGCGGAGCCTCGGCCTGTCGGGATGGCGGAAGGTCATCGGTCAGCTGCTCGTGATCATCCCGTTCGGGATCGTCGCGCTGAACTTCCCGAATCAGTTCGATCAGACTCCGGCATCCGGGTCCATCTCACTGTTCCGCGACATCCCCTGGCTCAACCTGTTCGCCTTCACCGCCATCCTCGGCTGGGCGCTCTACCTGCTCTGGATCTCGGTCATCGGCGTCGCGACCTCCAACAGCGTGAATCTCACCGACGGTCTCGACGGTCTCGCGGCCGGTGCCGGTGTGCTCGTCGTCAGCGCGTACAGCCTGATCGCCTTCTGGCAGTTCAAGCAGTCGTGCGTCGGCGAGGGTGTCGAGACGACCGCGATCACCGGATGCTACGAGGTGCGGGATCCGTTCAGCCTCGCGATCATCGCGGCATCCTTCGGCGCGAGCCTCATCGGATTCCTCTGGTGGAATGCACCGAAGGCCAAGGTCTTCATGGGCGACGTCGGGTCGATGGCCATCGGTGGCGTCATCACCGCGATGGCGATCCTCACCCGCACCGAGCTGCTCCTCTTCGTGATCGCCGGTGTCTTCGTGCTCGCGTCGGGCTCGGTGATCCTGCAGCGCGCGTACTTCAAGATCACGCGCGGCAAGCGCCTCTTCCTCATGAGTCCCTTCCACCACCATCTCGAGATGCGAGGGTGGTCGGAAGTCACCATCGTCGTGCGCATGTGGATCATCGCAGGTCTGCTGGCGGTGTCGGCTGTCGGCCTCTTCTACGTCGAGTGGTTGACCCGTGTCGGTTGATCCCGGGCGGCAGGCGGAGTCGCGCCTCTCGACTCTGACGAGCTGGAACGCCGACTGGGCGGGTCTGCGCGTGGCGGTGCTCGGCCTGTCCATGACAGGTTTCTCCGTGGCCGACACGCTGGCCGAACTCGGTGCCGACGTGCTGGTGCTCAGCGAGTCCGCAGAAGAGGAGTACTCACGGCTCCTGCCGGTCATCGGCGCGCGCCTCGAGCTCGGCTCGCTTCAGGATGTGCCCGCCGCGCTCCGCGACTTCGATGCGGAAGTCGTCATAGCCTCTCCGGGCTTCGCACCGTCGCATCCGGTGATCCGGTGGGCGCAGGGCGAGGGAATCGCGATCTGGGGCGACATCGAGCTCGCCTGGCGCGTGCGCGACAAGGTCTCGAGGCCCGACGGGACTCCCGCGGACTGGGTGCTCATCACCGGGACCAACGGGAAGACCACGACCACTCAGCTGACCGCCTCGATGCTCGTGGCAGGAGGGCTGCGTGCGGCGCCCTGCGGCAACATCGGGGTGCCTGTGCTCGATGCGGTTCGCGATCCGTCCGGATTCGACGTCCTCGTGGTCGAGCTGTCCAGTCATCAGCTGTGGTACCTCGGTCTCTCACATCCCGAGGGGCAGCTCTACCCTCATGCATCCGTCTGCCTCAACCTCGCTGACGACCACCTCGTGTGGCACGGCAGCGCGGCCGCATATCGCGACGCCAAAGCTCTGGTCTATCGCAACACGCGAGTCGCGTGCGTCTACAACAAGGCAGACGAGGCGACCCGGCGAATGGTCGAGGAGGCCGAGGTGGTCGACGGCGCCCGTGCGATCGGGTTCGATCTCGGCACCCCGGGTCCGAGCGATCTCGGCGTCGTCGAAGGTCTGCTCGTCGATCGAGCCTTCCTCGACGATCGCGCCCGCAGCGCGCTCGAGCTCACCACGATCGCGGATCTCCAGGAGAGCGGGCTCGCCGCCCCTCACATCGTGCAGAACATCCTTGCGGCCAGCGCGCTCGCGCGCTCGCTCGGCGTCGAGCCCGGGGCGATCCACTCCGCGCTGAAGGACTTCCGCCTCGACGCGCATCGCATCGAGATCGTCGCCCGCCACCGTGGCATCACCTGGATCGACGACTCCAAGGCCACCAACCCGCACGCAGCGGCCTCATCGCTTCGGGCGTTCCCCGGCTCGGTGTGGATCGTGGGCGGTGATCTCAAAGGTGTGGACATCGCCGACCTCGTCTCCACCGTCGGCACCACCGCGCGCGCCGCTGTGGTCATCGGCGTCGCGCGCGACGCCGTCGTCGCGGCATTCGAGCGACACGCGCCGTCGGTGCCGGTGTTCGAGGTGGATGCTGGCGAGACTGGTCACGTCATGAACCGTGTCGTGGAGATCGCGGCAGGGATCGTCGACGGTGAGGGAACAGTTCTGCTGGCTCCTGCCGCGGCATCCTTCGATCAGTTCTCCAGCTACGCGGATCGCGGACGCCGCTTCGCCGAAGCGGTGCGTGACTGGATAGACCGAGGGAGTGCCGATGACGCAGATCGCACGCCCCCCACGCTCTGAGTCCGAGGGGTCACCGCGCGGGCTCGCCGCCCGCATCTCGCTCGGACGCCGATTCACCCCGGTTTCCACCGAGTTCCTGATGATCGCCTCGGCGGCACTCATGCTGACGATCTTCGGTCTCGTCATGGTGCTCTCCGCGACCAGCGCGACCGCTGTGTCGCGCGGGGAGAATCCGATGGACGGAGCCCTCCGTCAGGGGATCTTCGCTGTGCTCGGGATCCCCCTGATGTTCCTGATCTCGAGGGCGCCGATCGCCTTTCTCAAGAAGATGGCGTGGCCCGCGCTCTTCGGCGCGATCGCACTCCAGCTGCTCGTCTTCACGCCGCTCGGCATCGAGGACGGCGGCAACCGCAACTGGATCAAGATCGCCGGCTTCACCCTGCAGCCCTCGGAGTTCCTGAAGCTAGCGCTCGCGGTGTGGATCGGCTACGTGCTCATGCGCAAGCGCACGATGCTCGGAACCTGGCATCAGGTGTTCATCCCGGTCGTCCCGGTCGGTGCGCTGGCGATCGGCACCGTCCTGGCCGGAAAGGACCTCGGGACGGCGATGGTGCTCGTGCTCGTGCTCCTCGGCTGCCTCTTCTTCTCCGGTGTCAAGCTCCGCCTTTTCATCCTCCCTGTCCTCCTCGGCGTCGTCTCGGTCATCGCACTCGCCATCACGAGCCCGGACCGCATGCGCCGGATCACGGCGACCTGTTCCGACATGTCGGCGTACACGGGGGACTGCTATCAGTCGATCCACGGTGTCTGGGGCATGGCGTCCGGCGGGATCTTCGGAGTCGGCCTCGGCAACTCCCAGGAGAAGTACGGCTGGTTGCCCGCGGCGGGCAACGACTTCATCTTCGCGATCGTGGGGGAGGAGCTCGGCCTGATCGGATGCATCGTCGTGCTCGCCCTGTTCACCCTGTTCACCGTCGGCGCGTTCCACGTCATCCGCAAGACCGCAGACCCGTTCATCCGGGTCGCAGCCGGCGGGATCACCGTCTGGATCACCGGTCAGGCGGTGCTCAACATCGGCGTCGTGATCGGCGTGTTCCCGGTCATGGGCGTGCCGCTGCCGTTCATGTCGCAGGGCGGTACCGCGCTGCTGGCGGTTCTCATCGCGTGCGGTGTGCTGCTGTCGTTCGCGCGCACGCTCCCCGTGCCCGAGACGCGGGCTGCCGCACGGGCGTCCTCGGCGGGCCGGGGTAAGGTCACACGGTGACCACGTACCTTCTCGCCGGCGGGGGAACCGCCGGCCACGTCAATCCGTTGCTCGCCGTCGCAGACGGACTCCGTGCTCGAGATCCTGAGGCCGAGGTGCTGGTCCTCGGTACCGCCGAGGGACTCGAATCCCGGCTGGTCCCCGAGCGCGGATACGAGCTTCTCATCGTAGACAAGGTGCCCTTCCCACGACGCCCGAATGCGCAGGCGGCGGCGTTTCCCGGTCGATTCCGTCGGGCCATCGCGCAGGTTCGTGATCACATCCGCGCTCACGGTGTGGAGGTCGTGGTCGGCTTCGGCGGGTATGCGTCCGCTCCCGCGTACGTCGCCGCACGTCGTGAAGGGGTGCCGTTCGTCGTGCACGAGGCGAACGCCAAGCCCGGACTCGCGAACGTCCTCGGCGCGCGCCGCGCCGCTGCCACAGGCGTCGCGTTCGACGGTACGAGGCTCAGAGGCGGAGAGGTCGTCGGAATGCCGCTGCGGCGCGAGGTCATCGAACTCGATCGCGCCGCCGCCCGCGACGAGGCGGCAGCACTCTTCGGACTGGATCCTGCACGCCCGGTACTCCTGGTGTTCGGGGGATCCCTGGGCGCCCAGCGGCTGAACGAGGCTCTCGCCGGTTCCTGGGGCGATGTCCTCGCCGCGGGGTGGCAGCTGCTGCACGTCACGGGTGAGCGCAGCGAACTCGAGGATCCCGAGGTTCCGGGGTACGCGCTGCGCCGCTACGTCGACCGGATGGACCTCGCCTTCGCGGTCGCCGACCTCATCGTCTCGCGCGCCGGCGCGGCCACCGTCAGCGAGATCAGTGCCCTGGGCCTTCCGGCCCTCTACGTGCCGTACTCGGTGGGGAACGGTGAACAGCGACTCAACGCGGCGTCCGCTGTGGCAGCGGGAGCTGCCAGGCTGCTCGACGACGCGACGTTCGACGCAGACGCGGTGCGTCGTGTGGTCATCCCGCTCCTGAAGGACCCGCAGCGCATCGCGTCGATGGCGGCCGCGGCCGGGCAGGTCGGAACCCGCAACGGCACGGAGAACGTCATCGCGCTCGTCGACCGCGCTCTCGCCTCCTCCTGACACCGTTGACGCCTTCCCCTCCGACGACGAGCGTCCCCAGCGAAAAGTAGACTGAACCAGACATGATCAGACCTGACCTCTCCCTTCCGATTCCCGAGTCGATCACCGCCGCGCACTTCATCGGTATCGGCGGATCCGGCATGAGCGGGCTCGCGAAGATGTTCCTCGACGCCGGCATCCGGGTCTCGGGCAGCGACCGTGCAGACAGCGCCGCCCTCCGCGGCCTTGCCGCGGCAGGAGCCACGGTGCACGTCGGCCACGACGCCGCCCATCTCGGCGATGCCGACACCGTCGTCCACACGGGAGCCATCTGGCCGGAGAATCCGGAATTCCTCCTCGCGAAGGAACGCGGTCTGCACGTCATCCACCGTTCGCAGGCCCTGCACTGGCTGATCGGCTCACGCCGCCTGGTGTCGGTCGCGGGCGCACACGGCAAGACGACATCGACCGGCATGATCGTCACTGCGCTGCAGGCACTGGACGCGGACCCGAACTTCGTGAACGGCGGAGTGATCGAGCAGCTCGGAGTGTCGAGCGCCACCGGTTCCGGCGATCTGTTCGTGATCGAGGCCGACGAGTCGGACGGCACTTTCCTGCTCTACGACACAGCGGTCGCACTGATCACGAACGTGGATCCCGACCATCTCGACCACTACGGGTCCGACGAGGCGTTCCACGATGCTTTCGTGCGTTTCGCGGATGCCGCGACCGAGGCGGTCGTGATCTCGAGCGACGACCCGGGTGCGCTGCGCGTCGGCGCGGGTCTGTCCCACCCCACCGTGATCACCTTCGGACAGGCCGAGGGCGCAGACGTGCGAGTGACCGACGTGGTCACCGCGGGCCCGGTGGCCGCCACGATCACCCGCGGTGCGGAGAGCGTGCGCCTGCAGCTCGCCGTGCCCGGCATGCACAACGCGATCAACGCGGCCGGGGCCATCACGGTTCTGCTCTCGCTCGGTCACGGACTCGAGGAGTCGGCACGCGCGGTCGAGGGATTCGCGGGAACTGTCCGAAGGCTCGAGCAGCACGGGGTGGAACGGGGGGTCACGGTCTACGACGACTACTCCCACCACCCGACCGAGGTGCGCGCGGCGCTCGAAGCCATGCGCTCGATCGCAGGATCCGGACGCATCATCGCCATCCAGCAGCCGCACACCTATTCACGGACGCAGCACATGTTCCGGGAGTTCGCGGACGTGCTCGAGACGTTCGCCGATCACACCGTCATGCTCGACGTCTACGGTGCGCGAGAAGATCCGGTGCCCGGGGTGACCGGAGAGCTCGTGAGCGGGGCGTTCCGCGACCCTGACAACGTGCACTTCGTGGCCGACTGGCAGCAGGCAGCCGACTACACCGCCACTGTCGCTCGCGACGGCGACTTCGTCATCACGCTCGGCTGCGGCAACGTGTGTCAGATCATCCCGCAGGTGCTCGAGTCGCTGCGGGACACAGAGGCGTAGTCGATGCGTCGCCCGCCGCCGCCCGCCGCCCCCGCGAGCGTCACCGGGGGAGAGCCGCGCGAGTCCTCGCGGAAACGAGGGCGCACGCGCGGACAGGGGAGCGATGACCCGCTGTCCGATCGCGTCTCGGAGAGTGGCGATCGTCACGGCATCGACGACTCAGAGCCGGATGCCTCTGCGGAGCCCACGTCGAACATGGATGTGTGGCGTGCTGCGCGCGCCAGACGCAAGGCGCTCCGTGCCGAGATCCGACGGTTCACCCAGCGATCCCGACGGCGCCGCATCACCTGGCTGAGTGCGATCGGCGCGGTCGTGCTGCTGGTCGGCGGAAGCGCGGCCGCCGCATACAGTCCTCTGTTCGCCGTCGATCGTGTGACCGTGGTCGGAGCCACCACGCTCGACGCCGCGGCCGTGGAGAGTGCCCTCGCCGGGCAGATCGGAACCCCGCTCGCTCTGGTCGATGCGAGCGCTGTCAAAGCGGCACTGCTCGCCTTCCCCCTGATCGAGAGCTACGCGTTGGAAGCGAAGCCTCCGCACGACCTGACGGTGCGGATCGTCGAGCGAACCCCTGTGGGGGTGATCCGCTCGGATGCGGGGTACACCCTCGTCGACGCGGCGGGCGTGGCGCTGTCGACGACCTCCGACCAGCCGCCGGGTCAGCCGCTGCTGGAGATCGAGGGCGGTGCCGAATCGGACGCGTTCGAGAGCGCCGGGCTGGTGATCAGGTCCCTTCCGGCCGACGTCCGTGCCGGTCTCACCGGGGTGCGGGCCTCAACCCCCGACGACGTGACGCTCACCGTGAACTCCGGTCTCGTCGTGGTGTGGGGGAGCTCCGAGAACTCGCCGCTCAAGAGCGAGGTGCTCGCCAAAGCCCTGATCGCGAAGCCGGACGCGTCGTCGATCGACGTGACATCGCCGCACGCGGTGGTCATCGGCTGAGCTTTAGACGGCAAACGGGCGACACGCCCGTGTCGTTGCGTGCGCGCGCAGGCGCGGCGCTTACCTTCGAACAAGAGAAACCAATACCGGGAAATACTTTACACCTCTAGTTGAGGTTTAAGGTTTATCCCCCACCGTTTCCCGCACACATACAACAGGCTCGATTATTCGGAGGCCGGCCATGAGCCAGAACCAGAACTACCTCGCCGTGATCAAGGTCGTCGGCGTCGGCGGTGGCGGCGTCAATGCCGTCAATCGCATGATCGAGCTCGGTCTCCGCGGAGTCGAGTTCATCGCTGTCAACACCGACGCCCAGGCGCTCCTCATGAGCGACGCCGACGTCAAGCTCGACGTCGGACGCGAGCTGACGCGCGGCCTCGGTGCCGGCGCCGACCCCGAGGTGGGGCGCCGCGCGGCGGAGGATCACGCCGAGGAGATCGAGCAGGCGCTCACCGGCGCCGACATGGTCTTCGTCACCGCCGGAGAGGGCGGCGGCACGGGAACCGGTGGCGCGCCCGTCGTCGCACGAATCGCGAAGTCGATCGGCGCGCTGACCATCGGTGTCGTCACCAAGCCGTTCTCGTTCGAGGGGCGCCGTCGCCAGAGCCAGGCGGAAGCCGGCGTCTCGAAGCTCAAGGAAGAGGTCGACACCCTCATCGTGGTGCCGAACGATCGCCTGCTCGAGATCAGCGATCGAGGCATCTCGATGATCGAGGCGTTCGCGACCGCCGACCAGGTTCTCCTCGCCGGTGTGCAGGGCATCACCGACCTCATCACCACGCCGGGTCTCATCAACCTCGACTTCGCGGACGTGAAGTCCGTCATGCAGGGCGCGGGCTCCGCGCTCATGGGCATCGGCTCGGCTCGCGGCGCGGATCGGGCGATCAAGGCTGCGGAACTCGCGGTCGAGTCGCCGCTGCTCGAAGCAAGCATCGAAGGTGCGCACGGTGTGCTCCTCTCGATCCAGGGTGGATCGAACCTCGGAATCTTCGAGATCCATGACGCGGCAGACCTCGTCAAGGAGGCGGCGCACCCCGAGGCGAACATCATCTTCGGTACCGTCATCGACGACACTCTCGGCGACGAGGTGCGCGTGACCGTGATCGCTGCCGGCTTCGACAGCGGTGAGCCGACGCTGCGCCTCGACCCGATGGTCGTCAGCCGACCGGCTGCCGCCGCAACGCTGCCCGAGGTCGCTCTGCCCGCACACGAGGAGTCTGCTGCGGCACCGGAGGCCCGCGAGCCTGAGCCCGTGCAGCAGCGCACGACGCAGACGAGCATCGAGCCTGCCTTCGCCGACGACGACATCGACATCCCCGAATTCCTCAAGTGAGCGAACTGGCAGCGCGGCTGTCGGCGATCGATCTGCGCATCGCCGACGCCGCGCGTGCCGCGGGGCGTGATCCCGATGATCTGACCAGGATCGTCGTGACCAAGTTCCACCCCGCCTCGCTCGTGACGGAGCTGAATGCTCTGGGCGTGCACGAGGTGGGGGAGAACCGCCAGCAGGAGCTGTCCGCGAAGCGCGACGAGCTGGCGTCTCTCGACGACGTGCGCTGGCACTTCATCGGGCAGGCGCAGACCAACAAGGCAGCGGCGATCCGCCGCAGCGCCGACGCGGTCCACTCGGTGGATCGCGACCGGCTGGCCGATGCGCTGCACCGCGCGGCCGACAGCGACGATCTCCTAGATGTGCTCATACAGGTGAACCTCACGGATGACGCGGGCCGTGGAGGGGTCGCACCCGGTGATGCGGGTCGACTCGCCGAACACATCCTGGGGCTGTCCTCGCTGCGACTGCGTGGAGTGATGGCCGTCGCGCCACTCGACGAGGAACCCGCATCGGCCTTCACCCGCCTCCGCGCGGTCGCCGACGAGGTCCGACGACTCGCACCCACTGCGGACTGGATATCCGCCGGCATGACCGGCGACTTCACCGAGGCGATCGCCGCCGGTGCGACACACCTGCGGATCGGCTCCGCAATCACAGGCCCTCGCCCCGACCGGGGTTAACCTGTGAACAGACCCGCCCGAACGTTCGAACCGGAGGACACGATGGGTAACCCACTGAAGAAGACCATGGTGTATCTCGGCCTCGCAGACGAGGAAGAGGTCTACGAGGAGGAGACGCAGGCTCCGGCCCGCGCTCAGCAACGAGACCGCGACCGAGACCGAGACCGTGAAGAGCCGGCTCCGGCTCCCGTCACCCCGCTGCGTCGTCCCGTCGCGGTGCGCCAGCCCGCAGGAGGGGCAGTGAACGAGATCCTGACCGTGCACCCGAAGCAGTACCGCGATGCTCAGCTCATCGCCGAGAGCTTCCGCGAAGGCGTGCCCGTCATCATCAACCTGTCGCAGATGTCGGACGCCGACGCGCGACGTCTGATCGACTTCGCGAGCGGTCTTTCGCTCGGTCTGTACGGCCGCATCGAGCGGGTCACCTCGAAGGTCTTCCTGCTGTCGCCGGAGAACATCGCGGTCTCCGGTCACGGGGGCATCGCACACGCAGACGCTGAGTCTGCGGGCTTCGACCACTCGTAACCCGTGGGGGTCGTGGCCGTCATCGCGAGCATCGTCCACCTGATGCTCGTGCTCTATCTTCTTGTGCTCTTCGCGCGCCTGATCCTGGACTACATCCCGATCTTCAATCGGGAGTGGCGCCCCAAGGGGGCGGGGCTCGTCGCGGCCGAGGTCGTCTATACGATCACCGATCCGCCGATCCGGTTCTTCCGGCGGATCATCCCGCCGCTGCGCATCGGATCCATCTCCCTGGATTTCGGATTCTCCATCACGATCCTGATCGTGCTGATCCTCATGAACATCGTGGGTATCTTCTTCTGACATCGCTGCGACTTGGCCGCGCGCGAGTGTCGCGGCGTCGCAACGATCAGACTCGGGGGCTATGCTTGGCTCCCAGGTGCGCGCCCCGGGTTCGCGCCACATCTCGACCACGCCATTCTCGAAACTGGCAACCGAACTCATCGAAGGAGCCACCATGGCACTTACCCCGGATGACGTCGTCACCAAGCAGTTCCAGCACGTCCGCTTCAAGGACGGCTTCGACCCCGACGAGGTCGACGACTTCCTCGACGAGATCGTCATCGAGTGGCGCAAGGCCCTCGAGGAGAACGCCGAGCTGAAGGCCAAGCTGGCCGCATTCGAGTCCGGCGCGACGCCGGTCGCCGCTGCGACCGAGGCTCCGGCTCCTGCTGCCGAAGCTGCTCCGGCTCCCACTCCGGCAGCGCCGGCAGAGCCTGCTCCGTCGGGCTCCGCCACCGCGACCGCGGGGATCATCGAGCTGGCCCAGCGCCTGCACGACGAGCACGTCGCCGAGGGTGAGGCCAAGCGCGCCCAGCTCATCGCCGAGGCGGAGGGCGAGGTCAACCGCATCCGCACCGAGGCCGAGGCCAAGCAGCGCGAAGAGTCGGCACGACTCGAGCGCGAGCGCAACACGCTCGAGGCCCGTATCACCGAGCTCCGCAACTTCGAGCGCGACTACCGCTCGCAGCTGCGCGGATACATCGAGGGTCAGCTCCGCGACCTCGACGAGAAGTCGACGTCGACGGACTCGACCCCGGTCTCCGCGATCGGACTGTAGGTCGTCCCTTTGCCAGGACGATCTCCCATTCGTCGGTCGGCGGCCGGCGCGATCGTTGCGATTCTCGCAGCGCTCGTGCTGGCCGCCGATCAGTTCGTGAAGCATCTGACCGTCGAGAATCTGCCCCTGCAGGAGCCGGTTCCCGTTCTCGGTGAGTTCCTTCAGCTGTACTTCGTGCGCAATCCCGGTGCCGCCTTCTCGCTCGGCTCGGATGTCACGTGGATCTTCACCATCGCGCTCGCTGTGGTCGCCGCAGTGATCGTGTGGAAGGCCTTCGGTCTGCGGTCCCGACTCTGGGCCGTGGTTCTCGGATGCCTGCTGGGCGGGGTGCTCGGCAACCTCACCGACCGGCTCCTGCGTGAGCCGGGCTTTCCGATGGGGCATGTCGTCGACATGATCTCGATGCCGTGGATGATGCCGGCGGTCTTCAACGTGGCCGACATCTTCATCGTCACCGGGATGATCTCCGTGGCGCTCCTGGTCGTGTTGGGACTCCGTTTCGACGGCACGCGCGAACGCGACCACGCGCCCGTCGAGAACGACGAGCAGGCAGAGGCCGCCGCGGTCGCCGACGAGACGCGTCCCGCGATCCGCGAGAGTGGCGAGTCCGACGCGGCCGCGGGAGCAGCCGCATCTGACGGGCGCTGATCGTGGAATCACGGTCGCTTCCCGTACCGGACGGGCTCGATGGCACGCGCGTCGATGCCGCGCTCGCGAAGATGCTCGGCTTCTCCCGAACGTTCGCCGCCGAAGTCGCCGCGTCGGGCGGCGTGCGCCTCGACGGTGCGATCCTCGACAAGTCCGATCGCCTGCGCAGCGGTGGATGGCTCGATGTGGAGTGGCGGCCGAAGGAGGAGCTGAAGGTCGTGCCGATCGCGGTTCCCGACCTCGGGATCGTCTACGACGATGACGACATCGTCGTCATCGACAAGCCCACCGGGGTCGCAGCCCATCCGTCGCCGGGGTGGGAGGGCCCGACCGTCGTCGGTGCCCTCGCCGCAGCGGGTTTCCGGATCTCGACGAGCGGAGCCCCCGAGCGCACGGGCATCGTGCACCGGCTCGATGTCGGCACGAGCGGGCTCATGGTGGTGGCGAAGAGCGAATCCGCGTACACGGCGCTCAAGCACGCCTTCAAGGAGCGCACGGTCGAGAAGATCTACCATGCGGTCGTGCAGGGGCATCCCGACCCTCTCGCGGGGACGATCGACGCTCCGATCGGACGTCACCCCAGCCATTCGTGGAAGTTCGCGGTGACACCGGACGGCAAGCCGTCGGTCACCCATTACGAGACCCTCGAAGCGTTCCCGGGAGCCTCACTTCTCGAGATCCATCTCGAGACAGGACGCACGCATCAGATCCGTGTGCACATGGCAGCGCATCGGCATCCGTGTGTGGGCGACCCGCTGTACGGGGCCGACCCGACGCTTTCCGCGCGCCTCGGCCTCACTCGACAGTGGCTGCACGCTCACAAGCTCGGCTTCGAGCACCCGACGACGGGGGAGTGGGTGCAGTTCGAGTCGGGCTATCCTGCGGATTTCCAGCACGCGTTGAGCGTGCTTCGCGGCGACTGAGGTCGCTGGCGGCCGGCCCGACTCCGCGGCACACTGGTGGCATGAGCACCATCGAGGTGAGACCTGCGACCGATTTCGATGACGTGGCTGCTCTGGTCGGTCCCAAGAAGCCGACGTCGAACGTGTGCTTCTGCCTGAGCTATCGCATCGGCAGCAAAGAGAACCTGGCGCTTCGGGGGCCGGCACGCGCCGATCGCGTGCGTGATCTGTGCCACCAGGATCCTCCGCCCGGTGTGATCGCCTACCTCGACGGTGTTCCGGTGGGGTGGGCGGCGCTGCATCCGCGCCGTGAGACGAGCTTCGCCCGCAACCGGCTCATCCCGCACATCGACGACATCGATGTGTGGTCGCTGTGGTGCATTCGGGTGCGACCGGGGTATCGGAAGCAGGGCATCTCCCATGCGCTGCTCGACGGTGCTGTCGCATATGCGAAGAAGCGCGGCGCTCCCGCGATCGAGGGGTATCCGGTCGACAACGGCACCGAGAGAGTGAACCTGACGATGGCGTACGTCGGCACGCGCACACTCTTCGAGAGCGCGGGGTTCGAGAAGGCCGCCGACACGGAGTCGGTCCTCGACGGGTTTCCCCGCGTGCTGATGCGGCTCGATCTGGGGCGAGCCTGACGATGCGGAAGATTTCGTGAACCGTTCTCGACGGTCGGCCCAATACTCAGTGTGAGCAGCGACAGCGAGATCATCAGGCGGTCACTCGACGAGCCCGGGGCCTTCTCCGACATCTTCGAGCGTCACGTGCGACCCGTCGGCGGCTACCTCAGGCGACGCATCGGCGCGGATGCCGTCGACGATGTCCTGAGCGAGACGTTCCTCGTCGCTTTTCGACGGCGCGCGTCTTTCGACCTGACGGCGGAATCAGCGCGGCCTTGGCTGCTCGGAATCGCGACCACCCTGGTGAAGAGTCATCGCGCGGCAGAGGCGCGGCAGTGGCGGGCATTCGAAGCGTCGTCGTCCGCGGAACGCGTCGGGGTCGAGACGCCGCATAGTCGATCCGACTCGCGGATCGATGCGGATGCCGCCCTGCGTGCGCTCGCTCCGAGAATCGCGGCGCTCGCCCCCAAGGATCGGGACACTCTGCTGCTGCATGCGTGGGCAGACCTCACATACGAGCAGATCGCCGTGGCGCTGGGGGTGCCCACCGGCACCGTCCGCTCCCGATTGAATCGCGTGCGTCGAAAGCTCGCGCCGCCGGGCTCTCACGGTGCGACCCGGCTGGCATGGATGGCGAAGGAGGAGAACGATGCAGCTTTCGGAACGAGCACGTGAGATCGGAGTCCGCGACTCCCGTGTCGATGAGACGTCGGTGGAGTTCGCGCGGCAGGCACTGGCGCGAGAGCTGGCGCGGAGCGGCCGGACGGATCAAGTGAGGCATTCGCGCCGTCGGACGTGGACCGGTCTCGGCGTCGGCGGACTCGTCGCGGGCGCAGCGGTGACCGCGATCGTGGTCGGCTCTGTTCTCGCACCGCCGATCGCGCCGGACGCTGCGGCGGCGGACGTGCTGGAGCGCGCAGCCGCCGTGACGTTCGACGCGAAGGACACCACCCTCATCGCGGGGCAGTACCTGCGGATCGAGACCGTCGGCGAGCACCTGCAGTTCTGGAGCGCAGAGTGGGCCGATGACGACGACGAGGGTACCCTCCCGTTGAACGCCTCTCGAGGCGACAGCGATGCGGCGGTCCTGGTGCGCGACACCCGGGTGCTCTACGTCCCGGCGGACCGAGCCGATGAGTGGTTCTACGACTGGGGGCACGCCGATGTCGTCGAGTCCTTCGGAGTGCGGGGCGAGGAGGCTGCGCGGGACTGGGACACGTGGCCCGGCGCACGCGCGATCGAACACGGGACGATCGAGATTCTCCCTGGCGGAGAGTATCTCGCGCTCGGCGGAGATGAGCCGCCGATGCCATACCTGGCCGACCGCTATCGCCCCTTCTACGCGGAGATGCCGCGGGACCCGCAGGAACTGCTCGAGTGGCTCCGTGGACAATCGGGGATGACGGGGAAAGACGCGGATTCCTGGCTCGTGGCGGGCCTGTCCGACCCGTCGGCGATCAATCTCATGCCCGCCGACCTGCGCTCGGCGTTCTTCCTCGCGATCGCTCTGATCCCGGGATTCGAGGTGCGGGAACATCGAGGTTCGACAGCGACGTTGCAGTACATCGTCTCCGGGCATCGCACCACGACGATCGTGATCGACACCGCCCAGGGTCTCGTCTCCGCGATCTCCGAGAACTACGGAACCGGGGGCGCTGCGGGGGACACACCCGAATCCACCACGACTGTGCACACCACGGTGGTGGACTCCCCGCCGCAGCCGTGATGACCTCGCGAAGGCCCTGACTCCCGGCTCCGGTGTCAGGGCCCCGCCGTAGAATCGAACCATGGCATCTGACTCCTTCGTTCACCTGCATGTCCACAGCGAGTACTCGATGCTGGACGGCGCGGCGAAGATCGGAGCGATGACGCAGGCTGCCGCCGATTACGGCATGCCGGCGATCGCGGTGACCGACCACGGCAACACCTTCGCGGCGTTCGAGTTCTACAAGGCTGCGAATGCTGCCGGCGTGAAGCCGATCGTCGGGCTCGAGGCCTACGTCACCCCCGGCACGCACCGCAGCGACAAATCGCGAGTGCAGTGGGGGTCGCCCGATCAGAAGAGCGACGACGTCTCCGGTTCCGGCGCCTACACCCACATGACGATGTGGAGTCAGAGCACCGAGGGCATGCACAATCTGTTCCGGCTCAGCTCCCTGTCGAGCATGGAGGGGTACTACTTCAAGCCCCGTATGGACCGTGAGCTGCTCCAGACCTACGGCAAGGGGCTCATCGCGACCACCGGGTGTCCGTCGGGCGAGGTGCAGACGCGTCTGCGACTCGGCCAGTACGACGCCGCACGCGCCGCCGCGGCGGAGTTCCAGGACATCTTCGGCAAGGAGAACTACTTCGCCGAGATCATGGACCACGGCCTCTCGATCGAGCGACGGGTCATGACCGATCTGCTGCGGCTCTCGAAGGACCTGGGCATCCCGCTCGTCGCGACGAACGACTCGCACTACACGCATCAGCACGAGGCCGATGCGCATGCCGCACTGCTCTGCGTGCAGTCCGGATCGACGCTCGACGACCCGAACCGCTTCAAGTTCGACGGCGACGGGTACTACATCAAGACGGCCGCCGAGATGCGGCAGATGTTCCGCGATCACCCGGAGGCCTGCGACAACACGCTGCTCATCGCGGAGCGCTGCGAAGTCGAGTTCAACACGGCCGCCAACTTCATGCCTCGATTCCCCGTTCCCGACGGGGAGACGGAAGACAGCTGGCTGATCAAAGAGGTCGAGGCCGGGCTGCACTACCGTTACCCGGCAGGCATCCCCGACAAGGTGCGCAAGCAGGCAGAGTACGAGACCGGCATCATTCTGCAGATGGGCTTCCCCGGTTACTTCCTCGTGGTCGCCGACTTCATCAACTGGGCGAAGGACAACGGAATCCGCGTGGGTCCCGGCCGCGGCTCCGGTGCGGGGTCCATGGTCGCCTACGCGATGAAGATCACCGATCTCGATCCCCTCGAGCACGGCCTGATCTTCGAGCGCTTCCTCAACCCCGATCGTGTGTCGATGCCCGACTTCGACGTCGACTTCGATGACCGGCGCCGCGGCGAGGTCATCGATTACGTCACCGCCAAGTACGGATCCGAGCGCGTCGCTCAGATCGTCACCTACGGCACCATCAAGTCCAAGCAGGCGCTGAAGGATGCCGGTCGCGTGCTCGGTTTCCCGTTCAGCATGGGCGAGCGCCTCACCAAGGCGATGCCGCCGCCCGTGATGGGCAAGGACATGCCGCTCGACGGCATGTTCGACTCGGCTCACCCTCGCTTCAAGGAGGCGAGCGAGTTCCGCGCACTGATCGAGACCGATCCCGAGGCGAAGACCGTCTTCGACCGCGCGCTCGGGCTCGAGGGGCTGAAGCGTCAGTGGGGTGTGCATGCCGCCGGTGTGATCATGTCGTCCGAGCCTCTGCTCGACATCATCCCGATCATGCGACGCGAGCAGGACGGCCAGATCGTCACGCAGTTCGACTACCCGTCGTGCGAGACTCTCGGGCTCATCAAGATGGACTTCCTGGGGTTGCGAAACCTCACGATCATCTCTGACGCCCTCGACAACATCCGGATGAACCGGGGCGAGGAACTCGATCTCGAGCACCTCGAACTCGACGACCGCGGCGCATACGAGCTTCTCGGCAAGGGAGAGTCGCTGGGCGTGTTCCAGCTCGACGGCGGCCCGATGCGATCGTTGATGCGTCTGATGAAGCCGGACAACTTCGGTGACATCTCGGCACTCATCGCGCTGTATCGTCCGGGTCCCATGGGGGCGAACTCGCACACCAACTATGCGTTGCGCAAGAACGGCATGCAGCCGATCACACCGATCCATCCGGAGTTCACGGAGTCCCTGGCCGAGATCCTCGACGAGTCGTACGGACTCATCATCTATCAGGAGCAGGTCATGGCGATCGCCCAGCGCGTCGCCGGCTTCTCGCTCGGCCAGGCCGACATCCTCCGCAGAGCGATGGGCAAGAAGAAGAAGTCCGAGCTCGACAAGCAGTTCGAGGGCTTCCAGGCCGGAATGCACGCGAACGGATACTCAGACGGTGCCGTGAACGCACTCTGGGAGATCCTGCTCCCGTTCTCCGACTACGCCTTCAACAAGGCCCACTCGGCGGCCTACGGCCTCGTCTCGTACTGGACGGCCTACCTCAAGTCGCACTATCCGGCCGAGTACATGGCCGCGCTCCTCACGAGCGTCGGCGACTCCAAAGACAAGATGGCCCTGTATCTCAACGAGTGCCGACGGATGGGCATCAGGGTTCTTCCGCCTGATGTCTCCGAATCGATCAACTACTTCGCGGCCGTGGGCGACGACATCCGATTCGGTCTCGGGGCAGTCCGCAACGTCGGCAGCAACGTGGTCGATGGGATCGTCAAGGCGCGCAAGGACGAGAGGTTCACCTCGTTCCACCACTTCCTCGACAAGGTGCCGTTGCATGTCTCCAACAAGCGCACGGTCGAGTCGCTGATCAAGGCGGGTGCCTTCGACTCGATGGGCGATTCGCGTCGAGCGCTCATCGAAGTGCACGAGGATGCCGTCGAAGCGGCCGTGGATCGCAAGCGGAATGAGGCGCAAGGCGCGATCGGCTTCGATTTCGACAGTCTGTACGACGGAATGGAGGAGGCTGCGCCCGCCAAAGTTCCCGCGCGGCCGGAGTGGATCAAGAAGGACAAGCTGGCGTTCGAACGAGAGATGCTCGGTCTCTACGTCTCGGACCACCCCCTCGCGGGACTCGAGGTGCCCTTGGCGAAGCACGCATCGATCTCGATCCACAACCTGATCAACTCGGAGGAGATGCAGGACGGCGAGCAGGTCACCGTCGCAGGTCTCGTCACGAGCGTCCAGCATCGTGTCGCGAAGGCGAGCGGAAACCCGTACGGCATGATCACGGTCGAGGACTTCAACGGTGAGGTGACGGTCATGTTCATGGGCAAGACCTATACCGAGTTCCAGCACATCCTGCAGCAGGACTCGATCCTCGCGGTGCGTGGACGGGTGTCGAAGCGCGACGACGGACTCAACCTCCACGCGCAGTCGGCCTTCGCGCCGGATGTGGGGTCGTTCGACGCCGCGGGCCCACTGGCGCTCGTGCTGGCCGAGCAACGCGCGACGGAACGTGTGATGACGGAGCTCGCCGATGTGCTCCGCCGCCACGCCGGCGACACCGAGGTGATGTTGCGTGTGCACCGCGGAGGCACCGCGAAGGTCTTCGAAGTGCCGATGCCGGTCAAGGTCTCGGCCGACCTCTTCGGCGATCTGAAGTCGCTGCTCGGACCGACCTGCCTGGGGTGAACACGGTCTCTGCGTGACGCTCCTCAGAGCAGTCGTCCGGACTCCCCGGGTAGTATCAGGACGCGTTGGGTGCAGGCCCGCCAGGCGACGCACCGTGACGAAAGGACCCCCTCATGAGCACGGAATCTCCGCTCCAGAACCCCGAGCCCTCGAGCACGGGTGATGATCTGATCCTCGGCGACGAGGCCTACGTCGACGAGCCCTTCTCCGATGATGACGGCGTGTTGTACGACGAGGAGGTGACTCCGGAGTACGGCATCTTCGGGTTCACGCTCCGCGAGCTCCTGATCGTCGGCGCATGGTTGATCGCGTTCGTCGCCTCGTTCTTCCCTTATTTCGGTGCGGCCTCGATCTGGAGTTCCGGGATCCATTGGATCCTTCCGATCGGTCTTCCCACGGTCGCGGTCTTCCTGGTGGTCCTTCGACGCTTCTCGCCCGATGGCATCCGTCGGGTCGGCTCGCTGGGCATCGATCAGTTCGCCTCTGTCGCCTTCTCGGTGTCGAGCGTGTTCTGGCTCGCGGAGCTCTGGAACTCCGTGGCGGTCAGCATCGATCTCGGAACGGTCGTGCTCAGCTGGAACGGCATCGTGCAGTTGGTCGCGGCGCTCGCGCTCGTCGTCTTCACGGTGTTCGCTCCGCTGGTGCCAGGGCTCAAAGAGGACTTCCAGGGCAGGCTCGTGACGCTCGCGCACCGCAACGCGAATCCGGTGCGCCCGGTCATCGCCCGTCCGCGTCCGGTCGCCGAGCCCGAGGCCGCCACCCCCGAGGCATCCGATGACTCGACGATCGCTCCCGTGCCGGCACCCGCCGAACACGACGGCCCGGTCGCGCCGGTCGTCATCGGCGAAGACACGCGGCCCGGTGCGGGCAGCGGCACCGCCGAGACGATCGCCCAGTCCGAGGCGATCACCCAGTCCGAGGTGCCGACCCAGTCCGAGGCGCCGACCGCCGCATCCGGAGCGCTGCGTTCCGATCGACTCGACCCGGAGCTGTCGGGGGAGCAGGCGACGGATGAGGTCGCCCGCTTCGACCTGGCGGAGCAGGTGCCACTCGTCTCGCACGCCTCCGGCGGTGACACAGGTACCGAGGGGCCGGCATCCGACGACGAGTACGTTCCCACCTACTCGCGGCGCTCGTGGAGTCAGGAGCCCGAGATCGTGTCCGACACGGGGAGCATCGAATCCTTGATGGGGGCGACCGCCCAGGAGGTCGGCACCCACCGGTCGGACGAACGTGGTGGGGAGAGCGCCGTCGATCAGCGCGACGTCGTCGATCAGCGCGACGCTTTCGATCAGAACGACACTCTCGACCATCACGACGACGGCGCCGCGGAGACCACTGTCCTTCCCACGATCGACGATGACGCTGATAGCGGCCGCCAAGGATGGCGAGAGCCCGTGGCGACGCAGCCGTTCTGGATCCTCGCGCAGACCGACCGCGACGTGCACGACGAGCGTGGCGATGCTCTCTTCCGCATCGGACCGAGCGCGTGGGTTCTCGTCATCGAGGATCGTGACGGCGCGTACGTCGTCCGTCATGATGACGGCCGGATCGGCTACCTGCACGACATCTCAGACATCACGAAGGGCTGACTGTGCGAACCATCGATCTGCGAGGGCGCCAGCTCTCGCCGGCTGACATGCTCGCGGCAGTGCCGCGAGCGACGCAGGCGCGCGCCGAGGCTCTCGACACCGCCGCCCGCATCGTCGACGACGTGCAGCAGCGTGGTGCGACGGCGCTGCGCGAGCAGGCAGAGCGGTTCGACCGCGTCACCGGCCATGAGCTGCGAGTGCCCGCCGAGCACATCGCCGACGCGCTCGACGCGCTCGAGCCCGAGATCCGCGCCGCGCTCGAAGAGGCCATCCGCCGCGTGCGGCTCGCCTCCGCCGCGCAGGTGCCGGATCCTCGGGTCACCGAGATCGGTGCAGGAGCGGTCATCACGCAGCGCTGGCAGCCGGTGCACCGGGTGGGCGTCTACATTCCGGGTGGCAAAGCCGTCTATCCGTCCAGCGTCGTCATGAACGTCGTGCCCGCGCAGGTCGCCGGTGTCCAGCAGATCGCGCTCGCATCGCCGCCGCAGGCCGACCAGGGGGGACGAGTCCACCCGACGATCCTGGCCGCCGCGGGGCTGCTCGGAGTCACCGAGGTGTACGCGATGGGGGGTGCCGGTGCGATCGGTGCCTTCGCCCACGGGGTCGCGAGCATCGACCTCGATCCGGTCGATGTCGTCTCCGGGCCGGGGAACAACTACGTCGCCTCCGCGAAGCGCGCCGTCGCGGGTGTCGTCGGCACGGATTCCGAGGCCGGCGCCACCGAGATCCTGGTGGTCGCCGACGCGGCGGCGGACGCGCGGCTGGTCGCAGCCGATCTGGTGAGCCAGGCGGAGCACGACGAGCAGGCGTCGGCTGTGCTCGTCACCGATTCCGAGGACCTCGCAGAGCGCGTCGCACGCGAGGTCGCGATGCAGGCGACAGCGACGAGACACGCCGCACGCGTCGCCGCCGCTCTCGACGGGCCGCAATCGGCGATCGTGCTGGTCGACGATCGGGCAGCAGCCACCGCCTTCAGCAACGCATATGCACCCGAGCACCTCGAACTGCACCTCGCCGATGCGGAAGAGGCTGCTGCCTCGTTCACGAGCGCAGGGGCGATCTTCGTCGGAGAGCACACGCCGGTGAGCCTCGGTGACTACATGGCGGGAAGCAACCATGTGCTGCCGACGGGCGGTCAAGCGCGCTACGCACCGGGCCTCGGGTCCTATACGTTCCTGCGACCGCAGCAGGTGATCTCCTACGACCGTGCTGCCCTCGCCGCCGTGCGTGACGGTGTCGTCGCCCTCGCGAACACCGAGGTGCTTCCCGCGCACGGCGAGGCGATCGAGGCCCGGTTCACCGCGTAGGATCGGTCAGATGCACTGCCCCTTCTGCCGTCACTCGGACTCCCGGGTCATCGATTCCCGCACCAGCGACGACGGGCTGTCGATCCGCAGGCGACGTCAGTGCCCTGAGTGCGGTGGCCGCTTCACGACGACCGAGACCGCCAGCCTGAGCGTGATCAAGCGGTCCGGCGTCATGGAGCCGTTCAGCCGCGAGAAGGTGATCTCCGGAGTTCGCAAGGCCTGCCAGGGGCGCCCCGTCACCGAAGCTGACCTCGCGGTGCTCGCCCAGCGCGTCGAAGAAGCCGTTCGCCAGACCGGCGTCTCCCAGCTCGACACCAACGAGATCGGTCTGGCCATTCTCGGCCCGCTCCGCGATCTCGACGAGGTCGCATTCCTCCGCTTCGCCAGCGTCTATCAGGCGTTCGACTCTCTCGAGGACTTCGAGAGCGCGATCACCGACCTCCGGGCCGATCACGTGAAGCGCGGTTCCGCCGAGCTGTAATCTGGCAGGGATGTATCCGCTGCTCTTCCGCGCTGTCCTCTCGCGCTTCGATCCCGAGTTCGCCCACCACGCCGGCATGGCGGTGATCCGTGTTCTCGGAAGACCGCCGTTCTCCTGGGCGACTCGCGCTCTCACCAAGCCGGACCCGTCATTGCGTGTCGAGGCGCTCGGGCTCACCTTCCCCTCTCCGTTCGGCGTCGCCGCGGGCTTCGACAAGAATGCCGTCGGCGTTCGCGGGCTTGCTGCGCTCGGTTTCGGACACGTCGAAGTGGGAACGCTCACCGCGATCGCTCAGGAGGGCAATCCGCGGCCCCGTCTCTTCCGCCTCGTCGCAGATCGTGCCGTGATCAACCGCATGGGCTTCAACAACCGCGGAGCGCATGCTGCGGCGCGGCGCCTCGCCAGACTCCGCCGTGGTGCTCCTGACACGGTGATCGGCGTGAACATCGGAAAGAGTCGTGTCGTCGACGTCGCGGATGCGACGGCCGACTATGTCGCATCCGCCACCGCTCTGGCCCCGCTCGCCGACTATCTCGCGGTCAACGTCTCGTCGCCGAACACGCCGGGCCTGAGGGGGCTCCAGGCGGTCGAGACCCTGGCGCCGCTGCTGCGGGCCGTGAGGGAGGCGTCGGGTGACACCCCGCTCCTGGTCAAGATCGCGCCCGACCTGCCGGATGACGAGATCACGACCATCGCGAGGCTCGCGGTCGCTGAGGGGCTGGCGGGGATCATCGCGCACAACACCACCGTCAGTCGTGAGGGGCTCATCACCGATGCGTCGGTCGTCGAGGCGGCCGGTGCCGGCGGTCTCTCCGGGGCGCCGTTGAAGAGGCGCTCGCTCGAGGTGCTCCGCGTCGTGCGTGGCGCAGTGCCCGCCGATTTCTGCGTGATCGCCGTCGGCGGAGTCGAGACGTCCTCCGACGTGCAGGAGCGACTCGATGCCGGCGCCACGCTCGTCCAGGGCTACACGGCGTTTCTCTACCGGGGCCCGTTCTGGGGCCGCGAGATCAATCGAGGTCTTGCACGTCGCTGAGCCCGCGACGGAATACGAGAACGGCGTCCGATGCTCTCGCGAGCACTGGACGCCGTTCTGTTCGTGCGGTGATCAGTCCGGGTACTGGCCGCGCTTGACCTGCGGCTTGGGGAGGCGCATGAAGCGCATCTGGAGCGAACGCATCGCCGCGTACCAGCCGAGGCCACGCTCGACGCGCTCCTTGCCGAACTTCGCCGCGATCTTGCGCTTGACGCGCATGCCGAGCAGGATCATGCCGCCGATCGCGAGGATCAGGTACGCCATCATCACGAGGTACGCCCAGCCGGCGACCGCGAATCCGGCGATGGCGAGGCTCGGTGGCAGCAGCGAGACGAGGATCACGAGAACCATGACACCCATCACGAACTCGGCAGGCTGCCACGACGCATCCACGTAGTCGCGCACCCAGCGGCGCTGCAGTCCCTTGTCGCGAGGAGGCAGATACTTCTCCTCGCCCGCTGCGAGTCCTGCCTGAGCGCGATTGCGGCGCTCGTTGAGCTCGGCCCGCGCCGCGGCTTTGGCCTCTTTGGTGTTCGCCACGAGGGGGCGGCGGCGGGCCGCCTCCTGCTCCGCGCGGGTCGGCGTCGCGCGTCCCTTGCCCGCGGTGGGCGTCTCGGGGGCGTCGTCGTTCGTCGAAGGAGTGGAGGGGGAAGTGGCCACGAGGTTCCTCGGTTCGGGTGAAGGCGGATCACCTTAAGATTACTCGCATGACTTCTCCTGCTCAGCCCGGTGCCCAGAATCCCTCCAGCGATCGCGAGACTGCAGTCCTGGAGGCGGCGGCGACGGGCTTCCCTGCAGCCCTGAGCGATCTGGGTCATCTGGTGCGTATCCCCGGCATGGCATGGCCCGCGTTCGATCAGACCCAGCTCGAGCGCAGCTCTGAGGCTGTCGCCGCCCTCGCCGAAGCAACCGGTGTGTTCGACGATGTCCGCGTTCTGCGCGCCGCGATCCCCGGGACCGACGAGGTCGGTCAGCCCGCCGTGCTCGCGACCCGCGCGGCACGCAACGGCAAGCCGACGATCCTCCTCTACGCGCACCACGACGTGCAGCCTCCGGGAGACGACGCCCTCTGGGAGACGCCGCCGTTCGAGCCGACGGTGCGTGATGGACGTCTGTACGGCCGCGGAGCGGCAGACGACAAGGCGGGCATCATGGCGCACATCGCCTCGATCCGCGCCGTGACCGAGGTGCTCGGCGATGACCTCGAGCTCGGCATCGCGATGTTCATCGAGGGGGAGGAGGAGTACGGCTCGCGCTCGTTCGCCCAGTTCCTCGCCGACAACAGGGATGCTCTGCGTGCGGACGCGATCGTCGTCGCCGATTCGGGCAACTGGGACTCCGTGACGCCGGGCCTCACGGTGTCACTGCGCGGCAACGCACGTTTCACCGTGCGCGTCAGGACACTGGACCATGCCTCGCACTCCGGGATGTTCGGTGGTGCTGTGCCCGACGCCATGATGGCCACGGTGCGCATGCTGGCGACGCTCTGGAACGATGACGGTTCGGTGGCGGTCGAGGGGCTGACCGTGCGCGAGGCCGACACTCCGGAGTACACCGAGGACACCCTGCGCGACGAGGCCGGCCTGCTCGCAGGGGTCTCGCCGATCGGGGACGGAACGATCCTGAGCCGCATCTGGAACAAGCCGTCGGTCACGGTGATCGGCATCGACGCCACGAGCGTGGCCGCTGCCTCCAACACGCTTCTCCCGGAGGTCAGCGTGGTCGTCAGCGCGCGCGTCGCCCCCGGGCAGTCCGGTGCCGATGCGTATGCGGCACTCGAGGCGCACCTGCGCGCGAACGCGCCCTTCGGCGCGGAGCTCACGTTCTCCGACGTCGACCTCGGAGACGGCTTCCTCGTCGACACCAGCGGATGGGCCGTCGCCCTCACCCGCGACGCCATGCGCGACGGGTACGGCGTGGCTCCCATCGATCTCGGTGTGGGCGGCTCCATCCCGTTCATCGCCGACCTCGTGCGCGAGTTCCCCGAGGCGCAGATCCTCGTCACGGGGGTCGAGGACCCGCACTCCCGAGCCCACAGCCCCAATGAATCCCTGCACCTCGACACCTTCCGACACGCCGTGTCGACCGAGGCGCTGCTGCTGTCTCGGATGAACGACATGATCAACTGACCCGGTCGGATCGGACTCGACCCGGCTTCACCCGCCCCGCCGCGAACGGCGCGGGGTAAAATCGATCTACCTGCCGTGCGAACGCGGCCCGTCACAAGGAGCGACATGAGCGACACCACACTGACTTCTGCAGAGACCACTCAGGCGCACGGCGTGAAGCTGACCGACGCCGCGGCCGTCAAGGTCAAGAACCTCCTCGAGCAGGAGGGCCGCGACGACCTCCGTCTGCGCGTCGCCGTGCAGCCCGGCGGATGCTCCGGTCTGATCTACCAGCTGTACTTCGACGAGCGTTACCTCGAGGGCGACGAGACCGTCGACTTCGACGGTGTCGAGGTCATCATCGACAACATGAGCGTCCCGTATCTCGACGGCGCATCGATCGACTTCAAGGACACGATCTCGGAGCAGGGCTTCACGATCGACAACCCGAATGCTGCGGGCAGCTGCGCCTGCGGAGACAGCTTCCACTGATCCGTTCGACCCCGCCAACCTGCGTGGTTGGCATGAATCAGGTGTGAGGTTGCCCTAGACTTGGGTGTGCCCTGTCCGCAATCTGAAAGGTGCATCGTGCCCTCGAAACGCCGCCTTCGTTGGGCCGCACTCCCTGTGGGAGTCGCGGCAGCCGTGGCCCTGGCGGGATGTACTCCCACCGAGCTCCATGGCTACCTCCCGGGGTTCGTAGAGGACGGTACCGCCGCCACAAACCAGACCGACCGTGTCGCGTCGCTCTGGGTGAACTCCTGGATCGTCCTCCTCGCGGTGGGCGTCATCACGTGGGGTCTGATGGCCTGGGCCGCGATCGCGTACCGACGTCGCAAGGGCCAGACCGGTCTGCCCGTCCAGATGCGGTACAACATGCCGATCGAGATCTTCTACACGATCGTGCCGCTGATCCTCGTGCTCGGGATGTTCTTCTTCACGGCCCGCGATCAGAGCGAGATCGAGGCGAAGTGGGATGACCCCGACGTCGAGATCACCGCCATCGCGAAGCAGTGGGCCTGGGACTTCCAGTACGACGGCGCCGAAGACGACAACTCCGACGCGGTGTGGACGATGGGCATTCAGGCTCAGCCCGACGCCGACGGCAACATCGACCAGGAGCAGCTGCCCACGCTCGTGCTCCCGGTCGATCAGAAGGTCACGATCGACCTGCAGTCGCGCGATGTGATCCACTCCTTCTGGATCATCGACTTCCTGTACAAGAAGGACATGTACATCGGGAAGGACAACTCCTGGTCCTTCATCCCGACCCGTGTCGGCGAATACGCCGGCAAGTGCGCCGAGCTCTGCGGTGAGTACCACTCGATGATGCTCTTCAACGTGAAGGTCGTCGAGCAGGACGAATACGACGCCTACCTCGAGTCCCTCGAGCAGGCAGGCAACACCGGAGATATCACCGACGCGTACGACCGTCTGGGGAACTATCCCGGCACCACCGCGAAGAACGACTCCGAAGAAGGAGAGGAGTAAGCCATGTCGACGACAGAAGCACCCCGCACCGACGAGGCCCCTCGCTCCCGTCCGTCCGCACTGCCCGCACGTCAGGCGGCTCTGATGAGCTCGTCGCGTGTGGAGCAGAAGGGCAACATCGTCGTCAAGTGGATCACCTCCACCGACCACAAGACGATCGGATACATGTATCTGATCGCCTCGGTGCTGTTCTTCCTCCTCGGTGGCGTGATGGCTCTGGTCATCCGTGCCGAGCTGTTCGCTCCCGGGATGCAGATCATCCCCACGAAGGAGCAGTACAACCAGCTGTTCACGATGCACGGCACGATCATGCTGCTGATGTTCGCGACGCCGCTGTTCGCAGGATTCGCCAACGCCATCCTGCCGCTGCAGATCGGGGCACCTGACGTCGCGTTCCCGCGTCTGAACGCCTTCGCCTTCTGGCTCTTCCTCTTCGGATCGACGATCGCCGTCGCCGGGTTCCTCACCCCGCAGGGCGCAGCGTCGTTCGGCTGGTTCGCCTACCAGCCCCTGGCCAGCGCATCCTTCTCGCCGGGCGCCGGCGGAAACCTCTGGATGCTGGGTCTCGGCATCTCGGGCTTCGGCACGATCCTCGGTGCGGTGAACTTCATCACCACGATCATCACGATGCGCGCTCCCGGCATGACGATGTGGCGCATGCCGATCTTCACCTGGAACACGCTCATCACGAGCCTCCTGATCCTCATGGCGTTCCCGGTCCTCGCCGCTGCGATCTTCGCGGCCGGCGCCGACCGCGTGCTGGGTGCACACATCTACGATCCCGCGAACGGCGGTGTGCTCCTCTGGCAGCACCTGTTCTGGTTCTTCGGGCACCCCGAGGTCTACATCATCGCGCTGCCGTTCTTCGGCATCGTCTCCGAGATCTTCCCGGTCTTCAGCCGCAAGCCGATCTTCGGATACAAGACCCTGGTCTACGCGACGATCGCCATCGCAGCGCTCTCCGTGGCGGTGTGGGCTCACCACATGTACGTGACCGGTTCGGTGCTCCTGCCGTTCTTCGCCCTGATGACCATGCTCATCGCGGTCCCGACAGGTGTGAAGATCTTCAACTGGATCGGAACGCTCTGGCGAGGTTCCGTGACGTTCGAGACTCCGATGGTCTTCGCGCTCGGCTTCCTCGTGTCGTTCGTCTTCGGTGGTCTGACCGGCGTCATCCTCGCGGCCCCGCCGCTCGACTTCGCCCTCTCCGACTCGTACTTCGTGGTGGCTCACTTCCACTACGTGGTCTTCGGAACAGTCGTGTTCGCCATGTTCGCCGGGTTCTACTTCTGGTGGCCCAAGTGGACAGGGCGCATGCTCAACGAGCGTCTCGGATACGTGCACTTCTGGATGCTCTTCATCGGCTTCCACATGACCTTCCTCATCCAGCACTGGCTGGGAGTCGACGGCATGGTCCGTCGCTACGCGGATTACTCCGCGGCAGACGGCTGGACCTGGGGCAACCAGGTGTCGACGATCGGTGCGATCATCCTCGGTGCGTCGATGCTGCCGTTCTTCCTGAACGTGTGGATCACGTCGCGCAAGGCGCCGAAGGTCACGGTCAACGACCCGTGGGGTTACGGTGCATCTCTCGAGTGGGCGACCTCCTGCCCGCCGCCGCGACACAACTTCACGTCGATCCCGCGCATCCGCAGTGAGCGTCCGGCTTTCGACCTGAACCACCCGGAGGCGGCCGAGTTCACGACCACCGTCCCCGGCGAGCGAGAGGGCCACTGAGCCATGCGCGACAACGTCATCCTCTGGTGGGTCCTCACCGCCTTCTTCGCCCTGGTCGGTGTCGTGTACACCGGCTGGCACATCCTCGCCACGCCTGCGGACAACTTCGCAGCACGCATCGAGTGGGTCGGCACAGTGGCGCTGTTCTTCGCGGCGTTCATGGGCGCGATGATCGCGTTCTATCTCGACCGCACGCACAAGGCGCAGAACGGTGAGCTGCCGGAAGACATCCTCACCAGCGACATCGACGACGGAGACCCCGAACTCGGTGAGTTCAGCCCGTGGTCCTGGTGGCCGATGGTTCTCGCAGGCTCCGCTGCCGTGTTCGTCGTGGGGTTGGCCGTCGGCCACTTCCTCCTGCCGATCGGCCTCGCGATCTTCGTCATCGCGATCGTCGGATGGGTGTACGAGTACTACCGCGGCAACTTCGCACGCTGAGTATCACGATGAAGGCCCCTGGGAAGCATCCCAGGGGCCTTCATCGTCCTGTCCCGCATGGGCGTGAACGGCGGGGCGGGCGCTCAGGGCTTCGTGCGCACCCGTGCCACACCGGTGAGCGGGTCGACGGGGCGGTGGTGCACGCCGTCCGCGTCCTCCACCGGATACCCCTCGCGAACCCAGTACTCGAAGCCGCCGATCATCTCCCGCACGTCGTATCCGAGCGCGGCGAACTCACGGGCACCCTTCGCGCCGGCGTTGCACCCGGGACTCCAGCAGTAGACGACGACGGCGGCACCGACGGGAATCTCCACGGGGGCGCGGGTCGCGATCTCGCTGTAGTGCATGTGGACGGCTCCTGAGACGCGTCCCTGGGCCCAGGCCTCATCGGAGCGGACATCGATGACGACGACATCCTCGCCGGCCTTCAGCGCGGCGTGGACATCGCTGGCGTCGGTCTCGTAGGCGAGCTTGGCGGCGTAATACTCAGCGCGGTCGATCATAATCCCAGACTAGGGAGACGGCCGTCGGTGCGCCCTCGTCATCCGGACGAGGGTGCACCGGAATCCGCCAACGTCGGAGCCGCGTGTCAGAGCTCCACCGTCATCTGCAGGCGGCGCCCGTACCGATCCACCCCCAAGTCTGCCTCCGTGTCGACGAGACCCCGCTGGAACGGTGTTTCCGGAATGCTCTCGAGGAACCCGCACGAGGCGTAGAACGGAGCGTTCCAGGGGATCTCGGCATACGTGCGCAGCGACATCCGCGTGTAGCCGCGCTCGCGGGCTTCGTCCAGTGCGGCTTCGACGAGGCGGCGTCCGTACCCCTGTCGACCGGAGGAGGGGAGGACAGAGAGCTGCTCGAGGTGAGCATGGCCGTCGGCATCGAGCACATGGACGAAGCCGATGGGGGAGGAGTCCTCGGGGTCTTCGATCACCAGGACGAAACCGGGCGCTCCCAGCCTCTCGGCACCGTCGCCGGCCGGCGGCCACTCGGGTGCTCCCAGGCTGTCGATCAGAAGCAGATCGGCCCGCGCCTCGATGGCGTGCAGTACCGCCGCGTCATCCGGGACGGCTGGACGGATGGTGGCGCCGTTCATCGTGTCTCCTCCGCGACGGCTGCGATCGCTTCTATCTCGACCAGCTGGTGATCGTATCCGAGCACAGTGACACCCAGGAGAGTGCTCGGCACGTCATGGGCGCCGAAGGCGGCGTGTACGACCTCCCACGCCGCCACCAGATCCTGCTGGGACGACGACGCCACCAGCACGCGCGTGGAGATGACATCGGTGAGCGCCGCATCACTGGCGCGTAGCGCGGCCTGCAGTGTCTCGATGCAGCGTGCGGCTTGTGCGGCGTAGTCGCCCGGTGCTGTCGTGGTGCCATCGTCATTGAGAGGGCATGCGCCGGCGAGGAAGATCAGCCGGGATCCGGATGGTGCTGTCGCCGCGTACGCGTAGGGAGCAGCGGCGAGATCGGTCGAACGGATGAGTTGGACTGCTGAGCTCATGTCATGATCCTTCCACGCTCAGGTGAGAGGCGCCCGGACACGAAGAAGGCCCTGTCCGAAACGGACAGGGCCTTCTTCGTGGGAGAGCAGCGAGCTTACTCGCCGTCTTCCGACTTCTTCTTGCGGGACTTCTTCACGGGTTCGGTCGAGATGACCGAGCTCGGTGTGTTCGCCGTCTCGTCGACGTGGGTCTCACCCGTGGTCAGAGGAGCCTCCGGGAATCCCGCACGCTCGTGGGCGCCCTGGATCTCTGCGGCCTCGGTCTCGTCGTTGCTCGCCGTGACGTGGTGCTGGTGAGCATCCGCAGCTTCGACCTCTGCCTGCGTGAGCGGGGCGAGACGGTCCTCGAAGAACCACCGGGAGATGGAGGATCGCAGGTTCTCGGTCCACGAGATACGGCCCTTGGCATTCGGACGAACGACCAGCGGCTCGTATCCGTCGACATCGATGAGCTTCCAGCGGTCGTACTTGTCGACCGGCTGGTGCACCTCGATGAACTCGCCACCGGGGAGCCGGACGATGCGACCGGACTCGTAGCCGTGCAGAACGATCTCGCGGTCCTTCTTCTGCAGCGCGAGGGCGATCCGCTTCGTGACGAAGTAGCCGAGCACGGGGCCGACGAACAGCAGCGCCTGAAGCGTGTGGATCACACCCTCCATCGTGAGCATGAAGTGCGTCGCGATGAGGTCGGACGAAGCCGCAGCCCACAGCACCGCGTAGAAGATGACTCCGGCGACGCCGATGGCAGTGCGAGTCGCGGCGTTGCGCGGGCGCTGCGCGATGTGGTGCTCCCGCTTGTCGCCGGTGACCCACGCCTCGATGAACGGGTAGATCGCGACGAGCACGATGAACAGTCCGAGGACGACGAGCGGCAGCAGGATTCCGAACGACCAGGTGTGGTTCAGGAAGACGACATCGAGGTTCGAGGGAGCGAGGCGCAGTGCACCGTCCGCGAATCCGATGTACCAGTCAGGCTGAGTACCGGCGGACACGGGGGAGGGGTCGTACGGTCCGTAGTTCCAGATCGGGTTGATCTGGAAGAACGTCGCGATCAGCACGATCGTGCCGAAGACGATGAAGAGGTAGCCACCCATCTTCGACATGTAGACCGGCATCATCGGGTAGCCCACGACGTTGTCGTTCGTGCGACCGGGGCCGGCGAACTGCGTGTGCTTGTTGACGATCATCAGCATCAGGTGAACGACGATGAGCCCGATCACCAGGAGAGGCAGCAGCAGGATGTGCAGCGTGTACAGACGACCGACGATCGCGGTTCCGGGGAACTCACCGCCGAAGAGCAGGAAGGATGTCCAGGTGCCGATCAGCGGGATGCCCTTGATCATGCCGTCGATGATGCGCAGGCCGTTGCCCGACAGCAGGTCGTCCGGCAGGGAGTACCCGGTGAAGCCCTCGGCCATCGCGAGGACGAAGAGCACGAAGCCGATCACCCAGTTGAGCTCGCGAGGCTTGCGGAATGCACCGGTGAAGAAGACGCGCAGCATGTGCACGCCGATGCCGGCGACGAAGACGAGCGCGGCCCAGTGGTGGATCTGGCGCACCAGGAGGCCACCGCGGAGGTCGAACGAGATGTTCAGCGAAGACTCGAGTGCCGCCGACATGGCGATTCCGCGCATCGGGGCGTAAGCACCCGTGTAGTGCGTCTCGACCATGGACGCTTCGAAGAAGAACGTCAGGAAGGTTCCGGACAGGAACACGACCACGAAGCTCCACAGCGCGATCTCGCCCAGCATGAACGACCAGTGGTCAGGGAAGATCTTGCGTCCGAGCTCCTTGACGAAGCCGGAGATGCTGGTGCGCTCATCGATGTAGTTCGACGCGGCGCCGACGAATCGGCCGCCGAGAGGCGCCTTGTTGTCCTTGTCCTCTTTGGACAGCGTTGCGGTGCTCAATGGCGCTCCCAGAAGCTCGGGCCGACGGGCTCGGTGAAGTCACTTCGTGCGACGAGGTAGCCCTCGTCGTCGACGGTGATGGGCAGCTGCGGCAGCGGACGTGCGGCCGGTCCGAAGATGACCTTGGCATGATCCGTGACGTCGAACTGCGACTGGTGGCAGGGGCAGAGGAGGTGGTGGGTCTGCTGCTCGTACAGAGCCACGGGGCATCCGACGTGCGTGCAGACCTTCGAGTACGCGACGATGCCGTCGTACGACCAGTCCTTGCGGTCTTCAGCCTCGGTGAGCTGCTCAGGACGAAGGCGCATCATCAGCACGATCGCCTTCGCCTTCTCCTCGAGGTAGCCATCGTGATGGCTGAGATCGGCGAGTTCCTCGGGGATCACGTGGAAGGCGGAGCCGAGCGTGACGTCTGCGGCGCGGATCGGCGTGCCGTCGGGGTCGCGCACGAGGCGAGCGCCCTTCTCCCACATCGTGTGCTTGAGGAGCGTGACGGGTTCTCCGGCAGTCGGGTCGTCGGGAGTGCTGTGCGGAGCGAGTCCGCGGAACAGCGTGACACCGGGGATGATCGACGCCACGATCGCCGCGAACAGCGAGTTGCGGATCATCGTCCGTCGTCCGAAACCGGACTCTTCGTTCGCCGTGGCGAAAGCCTCGACGACAGCCTCGCGCGTCGAGTCCTTGCCCCGGGTGGGGTGGCGGTGCTCGATGTGCTCCTTGTCGCTCATCAGCGCCTTGGACCAGTGGATCGCGCCGATTCCGATCGCGAGCAGCGCCAAAGAGATGCCGAGACCGATGAAGAGGTTGTTCTGGCGGATGTCGATGAGCGCGCCGCTCTCGATGGGGAAGAGCATGTAGGCGGCGACCGCCCAGATGCTTCCTGCCAGCGAGAGATAGAACAGCGTGTAGACCGTGCGCTCCGCTGCCTTCTCGGCGCGCGGATCCTTGTCGGTCATCCGCTCGCGGTGCGGCGGCAGCCCGGGGTTCTGCACGGGATCGCTGACTGCGACACCCAGCCCCGGAGAGGGCTGGTAGGCCCTGTCAAGAGCCTGCGAGTCGTCGTCGTGTGCCATGGTGCTCCTCGTACGTTCCTCTTCGATGAATAAGCGTCAGTTGGACTTCGCCGTGATCCACACGGTGATGGCGACGAGCGCGCCGATGCCGAAGATCCAGACGAACAGCCCCTCGGACACGGGGCCGAGCGAACCGAGCGAGAATCCGCCGATCTGCACGGACTGCTGCTGGTAGAGCAGCGCCGAGATGATGTCTCGCTTGTCCTCGTCCGACAGGTTCATGTCGCCGAAGACAGGCATGTTCTGGGGACCGGTGACCATGGCCGCGTACATGTGCAGCGCGCTGGTCTCGGTCAGTGCGGGGGCGTACTTGCCCTCGGTGAGTGCACCTCCGGCGGCGGCCACGTTGTGGCACATCGCGCAGTTGACGCGGAACAGCTCGGCGCCGTTCGCGACATCACCGCCACCGTCCAGAAGATGGTCGTCGGGGAAGGTGGGTCCGGGAGCGGACTCCTGCACGAAGGAGGAGATCGCCAGGATCTGGTCTTCCGTGAACTGCGGCTGCTTCTGCGGAGCCTGCGGTCCCTGCATCTGCAGGGGCATGCGGCCGGTCGACAGCTGGAACTCGGTCGCGAGCTCACCCACACCGTAGAGGCTGGGGCCGTTCGCGGTGCCCTGCAGGTCGAGACCGTGACAGGTCGCGCAGTTGGCCTGGAAGAGCTTCTCGCCGTCTTCGACGGTGAGCGTGCTCTCGGCGACTGTCGTGGTGTCGGTCGCGGCGAACGCGGCCGATGCTCCGGCGTACACGGCGCCGGTGATCATGAGTCCTGCTCCGATGAGGGCCACCGCTGCCAGGGGGCTGCGGCGACCGTTCGAACGGCGCTTCTTCTCTCGTGCCATCTCGGGGATCAGCTCCGCTCTTATTTCAGGAAGTAGATAACGACGAACAGCACGATCCAGACGACGTCGACGAAGTGCCAGTAGTAGGACACCACGATCGAGGACGTCGCCTCTTTGTGCCGGAAATTCTTGACGGCGTATGCACGCCCGATGACGAGGAGGAACGCGATCAGGCCGCCGGTGACGTGCAGTGCGTGGAAGCCTGTCGTGATGTAGAACGCCGATGCGTACGAGTCGGCGCTGATCGGCATGCCCTCTGCGACGAGAGTGGCGTACTCCCACACCTGTCCGGCGACGAAGATCGAGCCGAGTGCGAATGTGAGGAAGAACCACTCGACCATTCCCCATCCGAAGAGGCGACGGCGTCCGGCGCCGTTCTTCTGGCCCTTGGAGAGGCGGTACGGCTGGAGGTCTTCGGCCGCGAACACACCCATCTGGCAGGTGAACGAGGAGAGCACCAGAATGGCCGTGTTGACGAACGCGAACGGAACGTTCAGCAGTTCGGTGCGGTCGGCCCAGAGCTCGGGTGAGGTGCTGCGGAGCGTGAAGTAGATCGCGAAGAGTCCCGCGAAGAACATCACCTCGCTGCCGAGCCACACAATGGTGCCGACAGCTACCGGGTTGGGGCGCTTGATCGTTCTTGCCGCCGGGGCATACGTCGCTGAGGTCGTCACCCTTCCATTATGGCCGATCCTCGGGCGTGATTCTCGCATCGCAGCCCCGCGATTGGCCGAGATCTGACTTAGGCGACCCTAAGAAAACACTGCGAATCCTCGGTGAATCCGCGGGAAACGGGGGTTCATGCGCACGTCACCGGTCGTGCGGAAGAGTCTGCACGTTTTCGCGGCGCCGATAGGATCGCACACATGGCTGATTCCCTGACCTGGTCCGACGTGCTCACCACTCTTCTGGAGCGCCGCGACCTGAGCGTCTGGGAGTCCACCTGGGCCATGCGTCAGATCATGCGCGGCGACGTGACGGAGGCCCAGCTCGCCGGCTTCCTCGTCGCATTGCGAGCCAAGGGAGAGACGATCGACGAGATCGTCGGCTTCCGCGACGCGATCCTCGAGGCCGCGGTTCCCCTCCCCGTCTCCCCGAACGTTCTCGACATCGTCGGCACGGGCGGAGACCGTGTGGGCACCGTGAACGTCTCGACGACCGCCGCCGTGATCATCGGCGCGACCGGGGTGCCGGTGGTCAAGCACGGCAATCGGGCGGCCAGCTCGTCGTCGGGTTCCTCCGACGTCCTCAGCGCGCTCGGGCTGGAACTGACGCTCGACCCGGCATCCGTCGCATCGATCCTCGACCGGACGGGAATCACGTTCGCGTGGGCGGGGGCGTTCCATCCCGGCTTCAAGCATGCAGGCGCAGTGCGTGCCGAACTCGGCGTGCCGACCGTCTTCAACATGCTCGGCCCGCTGTGCAATCCGGCGCGCGCGGAGGCCAACGCGGTCGGCGTCGCGCAACTCGAGCGCGTGCCGCTGATCACGGGTGTGTTCCGCACGCGCGGCGCCACTGCCCTCGTCTTCCGCGGGGACGACGGTCTCGACGAACTGACCACGACCGGTCACAGCCGCATCTGGGAGGTCACCCGCGGCGACATCCACGAGCACGACCTCGATCCCCGCGACCTCGGCATCCCGATCGCGGACCTCGCCGATCTGATCGGCGGTACGCCTGATCACAATGCTGCGGTCCTGCGTCGCACCCTCGAAGGGGAGCAGGGCGCCGTGCGCGACATCGTCCTCCTCAACGCCGCGGCCGGGATCGTCGCATTCGAACTGTCTCAGGACGCGACCCAGGTGCAGCGTCCGATCCTCGAACGCCTACGCGAGGGGTACGACCGTGCGGCCGCCGCGGTGGACGACGGGCGGGCGCTCGCGAAGCTCGACGAGTGGATCGGCGTCAGCCGGGAACTCGCCACCGCATAGGCGCCGTCATGGACCCGATCGCCGCCCTGCTCGAGATCGCCTCACTGCTGGAACGCGAGCGCGCATCGCGCTACCGGGCCAAGGCGTTCCGTCAGGCTGCCGCGACTCTACAGCAGCTGCCGGAGGATGTGCGTTCGGATCCGACGAGGCTGCGTGCCGCGAAGGGGATCGGCGAATCGACCTTCGGTGTCATCAGGCAGGCGCAGAGCGGTGAGGTCCCCGACTATCTCGTCGAGCTCCGAGGCGAGGTCGAGCCGGAGCGCGCGTCGGAGTTGAGGGCGAAGCTCCGTGGAGATCTGCATGCGCACACGGACTGGTCGGATGGAACGACCTCGATCCCCGTGATGGCGGCGGCCGCGCGAGCACTCGGTCACGAGTATCAGGCGATCACCGATCATTCCCCGCGTCTTCGGGTCGCCCGCGGACTCTCACCGGAGCGGCTGCGTGAGCAGATGCCGCTCGTGCGGGCTGAATCCGCTGACGGGTTCACTCTTCTGGCCGGCATCGAGGTGGACATCCTCGACGACGGCGGTCTGGACCAGGAGGAACCGCTGCTCGGCGAGCTCGACATCGTCGTGGCATCCGTCCATTCGAAACTCCGCATGGAGGCGAGGCCGATGACGGCACGGATGATCGCTGCCGTGTCGAACCCGCGAGTGAACGTGCTCGGGCACTGCACCGGCCGGCTCGTGCAGGGGGATCGGGGCACGCGGCCGGAGTCGCAGTTCGATGCCCGCGCCGTCTTCTCGGCCTGTGCCGAGAACGGTGTGGCTGTCGAGATCAACTCGCGGCCGGAGCGTCAGGACCCGCCGGACGAGTTGATCGCGATCGCCCTCGACGCGGGATGCCTCTTCTCCATCGACTCGGATGCGCACGCGCCGGGTCAGCTCTCGCTGCTCGACCACGGCGCCGAGCGGGCGGAACGGGCAGGCGTGCCGGCATCCCGCATCATCACGACCTGGGGGCTCGACCGGCTGCTCGCCTGGGCGAACTGACTCAGCCTTCGACGGTCGCCACGGCCGCGACCGCGCGGGCCATGGACGATCCGAGGTTCCACTTCTCCGCGAGCGCCGTCGCGGCATCGGCCTCAGCCGGATCGAGCGGCCGCAGAGCCTCGGTCGGCGCCGCTATGTCGAGATCGGGGGCCACGGCGACCACCGTCGGAGCGACATCGAGGTACGCCGTGGCGGCGAGGATCTTCGCGCGGACCCCCGCGCTCATCCCTTCTCCGGCTTCGGCAGCCGCACGGATGCCGGCCAGATCGCCGTGCGTCTGCAGCAGGGTCGCCGCGGTCTTCTCGCCGACTCCGGCGACCCCGGGGAGGCCGTCGGAGGCATCGCCGCGCATCGTGGCGAAGTCGGCGTACTGACCGGGGAGGACACCGTACTTGGCTACGACGACCGCATCGGTCACGATCTCGAGATTGCTCATGCCTCGTGCCGTATAGATGACGCGGACGGCTCTCGCGTCGTCGACGAGCTGGAAGAGGTCGCGGTCGCCCGTGACGATGTCGACGGGCATCGTGGCGTGGGTGGCGAGGGTGCCGATGACGTCGTCCGCCTCGTGCTCGGCGACACCGATGATCGGGATGCCGAGGAGTCCGAGGGTCTCACGGATCAACGGGATCTGAGCCTCGAGAGGATCCGGCACCTCTTCGACGTCGGGACCCGCAGCCACCACCTCGACCACTCGGTGCGACTTGTAGCTCGGGATCAGATCGACCCTCCACTGCGGACGCCAGTCGTCGTCCCAGCAGGCGACCACGTGGGTGGGCTCGTAGCGGGTGATGAGCTTCGCGATGATGTCGAGCAGGCCGCGAGCCGCGTTGATGGGGGAGCCGTCGGGCGCCGTCACCTTGTCGGGGACGCCGTAGAAGGCGCGGAAATAGAGACTGGCGGTGTCGAGCAGGAGGAGCTTGTCGGCGCGAGGCATGTCGACAGTCTGTCAGCGCGACGGCCGCGCGTGGTATCTCGTCCTTCACGCAGTCCTGAGATCTGATAACCTTGACTGTCACTCGTGGCGTGCCTATGCGTGCCCGCGTGGTAGAAACCAAATCAATCGCTGCAGAGCTCATCATCGGTCGTGCGCGGCCGGAGCCCTCAGCCCGAGTCTCCATTCACAAGGACAACCCACTACATGACTACCGCAACGACCGCCCCGGCCACCAAGCAGGTCGCCATCAACGACATCGGATCTGCTGAGGACTTCCTGGCCGCGGTCGAGAAGACCCTGAAGTTCTTCAACGACGGCGACATCATCGAAGGCACGATCGTCAAGATCGACCGCGATGAGGTCCTCCTCGATGTCGGATACAAGACCGAGGGTGTCATCCCCTCGCGCGAACTCTCGATCAAGCACGACGTCGACCCGAACGAGGTCGTCAAGGTCGGCGACGAGGTCGAGGCCCTGGTTCTCCAGAAGGAGGACAAGGAAGGCCGTCTGATCCTCTCCAAGAAGCGTGCTCAGTACGAGCGTGCCTGGGGAGACGTCGAGAAGATCAAGGAGAACGACGGCGTCGTCACCGGAACGGTCATCGAGGTCGTCAAGGGTGGACTCATCGTCGACATCGGCCTCCGTGGGTTCCTCCCGGCTTCGCTCATCGAGCTGCGCCGCGTCCGCGACCTCACGCCGTACCTCGGCCAGGAGATCGAGGCCAAGATCCTCGAGCTCGACAAGAACCGCAACAACGTCGTGCTCAGCCGCCGCGCGCTGCTCGAGCAGACGCAGTCGGAGTCGCGCACCACGTTCCTGAACAACCTGCACAAGGGTCAGGTCCGCAAGGGTGTCGTGTCGTCGATCGTCAACTTCGGTGCATTCGTCGACCTGGGCGGCGTGGACGGCCTCGTGCACGTCTCCGAGCTGTCCTGGAAGCACATCGAGCACGCCTCCGAGGTCGTCGAGGTGGGCCAGGAGGTCACCGTCGAGATCCTCGAGGTCGACCTCGACCGCGAGCGCGTCTCCCTGTCGCTGAAGGCGACGCAGGAGGACCCGTGGCAGGTCTTCGCCCGCACCCACGCGATCGGTCAGGTCACGCCGGGTAAGGTCACCAAGCTCGTTCCGTTCGGTGCGTTCGTGCGCGTCGCAGACGGCATCGAGGGCCTCGTCCACATCTCCGAGCTCTCCAGCAAGCACGTCGAGCTGGCCGAGCAGGTCGTGTCGGTCGGCGAAGAGGTCTTCGTCAAGGTCATCGACATCGACCTCGAGCGTCGCCGCATCTCGCTCTCGCTGAAGCAGGCGAACGAGGCTGTCGACGTCAACGGCACCGAGTTCGACCCGGCGCTCTACGGCATGCTCGCCGAGTACGACGAGGCCGGCGAGTACAAGTACCCGGAGGGCTTCGACCCCGAGACCGGTGCGTGGAAGGAAGGCTTCGACACCCAGCGCGAGGCATGGGAGCAGGAGTACGCTGCAGCCCAGGCTCGCTGGGAGGCGCACAAGGCTCAGGTTGCCAAGGCAGCCGAGGCCGAGGCGGCCGCTGGCGACGACTTCGGTGGCCAGGTCTTCTCGAGCGAGGCCGCAGGCGCGGGCACGCTCGCTGACGACGAGGCACTCGCGGCTCTTCGCGAGAAGCTCTCGGGCGGCAACGCGTAAGCATCACGCTCTGGAACGGGCCGTCATCCTTCGGGATGGCGGCCCGTTCTGCTTTTCCGTGCGTATCCGCGAGGTGCGGAGAGCTACGTGACCGAACATTACGGCCGCATTCGTAACATTCCCGCGGGTTGGACAGCATGGGGGTATGACCTCTCTGCTCTCAGCGCCCTCCACGGCTCGCGGCCCGGCGGTCGCCGGCACCGCTCAGCCGGTGAGTCTGCGCGGTGTGGAGCGCAGCTTCCCCGTCGCTCGCGATCGGCGTGACGTTCTCCGAGCAGTCGACGTCGAGGTCACAGCGGGCGAGATCGTCGCGATCGTCGGACCGTCGGGATGCGGCAAGTCCACCCTCCTGCGTCTGGTCGGCGGGCTGGATGCGCCGACGAGCGGCAGCATCCTGCTCGATGACACAGGCGTCGCCGACGTCGACGAGCGCACCGCGATCGCCTTCCAGGAGCCCCGGCTCCTGCCCTGGCGGACCATCGCACAGAACGTCGAGCTCGGGCTTCCTCGCGGTACCGCCCGGCGCGAAGGGCGCGAGCGTGTGCGCGAGCTGCTCGAGCTGGTCGGCCTGGAGCAGGCCGCGGACCAGCGTCCACGCGAGGTGTCGGGGGGAATGGCGCAGCGCGCCTCGCTCGCCCGCGCGCTCGCCCGCAACCCCGGCGTCCTGCTCCTGGACGAACCCTTCGGCGCGCTTGACGCGCTCACCCGGCTGAGGATGCACGATCTCCTTCTGAAGATCCACGCCGCGGAGCCCACCACCGTCCTCCTCGTCACCCACGACGTGGAAGAAGCCCTCTATCTGGCCGATCGCGTGCTGCTGCTGCGCACGCTCGTCGGCGACGCCGGGACGGACGCGTCTTCGATCGCGCGCACGATCACCGTTCCCGGCATCCGCCCCCGCGACCGCGCCGATCGCGGCCTCGCGGACCTCCGCGCCGAGCTCCTCGAGGGACTCGGTGTAGACACCCACCACAGCACCGCCACCGAGGAGACCCGATGAGCACCATCACCCGCCGAATCGTCCCTGCGATCGCCATCGCCGGGACGATGATGCTCGTAGCGTCCGGCTGCGTCGCCGGGGAGAACGCCACGGCCTCCGACACGTCGAACGACGATGCGGCCGCGACCGGCGAGTGGTCGTCCGACTCGCTGTCGATCGACTTCGCCACCTACAACCCGCTGAGCCTCGTGATCCGCGACCAGGGAATCCTCGAGGAGATCCTCGGCGACGACGTCGCTGTCGAGTGGGTGCAGTCCGCCGGCTCCAACAAGGCGAACGAGCTGCTGCGCTCCGGGTCGATCGACGTGGGCTCGACCGCCGGCTCCGCCGCGCTCCTCGCCCGTGCGAACGGCTCGCCCATCCAGGTCATCGACATCTTCTCGCAGCCCGAGTGGTCGGCGATCGTCGTCGGTCCCGACAGCGACATCACCTCGGTCGAGGACCTCGCGGGCAAGTCGGTCGCCGCGACGAAGGGCACGGACCCCTACTTCTTCCTGCTGCAGTCCCTCGAGGAAGCCGGCCTCTCGGTCGACGACGTCGAGGTGCAGAACCTGCAGCACGCGGACGGGCGCGCAGCGCTCGACGGCGGATCGGTCGATGCCTGGGCGGGCCTCGACCCGATCATGGCCGCGGCAGAGGTGGAGTCGGGCGACCAGCTCATCTACCGCAACGTCGACTTCAACACCTACGGATTCCTGAACGCGACCGAGGACTTCATCGAGAACCACGCCGACCTCGCGCAGGCGGTCGTCGACGCCTACGAGCAGGCGCGCGAGTGGGCTCTCGAGAACCCCGACGAGACGGCTGCGCTGCTGGCCGAGGTCGCGAGCATCGACATCGAGGTCGCGAAGACCGTCATCACCGAGCGCTCGAACCTCGATGTGAGCGGCATCCCTGGGGACGACCAGGTCGCGGTGCTCGAGAAGATCGCTCCCGTGCTCGTCGATTCCGGTGATGTCCAGGGCGGCCAGGACTCGGTCGACGAGGCGCTCGACTCGATCGTGAACGCCACCTTCGCAGAGAAGGCGGTCGGGGGCGAGTGAGTCTTCCCGACCAGAGGGTGATCGTGCCCGCGGACACACAGGAGGCGCTGGACGCCGCTCGGGGCATCCGTCGGGTTCCTGAGGTGGGCGCGCGGCATCCGTGGGACCGTCCGGTCGTTCGCGTCATCGGCGGGTTCCTGCTGCCAGCCCTCATCATCATCGCCTGGCAGATCGTGACGACCACCGGAATCGTCGCGCCCTACCTCCTCCCATCCCCGGAATCGGTCTTCGCAGCCGGTGTCGAACTGGCCGAGCGCGGGCTGCTCTGGACGCACATCGCGATCTCGGTGCAGCGCGTGCTTCTCGGCTTCGCGATCGGGTCGGTGATCGGACTCGCGATCGCGGGGATCGTCGGCCTCTCGAAGATCGGTGACGTGCTGCTGAGTCCCACGCTCTCGGCCGTCCGTGCGGTCCCGTCTCTGGCGTGGGTGCCGTTGCTGATCCTCTGGATGCAGATCGGGGAGGAGTCCAAGGTGACGCTGATCGCCATCGGTGCGTTCTTCCCGGTCTACACGACCGTCGCATCGGCGCTCCGACACGTCGATCCGCAGCTCGTCGAGGCAGGACGCTCGTTCAGCCTTCGCGGCTGGTCGCTGTTCCGCACCGTGCAGCTGCCCGCCGTCGTGCCGTCGGTGGTCGCGGGCCTCCGACTCGCGCTCGCGCAGGCCTGGCTGTTCCTCGTCGCGGCCGAGCTGATCGCCTCGTCGATGGGACTCGGGTTCCTGCTCACGGATTCGCAGAACAGCGGACGCGTCGACAGGATCATCCTGTCGATCGTCCTGCTGGCGCTTCTCGGCACGATCACCAACGCGCTCCTCGTACTGGTCGAGAAGTATCTGCTCCGACGGTGGGTGTGACCGTGACAGAAGCACGTCTGCACGAGACCCGCACATACCCGGCTCCCGCCGGCTTCGCCGCGACGGCGAATGTGACCGTCGAGGCCTACGCACGGGCGTCGTCGGATCCGACGCTCTTCTGGGAGCAGGCGGCCGAGCGGCTCGATTGGACCGAGCCATGGCACACGGCTCACGAGTGGGATGCACCCGTGGGGGATGCTGTTCCCGCCGCGCGATGGTTCGTCGGTGGCCGGCTCAACGTCGCGTACAACTGCGTCGACCGCCACGTCGCGGCCGGCCGCGGTGACAAGGTCGCGCTGCACTTCGAGGGCGAGCCGGGCGACCGTATCGCCGTGACGTATTCCGACCTCCAGGACAGGGTGTCGCGCGCGGCCAACGCGCTCATCGCACTCGGCATCCGCCCGGGCGATCGCGTCGTCATCTATCTCCCGGTGCTGATCGAGACGGTCGTGATCACCCTCGCCTGCGCACGGATCGGAGCCGTGCACTCGCTCGTGTTCGGCGGGTTCTCCGCCGAAGCGGTGCGGTTCCGGCTCGCCGACACCGGAGCCAAGCTGCTCGTGACGAGCGACGGTCAGTTCCGCCGAGGCACCGCGACCGAGGTCAAGTCGACGGCCGACATCGCAGCCGCAGATCTTCCCGATCTCGAGCACATCCTCGTGCTTCGGCGCACCGGGCAGGATGTTCCCTGGACCGAGGGACGCGACGTCTGGTGGCATGACGTCGTCGACGGCGCTTCGGCGCAGCATGAGCCCCAGGCGTTCGATGCCGAGCATCCGCTCTTCATCATCTACACGTCGGGAACCACCGGGAAGCCGAAGGGGCTCGTCCACACATCCGGCGGGTACCTCACGCATGCGAGCTGGGCGCACTGGGCGCATTTCGACGCGAAACCCGACGACGTGCACTGGTGCACGGCGGATCTCGCCTGGGTGACCGCCCACACGTACGAGATCTACGGTCCGCTCTCGAACGGCCTGACTCAGGTCATCTACGAGGGGACGCCGGACACGCCGAACCGTGAGCGACACCTCGAGATCATCGAGCGTTACGGCGTGACCGTCTATTACACCGCGCCCACGCTCATCCGCACCTTCATGACCTGGTTCGGCGGAGAGCAGCCTTCGGGCCATGATCTCTCCACACTGCGTCTGCTCGGAACTGTCGGGGAGGCGATCAATCCGGAAGCCTGGATCTGGTTCCGTCGCAACTTCGGGCGCGACGAGCTCCCGGTGGTCGACACCTGGTGGCAGTCCGAGACCGGGGCGGCGATGATCGCGCCGCTTCCGGGAGTGACGACGCTCAAGCCCGGCTCGGCATCCGTGCCGCTGCCCGGCATCGACGCGACCGTGGTCGACGCGAACGGCGATGAGGTCGCGCCCGGAAGATCCGGAACGCTCGTGGTGCGGCGTCCGTGGCCGGGGATGGCGCGGACCGTGTGGGGGAACCCGCAGCGATACCGAGATGCATACTGGTCGGCTTATGCCGGACACGGCGAGCACGGCGGATACTACGTCGCCGGTGACGGGGCGACGCGCGATGCCGACGGCTACATCTGGATCCTCGGGCGCCTCGACGACGTCGTGAACGTGTCGGGCCACAGGCTCTCGACCATCGAGATCGAATCGGCGCTCGTGGCCCATGACACGGTCGGGGAGGCAGGCACCGCAGGCGTCGCCGATGCGGTCACCGGGCAAGCCGTGGTCGCGTTCGTCACCGCATCCGGACGTTCGGAGGTCTCGACCTCGCAACTGCGCGGCCAGGTCGCCACCGCCATCGGGCCTGTCGCCAAGCCGAAGCACATCGTCGTCGTCCCCGACCTGCCCAAGACCCGCTCCGGCAAGATCATGCGACGTCTGCTCGCGCAGCTGTGGGAGGCCGAGCAGGACCGGCGCGCAGGGCGCGCACCCGCTCCGCTCGGCGACACGACATCTCTGCAGAACCCATGGGCCGTCGACGACATCGCCGCCGTGCTCGAGACCGCTGAACTGAGGACGCAATGACGGAAGAACACCGCTTCGGGTTTCGCACGAGGGCTCTCCACGCCGGAGGCACACCGGATGCCGCGACAGGTGCCCGCGCCGTGCCGATCTACCAGACGACGTCGTTCGTGTTCGAGGATGCGACGGATGCCGGCAATCTCTTCGCGCTGCAGAAGTACGGAAACATCTACTCGCGCATCGGCAACCCCACCGTCGCCGCGCTCGAGGAACGGCTGGCATCGCTCGAGGGCGGGATCGGCGCCGTCGCGACCGCGTCGGGCATGAGCGCCGAGTTCATCACGTTCGCCGCGCTCGTCGGGTCCGGTGATCACGTGGTCGCGTCGGCGCAGCTGTACGGCGGCACCGTGACCCAACTGGACGTGACATTGCGTCGATTCGGCGTGGAGACCACGTTCGTCGCCTCCACGGACCCTGCCGACTACGCGGCGGCGATCCGTCCCGAGACCAAGGTCGTCTACGTCGAGATGATCGGCAACCCGTCGGGTGAGATCGCCGACATCGAAGGCCTGGCGGAGGTCGCACATGCCGCCGGTGTGCCGCTCGTCGTCGACGCGACCCTTGCCACTCCGTACCTCGCGCGGCCGCTCGAGCACGGCGCCGACATCGTCATCCATTCGGTGACGAAGTTCCTCGGTGGTCACGGGACGACACTCGGAGGCGTCGTGATCGAGAAGGGCACGTTCGACTGGGGCAACGGGCGGTTCCCGCAGATGACGGAGCCCGTCGAGTCGTACGGAGGGATCAAGTGGTGGGACAACTTCGGCGAGTACGGGTTCCTCACCAAGCTCCGCACCGAGCAGCTGCGTGACATCGGGCCGGCGCTGAGTCCGCAGTCCGCCTTCAACCTGCTGCAGGGTGTCGAGACGCTGCCGCAGCGCATCGACGCCCATCTCGCCAACGCGCGCATCGTCGCGGACTGGCTGGCATCCGACCCCCGCGTGGAGTACGTGACGTGGGCGGGGCTCGAGGGGCATCCGCATCATGAGCGCGCCGCGAAGTACCTGCCGCTCGGCCCGGGATCGGTGTTCGCCTTCGGAGTCAGAGCCGAAGACGGTCGCGCGGCGGGGGAGACCCTGATCGAGAATCTCCAGCTGGCATCGCACCTCGCGAACATCGGTGATGCGCGCACGCTCGTCATCCACCCGGCATCCACCACTCACCGTCAGCTCACCGAGTCGCAGCTCGAGGCGGCCGGGGTGCGCCCCGATCTCATCCGGATCTCGGTGGGCCTCGAGGACGCGGACGACATCATCTGGGACCTGGACCAGGCACTCAGCACGGCGACGGGAGCGAACCGATGAGCGACACGAACCTCGCGGGAGCGGACGCCTGCGCTCTGCCCACGCCTCAGGATGCCGCGGCGTGCGCGCTGCCCGGAGCGGCTCCACTGCACCCTGAGCGCACGTGGGAGGGGCCGAGTCAGCAGCAGCGCTTCGGCATCCTCCGGCGAGCGAAGTCCGTCGCGATCGTCGGCGCATCGAACAACCCGGCCCGCGCGTCGTACTTCGTCGCGACTTATCTGCTCTCGAGCACCGCGTACGACGTCTACCTCGTCAATCCGCGTGAGTCGTCCATCCTCGGACAGCCCGTCTATGCGTCGCTGGCCGACCTTCCCGTGGTCCCGGACATCGTCGACGTGTTCCGTCGCCACGAGGATCTTCCCGGCGTCGCGCAGGAGGCGATCGACCTCGGTGCGCAGACGCTGTGGCTGCAGTTGGGGTCATGGAACGAGGATGCGGCCGCCCTCGCCGAGGACGCAGGGCTCGCCGTGGTGATGGATCGCTGCATCAAGATCGAGCACGCTCGGTTCCACGGCGGACTGCACCTCGCCGGGTTCGACACGGGCGTCATCAGCTCCCGGCGTCAGCTTCTCGGACGCTGAGCGCGGCCGCGTCGAAGCCTAGACTGGCCGCATGGCTCTCATCGCGCTCACCGGCGGCATCGCCTCCGGGAAGTCGACCATCGCACGACGACTGGCGGAGAGGGGAGCAGTCGTCGTCGACGCCGATCAGATCGTCCGCGACGTGCAGGCACCCGGGACTCCGGTTCTCGCAGCCATCGCCGAGACGTTCGGGGCAGAGGTCATCGCCGCCGACGGCTCGCTCGATCGTGCCGCCCTCGGTGCGAAGGTCTTCGGGGACGCCGATCAGCTCGCGCAGCTGAACGCGATCGTGCACCCTGCGGTCCGCGCCGAGTCGCAGCGCCGATTCGACGAGGCGATGTCGGCAGATCCCGCGACGGTCGTCGTGTATGACGTGCCCCTGCTCGTGGAAGCACGGGTCGACGATCCGTGGGACCTGATCGTCGTCGCACACGCGCCCGCGGAGGAGCGCAGGCGTCGGCTCGTGGAGATCCGCGGGATGGCGGAGCAGGCCGCGCAGCAGCGCATCGACGCGCAGGTCTCCGATGAGCGCCGCCTGGCCATCGCCGACGTGGTCATCGACACGTCGGGATCGCTCGAGCAGACGCTCGCTCAGACAGACGATCTCTGGGAGCGGATCAGCACGTCGTGACCTTCAGCGGCCACGCGCCAGGAACGTCCGGGTACCGACGCCTGATCATCGGTCTGTTCTTCGCGGGAATCGCGACCTTCGCGCAGCTCTATTCGCCCCAGGCCGTGCTGCCGCAGCTGTCGGCCGATCTCGGGATCTCGCCGGCGAGCGCCGCACTCAGTGTGTCGGCGGCGACGCTCGGACTGGCTGCCGCCGTCATCCCGTGGTCGATGATCGCCGACCGCATCGGCCGGGTGCAGGCGATGGCGATCGGTGTGATCGCGGCGACCGCCCTGGGGCTCCTGGCCCCGCTCAGCGCGGGGATGGAGATGCTCCTGACGCTGCGCCTGCTCGAGGGAGTCGCGCTCGGGGCTGTGCCCGCGGTCGCTCTCGCGTACCTGAGTGAAGAGGTCAGCCCGCGAAACGCGGCCGCAGCAGCAGGGAGTTACATCGCGGGAACGACGGTGGGTGGGCTCGTCGGCCGGATCGTGTCCGGCATCGTCGGCGAGCAGGCGGGATGGCGGGAAGGCATGTGGACGGTCGCGGGGCTGTGCGCGGTGGCGGCCGTGCTGTTCCTGTGGCTGACGCCGAAGGCGCGGGGATTCGTGCCCGGACGATTCCGTGACGACGCCGGACCGGGGATGCTCACCCGCCTGCTGGCGCCGCTGCGCTCGGGGCGTCAGCTCGCACTGTACGCCCAGGGCTTCCTGCTCATGGGGGCGTTCGTCGCCGTCTACAACTACCTCGGATTCCACCTCGCCGAGCCGCCCTTCGCGCTGCCTGCCTGGGTGGTGACGCTGCTCTTCCTCGCCTATCTCGCCGGCACCGTCTCGTCGCCGTGGGCAGGCTCCCTGGCCTCTCGCTTCGGGCGATACCCCGTGCTGCTGGGCGCGATCACCGTGATGGGCGCGGGTGCGGCCGCGATGCTGGCTCACGCCACGCCGATCGTGCTGCTCGGGCTGCTGCTCTTCACCGGCGGCTTCTTCGGGGCGCACGCGGTGGCATCGGGGTGGGCGCCGGTGGCGGCAGGACCCGACAGCAGAGCACAGGCATCCTCGCTGTACTACTTCGGCTACTACGCGGGATCGAGCCTGTTCGGCTGGGCACTCGGCATCGTGTTCGGCCAGGTGGACTGGGTGTGGTTCATCGTCACGATCCTCGCCATGTGCAGCCTCGCGGCGGGCTTGACGGTCGTGAAGCTGCGCGCATCGCCGGGCACCCGGTCGTCGTGACCACCACTTCCTACGTCCGGGCGCTGGAGGCGGACCGAGGAGTCCTCCTCTCGCGACGCCGGCGGGCGCGTCGACGCAGGATCACGATCACCGCGACGACGAGCCCGATGAGCAGGATCGCGGCCAGGATCGGCGCGATGATTGCCGCGGCCGCGAGCGCGAAGGAGGTCCCGTCCTCCGCAGCGCTGAGTGCGGGGGCGGCGAGGCCTCCGGTGGCTGCGTTCGCGGCGACGCGTGTCGTCGCCTTGACGATGTGCACCACCAGCGCGACGGCGATGCCGATGGCCACCGGAATCCACTGGTTCTCGGTGAAGAACGAGGCCGGATCCTCGATCGCGACCGTCTGAGCTCCGGATCCGGCGCCGAACGCGATGCCACCGGCGGCCGGGCGCAGGATGCTCTGCACGACATCGTTGACCGAGTCGAGAGCCGGGATCTTGTCGGCGATGATCTCGAGAACCAGCAATGCGCCCACGATCCACAACGCCAGGTCGCTCGACAGCCAGGCCCACGAGGAGGGGAGCTCGACGGCAGGAATCAGTCTATCTGCGAGCCCGAGCAGGAACAGCGGCATCCAGGCGTTGAGGCCTGCCGATGCTGCGAGGCTGGTGCCGATGATGAACTCGATCACGTGCTCACTCTAGGTGGCGCCACGGACACGGCCCCGATGTCGGTGACCCCGCCTACGCTTGAGGTATGCAACCCACCCGCAGTGTCCGTCCCTTCGAGGTCATCAGCGAGTATGCGCCGGCCGGCGACCAGCCGAAGGCGATCGCCGAGCTCGCATCGCGCATCAATGCAGGCGAGACCGATGTCGTGCTTCTCGGAGCCACGGGTACCGGAAAGTCCGCGACGACCGCCTGGCTGGTCGAGCAGGTGCAGCGTCCGACTCTCGTGCTGGCGCACAACAAGACGCTGGCGGCCCAGCTCGCCAATGAGTTCCGCGAGCTCATGCCCAACAACGCGGTCGAGTACTTCGTGTCGTACTACGACTACTACCAGCCAGAGGCATACGTTCCCCAGACCGATACCTTCATCGAGAAGGACTCGTCGATCAACGCCGAGGTCGAGCGTCTGCGCCACTCGACCACCAACTCCCTGTTGAGTCGCCGCGACGTGATCGTCGTGTCCACGGTCTCGTGCATCTACGGTCTCGGTGCGCCCGAAGAATATCTGCGCGCCATGGTGGCGTTGCAGGTCGGCGAGCGCTACGACCGCGACGCGCTCATCCGGCAGTTCATAGCGATGCAGTACAACCGCAACGACGTCGACTTCTCGCGAGGCAACTTCCGCGTGCGCGGCGACACGATCGAGATCATCCCGGTGTACGAGGAGCACGCGATCCGCATCGAGCTGTTCGGTGACGAGATCGAAGCCCTGTACTCCTTGCATCCGCTCACCGGCGAGGTCATCGAGAAGCTCGATGCCGTTCCGATCTTCCCCGCATCGCACTATGTGGCGGGAACCGACGTGATCCAGCGCTCCATCGGCACCATCGAGCACGAACTGGAAGAGCGGCTGAAAGAATTCGAGCGGCAGGGCAAGCTGCTCGAGGCGCAGCGTCTGAGAATGCGCACCACCTTCGATCTCGAAATGCTGCAGCAGCTGGGCTTCTGCTCGGGGATCGAGAACTACTCCCGGCACATGGATGGCCGTCAGCCCGGCGAGCCGCCGCACACGCTGCTCGACTTCTTCCCCGACGACTTCCTGCTCGTGATCGATGAATCTCACGTCACGGTGCCGCAGATCGGCGCGATGTACGAGGGCGATGCGTCGCGCAAACGCACCCTCGTCGAGCATGGATTCCGTCTTCCGAGCGCGATGGACAACCGACCGCTGCGCTGGGACGAGTTCAAGAACCGGATCGGACAGACCGTTTACCTGTCGGCGACCCCCGGCAAGTACGAGATGGGTATCGCCGACGGCGTCGTGGAGCAGATCATCCGCCCGACGGGTCTCGTCGATCCTCACATCATCGTGAAGCCGTCGAAGGGGCAGATCGACGATCTCCTCGAGGAGATCAGGGTGCGCGTCGAGCGTGACGAGCGTGTGCTCGTGACGACGCTCACCAAGAAGATGTCCGAGGAGCTCACCGACTTCCTCGGCGAGCATGGCGTGAGGGTGCGCTACCTGCACTCCGACGTCGACACCCTTCGTCGTGTCGAATTGCTCAGCGAGCTTCGGGCAGGCGTGTACGACGTGCTCGTCGGCATCAACCTTCTCCGTGAAGGTCTCGACCTTCCCGAGGTGTCGCTCGTCGCTATCCTCGACGCCGACAAAGAGGGCTTCCTGCGCTCCGGCACGTCGCTGATCCAGACCATCGGTCGCGCGGCACGAAACGTGTCCGGTGAGGTGCACATGTACGCCGACAAGATCACCGATTCGATGGCGAAGGCGATCGAGGAGACCGACCGGCGTCGTGAGAAGCAGGTGGCCTACAACCTCGAGAACGGCATCGACCCCCAGCCGCTCCGCAAGCGGATCGCCGACATCACCGAGGTGCTCGCCCGAGAGGGCGCCGACACGGCCGAGATGATGTCCGGGCGCGGGCGAGCGACCGGCAAGGGCAAGTCGCCGACACCGAATCTCCGTCGCACGGGAATCGCTGCCGAGGGTGCTCAGCAGCTCGAGGCCGTCATCCAGGACCTGTCCGACCAGATGCTCGCAGCCGCAGCCGAACTCAAGTTCGAGCTCGCCGGGCGACTGCGCGACGAGGTGCAGGACATGAAGAAGGAGCTGCGTGCCATGGAGAGGGCCGGGCACGCCTGAGTCTCAGGAGGAGACGACGTTGGATGCGTCAGGAGAAGAGCTCGCCGACCGCGTGCGCGCGCTGTTGACCTTCGACGGAGACGTCGAGGAGAAGCGGATGTTCGGAACCCGCGCCTTCCTCCTCGACGGTCACATCCTGGTCGGAGCCCGCAACGGAGGCGTGCTTCTCGTTCGAGTGGACGAAGAGCACGGAGCGGCCCTGATCACCAGGCACGGCGTCGAGACGGCGGTCATGGGGCCCCGGACAATGGGCACCGGATGGCTCGATGTGTCGCCAGAAGCGCTGGTCGGCGAGGACGATCTGGCGTTCTGGCTCGACGTCGCGCGCGAGGGCGCGGCCGGCGACGACTGACCGCTCGATTCTCAGGGGCAGTGGACGAGCGTCTTCGGGCCTGAGCGATCGATCTCGTGCTCACTCATCGGGGCCCCGCAGAGCGGGCAGGCCCGTTCGGCTCTTTCAGCAGGACTCGGGGGAGGCGTCTTCTCGTAGGGCCCGACCGAGGCCGGACCTGCGAACCGAATCAGGTTCGAGTTGATCCAGGAATAGAGGCCACCTGCCTCGCGGATGCGCGAGCGAAGAGGAGGGCGATCACTGGAGCGAGCCATGTTGATTAGTGTACTAACTATTAGTGCCGTTGTATAGTCGAGCCGTGACCGCTACGGATGATCTGCTCAAGCTGGACAATCAGCTCTGCTTCGCCCTGGTGACCGCCGCGCGCAACGTCGTCGCCATCTATCGACCGATCCTGGAGCCGCTGGGACTCACGCATCCGCAGTATCTCGTGATGCTCGCTCTGTGGGAGCGCGCTCCGCGCCCACTCAACGACCTCGCCGCCGATCTCGCTCTCGAGCCGGCCACCGCGTCGCCGCTGGTCAAGCGCCTCGAGGCCGACGGGCTGGTCGCCCGGCAGCGCAGCTCGGAGGACGAGCGCCGCCTCGACATCACCCTCACGGATGCCGGACGTGCGCTCCGCGAGCGGGCGCTCGACGTTCCTCGTCAGGTCATGGCGGCGGTGGGTATGGATCTCGAGCAGATCGCGACCCTGCGTGACGGGTTGTCGGCTTTCGCGGGTCGCCGCCCGATCCAGGACTGACAGCGGGTCGCCGTTCAATCCGGGACTGACAGTGATCCGCTTCCTGGGAGGCCTCACGGAGCCAATGTCCGTGGCCCCTCGTAGACTTGATCAGTGCCTATCGTCCCGGTTGCAACCCCAGGAAAACTCAGTGTTCGCGGTGCCCGCGTGCACAATCTCAAGAACGTCGACATCGACATCCCACGCGACTCGCTCGTCGTGTTCACCGGCCTGTCCGGATCGGGAAAGTCCAGTCTCGCGTTCGACACGATCTTCGCCGAAGGGCAGCGTCGCTACGTCGAATCGCTGAGCGCCTACGCGCGGCAGTTCCTCGGCCAGGTCGACCGACCGGACGTCGACTTCATCGAGGGGCTGAGCCCTGCGGTGTCGATCGACCAGAAGTCGACCAACCGCAACCCGCGGTCGACGGTCGGCACGATCACTGAGATCTACGACTACATGCGCCTGCTCTGGGCCCGCATCGGCATCCCGCACTGCCCGGAGTGTGGTGAGCGCATCCAGCGCCAGACCGTGCAGCAGATCGCCGACCAGCTCATGGAGCTGCCGGAGCGCACCCGCTACCAGATCGTCGCGCCCGTCGTCTCGCAGAAGAAAGGCGAGTTCGTCGATCTCTTCCGCGAGCTCGGAGCCAAGGGATACTCGCGGGCGATCGTCGACGGCGATCTGATCCAGCTCGCCGAGCCGCCCACGCTCAAGAAGAGCTACAAGCACGACATCGCTGTCGTCGTCGACCGTCTCGTGGCGGCTGACGACATCCTCGGTCGCGTCACCGATTCTGTCGAGACCGCACTGGGGCTGGCCGGCGGCGTGGTGCAGGTGAACTTCGTCGACGAAGAGGGCGACGACGCCTGGCAGTCGTTCTCCGAGAAGCTCGCGTGCCCGAACGGGCACGCGCTCTCGCTCACCGAGATCGAGCCGCGCACCTTCTCGTTCAACGCGCCGTTCGGCGCCTGCCCGGCCTGCTCGGGGCTCGGCACGCGCATGTCGGTCGACATCGACCTGATGCTCGGCGACGAAGAGCTCTCCATCCGCGAGGGTGCGATCGTCCCGTGGACCACCCAGGGCAAGGGCCTCTTCCAGTACTACGAGCGACTGCTCGAGGGCCTCGCCGACGACCTCAATTTCTCGCTCGACACTCCGTGGCAGGACCTCAGGGTCGACGTGCAGGACGCGATCCTCCGCGGCGACAACTACAAGGTCACCGTCAAGTTCAAGAACCGGTACGGGCGCGAGATGCGCTATGCCTCCGGCTTCGAGGGTGTCGTCCCCTACATCGAGCGGCAGTACGCGCAGGCCGAGTCCGACACACAGCGTTCGCGCTGGGGCGAGTACCTCCGCGAGGTACCGTGCCCGGTGTGCGACGGCAACAGGCTCAAGCCCGAAGTGCTAGCGGTGCAGGTGCACGGCCACTCGATCGCCGAGGTGTCGCACCTCAGCCTCGCTGACGCCCGTTCCTTCATGGAGACCCTGACGCTCACCGATCGCGAGGCGAAGATCGCGGCGCAGGTGCTGCGCGAGATCCGCCTGCGACTCGACTTCCTGCTGCAGGTCGGCCTGTCCTACCTCAATCTCAGCCGCTCGGCCGGTTCGCTCTCCGGTGGTGAGGCACAGCGCATCCGCTTGGCCACCCAGATCGGATCCGGGCTCACCGGCGTGCTGTACGTCCTCGACGAGCCCTCGATCGGTCTGCATCAGCGCGACAACCGGCGTCTGATCGACACGCTCCTCAAGCTCCGCGACCTCGGGAACACGCTCATCGTCGTCGAGCACGATGAGGAGACCATCGAAGCGGCCGACTGGGTCGTCGACATCGGACCCGGCGCGGGAGTGAACGGTGGCGAAGTCGTGCACTCCGGGCCCTATTCGGCTCTGCTGAGCGAGCCGGGGTCGATGACGGGCGAATACCTCTCGGGCGCCCGCGAGATCCCGACGCCGACGAAGCGCCGCAAGCTCGACAAGAAGCGCAAGATCAGCGTCGTCGGCGCCCGCGAGAACAACCTCAAGAACGTGAGCGTGGACTTCCCGCTCGGTGTGCTCACAGCGGTCACGGGAGTCAGCGGCTCGGGCAAATCGTCGCTGGTCAACGACATCCTCTACCAGGTGCTCGCTTCGCGGCTCAACGGAGCGCGAACGGTGCCCGGCAAGCACACCCGCGTTTCCGGTCTCGACAATCTCGACAAGGTCGTGCACGTCGACCAGGCGCCGATCGGTCGCACTCCGCGCTCGAACCCGGCCACCTACACCGGGGTCTTCGACAGGATCCGATCGCTGTTCAGCGAGACCCCCGAAGCGAAGGTTCGCGGTTACCAGCCGGGCCGCTTCAGCTTCAACGTCAAGGGCGGGCGATGCGACGCCTGTTCGGGTGACGGCACGATCAAGATCGAGATGAACTTCCTTCCCGACGTGTACGTCGACTGCGAGGTGTGTCACGGCAAGCGCTACAACCGCGACACGCTCTCGGTGCACTACAAGGGCAAGAACATCGCCGAGGTGCTCGAGATGCCGATCGCGGAGGCCGCGGAGTTCTTCGAGCCCATCCAGGCCATCCACCGGTACATGAAGACCCTCGTCGACGTGGGCCTGGGGTACGTGCGTCTCGGACAGTCCGCGACGACCCTGTCCGGCGGCGAGGCTCAGCGCGTCAAGCTCGCCACCGAGCTTCAGCGGCGCAGCAACGGGCGCAGCATCTACGTGCTCGACGAGCCGACCACCGGCCTGCACTTCGAAGACGTGCGCAAGCTCCTCGAGGTGCTGGGCGGCCTCGTCGACAAGGGCAACACGGTGATCGTCATCGAGCACAACCTCGATGTGATCAAGTCCGCGGACTGGGTCATCGATCTCGGCCCGGAGGGTGGTTCAGGCGGAGGTGAGATCCTCGCAACCGGCACCCCCGAGCAGATCGCACGCGTCGAGGAGAGCCACACGGGCCAGTTCCTCGCCGAGATCCTGGATGAGGGGCGCTCAGCGCGGAAGGCCAGTTGATGGCCGACGTGCTGCCGTACAAGCCGCGGGCTGGTGAGATCCCGACCAACCCCGGCGTGTACCGGTTCCGCGACGCCGATGGACGCGTCCTGTACGTCGGCAAGGCGAAGAACCTTCGTCAGCGCCTGTCGAACTACTTCGCCCCGCTGCGTACCCTGCACGAGCGCACTCGTCGCATGGTGACGACGGCATCGTCCGTCGAGTGGACGGTCGTGTCGACAGACGTCGACTCGCTCCAGCTGGAGTACATGTGGATCAAGGAGTTCGATCCGCCGTTCAACGTGCGGTACAAGGATGACAAGTCCTACCCGTTCATGGCGGTCACGCTCGGCGATGAGGCACCCCGCGTGATCGTCACCAGGAATCGCAAGATCCCCGGTGCGCGCTACTTCGGCCCGTACCCCAAGGTCTGGGCGGTGCACGAGACGATCGACCTGATGGTGAAGGCCTTCCCCATCCGCACCTGCAGCGACTCGAGCTACAAGCGTGCGATGCAGACGGGGCGACCGTGTTTCCCCGGACAGATCGGCAAGTGCGGCGGCCCGTGCTCGATGACCGTCTCGATCGAAGAGCACCGTGCCATGGCCGACGACTTCGTCGCCTTCATGGCGGGCGGTGACGAGCGGTTCACCCGAGAACTCACCACACGGATGCTCGCAGCCTCCGCCGCGATGGACTACGAGGCCGCGGCCAAGTACCGGGACAAGCTCGGAGCGATCGAGGCGGTGCTCGGTAAGAGCGCGCTGGTGTTGGCGTCCGATGAGGATGCCGATCTCTTCGGCATCGCCGAAGACGAGCTCGCCGCGGCCGTGCAGCACTTCGTGATCCGCGGCGGACGCGTGCGCGGTGTGCGTGCGATGACGATCGAGAAGGAGATCGACATCTCGCCCGCCGATCTTGTGGATCAGGTGCTGCAGCGTGCCTATGGCGACGCGCAGGATGTGCCGCGGCGCATCATCGTGCCCACCATTCCAGACGATGCCGCCGAGCTCGAGGTCTGGCTGCGGGAGCGACGCGGCAAGAAGGTCGAGATCACCGTCGCTCAGCGAGGGCAACGCGCCGACCTCATGCGCACGGCCACCCTCAACGCCCAACAGTCGCTCATCCGCTACAAGACGCGGCGCACCAGCGACTACGTCGCTCGCACCCAGGCCCTGACCGACCTGCAGGAAGCCCTGGGCATGACCGAGGCGCCGCTGCGCATCGAGTGCTTCGACATCTCGCACCTCAGCGGTACCAACGTCGTCGCGTCCATGGTGGTCTTCGAAGACGGGCTCCCGAGGAAAGATCAGTACCGCTCGTTCAACATCCTCGAGACCACTGATGACACCGACTCGATGTATCAGGTGCTGCGTCGACGTCTGGCGTATCTCGATCGACCAGACGAGCCGGCACCCGAGGAGCAGGCCGCCGAAGATGCACTCGCCGACGGGATCGTCGCCGAGGTCAAGCGCAAGCCGCGCTTCGCCTATCCGCCGCAGTTGCTGCTCGTCGATGGTGGGCAGCCGCAGGTCGAGGCCGCTGCCCGGGCACTCCGCGATGCGGGACACACCGAGATCGCCGTGTGCGGTATCGCGAAGCGGCTGGAGGAGATCTGGCTGCCCGGTGAGGACTTCCCGGTGATCCTCCCTCGCACGAGCGAGTCCCTCTATCTGCTGCAGCGTCTGCGCGACGAGGCGCACAGATTCGCGATCACCCACCAGCGCAAGCGGCGCAAGGGCGACATCACCACGGTGCTTGCGGAGGTCCCAGGGCTCGGCGCATCGCGCATCAAGGTGCTGCTCAAGCACTTCGGTTCGGTCACCGCTCTCCGCTCCGCGGAACCCGGGGAGATCGAAGAGGTGCAGGGGATCGGACCCGTGCTCGCTCGGAACATCCACTCGCATCTGTCCACGCGGTAGCGCGCAGTCGCTAGGCTTGAGGTCGGCGGGGGAGAAGGAGCAACGATGGCTGACGGGGACAAAGGCGAGTTCCTCATCGTCACGGGCATGTCGGGCGCGGGTCGCACGACAGTGGCCAACGCACTCGAGGACCTCGGCTGGTATGTCGTCGACAACCTCCCCCCGCAGATTCTCCGCCCGCTTCTCGACCTCACGGACATGGGCGGCACCTCGCTGCCGAAGATCGCCGCTGTGGTGGATGTGCGCGGACGCAACCTCTTCGACGATTTCCCCGGTGTCACCCGTGCCCTGCGGTCACGCGGCTCGATCCGGATCCTCTTCCTCGATGCATCCGACGATGTACTCGTCCGCCGTTTCGAGGCCGTGCGCCGACCACAACCTCTTCAGGGTGACGGAACGCTGCTCGACGGAATCCGTATCGAGCGCTCCAAGCTCGCACCGATCCGCGAGGCCGCGGATCTCGTGATCGACACGTCGTCGCTCAACATCCATCAGCTTGCGACCCAGGTGTCGGAGCTGTTCTCCGAAGAGGGAGCAGCGCGACACCGGGTGACTCTCATGAGCTTCGGTTTCAAATACGGCCTGCCCACCGACGTCGACCTCGTGGCGGACATGCGATTCCTCCCGAATCCGTTCTGGAACGAGGAGCTGCGCGGGCTCACCGGCCAGGACGAGCGGGTGCGCGAGTACGTGCTGTCGCGTGAAGGCGCCGCCGAGTTCCTCGATGCGTACGCGGCCGCACTGACCCCGATTCTCGAGGGATACCAGCGGGAGAACAAGAGCCACTCCACTGTCGCGATCGGCTGCACCGGCGGCAAGCATCGCTCCGTCGCGATGGCCGAAGAGCTGGCCCGCAGGCTCAGCGCCGTGCCCGGAGTGGCGGTCAACCTGCGCCACCGGGACCTCGGCCGGGAGTAGGCACTAGCTCCGGCCGAGTAAGCTGGAGGTTTGCGTCGCGATCCGACGCGTGAGCGTAGAGGAGTGTCGTGGCACTAACCACCGACGTCAAGGCTGAGCTTGTCAGCATCCGCAATGCACCCCCGACGGTGCGTGTCGCGGAGGTCACATCGATCCTCCGATTCGCCGGGGGGCTGCACTCGATCGCCGGACGGGTCGCCGTCGAGGCCGAGGTGGATGCCGAAGTGCTCGCTCAACGCGTCGCCCGTGACCTCGCTGAGATCTACGGCGTCCGCCCGGAGATCGCCCAGGTGCAGTCGAGCACCGCGAACGACGGCGCGCGATGGGCGGTTCGCGTGATCGCCGCGGGTGAGACCCTCGCCCGCCAGACCGGGCTGCTCGATCAGCGCAGGCGGCCGGTGCGCGGTCTGCCCAACCGCCTCACCACGGGCTCGCGCGCGGAGATCGCCGGACTCTGGCGTGGCGCCTTCCTCGCCGCGGGAACCCTCAGCGAGCCCGGTCGATCGGCGATGCTCGAAGTCTCGTGCCCGTCATCGGAAGCGGCGATGGCGCTCGTCGGAGCGGCACATCGTCTGGGCGTCGCCGCGAAGGCACGCGAGGTGCGGGGGATGCCGCGTGTCGTCGTTCGTGAGGGCGAGGCGATCCGCACGGTCCTCAGCGAGATGGGCGCACAGAAGACGGCCGTCGCGTGGGAAGAGATGCGCCAGCGGCGCGAGGTGCGCGCGGGCGTGAACCGCCTCGTCAACTTCGACGACGCCAACCTCCGCCGCTCGGCGCAGGCTGCCGTCGCCGCGTGCGCCCGCGTCGAGCGCGCGCTCGAGATCCTGGCCGACGAAGTGCCGGACCATCTCAAGATCGCGGGAGAACTGCGCCTCGCGCACCGCGACGCGAGCCTCGACGAACTCGGCCATCACGCCGACCCGCCGATGACAAAGGATGCCGTCGCGGGGCGTATCCGCCGCCTGCTGGCGATGGCCGACAAACGCGCTCAGCAGGAGGGCATCCCGGGCACGGAGGCAGCGGTTCCCGCCGGCCTCGACGTCTGAGAGATCCACGGACACCAGCGAGGCGATCCCTGTCAAGGGGTCGCCTCGCTTCGTCATATCGGGGAAGGATCAGGGTCGACGACGCGTTGTCGTCACTAGGATGAGTTACGTCCGCTCTACGTCGCACATCGGCGGCGCAGAGGATCGGCAAGCGCCGCGGCGCGGCGCGGATTGGATGAAAGCGACATGGCGACCTACACGCTCCCCGACCTTCCCTACGACTTCGCAGCCCTCGAGCCGCACATCAGCGGCAAGATCATGGAGCTGCACCATGACAAGCACCACGCGACCTATGTCGCCGGCGCCAACACGGCGCTCGAGCAGCTCGCCGAGGCCCGTGACAGCGGAAACCTCGCCAACGTGAACAAGCTCGAGAAGGACCTCGCGTTCAACCTCGGTGGCCACGTCAACCACTCGATCTTCTGGACCAACCTCTCGCCGACCGGCGGTGGCCAGCCCGAGGGTGAGCTGAAGGCTGCCATCGACGAGTTCTTCGGCTCGTTCGAGAAGTTCCAGGCGCACTTCACGGCCAACGCCCTCGGCATCCAGGGCTCCGGCTGGTCGGTGCTCAGCTGGGACTCGATCGGTCAGCGTCTGATCATCCAGCAGCTGTTCGACCAGCAGTCGAACACGGCGCAGGGCACCGTCCCGCTGTTCCAGCTCGACATGTGGGAGCACGCCTTCTACCTCGACTACCTGAACGTCAAGGCCGACTACGTCAAGGCCGCCTGGAACATCGCGAACTGGGAGAACGTCGCGCAGCGCTTCGAGGTCGCCCGCGAGAAGACGAACGGCCTGCTGGTACTGTCGTAATCGGGTCGCGTCCCGACGGGCCAAGTCTCGTCGGGACGCCATCTCAGCCAAAAACCCCCGCGCACCGCGTACGCACTATTGCGGCGCACAGCGCACGAGAAACAGGGAGACCTGAGTGTCTGTCAAGATCGGTATCAACGGCTTCGGCCGTATCGGACGCAACTACTTCCGCGCGGCTCTCGCGCAGGGAGCTGACATCGAGATCGTCGCTGTCAACGACCTCACCGACAACAAGACCCTTGCCCACCTTCTGAAGTACGACTCCGTGGGCGGCGTCCTCGATGCTGACATCAGCTACGACGATGAGAGCATCACGGTCAACGGCAAGGCGATCAAGGCGTTCGCGGAGCGCGACCCCGCCGGTCTCCCGTGGGGCGAGCTGGGCGTCGACATCGTCATCGAGTCGACCGGCTTCTTCACCAAGGCGGAGCTCGCCAAGAAGCACATCGAGGCCGGCGCCAAGAAGGTCCTCATCTCGGCACCGGGCACCGGCGTCGACGGCACGTTCGTCATGGGCGTGAACGAGGACACGTACAACCCGGAGACGGACCACATCATCTCCAACGCCTCCTGCACGACCAACTGCCTCGCACCGCTGGCACAGGTCTTCAACGACGCGTTCGGCATCGACCGCGGCTTCATGATGACCGCTCACGCCTACACCGCAGACCAGAACCTGCAGGACGGCCCGCACAGTGACCTGCGTCGCGCTCGCGCCGCAGCGATCAACATCACCCCGGCGTCGACCGGCGCTGCCAAGGCGATCGGCGAGGTCCTCCCCGAGCTCCAGGGCAAGCTGAGCGGCTCGTCGTACCGTGTGCCGGTTCCCACCGGTTCCATCGTCGACCTGACGCTGATCACCGACCGCGAGAACCTGACGGTCGACGAGGTCAACGAGGCGTACAAGAAGGCCGCTGCCGACGGACGCCTCGCCGGCTTCCTGCAGTACAACGAAGACCAGATCGTCTCGAGCGACATCGTGCACAACCCTCACTCGTCGATCTTCGACGCCACGCTGACCAACGTCAGCGGCAACCTGGTCAAGGTCTCCAGCTGGTACGACAACGAGTGGGGCTACTCCAACCGTCTCGTCGACCTGACCGAGTACGTGGCAGAGCGTCTCTGAGACACCTCCCATGACTCTGCGCACCCTGGATTCACTGGGTTCGCTCGAGGGCAAGCGCGTCATCGTCCGTTGTGATCTCAACGTCCCCCTGCGGGATGGGATCATCACGGACGATGGCCGTGTCCGCGCCTCGTTGCCTACCCTCAATGCACTGATCAACGCGGGCGCCCGCGTCGTCGTGTGCTCGCACCTCGGCCGCCCCGACGGTGCGCCCGACCCGCAGTACAGCCTCGCGCCGGTCGCTCAGCGACTGTCCGAGCTGCTCGGCAAGCCGGTCGCGTTCGCGCGCGACACCGTCGGCGAGTCGGCTCAGGAGGCCGTGGCCTCGCTCGAGGACGGCGGCATCGTCGTCATCGAGAACCTGAGGTTCAACCCGGGGGAGACCTCGAAGGACGACGCCGAGCGCGGCGCCTTCGCGGCTGAGCTCGCAGAACTGGGCGATGTCCTGGTCTCCGACGGCTTCGGTGTCGTACACCGCAAGCAGGCGAGCGTCTACGATCTCGCCGAGCTGCTGCCTTCCGCGGCCGGTCTGCTGATCGCGGCAGAGCTCGACGTGCTCGACCGTCTCACCGAGAACCCCGAGCGCCCGTACGCGGTCGTGCTCGGCGGGTCGAAGGTCAGCGACAAGCTCGGCGTCATCTCGCACCTGCTTCCGCGCGTGGATCGCATCCTCGTCGGCGGCGGCATGCTGTTCACCTTCCTGAAGGCTCAGGGCCACGCCGTGGCATCCAGCCTCCTCGAAGAGGATCAGCTCGAGACGGTGCGCGGCTACATCGCCGAGGCCGAGAAGCGCGGCGTGGAGCTCGTGCTCCCGACCGACGTGGTGGTCGCCTCGTCGTTCTCTGCCGACGCCGATCACGAGGTCACCGCCGCCGACGCGATCGAGAGCACCGCTTTCGGTTCCGCTGGAATCGGGCTGGACATCGGCCCGGAGACGGCCGCACGCTTCGCCGAGGTCATCCGTGGGTCCAAGACCGTGTTCTGGAACGGCCCGATGGGCGTGTTCGAGTTCCCGGCTTTCGCGAACGGCACCAAGGTCGTCGCGCAGGCGCTCACCGAGGTCGACGGCCTCAGCGTGGTGGGCGGTGGCGACTCCGCCGCTGCCGTGCGTCAGCTCGGATTCGACGATGACCGCTTCGGTCACATCTCGACCGGTGGCGGCGCCAGCCTCGAGTTCCTCGAGGGCAAGAAACTACCCGGCCTGGAGGTGCTCGGATGGGCATGAACACCCGTACCCCGCTGATCGCGGGAAACTGGAAGATGAATCTCGACCACCTGCAGGCGGTCGCGTTCGTGCAGAAGCTGCACTGGACTCTCAAGGACGCCAAGCACGAGGACGGCTCGGTCGAGGTCGCGGTGTTCCCGCCCTTCACCGACATCCGCAGCGTGCAGACGCTGATCGATGCGGACAAGATCCCGTTCGCGCTCGGCGCGCAGGACCTCTCGACTCACGACTCCGGTGCGTACACCGGCGAGGTGTCCGGTGCGTTCCTCGCCAAGCTCGACGCGAAGTACGTCATCATCGGCCACTCCGAGCGGCGTGAGTACCACTCCGAGTCGGACGAGGTCGTGGCGGCCAAGACGAAGGCCGCCCTCAAGCATGGCCTGACTCCGGTCATCTGCGTGGGCGAGACATCGGAAGACCTTGAGAAGTTCGGCGCCAGCGCCGTTCCCACAGGCCAGCTCGAGGTTGCCCTGCAGGGGCTCTCGAAGGATGCCGACATCGTCGTGGCGTACGAGCCGGTCTGGGCGATCGGCTCGGGACAGGCCGCCACGCCTCAGCAGGCGCAGGAGGTCTGCGCCGTGCTGCGCACGGTGGTCGCCAAGGTTCTCGGTGACGATGCTGCGGCGCGCACCCGGATCCTCTACGGCGGATCGGTCAAGGCGGCGAACATCGCCAGCTTCATGCGTGAGCCCGATGTCGATGGCGCACTCGTCGGAGGCGCGAGCCTCGTGGTCGATGAGTTCGCGGCGATCATCCGCTTCGAGAAGCACGTCGGCGTATGAGTGTGCGGCGGGGCTCCGGCCCCGCCGCACCGTATACTTGACCGTTACCGGGGTAATCCTGCCCCAGCGAAAGGCTCTTCCTCGTGGAAATTCTCGAGTTCGTCCTGCAGGTCGTGCTGGGCATCACCAGCGTCCTGCTGACCCTCCTCATCCTGCTCCACAAGGGTCGCGGTGGCGGCCTGTCCGACATGTTCGGTGGAGGCATGACGTCGGCTGTCGGCTCGTCGGGTCTCGCTGAGCGCAATCTCAACCGCTTCACTGTGATCCTCGCTCTCGCGTGGTTCGTGTCGATCGTCGCGCTCGGTCTCATTACGAAGTTCGAGGTGATCTGATGGCTACCGGCGGTAACGCGATCCGAGGGACCCGTGTCGGTTCCGGGCCCATGGGCGAGCAGGACCACGGCTATCACGCCGACCGCATCGCGGTCTCGTACTGGGACGGCCTCGGCAACGAGACGGTCCGCTACTTCGCCGCCGGCCTGCCGGAGGATGAGATCCCCGAGACCATCGATCACCCGCAGTCCGGGCTCCCGGCCGGCCGCGACAAGGAGAACCCTCCCGCGCTGGCGAAGGCTGAGCCTTACAAGACTCACCTCGCCTACGTGAAGGAGCGTCGCACCGACGAAGAAGCGGTCCAGCTTCTCGAAGATGCGCTCACCCAGCTGCGCGAGCGCCGGGGCCAGTGACCTCAATCTGAACTCTCGAAGGGGCCGTCGCGATCTGATCGCGACGGCCCCTTTCGTGTGGGTGGTCTGCGCTCATCGGCATCCGTACGCGGCATCGATATAGGACTGCGGCGGGTACCCGTAGGCCCAGACGCCGTTGGCGTCATTGGTGAACCCCATGCTGATCGCCCACGCGGTCGCCCACTTCTCGATACTGTCCTGGGTCGATGAGTCGTACATGTCCTCGCACTTCACGCTGATCGCGTGGCCGACCTCATGGGCGATCAGCGCCTGACTGCGTTCCGCCGGCCACTGCTCGGCGACGGAGTTCGACAGCTCGATCACCGCACGATCGGGGTCGTCCCACCACCAACGGGTGAGACCGCCCATGCTGCCGTTGTAGCCGGCGTTGTTCACGACCGGGTACCAGTCGAACTCGAGCAGGACGCCGGGGGCCAGCGACCGGGCGAACGCCTCGATCTCGAGACGAGCACCCTGCAGCGGACCGGCCTTCTCGGCGAGTTCGATCTGTTCGGTCGCCACGACCTGACCCGCGGCGTCCTGGAGAGCGGTCAGCGCACTGACGGTCGAGTCGTCGAGCAGAGTGGTGGTCGATGCTGCCGCAGCCGCATCTCGCAGGGCGATCACGGCGTCGTTCTTGGCGGACAGGTGAGCCGCCTCGAAAGCCGGAGCCGCATCCGCGGCGGAGGCGAGGAGTGCGACTCCCGCGTCTGTCACGCTCGCGCCGGCGGCCGTCACCGACGGGATCGCATCACCGAGGGCGGCGGTGAGGTCCTCCAGACCGCGTGTGTGCTCGCTGAGGGAGCCGGATGCGCCGTAGAGCTCCCAGAACATCCCGGGCTTGGTTCCCGCGATGGGCAGGCTCCCCTCGAGAAGGACCACTGCGGGAGCCGCAGCATCATCGGAAGCCGACGCCGCAGCCGACAGTGCCTCCTTGACAGCGGGGGCGGCCAGCACGCCGGTGTCGATCTGCACGAGCAGATCCGCGCTGCTGACCGTGGATTCGAGCGCGTCGAGCTCCTGTCGGACGGCGCCTCCCGCGTTGGAAGTCTCTGCGAGGGCGGCATCGAACGCCGCTCGTGCGTCGTCGTAGCCGAGATTCGCCGTGAGCTGGAGCGTTCCGAGGGTTGCCGCGACGACCAGCACGGCGACGGTTCCCAGAACCAACGGCGCGCGTGGCCTCCTGGTGCTCGTCTCGCCCCTCGGTGCACTCGAGAAGAGCTGGGGGAGACCGTGGCCCCCGACATCGAGGCGGGCCACGTCGACAGGTGCGGTCATGAGATGGGTCCTCCCTGCGGAACCTGCGTACGTGGAATACTGCGCGGCCGTGCACTGGACGTTACGCTGTGACCACCATAATCACCGGTCGACCTGTTCATGCGAGGAGAAGGATCGTTGAGTGCCCCCGCATCGAATCACCCCGGCTGGAGCCTGAGCATCCTGCTGATGCTCGGGCTCGTGGTCACAGGCTGTGCGACGACGCCAGCCGCCCGCGTCCCGGACATCGCACCGGAGGTCGTATCGACGGGCGCCTCTGCCGCAGTCGTCGATGCCGAACCGATCCACACCACCGATGAACTCCTCCCTGTCTCCGAGATCGGCTTCATCGGCGTCGTCGAATCGTTCGCGCAGGGGGTGATGGCTATCGACGGGCAGTCGTTCGACTTCCGGCCCGTCGTCGTGCGAGTGACTTCAGTCGACGTCTTCCATGGCACCGCGCCGTCGGGGGAGGAGCGCACTGTGTACCTCGCGCTTCCGGGCACCGCGACGCCCGACGACTATGCCCGAAGCATCCCGGCAGGAACGCGACTCATCGTCTACGCGAACAGCCTGCCGATCGGTTCCGAGGTCACTGTGAAGAGCGGCGCGCCCGACGGCGCGCCCGTGTTCAACATCGTCCACCCGGCCGGGTTCGCGCTCGAGACCGCGCTGGAGGGCCGTGCAGCCGCTACTTTTCCGCTCGCCGGTGCCACCGTCGCCGAGATGACGCTCGAGCAGCTTCTGCCCGGGAACGAGGCTCCGAAGCTGTAACTGACGTACGAGGCGTTGTACGCCACCCCTGCGCCGTGAGGCGCGGGCCCGGTCCCTGAACACAAAAAGAAAGGCCCCCGCGTCGCGGGGGCCTTTCTCGAGTGGAGGGGCTGACGAGAATCGAACTCGCATCATCTGTTTGGAAGACAGAGGCTTTACCACTAAGCTACAGCCCCGTTGTCGGCGGTGATCCGTGAGGAACTGTGCCGACTCATCGATCATAGCGGACTGTCGGACCTGCTCATGTCCGTTAGACTCGGTGGGGCTGAATCTGCGTGCAGATTCCCCGGGGCGTAGCTCAGTTTGGTAGAGCGCCCGCTTTGGGAGCGGGAGGTCGCAGGTTCAACTCCTGTCGCCCCGACACGGCTCGAACGGCCTGACAGCCGCGATTCAGCGCGGAAACCACAAGGAGAACACACCAGCATGGCGAACAGCACCGTCGAGAAGCTCACCCCGACCCGGGTCAAGCTCAGCATCACGGTCACCCCCGACGACCTCAAGCCCAGCATCTCGCACGCCTATGAGCACATCGCTCAGGACGTCCAGATCCCCGGCTTCCGCAAGGGCAAGGTCCCGGCCCCGATCATCGATCAGCGAATCGGCCGCGGTGCGGTCATCGAGCACGCGGTCAATGAAGGCCTCGACAAGTTCTTCCGCGAGGCGACTGCCGAGCACAAGCTGCGCATCGTCGGCCGTCCGGCCGCGGACATCACCCAGTGGCCGAACGAGAAGGACTTCTCGGGAGATCTGCTCGTCGACATCGAGGTGGACGTCCGCCCCGAGATCGAGATCCCCGCGTACGACGGCATCACCCTGACGGTCGACGCCGTCGAGGCCGACGAGGCTGCTCTCGATGAGGAGATCGAGAAGCTCCGCGCGCGCTTCGGCACGCTCGTCCCCGTCGATCGCCCGGCTGCCAAGGGTGACTTCGTCGAGCTCGACCTCGTCGCCACGATCGACGGCGCCGAGATCGACCGCGCCGAGGGCGTCTCGTATGAGGTCGGCTCGGGCGAGCTGCTCGAGGGCATCGACGATGCGATCGAGTCGCTGACCGCCGGTGAGGACACCACGTTCCGCTCGGCTCTCGTGGGCGGCGACCACGCCGGTTCCGAGGCCGAGGTCTCGGTGAGCGTCAAGGCGGTCAAGGAGCGCGAGCTTCCCGAGGCCGACGACGACTTCGCACAGATCGCCAGCGAGTTCGACACGATCGCAGAGCTCCGCGAGAGCCTCGCCGAGCGCGTCGCACAGCAGGGCGTCTTCACGCAGGGGTCCGCCGCGCGCGACAAGCTCGTCGAGACGCTTCTCGAGCAGATCGAGATCCCGGTCCCGCCGCAGCTCATCGAAGACGAGGTGCACAACCACCTCGAGGGTGAGAACCGCCTCGAGGACGACGTGCACCGCGCCGAGGTCACGGAGGCCAGCGAGAAGCAGTTCCGCACGCAGGTGCTGCTCGACACGATCGCCGAGCAGGCTGACGTGCAGGTCTCGCAGGAGGAGCTCTCTCAGTACCTCATCCAGTCCGCGTCGCAGTACGGCATGGCACCCCAGGAGTTCGTGGAGGCGCTGCAGTCCTCGAACCAGCTTCCCGCGCTCGTCGGTGAGGTCGCCCGTAACAAGGCTCTCGCCATCGCGCTCGGCAAGGTCAAGGTCGTCGACACCAACGGCAAGGCCGTCGATCTGTCGGACTTCGTCGTGACCGATGACGAGACCGAGACAGAGGCTCCCGCTGAGGAGAAGCCCGCCAAGAAGGCTCCCGCCAAGAAGGCCGCTGCGAAGAAGGCCGACGACGCTGAGGCGGCTGAGAAGCCCGCCGCGAAGAAGCCTGCTGCGAAGAAGGCTCCTGCGAAGAAGGCCGACGACGCTGAGGCGGCTGAGAAGCCTGCCGCGAAGAAGCCCGCTGCCAAGAAGGCTCCGGCCAAGAAGGCGGCCGACAAGGCTGAGTGATCGAACACGATCTCGATGAGAGGGGCGGATGCTGCGGCATCCGTCCCTTTCTCGTGAAAGGAGTGAGCAGATGACCGAGGAGACCATGAAGACCTGGGATGAGCGCATCGACGAGGTGTGGGACGACGCGACCGGTGAAGAGGTCGGGGACGACACGATCGCGAGGATCGACGCTCTCGCCGCCGAGCGCGGCACCGACGATGCGCGTGCGGAGTTCGAGCGAGCCGGAGCCCGGGACTCTGCAGGTCGACCGGCGGAGGCGGTGGAGCTGTACAGACGCGCTCTCGCATTGGGCCTCGACGACGAGCATCGTCCCCAGTGCGTCATCCAGTTGGCGAGCTCGCTGCGCAATCTCGAAGAGTACGACGACGCCCTCGCCGTGATCCGCGCGGAGGAGGAGCTGTCGGGCGGCGGTCCCTACCGGGACGCGATAGCGACTGTGCACGCGCTGATCCTGGCGAGCGCGGGGCGTCCGGCGCAGGGCCTCTCGGTCGCGTTGCTCGCGCTCGTTCCGCACCTGCCCAGGTACCACCGCTCGATGACCGCCTACGCCCACGAGATCGCGGAACTCGACGGCTGATATGCCGACGGCGAACACGGCCTGACCGCTGCGTTGTCGCCGGTAGATTCGAATCACTGAAACACGGAATCAGGAGCTGACATGGCTGCAGAACCCCTCCTCGCTACGAGCGTCTTCGACCGACTGTTGAAGGACCGCATCATCTGGCTGGGATCGGAGGTGCGCGACGACAATGCGAACGAGATCTGCGCGAAGATCCTCCTTCTCGCCGCAGAGGACTCCGAGAAGGACATCTACCTCTACATCAACTCGCCCGGTGGATCGATCACCGCGGGCATGGCGATCTACGACACGATGCAGTTCGTCCCGAACGACATCGTCACCGTCGGTATCGGTATGGCCGCGTCGATGGGCCAGCTGCTGCTGACCGCCGGCACCAAGGGCAAGCGCTACATCACCCCCAACGCCCGCGTGCTGCTGCACCAGCCGCACGGTGGCTTCGGCGGCACGTCGAGCGACATCCAGACGCAGGCGCAGCTGATCACTTCGATGAAGAACCGCCTCGCCGAGATCACCGCGGCGCAGACCGGCAAGTCTGTCGAGCAGATCAACGAAGACGGCGACCGCGACCGTTGGTTCACCGCCGACGAGGCGCTCGAGTACGGCTTCGTCGACCACATCCGCGATTCGGCCACCGACGTCATCGGCGGCGGCGGAACCGACCAGGACATCAAGTAACGGAAAGCGAAAGGACTCCCATGTACGCACCCACCTTCCGCTCTGCCGGCGATCTGCCCTCCAGCCGCTACGTGCTTCCTCAGTTCGAGGAGCGCACGGCTTACGGCTTCAAGCGCCAGGACCCCTACAACAAGCTCTTCGAAGACCGCGTGATCTTCCTCGGCGTGCAGGTCGACGACGCGTCGGCCGACGACGTGATGGCGCAGCTGCTCGTTCTCGAGAGCCAGGACTCCGAGCGCGACATCACGATGTACATCAACTCGCCCGGTGGCTCGTTCACCGCGATGACGGCGATCTACGACACGATGCAGTACGTCGCGCCGCAGATCCAGACCGTGGTGCTCGGGCAGGCCGCCTCGGCCGCTTCCGTTCTGCTCGCAGGCGGGCACCCCGGCAAGCGCCTCGCCCTGCCCAACGCCCGCGTGCTCATGCACCAGCCGGCGATGGGGGAGGCCGGACACGGCCAGGCATCCGACATCGAGATCCAGGCGGCGGAGATCCTCCGCATGCGCACCTGGCTCGAGGAGACGATGGCCCGCCACACCGGCAAGCCTGTCGAGCAGGTCAACCGCGACATCGATCGCGACAAGATCCTGTCCGCCGCTGAGGCGCTGGACTACGGCATCGTCGATCAGGTGCTCACCTCACGCAAGCGCATGTGATCAACCGGATCTGAGAGGACGTCGGCCTTCGGGTCGGCGTCCTTTCGTCGTTTCCGGCAGATGTGCGGATCACCTCGTATGCTTGCTCATATGAGCACGTGGATGCGCGAAAGCCGTTGCGAGCGTACTCTGGAAGCGAGGAGGATGCTGTGGATGACGAGCTGACGATGGTCCGCGTCGCCGAGTTGTATTACGACGAGGAGAAGACGCAGGACGAGATCGGAGCACTCCTCGGGCTCTCCCGCTGGAAGGTCGGGCGTCTGCTGATCCAGGCGCGCGAACGCGGCATCGTCCGGATCGAGATCATCCATCCCCGTGCTCGTCGTCTGGGCCTCGAGCGTGAACTCGTCGATCGCCACGGGCTCGCGGCCGCTGTGGTCGTGCCTGCGCCCGAAGGCGACGACGGAACGCTCGAGCGCGTCGCTCAGGCGGCCGCCGACTACCTCACGGCGATGCGGCCCGTCCCGCGCACGCTCGGCGTCAGCTGGGGCCGCACGCTGCGCGCGGTGGCCGAGGCGCTGCCGGACGGGTGGGCGACAGGTGTCACGGTCGTGCAGCTCAACGGGGGTGTGAGCCTCAATCGGCGATCCGGCGGAGCAGCCGGACTAGCCGTCACGATCGCGCAGCGCGCCTCGGGGCAGGTATCGCTGCTCCCGAGCCCCGCGATCCTCGAGCGTGTCGAGACCAAACAGGCCATCGAAGCCGACCGCACCGTCGCGGCCGTGCTCGAAGAGGCCGCTGACGCGCAGGCGTTCCTGTTCACAGCAGGACCGTGCGATGCCAGCTCGGCCCATGTCGAGAACGGCTACCTCTCGGCATCCGATGTGGACGAACTCGCCCGACGCGGCGCTGTGGGCGACGTGCTCGGACGCTACATCGATGCAGACGGGAACATCGTCGATCCGCAGCTCGACGCGCGGACCGTCGGGGTCGACCTCGGACGCCTGCGCGGAGCGAGCCGAGCGGTCTTCGTCACTGCCGGTGACGCCAAGCATGACATCGCGCGTACAGTCGTGATCAACGGCCTGTGCAGCGTTTTGGTGACAGATGAGAACACAGCACGAGCATTGTTGGAGGAACGATGACGACCCAAGAACTCAGCCGCAGATCGGCGGTGGACGTACTCGGCGGTGAGCCGGACGACGCCACGCTCCGCCGGTTCCTGCATGGCCTCCCCGGCGTCGATGCCACAGGTCTGGAGCAGCGCGCTGCCGGCCTCGGCACGCGTTCGATCAAGACCACGTCGAAGGCCTGGGCGCTCGACACGATCATCAAGCTGATCGACCTCACCACCCTCGAGGGTTCGGACACACCGGGCAAGGTGCGCTCGCTCGTCGCGAAGGCCAAGAACCCGGATGCCGCCGACCCGTCGACCCCCAAGGTCGCCGCCGTCTGTGTCTATGGCGACATGGTCGGCGACGCGGTCGCGGCCCTCGGTGACCTTCACGGAGATCCGGACGACGGACTGATCTCGGTCGCCGCCGTCGCGACGGCGTTCCCGAGCGGGCGATCGTCGCTCGCCATCAAGCTGGCCGACACGGCCGAGGCGGTCGCTGCGGGCGCCGACGAGATCGACATGGTCATCGACCGTGGAGCATTCCTCTCCGGCCGCTACGGACTCGTCTACGACCAGATCGCCCAGGTGAAGGAGGCGTGCCGCCGTGCGGACGGCTCCTACGCTTCGCTCAAGGTCATCCTCGAGACCGGTGAGCTCAACACCTACGACAACATCAAGCGGGCGTCATGGCTCGGCATCCTCGCCGGCGGCGACTTCATCAAGACGTCAACCGGCAAGGTGCAGCCTGCGGCCACTCTGCCGACGACGCTGCTGATGCTCGAGACGGTGCGTGACTGGCATCGCGGCACGGGGGAGCGCATCGGCGTGAAGCCCGCGGGTGGCATCCGTGCCTCCAAGGACGCGGTCAAATACCTCGTCACGGTGGCCGAGACGGTGGGCGAGGAATGGCTCCAGCCGCACCTGTTCCGCTTCGGCGCCTCGAGCCTGTTGAACGACGTGCTGCTGCAGCGTCAGAAGCTCACCTCCGGCCACTACTCCGGCCCCGACTACGTCACGATCGACTAGGAACCCCGCACATGTCATTCCTGGAATACGCTCCGGCACCGGAGTCGAAAGCCGTACTGAACCTCAAGGACAGCTACGGCCTGTTCATCGACGGTGAGTTCGTCGACGGATCTGGCTCGAGCTTCACCACCATCTCGCCCGCCGACGAGACCCGCATCGCGGAGATCGCCTCGGCGAACGATCACGACATCGACCGCGCCGTCTCTGCCGCACGACGCGCCTACGACAAGACCTGGTCGAAGATGAGCGGTCGCGATCGGGGCAAGTACCTGTTCCGCATCGCCCGCCTCGTGCAGGAGCGTGCTCGCGAGCTCGCGGTCGCCGAGAGCCTCGACAACGGGAAGCCGATCAAGGAGAGCCGCGACGTCGACGTGCCGCTGGTGGCTTCGTGGTTCTTCTACTACGCGGGGTGGGCCGACAAGCTCGACTACGCAGGACTCGGCGCCAACCCGCGTGCACTCGGTGTCGCCGGGCAGATCATCCCGTGGAACTTCCCGCTGCTGATGCTCGCGTGGAAGCTCGCTCCGGCTCTCGCCGCCGGCAACACCGTCGTACTCAAGCCCGCAGAGACGACTCCGCTCACGGCGTTGATCTTCGCGGAGATCCTGCAGCAGGCCGACCTTCCCGCAGGTGTCGTGAACATCGTGACCGGCGCCGGTGACACCGGTGCCACTCTCGTACGCCACCCGGATGTCGACAAGGTGGCCTTCACCGGCTCGACCGGGGTGGGACGCGACATCGCCCGTGCCGTCGCCGGAACGGACAAGAAGCTCACTCTCGAGCTCGGAGGCAAGGCTGCGAACATCGTCTTCGACGACGCGCCCATCGAACAGGCCATCGAGGGCATCGTGAACGGCATCTTCTTCAACCAGGGCCACGTGTGCTGTGCGGGAAGCCGCCTGCTCGTGCAGGAGTCGATCCATGACGAGGTCATCGACCGTCTGAAGAACCGCCTCTCGACCCTGCGTCTCGGCGACCCGCTCGACAAGAACACCGACATCGGCGCGATCAACTCGGCGGCCCAGCTCGCCCGCATCCGGGAGCTCAGCGACATCGGCGAGGCCGAGGGCGCGGAGCGCTGGACCGCGGACTGCGCGATCCCCGACAAGGGATTCTGGTTCGCTCCGACGATCTTCACCGGAGTCGAAGCATCGCACCGCATCGCCCGCGACGAGGTGTTCGGACCGGTTCTCTCGGTGCTGACCTTCCGCACGCCCGCCGAGGCGATCGCGAAGGCGAACAACACGCCGTACGGTCTGTCCGCAGGCATCTGGTCGGACAAGGGCTCCCGCATCCTGGCAGTCGCCGACCGGCTCCGCGCCGGTGTGATCTGGGCGAACACGTTCAACCGTTTCGACCCGTCGAGCCCGTTCGGCGGTTACAAGGAGTCCGGATACGGCCGTGAGGGTGGCCGACAGGGACTCACCGCATACCTGAAGGGGGCGTCCGCATGAGCAAGCGACCCGGTGCCAATGACCGACTCAGTGTTCCGAAGACATACAAGCTGGCCATCGGCGGTGCCTTCCCGCGCAGCGAGTCGGGTCGTACCTACGAGGTGCTCTCGGCGAAGGGCGCGTTCCTCGCGAACGCCGCGCAGGGATCTCGCAAGGATGCCCGGGATGCCGTCGTCGCCGCGCGTTCTGCCGTGAAGGGGTGGTCGGGCGCGACGGCCTACAACCGCGGACAGGTGCTCTACCGTGTCGCCGAAGTGCTCGAGGGGCGCCGCGCGCAGTTCATCGACGAGATCATCGCCCAGGAGGGAGCCTCGGCATCCGCCGCAGCCGCTCAGGTCGACGAAGCCATCGATCTCTGGGTCTGGTACGCGGGCTGGTGCGACAAGTATGCGCAGATCGCAGGCAACGCCAACCCGGTGTCCGGGCCGTACTTCAACATCTCGGTGCCCGAGCCGACGGGGGTCGTCGCGATCGTCGCGCCGCAGGACTCCGCGCTGCTCGGTCTCGTCTCGGTCGTCGCGCCGGCTCTCGTCGCAGGCAACACGGTCGTGGTGATCGCGAGCGAGCGGCATCCGCTCTCCGCCATCAGCCTCGCCGAGGTGCTCGCGACGAGTGATGTGCCCGGGGGCGTCGTCAACGTGCTCACCGGGTCGCCCGCCGAGATGGCGCCCTGGCTCGCCTCGCACCAGGACGTCAATGCGCTCGACCTCGCCGGTGCCGGTGATCTCGAGTGGATCGACATGCAGATCGCGGCGGCAGAGACGCTCAAGCGTGTGCTGGCTCCCGGCGAGGTGCTCGCATCGCCCGAGCGCATCGGCGCTTTCACCGAGGTCAAGACCGTCTGGCACACCAAGAGCATGGTCTAGCGTCGGCCTTTTTCTGAGAGCCCCGCAGCGTCAGTTGCGGGGCTCTCAGCGTGTCGCGGGCGACTCCCTCGAGCAGCGACGTCATGTCGCGGAAACCTGTGTGGGCTACGTTTCGACCCATGATCCGCCTGCAGAACGTCACATACCTCGTCCGCGAACACGACGAAGCACTGGCCTTCTTCGTCGACGCGCTCGGCTTCGTCGTTCGTCAGGACGAGACCTTCGAGGGCGGCTGGCGTCGGGTGGTCGTGGGTCCGGAGGCAGGGGGGACCGGTTTCGTGCTGGCGCTCTGCGCCGACCACGGGATGCTCGGGCGCCAAGCCGGGGGAGAGGTCGCGTTCTTTCTCGAGACCGATGACTTCGAGCAGCAGTACGCGCGCATGCGCGCCCACGGCATCCGATTCCGGGAGGAGCCACGGCACGAGGCGTACGGCACCGTCGCGATCTTCGAGGATCCCTACGGAGCGCCATGGGATCTCATTCAGCCGCCGCACACGTCGATCGGATAGTTCCACCACGACCCGCGCCAATGCGTCCCGGTGTCGGATGCAGAGGTTAGGCTCAGTAGACGATCTCAGGATCCCCTAGGAGGACGTGCATGGCCCGTATCGGTGAAAGCGCTGACCTGTTCAAGTGCTCGTTCTGTGGAAAGAGCCAGAAGCAGGTGCAGCAGCTCATCGCTGGCCCCGGTGTGTACATCTGCGACGAGTGCGTCGAGCTGTGCAACGAGATCATCGAGGAGCGGATGGCGGAGTCCTCCGCTGAAGGCACGGCAGATTTCGAACTGCCGAAGCCTCGCGAGATCTTCTCCTTCCTCGAGGAGTACGTCGTCGGTCAGGAGCCCGCGAAGAAGGCTCTCTCCGTCGCGGTCTACAACCACTACAAGCGCATCCGTGCGCACGGGACCCTGCAGACGGCCGAGCAGAAGGCCGAGAGCATCGAGATCGCCAAGAGCAACATCCTGTTGATCGGTCCGACCGGGTGCGGCAAGACGTACCTGGCGCAGACTCTCGCGAAGCGCCTGAACGTCCCGTTCGCTGTCGCCGACGCCACCGCGCTCACCGAGGCCGGCTACGTCGGTGAAGACGTCGAGAACATCCTGCTCAAGCTGATCCAGGCGGCCGATTACGACGTCAAGCGTGCTGAGCAGGGCATCATCTACATCGACGAGGTCGACAAGATCGCCCGCAAGGCCGAGAATCCCTCCATCACGCGAGATGTCTCCGGCGAGGGCGTGCAGCAGGCGCTGCTCAAGATCATCGAGGGAACGGTCGCATCGGTGCCGCCGCAGGGCGGACGCAAGCATCCGCACCAGGAATTCCTGCAGATCGACACGTCGAACGTGCTGTTCATCGTCGCCGGTGCGTTCGCCGGCCTCGAGGACATCGTGTCGGCGCGTGTCGGCAAGCACGGCATCGGTTTCGGCGCCCCGCTGCACGACAAGGGCAAGGACCTCGACCTGTTCAGTGAGGTTCTCCCGGAAGACCTGCACAAGTTCGGGTTGATCCCCGAGTTCATCGGCCGCCTTCCGGTGGTCACGAATGTCTCGCCGCTCGACCAGGACGCTCTCATCGACATCCTCACCGGTCCTCGCAACGCGCTCGTCAAGCAGTACCAGCGCATGTTCGAGCTCGACGGTGTGCAGCTCGAGTTCGAGGAAGAGGCACTGCGGTCGATCGCCGACCTCGCGGTCGAGCGCAAGACCGGTGCGCGCGGACTCCGAGCGATCCTCGAAGACGTGCTCGGGCCGATCATGTTCGAGATCCCCTCCGCCGAAGACGTCGCCAAGGTCATCGTGACCCGCGCGGCCGTCGACGAGGGTGCGCCGCCCACGATCGTGATGGAGCGCAAGCGCAAGAGCGCGTGACCACCGAGCTGTCTGCCTCGCCCATAACTGACGGGCGCGCGCGGCTCAGGCGTCGCCGAGGGCGCTGAAGTCAGCGATCAGCACGGAATCAGTGCCGTCAGTCCACTCCGAGTGAGCCTCGAGTTCGAAGCCGAACGGCCGGAACGTCGCGGCGAGCGCCTCGACAGTGGCATAGGGGGCGTGGTCCCGAGGATACGGGTGCGAGGGAGTCTGGCCGGTCGCCGCCGTCAGATGCGCCGATGCGAAGGTGGCTGTGACGAGACGGCCGCCGGTGCGCAGCACGCGCGACCACTCGCTGAGGGCGGCAGGAACATCCGGGATGATGTGCAGTGCTGTGACGCACGTCATCACGTCTGCGGAGGCGTCCGCGAACGGCAGGCGGGATGCGTCGGCCTCGACCCACTCTGCGCTCGGCAACTCTCGTTTCGCCACGCGCAGCATCTGCGGCGAGATGTCAGTCCCTACGAGGTGGATGCCGGATGCACGCCCGGATCGGTGCAGAGCGCGAAGCACGAGACCTGTTCCGGTCGCTATGTCCAGAACGGTTCGGGCGCCGACGAGGGAGAGGCTGTCTGCGACGGCTGTTGCGAGCGACTGATGCATCACACTGTCGTCGTAGCGCTCGGCCCGCTGGTCGAAGGACTGTCTGATCTCATCGAGCCGATCAGGCATCGAGGCCCCGGCGTCTCAGCAGCGGTGCGATCTCCGCGTCGCGCCCGCGGAAGTCGCGGTAGGCGTCGAGCGGGTCCTTCGAACCACCCACGCCGAGGAGGCGTGCTCGGAAGCGATCGCCGTTCTCGCGCGTGAGTCCGCCGTTCTCGCGGAACCAGTCGACAGTGTCGGCGTCGAGGACCTCGCTCCAGATGTACGAGTAGTACCCGGCGCTGTAGCCGCCTGAGAACACGTGCGCGAAGTACGTCGACGAGTACCGCGTCGGCACCAGCGGGTCATCGAGGCCGATGTCGGCGAGTGCCGCAGCCTCGAACGCGGCGACATCACCGACGTCGGCATCACGACCCACTCGGTGCCAGGCCTGATCGAGCCAGGCCGCGGCGAGGTACTCGCTGGTGTCATGGCCCTGATTGAAGGTCTCGGTCGCGCGCAGTCGCTCGACGATCGCCGGGTCGAGGGGCTCGTCGGTCTCGTGGTGACGCGCGTAGTTGTCGAGCACCTCGGGCCAGAGGATCCACATCTCGTTGACCTGGCTCGGGAACTCGACGAAGTCGCGGAAGACGTTGGTGCCGGCGAAGTGCGGATACGTCACGACGGCGAAGAGGCCGTGCAATGCATGCCCGAACTCGTGGAAGAGGGTGGTGACCTCGTCGAGGGCCAGGAGGGTCGGCTCTCCCTCGCCGGGGAGAGCGACGTTGAGGTTGTTGACCACGACAGGCAACGTGCCGCGAAGTCGCGACTGGCTCACGATCGGGTTCATCCAGGCGCCGCCGCGCTTCGAATCGCGCGTGTACAGGTCGAGCACGTACAGCCCGAGTTCGGAGCCGTCGGCATTGCGCACTTCGAACACCCGCGCGCCCGGGTGGTAGGCCACCAGATCGTGCCGCTCGCTGAAGGTGACGCCGTAGAGCCGGGTGGCGGCGAAGAAGACGCCGTCCTGCAGCACCCGCTCGGCCTCGAACCACGGGCGGAGTGCACTCGTGTCGATGTCATAGCGCGCGGTGCGCACCTTCTCGGTGTAGAACGCCCAATCGTGCGCCTCGACGGGGAACGGCGCGCTCTCGGTCTCGTCGATGATGGCCTGCAGAGCTTCCCGCTCCGCACGGGCGTTGCGTGCGGCCGGGGCGGCGAGCTCGCGCAGCATCCGCTCGACCGCCTCGGGAGTCCCCGCCGTCTCATCGGCCGTGACGTAGGCAGCGTGCGATGCGTAGCCGAGCAGCTCCGCGCGCTCAGCCCGGAGACGCACGATCTCTCGCAGCACCGGGCGGTTGTCGTTCGAGTTGTCACGCGTCGAGCGGGCGCGCGACGCGTCCATGATCCTTCGCCGCGCCTCGCGGTCCCGCAACTGCGCGAGATAGGGGTGACCCGTGAACAGGGGCAGCGAGATCAGGAACCCGCCGTCGAGTCCGCGGTCCGCGGCGGAGCGGGAGGCGGCGGAGAGCTCTCCGGTACTGAGCCCCGCGAGCTCCTCCGCGGAGTCGAACACGACTGCGAGGTCGTTGGTGTCATTCAGGAGATTGCGCTCGAACGTGTTGTTGAGTGTCGAGAGCTGCTGATTGAGCAGCGTGAGGCGATCCTTCGCCTGATCGTCGAGGGCGGCACCCGCGTGGGACATCTCTCGGTGGTGCCGCTCGACCAGATATCTCTGCTCGGCATCGAGGTCGAGCCGGACGAGCTGATCATGCACTTGCTGCACACGCCAGAACAGCGCCCCGTCGAGGGTGATGGCGTCGTGGTGAGCGGCCATCAGCGGCGCGAGCTCCTCGTCGATCGCCTGGATCTCCGGTGTGGCATCGGCGGAGCTCACCGTGTAGAACGCGTGGGCGACCCTGTCGAGCCGTTCTCCCGACCGCTCGATCGCCTCGATCGTGTTCTCGAAGGTCGGCATGGAGCGCACCATCGTGATGCTGGCGATCTCGCGGAGATGCTCGTCGAATGCGGCCTGGAACGCGGGCAGATAGTGTTCCGGTCTGATCGCGCTGTAGTCGGGAAGCCCGTAGGGCAGATCTGACGGCAGGAGCAACGGATTCGAGGCGTCGGTCATGGGTCGAGCCTAACCATCCGTCGCGCTCGGAGAACGAGACCCTCCGCTGCCGACGGCAACGGAGGGTCTCGGGCCTCCAGCGACTTGGAGTGCTCAGTCCTGGAACGGGCGGGCGATCACGTCACCCGTCGAGGTCTGCATGACCTCCCAGCCGGCGTCGAGCTCGGCGATCGCGCGACCCTCGAGCCAGGTCAGAGTCCAGTGGCCCTCAAGGCCACGGGATTCCACCTCGGCGATCGATGGTCGCAAAGCGGCGGGTACCGATGCCGGCGGCTCCGAGCCGGTCGCCCACCGCGTGCCCAGCTGCATCAGGCGCCCTCGACCGGGGCGAGTTCGATCGCGGTGACCGCGAACTCCTCTGCCTCGGTGAACTCGAGCTCGGCGATGCGCCCCACTGCTCGGAGGTCGTCGGCGGCGGCGCGCAGTGCCTCGAGCTTGGCGGCAGGAGCTGCGATCGCCGCACGTGACACCGGGGTCTTCTGCGAGGCTTTCGCCTCGGTCTTGGCGCGGCGGATGCCGATCAGCGCCTCGCTCGCGGCAGACAGCACGGCCGTGTCGCCCTCGATGCCGAGCGCTTCCGGCCACGCCGCGGTGTGCACCGATCCCTCTTCGAACCACGACCACACCTCTTCGGTCGCGAAGGAGATGATCGGGGCGAGCAGACGCAGCAGCGTCGAGAGAGCCAGTCGCAGCGCGAGCGCGGCGGATGCCTGACCGGTGTCGTTCTGGTTGTAAGCGCGCTCCTTGACGAGCTCGAGGTAGTCGTCGCAGAAGGTCCAGAAGAAGGCCTCTGTGACCTCGAGCGCCTTCGCCTGGTCGTAGTTCTCGAACGCCTTCGTCGCTTCCCTGATCACGGCATCCAGGCCGGTGAGCATCGACGCGTCAAGTGCGTGGGTGACCTCTGCGCCCTCGGGGACCGGGAACGACAGCACGAACTTCGCGGCGTTGAGCACCTTGATCGCCAGGCGGCGACCGATCTTGACCTGTGTCGGGTTCTGCGGATCGAAGGCGGCATCCATGCCCAGGCGGCTGGAGGCGGCCCAGTAGCGCACCGCATCCGATCCGTGGGTCTCGAGGATGTCCGCCGGGGTCACGACGTTGCCCTTCGACTTCGACATCTTCTTGCGGTCGGGGTCGACGATGAAGCCCGAGATCGCGGCGTTGCGCCACGGTGAACGACCGTCTTCGAGAGTGGAGCGCAGCATGGTCGAGAAGAGCCAGGTGCGGATGATGTCCTGGCCCTGGGGGCGCAGGTCGAAGGGCGCGGTGAGCTGCCACAGCTCCTCATCGCGCTGCCACCCGCCGGCGAGCTGCGGCGTCAGCGACGAGGTCGCCCACGTGTCGAGAATGTCGGCCTCGGCCTCGAATCCACCGGCGACGCCCCGCTGATCCTCGGTGTAGCCCGCCGGCACATCGGTCGTCGGATCGATGGGCAGGGTCGAGTGGTCAGGAGCGATCACGCGGTCGTAGTCGCGATCGCCGTTCTCGTCGAGTCCGTACCAGAGCGGGATCGGCACGCCGAAGAAGCGCTGACGCGACACGAGCCAGTCGCCGGTCAGACCGCCGACCCAGTTCTCGTAGCGCACGCGCATGAACTCCGGATGCCAGGCCAGCTCGGTGCCGTGCGCGAGCAGCTCATCGCGCAGCTTGGCGTCGCGGGCGCCGTTGCGGATGTACCACTGCCGCGTCGACACGATCTCGAGCGGGCGGTCGCCCTTCTCGAAGAACTTCACCGCGTGGTTGAAGGGCTTGCCGACCGCGGTCATGTCGCCGGTCTCCTGCAGCTTCTCGACGATCGCCTTGCGGGCCGAGAACACGGTCTTGCCGGCGAGCTCGGCGGTGTACCAGTCGATGGCCTCGGGGCTTGCCACGATCGACGGCGCGGTGGGCAGGAAGCGCCCGTCCAGACCGATGGTCGTCATGTTCGGCAGGTCGCCGCCGCTGGTGGTGCGCAGCTCGCGCCACCAGATGATGTCGGTCACGTCGCCGAAGGTGCAGACCATGGCCGCGCCTGTTCCCTTGTCGGGCTGCGCGAGGTGGTGACCGTGGATCTCGATCTCGGCACCGAAGAAGGGCGTGCGCACCTTCGTGCCAATCAGGTGCTTGTGCGGCCCCTCGGGGTGAGTCACGATCGCGACGCAGGCGGGGAGCAGCTCCGGACGGGTGGTCTCGATCGTGATCGAGCCCGAGCCGTCGGCGAACGGGAAATCGATCGTGTGGTACGCGGCCTGCTGGTCGCGGTCCTCGAGCTCCGCCTGTGCGATGGCCGAGCGGAAATCGATGTCCCACAGGGTCGGCGCGAGAGACTGGTAGGCCTCGCCGCGCTCGAGGTTGCGCAGGAACGCGAGCTGGCTCTGACGGATCGTGTCGTCGGAGATCGTGCGGTACGTCTGGGTCCAGTCGACCGAGAGGCCGAGCTGGCGGAAGAGAGCCTCGAACTGCTTCTCATCCTCGATGGTCAGGCGCTCGCACAGCTCGATGAAGTTGCGGCGGCTGATCGGTACCTGGTCGGCAGCGCGGCTCGACTTGTTGTCTCCACCCTCGAAAGGCGGGGTGAAGTCGGTCTGGTAAGGGAGCGTCGGGTCGCACCGCACGCCGTAGTAGTTCTGCACCCGGCGCTCGGTGGGCAGGCCGTTGTCGTCCCACCCCATCGGATAGAACACGTTCTTGCCGCGCATGCGCTCGAACCGTGCCTTGACGTCGGTGTGCGTGTACGAGAACACGTGGCCGATGTGCAGGCTGCCGGATGCCGTGGGCGGGGGAGTGTCGATCGAGTACACGCCCTCGCGCCCGGACTGCGCGGCACGGAGTCGGTCGAACAGGTAGGTTCCCTGCTCCGACCACGACTCACCCCACTTCGCTTCGAGGCCTTCGAGTACGGGCTTGTCGGGAATCACAGACATGGAGGTCTCCTCGAGCGATGTATGCGGCACTGTGTGAGCGTGCCTGAGTGTGGGTTGTGCCCCACAGTCTAATCGCCCCAGACCGCCTTGACGATCGCGATGGCCTGCTCGTTCGTGACCGAGAGGCTCCCGTAGAGCGAGGCCCTCGTCGCGAGGTCGGGGCTGATCTGTGTGACGACCTCAGGGACATCGATGGACTCTCCGTCGGATCCTGTGACGGAAAGCTGGATCTGGTCGCTCGGGACGTCGTTGTTCTCGAGGACGATCCGAAGTATTCCGGCGAGGTCATCCGGCGACAGTTCCTGGTCGTCGAGATCGACTCCGACGACCAGATTGAAGGTGAAGCCGTCCAGGCCTTTCGACGCGAACGAGTCGGTGATGCCTACGTCCGACGCGGCCAGCGCGGCTGGGATCGTCTCGTCGAAATCTCCGTCGGACAACTCCTTCGCCAGCACGCCGCACCCTGCCAGCGCAAGCGTGATGACGATCGCCAGCGCACTGACCGCACCGCGCATGATCATCCGCGTGTCGCGTGATCGCCCCATGTCAGCGCTCCACGCCTTGATACACCTGGTGGTCGATGACTGTTCCGCCGAGCTCGGCCAGATCCCACGGGTCTGCGCCATCGTTTGCTGCTCGGTAGGCGGCTTCCCACTCGGCGACCGAGATGGCGTACTCGTCGTTGTCATGTGCGCCGAACCCGTGAGCCCCGTCAGGGTCGGGGAGCGGTATCTGGCGCATGTTCGGCGGGAGCACCGTGATCGGTGTGTTCAGGATGTCGCTCGGCGACTGGCCGGGCAGCCCGGGGATTCCCGCGATGCTTCCGTCGAGCATCGGCACCGGATCGGTGGCGTGCTGGAACGCGTAAACGGGGACGTTCGGCGGTACGCGGAAGTTGTCGATGGGCGAGCCGTTCGTCACGACCGCGACCGGGTTGTACGGGAACGACGAATCGGCCGCAAGATTAGCGGCCATGATGCCGCCCTGGCTGAATCCGGTGAGCACCACGTCGGCGCCGGCTGGAATTCCTGCCTGCTCCATCGCGTCGAGGACAGCGCGCTCGTACTGCGTGCGAAAGAGTGGGTTGTCGAGCATCAGTGCGATGTTGTTGTCGCGGTCGTTCATCGCGCCGATGTCACCCCCTACCTCCCATGCCTGCGTCGAGGGGAGCGACACCACCCAGTGCGTGGAGCCGTCGGGACCCATGACCTCTTTGATGTCGATCGCGGTCGAGGTCTCGCCGCCCATCGCGTCGGTGGTGCTGTTGACGGAGACGAGGTCAGACAGCGAGTCGAGCGAGGTGACCTTGTGAGCATTGTTCCACGCGGTCAGCTGATCTTCGTTCAGGTTCGCCGGGTCGATCTCCTTCACGTCGGCATCGCCGCTGAGGAGGTCGTGCATGACGTTGCCGAAGATGAGTCCGAGCGGGCCGCCCGTGAGCGCGCCGACGTACGGCTGCATGTCGATCATGACCTCGTGCAGCTTCTTCAGAGCATCCACGATGAGGGGAACCAGCTTGTAGAGCAACTCGGCCAGCGAGACCACGGCGCTGGTGAGGCTCTTGACCAACGAGCCGGCCGAGGTGACGAACTCGGCAGCGGAGTCCGCGAAGCGCTCGATGTCCTGCAGCTTCTGCAGCGGGTTCAGACCGAAATGGAAGAGGTCATCGGCGAACCGGCTGAGGCGGCCGAGGAAGTCGCAGATCAGCACCCGGGTCGACTCGATGATCTGGCTCACGAGCCGAACGGCGCTCGCGGTGGCTCCCGTCCAGTGAGCGGCATCCTCCGCGACGATCAGCAGATCGTCGTGGCGCGCCCGAAGAGCGCGGACGGTCCGTCCGTCGAGATCGACGAGGGGACGGTCGGCGTCTCGCAGCATCTCGACGACCTGGGTCAGCGCGCGCTCGGCATCCTGCCACCGCGAGGCGAAGCCGCCGACGGTCCCCGGGTCGCCCAGAAGGTCGTCGAACCACTCGCGCAAAGGGGCGACGTACTGGATCACCAGCCCCACGAAGCCGGGAATCGTCGCGCAATCGGCCTGCGCGGCCGTCGGTCCCGGCGCACCCGCGGCCCATGATCCCGAGCGCACCTGACTGCTGATGCCCGCGATCGCGCTCACAGGGCGGATCCCTCGATCGCACGGAACGTGGTCGTGGCTCTCTCCTCGATGGCACTGAATGCATCGACAGTCGCCTTGACACCCGCGCTCGTCGCCTTCGAGAGTGCTGTCGCCGTCGTGAGTGTCGATTCCGAAGCATCGGCGAGCGCCTCGATGGCCGGGCCGAGCAGCGGGCCGCACATCGCGCCGAAGGCACTGCTGCCGACACCTCCACCGGCTGTGCCCGCGGCCTTTCCGAGAAGTTCGGCCGCAGATGTCAGTGCCTGTACCTGTGCGCGGAGCACTTCCTCATCGATCGTGATCTGCTGGTTCGCTGCTGTCGTCATGGTCGGTTCCCCCCGAGTGTGTCTGTCGTCGTGTCGTCAGCTGCCGCCGAGCAGGCGCTGTCCCGCGAGATCGGCGTCGGAATACTGGGTCGCGAGATCGCCGAGCACCTCGGAGATAGCCATCACCAGCTCCGTGCGCTCGCGCATGTTCCCATCGAACCTGCCCTGCGCCGAGTCGAAGGCAGACTGCGCCTCTCCCGACCACGAACGACGGAGGATCTCGGCGTGTGCCGTGAGTTCCTCGAGCGCCGCGTCGATGTTGAGTGAGGCGACGCTGATCGCCGTCGCCGCTTTGGCCACCTGTGCCGGATTGACCTCGATGACGCCCATCAGCGGTACTCGATCGTGTCGGCGGTTACCGGCGGGAATGCAGAGTCGACGTCGTGGCGCACAGCCGCGACGAGCGGTGAATCCGCGCCGAGGGTGGAGCCCATCGAGTCGAGTACCTTCTCGGCTGCCGCTCGCTGGGCTCGCGCGATCGTCGCAGTGATGAGTGCGCCGAGTGCACCGGCGTCGGTCGCGGTGCTGATCGACGCCAGCTGCACGGACTCGATGCCGCCGGTGGGCTTTGCGGTGATCGTGACGCGACCGTCGGCCGACGAGATGGTCGCTGTGGTGCGCGACGCCTCCTCCGTGAGCTTCGCGGACTCCGCCGCGAGATGCTTCGAGTGCGCGATCTGCCCGTCGATCTTCGAGTGCAGCGCGGCGATCTGCTCGGCAAGTTCCTCTGATGACACTGTTCCCCCTCCACCGGTGTCTTCGCAGTATAGGAGAGCCCTGCGATATGCCGTATCGCGCCTGTGCACGCGACCAGGACGTAGAATTGGATCGAGTCCAAGAAACCGACGCGCTTCTGCGTCGTCCCCCTCCTTCCCTCCCGAGGATCACCATGCCTGCCTCCCTCCTGCGCCGCGCTCTGCCGATCAGCGCCGCCGTCGCCGCGTCCGCGCTGCTGCTCAGCTCCTGCGCCGCCCCCGCATCCGATTCCGACGGCGGCGAGCTCGTCTGGTCGATCGAGGGTGCGAACCTGTCGGCGGGTCACATGGATCCGCAGGTGAGCCAGCTCGACGTCTCGGGCATGGTGCAGCGCGCCGTGCTCGACTCCCTGGTGTTCCAGGAGGACGACGGGACCTTCACCCCGTGGCTGGCGGAGGAGTGGACCGTCTCGGACGACAGCACCGAGTACACCTTCGTGCTCCGCGACGATGTCACCTTCACCGACGGTGAGCCCTTCGACGCCGAGGCGGTCAAAGCCAACTTCGATCGCATCGTCGATCCGGAGACGGAGTCCGCCCAGGCGGCGTCGATGCTCGGCGCAGACTTCTACGAGGGCACGGAGGTCGTCGACGACCACACCGTGAAGGTGAGCTTCACTCAGCCCTACGCGCCGTTCCTGCAGGCGGCGAGCACGCCCCAGCTCGGCTTCTACTCGCCGGCGGTGCTCGCAGAGTCGGCGGATCAGCTGAAGGCGGGCGGCCCCGATGTCACGGTCGGCACCGGTCCGTTCGTGCTCACCGAGTACACGCCGGATCAGGAACTCGTCTACACCCGCAACGATGACTACGCGTGGGGTCCGCACGACGAGACGGCACCGAAGGTCGAGACGCTGCGTGTCGAGATCCAGCCGGAGGCGTCCGTGCGCACCGGCGTGGTGCAGAGTGGCGAGGCCGATCTCGCGAGCAACATCCCGCCGAACCTCGCGGGAGACCTCGGCGACGACATCACGGTCGACTCGATCGAGTACCCGGGGCTGCCATACTCGCTGTACCTGAACGAGAAGTACGGTGTCTTCGCCGACGAGAAGGTGCGGCAGGCTTTCGCGCGCGGCATCGACATCGACGCGGCCGTCGAGGAGATCTTCTTCGACCAGTTCCCCCGCGCGTGGAGCGTGCTCGGGTCCACCACGCCCGGCTATGACGCATCCCTCGAGGGCACGTGGGCTTTCGATCAGGACGCGGCGAACGCGCTTCTCGACGAAGCGGGCTGGACCGAGCGCGACACCGACGGCATCCGCATGAAGGACGGACAGCGCCTGTCCGCGCGGTGGATCGCCTGGACGCCGGTTCCCGATGACAGAGCAGCTCTCGCCAATGCCATCCAGTCCGACCTCAAGGGGATCGGCTTCGAGGTCGTGCGCGAGGTGCTGGAGCCCGGTGCCTACAACGAGCAGTACGGTCCGAAGACCTTCGACCTGACCGACTGGGGCTTCTCGGGCGTCGACCCGGACTTCCTCCGTGCTCACCTTCACACCGACGGATTCCAGAACGCCTCCCAGGTCACGGATCCCGCTGTCGACGCGCAGCTCGACCAAGCTGTCGCCTCGAGCGATCAGGATCAGCGCAACGCGATCTACACGCAGCTGCAGGAATGGAACGCCGACTACACGGCGATCGTGCCGCTGTACAGCCCGTCTGCCATCACCGCCGTCGGCGAGCGAGTGAGCGGCCTGGACTACGACCTGTATGGACGACCGCTGTTCTTCGACGTGAGCGTCGGCTGACGTCTGGATCGTCGAGCGCCCTCCGGAATATCACTGCGGTATCGTTCGTGAGCGAGCGTCGCGGGCCGGAGGGCGCTCAGGAACTGTCGAGAGGGCGCGAACGGTGAAGGCAGCGCTCGTCCGCATCGCCGGTCTCGCGGCCTCCGTCCTCATCGTGCTGTGGGGTGCGGCGACGCTCGTCTTCCTGGCGTTCCGCATCATCCCTGGCGATCCTGTGTCGGTGATGCTCGGACCGCAGGCCCAGGTCAGCGAGGCGGTCAAAGACGGCATCCGTGCGGAGCTCGGCCTCGATCGGCCTCCGTTCGAGCAGTATCTGACGTTCATCGGTCAGCTCGCGCGAGGAGACCTGGGGAGTCGTACCAGCTGCGGATGCCGGTGGCCGAGGTCATCGGCCGTCAGCTCGGGTCGACGCTGCAACTCTCGGCACTGGCTCTCGTCATCGCGCTGATCCTGGCGCTGGCCGTCGCTCTTCTGGTCCGCGGCCAGGCCGGGAGAACCGTCGCCGCGGGCATCGAACTCATCATCCTGTCGTCGCCGGTGTTCTGGATCGGTCTGATCCTGCTCAGCGTCTTCGCGTTCGGACTCGGCTGGTTCCCCGTCTCGGGTGCCCGCAACCCGGCGACGATCGTTCTTCCGGCCATCACCCTCGCGCTACCCGTTGCGGCGCTGCTCAGTCAGGTCCTGCGCGACGGACTGGTGCAGGCCGAGCGGATGCCGTTCGCCGAGACCGTCCGAGCCCGAGGAGCGGGCCCGTCATGGTTCACGCTGCGTCACGGGCTGAGGCACGGCGCCGCGAACGCGGTGACCCTGGCGGCCTACCTGACCGGATCGGTGCTCGGTGGAGCCGTGCTCGTCGAGACCGTGTTCGCCCGCGCCGGCCTCGGGCGGGTCACGCTCGCGGCCATCACCAACCGCGATCTTCCCGTGATCACGGGGATCATCCTGCTCAGCGCGATCGTCTTCGTGATCGTGAACCTCGTGATCGAGCTCCTGCATCCGCTCATCGATCCGCGTCTTCGCTCGGAGCGCGGGGGTGCGCGATGAAGCGCGCGCAGGTCGTGCTGCTGTGGTGCGCGGTGGCCGTGCTGCTGGTGCTCGCGTTCGCTGCCGCGTTCCCCGGAGTGCTCGCCACGCACGACCCGTTGCAGACCGATGTGCGCGCATCTCTGCTTCCGCCCAGTGCCGAGCATCTGTTCGGCACCGATCAGAGCGGCCGCGACGTGTACTCGCGGGTGGTCCACGGGGCCGGGCGCTCGATCGGCATCGGCCTGCTCGCGACGAGCATCGCGCTCGCCACCGGGCTCCTCGTGGGCGCACTCGCGGGTCTCGCTCCGCGGGGAGTCGATGCCGCGATGATGCGCGTCAACGACGTGCTCATGGCCTTCCCCGAGTTCCTGGTCGCACTGGTCGTCGTGGCGGTGCTCGGACCAGGGCCGGTGAACATCGCGATCGCCGTGACCCTCGCGGCCGTCCCCGTCTACATCCGTCTCGCCCGCGTGCAGACCCGCACGCTCCGCAGCGCCGAGCACGTCGAGGCCGCACGCATCCTCGGGGTGCCAGCCGTGCCCGCCTTCGTTCGGCACGTGGTGCCGGGGGTGCTCGGCTCGCTGAGCGTGCTCGCGACGATCGGCATCGGATCGAGCATCCTCGCCGCGGCCGGACTCAGTTTCCTCGGTCTCGGTCCGTCTGAGCCGACGCCGGAATGGGGACTCATGCTCGCGGGAGGACGCAATGTGCTGGGCCAAGCCTGGTGGATCGCGGTCTTCCCCGGGATCGCGATCACCGTGACCGTGATCGCCGCGACGGTCGTCGGTCGCACTCTGCGAGCCAGGACAGAGGGGCGGACCTCATGACCGCGGCGCTTCAGCTGACGGCGCTGCACATCGATTTCGGTGGGGCGCCCGTGGTCGACGGGGTGTCGCTCACCGTGTCGCGAGGTGAGTGCGTCGCGATCGTGGGCGAGTCGGGGGCGGGCAAGTCGCTCACCGCCCGCGCACTGCTCGGGCTGACGCCCGCAGACGCCCGCGTGCGCTTCGAGCGGCTCGTGGTCGACGGAACGGATGTCGCACGATTCGGCGAGCGGCGCTGGCGGTCCCTGCGCGGCGCCGGCATCGCGCTCGTCTCGCAGGATGCTCTCGTCTCGCTCGACCCGCTGCAGCGAGTGGGGGCGGAGATCGCCGAACCTCTGCGCCTCCACGGTCTCGTCTCCGGGCGCGCGGCGCTGAGAGACAGGGTCCAGGAGCTGCTGCACCGGGTGTGGATGCCGGATGCCGCCCGCAGAGCGCGGCAGTACCCTCACGAGCTCTCCGGAGGTCTCAGGCAGCGAGCGCTGATCGCCTCGGCCATCGCCGCCGAGCCTGCGATCCTCGTGGCGGACGAGCCGACCACGGCCCTCGATGCGACCGTGCAGGCGCGCATCCTCGGGCTGCTCCGCGACATCGCGGACGCGGGCACCGCGGTCGTGTTCATCAGCCACGACTTCGCCGCGGTCCGTCGGATTGCCGATCGGGTGCTGGTCATGCGCGACGGCGCGGTGGTCGAGTCAGGGACGGTGGCGGAGGTGCTCGAGGCGCCGCAGCACGAGTACACCCGGCAGTTGATCGCCGCGACGATCCACGAGCCGAGGGCGACCTCGGCCGATGAGGTCTCGCCCGTGCTCGTCGCGACAGGCGCGACCAGGACGTTCGGCGAGATCGCGGCCGTGAAAGATGCGTCTTTCGCCGTGCACGAGGGACGCACGCTCGGGATCGTCGGCGAGTCCGGCTCCGGCAAGACGACGCTCGCTCGCATGATCGTGGGCGTCGAGCACCCGGACGACGGAGGGCTGCGCTGGATCGGAGAGCGCCGCGTGCAGCTCGTGCACCAGAATCCTCTCGGCGCGTTCGACCCCCGATGGACGATCGGTCGGTCGCTGCGGGAGGCGCTCGCCGCAGGCGGGGTGCCCCGCGCGATGCGAGCCGCGCGCGTGTCCGAGCTTCTCGCCGAGGTCGACCTCGACCCCGTGCTGGCCGACCGTCGGCCCGCCGCGCTGTCAGGTGGGCAGCGTCAGCGCGCGGCCATCGCACGGGCGCTCGCGGCCGAGCCCGAGGTGCTGGTGCTGGACGAGCCGGTGTCGGCTCTGGACCCGTCCGTGCGTGAACGCGTGCTCCAGCTGCTGCTCCGACTGCAGCGCGAGCGTCGGCTGACCATAATCTTCGTGTCCCACGATCTCGACGTCGTCGGAGCGGTCGCCGATGACGTGCTCGTGATGCAGGACGGCGTGATCGTCGAGCAGGGTGCGGTCGCCGACGTGTTCGCATCGCCGCAGCATCCGTTCACGCAGGAGCTGCTGGCGGCGAGCGGCCCCGTCAGTCCTTGACCTGGATGCCGAGCCCTGCGGCGAAGAGCGGCGCGAGCTGCTGCACCTGGAGCCCGCTGAGCGTCGTACCCCGCAGGCTGTTGGCGTCGAGGAAGGCGAGGGCGTCGAGCCCGCGCAGATCGACGTCCTTGGCGCGGAGGCCGCGGGGATCGACCTCGTCCGACCTGCTGTCGGAGAAGCGCACTCGAGTGAGGTCGGCCTGAGGCATGTCGAGGGTGCGGATGCCGCAGTTCGAGATCTCGAGGTCCACAGCGCGGGCGCCACCCAGGTTCAGGTAGTCGATCCGCACATCGTCGATCGCGAGCTCGTCGATGCGAGCACCGCTCAGATCGAGTGTTCCGATGCGGCCCCCGACGATCCGGAGGCGGCGGATGCTCGCGTCGCGCAGGCGCAGCGACGCGATGCGAGCGCCGGAGATCTCGACATCGATCACGGTGGCGCCCTGGAGATCGACGGAATCGGCATCCGCAGAGACCGTGCACTGCTCGAGTGAGGCGTAGGCGAGGTCGACGGTGCCTTCGAGTTCCAGTCGCGCGGCGAGCAGATCGGCGCTTCGAGAGGGTGCTGCCTCGTCGAGATGTGCGGGCAGATCGGGCGGGGACACTCGGGGCGCGGACGGGGATTCGGGCGTGCGGGACATGCTCGGAGGCTACCGTTCGCGGCGTGGGAAGCAGAATCCCGGAATGCACGGTTCGGATTCGGCGGTTTCGCTGAATCGAGCCCGCGTCGTGCCGGTAATGTTGCTGACCAATCTGGGGATTTGAGGGAGTGGCCGCTGGGGCATGTCACTCCGACGTCGTTCGCGTGCATCGTCTGCTGGCCGGAGGATCACACGACGCGTCAGCGGGACGGGCACGACGATCGTGTCCGGTGATGAACGGCTCATCTCCTCGACCATCTGAGGGGGACATGATGAGGCGCGAGACCTGGGTGCGGATACTCCCGCACGAGATGCGCATCGCCGCCAAGCAGTCGTTCTCGACCAGGCGAGTCCCGCTCGAATCGATGCGGACACTCGTCGGCGGTGCGATCCGGCCCCGATCCGGTGACGTGGTCGTCGCTCGGGTCGAGAGACTCGGACATCACCGCCACATCGAGCAACCGCATGGTCGGCGCAGCCTGCTGCACGTCGGCGATCTGATCATCGTCGCGTACGCCGACCGCTACGCGACCGACCAGTTCGAGTCGTATGTTCCGAGGCATCTCGGCCCCGTCAACCTCGTGGCGAGCGGCGGGATCGCGTCCGCCGCGATCTCACGCAGCAGAGCGGTGCGAGCGGCGACCGACATCGTGCCGATCGGGCTCGTCGGCGATGAGGCCGGGCGCCCGCTCAACGTGGCTGACTTCAGGCTGCCGACGCTGACCCCGCCGGCCGAACGTCCACGCACGATCGGCGTGCTGGGCACATCGATGAATGCGGGCAAGACGACGACGATCCACCACATGGCCCACGGATTGTCGAAGGTCGGGATGCGGCCCGGCGTCACGAAGGTGACGGGCACGGGATCGGGCAACGACTACTGGGTCATGCTCGATGCGGGTGCTCACATGATGCTCGACTTCACGGACGCGGGCCTCGCGTCGTCATTCCGGCAGCCGACCTCCGTGCTCGAGGAGGTGATGACGCAGTTGGTCGCGAACCTGTCACTCGGCGGAAGCCGCGTGAACTTCGTGGAGATCGCCGACGGCGTGTTCCAACGCGACAACAGGAGCCTGCTGGAGTCGGCGGTCGTGCACGACCTCATCGACTGCGTCGTACTGGCGGCATCCGATGCGATGGGCGCGGCGCAGGGGCTGCGGTCGCTGACCGATCACGGGTTCGAGGTGGTCGCGCTGTCCGGAACCCTGACCAAGTCCCCGCTCGCGATGCACGAGGCCGAAGAGGAACTGGGGTTGCCGATCTGGGGGCTTCCGGAGCTTTCGACCCCCGAACTCATCGCGCCGGTGCTGGGCATCGACCCGGCACAGCTGGGCGTCCCGCTCCCGCACCCCCAACCCGCGTGGCCCATCGATGTGGAGGGTCTGGTGGCCGTGCCGGATCCTGAGCGGGACAGACCGACCCTCGACCCCGCCGGTCGTCGAGGCGGATTCGTCGACTCGCGCGAGCTGATCGAACATGTTCGTGCGTCATCGGTGGTGCTGTCATGACGACCGATATCGACGACCTCGGTGACTCTCGGAGTGAACCGATCGGACGCGACGTCGGACGACTCTTCCGTCTGCGTCGGCGAGACTTCCTTGTGGTCGCTCTGCTCGGACTCCTGCAGGCGGCGCTGCTCGTCGACTTCATGTTGCTGGCGCGTCTGGTGATCGACCAGCTCGTTCCCGCGGGCGTCGGCGACGCCGCGGAGGCGGCATATCAGCAGGCGCTCTGGTTCTGCGTCGTGCTCGCAGTATCGGCCGTGCTGATGGGCGCCGCACGCTCGTGGGAATTCGCCTGGGCCGAGCGGGCCGGGTACGACGTCGTCCGAAGGCTGCGGATGGAGATGTACGCGCATCTGCAGCGGATGCGACCGGAGCACCTGCGGCATCGAGCCCGAGGAGGACTCCTGCTCCGCCTCACGGGAGATCTGTCGATGCTGCGCATGTGGTTGAGCCGCGGGCTCCTCGAGGGACTGTCGGCGACGATCGTCCTCGTCGTGGCACTCGGAGTGCTCTTCGCGCTCGACGTGTGGCTGGCCCTCGCAGTCGTCAGCGTGCTGGCGTCGGGGGCAGCTCTGTCGTTGAGCCTCGGACGATCGATGCGTGACGCCACGCGATCGATGCGTCGACGCAGGTCGTCGCTGATGAGCAATGTCGACGAGCAGATCAATGCGATCAGGGTCAGCCAGGTGTCAGGGCGGGTCGCGGGCGAGTTCCGGCGTCTGTCACGCCAGAACGACGCACTCAACGTCTCACTGTTCCGAGTCGCCGGCCTGAGGGGGGCGCTGCGAGGGATCTCCGCGGTGACGTCGCTGGTGAGTGTCGTCGCCGTGCTCGCCATCGGCCTCGTGCAGGTGCACCGCGGCGCGACGAGCGTGGGTGTCGTCGTCGTCGCGGCACTGCTGACCCACTACCTCGCACGCCCGGTGCGTACCCTCGGTCTCGCGCATGACTACTGGCATCGTGGACTGGTCTCGCGTCAGAAGGTCGTGGATTTCCTCATGAGTTCCAGCCGCGCGGTCGAAGATGAGGCGCTGGCTCGTCTGGTGGTCCGGGGCGGACGCATCGAATTCCACGACGTGACTGTTCCCGGAGCCCTGAACGGATTCGCCGCGGTCGCCGATCGCGGCGAACTCGTCGCGATCACCGGCCCGTCCGGAAGCGGGAAGACGGCGCTGCTCGACGTGCTGACCAGGATGACCGAGCCGACGTCGGGCAGCGTCGTGATCGACGGTCAGGTCTTGTCGCAGACGTCGCCGTCGTCCATCGGAGCGATGATGGGCGTCGCCGGTCCAGATCTACCGCTGCTGCGAGGGACCGTGCTGCGCAACCTCACGTACGCCGACCGCGAGGTCGGACCCGGCGAGGTGCAACGGATCGTGAGATCCCTGGGGGTGGACGACGCCCTGAGGCGCCACGATGATCGTGGAGTCATGGGCTGGGTCATGGAGGGCGGCGCGAATCTGACCGCCGGCGATCGCCAACTCGTCGCGCTCGCCAGGGCGATGGTGGGCACGCCGAGGATCCTGCTTCTGGATGAGCCGTTCGTCGGAATGGATGCCGATGCTCGCTCTCGCGCGAGAGAGGCGATCCTCCGTCACCGCGGGACCGTCCTGATGGTCACGCAGGATTCCGATGCGCTCTCGCTCGCCGACAGGGTCTGGGTGATGTCGGAAGACAGCACGGTGCAGACGCTCACCGGCGAGGAGTATCGCGACAGCCTGTGGCGGAACCGGAATGCGAGGACCAGACGATGGACGGGGATCGGACGATGACTCGTGCAGACGTGAGCCGCAGGCGAGGTGCGGGGCGCAACCTGCGGCGAGACCGTCGGCTGATCGGAGCGAGTCTCGTTCTCGCGCTCGGATCGGCGGGGCTGCTCGGAAGTCAACTGGCGTTCGCCAGGCCGACACCGGCACCCGTGGTCTCGGCCTCAGCGCCCACGCTGTCGGACGGTGTGCTCGATCTGGGTTTCGCGGGGGACACGATGTTCGGGGACGGCTCGGAGGAGAAGCTCGCGGTCGCAGGCGCCCTGCCGTTGATGGCGGGGGTGGCCCCGCTGCTCCAGGACTTCGACTACACGATCGTCAACGCGGAGGTTCCCTTCACGACCATCCTGACCCCGGCGAATCCGGGCGCGAAGTACACGTATGCCAGTGATCCCGCTCATCTGACGGCGCTCCGCGAGATCGGAGTGGACGCGCTGAACCTCGGGAACAACCACGCGATGGATCGAGGCGGCGAGGGACTCGACGACACGATCCGCCACGCCGAGCACGGCGGGCTCGCCGCATTCGGAGCGGGTGCGAACCGCGCCGCGGCATCGATGCCGTTGATGGTGCGATCCGAGCAGTTGGACGTCGCGGTCGTGTCATTCGGCGAGGACTTCGGAGCGCTCCATCGCAGCACCGAGACCTCGCCGGGAATGCTGCCGCTGCGCGTGGATCGCGTCGAGCAGGCGATGCGCACTGCGCGCGACAACGGTGCTGACAAGGTGGTCGCCTTCGTGCACTGGGGGAACAACTACGAAGACGTCAACGCGCAACAGCGCTACTGGGCAGGGGTGTTCTCCGACGCGGGATACGACGCCGTGATCGGCACCGGATCGCACACCCTGCAGAGCGTCGAGGTACTCGGCGGCATGCCCGTCGTCTACGGAATCGGGAACTTCGTGTTCGGTGCCCCCGGCCGGTTCGAGAACTACGGAAAGCCCGGACTCGGAGCAGTGGTCGGTCTGCGCTGGAATCAGAGCGGTGTGGGCACGGTCGCCCTCCGCGTCATAGAGACCGACAACAAGATCGTCGACTACGTCGCGCGCCCTCTGCCCGAAGCCGAGCTTTCGACGGCGAAGAGCATCATCGGGAACTCCGTCACGTGGCACGCCGATGTGGCGACGCTTCGCTTCTGATGCGTCGCAGATGGGGGATCCTGATCGTCATGGCACTCGTGCTCTCCGGTGCGCTCGCCGCCTGTTCACCGACGCCGCAGGGCTCCGGACTGCTGGGCAGCGGCACGTACGAACTCCACATCGACGGGCGTGAATCGATTCCGGTCTACTACGTGACGGGCGCTCGTGCCACCGAGCAGGCGACGATCATCGTCGTCATGCACGGGGTCGGACGCAATGCGGGCGAGTACCGGGACACCTGGACGGACCTCGTGCGCGACCGTGACGCGGTGGTGGTGGCCCCGCAGTTCGGTGACGACGAGTTCCCCGATGCGGAGAACTACAACCTCGGTGGTCTGGCCGATCCTGACGGCGACAGCGATGGCGACTCGGATGTCCTCGACGGTGCGTACGGGTACATCGAGCCGCTGTTCGAAGATGCGCGGGCCCGGATCGGGGGCGAGCAGAGCGGGTTCTCGATGTTCGGACACTCCGCCGGGGCGCAGTTCGTGCATCGCTACGTGGAGTTCGTTCCGCATGCTCCCATCGATGTCGCGGTGGCGGCCAATGCCGGGTGGTACACGATGCCGGATGACTCGGCGCGTTTCCCTTTCGGTCTCGACGGTGACGATGCCCCCGCTTTCGACGTGGAGGCAGCCTTCGGGCGCACATTGATCGTGCTGCTCGGCACGGACGACGTCGGGACCAAGAACCTGCGACGGGATGACGAGGCCGAGGCGCAGGGAGACACGAGGCTCGAACGCGGGCGGGAGTTCTTCGACCGTGCACAACAGGAAGCCGCTCGCGAAGCCGTGCCGTTGCGGTGGGAGCTGCACGAGGTGCCGGGCGTCGACCACGATCAGGCGGCCATGGCCGCCGCCGCGGTGCAGTACCTCCTGAGGGACGCGGGGTCCGGCTGAATCCGGTCTGACCGCGTCGCTCCGGTCGGCGCGTACAATGGAATCCACGAGCTGTGATCCGGACATCACCGGGGAGCTCTCGGAAGAACGGTCGGCCTCGCAAGGGCGGACTCAGTAGAACCGAGCGGGGCAGGCCCGTCACAGCCGCAGTGAGAGTGGCTCCGCCGAGAGGCGCGGCACGCGAGGTGGTACCGCGGTCCCCGGAACGAGAAGCCGGACGGATCGTCCTCGCAGCAGCATCCGCCACGACTCCTGCGAGACGACATGACCTACCCGCGTTCCTCCTTCGGCCCCGCCGCCGACGCTTCGACGAGCTCAGCATCCCAGAGCGTCGCCCCGAGCCCCCGGTTCCCCGAGATCGAGCGCGAGGTGCTCGACTTCTGGGAGACCGACCAGACCTTCCGCGCGTCCATCGAGCAGCGCGACGGCAACGACGAGTGGGTCTTCTACGACGGCCCGCCGTTCGCCAACGGTCTGCCCCACTACGGCCACCTGCTCACCGGTTATGCGAAGGACGTGTTCCCGCGCTTCCAGACCATGATCGGCAAGAAGGTCGACCGCGTCTTCGGCTGGGACACCCATGGTCTGCCGGCCGAGCTCGAGGCCATGAAGCAGCTCGGCATCACCGAGAAGGTCCAGATCGAGGAGATGGGCATCGACGTCTTCAATGCGAAGGCGAAGGACTCGGTGCTCAAGTACACGCACGAGTGGCAGGACTACGTCACCCGTCAGGCGCGCTGGGTCGACTTCGAGCGCGGGTACAAGACCCTCGACCTCGGCTACATGGAGAGCGTGCTGTGGGCGTTCAAGACCCTGTTCGACAAGGGCCTCGCCTATGAGGGGTACCGTGTCCTGCCGTACTGCTGGCGAGACGAGACCCCGCTGTCGGCGCACGAGTTGCGCATGGATGACGACGTGTACCAGAACCGACAGGATCCGTCGGTCACCGTGACATTCCCGCTCACCGGCGCCAAGGCCGAAGCCCTCGGGCTGACGGCTGTCCGAGCCCTCGCCTGGACCACCACGCCCTGGACCCTCCCCACCAACCTCGCGCTCGCCGTCGGGCCCGACATCGACTACGTCGTGCTCCCGGCGGGTCCAGGGGGCGCTGCCGACGTGCACGCCGCCGCGGGATCGACGGATGCGGTCATCGAGGCCTCGGCGCATCGCTACCTGCTCGCCCGCGAACTCCTCGGCGGATACGTCAAGGACCTCGGTTACGAGAGCCTCGACGACGCGCTCGCCGCGGTCGATGCGACCGTGCGCGGCGCCGAGCTCGAAGACGTCACCTACGACCGACTCTTCGACTACTACGCCGACACCGAGACGTACGGCACCGAGAACGCGTGGCGCATCCTCGTCGACGACTACGTCACGGTCAGCGACGGCACCGGCATCGTCCACCAGGCTCCTGCCTACGGTGAAGACGACCAGCGCGTGGCGGGTGCGGCCGGCATCCCGACGATCCTGTCGCTCGATGACGGCGGAAAGTTCCTTCCCAACGTGACCGATGTCGCCGGTCAGCTCTGGATGGACGCGAACACTCCGCTCATCCGCCTGCTGCGCGGTGAGGGGCGTCTGCTGCGCGAGCAGAGCTACGTGCACTCGTACCCGCACTGCTGGCGGTGCCGTAACCCTCTGATCTACAAGGCGGTGTCGAGCTGGTTCATCCGCGTCACCGACATCAAGGATGACCTGCTCGCGAACAACGAGCAGATCACGTGGGTGCCGGAGAACGTCAAGCACGGCCAGTTCGGCAAGTGGCTCGAGGGTGCGCGTGACTGGTCGATCAGCCGCAACCGCTACTGGGGCTCGCCGATCCCGATCTGGAAGAGCGACGACCCCGAGTACCCGCGTGTCGACGCATACGGTTCGCTCGAGGAGATGGAGCGCGACTTCGGCACGCTGCCCCGCAACCCCGAGGGCGAGATCGATCTGCACCGTCCGTACATCGACGAACTCACGCGTCCGAATCCCGATGACCCGACCGGCACGAGCACGATGCGCCGCATCGAAGACGTCTTCGACGTGTGGTTCGACTCCGGCTCGATGCCTTACGCGCAGGTGCACTACCCGTTCGAGAACCAGGAGTGGTTCGACACCCATGCACCCGCCGACTTCATCGTCGAGTACATCGGACAGACACGTGGCTGGTTCTACGTCATGCACGTGCTGTCGACGGCGCTGTTCGACCGTCCGGCATTCACCGGTGTCAGCTGCCACGGCATCGTCCTGGGCAACGACGGCTACAAGATGTCGAAGTCGCTGCGCAACTACCCCGACGTGTCCGAGGTGCTCGACCGCGACGGTTCCGACGCGATGCGCTGGTTCCTCATGTCGAGCTCGGTCCTGCGCGGCGGCAACCTCGCGGTGACCGAAGAGGGCATCCGGGCCGGTGTGCGTGAGTTCCTGCTTCCGCTGTGGAGCTCGTGGTACTTCTTCGCCACATACGCGAACGCCGCGAAGCCCGGCGGATACGAGGCGAAGTGGAGCACGGATTCCACCGACGTGCTCGATCGCTACATCCTCGCCCGCCTCGGCGACCTCGTCCGCGAGGTGCGCGCCGACCTCGAGGGGCTCGACTCCACGACGGCGTCGGCTCGCCTGCGCGACTTCGCCGAGGTGCTCACCAACTGGTACATCCGTCGCTCGCGCGACCGATTCTGGGAGGGGTCGAACACCGATGCGTTCGACACGCTCTACACCGTGCTCGAGACGTTGACCCGGGTCGCCGCTCCGCTGGTACCGCTCATCAGCGAGCGCGTGTGGCAGGGACTCACCGGCGGGCGCAGCGTGCACCTGCAGGACTGGCCGGACGCGGATGCGTTCCCGGCTGCCGATGACATCCGCGATGCGATGGATGCCGTGCGAGAGCTGTCGAGCGTAGGCAATGCGCTGCGCAAGAAGGAGAAGCTGCGCGTGCGCCTGCCGCTGGCCCGCCTGACTGTCGTCTCGCCCCTCTCCTCGACGCTCAGCCAGTTCGAGGACATCCTTCGCGACGAGCTCAACGTCAAGTCTGTCGAGCTCGTGCAGCAGTCGCCGGAGACGGCGGGGGAGTACGGCATCAGCAATCGCCTGAGCGTCAACGCCCGGGCCGCGGGTCCGCGCCTCGGCAAGAACGTGCAGACCGTGATCAAGGCGGCGAAGGCGGGCGACTGGTCGGAGACCGACGGCGTCGTCACGGCCGGGGGCATCGCGCTCGAACCCGCCGAATACGAGCTCGTGCTCGAGACGACCGGGCGCCCCGACGGCGAGGCTCTCGCCATCGTCCCGTCGGGCGGGTTCGTGCTGCTCGACACGCAGACCACGCCTGAACTCGAGGCCGAGGGGCTCGCCCGTGACGCGATCCGCGTCGTGCAGGAGGCGCGCAAGAACGCCGGCCTCGACGTCAGCGACCGTATCGTGCTGGCGCTCAACGCGACCCCCGAGGACGCCGCGGCTCTCACGGCGCACGCCGACCTCATCGCGCGCGAGACCCTGGCGATCGCCTTCGCCGCGCAGCCGACTGAGGGACTGGACGCCGTGGTCGACGACATCGCGAGCCCCGGCGACGGCGTCTTCCGCTCCGGTGCCCGCGCCCTCGGCTCCTCGAAGGGGCCGATCATCGTGACGATCGATGCGACCGCCGTGGTGCGGGAAGCAACGAAGGACGGAGCAGCCTCATGAGTTCTCGCGACAGAGCGGATGCGGTGTACTCGACGCTGCTGAGCCGTGCAGGCGAGCGCTGGGTGCAGCCCCGCAAGGAGCGGACCGCCCGGATACTCGCCTTCCTCGACGACCCGCAGCGCACGTACCGGGTCGTGCACATCACGGGAACCAACGGCAAGACGTCGACGGCACGCATGATCGAGAGCCTGCTCCGCGCGCATGGGCTGCGCACGGGGCTGTTCACGAGTCCGCATCTCGAGCGGTTCACCGAGCGGATCATGATCGACGGCGAGCCGATCGACGACGCCGCAGTCGCGGACGCGTGGGAAGAGATCGAGCCGTTCGTCGAGATCGTCGACGCCGAGCTCACGGCTGCGGGGGAGGAACCGCTCACGTTCTTCGAGCTGCTCACCGTGCTGGCCTTCGTGGCGGTGGCGGATGCTCCGGTCGACGTCCTCGTGCTCGAGGTCGGCATGGGCGGCGAGTGGGACTCGACGAACACGGCCGACGGTGACGTCGCCGTGTTCGCGCCGATCGACATCGACCACGCCGATCGCCTCGGGAACACGATCGCCGAGATCGCGAAGGTCAAGGCCGGGATCATCAAGGAGGGCGCTGCCGTCGTCTCCGCTCAGCAGCCCGACGAGGCTGCAGAGGTGCTCCGCAGAGTCGCCGCGGAGAAGCACGCGACCATCGTCTTCGAGGGTGATGAGTTCGGTCTCACGGACCAGAAGCTCGCCGTAGGCGGCCAGCTCCTCTCGATCCGCGGTCTCGCGGGGGAGTACCTCGAGGAGTATCTGCCGCAGTACGGCGCTCACCAGGGACACAATGCCGCGCTCGCGGTCGCGGCCGTGGAATCCCTCATCGGAGGCGGCCAGCAGCAGATCGCCGCCGACATCGTCTCCGAGGGTCTGCAGGGCGCCACCTCACCGGGCAGGCTTCAGCTGCTCGGCATCTCGCCCACGGTGATCGTCGACGCCGCCCACAACCCGCACGGGGCTGCTGCCTTGGCGCAAGCGATGGATGACAGCTTCGACTTCGACGAGTGGGGAGTCGTGCTCGGAGTCCTCGCCGACAAGGACGCCGCAGGCATCGTGGCGAAGCTCGCCCCGGCGGCCGCGCACATCTTCGCGACGGCGCCGGAATCGGACCGCGCGAGCGATGCCGATGTCATCGCCGATCTCGCCGAGGCAGCAGGTCACCGCGCCACCGTCCATCCGAGCCTCGCGGATGCGGCCGATGCCGCTCGTGAGTGGGCGGCGTCGACAGATCGTCGCGCTGTGGTCATCGCAGGTTCGGTCGTTCTCGCAGGAGAGGCGATCGCTCTCGCTGAGGAAGAGGACTGGAAGTCGGGGTGGCGCGCGTGAGCGCCGCATCCGCCGCCCGCGTGCCGCGTCCGCCGCGGACTCTCGTGCAGAAGCTGGCACCGATCGTGCTCGGGTTCGAATCGATCGTGGTGTTCCTCGCCGGCCTCACGGTGTTCGGTCTGAAGGCTCTGCCCCCGGGCATTCCGCAGTGGTGGGGGATCGTCGGAGGCGGCGTCGTCGGGCTCGCATGCATCGCCGTGGCGGGCATGATCACGAAGCCCTGGGCGATCCCCGCCGGCTGGGTGATCCAGGCGATCGTCGCGGTCTCCGCCGTCCTCGTGCCCGCGATCCTCCTCGTCGTCGTGATTTTCGGCGGCATGTGGGGGTATGCGACGATCATGGGGGCTCGATTGGACGCACGACGTCCCGTCGATCCCGCGACCGAGACTCAGACAGAGAGTGAATGACATGGCCACCGAAGAAACCCTCGTCCTCGTCAAGCCCGATGGTGTCGCCCGCGGCCTCACCGGAGCGATCCTGGCGCGTATCGAATCGAAGGGCTACGCGCTCGTCGACATCCGACTGGTCGAGCCCGACCGCGACCTCCTCGCCTCGCACTACGCCGAGCACGAGGGCAAGCCCTTCTACGAACCGCTCCTCGAGTTCATGCTCTCCGGGCCCTCGGTCGCCATCCGTCTCGCGGGCAACCGCGTGATCGAAGGCTTCCGCTCGCTCGCCGGCACGACAGACCCGACGACCGCGGCCCCCGGCACCATCCGTGGCGACTTCGGTCGCGACTGGGGCCTCAAGGTGCAGCAGAACCTCGTGCACGGCTCGGACAGTGTCGAATCGGCCGAGCGCGAGCTCGCGATCTGGTTCGACTGACCAGCAGCACACCGCGGCACCCCGACGTAGACGAAGCCCGCCCCACGAGACCGTGGGGCGGGCTTCGTCGTCGATCGGCGACGAGATCAGAAGATCATTCGCACGACCTCACCGAGAAGGTCGAGACCCCGCAGCTGCGCGAGGAGGATGACGAGCGCGTAGGCGAGGATCGTGGCGAGCGGCACCCAGGCCATCAGCTTCGCCCCCGCGTCCATCGCCTTCGGGCTGCGTGAGAACGTGCCGTTGCGCAGGAGATGCACCATCGTGGCGAAGAAGGTCGGGATCGTGACCGCCCAGGTGAGCATGCACCACGGGCACAGGACTCCGAGATTGGGTGCGTACAGGCTCTGCCAGATGAGCCAGCACACGAGTCCGAAGGCGAAGGCGACTCCGGCGCCGAAGACACCCCAGAACCAGCGGGGGAAGCGCGCCCCGGCGAGTATCGCGACACCCACCACGAGCGGAGCCGTCCAGAGGGTGAGCCCGATCAGCGGGTTGGGGAAACCGAAGATCTCTCCCTGCCACGACCCGAGGTTCTTGCCGCACTGGATCATCACGCTCACGTTGCAGCTCAGATCGGCGTCGGGATTCTCGAGCTGGATGAACTTGTCGATGGTCAGCTGGAAGGCGGCGAACCAGCCGATCACACTGGCGATGATCAGCCAGACGGCATAGAAGACGGGGCGGGTGCGCTGCTCGCTCATATGTGGATTATCCCAGCGATCACTATGGATCGGGCGAGAGCGCACCGGAGAAAACGATGCGCAGGAGCGCAGGATGCCGCGAACGGGGCCAGTTGGTGCGATAATGGCCTGTGATGCACCGCCCGACACCGTCGGGGCCGGCATCGACGCAGACTTCGGGGCCGTATGCCCCTCGTGACCAGAGCCATGAGCCGGTCACACACCGAGTGAGTTCGCAGCATCCGCGGATGCCGCATGAGAATTCGCGGGGCACCTGGTGCACCGCGCGAGGAGTAAGCCAGAGATGGCCGATGAGAACAATGACTACGACGCCCCTACCCTCGAGTTCCCTGCGGATGCTGACGCGCCCGCAGAGGTGAAGGCCGAGGCTCCTCCGGAGCCCGAAGCCGTCGAGGAAGCCCCCGCAACGGAGGCTCCCGCCGAGGAGGCGCCTGCTGAGGACGCTCCCGCTGCGGATGCTCCAGCTGAGGAGGCTCCCGCAACGGATGCTCCCGCAGCGGATGCTCCTGCAGCGGATGCTCCTGCAGCGGATGCTCCTGCAGCGGATGCTCCTGCAGCGGATGCTCCTGCAGCGGATGCTCCTGCTGAGGACGCGCCTGCTGAGGACGCGCTTGCTGAGGAGGCTCCCGCTGAGGAGGCTTCCGCTGAGGACGCGAAGCCCGAGGACGCGAAGCCCGAAACGGCGTCCGTCCCCGAGCCGCTGACCGCGGTGTCGCTCGGTCTGCTGCCGGAGGTCTTCGTCTCGCAGGTCTCGACGCAGCTGCACTTCTACGCGCCCGAGATCGTTCCGCTTCCGGCTCGCCCCGGGCGCGAACGCGTGTTCGACCGCATCGCCGAGCGTGAGCAGGACGAGCCGGCATCCGGCCGTCGCGGCCGTCGTCGTCGCGGTGGCTCCGATGAGGGAGATCAGCGCGATCAGCGGGATGAGCCTCGTCAGCCGCGCCAGCGCGTCGTCGAGTACATCACCGAGCCCAAGGCCATCAAGGGTTCCACTCGCCTCGAGGCCAAGAAGCAGCGCCGCCGTGACGGACGTGACGCCGGTCGTCGTCGTCCGGTCGTGACCGAAGCCGAGTTCCTGGCTCGCCGCGAGTCGGTCGACCGCAAGATGGTCGTCCGGTCGAAGAACGGTCGCACGCAGATCGGTGTGCTCGAAGACGGTGTGCTCGTCGAGCACTACGTCGCCCGCAACCAGGACGCGTCGCTGATCGGCAACGTCTACCTCGGCCGCGTCCAGAACGTGCTCCCGAGCATGGAGGCCGCGTTCGTCGACATCGGTCGCGGTCGCAACGCCGTGCTGTACTCGGGCGAGGTCGACTGGGACGGCGTCGAGACCGGCAACCAGCCTCGCCGCATCGAGCTGGCGCTCAAGGCGGGCGACCGTGTGCTCGTGCAGGTCACCAAGGATCCGGTGGGTCACAAGGGTGCGCGTCTGACCAGTCAGATCTCTCTTCCGGGTCGGTACCTCGTGTACGTCCCGGGCGGATCGATGAACGGCATCAGCCGCAAGCTGCCCGACAACGAGCGCACGCGGCTGAAGCGCATCCTCAAGGAGGTGCTTCCCGAGTCGTCCGGCGTGATCGTCCGCACGGCCGCCGAGGGCGCCACCGAAGATCAGCTCACACGTGACGTGCAGCGTCTGACGACCCAGTGGGAGCACATTCGCACGCAGGTCGAGAGCCAGCAGGCTCCTGCGCTCCTTCACGCCGAGCCTGATCTCCTCGTCAAGATCGTCCGTGACGTCTTCAACGAGGACTTCACGAAGATGCTCATCCAGGGCGAGGAATCGCAGCGCACCATCCGCGCGTACCTCGAGAGCGTCGCCCCCGACCTCCTCGAGCGCGTGGAGTCGTACGAGGACGAGGCCGACCCCTTCGACGCGTTCCGCATCACCGAGCAGATCGAGAAGGCGCTCGACCGCAAGGTCTGGCTGCCGTCGGGTGGATCCTTGGTCATCGATCGCACCGAGGCCATGACGGTCGTCGACGTCAACACGGGCAAGTTCGTCGGCTCAGGCGGAAATCTCGAGGAGACGGTCACCAAGAACAACCTCGAGGCGGCGGAGGAGATCGTCCGCCAGCTGCGTCTGCGTGACATCGGCGGCATCATCGTCGTCGACTTCATCGACATGGTGCTCGAGTCCAACCGCGACCTCGTGCTGCGCCGCCTGATCGAGTGCCTGAGCCGGGACCGGACGAAGCACCAGGTCGCCGAGGTCACCTCTCTCGGCCTCGTGCAGATGACTCGCAAGAAGCTGGGCCTCGGCCTGCTCGAGACCTTCAGCGAGGCCTGCGACGTGTGCGCCGGCCGCGGTGTCATCGTTCATCACGACCCGGTCGTCAAGCACCGTTCCAGCAGCAACGGCAATGGCAACGGCAACGGCGGCGGCAACTCGTCGTCCAATCGTCGCCAGCGCGGCGGCAACAACCAGACCCAGAATCAGGCGCCCGCTTCGGTGACGACTCACAGCATCCCCGAGGGAGCGAAATCCGCCCTCGCGCAGATCGCTGCGTCCACCCGTGCTCCGAGCGCGGAGGATGCGGCTGCAGAGGCGGTCATCGCGCCCGAGCAGCTCGCCGATGCGCCGGCCACTCAGGAGCGCGCGAAGAAGCCTCGCAAGAAGCGCGGATCCGACCGCAAGTCTCCGAAGTCGCCCGCCGAGGCGCTTCTCGACTCGGTGCTCGACGCGCTCCCGGAGCCCAAGGCCCCTGGGCAGGGGCGCGGTCGCCGTCGCGTCTCCACCGCTGCTCTCACGGGAACCCCGGTCTCCGTGAACTCGGAGCCGTCAGCGCCGATCGCGGGCGGGGATCCGGAGTCCTGACGCGATCAGCCTCCGGACCAGCTCCTTGCCGTCGACGTGTTGCGCGCCGGCGGCGATGAGCCGGGGGACGAGGTCCTCCGGGACGTCGTAATGGTCGAGGTCGAACGCGCGCTCAGGCACACCGTGAGACCTCGCGAAGGCGTGCAGCTCATCGAGATTGTCGTCGCTCACGAGGTGAGCCCAGAGTCGCCCGTGCGCGGGCCAGCGGGGATCATCGACGAGAACGGTCATCACGTCAGCCTATGGCCGGACACACCAGGCGGTACGTTTTGCCACAGTGTCCCGCATCGGGTAAAGTAGTCCCTTGGTGCGCATGCCGCGTCGTCCTGGACGGTCGGAGCGGAGAGTCTTGCAGCCGCACCCGTCGCCCGCGACGCATGCAAGCAACAGTCTTCCCGTGAGATTCTCGGAGCCGCGAGCTCCCCAACGAAACAGGTATGAAGTGGTTTACGCAGTAGTGCGCGCCGGTGGGCGGCAGGAGAAGGTCGAGGTCGGCACGATCGTTCAGCTCGACCGTGTCAAGGCTGCCCAGGGCGAGAAGATCGAGCTGGCCGCTGTGCTGCTCGTCGACGGCGCCACGGTGACCACCGACGCTGACTCGCTGGCCAAGGTCAAGGTCACGGCAGAGGTCATCGGCAACCTCCGCGGCCCGAAGATCATCATCCAGAAGTACAAGAACAAGACCGGCTACAAGAAGCGTCAGGGCCACCGCCAGGAGCTCACGCGCGTCAAGATCACCGGCATCAAGTAAGACCGAGGAGACCAGGACATGGCACATAAAAAGGGCGCAAGCTCCACCCGTAACGGTCGTGACTCCAACGCTCAGCGACTTGGCGTCAAGCGCTTCGGTGGACAGCAGGTTCTCGCCGGCGAGATCATCGTCCGCCAGCGCGGCACGCACTTCCACCCCGGTGTGAACGTCGGCCGTGGTGGCGACGACACGCTGTTCGCTCTGGCCGCCGGTGCGGTCCAGTTCGGCGCGAAGGGCGGCCGCAAGGTCGTCAACATCGTCGCCGCTGCTGAGTGATCACAGCGCGACAGTAGACATCCGATTCGGGGCGGGCTTCGGCCCGTCCCGAATTGCTGTTTCAGGACGAATTCTGGCCGCGGCCGGAATTCCCGTATGAGGAGAGAGACATGGTCAGCTTCGTCGACACCGTGACGCTGCACTTGCGCGCGGGTAAGGGCGGCAACGGCTGTGTCTCGGTGCACCGCGAGAAGTTCAAGCCGCTCGGCGGCCCCGACGGCGGGAACGGCGGAGACGGCGGAGACGTGGTCCTCGTCGCCGACACGCAGACGGGGACGCTTCTCTCGTATCACCACTCTCCGCACCGCAGCTCCGGCAACGGCGGCCCCGGAATGGGTGACCACCGGGCCGGCTTCATGGGCGAGGACCTCGAGCTTCCTGTGCCCGTCGGCACCGTCGTGAAGAACCCCGCTGGCGAGGTGCTGATCGACATGATCGAGCCCGGCCAGCGCTTCGTCGTCGCGAAGGGCGGTCACGGAGGTCTCGGCAACGCCGCTCTCGCCTCCCCGAAACGCAAGGCGCCCGGCTTCGCTCTGCTCGGCACCCCCGGTCACGAGGGCGACGTCGTACTCGAGCTCAAGACCGTCGCCGATGTGGCGCTCGTCGGCTACCCGTCTGCCGGAAAGTCGAGCCTGATCGGCGCGATCTCGGCGGCTCGCCCCAAGATCGCCGACTACCCGTTCACCACGCTGCACCCCAATCTGGGTGTCGTGCAGCAGGGCGACTTCCGCTACACCGTCGCGGACGTGCCCGGGCTGATCGAGGGTGCGAGCGAGGGGCGTGGACTCGGACTCGAGTTCCTGCGTCACGTCGAACGCTGCACCGCCCTCCTGCACGTGCTCGACTGCGCGACCCTCGAGCCCGGTCGCGACCCGATCTCCGACCTCGATGTGATCCTGGGCGAGCTCGCTGCGTACGAGGTGCCTGAAGGACAGACCCCGTTGCTCGAACGCCCGCAGTTGGTGGCGCTGAACAAGATCGACGTGCCCGAGGCCCGCGATCTCGCCGACCTCGTGCGTCCCGACCTCGAGGCGCGTGGATTCCGCGTCTTCGACATCTCCACGATCTCGCATGAGGGTCTGCGTCCGCTGACGTTCGCGCTCGGCGAGCTCGTCGATGCCCACCGTGCCGAGCAGGCGGCGGCGGAACCCGTGCGGGAGCGCGTCGTCATCCGCCCCCGCGGATCGAAGAAGGAATTCACGATCCGGGTCGAAGGCGGCACGTACGGCAACCTCTACCGCATCCTCGGCGAGAAGCCGGTGCGCTGGGTGCAGCAGACCGACTTCCAGAACGAAGAGGCCGTCGGCTATCTCGCCGACAGGCTCGAGAAGCTGGGAGTCGAGGATCAGCTGTTCCGCCTCGGCGCAGTGCAGGGCTCGACGGTCATCATCGGCGAAGGCGAGAGCATCGTGTTCGACTGGGAGCCGACCATGACATCTGCCGCCGAGTTGATGACCGCACCGCGAGGGACGGACCCGCGTCTCGCGCCGAACTCACGTCGCACGACGTCGGAGCGTCGCGAGCAGTACTACGAGCGGATGGATGCCAAGGCTGAGGCCCGTGCCGAGGCGGAGACCCGTCGTCTCGCCACCTCCGACGAGGGTGAGGGGTGACCGCCCGCACGCGCGCGGAACTCGCGACCGCGTCGCGCATCGTCGTGAAGGTCGGATCGTCGTCGATCAGCGGCGAGGCGTCCTGGCGCATCCCCGTTCTCGTCGAGGCTCTTGCAGCCGCGCACGCGCGCGGCGCAGAGGTCATCCTCGTGTCGTCGGGGGCGATCGCCAGCGGCATTCCTTTTCTGCAGCTCGATGCTCGCCCGACCGATCTCGCGACGCAGCAGGCCGCTGCGGCAGTCGGGCAGAACATCCTGGTCTACCGATATCAGGAGGCGCTGCGCCCGTTCGACATCGTCGCGGGCCAGGTACTGCTGACGACGGGCGATCTCGAGAACCCCACCTCGCGCAGCAATGCGCGTCGTGCGATGGAGCGTCTTCTCGGACTCCGCGTCCTGCCGATCGTGAATGAGAACGACACGGTCGCGACCCAGGAGATCCGCTTCGGCGACAACGATCGACTCGGCGCACTGGTCGCTCAGTTGACTCAGGCCGACGCGCTCGTGCTGCTGAGCGACATCGAGTCCCTGTACACCAGGCCGCCGTCTGACCCGACGGCTGAGCCGATCGATGTGGTGACTCCGGACGCAGATCTCTCGGGCCTCGAGTTCGGATCGACGGTCGTGAACAGTGTGGGCACCGGGGGAGCGGCCACGAAGGTCTCCGCTGCGCGCCTCGCGGCGGCATCCGGCATCGGCGTGCTCGTGACGAGCGCCGATCTGGTCGGCAAGGCCCTCACCGGCGCTGAAATAGGAACCTGGTTCGAACCGGCCCTCTCCTAGACTGAACGGATGACCGATCAGACTCCCCAGGTGCTTCTGGAGCGCGCGAAACAGGCGTCCCGGGCCACAGCCGCGCTGACCAGCGACGACAAGGGGCACGCACTCGAGGCGATCGCCGTTGCCCTGGAGGCGAGCGTCGAGGCCATCATCGCGGCCAACGGCCTGGACATCGAGCGCGGCCGCGCCGAGGGCATCGGCGAGTCACTCATCGATCGGCTGCGACTCGATCAGAAGCGTGTCGCCGCCTTGGCCGCTGCCGTTCGTCAGGTCGCGGCGCTGCCGGATCCTGTCGGCAGGGTCGTCGGCGGACATCGCATGCCGAACGGCGTGGCACTCGAACAGGTTCGAGTGCCCTTCGGTGTGGTCGGCGCCATCTACGAGGCGCGGCCCAATGTGACGGTCGACATCGCCGCTCTCGCGCTGCGATCCGGCAACGCCGTCGTTCTCCGAGGTGGCAGTGCGGCAAAGGAGTCGAACGCCGTTCTGGTCTCGGTCATGCGTGACGCGCTCGATGGCGTCGGGATCACGCCGGAGGCGATCCAGACCGTCGATGACTTCGGGCGCGAGGGCGCGAAGGCGATGATGCATGGACGGGGCTTCATCGATGTGCTCGTCCCGCGCGGCAGCGCCGGGCTCATCGAGACGGTGGTGACCGAATCGACCGTGCCGGTCATCGAGACCGGCGCCGGCAACGTCCACATCGTCCTCGATGAGAGCGCACCGGATGACTGGGCCCGTGACATCGTGGTGAACGCCAAGGTGCAGAGGCCCAGCGTCTGCAATGCCGTGGAGACCGTGCTCGTGCTGCGCCAGGCCGCTCCGCGGCTCGTCCCGCTCGTCGCGAGCGCCCTGCAGAGCGAGGGCGTCGCGATCCACGGTGACGACATGGTCGCCGGTCTCGTCTCGAACGTCATTCCCGCTACCGAGGAGGATTGGGCGACCGAGTATCTCAGCCTCGACATCGCGATGAGAGTGGTCGACTCGCTCGACGAAGCCCTCGACCACATCCGCCGGTACAGCACGGGTCACACCGAGTCGATCATCACCACGGACTCCCGCAATGCGGAGCGCTTCCTCGCCGAGGTCGATTCGGCGGTCGTGATGGCCAACGCCTCCACTCGATTCACCGACGGCGGTGAGTTCGGTTTCGGTGCAGAGGTCGGGATCTCCACGCAGAAGCTCCACACCCGCGGCCCGATGGGGCTTTCCGAGCTGACCAGCACGAAGTGGCTGGCGCGTGGGGCAGGGCAGACACGCAGCTGAGGGCTAGACTAGGTGGCGCTGCGGCGTCACGCGCGCCCCGCCCGCCAGCCACGAAACGGAGTCAGGATGAACCTCGTCGCACAGATCGCGATGGTCGCTGCCGAGACCGAGCACCACGGCAACGTCCAGGCCGAGACGCTGATCTTCGGGGTGATCGCGATCATCCTGTTCGCGTTCCTCGGGCTGGTCACGCTGTCGTACAAGAACGTCGCCAACCGTCACTCGGCGAAGGCCGAGGCATGGGCTGCGCAGCACGGCAAAGATGGCCACGAGGCAGGACACGGCCACTAGGCCCTTATGAATGACACGACCTCGCGTCCGGCGCGCATCGGTGTGATGGGTGGCACGTTCGACCCCATCCACCACGGGCACCTGGTCGCCGCGAGCGAGGTCGCGCACTCCTTCGACCTCGACGAGGTCGTGTTCGTGCCCACCGGCCGACCGTGGCAGAAGGCCGAGGTCACGCCGAGCGAACATCGCTACCTGATGACCGTCATCGCCACCGCATCCAACCCGCAGTTCACCGTCAGCCGGGTCGACGTCGACCGTGAAGGGCCGACCTACACGATCGACACGCTGCGCGACCTCAAGAAGTCACGACCCGATGCCGAGCTGTTCTTCATCACGGGAGCGGATGCCGTAGCGCAAATTCTCAGTTGGAGGGACCATGATGAATTGTGGGAATTGGCTCACTTCGTCGCGGTCTCACGTCCAGGGCATGTCCTGAGCACTGACGGCCTCCCGAGCGACAACGTCAGCCAATTGGAGGTGCCGGCACTGTCCATCTCGTCGACGGCCTGCCGAGCGCGGGTCCGTGAGGATGAGCCGGTCTGGTATCTCGTTCCCGACGGAGTCGTTCAATACATCGCGAAGCATCATCTGTATCGGAGCAAGGCATGAGTACATCGGATCGGCATGAGCAGGGTCCGCTGACGAGAAAGCAGCTGCGTGAGATCCGGCTGACGGGTTCCACGCCGGTCATCACTCCCGAGGAGGCGGCCGCTGCGGCGTCCGCGCCGCCCGAGCCCGAAGCCGTCGAACCGACTCCGACCACGGAGCCCACCGAGGTCGCGCCTGCCCCTGCTCCTGTCTCCGTCGGACGCGGTGAAGCCGCAGGGTCGGCGCGATTGACCCGTCGTCAGGTGCGCGAGCTCGAGCGATCCCGCTCGGGTGGCGATGCAGAGGCCCCGGCCGATGCCGACGCCCAGACCGACGGCGACGACCAGACCGACGGCGACGACGACGCTCCGGTCGTCCAGGACGACGCGACCGGCGATGAGCCCGTGGTCGCGCAGCCCGAGCATCCGGTGCATGACGCCGCCGACGACGATGACATCGACGACGATGGCCTCGATCACGAGGTAGCCGCCATTCCGGTGAGTGCCTCCACCTCTGCGGAGCAGTCGGCGGAGGTGCCGCCGGACTCCGAGGACGACGCAGACGAGCCGTCGACAGCCGACGACTCGGACGACGAGGGCGAGCGGCCCACGGTCAGTCCGGGATTCGGGCAGGGCGTGCTGAGTGACCAGGCTGAGCCTGCGAAGCCTTTCACTCCCTCATTCGACGAGCTGCTCACCGTGGGCGATTCCACCGGTTCGCAGCACCGCGCAGGCAACACCCTGATCTTCAACCCGGCTCCCGGCGACGGTTCGCTGTCGGGTCCGGTCGCCTCGACGGGGGAGATCCTCGTCACGGGCTCGTACGAGCTGCCCAAGGGCCTCGGCTCGCAGGGACACGCTCACGGCACCACCGACGGCAAGGAGGTGGATGCCGTACTCATCGACGGCGAGCTCCCGCCTGCATCCTCGCCGACGCCGATCGCGGCGAGTGCCGCAGTCAGCACCATCAAGCCCGCCGGTGAGGTAATCCGCCCGCCGGCCCCCGAAAAGGGCAACAAACTCATGCTCATCCTCGCGATCGTGGCGGGTGGTCTTGCGCTCGCGCTGGGCGTCGCCCTGATCGTGGCCTTCACCACGAATGTGTTCTGAATCTGATGCAGTCACCTGAAAACGCCGTAGAGATGCTGCAGCTCGCAGCAGACGCCGCCATCTCGAAGGGCGGTGAAGATCTCGTCGCGCTCAACGTGTCGGAGCCGCTTCCGCTCGTCGACATCTTCCTTCTCGTCACCGGTAACAGCGAGCGCAACGTCGCCGCCATCGCCGATGAGATCGAGGACCAGCTGATCGAAGCGGGTCACAAGCGCGTCCGTCGCGAGGGGCGCGCCGAGGCCCGATGGGTGCTCCTCGACTTCGGCGATCTGATCGTCCACGTCTTCCACCAGGAGGAGCGGGTCTACTACGGACTCGAGCGTCTGTGGAAGGACTGCCCGGTCGTTCCGTTCGAGATCGCCGATCCGGCCGCAGATCGCGCCTGACGTGCCCGTTCATCTGATCACCGGCGGCGGTTCCGGCATCGGCGAGGTCATCGCTCGACGACTGCTCGGACGCGGGGATCAGATCGTGCTCCTCGCGCGCGACGCGGGTCGAGCGCGGGAGATCGCCGAGTCGATGCCCGGTGCCTCGACGATCGTCGGCGATCTGGCGCAGCCGGGACGGCTCTCGTGGGCCTTGTCGAAGCAGGCTCTTCCCGCCCGCATCGATTCCGTGATCCACGCTGCAGGCGTGGTCGACCTCGGCCCGGTGGCAGACCTTCCGGCGACGCTCTGGGAGCGGCAGCTCGCCGTCAACCTCGTCGGCCCTGCAGAGCTCACGAGACTTCTCCTGCCTCTTCTGCGGATGTCGCGCGGGCGGGTCGTGTTCGTCAATTCCGGTGCCGGGCTGCACGCGCACGCCGGGTGGTCCGCGTATGCCGCGTCGAAGCACGGGCTCAAGGCCCTCGCTGATTCACTGCGCGCCGAAGAGTCGGAGAACGGCGTGCGAGTCACATCGATCTATCCGGGACGCACAGCGACTCCGATGCAGGAACGAGTGCATCAGCAGGAGGGCCGACCATATGACCCGTCACGTTTCATCACGGCGGATTCGGTCGCGACGACGGTTCTCACGGCGCTCGATCTCCCCGATGACGCGGCACTGACAGATCTCACCATTCGTCCGACCGGCTGACACCTCCGCATCGGCGGGCCGTCGGGCCCTGCCGGAGTGCGTCAGCCTGTCAAGGCCCTATCCGCTCGTGCTGCCGTCACGCATGATCACTGTGGGGGAGAGAGTCTTGGAGGCCAAAGAATGTCCGGAGATCCAGAGTCCAGATACGTTCTGAACCGCGTCACGCCATCGGAGTGGGTGATCAACGACCTGCGCTATTCGGCGGACGATCCCCGTCACGTCGTCGCCTGCGTCTACGAGTACGCGGACACAGAGGTCGAGGTCGTCTGGTTGCGCGATCTGCCACTCGCGGCGCGCTATGCGAACGCCTACGAGGTGCTCGCCGAAGTCGCTCGTGTGCAGGATCCCAGCAGGGCGACGAGACCGATCGTCATCCCGCATCTGCCACCTTTGATGGCGACGTGACAACAACGCGGCAGGCTCCACCGGAGCCTGCCGCGTCGTCGTTCAGGCGTCGTCGTTCAGGCGTCGTCCTGATCCGTGTCGCCGTGTTCAGCGGCGATCCGGTCGGCCTCGGCGCTGTCGATCTCGTCCGGGTTCGCGTCCTGGTCGAGCGCCGGCTCGCCGTCGACCTCTTGACGGGGAACCCGCTCGTGCGGATCGCCGTCTTCGGGCAAGGGCACCAGGGGTGGAATGGGTGTGGACATCGTCGTCTCCTCTCATATCGATGACGCCCACGATAGGCAGCACCGATTCTCCGTGGCAGATCCTTGACCGCGGAGCGCGGGAGGGGTATCGCGCGGGCGGCGATGGAGGCTTCCGTGCGCGGATCAGACCGTTTCGGAACGCTTCTTGCGGAACGGACGTGCCGCGAGGCTCGGCCCGTCCCAGACGGTGATGATGCCCCAGGCGACCGCGGCGATCGGCACCGACAGCACGGCCCCGACGATTCCGCCGAGGATGGTGCCTGTCGTCAGCGCGAGCAGGATGACGAGGGCGTGCAGCTTGAGCGACCGTGCCATGACCACCGGCTGCAGGAAGTTACCTTCGAGCTGATTGACCAGCACGACGATTCCCACCACGATGAGCGCGGCGAGCGGATCGTGGGTCACCAGTGCGACGAGGGCAGCGAGGATTCCGGCTGCTGTCGCGCCGACGAGGGGGATGAACGCGGTCAGGAAGACGATCACGGCGAGGGGAAGCGCCAGCGGGATCTGGAGGATGGCGAGGCCGACGCCGATGCCCAACGCATCCGCCGCGGCGACGATCGAGGTACCGCGGATGTATCCGCCGAACACGTCGACGGTCTTGTCGCCGATGCGACGAGCACGTTCGTAGCTCGCGCCGGTGAAGGGGCGCAGCAGGAACTCCCAGATGCGGGGTCCGTCTTTGAGGAAGAAGAAGAGCACGACGATCATGAGGGCGAGGCCGGTGAAGAAGCTCGCCGTCGCCGACACGCCGGCGAGAGCGCCACGGCCGAATGAGGCGCTGGTGAGGAACTCTCCGGCGCTGGCCCACAGGTCATCGAGATCGATCGCCGCGATGTCGAAGGGGAGGGTGTCGAGCCACGCCGTCACCTGCGCGATGCCGTCTGTCGCGGACTCGACGAGGTCGTCCCACTGCGAGCGCACCGTCAGGACGATCACCCACACCACCCCACCCAGGATGGCGAGGATGCCGATCAGGGCGATCCAGGTCGCGAGTATCGACGGCACCCCGCGCCGACGCATCAGAGCGACGAGCGGGTGGATCGCACAGGCCAGGATCAGCGCGATCGTCACCGGGATGAACACGAGCGACAGCTGCGTGATGACGAGCACGCCGACGGCGACCAGGGCCAGCACGGCGAGGGTCTGGAGGCTGCGGGTGGCGGCGAGCCCGATACCCCGCGACCAGAGTCCTGACTCTTCTCGGGGTGCGGTCCCCAGCGGCGTCGTCTCCGGTCGTCGGAACAGTCCCAGCACTAGCGTCCTCCTGCAGGTCGGAGATCGTCGGAGTGACGATCCGTGGCCGTGGTCTTTCTATCCGGGTAGCGGGGTCGATGGCAAGCCCCTGGCGCCGGCCGCATCCGAGCTTTGAACGTCATACCGGCGGCGTCGACTCCGGGGGATCGTACGTCTCCCGGGTCTGCCGCTCGACACGCTCATCGATGGCCTTGGCGCTGTACGCCCAGATCGCCGCGGCGCCGCCGTAGATGACGGCCTTGACAGGCCACTCGATCCACCAGCTGAGCAGTCCGAACCCGTTTGCGACGAGCATGGCGACCAGCGTCAGGAGAGCGGCGCCGACCCCGATCATCCACTTCTGACGGCGGGCTGTCCGGCGGAGGGTGCTGACCACTTCGGCTGCGCTGCTCACGTGCGGGACTCCTCTGACCGGGTACAAGAAAACCCGCGATCTCTCGCGGGTTTCGTTGTGGACCTGGGGGGACTCGAACCCCCGACCCCCTGCATGCCATGCAGGTGCGCTACCAGCTGCGCCACAGGCCCATAATCGCTTCGTTAGCTCCCGAAGCAACTTGAACAGAGTACTACACGCATCGCGCGCAACACCAATCGGCGCCGGTCTCCCGGGCGCGTCGCCGATGCCTGGTGAATAGGGTGGGGGAATGACGACGATCGACGCTCTCACACAGCACGACTTCTCGGACTGGGAACGTCTGTGGGCCGGCTATCTCACGTTCTATGGGGCCGAGATCTCGAGCGACGTCACCGCTGACACGTTCGCCCGTCTCGTGGAAGACCAGGACCTGCACGGCGCGATCGCTCGTGATGACGACGGCCGTGCCGTGGGCATCGTGCACTGGCTGACGCATCCGGCGACATGGAGCCGATCCGACTACTGCTATCTCGAGGATCTCTTCGTCGATTTCGAGTCGCGCGGCGCCGGCGCCGGGCGGATGCTGATCGCGCACGTTCGCGACTGGGCGGCGCAGCGCGGATGCACGAAAGTGTACTGGCTCACCCAGGAGGGCAACGAGACCGCCCGGGCGCTCTACGATCGCGTCGCCACCCACACCGGATACACGCACTACCAGATCGCCCTCTGACTCGCGAAGCCTGCCGACGATGGGCGGGTGGGCGCCGGAACAACCGCACCGCTGCGCGCGTTGACTCCATCGTGAACCTCCTCGACAGCATCGTGATCGGCGCGGGACAGGCCGGACTGTCGGCGTCCTTCCATCTCACGCGACTCGGGGTCTCCCACGTCGTGCTCGACGGCGACACAGAGCCTGGGGGAGCATGGCGTCACCGCTGGGATGCTCTGACGATGCGCGACGTGCACGGAGTCGCAGAGCTTCCCGGCGACGTTGCGCCGCCCCGCGACGGTCGCCGGGCGAACATGGCGGTGCCGGAATACTTCGCAGCGTACGAGCGCGATCATCGGCTGCCGGTCGTCCGGCCCGTGCGGGTCGACCGGGTGGAGGACGAAGACGGAGAGCTCGTCGTGCACGCGGGCGAGAGGTCGTGGCGCTCCCGCACGCTCGTGAACGCGACGGGTACGTGGACGCATCCGTTCCTGCCGCATTACCCCGGCATGGAGACGTTCGTCGGTGAGCAGCTGCATACCGTCGACTACCCCGGGCCCGAACATTTCGTCGGGAAGCGAGTGCTGATCGTCGGAGGCGGCGCCTCCGCCGTCCAGTTCCTCGGTGCGCTCGCTCCGATCACCGACACCCTCTGGGCGACTCGCCGGGAGCCGGTCTGGCGGACTGACGACTTCACCCCTGAGGCGGGCGCTGCAGCCGTCGCGCTCGTCGAGCAGCGGGTGGCGCGCGGTCTCCCGCCTCAGAGCGTGGTGAGCGTCACCGGACTCATGCTGCGCGATCAGGAGAGAGAAGCCGAACGGCTCGGTGCGTACGCGGCCCGTCGACCGATGTTCGTGCGTATCGAACCGGACGGCGTGCGTTGGGCCGACGGATCCTTCGAACGCGTCGACGTGATCCTCTGGGCCACCGGGTTCCGGCCCGCGATCGCTCATCTTGCGCCGCTGCGGCTGCGCAGCGAAGCCGGTGGCATCCAGCTCGACAGGGCCGGCCGCGGAACGACGTCGGTCAAAGACCCTCGCATCCAGCTCGTCGGCTACGGTCCTTCCGCGAGCACGATCGGCGCGAACCGTGCGGGGCGTTCTGCGGCGACAGGGGTGCGGAAGGCGCTTCGCGAGACATACTCTTCTGCCGTATCCCCCTGACCCGAGCTCTCTGCACTCACGGACAAGCCTGCCTCGGCCGCTACGCTGAGGCCATGCTGCGCGTGGTGGTCCTGGTCGTCTGGCTGCTTCTGTCCGCCTGGCTCGTCGTCTGGACGGGGGAGGGGCTCTTCGGCGTCGACCAGAGGGAGTCGATTCTGCCCTTCGGCGGCGAGGACACCCTGGCGGCCCCGATCATGATCGGCGTCGCGTGGGGTCTGATCCTCACATTCGCCGGAACGATGTCCGGGCTCGGAAGACGCCGCAGGGTGCGCGGAGAAGCGCATATCGGCGTGGGGCGCATCGTCGAGGTCGCCCGCACGGGACTGACCGTGAACGACATGCCGCAGTACGACCTGTTCATCCGCGTCACGCCTACGGCCGGCGACGACTTCATCGGCCAGCTCGGGATGCTCGTGGATGCCGGCGACATCTCCTCCGTGCAGGTCGGACAGGTGCTGCCGGTGCGTTACAGCGCGACCGACCCCGACACGCTGGAGCTCGCGGACGTCACCGATCCGGCGGTGCATGACGCACTGCTGCAGTGGCGGATCGACCGGGGCCTCATCGATCCGCGTCTCGTGAAGGCGCGGACGACCGGCATCCAGGTGCCGGCATCCGTGCTCGAGGTGCGTCCGACGGGCCGCAGGCTCGAAGGCCAGAGCGAGCTCGCACTTAAGGTGCTGATGGCGCCGGACGGAGTGTCGACCTGGGAGGCGGACACGACGGTGTTCGCGCACCCGGAGGCGATCTCGCGCTTCCAGGTCGGAGCGCCGATCTGGGCGTTCTACCGTCGCGAGGATCCGCAGACCGTGGCCGTGACGATCGAGAAGGAGCCGGCCCGATGAACATCCTCGACACCCTGATCTGGCTGGTGAACTTCCCCGCCGCCCACGGGTACGCGATGGTCTTCATCGCCGGCTTCTCGATACTCGGGCTGTTCGCGCTCTCGGGGTCTCGGAGCACGCCTGGCGCGGCACTCCGACGCGTCCGGGAGCGGGAGGGCCTGCTCCACGACGGCGATGCCACCCGCGGTCGGCTCGGCGGAGTCGTCCGTCGACTCGTGTTCAGGATCCTCGCCGTCGTCATGGTGGGAAATCTCGTCATCGGCATCCTCAGCCTCACCGGCGTGCCCGTCACTCGCGCGTACATCCACGAGCACGGCCAGCCCACGACCGGCACCATGGACGGAGAGTGGGTGACGTTCACGACCTCGACAGGCGTGGAGTACACGATCGAGAGCAACTTCTTCACTCCGGCCGTCTATCCGGATCGCGATGCCTACCTGCCCTTTGGGGAACCGGTCGTCGTGCGCTACCTGCCCGGGCACCCGCAGGCTTTCGTGATCGACAGCTCCGAAGGGCCGCGCTGAGTCTCACGAGAAGCGCATCCGGAGCCGACGTCGGAGAGGGCGCGTAGGGTGGAGGACATGTCGCGAATCATCGTCTTCGGCGGCCACGGCCGCATCGCACTGCTGCTCGCTCCTCTCCTCGTCGCTCGAGGTGACGAGGTCACGGCGGTCATCCGCAATCCTGATCATGTCGCCGAGGTCGAGCAGGGCGGTGCCCGTGCGCTCGTCGCCGACGTCGAGTCCCTGGGCACGGAGGAGCTCGCCGCGATCATCGGCGGCCACGATGCCGTGGTGTGGTCCGCCGGCGCAGGGGGCGGCTCAGCGGAGCGCACCTACGCGGTCGACCGCGATGCTGCGATCCGCACGATGGATGCCGCAGCGGATGCCGACGTGAAGCGATACGTGATGGTCTCCTGGATCGGGTCGAAGGCCGATCATGGCGTCCCTGAGGACTCCGACTTCTTCCCCTACGCCGACGCCAAATGGGCTGCAGACGAGCACCTGCGCGGCACCGATCTCGACGGCACGATCCTCGGACCGGGAACGCTCACGTTCGACGAGCCGACCGGGCGAATCCTCCTCGATGCCGAGGGCAAGGCAGAGGTCTCCCGTGCCGATGTCGCGGCCGTGATCGCCGAGACGCTCGAGAATCCATCGACCTTCGGCCGCACGATCCGCTTCGGCAACGGAGGCGACGAGGACTCCACGCCGATCGCCGACGCGTTCCGCGCCTGAGAGACATGTCTCGCTGCCGGGGCTGGGCCGCCGGAGCGATGATCGCCGTCGCGGCACTGGCCGTTCCGGCGAGCGCGTCGGCCGGAGCCGCCCACGCGGCCGCGACTCCCTCCGCGCACGTCGCCGCGGCGGGCGCCGCCTCGCCCGGCCCAGACGAACGCGCCGCGGCGATGGTCGAGAACATGACCACATCCGAGCAGGCGGCGAGCGTCGTGATGGGGCACACCTCCACGACCGACCCCGCGGCGTTGAGCGCGTATATGGCTCAGGGGCTGGGCGGGTTCATCCTGATGGGCGGGAACATCCCGGCCAGCGGTGTCGACCTGACGGCGATCACGACCGCACTCGCCCCTGACGCGGATCTGCCCCCTCTCATCGCGATCGATCAGGAGGGCGGCATCGTGTCGCGGCTGGAGGGCGACGACTACGCCGCATCCACGACGCTCAAGTCCGCGCCCCTCGATCAGACGACGGCCGCGTTCTCCGCGCGCGCCTCGCTCGTGGCGCAGTCCGGAATCACGGTGAACTTCGGCACCGTCGCCGACGTCACCGCCGACCCGTCGTCATTCATCCACGGCAGAGCGCTGGGCATCGATCCGGCCTCTGCGGCCCAACGGGTCGCTGCCGCCACCGTCGCGCAGGAGCAGTTCCTTGCCTCGACACTCAAGCACTTCCCCGGCCACGGCGCGGCTCCCGGTGACTCTCACCACGCGATCCCGAGCACGGACGAGTCGCTGGAGCAGTGGCGGGCCTCGGACGCGACACCGTTCGCTGCGGGGATCGACGCGGGGGCCTCCGTGCTGATGTTCGGGCACCTCGCATACACCGCGGTGGATCCGGCTCCGGCTTCGTTGTCGCCGCGGTGGCACGAGATCGCTCGTGAAGAGCTCGGTTTCGACGGAGTGATCGTGAGCGACGATCTCGGTATGCTCCAGTCCTCCGGAATCCCCGCGTATGCGGACCCCGTCGCGAACGCGATCTCTGCACTCGCGGCGGGTACCGACCTCGTGCTCATGATCGCCGGTTCGACGGATCAGACGGCGGGGCAGATCGTCAGCGGCGTGACCGCAGCGGTCGAATCCGGAGGCCTGTCGGCCGACCGGCTCGCCGATGCGGCGACGCGCGTGCTGACCTTGCGAGGGGAACTCAGCGCGTCGAGCGCCGAGTGGGTGCTGTGCGGCGAATGCGAGCCGGTCGAGTGAGGTCGCAGCGAGAAGGTGTCAGACGTCTGAGGTGACCGGAAGTTCCGCTCCGAGCCAGACGTTCAGCAACTCGGTGCGCAGCGATGCTCCTCGATCGGCGAAGACCCGCTGGCGACGCACATACTCGGCCTTGCCCTCAGCGGTCTCGATGCGCACGGGCACGATGCCCCACGCCGAGAGGTCGTAGGGCGCAGCCTGCATGTCGAGCAGCCGGATGTCGCGTGCGTGCTCGAATGCGTCGAGCAGCAGCTCGCCCGGTACGAGTGGCCCGAGCTTCAGAGCCCACTTGTACAGGTCCATACCGGCGTGCAGACATCCCGGTTGTTCGAAGAGGGGCTGGTCGTCGCGCGTCAGCGCTTCTCGGTTGAGCGGAACGGCCTCGGGGGTGAAGAACCGGAAGGCATCGAAGTGCGTGCAGCGCAGATCGTGGCTCTCGATCACCGCATCGGTGCCGGACCGGCCGAGCCGGAGCGGCACGGAATGTCGATGCTCGTCGGCGCGATAGACCATGGCCCACTCATGCAGCCCGAAGCATCCGAACTGTCCGGGTCGAGATGATGTGCGCCGCAGCATCCGCTCGATCAGCGCGGCGAGTTCGGACTTCTCGCTCGCGAAGAGATCCGCATCGGGAACGACGCCACCGGCCGTCGCGCCGGGGGAGTACCAGCGCCAGCTCGCGCGCTCGGGAGCGTCCTCGAGTTCGACGCCGGCGCCGGGGTGCCACCGTCTCAACTGTGCCGGCTTATACGAATAGTAGGTGAAGAGGAAGTCCCAGACCGGATGCTTCTCGCCGCGAGCCGAACGCGCGCGATGCTCGGCGGTGAGCGCATCCGCCCGCTCGTGGTGCGCCGCCTCGCGCCTCTGCCACTCGGCACGGAAGAGGATCATCTCAACGCAGGATGCCGGCTTCGCCGAGCAGATCGCGGAGGCCTGCTCCGTCTTCGGCGCTCACCCACGGGGCGACATCCTCGGAGTGGGGCTCGCGTCCTGCACGACCACCCGCGAGCACGGCCTCGGCGGGCAGCAGACGGCGGATGGCGACGCCTGCCACGGAGTCGGGGTGCTCGTCCATGAACTGGGAGTAGATCGCCTCGTCGTGCTGGCCGTCGTCGCCGATGAGCAGCCACTTCATCTCGGGGAACTCGGTGGCCAGGCGGCGCAGGTTCGTCAACTTGTGCTCACGACCGCTGCGGAACCAGCGGTCGTGAGTGGGGCCCCAGTCGGTGAGGAGCATGGACCCGGCGGGGAAGAGATGGCGTCCGAGAAAGCGGGTCAGTGTGGGAGCCACATTCCACGCCCCCGTGGACAGATAGATCATGGGAGCACCGGGATGCTCGCGCAGCACCTGGTCGAGCAGCACGGCCATGCCGGGCACAGGAAGTCGAGCGTGCTCGTCAACGACGAACGAGTTCCACGCGGCGATGAACGGGCGAGGGAGCGCGGTGACCATCACGGTGTCGTCGACGTCTGACACGATGCCGAATCGTGTGGACTCCGACACCACGAATGCCGTCGTCTCGACGGGTTTCTGACCTTCGACCGAGAAAGTGAACGTCTGCCACCCGGGCTCCAGCGTCGACTCCACGACCGAGTCGATCACGCCGCCCCGGTCTGCGATCACATGGTGCACCGAGTCGCCGATCTGCACGGTGACCTTGGCGAAGCTCACCGGGATGCCGACGAAGCTCCGCCAACCTCTGACGCTGGCAGGCTCTCCGTCCTTCGTCCGTCGCTGCGGAGGGACGATCAGCACCCGACCGACGACGCGCACCCATCCGGGACCGCCGTAACCGGGGAACGGCAGAATCGTCGCCGTACGACCGCGGCGGCGCGCTCGGCCCTCTCGCCACACATGGAAGCGGTGTTCGAGACGCGCGAACCAGTGGATCCGGGGCGCCGGGGGTGCGGAAGCCATTGCTTCAGTCTTTCACGTCCGCGCTGCTCTGCGTGTCGGCGTCGCCGGACTCGAGGTGGCGTGCCTCCAGACGCGCGAGCACCTTCTTGCCCACGAAGATCAGCACGAGGAAGAGCGCGATGATCCCGACGAAGATGTAGCCGGCGAAATGCACGCGGTCCACGAGCTCACGGAAGCTGCCGGCAGCGAGCGACGTGATGCTCACGTAGGCCGCCGCCCACAGCAGGCAGGCAGGCGTCGTCCATGCGATGAAACGTCGGTATGAGAAGTGGCTCATCCCCACCGTGAGCGGTACCAGGGAGTGCAGCACGGGAAGGAAGCGCGAGAGGAAGATGGCGATGCCGCCGCGCCGGGCGAGGTAGTTCTCCGCCCGGACCCAGTTGGCCTCGCCGACGCGACGGCCTATCCACGAGCGGCGGATGTGCGGCCCTGCCCAGCGGCCGAGCCAGAATCCGATGCTCTCGCCGATCAAGGCGCCGATGACGACGGCGACCACCATGGCGATGGCCTCGATGAGGCCGGAGACTCCCATGGAGGCGATGATGACGATCGTGTCGCCGGGAACGACGAGACCGATGAGAATGCTCGTCTCGAGCATCACTGCGACGCCGGCGATGAGCGTGCGCGTGACTGGATCGATCGACTGGATCAGGTCGAACAGCCACAGCAGCAGGTCATCCACTCCTTGAGAATACGGGAGCAGGGGAGGCCTAGGCTGAGAACGTGCCCGACCGCCTGACCGCTCGCGTCCTGCCCCTCGAGGTCGATCCCGACGCTCTGTTCGTCGCCCTCGAAGCCGTGGTCGAGGACGTCTTCTGGTTGGATGCCGGTGCTGGAGCCGTCGAGGGCTGGAGCTATGTCGGCACCGGGGAGGCGTCACCCGTTCCCGACGACGTTCGCATCGATGCCACGGCCGCGACCGTCGCGGCAGGGCCGCCGCTGCAGAGCGGCTGGATCGGGTGGTGGGACTACGAGTCAGGGGCGCGCGCCGCAGGGGCGCCGATCGTACTCGGGGAGGACGAGCCCGCGGCGGCAGGGGTGCGCATCACACGGATGGCCGCCTTCGAGCACGCGACGGGTCGAGTGTGGACCGTGACGGACGAGCACGATCATGACGCATGGGCGGGGTACATCGCCTCGGTGAGCCCGGCGCCGGCCGTGGCGGCTGTCTCGGAGACCACGGTGGCGGTCGCCAGGCATGCTCCTGACGAGTATGCGGCGCTCATCGAGCGATGCCGCGAGCTGATCCGGGCGGGCACCGCCTATCAGCTCTGCCTCACCACGCGGTTCTCCGTGCCCGGGGCCCATGACCCGGTGGCGACGTATCGCCGGCTCCGATCAGCGACACCGGCCCATCACGGGGGATACCTGCGCATCGCCGGGGTGACGCTTCTGAGCGCCAGCCCGGAGCAGTTCCTGCACGCCGAGGCCGGTGTGATCCGCACCCGACCGATCAAGGGCACGCGTCCCCGCGGACGAGACGCCGTCGATGACGCAGCACTCGCTGCGGAGCTCGCCGTCGACCCGAAGGAGCGTGCGGAGAACGTCATGATCGTCGACCTCATGCGCAACGATCTCTCGCGGGTCAGCGAGCCGGGGTCCATCCGCGTCGACGCGCTCTGGGAGGTCGAGACATATCCGGCCGTGCACCAACTGGTCAGTACTGTCAGCGGCACAGTGGCGCACGGGACGACGCTCGGCGGTCTCCTCGCCTCGGCGTTTCCCGCGGGAAGCATGACGGGGGCACCGAAGCTGTCTGCCATGACCGCGCTGCGGGACCTCGAAGGAGGACCGCGCGGGCTCTACTCCGGATGCTTCGGCTACGTCGGCGACGACGGGACGATCGACCTGGCCATGGTCATCCGGAGCGTCGTCCTCGATAATCGCGGTGCACGCGTCGGTGCGGGCGGGGGGATCACCTGGCGGTCGGTTGCGGCATCCGAGGTCCGAGAGGTCGCGACCAAGGCGAGTGCACCGTTGGCCGCACTCGGAGCGGAAATGCCGGGCGCCTGGGCTTCCGATATCCTGAGCTGATCCCCTTTTCCCTTCAGATTGGTCGTGCGTTCGTTGTCTGAGAACCTGTCCACCTCTCCCGTCGACGAGGAGTCCTCCTCGGCGCACGCCATCCAGGCCAAGTGGCAGAAGTACTGGGCGGAGAACGGCACGTTCCTCACTGGCGGCGACGACGACACGCGGCCGCGTCGCTACGTGCTCGCGATGTTCCCGTATCCCTCGGGCGATCTGCACATGGGGCACGCCGAGAACTACCTCTACTCCGACATCGTCGCGCGCTTCTGGCGCCACCGCGGCCACAATGTGCTCAACCCGATCGGCTGGGACTCCTTCGGTCTGCCCGCTGAGAACGCGGCGATCCGTCAGGGCGCCGACCCCCGCGAGTGGACCTACCAGAACATCGCCCAGCAGAAGGTCGGGTTCGAGGCCTATGGCGTCTCGTTCGACTGGAGTCGGGTGCTGCACACCTCCGACCCCGAGTACTACCGCTGGAATCAGTGGCTGTTCCTGCAGATGTCGGAGCGTGGCCTGGCTTACCGCAAGAAGAGCCCGGTCAACTGGTGCCCCAACGACCAGACCGTGCTGGCGAACGAACAGGTCGTCGACGGCCGCTGCGAACGCTGCGGCTTCGAGGTCGTCAAGAAGAAGCTGACCCAGTGGTACTTCCGGATCACCGACTACGCGGACCGTCTGCTCGACGACCTGAACCAGCTCGAGGGACGCTGGCCGCACAAGGTGCTGCAGATGCAGCGCAACTGGATCGGTCGCTCGGTCGGAGCCGATGTCGACTTCCGCATCGAAGGCCGCGACGAGCCGGTCACGGTCTTCTCGACGCGCCCTGACACCCTGCACGGTGCGACGTTCTTCGTCGTCGCGCCCGACGGTGATCTCGCTGCCGAGCTGGCAGCCGACGCTCCGGTCGAGGTGCGCGAGCGCTTCGAGAAGTACCTGGGTGACGTGCAGAAGACGACCGACATCGATCGCCAGTCGACGGATCGCCCGAAGACCGGTGTCTTCCTCGAGCGCTACGCGATCAACCCCGTGAGTGGCGAGAAGCTGCCGATCTGGGCCGCCGATTACGTGCTGGCGGACTATGGCCACGGCGCCGTCATGGCGGTGCCTGCGCACGATCAGCGTGACCTCGATTTCGCCCGCGCGTTCGACCTGCCGGTCAAGGTCGTGGTCGACACGACGGCACCGATCACCGGCGCCATGCCTGTGATCGAGGTCGACGATGAGGGCGTGCCGATCGATACCGGTGCAGCACTCGACGAGCAGAACCCGGCGTCGACGGGCATCGCGCTGACCGGCGAAGGCCGCATGATCAACTCCGGCGCGCTCAACGGCCTCTCCAAGCGCAATGCGATCGCCAGGGCGATCGAGCAGCTCGAGGCATCCGGAACGGGTCGTGCCGCGAAGAACTACCGTCTGCGCGACTGGCTGATCTCGCGCCAGCGCTTCTGGGGCACCCCGATCCCGATGCTCCACGCCGAGGACGGCAGCATCATCCCGGTGCCCGAAGACAAGCTGCCCGTCACGCTGCCCAGCGTCGAGGGCCTCGACCTGAAGCCCAAGGGCACCTCGCCCCTGGGCGGCGCGGAGAGCTGGGTGCGCACCGTCGATCCCGCGTCCGGTGAGCCGGTGCTTCGCGACCCCGACACGATGGACACGTTCGTCGACAGCTCGTGGTACTTCCTGCGGTTCCTCTCGCCGAACAGCGACACCGTGGCATTCGACCCGGCACAGGCTGCTCGTTGGGCACCGGTCGACTCATACATCGGCGGTGTCGAGCACGCGATCCTGCACCTGCTGTACGCGCGCTTCATCACGAAGGTCCTGTTCGACATGGGACTCATCGACTTCACCGAGCCGTTCTCGAACCTGATCAACCAGGGCATGGTGCTGCTCGACGGACAGAAGATGTCGAAGAGCAAGGGAAACCTCGTGCTCTTCCAGGAGGAGCTCGACGCTCATGGCGCTGACGCGCTGCGCGTGGGCCTCGCCTTCGCCGGCCCGGTCGAAGACGACAAGGACTGGGCCGACGTCTCGACGACCGGTGCCCAGAAGTTCCTGTCACGCGTGCTGCGCATCGCGCATGAGGTCTCGAGCCCCGTCGACGTGGTGTTCGCCGGCGGCGACGCCACGCTGCGCCGCGCGACGCACAAGCTGCTGTCCGAGGCGCCGGGTCTCGTCGAGCAGACGAAGTTCAACGTGCTCGTCGCCCGACTGATGGAGCTGGTGAACGTCACGCGCAAGACGATCGACGGCGCCGGAGGCGCGGGTGACCCCGCGGTGCGGGAGGCGGCCGAGACGATCGCAGTGATGCTCGACCTCATCGCCCCGCACACCGCGGAGGAGATGTGGGAGGCTCTCGGCCACGAGCCGTCCGTCGGCCTGGTGACGTGGCGTTCCGCCGACCCCGTGCTGCTGGTCGAAGACACCGTCACGGCAGTCGTGCAGGTCGGCGGCAAGGTCCGCGCGCAGCTGGAGGTCTCCGCTCGCATCGGCGAGGCCGAGCTCGAAGCGCTCGCCCGTGCCGACGAGCGTGTGATCCGCTCGATCGGCGACCGCGAGATCGTGAAGGTCGTCGTGCGCGCGCCGAAGATCGTGAGCATCGTCGTCAAGGGCTGAGCAGTCCTGCACCGCGTGCCGCTGTCCGTGATTCTCCACGGCCGGCGGCACGCTGCACGAGGCGAGGGATCGCCTCCCCTTAGCGTGGCCGGATGCCCGAGACACCGCCGAGTCCTCCGCGAACTCGCCGATTCCAGGTGAGTATCGGTGCGGCCGTGGTCGTCGGACTCGTGGTCCTGTCGGGAGCGGTCGGTCTCGGTCTGCTCAAGGGGCAGTCGGCGCCGACCGAGTCGGTGGCACTGACCGCGGACGCCGGTGAGACCGCGGCATCGGGAGAGCTCTACGTGCACGTGCTCGGGGCAGTCGCGCATCCGGGCCTGTATGTCCTCGATCTCGATTCCCGCATGGTCGATGCCGTAGCCGCCGCCGGTGGTACGACCGATGACGCCGATCTGGCAGGCATCAATCTGGCTCGCGTGCTCGAAGACGGCGAGCAGATCGTCGTTCCGGTCGTCGCGGCGGTGGGTGGTGAGGGCGGTGCCGGTCCGTCTCAGCCCGCCGACGACCGGATCGATCTCAACAGCGCGGACCAGGCCTCGCTCGAGACGCTGCCTCGCATCGGTCCGGCGCTGGCCGAGCGGATCATCGCATGGCGCGAGGAGAACGGGCGATTCGCGTCCGTCGACGATCTGCTGGCTGTGCCCGGAATCGGTGAGAAGCTGCTCGCCGGCATCCGCGATGGTGTGCGGGTGTGAGGGGCCGACGGCCTCAGTCCACGGCGTCCATCACAGAGCCGAGCTCAGACGGGTGAGTGAGTCGCCACCACTCGGTGGGCGGATCGATGGTCCCCGCGATCGTCACGGGAGCGGTGACGGTGTTCGGGCCGGCCGTCCAGGTGACGGTTCCGACGACCGTGCCGTCTCGGTAGGTGGGTGGGGTCTCGATATCCATCGTCACCTCGATCGGGGTGTCCGACCAGGTGAAGATCGACGCGCTCTCGCCGATCAGGAGCGTGGCGGTCTCTCCCCAGGGGGTCGAGATGGATCCGACTTCCTGGCCTTCGGTCGCGACGGGCACCTGGTGGAAACCTGAGCGGATGCTGTCGAGGGCGGAGACCACGGTGGCGTTCACCGACTCGCGCGATGCTCCTCCGAGGACGACGCCGGTGACGGCGAGCGGAGCGGCCGTGCCGACGTCGAGTGTCGCCGTGTACAGGAGGTTGTGTGTGCCCGTGCCCAGGTTGCCGGTCTTCAATCCCGTGATCCCGGCGGTGCCGAGGAGTCCGTTGGTGTTGTGCAGCGGGCCGGCGCCGGGGATCGTGACCGATGAGGTCGCGACGATCTGAGCGATGGCCGGATGCGCGGCGGCGAGTTTCGCGATGGCCAGCAGGTCGGCGGTCGTGCTCGTGTTGCGCGGACTGATGCCGGTGGGCTCCGCGACCGTCGTACCGGTGAGTCCGTGGGCTGCGAGCCAGTCGCGCGTCGCGCCGAGGAATGCACTCTGCGATCCGAAGATCCGCGATGACAGCGCCTCGGCGTAGTTGCTCGCGGAGGGGATGAGCATGACCGCCAGGGCATCGTGCAGCGACATCGAGGTGTCGGTGGGCATCGGAGCGATGGTCGCGCCCTGCACGTAGTACTGGTCGTAGAGATCGTGGTCGGCCTTGTCGAATGTGATGGTCGGCCCGGGGTCGTCGGCCGAGGCGAGCGGCGATGCATCGAGGATGACGAGGGCGGTGATCAGCTTGGTGATGCTCGCGATCGGGAGCGGTTCGCCCGTCCCTGTGATCGACCAGGTGCCGCTGGCCGTCTCGCCCAGATAGGCCTCGGCTCCGGCGATGCTGATCGCCGAGGCGGCGGCCGGCGGTGCGGCGAAGGCAGCAGGGGCGCCGACCGGGACCTGCGGTGTGTGCGTGGTCGCCGCGGGCGGGTTCACCGGCGTGGTGAGCGCCCACCCGATGTAGCCGCCCGTCACAGCGAGCAGCAGAACAATGCAGGCGGTGGTGATGATGAGCCCTCGTCGCCTGCGCTTTCGGCGCACCGCGGGATCGATCAGGTCGCCGCTGAGCTCCTGCTCGTGGGCCATGAGGTCTGCGAAATCGGAGAGGGCGTCGGCCGATTGATCGCGCGTCGTCATCGAGAGCCCCTCATCGCGCCCACCTGTCGCTCGCAATCCTCACAAAAGGCAATCCTCGCGTATGTCCGCAGCCTCCGGTATCGGCCGTTCGGGGGACAAGCGCGGCGTCGCGAGTACGTGAGACCGTCAGCTGTGATGCGGTGGGCTGCTGCTCGACGCTCGCGCGTCGGTCAAGAGCACACGCGCGGCGCGTTCGCCGGACGCGAGCGCTCCTTGGATCGACGCGGTGTCGCGATGGTCGCCGACGACGTACAGCCGCTCGGTGCGACGCGGCGGTCGGGGCGCGCGCAGGGGCGCCGGCTGGGCCGGGAGCGCGTCGACGATGTCGTCGCGCCGGATGAGCTCCCACGCGCTGATGTCTGCATCCCAGATCTCACCGAGGTGGCGGCGGACCTCGCTCTCCTCCGCGGGGTCACCGCCTCGCGGCAGCAGGCCAGTAGCAGCGATGAGGTGGTGCCCGGCCGGGGCGTAAGAAGGCACTGTGTGTGTCATCACGACGGTGTTGACGATGGGGCCGCGTCCGTGCCGCCCGTCGACGGTGAGCAACGCGGATCCGGTCGGCGGTTCGGCAGCGGCGAACCACCAGGTCTGCAGCCCGTTCGTCGCCGGCTCGGCAAGCCCGGTGAGACCGGCGACATCCTCGGGGCCGACCGCGACGACCACCCGGGCGGCGTGGACGGAGTCGCCGTCGGTCACGTCCGCGCGGATGCCTTCTCCGAGAGCCGAAACGCGTTCCACGGCGGCGCCGAGACGGATGTCAGCGCCCGCCGTGCGTGCGTGTGCCGCAAGCTGCTCCGGAACCGCAGCGATCCCTTGTGCGGGGAGGCCGGGGCGGCCCAGCGCGAAGTACCGCACGAGCAGCCGGGCGAACGCGTTCGATGTCTCGCCGCGGCTCTCCGCCAGGACCCCGGCGAGGAACGGTTCGAGCACGGCGGTGCGGAGCGGGCCGCGGAGCCCCACGGCGTCCCAGCCCTCGCGCAGCGTGACGTCGTTCCGTGCGAGACGTGAGAGCGGACGCACCAATGCCGGTGCGGCCCAGCGAGCCAGCCCGACCGCATCCCGACTGTTCACCAGGCCGCTGCGCAGTGAGGTGCCGATCGACAGCGGATGCCGCAACGGATGCCGCAGCTCGGCCATCCCATCCGCCGTGCGCACCCCTACACCCACCGGGAAGCTCCGCAGTGCGAGCGCATCGAGATCGACGCTGCGGCGGAGCGCGGGGTAAGCCGGGTTGAGTACCTGAAAGCCACGATCCAGCCGGAAGCCGTCGACGATGTCGGTGCGCTGACGTCCTCCGACGGCATCAGCGGCCTCGAGGACGACGACATCGAGCCCGCCCGCGGCGAGCAGTCCAGCGCAGCGGAGGCCCGCGAGTCCGGCGCCGATCACGATCACGTCATGCATTCGCGACGACTTCCTCTCTCGAGATCGAGCTGGTCGCGAGCACGATCCCCGGATTGCGCAGCGGCCGCTCCATGGCACCAGCGTACGATGGTGTCGAATCCTGTCCACGATCGCGCGCGGATGTCGTCGCGTCCCTCCGGCCTCAGGGGACGATCGAGTCGATGTAGCCGCCGTCGACGCGCACTGCGGCGCCGGTCGTCGCCGACGCGAGTGGGGAGGCGAGGTAGGTGACCATGTTCGCGATCTCCTCGGGCTCGATGAGTCGTTGCAGCAGCGACTGCGGGCGGTGCGACTTCATGAACTCGCGCTGTGCTTCGTCCCACGGCAGCTCTGTGTCGACCAGCTCGTAGACGAAGTCCTCCACGCCGCCGGTGTGGGTCGGGCCGGCGAGCACGGAGTTGACCGTGACGCCGGTGCCCGCAGCATCCTTCGCGAATCCGCGGGAGACGGCGAGCAACGCCGTCTTCGACATCCCGTAGTGGATCATCTCGGCGGGGATCACGACGGCTGAGTCGCTGGCGATGTTCAGGACCCGGCCCCAGCCGCGCTCCTTCATCCCCGGGAGTGATGAGCGGATCAGTCGAACGGCTGCGAGCACGTTCACGTCGAAGTAGCGCCGCCATTCGTCGTCGGTGATGTCGAGGGCGGGTGTCGAGCCGAAGATGCCGAGGTTGTTGACGAGGATGTCGACCCGCCCGACGGCATCGAGCACTGCGTCTGCCCCCGCCGAGTCGGTGACGTCGCCGGGTGCGGCGACCAGATCGCGACTGGGGTTCTCGCCCTGGAGGTCGGAGACGACGGACGACACGGTTTCAGGGGTGCGTCCGTTGATGGCGACACGAGCTCCGGCATCAGCGAGTGCTGTTGCTATCGCTCGTCCGATGCCCTGGGTCGAGCCGGTCACCAGGGCTGATTTGCCTGTGAGATCGATACGCATCTGAACGTCCTCTCGGTCGGGCGGTGTGGTTCCGCCATGGACCGGGCGCCGCGCGCATGCCGGGCTCCCGTGACCGGCAACGTTACGCCGATGATCGAGGAGAGGCGGTGGGTGCGGGTGCGTGAGGCGGGTGGGTGCCTCTGGTTGATGAGCACCCGTCGAGGGCGTTCTCGCGCAGTATCCCTCCGCTGTGCGCACCCCGTAGATACAGAAGTGTATTGGGCGTATGGTGGCCGTGGCCAAGGTACGCGGCCTCCAGCCGGTGGAGTCCCCAATGAAGCCGGCTAGGTGTCCCGATGGGTTCCCCCAGGACCGGTCGGGACGCCGTCACAGCGGCCTTCAGCTGTTCGCCCCGATCATCGGCCGCGTCGTGTCCCTGATGAACCGGCGACTCAGAGTGAGCTGTCACAGCGCGATCGTCGGGTCTTTCTGCTCCTGGTCTTCGCCTGCGCTGGCTCGCGATTCCCCGTCTCGCGGGGTGAGTGGGTTCCCACCGGCATCTCGGACCGTACGGTGTCGCGGGTGGCCGCTTCGAGCAGCTTGCGGGCAGGGCGACCTACGCACTGGATAAGGTGGAGTGCTCAGCGCGACGCGGTAAGCGGATCGCGCTGAGCACTGACTACCTCGTCATCGAGCGCGCGAAGAGCAAGACGGACTGCGCACATACACCCAGGGAGCCACCTCATGACGACTCGCACCGATCCGCGACCGGTTCCCCGCAGCATCTGGGTCGGCATCGCAGCCGCTGTCCTCTACGTCCTCATCGCCGCAGTCATCGCGAACCTCCTCGACCCGCTTGCCGGCGATGATGACGCCCTGAGCTTCATCATCAACACCTGGCTTCCGGTGGGTGTCCTCATCATCATCGGGCTGTTGTTCGCCCGGCGGGCCGGCTGGCTCCGAGAAGCGTGGACATCTCCATCGCCGTTCACCGAACGCAAGCGCTGGTGGCTGCTGGCCATCCCCGTGGTCCTCGTCGTCCAGATCACGCTGATCCTCCTCGACGTACCCTGGTCGGACCGAGCTGTCCCGGTCATGCTGATCTTCCTGGGCGGATCGCTCCTGATCGGCATCGGAGAAGAACTCTATTTCCGCGGCATTTTCCGAGTCGCCATCCGCGGACACCACGGCGAGCTCGCTGCACTGCTCATCACCTCGATAGCCTTCGGTCTCGGCCACATCGTCGGCTACCTCTTCAATGGCGTGCCACTTCCCGCGACGGTTCTGGCCGTCGCCTTCCTCGCAATGGACGGCGCGCTCTTCTACGGCGCACTGAGAGCAACCGGGACGCTCTGGGTGCCCATCCTGCTCCACGGCCTCGGGGATTTCGCCCGATTCATGCAACTGGGCAGCGACGCGCACTCGGACGCGCCTGTGCTCGGCGGTGACGCCGCGGTCGCCACCGTTGAGTACGTCCTCATCGGCCTCTCGATCGCGCTTGTGATCAGTGTCGCTCGCAGCGACCATCGCGCGCGAAAGTCCGGACAAGCTATCCGAATCGCGTAGTGATCGAGACTGTAACCTTTTGAGTCGCCTGCAACGTTTCGCGGCGCGGCTCTCGCTTCCAGCGTCAGGTCTGTCAACCTCGGGGCAGCTGATCTGTGTCAGTGAGTGCCACCGGCGGTGAGGGCGTCCGGAGGGGCAACATGGTCGGTATCGGAGACGCCGCGGCAGGGGCCGAAACTTCGACACTCGAGCGCACGCCGAAGCCACGGCGGGACGCCTGATCCTCGCCCCTAAGGCGGTGCCCCAGGACACCAGTGACCCCACCCGCCGGGGCTCGTACCCCCGCGACGAACAAGAGGTGTGTGTGGGATGGACTCCCCTCGTCGACGTGAGTGACGAGCAAGGCAGACTCCATCCGTTCGATTAGTCACGGACCGCGCGCCAGCGTCCCGCTGTGCGAGACGGTATTTCCCACTACGTCTGCACATCCCTCCAGCATCCACTTAGTCTCCACGCACGTGTTCGCTTCGATCAGCGCCGCTAGACAGCTGCCAATACGGTGTTCTGATGTGCGTGGCTAACGGGCCGAACGATCTGTGCGGAACTCCGATCCTCCAGATTTCTAACGGTGCGCGGGTGTGATGCGCGATCTGCGCGTTCTGCCGATGGCCGGAGCGGCGTGGGCGGTCGCTCTTCTGTGCGTGTTCGTGCCGGTCGCGGCGGGATGGTGCGCTCTCACGGGCGCGACGGGGGCGGCCGTGGTGCTGGCTGTCATGGTGCGCCGCGCGGACCGCTCGGCATCGAGGGGCGGATTGGTGCTGGTGGTGCTCGCTGCTGCGGCTGCCGTGGCGATAGCGGTTCTCACCGCGGTACCCGCTCGCGACAGCGCGGCGTCGTGGGACGGGCGTGTGGTCGAGGCGACCGGCGAGGTCACCTCGTCTGCGTCGGTCGGTCGCGACGGTCGGTTGTGGATGGAGGTGCAGCTCACGGGCATCGGGCCGCCGGGGTCGGTGCAGGCTGCGTCGGCGCCGGTGCGGGTCGGTATCGATCCGACGGAGGGCTTCGATCTCGGCGCGACGGTCAGGGTCATGGGCGAGGTTACGGCGACGGATCCGGGGGAGAGGGCGGCGCTCGTCGTGTTCGCGAGCTCGGCCGAGGTCGACGTGCCGGCGCAGGGCGTCTTCGCCGTGGCGGCCGATCTGCGCAGCGGCTTCATCGGTCGCGTACTGAAGCTGCCCGAGCCGGGTGCCGGGCTTCTTCCTGGCCTCGCCGTCGGCGACACCCGCGCGGTGTCGGCGGAGCTCACCGAGCAGATGAAGGCGAGCGGACTCAGCCACCTGACTGCGGTCAGCGGCGCGAACTGCGCGATCGTCGTGGGCGCCATGTTCTGGCTGACTGCGCTCTGCGGCGGCGGACGACGAACCAGGGTGATCGTCGCGGCCGTGGCGCTGAGCGGGTTCATCGTGCTCGTCACCCCCGAACCGAGCGTCATTCGCGCAGGGGTCATGGCGGGTGTCGCGATGATGGCAGTGATGCTCGGGCGTCCGAGTGCCGGTGCGGGCCTCCTCGCGCTCAGCGCGACCGGCATCCTGCTCGCGGATCCGTGGTTGGCGGCGAATGCGGGCTTCGCGCTCTCCGTCGCAGCATCGGGTGCGCTGATCCTGCTGGCTCCCCACCTCGCGCGCGGGATGCGACGATGGCTGCCCTCGCCGCTCGCGCTCGCGATCGCCGTGCCCCTGGCTGCCCAACTCGTGTGCGGACCGATCATCGCGCTGTTCGCCGACCAGCAGTCACTGATCGGACTCGCCGCGAACCTGTTGGCTGCGCCAGCCGCACCGGTCGCGACGGTGATCGGGATGCTCGCATGTCTGGCGGCCCCGATCCCGCCGGTGGCAGATCTTCTCGCAGCCTCCGCATGGCTGCCGTCATCATGGATCGCCGCCACGGCGGAGGTGAGCTCGACCGTGCCTCTCGCGCAGATACTGATGCCTGCCGGGGTCGTGAGCGCCGCAGCCGTCACTGCTGTCAGCGCGGCGGTCGGGATCGTGTTGATCGGCGGGCCTCTCACGGTCGGCGGGCGTCGTCTGCGGCTCCTGGCCGGAACTGTGCTCGCCGTCGTGATCGCCCTCGGCTGTGCGCGTCTTCTGCTCGACGGGCCTCTGGCGAGCTCGACCACGCCGGACGGCTGGTCGATGGTGGCGTGCGATGTCGGGCAGGGTGATGCGCTGCTCGTCCGGTCGGAGGGGAAGGTGGCGCTGATCGATACCGGACCCGAACCGGAGCCGTTGGCCGCATGTCTTCAGTCGCTGGGGATCGACAGGATCGATCTCCTCGTGCTCACGCACTTCGACCTCGACCATGTCGGGGGTGTGACTGCGGTGCAGGGGCGCGTCGGGACCGTGGTGCACGGCCCCATCGGCGAGAGCGCCGACGACCGCATGCTCGGGCTTCTGGCCGACGGAGGGGCCACGGTCACGCTCTCTTCCGCGGGCCTTCGCGGCGAGCTCGGGGCAGCCGAGTGGAAGGTGCTGTGGCCTCAGCGCGACGCTACGGCGTTCCAGCCCGGAAATGATCTGAGCGTGATCGTCGAGATCGGAGGAGGTGATGTCCCACGCTCGCTCTTCCTGGGGGATCTGTCGGCGGAGGCGCAGCGGATGCTGATGCGCACCGCGCACATCCGCGGCGCCTTCGATGTGGTGAAGGTCGCCCACCACGGGAGCGCGGATCAGGACGCGGGGCTGTACGAGGCTTTGGCACCCGCTGCTGCGATCATCAGCGTGGGAGCGGGCAACGACTACGGGCATCCGCGCGACGAGATACTGGCGATCCTGCAGGGGACCGGCGCCCACGTGCTGCGCACCGACCTGCAGGGCCGAGTCATCGTGGCGGAGCGCGAGGGCGAGCTTCAGGTGTGGACCGACAGGTAGGCACCGCATCTGCGCCGCCGTGGGATGGTGTCCGACCTCGCCGGTAGGCTGGAGGAATGCCAGCTTCGCGTCCCTCGTCTCGTGGTGGGGCATCCCGTGGGGGCGCCAAGACGACCAAGATCGCCCAGGTCTCGTGGCGTGATCCGCGCCCGGCGCCCCTGGTGCTGGTGTTCGGTCCCGAAGAGGTCTGTGCCGAGCGTGCGATCGCCGGAGTCCGCGACTATCTGCGTGCGGAGGACCCGGCCCTCGAGGTGACCGACGTGCGCGCCGACGACTACGCGCCCGGCACGCTCCTCGCGCTCACGTCACCGTCGCTGTTCGGCGAGCCGCGACTCGTGCGGGTGTCCGGCGTCGAGAAGTGCTCCGATGCGTTCCTGAACGAAGCCGTGTCGTACCTCGACCACCCGCAGGAGGGCGCGACCGTCATCCTCAGGCACACCGGTGCGAGCGTCCGCGGCAAGAAGCTGCTCGATGCGCTCCGAGCAGGAACCGGCGACGGCATCGAGATCGCGACTCCCGCGATCAAGCGTGACAGCGACCGCGTCGACTTCGCCGCCGGCGAATTCAAGGCAGCAGGCAAGCGCATCGCACCACCCGCACTGCGGGCGCTCGTCTCAGCCTTCGCCGACGATCTCACTGAGCTCGCCGCGGCATGCCAGCAGCTGATCGGTGATGTCGAGGGCGACATCACCGAAGACGTGGTCACCAAGTACTACGGCGGTCGTGTCGAGGTGTCGGCGTTCGTCGTCGCCGACACGGCGATCGCAGGGCGCTACGGCGAGTCTCTCGTGGCGTTGCGCCACGCGCTGGCATCCGGTGCCGACCCCGTGCCGATGGTCGCCGCCTTCGCGATGAAGCTCCGCACGATGGCGCGCGTCGCCGGCAACCGCGAGCCGAGCCGCCAGCTCGCGCAACGGCTGGGCATGAAGGACTGGCAGGTCGATCGTGCACGCCGTGACCTCGCCGGGTGGAACGAGCGCTCGCTGGGTCTCGCGATCCAGGCGACGGCGCGCGCGGACGCCGAGGTCAAGGGCGCGTCACGCGACCCGATCTTCGCGCTCGAGCGGATGCTGACCGTGATCGCGACCCGTCGACCGTTCGGCGAGTAGAGCGCGCCCACACGCAGGACGTACGGACACGAAAGAGCCCGCCCCGCGAACGGGACGGGCTCTTCACACCCTTGCAGGTCTGTTCTGCGAATGCAGAGTGCTCAGAGAGCGGCGACCTGCTTGGCGATGGCCGACTTCTTGTTGGCGGCCTGGTTCTGGTGGATGACACCCTTGCTGACGGCCTTGTCGAGCTTGCGGGCAGCGGTCTTCAGTGCGGCCTCAGCGGCGGCCTTGTCACCGGAGACGACAGCGGCGCGGGTCGCGCGGATGTGCGTCTTCAGCTCGCTCTTCACTGCCTTGTTGCGCTCGTGCGCCTTGTCGTTGGTCTTGTTGCGCTTGATCTGCGACTTGATGTTTGCCACGTGTGGACACTTTCTGTACAGGAGATATTCGGAGTGCCGGCAGAAGAAGAGGGCTTCCACACGGCGGTCGTGAGGGAAGAACCCACACGCAAGCCAAGAACCAACTCTACCAGCAGTCGGGTCGTTCGCCCTAAACGGCTTCTGAGGTGCACAATCATCTCAGCCGGAGACAGCGCGGCCGACCCGTTAGCGACGACGACGTCAAGGAGCCACATGATCCGCTGCTTCGGCACCACAGGACTCCGATGAGCGCCAAGGGACGGGTGGGCACCCGATGGATGACGCTGTTCACCCTCGCCTGGCTCGCCGTCTGGACCGTCCAGCTCACTCCGGTCCAGCTCCTTCTTCCCCTGCAGCTCGACACTCCCCAGGACGACTGGATCCGTGGAGTCGTGTCGTCGGGTCTCGTCCTGGGGATCGGCGGACTCGCGGGAATCGTCGCCGGCCCCGTGGCAGGTGCGCTCTCCGATCGCACGCGAGCGGGCCGCCGACGGCGACGCCCCTGGGCACTCGGCGCGGTCTGGCTCACCGCCGGATGTCTCGTCGCCACAGGGCTCGCAGAAGGCCCCTGGGCGGTGGGGGTCGCGTGGCTGGGCGTCTCCGTCGGGGTCGCCGTCGCTTCCGCGGCCTTCGGTGCTCTGATCGCCGACCAGCTTCCGCAGACACAGCGCGGTGCCGCATCGGCGGCGGTCGGGTCGAGCCAAGCAGTCGGGATCGTGCTCGGAGTCGGACTCGTCGTTCTGCTCGGACTGGGCATCCGCGAGGGCTATCTGATGCTCGCAGCGCTCATCGCCGTGGTCGGCACGACGACCTCTCTGCTGCTTCCGGATGCGCCGGCTCGCGATGAGCAGCGTCCGCCTCGGGAGAGGCGACGGGTGCTCGCTGCCTTGCGTGATCGTGACTTCGCCTGGATGCTGTCGGGGCGCCTGGTGACGAACGTCGGCAACGCGCTCGGCACGTCGCTGTTCCTCTTCTTCCTCATCCACGGTCTCGATCAGGGAACGGTCGAGGCGCAGGACAATCTGCTGCTGCTGATCGTCGTCTACACGGTCTTCGTCGTGATCGCCTCCTTGGCCACCGGCATCCTGTCGGACCGCACCGGCCGTCGTCGAGGGCTGGCGGTCACGGCTGCTCTCGTGCAGGCGTGCTCGGGCGTCGTGATCGCAGTCGTGCCGACGTTCGAAGCGACGATGTTCGCCGCAGCGCTCATGGGCATCGGCTACGGAGCGTTTTCGACGGTCGGCCTCGCCTTCGCCGCCGACCTGCTGCCCGACGATCAGGACCACGCGCGCGATCTCGGTGTGGTCACCGTCACGGCTGCACTCGGACAACTCATCGGCCCGGTGCTGGGCGCGGGTCTGGTCGCTCTGGCGGGCGGTTTCTGGCTCGTGTTCGTCGTCGCCGCGGTGCTGTCGGTGGTCGGAGCACTCCTCACCGCTCGCGCGCGTCAGCCTGTTCGCTGATCGCCACCTCGGCCTCGATCGTCGCGACACCCAGTTTCAGCACGGCGTTGAACACCTCGGGACGCATGGCTGTCACGAGGTGGGTGGTTCTCGGCACGACAATGAGCTCGGCACGCGGGGCGAGGCGGCGGAACAGCGCCTCGTTCAGGCGGAGCTGGTCGTACTGACCGTTGACGAACCAGAGCGGTACGTCGATGCGAGCGACCGCGGTGGCGAGATCGAGTGTGGCGAGGTTTCGCAGCGCAGTGTCCTGCGTGTCGAGCGCATAGCCGCCGGCGGCGAAATCGGAGCGGGTGTCTTCGGGGATCGTCGCCTCGAGGATCCGCTCGGTGATCCACATACCCCGGTCGGGCAGCCGATCCACCGCCCGCGCGATCACGCGGTACGCGGCGAGGCCGGTGCCGCGGGGGAGCGAGGTGCAGGAAGCGGCGATCAACCCCGACACCGGCGGACGCTGCGCCCCTCCCGTGTATGCCAGCGTCAACAGCCCGCCCATCGAATGACCGACGAGCAGCACCGGCCCACGCGTCGCAGCGTCGCGCACCGCCGCGTCGATCGTGTGCAGCGCCTCGTGCAGGGTGAAGTCCTCCTGCATCCGGGTGCCGTGACCGGGGAGGTCGACCGCATGAGCCGGTATCCCGGCCTCCTCCAGGAAGGCGAGCTGAGACCGCCACATCGTCGCGGACGTGCGGATGCCGTGCACGAGGACGATCTGGACGGTCACGTCTTCAGCATACGAAAGGGAAGCCCGTGTTCAGGATCCGGTTCCGAGGAGAGCATGGCGGGCGATGCGCCGCTGCGACTGCTCCGCGGGATCGGGGACCGGTGCGGAGGCGAGCAATGTCTTCGTGTACTCGTGTTGAGGGGAATGGAGCACGCGGCTGGCCGGGCCCTGCTCGACGGCGACTCCATCCTTCATCACCAGCACATCGTCGGCGAGCAGATCGATCACGGCGAGATCATGGCTGACCAGCATGCACGCGAACTCATACTGGTCCTGGAGCTCTTTGATCATGTCGAGCACCGCCGCCTGCACCGAGACATCGAGCGCCGAGGTGGGCTCATCGGCGATCAGGAGCTCGGGTCGGAGCATCAGAGCACGTGCGATGGACACTCGCTGGCGCTGGCCACCGGACAACTCGTGCGGGTATCGATTGATCACGCTGCGCGGCAGGCGCACGGCGTCGAGCAGTTCCTGGGCGCGTTCGAGACGCGTCTTGCGGGTGCCGACCTTGTGGATCACCATCGGCTCGATGATGCAGTCGCCGATCGGGAACCGTGGGTTGAGGGAGGCGGCCGGATCCTGGAAGATCACGCCGATCCTGGCCCTCGCCGCCTTGGCCGCTCTTCCGCGCAGCCGCGCGAGGTCCATGCCGTGAACCTTCAGGCTTCCACCGGCCACCGGCAGGAGACCCAGGGTGGCCTTCGCGATCGTCGACTTGCCCGAGCCCGACTCACCGACGATCCCCAAGATCTCCTTCTTCGACAGAGTGAAGCTCACCCCGTCGACCGCGCGGAAGATCTTTCCACGCTGGTCGTACTCGAGCACGAGATCGCGGGCCTCGAGGACGAGGTCCTTCCGGTTCTCGTCGTCGATCGCGCGCTCCACGGCCGGGGCGGCTGTGACGTCGAGCGGGCTGAGGCGGGGTACGGCATTCAACAGCTTCTGTGTGTAGGGGTGCTCGGGTCGCTTCAACACGTCGTCGACGCGTCCCGATTCCACGATGCGACCGCGGAACATGACTTCGACGCGGTCGGCCAGATCGGCGACCACTCCCATGTTGTGCGTGATCAGCAGGATCGCGGCACCCAGGTCGTCCTTGAGGCGACGAAGCAGGTCGAGGATCTCGGCCTGCACAGTGACGTCGAGTGCCGTGGTCGGTTCATCGGCGATGATCACCTTCGGCGAGCAGGCGATCGCCATCGCGATCACGATGCGCTGCCGCTGCCCGCCGGAGAACTGATGCGGGTACTGCCTGATGCGCTTCGCCGCGTCGGGGATCCCGACGAGGTTGAGGAGGTCCAGCGCCCGTTGCTTCGCGTCGGAGCCGTAGGCGATGTCGTGGATCTCGAAGATCTCGGTGAGCTGACGCTCGATCGTGAGCACGGGGTTGAGCGCGGTCATCGGCTCTTGGAAGATCATCGCGACCTCGGTCGCGCGCAATCTGTTGATCTGCGCCGCGGGGAGTCCCACGACCTCGATGTCACCGAGTCGCGCGGAGCCGCTGATCAGCGCGTTGTCGGGAAGCAAGCCCATCGCCGCCGACGAGGTGACGCTCTTTCCGGATCCGGACTCGCCGACCAGAGCGACGACTTCGCCGGGGCGCACATCGAAGGAGATGCCCTTCACGGCGTCGACGATCCCGCTCTCGGTGGCGAATTCGACGCGGAGGTCGGTGAAGGTCAGCGCGGCAGGGGAGACGGCGAGCGGGAGTGACTGATCGGAATCGTTCATGCGTCGTTCCTCCTCGCCCGGAGCAGGCGTCGGGTCTTGTGAGTCTGGCGAGGATCGAAGGCATCCCGGAGTCCGTCGCCGATGAAGTTCACCGAGAGTGCGATCACGAGGATCAGCATGCCTGGCCACCAGAACAGCCAGGGTCGCGATGCGAAGGCGTTCTGGTACTGGCTGATCAGCAGACCGAGTGAGGACTCCGGCGGTTGCACCCCGAAACCGAGGAAGCTGAGCGAACTCTCGAGCAGGATCGCCCCCGCGATGCCGAAGGTCGCGTTCACGACGATCACACCGACGGCATTGGGCAACAGATGGCGGAAGACGATCCGGGACGATCCCGCCCCCATCGAGCGCGCCGCTGAGACGAACTCCCGCTCACGCAGCGTGAGCACCTCTCCGCGCACCAGGCGAGCAAGACCCGTCCACGTCAGCAGCCCGAGCACGAGCGCGAGCGGGAGAATCGAGTCACCCAGGTTGCCGGCGATCTTGCCCAGCACGGCGGCGAGCGCGAGGAGCGGGATGACGATGAACAGGTCGGTCACTCGCATCAGGAACGAGTCCACGCGCCCACCCCAGTACCCGGCCACGGCGCCGACGATCGAGCCGATGCATGTCGCGACGAGCCCCACGACCAGTCCGATGATGAGGGACTTCTGGGTGCCGCTCATGACGAGCGCGAAGTAGTCCTTGCCGGTCGAGTCCTGACCGAACGGGTGCTCACCCCAGGTGATTCCCGTCCCTCCGAGCCACTCCGGGAGGAGGCTCAGCGTGGGACGACCCCCGTTGACGACATCGGCTGCGTCGAGATAGCTCTTGCCCCACCATCCGGGAATGCCCGCGATTCCCACGGAGGAGAACGCGACGATCGTGATGATCGCGAGCGTGATGATCGAGATCAGTGCTCCGCGGTGCCGGAAGAACCGGCGCCGTACGAGCTGACCCTGTGACAGCGGTGCCGCATCGTCGCGGAGGAGCGCGACGTCTTCGGCCTCGGCGAGGGAGTAGATCTCGGTGGGTGCTGTGCGTGGAGTGTTCTCAGTCATTTTTCCTCACACCCTGATCCGGGGGTCGAGCACGGCATAGAAGATGTCCGCGAGAAGGTTGAAGAAGATGGCCGCTGCTCCGGTGACCAGGAAGAAGGCCATGACCGGCGCCGGGTCGGCGTTGTTGAGGCCCGTGCGGAAGAGCTCGCCCATTCCCTTCCACCCGAACACCGTCTCCGTGATCACGGCACCGCCGATCAGACCCGCGAAGTCGAACGCCGCGATCGTCGCGATCGGGATGAGTGCGTTGCGGAAGGCGTGCCGGAAGATCACGACCCGCTCCGGTGCCCCCTTGGCCCGCGCGGTGCGGATGTAGTCCTGTCGCCCGACCTCGAGCATCGACGAGCGGGTGTATCTGCTGTAGCTGGCGAGAGAGATGAGGGCGAGGAGCAGCGTCGGCAGGAGAAGCTGAGTCGACAGGTCGAGGAAGGTCTCCCAGAACGTTCCGGAGAAGTTCGGAGTCTGCGATCCGATGGTGGAGATCGGTCGCGGCTTCTTCTCGAGGAACCCGGGCCAGCTGCGGAACAGGTGGTCGATGACGGTCAGAGCGGCGCCGCCGAGACCGGTGGTGATGCTCACTCCGATCGCGGCACTGCGATACCGCCCGCCGAGTCGTGCTCCGATCGCCCACGGTACTGCGATCGCCACGAGAGCACCGAGGATCAGGATCCACCAGTTCATGTAGTAGACGAACACGTTGACGAGCGCGAACTGCAGGACCACCACGAACCCGGCGGTGATGAGCGCCGGAAGAAGGACCTCGCGCCGATCCAGCCCGACGGTCATGGCCGTGGCGCTGAGCGCGAGTCCGATGGTGAGCACTGCCACGCCGGCGTACCCGAGCTGCGGCGTGCGGAAGAAGTCCGTCGCGAGCATCGCCGCGAGGCCGCCCCCGATGACGACGGCGGTCACGATGAAGGTGATGGCTCGCCGCTTCCAGGATCCGCCGAGCACGACCTGCAGGATGAAGGCGAACGCGAGGGCTATCAGCACTATCTGCAACGGAGGCAGTTGAGGTTCGGCGATCCAGTCGTTGAAGCCGATGGCGAGGTACTCCTTGAGGAGCACGGCCGCCCAGAAGACGGGCAGCGAGAAGAAGATGAAAGTGAGGAAGGTCACCGCGTAGTCGAGCCCGCTGTACTGGCGGATGGCGGTGAGGATGCCGATCGCGATGCCGACCACGAGGGCGATCACCGTGGCCAGGAACACGAGTCGCAGAGTCGACGACGCCGCCTGCCCCAGAAGGGTGCTCACCTCGACGCCGGTGCGATCCCGGCCGAGGTCGCACTGACCGATCACGCACTTGCCGACGCCGCCGAGCCACGTCAGATACCGCAGGTACCACGGCTGGTCGAGATTCATGAAGTCGATGCGACGCTCCATGAGAAGCTCGCGGTTCTTCGCGCGGCTCTCGCGCAGGTCTTCGAGGGGGTCACCCGCGTTGATGACGAGGACGTACATCAACACCGAGGCGACGAGGAGGATGCCGACGGCAGCGGCGAACCTCCGGAGGATGAACTTGATCACGGTAGGGGCCTCATCGTTCGATCACGACGGTGCGGGCCCGGCACTCCGGTGCCGGACCCGCACGGTCGCACGTGCAAGCGGTAGGGAGCTTATTCAGCCCGCTGCCATGCCTCCGCGTTCCAGATGATGCCCTGCTGGGTCACGTTGTGCTCCAGCCCTTCGAGATCGGACGACGAGGCGTCCAGGCTCGGGTGGGCGAAGACGGGAATCCCGAAGAGGTCGTCCCACAGGAGCTTCTCGATGATCTTCGTCTGCTCGAGGTGGACGGTCGGGTCCATGCTCGTCGCGAGCGTGGTCCAGGCTGCGTCGACCGCCGGGTTCGAGTACTGGCCGTAGTTCTGCGGCTTGCCCGTCGCGTAGATGTTCTGTCCGGATGTGATCTGACCGGAGCCGGCCCAGGCGAACAGCGCTACCTCGTAGTCGCCGCGCTCCTGGGTGCCGCCGGGAGCGAAGAAGTCCTCGTTGCCCGCGTCGACGATGTTGAATCCGGCCTTGTCGCAGGAGGACTTGATGATCGCCACTTCCTCGGTGCGCCGCGGGTTGGGAGCGGAGTAGCCGATGCGGATCTCGGTGCCGGTCGCGACCTGCTCTTCGACGATCGCCTTCGCGGCGTCGATGTCGACCTCGTCGTAGGCGCCGTCGTACGACGCGTCGACGACCTCCTGGTAGGTGTCCTGGAACGGGAAGACCTCGCGGGCGTTCATCACCTCTGCGTTCGGGTTGATCGGCTTGATGAGGTTGTCCACGATCTGCTGGCGAGGAACGCACAGGGCGAACGCCTTGCGCAGCTCGAGGTTGTCCGAGAAGACCGCACCGGGCATGAAGTTGAAGTCGAGGTGCTCCCACGTCAGGGTGTCACCGTCGTAGATCGTCGCCTTGTCACCGAGGTCTTCGAGCTGGCTCAGGGTGTCGACGGTCGGCTGGGGTGAGATGACGTCGAGATCTCCGTTGTCGAGGGCCTGGACCATCGCATCCTGGGCGACGAAGCGGATCACGAGCTGCTCGGTCTCCGGCGCGGGTCCGTAGAACTCGTCGTTGGCGACCAGCGTGACCGACTCGCCGGCCTGCCACGAGTCGATCTTGTAGGGGCCGGAGGAGGGGATGAGGGATTCCTCGGGCACCGTGCCCGGATCCGTCATCCAGCCTGTGTTCCAGAACTCGGCGGCATCCGCGAGCGCTGCCGCGTCCTTCGCGAGAATCGCTTCGGTGAGCTCTTCGACGCTCATGCCGGCCTGCTCCGCGACGACGTGTGCGGGGTCGAGGAGGTACGTCTGGATCTTCCAGTCGGGGTCGGGGTTCCCGTACTGCACGGTGAAGGTCTTGCCGTCGAAGTCTCCTTCGGGGCCCGCCGGAATCGTGTCACCGAGGTCCTGCGAGACGGAGTTGAACAGCGGCGCGCCCTCGGCGTCGGCGATGTTCACATTCTGCACACCCCAGGCGAGCACAGCGTCGGCGACCGTGATCGGTTCGCCATCGGACCACACGGCGTCATCCGCGATCGTGAACTCGATCGTCAGCGGATCGTCGGAGAGCACCTCGGCCGTTCCGAGTTCCTCGTACGGCTGGATCTCGCCCTTCGCGTCGAAGTAGAAGAAGCTCGCCTTGATGCGGTCCGTGATCGCGCTGTTGTACGTGCTGTAGGTCTCGGGCGTGAAGCCGTTGTAGCTGATGAAGTCGTTGGGTCCGACGGATACGGACACCGACGTGGAGGAACTGCTGTCACTGTCGACCTCACCTTCCGGCGGTGCACAGGCAGTGAGGACTATTCCGACGGCGGCAACGGATGCGATGGCCGTGGAGACACGCCTAAGACGCATATCTACTCCTTGGTTTCTTGTCGACGATGTGGCAGGCGACTCGGTGTTGGGTTTGTCAATTGGGCGACATAGGGACATACCGCCCGTGCATGTTGTGTGAGCCTGCCACCTGTCGAGCCCCAAAGCAACGATTGCGTGAATCACGGCTAACTGGTAAAGGCGATGCCCGTGGAGTGCCTGCGGGAGTCGAATCGGGCAATCCCTCGCCCTCACCGTAGAATCGACGGGACATGTCACCACGCTCCCTCACTCCGCTTCAGCCTGCCTCGACGCCTGCGACGAAGATCCGCAATTTCTGCATCATCGCCCACATCGACCACGGCAAGTCGACCCTCGCCGACCGTATGCTCCAGATCACCGGCGTGGTCTCGGATCGTGACATGCGCGCCCAGTATCTGGACCGGATGGACATCGAGCGCGAGCGCGGCATCACCATCAAGAGCCAGGCGGTGCGCATGCCCTGGGAGCTCGAAGGTGAGACCTTCGCGCTCAACATGATCGACACCCCGGGTCACGTCGACTTCACCTACGAGGTCTCTCGGTCTCTCGCGGCGTGCGAGGGCGCGATCCTCCTGGTCGACGCGGCGCAGGGAATCGAGGCTCAGACCCTCGCCAATCTCTACCTCGCGCTCGAGAACGATCTGCACATCATCCCGGTGCTCAACAAGATCGACCTCCCTGCCGCTGATCCTGACAAGTACGCCAAGGAGCTGGCATCCCTCATCGGAGGCAAGCCGGAGGACGTGCTGCGGGTGTCGGGCAAGACCGGCGTCGGCGTCGAGGAGCTGCTCGACCGCCTGGTGCAGGAGATCCCGGCTCCGGTCGGTGATGCGGACGCTCCTGCGCGAGCGATGATCTTCGACTCGGTCTACGACGCCTACCGCGGCGTCGTCACGTATGTCCGCATGGTCGACGGCAGCCTGTCGCCGCGCGAGCGCATCCAGATGATGTCGACCGGTGCGAACCATGAAGCGCTCGAGGTCGGCGTGTCGAGCCCCGAGCCCGTGCCCTCCAAGGGCCTGGGCGTCGGTGAGGTGGGCTACCTGATCACCGGAGTGAAGGACGTCCGACTGTCAAAGGTCGGCGACACCATCACCACGGCTCGCAAGCCCTCGACGCAGGCGCTTCCGGGGTACACGGATCCGAAGCCCATGGTCTTCTCGGGCATCTATCCGATCGACGGCAGCGACTACGCCGACCTTCGCGAGGCGCTCGACAAGCTCAAGCTCTCCGACGCCTCGCTCCAGTACGAGCCGGAGACCTCGGTCGCCCTCGGCTTCGGGTTCCGCTGCGGATTCCTCGGACTCCTGCACCTCGAGATCATCACCGAACGTCTCGAACGCGAGTTCGGCCTCGATCTCATCACCACCGCGCCGAGCGTGATCTACGAGGTCCTCACCAGCGACACGGGTGAGACGGTGACGGTGACCAACCCGAGCGAATACCCCGATGGCCGCATCGGCTCGGTGTCGGAGCCGATGGTGAAGACAGCGATCCTCCTGCCCAAGGACTATGTGGGCACGGTCATGGAGCTCTGCCAGTCCCGCCGAGGGACGCTGCTGGGCATGGAGTACTTCTCCGAGGAGCGCGTCGAGCTGCGCTACACGATGCCGCTCGGCGAGATCGTCTTCGATTTCTTCGATCAGCTCAAATCCAAGACGCAGGGCTACGCGTCGCTCGACTACGAGCCCGCCGGACAGCAGGAGGCGGACCTCGTGAAGGTCGACATCCTGCTGCAGGGTGACAAGGTCGATGCGTTCAGCTCGATCGTGCACCGCGACAAGGCCTACGCGTACGGGACGCTGATGACGGAGCGTCTGCGCAAGCTGATCCCTCGCCAGAACTTCGAGGTGCCGATCCAGGCCGCCATCGGCGCCAGGATCATCGCCCGCGAGACGATCCGGGCGCTCCGAAAGGACGTGCTCGCCAAGTGCTACGGCGGTGACATCTCCCGAAAGCGCAAGCTCCTCGAGAAGCAGAAGGAGGGCAAGAAGCGCATGAAGATGGTCGGTCGCGTCGAGGTCCCTCAGGAGGCGTTCATCGCAGCGCTCTCCGGCGACGTCGAGGGCAAGGACAAGAAGTAGCGTGAGGCTGCCGCGGTACGAGCGCGGCCTGACACGGCATCCGCTCCATGACGTCCCGAAGCGGATGCGCGGCGCCCAACGCTCGGTCGCCGTGCCGGAGTATGCCCAGGAGCGCGTCGCCGCGCTCATCACCTCATGGGATTTCAAGAGGCGCGCCGGATTCGAGGCGCCCGGGGACGATCCCTTCGCCGAGCAGGAAGGACGACTCGGCAAGACCGTGCTCGGGATTCACTTCGCCGAGCCGATCCGCGTGGTGTGGGCCGGCAGGCACGGATTCGGCTACGAGACGCGCCCGGGTCATCCGATCTACGGAGAGGAATCGTTCGTTCTCGAAAACGGGCGGTTCACCGCGCGATCGATCTCGCGCCCGTCGACCCTGCGATGGTGGCTGCTGACGCCGGTTCTCCGCGTCATGCAGCGCAGGGTGTTCCGTCGCTACATCTCGAGCGTCGAGTCGGAGATCGAGTGCTGCAGACAGGCCCGAGAGCTCGGAGTGAGTGATCGTCCAGGGAATGGCAAGTAGGCTGGTTCTCATGCGGCGCGGGACTTTCCGAGACGACACGGTGGACTATGCGGCCGTGGGTGCGACCCACGCCCCCGACCTGATGCAGTATCCGCCGGAGCGCAGCATCCCTGCGGAGAGCTCCTGGCGTATCGGCAGCGGCGTGGAGCGGTTCCAGACCGCGGGCGAATCGCTCCTGACCTGGACGGCGCAGCGCGCCTCGGGGCTGAGCGTCGACGACGTGCGTCCCGCTCCCGGCCCCGCCTACGCCGGTGTGAGCTTCGACGCGGAGGGCACCCCGATCGCCCCGAGCAAGAACGACGTCGAGCAGCGTTTCGACGCCGAGGGAACCCCGTTCGCAGGGCCGGGTATGACTCTGCATCTGCACGGCAGGGTCGCCGGTATGCGGGCCGATGCCGAACTGCGTGTCATCTCGGTCACCGAAGAGAAGCGCCGCATCGGCTTCGTGCTCGGAACCGTCGGTGGCTCGGTCGTGCGCGGCGAGGAGTCGTTCGACATCGACTGGCGTGAGGACAACGACGAGGTCTGGTTCACGGTCCGCGCTTTCGACGCGCCGAACTCCCTGCTCTACCGCACCGTGCCAGCACTCGTGAAGCGGCGTCGCCGTGAGCTGTTCGCCCGCTACCTGCGTGCGATCTCGCCGCTCTACGCGACGCCCGTCTGATGGATTCAGCCCTCTGATGGCCGGACCTCTGCCTCTCGGCGATCCGGCCCCGGCCGATGGCCGCCTTCCCTCCGATCTGCCGATCGATCTCGGAGTGCCGTTCTCGGCATACCTGCACATTCCGTTCTGCCGTGTGCGATGCGGTTACTGCGACTTCAACACGTATACGTCCGGAGAGCTTCGTGGTGCGAAGCAGGAGGACTACGCCTCGACGCTGCTCACCGAGATCGACCTGGCGAAGCGCGTTCTCTCGGATGCGGGCGCGCTGCGCCCGATGGACACCGTGTTCTTCGGCGGAGGCACGCCGACTCTCCTGCCCGCGGGAGATCTCGCCCGGATGCTCGGTGCGGCGACCGATGCGTTCGGTCTGACGGACGGCGCCGAGGTCACGGTCGAGGCGAACCCCGACACGGTGACCCCCGAGGTCGTCCGCACACTCGCGGATGCCGGTGTGACGAGGCTTTCGATCGGCATGCAGTCGGCAGTGCCGCATGTGCTCGCCGCTCTCGACCGCACGCATCGCCCCGAGAATGTGACGACGGCGGTCGCCGCGGCGAAGGACGCAGGCCTCGCCGTGAGCGTGGACCTCATCTACGGTGCCCCCGGTGAGTCGCTCGGTGATTGGGAGGCGTCGCTCGATGCGGCGCTCGCACTCGAATCGGACCACATCTCGGCTTACGCGCTGATCATCGAGGACGGCACGAAGCTCGCACGGCAGATCCGCCGAGGCGAGGTGCCGACGCCGGACGACGACCTGCAGGCCGACATGTATGAGCTCGCCGATGCGCGTTTCGCAGCGGCGGGCTTCGACTGGTACGAGATCAGCAACTGGTCGCGCACTGTGGAACAGCGCTCGCGTCACAACCTCGCCTACTGGCGGGGGAGCGACTGGTGGGGGTTCGGACCCGGAGCGCACAGCCACGTCGCCGGGCTCCGATGGTGGAACGTCAAGCACCCGGCGGCGTATGCGCAGCGCCTCTCAGCGGCCGAGTCTCCGGCGGCGGGGACCGAGCGCCCCGACGAGGGGTCGCGCACCCTCGAGCGGATCCTGCTGCTCAGTCGCATCCGCGAGGGCATCGCGGTGTCCGATCTGCAGGCCGACAAGCGCACGCGCGTGGCCGGACTGATCGCCGACGGGCTGGTCGATCCCGCCGCGGCGGTGCGTGGTCGCGTGCAGCTCACGCTGCGGGGGCGGCTGCTCGCCGACGCTGTCGTGCGAGAGCTCACGGACTGAGCGCCGTCGATCCGGCCGAGCGTCGATCGTCTACGGCAGCAGATCGAGTGCTGCGGCACGTCGCTGCGGCACCGTCGAGCTCTCGGCATCGAACACGCGGGTGATCCGGTCGGCGCCGAAGACGGGCCACCCGGGATCCCCGGTCTTGATGAACGAGATCCACGCAGCGTGCATCTCGTCCGCGAGCTTCTGCGGAGCATCATCTCCTGCGAGCCGCTGCGCCTCGGGATCGCCGAGACGGTCGAAGACGAAACCCAGCTCGAGAGCATGGGCTGCACGCAGGTCGCGCACAGGGCTCGCCCAGGCGAACTCGTAGACGTAGGTCGGCGCGGTGCGCACCTGCGCCACACGGGTGAGCGGCGCGCGCAGCATCACGTCCGTGGCGAGCTGGCCGAAGATCTCGCCGGTCGACGCTCCGGGAAAAGCTGACCGGTAAGCGGCGACGGCGCGTCGGGGGATGCGCAACGCGAGTCGTGCGAGCAGCAGTTTCACCTCGCTGATCGAGGCGAGCGCCGCCGGAGGGAACCACAGTCGGTACTCGTCGGTGTTGCTCCCGATGAGCAGCGGTACCGCGGTCTCGGCGATCACCTGATGCGGCGAGCGGGGGAGTGAATCGGCCCCCACTGCCAACTGGAATCCGGGGGCGCCGCCGAGGGGCGACGAGCCCGCCGCCTGTCGTCGCCGTGCATGCAGCAGGCGTCGGGGAGAGATGGACGAGAACCCGGCTCGGTCGGCGGTGACGCCGAGCATCTTCGCGATCTGAGCGGTGACGCGACCGGCCTTCGCGGTGCTCTGCGCCTCGAGCGGCCCGGATTCGATGATCGCGCGGGCGATGTGGGGACGCGAGGAAGCATTCGCGAGCAGGCCCGCGACGATCGCCCCGCCGGCGGATTCGCCCATGACGGTGATCTGCGCGGGATCGCCGCCGAATGCGGCGACCTCTCGGTGGATCCAGGCGAGACCGGTTGCCGCATCCTGCAGTCCGAGATTCCCAGGCGCGTCCTTCAGAACCGAGAAGCCCTCGGATCCGAGTCGATAGTTGATGGATGCGAAGACGATCCCTGCGCGCGCGAAGGCGGCGCCGTCGTAGAGGGGGAGTGCTGCAGTGCCGCGCTCGAGCGCGCCTCCGTGGATCCAGAGCACCACGGGGGCGCGATCGGCACCCTCCGGTGACCAGACGTTGACTGTGAGGATCTCCTCGCCGGGGATGTCGACCGAACCGAGGATTTCGGCGATGGCGCCGGGGTACGGATCCTGCGGGGCCGTGGGTCCGAATGCCGTGGCGTCGCGGACGCCGTCCCACGCAGGGACGGCCCGCGGCGCACGGAAGCGGTGGGCCCCGAAGGGAGCTGCGGCGTACGGGATGCCGAGATAGCGATGCACTCCGTCGACGGCTTCACCGCGCACGATCCCGCTCGACAGGGTGGTCTGCGCTGCGACACTCATGGTGCTCATCGTAGGGGGATCAGCGACTCGGGCTCCTCGACGGGTAGAATTGGCACTCGTCGTCCGTGAGTGCCAGAGGGAGGAGACACGATGGTCAGTGAACGAGGCCTTCAGGTCCTCCGTGCGATCGTGCAGGACTACGTCGAGACCCATGAGCCGGTCGGCAGCCGTTCCATCGTCGACCGCTACTCCTTCGGAGTCTCGGCGGCGACGATCCGCAACGACATGGCCCTGCTCGAAGACGAGGAGCTGATCGCCGCACCGCACACCTCATCCGGTCGTGTTCCGACCGACAAGGGGTATCGGGTATTCGTCGACCACCTCGCCCAGCTTCGCCCGCTCTCGGGCGCGCAGCGAACAGCCATCGAGTCGTTCCTCACCGACCCCGCCGATCTCGACGACCTCATGGTCCGCACTGTCAGGGTGCTCACTCAGCTCACCGGTCAGGTCGCGCTGGCGCAGTATCCGTCGTTCGCCCGCGCCAATCTCACCCACATCGAACTCGTCGCTCTCGCACCGACACGTCTGCTCATCGTCCTCGTCACCGATGCGGGTGGGGTGTCCCAACGCATGGCCCCCTTGCCGGCGGTGGTCGACGAGACCGACATGGCCGTGCTCCGCGCGAGGTTGTCGGCGCTCATCACGGGGCGGGCGGTCAGCGATGCAGCCGATCGGCTGCAATCGCTCCTCGCGGCAGACGAGCACGCGAACGATCATGTGCTTCGGGCACTGGCGACCATCATCATCGACGAACTCGGGCAGTTCCGGCAGGAGCGCCTCGTGATGGCCGGGGCCGCGACGCTCGCCCGACGCGAGCAGGACTTCCGCGGCAGCATCCATCCGCTGCTCGAGGCGATCGAGGAGCAGGTGACGCTGCTGCGGCTGATGAGCGAGATGGAGACCGACTCCCACGGTCTCGCCGCGAGCATCGGCACCGAGAACGCCTCGTTCGGTCTCGGCGAGGCATCGATCGTCGCAAGCAACTACGCCGCCCCCAGCGGCACCGCACGGGTCGGCGTGATGGGGCCGACCCGCATGGACTATCCGAGCAACCTCGCGGCGGCACGGGCTGTGGCCCGCTACCTGTCGCGGATGCTCGATGAAGACGAGGCCGCCCGCTGACGCGGGTGTCCTGACACAACACGCAGAAGGGCCATTGTGGCGGATCACTACGAGGTACTCGGCGTCTCCCGCGACGCTTCCACCGACGAGATCAAGAAGGCATATCGACGTCTCGCGCGTCAGCTGCACCCGGACGTGAATCCGGGTGAGGATGCCGCCGAGAAGTTCAAGCTCGTCACGCATGCCTATGACGTGCTCAGCGACGACGACTCGCGTCGTCGGTATGACATGGGCGGAGGCGACGGCGCGGCGGGCAACTTCGGCGGCTTCGGTGGCTTCGGCGACATCTTCGAGACGTTCTTCGGCGCGGCCCAGGGCGGCGGACGTGGAGCGCGACCGCGCTCTCGGCGCGAGCGAGGTCAGGATGCCCTGGTGCGCGTCACCCTCGATCTCGGCGACGTCGTCTTCGGGGCGCACCGCGACATCGAGGTCGACACGGCCGTGCTGTGCGAGACCTGCAACGGCTCGTGCTGTCAGGAAGGCACGTCGCCGGTCACGTGCGACATCTGCGGCGGCTCGGGTCACGTGCAGCGTCAGGTGCGCAGTCTGCTCGGCAACGTCGTCACGTCTCAGCCGTGCGGCACGTGCGAGGGGTACGGCACGACGATCCCGTATCCCTGCGGCACCTGCGGAGGCCAGGGCCGTGTGCGTTCGCGTCGGACGGTGTCGCTCGACATCCCGGCCGGCGTCGAGACCGGACTGCGCCTGCAGCTTCCCGGGTCGGGCGAGGTCGGCAAGGCGGGCGGCCCCAACGGCGACCTGTACGTCGAGGTCACCGTGAACCCGCATCCGTCGTTCAGCCGCGACGGCGACGACCTGCTGGCGACGCTCGAGGTCGCGATGACCGATGCGATCCTCGGCACCGAGACGAAGATCCAGGGGCTCGACGGAGAGGTCGATCTCGAGATCCGGCCCGGCGTGCAGTCAGGAGACGTGCTGACGATCAAGGGGCGTGGCATCACGCCGCTGCGCGGGAACCAGCGCGGCGACCTCAGAGTCGGCGTGCAGGTGCTGACCCCGACCAAGATCGATTCGGCTCAGCGGAGGCTGATCGAGGACTTCGCCACGAAGACCAAGGCTCCGGCGCCGCAGCTGGCACAGTTCCAGCAGGGACTCTTCTCGAAGTTCCGCGATCGTTTCCGTTCGCACTGATCGGCATCCCATGGCACTGCATTTCCTCGTCGAATCCGCATCGGACACCGCCGTCGGCGACATCGTCACGTTGACGGGGGCCGAGGCGAAGCACGCGGCGGTGGTGCGCAGGCTGCGCGTCGGTGAGTCCGTCACCGTGGGAGACGGTGCCGGGGTCTGGCTGACCGGCACCGCCGAAGAGGTGGCGCCGGCCCGCGTCGACGTGCGCGTATCTCATCGCACGGTCGTGCCCGCCCCGAGCCCTCGGATCATCCTCGTGCAGGCCCTCGCGAAGGGCGACCGCGACGAGCTCGCGGTGCAGGCAGCTTGCGAGCTCGGCGTCGATGAGGTCGTCCCCTGGCAGGCGAGCCGCAGCGTCTCGCGCTGGGAAGGCCCCAAGGCTGTCAAGGGTCGTGAGCGCTGGACGAGCATCGTGCGCGAGGCGGCCAAACAGGCGCACCGCACGTGGGTTCCTGAAGTCTCGGCGCCCGTGACGACCAAGGAGCTCGCCGCACGGGCGTCGCAGCAGCGGGTGCTGCTTCTCGACCCGACGGCCCGGACGAAGCTCTCGGAGGTGGAGCCGGACGGGCGCGATGTCGTGCTGGTCGTCGGGCCCGAGGGAGGAATCTCAGACGACGAGCTGTCGCGGTTGAGCGAGGCGGGCGCCGAACCGGTACTGCTCGGCGACACCGTACTGCGCACCTCGACAGCGGGACCCGCCGCGATCGCTGTGCTGTCGGTGGCGCTCGGGCGCTGGTGATCAGGCTCGGACCCCTCGAGTCACCCCTGTCAGTAGACTGAGATCATGGCAGAACCGTCGATCTTCACGCGCATCCTCCAGGGCGATATCCCGGGCGAGATCCTGCTGGACACCGGTCGGGTCTTCGCGGTCCGCGACATCGATCCGCAGGCGCCTCTGCACGCTCTGGTGATCCCCAAGACCGAGGACTACCGCGACGTCACCGAGCTCGCGGCAGGCGACCCCGGTCTGCTCGCCGAGATGGTGGCGGCTGCGAAGCAGCTCGCCGATGACCACGCGAACGGCGAGTACCGCCTCATCTTCAACAACGGCGCGAGCGCCGCACAGTCCGTCTTCCACGTGCACGCCCATGTGCTCGGCAATATCGAGGAGAACAAACTCGTTGGCTTCTGACGATCAAGACATCATCACCGAACGCGTGTACGCCGACGGTGTGGCGATGGTGCAGCTGCTGGGTCCGCAGGACCGCCTGCTCCGGATGCTCGAGAAGGAGCACCGCGATGTGCAGGTGCTCGTGCGCGGCAATGAGATCACGCTGACCGGAACCGCGGATGCCGTGGAGAAGGCCAAGACCCTCGTCGACGAGCTGATGACCATGACGAAGGCCGGGCACGACCTCGCTCCGAGCGATGTGACCAGCTCTGCACGCCTCCTGCGCAATGACGGCGGTCCCCGCCCGAGCGAGGTGCTCGGCGAGGCGATCCTGTCGACCAGGGGCAAGGTCATCCGGCCCAAGACCCTGGGTCAGAAGGAGTACGTCGACGCGATCGAGGAGAACACGATCGTCTTCGGCATCGGCCCGGCCGGTACAGGAAAGACCTACCTCGCGATGGCGAAGGCCGTCCAGGCGCTGCAGCGCAAGGAGGTCACCCGGATCATCCTCACGCGTCCTGCGGTCGAGGCGGGAGAGCGACTGGGCTTCCTGCCCGGCACGCTCACCGACAAGATCGACCCGTATCTGCGCCCGCTCTACGACGCGTTGAACGAGATGATGGACCCCGAGATCGTGCCTCGCCTGATGGCGACGGGGACGATCGAAGTGGCACCGCTGGCGTACATGCGCGGACGCACGCTCAACGACTCCTTCGTCGTGCTCGACGAGGCGCAGAACACGACGCCCGAGCAGATGAAGATGTTCCTGACGCGCCTGGGCTTCGGCTCCAAGATGGTGGTCACCGGCGACATCACGCAGGTCGACCTGCCGCAGGGCTCGTCGGGGCTGCGGCTCGTCACACGCGTGCTCGACGGCATCGACGACATCCACTTCGCCCGTCTCACCAGCGAAGACGTCGTGCGTCACTCTCTGGTCGGCCGCATCGTCGACGCGTACAGCGAGTACGACGAACGCCGCACCGCGCAGCGCTTCGAGCGCGAGCAGGCAGCCGAGTTCGCCAATCGCGCCGACCGCCGAGGCGCACAACGACCAGGACCCCGCGACCGGATGCCGAAACGGGGCCTCTCCTGATGAAACGAGCACAGCCATGATCGAGATCAACAACGAGTCGGCCATCGATGTCGACGAGACCGTGCTGCAGCGACTGACCGACTTCAACCTCGAACAGCTGCATGTGAGTCCGGATGCCGAGGTGGCCATCGTCCTCGTCGACGAGGGTGCCATGGAAGCCCTGCACGTGCAGTGGATGGACGAGCCGGGTCCCACCGACGTGCTCAGCTTCCCGATGGACGAACTGCGGCCCGGCACCGAAGACCGCCCGACCGCTCCGGGCCTGCTCGGCGACATCGTGCTGTGCCCGCAGGTCGCTGAGGCGCAGGCGCAGGCTGCGGGACACACGCTGATAGATGAGCTCATCCTGCTCACCACGCACGGACTGCTGCACCTGCTGGGCTTCGACCACGCAGAACCCGACGAGGAGCGTGAGATGTTCGGACTGCAGAAGGAGCTCATCCAGGGCTTCGCTGCCGTCGAACGTCGACGATGACCGCGGCTCTCCTGCTCGCGGGGGCCGTCCTGCTGGTGGCCTTCGGCGGTCTCATGGCCGCGATCGATGCGGCCTTCGGCGTCACCTCGCGCTCTGACATCGCTGAGATGGGTACAGAGGGACGCAACGCTCGCCAGCTGGCGCGGATCGCCGTCGACCCGGATGCGCACGTGAACTCGGTGTCGTTCATCCGCGTCCTGGCGGAGACCGCGGCTGCTGTGCTCGTGACCGTCGCCTTCAGCATCCTCTTCGACAACATCTGGTGGGCGATGCTCGCCGCCGCAGTGCTGATGACCGGCATCTCCTTCGTGCTCGTCGGCGCGAGCCCCCGGTCGTTCGGACGCCAGCACGCCGACCGCATACTCCGCGCCAACGCGCGCATCGTCCGTGGACTGCGCATCTTTCTGGGCCCGATCGCGCAGGGGCTCGTGCTCCTCGGCAACAAGGTGACGCCGGGTACCGGGCGCAGTTCGTTCACCTCCGAAGAACAGCTGCTGAGCATGGTCGACGAGGCAGCATCGAACTCGCTCATCGAGGCGGACGATCGCGACCTCATCCATTCGGTGTTCGACTTCACCGACCAGTTCGTGCGCGCCGTCATGGTGCCCCGTACCGAGATGGTCACGGTCGATGCGACCGCCACCACCGACGAGGCCATGACGCTGTTCCTGCAGCGCGGTGTCTCGCGCATGCCGGTGGTCGACGACGACGCCGATGATGTCGTCGGTGTGCTGTACCTGAAGGATCTCGTGCAGTTCGCCTATCGCGACGAGAGCGCGTGGCGAGCGGCATCGATCCGTCCCATCTCGCGACCCGCGACTTTCGTTCCCGAATCGATGCGCGCCGAGACATTGCTGCAGCAGATGAAGCGCGATGCGGTGCACGTCTGTCTCGTGATCGACGAGCACGGTGGCATCTCAGGACTCGTCACGCTCGAGGACCTCATCGAGGAACTCGTCGGCGAGATCTCCGACGAGTACGATCGAGTGGCAGCAGAAGTCGTCGAGCTCGGCGACGGACGATACCGCGTGAGTGCCCGACTCTCGCTGGAGGACGTCGGCGATCTGTTCGGACTCGAACTCGAGGATGACGACGTCGATTCCATCGGCGGGCTGCTGGGTAAAGCCCTGGGCCAGGTCCCGCAGCCGGGAGCCATGGCGACCGTCGAAGGACTGAACCTGACGGGTGGCGCGTCGAGAGGACGTGGCCGCGGGATAGCGACGGTGTTCGTCGAACGTGCGCCGAACGATTCTGCGGGAGCAGGACACGAAGGAGACCAGAACGATGACTGAGCAGATGCGAAGCGGGTTCGTGACCTTCGTCGGGCGACCCAACGTCGGCAAATCGACTCTCACGAACGCCCTCGTCGGCGAGAAGATCGCCATCACCAGTGAGAAGCCCCAGACGACACGTCGGGCGATTCGCGGAATCGTCAACCGCCCTCAGGGGCAGCTCGTGATCGTCGATACTCCCGGTATCCACAAGCCGCGCACTCTGCTCGGCGAGCGTCTGAACGACCTGGTCGAGCAGGTGCTCGGCGACGTCGACGTGATCGGATTCTGCGTGCCGGCGACGGAGAAGGTGGGCCCGGGCGATCGACGTATCGCCGCGTCGCTCGACGGCTACTCCCGCGCGAAGAAGGTGGCGATCGTGACGAAGACCGACGCCGCCGGCCGCGATGAGATCACCGAGCGGCTCCTCGAGGTCGATGCACTGCGCGAGGACTGGGCGGCTGTGATCCCGCTGTCCGCTCTGACGAGGGATCAGCTCGAAGTGCTCGCCGACGAGGTCCTCTCCCTCATGCCGCAGGGCCCTGCCCTGTACGGCGAGGGGGTCACGACCGACGAGTCGGAAGAGGATCGCATCGCCGAGATGATCCGCGAGGCGGCGCTCGACGGAGTCCGCGATGAGCTGCCGCACTCGATCGCCGTCGTGATCGATGACATCGCACCTCGCGAAGACAGCGACCTGACCGATGTGCACGCATCGATCGTGGTCGAGCGCGACAGTCAGAAGGCGATCATCATCGGTCACAAGGGCAAGCGGCTGGCTGATGTGGGGCGTCGCGCGCGCGTCGGTATCGAGGAGCTCCTGGGCACTCGGGTGTTCCTGGGGCTGCACGTCAAGGTCGCCAAGGAGTGGCAGCGCGACCCGAAGCAGCTCGGTCGACTCGGCTTCTGACATGGAGGGCCGACGCGCAGAGCGGGTCGGGTGCTCCACCGGACGACAGAGATGAGCACCCGCGGCGACGATGCCGAGAAGAAGAAGGATGCCGCCTTCAGCGCTGTGTTCGATGCGAACTGGGCGCGGGTCCGTCACCACGTCGAGGGAGTCGTCGACGACGACGCCGAAGTGACGGAGATCGTCTCGGAGATCTTCCTCGTGGCGTGGTCGCGGCTCGACCCCACCAAGCCGATGGATCGTCTGTGGCTCCTGCGCGCCGCCGACCGGGTGCTTCGCTCGCGGTCAGCCCGTGCCGTCACGCGACGGACTGCCCTCGACGCCGTGCACCAGGGGATGACCGGCACCGAGGGGGCTGCTGACCTCACCATGCGGGTGCGCGTGCTCACAGCTTTGGGTGTCCTATCCAGGGCTGAGCGGCGTATCATCATGCTGACATACTGGGATGGGCTCGCGGTGGGGGAGATCGCTGAGATGCTGCGCAGCCCACGAATCCGAGTGAGGAAGACGCTGCGTCGGGCACAGCAGAAGCTGAGCGCGGCGCTCGGACTGGAGGGGGGTGACGGCGATGGGTGACCACGCGCTGCTCGACCGTGTGCTGACGGAAGCGGATCCCGCTCGGACTCCTCGCGATGCGCATCCTGATGCGGCCGCATTGATGGTACGCGACAGGATCATCCGGAACGCCCGAGCGCCCCGACGCGGACGCGCCGTGCTCCTCGGCTGGACTGCCGGGCTCGCCACGGCCGCAGCCGCCGCGGTGGTGGCGGTCGCCGTGTTGATTCCGCAGGGCCAGGCGGTCGCCGACGGGCTCGACCCGCTCGACTTCTCACCCGCAGAGAGCACGGCGGCGACGGTCGAGACGGCGCAGGGTGCCCTCGCATCCACCGCGGGGCCCGCGGCACCTGAGAGGCTCGTCCGTTCAGCAGGGTGGGCCTTCGACATCGACGGCAGCACCGGCGAGACCGAGGTCGTGCCGCAGCTGACGGTCCTCGAGTGGGAGCCCGATCTCTCGGGCCACATGACGAGCGTCCTCGGCGTTCCCTACGATCCTGCCGATGCGACGGCCAACATGGGCGCCGAGGTGAGCAGCTCGGGAAAGGTCGCAGTCGAACTCCCGATCGAACCCGGTCAGTTCGCCACTCCCGTGCCGGATGCGTTCGGCAGCACGGAGGGTGACGTGGCAGCGGCGCTCACGGCGTTCGGGATGCCGGCGGATCCCAGCGGGGCAGAGATGCTGACTGCCATGACCACGATGCTGCAGCAGTGGACGCTGACGAACGCGCAGCAGTCGCAGCTGCTCGGCATCCTCGAAGCCACCGGCGATGCCGAGGGGCTGGGGACGACGGTCGACCGCCTCGGTCGGCCCGCGGCCGGCCTGAGGGTGGTGTCGGAGGAGGGGACGGCCAGCGACGTCGTACTCGTCTCAGCCGACACCGGTCGCATCATCGGCATCGAGCGCACCAATCTCGAGGACACCGACCTCATCGACGCCGGCGCGGTCGTGTCCTATACCCTGTGGGACGTCGACGAGAGCCTCGTCCGATGAGGGCTGGCCGGGTCGCGCTCGCGATCGCGCTGGGCGTTCTGACCGCCGGGACTGTGGGCGGTGCGGCGACTGCCGAGGACTTCGGCGACGAAGAAGTGGCCGCACTCGTCGTCGATGTGATGAAGGAAGTGCCTGGCGGAATCATCGTCGACGCGAACCGCGCGGTGTGGCCCGATCTCGGCATGACCCTCACGGTGCCGTCTCGGGCAGAGGTCGGTCTGCGCGCGGCGGTCGGATCGTGCGCCACCGGCCAGGTCTGCGCGTTCACAGGCGGTTCGCTGACCGGGGCCAAGCTGAGCTGGACCACCTGCTCGACCCACACGATTCCTTCGAGTTTCGTCACGAGGTCCATTGCGGATGCCCGCTCGAGCGGATCGCTCCAGGCACGCAACGGCTCGACGGTGTTGGCCACGGCACCCGCGAACGGGTGGGCGAATGTGTCGGGAACAGCGAACAACGTGCGCTGCATCCTCTGACTCGACCGCCGCTCTGCGCCGTGGCCGTCGCCCCGGTGTCCCGACGGCCGCGCGTCAGGAGATCGGCTGCAGTGCCGACGTGATGATCAGGACGCCGTCGCCGTAAGCGTCATCCACGGCATCCTGCAGAGTTCCGTCGTCCCACACCACCTGCACCCAGACGTATCCTCGCTCGGGCCAGGCCGTCAGCGCGTCGGTGCCGAGCCATGCGAACACCTCGTCCTGCACCAGGGACAATTCATGAGCATCGGTGCTCCCATCGACTCCTCGCGTGGGGTCCTCGATCGGCATCGGGTCGTACAGGGCGAGCAGGATCGGCGGATCGGTGAGCATGAATCGCTCCCCGTCATACGTACCCCGTGCGGCATAGGAGCCCCACCGGACCTCCCCGCTCGACTCGCTGCCCTCGACCTGATCCCACGTCCACCCGTCGACCGGCACGCCGACGCACTGTGGTGGGTACGACTCCATCACGCCGCCGAGACAGAACTCGACGTCACCGGCCGCATCGATCACCATGCCGGCCGCAGTCACCGGCCCCTCAGGCGGAGCCACGAAGGGGACCGTCGCGGCAAGGCCGGCAGGCGAGCTCGTCGGGGCGGGGGAGGAGCCGGCACCCGTCGAACAGCCCGACAGCACGAGAAGCGCGGCCACAGCGGCTGTGGCGGCGGCAGACGCGGAAGTGCGCGAGATCGTCATACTCCCTAGTGTCGCGCCTTCCGCGATCGTCTCACCGTGCGGCCTCCGTGTCTCTTCCTGCTAGCATGGCCGCATGCCTTTCGGCGGTCTGCTTCTTCTTAGCTGCCGCGACGAGTCCTAAAGCCAGGGCCTTCCTCGTCGCGGCGCTTGTGTTGGCCCGTTCACATTTCTGACGAAGAGAAGAAGCCCCATCATGCAGAACACTCAGCGCCCGTCTGCGATGCCGATCCACAAGTATCGGCCGTACCACGAGCAGATCGCGGTCACCCTGCCTGACCGCACCTGGCCCGACGCCCGAATCACCGAAGCCCCGCGCTGGTGCGCGGTCGACCTCCGTGACGGAAACCAGGCGCTCATCGACCCGATGTCGCCCGAGCGCAAGCGCGTGATGTTCGAGCTCCTCGTCAGCATGGGCTACAAGGAGATCGAGGTCGGGTTCCCGTCGGCGAGCCAGACCGATTTCGACTTCGTCCGTCAGCTGATCGAAGAGAACCTGATCCCGGACGACGTCACGATCCAGGTCCTGACGCAGGCGCGTGAGCACCTGATCGCCCGCACCTACGAGTCGATCGCCGGCGCCAAGCAGGCGATCGTGCACCTGTACAACTCGACCAGCGTGCTGCAGCGAGAGGTCGTGTTCCGCACCGACAAGCAGGGCATCATCGACATCGCCCTCGAGGGGGCACGCCTGTGCCGGAAGTTCGAGAAGACGATCCCCGACACGAAGGTGTATTACGAGTACTCGCCCGAGAGCTACACCGGCACCGAGCTCGAGTTCGCCGTCGACGTCTGCAACCAGGTGATCGAGATCTTCGAGCCCACCCCCGACCGCAAGGTCATCATCAACCTGCCCGCCACTGTCGAGATGGCCTCGCCGAACATCTACGCCGACTCGATCGAGTGGATGAGCCGCAACCTCGCACACCGCGAGAACGTGATCCTCTCGCTGCACCCGCACAACGACCGCGGCACGGCGATCGCGGCCGCAGAGCTCGGCTACATGGCCGGTGCCGACCGCATCGAGGGCTGCCTGTTCGGCAACGGAGAGCGCACGGGCAACGTCGACATCGTGGCGCTGGGCATCAACCTCTTCACGCAGGGTATCGACCCGCAGATCGACTTCAGCGACATCGACCAGGTCAAGCGCACGGTCGAGTACTGCAACCAGCTGCCGGTGCCCGAACGCAGCCCGTGGGCCGGAGACCTCGTCTTCACCGCCTTCAGCGGATCGCACCAGGACGCGATCAAGAAGGGCTTCGAGGCGATGGCCGCCCGTGCCGAGGCCGAGGGTGTCACGGTCGACGACATCGAGTGGGCCGTTCCCTACCTGCCCGTCGATCCCAAGGACCTCGGTCGTTCCTACGAGGCCGTGATCCGCGTGAACTCGCAGTCCGGAAAGGGTGGCGTCGCCTACCTGCTCAAGGCCGACCATGCCATCGACCTGCCGCGGAAGCTCCAGATCGAGTTCTCAGGCGTCGTGCAGACCAAGACCGATGCCGAGGGCGGCGAGGTCACGAGCGAGCAGATCTGGTCGATCTTCAACGACGAGTACCTGCCCGCCACCGACACCGAGGCCAAGTGGGGCCGGTTCGAGCTGCTCTCGACGCAGACCCGCAGTGACATGTCGGGCGATGTCGTGCTCGATGTGACGCTGCGCGACGATGACCAGCAGGTGGCTGTCGCGGGCAACGGCAACGGTCCGATCGCCGCGTTCATCGAGGTTCTGCGCGGTCAAGGCTTCGACATCACGCTCTACGACTACGTCGAGCACGCTCTCAGTGCCGGCGGCGACGCGCAGGCCGCGGCCTACGTCGAACTGCAGATCGGCGACCAGCGCCTCTGGGGCGTCGGTATCGACGGCGACATCTCGACCGCGTCGCTCAAGGCGATCGTCTCGGGTGTCAACCGCTCGATCCGCACCCGTCAGCAGGAGCTCGCAGCGGTCTGATCGGATGCTCGTTCCCGGTCGTCGAGCGATGCTCGTTCCCGGTCGTTGAGCGATGCTCGTTCCCGGTCGTTGAGCGATGCTCGTTCCCGGTCGTTGAGCGAGGACGGCGGAGCCGACCGAGACGAAACGTGGTGACGTACGCCACGCGGGTCACCACGTTTCGTCTCGGTGCTTCGCGCCTCGCTCAACGACCGGGGTCTCGGTGCCTCGGCCCTCGCTCAACGACCGGGGTCTCGGTGCCGTCAGGGCTTGATGATCGGGATGACACCGGTCTCGGCTGCCACCTTGCGGCGATAGAGGCGCCGCTGCTCGGGAAGCGAGACGTCGAAGCTCACGGCCAGCACGCGGATCACAGCGGTGACGACGATGCCGAGGATCGCCGCGAGGGTGATCGACATCCCCAGGGCGCTCGCGGTCGCGATGAAGACGCAGCCGGCCCCGGCCGCAACGGCGTAGAGCGAGCCCACGTGCATGATCGACGTCGGCAGGCCCATCAGCATGTCGCGCAGCACACCGCCTCCGACGGCTGCGCAGACGCCGATGAACACGGCGGGGACCGGCGGGATGCCGAGCGCGATCGCCTTGCTCGTGCCGAAAGCGCCGAACATGCCGATGACCACGGCGTCGAGCACGACGATCACGGTGTTCAGCCTGTTGAAGAGTCCGGCCAACAGCATCCCCAGCAGCGAAGCGCCGGTGGCCGTGAGCAGGTACCAATTGCTCTGCAACGTCGCCGGGGTCTGCCCCAGCAGGATGTCCCGGATGAGACCGCCGCCCATGCCGATCATGATCCCGATGATCGCGACCCCGAGCCAGTCGAGTCGTCGCTGCCCCTGGAATCCCGAGGCGAACATCGCACCCTGCACGCCGCCGAGCCCGACGCCGAGGAGGTCCGCCCAGAGCGGAATGATGAAGAGCGGTTCGGTCACCCCTCCATTCTCCCGCACGGAGGATAATCGAGGTGTGCCCACCTACCGAGACGAAGCGGTGATCCTGCGCACCCACAAGCTGGGCGAAGCGGATCGCATCGTCACGATGCTGTCCCGCCGCCACGGCAAGATCCGGGCTGTGGCTAAGGGAGTGCGTCGCACATCCTCGAAGTTCGGCTCACGCCTCGAGCCGTTCATGGTCGCCGACGTGCAGCTCTACCAGGGCCGCACTCTCGACATCGTGCAGCAGGCGGAGTCTCTCGGGTCGTACGGGTCCGACATCGCGGCGCACTACGACCGGTTCACGTCAGCCAATGCGATGGTCGAGACCGCCGACCGGCTCAGCGACTCCGAGGCGACGCCCCAGCAGTACCTTCTGCTCGTCGGCGGCCTACGAGCACTTTCACGGGGAGAGCATTCGCCCCGCAGCATCCTCGATTCGTATCTGCTGCGCGTGATGGCACTGTCGGGCTGGGCGCCATCGCTCGGAGACTGCGCTCGGTGCGCCGCGCCCGGCCCTCACGCGCACTTCGTCGGCCAGCTCGGCGGTGCCGTGTGCGTGAACTGCGCGCCGGCCGGCAGCCCGAGAGTCGCAGACAAGACCCTCTCGCTGCTGCGTTCTCTGATGGCCGGCGAGTGGGACATCATCGATGAGGCCCCGCACGCCGACAACGCCGCGGCATCCGGACTCGTCGCAGCCTACGCACAATGGCATCTGGAGCGCGGGATCCGCTCGCTCGCGCACCTCGTGGCCGACGAACCCCGAGAAGGAGCACGGTGAGCCCCAAGCCCTACACGCACAAGGATGCCGTGGCGTACCGCCCGCTCGATTGGACGGGCGTGTACCCGCCGGCATTCCCGGCAGTGCCAGAGCATGTGGCGATCGTCATGGACGGTAACGGACGCTGGGCGAACAGGCGCGGTCTGAGCCGTGTCGAAGGGCACAAGGCAGGGGAGGAGGTGCTCCTCGACGTGGTCGCGGGGGCGATCCAAGCCGGAGTGAAGCACTTGTCGGTGTACGCGTTCTCGACCGAGAACTGGGCGAGGTCTCCTGACGAGGTCCGCTTCTTGATGGGGTACAACCGTGATGTCCTGCACCGTCGGCGAGACCAGCTCAACGAGTGGGGCGTGCGCGTGCGCTGGGCAGGCCGCAAGCCGCGGCTGTGGGGCAGCGTCATCAAAGAGCTGCAGTACGCCGAGAAGCTCACGCAGGGCAACGACGTGCTCACGCTGACGATGTGCGTGAACTACGGAGGGCGTATCGAGCTCGTCGATGCCATGCGGTCGATCGCCGCCGACGTCGCTACCGGCAACGTCAAGCCGAACGCCATCAGCGAGAAGATGATCCGTCGCAACCTCTACGTGCCGGATATGCCCGACGTCGATCTGTTCCTGCGGAGCTCCGGCGAGCAGCGCACGTCGAACTTCCTGCTGTGGCAGGCGGCGTATGCCGAGATGGTCTTCCTCGACACGCTGTGGCCGGACTTCTCCCGAGAAGAGCTCTGGCGTGCGATCGGGGTCTACCTGTCGCGCGACCGTCGCTTCGGTGGGGCGATCGACACGCCTGACGCCTCCGCCTGAACCCGCAGCCACCGCTCTGTCTCGCGGGGATGGCCCAGCCGCACGATCGTGAGGTGGGGATGCCGGTCCGGCACACCGGGCATCCGTTCGGACCAGGTGTGCAGGGTCGCGGTCTGCCAGGCGATGATATTCCCTTCAGCTCCTCCCTGGAACATGCGCCACAGCGGCTTCTCGACATTGTCGTTCCACATCCTGGTGCGCAGGATGCTGCGCCCGATCGTCCGCCGCAGCAGCCGGGACCGGACGACGCGGTAGGGGTAGTCGAGCCAGACCACGAGCTGGGCGCGTGGCGTGAGGATCTCGTCCGTCCCCTTGCTGGTGTACTGCCACTCGGTGACCCACCGGTCGGTCGCCGCGAACGTGCGTACATCGTCGAGGAACGAGGGGCGCGGTGTCCAGTTCTCACCGTGGTAGAGGCCGTCGAGCTCGACATGACGGAGATTCCAGAGCGCTGCCACTCGACCACCGAGCGTCGTCTTGCCCGATCCGGTGACTCCGGCGATGAGCACTCTCTCGGGGAGGAGGGGGAGCGGATCGTCGGCGCGGAGCATCTGAGAATCCTAACGACGGAATACAGCACAGGCCCATGCGGTTGGATGTGAGTGTGATTGAAGCCATCTCGATCGACATCTGGTCCGACATCGCCTGCCCCTGGTGCTACATCGGCAAGCGCAACCTCGAGAAGGGGCTCGAAGCCGTGTCCGGTGACGACGACGCCCCGCAGGTGAACGTCACCTTCCACTCGTTCGAGCTCTCTCCCGACACCCCTGTCGACTTCGACGGTGACGAGGTCGACTTCCTCTCGGGACACAAGGGGATGCCTCGCGAACAGGTCGAGCAGATGCTGTCGAACGTCTCCGGTGTCGCCGCGAACGCAGGACTCGAGTACCGGTTCGACCTGCTTCAGCACACCAACACCGTGAAAGCGCACGAGCTGCTGCACTTCGCGAAGGCCCAGGGTCTTCAGCACGAGATGGAGGAGCGGCTGATGTCCGCGTACTTCACCGAGGGCAAGCACGTGGGTCGCATCGACGATCTGGTCGCCCTCGCGGTCGAGGTCGGGCTGAACCCCGACGACACCCGTGATGCGCTGGTGTCTTCACGCCACCTCGCAGACGTCCGCCAGGATCAGGCGCAGGCTCAGGCCTACGGGATCCAGGGCGTCCCCTTCTTCGTGATCGACGGGCAGTACGGCATCAGCGGCGCGCAGCCGCCGGCCGCTTTCGAGAACGTCCTGCGCGACCTCTGGGCCAAGCGCGGCGAGACCGAGAGCGATCTCGAGGACGCTGCGGTCTAACGGTCCACGAGCGCATCGAGCCACACGGCGCGGTGCGTGCCCACGTAGTCGACGACAGCGGTCCAGTGCGAGCCGTGGCCATCCGAGAACATGGATGCCCACGGCTCGCGGTGTTCCTCGTGGGCCGTGGTGAGCAGAGAGAGCATCGCCGCGGCACGCTCATGCATCGCGCTCGGCAGCCGCAGACGGAGTTCGAGGTCGGCCCCGTATCCGTCGACGAATGCACGCAGATCGGCTGCGGCGCGCGCGGGGGAGGCGTCGACGGCGGAGAGCGTGAAGCTCTGCGCCGCGTAAGCGAGATCCCAGAGGCGGGTGCTCGGCGCGGCGGCATCCCAGTCGATGAAGACCCACCGGTCACCGATCACGAGATTCCAAGGGGCGAGATCGTTGTGGCAGACGAGGTCTGCAGCCGGAGCCGCGATCGCGGTCTGCCACGACACGTCGGCCGGAGGCGTGAAGCTCTCGCTCGCGTCGTGGATCGCACGCACCATCGCACCGACCCTGTGCAGTTCTTCGCGGTTCAGCGGCGGCGAATCGATCGCGAGGCGCCCCGGCACGTACTCGATGATCTGGCGCGTGCTGTCGTCTTGACCGAGGGGCGAGGGGACGTCGACACCACCTTCTCGCACGTGCGCCATGTATGCCTGGACGCCGGGCGTCGCGGCAGTCCAGAGCTTGCGGACGGTGTCACCGACTCTGACTACGGCGCCGCTCGCGTTGCCGCCGGACAACTCGTGCTCGTGATCCATGGTCCGACACCGCCCAGGTCGAGCCTGCGACCGCAGCCGTCTAGCGGGTCAGTGCGGCTTCGATCGCGCCGACGATCTCGGGGTCGTTCGGCTTCTGCTTCGGGCGGAACCGGATGACCTCTCCGTCGGGCATCACGAGGAACTTCTCGAAGTTCCACTCGACGCGGCCGGCCTTGCCGCCGGCATCCGGGGTCTCCTTCAGCGTCTTGTAGAGGTCGCTGGCGTTCTTGCCGTTGACCTTGACCTTGTCGTTGATGGGGAAGGTCACGCCGTAAGTGGTGGAGCAGAACTCAAGGATCTGGTCTACCGAACCGGGCTCCTGACCGAAGAACTGGTTGCAGGGGAACCCGACGACGCTGAATCCGCGGTCGCCGTAGAGACGCTGCAGTTCTTCGAGCTGTTCGTACTGCGGGGTCAAGCCGCACTTCGAGGCGACGTTGACCACGAGCACCACGTCGGCGCCGAGATCGTCGATCGTCTTCTCCGCGCCGTCGGCGTCGATGAAGGGGATGGAGCGGACAGCGGGATCAGTCATGTTCACAGCTTAGATCGATGCGCCGCGACGGGCTCCGTGTCTGGGAGAATGGAAGGGACATGACTCTCGCCACCGCATCTGCTCGCACCCTCAACATCGGTCCGATCGCCCTCGACGTGCCGGTCGTCCTCGCACCCATGGCGGGCATCACCAACACCGCATTCCGTCGCCTGTGCCGGGAGTACGGCGCGGGACTGTACGTGAGCGAGATGATCACCTCCCGGGCGCTCGTCGAGCGCAACGAGACGACGATGCGTCTGATCCGCCACCATGAGTCCGAGACGCCGCGGTCGATCCAGCTCTACGGCGTCGATCCGCACACGATCTCCGAGGCCGTGCGCATCATCGTCGCCGAAGACCACGCCGACCACATCGACCTCAACTTCGGCTGCCCCGTGCCCAAGGTCACACGCAAGGGCGGGGGAGCAGCTCTTCCCTGGAAGAGTTCCCTGTTCTCGCAGATCGTCACGCAGGCGGTCAAGGCCGCCGGAGACATCCCGCTGACCGTCAAGATGCGCAAGGGCATCGATCCCGACCACCTGACCTTCCTCGATGCCGGTCGCGCGGCCGAAGACGCAGGCGTCGCATCGATCGCCCTGCATGCTCGCACGGCGAGCGAGTTCTACTCCGGTCACGCTGATTGGAACGCGATCGGCGAGCTCAAGCAGGCGGTCACGAGCGTGCCCGTGCTCGGCAACGGTGACATCTGGTCGGCAGACGACGCCGTGCGCATGATGCAGCAGACCGACTGCGACGGAGTGGTCGTCGGACGCGGATGCCTGGGCCGGCCCTGGCTGTTCGGAGAGCTCGCCGCGGCATTCGGGGCCGAGTCGCATCCGGTCGACGCCACCCTCGGGTTCGTGGCCGACGCCTTCCGTCGTCACGCCGAACTGCTCGTCGAGTTCTTCGAGGACGAGGACCGCGGATGCCGCGATGTGCGCAAGCACGTCGCCTGGTACTTCAAGGGCTACCCCGTCGGCGGCGACATCCGTACCGGGCTCGCGACGGCATCCAGCCTCGCCGAGATCGACGATCTGCTCGGGCAGCTCGATCACACCGCTCCCTACCCGGGTGCGGACGCCGAGGGCCAGCGCGGTCGATCCGGTCGCCCGAAGCGGCCGGCGCTGCCGGACAAGTGGCTGGAGTCGCGGGAGCTCGCGGCATCGGCGTCGGAGATGATGCGAGGGGCGGAGATCGAGAACAGTGGTGGCTGATCCTCAGTCGGGCGCGTCTCAGCGGCGCGCCGACGGCTACGACCCGCGCGACGCCGAGCGCTTCTTCGCTGAGACCCACCGTTCTGAACGAGACGACTTCGCCCGTGACCGTGCTCGCGTGCTGCACACCGCTGCACTGCGACGCCTCGCCGCGAAGACCCAGGTACTGAGCCCCGCGAGCACCGCCGACTTCGCGCGCAACCGGCTGACGCACTCGCTCGAGGTCGCGCAGGTGGGCCGCGAGTTGGCCACTGCCCTCGGCGTCTCGGCCGATGTCGTCGACACCGCCTGCCTCAGTCACGACCTCGGGCACCCGCCGTTCGGTCACAACGGCGAGCGGGCGCTCAACGAGTGGGCAGCTGACATCGGCGGGTTCGAGGGCAACGCGCAGTCCCTGCGTATCCTCACTCGTCTCGAAGCCAAGGTGATCGACGATTCAGGGCAGTCCGTCGGACTCAACCTCACGCGGGCGAGTCTCGACGCGACCTGCAAATACCCCTGGACCGTCGACAGCCCGGTGCCGGACCCCGGCGGCCGGCTCAAGTTCGGTGTATACCCCGAAGACGAAGCCGTGTTCCGGTGGATGCGCGAGGGCGCGACCGGTCGCCTGCGCTGCATCGAGGCCGAGATCATGGACCTCTCCGATGACATCGGCTACTCGGTCCACGATTTCGAAGACGCGATCGTCAACGGGTACGTCGACGTGGCGCAGCTCTCCGATCCGCGCGCGCACGAGTCGCTGATCGACCGCATCCAGCAGTGGGTCGGTTACGACTTCACCCGAGACGAGCTCGCCGACGCGCTGTACCGGTTGGCATCGCAGCCGATGTGGCTGGAGTCGTTCGACCGCTCTCGTCGAGACCTTGCGAGACTCAAGAACCTCACCAGCGACTTCATCGGACGCTTCGCCCGCGCCGCCGTCTCGGCGACGCGAGAGGCGTATCCCGGTACCGCTCTCGTGCGCTACAACGCGCACGTCGTGGTGCCGCGCGTGATCGAAGCAGAGATCGCCGTTCTCAAGGGCATCATGGGGCAGGCCATCGTGACCATCGATGCCCGCAAGGGCGTCTACAAGGAGCAGCGCCGCGTGCTCACCCGCCTCGCCGATGCGCTCTGGTCGACGGATGCGCTGTGGTCCGCCGGAGCCGATGTGCTCGAGCCCGCTTTCTCAGCGGACTTCGTCGCAGCGACCAACGACAACGAGAGGGCACGCGTCGTCGTCGACCAGATCGCGAGCCTGACCGATCAGAGCGCCATCGACTGGCACAACCGCCTCGTGAGTGAGATCGACCCCGCCGAGGTCGGCATCTGGAATCCGCGTCATGCACGCCCGGGCGCACGCGTGCACCCGCCGCGGCAGGCGGTCGTCGAAGGGGCCGGCTGATGCCCCGCATCCGCCAGGCAGACGTCGATGAGGTCAAAGCCCGCACGAACATCGCCGACATCGTCGGCGAGCGCGTCTCCCTCAAATCCGCCGGTGTCGGGTCGCTGAAGGGACTGTGCCCTTTCCACGACGAGAAGAGTCCGAGCTTCCACGTCAGACCGCAGGTCGGGTATTACCACTGCTTCGGCTGCGGTGAATCAGGCGACGTCTATTCGTTCCTCCGCGAGATGGACCATGTCAGTTTCACCGAGGCCGTCGAGCGCCTCGCCGGCCGCATCGGATACGCGCTTCACTACGAAGACGGGGGATCAGCCCCCGAGACCAGTGGCCGCAGTCGGCTCTATGCGGCCAACACGGCGGCGGCCGAGTTCTTCCGCAGTCAGTTGCTCACTCCGGATGCCGAAGCCGGGCGACGTTTTCTGGGGGAGCGTGGCTTCGACGCAGGAGCCGCGGCCCACTTCGGAGTCGGCTTCGCCCCCCGGGGGTGGGATGGGATGCTCAAGGCGCTCACGGCACAGGGTTTTACCCGCGATGAGCTCAGCACCGCGGGGCTCGTCTCGACCGGGCAGCGCGGCGTCTACGATCGCTTTCGCGGACGCCTGGTATGGCCGATCCGTGATGTGTCGGGCCAGACCATCGGCTTCGGTGCCCGCAAGCTGTTCGACGACGACCAGGGCCCGAAGTATCTGAACACCCCCGAGACGCCGATCTACAAGAAGGCGCAGGTGCTCTACGGCCTCGACCTCGCCAAGCGCGACATCGCCCGCGGCGATCCTCGCCGTGTCGTCGTCGTCGAGGGGTACACCGACGTCATGGCCTGCCATCTCGCGGGGTTGACCACCGCGATCGCCACCTGCGGCACCGCGTTCGGTACGGACCACATCAAGGTGCTGCGCCGGGTCATGGGTGACGACAACGCCTCGGGCGAGGTGGTCTTCACCTTCGACGGCGACGAGGCGGGGCAGAAGGCGGCACTCCGTGCCTTCACGGAGGACGATCGCTTCAATGCACAGACGTTCGTCGCCGTCGCACCCGACGGGCTCGACCCCTGCGACCTGCGGCTGCAGCGCGGAGATTCGGCCGTGCGGTCGCTCATGGAGACCAAGCAGCCCATGTTCGAGTTCGCGATCGACCGCAAGCTCGGCGGCTTCGACCTCTCCACGGTCGAGGGCCGCGTGGGGGCGTTGCGGGCCGCGGCACCGATCGTCGCCGAGATCCGCGACCGCCTGCTGCGCCCCGGATACGAGCGTGTCCTCGCTCGCCGGCTGGGCATGGATCCGACCGAGGTGCACGGTGAGGTCGAGCGCGCAGCGCGCGGCGCATCACAGGGCGGCAGGCAGGAGGCGGGGCGGCGCGAGACGACGCGCGACGAGCCGCAGGCCGGTGGTGGCCCGGCGGTGGCTGCGGTGACCCTCGCGAGCCTTCCGCGCACTGCTGATGTCGCCGTCGAGCGGGATGCTCTCATGGGGGCGCTGCAGTACGGACACCGCATCGACCAGGACCTGCTCACCAGGGCGCTCGAACAGCCTTTCCGCACGACGGGCCTCGATGCCGTGCGCGAAGCCGTGGCATCCGCTCCCGATCGCACGCGTGCCGGATGGGTGACGGAGGCGGTCAACTCGGTCCGCGAGCCGTACCGGTCTCTGGCCGGCGAGCTGCTGATGACGCCGTTCCCCGCGCGCAACGAGGAAGGGGCCGTCGTCTCGACGACCGATCTCGCCCGCCGCCTGATCCTGCGGGGTCTCGAGCGTGAGAAGCAGGAGCTGCTCGGCGCGGTGCAGCGGGTGCCCGCCGACTCCGACGGCGGCCGTGCTCTGCGGATGAGACTGCGTGACATCGACGTCGAGCGTCAGCGCTTCACCGAGTCGTAACGAGGCGTAGCCACCACCGCAGGGCAGGATGGGAACATGTCTGCCCGGCCCGAATCCACCAATGCGATCGACTGCTCCGACCTGGTGATCGACCGGATCGGACACAGCGGCCCGACCCGAGCGATCGACGGCGTCACGTTCTCTCTGGCGCCCGGTGGGCTGATCTGCGTCGCAGGTCCGACAGGATCGGGAAAGTCCACGCTCGTCGCCGCTCTCGCAGGTTCCACGGATGCCTCCGTGCGCGTCGTCGGCGGCACCGCGCAGGTGTGCGGGGTCGATGTGCGTCGGCCGGGGCGCAAGCATCGCGTGCTCACATACCGCACGGGATTCGTGCCTCAGGGAGCCGGAGCCGATCTGCCCCCGCAGCTCACGGTCAACGAGGTGATCGCAGAGCCGATCCTGATCCGCGAGAAGCGCGTCAACTCGAAGGCGCTGTCGATCCGTATCGCCACCCTGCTCGACGAGCTCCACCTGCCGCTCGGACTCGCGGCGAAGTTCCCTTACGAGCTCAGCGCAGGTATGCGCCAGCGCGTCGCGATCGCGCGATCGTTCGTGCTCGAGCCCCGTGTTCTCATCGCCGACGAGATACTCGCGAATCTCGACCTCGAAGTGCGTCCGGTCGTCTTCGACGCGATCACCCGTCGCCGTAAGGAGGAGGGGATGGGGGCGCTGCTGGTCACCAACGACGCCGACTTCATCCGCGAACTCAATGCCGAGACACTGATGCTCCGATCCGGTCATGTCGTCGCTCGAGGGGTCGGCAAGGACCTGCTCTGGGCGCCGAACGCCGAGGCGGATTCGCAGCCGTGATGGTGACCGCGAGCGACACGCCCGATGTGCGCCTGATGTCACGAGCACGTGCGGGAGTTTGCTAGGATTGACGAGTTGCCCGCGCAGCGGAGCACATTCCTCGGTAGCTCAATTGGCAGAGCAGCCGGCTGTTAACCGGCAGGTTCTTGGTTCGAGTCCAAGCCGGGGAGCCAATACCCCCGATCTTCGTCAGAAGGTCGGGGGTTTCCCTTTTCAGCCGCGTATTCCAGCGGATTCTCACTCGGGTGGTCCCCATATACAGGAAGGGGACCCCGCCGCCGGCGGAGTCCCCTTATGCTGATGCGCGATCTGATCAGCGCGCGGCGCCCGAAAGCGACCCTGTCGTCTGTCCGGCCTCGTCGAAGATGATGCACTGGATGACGCGGTCGTTCAGCTCGTCCCAGGTCTGCTGGGTCGGCGTGATCGTCGTCACCTGCAGGGCGGAGTCCTGGTAGCCGACTCCGACGAACGTCGTGTAGGCGTCGCCGATGCACTCCTCGGATGCTGCGTCCACGGCCTCGTCGGAGAACTCCCCGTCCTCCATCGTGATCTCGTGGTAGACCTCCATGTCGTGCGGCTGGTCGCACGGCACGACGTCGATGTCCTCGAGCTGTCCGGTTCCGCTGTCCATCGTGCAGTCGCCGAGCTTGAGCGCGAAGATGTCGATGTTGGCGCTCTCGGTGACCTGCCCGGTGTCCTCATCGCGGTCGGCATCTCCCGAGCCGCCGCCCAGGATGCCGTCGAGTGCGCTACAGCCGGTCAGAGCGAGCGACAGCGCCGCCGCGGCACCCGTGAGTGCCAGTGCGCGTCGAGTACGCAGTTTCATCATGATTTTCCCCTCCAGAGCCTCTTGGTGCGCGGGCATAGAGAAGCCCGCCTCAAGCACGCTATCCGCCTCGGAGTCTGTGATGCAACTCGGAAGACCCTGTGACCGGGCTGAAAGGTAAGGTCAGCCTTCCAAGTCGTCGACGCCCGGCATCCAGCTTGCGCCACCGCGGCCCCACCCGCGCTTCTTGGCGATCTTCTGCACCGTCTTCCAGTCGCCGTCCGAGAGGCGGTCGATGTAGAGGATGCCGTCGAGGTGATCGAACTCGTGCTGCATGATGCGTGCACGCCAGCCGTCGACCGCGATCTCGACCGGGCGCCCCTCGAGGTCGATACCGGTCACCCTCACTCGCTCCGAGCGCCGCAGCGCGAAGCGCTCGCCCGGGAACGAGAGGCACCCTTCGGATTCGAGATCGTCGTCGGGCGCGCCGGGCTCGAGTGGAACCATCCACAGCTCGGGGTTGATGATGACGCCGCGCCACGGCTCGTCGTCGTCATCGACATAGGAGTACGTGTACAGGCGCAGCGGCACGCCGACCTGGGGAGCCGCGAGACCGACGCCGGGAGCGGTGTCCATCGTCTCGAACATGTCGGCGACCAAGGTACGGATGTCGTCGGTGATCTCTTCGACGACGGAAGCGGGGGAGTGCAGGACGGGGTCGCCCATGATGCGAATAGGAAGTACAGCCACGCCATAACCCTACTCGGAGCATGTCGCCGGGTAGGGTCGTAGGGTGAGCATTTCCGTATGGACGACCGGGGCGGAAGACGTCACCGATCAGCTGGTCGGTGCATTCCAGAACCCCGGGCTGCTCCTCGGCATCCCCCTCGCCCTCGCGGGTGCCGTCTTCATGTCGCTCGGTGCGCAGTATCAGCACCGAGGCGTCGAGAAGGTCGAGCGGTTGAGCGGCTCGACCGGTACCAGCGGGCTCACCTTCGGTCAGGTGAAGGCGCTGCTCACCCGCCCCTCCTGGATCGCCGGCACGCTGATGCTCGGTCTGGCCGTCGTGTGCCAGCTCGCCGCTCTCGTGCAGGCGCCGCTCATCGTCGTGCAGCCCCTGGGCGCGATCGCACTCGTGATGACGACGCTGCTGAATGCACGTATCTCCGGCCATGCGCCCACCAGGCAATCGATCACGGCCATCGTGGCATGCGTGGGGGGTATCTTCCTCTTCGTCTTCTTCGCGGCGATCTTCGCGACCGAGAAAGACGTCACCGACACCGAGCTCTTCACGATCCTGGCGATCCTCCTGGTCGTGATCATCGTGCTCGGCGCGTGCTGGCTCGTCCTCCGCCACCGCATGCGCGCCCTCTTCTACGTGATCGGTGCCGGCATCCTCTACGGCTTCGTCGCGACACTCGCCAAGGTCGTCATCAAGCGCGTGCAGGCGGGTGACTTCGAGTGGATCACGATCGTCTGCGTGATCGCGCTCATCGCCGCTGCCGCCGTCGGTGCCTACTTCGTGCAGACCGCCTACAGCTCGGGCCCTCCCGACCTCGTCATCGCCGGCCTCACCGTCGTCGACCCGTTGGTTGCGGTCATCATCGGCATGACGATCCTCGGCGAGGCCGCCGCAGCCCCGCCCTGGGTGCTGGTCATCTTCGGCATCGCCGGGGCGATCGCGGTCTGGGGTGTCGTCGGGCTCGCGCGCTACCACCCACAGGTTCTGAGCGACAGTCAGGATCTCGGCATCACCCGCGGCAGCGATGCACCGGCTGATGGTCCGTCGAAGGACGCCGAGGCCTGACCGGCGCAGCGAAAACGCCGAGGCCCGAAGGCGCTCGGCGTTTCGACTGGAGCAACGATCAGTACGACTGATCGATGAGGTCTGGGGAGACCTCCGACGCTGCGGCGTCGTCGACGAAGAAGACCGTTCGCTTGCGCCCCTTCGCCCCGGCTACGGGCACGCTGGTGTAGCTGGCGCCGGCGAGAGCGAGGCCGAGAGCTGAGGCCTTGTCGGCCCCGGTGAGAACGAGCCACACACGCTTGGATGCATTGAGCACCGGGCGCGTGAGCGTGACCCGCTCGGGCGGCGGCTTCGGAGAGTTGCGCACCGGGAGGGCAGCGACATCGGTCACCGTCACCTCTTGGCGGTCGGGGAAGAGCGACGCGATGTGACCGTCGGGGCCCACTCCGAGGAAGCAGACGGCGAAAGACGGCCACGGGTGCTCATCGGTTCCGAACCGTGCGAGCTCGTCCGCGTACGCCGAGGCTGCCTCGTCGAGCGTCAAGCCCTCGCCTGCTGCGGCGACCTCATGCACGTTCTCCGGCGGCACCGGGATGTGATCGAGCAGTGCCGCACGTGACTGCACCGCATTGCGGTCGGCATCCGTCCGGGCGACGAAGCGCTCATCGCCCCACCAGAAGTGCACCAGCGACCAGTCGATGCTGTCCGAACGGGGATCTTCGAGCGTCGCGCGCAGGACCGCACTGCCCATGGAGCCACCGGTCAGGGCGACGTGGGCGATGCGGCCGTTGCGCGTGCGCGCGCGCAGCCGGGTGAGGAACCTGTCGGCCACCCGCGCAGCCAGTGCTCCGGGGGTGCTCTCGACCACGACCCGCTTCTCTGCGGGCGTCGGCTGCGTCGACATCATTCTCCTGTCTCGGGCGGGCCCAGCTTTTCCCAGCCCTCGGTGATCACTCGACCGTACAGGACGTCGGGGTCGAGGCGACGCAGCTCCTCAGCCAGGCACTCACGCAGAGTGCGGCGGGGCAGATGCAGATCGTGATCGGGCTGATCGGGCTGCGTGAGGACTGCGACCCCCGGCTCGGGGCGCTCGAGCAGGATGTCGCCGGACGCACGCGTCAGACGCACCGACTTGATGCCCTCCTGCCAGTTCTCCGGGTTCTCGTAGTGCCACGTGACCTTCACGTCGAGCGCCATCTGCAGCCATGCGGCGAGCAGGGCGGTGGACGGCGATGCCGAGCCTCCCCGCACCTCGACAGCGGTGACGTCTTCGAAGGGCGGCTGGTCGAGCACGGCCGCGAGCTGCTCACGCCAGTGGGTGAGTCGGGTCCACGCCAGATCGGTGTCGCCGGGCGCATGCGTCTCGCCGAGAAGCGCGAGCCGGTCGCGGACATCGGGAGCCGTCGCTGCATCTGTGATGCGGCGCTGAGCGATCTTTCCGAGTGGCGAGTTGGCGGGAGAGGCCGGAGCCTCCTCCGGCCACCATGCGACGACGGGAGCGTCGGGCAACAGGAGGCCGGTGACGAGGCTCTCCTCATTGCTCGCGGCGTCGCCGTACGCGTGGAGGACGACGACCTCGCTCGCGCCGGCGTCACCTCCGACACGGATCTGAGCGTCGAGGCGGGCATCGCCGTCGCCCGTCGTGAGCACGATGACGCGCATCGGATGCTCGCGGGAGGCGTCGTTCGCCGCATCGATCGCTGCTTCAGCGACGCCGTTGCGGGCGGAGATGATCAGCGTGAGCACGCGGCCGAGGGCCACGGCTCCGCCGTCTTCGCGCACCTTGACGAGCTGCTTGGCGACCTGGCTGACGGTCGTGTCGGGAAGGTCGATGATCACGGGCGTCTCCAGACTCGTCCGTCACGGGCAAGGAGGTCATCGGCGGATGCCGGACCCCACGAGCCGGGTGCGTACTGGTCGACCGGGCCGCCTTCGGCTGCCCAGAACTTCTCTACGGGGTCGAGGATCTTCCAGGAGAGCTCGACCTCTTCATGCCGCGGGAACAGCGGCGGGTCGCCCAGGAGGACGTCGAGGATCAGTCTCTCGTAGGCCTCGGGGCTCGCCTCGGTGAACGCATGGCCGTAGCCGAAGTCCATCGTGACGTCGCGGACGTTGGTGCCGTTGCCCGGAACCTTCGAGCCGAAGCGGATGGTGACGCCCTCATCGGGCTGAACGCGGATCACGAGGGCGTTCTGTCCGAGCTCGGAGGTGTTCGAACGGCCGAACAGGTGCTCCGGCGCCTTCTTGAACACGACGGCGACCTCGGTCACACGCCGACCGAGGCGCTTGCCGGTGCGCAGATAGAAGGGCACACCTGACCAGCGGCGCGTGTCGATCTCGAGCTTGATCGCGGCGTACGTCTCGGTCGCGGACTCGGGGTTCATCCCGTCCTCGTCGAGGAACCCGGTGACCTGCTCGCCGCCCTGCCATCCGCCGGCGTACTGTCCGCGGGCGGTGGCGAGGGAGAGGTCGTCGGGCACGTGCACCGCGGCGAGGACCTTCTCCTTCTCAGCGCGAAGGTGCTCGGCGGAGAGCGAGATCGGCTCTTCCATCGCGGTGAGCGCGAGCAGCTGCAGCAGGTGGTTCTGGATGACGTCGCGAGCGGCGCCGACACCGTCGTAGTAGCCCGCGCGGCCGCCCACGCCGATGTCCTCGGCCATCGTGATCTGCACGTGGTCGACGTAGTTGCGGTTCCAGATCGGTTCGTACAGCTCGTTCGCGAAGCGCAGCGCCAGGATGTTCTGGACCGTCTCCTTGCCGAGGTAGTGGTCGATGCGGAAGATCGAGTCGGCGGAGAACGCCACCTCGAGTGCGGCGTTGAGTTCACGCGCGGACTCGAGGTCGTGACCGAACGGCTTCTCGATGACGACACGACGCCAGCGCTCATCATCGTCGTCGTTCGCTCCGACGAGTCCCGAGTCCTTCAGCTGCTTGGCGACGAGCGGGAAGTCCTTCGGCGGGATCGACAGGTAGAACGCGTGGTTCCCCATCGTGCCGCGTTCGACATCGAGCTGGTCGACCGTCTCGCGGAGCTTGCGGAACGATTCGGGGTTGTCGAACTCGCCGCTGACGAAGCGGATGCCCTGCAGCAGCTGCGCCCACGTCTCCTCGCGGAACGGGGTGCGGGCGTGCTGCTTGACGGCGTCGTAGACGACCTGGGCGAAGTCCTGGTCCTCCCAGTCGCGGCGGGCGAACCCGACGAGCGCGAATCCGGGTGGCAGAAGACCGCGGTTGGCGAGGTCGTAGACGGCGGGCATGAGCTTCTTGCGTGACAGGTCGCCGGTGACGCCGAAGATCACGAGGGCACTGGGCCCCGCGATACGGTTCAGCCGGCGATCATCGGGGTCACGCAGCGGGTTGTGACCGCGCGAGATGGGAACAGACATCGGTGGGGGATTCTCCTGGCTGTTACTTCTGTGCTGCTTCGAAGAGGGTGAGGACGTCAGCCGACGAGTCGGTGATCGTCAGTGACACGACCGGTCGGCCGTGCTCGGCGAGGACACCGGCATCGCCGGCGGCCTGAGCCTCGATGAGCTGACCGAATGTGAACGGTCGTCCGGGGATCTCGAGATCCACCTCGGTGCGCTCCAGGATCTGCAGGAAGACGCCCTGTGCGGGGCCGCCCTTGTGATACTGGCCGGTCGAGTGGAGGAACCGAGGTCCCCAGCCGAAGGTGGCCGGCCGGCCGGAGTCGGCGGCGACCAGTTCGCGGATGCCCTGCAACTGCGGCACGTCGAGACGGTTCACGTAGGCCTGGATCGACACATAGCCGTCGACGGCGAGGCGTGCCCAGAGTGCATCGAGCACTCCTTCGACGGTGCCCGATGCTGCGAGAGCGGGGTCGGACACGCGGACCTCGACGCCGTTCTCGACGAACGCCGGGACGGTCGGGGCGGGACGTGCGTCGAGAAGACCGCGCGCGGCGACCTTCGCCGACTCGACGTCGGGCTGATCGAACGGGTTGATCCCGAGCAGGTAGCCCGCGATCGCCGTGGCGTACTCCCAGACGATGAGCTGCGCTCCCAGCGATCCGCTGACGAGGATCTCGCCTTCGTGGCGCTCTCGCAGGTGGAATTCGTTCGCGTCATCCACGAGCCGCACGATCTGCAGATCGGCCGGCTTCGATTCGAGCTCCGGGGAGACCGGGAGCAGGACGACCGGAAGGATTCCGGTGCCCGCCTTGCCGGTGGATTCCGCGATCAGCTGCTCGATCCAGTCGGGAAGACCGTTGATGTGCGTGCCGTCGGTGATGAGACCGAGCTTGTCGCGCCGTGGCACGGTCGCCGAGATCGCCGCGGCCAGTCGCAGAGCCGGGTTGTCCGCGGAATCGATCGCGAGCTCGAGCAGCGATGCCTCCGCCTCGCCCAGCAGCTCGTCGATGTCGACGCCCGCGAGCCCCGACGGCACAAGCCCGAAGGCGGTGAGCGCCGAGTACCGTCCGCCGACGTTCGGATCCGCGTTGAAGACACGGTATCCGGCCTCGCGAGCCGAGCTGTCGAGCGGCGATCCGGGATCGGTGACGACGACGATGCGCTCGACGGGGTCGATGCCGACGTCGCGGAACGCGGCCTCGAAGGTGCGTCGCTGCGAATCGGTCTCGACGGTGGAGCCGGACTTGGAAGAGACGACGAGAACGGTGTTCTCGATCCCCTCGTCGAGGGCTGCCAGCACCTGGCCGGGTGCCGTCGAATCGAGGATCGTGAGCGGCACGCCACTCGTCTGCGCGATCACCTCGGGGGCGAGCGAAGAGCCGCCCATGCCCGCGAGCACGACCCGGGTCACGCCCTTCGCGTGCAGCTCATCGCGCAGTGCTGCGATCTCCGCGACCAGCGGACGCGAGACCGAGACGGCCTCGACCCAGCCGAGGCGAGTAGCCGCCTCGGCCTCGGCCTCGGGGCCCCACAGGGTGGCGTCGCCGCCCGTCACGCGCGAGGCGATGAGATCGTGCACGAGCGCCGGCACGGTCTCATCGATGGCCGCTCGCGCCGCGCCCGAGGCGTGGATCGCGAATGTCATCGCTGCGCCTCGAGCCCTTCGCGCACCTGGGTGAGCAGGTCATGCCAGGAGTCGATGAACTTGGCGACGCCCTCGTCCTCGAGCACCTGGGTCACGTCGGTGAAGTCGATGCCGAGGTCTGCGAGGCCGGCGAAGACGGCGCGAGCCTCTTCGTAGCCACCCGTGATGGTGTCGCCGGTGACCACGCCGTGGTCGAAGGTCGCCTCGAGCGTCTTCTCGGGCATCGTGTTGACGACGTCCTTCGCGACGAGCTCGGTGACGTAGAGGGTGTCGGGAAGGGCCGGGTCCTTGACGCCGGTCGATGCCCACAGCGGACGCTGTGCGTTCGCACCGAGCTTGAGCAGGTCCTGAGCGCGCTTCTCGGCGAACTTCTGCTCGAAGAGCTCGTAGGCGAGACGGGCGTTCGCGAGTCCGGCCTTGCTCTTGAGCGCCTCGGCCTCGTCGGTGCCGATCGCGGAGAGACGCTTGTCGGTCTCGGTGTCGACACGCGACACGAAGAACGAGGCCACGGAGTGGATGCTCGACAGATCGAAGTCGGCACTGTGTGCCCGCTCGAGCCCGGTGAGGTACGCGTCGATGACCTCGGCGTAGCGCTCCAGGCTGAAGATCAGGGTCACGTTGACGCTGATGCCGGATGCGATCGCCTCGGTGATGGCCGGGAGTCCGGCCTTCGTCGCGGGGATCTTGACGAGCAGGTTCGGACGGTCGACCTTGGCCCAGAGCTGCTTGGCCTGTGCGACCGTGCCCTCGGTGTCGTGTGCGAGGTCAGGGGAGACCTCGATCGAGACGCGGCCGTCGACGTGGCCCGACTTCTCCCAGACGGGACGGAAGACATCGAGCGCCGCCGCGACATCCTGCGTCGTCGCGGCGAAGACTGCCTCTTCGGCGGTGGCGCCGGAGGCCGCGAGTTCGGTGACCTGCGCGTCGTACGACGTGTTGTTCTTGTCGGTGATCGCGTTGGCGAAGATCGTCGGGTTCGTGGTGACGCCGACGATGTTGCGGGTCTCGATCAGCTCGGCGAGGTTGCCGGAGGAGATCCGGGTGCGTGACAGGTCGTCGAGCCAGATGCTGACTCCGGCTGCGGCGAGGTCTGCGGTGGGGGTGCTCATGCGTTCTCCTTGATGGTCTCGCGTGCGGCCGCGATGACGGCCTCGGTGGTGATGCCGAACTTCTGGAACAGGGTCTTGTAGTCGGCGGAGGCGCCGAAGTGGTCGATGCCGACAGAACGGCCGCGGTCGCCCACGATGCCGCGCCAGCTGAGCACGGAGCCCGCCTCGACGGAGACGCGCGCGGTGACGGCCTTCGGCAGCACGGACTCGCGGTAGGCCTCGTCCTGCTCGTCGAACCACTCCAGTGAAGGAGCGGAGACGACGCGCACGTTGACGCCCTCTTCGGCCAGTGCGGCACGTGCGTCGACCGCCAGCTGAACCTCGGAGCCGGTCGCGACGATGATCACGTCGGGTGTGCCGTTCGGAGCCTCGGCGAGCACGTATGCGCCCTTCGAGACGCCGTCGGTCGAGGCGAAGACGTCACCGTCGGCCGCACCCAGGCCGCGCTCGAACACCGGGATGTTCTGACGGGTCAGCGCGATGCCTGCCGGGCCCTCGTGGCGCCGCAGGATCTCGAGCCAGGCGGCCGAGGTCTCGTTGGCGTCGGCGGGGCGCACCAGGGTGAAGTTCGGGATGGCGCGCAGCGTGGCGATCTGCTCGACCGGCTGATGCGTCGGGCCGTCTTCGCCGAGTGCGACGGAGTCGTGCGTCCAGACGAAGATGCTGGGCACGTTCATCAGCGCGGCCAGACGCACGGGCGGGCGCATGTAGTCGCTGAAGATGAGGAACGTGCCGCCGAAGGCACGCGTCGGGCCGTGCAGCACGATGCCGTTCACGATGGCGCCCATGGCGTGCTCGCGGATGCCGAAGTGCAGCACGCGGCCGTAGGGGTCACCCGACCACTCGTGGGTGGACCACTCGGCGGGGATGAAGGACTTCGAGTCCTTGATCGTGGTCAGGTTCGACTCTGCGAGGTCGGCGGATCCACCCCAGAGCTCGGGGAGCTCGGCGGCGAGTGCGTTGATGACCTGGCCGGAGGCCGCGCGGGTCGAGACGTCCTTGCCGCTCTCGAAGACCGGGAGAGCTGAGGTGATGTCCTCAGGCAGCGCCTTCGCCTCGAGGCGGTCGAGCAGGGCCTTGCGCTCGGGGTTGGCGGCTGCCCATGCATCGAAGGACTGCTGCCATGCGGCGCGGGTCTCAGCGGCGCGGTCGGCGAGAGCGCGGGTGTGGGCGATCACGTCGTCGGCGACCGCGAAGTGCTCCTCGGCGTCGAAGCCGAGGACCTTCTTGGTCGCGGCGAGCTCGTCTCCACCGAGGGCGGAGCCGTGGATCTTCCCGGAGTTCTGCTTGCCGGGCGAGGGCCAGCCGATGATGGTCTTCAGAATGATGAGCGAGGGCTTGGACGTCTCGCCCTTGGCTGCCTCGATCGCGGCGTTCAGCTCGGCGACGTCTTCGACGTACTCGCCCGTCTTCTTCCAGTCGACGGTCTGCACCTGCCAGCCGTAGGCCTCGTAGCGCTTGGCGACGTCTTCGGTGAAGGCGACGTTGGTGTCGTCCTCGATCGAGATCTGGTTGGAGTCGTAGATCGCGATGAGGTTGCCGAGCTCCTGGTGGCCGGCGAGCGAGGAGGCCTCGCTGGTGACGCCCTCCTGGAGGTCGCCGTCGCCGGCGATCACGTAGATGAAGTGGTCGAACGGGCTGGTGCCCGCTGCGGCCTCGGGATCGAAGAGGCCGCGCTCGTAGCGGGCGGCGTAAGCGAAGCCGACGGCGGAGGCGAGGCCCTGGCCGAGCGGGCCGGTGGTGATCTCGACGCCCTTGGTGTGGCCGTACTCGGGGTGTCCGGGGGTGAGCGAGCCCCAGGTGCGGAGCGCCTTGAGGTCGTCGAGCTCGAGACCGAAGCCACCGAGGTAGAGCTGCACGTACTGCGTCAGCGACGAGTGTCCGACCGAGAGGATGAACCGGTCACGGCCGAGCCAGTCGGTGTCGGTCGGGTCGTGGCGCAGCACACGCTGGTACAGGAGATAGGCGGCGGGAGCGAGACTCATCGCAGTGCCGGGGTGTCCGTTGCCGACCTTCTCGACAGCGTCCGCGGCCAGCAGGCGAGCGGTGTCCACCGCGCGCCGATCGATTTCTTCCCACTGCAGTTCCGACACGGTGAAGCCCTTCTCAGACAGTTCGAGAGCACCCGGAGAGCAGCATCGATGTCCGCGTCGTTACGGAAGGAATGTGATGTGCGCCGGGCACGCGAGTCTTTTCAGCATAGCGCTGTGATCCGACCCGTTACCTCCCTTTACAACGCGCGGCGAGGCGTGTAATTCCCGGGTCGACGGATCCTCTCCCGGGCTGCTGGAACCAGGGCTCATGACCTGCGAAACGCCGTGCCACACCGCCCGTCCCGCGGGGCTCGCAACGGCTGTGCGTCAGCATCCGATGCCGTCGGGATCCTCGGCGCAGGTGTGGGCGACGAGAGCAGTGTGGGCCTCGAGGATGCGGATGGTCTGAGGCGTGCCGGGAATCGTGATCTGCCCGGAGAGGGGGATCCAGCCCGTGCCGAGGTCGATCTCGACGCTGTAGCCGATGGCGACGGTGGCGGTGTAGTCGCCGCGCTCACCGTATACGTGCGTCGTCGGGGTCGGGGTGAACTGCGGCTGGCCGAGTGCTTGCCACGTTCTGCCCGGTGTGGTGAGGGTGGCCCTGATGTCGTCGCCATAGTCGTAGAGATAGGTGCTGGGGGTGAAGCGGACGGTGATCGGGACGCCGAACAGCTCACCGGTCTGGACCTGGATCTCCGGCGCTGCAGTGAAGTTGGCCGGGAGATCGGCGATGCCGACGTTGCCCGGTTCCGTCGTCGCTGCGGTGGGGGCGGGTGCGAAGCGAGCGAGATCGGCGATGGTGATCGTCGGAGTCGCTGGGGACGTCTGATCGCTCGGGATGCCGGCCGGTGGTACGTCGTCGGTCGGAGAGACGAAGGTCGAACAGCGGACGGTTCCCCCATCGTCCATGCACTCAGCGAGGCGGATGGCACGATCGCTGGGTGGTACCGGTTCGACGGGAACCTGCGGAGCGGTGTCGCTCCGACTGCCGGGTACTCCCGGCGTGTTCGGGATGGCGGGGGCGCCGGGGCGCTGTTGGGTGCCCGAAATCGTCAACGAGGAGGCGCCGTCGCTACCGACGACAACATCAGCGCCTCCAACGCCCTTATCGTCTCCCAAGCCCGCAGAGGCGAGAATCAGCGTTGCGACGACAAGTCCCACGGTTAACTGTTGCATTCAGATTCCTGATGGCGATCGGCGTGCTCGATCAGAAGGGTGTCGCTTGCCGCTACGAACCGGACGAGCAATGGGTTCACGTCGGGCCTCGATTCCGGCAGCACCGAGCGCCCGTCGGAGGTCGTCACGTCCGACCTGCTGACATCCACGCAGATAATCGCGGTCAGCGTCTCGAAGCGCGGCGAACGGTCGAACGCTTCGAAGTAGACCAGTTCGGTAGACCCAGCGAACGAAAACCCTTCGGCATGGAGTTCTGAGAGCGTCGTACGATCGGCCTCTTGGAAGTCGCCTGTCGTGAAGGAAAACACCGGCTCGAACGTCGCAGGATCCGCGAGGTCGATGGCATTGAATGCCTCGAGGTACGCCTGATAGACCTCCTCGGCGGCCGCGAAGGCTTCGGCTTCGCTCGCGAAAGCCGGCGTCGGTGTCGGGGTCGGGGTCGGCTCGACCGGAGCGCAGCCGCCGAGCAGCGACAGCAGAACGGGAAGCGCGGCGACCGCGGCGAGGGGGAGCACGGGGCGAAAGCGCGGATTCACCCGGTCACGGTAACCGTGATCGCGAAGGCGGCGGGCGCGTTATCCACAGCATCCCTGTGCCCTAGACTGGGAAAGCTGTCGTGACGCGTGCGGAGGAGGCGATCGAGATCTCGACGATGTCTGATCAGACCGTTGTGAAGAAGTCCATCGGTCGTACCGTGAAGGCGTACGTCGCCCTCACCAAACCGCGCGTCCTCGAACTGCTGCTCGTGTCGACCGTCCCGGTGATGTTCCTCGCCCAGGGCGGGCTGCCCGACATGCTGTTGGTGCTGGCGACCGTGATCGGCGGCTCGTTGAGCGCCGGATCCGCCGCCGCGTTCAACATGTATCTCGATCGCGACATCGATGCCCACATGCACCGCACGGAGAACCGTCCGCTGGTGACGGGGGAGATCACGCCACGCGGTGCTCTCATCTTCTCGTGGACTCTGGCGATCCTTTCGACGGTCTGGCTGCTCGTCACCACCAACTGGCTTGCTGCCGCACTCTCCGCATTCGCGATCTTCTTCTACGTCGTGATCTACACGATGATCCTCAAGCGTCGTACCGAGCAGAACATCATCTGGGGCGGCATCGCAGGGTGCTTCCCCGTGCTGATCGGCTGGGCCGCGGTCACGGGTTCGCTCGACTGGCCCGCGTTCATCCTCTTCGCGCTCATCTTCCTCTGGACGCCGCCGCACTACTGGCCGCTGTCGATGAAGTACAAGGATGACTACGAAGACGTCGACGTGCCCATGCTCGGAGTGACCCGCAATGCCTCGCAGGTCGGGCTCCAGGTCATCCTGTATGCCTGGGCCACCGTCGCCTGCTCGCTGCTGCTGATCCCGATCGCGAACATGGGCCTCGTCTACGGCGTCTCCGCCACAGTGTTCGGCGGATGGTTCATCTACGAATCACATCGCCTCTATAACCAGGCGGTGCGGGGGAACGAGGCGCGGCCGATGCGAGTCTTCCACGCCTCGATCACCTACTTGACGCTGATCTTCGTGGCCGTCGCGGTCGACCCGCTGCTGCCGTTCTGAGCGTCGTCTTCCTGAGCGGTCTCTGCGGCGGTGTCCGCGTCGACGGTCGCTTCGTCGGTCTGCGTGAGGTCGGTCTGCTCGACCTGGTCTGATTCGGACGTCCAGTCGATCGGCTCGACGACCACCGGTGCGGCCGACGGGATCAGTGCCTGTGCGGCGGTGAGCGCGATGGCGAGAAGGATGCCGAGCACTCCGGCGCCGAGCAGAGCCGCGCCGACGACGACGAGCGACTGGCCCACGTAGACCTCGATGCCGGTCGCCGTGCCGTCGAGCAGCGTGCTCGTCATCGTGCCGATCTGTCCGGCGATGAGCCATCCTCCGACGCCTGCCGAGGCGAGCGAGAGCACGAGGAGGAGCCAGAAGCCGATGCTGCGTGTCAGTGACTTGTTCATGCCCGCCACGTTGCACGACGAACTGATGAGCCTGTGATGTCGCGGCTATGCATCGCCTGTGCGCGGTCGGGCGGGCACAGGGCGCAGCGGGTCAGTCCCGGGTGTCGACGGGCTTCTTCAGGTGCAGCACGACGACGGTGTAGGCCGCCGCCGACAGCGAGGCCAGCACCATGTGGATGCCGACGAGCAACGGCGGGAGACCTTCGCGAGCCTGCCACACGCCCACGGCGACCTGCACGAGGATCGCGATCACCAGCACGAGGAGCCAGCGACGCGGTTCGAGTCGGAGAACCCAGGCCGAGACCGTCAGCGCGAGCACCAGACCCGCGAGGATGTACCCGGGCCATGAATGCACGTGCGCGAGGACCGTCGCGTCGAAGCCGTGCCGTAGAACGTCGGCGTCGCCGGAGTGCGGCCCGGAACCCGTGGTGAGGACCCCGAACACGATCGTGACGGCGAGAGCGAGACCGGTGACGTGGGTGAGGATGCCGAACCACTTGGGCACAGCTCGCTCGCGCGGTCCCGTGGCTGCATACAGGCGAACCAGGAACGCCGCAGTGACGCAGACGAGCAGCAGCGACGAGACGTAGTGGAACCCGACGATGAACGGGTTGAGCCCTGTGAGCACTGTGATGCCGCCCACGAGTGCCTGCGCGACGACTCCTGCGAGCACGATCCAGGCGAGGACGACGAGGTCTCGGCGTTCGGTGGTGAGGCGCAGCGACCGGACGATGGCAGCGATCACGGCCACGAGCAGCGCGCCCATCGCGAAGGGGGTCGCGGGGAGGTCGATGAGCGTCGCGACGAGGAAGACGACGCCTGCAGCGACGATTCCGCCCGCCGCGAACCGCAGCGCGGAGAACACCAGGCGCTTGCCGCCGACCCGTGCCAGCACGAGCAGCAGCACCGCGAGCGCGATGACGCCGACCACGCCCGTCATGACCCGGTTGCCGAATTCGATGATTCCGTGGATCCCCTGATCCGCGTAGATCGGCACGAGCGACTCGGGAGTGCAGAGCGGCCACTCGGAGCATCCGAGACCCGAACCGGTGAGGCGCACGGCACCGCCGGTGCCGATGATGATCGTCTGGGCGAGGAACGACAGCCACGCGAAGATGCGGAGTGCGCGGCTCCACAGGGCGGCGCGTGTCGAAGAAGCGGCCGGTGCGTGCGTGGGGGAGGAGATCGTCGTCTCGGGCATTGGTCTCTCCGAACCGCGTCGGACACGGCGAGCGGCCCTGTCTTCAGGCGGAACCTGTAGAATCGGATTGTTGTGATGAGCGCTGACCGCGCTGCACCATCACTAACAGTTTAGGCGCGATGGAAGCGCCGGTGATGAGGGCCCACCAACGGCACCCGCTCCCGCAGACTCGACGGGGATCAGGTGTGTCGGGGCGGATGACACCGTTTTGGGACCTGTGAGGAGAGTGTGTGATGTCGGATGTGCTGATCGACCGCCCGGAGCTTGATGGCCTGGGGGTGTATGAATTCGGATGGCACGATGAGGACGCCGCCGGAGCAATCGCCAAGCGCGGAATCTCTGAAGAGGTGGTCCGCGGGATCTCGGCGCTCAAGCACGAACCCGAATGGATGCTGAAGACCCGTCTCAAGGGATACCAGCTCTTCGGGCGCAAGCCGATGCCCACCTGGGGTGCAGACCTCAGCGAGATCGACTTCGACAACATCAAATACTTCGTGCGCTCCACGGAGAAGCAGGCGCAGTCCTGGGAGGACCTGCCTGCGGAGATCCGCGAGACGTATGAGCGCCTCGGCATCCCCGAGGCCGAACGCCAGCGTCTCGTTGCCGGCGTCGCAGCGCAGTACGAGTCCGAGGTCGTCTACCACCAGATCCGTGAGGATCTGGAGGAGCAGGGCGTCATCTTCATGGACACCGACACCGCACTCCGCGAGCACCCCGAGTTCTTCGAGGAGTACTTCGGCACCGTGATCCCGGCAGGTGACAACAAGTTCGCCGCGCTGAACACCGCCGTATGGTCGGGCGGATCGTTCGTCTACGTCCCCAAGGGCGTGCACGTCGAGATCCCGCTCCAGGCATACTTCCGCATCAACACCGAGAACATGGGCCAGTTCGAGCGGACCCTGATCATCGCCGACGAAGACAGCTACGTCCACTACATCGAGGGCTGCACCGCCCCGATCTACAAGTCCGACTCGCTCCACTCGGCCGTCGTCGAGATCATCGTGAAGAAGAACGCCCGCGTTCGCTACACGACGATCCAGAACTGGTCCAACAACGTCTACAACCTCGTCACCAAGCGTGCGGTCGCGCACGAGGGAGCGACGATGGAGTGGGTCGACGGCAACATCGGCTCCAAGGTGACGATGAAGTACCCGTCGATCTACCTGATGGGCGAGCACGCCAAGGGTGAGACCCTCTCGGTCGCATTCGCCGGCCCCGGCCAGCACCAGGATGCCGGCGCCAAGATGATCCACATGGCTCCCTACACGCAGTCGTCGATCGTCTCGAAGTCGATCGCGCGTGGCGGCGGACGTGCCGGATACCGTGGCGAGGTGCGGGTGGACGCCAATGCGCACCACTCGGCGAACACCGTGCGCTGCGACGCCCTGCTGGTCGACACCAAGTCGCGATCCGACACCTACCCGGCGATCGACATCCGGGTCGACGACGTGCAGCTCGGCCACGAGGCCACGGTCTCGAAGGTCAGCGAGGAGCAGCTCTTCTACCTGCAGTCCCGCGGCATGCCCGAGGACGAGGCGATGGCGATGATCGTGCGCGGCTTCATCGAGCCGATCGCACGCGAGCTGCCGATGGAGTATGCGATGGAATTGAACAAGCTCATCGAGATGGGCATGGAAGGATCGGTCGGCTGAGATGACGGCCCAGACGACGACGCCGACGGCGTCGCATCATTCGAGCGCGCATGTCGACCCGGCCGCGCAGGTCGCGGACGCCGGATTCGTTCCGGTTCAGACGCGTTCCGAGCGCCCCCATTCGTTCGAGCCGGCCGACTTCGGCACGCCGACCGGCCGCGAGGTCAACTGGAAGCACACTCCTGTCGCGAAGCTCTCGTCTCTCTTCGAGGTCGCAGGCCCCGCTGAGGGAGTGAGCTACACGTTCGGCGCCGGAGAGCAGTACGTCTCCGCGCCGCTCGCCGCCGGCGACGCTCCTCGTGGCGAGGTGTTCCTCGCCGAGGACGTCACCGCGGCCGTCGCCTGGCAGGGTGCGGCAGAGGCTCTGCACATCCGCATCCCTCGCGAGGAAGAGGTCGCAGAGCCGATCCTCGTCTCGATCGACGGTCTCGGCGCAGAACTGCGCGCCGATGCCCACATCGTGATCGAGGCTCTCGAGCACAGCTCGGCCACCGTCGTGCTTCAGCACACCGGAGCCGCGCAGTACTCGCAGAACGTCGAGATCATCGTGCGCGACGGCGCGAAGCTCACCGTCATCAGCCTGCAGCAGTGGCAGGATGCGGCTGTGCACACCTCGGCGCACCAGGCGCGGGTCGACGCGGATGCCACCCTCAAGCACTTCGTCATCAGCTTCGGCGGCGGCGTCGTGCGCGTGAACCCGAGCGTCGAGCTCGCGGGCGCCGGTTCCGAGGGCTACCTCTACGGTCTGTCGTACGCCGACGCCGGGCAGCACCTCGAGAGCCAGGTCTATCTGCACCACAAGGGTCCGCACACCAAGGGTGACGTGCTCTACAAGGGTGCCCTGCAGGGCCAGGGCGCGCACAGCGTCTGGATCGGCGACGTGCTGATCGGCGCCGACGCGACGGGCACCGACTCGTACGAGGCGAACCGCAACCTGGTGCTCACCGAGGGCGCTCGCGCCGACTCGATCCCGAACCTCGAGATCGAGACCGGAGACATCCTCGGCGCAGGCCACGCCAGCGCCACAGGTCGTTTCGACGACGAGCAGCTGTTCTACCTGCAGGCTCGTGGCATCAGCGAAGAGGAAGCACGCCGCCTCGTCGTGCTCGGCTTCCTCACCGACATCGTCCAGCGCCTGGGCATCCCGGCTCTGGAGACCGAGCTGCTCGACGCTATCGAGACGGAGCTCGCCGAGGTGAACGCGTGAGCGCCGAGCGCGTGTGCGGCGTCGCCGAACTCGAGCAGGACATGCCGATCCGTGTGGAGCCGAACGGCGTTCCGATCACCGTGATCAAGGACTCCGAAGGCGTCATCCACGCCATCGGAGACACCTGCACGCACGGCGACATCTCTCTCGCCGAGGGCTTCGTCGAGGGCGACACGGTGGAGTGCTGGGCCCATGGCTCCGCATTCTCGCTGCTCACCGGCAAGCCCCAGAACCTCCCCGCTTATGAGCCCGTTCCGGTCTACGTCGTCGAGATCGACGGCGACGACGTGCTCATCGACCCGACTGTGACGAAGGAAGTCTGAATGTCTGTTCTTGAAATCCGCGACCTGTACGTGACGGTCGAGACCGAGGCGGGTACCACCCCGATCCTCAACGGCATCAACCTCACCATGAACACCGGTGAGACGCACGCGATCATGGGCCCCAACGGCTCGGGCAAGTCGACCCTCGCGTACACGATCGCCGGACACCCGAAGTACACCGTGACGTCGGGGTCGATCACCTTCGACGGCCAGGACGTGCTCGAGATGAGCGTCGACGAGCGCGCTCGCGCCGGACTCTTCCTGGCCATGCAGTACCCGGTCGAGATCCCGGGCGTGACGGTGACGAACTTCCTCCGCACCGCCAAGACGGCACTCGACGGCGAAGCCCCCGCGATCCGCGGCTGGACCAAGGACGTCAAGGCGGCAATGGCGAACCTCCGCATGGACCCGAAGTTCGCGCAGCGCAACGTCAACGAGGGCTTCTCAGGTGGCGAGAAGAAGCGTCACGAGATCCTCCAGCTCGAGGTGCTCAAGCCGAAGTTCGCGATCCTCGACGAGACCGACTCGGGTCTCGACGTCGACGCTCTGAAGATCGTGTCCGAGGGCGTCAACCGTGCGAAGGAGACCACCGGACTCGGTGTGCTGTTGATCACGCACTACACGCGCATCCTTCGCTACATCCGTCCCGACTTCGTGCACGTGGTCGTCGCGGGCAAGATCGTCGAAGAGGGCGGCCCGGAGCTCGCCGATCGGCTCGAGGACGAGGGATACGACCGTTTCCTCGACCCCGCAGCCCCCATCGAGGCGTAGGCTGATTCGCATGACAGCCACCCTCACGGACCAGAAGTACGACGAGGTCACCGAGGCTCTCAAAGACGTCATGGATCCCGAGCTCGGGATCAATGTCGTCGACCTCGGCCTGATCTATGACCTCGCGTGGGACGACGAGAACGATGCTCTCGTCATCCACATGACGCTGACCAGTGCCGGTTGCCCCCTGACCGACGTGCTCGAGGATCAGACCGCACAGGCTCTGGAGAGTGTCGTCGATCGGTTCCGCATCAACTGGGTGTGGATGCCGCCGTGGGGACCTGAGAAGATCACCGACGACGGTCGCGACATGATGCGCGCCCTCGGCTTCGCCATCTGAGGATGCTCGAGGTCAAGGCTCTGCCTCTGGCCGAGCTCCGTGAGCGGAGCAGCGAGAAGTGGCGGGAGTATCCCGCCGATGTTCTTCCGCTGTTCGTCGCGGAGACCGACTTTCCCCTCGCGCCTGCGATCTCGGCGGCGCTTCGCCGCGCCGTCGAGACGGGGGACACCGGGTACATCGCGTCGCGGACGCCGCTGCCATCCACGTACGCGGCATTCGCCCGACGGCGATTCGGGTGGGACGCAGACCCCGCGCGCATGCGCAGCACGGCAGACGTCAGCATGGGCATCGTCGAGATCCTCCGTCGCGTCACCCAGCCGGGGGAGCGCGTCGTCGTGACTCCTCCCGTGTATCCGCCGTTCTACGATCTGGTCTCCGAGGCCGGCGCCGAGGTCTCGCGGGTTCCGCTGCATGACACGGGCACCGCGTGGGAGCTCGACCTAGACGGCATCCGTGCCGCGTTCGAAGACGGCGCGACCGCGATCCTGCTCTGCAACCCGCACAACCCGACGGGGACGGTGCACAGCCGCGATTCACTCACCGCGCTGGCTGAGATCGCCGACGAGTTCGGCGCCTCCGTGATCTCCGACGAGATCCATGCGCCGCTCGCGCAGCCCGGCACCGGGTTCACGCCTTTCCTCCACACCGGTGAGGCGGCCGAGAGGGTCGGATTCGCGGTCGTGAGCGCCAGTAAGGCGTTCAATCTTGCCGGACTCAAATGTGCACTGATGGTGACGGCATCCGACGCGACGAGCGAGGTCGTGCGGGGCCTGCCGATCGAGGTCGTCTGGCGCACCGGGCAGTTCGGCCTTCTTGCCGCGGTCGCCGCATTCTCGGAGGAGAGTGATGAGTGGCTCGACGGACTGCTGAGAACGCTCGATGCGAACCGTGTTCTGCTGGAGGATCTGCTCGCATCGAAGCTGCCTGAGGCCCGCTACCGGATCCCCGACGCCGGCTACCTCGCCTGGATCGATCTGTCAGGTCTCGGATGGGGCGAGAACCCTGCGCGCAGGATTCTCAAGGAGGCGAGAGTCGCGCTGCACTTCGGCCCGGCTTTCGGAGATGAAGGCGCGGGGTACGTGCGTCTGAACTTCGGCACGAGCCCTGAGATCATCACCGAAGCCGTCGAGCGCATCGCGGCGCTTGTGAAACGGTGATCGGGCAGAGGCGACCGCGCAGTAGGCGCCGGCCTCACCCGAGCTGTCTGCCACGCACCTCGTCGTCGACCGTGCCTCTCGACAGCGCTGTCACTCCGAGGTCGAAGATCCGATCCAGCCCCGCGGTGACATCGACCGAGTCGCCTGTGGAGACGGCACCGTGGCTGTCGGCGTGCATGCGCTGCTGCACGAGTGTCGCGTGACCGAGGATGAAGTGCAGGAGGGCGACCGCACGCTCCCGCGAGTCCTCGGCTCCCACACGATGCAGGGAGTCTTCGAGCGCCGTCTGCGCGTGCGAGGAGCCGAGCTGCAGTGCGTACGTGCTGAGCACGAGCTCCGCGCCGTCGCGATAGGTGAACAGGGCGTCGCGGATGCTGCGCGCTGTGGTCAGCACATCGACGTCATCACGCGGGATGGTCGAAGTGATGCGGTCGGCGAGATCGGCGAGCAGCTCCTGTTTGCTCGTGAAGTGCCAGTAGAGCGCGCTCGGCTGGACATCGAGCCTGCTCGCGATCCTGCGCATCGAGAGGTCGGCGAGTCCGACCTCGTCGAGAAGCGCCAGAGCGGCCCGAGCGACGCCGTCGCGATCATGGCGGGTCGAGTTGTGATCGGGGCTCATGTTCTCACTATAGTGAACACCGTTCAGGTGAACAGTGTTCAGGAAGGTGTCGACTATGACGCAGCAGCGAGGCGACCTCGGTCGCGAACTGGCCAGGGTGGCGATCTTCGCCGCCCTCATCGTGGTTCTCGGGATGGTGACGATACCGATCCCCGGCGGGGTGCCCATCACCGCACAGACTCTCGGAGTGATGCTCGCCGGCGCCGTCCTCGGCCCGCGGCTCGCTCCGCTCTCGATCCTGCTCGTGCTCGCTCTCGCGGCTGTGGGGCTTCCGGTCCTCGCCGGAGGGCGCGGTGGCCTCGCGGTGTTCGTCGGTCCCACGGCCGGGTACCTGCTCGGGTGGGTGGTCGGAGTCGTCGTGATCGGACTGATCGTGCATCGAGGCAGGCTCACGTGGTGGCGCATCGCGCTCGGCACGGCGGTCGGCGGCATCCTGGTCGTATACCTGTGCGGGATCCCCGTCACCGCGCTCGTCCTCGGCCTCGACCTCACGCCGACCGCCGTGGCGGCCCTCGTGTTCCTGCCGGGGGACCTCCTCAAGGCTGCGGCGGCCGTGGCGCTGACGCTCGCGGTGCGGCGCGCGTACCCGAGGGTGTTCGGCTCTCGGGGAGGTTTCGTGACTGCACCCGTCCGTGCGGTCTGAGACGACGGTCGCGCGTATCGCGCTCGACGGGGTGACCGTCGAGCGCGAGGGGCGACGGATTCTCCGCGATGTGAGTGTCGATCTCACGGCGGCGCGCATCGCGGTGATCGGTGCGAACGGATCGGGCAAGTCGACCTTCGCGCGGCTGTTGAACGGGCTCGTCATGCCCACGGCGGGGCGGGTGAGCGTGCACGGCCTCGACACGCGGCGTGACGTCGCGGCGCTGCGTCGACGCGTCGGATTCGTGTTCACCGACCCCCAGTCTCAGATCCTGATGCCGACTCCCGCCGAGGATCTCGCGCTGTCGCTGCGCGGGCTGTCCCGGCGGGAGGCCGACATGCGGGTGGCCGATGCGCTCGCTGAGCACGGACTCGCGGATCGGGCGGACGTCGCGGCATCCGACCTCTCCGGCGGTCAGAAGCAGCTTCTCGCACTCGCGTCGGTGCTCATCACGCAACCGGAGCTGATCGTCGCAGACGAGCCGACGACCCTGCTCGATCTGCGCAATGCGCGGCGCATCGCCGGCCTCCTGCTCGCGCAGGCGGCACAGGTCGTCATCGTCACGCACGATCTCGACCTCGCGGCACGCTGCGATCAGGCGGTGCTGTTCGACGACGGCGCTGTCGTGGCCGCGGGTGAGCCGAGCAGCGTGATCGCCGCGTATCGGGACCTGTGCCGATGATCCATCTGTATCGACCCGGGACGAGCATCGTCCATCGGATGCCGGCGGCGGCCAAGCTCGCGATCTTCGCCGCACTCGCGATCGGTGTGTCCGCCTATCCGCATGATGTCTGGAGTACCGGCGTCACCGTGATCGGCGTCGGCGCGCTCTTCCTCCTCGCCCGACTGCCGCTGCGCGTGCTGGGGGCTGAAGTGTGGCGACTCCGCTGGCTCGCGCTCGTGCTCGGAGCAGCGCTGTGGATCTTCGTCTCGCCACTCGCCGCCTGGATCAGTACCTCTCGTGTCATCTCGCTCGTACTTCTCGCCTCGCTGCTCACGATCACGACGCGAATGGGCGATCTGCTCGGCGTGCTGCACCGGATGCTGCTCCCGCTGCGACGCCTCGGCATCGACGCTGACGCCGTCTCGATGACGATCTCGCTCACGATCACGATGATTCCGGTCGTGGCATCGTTCTCCCACGAGGTCAGGGACGCACAGCGGGCGCGGGGGGTTCGGTTGGGCATCCGGGGCGTCGTGCCGCTTCTCGTCCGCACGCTACGCCACGCGGACGACGTGGGCGACGCTCTCGCCGCTCGCGGTCTGGTGTGAGCGGCGAGCCAGACGAAGCGCCCACAGCATTCCGCCGACGGCGACGGCCGCAGTGATCACGGTCGAACCGAGCACCAGCAACAGGACGACCGAGAGGAGCCCCGCAGCCACGGCGCCGAACAGGCGGCGAGGCGAGTCCGTCGGAGGGGGCGACGGTCGGGTCTCGAATCGAGTGAGCGCGACGGCCACCGCAGCGGTGAGGGCCACCGCGGTCGCGAGCCACAGTGGACGGGAGAGCCACCATGCGATAGTGCTCGGATCGGGGAGCGCCGATCCTGTCGCCAGGGCCGCCACAGCCGAGAGCCCCGCCATGCCGAGAAGTACCGGCATGTGCCAGAGGTAGATCGTCATGGTGCGACGGTTGACGAACGACGCGAAGGCCGCCGCCCGTGGGCGTCGGCTGAACGCCTCGATGCGATCCCGGAACAGCGAGACCGCGCTCAGATGCACGACCCCGACGAGCAGTAGCGCTCCGGTGGGCGGATTGATGTTCGCGATGAGGTCGGGGGAGTAGATGCCGCTCATGAATGTCGCGACGAGGGCCGTCGCCGCCGCTGTTCCGCAGACGGCTCTGCAGCGTCTGCTGAGTCGTTCGATCGTGCCGTCCGCGAGGAAGAATCCGACCTGCTGCAGTGCGAGCCAGACGAAGGCGAGGTTGAGGAACCCGAGACCGTCGACACCGGTCAGCGCCCGGAGCCCGTCGACAGTGATTGATGCCGCGACCAGCGCCGCCAGGGTCGACTTCGGCGCCCTGCCATGCGCACTCGCGAGAACCGGGAGCAGGGCCTGGCACAGCAGGAAGACGCCGAGGAACCAGAGTGGCTGACCGTAGCGGAAGCCGGCGACCACCACGAGCTCAGGGGGAACCCCGGCGAGACTCAGCACCGCGAGGACTATGCCCACGATCCCGATCGCGAACACGGCCGGCCGGAGGAGTCGGTGCACGCGAGCAGCCACGAAGCCGGATGCGGTGCCGCCGCGCTCTCGCTGCCGCCGATGGGCGAGGAAGCCCGCGAAGCCGCCGATGATGAAGAAAAGCGGCATGACCTGCAGCATCCAGCTGATTGGCACGATCCACCCGCTGCCGTCGCTGGCGTTCTCGAAGACGGGTGCGCCGTCGACGACGGTGACACCCACCATGATCGCGTGGAGCAGCACGACGCCGACGACGCAGAGTGCACGCAGGAAGTCGATCGCGGTGTCTCGACCACGTGGCTGCAGAGCTTGCTGAGCGGTGCGCCGGGGTGCCTCGACGATGGCCATGGGGTCCTCCTCGGATGGGTGTCCGAGGAGCGTATGAAGACGATATCGGCTGGGGGATCAACCCGTGGGGCTGTCCATCCCCCTACCGCGGGATGATCTCTCCGCCGACGATCACGACGCAGGTTCGACGAGCCCGGTGTCGTAGGCGAGGATCACGGCGTGCACGCGGTCGCGCAGCCCGAGTTTGGCGAGAACCTTGCCGACGTGGGTCTTGACGGTCTGCTCGGCGATGAAGAGGTCGCCTGCGATCTCGCTGTTGGATCGACCGCGGCCGATGAGCACCAGCACCTCGCGTTCGCGCTCGGTGAGGTCGGCCAACGCGGCGGCTGCCCGAGGGGTGCGCGGCCGGCGGCCGGCGAACTGTTCGATCATCCGTCGGGTGACGCTCGGCGCGAGCAGCGCGTCGCCTCCGGCGACCACGCGCACGGCATGGACGAGCTCTTCGGGGAGAGCATCCTTCAGCAGGAAGCCGCTTGCGCCCGCTTCCAGAGCGTCGTAGACGTAGTCGTCGATGTCGAAGGTCGTGAGCATGAGGATTCGGGGCACATGGGCTGCCGGATATCCGGGCCCCAGGATGCGCCGCGTCGCCTCGATGCCGTCGACCTCAGGCATCCGTACGTCCATCAGGATGACGTCCGGGTCGAGGCGGGCGGCGAGGGTGACGACTTCGGCGCCGTTCGCGGCCTGACCCGCGACGCGGATGCCCTCGTGAGCGTCGAGGAGCGCCGCGAAACCTGCTCTGACCATTGCCTGGTCGTCGGCGATGAGGACGCTGATGGTCACGGGGTCTCCTCCAGGGATGCAGCGGTGTCGGTGTGCGGATCCGGGTCGCGAAGTGGCAGCGACGCCGCGACCTCCCAGCCGCCGTCGGTGGTCGGCCCGGCCGTGAAGACGCCGCCGAGCAGTTCGACGCGCTCGCGCATACCGCGGAGACCGTAACCGCCGCCGGTCGGTACAGGGTGAGTGGAAGCGCGGCCGTTGCGCACCCGGACGCGGACCGCGTCGGCATCCGCCTGCACCCGAACGGTCACCGGAGCGCCCGATGCGTGCCGCACCGCGTTGCTCAGAGCCTCCTGCGCGATCCGGAACGCTGCGATCTGCACGGCCTGCGAGGCGTCACCCGCCGCTCCGGTGATCTCCAGACCGACCGTGACGCCGGCTCGTCGCATGGTGTCGACGAGTGCGGGGATGTCGTCGATGCGCTGCTGCGGGGCGAGCTCGGCGGTCTGATCCTCGGTGCGCAGGACGCCGAGCATCCGTCGCATCTCGGTGAGGGACTCCCGTGCGGTCGCCGCGATGCTGTCGAACTCGGCGGACGCTGTGTCGCCGATCTCGGGAAGCCGATATCGCGCCGTGGATGCCTGCACCTGGATCACCGACATGCTGTGTGCGATCACATCGTGCAGCTCACGGGCGATGCGCGTGCGTTCCTCGACGAGTCCGCGGCGGGATTCCTCGAGCGCGGAGTGCTCGCGCTCGCGCGTGAGTTCGGCAGACACGCGCACCCGGCCGGCGACCAGGATGGCGACCAGGAACATCGCCGCCGCCACGGACGTGGTGACGATGAGGTCGGCGGTCGCGCTGCCGGCCGTGGGCGCAGTGGCGACGATCTCGGGGCGCAGCAGGGGAGCCGTGAGAGAGAGCACGGCGCCGATCACGAGAGGGAACGCGCCGAGCCTGGCGCCGTGCATGAAGGTCACGACGCCGACGAAGAGCACGAGCGTCAAGAGCGCGGGCACCGACCACGGCCACGGTGACTCGGTCGCGAGCGTGGGGACGACGATGAGGGGAAGCGCGAAGGCGGAAGCACAGAACGCCGTGATCGCCCAGCGCGGGTGGGTCAGCGCCAACAGCGGCGATCCGCAGAGGGCCGCGCCCAGGATGAACGACAGGGGGAGGGACGTGCCGTAGAGAACGGTCTGGATCGGCACCAGTATGGAGAACAGCACGAGGCACGCAGCGCCGAGTGCCGCCAGAGCGGCGGTGCGGCGGCTGATGCGGGGAGCGCGCTCGGTGCGCGGCCGACGACGTGCCATGACTGTCATCCTGCCAGTTGTGCCACGGGTGCACGTCGCCGACGGGCGGCGGTGACCCGGTCGATGACGAGCCCGATGACGAGTGCGACGACGATCCCGATGCCGGCGCTGAGCAGGGGCTGGTCGGTGACCCACGAGCCGGCGAGCAGTCCGATGGCGAGGCTCAGCGCACTCCAGCTGATCCCGGCCACGACGCTCAGCGGCAGGAAACGTCGCCACGAGAAACGAAGGGCGCCGGCAGAGATGTTCACCGCGACCCGACCGACCGGGATGTAGCGGGCACCCAGGATGAGGGCGGCGCTGCGCTGCTGGAGTGCGCGTTCGGCGTGCGCGAATGCCGCCGCCACGCGGGGGCGACGCATCCAGGACCATCGGGTGGTGCCCAGGCGCCGTCCGAGCGCGAAGGCGATGTTGTCGCCGATCGCGGCGCCGAGCGCGGCGACCAGGCCCAGGGGGACAAGGGCCCAGTACTCACCCGCCGACGCGAGCACCGCCGCCGCGGCGACGAGGACGGTCTCACTCGGCACCGGCGGGAAGAACCCGTCTATCACGGTCACCGCGAGCAGCACGACGTACAGCCAGGGCGATGCGACGGTCTGCATGATGAGCTCGTTGATAACATCCACCCCAGAAGGCTAGGAAGCAGGTGGCACGTGGGGCATCACCCTGAGGTATCGACCGCATCCACCCGGAGAGGTAGATCGGCTGACCGTCCGACACGCGTCGGTGATGTCACTGTGCACGGGCTCGTGGTCGACGGCGAGACCCGCTGCGAGCACTACCGCGGTCCGCTCGACGTCATCGCGCTCAGGTTCGCCTGCTGCGGTGACTGGTATCCGTGCCATCTGTGCCACGAGGAGATCGCCGGTCATGAGGCGCGGCAGTGGGGTCGCGACGAACGTGAGACGCAGGCGGTCCTGTGCGGTGTGTGCGGGGCGCTGCTGAGCGTCCACGCCTACCTCGTGGCGCAGGGATGTCCCGAGTGCTCGGCCGGGTTCAATCCGGGTTGTCGACTGCACCACCATCTCTACTTCGACTGAACACTGCACGTCGACTGAACACACAGCCGATCGATCTATACTGGGAGTTTGGCCCCTCGGCCGCTTCCCCCCTGAAAGAACGGACATCCCGCCTGTGCTTGCCGTGCACGAACTCGAGATCCGCGTGGGCGCACGCCTCCTTATGGAGAACGTGTCGTTCCGTGTGAGCGACGGAGACAAGATCGGTCTCGTCGGCCGCAACGGTGCAGGCAAGACCACGCTCACCAAGGTGCTCGCCGGAGACGTCCTGCCCTCCGGCGGCAACGTGACGCGGTCGGGCGAGCTCGGCTACCTGCCGCAGGATCCCCGTTCGGGAAACCCCGAGGACCTCGCACGCACCCGCATCCTCGACGCGCGCGGACTCGGTCAGCTCAATCTCGGGATGACCGAAGCGGCACTCGCGATGGGATCAGACGACCCCGCGGTCGCCGAGAAGGCGATGAAGCGCTACGCGCGCCTGACCGAGGAGTTCGAAGGGCAGGGTGGGTACGCCGCAGAGGCTGAGGCGGCATCCATCGCGAACAACCTGTCGCTGCCCGACCGCATCCTCGACCAGCCGCTGTCGACGCTGTCCGGTGGTCAGCGCCGTCGCATCGAGCTGGCCCGCATCCTCTTCTCCGACGCCGAGACGATGATCCTCGACGAGCCGACCAACCACCTCGACGCCGACAGCGTGGTGTGGCTGCGTGAGTTCCTCAAGAACTACAAGGGCGGGCTGATCGTGATCAGCCACGATGTCGAGCTCGTCGGCGAGACCGTCAACCGCGTCTTCTACCTCGACGCGAATCGCCAGATCATCGACACCTACAACATGAACTGGAAGAACTACCTGCGTCAGCGGGTGGCCGACGAGGAGCGCCGTAAGAAGGAACGCGCCAACGCTGAGAAGAAGGCCACGACCCTGCAGCTGCAGGCGGCCCGCTTCGGGGCGAAGGCGTCGAAGGCCGCTGCCGCTCACCAGATGATCGCACGCGCCGACAAGCTGCTCGCCGGCCTCGACGACGTCCGCCAGGAAGACCGCGTCGCGAAGCTGCGCTTCCCGAAGCCGGCTCCCTGCGGCAAGACCCCGATGATGGCGACCGGACTCTCGAAGTCCTACGGGTCGCTCGAGATCTTCACCGACGTCGACCTCGCGATCGACCGCGGATCGAAAGTCGTCGTGCTCGGGCTCAACGGTGCGGGAAAGACCACGCTGCTGCGCATGCTCGCCGGCGTCGACAAGCCCGACACCGGCCAGCTCGAGCCCGGACACGGGCTCAAGGTCGGCTATTACGCGCAGGAGCACGAGAACCTCGATGTGAATCGATCGGTCCTCGAGAACATGGTGTCGGCCGCACCGCACATCACCGAGATGGAAGCGCGCAGGGTGCTCGGCTCGTTCCTGTTCACGGGAGATGACGTGCTGAAGCCAGCCGGAGTGCTCTCCGGAGGCGAGAAGACCCGTCTGTCTCTGGCGACGCTCGTGGTGTCGTCGGCGAACCTGCTGCTGCTCGACGAGCCCACGAACAACCTCGACCCCGCCTCGCGCGAGGAGATCCTCGGAGCTCTCGCGCATTACGAGGGCGCTGTCGTGCTCGTCTCGCACGACCCGGGGGCGGTGCAGTCGCTCAATCCCGAGCGCGTGCTGATCCTGCCGGACGGCGTCGAGGATCTCTGGAGCCAGGAGTACCAGGACCTCATCGAGCTCGCCTGAGACTCCGTCTCGCATGGCATAGTCGAGAGCGTGACGCACGATGAGCATGCCCTCGAATCCTTCTCAGTGAATGAGTGGCTGAGAGGCAGGCACGCTCTCACCGGATTCGCCCCGGAGTGGGACCTTGCAGCGCTGCCTGACGATCCGCGAGCGCTGTTCGCGACATGGCTGCGCGCAGCGGACGCGGCAGGAGTGCCGGAGCCGCACACGGCGACTCTGGCGACGACCGGGATCGATGACATCCCTGACGCCCGGACGCTCATCCTGAAGAGGATCGACGAGCGCGGGTGGGCGTTCGCCAGCACGCGGTCATCGCGCAAAGGGGCGCAGCTCGAAGCCTCACCGGCGGCGGCACTGAACTTCTGGTGGCAGCCTCAGGTGCGCGCGGTGCGCGTGCGTGGCCGGGTGCAGGAAGCGACAGTAGAGGAGAGCGCTGCTGACCTGGCCGCGCGATCTCCGGCCGCGAGGGAGGAGATCGCCGCCGGGGACTGGGCGCTGTGGCGGATCGTCCCCACCCGGATCGAGTTCTGGCAGGGCTCGCGAGACCGTCGTCACACGCGCGTGATCTACGACGCCGCGGACACCGCTTGGAGCCTGTCGGTCGTGGCGGGCAGCATGGGCCGTGAGCCGCACTGAGCGGCATACTGGCCAGCTCCAGCCCCGCCGCGGCAACAGTGGCATAGTCGTGGGAGTGACGCCCTTTCCTTTCTCTGATCACGGTTCGACCGCCGCCTGGCTGCGTGCCCAGCCTTCTCTCACAGGTGATGCACCAGCCCTCGACCCGAGCGCCGTGCCTGATGATCCACACGAGCTCTTCCTGTCGTGGCTCTCCGAGGCGATCACCCTGGAGGTCATCGAGCCCCTGGCGGCGACCCTCGCGACGGTCGATGCCGCCGGCGTTCCCGACGCGAGCACCCTGATACTCAAAGACGTCGATGAGCGTGGGTGGGCGTTCGCCGGACCACGCTCGTCGCGCAAGGCTGCGCAACTGGCCGCGCATCCGGTCGCGGCGATGAACTTCTGGTGGCAGCCGATCGTCCGTGCGGTTCGAGTGCGCGGGCGCGTCGTGGAGGCGTCCGCCGATGAGATCGCCGCAGACCTCGCCGCGAGATCGGCGGCGGCACGCGAAGGAATCGCCCCCGGCGAGTGGGTGCTGTGGCGGATCGTTCCCTCGCGTGTCGAGTTCTGGCAGGGCGAGACCGATCGACGTCACTCGCGCATCGTCTACGAACCCGGTCCCGAGGGGTGGACCCGCACGATCAGCGGTCGAGCAGCCGACCAACTCACCGAGGGCGACAGACGGTGAGCGACTACGAGGTGGTCGTGATCGGCGCGCTGGACGAGTGGCGGGCGCATCACGGCGGCTTCGACGAGGCGCGATCGTGAGACGGTCGGCGTGTCGTCGATCACGAGTTGACGATGCAGTACATAGGCCTCACGGCGAACGCGCTCGCGCCGGGTGAGCATGCGGGCTACTGGCACGTGCATTCGCGAATCGAGGAGCTCTACGTCTTCCTCGAGGGGCGCGGGCAGATGGCGCTCGATGACGACATCGTCGACGTCGGGGCCGGAACGGTGATCCGGGTGGGTCAGGGGGTTGCCCGCACGTGGCGGGCTCTGCCGAGCGTCACCGGCGAGCTGCGCTGGTTGTGCATCCGAGCCGGGGGAGAACAACTGCCGCACCTGCCGGACGACAGCGTGAGACTGCCAGAGCGGCCCATGCCGTGGATTCTCTGAGCGACATCCGTGCCGTCTGCTGGGATTGGAACGGCACATTGCTCGACGATGTCGAGATCTGCCTCCAGGTGATGAATGACCTGCTGATCGAGCATGGGGAGGCGCCACTCGTCGATGCGCACGACTATCGGTCGCTTTTCCGGTTCCCGCTGAAGGACTTCTATCGGGACGTCGGAATCGATGATGAGCGTTTCGAGGATGCCGTCACGCAGTACCTGCGTCTCCTGGCAGCCCGTGCAGGCGAGTCACGACTCCATCTGCATGCTCGACAGACGCTCGATGACGTCGCGGGCATGGGGATTCGTCAGGTGCTCGCCTCGGCGACCCTGCCGGATCTGCTCGAACTCCAGATGGCTCCCCACGGTGTCAGCGGAGCCTTCGAGAGGATACTTGCGATCGACGATCCGTACCGCGCGTCGAAGAGGGACGTGATCGAGGACTGGCTGAAGGAGTCCGGCCTGCCGGCGGCGCACGTGCTCCTGATCGGCGATACCAATCATGATCGTGAGAACGCGGAGGAGTTCGGCGCGCACTTCGTCCATTTCGGTGCCGGCCACCAGGCACACGGAGGACGCGGACTGAGCATCTCTGCGCTCGATGAGCTGCCTCGTCTGCTTCGCACAGCCGGCGGCGCCAGCCGGTGAGCAGGCCTGCTCATCGAGGGGTCAGCGAGCGTCGAGCAGCTCGTCCTCGATGTCGGCGTCACGGTCGCGCCGACGAGGCTGCGTCACAGGCGCAGGGGCGCCTTCGAGGTCTTCTCGTCTCTTGATGATCTCGGTGCGGATGATGTACCCGATGAAGATGAAGCCCATGAGAGCGAACAGGATCCACTGGATCGCATAGGAGAGATGCGGCCCGGGGTCGTCGGTGGGGGAGTCGAATCCACCGAGTGCGACCTCGGGAGACGGGTCCTCAGCGACGATCTGCCCATACGCGCTCGTCACGACATCGCCATCCACGATCTTCGCGATGGAGGGCAGATGGATCGTCGGGAGCTGACCTTCCGGTGCGCCCCGGCCCGAGGCGGGCAGCTGTTCTCCCGGTCGCAATCGCACGGTGACCTCGACCTCACCCTCGGGTGGGGCGGGAACGGCATCCGGTGACTCGCCGTCGCCGGGCGGCACCCAGCCACGGTCGACGATGAAGATGCGTCCGTCCGCGTCGCGGAACGGCACCAGCACTTCGAACGCGCTTGTGCCGCCGTGCGGCCGATTACGAACGAGCAGCTGCTCGTCGCTCAGATATTCGCCGGTGAGCACCACCGGGTGCCAGACGTCGCCTTCGGCGAGCTCGCCGTCGCTGCCGATGAGGTCGATCAACGGCACCGGGGTGGCGTCGTAGTTCTTCTCGACGAGGGCGATCTGCTCGGCGCGCGACTCATTGCGGTCGAACTGCCACTGGGAGAGGAAGGCGCAGCCGATGGCGAAGCCGATCGCGATCAGAACGTAGACCGTCCAGCGGGTCAAGCGGGAACTCACGAAGGAACACCGTCTCTCACGGTCACGGGAAAATCGCGGGCGGCCAGGTAGTCACGGAGGAAGACGACGTGCTCACCGCAGGCGAGCCACACCTTCTCGCGGTCAGCGGCGTGAATTCGCGGATTCCGCCACACGACCTGGGCGGTCGCCGCGTTCCGGCATCCGGCGCGCGAGCACTCCAGATCGTTCACGCGTCGTCCCGGCCGCTCTCCCGGATCGTGAAGATCTGAGGGTCCGACGGCGGCGCGGGCGTTTCAGGTACCGAGGCTGGCGCCTCGATCTCTTGGCGAGGAGATTCCGCAGTCGTCTCCGTGGAGTCGCTCCCGGCGTTCGCCAACACCACGGCGATGTACGGCAGCACTGCCGCCGCAGCGGCGAAGACCCAGGTGTACCAGCCATACGGCTGCACGAACATCATGAGGGCGAAGCAGACGATGCGAATCGTCATGGTGAGCGCATAACGGCGCACGCGATGGTCGGCCTCGGCCTGCGGCGATTGCGGCAGAGAGGTCACAGCGGGGACCAGGGGCTTGCTCTTCACGATGAGTCAAGCCTACGCCGACCTTGATCGAACGGCGCGCCGTTCTCAGGCGTCACGCGGAGAAGATGAAGGGCAGGGTGAATGCTCCGAGGAAGAGGAAGCTGAACACTGTGATCGCAACGCTGAACAGCAGGAAAGCGACCATGATGTAGCCCATGATCAGGCCGGCGATGGCCATGCCACGGCCGCCGAGTACAGGGCTCGTCCTGATCTGACGAAGTGCCAGATGTCCGGTGACGACCGCGACGATCGACGCGAGCATCGGTACGAACAACCAGAAGAGTGCCACGCCCGAGATCCCGCAGATGAGCGAGGTGAGGGCGAGGCCGCTCGTGGGCCGCGGGGCAGGAGCGTACTGGCCGTTGTACTGCGCATAGGCGGGCTGCGCCGGTGCGGTGTTGTACGTCGACTGCGATGCGGGGGCGAGTCCGTACGCGGGGGCGGCCGGTGGTGGGCCGTACGACGGTGCGGCGCCCGGATATGCCTGGTTCTGAAACGGCGGCGGGCCCTCGGTGTTCGGACCGGCCTGCGCCTGTATCTGCGGCGGGTACGGCACCGTGGGCTGCGTGGCGTTCAACGGGGGGAGAGGCGCTGTCACCTGGTCGGGGCTCGATGCGCCCGGCCATGATGATGCCGGCGGTGCGGGGGGAGCCGGGGGTGCGGCTGGCCGCGGTGTCTCGCTCGACGGGATGGGGATGCCACTGTCGCTCACTGTCGCGCCTTTCGTCGGACTCAGGGTTCCAGCGACAGGCTGCATCTGTCAAACGTCGCGAGGGATGGAGCATCGGTAGGATCGTTCTCGACCCGGCCGCAGTTCCTCGCGGCGAGATCAGGAGTGGAAATGAGTTCTCAGCGCGTCGTCCTCGTCACCGGCGGAAATCGCGGCATCGGCCGCGCCATCGCCGAACGCTTCGTGCGCGACGGCTACAGCGTGGCTGTCACGGCTCGCAGCGGCGAGGGGCCCGAGGGCACACTGACCGTTCGTGCCGACGTGACGGATGCTGTGGCGCTCGACGCCGCGTTCACAGAGGTCGAGCAGAAGCTCGGACCCGTGGAGGTGGTGGTCGCCAACGCGGGCATCACCAAGGACACTCTGCTGTTGCGGATGAGCGAAGACGACTTCGACAGTGTCGTCGCCACGAACCTCGGCGGCACGTTCCGGGTCGTCAAGCGTGCGTCCAAGGGCATGCTCCGAGCCCGTTTCGGACGAGTGATCCTCATCTCGAGCGTCGTCGGTCTCTACGGTTCCGCCGGCCAGGTGAACTACTCCGCGTCCAAGAGCGCACTCGTGGGATTCGCCCGTTCGCTGACGCGCGAGCTCGGGGGACGGGGGATCACCGCGAATGTCGTGGCCCCCGGATTCATCGAGACCGACATGACGGCTGAACTGCCCGAAGAGACGCAGAAGCAGTACAAGGCGAACATCCCGGCGGGCCGTTTCGCGACGCCCGACGAGGTCGCCGGCGTCGTCACATGGCTCGCGAGCGACGAGTCGGGCTACATCTCGGGTGCCGTGATTCCGGTCGACGGCGGCCTCGGGATGGGCCACTGAGCGTTTCTCAGTCCTCGCGACGGGTGACAGCCGCGTCGATGAGCGCAGCCAGGCGCTGCGGCACGGAGAACTGCGGCCAGTGCCCTGACCCGATCCGTACGACCTCTGCGTCGGAGATGGCGCGGAACTCGTCGGCGTACGGCTCCCACTGATCGAGCTCGGACTCGAGAGTGTCTCGGTCCATGCCGCCCATCAGCAGCGTCACGGGGACCGAGTGCCGTGCCCCGGGGCCGAGCGTGATCTCGTCTGTGGGCACCCTGGCCGGCACGCTTCGTGCGAGGGGCGCGGTGCGCGCGCGGGTCTCATCGTCGAGATCGTCGACGTCTTCGTCAGGGAAGTAGTCCCAGCCGGGGAAGGGGACGACGCCGTCGACCACCTCGAACGCGCTGATGCCGAAGCCGGACGGCGGCGGCACGGTGTCGACGAACACTGCTCGGCTCACGACGTCGGCGCGCGCATCTGCGACGCCCCACGCGACATTGCCGCCACCGCTGTGCCCGACCACCACGACGGGCCCGCCGACCGCGTCGACCGCGGCCACGGCGGCGTCGACCCACTCGGAGATGCCGATCTCTGATGACTCCGCGGCAGAGGCTCCGACACCGGGCATGGTCAACGGATGCACGGTGTGACCGGCGCGCTCGAGATCCGTGGTGACGTCGCTCCAGCTGGAGGCATCGAGCCAGAGGCCCGGGATGAGGATGATGTCCATGGCCCGACGATAGACCCGGCCACCGACATGCGCTACGGGAGCAGCGCGATGACCTCCGAAAGGTCGTGGGGGCCGACGACTAGGCTCGCCGCGGCGCGCACAGCAGGCTTCGCGTTGAACGCGAGTCCGAGCCCGGCGACCGACATCATCTGCAGATCGTTGGCACCGTCGCCGATCGCGATCGTCGCGTGGTGCGGTACTCCGAGCTCGTCAGCCCAGGCCAGCAGCGAAGTCGCCTTCGCAGCGGCGTCCACGATCTCGCCGTCCACGCGCCCGGAGAGGGCGCCGTCTGCGATCTCGAGGCGATTCGCGCGCCAACGGTCGACGCCGAGTGCGGGGGCGACGTCGTCGAGGATCTCGTGGAAGCCGCCCGAGACGACGCCGACGACACCGCCGCGCTCATGGACGGCGGCCGTCAGCTCACGCACCCCCGGGGTCGGCTCGATGCGGGCGAGCACTCGCGCGAACCCGGAGACGGGAACGCCCTTTAGCGCAGCCACGCGGGATCTCAGGCTCGTCGCGAAGTCGATCTCGCCACGCATCGCGGCCTCTGTCGCCGCCTGCACCTCGTCGCGACGCCCGGCTTCGTCGGCGATCAGCTCGATCACCTCATTGCGGATGAGGGTGGAATCGGCATCGAGGACGACGAGGAAGCGCGCTGAAGTCACGGTCCGAGCCTACCGATCGCAGAGTGACGCGACGTCCGTCGTGACGTGGCGCTCCGCCGCCGTGTCATCTCTCGATGAAGACGCCCTTGCCCACCACGGTGATGCCGGACTCCGTCACGGTGAACCCACGCGCGAGGTCACGCTCGCGGTCGACGCCCACGGTCGCGCCGTCGGCGAGAACGACGTTCTTGTCGAGGATCGCCCGATGCACCCGTGAGCCTGCCCCCACACGCACTCCGTCGAACACCACGGAGTCGGTGATCGTCGACCCGCCGCCGGCGAGCGTCCACGGACCGACCACGCTGCGTTCGAGGTGCGTACCGGAGAGCACGGATCCGAGAGACACGATGGAGTCGATCGCGTTGCCGATTCGGCCCACAGAGTCGCGCACGAACTTCGCGGGCGGCGAGTTCACCGCCTGCGAGTGGATCGGCCACTCCATGTTGTACAGGTTGAAGATAGGCAGCGTCGAGATCAGATCCATGTGCGCATCGAAGAAGGAGTCGATCGTACCCACGTCACGCCAGTACGAGCGGTCACGCGGCGAGGATCCCGGAACCTCGTTCTGCTTCATGTCGTAGTACCCCGCCTCGCCTCGGTCGACGAAGTACGGGACGATGTCGCCACCCATGTCGTGGCCCGAGGTGGGGGATTCGCCGTCGGCCTCGACGGCAGAGATCAGTGCATCGGCGTCGAAGATGTAGTTTCCCATCGAGGCGAGCACCTCATGCGGAGAGTCTTCGAGGCCGGCGATGTCGGTCGGCTTCTCGAGGAACTGCTTGATGCGTCCGGTCTCCGTGTCGGCATCGATCACACCGAACTGCGATGCCATCGCGAGGGGCTGGCGGATGCCGGCGACGGTGGCCTTCGCTCCGGATTCGATATGCGCCTCGAGCATCTGACGGAAGTCCATGCGGTAGACGTGGTCTGCTCCGATCACGACGACGATGTCGGGCTTCTCGTCGTTGATCAGGTTCATGCTCTGCAGGATCGCGTCTGCCGAGCCGGAGAACCACCGCTTGCCGAGGCGCTGCTGGGCGGGGACCGACGTGACGTACGAGTCGAGCAGTGCCGACATCCGCCAGGTCTGCGAGATGTGCCGGTCGAGGCTGTGCGACTTGTACTGGGTCAGCACGACGACCTGTCTCAGTCCCGAGTTGATCAGGTTCGAGATCGCGAAATCTATCAATCGGTACTGTCCGCCGAAAGGAACTGCCGGTTTTGCGCGGTCGCCTGTGAGCGGCATGAGACGCTTGCCCTCGCCGCCGGCGAGGATGATGCCGAAGATCTTCTTTGGTGCGGACATGCACCAACCATAGAGGCGAATCGGCCTGGCGAACTAGCATCTGGACAAGTGAGTCACTACCGTCTAGACATGCGCGTCGAGATGATCACGAAGGAATACCCGCCGGAGATCTACGGAGGTGCCGGAGTGCACGTCGCGGAGCTCGTCACGGCGCTGCGACAGAATATCGATGTACGGGTTCGAGCCTTCGGTTCGCCCCGTGAGGAGACGGGGACTTTCGCCTACCGGACGCCTGCCGAACTCTCGTCCGCGAACGCCGCGCTGCAGACGCTGGGGACGGACCTCGAGATCGTCGCGGCGATCTCCGACGCCGATGTCGTGCACAGTCACACCTGGTACGCGAACTTCGCCGGGCACCTCGCCTCGCAGCTGCACGGCATCCCTCACGTCCTGACCGCGCACAGCCTCGAGCCCCTGCGTCCGTGGAAGGCGGAGCAGCTCGGAGGCGGCTACGCCGTCTCGAGCGGAATCGAGAAACTGGCCTACGAGAACGCGGCGGCGGTCATCGCCGTGAGTGCGGGGATGCGCGCCGACATCCTGCGCAGCTACCCCGCCGTGGACCCTGCGAAGGTGCGGGTGATCCACAACGGCATCGACGTGGAGCGGTGGAGGCCGGTGCAGAACCCCGCCTTCCTCGATTCCGTGGGTATGGACCCGAATCGTCCGTCCGTCGTCTTCGTCGGGCGCATCACACGCCAGAAGGGTCTGCCCTATCTGCTCCAGGCGGCACGACTGCTGCCCCCTGAGGTGCAGCTCATCCTCTGTGCCGGGGCCCCGGACACACCGGAGATCATGGCCGAGGTGCAGGACGGTGTGAAGCTCCTGCAGCAGACCCGTGACGGTGTCATCTGGATCGACCGGATGCTGCCGCGCGACGAGCTCTCCGCGATCCTCACCGCCGCCACCACGTTCGTGTGCCCATCGGTCTACGAGCCACTGGGAATCGTGAACCTCGAGGCGATGGCGTGCGGGGCGGCCGTCGTCGGCACCGCGACCGGCGGTATCCCGGAGGTCGTGGCCGACGGCGTGACCGGACGGCTCGTGCCGATCGAACAGGTGCAGGACGGCACGGGCACGCCGGTGGACCCCGAGCGCTACATCGCAGACCTCGCCGGGGTGCTGACCGAGGTCACCTCCGATCCTGAGCGTGCTCGTGCGTACGGGGAGGCCGGTCGCGAGAGGGCTCGTGACGAGTTCAGCTGGGGGTCGATCGCCGACACGACGCGCGCGCTCTACGCGGAGCTGACCGACTGAGCCGATAGGCTGGAGGAATGTCGAGCGCTCTGGAATTCACCGACGTCGTCGTGCGCCGCGAGGGGCGCAACATCATCGATAACGTGACCTGGCAGGTCGACGATGATCAGCGATGGGTGATCCTCGGCCCCAACGGCGCGGGAAAGACCACGCTGCTGCAGCTGGCCGACACGCTGATGCACCCGACCTCGGGCACCGTGACCGTGCTCGGCGAGACCCTGGGCCGGACGGACGTCTTCGAGGTGCGGCCGCGCATCGGGTTCGCCTCGTCGGCGATGGCCAAGCGCGTCCCCCGAGACGAGACGGTGGTGAACACCGTGCTCACCGCCGCGTATTCGGTGCTGGGCCGCTGGAACGAGAGCTACGAGGACATCGATGAGCGTCGTGCTCTGCGTGTGCTCGGCGATTGGCGCCTCGACCACCTGGCAGACCGCACGTTCGGCACCCTGAGCGACGGCGAGCAGAAGCGCGTGCAGATCGCGCGCGCCGTGATGACCGACCCCGAGCTGCTGCTTCTCGACGAACCCACCGCGTCGCTCGACCTCGGGTCGCGTGAAGAGCTGCTCGCACTGCTGAGCGGTTATGCCTCGTCGCCCACGACGCCGGCGATGCTGATGGTCACGCACCACGTCGAGGAGATCCCGGTGGGCTTCACCCACGTGCTGCTGATGCGCGAGGGCCGGATCGTGGCCGCGGGCCCGGTGGCTGAGACGCTCACGGCCGAGACGCTGACCGAGACCTTCGGCATGCCCATCGTGCTGACCGGTGAAGACGGCCGATACGCCGCGCGCGCGGCATCCTGATCGCGATCTGGTAGCATTGATCCTTGGTGCATTCTGCACCGCAGACTTCCCTCGTCCCTGGCACAATCCAGGGCAGCAACTAAGGAATCCCATGAAGACTGACATTCACCCCGAGTACAAGGCTGTCGTGTTCCGCGACCTGGGCTCGGGAGAGACGTTCCTCACCCGTTCGACCGTGACGGGCGACAAGACCATCGAGCTCGACGGCGTCGAGTACCCCGTCATCGACGTCGAGATCTCGTCGGCATCGCACCCGTTCTACACGGGCAAGCAGCGCATCATGGACTCGGCCGGCCGCGTCGAGAAGTTCAACCAGCGCTTCAAGGGCTTCGGCGGATCGTCCAACTGACGACCTCCGCACGACGAAGGCCCCGGTTCATTCGAACCGGGGCCTTCGTCGTGTTCGGGATTCGTCAGAGGGTGAGGACGATGCGATCGCCGACGATCGGGCTGGGAGGATCCCCTGGGGACGGCGCGGGTGCGGTGCGCTTCGTCTGGCGGTCGCGTTCGATGGCAGCCTCGTGCGCCGACGGCGACCACACGCTGTCGAAGACGCCCACGAGCCCGCCGTTCGCCATGCCCTCATACTTCTGCTCTACCGGCTTGCGCGAGAACGTGTGCATCATGCCGTACACGATCAGGGCGGGGCCCGCCACAAGCACCATCGCCAGGGTTGCCCAGCCCATGATGTCGTTCATGTCGTCAGCGTAGACGAGCACGAGCGGAATGTCAGCGGATGCGGCGACCGTGCGCGAGATCGATCAGGCGAGTCAGTACAGGGCCCGAGCGCAGCCCGTTGTGCTCATGTTCACTGGTCACCCACAGCTGGATGCCCGGCAGCAGCCGAGCGGTCTCGAGCGAGTACTCGATGGGCACGTACGCATCGTTCACGTACACGGCGGCGGCGCCACGGGCGTTGGATGCCGAGATGGCGACCTCGTCGTAGATGCGCGGCCACTCGAAGTCCGCCAGCTCGAGAGCCACGTCCCGCCACGGCTGGAACGCGGGCACCGTCTCCGTCCACTCGCGTCTGATGTGCTCTCCCGTGAACAGTGTGACGTCGGAACGGAAGTCCGCTGGCTCCACGCGCTCCGCAGACCAGCGTGTCGCGTGTCCGTTCGCGTAGCTCGATTCGTGGAACGCGAAGTACAGGGGGTTGCGACCGCCGTACGGCATCGCGTGCATGAGGTCGTGCCGGAAGGCGTTCGACGCGGGGTCGCGCTCGAGAATCGACCAGAGGGTCTGCCAGCCGTCGTTCGTGCCCAGAGCGGAGCCGACGGACCGCAGCCGCGACGGTGACACGATCTCTCCGTCGGGGAGGACGATCTCTCCGGCAGCCGCCAGGTCGACGAGCCTGCGCATCACGTCGCGGTGCTCGGGGAAGCGGGAGTAATAACGCTCGGATGCTGCACGCATCTTGTCGTAGCAGAGCGCGTACACCTCGTCGGGGTGGCGGCTGACGGTGCTGAGACCACCCGTGATGAAGACGTCAGCGAGCGAGTCCGCGTCGGTCGACAGGTAGGCCAGAGTGGTGAAGCCGCCGAAAGACTGCCCCAGCACACTCCAGGTCTCGGCGCCGAGGTTCTCGCGCATCGCTTCACAGTCGCGGACGATGGAGTCCGCGCGAAGGTGAGTGAGGTACTCGGCGACCTCGGCGGAGCCTCGCACGAGATCGGCGTCCCCGACAGGGGAGGAGAGTCCCGTACCGCGCTGATCGAGCATGACCACCCGATAGTGCGCGAGAGCCTCATCGAGCCAGGCCGGAGAGGCGGACGAGTGGAACGGGCGCGGCGCCTCGTGTCCCGGGCCGCCCTGCAGGAAGACGAGGTAGGGGAGTCGTTCGCCTCCCTCGCGTGTGACGACGCGGGCGAAGACGTCGATCGTGCGGGTGTCGGCCGGGTCTTCCCAGACGAGCGGGACGGTGAGCGTGTGCTCCTCGACGGTCAGGTCGAGCAGGCGGCGGACGGTGGTCGTCATGTCACATCACATTTCCGATGTAGGAGTACTTGACGAACACCTCGGAGGCGATCCCGGCCTCGTCGAGCACGCCCTGTACCGCGTTCATCATGTAGTTGGAGTCCCACCCCATGTACAGGTGGTGTGAGTCGTCGAGCTGGTCCCACTGGCCCTTCCACGCCATCCCGTCGTAGATCGGGCCGCCGTGGGTGGCGCAGTACGAGACTGCGGCGACGCGGGTGTCGGTCCACGCGCGACGGAAGACGCGATTGAAGAGATACCTGACGTCGAACACCTCCCAGCGCTCTCCCCGGTACTCGACGTAGTCGAACTCGCGCTCCCAGCCGGCCGGCCAGCCGCGCCGACGGACGGCATCCAGGATCGGGGTGAGTCCGTCGTCGTCGATCTCGGGCAGGGCGGGACGCGCCCAGATGCGCAGCAGGTCGGCGGTGAGGCGGACCGTCCGATCCGAGATCGCGGCGGTGCCCCAGGTCTCGATCCGCTCGAGCGCCCTCGTCTCGGGCACCGCACTGCGCGCATACGCCGAGTCGCGCTTGACCGCGAACGACTCGCCGAACACCCGCTCCGCGAGGCGCTGCTCGAGCAGGGTGAGGTTGCCGAGAGTGGGGGCGAGAGCCCGGTGAGCGTTGCGCTCGTCATCCGAGTAGTCGATCCAGGGTCGCACTCCGTCGCCCGACCAGCTGTCGCTGGGAACGGTCGGAACGATGTGTTCGACGTCGAAGTCGTCGGCGTCGTCGACGCCCTCCAGGCGACCGAGCACATAGGCGGGATGCGGAAGCTCGCTGTACTTCAGCACCGCACTCACGCGCTCGTCCGACGGAGTGATGCGCGCGAAGGCCCGCGCGAGCGCGTCGCGGCCGTCGGAGCGGGCGCGGCAGAGACGCGCGATGAGCCTCTCGTTCGGAAGGTTCACGAGCGTACGACGCAGGTACATCGCCTGGAGCCATTCGAGCGTCTCGAGGAGCTCCTCCCGTGCGATCGCTCCCCGAGCGTGGTCGCTGTAGACGCTGAGAAGCAGAGGGTACGACGCGCGTCCGAAGGTGTTCACGAATCGCAGCTGCCGCGCGATCTCGGGATCCTTCTCGCGCGAGGGATCGAGCAGCGTCCCGTAGATCTCGGCGTAGTGGCGCCAGACCTCGGCATCCGCCTGCAGATGATCGAGGTCGACGCGGGGGAACGAGTGCCGGAACGCGCTGTAGACGCCGTGCTCGCCGTTCGCGGCGACCTCGCGCCCGGTGGTCATCACGAGATAGTGCCGCCAGAACGCGCCGATCGTCTCACCGGTGTGCTGCTCGATCGGAAGCCAGAAACGCGCCTCGACATCGATCTGCTCGGCGTGGGTGAGCCCCATCAGGATGTAGTTGTGGATGAGCTCGTGATCTCGCAGCGGCTCGCCTGTGGAGTTGAGGCTCTCGAAGATCTGCTGGGCGTTCGCGTCGGAACCGAGAGTGATCGAGACGTGCTCGAGCCTCTGAAGACCGGCCCAGATCAGCGGCGCCTCGTCGGCGTGGACCTGGCTGCGGAAGAACGCGTAGTTGTCGTCGAAGCGCGATTCGCGGTCGCCGAGATCGCCGTGCTCGAGCACCACGGACTCATAGAGGTGGGCCCATGCGTCGTGCGGGCGCAGCTTGGTGCGTGACGGGTCGTCGGATCGCACGAGCACTCGGTCGAGGTCTGCGGCGAGTTCGGGGGAGGAGTCCTGCACAGCGTGCCGGAGTGCGGCGACGAGGAGCATGAGTGTGGTGATCCGCTGCTGGCCGTCGATCAGCACGAGGTCGGTGTCCGCGTCGCTGTCGTCAGCCGCAGACAGGATCGAGCCGATGAAGTGGCGGTGAGAAGAGTCCTCGCGGGCGACCGCCCTGACGTCGGAGAGCAGCTGCTCACATCCGCCGATGTCCCAGCGATACTGACGCTGATACACCGGCACGACGATGGTCGTGGAGTCCGCTGCGAGCCATTCGATCGTGTTGACAGCTGTCGCCTCGACGTTGGTCGCAGTGCTCATGCTGGTGTCTCGTCCTCCCGTAACGCCGGGCGCCGAGGAGTCGCCAGGCGCCCGATTCAGTCTATTCGCTTATTCACGGCGACCCTCGGCGGCGCTCCAGAGGTGCCCTGTTAGGCTTGCCTTATCAGGGCCTGTTAAAACGTGCTGGCCCCCGATGAAAGGATCTGGTTCAGATCATGGGATACATCAAGTCTGCCGCGCTCGAAGACAAGGGCTTCGTCGTGCTCGACAGCTACAACCAGGAGCTCGACCCCAAAGAGTGGCTCGACATCGAGTACAACGACTGGAAGTCGTCGGGGGACACCCGCTTCGCGCCGCTCGCCAGTGCCAAGGGCGAGATCGAGTGCAACGGCTTCTGGAACCACAAGCCGCCGCGCACCGACAAGGACGGCGTCTGGATCGACGAGCAGACCTCCAAGGCCCCGAACCTGACGCGCCGCGCGCAGGAGCCGGGTGCCAACGTCGGTCGTTGCCGCGTGATCGAGCTGCAGCCCACCCCGTACGGGGAGTGCCTCTACAACCTCCACCAGGATGACAACAACCGTCTGAACCCGGACGGCACCGGCTGGGTGGTGCGCGGCTTCTTCAACCTCAGCGACGACAAGGACAGCTTCTTCGTCCTTCGCGAGAACCGCACCGATCCGAGCATCGAGTACCGCATCGCGCTGCCGGCCGGCGCTCAGCTGATCGTCGACACTCAGCGTCTGTGGCACGCCGCGACCCACGTCGGCACCGAGCCGCGCTACTGCCTCATCACGTCGTGGACGTCTGGCCCCGAGCTCGACGCCTACATCGAGAAGTACAACGGCACTGACGACGTTCCGAACGTCGATGTCCCGCAGGACGTGCGCGAGGCCGGCTACGCAGAGCAGGCTCGCCGCGACGCCGCCCGCGCCGCGTACTACGCCGCAAAGGGCCAGCAGGTCAAGCAGGCCATGAGCGAGGCGTGATCCTCGTCTGATTTTCAGGACCGGACACGGTCCGAAGGCCCCGGTCGCTCTGGCCGGGGCCTTCGTCGTCGAATCACATGCTTGTGATTTTGCCTGGTCTGGGCGAGAATAGCCCCATAACCGCATATTCACGCCAGTTCTCGTTGTTTCAGGTCGTTGGGGAAGACGCACCTGATGAAACGGAGAGATCATGGCGACGGCTTACGCACGCGGAGTGGTTTTCGTCCACTCTGCACCTCGCGCGCTCTGCCCGCACCTGGAATGGGCGGTGGGACGCGCCATCGGTCGTGCGGTGAACTTCGACTGGAGCGACCAGCCGGTGCTCGACGGCGCACGCCGTGCCGAGTTCTACTGGGACGGCCCGGTCGGCACCGGTGCGGCTCTCGCCACCGCGATCCGCGGCTGGGAGCACCTGCGCTTCGAGGTGACTGAGGACCCCACTCCTCGCAGCGACGGCGGACGCTGGCTGCACACGCCCGATCTCGGGATCCACTACGCGCAGACCGATGCCGCGGGCAACATCGTGATCGGTGAGGACCGCATCCGCTATGCGATGGAGATCGCCGCAGGCAGTGCGAGCGAACTGCAGCGCGAACTCGACATCGCGCTCGGGTCGGCCTGGGATGAGGAGCTCGAGCCCTTCCGCCACGCGAGTGACGATGCGCGTGTGGTGTGGCTCCACAAGGTCGGCTAGCCGATCGACACACAGACCTGGAACGGGAAGGCGCGAGTATCGGATGCCGGTGAGTGATCCCGGACGCTGAGAAGGCGAATTCCCGTTCCACACGACGAGGACCCCGTCCCTGAGATCAGGGGGGCGGGGTCCTCGTCTGCGGTCAGATCACGGCGGTGCGGGGCATGTCGTCGCTGAGCGAGGAGCTTCCCGCCATGACGTCGTGCCACGCGAGGCCCAGTCGGCTCATCGCCTCTGCGGTGCGTTCGGGCGGCAGCGTGATCGGGACTCGCAGGCGTCGCTCGAGCACGCCGCCGGTGGAGAAGCGCGGACCGGGCGGCAGGATCAGCCCGTGGTCGCGAGCTGCGAGCGACAGCGCCGTCGACGCAGGGGCACCGAGATCGAGCCAGGCCGAGAGCCCGCCGCTCGTGTGGGGCATGGAGATGCCCCCGATCGTCTCGAGTCCCGCAGCCACTGCGGCTCGACCCGCGCTGAGGCGCTCGGCGACGTGCGCCGTCAGCGCAGGCATGTCCTGCAGGAGCTCGAGGGCGATGCACTGCTCGAGCAGGGCGGTGCCCAGTTCGAATGATGGTCGTGTGGCGAGCAGGCGGGCGATGAGAGGACGATTCGCGCGGATCCAGCCGATGCGCAGTCCACCCCAGGCGATCTTCGACATGGAGCCGACGGTGATCACCTGGGGGCTGAACGCCGCCATCGGCAGCGGTGCCCACCCACGGTCGATGTCGAGTTCCGCAGTCGTCTCGTCGACGACGAGGTGTGTGCCGACGCTGCGAGCCGTCGTCGCGATGCGGGATCTCTCCGCGTCCGCGAGCGTGGCACCCGTCGGATTGTGGAAGTCCGGGATCAGGTACGCGACATGGGGGCGACTGCGAAGGAGGGTGTCGGTGAGATGCCGCTCATCCCAGCCTGTGACATCGACCGGAGTGGGCAGCAGACGGTATCCGTGCCGGTGCAGCGCCTCGAGCGCGTGCGGGAAGGTGGGCTGCTCGACGAGCGCGTGCTCGCCCCGTCTGCCGATGGCGGCGAGAACCAGATGGAAGGCGTTGAGCGCACCGGAGGTGATGATGATCTCGTCGGCATGCGTCTCGACACCGCGTTCGGTGAAGCGGAGTGCGACGGCTTCGCGCAGCTCTGCGAGCCCCCGCAGGGAGTAGCCGCTGGTGCCCCGGAGCGCGGCGAGCCGGGGCAGCGATCTCACCGTCGCGTCGTAGAGTCCCGGCGTCGAGTCCATAGAGGCGATCGAGAGGTCGATCGCGGAACCGTCGTCGTCGTTCGGCATCTGCGACGTGCGGTGGGGGAGCGCGACGCGGGTGCTCCCGCCGTGCAGTCGCGAGACGTAACCCTCGTCTTCGAGGAGGCCGTATGCGCGGGTCATGGTCGAGCGGGATCGACGCAGTTCCAGGGCCAGTGCGCGCTCGCTCGGAAGACGTTCTCCCACGGTCAGGCGCCCGTCGAGGATGAGCGCTCGGATATGCTCCGCCAGGGCCGCGGCGGTCGCGCCGACGATGTTCTGGGCTCCCAGCTGCTCGACGAGTCGTGAGGTCATATCTCCAGCATGCCGCAAAGTGGCCTGATAAGAGCAGGCCACTTTTCGACGAGTGGCCTGGCGTCCTGCGGTGGCTGTGGGGCCACGATGGAGGAATGCACCGTCGGTCCATCTTTCTCCCCATCAGCGCCACAAGCCGTCGCGACGTCGTCGAGCGCATCGTGCAGCTGCTCGTCGGCCTCTTCCTCTACGGCGTCGCTCTCGGGTTGATGGTCCGCGGCGGCATCGGTGTGGCGCCGTGGGACGTGCTCGCGCTCGGGATCGCCGGCCAGGCGGGGATCGGCTACGGCGTCGTCACGGTTCTCGTCTCCGTGCTCGTGCTGGTGCTGTGGATCCCGCTGCGGCAGCGTGTCGGACTGGGCACCCTGCTGAACGCGCTGCTCGTCGGTCCGAGCGCCGATCTGGCCCTCCTCGTGATTCCCACGCCTCCGTCGATCTGGGTGGGCGCCCCGATGTTCGTGGCCGGGCTGTTCCTTCTCGCGTTCGCGACGGGCCTCTACATCGCCGCGGACTTCGGCCCCGGTCCTCGCGACGGGCTCATGACCGGACTCGTGGCGCGCACGGGGCGGCCCGTCTGGCTGGTGCGCACCCTCATCGAGGGCAGTGTGCTGCTGATCGGCTTCCTTCTCGGCGGGCCGGTGGGCGTGGGAACCGTCCTCTTCGCCTTCGGGGTCGGCCCGCTCGTCGGCTGGTTCCTGCCGTGGACGACGCGTCTGCGCGCGGCCCGCTCGCGGCAGCTCGCCCGGGCATAGCCCCCGACAGGACTCACGACGAGAACGGCCCCCGGGATCACCCAGGGGCCGTTCGATCGTGTGTGCGGGTCAGTCGACGCTCGCGAAGACCGCGACGGCATTGTGCCCGCCGAAGCCGAACGAGTTGCTGATCGCGTACAGCTTGCCGTCACCGAGAGGCTGTGCCTCGCCCGAGAGGTTGAAGGGCACGGCCGGGTCGGGTTCGGTCATGTTGATGGTCGGCGGAGCGACGCGGTCGCGGAGAGCGAGCAGCGAGAAGATCGCCTCGAGCGCTCCGGTGCCACCGAGCAGGTGACCTGTCGATGCCTTGGTCGCGGATACCGGGATCTCGTCGATCCGGTCACCGAAGACCTTCTTGAGCGCGACGTACTCGTTGGGGTCGCCGACCGGTGTCGAGGTGGCGTGCGCATTGATGTGTGCGACCTGGTCGGCGGTGATTCCGGCCTCGTCGAGGGCCTGGGTGACCGCACGGGCGGCTCCGTTGCCCTCGGGGTCGTTGCCCGTGATGTGGTACGCGTCTGCGGTCACTCCACCGCCGAGCACGTAGCCGTAGATCTTGGCGCCGCGAGCCTTCGCGTGCTCCTCGGTCTCGAGGATCAGTGCTGCGGCTCCCTCGCCCATCACGAAGCCGTCGCGGTCGATCGCACCGGGGCGGGACGCGGTGGCGGGGTCGTCGTTGCGACGTGACAGTGCCTGCGCAGAGGCGAAGGACGCCATGGTGATCGGGTGGATGGCCGATTCGGTGCCGCCGGCGATCACGACGTCGGCGAGACCCTCCTGCAGGTGGTGGAACGCGTGGATGATCGACTCGGTGCTGGAGGCGCACGCGCTCACGACGGTCTGGGCATAGGCGCGGGCCTGGAACTGCAGCGAGAGGTTTCCGGCCGCCGCGTTCGGCATGAGCATCGGAACGGTCAGCGGCATCACGCGGCGAGGGCCCTTCTCTCGCAGCGTGTCCCACGCGTCGAGGAGGGTCCAGAGTCCACCGATGCCGGTGGCGAAGTCGACACCGAGGCGCTCGGGCGCGACCTCGGGGGATCCGGCGTCAGCCCAGGCCTCACGCGCAGCGATGAGCGCGAACTGGGAGGAGGGGTCGAGCCGCTTCGCCTCGTGGCGGGGCAGGACCTCTTCGGGCCGGACGATCGCCTCTGCGGCGAAGGTGACGGGCAGCTCGTACTGCTGCACCCAGTCATGTTCGAGGGGTCGGGTTCCGGACTGACCTGCGAGCAGGTTGGTCCAGTTCTCGGGAGCTGTCCCGCCGATGGCGGACGTGGCGCCGATGCCGGTGACGACGATGCGCTTGGTCATGTGTGGTTCCTTGTCAGGCGGGTCGAGCGGGATGCGGGCAAGGCGGAGGATGCCACGCCCCGCGAGCGCGGGGGTGGCATCCTGCGAGGATTACTCCTGGCCTGCGACGATGAAGTTGACGGCGTCGCCGACGGTCTTGAGGTTCTTGACCTCGTCGTCGGGGATGGTGACGCCGAACTTCTCTTCTGCGTTGACGACGATCGTCATCATCGAGATCGAGTCGATGTCGAGGTCGTCGGTGAACGACTTCTCGAGGGCGACCTCGGAGGCGTTGATGCCGGTCTCGTCGGTGATCAGCTCTGCGAGGCCAGCGAGGACCTCATCGTTGGTGAAAGCCATGTGGTCTTCCTCTTTCTTACGGGTTGTGTATCGGAACCGTGGAACAGTCTAGGGAAGGTCGGCGCGTTCTCAGGGGAGGACGACGACCTGAGCGGCGAACACGAGGCCCGCGCCGAAGCCGATCTGCAGTGCCAGGCCACCCGAGAGCTCGGGATGCTCGGCCATCAGCCGGTGGCTCGCCAGCGGGATCGAGGCGGCCGACGTGTTGCCGGTCGTCTCGATGTCGCGAGCGATGACGGTGGTCTCAGGCAGCTTCAGCTGCTTGGCGAACTCGTCGATGATGCGCATGTTCGCCTGGTGCGGGATGAACGCGGCGATGTCGGTCGGCTCGACGCCGGCCCGATCGAGCGCCTCGCGAGCGACCTTCGCCATCTCCCACACGGCCCAGCGGAAGACCGTCTGGCCCTCCTGACGCAGCGTCGGCCACGGCACCTCGCCGTCGCGGAACTCGGTGAGAGTGCCGTTCATTCCGACGGCGTCGGCCTTCGAGCCGTCCGAGCCCCAGACTGCAGGGGCGATGCCCGGCGTGTCGCTCGGGCCGATGAGTGCGGCACCCGCGCCGTCGCCGAGCAGGAACGAGATGCTGCGGTCGGCGGGGTCGACGATGTCCGAGAGCTTCTCGGTGCCGATCACGAGGGCGTAGCGTGCGGCGCCGGAGCGGATCAGCGCATCGGCCTGGGTGACGGCGTAGGCGTACCCGGCGCAGGCGGCGTTGATGTCGTAGGCGGCCGCCGGGTTCGCGCCCACGCGGTCGGCCACGATCGCCGAGACCGACGGCGACTGCTTGGGGTTGCTGATGGTGGCGACGATCACGAGATCGACCTGGTCGGCCGAGATACCGGACTTCTCGATCGCCTCGGCAGCCGCGACGGTCGCGAGATCGATCGCATCCGTGCCCTTGTCTGCCCGCACGCGCGTCACGATGCCCGTGCGCTGGCGGATCCACTCGTCGCTGGAATCGATCGGACCGATGAGGTCGTCGTTCGGGACCGCGTTCTCACCGCGCGCAGCACCGTACGAGTAGATGCGGGTGTACGCGGGACCGGTGACCTGGTTCAGGGTGGGGCTCATGCGGCTTCTCCGTTCAGCAGCGCGACGGCCGCATCGAGGTCATCGGGGGTCTTGACGGCGACGGTCGGCACGCCGCGCAGGCCGCGCTTCGCGAGCCCGGTCAGCGCACCCGCAGGGGCGAGCTCGATCAGACCGGTGATCCCCTGATCTGCGAATGAGGCCATGCAGAGGTCCCAGCGGACCGGCGAGGACACCTGGTCGACGAGGTAGGAGAGTGCCTGCGCGCCGTCGGACACGAGCGACCCGTCGCGATTGGTCCAGAGAGGGAGTTCCGGGTCGTTCGGTGCGACGGTCGCGACGACATCGCGCAGCGCAGCGACTGCCGATTCCATGTAGGAGGTGTGAAAGGCCCCGGCAACCTGCAGGGGGATCACGCGCGTGCCCTTGACCGGCTCGCTGGCGAGGGCATCGAGACCTGCGAGCTCACCCGCCACGACCAGCTGGCCGCCCCCGTTGTAGTTCGCGGGGGAGAGACCGAGTTCGGTGAGGCGAGTGAGGATGGTCTCCTCGTCGCCGCCGAGGACAGCGCTCATGCCGGTGGGCGTCTGTGCCGCGGCATCCGCCATCGCACGACCCCGGATGCCGACCAGGCGCATGCCTGTCTCGGCGTCGATCACGCCGCTGGCGACGAGCGCGGCGATCTCGCCGACCGAGTGGCCGGCGAGGCCGTCGGCGCGTCGGCCTGCCCGTGCGGCGAGGGCGTCGCCGGCGATCAGTGACGCTGCCACGATCAGCGGCTGTGCGATGCGCGTGTCACGGATGGTGTCGGCATCCGACTCCGTGCCGTGCTGCCGGAGATCTACCTCTGCCGCCTCGGAGTAGGCGGCGATGGTGTCGGAGACACCTTCGAGCTCGAGCCAGGGAGAGAGGAAACCGGGGGTTTGCGAGCCCTGTCCTGGGCATACGACGACAATCACACCCCCAGTCTGCCAACGATCGCTCGGAAGTGGTGGATGATCCATCACAAGATTCCGAAGAACGATTGTGTGTGGCGTACAGATCTCAGGGAATCCGGGTCAGCGAGAGGGGCGTCGCAATGGTGGACGACGACGAACCTGTTCGGCCGCGCCGATCGATCCCAGGATGAGAGCCGTCTGCAGGATCAGCGCCTCACGTGGACCGGTCGCGTCCCAGCCGATCACCTCACTGACGCGCTTGAGTCGGTACCGCACGGTGTTCGGATGCACGAACAGCTCGCGTGCGGTCGCCTCGAGCGAGCGTCCGTTGTCGAGGTAGCTCCAGAGAGTGGTGACGAGGTCTGTGGAATGTGCCTGCAGCGGGCGGTAGATCCGCTCGATGAGCGTCTGCTTGGCGAGCGGGTCGCCCGCGAGCGCACGTTCGGGCAGCAGATCGTCGGCTTCGACCGGCCGCGGGGCTGCGCGCCAGGCGCGCGCGACGGCGAATCCGGCGAGAGCGGCCCGCGCACTCTGGCTCGCGTCGACGAGCGCCGCGACGGCCGGGCCGAGCACGACGTAGCCGGGACCGAAGGACGGCTCGAGACGCGAGGCGATCTCTTCGAAGCCGAGTTCTTCCTCTTCGCCCTCGGGTGCTTCCTGTCCGGCGATGCGAGCGCGACCGATGACGAGCACGAGGCGAGAGCCCTGCACGCCGATGAGCACGTCGACGGCGAGCTTTCGTGCCGTGCGTCGTACCAGGTCGACGTCGAACTGCGGGGGAGTCGTGCCGACGAGCACGGCGACCTCGCCGTGGCCGTGCCATCCGAGGGCCGCGATGCGGCTCGGAAGCTCTTCGTCCGCCTCGCCGGTGAGGATCGAGTCGACGACGAGTGCCTCGAGCCGTGCATCCCAGAGTCCGCGCGCCTCGGCGGCGCGGGCGTAGACGTCGGCTGCGGCGAAGGCGACGTCGCGCGAGTAGAGCAGGATCGCTTCGCGGAGGTCCGCGCCCCTGCCCGCGACACGTTCTTCTGTCACCTCGACGGTGACGCGGATGAGCTGCAGGGTCTGCTGCAGGCTCACACTGCGGAGCAGCTCACGCGGCGCCGCGGCGAAGATGTCCGCCGCGATCCACGGGGTGGACGTCGGGTCTTCGTACCACTGGATGAACGAGGTGATGCCGGCCTGGGCCACCAGCCCGACCGCAGAGCGGCGGGCTGGTGGCATGTCGGCGTACCAAGGCAGGGTGTCTTCGAGGCGCTTGATCGTCACCGAGGCGATGTCACCGGAGATCCGGCGCAGCCAGGTGAGCGTGGCGGTCTTATCCATGCCGCGCGAAGAGGAACCCGTCACCGATGGCTCAGCTTTCGCCGCCCGCGTTGCCGCTGGTGCCGGCGTTCACGTCGTGCAGGCTGTACTTCTGGATGGCCTGCGCAGCGAGAGAACGGTCGACGACCCCGTCTTCTGCGAGCGACTGCAGCGTGCGGACGACGATCGACGGGCCGTCGATCTTGAAGAAGCGACGAGCCGCGGCACGCGTGTCGGAGAACCCGAAGCCGTCAGCACCCAGCGTCGCGAAACGCTGCGGAACCCACGGACGGATCTGGTCCTGCACGGCGTGCATGAAGTCGCTCACGGCGACGACGGGACCTTCGGCGCCCTGCAGCTTCTGCGTCAGGTATGCGGTGTGCGGCTCTTCTTCGGGGTGCAGGAAGTTGTGCTCGTCGGCGGCCAGGCCGTCGCGGCGCAGCTCGGTCCAGGAGGTGACGGACCAGACGTCGGCGATCACGCCCCAGTCGTTCTTCAGCAGCTGCTGTGCCTCGAGGGCCCAGGGGAGTCCGACGCCCGATGCGAAGAGCTGGGCGCGGGGGCCTTCGCCCTCGCCGACCGAGACGCGGTGGATACCGCGCACGATCCCCTCGACGTCGACGTTCTCCGGCTCGGCGGGCATGACCATCGGCTCGTTGTAGAGAGTGATGTAGTACATGACGTTCGGGTCTTCGTGGTCGCCGCCGTACATGCGCTCGAGACCCGAGCGCATGATGTGCGCGATCTCGTAGCCGTAGGCCGGGTCGTACGAGACCGTCGCCGGGTTGGTGGCAGCGAGCAGGTGCGAGTGACCGTCGGCGTGCTGGAGGCCCTCACCCGTGAGGGTGGTGCGTCCTGCTGTCGCGCCCATGATGAACCCTCGGGCCATCTGGTCTCCGGCCGCCCACTGGGCGTCGCCCGTGCGCTGGAATCCGAACATCGAGTAGAAGAGGTAGATCGGGATCAGCGGCTCGCCGTGCGTGGCGTAGGAGGTGCCCGCCGCGGTGAACGCCGCGAGAGCGCCCGCCTCGTTGATGCCGACGTGCACGATCTGGCCCTGCGGGCTCTCCTTGTAGGCGAGGAGCAGCTCACGGTCGACCGACGTGTAGTGCTGACCGTTCGGGTTGTAGATCTTCGCCGACGGGAAGTACGCGTCCATGCCGAACGTGCGAGCCTCGTCCGGGATGATCGGGACGATGCGGTGGCCGAAGTCCTTCGAGCGCAGCAGGTCTTTCAGCAGACGGACGAACGCCATGGTCGTGGCGATCTCCTGTGTGCCGGAGCCCTTCTTGGGCAGCGCGTACGCAGTGTCGTCGGGAAGGGAGAGCCCGACATGCGTGGAGCGGCGTTCCGGCAGGTAGCCGCCGAGAGCCTGACGGCGCTCGAGCATGTACTGGATCGTCTCGTCCTGCGGGCCGGGGTTGTAGTACGGCGGCAGGTACGGGTTCTCCTCGAGCTGAGCATCCGTGATCGGGATGTGCATCTCGTCGCGGAACGTCTTGAGGTTGTCCAGCGTCATCTTCTTCATCTGGTGGGTCGCGTTGCGGCCCTCGAAGTGCGGACCGAGGCCGTAGCCCTTGACGGTCTTCGCGAGGATGACGGTGGGCTTGCCCTTGTGCTCGGTCGCTGCCTTGAACGCGGCGTAGACCTTGCGGTAATCATGGCCACCGCGCTTGAGGTTCCAGATGTCGTCGTCGGAGTAGTCCTTGACCAGAGCGGCAGCGCGTTCGTCGCGGCCGAAGAAGTGCTCGCGGACGTACGCGCCGGACTCGGCCTTGTAGGTCTGGTAGTCACCGTCGGGGGTGACGTTCATGAGGTTGAGCAGCGCACCCTCGGTGTCGCGGGCGAGCAGGTCGTCCCATTCGCGACCCCAGACGACCTTGATGACGTTCCAGCCGGCACCGCGGAAGAACGACTCGAGCTCCTGGACGATCTTGCCGTTGCCGCGCACCGGGCCGTCGAGGCGCTGCAGGTTGCAGTTGACGATGAAGGTCAGGTTGTCGAGGCCCTCGTTCGCTGCGACCTGCAGCTGTCCGCGGCTCTCGACCTCGTCCATCTCGCCGTCGCCGAGGAATGCCCACACGTGCGACTGCGACGTGTCTTTGATGCCGCGGTTCTCGAGGTACTTGTTCGACATCGCCTGGTAGATGGCGTTGATCGGGCCGAGACCCATCGAGACCGTCGGGAACTGCCAGTACTCCGGCATCAGACGCGGGTGCGGGTACGAGGGGATGCCGTGCGGTGCGTGCGACTTCTCCTGGCGGAATCCGTCGAGCTGGTCTTCGCTCAGTCGGCCTTCGAGGAAGGAGCGCGCGTAGGTTCCGGGCGAGGCGTGGCCCTGGATGAAGATCTGGTCGGCGCCGCCGGGGTTGTCGGCACCCTTGAAGAAGTGGTTGAAGCCGACCTCGTAGAGAGCAGCCGACGACGCGTAGGTCGAGATGTGGCCGCCGACGCCGATGCCGGGGCGCTGCGCGCGGTGCACCGTGATGGCTGCGTTCCAGCGGATCCAGGCACGATAGCGGCGCTCGATCTCTTCGTCACCGGGGAACTCGGGCTCGTTCTCGGCGGCGATCGTGTTGATGTAGTCGGTGGTCGGGACCATCGGCACGCCCAGGTGCAGCTCCTTCGAGCGCTTGAGCAGGCTGAGCATGATCTCGCGCCCCCGGCCGTGGCCCTTGGCGTCGACGAGCTCGTCGAGCGACTGCTGCCACTCGCCCGTCTCTTCCGGATCGCTGTCGAGGGGGCCCTGGGAATACGGATCCTGGTCGTGCACAGTCACGGGGGAGCCTTTCGTCAAGCTGGCAGGTCATGCCATTGAAACGGGAAGCGACGCGGGCAGCCTTGTCGGCTGTGCACAACGCGTGCCTCCCTCACCCTATCCCCCTTCCACGACATGCTCGCGCATCGCGGCACCGATACACTGGAAGCACCAGGGCCTTTAGCTCAGCTGGTAGAGCGCCACGTTTACACCGTGGATGTCGTCGGTTCGATCCCGGCAGGGCCCACTCCGCACCGCCCGCCGCATACGGGGTCCCCGCCCGCCACGGCCGCCCTCGACGCCCCACGTGAGATACCGCACGCGGTGGTGCCGGTCGGGCGCGAAGACGAGTGATCATTCGCGGGGAGACATCTTCAGATCGCGCTGTTCCCTGGAATGCTTGCGGAGCGCGGAGAGCACCGCGCCTCGGATCACTGCCCACGAGATCGCCGCAGAGATGCTGGTGATGAGCGCCAGCATCGGGACGTTCCGCATGAAGTCGTCGAAGTCGATCATGGACGACAACATACCGACCTCTGACGGGGCCCGAGCTGCTCCGCTACGGCCGCGTGAGCTCCTCGAGGATCTCGATGACATGGCGATAGGGCTTTCCCGTCGCCCGCGTCATACCGATCTCGCACGTGCGGTTCGCTGACACGAAGGCATCGAACCCGGAGCGGACAGCGTCTGCCGCGGTCAGCTCTGCGCTCTCGGCGGCGGTGGCGCTTGCGGTGAGTTCGGGATGCAGCATCCCGCGGTCGCCCGCGAAGGCGCAGCATCCCCACTCGTCGGGGATGAACACCTCGTCGGCGACCGCCGCCGCGAGCGCGGTGAGCGCACTCGTCGCGCCGAGAGCGGTGGTGGAGCAGGTCGGATGCACCGCGACGCTGCCGAGCTTCATCGTGACCGACAACCGCGGCAGGACCTCGCGGGCGACATACGTCGTGGCGTCTTCGATCACGAGCCGGGAGTAATCCGGATGCGCCGCAGCGGCTTTCGCGAGCATCGTGTGGAGTCCTTCGGTGCACGATGCGGCGTCGCAGACGACGGGAATCGCACCCTGCCTGCTCGCAGCCCAGAGTGAGGCGAGCACGCGGTCTGTCATCCGCTCGTACCCTGCGAGGTGCCCCTTCGACTTCCACGGAGTGCCGCAGCAGAGCCCGCCCGCGTCGTCGGGTACCACGACGGGGATCCCCGCCCGATCGAGCACGGCGCGCAGCGCGTCTCTCGACCCTTCGCCGTCGCCCTCGGCCCCGAACATGGTGCCGATGCAGGCCCCGAAGAACACGACCTGCGCGTCTGCGCGGTTCAGCGGCTTCGGTGGCTTCGACCCGCCGCGGGGAAGGTCCTCGGCGTAGAGGGGGACGGTGTCGGCGCCGAGCACCGCGCGTCCGAGTGCCGTGACGCCCGTGACGAGTGCAGCAGGCATCGCATCGGCGACGGTGAGTGCCACCCCGCCGATCTTCGTGACGGCTCCCCAATTCTTCGCCGCGGCATCCCACAGCCCGTCTTCGAGCTTCGACGACTCCTCGGCCCGCAGCCGACGCACCAGGTCGCCGGTGTTGATGTCCACCGGGCAGGCGACGCCGCACATCCCGTCGACTGCGCAGGTCTGAACGCCTTCGTAGTCGTAGTCGGCACGGAGCTCGCTCGCGAGTTCCGTGTCTCCCTGCATCTCCGCCCAGGCCATGTCGCGTCGGAGCACGATCCTCTGCCGTGGCGTGAGCGTGATGCTCTTGCTCGGGCACGTCGGCTCGCAGTAACCGCATTCGACGCAGCGATCGACCTCGCTCTCGACCGTCGGCACGCGCTTGAGGTGATGCAGGTACGACTCGGGGTCGTCGGACAGGATCACGCCGGGGTTGAGGATGCCGGCCGGATCGATCAGCCGCTTGATGTCCCACATCAGATCGGTGAGGAAGTCGCCGTACTGGGTGCGCACGAACGGCGCCATGATCCGCCCCGTGCCGTGCTCGGCCTTCAGTGAACCGCCCTGGCCCAGCACCAGCTCGACGAGATCCGCGGTGAAGCGCCGGTAGCGGGCGAGGCTCTCGGCATCGTCGAACCGCTCGTTGAGCAGGAAGTGGACGTTGCCGTCCTTCGCATGACCGAAGATCACCGACCCGTCATAGTCGTGAGCCGCGAACAGCTCGATCAGCCGTTCGCAGGTGGTCAGCAGGCGATCGACGGGCACGACGATGTCTTCGAGAAGGGCCGTCGTGCCGCTCGGCCGTGCGCCCGCGACCGCCGTGTAGAGCCCTTTGCGCACGAGCCAGAGGGATGCGCGCTCGCTGGCATCGGTGGTGAGTCGTGGCGGCGAGGCGAGGGGAAGCCGGGCGAAGTGGGCGAGTGCCGAGTCCGAGGTGAGGGTCAGCTGCTCGGGATCGGAGGCGTGCACCTCGACCAGCAGAGCGGCATGACCTTCGACGACGATCTCGGCGATGGCCGACGGCACCTCGGCGAGTCCCTGGGCGACGCGGAGCGACGCCGCATCCATCAGCTCGATCGTGGCGAGGTTCTGAGCCACCAGTTCCGGGAGCGCGGCCATCGCCTCGGCGAGGGTCGTGAATACCAGCAGGCCGGTCGCGATGTGCGGGCGCACCTCGACGGTGCGGAATCGAGCCTCCGCGACGAAGGCCAGCGTGCCTTCGGACCCGATGATCAGGTGCTCGAGGATCTTCACCGGGTCGTCGAAGTCGAGCAGCGAGTTCAGCCCGTAGCCCATGGTGTTCTTCATCGAGAACTGCTGCTGCACGATCGCGGCATGCTCCGGTGAGGCGAGCAGTCGCGCGCGGAGGTCGCTCAGTCCTGCGGCGATCGCGGGCTCCGCCGCGGTGAGGTGCTCGAGGGCGTCGGGCGCTCCGGTGTCGATGACGGTGCCGCTGGGAAGCACCAGCAGCAGCGAGTCGATCGTGCGATAGGAGTTCTCGGTGGTGCCGCAGGCCATACCGCTGGAGTTGTTGGCGACGACGCCGCCGATCGTGCACGCGATCTCACTCGCGGGATCGGGGCCGAGCTTGCGTCCGTAGCGCGCGAGTCGCGTGTTGACCTGGCGCACTGTTGCGCCGGGGCCGACCGTGACGAGCGTTCCGTCGTCGTCGACGCGGATGCCGCGGAACGCGCTCCGGGTGTCGACGAGGATGTCGCCGGAGACGCCCTGGCCCGACAGGCTCGTGCCACCCGAGCGGAAGGTGAGCGTGCGTCCGGCGGCACGGACGGCCGCGAAAGCGCGCGCGACACCGCCCGCATCCTGCGGGGAGAGCACGGCATCGGGGATCAGCAGATAGTGCGAGGCGTCGTGCGCACGGGCGAACCTGTCGATGGAGCGCGACGCGACGACGGTGCCGTCGCCGAGGAGATCGCTGGAGAGCGGGGTGAGCAGAGTCGCGGACATTGAGGCTCCTTCGCCGAATTGTCTGACAAGAATACCTAAACCCGAGGAGTCGTCTACGCTGGTCGCATGACCGGCGCTTCTCCTCACGCATCGCTCGCTGTGGTGGGCGTCGTCGAGGCCGTCGCGATGCGGCTGCGGGCGGAGATACTCAGTGGTGCGCTCGGCTCCGGGGCTGCACTCACCGAAGCGCGGGTCTCTGCGGCCTACGGCGTCGCGCGGCCGACCGCGAAGGCGGCGATCGAGCAGCTCGTCGCCGCGGGCCTGCTCGTGCGCACGGCTCATCGAAGTGCGCGCGTCATTCCGATCGCCCCGGAGATGGTGCGCGATGTGTATCGCACGCGGAGCCGTCTCGAGAGCGCAGCCCTCAGGGAGCTCGCGCTGGACAGGGCGATCCCGCAGGCGGCGGTCGATGCCAACGCCGAGCTGCTCGCCATGCCGCCGGGCCCGGACGCCGCGACCGTTGATCCCGATCTCCGATTCCACACGGCGGTGATCGACGCGCTGGGCAGTGAGCGAACCTCGCGGATGTACCGCAGCGTGCTCGACGAAGTGCGTCTCTGCATGGCACAGGTTCAGGACCGGAAGCTGCTGGATGCCGAGGTCATCGCCGCCCAGCATGCGGCGATGTTGGACGCTGTGCGTGCCGGCGACGGAGACCTCGCGGCGGCACTGCTGGCAGAACACCTGGCATCGGCCGAGGAGCGGCTCGTCGACGCCCTCGATGTCTCTACGGGGACTCCACGGTCCATTCCAGCCGAGTGAGACCCCCGAGGGTGAGCGTCGCTCGGCCTTCGGAGCGCAGATAAGTCAGCATCGTGTGACCGCATCCTCGACACAACAGGATCATCCCGGCCTCGTCCAGCTCGGCGATGGCGTCTGCCAACGCGGCCTCGTGCTCGCAGTGCATGCACGCGGCTCGCGCGCTCGTCATGTCTCTGCCGAACAGCTCGAGCAGGAGACCTCCGGCCGCGTTGCCGTCGACTCTCTCACGGTGGCCGGGTTGTGCGGGGTGAGCGGGTTCCATCAGGCACCTCCGAAGCGCTCGGTACGGATGCGGTCGGCAGAGTGCCCTGCAGCGACGAGCAGATCGGCGACCGCCTCGACGAAGCCCGTCGGGCCGCAGACGTAGACGCTCGGGTTCTCCGACGCTGAGATGGTGGATGCCGAGATCGTCGCCGCGTCGACCCTCCCGGCCGGTCGTGCGACACCGTCGGGAGCGGTGCGCGTGTAGGCCCAGTCGAGAGCGAAGGTCGAGTCGTCGAGGGCGTCGAGCTCGTCGGCGTAGAACGCATCACCCGGACTCCGCACCGAGTAGAGCATCCGCATGGGCGCATGGCTGGCGGCGCTCGCGTGTTCACGCGCCATCGCGAGCAGAGGGACGATGCCGGATCCGCCGGCGATGAGCTGCACCGGTTCGGGTCGGTCAGGGGTCCACACGAAATAGCCGCCGATGGGGCCGCGAACCTCCAGTTCGTCGCCGGGGCGCACGTCCTGAACGAGGTAAGGGGAGACCTCGCCGTCGGGCACCTCGTCGACGGCGAGTTCGACGACGTCGGAGTCTCCCGTCGAGGCGAGCGAGTAGGAGCGGACGGCCTGATAGCCGTCTTCTGCGGTGAGACGCACATCGACGTGCTGGCCGGCCAGATTGCCCGGCCATCCGCCGACCTGCAGATGCAGCACCCGTCCGTGCGCGGTGATCGCTCGCGTCTCGACGACCCTGGCGACCAGCCACTCCGGCGCCGAGGTCACCAGTACCGCTCCTCTTTCCACGGATCCCCGTACATGTTGTAGCCGTTCTGCTCCCAGAAACCGGGCTCGTCGCTCTCGAGCAGATCGAGCCCGTGGACCCACTTGGCCGACTTCCAGAAGTAGAGGTGCGGGACGAGGAGGCGCGCGGGGCCGCCGTGCTCTGCGGCGAGCGGTCGGCCGTCGAACTCGAACGCGATCCACGCCTTCCCACCGGTGAGATCGGCTCGCGGGACGTTCGTCGTGTATCCGCCGTAGGAGAAGACTCGAGTGAACTCGCCGTCGCCGGAATCGGCGAGCAGATGGTCGAGCGAGACTCCACGCCACTCGGTGCCGAGTTTGGACCAGCGGGTCACGCAGTGGATGTCGGTGGTGATCGTGTCGATGGGGAGAGCCATCAGGTCGTCCCACGACCAGGTGCGGCGGATGCCGTCGAGCCCGACGACGGCGAACTCCCATGTCTCTGTATCGACGCGGGGCGTGGGGCCCGCGGAGAGCACGGGAAAGTCGGAGGTGAGGTACTGGCCGGGCGGGAGCCGGTCGTCGGATTCTCGTCGTCGTGCACCGAATCCGCGGGAGATCACAGCCATGGACCGATCCTACTGAGACGTGGAGTTCGGAGCACCGCTCTTCTGAAGCGATCTGTGTTTCCAGTCGGTGAACTTTTTACTTGTATACGCGTGAATCCTGCTATGTTCCTGATAAACCAGTTGAACAGATCTCGGAGTCACATTGCTGCGTCATTCTGATGTTTTTGCTGATTCTGAGAGATCTCAGGACGCACCCCTCACGCCCGAGCAGCTCGCGCGCGAGAACATGCCGCTCGCCACCTTCCTCGCGGTCGAGAAGGCGCGATCGGCGACGCACGTCGATCTCGACGACCTGCTCTCGGCTGCTCGACTGGGACTCGCTCGAGCAGCGATGTCGTTCGATCCGTCGCGAGGCATCCCGTTCGGTGCGTTCGCGAGCGGACAGATCAACTGGGCGATGCTGTCGGAGATGCGTCGGGCCGACCCCGCAGGGGAGCGCAGCCGCGACAAGATCGAGCGGGTGCGCGTCGCTGCCGAGACCGTGCTCGCACGGACGGGACGAGCGGCGACGACCGCCGAGCTGGCGAGGGAGTCGGGCCTCGATGCCGCCGCGGTCGCCGAGATGCTGAAGCTCGACGAGATGGTGCGCACCGCCACCAGCTTCGAGGCGCACTTCGATGTGGAGACGGGGCGCCAGGCCGCCGATCTCACCGACAGCGTGATCCTGCCCGAGCACGCCGCGGAGAGGTCGGAGCTGCGCACGATGCTCACGCGCGTCATCGAGGCGCTGCCCGAGGCGATGCGGAACGTCGTCCGCGGCATCTATCTCGAGGATCGGATGGTCAAGGACATCGCGGAGGAGCTGGCGGTGAGCCACGCCTACGTCTCGAAGCTGCGGTCGAAGGCTCTCGTGCTGATGCGCGAGGCCATGCAGGCCTGGGAAGACGGCACGACCGGCGACCGGTCGACCAAGGCGAAGTCGGAGTTCTTCGAGGTGCTGTTCGGCATGCCGGCACCGGTCGTGCCGCCCGTGTCGGAGCGGCTGCTCGCGGCGGTCTGAGAATTCCGCCTCGCGGCGGTTACGGTCGATCCGTGCGTCGCGAATGTGGGGAGTACGGGTCCACGGATGGACCTGAGTCCAACCCCATAACCACGGAGGAATTCTCATGGGTCTTCAGATCGCAACCAACGTCGGCGCGCTCAACGCGTACCGCAACCTGTCCGTCAACCAGAACGACGTCTCGAAGTCGCTCGAGAAGCTCTCGAGCGGTCTGCGCATCAACCGCGCAGCCGATGACGCCGCCGGTCTCGCCATCTCCGAGGGTCTGCGTTCGCAGGTCAACGGCCTGAACGTCGCAGCCCGCAACGCTCAGGACGGCATCTCGGTCATCCAGACCGCAGAAGGCGCACTGACCGAGGTCCACTCGATCCTTCAGCGCGTGCGTGACCTCGCCGTCCAGGCCGGCAACGACTCGAACAACGCCGACTCGCGCACCGCGATCACCACCGAGGTGACGCAGCTGGTCGATGAGCTCGATCGCATCGCCGACAGCGCCAACTTCAACGGCATCCAGCTGCTCGACGGCACCGCGGGAGCTGCCGGCGACGGCACTCTCAGCTTCCAGGTGGGAGCCGACGGTTCTGCATCCAGCCAGATCACCGTCGACCTGACCAGCGCCAACATCAAGGCGCTCACGACGCAGCTGCGCACCGACATCGTGACGACCGACGGCTTCGCCGACCCGACGGTGGCCGCTGCGACCATCACCACGGTCGACACCGCCATCAAGAGCGTCTCGTCGGCTCGCGCCGACCTCGGTGCCGTGCAGAACCGCTTCGAGTCGACGATCAACTCGCTGCAGGTCTCGGCCGAGAACCTCGGCGCTGCGAAGAGCCGTATCGCCGACACCGACATGGCTGCCGAGATGGTCAAGTACACCGCCTCGAACATCCTGCAGCAGGCCGGTACCGCCATGCTCGCGCAGGCGAACCAGTCGGGCCAGGGCGTCCTGCAGCTTCTCCGTTGAGTCGCTGCGCCTGAGGCGCACCGGGCGCTCGGGCGGAGTCACCTCCGCCCGAGCGCCTTCCTGTAGGACACCTTGACCACATCGCACGGAAGACGACCGGGATGAAACTCGACGGACTCGTATCAGGGCTCAAGACCGAAGAGCTCATCAAGGCGCTGATGGACGTGTCGGCGATCCCCAAGACGCTGATCACCAACAAGATCACCGATCGAAACTCGATCATCACGAACCTGCAGTCTCTCAACACGACACTGCAGGAGCTCGTCACGAAGGCCAAGACCGCAGCCACGCCGACATCGCTCTCCTCGTTCATCGCGTCCTCCTCGTCGGAGAGCGTGACCGTGACCGCCGGTTCGACGGCGAATGCCTTCTCGACGAGCATCGTCGTCGACGCGGTCGCCTCCGCGCACTCCGTCGTGACCGCCGCGGCCGGATCCTCCGCGTGGGGTGGCACGTTCACCGTGGTCGGTACCGACGGCGGGCCCGTCGAGATCACGCCGACCGGTACCGGGCCCCAAGATCTCGCGAAGGCCATCAACAACGCCAAGGCAGGCGTGATGGCCACCGTGGTCCCCGCGGGAACGGATGCCGACGGCAAGCCGCTCTCGCGCATCCAGCTGACCTCGATCGAGACGGGCGAAGCCGGCGGGTTCACGATCCATCGCGGATCCGCAGCCGATGTCGCCGCCGGGACAGCCACCGACATGGGGGCAGAGACCGGGGCGGCGATCCTCACCCAGGGTGCGGACGCCCGGGTGCGACTCTTCGCAGGCACCGCGGCCGAGCAGACGCTCACGAGCGCCAGCAACACGATCAGCGTGGGTGAGGGCATCGACGTCACGATCACGAAGCCGAGCACCGACCCCGTGACGGTGACGGTCGCGCGTGACGAGAAGAAGCAGACGACGACGGCCCAGACCTTCATCAAGGAGATCGCCGCGCTGCTGACGCGCATCGACAACGGCTCGAAGGCGACGGTCGGCGATGTCGGCGAGTCCACGACTCTCGGGGTCTTCACCGGCGACAGCACCGTGCGCAACCTCCGCGGAGCACTCGCCAATGCCGTGCAGCATCCGGTCGACGGGATCTCGCCCTCGACGATCGGCATCACGATCAGCGACAAGGGCGTGCTCTCGTTCGATGCCGAGAAGTTCGCTGCGGCCGTGGCCGACGACCCCGAAGCGACCCAGGAGCTGTTCTCCGCCATCGCGAGCCGACTCGAAGGGGTGACGACGCAGTACTCCGACAAGTACGACGGACTGCTCACGGCACGCATCACGGGTCAGGAATCCGAGGTCAAGACCCTGAAGACCCAGGTCGAGCGGTGGGACATCAGGCTCGAGCAGCGTCGCGCCACGCTCGAGCGCACCTACGCGCAGCTCGAGGTGCAGCTCTCCAAGCTGCAGTCGCAGTCGAGCTGGCTCACCGGTCAGCTCGCCGCGATGACGCCCAGCTCATCATCGTCCTGAGCCAACCCACCCTGACACCTCATCCGCATCCGCATTGGAGCCCGGAATCATGCCCATCACCTCTCTGGACCGTGCCAAGCAGCAGTACCTCGAGCAGCAGGTCGCCTCGGCGTCGCCCGAGCGCCTGCTGGTGCTCCTGTACGACCGGCTGCTCGTCGATGTCGACCGTGCCGGTGTCGCACAGGACGCCGGTGACTGGATCGCCGCCGGCACGCACCTGACCCACGCGCAATGGATCGTGGCGGAGCTGAACGGCTCGCTCAGCGACGTCTGGGACGGCGCGGATGACCTCCGTGGCCTCTATGCGTACCTGACCGGGCGTCTCATCGCCGCGAACATCGATCGGGATCGGTCGATCACGACCGAGTGCCGCGAGATCGTCGCCCCGCTTCGAGAGGCGTGGCACCAGGCCGCGGCCTCGACGGCCAGCTCGTCTCACGGCATCGCCACGGCGACGGCCTGACCGCCCGTGCCCGACAACCTCACGGCGTGGCTCGCGGTGCTCGACCAGTTCGAACGCGCACTCGATGCCGCCGACGATCAGATGGCGCCCGCAGACTTCGACCGGCCCCCTGGCGCCGTCCCGGAGCAGCTGCGTGAGCGAGCCGAAGCGGTGCTGGCCCGCCAGCAGCTCATGATCGGGGGCCTCGTCGCCTCGCGTGCGAACGTCGCGCGCGAGATCGCGGCTCTCCGCCGGGTGCCGACGGCTCCCGGCGGCACCCCTGCCTACCTCGACGTAGAAGGCTGAACGAAGCGGTTACGCCGCCCTCCACTGTCGCGATAGTCCCACCCGAGCACGGATCGCTCGATGATTGGCCAGGGATCGGCTTCTCCCACGACGTCCGGAGTGCCCCCGTGCTCGAATCCGTTACCTCTTCCGCGCTGATCAGCGCGCTCGACGGTCTGGCTCTGCGTCAGCGTTCGATCGCCGAGAACATCGCCAACGTCAACACACCGGGCTATCACGCCAAGCGCGTGCAGTTCGAAGACGAACTCCGCTCCGCCGTGTCAGCGGGGTCGGGAGCCGTCGCTCCCACCGTCGAACGTTCGCTCGAGCCGACCCGGATCAACGGCAACAACGTCAACCTCGACACAGAGACCCTGTCGAACATCGACACCGTGCTGCGCTTCCAGTTCGCGAGCCAGGCCATCGGCGGGCAGGCCGCATCGATCTCCAAGGCGATCGGACAGGCATCCGCATGACCTTCGACGCGATCGGCATCGCCGGCACAGGACTCACCGCACACCGCAAGTGGCTCGACGCGCTCAGCGACAACATCGCCAACGCCAACACGGTGACGCCCGCGGGCGAAGAGGCGTTCCGCGAGAAGCTCGTCACGGTTCAGGCGGGCACCGAGAGCCCGGGCGTGTACGTCACCGGTGTCGCCGAGTCGGAGGCCGAGGCCAAGCGCGTGTACGACCCTGAGCACCCCTACGCCGACGCGGACGGCTATGTGGAGTACCCGAACATCGAACTCGGCGACCAGATGAGCATGCTCATCGTCGCCCAGCGCGGCTACGAGGCGAACGCAGCAGTCGTCGACCGTGCCAAGACGACCTACGAAGCAGCGCTGCAGATCGGACGCAACTGATGAGCACCCCGATCGAGGGAATCTCGGCCGCAGGAGTGAGCCCGCTCTCGGCGCTGAGCTTCGAACGCGATGTCGAGGCTCCGAGCGCGACCGGCGGCGGCGCGTTCGCGAACTCGATGTCGGGAGCGATGGAGAACCTGCAACAGCTGCAGGCGTCGTCGAACGAACTCTCGGTGCAGGCCGTCACCGGAGACCTGCAGGACATCCATCAGGCGATGATCGCCTCATCGCGGGCCTCGGTGACGCTCGACCTGGTCGTCGCCGTGCGAGACCGAAGCGTCTCAGCCTTCAACGAGATCATGAGGATGCAGGCCTAAACGATGCCGAAGATGCTGACGGGTTATCTCGACCGCGCGAAGCAGGTCGTCTCGGGTTTCACCCTCGCCCAGCGGACCATCGCCATCATCGGCGTGGCGCTGCTGGTCATGGGGGCCATCGCACTGGGGTCATGGCTCGCGCGGCCGCAGATGAGCCCGCTGTTCACCGGTCTGAGCGCGGGAGACGCCTCCGCGGTCGTCGATCAGCTCAAGACCGCGGGGGTCTCCTACGAGCTCGCCGAGGGCGGCGCGACGATCCTGGTACCCGATGATCAGGTCTATGCGCAGCGGCTCAGTGCCGCCGCTGCCGGTCTTCCCGGTGACTCGAGCGAGGGCTACACGCTGCTCGACAAGATGGGTGTGACCGCGAGCGAGTTCCAACAGTCCGTGACGTACAAGCGCGCCATCGAGGGCGAGCTCGCGAGCACCATCGGATCGATGGACGGCATCACCGCGGCATCCGTGCAGCTCGCCATCCCCGAAGAGAGTGTCTTCGTGTCGGAGCAGCAGAGCCCGACCGCATCCGTCTTCGTCAAGACCCGCAACGGGTCGACGCTGGGTGACGAGAAGATCGAGGCCATCGTGCACCTCACGAGCGCCGCAGTGCCGGGAATGACCCCGGAGGACGTCGCCGTCACGGATCAGAACGGCGCGGTGCTCTCGGCCGTCGGCGCAGGTCTCACCGGGAACTCCTCGAAGCAGGCCACCGAGCACGAGGCGAAGGTCGCGGCATCCGTGAGCTCGATGCTCGAGACGATCGTCGGTCCCGGAAACGCCACCGTGACCGTCTCGGCGGATGTCGCGAACTCGACGTCCGAGCGGATGGAAGAGACGTATACCGCTCCGGAGGGCGAACTCAGCGCCTCGGAGCAGACCAAGACCGAGACCTACACCGGCGGGCAAGGCGGGGGAACCGGTGTGCTCGGCCCTGACAACATCGCCGTTCCGAACGGTGCGGCGGGCGATGGGGCGTACGAGTTCGAGGAGACGTCACGGGACAACGCCGTGAACAAGTCGACGGAGAAGACCGTCACCCCCGCCGGCGAGGTCACCAGGCAGACGGTGAGCATCGCCCTCAATCGCGGAGCGGTCACCGGCGTCACGGCCGCCCAGGTCGAGACACTCGTCGCCTCGGCGGCAGGGATCGACCTGGAACGGGGCGATGCGATCGCGGTGGAGTTCGTCGAGTTCAGCGAGACGGGTGCGACCGCAGCCCAGGCCGCGTTGCAGGCGGCGGAGGCCGAGCAGGCCGCCCAGATGCAGCAGGAGCTGCTGCGCGCCGCGATCATCGGCGGATCGATCCTTCTCGCGGTGATCATCCTCGTCGTCTTCCTGGCGGTGCGGCGCAAGATGAAGCGCCGAGTGATGTACACCGAGGACGGACCGATCGAGTACTTCGCGACCGTGACCGAGAGCGAAGAGCAGAAGTTGAAGTCGCTGCGTGGCCTGAAGGAGTCGGATGCGATCCCGCTGCCTGCCCCCACCACGCTGCTGCCGTCGGCCTCCGTCGACCTCGATGATGACGAGCGCGAGCCCGACCAGATGCTGGTCGAGCGTCGTCGCCGTGAGATCGACGACCTGGCGAAGCGCGAGCCCGAGTCGATCGCGGTCGCACTCGCGAGCCTGATGGATGAGGCGAGGGTATGAGCGCGCTGACCGAACTGCTCGATGCACAGGCCGACACCGTGGAGGTGTCCACGGCGCTGACGCCCTCTCCCGCATCGATCCCCGGCCAGGAGATGAGCGGCCTGCGCAAGGCCGCCATCGTGCTCATGAACATGGACCGTGCCGCGGGCGCCGAGGTGTTGCGTCACCTCGGCGAGGAGCGCTCGGAGATGCTGGCGGCCGAACTCACGCAGCTGGGCGGCGTCGATGTGGCCTCCACTGCCCGCGCTCTGGGCGAGTTCCGGCGCATCGCGACAGGTGGCTCTGTGCCGTCTCGAGGCGGGCAGGAGCTGGCGACCGGACTGCTCGAGACGGCGTTCGGGCGCGAGAAGGCCGTCGGGATGGTCGGGCGCGTGATGTCGCAGGGCTCTGTCTCCTTCGACTTCCTCAACGCCGCTGATCCCGCCCAGCTCGCGACGATCCTCGAGGGTGAGCTGCCGACGACCGTGGCCGTGGTGCTCGCGAACCTGCGGGCAGATCGTGCGGCCGCGGTTCTCGCCGCTCTGCAGGACCCGCTGCGCACCGACGTCGCCCAGGCCATCGCGACCATGGGCACGGCGACGCAGGAGGCCATCTCGATCGTCGCCGACTCGTTGCGCTCGCGCACCGGCGTCTTCGCGATGCGCGACAACCACGAGTCGATCGGCGGAGTGCAGCCTCTGGTCGAGATCATCAACCGCTCGGACACCGCGCTCGAGAAGTCGCTGCTCGCGTCTCTCGAAGGACGCGATCTGGCCCTGGCCGAGGACATCCGGAGTCGCATGGTCACGTTCGCCGACTTCGCGCGTCTCGAAGACCGCGACGCGCAGCGGGTTCTCCGTGGAATCGATCTGCGGATGCTCGCGCTCGCGCTCAAGGGAGCCGATGAGCAGATCGTCGAGAAGGTGCGCACCAACATGACCGAGCGCAATCAGGAGAACCTGGCGGAGGAGACCAGAGTCCTGGGACCGGTGCGCATGCGCCAGGTCGATGAGGCGCGATCGGAGATCGTGCGGATCATCCGCGAACTCGAGGCGTCCGAGGAGATCACGATCTCCCGCGAGGACGAGGACGAGCTGATCGAGTGATCCCTGCGCCGGTGCGGGACACGACGCTGGTTACGTCTTCGGCCGAGCGTCGCGATAGTGACGGGGGAGCACGGATAGCTCGCCCTTCGGGCCACGGACAGGCCAGACCTTCGACTCCCGGGGTGCCCACCGTGCTCGATTCCGCCTTCACGCCGCTGGTGGTGCCGCGCGTGGGCGAGGCGCCCGTGGACATTCGGGCAGAGGCCGAGCAGGCGCGAGCGCGCGGTTATGCCGAAGGCTTCGCGGAGGGTCTTCGGCGGGCGCGCGGTGAGGCGGCTGATCAGGCAGCGGTCGCGGAGCGACGCCAGCGAGAGCTCGCCGAGGCGTACCTGCATCAGAGGGGATCGGCGCTTCGGGCTCTCGACGCGGCACGCGATGCGCTCGACGCGCGGGCTGTGGGCCTGAGAGAGGTCGCGGTCGACGACATCGAACAGCTCGCCCTGGAGCTTGCCTCGACGATTCTCGGCGCAGAGCTCTCGGATCCCGCGCGCACCGCAGCTCATGCGCTGCGCAGAGCCATCGCCGAGGTCCCCGTCGAACGGTGGACCAGAGCGCTCCTCAGCGAGCAGGACGCGCGGACCGTCGAGGCCGATGACGAGCTGCGCGGCTTCACCGCAGGTGTCGAGGTCATCGGCTCATCGGCGGTGGATCCCGGCGGTGCGGTGATCGAGATCGAAGACGGCGCGGTCGACACGCGGATCCACGCCGCTCTGCGGCGCGTTCAGGCGGCGCTGCGACGCGACGTCGAAGATGGCGTCGAGGCATCCTGATGACGGCGACCTGGAAGCGTGCCCTCGTCGCCGCGCGCCCCGAGCACACGGGTGTGGTGCAGGCGGTACGTGGACTCGGTGTCGAGGTGCGTGGAGTCACGGGCGCGGTCGGCGACCGGGTGCGCATCGACACGACGGCCGGACGATCGGTCGAGGCAGAGATCGTGGCGCTCGACGGGGGATCGGCACGTTGTATGCCGCTCTCCCGACTCGACGGGATCACGGCACGCGCACGGGTGCGACACGGGGGTGCGCCCCTCCAGGTGCCGACCGGGCGGGCACTGCTCGGCCGGGTGCTCGACGGCCTGGGCCGACCGATCGACGGCAAGGGGCCGCTCGGTCACGCCGTACCGCTCGTGCCGCTCGACCACGACGCGCCGAACGTCATCACCCGACGACGGATCGACCGTCAGCTCGGTCTCGGCGTGCGCGTGCTCGACACGATGACCCCGGTCGGCTCGGGCCAGCGACTCGGTCTCTTCGCAGGATCGGGCGTGGGCAAGTCATCGCTCATGTCGATGATCGCTCGCGGATCGTCGGCCGATGTCACGGTGATCGCCCTCGTCGGCGAGCGCGGGCGTGAGGTGCGAGAGTTCCTCGAAGACGACCTCGGACCGGAGGGACTCGCCCGCTCGGTCGTCGTGGTCGCGACGTCCGACCAACCCGCCATGGCACGTCTGCGCTCGGCCTTCGTCGCGACCCGCATCGCGGAGCAGTTCCGTGATGACGGCCTCGACGTCGTGCTGATGATGGATTCGTTGACCCGTGTGGCGATGGCACAGCGCGAGATAGGACTCAGTGCCGGCGAACCGCCGGCTACGCGGGGCTACCCGCCGTCGACGTTCTCGGTGCTGGCGAGACTTCTCGAGCGCGCGGGCACCGCGGAGACCGGGTCGATCACCGGTCTCTACACGGTGCTCGTCGACGGCGACGACCACAACGAGCCGATCGCCGACGCGGCGCGCGGCATCCTCGACGGGCATGTGGTGCTCGATCGTTCGCTCGCGATACGAGGACACTTCCCCGCCATCGATGTGCTCGGATCCGTGTCGCGTGTGGTGTCGAAGATCACGACCCCTCAGCAGCGACAGCAGGCGGTGGCATTGCGCAGCGTGCTCGCCGCCCGCCGTGCGGCGAACGATCTGATCGACATCGGTGCCTACCGTCAGGGAGCGAATCCGCTCGTCGACGCCGCTCTCGCGCACGAGCAGGACATCGCGGGGTTCCTGACCCAGCCGATGGATCACCTGAGCGCGACGGACGAATCCTGGCAGCGACTGGCTGCCCTCACTGACGAGTTCGGAGGACTCACCTCATGACCTTCCCTCTGGCAGGGCTGCTGCGGGTGCGCGGTGCCCAGGAACGTGTCGCCGCCGAGCGGCTCTCGCGCGCGACCGCTGATCGCGTGCACACCGAATCCGCGGCACAGGACGTTCGAGCGAGCCTCGCCGAGCTCGGTGCTCAGGTCGGCGATGCGCACACTCTGCTCGCGATGGCGGCCGCCCGTGCCGCCGGACGCAGCACGCTCAGCGATCTGCAGGCACTCACCGAGCTGCGGCGGGCGGCGGAGGCGGACGCGAAGGACGCGCATGTCGAGTCGCGGCGTGAGCTGAAGGGTCTCGAACGGCTCGAGAGCACCCATCGAGTCGAGGAGGCGCGCGCAGACCTGTCGGCCGAGCAGAGCCGACTCGACGAGATCGCTGTCGCCCGTGCGGCACGCGGAGAGGGGAGTGCGGCGTGAGCGGGTTGGACGGCGTGCTCGCCCGCGTCGGCGAGATCGAGAGCCGCATCGTCTCACTGGATCCCACTGCTCGGGCTGCATCCGTCGAGTCGGCGACGTCGGCGACACCCGCGACATCGGGTGCGGGGGCCGAGTCCGCATCGGCATCGGCGTTCGCCGGGCTCCTGGAGGCGGCGAAGACCGCGATCCCCGAGGGGTCCGGGGCCCTCGCATCGACTGATCCGGCGGACCAGACCGCTGCCGCATCGTCTCAGAGCACGGCATCGGCGACGCAGACGAATGCAGGCACTGCCGAGCTGGCGACAGCTCTGCAGACTCTGTTCGCCGCGAACACCGGCTCGAGTGGCGGGGCCTCGTCGCTCACGCAGTACGCCGGGTTGATCGGATGACCGCGGTGAGTCTGCTGGGCGCATCGGTCGGCGGAGCATCCTCGGAGAACCCCGCTCAGCGCCGGGAGGTGGGGGAGGCGGAGGCTCGCTTCGGCGAGATCATCGTGCAGGTTCGCGAACGCGCGGCGGTGTCGGGCGAGTCCCCCTCGAACGACGGCATCACCGAAGACGCGGCATCGTCGGGTGACGTCGCAGCCCGGTCGGGGGCGGCACCTGCGGATGCCAGGGACATCGCCGCTGCGGCCGCGCTGTTCGGCGGAGTCGACGTGGCAGCCGTCGATGAGAGCACGCTGTCGACGGGCGCGGACGGGCAGGGCCCGGAGAAGCCGGGCGCTGACGAGCACGCTACCGGCGAGCACGGCGCAGACGAGCAGATCATCGCTGCGCCCGGTGCCGGCGAGCCGAGCACGACGCAGGTCGAGCCGACGTCGATCCCTCCGTTCGCCGAGTCCCCGGCCGTGACGACCGCGGTCGAGGGATCGGAGATGCGCCATGACCAGGGCGTGCGTGCCGCCGCATCCGCGGTCGCTCCGGCAGCGGCATCCGCCGTCGTATCCGACAGTGCCGATGCCCCGCAGGTCGGCCGCGGCGCGGCATCCGCGGTGGAGGCACAGGGCCCGTCGACCAGTGGCCGCACTGCTGCGGTGGCGCCCGACTCGTCGTCGGATGCCGAGCAGCCACGACTGTCTGCTCAGGCGCAGTCGTCGGGTTCGTCGGAGTCCGGGGCTGAGCGCGATGGGGCTTCTGCCTCGCCGACACCGACTCGCACGTTGTCGTCTCTGCCCGCGCCCATGGGGTCGTACGCAGAGATCCGCGCCTCCGCCGAGTCCGCCGCGAGCGGCACAGCACCCATCACCGGCGTCGACCTCTCGGCGGGCGATCGCGGGGTGTCCGTGGCTCCCGCCGCCGCGACCGCCGGCAGTGCCTCCGGCGCCGCGTCCGGCGCGTCGTCGATGCTCCCGATGGCTCCGGTCCTCGCTCCTCCTGCGCCGCTCGCCGTCGCTCCCGACGGTGCCCGCACCGTTGCCGCGCAGGTCGCCCCGGCGGTGCTCAGCATCGCTCAACGACCCGCCGGCGCACACCAGCTCACCATGACTCTGAATCCCGACTCGCTGGGGCCCGTCACGGTCCGCGCGAACATCGGTCAGGCCGGTGATGTGAAGGTGGAGTTGATCGGCGGTACCGATGCGGGCCGCGACGCGCTGCGTTCGCTCGTCGCCGATCTGCGCCGCGATCTGGCATCCGTGTCGCCGCACGCCACCCTCTCGGTGAGCACCGCAGTCGCGGCCGACACCGGAGCAGGCCGAGGAGGGCACCCGGGATCCGAGGCGGCGGCGGGGGAGCAAGGGGCCTCTCGTGACGGCGCATCCCCGCAGCGCGACCGACGCGCCGCCACCGACCGCATGGACGACCTGGCCCAGGTCATCCGGATCAGCACCAGCACCTTCGCCGGCTCAGGCGAGGGGCTCGACACCTTCGCCTGAGAGGACTCACCCATGACCGTCGACGCCGTGAGCGCACCGACCTCGATCCACACCACGGGCACGACCGACCCCGCGGCCCGCAAGCAGACTCTCGACGGCGAGGTCTTCCTGAAGCTGCTCGTCACGCAGCTGACCCACCAGGATCCGTCGAACCCGATGGACACGAACGAGATGATCTCGCAGACCACTCAGCTGGCGATGATGGAGCAGCTGACCACGCTGTCCGAGAACGGCACCGAGGCGTTCGCACTGAACATGCGCCAGGCGGCGACGGCACTGATCGGACAGGAAGCCAGCTACAAGGATGCCGACGGCAAGACGATCACCGGCATCGTGACGAAGGTGTCGTTCGACGGCCCCGTTCCCCAGGTGACCATCGGCGACAAGAGCATCTCGCTCGACGCCATCACCGGTGTCGCCACGCAGCCCGCACCCACCCAGACCCCTGCAGCACCCCAGACCCCCACCGCGCCGGAAACCCCCGCCGCGGCCTGACCTCGCATACCCACACAGGAAGAGAGACACACATGCTCCGCTCGCTCTACTCCGGTATCTCCGGCCTCCGTTCGCACCAGACCATGCTCGATGTCACCGGCAACAACATCGCCAACGTCAACACCGCAGGCTTCAAGGGATCCTCCGTGCTGTTCCAGGACTCGCTCTCACAGCTCATCGGCAACCCCGGCATCCCCGACGACGAGGTCGGCGGGCGCAACCCCGCGCAGGTCGGTCTCGGCGTGCAGGTCGCCGGTGTGCGCACCAACTTCGCGCAGGGGTCGGCTCAGGCGACCGGTCGAGGGGGCGACCTCATGATCTCGGGTGACGGGTTCTTCGCCGTGCGCTCGGGTGGAGAGACGCTCTACACCCGCGCGGGAGGGTTCTCCTTCGATCCCACCGGCAAGATGGTCACGGCCGACGGAGCCGTCGTGCAGGGCTGGTCGGCGCAGGACGGCGTGGTCAACACCGGGCAGGCCGTCGGCAACATCGTGCTGCCCCTCGACGCGGTGTCGCCGGCGCGGGCGACGACCACGGCGGCCGTCACGGGCAACCTCCCCTCGACGGCGGAGGTCGGCGACGAGCTCGTCCGCGATGTCGAGATCTACGACGCGCAGGGCGCCCCCTCGACGCTGAGCCTGACCTTCACCAAGACGGCCACGGGCTGGGATGTCGAAGAGCCGACCAGCGGCGCCACCGGAGCGCTCGCCTTCACCGACGGCGCCCAGACCCCTCCCGGTCTCACCCTCGCAGTCGGGGGCGTGAGCGTCGACCTCAGTGCGGTCACCGGGTACGCGACGCTGTCGACGGTGGCGGTCACCGAGCAGAACGGTGCGGCCGCAGGCACGCTCAAGTCGTACAGCATCACCGGAGACGGCTCGATCGTGGGCACGTTCAGCAACGGGGCCACCCAGACCCTGGGCAAGATCGCGATGGCGACCTTCGCGAACCCGGAGGGACTCGAGAAGGCCGGCGGAAGCGCCTATCGCCCGTCTGTCAATTCCGGCGCCGTGCGCATGGGCGAGCCCGGCCAGGCAGGGTTCGGCGACCTGGTCTCGGGTGCGCTCGAGATGAGCAACGTGGACCTCTCCCAGGAGTTCACCAATCTGATCGTGGCGCAGCGCGGCTTCCAGGCGAACGCCCGCATCATCACCACGAGCGACGAGGTCCTGCAGGAGCTGACACAGCTCAAGCGCTGATCCCGGCATCCGCCGCACCATGACGAGGGCTCCCCGCGGATCGCGGGGAGCCCTCGCGTGCTCCGGTTACCGCAGCGCATCCGCGTCGCGATAGTCAGGTGGACTTGCCCCTCCTCCCACGCTCGGAGACGATCCGATGATCACCGTCACCCGCCTCGACCGCACGCGGTTCGCGGTCAACCCCGACCTGATCGAACGTATCCAGGCATCGCCCGACACGACCCTGCACATGATCGACGGTCACGTGTACGTCGTCGCCGAGGATCTCGAGGCCGTCATCGACCTCATCGTGGCCTATCGCGCCAGAGTGCTGCACGTCGCGCAGGCGATGAGCGCGAAGTCGGGGGAGTGACGATGGATCCCGCATTCATCATCGGAGTGATCCTCGCGTTCGGCGCGCTGGTCGCGATGATCACGATGGAGGGCGCGAGCTTCCAGGCGCTGCTCATCCCCGCTCCGATGATCCTGGTGCTCGGGTCGACCATCGGTGTCGGCATCGCGAGCCACACGATGCGCGACACGATCATCGCGGTCAAGAGCCTCGGACGCATGGTGCGCGGACCGAAGGCGACACCCGAGGCGGTGATCCCTTTCCTCGTCGGTTACGCCGAGAAGGCTCGCGGTGAGGGGCTGCTGTCTCTCGAGCAGGAACTCGACTCGGCTCCCGACGTCTTCACTCGCCAGGCGCTTCAGGCACTCGCCGACGGCACCGACGCCGAGGACCTGCGCCTGACGATGGATGACGAGATCACCGCGACCTCGTCGCGCAACCGGGTCGCCGCGAAGTTCTTCGCCTCGCTCGGCGGATATGCGCCGACGATCGGCATCGTCGGCACGGTCGTCTCGCTCACGCACGTGCTCGAGAAGCTCGACGAGCCCGACCATCTCGGGCCGATGATCGCCGCCGCGTTCGTCGCCACGCTGTGGGGGCTGCTCTCCGCGAACTTCATCTGGAACCCGATCGCCGGGCGGCTGAGTCGCATCGGCGCCGTCGAGCTCGAGCGGATGACACTGGTCTCGGAGGGCATGCTCGCCATCCAGGCCGGCAGCGCACCCCACCTTCTGCAGGAACGACTCGAGGCCCTGTCGACGGTCAAGCCCAAGGCCGCCAAGAAGAAGGGTCAGCCCTCGGAGGAATCTCCGTGAGCGCGAGTCGTCGATCACGCGGGCGGGGCCATGACGAAGACACCCATGACGAGCCGGACGAGCGCTGGGCGGTCTCGTACGCCGACATGGTCACGGTGCTGATGTGCCTGTTCATCGTGCTGTTCGCCGTCTCGAACGTCGATAAGACGAAGTTCGAGCTGCTCGCCAACAGTCTGGCGACCGGATTCGGCCAGGAGAGCACCGAGGGCGGTGCCGACACGGCCGAGGGCATGGTGATCCCGCCGGAGCTGCAGGACGAGGACGGCGTCGTCGACCTGAGAGCTCGCGCCGAGGTCGAGTACGAATCGCTCGAGGATCTGCAGGAGCGGATGCATGCCGCGCTCGAAGTGCACGGGCTTCAGAATGCCGTCGAGTTCGTGATCGATGACCGCGGCCTCAACGTCGGCCTGATCGGAGCGGAGACGTTCTTCGCCGACAACAGCACGTCGCTGTCGGGCAAAGCCGATGCCGTGCTCGACGCGATCGGCGATGTGCTGCTGACCGTCGGCAACCAGGTCAGCGTCGAGGGACACGCGGACCATCGTGTCTCGGCCGACCCGTACCCCACGAACTGGGAGCTGTCCGGGGGCCGAGCCACTCAGGTCGCGCGCTTCCTGGTCGAGCACGAAGGAGTGGGCGGCCCGAGGGTGAAGGCGACAGCGTTCTCCGACACGCGTCCTCTCGTCGCCGGAGACAGCCCCGAGGCTCTGGCAGGGAACAGACGCGTCGACATCGTCGTCGAATCGACAGAGGAAGAGCAGGTGCGAGCGCTGATCCCGGCGATCGCGGCTGCCGCCGGGGGAGCTGACCGCAGATGAACACGACAGTCGAGGAGACTCCGATGACCGCATCCGCACGGACGGATGAGTCCGTGGCGCGGTACGCCGAGTACGACTTCAGTCGCCCGGCGCAACTCGGACGCGAGAGCACGCGCCACCTCGAGGCCGCATTCGAATCGTTCGCACGCCTGTGGTCGTCTCAGCTGACCGCGAAGATCAGGGTGCGGGCGCACCTCGCGCTCGAGAGCGTCGACCTGATCTCCTATGAGGAGTACGCCGAGACGCTGCCGAGTACGACCGCCATGGTCACGGGAGCGTTCGATGGACGCGACGAGCCCTGCGTCGTGCAGTTCGCGCTCGACAGCGCGCTGCTCTGGGTGGTCCAGATGATGGGTGGCAGAACGACCGCCCCGCCCGATGCACGCACTTTCACGCCGATCGAGCTCGCGCTCGTGCGCAACCTCATGGAGGGCACGTTCGAGCACCTGCATGCGAGCCTGGGTGCTCTTCTGCCGAGCGAACCCCGATACACGGCCGTTCATTACAACCCGCAGTACATGCAGGTGATCTCGGCCGCCGCTGCCGTCATCGTCGCCCGGTACACGATGCGTCTGGGCGATGTGGAGAGCACGGCGACGGTCATGCTCCCGGCGTCGACCGTGGTCGATCGCCTCGCGGCGTCGGGATCGGACTCTGCCGCCGAACACACACCTCGGCAGACGCTGGACCAGGTGCGCAGCACGCCGCTCGAGCTCACGCTGCGCCTCGCTCCGCTGACGATCGGTGCCGGTGAGGTGCTCGATCTCGCGCCCGGTGACCTGCTGAGGCTTCCCCACGCCGAGACCGCTCCGTTCGAGCTCGTCGCGGGTGCGACGCCGATCGCCCGGGCCACCCCGGGCAGCCGGGGCTCGCGCCTGACCTGCAAGATCATGACCATTCCCGAGGAGACCCACAGATGAGCACCTTCCACGAGACCGCCGTCGCCGCGGCGATTGCCGGCAGGCTGCCGTTCGCCTACCCCGTGATTCCGACGCCGTCGACGGACCCCGGTGCGGCGGGCGACGCTGTCGCCGTGACCGTCACCGGCACGCCCGGTGCGCGTATCGCGATCCAGATCATCGATCCGTCGCAGCTCGACGACGGATCGCCCACGGCGCGGCTCGCCGATCGACTGCATCCGATCTTCGAGTCGGCTGCGGCGGTGCTCGGTGCCGGGGCGCTCGGCGGCACCGAGTCTGTCGATGCCGCAGAGACCTTCACCCAGCGGGGTGCTCAGGTGTTCGACCTCGTCGACGCCGACGGCGCCGTGGTCGCCCGCACGTCCGTGCGGATCGACGGAGAACACCCGGCATCGGCACAGGGACCGCAGCGTCTCAGCCGGATCGCCGGGGTGGAGATGGAGCTGGTGGTCGAGATCGGACGCACTCGGATGCCGGTGCGCGACGTGCTCGCCCTCGAGCCCGGCCGCGTGGTCGAGCTCGATCGTGCTGCGGGGTCGCCGGCCGACATCAAGCTCAACGGTCGTCTGATCGGACACGGCACGGTCGTGGTCGCCGAGGGCGACTTCGCCATCCGTGTGGAGCGCATCCTCGACGGCGCCGAGACGGTCTGACGGTGGACGACCTGCTCGTCGCGCTCCGCGCAGTCGTCGCTCTCGCGGCGGTGCTCGGTCTGCTGTTCTTCCTCAGTCGCCGCCTGCAGAAGAGCCAGAACTCGGGGGCGAACCCACTCGCCGGCCTGATGCCGAAGAAGCTCGCGCGGCTCACCGCGCTCCGCCCCGCGAAGAGCTCCGGCGCCGAGCGGCCGCGCCCCGAGAAGATCACGGTCGTGGCGCGTTCCGGCATCGGCGGCAAGGCACAGCTCGTCGTCGCCGAGTTCGGCGGCATCCGCTACGTCCTGGGCGTCACGGAGCACGGCATCAACGTGGTCGACACCCAGGAGGCGCCGCTCATCGACGAGGACGCGTTCCGCGCGGAGGCGATCGATGACACGACGGACAGAACGGACGACCTCGACGACCAGCCGAACGACATCGTCGATCGGGCGCTGCGCTCGGTGGCCTGAGGGCTCGCCGCACCGGTTACGCCAGAGCATCCTGTCGCGATAGTCGTCTTCGAGCACGGATCGCTCGACACCCCTGGCTACGGATCGGCCACGTCACCCATCTTCGGAGTGCCGCCGTGCCCCCATCCGCGTCCACCACAGCGCCGCCCCCGCGCGCGTGGCAGCGGTCGCGACGCACGGCTCTGATCGTCCTTCTCGGATGCGCGTTCGCTGCGCTCCTCGTGATGCTGAGCGCCTCCGGAGCTCACGCTGCCGCTGCGATCCTCCCCACCGAGACGGTCGACGACGGCGGCGGAAGCGGGGTGACGATCAACGGCATCAACGGCACGCCGTCAGACAGCATCATGACGCTGCTGGGGATCACCGTTCTCAGCGTCGCACCGGCGCTTCTGCTGATGATGTCGAGCTTCACCAAGATCTTCGTCGTGCTGGCGCTGACCCGCAATGCTCTGTCGCTCCCGTCCATCCCGCCGAACCAGGTGCTCGCAGGCCTCAGCCTGTTCCTGACGCTGTTCATCATGTGGCCGGTGCTGACCGACATCAACGCGGTCGCCGTGAGCCCCTTCACCGCAGGACAGGTGGATTTCGGGCGGGCCTTCGAACTCGCTCAGGAACCGCTTCGCCAGTGGATGCTCACGTACACGCGCGAAGAGGACATCGCGCTCATGTACCGCGCCGCCCAGCTGGACAACCCGACCGACCCCTCGAGCATCCCGCTGCAGACGCTCGTGCCCGCGTTCATGATCAGCGAGCTCCGCGCCGCTTTCCTCATCGGGTTCATCATCTTCGTGCCGTTCCTCGTGATCGACCTCGTCGTCGCCAGCGCTCTGATGTCGATGGGCATGATGATGCTGCCGCCCGTCATGATCTCCCTGCCGTTCAAGATCCTGCTGTTCCTCCTCGTCGACGGGTGGGGCATGGTGATCACGGCTCTCGTGCAGTCGTACAGCGGGGGTGGCGGATGACTCCCGAGGCGGTCATCGACATCGGCACGGCTGCGCTGATCGTCGGAGCGAAGCTCTGCGCGCCGATGCTGGTGACGGCGCTCGTCGTCGGATTCGCCATCTCGCTGCTGCAGTCGATCACCCAGGTGCAGGAGATGACGATCTCCTTCGTGCCGAAGCTCATCGCCGTCGGCATCGCGCTGCTCGTGAGCGGCCAGTGGATGATCGCCGAGCTCATCGCCTTCACGAACGAGATGTTCGCGCGCATCCCGTCGCTGTTGAACGGCGGCTGATGAACATCCCGATCGACTTCACCTGGCTCGAGGCCACGGCTCTCGCATGCGTGCGCATCACGGCTTTCCTGGTCATCGCACCGCCGTTCAGTCACGGCACGATCCCGATGCGCATCCGCGCCATGCTCGGCGTGGGGCTCGCGCTCGCTGTCTCGCCGGTCGTCTCCGACGGCTACAAACGCCTCGACACCGGTGGCTTCATGTTCGCGCTCGTGGGGCAGACGCTCACCGGTGCTCTGCTCGGCTTTCTCGTGATGGTCCTGTTCAGCGCGATCCAGGGGGCCGGACACCTCATCGACACCTTCGGCGGGTTCCAGCTGGCACAGGCGTTCGACCCGGGGATGGCGATCAACGGCGCCCAGTTCACGAGGCTCTTCCAGATGACGGCGATCATGTTGCTGTTCGCCTCCGACGGATACCAGCTCGTGCTCGCGGGGCTCTTCCGCTCGTTCGATGCGGTGCCGGTGACGGGCATGATCGACCTCGCCGAACCTGCGCAGGCGCTCGTGGGTGCGGCGGGCCAGATGATGCTCAGTGCCGTGCAGATCGCAGGACCCCTGCTGATCGTGCTGTTCCTCGCCGACGTCGGCTTGGGTCTGGTGTCGCGCGTGGCCCCCGCGCTCAACGCCTTCGCGATGGGTTTCCCGATCAAGATCGGTCTCACACTGCTCCTCGTCGGCTTCGTCTATGCCGCGTTGCCCGCTGTCGTCGCCGTCATCGCCGACACCGCCGCCACGCTGCTCGTGGGGGTGACCCGATGAGCGATGGAGGAAGCGGCGAACGCACGGAGAAGACCACCGAACGGCGTCTGAAGGAAGCGCGTCGCAAAGGACAGATCGGCCGCAGCCAGGACTTCACCGCCTGGATCTGCATCGGCGCCGCAGCGGTCATGATCGTCCCGACGATCTCGTCGAGCACGCAGGTGCTCACCGAGCTCTTCCTCAGCGTGACGCAGGTCGCGAACCACCCGACCGATGCTGCCGCGCTCGATGTGCTGGGCGCAGCGTTCGGGTCGCTCGGAGGGATCCTGCTTCCGATGCTCGTCGTGGTGCTGCTGGCCACCACCGCCACTGCGGTGGCGCAGGGGGGCATCCATCTGCGCGGTGTCACCATGCGCATGGAGCAGTTCAACATCGCCACAGGTCTGATGAGGGTCTTCGGCAAGCAGGCTCTCTGGGAGGGCGCGAAGGCGCTGCTCAAGACGGTCGCGATCGGTCTGGCGCTCTGGATCGTGGTCTCAGGCCTCGTGCCCGTGCTCATGGCGAGTGGCAGCCACAACATCACCTGGCTGCTCGAGCAGGCTGCCGGGGGAGCCGCAGCACTGCTGCAGGTGGCGGTGGTCGTCGGCATCATCCTCGCGGCGCTCGACGTCGCAGTGGTCATGCGACGCAATCGCAAGCACACGCACATGACGAAGAACGAGTCGAAAGACGAGCACAAGAAGACCGAGGGTGACCCGCTCGTGCGTTCTCAGCGCCGTTCACGCCAGATCGCGATGAGCCGGAACCGCATGATCGCGGCTGTCGGCGACAGCGACGTCGTGCTGGTGAACCCCACGCATGTCGCGGTGGCCCTGCGGTACGAGCCCGGCAAGTCGGCTCCCCGGGTGGTCGCCAAGGGCGCGGGCATCGTCGCGCTCAAGATCAGGGAGAAGGCGGAGGAGGCCGGCGTGCCCATGGTCCGCGACATCCCGCTGGCTCGCGCTCTGCACTCGGCGTGCGACATCGGGCGGGAGATCCCCGAGGAGCTCTTCACGGCCGTGGCACAGGTGCTCGCGTTCATCGAGCACCTGAAACGACGAGGATCGGCGCGCGGCACGCACACGATGCCGTTCGCCAGCACCAGGGAGCGGGGACTGTGACGGGGCACCGGCACCGCTCGGCGGGAAGAACGACACGAACAGATGAGACCAGGAACGGGAAGGTGAGGACCGCATGATCGGTCAGCTGCTGTCGAAGGCCTCGGTGCCGGTCGGCGTCGTCGGCATCATCCTGCTGCTCATCGTGCCGATTCCCACGGGTCTGCTCGATGTGCTGATCGTGCTGAACATCTCGTTCGCGCTGCTCATCCTGCTCACCGCGATGTTCGTGAAGAAGCCGCTCGACTTCTCGGTCTTCCCGAGCCTGCTGCTGGTGGCGACGCTGTTCCGCCTGGGCCTGAACGTCGCCTCGACCAGGCTCGTGCTGAGCGAGGCCCACGCAGGTCAGGTGATCCAGGCTTTCGGCCAGATCACCATCAGCGGTTCCCTGGTGATCGGCGCGGTGATCTTCCTCATCCTGACCGTGATCCAGTTCGTCGTGGTGACGAAGGGCGCAGAGCGTGTCGCCGAAGTCGGCGCCCGATTCACCCTCGATGCGATGCCCGGCAAGCAGATGGCGATCGACGCCGACCTCAACGCGGGCCTCATCACCGACACCGAAGCGCGGCAGCGCCGAGCCGAAGTCGCCGCAGAGGCCGACTTCTACGGCGCGATGGACGGTGCCTCGAAGTTCGTCAAGGGCGACGCGATCGCCGGGATCGTGATCGTCGTCATCAATTTCGTCGGCGGCATCGTCATCGGCATGCTGCAGCACGGCATGGAGGTCGGCGAGGCGTTCGAGACGTACAGCATCCTGACTATCGGTGACGGACTCGTCACCCAGATCCCGGCGCTGCTCATGGCCGTGTCGACCGGCATGATCGTGACCCGCGAGAACGCCGAGTCCGAGATGGGGCAGGCCGCGGGCCGCCAGCTGATGCAGTCGCGCAACGCGCTCGTCATCACGGGGCTCGCCGCCATCGCGATGGGGTTCATCCCGGGGATGCCGCTCGTGGTCTTCCTGGCGATCGGCGCACTGCTGCTCTTCGCTGCTTCTCGAGTGAAGGCGAACGAGACCCGGGAGGCCGAGCGCGAGGTCGAGGCGCTGCAGAAGGAAGCGAATGATTCCGCTGCCGAGGGGCCGGAAGAGCTCATGGATCGGATGCGCGTGCACGCCCTCGAGATCTCGCTGTCGCCCGACATCGTCGATCTCGCGTCCGGGGGTGCCGGTGATCTGCTCACGCGAGTGAAGTCGCTGCGGCGCAAGCTGGCGCTCGACATCGGCATCCTGATGCCGCCCGTGCGCACGCGGGACAACATCGATCTGCCGGCGCAGACCTACGCGATCCTCATCGCCGGGGTCGAGGTCGGACGCGGGTCTGTTCCGCGTGGTCATGTCCTCGCCCTCGGCACCGGACTCGAGCAGCTTCCCGGTACGGCTGTGGTCGATCCGGTGTTCGGCCTCGAAGGCAAGTGGGTGCCGGCCGAGATGTCGCATGCGGCTGACATGGCGGGTGCCACCGTGATCGATCGGGTGAGTGTCATCATCACGCATCTCTCCGACGTCGTGCAGGGGCAGGCCGACCGACTGCTGTCGCTCGAAGACGTGCGTCAGCTGACCGAGCACCTCAAACAGACGAGCCCGACCACGGTCGAGGAGCTCACTCCGGCCGTGCTCTCGCTCGCCGCGATCCAGCGTGTTCTCGCGGGTCTGCTGGCCGAGCGGGTACCGATCAACGACTTGGCCCGCATCTACGAGGCATTGGCTCTGCGTGGCAAGACGTCGACCGAGACACCGGCTCTCATCGACGCGGCCAGGGCGTCTCTCGGACCCGCGATCGCCGCCCGATTCGCCGAGGAGGGCCGCATCCGGGTGATCATGTTCGATCCGATGCTCGAGCAGCAGATGCTCGAGGGAATGCGTGTGATCGACGGCCAGTCGCAGATCGTGCTCACGCCCGAGACGACGATGCAGGTGATCGACAGCGTGCGGAGCACGGTGACCGAACTCGACCAGCTCGGCCCGGAGCCGGTGCTCGTCTGTGCGCCCTCGTTGCGGCAGGCGGTGCGCCGGCTCGTCGCCGCCCAGGTGAGCGGGCTGCCGGTTCTGTCCTACGACGAGGCCGCAGCCGGTGGCATGGCGACGGATGTCGTCGGCGTGGTGCGGATGACGCGCTCTGCGCTTCCGAGCGGGTCTGCCTGATATCTATGTTCCTCTCATTTACGAGAGGAATACAGTATGTTTGCTCGAGTACGGTGCGCACGCGCACAGCCATGGAGGGCGGACGACGAGCATGCTGGTACTGACGAGGCGGGCGAACGAGAGCATCGTGATCGGCGATGACATCACGGTGACGATCCTGGCGGTCACGCCCGGTGGCGTGCGGATCGGGATCGACGCGCCACGCGAGACGCGGATCCACCGTGCGGAGATCGTGGTGGCCGTGAGCGATGCGAACCAGGATGCGGTGCAGGCGTCGTCCGACGGATCCGCGGAGGCTGCCCTGCTCGGGGCTCTGGGGCGGGTCGACGTCCCACGCTGAGCGTCACCGCTCGGGTGCGGCGTCCCCCGACGAGTTACTGCCGGGCATGTTGTCGCGATAGTCGCAGACATGACGGGCTGACCCGTCAGGAAACCGCGACTGACGAGGTGACGAACCGTGGCCGCTCACGACCTGAGCATGCAGCTGATGCGCGAGCGAGAGATGCTCGAACTGCTGCTCTTCAAGCTGGATGCACAGCAGATGCTGCTCGCGACCGGACGCAACCGATGGATCCGACACGCCGCGAACGAGATCGAGCGAGTGATCGCGGCGATGCCGACCATCGCGCTCTCACGGGATGCGCTCGTCGTCGCTGTGGCCGACGAGTGGGGCGTGCCCACGGCGACCTCCCTGCGCGAACTCATCGACGCCGCACCGACAGACGCCTGGCGTGAGGTGCTCACCGGTCACCTCACGACGATGATCGCTCTGGCTGAGGAGATCCAGCAGATGAAGCACATCAACGAGCAGCGGCTGCGCACGGCGATCCGTGTGACCCAGGAGACCATCGCCGGCCTCGGAACGCCGACCGGCGAGTACGACCCGACGGGGGGTGTCGTCCGCGATGCGGATGCACGACTCCTCGACACACGGATGTGAGGTGACCATGTCGTCGTTCGCAGGACTACGTCTCGCTGAATCCGCGCTCTCCGCGGCGCGCGCTGGCATGACCGTCACCGGCCAGAACATCGCCAACCAGACCACCTCGGGCTACACGCGGCAGCGGGTCGATCAGGCACCCGTGTCCGCTCCGGGGCTGTCGGGGCTCTGGAAGACCGGATTCGGTGCCGGCGCCGGTGTCAGCGTCACGGGTATCGCCCGTCTCGGCGACAACGTGCTCGACGCCAGAGTGCGCGATGCGCTGTCGACCGCGGGATTCTGGTCGGCCAGGGCGAGCGCGGCCGGTCAGGCCGAGAGCATGATGGCCGAACCCACCAAAGACGGGCTCGCCGCCAATCTCGACCGGTTCTGGGCCGGATGGTCCGACCTGGCGAACAACCCGGATTCGGCAACAGCCCAGGTGGTGCTCACGGACGCGGAGGTGCTGACCGGTCAGATCGCGGCCGGGTACCAGTCGATCGCCGGGCAGTGGACCGATCTGCGTGGTCAGGTCGATCGCGACGTCGCCGACGTCAATGCCGCTGCCGGACAGGTCGCCGCGCTCAACGGACAGATCCGCGACGCCCTGAACTCCGGGCGCAATGCCAATGAGCTCATCGACCAGCGAAACGTGCTGGCGCAGCAGATCTCGACCGCGGTCGGGGCCACAGGCATCGTCGAGGCGGACGGCACGCTCACGCTGCGCGTCGACGGCAATGCCCTCGTCTCGGGTGACTCCAGTCGCACCCTCATCACCAGCGGCCCACGGGAGATCTCGGACGCCGGACGCATCGCCGTCGCGTGGGCGGATCGACCCGGCGTCACGGTCCCTGTCACCGGAGGCGTGATCGGCGGCACGATCAGCGCGCTCGCCCCCGCATCAGACGGAGGTTCCCTCGCAGCGGTCGCCGCGGCGTACAACCAGACCGCGACCGAGCTCGCCACGGCCGTGAACGATCTGCACCGCAGCGGTGTCACGTCTTCGGGCGCCCCCGGTGGAGACTTCTTCGCCCTCGACGCCACGGGACCCGCAGCCCTCGGGCTCCGGGTCGTCCCGACCGGACTCGACGACCTCGCGCTCGCGGCTCCCGGCGCCGGGGCCAAGGACACCACCATCGCGGATCGCATCAGCGCGTTGGGCGCATCGGCGACCGGACCGAGCAAGACCTGGACGAGCTTCGTGACCGGCTTCGCCGTCACGGTGGCCGGCGACCTGCAGCGCGCCGACATCGCCGACATGGGCGCCGTGGCCGCAGTCACCGCCCAGCAGTCGAACGCGTCTGTCGACGGCGACGAGGAGACGGTGAACCTGCTGACCTACCAGACGGCGTACCAGGCTGCGGCGCGTGTGCTCACGGCTATGGACGAAGCACTCGACCTGCTGATCAATCGCACCGGCCTCGTCGGCCGCTGACCCGGGGAGACACCATGATCGGGCGCATCACGAGCACCACCATGACCCAGCAGTCGCTGCGGACGCTGCAGACCAATCTCGCCGATCGCGAGCGCCTGCAGAATCAGGCGGCGTCGCAGCGTGCGTTCCGCTCCCCGAGCGAAGACCCCGCAGCTGCCGCCACGACCATCGGCGTGCACGGCGAGCAGTCGAGGGTGGCACAGTTCGCGCGCAATCTCAGCGACGGCATGGCGTGGGTGACCACGGTCGACACGGCGCTGGACGCCAGCACCGATCTCCTCAATCGCGCCCGTGATCTCGTCGCTCAGGGGGCGAACTCCGGGGCGCTGAGTCCGACTGCGCGCGAATCGATCGCGCAGGAACTCGAGACGATCAGCAAGGAGCTGATCTCCCAGGCGAACACCACGCTGCTCGGGCGCAACGTCTTCGCTGGAACGAGTGACGCCGGGGCCGCGTTCGATCCGGCCACATTCACGTTCAACGGCAGTCCCGGTGACGGCGTGCAGCGCCGCATCAGCGACAACGAGACGGTGCGTGTCGACGCCGACGGCGCTCAGGTCTTCGGGCAGGGCGCGAACAGCGCGTTCGCGCTCCTGAACGACATCGCTGCCGAGCTCCGTGGGGGCACCAACATCGGTGGGCGCCTCGACGACATCGATGCTCGTCTCACGGATGTGGTCTCCGCGCGCGGTGCAACGGGCGCTCGTCAGATGCAGCTCGAACGAGCGACGGCACAGAATCTCTCGACGTCGATCGACCTCGAGGCCCGACGCACCGAGGTCGAGAACGTCGACACCCTCGAGGTGCTCGTGCACCTCGAGTCCGCCGAGCTCGTCTTCCAGTCCGCTCTGCAGGTGACGGCCCGGTCGATGCAGACCAACCTGATGGAGTTCCTGCGATGACCGCGACGCACGCCCCGATGTCCGACGTCGATGTCGAGTCGTCGCCGATCGACGTCGAGTTCTCCGCTCCGATGCTCGGGCTGAGCCCGCACACCGCGTTCCGCCTCGAGCGGCTCGGGGGAGCCGAAGGGCTCTACGCGCTGCGAGCGAACGACGCCGACCTGCGACTCTTCCTGGTCGACCCGCGATCGGGAGGACTCGACTACGAACCGGTCTTCTCGGCGGGCGATCAGGCAGAGATCGGGGCGACCGGAAGCGAGTCGTTCCATGTGTTCGTCGTGGCCAACCCGGCGGATGACGGGGTGTATCTCAACCTCCGCGCTCCTGTCATCGTCCATGCGCAGACGGGGCGAGCGGCGCAGGTCATCCTCGACGACCAGGCCTACCCGGTCCGTGCGCTTCTCGGCGGCTGAGCCGGAGAGTCCGACACCACGGCGACCGCATATCTGCGGGGCCGCCCCGCAGGCACAGGAGAGCACGAAGTGGTAGATCTTCGATCCAGGATCCACGGCGCAGGAGCGACGAGAGCCGTGAACATCGTCGTCATGGCATACGACGACCACGTCGTCATGGACGGCGACGTCATCACCCATCATCTCGACGCCCGCGTGCATCCGGGGGACCGGCGCGCGCCGGGCGAGACCGATCTCGCGCTCGTCCCCGCGACGTCCGGTGATCGTCTCGCGAACTCGGCCCCGTACTCGGCCGATCAGCTCGCATCGATCGTCCAGGCCGCGGGGGACAACACGAGTGACCTCTCCGACCCGACGGGCGCCGTCGTCGGACGCGCGTACGGAATCCGAGCCGATCTGTTGATCGATGACGGAGCCGTGGTGGTGAACACGAAGACGCTGCGGTCGACCGAACTGTCGGTAAGCGCCGATGTGAACGGCCGTGATATTCGGGAGCAGATCGAGGAATCGGTTCGACTGGCCAGGCGCGCGCGCGAAGCCGTACGCGCGACTGCCCTCGATGAGCCCGCGCTCGTGCAGTAGCGCGGAAGAGCGAAGAACTTCGAAGATCAGGGGATCCCGTAGTTCACTGCATATATCAAGGAAGAGGGGCTACCCTCGAAGAGCACAGGCTGGGGTACTGGCAAATCCCGGCGTCGTCGACGGAGATCACGATGTCGTCGCGCCGCGGGTCGCTGGTAGGGGTACAGCGCAAGACGCTCGGTGACGAGCGAAACCATTGGGACGGTAAGCAGATGAGCACTTCAAGGACGCTCGAGGCCAATCGCGTGAGCAAGCGCGAGTTCGTGCAGAGATTCGCACGACGGGGTGGGATCTCCGTGCATGCGGCGCAGACGGCGTACAACGCGATGATCGACGAGCTGCTCGACCTGGTCGGGCAGGGGAACACGGTCACGCTCACCAACTTCGGAAAGTTCTATCCGCAGAACCACAAGGGGCACCGAGTGCAGTTCGCGAAGAGCGAGGATGCGGCAGAGGTCACCGACTACACGGTGCTGAAGTTCTCGGCGACGCGTGAGGTGAACCGTCGAGTGAAGGTGAACGATTGAACATCGTTATCTGAACGTAAACGAGAATCCCCGGTGGTTTCGGCCATCGGGGATCTTTCATGCCCGCGGCGGCTCTAGCATGGAGACGAATGGACGTCTGGCCGCTGGGGTGTGGCCGCACTGTGAGTCGCTGGGGAGGGCTTGCGCTGACAGTGGAAGGGGCGGTGTGCAATGCCTCTGCGCGCACGCAACCAGCTCGTCGTCGATCACCTGCACATCGTGGGGGTGGCGACCGCCAAGGTGGCCGCCCGGCTCACCCATGTGTCGCGCGACGATCTCGCCTCGGCGGGATCGGTCGCGCTGATCCGTGCCGCAGACACGTTCGACCCGAGTCTGGGGGTTCCGTTCGGGGCCTACGCGACAGATCGTGTGAAGTGGGCACTGCGGGATGAGCTGCGGTCCATGGACTGGGCGCCCCGTGACATCCGCATCCGCGCGAGGCGGGCTACCAGTGTGCGCGAGACGCTCGGCGCCTCGCTCGGGCGCACTCCCAGCGCTTCCGAGATCGCTGCGGCGATGGGCGTCGAGCCGGAAGAGGTGCGCGAGAGTCTGGCCGACGCAGAGCTTCTGACCGTCACGAGCCTCGATGCCGCAGAGACGAACCAGGTCGCCTGGCCGGGGTTCCTGCCCGAAGAGATCGCGATCTTCACCGAACGCGATGCTCTGCTGCACAGGGCTGTCGACGCATTGCCCGAGCGTCGGCGCTACGTCGTGCGCGCGATCTACTTCGAGGAGCGCACGGTGGGGGAACTCGCCGCGGAACTCGGTGTCTCGCACGCTGCGATCTCTCAGCAGCGTGCCGAAGGCGTCCGCATGCTTCGTGACGCCCTCGATCGACACTATGCAGACGATCGTCAGATTCGCACGACGCCGACGTCGCGCTCTTCGGCTCCGATCCTCGAGGCCTATCTCTCGCGGATCGCGGCCGGCGGGCGGAGCCTCACGCGCGCGCTGACGCCGCAGCCGGTCGCTGTCTGAAGGACGTGCCCGTCACAGACCGAAGCCGTAGGCCGTCTGCGCCACGAGTGTGAGACTGACCGACGTCGGGTAGATCTCGGGTTCTTCGTCTTCATCGTCGAGGATGTCGAGACGGGTGATCGGCACGTAGATTCCGCCGTCGGGCTCGAAGATGAGGTCCTTGGGGGTGAACGACGCGAAGATCGAGCGCGTCGCATTACGGAGTTCGAAGGTGCGACCGACATCGCCGCGCTCGAACAGATTCATCTCGACCTCGTCGGACCACACCTTCCCGTCGGGAAAGCGCGCCTCGATGCGATACGTGCTCGGTTCGATGGATTTGATGTTCAGATCTTCGACGATTTCCGCGAACAGCGAATCGGGCTGTTGGAGCTCGAAGGCGATCGCGCGCAGGTGGTCGTAGTTCAGGCGTGCCCGACGAGAGAAGAGCGCGACGTTCTCGATCTCCTCCGGATGCGCGTTCGGCGCCTGATCGAGCAGGTACTGGCGCACCTCATCCGGCCCGGGGTAGTCGAAACGCATGTGGTAGTGGAATCGACCGGGGCGGTTCACGAGATAGGTGCTGATCTCGGCCACGTCGTTCACCGTCAGACAGTAGATGCGCTTCACGGCGGAGAGACCGTCGAACAGCGACAGGAACTGGTTCTGGCGGTTCCCACTGTCCGAGCCGCCGCGGCGACCGGCGGGGAAGATCTTCTCGAACTCGTCGAAGACGATCAGGCACTCGTCCAGGCTGTCGAGGAACTCGACGATCCCGTCGTGATCCTCCGATACGACGACGACGGGGAGGCCCTGCTCCCGTGCGGCCTCGGCGACCATCCGCAGGAACAGCGACTTGCCGATGCCCTTGTCGCCCGAGAGCATCACCCCGAGACTGCGCTCCGACAGAGCGTACGAACGGAAGATCTTCGCGACCTTGCGATCACGTCCGCCGTAGACACGCTCATCGCCCACGGTCAGATCATCGATCTTGATGAGGCTGAATCCCTCTTTCGAGGAGAAGTGCACGCGGTAGGTTCCGAGAGGGAAGATCTGATGCGTTCGGACGGCATCGTCGTAGACGCGAACATGTCCGCCGGTCTCGATGTAAGTGCTTGTCACTGGTCCTCCGACTGTCCTTTCCTCTCCCCACCATGACTATCGACAGGATTCGGCGATCGGTAAGGGAGATCGCGAAGAAAGTCTCCGTGCGTTCCGTCGATCGGGTCGCGGCAGTATCCTGGGCCGACAGCGGCGTGGGGCCGCTCAGGTCGGGGGACTGTCATGAGCGCACGCGCACCCGCGGAGGCGCCGTTCCACGGTGCCATCGAGATCGTCGTCGAAGCGGCGCCACAGGGCCTGCTGCGCTACACACTCGACCCGGACGGTCCGGGCCGGGTCTGGAGCGAGACATTGCTCGCGCACGACGACTCGGTGATGGGATCGGCGAGCTCGCCCGAGCAGACGGCGGAACTGCTGGTGCGCGGCAGCATCGGATGCATCGCACGGGAGATTCCGAGCCTGGCCGTGGGAGGGCTCACCATGCGCCCGGAACTGGGCCCCCACCTCAACGCTCAGATCGTCGCAGCGGGCGCCGCGACGTTCAGGGCGTCCGAGTGGGCGATCGTCAGGCGGCGGATGCTTTCGCTGTGAGTGCGGATCCCGCGGCGCGCACCTCAGGTCTCGGAGAGATAGGAATCGACCACCAGTGCGCCGCGGATGACACGGAGCGTGTCGATGATGCGTTCCACTCCACGCACGGTCACCGACGGCATCTGCAGATCGTGGGGGCCGAGCGATTCGAGGTGCCCGGTGCGGATCCGCACCACTTCCCAGCCTGCGGATCGCAGATGCCTGTCCTTGCGCAGATCCGAGTCCTGCCGCCTCCCGACATGCTCGAGTCCGTGTCGACCCACGGTGTCGTACTCGATCGCGACACGGAGTTCCGTCAAGACGATGTCCGGCCAGACCTCGGTGTGACGGAAGAACGGTCGAGCGATCTTGACGGCATTGGCGTCGCTTGCCACCGAGAGCCGTGAAGCCAGCATCTGGCGGAGCCGAGCCTCGGCGGCGGATGCGGGCGCTGGTGCGCACTCGCTGCTGAAGGCCTCGCCCGGGCGCAGCGGGGGAGTCTTGGTGCACAGCGCGGGAGCCTGTGGCTTCGCGCGTCGAGGGACAGCGCGAGGTTCGCCGAGGACGACCGGCTGTGGACGCGCGAGCGATGAGCATTCGGGGCACCATGCCGATCGTCGTCGCACGCGCCCGGGGCGTTCGCGCTGCTCGGCCGGTGTCGCGGCGAAGCGGTGGCCAACCCGGCATTCCCAGCACAGCAGCACCTCGGCTGCCAGTGGCACCTGCGACAGCGCTATGCCTCCGTTGAGCTCGGGGTGGTACTGCCGGATGAGCTCGGGGTAGGCGGCCCACGCGGCCCGGTACGTGCCGCGCTCGTAGGGCACGGCACGTCCTTTCGAGAACTGTCTCCGCGCCCACCAGATCTGCACGGTGTCGGTCACGCGGAGCACGCTACTGCGCAGCTCCGACATCGCCCGCGCAGAGACGAGCCGTGCGAGACTCGGAGCACGCGGTATCCACACGCGCATGGACAGGAGCGATCATGGCACAGCGCATCGTCATCAGCGGAGCATCCGGTCTCATCGGCTCAGCGCTCGCGTCGGCGCTGCGTGAGGACGGCATCGCCGTCACGACCCTGGTCCGACGCCCGCCGCGCACGCTCGACGAGGTGCAGTGGTGGCCGGGCGAGCGAGAGCTCGACCCCGACGTGCTCGCGGGAGCGCAGGCCATGGTCGCGCTCGGAGGCGCGAGCGTCGGACGACTGCCCTGGACACCGCGCTATCGTCGGGCGCTCGTCGATTCGCGCCTCGTGACGACGAGGGCGATCGCGACCGCCGTGCGGGCGCTGCGAACGGATGCGCCGGCGCTGGTGTCGGCGTCGGCCGTCGGCTACTACGGGTCGGTGCCGGGCGAGCCCCTCACCGAGGACTCTCGGGCCGGCGACACCTTTCTTGCGAAGCTCTGCGTCCGGTGGGAGGAGGAGGCGCGCCGAGCCGGAGACGATTCTCGCGTCGCTCTGCTGCGCACGGCCCCGATCATCCACCGACGTGGCGTGCTCAAGCCGATGATCCAGCTCACGCGGTTCGGGCTCGCCGGACCGATCGGACCCGGCTCGCAGATGTGGCCCTGGATCTCGCTCGACGATGAGGTGAGAGCGATCCGACACATCATCGATGAGCGCATCGGTGGTCCCGTCAATCTGACGGGCCCCACGCCCGCTTCGGCGAACCGCATCGGCCGCGCCCTCGCGCATCGTATGCGTCGTCCGTTCTGGCTCCCGGCTCCGAGCTTCGCGCTGCGGCTCGCGCTCAGTGCGGCAGCAGCGGACTCGCTTCTCCTCTCCGACGCCGACGTCAGGCCGGCGGTGCTCGAGCAGAGCGGCTTCACCTTCGTGCACCGCACGCCCGAGGCAGCGGTCGACGCCGCGCTCTGAGTCGCGGCGCCGAGCGTACCTCTCGGTGCCCGGTCAGCGCCGATCAGCGCCAGTACGAGGCCCGCGCTCGATCACTCGCGATGCCCGTGGGCTCATCGGAACCCAGCACGAGACCCGCGAACGGTAGTCGGCGAACTCGGCGCCGAAGCGCTCCTCGAGGTCCAGCTCCTCGAGCGGACGCACGACCGTGTTCCACAGCACAGATCCGCACAGCGAGTAAGCGACGACCATCCATGAACCGAGCAGCAGCCCGACAGCCACACCCTGCGCGATGCCGGCGACGGCCATGGGGTTGCGCACGAATCGGTACGGTCCGGTGATCACGAGGCGTCGGGCCATCTGCGAGGGCAGCGGTGTTCCTCGGCCCTCGACCGTCATCGATACGGCCGACCACACGCCCAGCGAGGTGGCGGCCACCAGAAGCACACCGCCGGCCGCATGCACTGCGAAAGGGAGATCGATTCGCAGCATCCATCGGGCCTCGATGAATGCGACGAAGACGGGGATGACGAGGAGGAACGTCCCCCAGAAGAAGACGGTCTGAAGACCTGTGCGTGCGAGGAGTCGTGTGGTGCCGATCGGGTCGGCACGCCGGAAGGCGAACGGACCGGTCACGATCCACTCGACCGGCGCCCGCCCACATACCAGCACGACGGCGGCCGCGGTGCTCGCCCCCGCGGCGAGCACCATGAGCAGAGCGCCCCAGCCGGCGATCGTCGTGGCGGTCGAGTACAGCGCCATGCCGATCGCCACGATCGCCGTCCAGGGCACCGTGATCCACAGCGCCCACCGCACCCCCAGGGCGACGAGTCCGGAGCCGATCACGAAAAGCGGGATGTCGAGAACCGCCACCGGGAGGATCGGCAGTTCTCCGAGCGTCGAGAAGCGCACCGTGTCAGAGGCGAACACGCCGATCCACCAGCCGACGCCCGCGAGCGCCTGCACGGCGAAGTAGACACGTGCCGTCGCGGGCGTGATCCGGAAGCCGGCGATGACGAGCATCCCGTCAGTCTAGAAGCGCGGTCGAGCGACCTCGCGTCGACGCGGTCTCAGGACTCCTCGTGCGTCGCGGGGTCTGCGTCGAAGAGGCGGCCGTCACTGCGTCCGAGCGCCGAGATCGCCTCGACCTCGGCGTCCTCGAGCGCGACCGATGCCGCTCTGAGGTTCGACTCCTGGTGCTCGCGCGAGGAGGCTTTGGGAATGGCGACGGTCTGTCGGGCGATGTGCCATGCCAGCACGGTCTGGGCGGGAGAGATGCCGTGAGCGGTGGCGATCTCGGTGATCACCCGCTCCGTCATCAGCTCCTTCGCACGTCCCAGCGGACTCCACGCCTCGGTGAGTATGCCGCGCTCGCGGTGGTACGCGAGCTGATCATCCTGCGGGAAGTACGGGTGCAGTTCGATCTGGTTCACCACAGGGCGCACCCCGGTCTCACGCTCGATGCGCTCGAGGTGCTCAGGGAGGAAGTTCGACACACCGATCTGGCGCACGACGCCGCGCTGCTGAGCCTCGACCAGCGACTCCCATGCCTGCACGTACTCGTCCTGCGACGGGTTGGGCCAGTGGATGAGGTGCAGATCGGTGACGTCGAGACCGAGACGCGACCTGCTCTCCTCGATGCTCTGGCGTGCCTTCGCCGTCGAGTGATGGCGACCGGGCAGCTTCGTCGTGACGATGAGTTCCGCTCGGTCGACACCCGAAGCCTGAACGCCGCGACCGACCGAACCTTCGTTCTCGTAGTTGAAGGCCGAGTCGATGAGGCGATATCCGGATGCGATGGCGGTGGCCACTGCATCGGCTCCGGCGTCACCGCCCAGGGCATAGGTGCCGAGCCCGAGGGCCGGGAGCGAGAAGCCGTTGTGGGCCGTGAAGAGAGGAAGAGCCGTCATGGCGCCAGCGTACGCTGGACGTATGAGCGAGGCCGAGACCGTGGCGCCCGACGCCGACATACGCGATGATTCGTCCCGCTGTCCCTGCGACTCGGGCGACGTGTTCGGCTCATGCTGCGCACCTCTGCTCGCGGGTGCGGCTGCACCGACCGCGTTACGTCTGATGCGCTCGCGGTACACCGCGTTCGCCCTGCGCGACGCGGGCCATCTGACGGCGACGTGGCATCCCTCGACGCGGCCGAGCAGGATCGAGTTCGATGATGATCTGCGCTGGCGTCGGTTGGTGATTGTCGACCGCACCGGCGGCGGACCGTTCGACGCAGAGGGTACGGTCTCGTTCGAGGCCCAGTGGCGGCAGGGAGATGAGCGAGGCACGCTGCGCGAGCGCAGCCGGTTCGTGCGAGAGCAGCGACGCTGGTTCTACGTCGACGGTGAGGTCGGGTGATGCCGTCGCCGTCGCAGCGGGTAGATTTGAGATCGTGAACGCCAGCCCCGAACATCAGCGCATCCTGCTCGACGTCGCCGACCTGGACCGGCGCATCGCGCAGGCCGATCGGGCGCGGACCAAGCCGACCCAGGCTGCTCGTATCGCCGAGCTCGTCGCCATCCGTCAGGAGCAGCTGCGAGAGCTGACGACCCTGACCGGTACCCGTGACGATGCCCGCACCGAGCTCACCCGACTCGAGTCCGACGTGACTCTCGTCGAGAAGCGTCGTGCCCGCGACGCCGATCGGCTCGCCGCGGCGACGAACGCCAAGGAGGCGCAGGCCCTGGAGCACGAGCTCGCGAGCCTCGCGAAGCGTCAGAGCGACCTCGAAGACATCGAGCTCGCCGTGATGGCGCGGGTGGAGGATGCTGATGCCGCGGTCGCCGCGCAGCAGGCACTGCTCGACGTCACGACATCCGAAGGCAGCGCGCTCACCGCTCAGGCCAAATCCGACGTCGCTGCCGCCACCGACCTCGGCGCGCAACTCGCGCGTGATCGACAGGCCGTCACAGAGTCTCTTCCCGCGCCGCTTCTCGCCGAGTACACACGTCGCGCGGCGAACAGCGCGGGTGCGGCGCTGCTGACGCGCGGCACCTGCGAGGGGTGCCGCATGATGTTGCCGGGAACCGCTCTGAACGACATCCGACGCGCGGCCGACGACGCCGTCGTCTCGTGCCCCGAGTGCGGCTGCATCCTGGTGCGCACCGAGGAATCCGGACTGTGATCCGCGTGCCGCGCGTGTTCGGGCGGTGACGGAGAAGCCGTCGACCGAGCGCCGTGTCGCGCTCCTCGCACTCGGCCGACGCGGTTACGCCGCGATCGAGCTCGGCGCGGATGATTCCGAGCTGAGCAGGGTCGATCTCTCCGTCTCCGAGATGCCGGAGTGGGTCGCGAACGAGGAGAGCACCGCTTCTCCGCGCTGGGTGATCCGCAGCGCACGCGAGATCTATCCCGCGCTCCTCGAGCGGGGCGTGCTGTTGGGCCGTTCTCACGACCTGCTGCTGTGTCATGCCATCCTGCGTGACACCGACACGGTGGCGCGACCGTTGGCGCCTTCGAGCGAGTGGGTGCGCCGCGATCCTGTCGATGATGCGCCCACCCTGTTCGACGTGGCGGACCACGGCGATGCCGGCGACCCGGTGGTCGCTGCGCTGGACCAGTACCGTGCGCAGCGCCGCGTTCTGAGAGAGGCCAAGGACGGACGGCTCACGCTGCTCACCGCCGCCGAGTCGGCGGGCGGGCTGATCGCGGAGGAGATGCGTGCCGCAGGGCTGCCCTGGAACGAGGCTGCGCACGATGCGATTCTTACGGAGATCCTCGGGACACGTCCCGTCGCGGGCGGTGTCCCGAGCCGCATGGCGGCGGAGGCGGATCGTGTGAGAGCGATCCTGAGCGACCCGACCCTGAACCTCGAGAGTCAGCCGAAGCTCCTCCGTGCTCTGCACCGCGTCGGAGTGCAGGTCGAGTCGACCGGTCGGTGGGAGCTCGCCCAGCACAGTCATGCGGTCGTGGAGCCGCTTCTGGCCTACAAGAAGCTGTCCAGGCTCCTCAGCGCCAACGGCTGGGGGTGGCTCGCAGAGTGGGTGCATGAGGGGCGCTTCCGCCCGATCTACATCACCGGCGGCGTCGTGACGGGCCGTTGGGCGTCGGCAGGAGGGGGAGCGCTGCAGCTGCCGCGCAACCTCCGTGCAGCGGTGCGGGCCGACGAGGGATGGACGCTCGTCGTCGCCGACGTCGCGCAGCTCGAGCCTCGCATGCTCGCCGGCATGGCCGGCGACCGGGCGATGGCCCGCGCAGCTCAGGGCAAGGATCTCTACGCGGGCGTCGTGGAGTCCGGTGCGGTCACCACGCGTGAGGAGGCGAAGTACGCGGTTCTCGGAGCGATGTACGGAGCCACGACCGGTGACAGCGGTCGTCTGGTGCCACGGCTCCGCAAGGTCTATCCGCGGGCCATGGCGCTCGTCGACAAGGCGGCGCGATTCGGGGAAGACGGGGGCGTCGTCTCGACCTGGCTCGGACGCTCGTCTCCCCGCCCCTCGAGCGAGTGGGAGGCGATGCAGGCAGCGGCCACGGATGCCGATGCGGACCCTGCGGCGGTCGCGCTGGCCCGCCGTCGCGCACGTGACTGGGGTCGATTCACCCGCAACTTCGTGGTGCAGGGCACCGCTGCCGAATGGTCGTTGATCTGGCTCGCGGAGATCCGGCACCGCCTGCAGAGCCTGCCCGCCGCGGAACGCCAGGCACCGGCATCCGGCGTGTTCCGTTCGCACGCGCATCTGGCGTTCTTTCTGCACGACGAGGTGATCCTGCACGTTCCCGCGGAGCAGGCCGAGGCCGCAGCCGAAGCGGTGCGTGAGGCGGCCGCCGTCGCCACTCGTCGCCTCTTCGGGGGGTTCCCGATCGACGTGCCCCTCGATCTGCGGATCGCGGAGTCGGCCGAGAAGTAGTGCGCCCTGGTCGTAGACTGGGTCTGCGAATGGGTCGACTGGACGGTCGCGTGGCGGGCAACCGCACCGAGGAACGTCCGGGCTCCTCAGGGCAGGACGGTGGGTAACGCCCACCCGGAGCAATCCGCGAGAAAGTGCCACAGAGAGCAGACCGCCCCGCAAGGGGTAAGGGTGAAAGGGTGGTGTAAGAGACCACCGGGGGCCATGGTGACATGGCCCGCCAGGTAAACCTCGTCCGGAGCAAGGTCAGACAGAGGATGTTGACGCGGCTCGCCGAGTCCTCGGGTAGACCGCTAGAGTGCCACGGCAACGTGTCGCCGAGAGAGATGGCCGTCGAAGGGGCGAAGAACCCCGGAACAGAACCCGGCGTACAGGTCGGCCCATTCGCCCTGAACGTGAAGAAGGCCCCGCCGAGTCGGCAGGGCCTTCTTCTGCTCCGGGGATCCGACGGATCCCCGGACGCGTCGGAGAGTCAGTCGCCGGCGAGCGATGCCGCGCCGATGATGCCGGAATTGTTGCGGTGGATCGCCGGGACGATCGGGGTCTTCAGATCGAGCAGCGGCAGGAAGTCGCCCGCATTCTTCGACACGCCGCCGCCGACCACGAACAGGTCGGGGCTGAAGAGGAACTCGATGTGCGAGTAGAACTTCTGCAGGCGCTCGGCCCACTCCGCCCAGCTGAGGCCCTCTCGCTCGCGCGCCGAGGTCGCGGCGAACGTCTCGACGGACTCGTACTTCCCGAAGTTCAGGTGTCCGAGCTCGGTGTTCGGCAGCAGCACGCCGTCGTACAGGAATGCCGACCCGATGCCGGTGCCGAGCGTGGTGAGCAGCGTGAATCCGCGTACATCGCGAGCCGCACCGTGGCGAGCCTCGGCGACGCCCGCCGCATCGGCGTCGTTCACGAAGACGATGTTGCGACCCAGGCCGTCGCGGAAGAACCGCTCGGCGTCGAAGTCGATCCATTCCTTCGAGACGTTGGCGGCGGAGAGCGTCTTGCCGCGCTTGACGATCGCCGGGAACGCGACGCCCAGCGGCAGGGTCGAGTCGTGCACGTCGAGCGTCTTGAGCACGGTCTGCACCGCCTGCAGCACATCCTGGGGAGAAGCGCCCTCAGGAGTGGGGACGCGCACCCTGTCGGATGCCATGGTCCCGTGCTCGAGGTCGACGATGCCTGCCTTGATACCCGTGCCGCCGATGTCGACGCCGATCGCTTTTGCCATGATGGATAGCTTAGCCAGGTGCTCCGCGCCGGTAGGATCGATGACATCACGTGATGAAGGGGATCTGCCATGTCGAACGGCGATGAGAAGTACTGGTACAACCTGGAAACCGGTCAGGTGGAGTTCGGCATGATCTCCGCATCCGCCGATCGGGTCGGCCCCTTCGATACAGAGGCCGAGGCATCCCGCGCTCCCGAGAAGCTGAAGGAGCGCTCGCGCGCCTGGGCCGAGGAAGAGGCCGCCGAGAGCGGCTGGGACTCCGGAATCGGCAAGGTCGCAGAGTGACGATGGACAAGCAGAGGGATTTCGTCCTCCGGACGATCGAAGAGCGCGGCGTCAAGTTCGTGCGGCTGTGGTTCACCGATGTCATCGGCACGCTCAAGTCCGTGGCGATCGCGCCGGCCGAGGTCGAGGGTGCCTTCGCCGAGGGCATCGGCTTCGACGGCTCTGCGATCGAGGGGCTCACCCGCAGCTACGAGTCCGACCTGCTGGCGCAGCCCGACCCGACCACGTTCCAGACTCTGCCGTGGCGGGGCGAGATCGACCCGACCGCGCGCATGTTCTGCGACATCACGACGCCCGACGGTCGCCCTGCCGTGTCCGATCCCCGGCACGTGCTCAAGCGCACACTCGCCAAGGCCGCTGACGCGGGCTTCACGTTCTACACACACCCCGAGATCGAGTTCTACCTGCTGAAGTCGTCGTCCTTCGGCCCCGAGGGTCCGGTTCCGGTCGATTCGGCAGGCTACTTCGACAACGTGCCAGGCGGCACGGCGCACGACTTCCGTCGTCGTTCGGTGCGGATGCTCGAAGACCTCGGCATCTCCGTCGAGTTCAGCCACCACGAGGGCGGCCCGGGACAGAACGAGATCGACCTCCGTTATGCGGACGCGCTGACCATGGCCGACAACGTCATGACCTTCCGCACCGTGATCAAGGAGGTCGCGATCGAGCAGGGCGTGTACGCGACGTTCATGCCGAAGCCGCTCAGCGGTCACCCCGGCAGCGGTATGCACACGCACATGTCGCTCTTCGAAGGCGAGCGCAACGCGTTCTACGAAGAGGGCGCCAAGTACCAGCTGTCGAAGACCGGCCGCCACTTCATCGCCGGTCTTCTGCGTCACGCGAACGAGATCTCCGCCGTCACCAACCAGTTCGTGAACTCCTACAAGCGGCTGTGGGGCGGAGACGAGGCTCCGAGCTTCGTCACATGGGGTCACAACAACCGCTCCGCGCTCGTGCGCGTCCCGATGTACAAGCCGAACAAGGGCGGCTCCTCGCGTGTCGAGTACCGTGCCCTCGACTCTGCGGCGAACCCGTACCTCGCCTACGCGCTCATGCTCGCCGCGGGCCTGAAGGGCATCGAAGAGGGTTACGAGCTGCCGCCTGAGGCAGAGGACAACGTGTGGTCGCTGAGCGACGCCGAACGGCGAGCACTCGGCTACGCGGCGCTGCCGGCCAGCCTCGACCACGCGCTCGAGTACATGGAGACCTCCGAACTCGTCGCCGAGACCCTGGGCGAGTCGGTGTTCAACTACGTGCTGCTGAACAAGCGCAAGGAGTGGGAGGCCTACCGCGGGCAGGTCACGCCGCTGGAGCTGAAGAACAACCTCGAGCTTCTCTGACCTTCCCGCATGGTCCGCTCGGACGATTCCGTCTCTCTCTCGGCACTGGCGCGGCTCGGGTTCGCCGAGCTGAGCGAAGCCGCGGCCAACCTCGCCGAACTGGCCGAGCTGCTCGGCCTCGACAGAGCGACTCTGCTCGAGGGAGCGGTGGCCGCCGACCCCGACGCCGCCGTCGACGGGATGCTGCGGGTCGCACGCCGTGACGCGAAACCGGTCGCTGCGCTGTTCGCGCACCCGGATGCTCGTCGCAGCGCGTGGCGTCTGTTCGGGGCCTCGAGTGGGTTCGCCGACTTCTTCCTGAGGCATCCGGGTGAGATCTCCGTTCTCGAGGAGCCCATCACGGTGCTTCCCTCGGCGGATGAGTTGCGCCGTCGCCTGCTCGACGCCGTCGGCGCACACGACGGATTCGCCGCCTCCGGCGAAGATTCCGAGGTGGTGGCCCTCCGCGTCGCGTATCGGCGGAATCTGGCAGCCATCGCTGCGTTCGACCTCGCCGCGCACAATCCCGTGATGATCGTGCCCGACGTCGCCGCAGCACTGGCCGACATCGCCGGTGCGGCGCTCGAGGCGTCGCTCGCCGTCGCCAGGACGAGGGTTGCCGATACGCTTCGCCGCGAACAGGTCGCCGCCACGCAGCTCGCCGTGATCGGCATGGGCAAGGCCGGCGCGCGCGAGCTGAACTATGTGAGCGATGTCGACGTGATCTTCGTCGGCGGCACGAGCGACGAGGAGATCGTCGAGGAGTCGAGGGCGATCGACATCGCCACTCGCCTCGCCCGAGAGACGATGCGGGGCCTCAGCGGAATCGAGGTCGAACCGCCGCTGTGGGAGGTGGATGCGGCACTCCGCCCCGAAGGCAAGCAGGGAGCGCTCGTACGCTCGCTGTCGTCTCATCTGGCCTACTACGATCGTTGGGCCAAGAGTTGGGAGTTCCAGGCGCTGCTCAAGGCACGGCCGCTCGCTGGAGACCCCGAGCTCGGTGCCGAGTACATCGCCGCCGTGCAGCCGAAGGTCTTCTCGAGCGCGGCGAGGGAGAACTTCGTCGACAGCGTTCAGCGCATGCGCGAGCGCGTCATGGAGTACATCGACCCGGCTGATGCGCCGTACCAGCTCAAGCTCGGTTCGGGCGGGCTCCGCGACATCGAGTTCACCGTGCAGCTCCTCCAGCTCGTGCACGGACTCACCGATCCGCGGCTGCGCACCCGCGGCACACTGGAGAGCCTGGACGCGCTCGTCGAGGGCGGATACATCGGTCGGGCGGAGGCGGGCACCTTCGCCGATGACTACTGCATCCTGCGTGTCATGGAGCATCGGCTGCAGCTTCGCGAACTGAGCCGCACGCATCTGATGCCGCGGACCCCGGCCGGACTCCGTGTGCTCGCGCGCAGTTCCGGTCTCGCCGACTCCGGCGAGGCGATCTGGGCGCGATGGGAGGGCGTGCGCCGCGAAGTGCGCGACATCCACACCAAGCTGTTCTACCGCCCGCTCCTCAGCGCTGTCGCGTCGCTGCCCGAGGAGGAGCGCACGCTCTCGACCGCGCAGGCGCACGACCGTCTCATGGCGATCGGCTTCAGAGACCCCGCGGGGGCACTGCGGCACATCGGCGCACTCACGACGGGTCTCAGCCGCAAGGCCACGATCCAGCGGCATCTCATGCCCGTCATGGTGCGCTGGTTCGCTGACGGCAGTGATCCCGACTATGCGCTCATCGCATTCCGACGCATCAGCGAGCGGCTCGGTGACACGCCGTGGTTCCTGCGCATGCTGCGCGATTCCTCGGGTGCCGCCGAGAGCCTGACCCGGCTCCTGTCGTCGTCGCGCTATGTCGGCGAGCTCATGGAGTGGATCCCCGAATCCGTCGCCTGGCTCGACAGCAGCGATCTCCTGCGGCCACGCAGCGGGGCGGCGATCGACGATGAGGCCAGGGCCATCCAGACACGCCACGAGACGATCGGCGGGGCGCTGCAGGCCGTACGCGCACTGCGGCGGCGTGAGCTGCTCCGCACCGCGATGGGCGGTGTGCTCGACGTGCTCACGATCGAGGAGATCGCCCGATCACTGACAGAGATCACCGAGGCGACGATCCAGGCTGCGCTTCGCGCGGTGCGGCGTGAGATCGTGCCCGATGAGGACGACGCCCTGGATTTCGCGGTGATCGCGATGGGGCGTTTCGGGGGAGCGGAGCTGGGATTCGGCTCCGATGCCGACATCCTCTACGTCTACGATGCGAACGGCGTCGATCCACAGCGCGCGCAGGCACTGGCCACGCGCATCGTCGCGGGGCTCCGAGAGCACCTCACCGATCACCGGGTACCGCTCGACCTCGACGCCGACCTGCGTCCCGAGGGGCGGAACGGCCCCGTCGTGCGCACCCTCGACGCATACGCCGAGTACTACCGGCGCTGGTCGCTCTCGTGGGAAGCGCAGGCGCTGCTTCGCGCTCGAGGCATTGCAGGGAGCGCGAAGCTCATCGCCCGCTTCACCGACCTCGCCGACAGCATCCGCTATCCCGAGGCGATCGATCTGCAGGGCACGCGTGAGATCAAGCGCATCAAGGCGCGCGTCGAGGGCGAGCGGCTGCCGCAGGGGGTCGACCCTCGACGGCATCTGAAGCTCGGTCCAGGCACGCTCAGCGACGTGGAGTGGCTCGTGCAGCTGCTGCAGCTGCAGCACGCGCACGAGGTGCCGTTGCTGAGGACGACCTCGACCCTCGCCGCCCTCGCCGCCGCCGTCGACGCGGGGTTCGTCCCATCGGAGTCCGCGGATCTGCTGCGCGACGCGTGGCTGCTGTCGAGTCGTCTGCGCTCCGCGATCACGCTGTACACCGGGAAGACCAGTGACATCCTGCCGACCGATCCGCGTGCTCTCGACGCGGTGGGTCGTCTGCTCGGCTACCCGGACCGCTCGGCGAGCGTGCTGGACGATGACTATCTGGGTGTGACACGGCGTGCTCGCAGAGCGTTCGAGGACCTCTTCTACGGGTGATCGCTCACGGGCGCGTCGTTTGCCTTTTCCGCGCCGTTCGCACAGGCTGAGCGCATGACGATCTCGAAGCTCGGTGTGATCTGGAACCCCTCGAAAATCGACGAGGGCAAGTTGCGCACCGCCGTGTCCGACACCTTCCCCTCCTCCGAGGTGGAGTGGTGGGAGACGAGCGTCGAAGATCCCGGCCGCGGAATGGCCGAGCTCGCCGTCGAAGCCGGCTGCGACGTCGTGGTGGCGGTCGGCGGCGACGGAACGGTGCGCGCTGTCTCCGAGGCCCTCGCAGGTACCGACGCGGCGCTGGGCATCGTCCCGCAGGGCACAGGGAACCTCCTGGCTCGGAATCTCGAGATCCCCCTCAACAACATCCCTGCCGCGCTGCAGCGGGTGCGTGACAGCGAGCCCAGGAAGATCGACATGGGCTGGGTCGACCTCGACGGCACCGAGCACGGTTTCGTCGTCATGGTGGGCTTCGGGATCGATGCGCAGATGCTCGTAGAGACGGACGATGACCTCAAGGACAAGGCGGGCTGGCTCGCCTATGTCGAAGCGATGGGTCGCGCACTCGCCGGCACGGAGATGACCGACATCACGGTGACGCTCGACGACGGCGATGCACAGGAGCTGCGCGGGCACACCATGCTGATCGGCAACTGCGGAATGGTGCAGGGCGGCATCCGCCTGCTCCCTGACGCGGTGCTCGACGACGGGCTCCTCGACATCCTTCTGGTGAGCGCCGACGGCCCGCTGCAGTGGCTCGACACGGTGCGCTCCTTCGTGTGGGAGAACGGCATCCGGCGCATTCTCGGCGGGGTCGACGAAGCCGTCAGCACCGAGTCCACGCGCCACATCTCGGCCGAACGCGCCACGATCGCGCTCTCGTCGCCGCTGGCCTTCGAGATCGACGGCGAAGAGGTCGGCGAAGTCTCGACGTTCTCGGTGCGGGTCCAGCCCGCAGCGCTCATCGTTCGCTGAGCGTTCCCGGGGGACGACCTTGCTGTCCTGAGTGGGGAACACGACCTTCTGCACGATGATGATGACGCTCGCTGCGACGGGGATCGCGACCAGCGCACCCAGGATTCCGCCGAGCGCACCGCCGGCGACGGCGGCGATGACGACGAGGGCGCCGGGCACGGCCACAGCCTTGTTCATGATGCGCGGCGAGAGCACGTAGGCCTCGATCTGCATGTACACGAGGTAGTAGCCGAAGGCGATCAATGCCGTGACCGGGCTCACGATGAGGCAGATCAGCGAGTTGATGATCGAGGCGCTGAGGGTTCCGACGAGGGGGATCAGTGAGCCGATGAAGGCGATCAGGGCGAGCAGAGCCGGCACCGGCGCTCCGATGATGCTCAGCACGATGAGGCTGAGGACGCCGTTGATGAGCGCGAGGCTGGCCTGACCCATCACGTATCGACCGACCGCGCCCGAGACGTCCTCGAGCAGGCCGCTGAAGGTCTCACGCTGGTACGCCGGGACGAAGCGCGCGGCCACGGTCTTGATACCGCGCAGCGATGCCATGAAGTAGAGCGTCAGGATGAGCACGATCGTCACGCCGGTGAAGCCGCCTGCTATCCCGGCTCCGACGGCGAACACCCCACCGCCGATGTCGGCGAGATTTCCCGGATCCTGCAGGAACGACAGGATGCCGTTCGCAGCGTCCTCGAAGGTCGATCCGAACTGGTCGTTGAGGTCCTCGAACCAGGCCGACGCCATGATGTCCTTGACCATCTGCGGGCCGTTCTCGATCAGGTTCGCGACCTGCTCCACCAGGATGGGGACGATCGCGAGGATGATGCCCGCGAAGGCGAGCACGACTCCGGCGACGACGATGGTGACTGCAGCCGGTCGGGGGAGCTTGCGCTCGAGGAACGAGACGATCGGGTCGAGACCGAGTGCCAGGAAGATCGCGACTCCGATGTAGACGAGCACCGTCGCCAGCTGGTTGACGATGCCGCCCAGCACGAGGGCCACGAGCACGCCCAGGGCGCCGAGGAGTCCGTACATGAACGGATTGATGCGAGCGATCGCCGCTGCCGCGGTCTTCGGCTGCGCCGGGGGAGTCTCAGAGGCGAAGACCCTCTTCGACTGCGACTTGTCGTGCTTGCGGCGCATTGCGGCCCCCACTGTGTTCGATCGGACCCCTCAGTTGACCAGTCGCACCGGGCGAAAGCAAGCGCGACACGGTCACGCGAGGTGCCGGGGTGCGTCGCGCGTGTCCGTGGCCTGTGACATCGTTCGTCCATGGAGACGATCACGCTGCGCCCCTGGTCGGCCGATGACATCGGTCTGCTCCGCCTGGCGAACACCGCGGAGATGACAGCCCACCAGAACGGTTCCGAGACCGAGGAGCAACTTGCCGAACGCAGTGCCCGGTACCTGCGCCTGCGCGAGACCGGCGAAGCCCGGATGTTCGTCATCGAGGACGACACAACACGAGCTGTGGGCTCCATCGGCCACTGGAAGACCGAGTGGCGGGACGAGCCGGCGCTGGAGACGGGATGGTTCGTCGTTCCCGCTGCGCAGGGAAGAGGGATCGCGTCGCGCGCCCTGCGCCTGCTGATCGATGACGCTCGTGCCCATCGAGACGGACGTCGATTCCTGACCGCATTCCCGTCGGTGACGAACCCGGCGTCGAACGCCCTGTGCCACCGCGGCGGCTTCGAGCACGTCGGCTCGTTCACCGGGATGTTTCGCGGCGCCGAGCTGACGATGAACGAGTGGGTCTTCGATCTCGAGAGCGGTCAGCGGTAGTGTGATGCGTCTCAGGGCGTCGAGCGGGGGAGAACAGCGATGACACGAGCGGTGCGCGTCGCGGCATGGACAGCCGCAGCAGGACTCCTGGTGGTCGGTGTCGCCGGCGCGATGGCGACGTACGCCACCTGGTCGGTGTGCGAGGGGGATCAGACCACCGAGCTCTGCCTGCAGACGATGGACCAGCCGGGGCACCTCGTCGCCCTGCAACTGCTCTGGCTCGCCGCGCTGGGACTCTGCATACTCGCGCTGGTCACGGCCCGCGGCCGCTCCGCACGTATCGCCGCCGGTGCAGCGGGGGTTCTCGTTCTCGTCATGAACTATCCGACGGAGTACATCCTGTGGCTCGGAATCGCCGGAGGGCACTGGGACGTGGCGCCGGGGACCGGATCCACGCAATCCCTCGCGTTCCTGCTGGCCGGTCTGCTCGCATCGCTCGCTGCGGCCCTGTCTTCACGGAGACCGCGGGCGACGGACCGCGAGCGCGCGATGCTGCCGAGCGAGGCCGCCGTCTGACGACAGAGCCCCGGCCCGCCCGGTCTCGATCACGAGATTCCAGGCGAGCCGGGGCTCAGTGCGACAGAGACTCAGACGCCGTAGTACAGCTCGAACTCGAACGGGTGCGGGCGCTGCGCCATCGGGAGGATCTCGTTCTCGTACTTGTACGAGATCCAGGTCTCGATGAGCTCCTCGGTGAAGACGCCGCCCTCGAGCAGGAACGCGTGGTCCTCACGCAGTGCATCGAGCGAGTCGAGCAGGGAGTTCGGAACCTGCGGGATGTTCTTGGCCTCCTCGGGCGGAAGCTCGTAAAGGTCCTTGTCGACCGGCTCGTGCGGCTCGATGCGGTTCTTGATTCCGTCGAGGCCCGCCATGAGCTGCGCGGCGAACGCGAGGTACGGGTTGCCCGAGGCATCCGGCGCGCGGAACTCGATGCGCTTGGCCTTGGGGTTGGAGCCCGTGATCGGAATGCGGATCGCGGCGGAGCGGTTGCCGGCCGAGTAGACCAGGTTGACCGGAGCCTCGAAGCCCTTGACCAGACGGTGGTAGCTGTTCAGCGTCGGGTTGGTGAAGGCGAGCAGTGCCGGAGCGTGCGCGAGGATTCCACCGATGTACCAGCGAGCGATGTCACTGAGCTGGCCGTAGCCGGCCTCATCGTAGAACAGCGGCTTACCGTCGCTCCAGAGCGACTGGTGGGTGTGCATACCCGATCCGTTGTCGCCGTACAGCGGCTTCGGCATGAACGTGGCGGTCTTGCCCCACTGGTCTGCCGTGTTCTTGACGATGTACTTGAACTTCAGGATGTCGTCCGCAGCGTGCACCATCGTGTCGAAGCGGTAGTTGATCTCCTGCTGTCCCGCGGTACCCACTTCGTGGTGCGAGCGCTCGAGGATGAATCCGGCGTCGATCAGCTTGAGCGTGATGTCGTCGCGCAGGTCGGCCGTCTTGTCGACGGGGGAGACCGGGAAGTATCCACCCTTGTACGGCGTCTTGTTGCCGAGGTTTCCGCCCTCTTCCTCGCGACCGGTGTTCCACGCGGCCTCTTCGGAGTCGACCTTGTAGAAGCTCTCGCCGGCGGTGACCGAGTAGCGCACCTCGTCGAAGATGTAGAACTCCGCCTCGGGGGCGAAGAACGCGGTGTCGGCGATGCCGGTCGACGCCAGGTACTTCTCGGCGTTCTTGGCGACCTGACGCGGGTCCTTCGAGTAGATCTCGCCGGTGCGCGGGTTGTAGATGTCGAAGATCATGACGAGGGTGCTGGCCTCGCGGAACGGGTCGATGTACGCCGTCGTGACATCCGGGATGAGCTGCATGTCGGACTCGTGGATGCTCGCGAAGCCGCGGATCGAGGAGCCGTCGAACAGCTGGCCGTCGGTGAAGAAGTCCTCGTCGACGGTGGAGGCGGGAATGTTGAAGTGCTGCTGGACACCAGGAAGATCGGTGAATCGGATGTCAAGGAACTTGACGTCGTTCTCCTTGATGTAGGCGAGCACCTCGGACGAATCTTTGAACATGTACGACTCCTGGATTGCGGATCGATGGCTTCACGGCCATTGTGCACAGTACGTGCAGGGCGTTACTCCACGGTATCGGCTTTGTTTCGGGCATGTTACGCGCCGGTAGGCTTGTCGTGTGACGGATGCCGCGAACACGTACCCCGGAGAACGACTCGGAATGCCGGAGGCGGGACCCGGAAGCATCGCCCGACCCGGGCGGAGGATCGGTGCACTTCTGATCGACTACGCCGCCGCGACGATCATCGCGACCGGATTCCTCGGATTCGACCAGTTCGCCTTGCCGAGCGAAGCGGGACTGACCCAGTTCGCGCCGCTCGCGGTGTTCGCGGTGCTTCAGATCCTGTTCATCCCCACCGCCGGGGGCAGCCCCGGCCATCGCATCCTCGGAATGCGCGTCGTCCGGTTCTCGGGAGGCTGGGTCGGTCTCTGGCGGCCGATCGTCAGGACGCTTCTGATCGTGGTCGTGATTCCGGCGGTCATCTGGGATGCTGACCAGCGCGGCCTGCACGACAAGGCGTCGGGGCTGGTGCTGGTTCGCGCCTGAGAGGTTTCAGTCCTTGCCGCGGTTGCGTCGACGGGCCTCGCGAGGAGCGCGACCTCCGACGAACGAGCGGGCAGGGTCTACGACGTATCCCTGTCGCAGCGCTTCGCGCCCGATGAGCATCCGGAATCCCATCTGATCCCGGTTGCTCAGTGTCACCTCGGCGAGCACCTCACGATCGTAGAGACGGATCAGCAGCTCGACCACATACCGTCGCTGCGCATGACCCGAGGAGCTTCGCACGTCGCGTCGATCATGGATCGGCGACTCGACGACGACGGTGTCGTCCTGGCTGTCCTGCCAGGGCTTGACCTGAAATCTCACCCACGACGCGCCGTCGCGCTCGAACTCGTGAATATCGAATGCGTGAAGTGAAGAGGTGCGCGCTCCCGTGTCGATCTTGGCTTTGATCCAGTCGACGCCGAGATCGGGCAGGCTCACCCATTCTCGCCACCCGATAAGAGTGTTTGAATGGGAAGACTTGCTCACCCGACCATCCTGGCAGGAATTCCCCGTGAAGATCGCAGTGCTCTCCCGTGCGCCGCAGGCGTACTCCACCCAACGACTGCGCGCGGCCGCGCTGCAACGCGGTCACACCGTCAAGGTGCTCAACACCCTGCGATTCGCCATCGATCTGACCGCAGACGAACCCGATCTGCATTACCGCGGGCGCCAGCTCAGCGACTACGACGCGATCCTGCCGCGCATCGGCAACTCGATCACCTACTTCGGTACGGCCGTGGTCCGCCAATTCGAGCAGATGGACGTCTACACGCCCAACACTGCGAACGGCATCTCGAGCGCGCGCGACAAGCTGCGTGCCAACCAGATCCTCTCTCGACACAACATCGCGATGCCGCCGACGGCCTTCGTGCGCAATCGGGCGGACGTGCGGCCTGCGATCGAGCGGGTCGGCGGGGCACCTGTCGTCATCAAGCTGCTGGAAGGCACGCAGGGCATCGGTGTGATCCTCGCCCCTCAGGTCAAGGTCGCCGAGGCGATCATCGAGACTCTGCATTCGACGAAGCAGAACGTGCTGATCCAGAAGTTCATCTCCGAGAGCCGCGGACGCGACATCCGTGCGCTCGTCGTCGGCGATCGGGTCGTCGCCGCCATGCGCCGATCGGCGGCCGGCGACGAGTTCCGCTCGAACGTGCATCGCGGCGGCTCGGTCGAGGCGGTGGAGCTCGACCCGATCTACGAGAGGGCCGCCGTGCGCTCGGCGCAGATCATGGGCCTGCGCGTCGCCGGCGTCGACATGCTGGAGGGCGATGACGGACCGCTCGTGATGGAGGTCAACTCCTCGCCCGGGCTGCAGGGCATCGAGACGGCCACGAAACTCGATGTCGCCGGGGCGATCATCGACTACATCGCAGGCCAGGTCGCGTTCCCCGAGATCGACGTCCGCCAGCGCCTCACGGTCTCGACCGGCTACGGCGTCGCCGAGCTCATGGTGCACGGGGCGGTCGATCTCGTCGGCAAGACGCTCGGCGAAGCGGGTCTCTGGGAGCGTGACATCACGGTGCTCACGCTGCACCGAGGGGTCTCCGTCATCCCCAACCCGCGCAAGCACGTGGTGCTCGAGGCAGATGATCGACTCTTCTGCTTCGGCAAGCTCGATGAGATGCGATCTATGGTTCCGGAACGTCGCCGTCGCCGTGCGAAGGTTCGCCGGCTTCCGCGACAGCCACTGTCGGAGTGAACGAGAAGCGCGGCCGCCCTTCGAAAAGGGCGGCCGCGCTTCTTCACGTGCGGATGAGCGGGATCAGCGCGGACGCTGAGCGCGGACCTTCGTCGGGTCGATGCCCTTCGGGATCGGCAACGAGGAGATGGACTGAGACACCGATTCGATGCGGCGGAGCACGGCACCCATCGTCGCCTTGTCGATCGCCTTCGGAAGCTTTTTGATCGTCTTCGCGAGGTCGGCGATCCTCAGATCGCCTTCGCCTGTGCCGACGTAGAGGACCGTGACCGGCACGCCGTGGGCGACACGAGCGGCCTTGCTGCGCTCATCGTTGACCAGACGGGTGAGGCGGCCTCGGGCGCCCTCGCCGACCACGACCACGCCGCCCCGACCGACGGTGCGGTAGACGGCGTCCTGGGTCTTCGGGTTGATGCCGACAGGAGCATCGGTCGCCGACCAGTGGCGGCCGAGGCTGGTGCTCATGACATGGCCCGCCGCGCCGGGCCTGCCCTCGATCTTCTGGTACATCGCTGAGGTCGACAGCCTGGTCATGAGGAACATCGACCCGAGCACGCCGACCATGAGTCCGGAGATTCCCCAGAGGACGAGGGTCCACACCTGGAACGGCGGGAGGAGATAGCCGACGATGAGACCGAGGAGCACGCCCAGCACCAACAGGGCGATCTGAGCCCAGGGAAGCCACGGGTACACCTCGCGGGTGAACCTGAAGAGGGACTTGATCTGGGAGAAGAACCCAGGACGCTTCTCGGGTGCGGGCGTGCGGTTTGCCATGCTTCTAAGACTACCGATTGCTCGACGGGTTCATGACGCCGTTCGCGTGAGGCGGATTCGGTGTGACGGACTGCTCCTGCACCGCTGAGGTGCCGTGTGCGATCGGTGCACAGCGGCATCGATCGGCACCGCGGTGAGTGCGACCGCGGTGTGATGGGTGGATGAACATCCCGGATGGTCCTCCCGAAACGAACATGCTCGTACCGGGGGCGCACCGGGTCATCCGCCTCCTCGGCGCCGACGAGGGCCCGTACAAGGGTGTACTCGTCACTGATCGGGACTCCGTGGCCGTGATGACCGACGCCGACGCGCTGAGCGGTTGGGCGGGGTGGGGCCATGCAGGTGACGAGCATGTCGCAGGTCCGGTGGACCTCGTCAGGCGAGCCGACGGCCACGATGTGCTGCTCCCGTGGTGCACCGAGCGCATCACGGTGTTCCTCGGGCGTCGCGAGGCTGCGGCCGAGACGCTCTCCGCAGGCGAGGTGAGCACCCTCGTCGGAAGCCTTCTTCGCGGACTCGGTGAGCTCGGACACTCATCCGCCGCCGTAGAGGGCGGCGAGTGGTGGCTCACCGACGACGGCCGTCCGCTGTTCGTCATCGGCGCCGGCGAGGATGCCCGTCTCGGTGCGGCGACGCTCATCGACCTCGTGCACCGTGCGACCGTCGACCGCACCTCGGCGCGTGTGCTGGCGGCGATTCGAGACGGGCTGCGGAAAGGCTCCGACCGTCCAGGCGCGCCGCATCGGCAGCTGCAGCTCTGGGAGACCGAGCTGTTCTCGATCGCCGCGCCTCGTCCCCTGCGGCGGGATGCCCATGCGCCGGAGCGGGTGCGCGATATCGAGATGGCGAGGAGTCTCCGCGCGGCACCGATCGAATCGCGACGTGACGCCCGGGCCACGGCGCGCGGTGTGGCGAGACGTGATCGGGAGTCGGCGCACGGTGGGATCGTCGCCGTGACAGCGCCGCTCCGTCGGGCGTTGCGGCAGATCGTCGCGCGGTGGATGAAGCTCGCGAGCCTGCGCACGAGGGCGCACCGCGCGTCTGCGAGCGTGCGAGGGCTCGCGAACGCTGAGCGGGAGGATGCGGTGGGGGCACCCTCCCGCTCAGGACGCAGGTACCTCCTCGCCGGGGCGGCCGCCGCTCTGATCCTCACGGGCGGTCTGCTGTGGCCGGGCGGGGCCACGGGCGAGGCCCCGGCCATGGATCGCGAGGTGGCGGACACCAGTGCCGACGCTGCCGCGGGCGCTGCGGAAGCCGGCAGCGGTGCGACTGCCTCGCCTGCGGAGATCCCGCCGGATGCAGTGTCGGAGGGGACAGCTCTCGACGACCCGGTGCTGGCGGCGCCGCGACTGCTGGCGGCGATCCGGCAGTGCGCCGATGCCGGAGACGACGCATGCGGCGAAGCCGTCGCACCGGGATCCACAGCGGTGAACGACGTCGGGTCCGCACGGTCCGACGGTGTGGGTGAGGCGCAGGAAGAATTCGCGCTGGTCGACGAGTACGGCGATATCGCAGTGGTGCGGATCACCACGACCGCTGGTGGTGTCGCCGACTCGCCTTCGACCACTGAGCGGATGCTCGTGCTCGTCAACCTGGAAGACGAATGGCTGGTCCGCGACGCCTACGACGTCGCGGACCAGCCAGGATGATTCGGTGCTCAGGCTCCGAGCTGTGCGGCGAACTGAGCCGACTCGAGACGCGCCTTGACAGCGCCGAGGAAGCGCGCGGCGTCCGCTCCGTCGATGATGCGGTGGTCGTACGACAGTGCCAGGTAGACGTACGAACGGACGGCGATCGCGTCGCTGCCGCCGACCTTCACCAGACCGGGGCGCTTCACGACCGTGCCGGTGCCGAGGATCGCGGACTGCGGGAGGAACACGACAGGTGTGTCGAACAGCGCGCCGCGCGATCCGGTGTTCGTCAGCGTGAACGTGCCGCCGGCGAGCTCGTCGGGCTTCAGCTTGTTGTCACGAGTGCGCGCAGCGAGGTCAGCGATTTCGTGGGCGATCTCGGCGATGTTCTTCGATGCGGCGTCGCGCAGAACGGGCGTGAGCAGACCGCGCTCGGTGTCGACCGCGATCGAGACGTTCTCGGACTCCGGGTAGACGATGTTCTCTCCGTCGACCGTGGCGTTCACGATCGGGAAGGCGCGCAGCGCCTCGGCGGCGGCGAGTGCGAAGAACGGCAGGAACGACAGCTTGTCGCCGGTCTTCTCGAGGAACGAGCCCTTGACGCTGTCGCGGTACTCCGCGAGAGCGGTGACATCGACCTCGACGACGGTGGTGAGCTGAGCGGTCTGCTGCATCGACTCGACGGCGCGCTTGGCGAGCACCTTGCGCAGACGCGACATCGGCTGTGTGGTGCCACGCAGCGGGGAGGTCTCGAGCGGAGCGGGAGCTGCGGGAGCAGCGCCCGCGGCCGGTGCGGATGCCGCGCTCTCAGCAGCCTTGAGTACGTCCTCCTTGCGGATGCGCCCACCGACGCCGGTGCCGGTGACGCTCGCGAGGTCGACGCCCTGCTGCGACGCGAGGCGCCGAACCAGCGGGGTCACGTACAGGTTGTCGTTCTCGGTCGGAAGCGAAAGCTTCGACTCGGCCGGTGCGGCTGCCGCAGCGGGTGCGGGCTCCGACGGCGCTGCAGGGGGAGCGGGAGCGACAGGTGCGGCCGCGTTCTCGGCAGCGGGTGCCTGAGCCACGGGGGCCTCGGCCGCCGGTGCGGCCGGAGCCTGGGCGGCGGGTGCCTCGGCGGCGGGCGCGGGTGCCTCAGCGGCGGGGGCAGGAGCGGCGCCGGAACCGACGCGAGCGAGAACAGCGCCGACGGCGACCGTCTCGTCTTCGGCGGCGACGATCTCCTGCAGCACACCTGCGACCGGCGAGGGGATCTCGGTGTCGACCTTGTCGGTCGAGATCTCGAGGAGTGCCTCGTCGACCTCGACCGTGTCGCCGACCTGCTTCAGCCAGCGGGTGACGGTGCCTTCAGTGACGCTCTCGCCGAGCTCGGGGAGGACGATGTCCTTCGCGTCGCCGGCGGGGGCGGCCGCGGGAGCAGCCTCAGCGGGTGCGGACTCTGCGGCGGGTGCGGGTGCCTCTGCCGGCGCGGCAGGCTCCGGAGCCTGCTCCTCGGCCGGAGCGGCCGCGGCGGGTGCATCCTGCTCGGGGGCCGCGTTGCTGCCGTCGCCGATGCGCGCGAGGAGCGCGCCGACCTCGACGGTCTCGTCTTCGGCGACGAGGATCTCCTCGATCACACCGGTGACGGGAGAGGGGATCTCGGTGTCGACCTTGTCGGTCGAGATCTCGAGCAGGCCCTCATCCGCCTGGACGGTGTCTCCCACCTGCTTGAGCCAGCGGGTGACCGTACCCTCTGTGACGCTCTCGCCGAGAGGGGGGAGGACGACGGATGTGCTCATGACTGAGGCTCCTTCAAAAGATGAAATGACGCGTGACTAGCTTAGTGAACTGTGCACCGGTTGGTGTTCAGAGGGCGTGGAGTGGCTTTCCGGCGAGTGCGAGGAAGGCTTCGCCGAGTGCCTCGCTCTGTGTGGGATGAGCGTGGATGAGGGGCGCGATGTCTTCCGGGTGTGCTTCCCATGCGACGGCCAGCTGGCCCTCGGTGATGAGCTCGCCCACGCGGTCGCCGAGCAGGTGGACGCCGACGACGGGACCGTCCTTGAGGCGCACGACCTTGACCAGGCCGCTCGTGCCGATGATCTCGCTCTTTCCGTTGCCGGCGAGGTTGTACTCGTAGGCGACGACGGCATCCGCACCGTGCTCGGCGACGGCAGCTTCCTCGGTGATTCCGACCGACGCGACCTCAGGGCTCGAGTAGGTGACCTTGGGGATCTGGATGTCGGGGATGTTCGCGGGGGACAGCCCCGCGATCCGCTCGGCGACGGCGATTCCCTGCTGGAAGCCGCGATGCGCGAGCTGCAGTCCCGGGGTGATGTCGCCGACGGCCCACACGCCGGGGACGCCGGTGCGCAGATCCTGATCGACCGTGACGAAACCACGGTCGAGGGTGACGCCGGCTTCTTCGAAGCCCAGGTCTGCCGTGACAGGACCGCGCCCGACCGCGACGAGGAGATAATCCGCGGAGAACTCCTTGCCGTCTTCGAGCGTGACCGTGACCGATCCACCGTCCTGCGTGGCCGACTGGAACCGGATTCCGAGCGAGTACTGGATGCCGCGGCGCCGGAAGGCACGCTCAAGACCCTTGCTCATCGCGATGTCCTCGTTCGGGACCAGATGCGGGAGAGCTTCGATGATCGTCACCTCGGAGCCGAACGAGCGCCACACGCTCGCGAACTCGACGCCGATCACGCCGCCGCCGAGGATCAGCACGCGCTCGGGGATGACATCCAGAGCCAGCGCCTGCTCGCTCGTCAGGATCCGCCCACCGATCTCGAGGCCGGGCAGGGTGCGGCTGTACGAGCCGGTGGCGAGGATCACGTCCGTGCCGACGTAGACGTCGTCGCCCACGCTCACGGAGCGGTCGGCGTTCAGCCGACCGAAGCCTGCGACGGTGGTGATGCCGCGGGCCTTCACGAGCCCTTCGAGACCTTTGTACTTCTTCGCGACGATCCCCTCGCGGTACGCACGCACGCCAGCCGGGTCGATGCCCTCGAGTGTCGCGGAGATGCCGACGTGAGCGGCATCCCGCACATGCTCCGCCACCTCTGCGGCGTGGAGGAGCGCCTTGGTGGGGATGCATCCGCGGTGCAGGCAGGTGCCGCCGACCTTGTCCTTCTCGATCAGCGCGACGGACTTGCCGAGCTCGCTCGCTCGCAGCGCTGCGGCGTATCCGCCGCTTCCGCCGCCCAGGACGACGATGTCGAAGGTGTGCGTGGTCATGGTCATACCTCCGTGTGGGATGCGTCGGCGAACGCGATGATCGATCGGACCATGGCGCCCGTGGGGCCCTTGTCGGTGAAGCCGTACGGCGCACCGTTGTGCTCGCCGGATCCGGCGATGTCGAGGTGCACCCAGGGGATGCGAGGGGCGTCCTTCTCGTCGGAGACGCGTCCGACGAAGCGTCGCAGGAAGAGTCCTGCATACGACGCACCGCCCATGCGGTCGCTCATGTTCGCGTTCTGCATGTCGGCGATGGGGGAGTCGAGCGAGTCCTCCATGTGCTCGGGCAGAGGCATGTGCCAGGCGAGCTCGTCTGCGCCCCGCGCGGCGCTCAGGAACTCGGCGACCGCGTCGTCGTCGCCGAAGACCCCCGTGTGGCGGTGGCCGAGCGCCATGACGATCGCGCCGGTGAGCGTCGCGACGTCGATGATCACGTCGGGGTTCTCGCGGCTGGCGGCGACCAGGCCGTCCGCCATGACGAGTCGCCCCTCAGCGTCTGTGTTCGGGACCTCGACGGTGGTGCCGTCGAGCATCCGGATGACATCGCCGGGGCGCAGCGCCCGCCCGGAGGGCATGTTGTCGGTGATGCAGAGCCAGGCCGTGACGTGCACAGGAAGACCCAGCGTGGCGATCGCACGCAGCGCGGCGACGCTCGTCGCGGCACCGGCCATGTCGAACTTCATGCCCACCATCGATGCCGCGGGCTTGAGCGAGAGTCCGCCGGTGTCGAAGGTGATCCCCTTGCCGACCAGGGCGATGTGCCGGGTGGCGTCTTCGGGCGCGTAGTCGAGCCGCACGAGTCGCGGAGGGCGGTCCGAGCCCTGGGCGACGCCGAGGATTCCCCCGAAGCCTTGCTCGGCGAGGGCCTTCTCGTCGAGGATCTCGACGGTCACGTCGAGGCCCTCGACGCTGTCCGCGGCGCTCTGCGCGAGCTGGGTGGGGCTCTGCCACTCGGCAGGAACGAACACGAGGTCCTTCACGAGAGCGACGGCCTCGCCGACCGCGACGGCTCGAGAGAGATCCTGGTCATCGAGATCCGCGTGGAGCACGACCGACGTGGCACGGCTCTTGCCGGGCTCGCGGCGGTAGCTGTCGAATCGGTAGCCGCCGAGCGCTGCGCCCTCTGCAGCAGCGGCGGCGAACTGCTCGAGCCCGGGAGCGAGTCCGAGGGAGACGCTCTCGAAACCGGTCAGGGAGCGAAGTGCTGCACCGACGGCGTTCCGAACGGCGGAGGCGTCGGGCTCGCGTCCGACACCGACGACGGCGAACGGCAGCTCCGTGACCTCGGGGGCGTACACGCGGGTGAACGCCGATGGCGAGCCCGTGAATCCGATGCCCTTCAGAGAGGCGGCGAGTCCCGGGTGGTCCGACAGCGACTCGGTGGAGTCGGAGATGTCGGGGATGACGAGCACTGCGGCGTCTGCAGCGCTTCCGGGAAACTGATCTGAGGTGCGCGTGAGCGCGGGAAGCGTCATGCACTCCATCCTACGGATCGACGACGGTCGGGTCGCGGAGCGGAGTGTTCGCTCTCAGCATGACAGCCGCAGCCCTCCCATCGGAAGGTGCTCGTAGCATGGACATATGCCCTTCTCCGGAGAGATCCTCGAACGTGTCGCGAACGCGCCGGCGGTGCCGCGCGGGCTGCCGCTTGTGCTGCTTCTGACGGGTTTCACCGACGCGGGCAACGCGGTCGCAGGGCTTATCGAGCACCTGCGCGAGACCACCTCGCCCGAACCGATCGCGATGTTCGACAACGATGTGCTTCTCGATTACCGCGCGCGTCGCCCCGTGATCTCGTTCGATCAGGATCACCTCACCGAGTTCCGTCCCGCCAGGCTCGAACTCTCGCTCGCGACCGATGCTCTGGGTCAGAAGTTCCTGCTGCTGGCCGGCTACGAACCCGATTTCGCGTGGAACGAGTTCGCACGCACTGTGCTCGATCTCGCCGACGAGTTCGAGGTCTCGGGCCTCAACTGGGTGCACTCGATCGCGATGCCGGTGCCGCACACCCGACCGATCGGAACCACTGTGAGCGGCAATCGACGCGAACTCACCGTCGCGCATTCGGTGTGGCGGCCACGGACCCAGGTGCCCGCCACGGCCGGTCATCTGCTTGAGTTCCGTTTCGCCGAACGGGGAGATCGCGTGGTCGGCTTCGTGCTGCTCGTGCCGCACTACCTCGCCGAGACCGAGAACCCCGATGCGGTGATCGCGGCCGCCGAACGCCTCATGGCCGCGACCGGTCTGGTGCTCATGCTCGACGAGGTGCGAGAGAGCCGAGAGGCCTACATCAACCGCGTCGACGAGCAGGTGATCGGCAATGACGAGTTGCAGCAGATGGTGCAGGGACTCGAGCGTCGCTACGACGCCTACATGGCAGGACGCGACCCGGAGGACGGTTCGTTCGACGAGGGCGGTTTCAACGAGCGCGACCTCCCCAGTGCTGATGAGCTCGCCGCCGAGCTCGAGAGATACCTCGCCTCACGCCCCAGCGGCGACGAGGACAAGCCCGGTCGAGGGTGAGCGCGACGGGCCGTACGGCACGGTCGTGAAGACCAACTCGTCCCGAATGCGCCCGCATGCCCACACGTGTGCGATACTAGGACTCTGACCCGTTGTCAATCGATCTTTCCGGAGATTCGACTTGACAAGGGTCTTACTAGTGTCCGAAAAGTCCCGGGGTCGCCAGCGGCCCCGTGAAAGGCGAAACGTGACTCCTGCCACGACAAAGAACACCCGGACGAAGAAGACCGCTGAAGCTCCGGAGGGCGAGGCGAAGGTCGAGGAGGTGGCTGAGAAGCCGGCCCCGAAGACCGCCGCGCAGCGTGCCGCTGCGAAGCGCGCCCCCGCCAAGAAGAAGAAGGCGGACGACATCGTCGAAGATGACGAGGCTCCCGTCGCAGAGGCGGCCGAGGACGAGGACGAGGACTCCAAGCCCAAGTTCACCGAGCCCCTGCCCACCGGCGCGATCGTCATCTCGTCGAACGATGACGAAGACGTCCCGGTCTACTCGACTCAGATCACCGGCGCCACCGCCGACCCCGTCAAGGACTACCTGAAGCAGATCGGAAAGGTCGCACTGCTGAACGCGGCCGAAGAGGTCGAGCTCGCGATGCGCATCGAGGCCGGGCTGTTCGCGGAGGAGAAGCTCTCCGCGATGTCGACCGCCGAGAAGACGAGCCAGCTCGGGCTCGACCTGCAGTGGGTCGCCCGCGACGGTCAGCGCGCCAAGAGCCACCTGCTCGGCGCCAACCTGCGTCTCGTCGTCTCTCTCGCCAAGCGCTACACCGGCCGCGGCATGCAGTTCCTGGACCTGATCCAGGAGGGCAACCTCGGTCTGATCCGTGCCGTCGAGAAGTTCGACTACACCAAGGGCTTCAAGTTCTCCACCTACGCCACCTGGTGGATCCGTCAGGCGATCACGCGAGCGATGGCCGACCAGGCCCGCACCATCCGCATCCCGGTGCACATGGTCGAGGTCATCAACAAGCTCGCTCGCGTGCAGCGTCAGATGCTTCAGGATCTGGGCCGCGAGCCCACCCCCGAAGAGCTCAGCCGCGAGCTGGACATGACGCCTGAGAAGGTCGTCGAGGTCCAGAAGTACGGTCGCGAGCCCATCTCGCTGCACACGCCGCTCGGCGAGGACGGCGACAGCGAGTTCGGTGACCTCATCGAGGACACCGAGGCCGTGGTCCCCGCGGACGCGGTCGGGTTCACGATGCTGCAGCGCCAGCTCGAGCAGCTGCTCGACTCGCTCTCCGAGCGTGAGGCGGGTGTCATCCGCATGCGCTTCGGACTCGGTGACGGCCAGCCGAAGACGCTCGACCAGATCGGTGACACGTTCGGCGTGACGCGTGAGCGCATCCGTCAGATCGAGTCGAAGACGATGGCGAAGCTCCGCCACCCGAGCCGCTCGCAGTCGCTGCGGGACTACCTCGAGTGATGCAGGCGAACGAAGGCAAGGCGCTCGAGACGAAGGTCGAGGGGAAGAGCTACGCTCGCATCCCTCTCAAGACGCGTGTCGTCATGCCGAGCGACGACCTCGACTCCGTGATCGCGGAGTACGCGAAGGATGCCGTGCAGCCGGGAGACCTGCTGTTCGTGACCGAGAAGATCGTGGCGATCACGCAGGGACGGTCCTACCGCCTCGATGAGATCACCCCGCGTCCCCTCGCGCGGTTCCTCTCCCGCCACGTCGTGCGTACCTCCTACGGCATCGGCCTCGGTATGCCCGAGACGATGGAGATGGCGCTGCGCGAGTGCGGCACGCTGCGCATCCTGTTCGCCGCAGGTGTCTCGGTGATCACGAAGGCCTTCGGCCGCAGCGGTGATTTCTATCGCATCGCGGGCGACAAAGCTCGCGCGATCGACGGTCCGACGAAGAACACGATCCCTCCATACAACGAGGCCGTCGTGCTCGGGCCGAAGGACCCCCGCGGCGTCGCGCTGCGGATCCAGATGCTGATCGGTGGAAAAGCCGATGTCGCTGTCGTGGACATCAACGACATCGGCGGCAACATCCTCGGCTCGACCCTCGACAAGGCAGGCGAACGCCGCCTCGTGCAGATCCTCGGTGACAACCCGCTCGGACAGGCCACGCAGTCGACCCCGATGGGCATCGTTCGCGAGGTCTGACCCTTCGACGGGCTCAGAGACTCACGGTCTCCGGGACGAAGGCCACAGCGACACAGACAGCGAGAAGGCCCGGATGCTCAGCATCCGGGCCTTCGTCGTATCAGCGTGTGCCGGGTCAGAACCCGATGGCCTCCTGATAGCGAGACTTGTGTCCGGTGCGGATGCCCGTGACGCTGGGCTTGTTCTCGTAGACGCCTGCACCCCAGTTGCCCTCGACGAGAACCGGACCGTCCGGCGTCACGACGATGTCCCAGCCCACATACTGCACCTGAGGCACGACCCGGGCAGCCTGATCGACGAACTCTTTCACCTCGTCGATCATCGGGAGCTGGAAGTCGGCGATCGGGAACCCGGAATCCGGGTGCGTCACGTGGACGTGGCCGTGCGAATCGTAGCCGGGGCCCACCGAGTGGCCGTTCTCATCGAGCATCGTGTAGAACCCGCCGAAGCTCATCTGATCGCTCACCGCGCCGCGGCCGAACTTCTGAGCCATCGCGAGGATGTGCGTCTTCTCACCGTCGAAGAACGCGGTCACTCGAGTCGTGTTGACGGTGCCGGGGCAGACGGCGGCGAGATCGGCATGCTGACGGATGACCTCCTCGACGAGTACCTGGTTCTTGCCGAGAAGTTCGGAGTGGAACGCGCTCCAGTCGGTGACATCGGCCGCGTGGTACCGGTGCACACCGGTGCCGGCCTGACCGTGCGTCTCTTTGACGACGATCGTGCCCTGTCGCTCGGTGAAGTCGCGCAGTTCGTCGGCATTGCCATCGACGATCATCATCCACTCGCGCTTGAGCAGCGCGTCGAAGCGCTGGTTGAACTCGGCCTTGTCGTGGAAGAGATGGCGGAAATCGGGGTGATCGTACTTCTGCGAGATCTCGTTGGAGACAGGGTGCGTCATGTACGTGTCGCGCTCCGCCTTGGTCAGGATCGCGAAGTCGTAGTCGATGTAATCCTGGAAGCCGACGTTGTGCCGGCCGGCTGACCACAGCATGTCCACGACCACGAGCGGCACGGCCTTGCCGTGCTGCGCAGAGGCCTCCTTGGCCCGCTCGACGACCGAGGCGACATCGATGCGACGGGCGCGCGCGAGCAGATAGCGGACGCGGGGCACGGGGGAAAAGCGTGACATGGATCTCCAGGGTCGGGTACGGCTCCAGTCTACGGGGGCCTCTCAGGGCAACCTGGAAGGCCCGGGCTAGTCTTGTCGGGTGTGTGAGACGACTACTTCCTCCCGCCCGCGCGCGATGATCTCCCGATCGGCACTCGCTTCGGCTGCGTCGGAAGCGGTGTCCGCCGGGGGCCGCGTGGCCGATCTCCGGCGCGACGCATGGGGGCACGGGGTTCTCGCGGTCGCCCACGCGGCGACCGCAGCCGGGGCGCGTGCCGTGCTCGTGGATTCCCGGGCAGAGGCTGACATGCTCGCGCTCGAAGGCATCGAGGCGATCATCGACGGCGCCGCCGACATCGACCCTCGCATCCTCTATGGGCTGCCGGATGACGAAGGGACGCTCAGAACACGCCCCGTGATGCGTCTCGTCGGTCGGGTGCTCTCGACGAAACCCCTCAAGGCAGGGGACGCGGTGTCCTACGGATACACGCACCGCGCCACCACCGCCACGACGGCAGCGCTCATCACCGGCGGATATGCGCAGGGGATCGTGCGCGCGCTCGGGAATGCCGCGCAGGTCGAGGTCGATGGGGCAGTCCGCCCCATCGTGGGTCGCGTCGCGATGGACGTCTGCGTGATCGATCTCGGTGATCAGGATGCCGCGGTCGGTACCGAAGCCACCTACTTCGGGGGGAACGGCCCGATCGCACCGGCTCTCGCCCGGTGGAGCACCGTCACCGGCCTCTCGGTCGCGGAGCTGATCACCGTGGCGGGCACCCACGCCGACCGGGGATGGGAAGCATGAGCCGCCCCGAACTGCGGCTGAGGACCGACCGTCTCGTCGCGAACGTCCGAGCAGTGCGCGAACGCATCGCGCCCTCGGAGCTGATGATGGTGTTCAAGGACGACGCCTACGGCCACGGCCTGACCTGGGCGGTCGAATCCGCGAAGGAAGCGGGAGTCGAGTGGTTCGGATCGTATGACATCCCGGACGGTGTCACGATGCGGCGGCTGCTCGGTACCGAGGGCAGGATCTTCGCCTGGGTCACATCGACGGATGCCGAGATCGACGAGGCCCTGATCCATCGGATCGATCTGGGAGTCGGCAGCACGGAGTACCTGGCGCGTGTCATCACACGGGCCAGTGAGCTCGGAGCATGTGCCCGAGTGCATCTCAAGATCGACACCGGACTGCACCGCAACGGGCTGCTGCCCGAGGAATGGCAGGAGACGGTCACGGTCGTCCGAGCGGCTGAGCGTGAGGGGCTCGTCGAGCTCGTCGGCGTCTGGAGCCATCTCGCCGAGTCGAGCGATTCCGAAGATGATGACGCTCGCGAGGTGTTCCTCGAGGCCGTTCGCGTGGCAGGTGAGTCCGGAACGACACCGGTGTCGCTACATCTCACCGCCTCGGCTGCGTCGTGGTGGCGACCGGAACTGCGCGGCACGCTCTCGCGCATCGGCGCCTTCTGCTACGGCATCCGCTCTGCTGACGGCCCGGAGATCGACGGCATCGACCCCGTCGCGGAGCTGACGGCCACGGTGACAGAGCTTCGGGGCGCCGACGTGGTCATCGCGATCGGCTCGTTCGACGGGATTCCGTCGACGCTCGCGGGTGCCGAGGTCGGCACCCCGGCCGGCGCACGCGAGCTGAAGATCGTCGACTCGACCGCCTCGATCGTGGCGGGCTGGCCGGGCGCAGCTCTGGGCGACACGGTCTGGCTGTTCGGTGCGGGGGAGCACGGCGAACGGACTGCGACCGGAATGGCGGAGTACATCGACACGGTCGGAGAAGAGATCCTCACGAGGCTGACTCCGCGCGTGCGTCGAGTCGTCGTCTCGTGAGACAGGTATGAGAGCCGTGACATGAAAAACGGAGCCCGGCCGATGTCGGGCTCCGTTCTCGGCTGACTGCCGCGATCAGTCGATCAGGCGAGCGGTCTCGTCGTGCCAGCTGGTGGCGATGCTGCGGAGCTTCTCTTCGTACTTGCGGCCGTGGTGGGCGCAGAAGAGCAGCTCGGAGCCATTGACCTCGGCCGCGATGTAGGCCTGAGCGCCACAGGAATCGCAACGATCCATGGCGGTCAGGCGGAACTCGACGGCGGAGGTCTCACGTTCGGTCGTTGCGTTCATCTCGGTGCCTCCTTGAGTGTCGGGTCCGCTGGTTGGGCGTGTTCAATACAACCACGCGATACCTGTGCGCATGCCCGCTTTGCGGCGTGTTTCGCTCAGCGCGTACGCGATGCGTCCAGGTCGCAGCCCATCGGGGAGTGTCTGCGCGGTTCGGGCACCTGCCGCGAATAGACTCGGAGATTGTGACCGCCGAGTATTCCGCCCATCATCTCCAGGTGCTCGAAGGGCTCGAAGCCGTCCGCAAGCGACCGGGTATGTACATCGGTTCCAACGGATCGCCGGGCCTGATGCACTGCCTCTGGGAGGTCATCGACAACGCCGTCGACGAAGCTGTGGCCGGCAACGGAACGAAGATCGACGTCATCCTGCATTCCGACGGAAGCGTCGAGGTGCATGACCGAGGCCGTGGCATCCCTGTCGATGTCGAGCCGCGCACGGGGCTCACAGGCGTCGAGGTCGTCTTCACCAAGCTGCACGCCGGCGGCAAGTTCGGCGGTGGCTCGTATGCTGCATCCGGCGGACTGCACGGTGTCGGGGCTTCTGTCGTGAACGCTCTCTCCGAACGTCTGGACGTCGAGGTGGATCGCGGCGGCAAGACCTACGCGATGTCCTTCCACCGGGGGGAGCCCGGGCTCTTCGCCGACAAGGGCGAGAAGCGCCCTGATGCGCCGTTCACGCCCTTCGAGCAGAAGAGCGAACTGCGCGTCATCGGCAAAGCGGCACGAGGTGCCACCGGCACCCGGGTGCGCTATTGGGCTGACCGACAGATCTTCACCAAGGACGCCGCGTTCCAGCTCACCGAGCTCGAGACGCGTGCACGTCAGACCGCGTTCCTGGTGCCCGGCCTCGAGATCGTGGTCAAGGATGCCCGAGCAGTGGGCGACGGCGACGCGGCCGCTCAGATCGACGAGACGTCGTACCACTACGAGGGCGGCATCTCGGAGTTCGTCGAGTACCTCGCGACCGACGCACCGGTCACCGACACCTGGCGCATCCAGGGCGAGGGCACCTTCACCGAGACCGTGCCGGTGCTGCAGGCGAACGGCCACATGGTCGCCACCGAGGTCGAACGCGTGTGCGCGGTCGACATCGCGATGCGCTGGGGCACCGGCTACGACACCGTGACACGCTCGTTCGTCAACATCATCTCGACCCCCAAGGGCGGCACTCATCAGCAGGGCTTCGAGCAGGAGCTCCTCAAGATGCTCCGCGCTCAGGTCGAGCAGAACGCGCGTCGCCTCAAGGTCGGCAGCAACGACAAGATCGAGAAGGACGATGTGCTGGCGGGTCTCACCGCCGTGCTCACCGTGAACGTCCCTGAGCCGCAGTTCGAGGGCCAGACCAAGGAGGTGCTCGGCACGCCCGCCGTGCGCCAGATCGTGGCCCAGGTGCTGCGCAAGGACCTCGCCGCGCGATTCTCATCGACCAAGCGCGATGACAAGAGCCAGGCGACGCAACTGCTCGACAAGGTCGTCGCCGAGATGAAGGCGCGCGTCTCTGCTCGCGCCCACAAGGAGACCCAGCGTCGCAAGAACGCGCTCGAGTCGTCGACATTGCCGACCAAGCTCGTCGACTGCCGCACGAACGAGGTCGAGCGCAGCGAGCTCTTCATCGTCGAGGGCGACTCCGCACTCGGCACCGCCAAGAACGCACGCAACAGCGAGTTTCAGGCATTGCTGCCGATCCGCGGCAAGATCCTCAACGTGCAGAAGGCATCGGTGGGCGACATGCTCTCGAACGCAGAATGCGCGTCGATCATCCAGGTGATCGGAGCGGGTTCCGGTCGGAGCTTCGACATCGATGCCGCCCGCTACGGCAAGGTCATCCTGATGAGCGACGCCGACGTCGACGGGGCGCATATCCGCACGCTGCTGCTGACGCTCTTCTACCGCTACATGCGTCCTCTCATCGAGCACGGCCGCGTGTTCGCGGCGGTGCCTCCGCTGCACCGCGTGATCGTGATGAACCCGGGTTCCAAGCCCAACGAGACGATCTACACCTACAGCGAGCAGGAGATGCATGCGCTTCTGACGAAGCTGCGCAAGGCCGGGAAGAAGTGGCACGAACCCATCCAGCGCTACAAGGGCCTCGGCGAGATGGATGCCGAGCAACTGGCGACCACCACCATGGATCGCGGTGGACGTCTGCTCAGGCGGGTCCGCATGGAGGACGCGGAAGCCGCAGGGCGCGTGTTCGAGCTGCTGATGGGCAACGAGGTCGCCCCTCGGCGCGAGTTCATCATCGAGTCATCCGACAGGCTCTCGCGCGAGGCCATCGACGCCTGATGGTCAGCGTCTCGGTGCGAGGACCGAGCGGTAGACATCGAGCAGCGCATCGCGATGGGTGCTCTGTGCGACGAGACGGCGGTGCTCGATCGCGGCGGTGCTCATCGTCGTGATCCGCTCAGGGGCGTCACGCAGCTCACGGAGTGCCGCGGCGAGCCCGGCGGCATCCGGAGCGCGGGTCACCAGTCCGCCGCCCGGGGGGAGCATCTCTGCCAGGTCGGGGTCGGTGACGATCACCGGAAGTCCGGCCGCGATGCCCTCGAGGATCACCATCGGTTGGTTGTCGAAGTCGAGCGAGCTCGAGACGAGAACGTGCGAGTGCCGCATCGCTTCCAGCACGCGCGCCTGAGGCACCCCGCCGTGCACCGTGAGCCTGCCGTCCGGCAGATGGGCTGCCGCTGCAGCGACTCGACTTCTCGCGATCCCATCGCCGAACATCTCGGCCCGAATGCCGGGCACCTCTCTGATGGCGTCGAGGAAGACCTCCGGTCTCTTCTCGGGCGAGAGACGACCGCACCACACGATGCGGAGGGGATCGCCATGCTCGACCACCCGCGGGGCGGGGGTGCCGACCGCGGCGAGCACCGTGTCCTCCAACCCGTTCGACAGAACGGTGACGGGTGTTCGGACCCCCTGGTCTGTGAGCTTGGTCGCGAAGTGCCGTGACGGCACGATGACGTGATCGGCGTGATTGGCCTGGCTCACCATCAGCCGCCACATCAGCCTCGCGCTTCGCGTGCCGATGTACGGTGCGTCCCTGTCGAGCCGAGCATCGTCGTGGCTCATTCGGCTGCGGTGCATCGCGGCGAGCAGCGCCGTCGTGACAGACGGCAGAGGGAGCACCGAGCGCGTGTAGACGTCGATGCGTCCGTGCATGGTCTGCACGACGGGAACCCCGCGCTCGCGTGCGGCTTCGAAGCCTGCGAGCGCGGCGAACATCTCGGTGTGCACGTGGACGACGTCGAATGCGTGCCTGCTCAGCGCATCCCGCAGTGCGGAGGCGGCGGCTGAGGGCGTCCAGGTGAAGGGGTACCCGTCGGGTGCGAAGCCACGCGCCGTGGGCAGCCGCACGATGTGTGGATCGCTGCTCGGCTCGGACAGGGGAGCGAACACGAACACCTCGTGACCGGCGTGCTCGAGGGCCTCCCGGTGTGCTTTGATCACCGTCTGCACTCCTCCGAGAGTCGGCAGGTAGTAATCGGTGACCATGGCGATGCGCACCCGACCACCATAGGACGACTATCGTGAAGTCCATGTCCGGAGCCCGTGTGCTGGTGACGGGGGCGAGCGGGTTCCTCGGTGGGTACGTGGTGCCCGACCTGCAGCGGCACGGCCACGAGGTCTTCGCGTCCGGCCGCAACACCGAAGCGCTCGCGGGTGTCGCCGACGAGGCGCACCGAGTGCCGGGGGACCTTGCGTCTCTCCGTATGCGCGATCTTCCTGTCGATGCCGTGATCCACTGTGCGGCGCTGTCGTCGCCCTGGGGGCCGTGGAAGGACTTCCACGAGGCGAACGTCATCGGCGCCGGTCATGTCGTCGAGTTCGCACGGCGCAACGACGTGCGACGTGTCGTGCACGTGTCGTCGCCGAGCGTGTATGCGACGAACCGTGATCGCCTCGGCATCCGAGAGACCGACGTCGATCCCAGCAATCGCCTGAACGGCTACATCCGCTCGAAGATCGCTGCGGAGAACCTGCTCCTCGAAGCGCTCGACGAAGGAGCGATCCGAGAGCTGGTGATCGTGCGCCCTCGTGGCCTCATCGGGGTGGGCGACCCGAGCCTCATCCCACGGCTGCTGGATGTTCACGAACGGATCGGCGTGCCACTGTTCGGCGGTGGCGAGAATCTCATCGACGTCACAGCGGTCGAGAATGTCGCGGCAGCTCTCCGGCTCGCCGTGACCCGAGGCGACGCCGCAGGAGGCGTGTACAACATCTCGAACGGCGATCCGCGGCGGTTCCGAGAGCTGTTGACGGCACTGCTGACGCTCATGGGCGTACGGCCCCGCTTTCGCCCCATGGATCGACGGATCGCCTGGGCTCTGGCGTCGGCGCTCGAGGGGGTCTGTACCGCCCTGCCGAACCGACCGGAGCCGCCGCTCACGCGCTACACCCTGAGCACGATCGCGTACTCGCAGACGCTCGACATCACCCGGGCGACGGCAGAGCTCGGCTACCGGCCCGAGGTCTCCCTCGACGACGCCCTCGCCGCGGTCGCCGCACATCTGACGGTGAGCGCCTGATGGGGCGTCTGCGTCACTATGTCTGCGGCAGCACGTCTCACGAGGTCGGCGCGATGTTCCGCGGAATGCCCGCCGAACGGCGCGAGTTCCCCGCGGGGGTCTTCCTCTACGACTCCGACGAGGGACGCCGCGTGCTCTTCGACACGGGCTACGCCACAGGACCCTGGCACACCGGCTGGCGTGGTCGTGCATACCGGCGATTGCTGCCGCCGCGGGTCTCAGAGGCCGATGACATCGCCGTGCGTCTCGCTGCAGACGGCGTCGACCCGGCATCCGTCACGCACGTCGTCCTGTCCCACCTGCATCCCGATCACGTCGGGGGAGTGCGGCGCTTCCCCGAGGCGACCTTCGTGCTCAGCGAGGGACACGAGCGGACGCTGCGCGCTCCACACCTGCGCACGGGGGTGCTGCCGGGGCTGATCCCGGAATGGTTCCCACGAGCCGCAAGGGTCGTCGTGCAGGATGACGCGTTCGAGCGCGTGAACATCGGTGGGGTCGAACTGCACGCTCATGACCTCCTCGGTGACGGTTCGTATCTCGTCGTCGACCTGCCAGGACACGCCGACGGGCACCTCGGAGCACTGATCGAATCCCGCGTGCTTCTCGCCGGAGATGCGGCGTGGGGACGGGACCTGATCGAAGCGTCGTCTCGGATGCGGCCGCTGCCGCGGGCGATCCAGAACGATTCGGCCCGGTATGTGTCGACCGCAGCGGTGCTCGGACTCCTTGTGGACGCCGGTGTCCGGGTGGTCTGCAGCCACGATCCGCTCGGATCGACGGAGTTGCTCGACTGATGGGGAAGCTGCGGATCCTGCGCGAGTTCGCGATGGTGCGATGGTTGCGCCCGCTGCGCACGCGAAAGTCGATCACGCGCCGTCAACGACGCCTGCTCACAGCACACCTGAGGTTCCTCCGTCGGAGCTCTCCGTACTTCAGGGGACTGCTGACGACCGGTTCGTTCGCGGATCTGCCGTTGATGGACAAGAGCATCATGATGAGCCGCTTCGATGAGATCAACACGGTCGGTGTCGGACGAGACGACGCTCTCGACCTTGCGATCGCGAACGAACGGGCGAGAGAGTTCGACATCGATCTCGGATCGAACTCCGTCGGGCTCTCGAGCGGCACGAGCGGTCATCGTGGTCTGTTCGTCGTCAGCGGCGCGGAACGCGATGCCTGGGTGGGCACTGTGCTCGCGCGCACTCTGCCGCGTGGCAGACTGCTCGGGCACCGGATCGCTCTCTTCCTGCGGGCGGACAACACCCTGTACGAGTCGGTCGGCTCGAAGGCGGTGTCGTTCCACTACTTCGATGTGTACGACGACATGCACGAGAACATCGCCCGGCTTCAGGCATACCGCCCGACCATTCTGGTGGCCCCACCATCAGTGCTCCGGATGATCGCGCGGGCAGCCGACGCCGGGGCGTACGATGCGATCCCGCAGAAGGTGTATTCGGTCGCGGAAGTCCTCGAGCTCTCGGATGCCGGCCGCATCGCGACGTCGCTCAATCAGCCGAGGATCCACCAGCTCTACCAGTGCACGGAGGGCTTCCTCGCTCACACGTGTGAACACGGCGTGATCCACCTGAACGAGGACAACGTCCTCGTCGAGCGCGAACAGCTCGATGCCCAGCGATTCACGCCGATAGTGACGGATCTGCGGCGCCGCGCGCAGCCGATCGTGCGTTACCGGTTGGACGACGTGTTGCGCGAACGAATCGATCCGTGTCCCTGTGGCAGTGCACTCAGCGCGATCGAGAGGATCGAGGGGCGAGAAGGAGACACCCTCCTCTTCCGGGGGCTCGACGGCGGTCGTATCCCGGTCTTCGCCGACATCGTGGCGCGCGCGATGATCCATGCCGATGGATTCGATGAATACCGTGTCACTCAGAAAGCCGAGTCACGGCTGGAGATCGCGCTCGACACGGTCGATGATCGTTCGAAGCGCCGCGTCACCGACGAGATCGACGCGTTGGCTGCACGGTTGCAGTGCGAGTCACCGGAGCTCGTGTTCGTCGACTACGTGCATGACGGGTCGGTGAAGCTGCGGCGCGTCGTGCGGGATTGGGGGGACCGGAGATGGTGAGGAACTGTGAGATCGCGGGGTGGGGAACGTCGTTGCCTGCGCGGACCGTGCATTTCGGTGCCGAGGTGAGGTATCGCATCGAAGACGATGTGTCCCATCTCGACATGCTCGCCCAGGCGTGCGAACGCGCGCTGGAGCACGCGGGCGTCACCGCAGACGAGGTGGATCTCGTGCTCGGCGCCGCAGCCGCAGGAATCCAGCCGATCCCGTGCACCGCGGCGCTCGTGCTCGAGCGACTGACGCTCACGGGGCATGCGGCGGCCTTCGACGTGAACTCGACCTGCACCAGCTTCATCACGGCGCTCGATGTCGCATCGCGCTACCTCGATGCCGGAGACCACGAGACGATCCTCGTGTTCGCGGGCGATGTCGGCACACGCTTCCTCAATCCGGCCCAGCGTGAGAGCTTCGAGCTGTTCAGCGACGCCGGCGCTGCCTTCGTGCTGCGACGTGCCTCGACGCCCGGTCGCGGGGTGATCGCGACCGCCCAGCGCACCTGGCCCGCCTACGCCCACGACACGGAGATCAGAGGAGGGCTGTCGAGGTCACCCGCGCAGATGTACGACAGGAGCGATCCCGGCGACTACCTCTTCGACATGGACGGGCGCCGGGCGCTGCTCGGGATGATGCGCGTGCTTCCGGAGTTCTTCGGCGAGTTCCACCGGACCTCGGGCATCGATCACGATGACGTCGCGCTGTGGGTGCCCCATCAGGCGTCCGCGGCCCTCGGGCCGATGCTCGATCGCCTCGGCATCCCCGCAGCGAGGCGCATCGATGAGGTCAGCGCTTTCGGCAACATGGTGTCCGCCTCGGTGCCGTTCATGCTCGCACGAGCTCTGGACAGCGGTCGTGTGAGTTCAGGAGACGTCGTGATCCTCTGCGGGACGGCGGCAGGCCTCACGGCGAACATCCTCGCGCTCAGGCTCTGAGCACGACCGCTCAGGCTCTGAGCACGACCGCTCGTGAACGGGGCGTCGAGCTCAGACGAGGGTTCGTCCGATGCTTCCGATCACGCCGTCGATGGGCTGACCCGATGCATCGCGTCGAGCACCCGGCTCGGGGAGCTTGCGTACGGCACCCGTCGGGTCGACGGCCTGAGCGGGACTCGGGCCGACCCATGCGACGGTGAGCCGGTCTTCGCCCTTCAGGAACGCGTGGGCGCGCACGCCGCCGGTGGCCCGCCCCTTCGAGGGGTACTCGGTGAACGAAGACACCTTGGCGCGACCCGGTTCCGTGCCGGGCAGACTGCTGTCGGCCCCCGAGACGGTGGCGACCACGGCGTCTGCCGCGGGCGACACAGCTCCGAAGAACAGCACAGCCGCTCCGGCACCGAGCTTCATTCCGGCCATCCCTCCCGCTGGGGCCCCCTGAGGGCGCACGGCAGAAGCGGAGAAGCGCAGGAGCTGAGCATCCGTCGTCACGAAGACCAGGTCGGCGTCGTCGGGAGCCGGGACCGCACCCACCACTGTGTCACCAGGCTTCATGCCGATGACCTCGAGATCGGGGCGCACCGGCAGCGTCGAGGGAACGATGCGCTTCACAGTGCCCTGAGCCGTGCCGAGCGCGATGGGTACATCGCTGTCGAATCGGACGAATTCGAGGATCCGCTCGCCTCTGGTCGTGATACCGAGATAGTCGCGCAGCGGAGTGCCGGCGGCGAGCTGCACCGAGGACGACGGGACGGAGGGGAGATCGACGGGCGAGAATCGCAGCACTCGACCCTCTGTCGTCAGTGCGCCGATGTCAGCGCGCACGGTGGTCTCGACGGTCGTCAGGATGGCATCGTGCTTGCTTCGACGGGCCGGAACCGTGAGCTCCTGGCCCTCCGCGAGGTCGACGCGCACCGCACGTCCGGTCGTGGAGAGCACGAGCACAGTCGGCGCGTCGGCGATCTGGAGATCGGCGGGCGCGCCCTTCGACGCTCGCGGTTTCGGGGGAGCGGCATTCATCAGCAGCGTGCGCCGCGGCGTGCCGTACGCGTCGGCCGCTGCGTCGAGCTCGGTGGCGACCGCGGCACGCAGGAGCACCTCGCTCGCGAGCAGCTCACGCAGCCGGGCGATCTCTGAGAGCAGCGCGTCTCTCTCGGCCTCCAGCTCGATGCGCGAGAACTTGGTGAGACGACGCAGACGGAGTTCGAGGATGTACTCCGCCTGGAGCTCGCTGAGGTCGAAGACCGACCTCAGCCGTGTGCGTGCCTGTTCGGAGTCGTCCGACGAGCGGATGACCTGGATGACCTCGTCGATGTCGAGGATCGCGACCAGAAGGCCCTCGACAAGGTGCAGACGCTCCTCGCGACGTGCGAGGCGGTACCGACTGCGACGAGTGATGACCTCGAGTCGATGCGCGACGTAGACGCTGAGCATCTCTTTGAGACCGAGCGTGCGCGGCTGTCCGCCGACGAGCGCGACGTTGTTGATGCTGAAGGAGTCTTCGAGAGGGGTCAGACGGTAGAGCTGATCGAGCACGGCGTTCGGTTCGAAGCCCGTCTTGATGCCGATCGCGACACGCAGACCGTGGTTGCGGTCGGTGAGGTCGGTGACATCGCTGATCCCCTGCAGCTTCTTCGACTGCACGGCGTCGCGGATCTTCTCGATCAGCCGCTCAGGACCGACCATGTACGGCAACTCGGAGACGACGATCCCTGTGCGGCGCGGGCCGAGGGACTCGATCGACACCTTGCCGCGCACCTTCAGCGCACCGCGGCCGTTCGCATACGCGTCTCTGACCCCGTCGAGACCCATGAGGATGCCGCCCGAGGGGAAGTCCGGGCCCGGCACGAACTCCATGAGCTCTTCGGTCGTCGCGTCGGGGTGTTCGAGCAGATGGGTGGCAGCGGCGACGACCTCGATCAGGTTGTGCGGCGCCATGTTCGTCGCCATGCCCACAGCGATCCCGCTCGCACCGTTGACCAACAGATTCGGGAAGGCAGCGGGGAGCACAGCCGGCTGTTGGAACTGACCGTCGTAGTTCGGGATGAAGTCCACGACGTCTTCGTCGAGGTTCTCCGTGAGTGCCATGGCGGGCGCTGCGAGCCGAGCTTCGGTGTAACGCGCGGCGGCGGGGCCGTCGTCGAGGGACCCGAAGTTCCCGTGACCGTCGACGAGGGGCACGCGCAGGGCGAAGTCCTGGGCGAGGCGCACCAGCGCGTCGTAGATGGCCGAATCGCCGTGGGGGTGCAGCTTTCCCATCACCTCCCCGACGACTCGGGCGCTCTTCACATGACCGCGATCGGGACGCAGCCCCATCTCCGCCATCTGGTAGAGGATTCGACGCTGCACCGGCTTGAGACCGTCGCGCGCGTCGGGGAGTGCGCGCGAATAGATGACCGAGTAGGCGTACTCGAGGAAGGAGCCCTGCATCTCGCTCTCGAGATCGATGTCCTGGATTCTCTCCGGAGCGAGCTCGGGCGGCGGGGTCTTCGGCATGGCCATCCTGAATGGTGCGAGGCTGAGATCGTAGGGGAGCCTGTGTCAGACTGGCTCGGATGTCCCTCATTCTACCGTCCGAGTCGGCCTCAGCCCGGAGCCTCGTCGGGGTGGCGGACCACCTGTTCGCCGCTCTTCGCGGAGAATCGACGCTGCTTCCGCGTGCGACCTCGGTCGTGCTGGTCCTCATCGACGGGCTCGGCGCGATCGCCCTGCGGGCGCACGCCGGTCATGCACGTGCCCTCACCGCCGGGATGGCGAAGAAGGACGTGGCACACTCCGTGTTCCCGTCGACGACGGCCGCGGCGCTCACGAGCGTCCTCACGGGCGCCTGGCCGGGAGAACACGGTCTGGTCGGGTATCGCGTCCTCGATCGTTCGCGCGATGTGCTCGTGAATCAGCTCACCGGCTGGGAGTCGGAGGGGTTGGATCCGGCCACGTGGCAGGCGATGCCGACCGTTTTCGAGCGTGCTCTCACCGAAGGGCGCCCGACTTTCGCCGTCGGGGTCGCTGCATATGCCCACAGCGGATTCACCAGGGCCACCCTGCGCGGTGCCGACTTCGTCGCCGCGAGCTCGCCGGCTGAGCGGATCGAGACGGCGTACGATCTGGCGGAGCGGCACCCCGGATCGCTCGTGTACTGCTACCTGCCTGAGGCGGACAAGGCAGGGCATCGGCACGGTGTCGCCTCGTTGGAGTGGGTGACCGCACTCGAGGAGATCGATGGAGCGCTCGCACGTCGTGTTCCGCCCGGCGTCGGCGTCCTCGTCACCTCGGACCACGGCATGGTAGACGTCCCGTCAGCGCGCCAGGTCGTGCTCGAGGCCGAGCACCTCCGGGGGGTGCATGCGATCGGCGGCGAGCCGCGAATGCTGCATGTCTATCTCGATCCCGAGTCCGATGCTGACGACGTCGCCGCTCGATGGTCGGGCGACTTGGACGGTTTGGCCGATGTGGGCACCCGCCAGGAGGCGATCGCGGCCGGCTTCTTCGGTCCGGCTGTGACGGACGCCGCGGCGTCGCGGATCGGAGACCTGCTCGTCGTCGCGCGCGGGAACGGAGCGGTCTACGACGGCACTGCGTCCGACCAGCGCGGCCGGGGCATGATCGGGCAGCACGGTGGCGTCACTCCGGAAGAACGTCAGGTGCCGCTGCTGCGCTTCGGAGCCTTCGCGCGCTGAGCGTCGATTCGGCGGTGGATGCCGGTCGAGTCGACGGACTACTCGTCGGTCCGAGCGCCGAACACGATCTCATCCCATGACGGCATGGCATTGCGCCGCTTGCGGCGGCCGCTGCTGTCGGAGCCGCCGGCTTCCGGGGCAGGAGACGGCTCCGCGGCCGGTTCATCGATGGGCCCGGTCTCGAATGCGTCGAAGATCGCGATCGGATCGTTGTCCACATCCTCGAAGGAGTCGTCGACGAGAAGTGGGGCCGTCTCGCGCTGACCGCGTCTGCGTCGCAACGCCTCCAGCAGATCAGCCGTCTCGGGGCTCGTCGTCTGAGATTCCGGTGCGCGCTTGGTGGCCGCCTCCTGAACGGATGCGGGGGAGCGCTCGTGCAGCGCCGCATCGTCGACGCCCTCCGGCGCCGGAACCAACCGGGGGCCGAAGGCTCCGGAATCGAATCGGCTCTCGTCCTTGTAGGGCGACGCCTGGCGCTCGCTCTCGACTGCGCGGAGCCGGGGGATGAGCCCATCCGGCAGCGATCCCTGACGAGACAGCTGCGTGGCGTCGGCGTTGAGCGGTGCGAGGGCGCTGCGTCGAGGGTCGAAACTCCAGCGCGCGTCATGTTCGACCTCGTTGGCTGCGAACTCGAGTTTGATGATCCAGCCGCTGTCGTCCTTCCAGCTCGCCCAGCGCTCGGCTGATGCCTCGACCTCGCTGAGCTTGGCCCGGATCGCTGTGCCGAACGTCGGCTGCGCATCGGGTTCCACATCGCTGCCGATCAGGACGGGGACGGCCAAGGCCTGACCGATGATGTGCTCGCGCTCGGCGAGCACGGGTCCCTCGAAACGAGCGACGTCTTCGACGGTGATGCCGAGCAGCTCCGCGACCTCCGGTGCGGTGAGACCGGCGCGGATCTGCGCCTGGATGTCTCGGGGACTCGCTGCCAGGCGCTGAGGCGTCGGCTCGCCCTGGCGGGTGGCTCGCCTGATCTCGCGGTGCAGGACGTCGTCGATGGGCAGCGCGAACCGCTCGCCCGACTCGGTCGCGAGTACGAGGACTCCTGCTTCTGTGCCGACGATGGTGACGTTTTCCATGCGAATGCCCCTCTGATGGGTGTGCGTTCATGGTGTCATGAGGGTGCGCCCGCAGCAGGGAATACTCTGGGCGCGCCGCCAGTTTGGTCTGTCGCACGCACGGGCATTTGCTTATTGTCTCGAGGTCGTGCAAACTATGGCCGCCGATTACCCCGACGGCGCACCACCCACTCGCATGAAAGTGGAGATTCACCACATGGCAACCGACTACGACGCTCCCCGCAAGAGTGAAGACGACTCCGAGTCGATCGAAGCCCTCAAGGAGCGTGTGCCGGACAAGAGCTCCGGCTCTTCGGGAGACGAAGATGCGGACAACCCGTCCAGCTTCGATCTTCCCGGAGCCGATCTTTCCGACCTCGAGCTCGATGTCGTCGTGCTGCCCGCGCAGCAGGACGAGTTCACCTGCATGAACTGCTTCCTCGTGAAGCACCGTTCTCAGCTCGACCACGAGGGCGCTTCCGGCCCCATCTGCAAGGAATGCGCCGCCTGAGCGCATCCGAGCGACGCTCCACGCGCCCCCGACCTTCCGGTCAGGGGCGCGTTCGTCGTTTCGGGCTCAGCCCTCGACGCCTCGGATCGCCGCGGCGAGTCGATCCGGCGTGCGGGTCGAGATCGTCCAGGTATCGACAGGGTCGTCCTGGTCGAGGTTGGGGATGACCACGACCCCGTCGACACCGCCGCGGATCAGGTGCCATCCGCGAGCAGGGAGCTTCGGGCCCCGTGCCTGGCGCGCCTCTTCGCCGCTGAGGGCGATGGGCTCACCGAGATGGCGCGCCTCGATGTGAGCGCGCCCTGCGCGAAGGACGCCGCCCTCCACTGAGACGACGGGTGTCACGATGACGAGCGCAGTCACGAGGAGTGCGGAGACTGCCGCCCCGACGATGAGAGCGAGGGTCGCTGAGCCGAGCGGGATGAAGATGAGTGACACCATGGGCCCCGCGAGCGCCACAGTCATCAGGAGCCACAGGCTCGGCGAGAGCCTCTCGCGGTAGCGCGGGCGTGTGTCGGGAGCGATGTTCTGCATTAGCCTCGGGGGGTGACTGAATCCGTTGATCTCCCCATTATCGCGCCTGTGCTCGACGGCGCAGCCGTCGTGCCCGGATATGCGCATCCGGGAGACGCCGGTGCCGACCTCGTCGCGGCAGAAGCCGTGCATCTCGAACCGGGCGAACGTGCCCTCGTCGCGACCGGCCTGCGAATCGCACTGCCCGACGGCTATGCCGCGTTCGTGGTACCGCGCAGCGGGCTCGCCGCCAAGCACGGGATCTCCATCGTGAACTCGCCCGGCACTGTCGATGCCGGATACCGCGGCGAGATCAAGGTGAGTCTGATCAACACCGACATCCGCAGCGCGTACGATGTCGCCGTCGGCGATCGCATCGCTCAGCTGATCGTGATGCCCGTGACGCGCGCCGTGTTCCTCCCGGTCGAGGAGCTGCCGGACAGCGTCCGCGGCGACGGCGGCTTCGGTTCGACCGGGTACCAGGCAGCATCCCATTCGACTCCAGCAGGACAGGCCAATGACTGACAACAACGCGACTCCCCCGAAGTCGGCTCCCGTGAACCGGGCGACCGAGGGCCCCTTCGACGATTCCGAGGCGAACCCGGTACGGCCCTACATCGACCTCGGGGGCATCAAGATCCTTCCGCGCGAAGGGCTGAACCTGCGACTCGAGGTCGAGGAGCAGTCGAAGCGCATCGTCGCTGTCGGTCTCGACTACGCCGACTCGTCGCTGCAGGTGCAGCCGTTCGCGGCCCCGCGCACCGGCGGGCTGTGGGACGAGACCCGGGTGCAGCTGCGCGATCAGGTCCGCACGCAAGGCGGACGCGTCGAGGAGCGCGAGGGGCCTCTCGGCAAGGAGCTCCTCGCCGAGGTCCCGGCGGCGGCGAACGAGGGCTCCGGCCTCCGTCTCGCACGCTTCATCGGGATCGACGGTCCGCGCTGGTTCCTGCGCGGAGTGATCGGTGGTGCCGCGGCATCCGACCTCGAGGCTGCGGCCAAGGTCGAGGATCTGTTCCGATCCATCGTGGTCGTGCGTGGTGGAGCCCCCATGCCGCCGCGGGATCTGATTCCGCTCAAGATGCCGGCGACGCCCGGTTCCGCGTGAGCACCCCGGCCCCGGACCCGGACCCGGAGCGCGAGCAGAGCACGTCGGACATGCTCGGCGCGGCTCTCGGCGGTGCGGCTCGCCGTGCAGGACTCGATCCTGCCGAGACCGGAGCGACCCACAAGGTCGTGTGGTCCGCCATCGGAGGCTGGCGAGGGATCCTCGAGTCGGTACTCCCGAGCCTCGCCTTCGTCATCCTCTTCACGATCGCGCCCGAACCGCTGCTCCTCCCGCTGGGTGTGTCGGTGGGGCTCGCCGCCGTGTTCACGGTCGTGCGGCTGATTCAGAAATCGCCGCCGTCGGCGGCGATCGGCGGTCTCGTGGCAGCAGCCGCGGCCGCTGCGCTCGCGCTGTGGACGGGGCGCGGTGAGGACAATTTCGTTCCCGGACTGCTCACCAATGCGGCGTACGGCACGGCGATGCTCGTCTCTGCGCTGGTCGGATGGTCGCTCATCGGACTCGCGGTCGGATTCCTCATGGGAGAGGGCACGGCGTGGAGGAAGGACAGGCGCAAGCGCCGGGCCTTCCTGTGGCTCGGCATCGCCTGGGCCGCGCTGTTCTACGCCAGGCTCGCCGTGCAGTTGCCGCTCTATCTCGCGGGTGAGGTGACCGCTCTGGGCACGCTGAAGCTCATCATGGGCCTCCCGCTGTTCGCGCCGCTGATCGCCGTCACCTGGCTCGTCGTGCGCGCCCTGTATCCGCGAACCCCGGATGCCGGAACACCGCCGCAGTCGTGATAGATTTATCTTGACATCAAGATAAATTGCAGGCTTTCGCCCGGAGGTCGTGTGGAGCAGACTGGTTAGGTCTGCCTTGCTAGCCGCAGGGGCTCGCTGGCGAGCAAGATGGAGGCGCCTGTCGCTCCCATCCGAATAGAAGGAGACGGATTCGTGTCCACGGTGAACAGCTTCGGTGCCCAGAGCACCCTGACGGTCGGCAGCACCGACTACGAGATCTTCCGCATCGACACGGTGCCCGGTTTCGAGAAGCTCCCCTTCAGTCTCAAGGTCCTCCTCGAGAACCTGCTTCGCACCGAGGACGGCGCGAATGTGACGAAGGCGCAGATCGAGGCTCTGGGGTCGTGGGATGCCGCGGCAGACCCGAGCACCGAGATCCAGTTCACGCCCGCGCGCGTGGTCATGCAGGACTTCACCGGTGTTCCCTGCATCGTCGACCTCGCCACCATGCGCGAGGCCGTCACGGCGCTGGGCGGCGACCCCAACAAGATCAACCCGCTCTCGCCCGCCGAGATGGTCATCGACCACTCGGTCATCGCCGATCTCTTCGGCTCGGAGAACGCACTCGAGCGCAACGTCGAGATCGAGTACGAGCGCAACGGCGAGCGCTACCAGTTCCTCCGCTGGGGCCAGACGGCCTTCAGCGACTTCAAGGTCGTTCCGCCCGGGACCGGCATCGTGCACCAGGTGAACATCGAGCACCTGGCCAAGGTCATCTACGACCGCGAGGTCGACGGCGTGCTGCGTGCGTACCCCGACACCTGTGTCGGCACCGACTCGCACACCACGATGGTCAACGGCCTGGGCGTGCTCGGCTGGGGCGTCGGCGGCATCGAGGCCGAGGCCGCGATGCTCGGCCAGCCCGTCTCGATGCTCATTCCGCGCGTCGTCGGCTTCAAGCTCTCGGGCGAGATCCCCGCCGGTGTGACCGCGACCGACGTCGTGCTCACCATCACCGACCTGCTGCGCAAGCACGGCGTCGTCGGCAAGTTCGTCGAGTTCTACGGCGCGGGTGTCGCATCGGTGCCGCTGGCCAACCGTGCGACGATCGGCAACATGTCGCCGGAGTTCGGCTCGACCGCCGCGATCTTCCCGATCGATGACGTCACCCTCGACTACCTGCGCCTGACCGGCCGCAGCGAAGAGGCCGTCGCCCTGGTCGAGGCCTACGCCAAGACCCAGAAGCTGTGGCACGACGAGAACGCCGAGCCGACCTTCAGCGAGTACCTCGAGCTCGACCTCGGCACGGTCGTGCCGTCGATCGCCGGACCGAAGCGCCCGCAGGACCGCATCCTCCTGTCCGAGGCGAAGTCGCAGTTCGAGCAGGACATCCTCGCCTACGCCGCGCCGTCGACGTCGGACGACGTCGTCGACCTCGAGTCGAAGCACTCGTTCCCCGCATCCGACCCGGGCAATGCACCGGGCGAAGAGGAGCCGCGCACCACCCGTCCGGTGCACATCAACAGCGGCGCTCCGGCCAACGCATCCAAGCCGGTGCCGGTCACCACGCCCTCGGGCGAGAAGTACATCCTCGACAACGGCGCGGTGACGCTGGCGGCCATCACGTCGTGCACCAACACCTCGAACCCGTCGGTCATGATCGCCGCAGGTCTCGTCGCCCGAAAGGCGCTCGAGAAGGGCCTCAAGCAGAAGCCCTGGGTCAAGACGACGCTCGGCCCCGGCTCGAAGGTCGTCACGGACTACTACGAGAAGTCCGGACTCGACAAAGACCTCGAGGGCCTCGGCTTCTACACCGTCGGCTACGGCTGCACGATCTGCATCGGAAACTCCGGCCCGCTGATCGAAGAGGTCTCCGCGGCCATCAACGACCACGACCTCGCCGTGACGGCAGTGCTCTCGGGAAACCGCAACTTCGAGGGGCGCATCAGCCCCGACGTGAAGATGAACTACCTCGCCAGCCCGCCGCTCGTGATCGCCTACGCCCTCGCAGGGTCGATGCACTTCGATTTCGAGAACGACGCGCTCGGCAAGGGAACCGACGGCGAGGACGTCTTCCTGAAGGACATCTGGCCCACCCCGGCCGAGGTGCAGGAGCTGGTCGACTCGTCGATCTCCCGTGAGCAGTTCATCAAGCAGTACGCGACCGTCTTCGACGGTGACGAGCGCTGGCGCAGCCTGCCCACCCCGGACGACGACATCTTCCAGTGGGACGAGAACTCGACCTACGTGCGCAAGGCGCCCTACTTCGACGGCATGACGATGGAGCTCACCCCGGTGAGTGACATCCAGGGTGCCCGTGTCATGGCGACCCTGGGCGACTCGGTCACCACCGACCACATCTCGCCCGCCGGAAACATCAAGGCAGGCACGCCGGCCGCGCAGTACCTCACCGAGCACGGTGTCGACCGCAAGGACTTCAACTCCTTCGGTTCGCGTCGCGGCAACCACGAGGTCATGATCCGCGGAACGTTCGCGAACATCCGTCTGAAGAACGTCATGGTCTCGGCCGTCAACGACGGTCAGGTCGTCGAGGGTGGATACACCCGTGACTTCACGCAGCCCGGCGGCCCGCAGTCCTACATCTACGACGCGAGCATGAACTACCAGGAGCAGGGCACCCCTCTCGTCATCTTCGGTGGCAAGGAGTACGGCTCCGGCTCGTCGCGCGACTGGGCGGCCAAGGGCACGAGGCTGCTGGGCGTCAAGGCGGTCATCACCGAGAGCTTCGAGCGGATCCACCGCTCGAACCTCATCGGCATGGGCGTCGTCCCGCTGCAGTTCCCCGCCGGCGAGAGCTGGGAGTCCCTGGGGCTCGACGGCACCGAGGTCGTCTCGATCACGGGTCTCGAGGAGCTCAACAACGGAGTGACGCCGAAGACGGTGCGCGTCACGGCCACCCCGAGCGAGCAGTCGCCCGAGGGCAAGCAGGTCGTCGAGTTCGACGCGGTCGTCCGTATCGACACCCCCGGTGAGGCCGACTACTACCGCAACGGCGGCATCCTGCAGTACGTGCTGCGTTCGCTCGTCTGATCCCGGTCAGGAAGGGCCCGATTCTTCGGAATCGGGCCCTTCCTGCGTCACGGGCCCGTGTCAAGGGGGAGCCTTCCTCCGGCCTTTCGCGGGCACCCCGGGGTAGGATCGAGCAGGCGTCCGAACCGGAATCGGATGCCGCGAACGGTGCCTATGAGGAGGTGCAGATGCCGATTCTTCCGAGCATCTCAGGACCCCGTGACCTGGACTCGCTGTCCGAGGATCAGCTCATCGAGCTGGCGGGGGAGATCCGCGAGTTCCTCGTCGAGAACGTGTCGCGCACCGGCGGGCATCTCGGTCCGAACCTCGGCGTCGTCGAGCTGACGATCGCCCTGCACCGCGTCTTCTCGTCCCCGGACGACCCGTTCATCTTCGACACCGGACACCAGTCCTACGTGCACAAACTGCTCACCGGTCGCCAGGACTTCTCCTCCCTGCGACTGCGTGGGGGCCTCGCCGGGTACCCGCAGCGCGCTGAGAGCCTGCACGACGTCGTGGAGTCGTCGCATGCGTCGAGCTCGCTCAGCTGGGCCGACGGAGTCTCGCGGGCGCTCACGGCCACCGGCCGCGCAGATCGTCACGTGGTCGCCGTGCTGGGAGACGGATCACTGACCGGTGGCATGACGTGGGAGGCGCTCAACAACATCTCCGACGACAACGATCGCAACCTGGTGATCGTGGTGAACGACAACGGACGCTCCTACGCTCCCACGATCGGCGGCATGTCCCGGTATCTCAACCGAGTCCGCACCGCGGCCGCGTACAAAGACCTGCATCACAGGTCAGACCGACTCTTCCGCGCGTTCGGCCCCGTGGGCCGCGCTGTCTTCCGTGGGGTCCGCGGCGGAACGCATGGCTTCCTCTCGCGCTTCACGAACAACGAAGCGCTGTACTCGAACCTCGACATCAAATATCTCGGCCCCGTCGACGGGCACGACCTGCCGGTCCTGCTCGAGACGCTGGAACTCGCGAAGTCGTACGGCGCACCCGTCATCGTGCATGCGATCACGGAGAAGGGGCGAGGCTACCAGCCCGCCCGCGACGACGAAGCCGATCAGTTCCACGCTGTCGGGCGCATAGATCCGACGACCGGCGAGACGCTCTCGTCGGGAGGAACCGGCTGGACCGATGTCTTCTCCGACGCGCTGGTCTCCGTCGGAGAGCGACGCTCCGATGTGATCGCCATGACTGCGGCGATGCTGCGGCCCACCGGGCTCGCTCCCTTCGCCGAGCGATTCCCCGACCGTGTGTACGACGTGGGGATCGCCGAACAGCACGCTGTCGCATCCGCCGCAGGTCTCGCCTTCGGCGGCCTGCACCCGGTCGTGGCGCTGTACGCGACCTTCATGGGCCGCGCATTCGACCAGGTACTCATGGATGTGGCGCTGCATCGCGCGGGCGTCACATTCGTCCTCGACCGCGCCGGCGTCACGGGCCCCGACGGCCCGAGCCACCACGGTATGTGGGACCTCGCCATGCTGCAGATCGTCCCGCACATCCGCATCGCCGCCCCGCGAGACGGAGCGCGACTGCAGGAAGCATTGGACGAGGCAGTGCTCGTCGAAGACGCCCCGACGGTGATCCGATTCCCCAAGGGCGACGTCGCGCCTGAGCTTCCGGCCATCGAGCGGCTGCATGACGGAGTCGACGTGCTCGCTCGCGGCGAGTCGGAGGACGTGCTCCTGGTCGCGATCGGTCCGTTCGCCGCACTCGCCATGGACGTCGCCGAGCGACTGCGCGCCCAGGGGATCGGTGCCACCGTCATCGATCCGCGGTGGGCGATTCCGGTGCAGCCGTCGATCGTGAGCATGGCCGCGCGCCACCGCCTCGTGATCACCCTCGAGGACGGCATCCGTGTGGGTGGCATCGGTACGCGTGTGCGTCAGGTTCTCCGCGAGGCCGGCATCGACACCGCCGTCGACGAGCTCGGGCTTCCTGATGAGTTCATCGATCACGCGACCCGCGACGAGATTCTCGCGGATGCGGGACTGACCGCATCGAAGATCGCGCAGGATGTCGTGTCGCAGGTGCTCGGAACACGGATTCCCGTCGCCCGGAACGCAGGTGAGACGGGTACCATCGACCTCCCGTTGCGCGAGCGCAGCTGACCGCTCAGTTCAGCGCGTGCAACGCAGCGACGGCTTCTTCCCGTCGGTCGCTGTCGCGAAGCGCCGTCGACAGCAGGTAGCCGTCGGTCAGCGCGTCTCCGGTGACCATGACCCGCACGAGTTCGACTCCGCACGCGCGACGCACATCGTCGGCGCTCGCTGTGAGGATCCGCGTGTTGATCTCATCGTTGTGGGGGAGCTCGGCGCCGTCCAAGCCGCGTATGACGTCGCGCAGAGCCGCCCCGACGATGTTCGACGCTCGCTCTGCCACGTTCACCACATCGAGCTCGAACACGCGCAGGTCCCGGCCCGTGGGGATCGGGCGCCATTCGAACGATGCGTGCACACGATGCTGATGCCCGGCGGCGCCGGTCATGTCGCGCGCAGGGAGGTCTGTCGCACGGCAGCGCACGTCGATGAGCCTGTACCAGTAGAACAGCGGGAACGCCCCGTGGGATCCGGGGCCGAGCACGACGACCTCGCCGACGGCTCCTCCCCGTGATGTCGGGCGGCGCTGCGGCCTGTTGCGGATGATCGGCTTGCCGTTGCGCGTGCGGATCGCCGCCCAGCCTTCATCGACCGTCACGACGAAGATCTTCAGCAGTGCCGGTACGACCAGCAGGATGGTGAGGATCGCCGTGCCGGTCTTGAACAGACCGGACATTCCTTTGCCGCCGAGCATCGAGAGGAGCATGTCCATGACACCACTGTGCCGCGTCACACGGGTGCGTGTGACTCTCCGAACGCCTGATGCGCCCGTGTTCACATGCTGTTCCGTCTTCGTTCTCCGCAGCGCCCTGAGGGAGCAACACCGCCGCGGCCGGCGCACACCCGCAGCGTGTCAGGCGAGGTCGGTGAGTGTCTCGGTCACGATGCGTCGAACGTGATCTTCGGCGCGCTGTCGTTGCGTCTCGACGAGGCCGACGCGGGTACGACGATCGAGCACATCGTCGGCTGTCAACGCTCCCTCCGCCCGCACGGCGAACTCGACCTGGGCACGTGACGGCAGGCCGCCGGAGGCGACGTCGGACATCAGTCGGGCCGTATCGGTCAGACGCAGCGACGCAGTCCGGCTCGGCCCGGCATTCAGGCCCCTCGTCTCCGACGCGAGGTCCACAGCGTCCTCCGCCATCCGGCGGTAGGTCGTGAGTTTTCCGCCGAGGACGTTCACGAAGCCACCCGCCGACACGGCGACCAGGTGGCGCCGCGATATGTCGGCTGTCGAGGTGGCTCCCGTGTCCACCAGCGGTCGGAGCCCGGCGAAAGCTCCCTGAACTCGGTCCCGGCCGATCGGGGTCGAGAGGACCCTGTTGAGATTGTCGAGCAGGAAGGAGATCTCCCGGTCCGTCGGCATGGCGATTCGCGGTGCGGGACCCGGCGCATCCTCGTCCGTCAGCCCGACGATCACGCGTCCGCTGCGCTGCGGCAGCGCGAACACGTAGCGGCTGACCGAGCCTTCATGCGGGATCGTGAGGGCGGCAGAGGGGAGTCCGAGGTCGACGGCGTCGAGCACGATGTGGGTTCCGCGGCTGGGTCTCACGGTGATCGAGTCATCCAGTGTGCCGGCCCAGACGCCTGTGGCGTTGATCACGCTTCGTGCTCGGATCTCCAGGGCCTCGCCGGTCAGGGTGTCTTCGACGATCGCCCCGTCGCTGCGGAGATCCCGTGCGCGGGTCCGCGTGAGGATGCGTGCGCCGAGAGCCGCGGCCGTGCGCGCGACAGTCACGACGAGGCGGGCATCGTCGATGAGTTGACCGTCGTACGAGAGCATCCCTCCTCGCAGGCGGTGACGGTCGAGAGCCGGAACCAGCTCGTGGGCCCTGCGCGCGGAGACGAGCCGTGGCGCGGGCAAGACCGCGCGGGGCGTTCGTGCGCGCATCCGCAGCAGATCGCCCATGGTCATCCCCACGACACCGGCTACGCGCTGCGTGGCCGTCACTCCGGGCGCGAACGGGAGGAGCTGGGGCAGCGGTCTGATGAGGTGTGGAGCGATGACCGACATCAACAGGTGTCGTTCGAGCGCGCTCTCCCTCGCGGTCGCGACATCGCCGGTCGCCAGGTAACGGAGCCCCCCGTGCACGAGCTTCGAGCTGAATCGACTCGTGCCGAATGCGAGGTCGTCCGCTTCGAGCAGCGTGACGGTCAGCCCTCGGGAGGCGGCGTCGAGAGCGACTCCCGTACCGGTGATCCCGCCGCCGATCACGAGCACGTCGACGGTCTCTTCGGCGGCCCGAACGAGATCTGCGGCCCGACGCGCGACGTTGAGGTCGGGGGAGTGGGGGGTCATGGCCGGAGCAGTCCGTCGAGTGCCGCACGCAGCTCGCGTTCCCACGATTGCTCGGAGATGAGCTCCGAGACGGTGCCGTGCGACAGCACCGCCGATTGCGCGATGAGCAGCAGCATCACCGCGATCTCGCTCGGCTCTCCCGCCCTGACGCTCCCGCCCTGCTGCGCGGTCCGGATCGCCGCGGCGAGCCACTGCAGGATCAATCGCTGGCTCGATCCGACGCGCTGCAGCGTATAGCGGGTGAAGACCTCGGGCTCGTCCGCGAGCAGTCGCCCGTACACCTCGTCGGAGCGGAAGGACGCCGAGAATCGGAGCACGTCGTCGACGAGGTCGTGGCGGGTGAGGGGCTCTGTCGGGAACTGCGAGACGATGCCGGTGACCCGGCGGAGCAGAGCCGAGCGAACGACGTCGTCGGCGTCGTTCCAGCTGCGGTAGATCGTCGGTCGACTGTGGCCTGCGCGACGCGCGAGTTCTGCGATGGTGACTCCGTGCACCCCCCTGCGGCTGATCAGCTCATCGGCCGCGTCGAGGATGCGCGCCTGGGTGGCGTCCCAGAGCGGATGCTGCGCGAGCCGCTCTGGTGTTATTGCTTGACGTTCTTCCATGATCTGTCACACTGTAACGCATGGGTCAGGAGAACGGCAGAGTCGCCGCACGATCGGAGATGCGCTGGAACGGGTGGGGTGACCCCGCGAAGGCCGATGATCTGCCGAGGGCTGTTCGGGCGCTGCTCCCGTTGCTGCTCGGGCGCATCCGCAAGCCCGCCGCGCCCGTCGAGCTCGGAGACGTGCTCGTCGACGCCTCTGCGCTGACTCCGGACGACATCGTGGCGTTCACGGTCGTCGTGGGCAAAGATCGGGTCGATGTCTCGGACGAGGCTCGGATCCGCCATGCGGGTGGCCGCTCCACGTCGGACCTGCTGCGAAGACGACGGGAGCGTCAGGCCACCACGGATGCCGTCGTCCTTCCCGCCGATCACGACGAGGTCGCCGCCGTACTCGGGGTCGCCGCCGAGCGGGGGGTCGCGGTGATCCCCTTCGGTGGAGGGACGAGCGTGGTCGGTGCCCTCGACCCCGAGCGCGGCCGACACCATGCCGTGGTCAGCCTGGATCTTCGCCGACTCAGCGGTCTTCTCCGTCTCGACGAGGTCAGCGGCGAAGCCGTTCTCGCCGCAGGAACCACCGGGCCTGATGCAGAGGCGCTGCTCAGCGCGCTGGGATACGAGCTCGGCCACTACCCGCAGAGCTTCCGCTATGCGACGATCGGCGGGTTCGCGGCTGCTCGGTCGTCGGGACAGAACTCTGCGGGTCACGGTCGCTTCGACAGCATGGTCACGGGCGTCAGAGTGGCCACGCCGACCGGCGACATCGACCTCGGGCGGTCGCCCGGCTCGGCTGCGGGTCCCGACCTCATCCGTGTCTTCCTGGGTTCCGAGGGCATCTTCGGGGTGATCACCGAGGTTCGCGTCCGCATCCATCCGATCCCGCGTGAGCGTGTTCTCGAGTCCTGGACCTTCCCGGATTTCGTGGCGGGTACCGATGCCCTCAGAGCGGTGGCGCAGCACGGTGGAGGGCCGACCGTCATCCGCCTGTCCGACGAGGCGGAGACCGCGGTCAGCCTGGCGCAGGTCGGCCGGATCGGCAAGGCGCTCTCGAAGGGCGCAGCGGTCGTCACGGTGTACGAGGGCGAGGGCATCGTCGAGCGCCGCGAGAGGACATCCGAACTGCTGGTGGCCGCCGGTGGAGTCTCCTCCGGCGAGGGAGCGGCGGAGGACTGGCTCGACGGACGCTTCGACGGCCCGTATCTGCGCGATGCGCTGCTCGACGCCGGAGTCTTCTGCGAGACGCTCGAGACCGCGACCACCTGGGCGAACCTCCACACGCTGAAGGCGGCGGTCTCTGCGGCCCTTCGTGACGGACTCTCGGATGCCGGCGCGAAGTCCTCCGTGATGTGCCATGTGTCTCACATCTATCCGACGGGCGCGTCGCTGTACTTCACGGTGCTGGCCGGCATCCGGTCCGACCCGCTGGAGGTCTGGGCTCAGGTCAAGGCGCGTGTGAACGATGCGATCATCGCGAGCGGCGGCACGATCAGCCACCACCATGCCGTCGGCCGGGACCATGCGCCGTGGCTGGAACAGGAGATCGGCGAGACCGGTGTCCGGATCCTGGGCGCGATCAAGCGAGAACTCGACCCGACGGGGATCCTCAACCCCGGTGCCGTGATCTCCGCTGATCGGACGCGTTGACGTGGGCGACCACATCGCCGTGCTGTCGAATCCCTTCGCGGGCAAGGGGCGCGCCGGGCGTGAGGCCGACGCGGCTCTGGCACACCTGCGGGCTCGCGGCCAGGACGTGCATGTGTTCACGGGGGATTCGGCGGCATCGAGTCTGGTACTCGCAACGCAGGCTCTCGCTGAAGCGCCTCGCGTGCTGGTGGTCGTCGGGGGAGACGGCACGCTGTCCGGCATCCTCGACCTGCTCTGCGAGAGCGCCGTCCCCGTCGCGCTGGTGCCCGCCGGCACGGGGAACGACCTCGCGCGGGCGCTGGGGCTGCCGCGCCACGACCCGGTGGCCGCAGCCGAGCTCGCGCTCTCCGGAATCGCCAGGGCGATCGATGTCGGCGAGATACGCACCGAGGGCAGAGTCGCGCCGTTTCTCACGATCGCCGCTCTCGGCTTCGACGCGAAGGTCAGCGATCGCACCAACCGACTCCGCTGGCCCCACGGCGTGCTGCGCTACTACCTCGCCCTCGTGATCGAGCTCCTGCGCCTGCGCCCGATGGAGTTCACGGTATCGGTCGACGGCTCTGACGCCGTGGCAGCTCCTGGCACACTCGTGGCGGTCGGCAACACCGAGAGCTATGGCGGTGGCATGCCGTTATGCGCCGGGGCATCGGCCGACGACGGTCTCCTCGATCTCGTGCAGGTGGCGCCGCTGAGTCGCCTTCGACTGCTACGACTGTTTCCGCTGCTGCTGCGGGGCACCCACCTGTCGCGTCGGGAGGTGTCTCACAGACGTGCCCGCGCGGTGACGGTGAGCGCGCCGGGACTCGTCGTGTACGCCGACGGAGAGCGGCTCGGCGAGGAGGAGTGCACGATCGGGATCCGCCCGGCCGCGCTCACCGTCCTCGTGCCGGCGAAGGAGATCGATCGTGGCTGACACCGGCAGGAAGGCGCACGAGAGTGCTGCGTTCGACGAGGACGTCATCGTGGTCGGCTCGGGGTTCGGAGGATCCGTCTCTGCGCTGCGGCTCGTCGACAAGGGGTATCGGGTGCGGGTCTACGAGGCGGGGCGCCGCTTCGAAGACGAGGACTTCGCGAAGACCAGCTGGGACGTGCGTCGCTACCTGTGGGCTCCGGCGATCGGCTGCTACGGCATCCAGCGCATCCATCGGCTGCCGCACGTCATGATCCTCGCCGGAGCGGGCGTCGGGGGAGGATCGCTGAACTACGCCAACACCCTCTACCAGCCGGGCGGCGCCTTCTTCATGGACCCCCAGTGGAGCGCGCTCGCGAACTGGGATGCCGAGCTGTCTCCCCACTACGCGACGGCCAAGCGGATGCTCGGTGTGGTCAAGCGGTACCCCCATTCCGGTCCCGTCGAGCGCATCATGGCGGGCGCCGCAGAAGATCTCGGCGTCGGAAGCACGTTCCGGCGCGCGCCGGTGGGCGTGTGGTTCGGTACGCCGGGGGAGCGCACGCCCGATCCGTTCTTCGAGGGAGAGGGCCCCGATCGCACCGGCTGCACACTCTGCGGCAACTGCATGGTCGGATGCCGTGTCGGCGCGAAGAACACGCTGATGAAGAACTACCTCGCACTCGCGGAGCGCCGCGGCGCGGTGATCGAGCCGCTCCGCACGGTCACCGAGGTGCGCGAGCTCGCGGGTGGCGGGTTCGCCGTGACGAGTGAGCGCAGCGGTGCGTGGCTGCGTCGTGATCGCCGCACTGTTCGCGCCGGTCAGGTCGTGCTGGCCGCGGGCACCTGGGGCTCGCAGCAGCTGCTGCATCGGATGAAGCACTCGGGTGCTCTTCCCCGTGTGTCCGACGCTCTCGGGCGACTCACGAGGACCAACTCCGAGGCGCTCGACGGCGCGATCGCGACACGGGTTCCGGCTTCTCTCGACCTCGCGAAGGGCATCGCCATCACGACCTCCTTCCACGTCGACGAGCGCACTCACGTCGAGAACGTGCGTTACGGGCCGGGCTCGAATCTGATGGGCGCGCTGGCATCGATCATGGTGCCGGGAGATGTGCCGCTCGGCCGCCGACTGGGCGGGCTCGTCGGGCGATTCCTCCGGGCGCCGATCCGTCAGCTGCAGTTGGGGTCTCTCCGGCACTGGAGCGAGCGCGGCATCATCGCCCTCGTCATGCAGACCGTGGACAACTCGCTCACGCTGTCTCTGCGGCGCCGATTCGGGCGCCTGGTGATGACGAGCAGGCAGGGGCACGGTGAGCCGAACCCGAGCTATCTGCCGCAGGCGCACCGGGCGGCCGCGGCGATCGCCGCGCGCATGCAGAAGGAGGGTGGCGTGCCGGCAGAGGCGCGGGGTTCTTGGCCCGAGGTCTTCGGCATCCCCCTCACCGCGCACTTCCTCGGCGGCGCCGTGATCTCGGCGTCTCCTGCGACCGGGGTCGTCGATCGCTATCACCGCGTGTGGGGGCATCCGGGGCTGCACGTCGTCGACGGGGCGGCGGTACCCGCGAATCCGGGCGTGAACCCGTCGTTGACGATCACGGCGCTCGCGGAGCGGGCGATGTCGTTCTGGCCGCGCTCCGGCGAGGCCGACGAGCGTCCCGTACAGCAGGCATGACGAAGGGGGCCGCGCCGAGCGCGACCCCCGTCGATGCATCCGCTCAGCGGCTTTCGATACCGCGGATCTGCGGGGTGTGGAACTCTCCGCCGAAGGCGCGCTCCGAGGCGCCCTCGCGGTCGAGGTACGGCGACGCGCCACCGTCGATGAACGGCCAGCCGGCGCCGAGGATGAGGCACAGGTCGATGTCCTCGACCTCGGGCACGACGCCCTCATCGAGCATCAGCTTGATCTCGCTCGCGAGACCGTCCTGCACCCGCTGCAGGATCGTCTCGGCCGACGCGGGAGTCTTGCCGACGGCGGGCTTCAGCAGCTTCTCGGCCTGCTTCGTCCAGCCGGTCACCCGACCGCCCTTGTCCTTCTCGATCACCGCGTCGAGCTCTGCGAGAGCGTGGAAGTTCTCGTTCGCGTAGAAGCGGTCCGGGAACGCGTGCGCCATCGTGTCCTGCACGTGGGCGGCGACCTTCCATCCGACCAGGTCGATCAGCTGGAAGGGCCCCATCGGCAGCCCGAGAGGCGCGAAGGCCTTCTCGACGTCGGTGATCGGAGTGCCCTCGTAGACCGCGCGAGCGGCCTCGCCCATGACCTTGGCCAGCAGACGGTTGACCACGAAACCGGGCGCGTCCGCGGTGAGCACCGCGTTCTTGCCCAGGTTCTTCGCGACGACGAACGCGGTCGAGAGCGCACCCTCTGAGGTGACGGGCGTGTTCACGATCTCGATCAGCGGCATCACCGCGACCGGGTTGAAGAAGTGGAATCCGACGAGGCGCTCGGGGTGAGCGAGCTTCGCGCCGATCTCCTCGACCGAGAGCGACGAGGTGTTGGTGGCCAGGATCGCGTCCTCGGCGATGATCTTCTCGATCTCGCCGAACACCTGCTGCTTGACGCCGACCTCTTCGAACACGGCCTCGATGACGAAGTCGCAGTCCGCGTACAGGCTCTTGTCGGTCGTGCCGGTGACGAGCGCACGCAGCTTGTTCGCGGAGTCCGCGTCCAGGCGGCCCTTGCCCTCGAGCTTGCCGATCTCTTCGTGGATGTAGGCGACACCCTTGTCGACGCGCGCCTGGTCGAGGTCGGTGATCAGCACCGGCACCTGCAGCTTGCGCACGAACAGCAGCGCGAACTGGCTCGCCATCAGCCCCGCGCCGATGATGCCGACTTTCGTGACCTTCTTGGCGAGAGCCTTGTCCGGCGCGCCGACGGGCCGCTTCGCGCGCTTCTGCACGAGGTCGAACGCGTACATGGACGCCGCGAACTGGTCGCCGGTCACGAGTTCTGCGAGCGCCTCGTCTTCGCGAGCGAAGCCCTCGGCCTTGGTGCCGCTCTTCGCCTTGTCGAGCAGTTCGAGCGCAGCGTACGGTGACTTCGGAACGGTGCCGATCTTCGACTCGAGCATGCCGCGCGCCATCTTGATGGCGATCGGCCACTTGGTGAGCCGCTCGATCTTGCCAGGCTCGTTCTTGCGCTCGACCTTCCTGCCGCCGAGAACTGCGTCTGCCCAGGCGAGCGAGTTCTCGAGGTAGTTCGCCGCGGGGAAGATCGCGTCGACGATCCCCAGGTCGAACGCCTGCTGCGGTTTCAGCATCCTGTTCTGCTTGAGCGGGTTGGAGATGACGACCTCGAGGGCGTTCTCGATCCCGATCAGGTTCGGCAGCAGGTAGGCGCCACCCCAGCCGGGGATGATGCCGAGGAAGACCTCGGGCAGAGCGATCGCCGCGGCGGATGCGTCGACCGTGCGGTAGCTGGAGTTGAGCGCGATCTCGAGGCCGCCGCCGAGCGCCAGCCCGTTCACGAACGCGAACGAGGGGACGCCGAGCTCGCCGAACTTGCCCAGCACCTTGTGGCCGAGCTGCGCGATCAGGCGGGCGTTGTCACGCGAGCCGACCTTGCTGATGTCGGAGAGGTCGGCGCCGGCGGCCAGGATGTACTGCTTGCCGGTGATGCCGACCGCCTGGATCTCGCCGGCAGCCGCGCGTGCGGCGAGGCCGTCGAGGGTCTCGCCGAGAGCGGTGAGCGTCGCCGGTCCCAGGGTGTTCGGACGCGTGTGGTCGCGTCCGTTGTCGAGGGTGATCAGGGCGAGCACCTTGCCCGATGCGAGGCGGATGTCGCGCACGGGAGAGTGCGTGATCACCTCGCCGTCGGTGAGGGCCTGGATGGGGGAGAAGTCGACGTTCGCGTACTGTTCGGAAATCGAGTGTGCCATCGGCGCTTACTTCCTCTTCTTGCCGTCGAAGTGCGGGTTCTCCCAGATGACGGAGCCGCCCTGCCCGAGGCCGACGCACATGGCCGTCAGGCCGTAGCGCACGTCGGGACGCTCGGCGAACTGCGCCGCGAGCTGGATCATCAGACGCACGCCGGATGCCGCGAGCGGGTGTCCGAGCGCGATGGCGCCACCCCACTGGTTGACACGGGGGTCGTCATCGGCGATGCCGAAGTGGTCGAGCAGGGAGATCACCTGGATGGCGAACGCCTCGTTGAGCTCGAACAGGCCGATGTCGGCGATCGTGAGCCCGGCCTTCTTCAGTGCCTTCTCAGTGGAGGGGATCGGGCCGATGCCCATGATCTCGGGCTGGACGCCCGCGAACGCGAACGACACCATGCGCATCTTCGGAGCGAGACCGAACTCCTTCACCGCACCGCCACCGGCGAGCAGCGACATCGTGGCGCCGTCGGTCAGGGGAGACGAGGTTCCGGCCGTGACGCGACCGTGCGGACGGAACGGTGTCTTGAGCGCGGCGAGGTCCTCCATCGTCGTCTGCGGGCGTCGGCCCTCATCCTCCGTGGCGAGTCCCCAGGCTCCGTCTGCGGTCTTGGTCGCGACCGACACGAGATCCGGCTGGATCTTGCCGGCGTCGTACGCGGCCTGCACCTTGTGCTGGCTGAGCATGCCGAACCGGTCGGAGCGCTCCTTGGTGAGGTGCGGGAAGCGATCGAAGATGCGCTCGGCCGTGACGCCCATGTTGAGGGCGCCGGGGTCGACCATCCGCTCCGCGACGAAGCGCGGGTTGGGGTCGGCGTTCCCGCCGATGGGGTGGTGGCCCATGTGCTCGACTCCGCCGGCCAGGGCGAAGTCGTACATGCCCACACCGATCGACGCGCCCATGGTCGTCACGCTGGTCATCGCACCGGCGCACATGCGCTCGACTGCCAGGCCGGGAACGGTCTGAGGGAGTCCTGCGAGGATCGCCACCGAGCGGCCGAGGGTGAGTCCCTGATCGCCCGTCTGGCTGGTCGCGGCGATCGCGACGTCGTCGATGCGATCAGCCGGGACGGCTGCGTTCCGCTCCATCAGGCCGATGGTCGCCTTCACGGCGAGGTCATCTGCGCGGGTGTTCCAGTACATGCCTTTTTCGCCGGCGCGCCCGAAGGGGGTGCGCACTCCATCGACGAAGAAGACGTCCGAGATCTCGGCCACTCTGCCTCCAAGTTTGTGCGGTGGCCTCAGTCTATGGAGGGCCGGAAACCGGGAGGAATCGGTTGGATCGAACCTACGAAGCGGGCGTGGACGCCTCGTCGGGCGTTTGCGCCGCCTCTACAAAGGCGTCGGCGATCTTCTGTGCGGTCTGTGCAATCTGCCACGGGCGGGCGCCGAGGGCGGCGAGCGCGCCGGCGATGGCATCCGGCGTGGTTCCGGGAACGTCCCATGCGACGCGTCGGAGGTAGTCGGGGGTGAGGAGATTCTCGGTCGGCATCCCGAGTTCGCCTGCCGTCGCCTCGACGAGGGGCCTCGCCGCCTTCAGCCGGGCGTCTGCTTCGGGGTTGCGATCGGACCAGGCACGAGGCGGCGGGAGCGTGTCGCTGGGAACGCGCTCCCGCGGGAGCTCCTCGGTCGTGCGCCCATCGACCATCGCCTGCCACCAGCGATCGAGCTGTGTGCGACTCGCGCGTCCTTGGAACTCCTTGATCCCCGCGAGCGCCTGCTTGCTCTGCGGGTTGGCGAGCACCGCGGCGATGAGCGAGCGGTCGGGGACCAGGCGCCCGGGTGAGACATCCTGTTGCTGGGCGTACGCCTCCCGGGCGTGCCAGAGAGAACGAGCAACGGCGAGATTGCGCGCTCCCCGCACCTGATGCAGGCCGCTCAGGCGGCGCCAGGGGTCGTCACGCGGGGGCTTGGGCATGCGGGTCAGAGTCGCCGCGAACTCCTGGGCCGCGAACTCGGTCTTGCCCTGTTCCTCGAGCTCCAGCGTCAGGATCTCGTACACGTCGATGAGGTGGAGTACGTCGAGTGCCGCGTACTCGAGCCACGCCGCGGGGAGCGGGCGCGTGGACCAGTCGGCGGCCGAGTGCTCCTTCTTGAGCGTGATGCCCAGAGTGTTCTCGACCACTGCAGCGAGTCCGACACGCTCATGGCCCAGGAGACGCGATGCCAGCTCGGTGTCGAAGATCGACTGAGGTACGAGATCGATCTCGCGGAGGGACGGAAGGTCCTGGCTGGCAGCGTGGAAGATCCACTCGACGTCGCCGATGGCAGCCTGCAGAGGGCTGAAGTCCCCGAGCGCCGGCGGATCGAAGAGGAAGACTCCGGCGTCGCGCCGGAAGACCTGCACCAGGTAGGCGCGCTGCGAATAGCGGAATCCGGATGCCCGCTCGACGTCGACGGCCACAGGGCCGCTTCCTGCGGCCAATGTCGCGCATGCCGCATGGAACTCCGAGACGTCGGAGATCACGGAGTATTCAGTCACGTGCTGCCTTTCGCGCGCCGATCACGGCGATGCCCTCGGATCCCGGCGGAAGGCCCGCCAGCATCCCCACCAATTCGGCCCACGCCTCGACATGAGGTCGGAAGGGGCCGGCAGGCGTCCAGGACGCCCTCAACTCTATCTGCGCTCCGTCGCCTTCGTCCGCGAGGCCGCCGAAACCCTTCGAGAGCGTCTTCGTCGATGTGCCGGAGGCGGCGTGATAACCGGCGTCGCGGGACTCGAGAGCATCGATGAGCCACGACCATGTGACATCTGCGAGCAACGGGTCGGTGCCGATCTCGGTCTCGAGCGGAGCCTGCGCGAAGATCACGATGCGCCATGCACCTCCCCACGCGGAAGGAGCCTCAGGGTCGTGCAGCAGCACGAAGCGCCCTGTGCCGTAGACGGACTCGCCCGAGTCGTCAGGTCGGACGTCAGCGGCCAGCGCGAGGGCGTGCGGAGCGAGGCCCTGTGGGGTGGAGATCTCTCGCACTGCGAGGTCGGAACGGAACGCCGTGTCACGGAGCTCTGCCACAGCAGCGTCGAAGATCGTCCCGGCATCGGGGTTTGCGGTCACGGCAACAGGCTAGAGTCAGGAGGCGATGAAGAGTCTCAGGCACGCCGTTGCGCTCCTTGTCCCCGCACTGCTCGCCCTGGGTGGGGCGATGACGCTGCTCGTGCTCGGCGTCGCGCGGAGGGTGGTGGTTCCGGCCTCACGCCCCGCTGATGTCGAGATCCTCGCCGTAGACACCGGCGCACAGACGATCGAGCTCACCCGAACTCCCGACACCGAACTTCCCGGTCGATACGGTCTCTTCACGTCCGGCACCCACGGCTATGTGAAGCTCGGCGCAGTGCTCGCAGCAGACTCCGACACGGTGCGGCGAAAGCTGCTCACGCAGATCGAGCCGGGCGCTCGGGTCGATCGTGCGGCCGCGTTCAGCGGCTGGTACTACTCGTCGCCGAGCGAGTTGCATCTGCGCTGGGAGAGCGTGCTGATCGGATCACCCGCCGGGCCCTGCCCGGCATGGTTCTTCCCCGCCGAATCGAAGACCTGGGTGATCCAGGTCCACGGCCGAGGCGTGACGCGGGCGGAGTGCCTGCGGGCCGTGCCCGTTCTGCACGCCGCAGGTTTTCCCACTCTCGTCGTGTCGTACCGCAACGACGGTGAGGCACCGCGCAGCCGCAGCGGTGCATATGGGCTCGGAGCCACCGAGTGGAGGGACGTCGACGCTGCGATCTCCTATGCGCTGCGCCGTGGAGCTGAGCGGGTCGTGCTGATGGGATGGTCCATGGGTGGCGCGGTGGCTCTGCAGACTTCACTCAACTCCGGCAATCGCGGACGGGTGGCAGGTCTGATCCTCGAGTCACCGGTCGTCGACTGGCGTACTGTGCTGCGCTTCCAGGCCAAGATCGCGGGTATGCGGGCGCCGCTGCCCGATCTTGCGATGAGTGCGCTGTCGGTTCCCCTGACGGCTCGTCTCAGCGGCGCCGACGACGCGATCTCCTTCGATCGCCTCGACATCGTCGCGCGGGCCGAGGAACTGGATCTGCCGATCCTGATCCTGCACAGCGACGACGACGGGTTGGTGCCTTCTGATGCCTCGCATGCGCTGCAGGAGGCGCGGCCCGACATCGTCACGATGCCGCGATTCTCCGTGGCCAGGCACACGAAGTTGTGGAACTACGACCAGATGGGGTGGAGCTCGGCGATCACCGACTGGCTGCGTGAGCAGGGACTCAGCGCTTCTGCCTGACCTGCTTCTTCGCGCGCATGAGCATTCCGGTCATCCCGCCGATCCGCAGGGGCGACACTGCCTTCGTGAGACCGATGGACTGCGGATAGTCGTCAGGAATCGCGAGCACCTCGTCGGTCGTGAGTCCGGTGATGCCCTGTACCAGGATGCTCGCGAAGCCTCGCGTCGTGGGAGCCTCGGCCGGGGCGGTGGCATGCATCGTCACGATGTCGTCGTGCACCTCGACGAAGATGTACACCGGCGACTGGCACTCCGCGACGCGTTCACACATCTCGGGGTGGTTCGCGACCTCGTCGGACACCTCGGGAAGCTCGTCGGAATACTCCAGGAGCAGGAGCAGCCTGTCGGTCTCGGGCGTCTCGAGGAAGCCGTCACGGATCTCGGCGAGGATGTCAGGGAGTTCGCTGGTGCTCATCCCTGACATTCTCACACGGTCAGAGCGATCCGGGCTCGGCGCCGGTGACGATCGGGACGCGCACCGCGCTGCCCCACTCTGTCCATGAGCCGTCGTAGTTGCGCACGTTCTCGAAGCCGAGCAGGTGCTTGAGCACGAACCAGGTGTGGCTGGAGCGCTCACCGATGCGGCAATAGGCAACCACATCGTCGCCGTCGGCGAGGCCTGCACCGTCGCGGTAGATGGCGTCGAGCTCGGCACGCGACCTGAATCCGCCGTCCTCGGCGACGGCCTTGGCCCACGGAACGCTCTGCGCGGTGGGGATGTGACCGGCACGCAGCGTTCCCTCTTCGGGGTACGCGGGGGCGGTGGTGCGCTCACCGCTGTACTCCTCCGGGGAGCGCACGTCGATCAGCGGGCTGCCGATGTGCGCGAGGACGTCTTCCTTGTACGCCCGGATGACGGAGTCGTCGCGCTCGACGACCGGGTACTCGGTGGGGGTGATCTGCGGAGCATCCCGTGTGATCTCGCGACCCTCGGAGATCCAGCGGTCGCGCCCGCCGTCGAGGAGGCGGACGTCTTCGTGGCCGAACAGCGAGAAGACCCAGAGGGCGTAGGCGGCCCACCAGTTGTTCTTGTCGCCGTAGATGACGACGGTGTCGTCGCGGGAGATGCCCTTGCTGCTGAGCAGCTTCGCGAACCCTTCGCCGTCGACGTAGTCCCGCACGACGGGGTCATTGAGCTCCGTGTGCCAGTCGACCTTCACCGCTCCGGGAATGTGGCCGGTCTCGTAGAGCAGCACGTCTTCGTCGGATTCGACCACCACGAGTCCCGGCTGACCGAGACGTTCGGCGAGCCACTCGGTGGTGACGAGCCGGCCGGGCTCGGCATACTCGGCGAACTTGGGCGATGACGTGTCGAACTCGATGGCCACAGGGATCTCCTCAGACTGTGAGCGGCGGTGATGCCGGGTGCGGACGGCGTAGTGTTGATCCGTCACTTCGACGATAGATCCACGCCGAGCGCACTGCACCCGATTCGTAAGACTTCGACACAGGTGCGCCCCCGATACAGGACCGTGATGACCGAATCGCCCACCCGCACGGGCATCGTGCACCTCACCGATCGCCAGCCGACCGTCACCGGTCCTGAGATGCTCGCAAGCCTCGTGCCGCCGCCCCAGTTCGACGGTGCGACCTTCGAGAGCTACCGGGCGGACGCGGAGTATCCGTCGCAGGAGGAGGCGAAGGAGACCCTCATCCGCTTCGCGGGGCGAGGCGCTGCCGTCAAGCGGGGCGGCTTCTTCAGCCGTGCGAAGAAAGAACCGGAGCTGAAGCCTGGCGTCTACCTCGACGGTGGCTTCGGAGTCGGCAAGACCCATCTCCTCGCATCGATCTATCATGCGATGCCCGCACGACGGAAGTATTTCGGCTCGTTCATCGAGTACACGGCTCTCGTGGGGGCTCTCGGCTACAAGAACACCGTCGACCTGCTCAAGGGCGCCGACCTGCTCTGCATCGACGAGTTCGAACTCGACGATCCGGGCGACACGATGGTGATGACCCGCCTCATCGGTGAGCTCGTGCCGACGGGCACCAAGCTCGCCGCCACATCGAACACTCCGCCCAACGCGCTCGGAGAGGGACGCTTCGCGGCTCAGGACTTCCTGCGCGAGATCCATGCGATGTCCGACAGCTTCCAGACGATCCGCATCGACGGGGTGGACTTCCGGCAGCGCGCGCTCGACGGCCACGCGGTGGTCAGCGACGGCGACTCGTATGCAGGGGCCATCGAACTCGGAGCCGAGCGGGGAACGGCATCCGACGATGCGTTCGCCGATGTGATCAGGCACCTGGCGCGTGTGCATCCGTCGCGCTACCTCCGGGTGATCTCGGGTATCGACCTCGTCGGGCTGCGCGATGTGCACGTGCTGACCGATCAGTCCGAGGCGCTGCGGTTCGTGGCCTTCGTCGACCGCGTCTACGACGCGCAGATCCCGATCGTCGCGACGGGTGTGAGCCTCGATCAGGTCTTCGCCGACGAGATGCTCGGGGGCGGTTACCGCAAGAAGTATCTGCGAGCTATCTCCAGACTCAATGCACTCACACACGCAGATCGCAGCATCGCGTAACGCGATGTTCACACGAAGCGCGCTGCTGTAACACCCCGGCAACAAACTTCACGCATTCCGGAAATCGGGCCTCGTCACACTGAAGCTCTCAGTTCCCGAATGTGAGGTTTGACTATGGATGCTCCAGGCAACATCTCCTGGGCGATCACCGCGACCGCCCTCGTACTGCTCATGACGCCCGGCGTCGCCTTCTTCTACGGCGGCCTCGTGAAGGCCAAGAGCGTCGTCAGCATGATGATGATGAGCTTCGGCTCGATCGGACTCGTGGCCGTGCTCTGGATCCTCTTCGGATTCTCGATGAGCGCCGTCGACAGCCCCACCGCCTTCGCAGGCAACCCCTTCGCCGACATCGGCCTCTCGTCCCTCGCTGAGGGCGAGGGATCCAACGTGGCGCTCCTCGGCGTCGCCTACGGTGCCACCTTCGCGATCATCACGGTCGCCCTGATCTCCGGCGCGATTGCCGACCGCGCGAAGTTCGGCAGCTGGCTGATCTTCGCCGGTGTGTTCGCCACCGTCGGATACTTCCCGGTCGCCGCCTGGGTCTGGGGCGGCGGTTGGATCATGAACCTCGGCACCACGCTCTTCGGTGAGGACAGCGGAATCGGTGTCATCGACTACGCCGGTGGAACCGCCGTGCACATCAACGCCGGCGCGGCGGCCCTCGCCCTCGCCCTGGTGCTCGGAAAGCGCATCGGATTCCAGAAGGGCATCCTGAAGCCGCACAACGTGCCGCTGACGCTCCTCGGTGCTGCACTGCTCTGGTTCGGCTGGTTCGGATTCAACGCCGGTGCCGAGTGGCTCGCAGAGGACATGGGCGGCGTCGGCCTCATCGGCCTGAACACGCTGGGTGCGACCGCAGCCGCGATCCTCGGATGGATCCTCATCGAGAAGATCAAGGACGGCAAGCCCACCTCTGTCGGCGCCGCATCGGGTGCTGTGGCCGGCCTTGTCGCCATCACGCCTGCCTGCGCCAACCTGACGCCCGGCTGGTCTCTGCTGCTCGGCGCGATCGCCGGTATCGTCTGCGCTCTCGCGGTCGAGATGAAGTTCCGCCTCGGCTTCGACGACTCGCTCGACGTCGTCGGCATCCACCTCGTCGGTGGTCTGATCGGAACGCTCTACCTCGGCTTCTTCGCCAGCGGCACCGGCCTGTTCGTCGGTGGCGACGCCCGTCAGCTCGCCGTCCAGGCGATCGCCGCACTGGGTGTGCTGATCTACTCCTTCGTGGTCGCCTTCATCATCGGCTTCGCGATCGAGAAGACGATCGGCTTCCGCGTCACGAACGAAGACGAGATCGCCGGTGTCGACCAGGTCGTCCACGGCGAGGAGGGATACGCTCTCGCGGACGCGTGACATGCGGTTAGGGTGACCGTGTGGCTAAGAGCAACGGCATCCTGACAAGACTCGCGGAGATCCTCCTCACGGCATTGGGATCTGACCGGGCGTCTCGGACAACACCCCGTCCGAGGCGCCCGGACGCGCGTCTGCGCACCTCCGACGAGGTGCGCATTTCGCCGTCGGTGGCGGGCACGGACACGAGACGGATCGATCCCAATCGGATCCATCGACTCCGCATCGAGTACGCCCCTGACCGCGACGGTGCCCCCGACGCCGGAGAGATCGTATGGACGTGGGTGCCGTACGAGGAGAACGACGGCCGAGGCAAGGATCGGCCGGTGCTGGTGATCGGCAGGCAATCCGCAGACCGCGTCTATGCGGTGCGGATGACGAGCAAGGCTCACGAGGGTGACCGTGACTATCTGTCGATCGGATCGGGGCGATGGGACTCGCAAGGGCGCGAGTCGTGGGTCGACATCGAACAGCTCTACAGCGTGCACGAGACGGGACTGCGGCGTGAGGCTGCGGCGCTCGACCGCTCACGCTATGGCCGCGTCGCGGCGGCGCTCGTCGGCCGCTACGGGTGGGCGGCTGCCTGAGAGTCAGCGGACTCCGGCATCCGTCGCTCGATCCGGACTCTGCTGAGTCCCCACACCAGGACTGCCGCGGCAAGCAGAGTCGCGAGCAGCGCGGCGACGGTCATCGCCAGCGACAGTGTCCCTCGCTCGGGGAGAAGGAACCCATAGGGCACCCATCCATCTGTCCGTCCCCGGATCAGCACGACGATCAGCCAGAGCAGGGGATAGGGCAGCACGACCCACAGAAGCCTCCACGGCTGTGGTCGGCGATCAGGCACGAGTGCCCAATCGATCAGGACGAGCAGCGGCAACGCGACGTGCAGGGTCACGCTCACCCACGCCGGTGCGCTCCCCGTGCCGGGGACGACGAGGTTGTACACCAGGGCCACCACGATCATCGACGCCACCGACACGGCACGGGCGGTGATGAGCCACGTCGGCACGCTCCGACGACGCAGCCCCAGGACTCCGGTGCTGCACAGCACGATCGCGGCGAGCAGGCTGGTGAGGTTCGTGAAGTAGCCGAAGTAGTCGAAAAGGCTCGCCCCCTGGCGCGGGATGCCGATCACATACGTGTGGATCAGAATGCCGATCACCGACGCTCCGACGACTGCTCGCAGAGCGGAGACCGCGCGGGAAGGCGGAGGCGTCGACGTCATCCGTCCAGGGTACGAGGGGGTGGACCGCAATCCGTTTCCCCGAGTGCTGCGAACCATCTGTGAGTCGCAGGACGCGACGACACCACAGGAGGAATCATGCGTTTCATCCCCACCAAGGTCCACGGAATTCTCGACTACGTCGTCGGAGTCGCATTGATCGCTGCTCCGTGGCTGTTCGGATTCGCGAGCATCGGCGGCCCTGCCGTCATCATCCCGATCGTGCTCGGTGTCGGACTCATCGTGTACAGCCTGTTCACCAAGTACGAATGGGGCCCCTTCGGATTCATCCCGATGCCGGTCCACCTGGTCTTCGACATCGTCGCGAGCCTGTTCCTGGCATTGTCGCCCTGGATCTTCGGCTTCTCCACCGAGGCGCCGAACGTGTGGGTCCCGCACGTCGTGGTGGGTGTCGCCGTGATCATCGTCGTGCTGTTCTCGCAGCCGCAGCCCGCGAAGGTGAAGGCCACGGCACGCGCCTGACCACAAAGACCCTGAGGCCCCGCACGGTATCGGTCCCGTGCGGGGCCTCAGTCCTGCAGTGAGGCACACACCCAGCGGGCGTAGAGCTGCCAGGGGTCGCCCACGGTGCGGAGCTCCGCGATGTGAGACTGGAGCTGCGCGGTGAGCGTGAACCATTCGCCCCCCTCGCGGATGTCGGCGAATTCCCGATGCCGTGCCTGTTCCACCGCCCGCCCGCCCTGCTCGAACGCCAGCAACTCTTCGTGACGGATGCTCGCGAGTCTCTGGCGGGGGCGTCGGCTCGTACCGATCTTCACCCGATGTTCGTAGCGGATGTAGTACACGACCTCGATGACGGGGCGCGAGAGGCCGGGGTCGGGAGAGTCGCCGTAGCGCCACCCGCACCAGGCGCACATCAGAGCCGCCGCGATTCGCACCGCGTCGCGGTGGCCGCAGAGTGCGCAGGGGCTCGGCAGCGGGGTCGTCTTCACCGTCGGCACGTTACCGGCGACCACCGACGTCAGACTTCTCCGCGGCGCCGCTGTCAGAGCTTCAGCGCGGAACGACGAGCGGGGTGCCCGTATGCGGGTCGGGGATGATCGAGCACTCCAGCCCGAAAACCTCCTGTACGCGCTCGGACGTCACGATCGACGCCGGGTCGCCTGCGGCGACGATCCGACCGTCGCGCATCATGATCATGTGGTCAGCGAACCGCGCCGCCTGATTGAGGTCGTGCAGCACGGCGACGATCGTGCGACCCTGCTGATGCAGGCCGTGGAAGAGCCTCAGCAGGTCGTACTGGTGCGCGATGTCGAGGAAGGTCGTCGGCTCGTCGAGCAGCATTGTCGGCGATTCCTGCGCGAGCAGCATCGCGACCCACACGCGCTGGCGCTGTCCTCCGGAGAGCTCGTCCACGAGCCGGCCGGCGAGCTCCGTCGTCCCGGTTGCGGCGAGCGCTGCGGCGACGGCCGTCTGGTCGTCGTGGGACCACTGTCGAAGGATCGTCTGGTGCGGATGACGACCCCGCGCGACGAGATCGGAGACGCGGATGCCGTCGGGGGCGATCGAGGTCTGCGGGAGCAGGCCGAGGCGTCGCGCGATCTCCTTGGTCGGGAGCTCGGTGATCGCACGACCGTCCAGCAGCACCTGGCCGCTCCTGGGCTTCAGGAGTCTGGCGAAGGCTCGCAGCAGAGTCGACTTGCCACAGGCGTTCGGCCCGACGATCACGGTGAAGGCGCCTGCGGGGATGTCGACGCCGAGGTGCTCGGACACGACCCGCCCGTCGTAGCCGATCATGAGATCCTCGGCGCGCAGCCGCGCTGTGGAGGTGTCGATGACGGTCATCGCTTTCTCGCTTCCTGAATGAGCAGCCACACCAGATAGACACCGCCGAGGCAGACCGTGACGATTCCGACGGGGATCTGGGTGGGCGCGAACAGCCGTTGTGCCAGCACGTCGCTGGATACCAGAAGCAGGGCACCGACCGCGGCGGAGGCCGTGAGGGTCACGCTCGCGGATCCGGTGAGGCGACGGGCGATCTGCGGGGCGGCGAGCGAGATGAACGCGATGGGGCCGGCCATCGCGGTCACGGCGGCGGTGAGGCAGACACCCAGGATGATGAGGGTCAGCCGAGTACCGCCGGTGCGGACACCGAGTGCAGAGGCTGTGTCGTCTCCGAGCTCGAGCAGATGCATCCGATCGGCGAGCGTGGCCACGGCGATGCCGATCGGGACGATGACGCACGCGGCGATGGCGACCTGCTCCGCGGTGATGACGTTGAGCGACCCCGCGCCCCATGCGCTGGCGAGCATCGCGATCCGCAGGTCGGCATTGAGGATGATCCACGTGTTCACCGACGCCAGCATCGAGGCGACGCCGATGCCGACGATGATGAGGCGGAAGCCCGTGAATCCTCGCCGGAATGCGAGCAGGTAGACGAGCAGAGCCGTCGCCGCACCGCCCGCCAATGCGGCTGCGGCCGTCGAGGCGACGCTGATGCCCATGGTGGTGATGACGATGAGCGCACCGGTGTAGGCGCCGGCGTCGAAGCCGATGACGTCGGGGCTGCCCAGCGGATTGCGGGTCAATGACTGGAAGATCGCACCGCCGATGCCGAGCGCGATGCCGAACACCAGGGCTGCGAGGACGCGGGGGAGTCGCCACTCGATGATCACGAGTTCCGCGCGAGGCTCACCGAAGCCGAGGAGCGTCATGAGCACCTCTCCCGGAGAGAACGGGGCGTCGCCGAGAGTCAGGGCGAAGACGCCGACGGCGACGGCGGCGAGCAGCGCAGCCACGGTCACGACGGTGGCGCGGACCCCGATGCGACGCGAGAAGACATCGGTCCGGGGGGCGAAGACCCGGCGACCGGCATCGACCTCGGTCGACGGAGGGAGCAGAGTGGTCACAGTCCGCTCACCTTCTTCCTGCGGACGAGGGCGATGAGCACGGGAGCACCGATCAGCGCGGTGACGACGGAGACGGGGAGCTCTCCGGCGCGAAGGACCAGGCGGCCCACGACGTCTGCGGTCAGCAGGAGCAGCGGAGCGGCGAAGACGGTGCCCAGGAGGATCCATCCCTGATGCGGCCCGACGAACCAGCGGACGGCGTGCGGCACCATCAGGCCGACGAAGGCGATGGGCCCGGCCGCGGCGGTGGCGGCTCCGCAGAGCAGCGTGACGGCCAGGATCGACAGCACCCGCGTCAGCACGACGCGCGAGCCGAGAGCGGTCGCCAGGTCGTCGCCCAGCGCCAGGGCGTTCAGCGAGGGCGCGAGACAGAAGGCGAGCACGAGTCCGACCACGAGGAAGGGGAGCACGGTGTAGGCATCCGGGGTGAGCGCCGACAGCGATCCTGCGTTCCAGGAGCGGATCGAGTCGAACGCCTTCGGGTTCAGCAACCCGATCGCCGCGACGACGCCGCCCATGACGGCGCCGAGTGCGACACCGGAAAGCGTCATGCGCATCGGGTCAGGCGCCGTCCGGCCCGCGGAGCCGATCAGATAGACCAGCACGGTCGCGACGATCGCTCCCGCGAAGGCGAACCAGATGTACCCGCTGGCGGCGCTGAGCCCGAAGAAGGCCACACCGATCGTGACTCCGAGGCTGGCGCCCGCGTTGACGCCGAGGACTCCGGGGTCTGCGAGCGGATTTCGGGTGAACCCCTGGATCAGCGCGCCGGCGATGCCGAGAGCGGCGCCGACCGACAGGCCGATGAAGGTGCGCGGGACGCGCATGCCTTGGACGATCGCGCCGGAGTCGCCTGCGCCCGTCGTGAGTCCGATCCAGACCTCGTCGACGCTGATGCGCTGGGAGCCGAGGAAGATGCTGGCGACGGAGGCGATCGCCAGTGCGATGGCGAGGATGAGGACGACCAGGCCCCGGCGCGTGGCCGAGACCTGGGTCGTCTGGTCCTCGGAGAGAACAGCGGTCATGAGTCGGTGATCACAGACCCAGCTTCTCGAGTTCGGCCTCGTAGGCTTCCTCGATGTCCTCTGTGGGGCGGGTGTCGTCGTCCCACATCGCCATCAGTCGCGCGTGAGTGGATTCGTCGAGCGACTCGTACCGCTCGCGCCAGGCTTCGGCGTTCTCGGTCCAGTAGCCGATCACCTTGTAGGCGGACGCGGGGAGCTTGAGCTCGTGCCGCAGGTGCTTGCGCACGCCACGGGTCGCCTTCGTCTCTCCGGCGACCCAGACGTATCCGGGACCGCGGGGAAGCTCGGAGGCTCGGAGGATCTCCTCGATGCGAGTGGGTGCATGGCCGTTCCCGCCGTGCACCCAGTGCAGCTCGACGCCATCCGCCGGGGTGAGATCGAGCTCGTCCTCGGGGGTGGACACCTCGAGCACCACGCGGGTGCGGATGCCCGACGGGGCGTTCTCCGCCAGGCGTGCGGCGGCGGGGAGCCCGGTCGCGTCGGCGATCAGCAGCTGCCACTCGATGTCGGCGGGCGGGTCGTACAGTCCCTTCGGGGTGTTGACGCCGATCACGTCGCCGGGTTTCGCCTGGAGCGCCCAGGCAGCGGCGACGCCACCGTCGTGCACCACGAAATCGATCGTGAGCTCGCCGGCCGCGGCATCCCAGCCGCGCACCGTGTAGGTGCGCATCGGTGCGGGCTCGACACCCTCGGGGTAGTCCCAGTAGCCGTCGTCCGTGGGGAAGGGGAGGTTCGGCTCGTGCTGCCCCTCGGTGGGGAAGAAGACGCGGAAGTACTCGTCACCGACGTCGGTGGAGACGAATCCCTCGAGCCCCTCGCCGCTGAACACGATCCGGACCATGCCGGGGCTCAGACGCTCGACTCGCTGGACGACGATGCGGTGGACCAGGTTGACAGTCATCCGAGCAGCGCCTTCTCGACCACGGTGAGGAACGCATCCATGCCGCTGGGCGATCCGTAGATCATCTCGTAGTTGTACGGGAAGTACGCGCCGTCCTGGACGAACGACAGGTTCTGCCAGAGCTGGTTCTGCTGCAGGGCGGCGTCATCCTCGATCCAGACCGTGCCGTCCTCGTCGGCTCCGGTGAAGACGACGTCGATGCCCTCCAGCTGGCCCACCTGCTCGGAGCTGAGCTCGGTGTAGTCCTCGCTCGCGGGGAGTCCCTCGTCGGTGGCGTTCATGAGTTCGTGCATCTCGAGGCCGAGGTCTGCGAACACCAGGCACGGCACGCCGTAGCAGGAGGTGGTGACCTGACCCTCGAAGTAGCCGACGTCGGCGACGACGGGGTGGATGTCCGCGGCATCGAGGCGCGACGTGATGTCGGCGACGCGCTCCTCGTACTGGTCGACCCAGGCCTGCCACTGGTCTTCCCGTCCGAGGTCGGATGCCGCCTGCGCGACCACATCGCGCCAGTCACCGCCGTCGAAGGCGTTGTAGGTGTATGTCGGGGCGATCTTCTGCAGCTTGCCGTCGAGGTCCTCCTCGTAGCCCAGTCCGTTAAGGATGAAGTCCGGGTCGGCCTCGAGCACAGCCTCGAGGTTGAACTCGGGGAAGTTGCCGAAGGTCTCGAGTCCCTCGAGCTCCTCCTGGGAGAAGAAGTCAGGGAACGCGGTGAAGTCGTCACGGATCGGCTGGGTGTCGGCGAGCTCGAAGCCGAGGGTGATGAGGATGTCGAGATCGGTCGTGTAGAACCCGAGAGCGGACTGAGGTTCGGCGGGGATCTCGATGTCGACGCCGGCGGGAGTGGTCAGTTCGACCGTCTCGGCATCGCCGGAGGCGCCCGCTGCGGTGGAGCCGGCGCAGGAGGTGAGCAGGAGGCCGGTCGCGGCGAGCGCGACGAGAGAGAGGGGAGTGGAGCGCATGGATCGTCTTCCAGGTGTGAGTTCGGGAGGGGCCAAGAAGGTTAGCTAAGGCTTGGCTTACCAAGTATCGAACGGCGCGATGTCGCTGAGGAGCCAGCCGCTGTCGCGCTCAGGCCGACTTCTTACCCGACTCGTTGCGCGCGGACGTGAACTCACCCGGGGTTCGGCCCAGTTCGCGGCGGAAGGCCTGCACGAACGCGCTCGGCGTCGAATACCCCGAGCGCCGGCTCACATACGCCACCGTGTGATCGGCGGCGAGCCACTCGATGGCTCGCCGCATGCGTGCACGTGTGCGCCAGGTCGAGAAGCTGAGGCCCGTCTCCGCGACGAAGAGACGGGACAGATTTCGGGCGCTGGCGCCCACGTGGCGCCCCCAGTCCTCGATCGATCGATCGTCGGCCGGATCGGACAGCAGTGCCTGGGCTACCACGCGTATCCTCAGGTCGAGCGGAAGGGGGAGGTCGATCGTCGAGACCTCCACCGGCTCGAGCAGGCTCAGGGTCAGCTCCTCGGCATGCAATCGCGGGGAGGGCGGAAGGTAGGGCGCCGCTTCGAGGCGCTCCAAGATCACTCTGACGACTTCGGGGATGGCGACAGCGGTGGTGCCCGTCGCTATCGAGGAGAGCTCGGCGTCGATGAACGTGCAGCGAAAGGTCGTCCCGGCAGCGGCGACCACGCGGTGCTCGGTCCCGGCCGGTATCCACAGACCCAGCGAACCGGGGATCGCGAAGTAGCCGTCCGCTGTCTCGGCCGTCAGAGCGCCCCGTGTGCCCCAGAGGAGTTCGTGGCGGTCGGAATGCGTGTGGGGTTCCCACTCGACGTGATCGGAGAGGGCGAAGGAGTTCGTGTCGATGCGCCAGGCGACCGACTCGGGGGCGTCTCCGATCAGCGACATCTTCAGCTCACCAGTCGTCTCGGGGATAGGTTAGGAGAACCTAACCTATCAGGAGTGCGGGTGGTGGCGACGACGCAGCAGCGGCGCAAGTGATCCCAGAGTACGCCCGCTCGTGGCGGTGCGCCACGGGGTGGTGCGACGCGGATGTCGGGCGTACGGTTCGCCCAGAGCACGCGCCGGAAAGGTCCATGGGGAACCCGTCGGGACGTGGCTCCGGTAGAGGGGTTCTCGCGCCGGTAGCGATCCGCCCGTCGCGCGAGGACCTCTCCGCTGTGCTGGCGTGAAACGCCGTTCGGGCGGCTGTGAACGCGCACAGCCAGCAGGCGTAACGTCAGCACATGAACGCACAATTGAAGATCGCGGGGCAGAGCCCCGAACTGCTGGGTCTGGAATCCATCCTTATCGGCTCGCTTCCTGCGGCGCTGATGACCGACGAGGCACCCGACCGTTACACCGTCGAAGCGGTGTTCACGCGCAAGACGGATCGCGACGAAGTCGCCGCCATCCAAGGCAGTGAAACGCGAGCGCACCTGTCCGCGAACGGTTTCCCGACCGTCGAGCTCCACGTCGCCGATCGTCGGCTGGAGATCGCCAACACCAATCTCGAGGAACTGCGAGACGGCCTCGCGGCCGTCATCGCGGAACGCCTCGCCGAGATCAGCGCATCCCTCGTGGCCGCTCGCGAGATCGCGGCCCTGCGCTTCCAGGACGCCACCGACCGCGAGCAGGCGAGGGCGGCATCCGTCGCGGCTCTCGCCGAATCGGTCGTCTTTGCCCGCCGTCCGATCGCCACCGTCCTCGATGACGATGCGCGCATCGAGGACTGGTTCGAAGAGGGCGGTGCCTTCCGCTCCTAGAGCGGATGCAGCATCGAGAGGAGTACCGGAGAAGAACTGAGCCCCTGAGTGGAGCGTAAGGCTCTGATCAGGGGCTGTGTGGTGGGCGATACCGGACTCGAACCGATGACCTCTTCCGTGTGAAGGAAGCGCGCTACCAACTGCGCCAATCGCCCATACCTGCGGGGTACGTCAACCGATACTACCGGACGCCTGGGCGCCCTGATGACCATGCATCTGGACACGCGCGAGATTCGTTCCCGGTTTTGACAGTCGCCGTTCATCGGCTAATGTTTCATATGTGCCCGGGACAACAACCGGGAACAACGCGGATGTAGCGCAGTTGGTAGCGCACAACCTTGCCAAGGTTGGGGTCGCGAGTTCGAGTCTCGTCATCCGCTCAAGTGCAGGGGCCTTCTTCGGAGGGCCTTCAGCACGTGGGGTCAATCCACACGGTGGCGTGGCCGAGCGGCTAGGCACCGGCCTGCAAAGCCGTTTACACGGGTTCGAATCCCGTCGCCACCTCTCTGAAAACTGAACAGCCCACTTGGGCGCGATTGGCGCAGCGGTAGCGCGCTTCCCTGACACGGAAGAGGTCACTGGTTCGATCCCAGTATCGCGCACAGATGAAAACCCCCGGTTCGCCGGGGGTTTTTTGTTTTCTACTGCGAGGTCTCCGGTGCGGATCATCCTCGGGCCGCCGCTCCTGGCTCTCAGACACCGGTGACCAGCGTCACCCACCGGGGCAGTCACAGTCGCTGCCGCTGTGACACATGCAGTGAAGCGGCTCTGTTGTCGTGTCGTGCGACGGCGCTGTGCCGCCACGGGGGACGTCGTGATACCAGTCCCTGGTGCTCAGTTCGATGACCAGGGCGCTGCCGCTCGCGGCGATGGCCCCGCCGTCGTGCGCGAGGAACTCGATCGCTTCGTCCTGTGGTTCGGCGTACGAGTGGAGTGCCGGTTCCAGCCCGCCCGGAGTCGAGAAGCGCAGAAAGACGTTCCCGTGCGACGGACACAGCGCGCTGGCCCCCGGCAGATTGTCGACGGTATAGGGATCTCCGTGGTCGTTCTCCCCGGGGATGCCGTACTGATTCCAGTACGAGGCGAGTATGTCCCACTCCGCTTCGTCAGGCGTGCACCCCACCTCGAGAAGGTGTGTCCGGTACGCCTCGATCAACACCCCGGCGTCCGTGATCTCTGTGGTGACGACCCACGATGTCCACCGTTCGCATTGCCAGTCGTAGCTGTCGAATGGCCCCCATGGGACGCTGTAGGAGCCGTGCTCGCACACGTCGTCGATGCTCTTCGACACGGGCTCTCCGAGTGCGGCCGCGTCGAGCGCCGACTCCTGATCCGCTTCGTGTGGAGCGGTACGCGGCCTGAGCCAGGTGTCCGTCAACCCTCGGTGCGGTCCGCGCGCTTCACCACGTCGTAGGCCGCGAGAGCAGCCTTGCGCGTGGCGGCGAGGTCGACGATCGGTTCCGTCGGCGCATCCGATGCCCACTCCGAGATGTAGAGCCCGTGCGGGTCGAACTTCTTCGCCTGCAGCTCCGGATTGAACACGCGGAAGTACGGTGCGGCGTCTGCGCCGGAACCGGCGACCCACTGCCAGTTGAACGGGTTGCTCGCGCCGTCGGCGTCGACGAGGGTGTCCCAGAACCATTCCTCGCCGCGTCGCCAGTCGATCAACAGGTTCTTGACGAGGAAGGATGCGGTGACCATGCGCACGCGATTGTGCATGAAGCCGGTATGCCAGAGCTCGCGCATCCCGGCATCCACGAGAGGGATGCCGGTCTCTCCCCGTTGCCAGGCTTCGAGCTGCGACGGGTGTAGCCGGGGCCACGGGAATCGGTCGTACTGAGGGCGGAGGTTCTTCGTCGCGATGTCGGGCGCATGGAACGCGGTGTGCCAGGCGAATTCGCGCCACCCGATCTCGGAGAGGAAGCCAGCCGCGCCCGCGGCCTCCACAGCCTCGTGCCAGACCGTGAAGGGGCTCAGCTCGCCCCAGCGCAATCGTGGGGAGAGCAGTGAGGTGGCCCCGGCCGACGGTTCGTCGCGGGCGCGGTCGTACGATCCGATGTCGTCGTGCAGGAAGGTGCGCAGCCGTGCCCGTGCGGCGGGCTCTCCGGGCTCCCAGGTGTCGCGGAGTCCTCCGGCCCAATCGGGACGAGTGGGCAGGAGGTCCCAGTCGTCGAGGTCGTCGGAGGGCGGAGGATGCGAGACCCCATTGAGTTTCCTCGGCGCAGGTAGCGGAGCTCGCGGCGTGGGAAGCGCGAGGCACGCTCGCCAGAAGGGCGTGAACACCGAGAAGTGCGTGCCGCTCCCCGTCTTCACCGTCCACGGCTCGTGCAGCAGCGATGCCTGGAAGGAGGTCACTTCGTGGCCGTCCGCGCGCAGCGATGACTTCAGGGTCGTGTCGATCTCACGCTCGGCACCCCCGTAGCGACGGTTCCAGAACACTGCCGTCGCGCCGGCGTCTGCGACGGCCTCGCGGACGACGCGATCAGCGGCACCCCTCCGGAGAGTCAGGGTGGCGCCGAGCTCACGCAGCGCGTCGCTCAGCGATGCGAGGGACTGGTGGAGCCACCAGCGTGCGGCGCCGCCGAAAGGACGGATGCCCGGACTCTCCTCGTCGAGCACGTAGATCAGGACGATCGGTTCGCCTCGGTCGACTGCGGCGCGAAGTGCCGGGTTGTCGGCGACCCGGAGGTCGTCGCGGAGCCAGACGAGAGAGGGAGAGGCCATGGCTCCATTCTCGCCCGTCCGATCGAACCCGCAGACAGGGTTGCGCGTCGCCCGGCTCAGCGGCTACGGCGTCGCGGCGAGACGGGATCAGGGGCGGTCGCCCACAGCGCCCAGAGCACGAGGACCGGCTGCAGGAACAGCCGACCGAAGCGCCGCGCCTCGGTGTCGAGACCAGGGGTCGAACGGTGAGTGCGCCATTGGTGCACGTTGCCGGGCAGGACAGCCACGAAGAAGGCGGCGGTGGCGAACCCGACGCGGCGTCGTTCGCGGGGCAGTGCGATGAGACCGGCCGCCAGGGCCACCTCGGCGGCTCCGGAGGCGATGATGATCGCCTCCTTGTCGAGACGCGTGGCCTTCGTCGCCCAGTCCGGTACGACGACCCGGAACCCTCTGGTGCTCACGAAGTGCACGATGCCGATCGCCCCGAGGGCGAGTGCGAGGATCCAACGCGCCAGTGCTTTGACCATCCGCTCACGCTACCCGGTCGCGCCGCGACGGCCCTGCGATCCATCGCGCGTCAGCCGCAGCGGTGCGACACACTTGGAGCCATGACCGTCCTGCGCATCAGCATCCTCTTCGTGCTCGCCGCCGTCGCCGAGATCGGCGGGGCCTGGCTGATCTGGCAGGCCGTCAAGGAGAACAGGGGATGGGTGTTCGCGGTGCTCGGGGTCATGGCGCTCGGCGCCTACGGCTTCATCGCGGCGCTGCAGCCCGACGCGAACTTCGGACGCGTGCTCGCCTCGTACGGCGGCGTGTTCATCGCGGGATCCCTGGCGTGGGGGATCATCGTCGACGGCTTCAAGCCGACGATCTGGGACTGGGTCGGCTCGGCGATCGCGCTGGTCGGTGCGGCGATCATCATCCTGGCGCCGACGGCCGCCAACACCGCGACCGAGGCGGTGTCGTAGCGGTCAGCAGCCCCCGGGCATGCGAGTAACCTGGATCCAGACCCAGATGGAGTGTGCAGTGCCTGAAAATGCTCAGCCGAAAGACGGCTTCGCCCTGTTCTCTGACCGTTCAGTCGTCGCGATGCGCGTCAACGGAACCCTCAAGGACCTCGCCGCGACAGTGACGGATGCCGACGAGGTCGAGCCGGTCACGATCGACAGCCCCGACGGGCTCAACATCCTCCGTCACTCGGCGGCGCACGTGCTCGCACAGGCGGTGCAGCGGATCAACCCGCAGGCGAACCTCGGCATCGGCCCGCCCATCACCGACGGCTTCTACTACGACTTCGGCGTCGACACTCCGTTCACGCCCGAGGACATCAAAGCCATCACGAAGGAGATGCAGCGCATCGTCCGTGAGGGCCAGCGCTTCGTGCGCCGCGTCGTCACCGACGACGAGGCACGGGCGGAGCTCGCAGACGAGCCGTTCAAGCTCGAGCTCATCGGTCTCAAGGGCCCTTCGGCAGGCTCAGGAACCCAGGTCGGAAAGGTCGAAGGCGCATCCGTCGAGGTCGGCGAGGGCGAGCTGACGATCTACGACAACACGACCCGCGATGGCGAGGTCGTCTGGAAGGACCTCTGCCGCGGGCCGCACCTGCCCAACACCCGCATGATCGGCAACGGCTGGGATCTCACCCGCATCGCCGCCGCCTACTGGCGCGGCAGCGAGAAGAACCCGCAGCTGCAGCGCATCTACGGCACGGCGTGGCCGTCGAAGGACGAACTGCGCGAGTACCAGCACCGTCTCGAGGAGGCCGCCAAGCGCGACCACCGGCGCCTGGGCAAGGAGCTCGACCTGTTCTCGTTCCCCGAGGAGATCGGCTCGGGTCTCTCGGTCTGGCACCCGCGCGGCGGCGTCGTCCGTGGCGAGATGGAGCAGCACGCGCGCAAGCGCCACATCGAGGGCGGGTACACGTACGTGTACACCCCGCACATCTCGAAGGAAGACCTCTTCCTCACCTCGAACCACCTCGTCACGTACAAGGAGGGCATGTACCCGCCGATCGTCATGGACGAGGAGCGCGACGACGAGGGCAACATCACCAAGCAGGGCCAGGACTACTACCTCAAGCCCATGAACTGCCCGATGCACATCCTGATCTACAAGGAGCGTGCGCGCAGCTACCGCGACCTGCCGTTGCGGTTCGCCGAGAACGGCACCGTCTACCGCAACGAGCTGTCGGGCGCGCTGCACGGCCTCACCCGCGTGCGCGGCTTCACCCAGGACGACTCTCACCTCTTCGTCACGCCCGATCAGCTCGAGGACGAGGTCTCGAAGGTCCTCGAGTTCATCCTGTCGATGCTGCGCGATTTCGGACTCACCGACTTCGAGCTCGAGCTGTCGATGAAGGACGACGAGAAGTCCAAGTGGATCGGCTCCGAGGAGTTCTGGGAGTCGTCGACGGATGCTCTGCGTCGCGTCGCTGTGGCATCCGGGCTCAAGCTCACCGAGGTCCCCGGTGAAGCGGCGTTCTACGGACCGAAGATCGACCTGAAGACGCGTGATGCCATCGGCCGCACCTGGCAGCTCTCGACCGTGCAGGTCGACCCGAACCTGCCCGAGCGCTTCGAACTCGAGTACATGGACAAAGACGGCCAGAAGAAGCGTCCGATCATGATCCACCGCGCCCTGTTCGGCTCGATCGAGCGGTTCTTCGCGATTCTGCTCGAGCATTACGCGGGTGACTTCCCCGTGTGGCTGTCTCCCGTGCAGGTCGTGGGCATCCCCGTGGCCGACGAGTTCGCCGACTACCTGGGCGAGATCGTTCAGACGCTTCGCACGCAGGGCGTGCGCGCCGAGCTCGACGCCTCCGACGACCGGATGCAGAAGAAGATCCGCACGCACACGACCGGCAAGGTCCCGCTGCTGCTGATCGCGGGGGAGAAGGACCGCGATGCCGGCACCGTCTCGTTCCGCTACCGTGACGGCACGCAGGAGAACGGCGTTCCGATCGCCGATGCCGTGTCGCGCATCCGTGCCGCGATCGATGCGCACACGCTCGTGCAGACAGCAGGGGATCTGGCGTGACGACGCCGCCTGCATCGTGGGAGGACGCCGGTGAGTTCGCCGGCGTCCCCGACGAGTTCCAGCGTCTGTGGACCCCGCACCGCATGGCGTACATCCAGGCGGGCCCCGAGCCGTTGCGCGAGGAGTGCCCGTTCTGCGAGGCTCCCAAGTTCCCGGATGCCGAGCGGCTGATCGTCGCGCGGGGTGAGACGGCCTATGTGCTGCTCAACCTTTTCCCGTACAACTCGGGGCACCTTCTGGTCTGTCCGTACCGCCACATCGGCACCTACGACCAGGCCACGGCCGAAGAGGTCGCCGAGATCGGGGCGCTGACCCAGATCGGCATGCGCGTTCTACGCGAGGTGTCGCGCTGCGACGGGTTCAACCTCGGGATGAATCAGGGTGCTGTCGCCGGTGCCGGCGTCGATGGACACCTGCACCAGCACATCGTGCCGCGGTGGACGTCGGACGCGAACTTCTTCCCGATCATCGCCAAGACCAAGGCCCTGCCTCAGCTGCTCGGCGAAGTGCGAGAAGCCGTGGCGAACGCCTGGCCGACCTCCGGTCGTTGATCGAGGAGCGCAGCGACGAGACGACACGCGCCGCGCTCGCTCGAGCCGCTCAGCGCACCTGGCGTGCGGTGAACTGCATCCGCGGGTTCGCGTAGAACTCCTGCGCCTCGACGAGCTGCAGTTCACGCGCGCCGGAGTCGAGGGTCGCGGCGAGCAGGTCGAACACGCTCGACGCCGTGCGCTCGAGCGCCGTCTTCGCGTCGCCGGTCTCGACGTAGTGGGCGGTGAACAGGGCAGCGGTCACGTCGCCCGAGCCGTTCGCCTTCATGGGCAGCCGGGGTGTCTGCACGATCCAGGCGCCCGCCGAGTCGGCGACGAGCATCTCGATCGTGCCCTTTTCGCGGTCGGGTCGCTCGACGCTCGTGACGAGCACGGTGCGCGGTCCCATCGCCATCGCCAGGTCGACAGAAGCGAGCGTGGACTCCAGCGTGTCGGGTTCGGTGCCGGTGAGGAAGCCGAGCTCGAACTGGTTCGGAGTGATGATGTCGGCGGCAGGCACGACCTTCTCACGCAGCAGGATCGGGATCGCCGGCGCGACGAAGCATCCGGACTTCGCGTTCCCCATCACCGGGTCGCACGCGTAGACCGCGTCGGGGTTCGCCGCCTTGACGCGGGCGACGGCGTCGATGATGACGTCTCCGATGCCCTCGCCGCCCTGGTATCCGCTGAGGACGGCGTCGATCTCGCCGAACACGCCGCGCTCCTCGATACCCGTGAGGACCTCGCGCACATCGTTCGGATCGATCATCGGGCCGCGCCAGGCGCCGTAGCCGGTGTGGTTCGAGAAGTTCACCGTGTAGACCGGGAGAACCTCGACGCCGATGCGCTGCAGCGGGAAGACCGCGGCGGAGTTGCCGACATGGCCGTACGCGACGGCGGACTGGATGGAGAGGACCTTCATTCCCCGATCCTTTCTTTCAGGGCGGGACTGCTCCCGCAGCGGTGGGTCATCGTGCGGCCGAGACCAGGTCGGCGACGAGCGTCGCGGTGTCGTCTTCGGACAGATCGTGCACCGTGAGGCGCAGGTGGCGCGACGGGTCGGCGCGCTCATCGAGGGCGAAGTCGTCGCCGGTGCGCGCGAGCCAGCCTCGGCGCATGAGCCGCTCGGCGACGAGGCGCGCGGGTGTCGGCAACTCGATCCACAGGCTCAGGCCGTCGGTGGTGGGGGAGTCGAGGCCGTGCTCGCGCAGGCGCGAGGCGAAGGCCTCGTTGCGTGCGGCGTAGTGCTCGCGAGCGTCGGCGATGCGTGAAAGCACCGAGTCGTCGGTCAGCTGCGTGAGCGTGAGACGCTGCAGCAGGTGGCTGACCCAGGTGGTCCCGGGGCTCAGGCGCATGGCGAGGCGCTCGGCCGTGGTGGCATCCGTCGCCGCGATGGCGAGGCACATGTCGGGACCGAGGAACTTCGACACCGAGCGCACCAGCGCGAACCGGCGGTGATCAGGGCCGATCAGGGACTCGTAGGTGCGCTGCGACAGCATCGAGAAGTGATCGTCCTCGATGATCAGCACGTACGGATGCTCGGCGAGCACGGCACGCAGCTCCGCCGCGCGAGCGGCCGTGAGACTCGCCCCCGTCGGGTTCTGAGCGCGCGGGGTGCAGATCACAGCGCGCACGCCGGCGTCCAATGCGGTGCGCAGCCCCTCGACCGTCATCCCCTGCTCGTCGACGGGCACGGGTACGGCCCGATACCCGCCGAGCCGGACCGTGTGGATACTCGCCAGGAAGCAGGGGTCCTCGAGGGCGACGGCGTCGTCGCGCATCAGCGCCTGGGCGAGCAGACGTTCGACGGCGTCGACGGCGCCGCTCGTGATGGTGATGCCGAAGTCGAGGTGACCGAGATCCTGCGCGATCCATTCCCGCGCCCACTCATCGAGTCCGCGGTCGATCACCGGCTCGCCGTAGAGCACCGGACGACCGGCGACCGTCGACAATGCCGGCGACGGATCGGGGATCAGGCGGGGGTCAGGGTTGCCCGTTCCGACGTCGCGCAGCACTGTGTCGGAGGCGTAGCCCTCTTGGGCGACCGATTCGAGCCCGGCGATGACGGTGCCTGCCCGCCCTCTCGAGATGACGAGCCCTGCCTGGGCGAGCTGTCGGTAGGCGGCGACCGCCGTGTTGCGATTGACACCGAGGAGGGTGGCGAGCTCGCGCACGGGAGGCAGGGGGCTGCCGGCGCGCAGCACGCCGCGGTCGCGCAGGCCGCGCACGCTGTCGGCGATGTCCGCTGCGGTCGTTCCGGTGATCTGTTCGCTCATGTCTCCTCACCACCGATTCTAGGTCGTTCCGGACAGTGCTACTGTTTGGCCTAGATCAAACGAGACATCGTTCGACACACTCATGCACATCGTGCTTCCCCGACAGGAGCTCTCATGACCGAACAGACCACCATCGGATCCTCGCGCGTCAAGCGCGGTCTCGCCGAGATGCTCAAGGGCGGCGTGATCATGGACGTGGTCACCGCCGATCAGGCGAAGATCGCCGAAGACGCGGGCGCCGTCGCCGTCATGGCGCTCGAGCGGGTTCCCGCCGACATCCGCGCGCAGGGTGGCGTCTCGCGCATGAGCGATCCCGACATGATCGACAGCATCATCGCGTCCGTGTCGATCCCGGTGATGGCCAAAGCTCGCATCGGTCACTTCGTCGAGGCTCAGGTGCTGCAGGAGCTCGGCGTCGACTACATCGACGAGTCCGAGGTGCTCTCGCCCGCCGACTACGTGAACCACATCGACAAGTACGGCTTCACGGTGCCCTTCGTCTGCGGTGCCACCAACCTCGGTGAGGCTCTCCGTCGCATCAACGAGGGCGCGGCGATGATCCGCTCCAAGGGTGAGGCCGGCACCGGGGACGTCTCGGAGGCGATGAAGCACATCCGCAAGATCCGCGGCGAGATCGCCGCTCTCACGGCTCTTCCGAAGGATGAGCTGTTCGTCGCCGCGAAAGAGCTGCAGGCGCCCTATGAACTCGTGGCCGAGATCGCCGAGACCGGCAAGCTCCCCGTCGTGCTGTTCGTCGCGGGTGGCGTCGCCACTCCTGCGGATGCCGCGATGATGATGCAGCTCGGAGCCGACGGCGTGTTCGTGGGATCCGGCATCTTCAAGTCCGGAAACCCCGCGGAGCGTGCCAAGGCGATCGTCAAGGCGACCACGTTCTTCGACGACGCGAAGGTGATCGCCGAGGTCTCGCGCGGACTCGGAGAGGCGATGGTCGGCATCAACGTGTCCGACCTCCCCGCCCCGCACCGCCTGGCCGAGCGTGGCTGGTAGTCCACGGGTCGGAGTGCTCGCTCTGCAGGGCGACGTGCGAGAGCACGCCGCCCTGCTCGCGGGGCTCGGCGTCGAGGTGTCGCTGGTGCGTCGCCCGGCGGAGCTGGCGGCCGTCGACGGCCTCGTCATCCCCGGCGGCGAGTCGAGCGTGATCGACAAGCTGTCGCGCATCTTCGGGATGCAGGAGCCGATCCGCGCCGCGATCGCGGCGGGCCTACCGGTGTACGGCACGTGCGCCGGGCTGATCCTGCTCGCAGACGAGGTGCTCGACGGCATCGAGGGGCAGCAGTCTTTCGGCGGCATGGACGTGAGCGTTCGCCGCAATGCCTTCGGTCGTCAGACCGAGTCGTTCGAGATCGGACTCGACGTGCCGCTGCTGGGCGATGTGCCGGTGCACGCGACGTTCATCCGCGCGCCGATCGTCGAGCGCGCAGGCGACGGGGTCGAGGTGCTCGCCTCGCTGCCGGACGGCGGTATCGTCGCGGTGCGCCAGGGGGCGCTTCTCGGAACCAGCTTCCACCCGGAGGTCGACGGCGAGACCCGTTTCCACGAGCTGTTCCTCGAAAGTGTCCGGGAGTACACCTCCGGGCATTGACGATCTATCGTTCGACCCGCCACGGTCCCGCGCATGACAAGCGAGGGGCCGAGGTCGGACTATTCTCGTTCGAGTGACTGGATCAAGGGCTGAGGCCGCGTACGCGCGTGCCGTCACCGCATTCAGCACCCCGACTCTTGACCTCCTGCACGGTCGTTTCGCTCCGTTCGTCGTGGCGTCGCTCACTCTGTTGTTCAACGCCGGCCGGGCGTCTGTTGCGGTCGCGGATGCGCATGCCGAACTGGCCGAGGTGCTCGACGAGCTCCGCGCGGCGGGGTACGACGAGGACGACCGGAAGCTGCCCTCGGGGAGCGGACGCGACGTGTGCAGGAACTGGGTGCGTCTCGGCTGGTTGATCCAGCAGATCGACGATGACGTCGAGGTGTATCGCCTGTCGGCCCATGCGGTCGCCGCACTCGAGATCTCGGGCCGCACCGGCGGAGGGCGCACTCGTGTGTCGAACTCGCGCGTCCGCACCCTGCTGGATGCCGTGGACCATCTCTCGGCCAGCGCCGAGGTCGACCCGGTTCGTCGCCTGTCGCGACTGCACGCCGAGCGCGAGCTGCTCGATTCCGAGATCGCTCGAATCCAGGAGTCCGGTCACGCGGACCCTGCGGACGACGAGGAGCTCCTCGAAGAGGCGGAGAACGTGCTGCACCTCGCACGCGAGCTCCCTGCGGACTTCACGCGAGTCGCCGAGTCGCTCAGAGCGATGCAGCGCGACGTCGTCGCGCACCTCCGGAGGGACGAGAGGCCGACGAGCGAGGTGCTGCGCGAGTACCTCCAGCGCGCGCAGGACGTGATGCAGTCGACCCCGGAGGGTCGGGCCTTCGCAGGCGCCCTGCGCCTGATCGGCGACCCCGACCGCATCGACGCCCTCACCGAGCAGCTCCGCGGGCTCCTCGACCAGCCCTTCGCCCGCATGCTCGACGGCACGCAGCGTGCCGAGCTCGACGCGATCGCGCGACGTGTGGAGCTGGGGGTCGAGGAGGTGCTGGCCGCTCAGCGCCGCGCCTCGCATGTCATCACCGGACAGGTGAAGACCCACGATCCGCTGCGTGATCGCCAGATCGACGACCTCCTCCGAGACGTCATCGCAGGACTCCACGGGTGGGCAGGGCCCGCGACCGTCGTCGACCCGGTGCGCAACATGCCGCTGATCGACCTCGGGCATCTCCGTCAGACCACCAGCGACATCCGTCCTCCGCGTGCTCCAGCACCCCTCACCGACGCGGATGACGTCGATTTCCTCGATCACGACACCCGGGCGTGGGGCGGTCCGCGATATGCGGAGCTCGAGGCGTACGTCGCAGGTCTCGGCGCGGACTTCGATCTCGCCGATGCGTTCCGCGCGGTGCCTGACGCGGCTCGACGCCCCGTCGATCTGCTCGGTCTTCTCGAGATCGCGCACCGGAACGGTCTCACGGACGGAGACGGCATCTCGACGGTCGAAGCGCTGCGACCCGACGGGACGACTCGTCGATTCGCCTTCGGCACCGTGACCGCCCGCAGCACGAAAGAAGATGCAGATGAGTGATGACGATCTCACCACAGCCGTCGCGGACGAGGGTTTCATCGCCCCCACGGCGATGGAGGACGACCTCGAGGCGCATTTCCCGGGCGACCGGGGCACGCTCGACCCCGAGATCAGGCGAGTGCTCGTGCACCTCCTCCAGCGCCGCTTCCTCTCGATGGAGCGCAACCGCCGGGAGTGGACTCTGCTGCTCGAGCACCAGCAGGTGATCGAGTCGCGTCTCAACGACATCTACCTGCGTCTGATCATCGATCACGCCCGAGGGTTCGCGTACAAGCAGCAGTTGCGCTCGGATGAGGTCGAGATGCCTGTACTGCTGAAGGACTCTCCGTACTCGCGTGCCGAGACGCTCGTCCTGGTGCACCTGCGGACCGTCTATCAGCGCGAGTCGGCGACGGGCGAGGGCTCGGTGCGGATCGACATCGAGGACGTCGAGCAGACGGTCCTCAGCTACTTCGCCGACGTCGACGGCGGAACGGCGAAGCAACAGCGGGCGATCCGCAGTGCGCTCGACCGCCTGGACCGAGAGGGCATCGTGCAGGAGGAGACCAGCGGACGGTATCGGATCACCGCCCTCGTCGAGGTGGTGCTCAGCGCCGAGACGCTCAAAGAGCTGCGGGAGTGGCTGCGAGCCCAGGCGGTGGTGGCGCGATGACGATGATGGACACGCTCTTCGGGATGATCCCCGTGAGCTCCCGCGGTCAGCAGTGGGTTGCCGAGGAGCTGCAGCTCATCAACTGGGGCGGCTACGACGGCGGACCGCACCGGGTGCGGTTCTCGCCCGATGCGACCCTGCTGTGCGGTGGTTCGGGATCGGGTAAGTCCACGCTCATGGACGGCTACATCGCGCTGATGATGCCGCACACGACGCCCTTCAACGGCGCCTCGAACGGCGGGGTCACGGGACGCCCGCGCGGTGAGGAGCAGCGGAACATCCTCTCGTACGGTCGGGGGAAGATCGACGAGTCCCGCACCGACGAGGGCACGAAGCTCCGCGTGCTGCGCGGTGACGGCGAGGACACATGGAGCGCCGTCTCGATGACCTGGTTGGACCACGACGGCTCGCGCTTCACGGCGGTGCGCGGGTGGTACATCCCCGCGGACGCCCGCACGCTCGAGGACACCACGAGGCTGCGTGCCACGATCGACGGGGCCTTCGATCTCACACAGCTCGAGCGTGCCGCGGGTCAGCGACTCAGCGACTCAGCGGTGCGCGCCGTCGGGCTCGATCCCGTCGCGACCGATCGCGAGTTCTCGGCGCGCCTGCACGCGGTGCTCGGCATCGGCGCCGCAGGCTCCGGGGCGAAGGCGATCAGCCTTCTCGCCCGGATCCAGGCCGGCCAGCAGATCACCACGGTCGACGACCTGTACAAGAAGCTCGTGCTCGAGGAACCCGAGACGATGGCGACTGCGGACGCGGTGGTCGCCCACTTCGACGAGCTGGAGAGTACGCGCACGCGGATGCTCGTCGCGAAGCAGCAGGTGGCGGCTCTCGAGCCCCTCCGGGGAATCTCGCAGCGCATCGAGGCGGCATCCGAGCGGATGCGGGTCGTGGACGAGGTCGGGGTCTTCTCCGAGCCGACTTCGCTCGCGGCACTGTGGAGCGCTGAACGTCGTCTCGACCTCCTGCGCGAGGTGGAGACAGATCTTCGCGACCGGACGCAGACCCTCCAGCTGGCGGTCAGAGAGAAGAACGCCCTCATCTCCGCCGCCGAGGTCGAGCGCGAGGGGCTGCTCGATGTGCTCCGACAGTCGGGAGGCGATCGCCTGGAGACCGCCCAGCGTGAGCTGCGCGGCGTCGAGCGCAGACTCGACGATGTCCAGCGCGAGCGGGCCCGTTTCGACGCCGTCGCAGCCGAGCTCGGCGCTGAGGTGCACGACGCCGCCGGGTTCGAGAGCCTGCTCGCCCGTCTCGGTCGCGAACTCCCGCAGACGGGTATCCGCGGCGCGCGTGCCGCCTTCGCAGACGCCGAGTCCGCGCGCAGGACGGCCCTGACGGAGTTGTCTCGCATGCAGGCCGAGCGGGACCGCACCCGAGAGCTGCGGGGGAGCATTCCCGCGCATCTGCACGAGTCGCGAGCCCTGCTCGCTCAGGCCGCGGGACTCGCTCCGACGGATCTGCCCTTCGTCGGTGAGCTGATCGAGGTGCGCACCGAGTTCGAGCCCTGGCGGGAGGCGTTCAATCTCGCGCTCGGCGGGTTCGCGCGCACGTTGCTGATCGACGCCTCGAACCTCGGACGATTCCGCGCCGCCATCGACACGGTGCGCACCGCCGAGCGCATCAGCTACGAAGGCGTGCACACCGGTCTCGCTGAGTCGAGCACCGCCGACCCGCGAACTCTTCCTGGGCGTCTCGATCACCGGTCCACCCCCTTCACCGGGTGGCTCCAGCAGCGACTCCGCGAACGGTTCGACTACGTGTGCGTCGACTCGTCAGCAGAGCTCGCCGAGCACCCTCGGGCGCTGACGATCGCGGGGCAGGTGTCCCAGGGCGACCGCGGGTCGCATGGCGGTCACGGACGCGCGAACCTACTCGGATTCTCGAACGCGCGCCGTCTGCGCGAGCTCGACGAACAGATCGGCGAGCTGGAGAGCCGACGGGATGCTGCGGCTTCCGCAGCTGCCGAGGCGGAGGCCGGTCTCGACCGGATCGAGGCCACAGCCAAGGCGCATGCGAAGATCGAGGACCTCACCTGGGATCAGATCGACGTCGAGGCCGTCGAGGCGGAGCGCGCGCGCTGGCTCACGGTCGAGGCGGAGGTCACCGACGAGAACCCCAAGATCGCCGAGCTGCGTTCTCAGGCCGAGGAGCTCCGCACGCGGGCGGGCCGTCTGCGGGATGAGACCTCCCGCCTGGGCGGCGAGCTCACGGTCGCTCAGGATCGATGGGTCGAGGTGACCGACCAGGTCGACGCGTGTCAGCGGATCGTCGACGCGGCGGAGGCAGCCGAGATCGCTCTCGAGGAGAGGCACCGTTCCTTCCTCGATGCACGCTTCCTCGGCGCGGACTCGGCTGTCAGCGTCACCGCGTCGGAGCGACTCGCCCACCTCGACTCCGCGTTGCGCACCGCGGCGACCAGGCTGCTCGAGGATCGCACGTCGGCAGCTGCCGCACACGCCGACCAGCGTGAGCAGATGCGACGCCTGATGACGGGGTTCCTCGAGCGCTGGGACACGCTCACGCTCCTGCCCGACCCCGACGAGTCGGTCGCCGAGTTCGAGGGCATCCTCGAGGCGCTCGAGACCAACGGGCTGCACGAGCTGGAGTCCGAGTGGCGAGACAGCCTGCTCAAGCTCTCCGGAAACGATCTGACGAGTCTCGATTCGACTCTGGGCCGCTCGCTGCGTGAGATCAAGAACCGCATCGACCCGATCAACAGGATCATGGAGGAGCTGCCGTTCTACGACGACGAACACCGCCTGCAGATCACGCCGCGCGAGAACCAGTCCGAGGCGCGCAGGCGGTTCCGCAGGGAGCTGCGCGAGGTGCGGGGGCTCATCGAGGCGGCGACGACGGATGCCGATCGCGAGAGCGTCTACCGGAGGATGAGCCGCCTCATCGGTCGGATGCGGCGGACCGCCCCGGACTTCGCCGAGCTCATCGATGTGCGAAACCACGTCAGAGTGAGTGCCGAACGGATCCACGCCACGACGCGGGAACACGTCGCGCTCTACGACCACATCGGCGAGAAGTCGGGTGGAGAGTCGCAGGAGCTCGTCGCGTTCATCGTCGGCGCCGCCCTGAGATATCAGCTCGGTGACGCGGGAGCTGCGCGTCCGCGGTACGCGCCGGTGTTCATGGACGAGGCGCTCATCAAGGCCGACGCGCACTTCACGAAGCGCGCGATCGGCGCCTGGCGCGGTCTCGGCTTCCAGCTCGTGATCGGTGCGCCGAATGACAAGTACAGCGCGATCGAACCGCACGTCGACGTCGAGTACGACATCTTGAAGGACACCCGCGGTCGCTCGTGGGCGCGGCCGAAGGTGGGCCTGCCCGCCGGGACCGAGTGATCCGAGTCGATGCGCCTCAGCCGGACACCAGAGCCCGGATCGCCCCGACCGTGCGGTCGATGTCGTCTCGAGTCGTCACCCACGATGACATCGAGCAGCGCAGTGCTGCGCGACCTCGCCATTGGGCTCCGGTCAGAGCGGCGGTGCCCTCCGCCAGCACGGCTTCGCCCAGGGCGCGGGTGGCATCGTCCTCATCGAGTCGGAACATGACCTGCGTGTAGTCGACGTCATTGAGGATGCTGATGCCGTCGATCGTGGCGAGTCCCGCGGCCATCGCGACCGCGTTCTCGTGCAGTCGGTCGATCAGACGGGCGATTCCGTCTCGGCCCAGGCTGCGCATCGCCGCCCAGGCGGGCACGCCGCGTGCGCGACGCGACAGCTCGGGCGTGACATCCCACGGATCCAGGCTCGTGTAGACCAGGTAGTCGCCACCGGTTCGGAAGGCGGCGATCGAGTCCGCCGGGTCACGGACGATCGCCATGCCGCAGTCGTAGGGCACGTTGAGGGTCTTGTGCGCATCGGTCGCCCAGGAGTCGGCGTCGCACATGCCCGTCGTGAGCGGCCGCAACGAGTCGGATGCCGCGGCCCACAGGCCGAACGCTCCGTCGACGTGCACCCAGGCGCCGTGGTCGTGGGCGATCGGCACGAGCGCTGCGAAGTCGTCGAACGCGCCGGTGTGCACCTCGCCGGCCTGAAGGCAGACGATGGCCGGACCTGAGCCGGTCGCGAGCGCGCGGCTCAGTGCGTCGGGGCGCATCCGCCCCTCGTCGTCGGAGTCGACGACGGTGATCTCGGAGCGGCCGATCCCGAGAAAACGTGCCGCGCGGTCGATCGACCCGTGACGGTCAGCGCCCACGATGAAGCGGATCGGCGGAGACTCCCGCAGCCCCTGCTCGCTGAGGTTCCATCCGACTCGGGCCAGCACGGCATTGCGGGCAGTCGCGAGGCAGGTGAAATTCGCCATCTGGCCGCCTGTGACGAAGCCGACGCTCGCGGAATCGGGCAGGCCGAGGATGTCGAGCATCCATCGCCCGGCCACGCGCTCCAGCGCCACGGTCGTCGGTGTGAGCAGCGCCGAACCTGAGTTCTGGTCCCACGCCGAGACGAGCCAGTCGGCGGCGAGAGCGGCGGGATGCGTGCCGCCGATCACGAATCCGAAGAAGCGCCCGCCGGGAATGGCGACGAGACCGGGGTCTGCCCGCGACACGATCTCGGCGATCACCTCGTCCGCGTCCGCGCCTTCGTAGGGCAACGGGCCGCCGAAGGCGTCCAGCATCTCGGCGAGAGTCGCACGCGGCCACACCGGTCTGTCGTCGAGCGACCGAAGGAACGCGAGTGCCGCTCGGTGGGCGGCGTCCAGTCCGCGGATCCTGTCATCGTCGACGCTGTCGTCCATGAGTCAGGACTACACCCGTGATCCGCGTCGCACCAGTGCGTCCTCAGTGTGCGACCGCATGGCGTAGACGTGGTTCGATAGAATGGACGATGCCCTGGGCCGAGCCCCCGGGCGGATACGACGAGCGGAGACTTATGTCCGGGCATTCCAAGTGGGCCACCACGAAGCACAAGAAGGCCATCATCGACTCCAGGCGCGCCAAGTCCTGGGCCAAGCTCATCAAGAACATCGAGGTCGCCGCCAAGCTCGGCGGAGCCGACCTGCAGGGCAACCCGACGCTCTTCGACGCCGTGCAGAAGGCGAAGAAGACGTCCGTCCCGAAGGACAACATCGACCGCGCGGTGAAGCGCGGAGCCGGCATCGGCGGCGAAGCCGTCGAATACTCCTCGATCATGTACGAGGGCTACGGACCCAACGGTGTCGCGATGATGATCGAGTGTCTGACCGACAACAAGAACCGCGCGGCAGCCGAGGTCCGCACAGCGCTCAGCCGCAACGGCGGCACGCTCGCCGACCCGGGCAGCGTCGCCTACAACTTCAGCCGCAAGGGCGTCATCGTCGTCGGCTCCGAGGGGACGACCGAGGACGACGTCATGATGGCCGCTCTCGAAGCGGGTGCCGAAGAGATCGAGCCCCACGCGGAGGGCTTCGAGATCATCACCGAGGCGACCGACCTCGTCGCGGTGCGCAGCGCACTGCAGGATGCCGGCATCGACTACGAGTCGGCAGACGTGGAGTTCGTGCCGAACCTCAAGGTCGAGATCGACGCCGACACCGCGCGTAAGATCTTCCGCCTCATCGACGCGCTCGAAGACAGTGAGGACGTGCAGAACGTCTTCACCAACTTCGATCTCACCGCCGACGTCCAGGCCGAGCTCGAGAACGACGACGCGTAGGCGCGCCGACCCGTCGACACGACGACCGGCGAATAGCCTGGGGGAGTGACCTCCTCTCTGCGTGTGCTCGGCATCGACCCCGGCCTCACCCGCTGCGGTGTGGGGGTCGTCGACGTCGACGGGTCGCGTCGTGGAACCCTCGTGCACGTCGGAGTGATCCGCTCCGATCCGGATCTCCCTATCGGAGAGCGGCTGGCGCTCGTCGCCGCAGGCATCCGTGAGGTGCTCGCCGAGCACCGCCCCGACGCGGTCGCCGTCGAGCGGGTCTTCGCGCAGCAGAACACGCACACGGTGATGGGAACCGCCCAGGCGAGCGGCGTCGCGTTGCTCCTCGCGGCCGAGGCCGGCCTCCCTGCCGCCACGCACACTCCGAGCGAGGTGAAGGCGGCGGTCACGGGCTACGGCTCTGCAGACAAGAAGCAGGTGCAGGCGATGATCGCCCGCATCCTGCGTCTGGATGCTCCCCCTCAGCCCGCCGACGCGGCGGATGCGCTCGCGATCGCGCTGTGTCATGCCTGGCGCCGCGGTGCCGCGGGAACTCCCGGCGGCGAGGCTCTGACCCCCGCCCAGAGGGCATGGGCCGACGCCGAGCGTGTCGCTCGAACATACCTACGATCCCGCGCTTAGTCTGGAGTGATGATCTCCTCGCTGCACGGCACCGTCCTGCACTCGTCATCCGACCAGGTCGTCATCGATGTCGGGGGTGTCGGTTTCTCCGTCGCGGTTCCCGCCGATGTGGCCCACACGGCCACCGTCGGCGAGAAGCTGCTGCTGCACACGAGCCTGATCGTGCGGGAGGACTCGCTGTCGCTCTTCGGGTTCGCCGATCGCAGCGAGCTCGAGATCTTCGGACTGTTGATCAGCGTGACGGGGGTCGGGCCGAAGTCGGCGCTCGGGGTGCTCTCGCACCTCACCGTGGATCAGATCGCCGATGCGGTGACGACCGAGGATGACGCGCCGTTCCGACGCGTCTCCGGGATCGGACCGAAGACAGCCAAGCTCATCGTCCTTCAGCTCGCGGGCAAGGTGCACCCGGTGGGTTCGCCGACCAAACAGGCGGCCAGCGGGCCCGTCGACGTGGTGGATCAGGTGACCGCCGCGCTGGTCGGCCTCGGCTGGTCTGAGAAGGTGGCGGCAGAGGCTGCCGCGCAGACCGCCGCCGAGGCGACGGACGCCGAGCGTGCGACCGTCGCGCCGTTGCTGCGGCGCACCCTCGCGCTTCTGGGGCCTGCGCGTGTCTGACGCCCTCGACGCGACGGAGCCGTCCGACGACACCGAGCTCGCGATCGAAGGCGCGCTGCGCCCGACGAGCCTCGGCGAGTTCGTCGGGCAGCAGAAGGTGCGGGGGCAGCTGCAGCTCCTTCTCGACGCCGCTCGCATCCAGAATCGTCCCCCCGACCACATCCTGCTCGCGGGCCCTCCCGGCCTCGGTAAGACGACTCTCGCCATGATCGTCGCGCACGAGAGCCAACGTCCGCTCCGCCTGTCCAGCGGGCCGGCGATCCAGCACGCCGGCGATCTCGCTGCGCTCCTCTCGAGCCTCGTGCCCGGCGAGGTGCTGTTCATCGATGAGATCCACCGCATGGCTCGCTCCGCAGAAGAGATGCTGTACCTCGCGATGGAGGACTTCCGCATCGACATCATGGTGGGCAAGGGCGCGGGAGCGACGAGCATCCCGCTCGAGCTCGCGCCGTTCACGCTGGTCGGAGCGACGACCCGTTCGGGATTGCTGCCCAATCCGCTCCGGGATCGCTTCGGGTTCACTGGGCATCTCGAGTTCTACGACGAGCCGGAGCTCGAACGGGTGATCGCCCGATCGGCACTCGTTCTCGGGGTCGATCTTCCGCACGACTCGCTCTCCGAGATCGCAAGACGATCCCGCGGCACACCGCGTATCGCCAACCGACTTCTCCGCCGGGTCAGGGACTACGCCCTCGTGCACGGCGGGGGAGCGGCGACGCTCGAGGGCGTGCAGGCGGCGCTCGAGCTCTACGACGTCGATCCGATCGGCCTGGATCGCCTCGACCGCGCAGTGCTCGAGTCTCTCGTGCGCAGGTTCCGCGGGGGGCCCGTCGGACTCAGCACGCTCGCGGTCGCGGTCGGCGAAGAGGCGGAGACGGTCGAGAGCGTGGTCGAGCCGTACCTGGTGCGCATCGGCTTTCTGGGGCGCACCCCACGAGGAAGGGTCGCGATGCCCGAGGCCTACGCACACCTGGGGGTGGCGCACCCTGACGGGGCGCTTCGCCTCGATGACCTATAATCGCTGAAGACTTCCCCCGTTAAATCTGTGCGCCCGTTGGTTGGTGCGTGCACCTGCGAAAGGCGCTAGCCACCCATGGAAATTCTCCTCTTCGGTCTTCTTGCCGTTCTCGTCGTCTTCATGTTCGTCAATGGCCGCAAGCGCCAGAAGCAGATGAAGGCGGAGCAGGAGGAGAAGGCTTCCAAGACCGTTCCGGGCGCCAAGGTCCTCATGCAGGGCGGCATCTACGGAACCGTGGTCGCCTACGACCACGAAGACCTCGACTCGCCCGCCCTCATCGAGATCGCTCCGGGCACCGTCATCGAGGTGCACAGCCAGGCCATCCTGCGCATCGTCGAGCCGAAGGACGACCTCACCGTCGCCTCGTTCGAAGACGACGAGACCCCGGTCGTGAGCGAGGTCGACCCGCTCGCTGCGGACGCCGCAGTGGTGGAGACCCCCGAGGAGACCCGCCGTCGCCTCGAGCGCGACGCCGACGACAAGTAAGCACCCTCGCTCGCTGTACCGCAGCGCTCCGCGCTCGGGCATCTCAGAAAGCTGATCACACGTGGCTTCATCCTCTCCGGTCCGTCACGCCTGGCGGGTCCTCCTCGGCCTGCTCCTGGTGACGGGGGTCCTGTTCGGCGTCAACGCCCTGGGCGTGTACGTCTTCCAGAAGAGTTCCTGGACGCCTGAGCTCGCCCTCGACCTGCAGGGCGGAACACAGATCGTCCTCAGCGCCGAGACCGAGAGCGGAGCCGCCCCTTCGCAGGAGCAGCTCGACCAGGCGGCAGCGATCATCCGTCAGCGGGTGGATGCGTCCGGCGTGGCCGAGGCTGACATCACCACAGAGGGCGGCCAGAACATCGTCGTCCAGATCCCGGGCAACGCCGACGAGGAGACGCGACAGCGCATCCAGTCGAGCGCCCAGCTCGAGTTCCGCCCGGTTCTGGCCACCACGGCAGCTGCCAACTCCTTCGTGGGTGAGGACGGCAACGCCACGCCGTACCCGACTCCCGACGACTCGCTCAACGCGACGCCGACCGCGGAGCCGACCGACGCCAGTGACCTGTCATGGGTGACCGACCGTCTCAGCGCGGAGTTCCTCGCGTACGACTGCGCCAACCCGTCGACTGATCCGTCCAACGCCCCGAAGGACGAGCCCCTCATCGCCTGCGATCCGACGAATCAGGCGAAGTACCTGCTCGGACCGACCGAGCTCACCGGCGACGTGATCACCGATGCCACCTCGGGCCGCGATCCGCGATCCGGAGCATGGCTCGTGCAGCTGGAGATGAACGGAGAGGGCACCGAGAAGTTCGGCGAGGTCAGCACGCGCCTCAACCAGAACCGCATCGACGGTCTCACCCCTCGTGACCAGTTCGCGTTCGTCCTCGACGGATCGGTGATCAGCGCCCCGCAGATGAACGGGCAGATCCTCGACGGCCGCCCCAGCATCTCCGGCAGCTTCACCCAGGAGACGGCGACGACGCTCGCCGACCAGCTCAAGTTCGGTGCGCTGCCGCTCAGCTTCGTCGTGCAGAGCAGCGACACCGTCTCGGCGACGCTCGGAACCCAACAGCTGCAGATCGGTCTGATCGCGGGTCTCATCGGTCTCGCGCTGGTCGCGATCTACTCTCTGATCGTCTACCGAGCGCTCGGCACGGTGATCATCGCGTCTATCGCCGTGATGGCGATACTGACCTACGTCATCATCTGCATCCTGGCGTGGCGGCTCGGATTCCGCCTCTCGCTCGCGGGGGTCGCCGGCCTCATCGTCTCGATCGGCTTCACGGCCGACTCGTTCATCGTCTACTTCGAACGAATACGAGACGAGCTGCGCGACGGCAAGTCGATCACCTCGGCGGTCGAAGACGGCTGGGGTCGAGCGAAGCGAACCATCTACATCTCGAAGTCGATCAACATCCTCGCAGCCGTCGTCCTGTACATCCTGGCCGACGCGACCGTGAAGGGTTTCGCCTTCACTCTCGGTCTCACGACCATCATCGACGTCTTCATCTTCGTGATCTTCACGCACCCGGTGATGCAGTTGCTCGCACGCACGAAGTTCTTCGGCGGCGGACACAAGCTCTCCGGTCTCGATCCGGAGTCGTTGGGTTCCGTCTATCGAAGCCGCGCACAGTTCCGCGAGGTGGCAACGGCGTCGGCCGGGCGTGGAGCGAAGAACACGCGTGCCCGAGGCGAGGCGGAACGCCGCCAGACCATCGCAGAGCGCAAGCGCGCCGAAGCACTCGCCGGTGAGAGATCCACCAGCACCGGAAGTGAGGGGGACGCGTGATGGCTTCCATGAACGAGTTCGGCAACAATCTCTACTCGGGTAAGACCTCTTTCCCGTTCGTCGGCAGGCGCCGACTCTGGTTCATCATCGCGATCGCACTCGTGGTCGGATCCGCGCTCGTTCCGCTGCTCCGCCCCATCCAGTTCTCGATCGAGTTCACCGGCGGTTCGCAGTTCACCGTCCAGGCGCCCGACTCCCTCGAGCAGGAGACGGCGACGGAGGCCGTGCAGTCGGTGGTCGCGAACGCGGCGACCAAGGTCGTCGTCGTGGGCGACACGGACATCCGCGTGCAGACCGACCAGATGAGTGCGGAGGAGACCCAGCAGGTGTCGGCCGCACTCGCCGACGCGTACGGTGTCGATCCCGACAGCGTCACCTCGTCGTTCATCGGTCCGGCCTGGGGCGAGAACGTGACGAAGCAGTCCCTCTGGGGGCTCGCGATCTTCCTCGCGCTCACCTTCCTGATCCTGGCGATCTACTTCCGCACCTGGAAGATGTCCGCAGCGGCGATCATCGGTCTGCTCGACGTGCTCGTGATCACCGTCGGCGTCTACGCGCTGGCCGGATTCGAGATCTCGCCCGCGGCCGTCATCGGCTTCCTCACGATCCTCGCGTATTCGCTCTACGACACCACGGTCGTGTTCGACAAGATCCGAGAGAACACGACGGAGGATGGCGAGCAGTCCTCGCGGCTGTTCGGTGAATCGGTCAACCTTGCGGTCAACCAGACGCTGATCCGTTCGATCAACACGTCTGTCGTCGCTGCGCTGCCGGTCGGTGCCGTGCTCTTCATCGGTGCCTTCTGGCTCGGTGCCGAGTCGCTCACCGACATCTCGTTGTCGATCTTCGTCGGCATCCTCGTGGCGACCTATTCGACGCTGTTCGTCGCGGCACCGCTGTACTCGCTCTTCCGCGAGAACGAGCCCCAGCTCGCCGCCCGTGACGCGCGGATCCGCGAGGCACGAAGTCTCGCCACCGCAGAGGCCTGATAGTCCCCGCTCCGCGGGGCCGCACCCCGCAGAGCACGCGTAAGCTGTTGTGATTCGGAGGTGAGCGGATGGCGGAACCGCAGACGGCGTCGCAGGGCTCCAGCCTGAGACGACTGGTTCCTCGCATCTTCTCCCGCGCGCCCAGGATCAACGACCTCGACAACCTGATCCGCACCGTGCGGGCGAACCACCCGCGTGGTGATCTCGCCGTGATCGAGCGCGCCTACGCCGTGGCGAAGACCAAGCACGAGGGCCAGAAACGGCAGAGCGGCGAGCCGTACATCACACACCCGCTGGCGGTGGCGCAGATCCTCGCTGAGATGGGACTCGGGCCGCGAGCGATCGCCGCCGCGCTGCTCCATGACACGGTCGAGGACACCGGATACGCGCTCTCTGACCTGACGGCGGAGTTCGGCGACGAGGTCGCGATGCTCGTCGACGGCGTGACGAAGCTCGACAAGGTCAAGTACGGCGAAAGCGCCCAGGCTGAGACCGTCCGCAAGATGATCGTGGCGATGTCGAAAGACATCCGCGTGCTGTTGATCAAGCTGGCCGACCGCCTGCACAACGCGCGCACCTGGGGCTTCGTCCCGCCCGAGAAGGCGGCGAAGAAGGCGAAAGAGACCCTCGAGATCTATGCGCCGCTGGCCAACAGGCTCGGTATCCAGGCGATCAAGTCCGAGCTCGAAGACCTCTCGTTCGCGGTGCTGCACCCGAAGATCTACAACGAGATCCACAACCTGATCGCGCAGCGCACCCCGCAGCGGGAGAAGTACCTCACGCAGGTCGTCGAGGAGATCGACGAGGATCTGCGCGACCTGCGGATCCGCGGCAAGGTCGTCGGACGCCCGAAGCAGCTCTACTCGGTGTACCAGAAGATGGTGGTCCGCGGCCGCGAGTTCGACGACATCTACGACCTCATCGGCATCCGCGTGCTCGTGGCGTCCGTCCGCGATTGCTACGCGGTGCTCGGGGCGATCCATGCTCGGTGGACCCCTCTTCCCGGTCGGTTCAAGGACTACATCGCGACGCCGAAGTTCAACCTGTACCAGTCGCTGCACACCACGGTGATCGGGCCGTCGGGTCGCACGGTCGAGATCCAGATCCGCACGCACGAGATGCATCAGCAGGCCGAGTACGGCGTCGCTGCGCACTGGATGTACAAAGAGCGGATGAACGGGGGCAAGGCCGAGGTCCGTGCGTCGGACAGCGACATGGCCTGGCTCGCACACATCTCGGACTGGCAGGCGGAGACCGCGGATCCGGGCGAGTTCCTCGACTCGCTGCGGTTCGAGATCGGGGCGAAGGAGGTCTACGTCTTCACGCCGAAGGGGCGTGTCGTCGGCCTCCCTGCCGGGGCGACTCCGGTCGACTTCGCGTACGCCGTGCACACCGAGATCGGTCACCGCACGATGGGCTCGAAGGTCAACGGTCGCCTCGTGCCGCTGGAGTCCGAGCTCAAGAGCGGTGACGTGGTCGAGGTCTTCACGTCGAAGAACCCCGACGCCGGTCCGAGCCAGGACTGGCTCGGCTTCGTCAAGAGCACACGTGCCAGGAACAAGATCCGCGGGTGGTTCACCAAGGAGCGACGCGAAGAGGCGATCGAGCAGGGCAAGGAGGCGATCGCCCGGGCGATGCGTCGCCAGAACATGCCCCTCCAGCGCCTGATGAGCCAGGACTCGTTCGCCGAGGTCGCTCATCAGCTCCGCTACGAAGACGTGTCTGCGCTGTATGCCGCGGTCGGCGAAGGCCACGTGTCGACGCAGTCGGTGCTCGAGAAGGTCACGGCACTCGTCGCCGCGACCGACCCGGCCACCGGGCCGATCGATCTCCCGGGCAGCATGCCTTCGCGAGAGCCGCGTGCCGGCGACTCAGGTGTGCTGGTGCGGGGTGCCTCCGACATCCTCGTCAAGGTCGCCAAGTGCTGTACACCCGTTCCCGGCGACGAGATCGTGGGCTTCGTGACGCGTGGAAGCGGCGTCTCGGTGCACCGCACGGACTGCCCGAACGTCAAGGCACTCGCGGGCGAGGAAGATCGTTTCGTCGAGGTGTCCTGGGCACCCACGACGAAGAGCGTCTTCCGTGTGCAGATCCAGGTCGAGGCGCTCGACAGGTCGGGTCTGCTCTCGGATGTCACCCGGGTGCTCAGCGAGCACCACGTGAACATCCTGTCAGCGACGGTGAGTACGACGGATGAGCGTCTGGCGATCAGTCGATTCGTCTTCGAGATGGGCGATGCCGTACATCTCGATCGGGTGCTCAACGCCGTGCGTCGGATCGACGCGGTCTACGACGTGTATCGCGTCACCTCGTCCTGATCGCCGTCCTCATCAGGGCTGCGCGCGCGGCCTTCGTGCCCGGCACGCGAACGAGAGCGTCGACATGACGGATCGCCGCATCGACGAGCGACTCGTCAGTCTCGGCGAGGAGCAGGAGCCACCGCATCAATGATTCGTCACGATGCAGTCCCAGTGCGAGGTCGACCATGGTCCGCACCCGGGTCATCACGACGACTCCGCCGAGCACCTCGAGTTCGTTCTGGGGAACGCTCGTGTCGTGAAGGATGATGCGTGCCATGCGAGTCGAGCGGATGCGGCGCTCGACAGCCCGACGCACATGGTGGATGGCCGGGGGTGAGTCGCCGGCGCCATGGATCCACGCGGCGGTGGGGCCAGAGGCAGCCGTGTCGACCGGGATCAGACCTGCGATCGATGCGGCTCGCGTGCCGCGCGCTTCGACGAGGTCGGCGGGGATGAATCCTTCGCCGATCTCGAACAGATCACCGTCGAGGCGCGCAGCGGTCAGTTCCGACACGGTGAGTGCGACTCCGGGCAGATACAGGAACGCGGGATGCATCACGCCAGTGTGGCGCAGTGAATCCCGCGTTTCCGATCGTCGCGTTGAACTGTGGAGAGATCAGCCGCCGAGTGCGCTCAGCCAGGTGCGTCGCGCCTCGAGCGCATCCGCTGCCTCCTTGGCGGCCTTCTTGTCGCCGGCCTTCTCGGCTGCGGCAAGTTCGGATTCGAGCTTCTCGATGGCCTCGAGCAGACGCGAGCTCATGTCATCAGCACGCGCCTTGGTCTCGGGGTTGTTCTTCTTCCAGTCGACTTCTTCGCGTGCCTTCAACGCCTGCTCGATCACGCGCAGGCGGTCATCGAGCGCGCGCTCCTTGTCGCGGGGGAAGATCCGTCCGATCTCGTCCCACTGGCGCTGGATGCCGGTGAGCAGCGCGCGAGCCTTCTTGATGTTCGGCTCGTCGGCGACCGCCTTGGCCTCTTCGAGAAGAGCCTGGCGTGCCTCGATCTTCGGTCCGGACTCGGCTTCTTCCGCAGCGGCCTGCTCGGCTCGGGCGGAGTAGAGGGCGTCGCCGGCCGCCTTGAATCGCGCCCACAGCGCGTCGTCAGCCTTGCGTCCGGCACGGCCGGCCGCCTTCCACTCGTCGAGCAGCGAGCGGTACGCGGGAATACCGTCGATTCCCCGCGGAGCGAGAGCCTCGGCGCGCTCCACGAGACGCGTCTTCGCGTCGCGGGCCAGCTTGTGCGAGTCATCGAGCTCCGAATAGAACGAGCGACGGGCCTTGTCGACCGTGGCGCGGGCGTCGCGGAAGCGCTTCCAGAGCTGCTGCGAGATGCCCTTCGAGAGGCGCGGGCCGTTCTGCTGGTGGGCCTGCCACGAATCGAAGAGCTCGCCGAGTTCGGCGGTGACCTGCTTCCACTGCACCTTCGTCAGGTCGCGGGCAGCGATGGCCTCGGCGCGTTCGACGAGTGCAGTGCGCTCGGCGACCGCCTGGTCGACGAGTTCCTTGGCCTGCTGCGCCTCCTGGGCGCTCGCCTCCGACAGCGAGGACGTGAGTGCGTCGAGCCGGGCGCGCAATCCGGCGAGGTCGCCGACTGCCGCAGCATCCGTCGCCTCTTCGAGGAGATGGCCCGCCTGCTTGACGAGGTCGCCGGCCGATGCGCCTCCGGCCTGATGGCGCTGTTCGAGCGTGGTGACCTTGAAGGCGATGTCCTCGTACTTGCGCACGAAGTAGGCGAGTGCCTCATCGGGCGTGCCGTCGGGATACTGGCCCACGACGCGCCAGGTCTCTTCTTCCCGCACCTCGACGGTGCCGTCGTCGGAGACACGACCCCATTTCGCCGCGTCAGCGGCGGAGGCGCTCGCGGAAGGCGCAGCAGGCGCTGCGGAGGGCGCGGGCGCCTGTGAAGGCAGCTTGCGGGGCAGCGGCTTCGCCGGGGGAGCGGGAACGGCGGGAGTCGGCTTCGACGGCTCTGTGGCAGACACGGTGATTCTCCTTGCGCGGTAGGCCCGCGGGAGGCGGAAAGGACGAGCTTCAGCCTAGTACGCACGGGCACTTCCGGTGTGGTCCGTCGCTCCGCCCGTGATCGTTACCGATTTGTGAGCAGAACGTTCGACGTCTGAAACACCGCCTGTCACATGTGGGAAACACGGTGCTCATATCGTCTCGATCACGACGTCCCGACGAATGGAGCAGAATGAACGACGCGATCCTCGCGACCGAGCAGATCGTGGTCGTGGGAGCGGGCATGGTGGCGCACCGTCTGGTGCAGAGCCTCATCGGCAGAGCCGAGACACGGTTCCATGTCACGGTGATCGGCGACGAGGGGCTGCTCCCGTACGACCGCGTCGCTCTGACCGGCGTCCTCACGGGCGCGCCAGGCCCAGGGCTGGAGCTCGACTGCTCGGTCTTCGACGATTTCCGGGTGCGCTTCCTCGCCGACGACAGGGTCGTCCGCGTCGACCGCGAGGCGCGGACCGTCAGAACGCGGTCTCGGCTGACCATCCCGTACGACACCCTCGTGCTTGCGACCGGGTCGTATGCGGTCACGCCAGAGATCGACGGCGCCGACCTCGACGGGTGCTTCGTTGTGCGCACGGTGGATGACGTCGAGCACCTGAAGACCTTCTCCGCCCAACGCGAGACCATGATCGGCCGAGGCCTTCGTGCTGCGGTCGTCGGCGGCGGGCAGCCCGCGCTCGAGGCGGTCGATGCTCTCGCAGTGATGGGCGTCGAGTCGAAGATCTTCCTCCATGCCGAGCCTTTCACATCGTCGCAGCTCGATCGGGCTGACGAGAACCTGCTCCCCGACTTGCTCGACGCCGTGCGAGCCGATGCGCACGTCGATCGCATCGTCGCCGGGCCAGCGGGAACGGTGACGGCTCTGATGCTCGATGACGGCACGACCGAACCCGTCGACCTCGTCGTGTTCGCCGCGGGGGTACGACCGCGGGATGAGCTCGCACGCAACTCGTCGATGCGGGTGGCCCCTGCGGGCGGGATCGTCGTCGATGAACGCTGCCGTACGTCGGATCCACACATCGTCGCAGTCGGTGAGGTCGCGTGCTTCCAAGGACGCTGCCTCAATCTGCTGGCGCCGGGATTGGCGATGGCTGAGGTGGCGACGACGCGGATCCTCGGCGGCGACGCGGTCCTGCGCAGTGACGACGACCCGTCGCGACCTGCGCTGCGTTGCGTCGAGATCGTGAACGTCGGCGACGCTGCGAACCCGGATCGGTATGGCGAGGGCTGGCGCCGGGTATCGCAGCGGCCGAACACGGCGGTCTCCGGGCCGGGCCGCGGTCGCAGTGCGCGCTCGCTGCGGGTGATCTGATGCATCTCGCGGCCGAATGTGAGGGAGGCGAGGTCAGCTGGTGCGGCGCGTCGCTTTCGTGAACACCGCGGATACGGATCTGACCGGCTGCGCTGTGATCGTCGTGGGCGCAGAGCGCGACCGGGCTGACGAGGAACTGCTGGCGGCTCGCGGGGCGGCCGTGGAGCGGTGTCTCCTTTCCCATCCCGTCGCGCGGCCGAAGGACGTGCAGAGGCTCGCGCGTTCCATCTCGCGCGCTTCGAAGGGGGAGGTCGACGCCGTGCTGTTCACCGCCGCGGCATCCGCCTCGGAGTGGATATCGCTCGCGCAACGAGCCGACGCGCTCGACATCCTCCGTCACCGTGTCGACGTCGGACGTTTGCTTCTCCTCTCAGCGGAGCACGGCGACGCGGCAGGGGCAGAGCCTGGATGCCTCCCGATTCCGATCGACGAGGTCGATCGGAGCACTTCGCTCGCGCTCCGGGTCATCGAACACTTCACCGGAGACAGCGCACCGTCGCTGTCCACGGACTTCGGATGGATCCAGGTCCGTAGCGGTGGTGTCGCGGTGGACGACGGATTCATCCCACTCTCGCGGTCCGCCGTGGCGCTGATGGATGCTCTCGCGGCGGCGCGTGGCCGCGTGATCTCGCGCGCCGAACTGGACAGTGTTCTGCCGGGGGAGGGGCGCACCGCGCACGCGGTGGAGGTCGCGATAGCTCGACTGCGCGAGACCCTCGGGGACAGGGCCCTCATACAGACCGTCGTGAAGCGCGGTTACCGGCTCGCCGTGACCGACGACTGAGTCGACGCCACAGAGGGCGATCGACCGCGGCGGAGATGAACAGGGGGGACCCGGCGGTCCCGGGCGCTACTCGGCAGGCGTGTTGGCGGGATCCGTCGGCTCGACCGTCGGGGTCGGAGCGGGAGCCGTCGGGGCGACCTGCGCATGGACGACCTGACTTCCGATCGCAGCGGCCACGATCATCACCGCGACGATCACCGCGATCGTGTTGTCACGCACCCGGCGTCGGATCTGTCCGTCGTGCCACTCGGTACGGGCGGTGTGGAGTCGTGCACGCTCCGCCTCGGTGCGCTGCTGGGTGTTCTTCGACCCGCGTGTTGCCATGCCGTGCTCCTTCGTGGAGGTCGACTCTCGACGTGCATGAGAGAACCTCGACGCCCGACGACGTCGATACATCAGAGCCTACCGGCGCGCTCGGCAGTCGATCGATCGCCGCCGCGTTGTCGGTGACCGGCGTTAGCCTGGACTGATGACCGCCGCCGCCGCACTGCTCTCTGGGCAGACGCCCCTTGCCGTGCGCATGCGCCCGGTCTCCCTCGACGAGGTGGCCGGGCAGAAGCATCTGCTGCGGGCCGGCTCGCCGATCGTCGCTCTGGCCGATCCGGCCGCCACGTCCCCCGGTGCGGTCTCGATCATCCTCTGGGGCCCCCCAGGCACCGGCAAGACCACGCTCGCCCAGGCGATCGCGCGGTCATCGGGCCGCCGGTTCGTCGAACTGTCGGCGATCACGGCCGGGGTCAAGGACGTGCGCGAGGTGATGCAGGAGGCGATCACCCAGCGCGATCTCTACGGTCAGACCACGATCCTGTTCCTCGACGAGATCCACCGCTTCACGAAGGCCCAGCAGGATGCTCTGCTGCCCGGCGTCGAGAACGGATGGGTGCTGCTGATCGCCGCGACGACCGAGAACCCGTCCTTCTCCGTCATCTCTCCGCTCATGTCGCGGTCTCTGCTGCTGACGCTGCAGCCGCTGACCGACGACGACATCGGGCTGCTCATCGACCGAGCGGTGACAGACGCCCGCGGGCTCAACGGCGCGGTGACCCTCGCCGACGACGCGCGGGCCGCCCTCATCCGGCTGGCTTCCGGCGATGCGCGGCGCGCTCTCACCGGGCTCGAGGCGGCAGCCGCAGTCGCCCTGTCCCAGGGTGCAGACGGTGCGGTGCCCGCCGCGACAGCCGACGACGTGGCACAGGCCGTCGACAAGGCCCTTCTGCGATATGACCGGCAGGGCGATGAGCATTACGACGTCATCAGCGCCTTCATCAAGTCCATCCGCGGCTCCGACCCCGACGCGGCGCTCCACTACCTCGCGCGCATGATCGAAGCGGGGGAGGACCCCCGCTTCATCGCGAGGCGCCTCGTCATCTCCGCCTCCGAGGACGTCGGGCTCGCCGACCCGCAGGCGCTCTCGATCGCGGTCGCGGCGGCCGATGCGGTCGCCTTCATCGGCATGCCGGAAGGGCGCATCCCGCTTGCCGAAGCGACCGTCTATCTCGCCACGACGGCCAAGTCGAACGCGGCATATGTCGGTATCGACGCCGCGATCGCCGACATCCGCTCGGGCGGATTCGGTCGCGTGCCACTTCACCTGCGCGACGCGCACTATCCGGGGGCCAAGCGACTGGGCCACGGTCGCGGCTACGTCTACCCGCACGACAGTGATTTCGGCATCCTCCCGCAGCAGTATCTGCCGGATGAGCTGCAGGGAAAGCGCTACTACGAGCCCAAGAATCTCGGCGCCGAACGCGACATCTCTGCTCGTCTCGAGCGCATCCGTCGCATCCTCGACGGGCGCTGACTCCGATCTGTTAGACTTGATCGGCTCGAAACCGAGTTTTCGGGCATCTCCTCGTTCACACCCCACCTTGCTGGCGCCCCGGCGTGCGCTCCAAGGCAGAACGCGGACGATACGTCCGTGAGTCGTGAGAGACGCGACCACGTCATCGGAAGGACAACTTCGTGACCACGAAGTCCCAGGACCGCCGCAAGGTACGTCTGAGCCGTGCCCTCGGCATCCCGCTCACCCCGAAGGCCGCCCGCTACCTCGAGAAGCGTCCCTACGCTCCGGGTGAGCACGGCCGCACCAAGCGCAAGGCAGACAGCGACTACGCCGTCCGCCTGCGTGAGAAGCAGCGTCTGCGCGAGCAGTACGGCATCCGCGAGAAGCAGATGCGCAACACGTTCAACGAGGCTCGTCGTCAGGACGGTCTGACCGGTGAGAACCTGGTCGAGCTGCTCGAGATGCGTCTCGACGCACTCGTCGTTCGTTCGGGCTTCGCTCGCACGACCGCACAGGCTCGTCAGCTCGTCGTGCACCGTCACATCCTCGTCGACGGCCAGCTCGTCGACCGCCCGTCGTTCCGCGTGAAGCCGGGTCAGCTCATCCACGTCAAGGCTAAGAGCGAGGGCACCGAGCCCTTCCAGGTCGCAGCCGCCGGCGGTCACGCCGAGGTCCTGCCTCCCGTTCCCGGCTACCTCGAGGTCGAGCTCGACAAGCTCCAGGCTCGCCTGGTTCGTCGTCCGAAGCGCGCAGAGGTCCCCGTGACCTGTGAAGTGCAGCTCGTCGTCGAGTACTACGCAGCTCGCTGAGTTCAGCTTTTCCACAGAAGGCGTCGGGTTTCCCCCGACGCCTTCTGTCGTTTCCGCATACGATGGAGGCACCGCGCCTTCGCGGATCAAGGGCAAGGATGGCGACATGAAGAACGTGCTGTGGTTTCTGATCGGTGTGATCGGCGGCTTCGTCGCGGCGCACTTCATGAACAAAGACCCGCGCGGCCACGACATCCTCGCCGAGGTCGATGCTCGATTCAACGAGTTCACCGGGATCATCGGCGACTCGTACCGCGAGCAGCAGGCCAGGCTCACCGAGCCGACCGACGACTGATCCCCGCGCGCACCCGCGCAGCTCAATCTCACCCAGTACGCAAGGACACCCGGCACCCCTATGAAAACTGCGGACATCGCGCAGCGCTATCTCGACTTCTTCGAGAAGAACGACCACGTCATCGTCCCGTCCGCCTCACTCGTGAGCGACGATCCGTCCCTGCTGTTCACGGTCGCCGGCATGGTTCCGATGATCCCGTACCTCACGGGCGTCGTGCCCGCGCCGCATCCGCGCATCGCCGACGTGCAGAAGTGCATCCGCACCAATGACATCGAAGAGGTCGGTCGCACCGCACGTCACGGCACGTTCTTCCAGATGCTCGGAAACTGGTCGTTCGGGGACTACTTCAAAGAGGGCGCGATCCGCTATGCCTGGGAGCTTCTGACCAGCGCCGAGGCCGATGGCGGTCTGGGGTTCGACGAGAAGGATCTCTGGGTCACCGTCTACGAGACCGATGACGAGGCCGAGGCGATCTGGCGCGACATCATCGGTCTGAAGCCGGAGCGCATCCAGCGTCTCGGGCGCGCCGACAACTACTGGAACACCGGGCAGCCCGGCCCGGGCGGTCCCGACTCGGAGATCTTCTTCGACCGTGGTCCCGCGTATGGCGCCGACGGCGGCCCGGCGGTGGACGACAACCGGTTCGTGGAGATCTGGAACCTGGTCTTCATGCAGGACTTCATCGACAACATCCGCGGCAAGACCGAGTTCGACATCGTCGGCGAGTTGCCGATGAAGAACATCGACACAGGCATGGGCCTCGAGCGCGTCGCCTTCCTCAAGCAGGGCGTCGAGAACATGTACGAGACCGATCAGGTGCGCCCGGTGCTCGACCGAGCCGTCGAGCTCTCCGGCCGTCGCTACGGAGCAGTGCACGAAGACGACGTGCGTTTCCGCGTCATCGCCGATCATGTGCGCTCGTCTCTGATGCTGCTCTCCGACGGTGTTCGTCCGTCGAACGAGGGCCGCGGCTACATCCTGCGCCGACTCATGCGTCGCACCGTGCGATCGATGCGTCTGCTCGGTGTCGACGACCCCGCTTTCCCCGAGCTGTTCGCCGCCTCGCGTGACGCCATGAAGTCGGCGTATCCGGTGCTCGAGACGGAGTGGGCGACGTTGTCGGCCTCGGCATTCGCAGAAGAGGAGACCTTCCGCCGCACTCTCGCGCAGGGGTCGACGATCCTCGATCTCGCACTCGACGAGACGAAGAAGAAGGGCGACGCCTCGCTGAGCGGTCGCGAGGCATTCCTCCTCCACGACACGTACGGATTCCCGATCGACCTCACGCTCGAGGTCGCCGAGGAAGCCGGGCTGAACGTCGACCGCGCGGCTTTCGACTCGCTCATGCAGGAACAGCGCACGCGCGCCAAGGACGATGCGCGCAACCGCAAGCGTCAGCTCGCCGATGTCTCGGTGTACCGGGACCTGCGCGCCCTCGGCGAGACCGGATTCGACGGCTACAGCGAGCTCGAGGTCGATTCACGCATCCTCGGGATCCTCGTCGACGGGCAGGTCGTTCAGAGCGCTGCCGAGGGGCAGATCGCCGAGGTCGTGCTGGCCGAGACGACGCTGTACGCCGAATCCGGCGGCCAGGTGGCGGACAAGGGCGTGATCGTCGGGCCCGGCTACGAGCTCGAGGTGCTCGATGTTCAGCGTCCGGTCGCCGGGCTGATCAGTCACACCGTCGAGGTGACCCGTGGTTCGGTCGCCGTCGATGATGCGGCGACCACGGTTGTCGATGCCGCGAATCGGCGCGCCGCGCGGCAGGCGCACTCCGCGACCCACCTCGTGCACGCGGCGCTCCGCGACACCCTCGGCCCCACCGCCACACAGTCGGGGTCGTTGAACCGGGCCGGGTACATGCGCTTCGACTTCGCCTGGTCCCAGGCTCTGTCCGCAGACACCCGCACCGAGATCGAGGAGATCACGAACCGGGCCGTGCAGGACGCCCTCGAGGTGACGACACGGATCGTCTCGCTCGACGAGGCGAAGGAAGCCGGCGCCATGGCGTTGTTCGGGGAGAAGTACGGCGATGTCGTGCGCATGGTCGACATCGGCGGCCCCTGGTCGCGCGAGCTCTGCGCCGGCACCCATGTGAGCACCAGCGCCGAGGTAGGACTGGTCAGCGTCGTCGGCGAGTCGTCGGTCGGCGCATCCAACCGGCGCATCGAGGCTCTCGTGGGGCAGGACGCGTTCCGCGAACTGGCGGCCGAGCGTGCTCTCGTCTCTCAGCTCACCTCTTCGCTCAAGACGCCGCGCGATCAGCTCGCCGAGCGCATCTCCGACCTGTCGGCGGGTCTCAAGGCAGCCGAGAAGCGCATCGCCCAGTTCGAGGCCAAGGAGCGTGCCGGACAGGTGCCTGCCATCGCCGATGCCGCCGGCCGCGTCGGCGACTTCCGCGTCGCAGCCCAGTCGCTCGGCGCGGTGGCGTCGGCCGATGACGTGCGCGAGCTCGTGCTCGGGGTACGCGACCGTCTCGGCTCCGAGGCCGCAGTCGTCGCACTCGGCGGCATCGTGAACGACCGCCCGGTCGTGGTCGTCGCCACCAACGACGCTGCTCGCGCAGCAGGAGCCAGAGCGGGGGCACTCGCGAAGCGCGCAGCGTCTGTGCTCGGCGGTGGCGGTGGTGGCCGAGACGATGTGGCGCAGGGCGGCGGCACGGATGCCTCTGCGCTGACCGCCGCGCTCGAGGCCGTGTCGCAGGAGCTGCGGACAGCGTGAGCGTGTTCCGTCGCGGGGTCCGCCTCGGAATCGACGTCGGCAGGGCCCGCGTCGGGGTCGCACGCTGCGACCCCGACGGCATGCTCGCGGTTCCCGTCGAGACGGTACCTCGCACCGACCAGTCGGTCGAGCGGATCGCCTCGATCGCTGAGGAGTACGAGCCGGTGGAACTCGTCGTCGGACTCCCTGTGAACATGCAGGGAGCGGACACCGCGTCGACGCTCGACGCGAGGGAGTTCGCGGCGGCCCTCAGCGCGCGCACGAGGATCCCGACGAGGTTGGTGGACGAGCGTCTGAGCACCGTGAGCGCACACGCCGCGCTGCGATCTTCGGGGAGAACTCAGAAGAACTCTCGTAGCATTGTGGATCAGGTCGCCGCGGTGGTTCTGCTGCAGCAGGCGATCGACACGGAGAAGAGCACCGGAAACCCGCCCGGTGACACGATTCCGCTCGATGAGGAGTCTTCCTGACATGCCCGAACGCGATAGTGCTTCCCCCCGGCACGATCCGGACGCCCGACTGAGCGACCTGTTCGAGAACCTGCCGGAGCCCACGCAGCAGATCCCGACGGTCGATGACGCACCCCCCGCTCCCGGATCCCGGCGGGCTGCCCGAGAGGCCGCCACGCGACCGGCCTCGTCCCAGCCGAACTCGGCCCCACAGGCCCCAGTACAGCCCTCTTCAGAGGCCTCACCCTCGGGCCGAGAAGCTCAGACCGCGCCCGACGGGCCTCAGCATGGCGAGGCTGCGCCAGAATTCGTGACCGCCGATCAGACAGGCCGTCGACAGGCGCCTTCTGTGTCGACTCCTGCCGCGGCCACGGCGGCCACCGCGGCATCGGCCGAGGTCGGCTCATCAGCGCCATCCGCCGCTCCAGGGCGCGACGGAGCGGGTGGCCGGCTCGAAGATCTGTTCCACAGCCACCCCGAAGACGACGGCGTCTCCAAGCCGCCCAAGAAGAAGCGGCGCACCGGGTGTCTCGTGGCGCTGATCATCGTCCTGGCAGTCCTCGGAGGCCTCGCGGCCGCGGGAGTCTGGGCGATGAACACCTACGGCGACAAGATCAGCGACGCGCTCGGTTGGGGTGAGCCCGACGATTGGGAGCCTGGTCTCGCCACCGGCGAGGTGCTCGTCACGGTGAAAGAGGGCGACACCGGCTCACCGGTCTCGACCGCGCTCTACGAAGCCGGTGTCACGCGCACCGACACGGTGTTCTACGACTACCTCGTCGACGAGGGCATCGCCGTGACGTTCTACCCCGGCAACTATCGCCTGCAGGAGAAGATGACGGCAGAGGCCGCTCTCGAGGCGCTGCAGAATCCGGAGAACAAGCTCGAGAACTCGGCCAATGTGGGGGAGGGCTCGACGATCGAGTCCACTCTTCCCGCAATCGCCGAGTCTCTGAGCATCCCGCTCGCAGATCTCGAGGCCGCAGTGGCCGATCCCTCGGTCTACGGCGTGACCGCCCAGACGCTCGAAGGATGGCTGTTCCCCGCGTTGTACACCTTCGACCCGGGAGTCACCGCGCAGCAGGTCATCCAGCGAATGGTCGACCGCACCCACGAGTCGTTGGACAAGGCCGGAGTGCCTGCTGAGGATGCACAGCGCATCCTCACCATCGCGTCGATCATCCAGCGCGAGGGACTCACCGCGGACTTCCCGAAGGTGTCGCGCGTGATCCAGAACCGCCTCGACATCGACATGAAGCTCCAGATGGACTCGACCGCGCAGTACGGGTACGGGTCGATGCACGAAGGCGTCGTCTCGAGTTCGGCGGAAGCGCTGGAAGACCAGAACGACTGGAACACGTACGTGCACACCGGTCTGCCGATCACCCCCATCGCCAGTGCGAGCGACAAGGCGATCGACGCTGCGATGCACCCCGCCGACGGACCGTGGCTGTACTTCGTCACGGTCAACCTGGAGACCGGAGAGACTCAGTTCTCCGAGACCTACGAGGAGCACCTCCGGGGCGTCGAGAAGTGGGGCCAGTGGTGCGAGGAGAACCCCGACGGCGGATGCTCGGCCGGATGACCGCGCGTCGCCTGGCGGTCTGGGGTGACCCGATCGCTCATTCGAGGTCGCCTCAGCTGCACACCGCCGCCTACGAGGTGCTCGGTCTCGACTGGCAGTATTCGCGCAGACAGGTGGGGGAGGCGGACTTCGCAGCGTCTCTCGGATCTCTGGACGCCTCGTGGAGGGGGCTGTCGCTGACGATGCCGCTGAAGGAGCCGGCGCGTCGGGCCGCAGACACCCTCGACACTCACGCCGACCTCACCGGTGCTGTCAACACGCTTCTCCTCGGCGACACTGTGCATGGGTACAACACGGATGTCGGGGGGATCGTCGACGCCTTGAACGACGAGGGCCTCACCCGGATCGACAGCGCCAGAATCCTCGGAGCCGGCGCCACGGCCGCATCCGCGCTGGTCGCCGTATCGGAGATGGGTGCGGCGAGGGTCGACGTGCGCGCCCGGCGCCCGGATCGTGCAGCTCCGCTGGTCGCACTCGGAGCTCGACTCGGCGTCGATGTCTCGGTGCGGGGCTTCGCGGAAGGCGCTGATCAGGTCGCTCTGACCGTCGCGACGCTCCCTGGTGGCGCGGCGGTCGATCCCGATGCGATCACCAGGATCTCGGCGACGGGCGGAACCCTCTTCGATGTCGCCTACTCACCGTGGCCGTCCGCGTTGGCGACGGGCTGGACAGGCGGGCCGACGATCTCCGGGCTCGGGATGCTTCTGCATCAGGCGGTGCGCCAGATCCGGGTCTTCCGTGACGGTGATCCCTCGCGTCGTCTCCCCGATGAGGACGCGGTCGTGACTGCGATGCGCGCCGTTCTGTCGTCGTAGGGCGACACGAGGGACGAGCGGGTCCGAAACGCATGGGAGACTAGAGCAATGCTCCGCGTGCTCACGGCCGGCGAATCGCACGGCCCAGAACTCATTGCCGTCATGGAGGGACTGCCCTCCGGCGTCCCGGTGTCGTCCGAGGCCATCCAAGCCGATCTGGCTCGACGCAAGCTCGGCTACGGTCGCGGCTCCCGTATGAAGTTCGAGCAGGATGAGCTCACGATCTCGGGCGGTGTCCGCCACGGCAAGACGCTCGGCAGCCCGATCGCGCTGCGCATCGGCAACACCGAGTGGCCGAAGTGGATCGAGGTCATGAACCCCGAGCCCGTCGAACTCACCGACAAGTCGAGGGGCCGCAGCGCGCCGCTCACCCGGCCGCGGCCCGGCCATGCCGATCTCGTGGGCATGCAGAAGTACGACTTCGACGAGGCGCGTCCGATCCTCGAGCGTGCGAGCGCCCGTGAGACCGCAGCTCGCGTCGCGCTCGGCGCCATCGCCCGCTCGTTCCTCGGCGAGCTCGGCATCCGCCTGGTCAGCCACACGCTCTCCATCGGTCCGGTGCGGGTTCCCGAGGGCAGCGCGCTCCCGACGCCCGACGACGTCGAGGCATTGGATGCCGATCCGCTGCGCTGCTTCGACCCCACCACCTCGGCGCTCATGGTCGCCGAGGTCGATGACGCCAAGAAGGACGGCGACACCCTCGGCGGAATCGTCGAGGTGCTCGCGTACGGTCTGCCGCCGGGACTCGGTTCGCACGTGCACTGGGACCGTCGGCTCGACGCCCGTCTCGCGCAGGCCCTCATGAGCATCCAGGCGATCAAGGGCGTCGAGGTCGGAGACGGTTTCGAGACCACCCGGCGCCGCGGCTCTGCCGCTCACGACGAGCTGTTCGCGACTCCGGACGGCATCAGCCGCGGCTCCGACCGTGCTGGAGGCACCGAGGGTGGCATGTCGACCGGAACCGTGTTGCGCGTCCGCGCCGGCATGAAGCCGATCGCCACCGTGCCGCACGCGCTGCGCACGATCGACATCGCAAGCGGTGAGGATGCCACGGCGCACCACCAGCGGTCGGACGTGTGCGCGGTGCCTGCGGCGGGAGTCGTGGCCGAGGCCATGGTCGCTGTCGAGCTCGCACGCGCGGTGCTCGAGAAGTTCGGTGGTGACAGCATCCGCGAGACCCGGCGCAACGTCGAGGGATACCTCGAGGGAATCCCCGCCGAGCTGCGGACGACGCCTGCGTCCGAGGCCGCGCTCATCGCGCATGACGAGCGCGACTGAGTCCCTGACGCTGGTGCTCGTCGGCCCGATGGCGTCCGGCAAGACCAGCATCGGGCGGAGGGTCGCACGTGCGCTCGCGCTGCCGTTCGTCGATACGGACAAGCGGGTCGTCGCGGAGCACGGGTCGATCCCGTCGATCTTCGAGGCGCATGGAGAACAGCATTTCCGCACCTTGGAGCGCTCCGCGGTGGCCACTGCACTCGCCGAGGGTGGGGTGATCTCGCTCGGGGGCGGCGCGGTGACCGACGCCGCAACCCGTGGTCTGCTTCGCGAGCACCCTGTCGTGTTCCTGACGGTGAGCCCCTCGGCGGTCGCCGATCGGATCGCCACCGGAGGGCGCCCGTTGCTCGAGGGCGAGGACCCGGTGACCCGCTGGACGGAGATCTTCGAGGCGCGCCGAGCCTGGTACGACGAGGTCGCGAGTGTGACGTTCGACACGTCCAGGCGGCCGATGCAGCGGATCGCCGAAGACATCGTGGCATGGAGGAGAGATCAGAGATGAGTACGACGACAATCACGGTCACCGGGGAGTCCCCCTACGACATCACGATCGGCCGCGGCATCCTCGACCGCGTGTCCGCGGCGCTGGCTCCGAGCGTGCGGAAGGTGCTCGTCGTGCACCCGCCGACGCTCGCCGCACGCGCCGCAGAACTGCGCGACCGGCTGCTGGCCGATGTCAGCGAGGGGCCCCGTGAGGTGCTGCTCGCCGAGGTACCGGATGCCGAGCAGGGAAAACGGGTCGAGGTCGCGGCATTCTGCTGGCAGGTCATGGGCCAGGCCGACTTCACCCGCACGGATGCCGTCGTCGGATACGGAGGCGGCGCGGTCACGGATCTCGCCGGCTTCGTCGCCGCGACCTGGCTTCGCGGCGTACAGGTCGTGCACGTGCCCACCACCGTTCTCGGACTCGTCGACGCCTCGGTCGGCGGCAAGACCGGCATCAACACGGCCGAGGGCAAGAACCTCGTCGGCGCGTTCTGGGCGCCTCGCGCTGTGATCGGCGACCTCGACGAGCTGGCGAGCCTCAGCCCGAACGAGGCGACGGCAGGTTTCGCGGAGGTGGTGAAGGCCGGGTTCATCTGGGCACCGGAGATCCTCGACATCGTCGAGGCCGACCCGGCTCGCGCGGTCGACACGTCGACTGCGGAGTTCCGTCGGGCGATCGAGCTCGCGATCGACATGAAGGCGACGGTGGTCTCGAGCGACTTCCGCGAAGCCGGACAGCGGGAGATCCTCAACTACGGGCACACCCTCGGGCACGCGATCGAGCACTCGGAGCGCTATCGCTGGCGTCACGGCGCGGCGGTCTCGGTGGGGATGCTGTACGCGGCCGAGCTCTCGCGGCTCGCCGGACGCCTCTCGGATTCCGCCGCCGAACGGCATCGGACGGTTCTCGAATCACTCGGTCTTCCCACCTCTTATCGCGCGGGCGCGTGGCAGCAGCTGCTCGCGACCATGCAGCGCGACAAGAAGAGCCGCGGCGGAATGCTCCGGTTCATCCTGCTCGACGACATCGCGAAGCCGACGGTGCTGCAGGCTCCCGATGAGTCGCTGCTCTTCGCGGCCTACCAGGAGATCGGCGCATGACCAGGCGGCTGCTCCTGGTCAACGGACCCAACCTCAACCTGCTCGGTACGCGTGAGCCCGACGTGTACGGCACCGCGACGCTCGCGGATGTCGAGCTTCTGACGCGCGCGGCTGCGAACGAGGCCGGCTTCGACCTGCGGGCGATCCAGAGCAACCACGAGGGGGTGCTGATCGATGCCATCCATGCCGCGCGCGAGGACTGCGTGGGCATCGTGATCAATCCCGGGGGGCTCACGCACACCTCCGTCGCGCTGCGCGATGCGCTCACCGGAGTGAACCTGCCCTTCGCAGAGGTTCACATCTCCGACGTCCATGCGCGGGAGGCTTTCCGTCATCATTCCTACCTGGACGATGTCGCCGCGGTCCGCGTGATCGGCGAGGGCGTCGATGGCTACGCGAGCGCTGTGCGGCAGCTCACCGCCCTCATCGCGTAGAATCGACTCTCGGCCCACCCAGTCCACCGGGACGTGAACGGCCCCCAGACTCTAGAAACGGAAAGTCCAGCGCATGGCATCTACCGCAGACATCAAGAACGGCGTGGTCCTCAGCATCGAGAAGCAGCTCTGGAGCGTCGTCGAGTTCCAGCACGTCAAGCCCGGCAAGGGTGGTGCTTTCGTGCGCACCAAGCTCAAGAACGTCATGAGCGGCAAGGTCGTCGACAAGACGTTCAACGCCGGTGCGAAGATCGAGATCGAGAACGTCGACCGCCGTGACTACACGTACCTGTACACCGACGGTGACGGATACGTGTTCATGGATCAGACCGACTACGACCAGATCACGGTCCCTGCCGCGACCGTCGGCGACGCGAAGAACTTCCTGCTCGAGAACCAGCAGGTCACGATCGCGCTCAACAACGGCAACCCGCTGTACATCGATCTTCCGGCGTCCGTGATCCTCGAGATCACCTACTCCGAGCCGGGCGTGCAGGGCGATCGTTCGTCGGCTGGCACGAAGCCCGCCACGCTCGAGACCGGCTACGAGATCCAGGTGCCGCTCTTCGTCGAGACCGGCACCAAGGTCAAGGTCGACACGCGCACCGGCGACTACCTCGGTCGCGAGAAGTAAGGCGTGAGCGCCCGTACGAAGGCGCGCAAGCGCGCACTAGACATCCTGTTCTCCGCCGACGTCCGTGGCGACGAGGTCGGCGTCGCGCTGGCCTCCGAGGCGAAGCGGGCGGCTTCCGAGCCTGCTCGGGAGGCTTCCTGGCTCTACGCCCGCGAAGTGGTCGACGGCATCATCGACCACCGCGACGAGATCGATGAGCAGATCACGACCCACAGTCGCGACTGGAAGCTCGAGCGGATGCCCGCGGTCGACCGCGCGTTGCTGCGTATCGGCGTCTGGGAGATCCTGTTCAACGACGAGATCCCGACCGCCGTCGCGATCGATGAGGCGGTCGAGCTCGCCAAGGAGTTCTCGACCGACGATTCCGGCGCGTTCGTGCACGGCGTTCTGGCACGGGTGGCCCGCGCCGTCTGAGGGCTTAGCCGCGGTCCGACATCGTCGATGTCGGTACCCGCGGGAAGGATGAGGGCATGTCCGCGCCGCACGTCGATCTCCGCGAGATCATGCAGATCACCGACGCCGGTGGATACAAGCGAGGTCTTGCGTACTTCCGCGAGGGCAACGTGCTCGATGTGGTGTGGCATGAGGATCTGCTCGAACTCGAAGGTCATGTGCGTGGCGGCCCGGAGACGCCCTATCTCACCGAGATCACGTTCATCTCGTCCAACGGCAGGCGCCGCATGCGAACGACGCGATGCTCCTGCCCGGTGCGTTCGGGATGCAAGCACGTCGTCGCGACCGTGCTGGCCTCTAACGTCCACGAGTACTCACAGCAGGCTGCCGCACTCGAGGTCGCTCCCGAGCCCTCGAAGACGCCGCAGAAGCCCGCAGCGACCTCCTGGCGCACACTGCTCGACCCGGAGGTCGTTCGCCACGCCCAACCGCTCGCTCTGGGCGTCGAGCTCCGCCATCGCGAATCGCGGGCGGAGAGCCACTGGGGGCCCCGCCCGATGCGCACGGCCACACTCCGAGATCTGGCCCGGCCTTCTGGTGAGCTACTGCTCGCCGTTCGCCCTCTCATGCGCAGCGCGCAGACCGGTTCCTGGATCCAGGGGCACGCCGGGTGGGATGCGGTCCGCCGAGATGCCGCACAGTTCGGTCGTGCGCAGACGCGCTGGTTCGGCGATCTGCTGAGCCTCTCCCGTGACTCGCTCCTGTCGGGCAACGCAGGCGAATGGCTCGTCGTGGACCAGATCGAGTCTGCTCTGCTCTGGGGTCATCTTCGAAGCGGCGCCGATCTCGGCATCCCGCTCGTCCCGAGCCAGAAGAGCGCCTCGGTGCGGCTGGCCGGCGCTGCGACCGTCGCTGCCGCGATCACCCGAGCCGACGACGGATCGCTGTCGGTCGGGGCCGATGTGACGGTGGACGGCATCACGGTCGCGGCAGCAGACGCGCATCCGATCGGCAGGACCGGTCTCTACACCGCGCGACTCACCGGCAATCGCATGGAGATCGTGCTGGCCGAGTCGCCGCTCAGCGAGCAGACGCGCACGCTTCTCGCTGCTTCGGCTCCGGTGCTGGTCCCGGCGACCGAGGAACAGGCGTTCATCGACGACGCCTATCCGCTGCTCGCCCGACGCGCTTCCGTTCGCGCCGTCGGAGCGGTGGATCTCCCCGAGGTGCCCGAACCCTCACCTGTGCTCACCGTCGTCTTCGAGCGCGGAGACGTCGTGAGCTACGAGTTCCGCTGGTCGTACGGCAGCTTCGGAACCGTACCCTTCGCGTGGAACCCCTCCGCGGTGCGGGATGCCGCCGTCGAGGCTGACCGACGGGCCGAGATCGAGGCTGTCTGGCAGGAGCACCGTGCCACGACGTTCCGCCCCGCGGGATCGCTGCACGACATCGATGCGGCGGACTTCGTCGCGCAGCTCGTGCCGGCGCTGCAGGATCGCGGAGTGCAGATCGACTCGCAGGGTCAGCGCAAGGACTATCGGGAGCTCACGGGCGATCCGCAGGTCACAGTCACGACGGTGGAGTCCACGGATTCCGACTGGTTCGATCTCGGCATCCTCGTCTCGATCGACGGACGCAGCATTCCCTTCGGCCCGCTGTTCGCAGCGCTGAGCAAGGGGAAGAAGAAGCTGCTGCTCGCAGACGGCGGCTACTTCTCACTCAGCCATCCCGCGCTCGACCGCCTGCGCGACCTCATCGACGAGGCCGGGGAGCTCAACGAGTGGGAGACCGGCCCACGGATCAACCGCTACCAGGTCGATCTCTGGGAGGAGTTCGAGGATCTCGCCGATGAGGCCCAGCCTGCCGTCAGCTGGAGAGCGACGGCCGAGGGGCTGCGTCGAGCCGAGGGCGTACCTGCCACGCCGGTGCCGGCCGGCCTGCGCGCCGAACTGCGGTCGTATCAGAAGACCGGCTTCGACTGGCTCGCATTCCTCTGGAAGCATCGACTCGGCGGAATCCTCGCCGACGACATGGGACTCGGCAAGACCCTGCAGCTGCTCACTTTCATCCAGCACGCGAGGGAGAGCGGGGAGGAGCGTCCGTTCCTCGTGCTCGCTCCCACCTCCGTCCTCAGCACCTGGCGGACGGAGGCTGCACGATTCACTCCCGAGCTGCGGGTCGCGGTCGTGGAGACCACGAGCTCGACGCGAACGACGGGGCTGCGTGCCGCCGCGGCGACAGCAGACGTCGTCGTGAGCTCGTACACGGTCGCGAGACTCGACGAGGACGAGTTCCGCGAGGTGGAATGGGCGGGACTGATCCTCGACGAGGCGCAATTCGTCAAGAACCCGAAGACCAAGCTCCATCGCGCGATCTCGACATTCCGCTCCGACGTGACGTATGCCGTGACCGGAACGCCGATGGAGAACAGCCTGACGGAGCTGTGGTCGCTGCTGAAGCTCGCAGCCCCTGGTCTCTTCCCCTCGGCCCGCAAGTTCCGGGATCGCTACGTCCAGCCCATCGAGAAGGGCAAGGTCCCCGAGAACGAGGAGGGCGGCGAGTATCGTGCTCGGCGCCTCGCCCAGCTGCGCCGTCGCATCCGTCCGCTCATGCTGCGGCGCACCAAGGAGCTCGTCGCGTCTGACCTGCCGGCGAAGCAGGAACAGCTTCTCGAGGTCGAACTCAGTCCGGCGCATCGGGAGCTCTACGACGTCGTGCTCCAACGCGAGCGGCAGAAGGTTCTCGGGCTGCTCGACGATCTCGACCGCAATCGCTTCATCGTCTTCCGATCGCTCACCCTGTTGCGAATGCTCAGTCTCGCTCCGGAGCTGATCGACGAGAACGATGCGGAGATCGGTTCGAGCAAACTCGACACGCTGCTCGATCGCGTGGTCGAGCTGCAGGCGGAGGGGCATCGCGCGCTGGTCTTCAGCCAGTTCACCTCCTTCCTCGATCTCGCCGCAGCCAGACTCGACGAGGCGGGGATCCCGTACGCCCACCTCGACGGATCGACTCGGCGCCGCCAGGACGTCGTGGACTCGTTCAGGGCGGGGGAGCAGCCGGTGTTCCTCATCAGCCTGAAGGCCGGCGGCTTCGGTCTCACCCTCACCGAGGCCGATTACGTCTTCCTCCTCGATCCGTGGTGGAATCCTGCGGCCGAGGCCCAGGCAGTCGATCGCACGCACCGCATCGGACAGACCAATCAGGTGTTCGTCTACCGCATGATCTCGACGGGCACGATCGAGGAGAAGGTGCTCGAGCTGCAGCGCCGCAAGGCGCGCCTGTTCACCGCCGTCATGGATGACGAACAGCTGTTCGCGCAGTCGCTCACCGCCGACGACATCCGCGGTCTCTTCGACGGCAGCTGATTTCTCCCGGCCGGTCACCGCGGGCGTACAGGGGCCCGCCGGTAGAATCGAACGGTTCACCTCAGGAGGATTGCATGCGGATCACCGGACTCGGCCACGCCGGGATGTTCATCGAGACGGTCGGCGGGAACATCATCTGCGACCCGGTTCTGGGGCCGTCGTTCTTCGGCTCGTGGTTCCCTTTTCCCGACAACCGCGGGCTCGACTGGGAGCGCTTCGGGCGCGACGCCGACTTCCTGTACATCTCGCACCGGCACCGCGATCACTTCGATCCCGCCCTGCTCGAGCGGTACATCCGCAAGGACATCGAGGTGCTCCTGCCCGAGTACCCGATCGATGACCTCGAACAGGACATCCGCGCTCTCGGATACACGAACATCACCTACGCACCCGCGGGGCAGATCATCGAACGCGGCGACCTGAAGATCATGATCACGCCGCTGCGTGCCCCCAGCGACGGTCCCATCGGCGATTCCTCCCTCAGCGTGGACGACGGGACCGGATCGGTGCTCAATCAGAACGACTCACACCCGCTCGACCTCGAGACCCTGCTGCACTTCGGCAAGCCCGACGCGTACTTCACCCAGGTCTCGGGCGCCATCTGGTGGCCGATGGTCTACGACCTCCCCCTCGATGCGAAGCAGAACTTCGCGCGTCTGAAGCGTGAAGCGCAGAACAAGCGCGCCATGTACTACATCGACAAGGTCGACGCCCCGCATGTCTTCCCGATGGCAGGGCCGCCCATGTTCCTCCGCGACGACCTGTTCGACTTCAACGGCGTCGGGCGCAACGGCGAATCGATCTTCACCGATCAGAAGCAGTTCCTCGCGCACATGAAGGAGCTGTCGCCGCAGTATGCCGGACACCTTTTCGTTCCGGGCACCGTCGTCACGGTCGACGGCGGCGAGGTCACCACCGAGCAATCGCTGTACTCCGAGGCAGAGCTCGCCCACATCTTCGACGAGAAGTGGGACTATCTCGACGAGCAGCGCGCGAGCCGGCAGGACGAGATCCGCGACGAGGAGGCCGCTCGCGCCGAGGTGCTTCCGGCGGCCGAGATGCTCGAGGCCCTCAAGACCTGGTGGGAACCACTGCTCAAGAAGTCGCGCACGATCCGACTCGGCGTCGGAGGATGCGTGCGCTTCAAGATCGGCGACCTCGACATGGTCGTGGACTTCCCCCGGGCAAAGGTCCGCGAGTATGCGGGGGAGGAGTGCATCTACTGGTACACGATCCCCGCCGAGCTCGTCTCCACCAACATCCGCGATCACGAGATCGACTGGTCCAACTCCATCTTCCTGTCGATGCAGTTCAGCGTCGGACGCAGCGGAAAATTCAACGAGTTCCTCACGACCTTCCTCAAGTGTCTGTCGGTCGACCGCATCGAGTACGTCGAGAACTGGTACCAGGAGCAGACCGATCAGACGGAGGACGCCGAGGTCGGCGACTGGATCGTGCAGCGGCGCTGCCCCCATCTGCGCGCAGATCTCACCCGTACCGGCACCGTCGATGAGAACGGCATCCTGACCTGCAGCATGCATGACTGGAAGTGGGATCTGAAGTCCGGCCGCTGCCTGTCGACGAGTGGGCACCCGATCCGTGCGACGAAGATCGACGAAGTCACGGACGCCGTTCTGCGCGAGGCCAGCTGAGGTGCCCGTCGGCTCGCACCCGCAGGGATCGGGCCGGGATGCTCGAACTTCGCGGCTGCGGTTCGAGGGCCCGTTCCGCGGCGCCCGATGGGTCGTGAGATCGGATGCTCCGCGATTGGTGCACATCGCCACGGAGTTCCTTCAGGAGCAGGGGTTCGAGACCCGCGGCGACGGCTTCGATGACGTGCTCCGTGAGCAGGGTTCTGACTGGACGGTCTCCACCCTCGAGATCGGCGACGAGAGACGTTCGCGTCGCGGATTCTGGCAGGGGCTCCTGACCGATGAGCTGCCGTTCCCGCTTCCGCGCGCGCTCCAGCACTCCATTCCGCCGACGCTCGTCGTCGTCGCGGCTCGCCGGGCAGCCACCGGGGTCGCCGAACTCGTGGTGTTCCCGCATGTCTCCCGCCGCGGTGATGCGGAGTACGCGCGGGCAGCAGGACCGCGCATCCGCGCAGCGCTCGAGGGCATCACCTCTGCGGCGGGCGCCGAAGGTGCCATGGTCTCGCACGAGTCCCTCCGCGGCGTTCCCGATGACGGCGCCCCGTTCTCGCAGGCGGTGGTCCGCGAGGTTCTCGGGTGGCGATGAGGTCGCGCTAGACTGGTGGCATCAAGCAACCTTTAACACCGTCCTGTGAGGCGGAGAAGGGAGCGGCTGATGAGTGCACGCACCGTACTGCACGAAGCCGATATCTCGCGGGCTCTCACCCGCATCGCACATGAGATCCTCGAATCGAATCGAGGGGCTGAGAATCTCGTCCTGCTGGGCATTCCGACCCGCGGCGTGACCCTCGCCCGACGCCTCGCCTCGGTCATCGGAGAGATCGCCGATACTACTGTTCCGGTGGGTGCTCTCGACGTCACGATGTTCCGCGACGATCTCGCGAAGCATCCGACACGGTCGCCGCGACCGACGGAGATCCCCGACGGCGGGATCGACGCCAAGACGGTCGTCCTCGTCGACGATGTGCTCTTCTCCGGCCGCAGCATCCGCGCCGCTCTCGATGCTCTGCAGTCGATAGGTCGCCCCGCGGTCGTGCGCCTCGCAATCCTCGTCGACCGCGGCCACCGCGAACTGCCGATCCGCCCCGACTTCGTCGGCAAGAACATCCCGTCCTCCCGGCAGGAGCGTGTCAACGTGCGCCTCACCGAAGACGACGGCGCCGAAGAGGTGACGATCGAAGCATGAGACATCTCCTCGACACCCGCACCCTCGACCGCGAGACCGCCCTGCGCATCCTCGACGTCGCCGAGGACATGTCCGACACGCAGTCCCGCGAGGTCAAGAAGCTCCCGACGCTGCGCGGCAAGACCGTCGTCAACCTCTTCTTCGAGGATTCCACCCGCACGCGCATCTCGTTCGAGGCCGCCGCCAAGCGGTTGTCCGCTGACGTCATCAACTTCGCGGCCAAGGGGTCGAGCGTGTCGAAGGGCGAGAGCCTCAAGGACACGGCTCAGACCCTGCAGGCGATGGGAGCGGATGCCGTGGTCATCCGCCACCATGCGTCCGGCGCACCGCAGACGCTGGCAACCAGCGGCTGGATCTCGGCCGGTGTCGTGAACGCGGGCGACGGCACCCACGAGCATCCCACCCAGGCGCTGCTCGATGCCTTCACCATCCGCAAGCGGCGTTTCGGTGCCGACAGTCGCGGGCGCGATCTCAGCGGCACCAGCGTCGTGATCGTGGGAGATGTGCTGCATTCGCGCGTCGCTCGCTCGAACGTGTGGTTGCTGACGACGCTCGGCGCCGACGTCACCCTGGTCTCACCGCCGACGCTCGTTCCGCAGAACGTCTCTCGCTGGCCCGTGCGGGTCGTGTACGACCTCGATCAGGCGCTCGCCCACGGGCCCGACGCCGTGATGATGCTGCGCATCCAGCTCGAGCGCATGAACGCGGCGTATTTCCCCACTGAGCGGGAATATTCCAGACGATGGGGTCTTGACGCACTGCGGGTCGCAGGCCTTCCGGACGGTAGCATTGTCATGCACCCCGGACCCATGAACCGTGGGTTGGAGATCTCTTCAGAAGCCGCCGATTCACCGCGCTCGACGGTGTTGGAACAGGTGACTAACGGGGTGTCCATCCGAATGGCAGTGCTGTACCTGCTTCTTGCAGGGGAACGAGACGACGAACGAGGGGGAGACCAGTGAGCGAGACCCTCGTCATCACCGGCGCACAGCTGCTCGGCGCGGAGAGCGCCGACATCATCGTGGAGAACGGCGTCATCGCTGAGATCGGCACCGGGCTCAGCCGCTCGGGCGCACGCGTCATCGACGCCTCCGGCCTGGTCGCGCTTCCCGGTCTCGTCGATCTGCACACGCATCTGCGCGAGCCCGGCTACGAAGCGTCCGAGACGATACTCACCGGCACCCGCGCTGCTGCTGCCGGCGGCTTCACCGCCGTCTTCGCGATGCCCAACACCTCGCCCGTGGCAGACACGGCTGGTGTGGTCGAGCAGGAGCTCGCACTCGGTGAGGCCGCACGCTACGCGACGGTGCAGCCCATCGGGGCCGTGACGGTCGGACAGAAGGGCGAGCGTCTCGCCGAGCTCGGAGCGATGGCGACCTCGCGCGCCCGGGTACGCGTCTTCAGCGACGACGGCTTCTGCGTGTTCGACCCGCTGATCATGCGCCGCGCGCTCGAGTACGTGAAGTCCTTCGGCGGAGTGATCGCACAGCACGCTCAGGATCCGCGTCTCACCGAGGGCGCGCAGATGAATGAGGGCGTGGTCTCGGCGGAGCTCGGCCTCGCCGGCTGGCCCGCGGTGGCTGAGGAGTCGATCATCGCGCGCGATGTTCTGCTGGCCGAGCACGTGGGCTCTCGCCTGCACGTCTGCCATCTCTCGACCGCCGGTTCGGTCGACATCATCCGGTGGGCGAAGAAGCGCGGCATCGATGTGACCGCCGAAGTCACGCCGCACCACCTGCTGCTGACCGACGAACTCGTGCGCGGGTACGACGCGCGGTACAAGGTCAACCCGCCGCTGCGTCGTGAAGAAGATGTGCTCGCGGTGCGCGAGGGCCTGGCAGACGGGACGATCGACATCGTCGCGACCGATCACGCACCGCATCCCAGCGAGCACAAGGCCTGCGAATGGCAGGCTGCGGCAAACGGCATGGTGGGTCTCGAGAGCGCGCTGCGCGTGGTGCACCAGTCGATGGTCGCAACCGGCCTCATCGGATGGAATGACGTCGCGCGCGTGATGAGTGCGACGCCCGCGCATATCGGACGTCTGGACGGCCACGGCACGCCGCTCGAGGTCGGTGCGCCCGCTCACCTCGCCCTCTACGACGCGTCGGTCGCCGGAGTCTTCACCGAGGCCGACCTGCGCGGACGCAGCCGCAACTCCCCGTACCTCGGACGCGATCTTCCCGGCAGCGTCGAGTACACGGTGCACGGCGGTGTGCTCACGGTCGACGCCGGAAACGTGGTCGAGGAGCTTCACGCATGATCCCCAGGGATCTCGCGATCGCGCTGATGATCGCTCTGGCGGTTCTCGTACTGCTCTCCATGCTGTTCGCCTGGCGACGACGACTCCGACGCGACGCCTCACTCGCGGCGCCCCTGGGCGTGCCGGAGCATGCCGAGGTCATCGATCGTCGCGCGGTGCTTTACGTGTCGACCACGAAGCACGATCAGCCGCTCGAGCGCCTGACCATGTCCCCTCTCGCATATCGCGCGCGGGGCGAGGTCGCGGTCACCGATCGGGGTGTGGCGCTCTGCCTCGACGGCGCGCCGACGGTGTTCCTGGCCTCGTCACGGCTCTCGAGCGTCGATCGCGCGACGGTCACCATCGACCGCGTGGTCGAACCGGGCGGCCTCGTGCGAATCGCCTGGAACGCAGACGACGACACGATCGTCGACTCCTACCTCCGTCTCACCGACGGAGACCCCCAGAACTTCATCTCAGAACTGCAGCGACTCGTCCCCGCCTCCGGCGCCTCGGACGACACCGCCGCCCCCGACACAGGAGCAACGTCATGACAGCCCTCCCCGAACCCGCCGTCCTCGTCCTCGAAGACGGGACCCGCCACACCGGCCGCGCGTACGGCGCCCTCGGCACCACGATCGGCGAGGTCGTCTTCGCCACCGGCATGTCCGGCTATCAGGAGACGCTCACCGACCCGTCGTACGCAGGACAGATCGTCCTGCAGACGGCGCCTCACATCGGCAACACGGGGATGAACGACGAGGACCCCGAGTCCCGCCGCATCTGGGTGGCCGGGTACATCGTGCGCGATCCCTCGCGCGTCGTCTCGAACTGGCGTGCGAACGCATCGCTCGACGAGATCCTCGTGCAGGACGGAATCATCGGCATCAGTGGCATCGACACCCGGTCGATCACGCGCCACATCCGGTCCGCCGGCTCGATGCGCGGCGGCATCTTCTCGGGAGAGGCCGCGCACCTCGATCCCGCGGAGCAGCTGCGCATCGTCGGCGAGGCACCGCAGATGGCCGGCCAGAACCTCTCGGCACAGGTGTCGGTCGACGTCGCCACGGTGACGACCGCCATGGGGGAGAGGGTGGGCAACCTCGCCGTCCTCGATCTCGGCGTCAAGCAGGCCACGATCGACAACCTCGCAGCCCGCGGCTTCGAGGTGCACGTGCTGCCGCAGAACGTGACGATCGACGACATCCGGTCGGTCGACCCGGTCGCCGTGTTCTACTCGAACGGTCCCGGTGACCCTGCGGCATCCGGCGACCATGTCGAGCTGCTCCGCGCCGTGCTCGACGACGGACTTCCGTTCTTCGGCATCTGCTTCGGGAACCAGCTGCTCGGACGCGCTCTGGGGCTCGGCACCTACAAGCTGCCGTTCGGCCACCGCGGCATCAACCAGCCGGTGCTCGACAAGTCGACCGGACGCGTCGAGATCACCGCCCACAACCACGGCTTCGCGGTGGACGCGCCGCTGGAGGGTTCGTTCGACAGCCCCCACGGCTACGGCAAGGTCGAGGTCAGCCACGTGGGACTCAACGACAACGTGGTCGAGGGCCTGCGCGCCCTCGACATCCCCGCGTTCTCGGTTCAGTACCACCCGGAGGCTGCCGCCGGCCCGCACGATGCCAACTACCTCTTCGACCGGTTCCGCGACATGGTCATCGCGAGCAAGAAGGACACCAAGTAATGCCCAAGCGCGACGACATCAACTCCGTTCTCGTCATCGGCTCCGGCCCGATCGTCATCGGTCAGGCCTGCGAGTTCGACTACTCCGGCACCCAGGCGTGCCGTGTCCTCCGCGAGGAGGGCGTGCGGGTCATCCTGGTCAACTCCAACCCGGCGACCATCATGACCGACCCCGACTTCGCCGACGCGACGTACATCGAGCCGATCACCTGGCAGGTCATCGAGACCATCATCGCCAAGGAGCGTCCGGATGCCATTCTGCCGACCCTGGGCGGTCAGACCGCGCTGAACGCCGCGATCGAACTCCACAACCACGGCATCCTCGAGAAGTATGACGTCGAGCTGATCGGTGCGAGCTTCGAGGCGATCAACAAGGGCGAGGACCGTCAGATCTTCAAGCAGCTGGTGCTGGATGCCGGAGCCGACGTCGCGCGCAGCATCATCGCGCACACGATGGACGACCTGCTCGAGGGCGCCGCCGAGCTGGGCTACCCGCTCGTCGTCCGCCCTTCGTTCACCATGGGCGGGCTCGGCTCAGGCTTCGCGTACGACGAAGAGGATCTCCGCCGCATCGGCGGCGCAGGGCTCCGGGACTCGCCGACCACCGAGGTGCTCCTCGAGGAATCCATCCTCGGCTGGAAGGAGTACGAGCTCGAGCTCATGCGCGACACGGCCGACAACACGGTGGTCGTCTGCTCCATCGAGAACGTCGATCCGGTCGGTGTGCACACGGGTGACTCGATCACCGTCGCCCCCGCGCTGACTCTGACAGACCGTGAGTACCAGAAGCTCCGCGACATCGGCATCGACATCATCCGCGCCGTCGGCGTGGACACCGGGGGCTGCAACATCCAGTTCGCCGTCGACCCCAGCAACGGGCGCATCATCGTGATCGAGATGAACCCGCGCGTCTCGCGTTCGAGCGCTCTGGCCTCGAAGGCGACGGGCTTCCCGATCGCCAAGCTCGCCGCCAAGCTCGCCCTCGGCTACCGGCTCGATGAGATCCCGAACGACATCACCGGCGTGACTCCGGCGAGCTTCGAGCCCACGCTCGACTACGTCGTGGTCAAGGTTCCTCGATTCGCGTTCGAGAAGTTCCCGGCCGCCGACGCCACCCTCACGACGACCATGAAGTCTGTCGGCGAGGCGATGGCGATCGGACGCAACTACGCGACCGCGCTGCAGAAGGCGCTCCGATCGCTCGAGAAGCGCGGCTCCAGCTTCCACTGGGGCACGGAGGAGCGTTCGGTCGACGAGCTGCTCGAGATCTCGAAGATCCCGACCGACGGTCGCATCGTCACCCTGCAGCAGGCGCTGCGCAAGGGCGCGACGATCGAGCAGGCGTTCGATGCGACGGCCATCGACCCGTGGTTCATCGACCAGATCGTCCTGATCAACGAGGTCGCCGAGCTCGTGCGCACGGCGCCCGAGCTCGACGCCGCGACCCTTCGGTACGCCAAGGAGCACGGTTTCTCCGACGCTCAGATCGCTGAGCTGCGCGGCGAGGCCGAAGCCGAGATCCGCGGCCTTCGTCACGGTCTCGACATCCGCCCGGTGTTCAAGACCGTCGACACCTGCGCCGGCGAGTTCCCTGCTCTCACGCCCTACCACTACTCGAGCTACGACTTCGAGACCGAGGTCACGCCGTCGGATCGCACCAAGGTCGTGATCATCGGCTCCGGCCCCAACCGCATCGGCCAGGGTGTCGAGTTCGATTACTCGTGCGTGCACGCGTCGTTCGCGCTGTCGGATGCCGGCTTCGAGACCATCATGGTCAACTGCAACCCGGAAACCGTCTCGACCGACTACGACACGTCAGACCGGCTCTACTTCGAGCCGCTGACGCTGGAGGACGTGCTCGAGGTCCTCGATGCGGAAGCCGCGAGCGGAACCATCCTGGGCGTCGTCTGCCAGCTCGGCGGCCAGACCCCGCTGGGTCTCGCGAAGGGCATCGAGGCTGCGGGGTACACCGTGCTCGGCACCAGCCCCGCGGCGATCGACATCGCGGAGGAGCGCGAGCTCTTCTCGCAGCTGCTCGACTCGGCAGGGCTCGTCGCTCCGCGTCATGGCACCGCGATCGATGCCGACGGCGCGGTGGTCATCGCCGAGGAGATCGGCTACCCGGTGCTCGTCCGCCCGAGCTTCGTGCTGGGCGGCCGCGGCATGGAGATCGTCTACAGCTCGGAATCGCTGCGCGAGTACTTCGTGCGCACCGCGGGCGAGGTCGTCATCGAAGAGGGCAAGCCCCTGCTCGTCGACCGGTTCCTCGACGATGCGATCGAGCTCGACGTCGACGCGCTGTACGACGGCACCGAGCTGTTCATCGGCGGCGTGATGGAGCACCTCGAAGAGGCGGGCATCCACTCCGGCGACTCCAGCTGCACCCTTCCTCCCGTCTCGCTGGGACGCACCGACATCGACCGGGTGCGCGAGGCGACGCTGGCCATCGCCGAGGGCGTGGGCGTGCGCGGACTGCTGAACGTGCAGTTCGCGATCAGCGCCGGCGTCCTCTATGTCATCGAGGCCAATCCGCGCGCGAGCCGCACGGTGCCGTTCGTGTCGAAGGCGCTGGGCATTCCGATGGCCAAGGCTGCCAGCCGCGTGATGGTCGGATCGACCATCGCAGAGCTCCGGGCCGAGGGCATGCTGCCCGAGCAGGACGGTTCGCGTGTGCCTCTCGACGCCCCGGTCTCCGTGAAGGAGGCAGTGCTCCCCTTCAAGCGGTTCCGCACGGCCGACGGCAAGACCGTCGACTCGATCCTCGGCCCGGAGATGCGCTCGACGGGTGAGGTCATGGGCATCGATCGCGACTTCCCGACGGCGTTCGCCAAGAGCCAGGCGGCCGCGTACGGCGGTATGCCGACCTCGGGCACGGTGTTCATCTCGGTCGCCGACTCCGACAAGAGAGCGGTCATCCTGCCGGCGCACCGCCTGCAGCAGCTCGGGTTCACGATCGTCGCCACCGAGGGCACCGCCGAGATCCTGTCTCGCAATGGCATCGCGGTCACGGTCGTCGAGAAGTACAGCGAGACCCAGGAGACGGGCGCGACGAACATCGTCGATCTGATCAACGACGGGTCCATCGACATCGTCGTGAACACCCCGTCCGGTGGTGCAGCGCGTGCAGACGGTTACGAGATCCGCGCGGCGGCGGTCGCCGCGGACAAGGCACTGTTCACCACGATGGCCGTGCTCGGCGCCGCGGTGAGCGGTATGGACGCGGCGCACGAGGGCTTCCAGGTCAAGAGCCTGCAGGAGTACGCGCTCGACCGGAAGGCGGCGGTGTGAGCGCACGCTTCGGAGAGAGGGTCCGCGCGGCGCTCGACGCGCGCGGCCCCCTCTGCGTGGGCATCGATCCGCATTCCGCACTGCTCAGCAGCTGGGGGCTGTCGGACGACTCCTCGGGAGTGCGTGAGTTCGGGCTCCGGACGGTGGATGCCGCGGCCGGGCGCGTGGGGATCGTCAAACCGCAGGTGTCGTTCTTCGAGCGTTTCGGGTCCGCCGGTTTCGCTGCTCTCGAGGAGGTGATCGCCGCGGCCCGTGCCGCCGATCTCCTCGTGATCGCCGATGCGAAGCGGGGGGACATCGGCTCGACGATGGATGCATACGCCGCGGCGTGGCTGTCGCCCGGCTCGCCGCTCGAGGCCGATGCCCTGACCGTCAATCCGTACCTGGGGGTGGGCGCGCTCGACGGCGCCTTCGAGCTCGCGAACACGCACGGCAAGGGGCTCTTCGTGCTCGCCGCGACGAGCAATCCCGAGGCCACGGCACTGCAGCGATCCTCGTCGGCGACCGGCCGCACGGTCTCTGCAGACATCGTCTCGGTGGTCTCCGCGCGCAACGCCGCACACACCGAGCCAGGGGAGTGGGGCAGTTTCGGATTCGTGATCGGAGCGACCGTCGACTGGACGGACGCCGGTCTCGCCGCGTTCACGCCCTTCGCTCCGATCCTCGCTCCGGGGTTCGGGAGTCAGGGGGCGACACCGGCCGATCTGCGGCACCGCTTCGGTTCGATGAGCGCAACCGTGGTCGCGAGTGAGAGTCGCAGCATCCTCTCGGCGGGACCGGCCGGTCTCTCCGCCGCCATCGACGCTCGCGTCGCAGAGTACAGGGAGGCCGACCGTGGCTGAGTCCCGTCCGGTACCCGAGGTGGATCGCGTCGCCGCAGCACGTCGCGCGGTGGAGCGGCGGCGCGCGCGCGCGTCTCTCAAGCGTGACCTCACCACGCGGGTCGTGACGCCTCAGAGCGTCCTTGCGCGGGCGACGGCCGATGCCGATTCCGTCGAGGGCTCGATGCGGATCACCGACTTCCTCCTCGCTCTTCCCGCGATCGGCGCCGGAAAGCGCGACCGCATTCTCGCTGAACTCGGAATCTCGCCGGTCAAGAGGCTCGGGGGACTCGGGGTGCGTCAGCGAGTCGCGCTGGCTCAGTGGCTCGACGCCCGATTCCCCGTGACCGAGCCCCGCGGCGCGCGCAGTCGTCTGCTCGTTCTCGCCGGCCCCACAGCCGTCGGCAAGGGCACGGTCGCGGCTCACATCAGGGAACACCACCCCGAGATCCATCTCTCGGTCTCGGCGACGACGCGTCCGCCGCGGCCGGGTGAGATCGACGGCGTGCACTACTTCTTCGTCGATGACGCGGAGTTCGATCGCCTCATCGCGGAGCATGAGCTTCTGGAGTACGCGGTCGTGCACAACCGCTCGCGCTACGGCACGCCGCGCGCTCCGATCGACGCGGCACTCGCGGCAGGCAAGACGGTGCTGCTCGAGATCGACCTGCAGGGCGCGCGCCAGGTGCGCAAGGCTGAGCCGAAGGCGACCCTCATCTTCCTGTTGCCTCCCACCTGGGACGAACTGGTGCAGAGGCTGGTGGGTCGAGGCACCGAGGACGCAGAGGAGAGGGCCCGGCGCCTGCGCACGGCGAAGGTCGAATTGGCGGCGCAGAACGAGTTCGATCACCTCATCGTGAACGAGGACGTCGCCTCGGCTGCCGCCGAGGTCGTAGAATTGTCTTCAAGCTCTGCGCGCTGAGCGTCTTCGCGCGCCCGCTGCACCGTCTTCGCGACGATCCCGTCGCCTGATCAGGAGGTCCCACCATGGCCGGACACCACACCAACGGAATCATCGATCCCCCCATCGACAACCTGCTCGACCGTGTCGACTCGAAGTACGAGCTCGTGATCTACGCCGCCAAGCGCGCACGTCAGATCAACGACTACTACTCCGACCTGCACGAGGGAAACCTCTTCGACAACGTCGGACCGCTGGTCGACTCGTCCGTCGAGGACAAGCCGCTGACGATCGCTCTGCACGAGATCAACGAGGACAAGCTCCGTCTCCGTCACGCCGAGTGACGTCCGATGACCGCATCGCCGACTGATGTCGGCGGTGCGGTCCATCATGGGAGCCACCCCCGTCCTGCTGTCCGATTCCGTTCTGGAGCCCTGATGAGCGCGCTGCGTCTGTTCACGTCCGAGTCCGTCACCGAAGGGCACCCCGACAAGATCTGCGACCAGATCTCGGACAGCATCCTCGACGGCCTCCTCGCGAAGGACCCCGGATCGCGTGTCGCGGTCGAGACCCTCGTGACGACCGGACTCGTGCACGTGGCCGGCGAGATCCGCACCGAGGCATACGTCGACATCCCCACGATCGTCCGTCAGGTCGTCAACCGCATCGGCTACACGTCGAGCGACACCGGCTTCGACGGCGACTCCTGCGGCGTCAGCATCTCGGTGGGAGAGCAGTCGACCGACATCGCCCATGGCGTCGACAACGCCCAAGAGCACCGCGACGGCAGCTCCGTCGACCCGCTCGACGGTCTCGGGGCCGGCGATCAGGGCATCATGTTCGGTTTCGCCACGAACGAGACCCCGCAGCTGATGCCCATGGCCGCGTGGACCGCACATCGCATCGCGGAGCGCCTCGCCGAGGTCCGCCGCTCGGGCGTTCTGCCCTTCCTGCGCCCCGACGGCAAGACGCAGGTCACTCTCGGATACGACGGCTTCACGCCCAAGACGGTCGACGCGGTCGTGCTGTCGACCCAGCACCACCCCGACATCTCCCAGGACGAGATCAAGGCGCAGGTTCGAGAGCACGTCATCGATCCGATCCTGGCGACCACAGGTCTCGATCTCGACGACATCACGTACTACATCAACCCGGCCGGCCCCTTCGTGACCGGCGGCCCCAAGGGCGATGCCGGACTCACCGGACGCAAGATCATCATCGACACCTACGGCGGGGCGGCTCGTCACGGCGGTGGAGCATTCAGCGGCAAGGACCCCTCCAAGGTCGACCGCTCCGGCGCCTACGCCACACGCTGGGTGGCCAAGAATGCGGTCGCAGCGGGACTCGCCGATCGTCTCGAGGTGCAGGTCGCATATGCGATCGGTGTCGCTCGCCCCGTCGGCCTGTACGTCGAGACGTTCGGCACCGGCCGGGTGTCCGACGAGGTCATCACCCGTGCGATCGACGAGGTCTTCGATCTCCGTCCGCAGGCGATCATCGAAGAGCTCGACCTGCTGCGCCCGATCTACGCGCAGACCGCCGCATACGGTCACTTCGGCCGTGAGCTCCCGGACTTCGCCTGGGAGCGCACCGACCGCGCAGAAGATCTGCGACGCGCTGCCGGTCTCTGATGCGCGGGCCGCTGACGACGGGCCAGCGACGCCGATGACGACGCAGAGCCGGCGTATAGCGCGTGTGCTCCTCGACTCGCCGTTGCCGCAGCTCGACCGACTCTTCGACTATTCGGTGCCGGCCGCGCTCGGCGACGTGCATCCGGGTGTACGCGTACGTGTTCCGCTGCGCACCGCAGGAAGAGTCATCGACGGTTACGTGGTCGAGCTCGACACCGAGGACGACGCCGACAGGCCGCTCTCAGAGGTCGACTCCATCGTCTCGCAGGTCCCGGTGCTTCCGGATCATCTCTACCGACTGGCACGGCGGGCCGCGGATCGCGCAGCCGGGTCTGCGTCGGACGTACTCCGTCTCGTCATCCCGAAGAGGCAGGTCAGGGTCGAGAAGGCATGGACCGCCGACGCTCCGCCACCGGTGCCATCTGCCGATGCCCTCGCCGCCGCTCACAGCCTCCTCGACACGTATGACGGCCTCGCGGATGTTCTCGAGACGCAGGGCAGGGCGGCGGTCGAGGCGATCCCCGTGTTCCACGAGGGCGAGCCCGGATGGGCGGCGCTGCTGGCATCGGTCGCGGCGAAGGCGCTGTCATCCGGTCGATCGAGCATCCTCGTCGTCCCCGACCACCGCGACCTCGATCACCTGCTCTCTGCCCTCGACAGATCGGTGCCGGCCGAAGCGGTGGCCCGCTACGACTCGCGCCAGACGAACCCCGATCGCTATCGCGCGTTCCTCCGCTCTCTCGAGGATTCTCCCTGTGTCGTGGTCGGCAACCGCTCCGCCGTCTACGCTCCTGTGCGGGCCGGAGTGGTCGCCGTGTGGGACGACGGCGATCCCCTGCTCGGCGAGCCGCTGGCGCCCTACGTCAATGCGCGCGATGCGGCACTGCTGCGCCAGGAGCAGGAGGAGTCGTCCCTGCTGTTCGTCGGGCACACGCGCACCACCGATGTCGAGCGACTGGTCGCGCACGGCTGGTTGCAGGACATCCGGGCGACTCGCCGGGTACTGCCGCGTGTGGTGCTGAGCACACCGCAGGAGATGGATGCGCCGACCGCGCAGCGGATGCCGTCATCGGCCTTCCTCTCGGCGCGCAACGCCGCTGCGGAGGGACCCGTGCTGGTGCAGGTGTCGCGCCCCGGCTTCGCCCCGTCGTTGGTCTGCGGCGAGTGCCGCGCGCCTGCCCGATGCGCCCACTGCGGCGGTCCGCTGGGCGCGAGGCATCGCGGTGCGGTTCCCGTCTGCGCCTGGTGCGGGCGAGGAGCAAGGGCCTGGGCCTGTCCCGCGTGCTCGTCGACGACATTGCGTCTCGCCTCCTCGGGCAGTGAGCGCACGGCCGATGAGCTGGGCAAGGCGTTTCCCGGAATCCGAGTGATCGTGGCCGACAGCGCTCACCCGGTGGAGCACGTCGCCGACAAGCCCTCGCTCGTGGTCGCGACACGTGGCGCGGAGCCGCTCGCCGAGGGCGGCTACCGCGCGGTCGTCCTGCTGGACGGACCACGGATGCTGCAGGCGCCTGACCTCCGCATCGGCGAGGCGTGCCTGCGGTGGTGGTCCAATGCCGCAGCCCTCGCGGCTCCCGGCGCTCCGATCCACCTCGTCGGAGTCGACGGCTCCATCGCGCGGGCCCTCGCCACGTGGAACCAGTCCGGCTACGCGAGGTCAGAGCTCGCTGAGCGCGCACCGCTCCATATGCCGCCGGCCACCCGCGTCGCGCTGGTCGAAGGCACCACCGCAGCGGTCGCTCGCGCGTTGGCGTCGCTGCAGGAGCTCGCGCTTCCGGCCGATGCGGTCCTCGGTCCGGTACCGATCGAGTCCGACGACCATCCGCCCCGTGTCCGCGCGCTCGTGCGCTTCGAGTACGGCTCGGGCGCGAAGGTCGCGACCACGCTCCGTGCCTCGGTCGTCGCCGAAGCCGTGAGTGCCCGTCGCGGCAAGGGCAAGTCCACTCGGAGCGCGCTCTCGGTTCGGCTCGATATCCTCGACCCAGAGCTCTGATCGCGCACAACCGTCAGCCGCCACCCGATCCACCCCGCATCCCTCCCGGAGCACCTTCATGCGTCTCGTCTTCGCCGGCACACCGTCGGCAGCCGTTCCCACCCTCCGTCGCCTCGCGACGGAGCACGACATCGCCGCGGTCGTCACGCGGCCCGACGCGCCGCTGGGCCGCAAGCGGGTACTGACGCCGTCGCCGGTCGCGCAGGTCGCCGCCGAGCTCGGTCTGCCGGTCATCAAGGCCGCGCGCCTGGATGCCGAGGCCACCGACGCCATCGCCGCACTCTCTGTCGACCTCGGCGTCATCGTCGCCTACGGCGGCCTCGTCCGGGAACCGCTGCTCTCGATTCCTCCGAAGGGCTGGATCAACCTGCACTTCTCGCTCCTGCCCGAGTGGCGAGGGGCAGCGCCTGTGCAGCGCGCGCTGATCGCGGGCGACGACCGCCTCGGCGCGAGTGTCTTCCAACTCGTCGCCGACCTCGACGCAGGTGACGTGTTCGCCACGCGCATCGTCGATGTCGCGTCGGACGCGACAGCTGACGCGGCGCTCGAGACCCTCGCGGTCGACGGCGCCGATCTGACATCCGAGGTCGTCGCCGCGATCGCCGACGGCACGGCTCGCGCCGTGCCTCAGGAGGGCGAGTCGACGCTCGCCCCCAAGCTCACCCTCGACGACGGGCTGCTCGATTGGAATGAGCCTCTCACCCGTGTCTTCGCGCGTTTTCGGGGAGTGACTCCCGAGCCGGGTGCCCACACGACCGTCGACGGTCTGCGCCTGAAGATCCTCGAGGCAGCACCGACAGCAGACGGGTCGCCGCTGGCGCCGGGCGAGATCACGGCGACGAAGACGGCGCTGCTCATCGGAACGGCATCAGCACCGCTGTCGGTCACGCGGGTGCAGCCCGCAGGAAAGGGAGCCATGAACGCTGTCGACTGGTGGCGTGGTCAGCGCGACACCGAGAATGTGCGGGCAGGAGCATGAGCGGCGATCAGAGCGACCGTCCCCGGCGCACCGGAGCGCCCCGAGGCCGCTCGCAGGGTGGACGCGGCCCCTCGCAGGGTCAGCGTGGTCAATCCTCGAGCGCCCCGCGGGCGCAGGGTACGCAGCAGCGCGGCCCGCAGCGGACGGTGCAGCCGGCGCGCAGGGTCGCGTACGAGGTGCTCCGCGCCGTGTCGGAGTCAGATGCGTACGCGAACCTGATCCTGCCTCCGGCCATCGCCGAAGCGGGCCTGAACCCGCAGGACGCGGCGTTGGCCACCGAGCTCGCCTACGGGACTCTGCGCCGACGCGGCACCTACGACGCGATCATCGCGGCCGCCGCCGATCGTCCTGCCGAGCAGATCGATCCGGCGGTGCTCGATGCTCTCCGGCTGGCGACGCATCAGCTGCTCGCGACCCGTGTCGCCTCTCATGCCGCCGTCAACGAGTCCGTGAACCTCGTCGCCGCCGCCCAGGGCAGGGGGGCCTCGAGCTTCGCGAACGCCGTTCTCCGCCGGATCTCACGCGAGACACCGGGGGAGTGGGAGCAGCGCATCGAGGGATCCGCCCGCTCGGACGATGAACGGCTCGCTCTGCGCTCCGCTCACCCGGTATGGGTCATCCGGGCGCTGCGCCGCGCGCTGGCGGCGGAGGGCAGGGCAGATGAACTCGATGATCTCCTCGATGCCGACAACGCATCGCCCGAAGTGACTCTCGTCGCGCTTCCCGGGCTCGCACAGCCGGGGGAGCCGCGCCGGCCCTATGCGCCGACGGCGTACGGCTCGCCGGGCGGAGACCCGCATCGGGTGATCTCCGAGTCCGGGGGAAGGGTGCGCGTGCAGGACGAGGGGTCGCAGCTGGTGGCTCTCGCCCTGGCGGAGGCCGCGCCGATCGCAGCGGGTGAGCGGTGGCTCGACCTCTGCGCGGGCCCCGGAGGCAAGACCGCGCTGCTCGCGTCGATCGCTCGCGAACACGAAGTGACGCTCGAAGCCAACGAGGTCGTCCCGACCCGCGCGCGCCTCGTGCGCAATGCGTTGCGCGCCGTGCCGGGCGAGGTCGTCGTGCACGAGGAGGACGGACGGTCCTTCGGCTCCACCCACACGGGCGTGTACCACCGCATCCTCGTCGATGCGCCGTGCACCGGCCTGGGGGCACTCAGGCGGCGCCCGGAGGCGCGCTGGCGCAAGACTCCGGCCGATGTATCCGAGCTCGTGCCGCTGCAGGTCGAGTTGCTGACGTCGGCGCTCGACGCGCTCGCCCCTGGTGGCATCGTCGCCTATGCGACTTGTTCTCCGCATCTCGCCGAGACCACCGGTGTGGTGCAGGAGGCGCTCCGCGGTCGCGCGGACATCACCGAACTCGATGCCCGCGCGGTGCTCACGGGCATCGCCGAATCGCCCATCGACCTGGGCAGCGACGGATCCGGACGAGTGCAGTTGTGGCCGCACCGCCATGGCACCGATGCCATGTTCCTGGCGCTGTTGAAGCGCGAAGAAGCCGATGAGCAGCTCGAGACCCACCGCACGGCGTGAGCGCCGAAGAAGGAGACCAGAGACGTGGAACTGCCCGGCGCACCGCGCATAAACCCCAGCATCCTCGCCGCCGACTTCGTGAACATGCAGCGCGATCTCGCGAAGATCGCCTCAGCGGACTTCGCGCATGTCGACGTCATGGACAACCATTTCGTGCCCAACCTCACATTCGGGCCGCAGATGGTCGAGCGGATCCAGGCGACCAGCCCGATCCCGCTCGACGTGCACCTCATGATCACCGAGCCTGAGCGATGGGCTCCCGCCTACGCCGAGCTGGGGGCGGCGAGCGTCACCTTCCACCTGGAGGCTGCGGCCGACCCGATCTCCCTCGCCCGCACTCTTCGGAGCATGGGGGCCCGCGCCGGAGTCGCGATCAAGCCCGACACTCCCGCCGAAGGCCTCTACAGCGTGCTCGAGGAGTTCGATCAGATTCTCGTCATGACCGTCGAGCCGGGGTTCGGCGGCCAGGGTTTCATGCCGGAGACGATGCCGAAGCTGCGCGCCCTCGCCGACGAGGCGAAGCGGCGCGGCTCGAACGTCTGGCTGCAGGTCGACGGCGGCATCTCGGATTCGACCATCGAAGCAGCCGCGGCCGCAGGCGCCGACACCTTCGTCGCAGGGTCGGCCGTATACGGCTCGGAAGACGTCGAGGCGGCCGTCACCCGGCTCAGAGACCGCGCCAGAGCCGCTAGCCTGGAATCGTGAAGACTTTCGACGAGCTGTTCGCCGAGCTCAGTGTCAAGGCCGAGACCCGACCCGAGGGATCGGGGACGGTCGCAGAGCTCGACGGCGGCGTGCACACGATCGGCAAGAAGATCGTCGAGGAGGCCGCAGAGGTGTGGATGGCATCCGAGTACGAATCGGATGACGCCGCTGCCGAGGAGATCTCGCAGCTGCTCTACCACGTGCAGGTCATGATGATCGCGAAGGGCCTGACTCTTCAGGACGTCTACCGACATCTGTGAAGCGCTCCGCCCCACTCGCTTCGATCCGAAGGCTTTCCATGCTGCGCATTGCTGTTCCCAACAAGGGCTCTCTCTCCGAGACGGCCGCCGACATGCTCGCGGAGGCCGGTTATGCCGGTCGTCGTGATCCCAAGACCCTCCACGTCGTCGACTCCGACAACGACGTCGAGTTCTTCTATCTCCGTCCGAAGGACATCGCCACCTATGTCGGTTCCGGGGCGATCGACGTCGGGATCACCGGGCGCGATCTCCTCCTCGACGCACGGATGCCGGGTGCGCGCGAGATCGAGGCGCTCGGTTTCGCCGGTTCGACGTTCCGCTTCGCGGCGCCGTCCGGCCGCTACACCGACGTCTCCGAGCTCGACGGGCTCCGCATCGCCACGTCGTACCCCGGGTTGGTCGACGCCTTCCTCGACGAGCGGGGCATCGCGGTCGACCTCGTGCCGCTCGACGGCGCGGTCGAGTCGGCCGTGCGCCTCGGCGTCGCCGACGCCGTCGCAGACGTCGTCGAGACCGGCACGACCCTGCGTCAGGCGGGGCTCGACGTCTTCGGTCCTGTGATCCTGCAGTCCGAAGCGGTCCTGATCGCCGGCCCGCAGGACGCCGAGGGTTCCGAGACGCTGCTGCGTCGCCTGCGCGGAGTGATGGTCGCCCGCCGATTCGTGATGATCGACTACGACCTTCCGCTGGCGCTGCTCGACGACGCGGTGAAGATCGCCGGGGGCATCGAGTCCCCGACGGTCTCGCCGCTGCGCGACCCGGAGTGGGTGGCGGTTCGCGTGATGGTGGCGCGGGCACGCGTGAACCCCGTGATGGACGCGCTGTACGCGCTCGGAGCGCGGGCGATCCTCGTCACGGCGATCCACAACGCGAGGCTCTGATGACGCTCGCGAGCCGAGTCATCCCCTGTCTGGATGTCGCCGACGGGCGCGTCGTCAAGGGCGTCAACTTCGAGAACCTCCGCGACATGGGCGACCCGGTCGAACTCGCGCGGCACTATGCGGCGCAGGGCGCGGACGAGATCACCTTCCTCGACGTCACAGCGACCGTCGATGCGCGCGCGACGACGTATGACGTGGTGCAGCGCACGGCGGAGCAGGTCTTCGTGCCGCTGACGGTCGGCGGGGGAGTACGCAGCGTCGACGACGTGGCGCGCCTGCTGTCGGTCGGCGCTGACAAGGTCGGGGTGAACTCCGCCGCGATCGCCCGCCCCGAGCTGATCGGCGAGATCGCCGACCGTTTCGGCGCGCAGGTGCTGGTGCTCTCGCTCGATGTGAAACGGGCCGACACGACACCCTCGGGTTTCGTGGTCACCACCCACGGCGGTCGGACGCGGACGACTCTGGATGCGCTCGACTGGGCGCGCGAGGCCGCGGAGCGTGGCGCCGGAGAGCTGCTCGTGAACTCGATCGATGCCGACGGCACCCGTGACGGCTTCGACCTCGAACTCGTGGCGCTCATGCGGGAGGCGGCATCCGTGCCGGTCATCGCCTCGGGCGGTGCGGGCAAGGCCTCGGACTTCGCACCCGCGATCAAGGCGGGAGCGGATGCGGTGCTCGCGGCGAGCGTCTTCCACACCGGCGCACTCACGGTCGGCGATGTGAAAGATGCTCTTCGAGCGGAAGGAGTGCTCGTCCGATGAGCGATGTGGAGGGGCGAATCGCCCAGGTCGCGTTCAACGCCGACGGTCTCGCACCTGTCATCGTGCAGCAGTGGGACACGAACGAGGTCCTCATGCTCGCGTGGGTGAACGACGAGGCTCTGCGCCGCACGCTCACGACGGGTCGCGCGGTGTACTGGTCGCGGTCCCGGCAGGAGTACTGGCGCAAGGGTGACACCTCGGGCCACATCCAGATCGTGCACGAGGCACGCCTCGACTGCGACGGTGACGCCATTCTGCTGCGAGTCGATCAGAGCGGCCCTGCCTGTCACACCGGAACCCGCACGTGCTTCGACACCACCGACCTCGAAGCTGTCGAAGGCAGCGCCTCCGCATGAGTCTTGCGCGCAGAGGGCGTTCGATCGCCGTGTCGGGGTTCCTCCTCGCCGGTTCGATCGGCATCATCTCCTCCACGCAGACCTGGCTCACGGTCGAGAGGGCGGATGCGGCGGAGGCGATCCTCGTGCCGGGTGCTTCCGCCTTGCCGCTTCTCGCCCCGCTCAGCCTGGCCGTGCTCGCCCTCGGGCTCGCGCTGTCCATCTCCGGACGGGTCGTGCGTCTGGTCTTCGGTGTACTGGCCACGGCCACGGCTCTCCTTCTCGGCTGGTCGACCCTGCAGCTCCTCGCATCCGAGCCGCTCGGAGCAGTCGGGCCGACCGTGACCGAGATCACAGGGCTCGCGGGCAGCGCCGCGATCGCCGACGTGGTCGCGGGCATCGAGGTGTCCGCGTGGCCGTACGTGACGCTCGTCGGCTGGATCGTCCTCCTCGTCGCCGCTGTCGTGGTGTTGCTCACCTGGCGCGGGTGGAAGTCCGGTGGACGCCGCTACCGCACCGATGCCGCGCACGAGACGGCCGCCTCGGGCCCCGTCGACGCGATCGATTCCTGGGACGACCTGTCCCGCGGAACCGATCCGACGCGGTGACCCCGATAGACTGAGACCGATCCCGCACGCCGTCCCCGGAGGAGAACATGACCAACCCGATCGCCGACCCCGGCCACGGACACTCGCCCGCAGCCTGGACGGCCGTGATCATCATGCTCGCCGGCTTCACGCTCGGAACGCTGGCGTTCTGCCTCGCCGAGTTCAGCCCGATCTGGGTCACCCTGGTCTGGGTGTTCGCCGCCCTCATCCCGATCGGCGCGCTCGTCGGTTGGGCACTGGCCAAGGCCGGCTACGGCGTGAAGGGCCCCAAGTACCAGCCGAAGGCGCACTAGTGGTACTCGCCGACCTCACGGCCGGCGCAGTGGCAGACGCAGAGCGCCGCGCTCTCACCCGGCCGATCGCCGAGGTCGAACGCGACGCGCTGGCTCGCCGTGCCGCCAAGGACGCGGTCGCCGCACTCTCACGCGCAGAACGCGTCAAGATCATCGCAGAGGTCAAGCGCGCGAGCCCGTCGCGCGGTGCACTCGCCGAGATCCCGGATCCAGCGCTGCAGGCCTCGCTGTACGAGACCGGAGGAGCGTCCGCGATCAGCGTGCTCACGGAGGAACGCCGGTTCGGCGGCAGCCTCGCCGATCTCGAGGCGGTCACCGCCCGGGTATCCCTGCCCGTCCTCCGCAAGGATTTCATCGCGACGCGCTATCAGGTGCTCGAGGCCCGCGCGGCCGGCGCGGACCTCGCGCTGCTCATCGTCGCGGGCATCGAGCCCGCGGTGCTGCACGATCTGTTCGGCTTCATCACCGAGCTCGGCATGACTCCGTTGGTCGAGACGCATTCCGCCGACGAGCTCGAGGCTGCGATCGATCTCGGTGCACCGCTGATCGGCGTGAACGCGCGCGACCTCAAGACCCTCGAGCTCGACAGGGATCTGTTCGGCCGCCTGGTCGAGCGCATCCCGGATACGGCCGTCAAGATCGCCGAGTCCGCCGTGCTCACCCCCGCAGACGTCACGCACTACCGCTCTGCGGGTGCCGACGTCGTCCTGATCGGTGAGGCGCTCGTCACGGGCGACCCGGTCGCCACTCTCAAGAGCTTCCTGGAGGCGTGATGAGCCTGCGTGATCAGCATGGTCCACTGTTCGGCGACTACGGCGGACGGTACATGCCCGAATCGCTGATCGCCGCGATCGACGAGCTCTCCGCGGCGTATGCCGACGCGATCGCCGACCCGGCCTTCCGCTCCGAGCTGGCGTCTCTGCTCAGTTCGTATGCGGGCCGCCCGTCGCCGCTCACCGAAGTCGCTCGGTTCGCCGAGCACGCCGGCGGCGCGCGCGTCTTCCTCAAGCGCGAGGACCTCAACCACACCGGGTCCCACAAGATCAACAACGTGCTGGGTCAGGCGCTGCTGACCAAGCGACTCGGCAAGACGCGTGTGATCGCCGAGACGGGCGCGGGACAGCACGGTGTCGCGACCGCGACCGCTGCGGCCCTCTTCGGACTCGAGTGCACGATCTACATGGGCGAGGTCGACACGGAGCGTCAGGCGCTCAACGTCGCACGGATGCGCCTGCTCGGTGCCGAGGTCATCGCCGTCACATCGGGATCCCGCACGCTGAAGGATGCCATCAACGACGCGTACCGGGACTGGGTCGCGAGCGTCGAGAACACCAACTACATCTTCGGCACCGCCGCGGGCCCGCACCCGTTCCCCGCCATGGTGCGCGACTTCCAGAAGATCATCGGCGAAGAGGCTCGTCAGCAGCTGCTCGACGAGGTCGGCCGTCTGCCCGACGCCGTCATCGCCTGCGTCGGCGGAGGCTCGAACGCCATCGGCATGTTCGATGCCTTCCTCGACGACGAGAGCGTCAAGCTCTACGGCGTCGAGGCTGCGGGCGACGGCGTCGACACGCCCCGTCATGCCGCGTCCATCGAGCGCGGACGCCCGGGCATCCTGCACGGCGCGAAGACCTATGTGCTGCAGGACGAGGACGGACAGACGATCGAGTCGCACTCGATCTCGGCCGGGCTCGACTACCCGGGCGTGGGGCCGGAGCACTCCTGGCTCGCCGACATCGGACGAGCCGAGTACATCCCCGCCACCGACGACGAGGCGATGCAGTCCCTGCGACTGCTGAGCCGCACCGAGGGCATCATCCCCGCGATCGAGTCGGCGCACGCGCTTGCGGGTGCGCTGCGCATCGGTCGTGAGCTCGGGCCGGATGCCGTGATCGCGATCTGCCTCTCGGGTCGCGGCGACAAGGACATGGACACCGCTGCACGCTACTTCGATCTCTACGACGCCGAGGCGCTCGCGCACGACGTCGCAGAGGAGAGCGCCGAAGAGCAGGCGGCGTCGAAGGGGGAGCCGGAGCTGTGAGCCGTGTAGAACAGGCGATCACCGCCGCACATGAAGCGGGTCGCAGCGCATTCGTCGGGTATCTCCCGGTCGGGTTCCCTGATCTGGAGACGAGCATCCAGGCCGCGATCACCCTCGCGCAGAACGGCGTGGACATCATCGAGCTCGGCCCGCCCTACAGCGACCCTGTGATGGACGGCGCGGTGATCCAGGAGGCGACCACCGCAGCGCTCGCGAACGGGTTCAAGATGAAGGACCTCTTCACGGCGGTCCGGGCGATCACCGCAGCCACCGACGTCCCGGTGCTGGTCATGACGTACTGGAACCCGGTGTTCCAGTACGGCGTCGACCGCTACGCCGACGCTCTACTGGCGGCGGGCGGTGCGGGACTCATCACTCCCGACATCACACCCGAGGTCGCAGGCGACTGGATCGCGGCGAGCGAGCGGACCGGCCTCGACCGTGTCTTCCTCGCCGCCCCCACATCGACGGACGAGCGTCTCGAGCTCGTCGTGAAGTCGTCGACCGGCTTCGTCTACACCGTCTCCACCATGGGCATCACGGGGGAGCGCACCGAACTCGATCGTGCGGCGCGCACCCTGGTCGGCCGCCTGCGCGAACACGGCAGCATCCGTGCCTGCGTCGGCATCGGCATCTCGACCGCCGAGCAGATCGCGGGCGTCTCCGAGTATGCCGACGGCGCGATCGTCGGCACCGCGCTCGTCCGCGCCCTCCGCGACGGCGGCCTCCCGGCCCTCGCCGAAGTGACCCGAAACCTGGCCGTCGGCACGTCTTCGACGCGCCCCGCACACGAGAACTAGAATCGCACTCATGTCCCTCGCGCTCCACAGCACCTTCAGCGGCGTGCTCGCCAGCATCCCGAGCCCCCCGGTCTCGTACATCGACCTCGGGCCGCTCCGGATCCACTTCTACGCGCTCTGCATCATCGCCGGCATCATCGCCGCGGTGCTGCTGACGAACCACCGCCTGACCAAGCGCGGTGCCGAGCCGTGGGTCGTGATCGACATCTCGATCCTGGCGGTTCCGCTGGCGATCATCGGCGCGCGCATCTTCCACGTCCTCACCCACCCGAACTTCTACTTCGGCGAGGGCAGGAACACCTGGAACCCGTTCGAGCCGGGTTCGGTCTGGGCCATCTGGGAGGGCGGCATCGCCATCTTCGGTGCCCTGATCGGCGGCGCCGTCGGCGCGTACCTGGGATGCCGCTGGACGGGCATCCGCTTCTGGACGTTTGCGGACGCGTTGGCGCCCGGCCTGCTCCTGGCACAGGCGATGGGACGTTTCGGCAACTGGTTCAACCACGAGCTGTTCGGACTGCCGACCGACCTGCCCTGGGGTCTGGAGATCGAATCCGACAACAGCGCGTTCCCACCCGGGCTTCCCGAGGGGACCCTTTTCCACCCGACGTTCCTCTATGAGGTGATCTGGAACGTCCTCGGTGTCATCGTCCTGCTCTGGTTGAGCCGCAAGGTCACCGCCTTGCAGTGGGGCAGGCTCTTCGCGATCTACCTCATCTGGTACAGCGCCGGCCGCGTCGTCTGGGAATCGATCCGCATCGATCCGAGTGAGATCATCCTGGGCCTGCGCAGCAACGTGTGGGCCGCGATCATCGGCATCGTGGTCGGCCTCGTCATCATCGTCGTCCAGTCGCGCCGTCACCCCGGTCTCGAGCCGTCTCCGTACCAGCCCGGTCGCGGACGGAAGGACCTGGACGCTGATGTAGAATCGCAGGACAATCCCTCCGATTTCGTGGACCTGAGCGAGCCTCCGTCCGAAGAAGTCACCGCAGGAGCCAGCGCCACAAGCACCGCTCCCTCGGACGCGGAAAGCTCCCGATAGCAGACCGGTCCGTGAGGACCCCATCGCATCCACCCGGCCAATGACGTCCCCGGGTCATCCGAAGATCTGAGGACGGTACAGGTGTATTTTCAGCCTCCGTACGGCGCATCCGGCGCATACCCCCCGAAGCAGGGCATGTACAACCCGGCGTTCGAGAAGGACGCCTGCGGCCTCGCCATGGTCGCGACCCTTCGCGGCGAAGCGGGCCACGACATCATCGCGCTGGCGCTCGAAGCGCTGCGCAACCTGGAGCACCGCGGAGCGATCGGCTCCGATGCCGGCACCGGAGACGGTGCGGGGATCCTGACGCAGATGCCCGACTCGTTCCTGCGAGCGGTCACCGGCTTCGAGCTGCCGCCGGTCGGCGAGTACGCCGCGGGTCTGGCATTCCTCCCGCGCGACTCCAGCGAGCGCCGTCAGCAGAAGGCCGGCATCGAGAAGATCGCCCGCAGCGAGGGTCTCCGCGTCCTCGGCTGGCGCGAGGTGCCCACCGTCAACGACAACCTCGGAAAGCTCGCCGACGAAGCGCGACCGGCCTTCGAGCAGCTCTTCGTGAGCGCCGGGGGAGCCACGCACGCGCAGGCGCCCCTCACCGGCATCGCCCTCGACCGCGTCGCCTACCGGTTGCGCAAGCGCGCGGGGCATGAGCTCGGTGCGTACTTCGTGTCTCTGTCTGCCCGCACGCTCGGGTACAAGGGCATGGTCACGACGCTGCAGCTGGAGCCGTTCTATCCGGACCTGCAGGACGAGCGGTTCATGTCCGAGCTCGCCGTCGTGCACTCGCGATACTCCACGAACACGTTCCCCTCGTGGCCGCTGGCTCAGCCGCTGCGGATGCTCGCGCACAACGGCGAGATCAACACCGTCGGCGGAAACCGCAACTGGATGCGGGCGCGTCAGTCCCAGCTCGAATCCGAGCTGCTCGGCGACGTCGCACCCCTCCTGCCGATCTGCACCGACGGCGCCAGCGACTCGGCATCCTTCGACGAGGTTCTCGAGCTGCTCACGCTGACCGGCCGCAGCCTGCCGCACGCCATCATGATGATGGTTCCCGAGGCCTACGAGAAGCAGTCCGACATCTCTCCCGAGCTCCGCTCGTTCTACGAGTACCACTCGAACCAGATGGAACCGTGGGACGGCCCGGCGGCACTCATCTTCACCGACGGCACCCTCGTCGGCGCCACGCTCGACCGCAACGGTCTGCGACCCGGACGCTGGACCGAGACGACCGACGGACTCATCGTGATCGGCTCCGAGACCGGCGTGCTCACCTTCGAGCCTGAGCGCATCAAGCGTCGCGGTCGACTGCAGCCCGGCAAGATGTTCCTGGTCGACACCGCACAGCGCCGCATCATCGAAGACGACGAGATCAAGCACGATCTCGCCACCATGCATCCGTGGCAGGAGTGGCTGGATGCCGGAGCGGTGCGGCTCGCCGATCTGCCCGAGCGCGAGCACATCGTGCATCCGCCCGCATCGATCACTCGGCGTCAGCGCACCTTCGGCTACACCGAGGAGGAGATCCGCATCCTTCTGACCCCGATGGGTCAGAACGGGATGGAGCCGCTCGGCGCGATGGGGTCGGACACTCCCATCGCCGTGCTCAGCAAGCGCCCGCGCCTGCTCTTCGACTACTTCACCCAGCAGTTCGCGCAGGTCACGAACCCACCGCTCGACTCGATCCGAGAAGAGGTCGTCACGAGTCTCAAGCTGGGACTGGGCCCCGAGAGCAACCTGCTCAGCTGGGGTCCCGACCACACGCGCACCGTGTCGCTCGATTTCCCGGTGATCGACAACGACGAGCTGGCGAAGATCCGCCACATCGACAAGGCGATGCCCGATCGCTCCAGCGTGACGATCAAGGGTCTGTACCACTTCGACGCCGGTTCCAACACGCTCGAGAAGCGCCTCACCGAGATGTGCGACGAGGTCGACGAGGCCATCGCACAGGGTGCGGAGTTCATCATCCTGTCCGATCGCGACTCGAACAAGGACCTGACTCCGATCCCGTCGCTCCTCATGGTCTCGGCGATCCATCACCACCTGATCCGTCGTGAGAACCGGATGAAGGTCGGCCTGATCGTCGAGGCCGGTGACGTCCGCGAGGTCCACCACGTCGCGACCCTCATCGGCTACGGCGCCTCCGCCGTCAACCCGTACCTGGCGATGGAGACGGTCGAGCACCTCGTGCGCACCGGATACATCACGGGCATCACCCCTGAGAAGGCCGTTCGGAACCTGATCTACGCGCTCGGCAAGGGCGTGCTGAAGATCATGTCCAAGATGGGAATCTCCACGGTGTCGTCGTACGCCGGGGCTCAGGTGTTCGAAGCCGTGGGTCTGAGCGAGGAATTCATCGACAGGTACTTCACCCGTACCGAGTCGAAGCTCGGCGGAATCGGCATCGAAGAGATCTTCATCGAGAACCAGGCACGCCACGACTACGCCTACCCGGAGGATGAGGCCGCGCGGGCGCACGAGCGTCTGTGGACCGGTGGCGAGTACCAGTGGCGCCGTGACGGTGCACCTCACCTCTTCAGCCCTGAGACCGTGTTCAAGCTGCAGCACTCGACGCGCGAACGCCGCTACGACGTCTTCCGCGAGTACACGAGACTGGTCGACGACCAGGCCGCCGAGCTCAAGACGCTTCGTGGTCTGTTCACGCTCCGCACGGGAACACGCAAGCCGGTGCCTCTCGACGAGGTCGAGCCCGTCTCCTCGATCGTGAAGCGATTCTCGACAGGGGCGATGAGCTACGGCTCCATCTCGAAGGAAGCCCACGAGACCCTCGCGATCGCGATGAACCGCATCGGTGGCAAGTCGAACACCGGTGAGGGCGGCGAGGACAACGATCGCCTCGTCGATCCCGAGCGTCGCAGCGCGATCAAGCAGGTCGCGTCGGGACGCTTCGGCGTCACGAGCCTGTATCTCACCGAGGCCGACGACATCCAGATCAAGCTCGCGCAGGGCGCGAAGCCCGGTGAGGGTGGCCAGCTGCCGCCGCAGAAGGTCTACCCGTGGGTCGCGCGCACACGCGGCGGCACCCCCGGCGTCGGACTCATCTCGCCGCCGCCGCACCACGACATCTACTCGATCGAGGACCTCAAGCAGCTCATCTTCGACCTGAAGCGGGCGAGCCCCGAGGCGCGCATCCACACCAAGCTGGTGAGCCAGTCGGGAATCGGCGCCGTGTCGGCCGGAGTCGCCAAGGCGCTCAGCGACGTCATCCTCGTCTCAGGGCACGACGGAGGCACCGGCGCCAGCCCGATGAACTCCCTCAAGCACGCGGGCACCCCGTGGGAGCTCGGTCTGGCCGAGACGCAGCAGACGCTCATGCTCAACGGCATGCGCGACCGCGTCGTGGTGCAGGTGGACGGCCAGCTGAAGACCGGCCGTGACGTCATCATCGGGGCTCTGCTCGGCGCCGAGGAGTTCGGTTTCGCGACCGCGCCTCTCGTCGTGAGCGGATGCATCATGATGCGTGTCTGCCACCTCGACACCTGCCCGGTGGGCGTGGCCACGCAGAACCCGGTGCTGCGTCAGCGATTCAGCGGCAAGCCCGAGTTCGTCGTGAACTTCATGGAGTTCATCGCCGAGGAGGTGCGCGAGCATCTCGCGGCGCTCGGCTTCCGATCGATCGACGAGATCGTCGGCCGTGCGGAGCTCCTCGAGGTCGACGCAGCCGTCGATCACTGGAAGGCCGCGGGTCTCGACCTGAGCCCGGTGCTCGATGGACCCGCCTTCCCGGCGAGCGAGCCCCGCCGCAGCGGCCGAACGCAGGATCACGAGCTCGAGAAGCACTTCGACGTGCAGCTCATCGACATCGCGAAGAACGCCCTGCTCAACGGCGAACCGGTGGTCGCAGAACTCGCCATCGCGAACACCGAGCGAGCGGTCGGGACGATGCTCGGTCACCAGGTGACCTCACGACACGGCGCAGCGGGTCTGGCGCGCGGCACGATCGACATCACGCTGCACGGCACGGCCGGCCAGTCGCTGGGTGCATTCCTCCCGTCCGGAATCGTCCTGCGTCTCGAGGGCGACTCGAACGACTACGTCGGCAAGGGGCTGTCGGGCGGCGACATCTCGATCCGCCCGCCGCGCGGATCGAAGATCGTTCCGCACGAGAACGTGATCGCGGGCAACGTCATCGGCTATGGCGCCACGTCGGGAACCATGTTCCTGTCCGGCGTCGTCGGCGAACGGTTCCTGGTGCGAAACTCCGGTGCCACGGCAGTGGTCGAAGGCGTGGGAGATCACGCACTCGAGTACATGACAGGCGGTGTGGCGGTGATCCTCGGATCGACCGGTCGCAACCTGGGCGCCGGCATGTCCGGGGGAGTGGCGTACATCCGCTCGCTCGAGACCGGCAAGATCAACGCGCAGTCGCTCAGCAGCGGAGAGCTTCTCCTCGAGCCGCTCGACCGCGCCGATCTCGAAGTGCTCCGCAGCCTGATCGCCGAGCACGTGGAACGGACGGCTTCGCCGCTCGGTTCCGACATCCTGGCGCGATTCGACGAGGTCGCCGGCCAGTTCACGAAGGTGCTTCCTCGCGATTACGCCGCTGTGCGGAACATGCGCGATGAGGCAGTCGCCGAGGGCATCGATCCTGACGGCGACATCGTCTGGAACCGCATCCTGGAGGTGACCGGTGGCTGACCCCAAAGGCTTTCTGAAGACCACGGAGCGTGAGCTCCCCAAGCGTCGCCCCGTGCCGGTGCGCATCATGGACTGGAAAGAGGTCTATGAGGCGGGCGATCAGGCGGTGCTGAAGCGCCAGGCCGGTCGCTGCATGGACTGCGGCGTGCCGTTCTGCCACTCGGGATGCCCCCTGGGCAATCTGATCCCGGAGTGGAACGACCTGACGTGGCGCGGTGAGGGACGCGCGGCGATCGATCGCCTCCACGCGACCAACAACTTCCCGGAGTTCACCGGTCGCCTGTGCCCCGCACCGTGCGAGAGCTCGTGCGTGCTCGGCATCAATCAGCCGGCCGTCACGATCAAGCAGATCGAGGTCTCGATCATCGACGAGGCCTTCGCCAAGGGCTGGGTCGAGCCGCAGCCGCCCGCGCGTCTGACCGGCAAGACGGTCGCCGTGGTCGGGTCCGGTCCTGCGGGGCTCGCCGCCGCGCAGCAGCTGACCCGCGCCGGACACACCGTGGCGGTCTTCGAGCGGGACGACCGCATCGGCGGTCTGCTGCGCTACGGCATCCCCGACTTCAAGATGGAGAAGGGGCAGCTCGAGTCGCGCCTTCGCCAGATGCAGGAGGAGGGCACCCGCTTCCGCGCCGGCGTCGAGATCGGCAAGGACATCTCCTGGGCCGACCTCCGCGCCCGGTACGACGCGATCGTGATCGCCACCGGATCGACGGTTCCTCGTGACCTGTCCATCCCCGGGCGCGACCTCGACGGCGTGCACTTCGCCATGGAGTACCTCGTCGAGTCGAACCACGCCGTCGCCGGAGACAAGGTTCCCGAGCAGATCACCGCGGAGGGCAAGCACGTCATCGTCATCGGCGGTGGCGACACCGGCGCGGACTGCATCGGCACGGCTCACCGTCAGGGGGCGCTGAGCGTCACCAACCTCGCGATCGGCAAGCAGCCGGGCACCGAGCGTCCGGATCACCAGCCCTGGCCGATGATGCCGACCCTCTTCGAGGTCTCGTCGGCTCATGAAGAGGGCGGTGAGCGCGTCTTCCTCGCCTCCACCGTCGAGTTCCTCTCGAACGACGTCGGCGAGGTCCGTGCTCTGCGCGTCGCCGAGACCGAGTACATCGACGGTCGCCGCGTGCCCAAGAGCGGCACGGAGCGCGAGATCCCCGCCGACCTCGTGCTCATCGCGATGGGCTTCACCGGCCCTGAGCAGGACGGCTACACCGAGGACACCCTTCCGCAGGTGACCGACCGCGGTGCCTTCCGTCGTGATGACAGCTACGAGTCCACCGTTCCCGGCGTCTTCGTCGCCGGTGACGCCGGCCGCGGGCAGTCTCTCATCGTCTGGGCCATCGCCGAAGGCCGGGCGGCTGCGGCGAACGTCGACCGCTTCCTCATGGGAACCACCGTGCTGCCCGAGCCGGTGCGTCCGCATGAAGTCGCTATCGGCCTCCAGCCCGCGTAGGCTGAGCCGCGGCACCGTCGCCTGATTTCCATCCCCCACTACCCTGGAGCAATCTTTGAGACGCGCGAAAATCGTCGCCACCCTGGGCCCCGCCACTTCCACGTATGAGACCGTGCGTGCCCTCATCGACGCGGGCGTGGACGTCGCCCGTCTGAACCTCAGCCACGGTGACTACTCCGTGCATGAGAACAACTACGCGAACGTGCGTCGGGCCGCTGACGATGCGGGTCGTGCCGTCTCGATCCTGGTCGACCTGCAGGGACCCAAGATCCGCCTCGGCAAGTTCGAGGCCGGCCCCTACGAGCTGGCCAAGGGTGACATCTTCAAGATCACCACTGAAGACATCATCGGCAACAAAGAGATCTGTGGGACGACCTTCAAGGGTCTGCCCAACGATGTCAAGCCGGGCGACTTCCTTCTCATCGACGACGGCAAGGTCCGGGTCGAGGTCGTCGAGACCGACGGCGTCACCGTCACGACGAAGGTCATCGTCGCGGGTGCCGTGTCGAACAACAAGGGCATCAATCTGCCCGGCGTCGCCGTCAACGTCCCCGCGCTCAGCGAGAAGGACGAGGACGACCTTCGTTGGGGCCTGCGCATCGGTGCCGACCTGATCGCGCTCTCGTTCGTGCGCAACGCGGCAGACGTCAGCCGCGTGCACGAGATCATGGCCGAAGAGGGCGTCAAGGTGCCCGTCATCGCCAAGGTCGAGAAGCCGCAGGCGGTCGACGCTCTCGAGGAGATCGTCGACGCGTTCGACGCGATCATGGTCGCACGCGGCGATCTGGGCGTCGAGCTTCCGCTCGAGGCCGTGCCGATCGTCCAGAAGCGCGCTGTCGAGCTCGCACGCCGCATGGCGAAGCCCGTCATCGTCGCGACGCAGATGCTCGAGTCGATGATCAACAGCCCGGTGCCGACCCGCGCCGAGACCTCCGATGTCGCGAACGCGGTTCTCGACGGTGCGGATGCCGTGATGCTCTCGGGCGAGACCAGTGTGGGAGACTACCCGGTCGTCGTCGTCGAGACCATGGCCCGGATCATCGAGTCCACCGAGGAGCACGGCCTGGAGCGCATCGCGCCCCTGACGACCAAGCCCCGCACGCAGGGTGGAGCGATCACCCTCGCAGCCCTCGAGGTCGCCGAGTTCGTCGAGGCGAAGTACCTGTGCGTCTTCACCCAGTCGGGCGATTCGGCGCGTCGTCTGTCGCGTCTGCGTTCACGCATCCCGATGATCGCGTTCACGCCGGAGCCGAACATCCGTCGTCGCATGGCACTCACGTGGGGCATCCAGTCGAAGCTCGTCGACATGGTGCAGCACACCGACCTCATGTATCTCCAGGTCGACGACTACCTGCTCTCGAGCGGTCTCGCCGTCGAAGGCGACAAGGTGGTCGTGATCTCCGGTTCCCCTCCCGGAATCGTCGGATCGACCAATGACATCCGTGTCCACAAGGTGGGCGACGCCGTCAACGGCGCTGCTCCCATCTACAAGGAGGCGACCGTCTGATCGGACGGACAGCGAAGGGGCGGAACCACGGTTCCGCCCCTTCGGCGTATCCGCGTATCGCGGTGTGGCGGCGCACGGGCTGGTGGATCGCCGACTACGCGTATGCCGTCTACTGGCAGCTGCGCGCCCTGATCGGGCACCGCGATCCTGCGGACTTCCGCACGGGCGACGGTGTACCGATCATCATCATCCCCGGTGTCTACGAGACCTGGCGATTCATGCAGCCGCTCGTGGTCGCACTGCATGATCGAGGTCATCCGGTACACGTCGTCGAGACTCTGTCGAACAATCGACGACCGGTGATCGAGACCGCGCGACTCGTCGCCGATGTGCTGGCGGCCGCCGACATCACTGATGCGCTCATCGTCGCACACAGCAAGGGCGGTCTCGCCGGCAAGGCGGTCATGGCGGGTGATGAGGGCGCCCGGGTGCGCGGGATGCTCGCGGTCGCCGCTCCCTTCGGCGGGTCGCGCTACGCGCGACTGTTCCCGGCTCGTTCGGTCCGAGCGTTCTCACCGTCCGATCCGGCCATCCTCGATCTCGCACGCATGCTTGAGGTGAACGGTCGGATCGTGTCGGTCTATGCGGCCTTCGACCCGCATATCCCCGAGGGGAGCGAGCTTGCCGGCGCGAGGAAGAACGTGAGGCTCGGCACCGGAGGTCATTTCCGCGTTCTCGCGCATCCGAGAGTGCTGGAAGAGATCACTGCGCTGGCCGACGAATGACGTCGGGAGGCGCTGACATGCGCGCATCCGAACAACTTCCACGTGGAGGTTTCTGCTAATCTGGGCGATGATGACGTCGAATCGTCATCGCTCGCACAACGAAGGAAGGTCACCGTGGCCCTGCCAGAAGCCTCAGTCCAGCTGTACACGCTCGCAGCGGAGTTCTCCGCCGACATGGAGGGATCGCTCGAGAAGCTCGCAGCGATCGGCCTGCGCAACGTCGAGGCATTCGACTTCGTGCGTCGCCCCGACGAGATCCGCACCGCGCTCGATGCCGCCGGGCTCGCCTCGCCCACCGGACACGCGCCTCTCCTCTCGGACGAGCTGTGGACGCCGGACGGATCCATCCCGACGCCAGCCCCCGAGGTCGTCTTCGAAGCTGCGGCGAAGGTCGGCATGAAGACCGTCATCGATCCGTTCGTCGCTCCCGAGCGCTGGTTCACGCTCGAAGGCGTGACCGACATCGCCGACCGGCTGAACGCGCTCGTCGAGACGGCCGCCGGTTTCGGCCTCGAGGTCGGCTACCACAACCATGCACAGGAGTTCGTCGAGAGCTTCGATGGAGAGAGCGCATTCGAACGCTTCGTCGCACTCACCGACGACCGCGTGGCGATCGAACTCGACCTGTACTGGGCGCTCGTCGGCGGCCAGGATGTGCCCGCGCTCGTCTCGCGCCTCGGCGGTCGTCTCGTCGCGGCGCACGTCAAGGACGGCGTCGCGCCCGCAAGCAACCCCTTCGCGCCGGGAGCGGCAGAGTTCGGCTCCGACGCCCTCGACCAGCGCCACGCCGGCACGGGCGATGTTCCTCTGGCAGATGCTCTCCGCGCCGCATCCGACCTCAAGTACGCGATCATCGAGTACGACAACGCGCCCGGTGATGTGTTCGCCGACATCGCGGCCAGCTATTCGTTCCTCATCGAGGCCGGGTTCGCACGATGAGCGCGGTCGGAATCGGCATCATCGGGGTCGGCGTCATCAGCGACACCTATCTCGAGAACCTCTCGTCCTTCCCCGACGTCGACGTGCTGATCGTCGGTGACCTGCTCACCGACCGTGCTCAGGCGCAGGCGGAGAAGTACGGGGTGCCGGCGTTCGGCTCCGCCGACGATGTGCTGGCCCACCCGGGCGTCGATCTGGTGGTGAACCTCACGATCCCTGCCGTCCACATCGAGGTCTCGCGCGCCGCGATCGCCGCAGGCAAGCACGTCTGGACCGAGAAGCCGCTCGGCCTCGATCGCGCCGGAGCCGCCGAGCTCCTGCGCGAGGCGGAGGCTGCAGGGCTCCGTGTGGGATCCGCTCCCGACACGCTTCTCGGCCCGGGGTTCCAAGCCGCACGGCGTGCGATCGAAGACGGCGTGATCGGTCGTCCGCTGTTCGCCCAGACCGTATTCCAGACGCAGGGTCCCGACCTCTGGCATCCGAACCCGGCCTTCCTCTTCGCTGAGGGCGCGGGTCCGCTGCTCGACATGGGGCCGTACTACTTCTCAGCGCTCGTGAGCCTGCTCGGCCCCGTCGATCGCGTGTCCGCCGTGGGCTCGAAGGCCCGTGAGGAGCGCGAGATCCACACCGGTCCGAACGCCGGCTCGTCCTTCCCGGTCGAGGTTCCCTCCACGATCCAGATCGTCACGGCCTTCGAAGCCGGCGCTCAGGCGCAGAGCCTGCTGAGTTTCGACTCCGCGCTCGAGCGCCACGGCATCGTCGAGATCCATGGCACCGAGGGAACGATCGTCATCCCCGATCCGAACACGTTCGCGGGCCGCATCGCCTATGTGAAGCCTCTCGGCGTGATCCGCGACGGCATGTCCTTCACCCAGGAGTGGATCGAGATCGAGCACGAGGACATCGAGATCGGTCGCGGTCTCGGCGCCCTCGACATGGTGCGTGCGATCGCCGAGGGGCGTCCGCACGTCGCTTCCGGCGAGCTCGGCTTCCATGTGCTCGACATCCTGCTTTCCGCACAGGAATCGGCGTCGACGGGCAAGACGGTCGTGGTCGACAGCACAGTCGCCCCCGTGCCGCTGCTCCCTTCGGGCTTCGACCCGTTCGCTGCGACTCTCTGACCCGAGCACGCTGCAGAGCAGAGCCCTCGGGTCGTCGGCACACGCCGCCGACCCGAGGGCCTGCGTGTGTCAGGTGCGGCTGCGTGCGGCGTCTCAGTTGCGGGCGAGCAACCGGTCGAGCATCTCCAGCGCCGCTTCGTGGTCGACCGTCGGGTCGAGCAGCCATTGCGTCTGCAGGCCGTCCGACGCGGCGATCACGAGCGCGGCGACGAGGTTCGGGTCGATATCGGAGCGCAGCTGTGCGCGTTCCTGCATCTCCCGCACGCGCTCTGCCATCTCGGTGCGCAGCCTCGAGAAGCGCTGCGTGGCGAACTCGTGTGCCACCGAGTGGTTCTCCTCGAGGGCTGTGGTCACCAGCATCGAGTACAGCTGAACCAGCCCCGGGATCGTGCGATTCTCTTCGGCGGAGACCCGCATCATCATCGCGGGGCTGAGATCGCTCTGCTTCGGATGCTCATCATCGGTGCGCCGCTCGGACTCTCGGTACACGGCGACCAGAAGTTCTTCGAGTGAGCCGAAGTAGTGGGTGAGAGCGGCATGGGTCACGCCGACCTCTTCGGCGATCGCGCGAAGTGACGTCTTCTTCGAGCCACGACGGGCGAACACCTCGATCGCCCTGTCGAGGATCTCCTGGCGGCGCGCGATGCCCTTGGCATACCGGCCCCTGGCGCGGGGGACACCGGGGGAGGGATCGGTCATCTCCTGATGATATCGAGGCGTTCACCGGCCAGTCCGCGACAGTCGCGTCATAGAAGCCCCTTCGCGCCGTCTCTCTGTATGAGGGCGTCATCATTCGCTCGCATCGTGTCGCTGGGAGATCGAGGAGGCCGGACCATGAGCACTGTGCCGAGAACGCGGCTCCGTCACCGATTCCGCGCGGAAGCGACCCTGTGCTCGGTCCTGCGCGACTTCGCTGCGGGTGGGCTGCCGAAGGATCCACTCACCGCGAGGATCGAGGTGGGGGAGCACGGCGGGTTGACCGCCCATGTCGAAGTGGCCGGTCGAAGGCTGCGGGTGTGCGCCGAGAACCCTCAGCGACTCGCCGCCGCCGTCGCGTCATTCCTGCAGGAGGGCGAGCTCCTGCGAGGCAATGAGTGGCCGAGCATCCCGGGTGTGGGAGTTCTACGACCGTTGGTGTTGGGCGAGAGGGCGGCGTGGGCGCTGCCGAACGGTGACGCGCTCTGCGAGATCGGAGAACTCTTCACCCCGGCGCCATAGGCGCTTCAGCGAAGCCGATCAAGAGTGCCGGCGGTGGGACTCGAACCCACACGCCCTTTCGGACAAAGCATTTTGAGTGCTCCGCGTCTGCCATTCCGCCACGCCGGCTCGTGTGTCGCGTGTTCGACCCTATCGCAGGACGCACCGCGCGACGGCCACGCGCAGCGCCTTCAAGAACGTCGGCGGCGCTCTCCAGTAGGATGGAGATGTGACCGAGCAAGAACAGGCAGCTGAGCAGCCCACGGCATCCGCACCCCGACGCGTCGTCGTCGCCGAGGACGAGTCGCTGATCCGTCTCGACATCGTCGAGATCCTTCGCGACAACGGCTTCGATGTGGTCGGTGAGGCCGGTGATGGCGAGACTGCGGTAGCGCTCGCGACCGAGCTCCGACCCGACCTCGTCATCATGGACGTCAAGATGCCCCAGCTCGACGGCATCAGCGCTGCCGAGAAGCTTCACAAGGGAAACATCGCCCCCGTCGTGCTCCTCACAGCCTTCAGCCAGAAGGAGCTCGTCGAGCGAGCGAGCGAGGCAGGCGCGCTCGCCTACGTCGTCAAGCCCTTCACGCCGAACGACCTGCTGCCGGCGATCGAGATCGCTCTGGCACGTCACGAGCAGATCATCACGCTCGAGGCCGAGGTCGCCGACATGGTCGAGCGCTTCGAGACGCGCAAGCTCGTCGACCGGGCCAAGGGCCTGCTGAACGAGAAGATGGGCCTCTCGGAGCCCGAGGCGTTCCGGTGGATCCAGAAGGCATCGATGGACCGCCGCCTCACGATGCAGGATGTCGCGAAGGCGATCATCGAGCAGCTCGCGCCGAAGAAGTAGTCTGTGCTTCCGCTTGACGCGGAGCACATTCTGCGTCCGGTCGAGATCGGCGACGGGGCTGCACTCGCGAGGGCGTATTCGGCGAATCGTGAGCATCTCGCACCCTGGGAGCCACTCAGAGAGCCGGAATTCTTCACGCCCCGATGGCAGGAGTTCCACGCCGAGCAGTGCGTGATCGAAGCGTTGGCCGGTCGGAACATCCGATTCGTGATCGAGTCGTCCGACGGCGAGATCCGTGGGCGGATCAACCTCAACAACATCGTTCGCGGTGCGTTCCGCAATGCCGATCTGGGCTACTGGATCGACGGGACGCGGCTACATCGTGGTCTCGCCTCTCGCGGAGTGCGCCTCGTCGCCTCCTACGCGCGGGACGAGGTGCGGCTCCATCGTCTGCAGGCGGCGACCCTGCTGCACAACACCGGATCGCAGCGTGTGCTCGCGCACGCCGGATTCGAGCGCATCGGCATCGCGCCGCAGTATCTGCGGATCGCTGGGGAGTGGCAGGACCATCTGCTGTTCCAGCTGCTGCTGGGCGAGTCTTCCTGACCTCACACGAGTTCGGGATCGGCGCGATCCTGGCCTGTCTCGTTGCCGGACGTCGCCGCCGACGCTAGCGTGAAGCCATGGAAGACGGATTCAGGACCACCTTGGCGGGGCTGGGCGATCCGGCGACACAGGTGACCGAGCTTCCTTTCTCGTTCCTCGCTGTCCTGCCGGTGACCGGAGCATCCGTCTCCACTCTCGGCGGGTTCCTCGGCAGCCAGACCGTCGCAGCGACCGACAAGGCATCGGCGTGGCTCGATGAGCTGCAGTTCGATCTCGGGGAAGGTCCGTGCTGGGATGCGATGCGTCTCGCCCGTCCCGTCATGGAGCCGCACCTGCTCAGCCCGCAGGGCGCCGACAGGTGGCCTGCATTCGGCCGAGCCGCACAATCGGGCGCGGTCGCGTCGATCTTCGCGTTTCCTCTGACGGTCGGCAATCTGAGGTTCGGAGCGATCGATCTCTACTCGGTCGCACCCCTCACCCTCGACCACGTTCAGACCACCCGCGCCACCGCGCTCGCAGACGTCATCGCACGTCGGGTGCTGCGCGACCGTATCAGCGAGCTCGATGTGACCGACGACAGCATTCTGCCGCCCCTCTCGAGACGCACGGTGCACCAGGCGACCGGCATGGTGCTCGCGCAGCTCGACATCGCGGCGGAAGATGCCAGACTTCTGCTCCACAGTCGGGCCTTCGCCACCGACTGCACGGTGATGGCCGTCGCCGAGGATGTGCTCACCGGGCGCATCGTCTTCACCAGGGACTCCGGGACGATCGAGGTCGCGTCGTGAGCAGGCTCGACCGTGACCGCCGACTTCTGCGCACCTTCGCGCAGCTCGCTGACACGCTTGTCGACGAGTACGACGTCGTCGAACTGATGCAGCAGCTCGCTGATACCTGTCGCGAGGAACTCGAAGTGGCCGCTGCCGGTATCCTCCTCGCCGATCCGAGCGGCGATCTCGAGCTCGTCGCGTCGACGAGCGAAGCGGGGACCGTGGTGGAGGCATTGCTGCTCGGTTCCCAGGGTCCGGCGCTGGGCAGTTACGAATCGGGAGCCGTCGTGGCTGTTCCCGACATCGACGATCTCGGCCCCGATGCCGACGAGTTCCGGCGAGTGGCGCGCGCGGCCGGCTACTCCTCGATCTTCGTCATCCCGCTGCGACTCCGCGATCAGACCATCGGAACCCTCACGCTTCTGCAGGCGGCGGGGGAGGAGCCGTCGGACGATGACCTGGTCGTCGCCCGTGCACTCGCGGACGTGGCGACCATCGGCATCCTTCACGAGCGCGTGCTGCGCGAGTCCGCGATCCTCGCCGAGCAGTTGCAGCACGCTCTCAACAGTCGCATCGTGATCGAACAGGCCAAGGGCGTCGTGGCCTACACGGTCGGAGTTCCGATCGATGAAGCCTTCGGACTGATCCGTGATCACGCGCGGCGCAACTCGCTGCGACTCGGCGAGGTGGCCAGACAGATCGTCGAGAGGCGACTCGTCCTCGACTGAGCAGCCGCTCCGACCCGTGGGAGCGAGCGAGAACCGCGGACGTACGCGTAGAATCCCAGGCACGCCCCAGACCCCGGCGCATCGTCTTTCAGCGAGTTCGGGGATCTTATGAAGCGGATCGTGACGCCCTTCGGGACGTTCCTCACAGGTGACCGTCTCGCAGACGCTGTCTGCAGGTATTCGCTCGCACTGGCGAGGAGCTTCGACTCCGCTTTCGTGGACATCCCCTATGCCGACGCGCACGGGCATCGCCGACGCGTGCAGCTGCGCGTGGGGTGGCTCGTCGACCTCAGCGTGGTGACGGCGAAGAGCGAGGGCGCCGAGGTGGAGGATGAGGAGACGGTCGACAGAATCCTGAGGCAGTCCGACTCCGTCGAACGACGGCCGGGACTGGGGGCGTCGTCATCGTCCGATCTGACGTACTGGGAGTCGTCGATCTGACGGGGGATCAGGCCGCCGGAGCATCCTTGATCATGTTGGTGATGCGGATCGTCGAGCACCGACGACCCTGATCGTCGGAGACGACGATCTCGTGCACCGTGATGCTTCGGCCGAGATGCACCGGCGTGCAGACGCCGGTCACGACCCCCGACGTCGCGGATCGCGTATGTGTCGCGTTGATGTCGACTCCGACCGCGAGCCGGCCGGGACCGGCGTGGAGGTTCGCCGCCATCGAGCCGAGTGACTCGCCGAGGACGACGTAGGCACCGCCGTGCATGAGGCCCACGGGTTGCGTGTTGCCCTCGACCGGAAGCGTCGCGACACAGCGCTCGGTGGTGAATTCGAGGAATTCCATGCCCATCTTCTGGGCGAGTGCGCCCATTCCACGGGCTGTCGCCCAGTCGAGTCCTGCGCTCGTCGCGGTCTCGGTCATGGATCCTCCTCAGCGGGTGTCTGTCGTCCTCGTTAGGCTGACAGGGTGACGGACTCCGCAAAGCCTACCCTCATGGTCGTCGACGGCCATTCCCTCGCCTACCGTGCTTTCTTCGCCCTTCCGGTCGAGAACTTCACGACCAAGGACAACCAGCACACGAATGCCATCTACGGCTTCCTGTCGATGCTGGTGAACCTCATCAAGGCCGAGCAGCCCACGCATATGGCGATCGCATTCGACACCTCGCGTCATTCTTTTCGCACCGATCAGTACCCCGAATACAAGGCGACCCGGTCGGAGTCTCCCCAGGAGTTCCGTGGACAGATCCCGCTGCTGCAGGACTGCCTCGCCGCGATGTCGATCCCGGTGCTCACGAAAGAGGGCTTCGAGGCCGACGACATCCTCGCCACCCTGTCGACACAGGGTGCTGAGCAGGGGTACGACGTCCTGGTCGTCTCCGGAGACCGAGACACGATCCAGCTCGTCACCGATGATGTGACGCTGCTCTACCCCTCGGTGCAGGGAGTCTCACAGCTCAAGCGCTACGACCCGGTCACCGTGCAGGAGCGCTACGGAGTGCGCCCCGAGCAGTACCCCGACATCGCCGCCCTTGTGGGCGAGACCAGCGACAACCTGCCCGGCGTTCCCAAGGTCGGCGAGAAGACCGCCGTCAAGTGGCTCACGCAGTTCGGGTCTCTCGATGACCTGCTGGAGCGAGCGGAGGAGATCAAGGGTGTGGTGGGCGGGAACCTCCGCGACCACATCGAGGACGTGCGGCGGAACCGTCGCCTCAACCGACTGCTGACGGATGTCGAGCTGCCCGTCGCTCCCGACGACCTCGCGGTGGCGCCGATCGATGCTCAGGCAGTGCGTGACATCTTCGCCCGCCTCGAGTTCCGCACGCTGCTGCCGCGCGTCTTCGATGCCGTCGGGGCCGGCGAGGTCGCCGACGACCCCGCCGCTGCAGTCGTGCTGCCGGAGCCCGCTCAGGTCACCCCTTCGGAGTTCGTCGCGTGGGCCGACGCGCAGACCAACGACGTCGCACTGCGGATCCTGGTGCAGGGCGGGGTGCCCACGCGAGTGGGGGCCGCGACCGAGAAGGAGCTCCGCGAACTCGACTGGACGGATGATGCCGCCGACGCTCTGCGCCCGTGGCTCGAGTCGACGAGCCCCAAGGTCCTCCACGACGCGAAGCCCCAGGTCAAGGCCCTGCTGCGACAGGGAATCCGCTTCCACGGACTCGCCTACGACACCAGCCTCGCCGGGTGGTTGCTGCGCCCGAGCTTCCCCGACAAGTCGCTCGGAGACCTCGTCGAGCGGTACCTCGGCGAGAAGCTCCCCGAGGCGGATCCGTCTCAGTTGGTCCCCGAGACCGAAGGTGCCACGCCCTCGCAGGAGGCGTGGTTCGCACTCCGCGTCGCCGCAGCGCTGCGCGAGGACATCCCCGAGCCAGTGGCCGCCGTCCTCACCGACATCGAGCTTCCCACGCTCCTGACTCTCGCCGACATGGAGGTGGCCGGCGTCGCGGTGTCGCACGAGGTGCTCTCCACGTTCTCGGGCGAGCTCGCCACGCGCGCCGAGGGGCTCGCTCAGGAGGCGTTCGGAATCGTCGGCCGCGAGTTCAACCTCGGCTCTCCGAAGCAGCTGCAGGAGGTGCTCTTCGACGACCTGCAGCTTCCGAAGACCCGCAAGACGAAGACGGGGTACTCGACGGATGCCGCGGTTCTGGCCGATCTGCAGGAGTCGAACCCGCATCCGTTCCTCGGGCTCCTGCTCCAACACCGCGAGGCCACGAAGCTCCGGCAGATCATCGAGTCACTCGACACGGCGATCGGGGTCGATGACCGCGTGCACACCACCTACGTGCAGACGGGCAGTCAGACCGGCCGACTCTCGAGCACCGACCCGAACCTCCAGAACATCCCCGTCCGCACCGAGGAATCGCGTCGCATCCGCAGCGCGTTCCAGGTCGGAGAAGGCTATGAGTCGCTGCTCACCGCCGACTACTCGCAGATCGAGATGCGCATCATGGCGCACCTCTCCGGCGACGAGGGCCTGATCGAGGCCTTCAACAGCGGCGAGGACCTGCACCGCTTCGTCGGCGCACGCGTGTTCGGTGTCGAACCCGGTGATGTGACCGCGGCCATGCGCACCAAGGTCAAGGCGATGTCGTACGGGCTGGTCTACGGTCTCTCGGCGTTCGGCCTGTCCAAGCAGCTCCGCATCGAACAGTCCGAGGCGAAGCAGCTGATGATCGAGTACTTCGCCCGGTTCGGCGCGGTGCGCGACTACCTCCGTGCGTCAGTCATGAAGGCCAAAGAAGTCGGCTACACCGAGACGATCTTCGGACGGCGTCGCCCGTTCCCCGACCTCGCGAGTCCGAATCGCGTGCTCCGAGAGAATGCAGAGCGCGCAGCACTCAACGCCCCGATCCAGGGAAGCGCCGCCGACATCATGAAGATCGCGCTGCTGCACATCCACGAGGATCTGCGCACCGAGGGCCTCACGTCGCGCGCTCTTCTGCAGATTCACGACGAGCTCGTGGTCGAGGTCGCTCCGGGGGAGTGGGACGCGACCGAGCGGATCGTTCGGACGCGCATGGGTGACGCGGCCGATCTCACCGTTCCGCTCGACGTGCAGGTCGGACGCGGGCAGGACTGGAACGAGGCCGCCCACTGACCGTCGGCGACGCACGCCAGACCGATGTCGTGCGCTGAGGGTGCGGGGCTACGCTGGAGGGATGACCTCATCTCCCCGCACCCCGTCTGCCATCGACAAAGTCGCCGATGAGTGGGTCGACACCATCGCAGTGCTCGCTCCGACCCTCGGCACATACATCGGTCGAGATGAGGTCAACGATCGGTTCGGCGACCTGAGCCCCGCCGGTCACGAGGAGATCGCTTCAGCGACCCGTGCAACGCTCGCGAAGCTCGCCGCGCTCGAACCTTCCGACGCGATCGACGAAGTGACCAAGACCGACCTCTCGGCGGAGCTCAGCCTCGATCTCGAGCTGCACGAGGCGAAGTGGCACCTGCGCGACCTCAATGTGATCGCCTCGGCTGCCCAGGACGTGCGCTCGGCATTCGACCTCATGCCCACTGCGACCGCAGACGACTGGTCGGTCATCGCCACTCGACTCGCAGCGGTGCCCGATGCGCTTCGCGGGTACACCGAGACGCTGCGGGCCGGTATCGCCGCCGGTGCCACGCCTGCGCGTCGCCAGGTCGTCGAGGTCGCGACGCAGATCGATCGCTACACGGCCGACGACGGGTTCTTCGCCGCGTTCGTCGCGGACGCCGCTCCGCAGGAGGGCAACCTCCCGGCCTCTCTCGCCCGCACGCTGGCCGACAACTCGGCGGCCGCGCGGGTCGCCTACGACGAGCTGCGCAGCTTCCTCGCAGAAGAGCTGGCTCCCGCCGCGACCGACGTCGACGCCGTGGGCCGCGAGCTCTACGCCCTGAACTCGCGCCGCTTCCTCGGCGCGACGATCGATCTCGACGAGACCTACGAGTGGGGTCGCGAAGAACTCGCACGTATGGTCGCTGAGCAGACGGCGATCGCGAACGAGATTCTCCCCGGATCGTCCGTCGAAGAGGCCGTGGCACATCTCGAGGCAGACCCTGCCCGCAAGCTCGTCGGCACAGAGGCGTTGCAGCGATGGATGCAGGAGACGAGCGACCGGGCGGTCGCCGAACTCGGCGCGACGCACTTCGACATTCCTGAGGCCATCCGAACGCTCGAGTGCATGATCGCCCCGACTCAGGAGGGTGGCATCTACTACACGGGGCCGACAGACGACTTCTCGCGCCCCGGGCGCATGTGGTGGTCGGTTCCCGAAGGCGTGACCGAGTTCGACACGTGGCGCGAGCTCACGACCGTCTACCACGAGGGCGTTCCCGGGCATCACCTGCAGATCGCCCAGGCGGTGTACAACCGCACCGAGCTCAACTCCTGGAGGCGTCTGCTCGCCGGCACGTCGGGCCACGCCGAGGGCTGGGCGCTCTATGCGGAGCGTCTCATGCAGCAGCTCGGTTACCTCGACGATCCGGCCGACCGGCTCGGCATGCTCGATGGACAGCGGATGCGCGCGGCACGCGTCGTGCTCGACATCGGCGTGCACCTCGGCAAGCCTCGCCTCGACGGCACCGGCGTCTGGGATGCGGACTATGCACTCGAGTTCATGCGTCAGAACGTGAATATGTCCGACCAGTTCGTGCAGTTCGAGGTCAACCGCTACCTGGGCTGGCCAGGGCAAGCTCCGTCGTACAAGGTCGGCCAGCGCATCTGGGAGCAAGTGCGCGACGCGTACCAGGTGGAGCGCGGGGCGGACTTCGACGTCAAGGATTTCCACAAGCGGGCTCTCGACATGGGCGGAGTCGGCCTCGACACGCTTCGGACAGCTCTTCTCGCCCGGTGAGGGAATGCGTCCAGCCCGTCTCGTGTTCATTCAGTTGAATAGAAAGGGCTGACATGAGCATCGAGTTCGGGCTGGACACCTTCGGCGACATCACACGAGGCGCTGACGGCGAGCTACTCACCGCTGCGCAGACGATCCGCAACGTCGTCGAGCAGGCAGAGATGGCTGATCGCGTCGGAGTCGACTTCTTCGGCGTGGGGGAGCACCACCGTTCGGAGTTCGCCGTGTCGGCACCCGAGATGGTCCTCGCGACGATCGCCGGCCGCACGAAGAGCATCCGCCTCGGCACAGCCGTGACCGTGCTGTCATCCGATGACCCGGTTCGCGTGTTCGAACGCTTCGCGACCCTCGATGCGCTGTCCGACGGTCGCGCCGAGGTCGTGCTCGGACGAGGGTCGTTCATCGAGTCCTTCCCGCTGTTCGGCTATGACCTGCACGATTACGAGGCGCTGTTCGAGCAGAAACTCGAACTCTTCGTCGAACTCCTCAAGGAGGAACCGGTCACCTGGTCCGGATCGATGAGAGCAGCGCTGCAGAACGCCGAGGTCTTCCCCAAGACGGAGAAGGGCCTCCGCACCTGGGTCGGCGTCGGCGGCAGCCCTGAGTCGGTCGTGCGAGTGGCACGACACGGTCTCGGGCTGATGCTCGCGATCATCGGCGGTCCCGCAGGGCGATTCAAGCCGTTCGTCGACCTCTACCACCGTTCCGTGGCATCGTTCGGCACGACGTCGCATCCGATCGCCGTGCATTCCCCCGGACACATCGCAGACACCGATGACGAGGCCTGGGACGCGGCCTACTCGGGTTTCGAGGCCATGAACAACACCATCGGCGCCGAGCGGGGGTGGCCTCCCTACAGCCGCGCGCGGTTCCAGAACGACATCGGTCCGGCAGGTGCGACCTACGCAGGCTCTCCTGACCGTGTGGCGGCGAAGATCGCAGACACAGTGAGCACGCTCGGACTCGGTCGATTCGATCTCAAGTACGCCACCGGCACGTTGTCACACGATGCGATGATGCGCAGCATCGAGCTCTACGGCACCGAGGTGATCCCGCGGGTTCGCAGGCTGCTCGCTCAGCGCGCCTGAGCGAGCGGGCGCGGCCGACGACGAGCCCGGCACCCCTACGATGAGGGGATGGCCAACACCTCGTTGCCGAGCCGCGCCTCGCTCGCCGGGCGTCTCGACGATCTGCCTTTCACCCGCCGCCACCTGCGTCTTCTGACCGGTTCGGGTGTCGGGTGGGCTCTCGACGCCATGGACGTCGGACTCATCTCGTTCATCCTCGCGGCCCTCACCCAGCAGTGGGGCCTGACCAAGACCGATGCCGGCTGGATCGCATCGGTCGGGTTCATCGGCATGGCGATCGGCGCCACCCTCGGCGGGCTCCTCGCCGACAGGTTGGGGCGGCGGCAGGTCTTCGCGCTCACGCTTCTCGTCTACGGCATCGCGACGGGTGCGAGCGCGCTCGTCGGAGGACTCGCCGCCTTGCTCGTGCTGCGATTCCTCGTGGGTCTCGGGCTCGGCGCGGAGCTCCCTGTCGCATCGACCTACGTCAGCGAGTTCGCGCCCGCGCGCATCCGGGGTCGGCTGATAGTGATTCTCGAAGCGTTCTGGGCGCTCGGCTGGACCGCTGCGGCACTCATCGGGTATTTCGTCATCCCCGCATCGGAGGACGGTTGGCGCTGGGCCTTCGCGCTCGGCGCCATTCCCGCGGTCTACGCCCTCATCGTGCGCTGGGGTCTGCCGGAGTCGCCGCGCTGGCTCGCCTCCCGAGGCAGGATCGCCGAAGCAGACCGCATCGTGTCGATGTTCGAAGCCGATGCCGGCGTCGAACCGGGCCCGGCGATCCGCCGCGAACCTGCATCGCGTTCGATAGCCGTGACTTCGCGAGCACGCCTCACGACGCTGTGGAACGCCGAGTTCCGAGTGCGTACGCTCTGCCTCTGGATCGTCTGGCTCTGCGTGAACTTCGCCTATTACGGCGCATTCATCTGGATCCCGAGCATCCTTGTCGATGCGGGATTCGATCTCGTCCGCTCCTTCGGGTTCACGCTGATCATCACACTCGCGCAGCTGCCCGGGTACGCCGTCGCCGCCTGGTTGATCGAGGTGTGGGGACGCCGCACCACGCTGTCGGTTTTCCTCGTCGGGTCCGCTGTCTCGGCCGTCTTCTTCGGCACCTCCACGACCGAGGCGACGATCATCGCGTCGGGGATGGCACTGTCGTTCTTCAACCTGGGTGCGTGGGGCGCGCTGTATGCGGTCTCTCCCGAGATCTATCCGACGTCGTTGCGCGGCACCGGAGCCGGATGGGCAGCGGGCGTGGGGAGGATCGCGTCGATCGTCGCGCCTCTCGCCGTGCCCGTCATGCTGCTGGCCGGTGGCGCACCGCTGCTCTTCGCCGTCTTCGGCGCCTGTTTCGTGGTCGCCGCCGCAGCGGCATGGGGACTGGTCGACAGGCGAGGCGAAGCGCTCGATGATCGATGAGCAGCTCGATGTCCGAGCACGGCAATAGGCTTGCTGTGTGACAGAGGTTCGATATGTGGCCATCGGCGATTCCTTCACCGAAGGGGTCGGCGACGTGCTTCCCGACGGTCGGGAACGAGGATGGGCAGATCTTGCCGCACAGGGCTGGGCCGACGCATCGGGGCATTCCGTCAAGTACGCGAACCTCGCCATCCGCGGCAAGCTCGCCTGGCCGATCGTCGAGCAACAGCTCGAACCGGCGCTCGCGCTGGGTCCCACGCACCTGTCCTTCAACGGCGGCGGCAACGACATGCTGCGCCCGCGCACAGACCTCGAGCACATCGCCGACGCCTTCAGCCGAGTGTTGCGGCGATGCGATGACGAGGGTGTGACGCTGATACTTCTCTCCGGTGCCAATCCGAGCGGCCAGCTGCCGATGGGTGGGTTGGTGAAGCGGCGGGGCGATCTGCTCTCCGAGGCGGTGCTGAGGCGTGTGCAGGGTCGGCCCGATGTGGTGCGAGCCCTGAACTGGCCCGACCGCGAGCTGTCGCAGCCGCAGTACTGGTCTGAGGATCGATTGCACATGAATTCGGCCGGGCACCACCGTGTGGCCGCGCGTGTGCTGCACGGGCTCGGATTCGAACCGGACCCGACGTGGTGGTCGCCGACATCACTGTCCGCGGTGGGACCGGGGGGTCTCGCGTATTACCGAGAGTTCGTCGGTCCCTGGGTGCGCCGACGCGTCACACGCACGTCATCGGGTGACGGACGTGCAGCGAAACATCCCACCTGGGTCGAGCTGGCCCCGCGCTCGTGACAGACATCGAGATGCGCCGCATCGGCGGGGGGCGGGTCACGCTGCACGACGCCAGGCGTAAGGTCGAGCGCTCGGTCGACCTCGAGGATTTCGAGATCGGCGTGTTCCCCGTGACCGAGGAGCAGTTCGCCGAGATCCTTCCGATCCCCTCGAAACACCCGCGCCGCCCGGCGGCAGATCTGAGCTGGCTCCGTGCCGTGCACTTCTGCAACGCCGCCTCGGAATGGGAGGGACTCGATCCTGTCTACCGCTTCGATGGCGAGGACGTCACCTGGGACACCACCGGAGACGGCTACCGGCTCCCTACGGAAGCCGAGTGGGAGTTCGCTTGCCGAGCCGGTTCCGTCGGGCCCCATTACGCCCCTCTCGCCGACGCCGCGTGGACGAGCTCGGACGGCGTGACGTCGCCTCAGGACGTCGGGGCGAAGCTGCCGAATCTCAACGGCCTCTTCGACACCCTCGGCAACGTCTGGGAGTGGTGCTGGGATCTCCTTGACCCCGGCCGCTACGGCGACTACCGGGTGTTCCGCGGCGGCGGTTTCGCCGACGACTCCTGGAGCGTGCGGGCCTCGGTCCGCCGCGGGGGAGGGCCTCGGATGCACCACGAGGATGTCGGCCTGCGAGTGGCGCGGGGCGCTTTCGACACATCGGCGAAGGCCCAGGGGTGGTCGGACCACGCGGATCGCGAGAACGCGTTTCTCGACGGACCGGTGCCGTTCGGCTGGACGCCGCTACGGCGTCCGGAGCGTTGACCGCCGCAACGCGAAGAGACCGCTTACGAGTCAGCTTCGCTCCATCTGCCTGATCATGTAGCGGTTCGGGCCGGGCGACTCCGCGAATCCGTATCGCGCATACAGGCCGTCTGCGGTGCTCGTGGCGAGCATGATCCGCTTCACCGTCGATGAGTTCTGCAGGTCGTCCAAGACCCCTTCGACGAGCATCTTCCCGAGGCCGTTCCCGCGTGCGGCCTCGTCGACGAACACGTCGCAGAGCCACGCGAACGTCACTCCGTCCGTGACCACGCGCGCGTAGGCGACCTGTCGGTCATCGCCGTCGAGGATGCCGTAGTTGCGAGACGCGTCCATCGCGGCTTCCTGAGTCTCACGCGTTCGCCCCTGCGCCCAGTACGACTGCTCGCTGAGCCACCGGTGCACGAGGGCGCGGTCGATGACAGAGGCATCGTCGGAGAATCTGAAGGCCGGGGGCATGCACGACAGCCTAGGGGCGTCGGCGAGGCTTCTCTGGATCCAGCCCCATTCTGATGCGCGTGCGTTTGCGCTCGACGAGGATGAAAGTGACGCCGAGGATCCAGAGCGGGATGGGCATGAGGAACGCGATGCGGAATGCCTCGAACGAGTAGGTCTCGGGGGTGCCTGCGCCCTGGATGTCGAGGGCGAGGCCGATCAGCCAGATCGCTATGAGCGCTGCGATGAAACCGCCGGCGTTGGTCACCCCGGTCGCCGTGCTGAGCCGATGCGACGGATTGTGTGTGCGCGCATGGTCGAACGCGATCATGCTCGCCGGGCCCCCGGTTGCGAGAGCGACCGCGAGCATGTACAGCATCCACAGCGGTGCAGGGCCAGGCATCGCGAGCGCAGCGACCCACGCGACGAACTGCACTCCGACGGCCGGAAGCACGAGGGCGAGCGAGCGCTGATTCGGCAGGCGACGCGAGAGATCGCCGATGATCGGACCGAGAACCATTCCCGCGATCACATAGACAGAGATGATCCCGGCGGCGTGGGCGGTGTCGAGGCCCTGAGCGGCCGTCAGGAACGGCATGCCCCAGAGCAGGATGAAGGCGGTTCCTGCGAACGGCGTCGTGAAGTGAGACCAGAAGGCGAGTCGGGTGCCGGGGTGCGCGAGCGCGGCCCTGATGCCCACGCCGGTGTCGATCGACGATGTCACGACACGGATCACGCCGGTGTCGGTGTCGACCGACACATCGGCCCCTCGCTCGACGGGGTGGTTGCGGATCAGCAGCGCGACGAGGATGGTGAAGAGCACCCCGAGCCCGGCGACGCTCCCGAAGGTGATGCTCCAGGTGGTCGCGTGCAGCAGTGCTGCGAGCGGAACCAACGCGATCAGTTGGCCAGCCTGGCCGATGATGCCGGTGAACTGCACCATGATCGGTCCGCGTTGGGCCGGGAACCAGGTGGCGACGAGCCTGAGCACCGCCGGGAAGATCGCCGCGTCGCCCGCGCCGAGGAGGACACGGGCGAACACCGCGATGCCGATGCTGGGGGAGAGCGCCATCGTGAGCTGCCCCGCCGCCATCAAGAGCATGCCGATCGTCATGATCGGACGCGAGCCGAAGCGATCCAGCAGGATGCCGATCGGAATCTGCATGCCTCCATACACCGCGAGCTGCACCACGGCGAAGAGCGCGAGTGTGGATGCATCGGCTTGGAACCGGTCGGCAGCCTCGACTCCCACGGCGCCGAGAGAGGTTCGGTTCGTGATGGCGAGAACATACGCAGCAACGCCGACCGACCAGATCAACCAGGCCCTCCACCCCGGGGTGACCACGGGGGAGCGGGGAACCTGTTGCACCCCTCAACGCTACTCCTGCTCTGTGCGTGCTCCGGCCGCGCGAGGCTCATCGAGTGTGGGTACCGGATGTCGGATGCTGTCGCTAGCGTTGCCGCATGACACCTGCACCGGTCAATCACGCGATCAACTACGTCGAGCTCGTCGTCACAGATCTCGACACCGCGAAGCGCTTCTACCAGAACGCATTCGGGTGGAGTTTCGTCGACTACGGCCCTTCCTACGCGGGTATCGCCGACCCATCCGGCGACGGCTCCGAGATGGGTGGTCTACTGCTCTCCGACACCGGGCGCGCCGCAGGCGGACCGCTCGTGCTTCTGTACTCCGATGACCTCGACGCGACCGAGACCGCGATCACCGCGGCCGGAGGCGCCGTCACGCAAGGGCCGTATGAGTTCCCTGGAGGGCGGCGCCTGCACTTCACCGACCCGACGGGCAACGAGCTCGGAGTCTGGTCTGCCCAGTGACGTCAGAATAGACGGGTGACCTTTCGACCTCAGCGACCATCCACGACCGTGCGGCACGCCTCCTGGGACGGCGCCGACGTGGACGATGTGGGCTCTCTCGTGCGGGCATATCTACTGCAGACCGAAACGGAGAAAGTCGAGCACGACACAGCCGAATCATCGTCCTCCATGGGGATGCTGCCCTCAGGATACGAGCGTGAGGTCGCAGATCCAGGATCTGCCTACGCCGAGTGCACGACGCTGATCGCAGAGGTCGATGAGCGTGCTGCAGGCGTGGCGGTCGTCAGAATCACCGGGGGAGACGCCGAGATCAAACGACTGTGGGCCGATCCAGATGTGCGTGGCAGAGGCGTGGGGTCCGCTCTGCTGGATGCAGCCTTGTCGCTGACGGACGGTTCCGTCAGGCTCTCGGTCTGGGAGTGGCGCACCGCCGCGATCCGGCTGTATAAATCCCGGGGCTTCGGGAGAGTCGCTTCCTGGGACGATCGGAGAGGTCTCGTCTGCATGGTTCGCCCCTCGCGCTCACGCTGAGTTCATCGGCGCGCACACGCGCGCTTCCGGCGGAGATTCTCGACACGATAAATACTTTGCCCTTGCGCATACTGTACGCGTCGGGTAATACTTTCACCCATGGCTAACCATGGCGATGAGAGCGGAGTATTCCTCGCTCTCGCCGACCCCACTCGCCGCGAGGTGATCCGAAGACTCGGCGCGGGGCCGGCGAGCGTCGGCGAGCTGGCCGGGTCGTTCACGATCACGCTCCCGTCCTTCATGAAGCACATCCGAACTCTGGAGCAGTGCGGGCTGATCAACACTGCGAAGCGGGGCCGGGTACGAACGTGCACCCTCGACCGGGAACGACTCGCCGTCGTGGGGGATTGGCTCGACGATCAACGTCGCATCTGGGAGCAGCGGACCGATCGTCTCGAGGGCTTCGTGACCGAACTGAAGGAGAACCGATGACCGCCTCCACCCCTGACGCCCGTCTGGATCTGACCCTCGAGAGGCTCATCCGCGCTTCTCCCGAGGCGATCTGGCGCGCGTGGACAGAACCGCGGCTTCTCGAGCGCTGGTGGGTCCCCAGGCCGACGGTGGCGCGGGTGGAGCGGCTCGAAGTGGTCGCCGGCGGCGCCTTCGTCACGAGCATGAGCGAGGACGGAGTCGACTATGTGCCGCACATCGACGGTGTCTTCATCGTGGTCGAGCGCGCACGGAGACTGGTCTTCACGAATGCCCTGGACAGCGAGTGGCGGCCGGCGAGCCCCGAGCCCGTGTCAATGACGGCTGAGATCGTTCTTGAAGAACACGCAGAGGGAACGACATATCGAGTGCTCGTCCGGCACGCTGACCCCGAGACCCGGAACCTCCATGAACAGCTCGGCTTCTTCGACGGGTGGGGAGCGGTGACCGGAGCCCTGGCCACTCTCGTCGAGGGCGAAGCGGAGCGGCGACTATGACAGTCGACTCGATGGATCCGAGCTCGGCGCGGGAGTTCTTCGTCATCGTCGAACATCAGCAGTTGTCCGGTTCGCATATCGACGCGCTCCGAGCGCTGTTCGACAGCGAATACCTGGCGACTCACGGCGACTGGGATCCGGGCCGCCCATACGGATACTCACCGGCAGACGTGCACGTCCTGCTCTTTCGTGATTCGACGCTGCTCGGCCATGCGGGGTTCCAACGCCGCCGAGTGAGTGTCGGCGCGCGGGAAGTCGGCGTCGCGGGCACTGGGGGAGTGCTGGTCCATCCCGGCTGGCGCGGCTCGGGCGTGGGGCGACGTGTGATGGTCCGTGCACAGCAGGAGATGCTCGACGATGGCGAGATCGACTTCGGCTATCTCGGATGCCGCGACGACGTCGTGCCGTTCTATGCAAGCGCGGGGTGGTCGCGAATACATGCGACCGAGCACCATGTCTCGATGACCGATCCGCCGACGATGATCGTCTCGCCGGAGGGGCCGATCCTCATCTTCGAGGCCGCAGGATCACCGTGGCCAGAAGGCGACATCGATCTCCGGGGCACACCGTGGTGACCGTGCTCACATAGCGAGTGAAGGATCAGCCGACCGGCACGTCACCGAACGTCCCAGAGACATAGGTGATGCCCTGCTCTCCGAGCGCTCCGAGTACGAATTCGAGCGGGCACCCGTCGACATCCGCAGTCGCAAATCGGGGATCACGCAGCCGGGCAGCCACCTCTTGCTGCTGCGGGGGAGTGAGGCGGGAGACGTAGAAAGTGGGGGATTGCACGCCGCTTGTCGTGGCTTCCAGCAGGACTTCGGCATCGGGATAGTCCTGCGCGATGGAGATGATCTCGCGGATCGCATCCTCCGACGTGCGTGAGGGGACGTGGACGATCCGGAGGCGCTCGTCCAGCGACTGCAGCGTGTACGTCGCGCCGTCTTCGAACACCCCACGAGAGAGCTGTTGGAACACCTGTTCGAACAGCTCCAGGTGCTGCACCACGACAGAGCCCCAACCACCCTCATGTGTGATGCCGACGGCGCCGGGGACAGTCGATGCAGCGAGCATGTCGCTCACCATCTCGTCGACAAGTGCCGGGTCGACGGCATTCAATTCGATCCGCCATGTGAACGGTGGGGCCACCTCGGGGGTCGAGGACGACATCGTGCGAGGGCCGGGCTTCGAGACTCACCGTGCCATCGAACGCCGACGTCGCATGGTCGAGCGCTGATGCGAACTCGGAAACGGCTCCGTTCGGCGAATCAGCATCGATCACCACGAGTGTCGATTCTGCAGCGCGTTCGCACGAGATCACGAGTGGATCATCGCAGAGCTGCTCGAACGCGACGCCGGGCACCGCAGCACATGCGGTGAGTAACGCGCCAGCCGACATCAGCGTGGTGAGAGCGGCTGAGGTCCGCAGTGTTGCGCGCATCCACCGATTGACGCAGACGGGGACCGCGCAGCCGGTGAAGCGGAGTCGGATTCATGTGAGCTGACATAATGTGCATTATCAGCGTTACCACGAGCACGGCGATCGGGGCTGTCGATAGGCTCGAGCCGTGAACGGACGCAACGTCGAGATCGACTGGGAAGCTGCACGCACCGCGAACCGGCAGAACTGGGACGACCGCGCACCACTGCATGAAGCCGCGTACGGGCTGGATGCATTCGACGAACCGAGCCATCTCAGCGACGTCGTGACCGACGATCTGCCCGTGCTCGACCGTTTCGTCACCGGCGGAAGCCTGTCAGGACTCGACCTGTGTCATCTGCAGTGCCACATCGGCACGGACACCATCTCGCTGGCGCGTGCCGGCGCCCGTGTGACCGGCGTGGATTTCTCAGAGCCTGCGCTGCGGGCGGCAGCGGCTCTCGCCGCGCGCACCGGAGTTGAAGCGACGTGGGTGCATACCGACGTCCTCGATGCCAGGAACGCGGTGTCGGGCGACTTCGACGTGGTGTACACGAGCATCGGCACGATCTGCTGGCTCGAAGATCTCGATCGCTGGGCGGCTCAGATCGTCGCCCTGCTGCGTCCCGGCGGGACGTTCTTCATCCGGGACGGTCACCCCGCACTACTCGCCCTCGACGAAGACGCCGAGGGATTCGCCACGAGGTATCCGTACTTCGGCGACGGTCGCGCACAGCAGTGGGATGACGAATCCACGTACGCCGGAGACGGCACTGTCGCCCATCCGCGAACCTACGAATGGCCGCACCCGCTCTCGGAGATCCTCACGGCCCTCCTGCGCGCAGGCCTGCACCTCGTCCACTTCGACGAGGGTCGAACGCTCCCCTGGCGGTTCAGCCCCCGAATGGTCGAGGTTCCGCGCGGCTATGCCTGGCCCGAGGCCGAGCGCGACCTCATCCCCTGCACCTATACGATCGTCGCTCGCATGGCCTGAGCGATCGCCTCTCGCCCTACGCCCCGACGTAGGCGGCGAGGTGCTCACCCGTCAGCGACGACTTCTCCGCCACGAGGTCTGCAGGGATGCCCTCGAACACGACACGGCCGCCGTCGTGCCCGGCACCGGGGCCGATGTCGATGATCCAGTCGGCGTGGGCCATCACCGCCTGGTGGTGCTCGATGACGATCACGGTCTTACCTGACTCCACGAGCCGGTCGAGCAGCCCCAGGATGTTCTGCACGTCGGCGAGGTGCAGACCGGTCGTCGGCTCGTCGAGCACGTACGTATCGCCTTTCTCCCCCATCTGGATCGCGAGCTTGATGCGCTGGCGCTCGCCTCCCGACAGGGTCGACAGCGGCTGACCGAGCGAGAGATAGCCGAGACCCACGTCTTCCAGACGTCCGAGGATCGCAGCGGCCGCCGGCAGCTTCGCGTCGCCCTCGGAGAAGAAGACACGCGCCTCGGAGACCGGCAGATCCAGCACCTGGGTGATGTCCTTGCCTGCGAGCTTGTACTCGAGCACCGCCGCCTGGAAGCGCTTGCCGCCGCAGTCTTCACAGGGCGTCTCGATGGTGTCCATGAATCCGAGCTCGGTGATGATGACGCCCGCGCCCTTGCAGGTCGGGCAGGCACCCTCGGAGTTCGCGCTGAACAGGGCCGGCTTCACACCGTTCGCCTTGGCGAACGCTTTGCGGATGGGCTCCAGCAACCCCGTGTAGGTGGCGGGGTTGCTGCGGCGCGAGCCCCTGATCGCACCCTGATCGATGGCTACGACTCCCTCGCGCTTCGACACCGATCCGTGGATCAACGAGCTCTTTCCCGAGCCGGCGACCCCTGTCACGACAGTGAGCACGCCGGTGGGGATGTCGACGTCGACACCTCGAAGATTGTTGGCGGTCGCGCCCCTGATCTCGATCGCACCCGTGCTGCGTCGCACTGCGGGCTTGAGTGACGCCCGATCGTCGAGATGGGCTCCGGTGCGTGTGCCGCTGGCTTTGAGTCCCTCGACAGTCCCTTCGAAGCAGATCTCGCCGCCGGCGCTTCCGGCGCCGGGTCCGAGATCCACCACGTGATCTCCGATCACGATGGTCTCGGGCTTGTGTTCGACGACGAGCACCGTGTTGCCCTTGTCCCGAAGCCGCAACAGCAGCGTGTTCATGCGCTGGATGTCATGCGGGTGGAGCCCGATCGTGGGTTCGTCGAAGACGTAGGTGACGTCGGTGAGAGACGAGCCGAGGTGCCGGAGCATCTTGATTCGCTGTGCCTCCCCCCGGACAGTGTTCCCGATGGGCGCTCCAGACTGAGGTATCCGAGCCCGAGCGTCACGAAGGCATCGAGATTCGCCTTCAGCGCGTCCAGGAGCGGGCCGGCGCCGGGCAGATCGAGATCGCGCACCCAGGCGGCGAGGTCTGTCACCTGCATCCGACACGCGTCGGCGATGCTGATCCCGTCGATCTTCGACGACCGCGCGCCTTCGGTGAGCCGGGTACCGTCGCATTCGGGACAGGTCGCGAAGGTCGCGACGCGCTCGACGAAAGCGCGGATGTGCGGTTGCAGCGCATCCAGGTCTTTCGAGAGCATCGCCTTCGTGATCTTCGGGATCAATCCCTCATAGGTCATGTTGATACCCGAGATCTTGACCTTCGTGACCTCGCCGTAGAGGAAGAGGTGACGCTGCTTCTCGGAGAACGATGAGACCGGCTTGTCTGCCGGGTAGAAGCCCGACGCCGAGAAACCCTTGACCATCCAGCCGTCCGCGGTATAGCCGGGCACCATGATCGCGCCTTCGTCGAGCGACTTCGACTCATCGACGATCTGGGCGAGGTCGAGGTCGGAGACCGCTCCCCTGCCCTCACACCGTGGGCACATACCGCCGAGATAGATCGCATCCTTGACGATCTTCTTCTCGCCGCCCGGCCCCGTCATCACGCCGCTGGCCTTCTGAGTCGGGATGTTGAAGGAGAAGGCCGTCGGCCCGCCGATGTAGGGATCGCCGAGCTTGCTGAAGAGGATCCGCAGCATCGCGTTCGCGTCGGTGACAGTGCCGACGGTCGATCGCGGGTTGGCCCCGAGACGTTCCTGGTCGACGATGATCGAGGTCGTGAGCCCCTCGAGGACATCGACATCTGGCCGGGGCACCGAGGGCATGAAACCCTGCACGAAGGCGCTGTAGGTCTCGTCGATCATCCGCCTCGACTCGGCCGCGATGGTGTCGAAGACCAGCGAGCTCTTACCCGAACCGGACACGCCGGTGAACACCGTCAAACGGCGCTTCGGAATGTCGACGCTGACGTCTTTGAGGTTGTTCTCCCTGGCGCCCTGAACGCGGATCAGGTCGTGGCCGTCGGCGGCGTGGGTCATGGTGGTCCTCGGGACTCGTGGCTGCTCAGGCGGCCTGGTTGATACGGAGAAGATTGCCTGCGGGGTCGCGGAACGCGCAATCGCGCACTCCGTACGGTTGATCCATGGGCTCCTGAACGACGTCTGCGCCGTGTTCGACGAGGCGATCGAACAGTGCGTCAAGGTCGTCGCTCGCCAGCGTGAGGGCGCCGTAGCTTCCCTTCGCGATGAGCTCGAGAATCGTCTGCCGCTCGGCATCGGTGATCCCTGGATCGGTTGCCGGCGGATGCAGCACGATCGAGGTCCCCGGCTGCCCCGAGGGGCCGACCGTGAGCCAGCGGAGCCCGTCGTAGCCGACGTCGTTGCGCACCTCGAAACCGAGGGCGTCACGATAGAAGCCGAGTGCGGCCTCGGCATCGGTGTGCGGGAGGAATGTGTAATGGATGCTGATTTTCATGGGTTCAGGTTAGGTTCGCGTCCGTGCGTGGTGCTTCTTGATTCCTGATCGGTCTGACGACGTGTTTGGTGTGGAAGGTCGGAATACCCTCGATGTTGGCGGCGCGTTCACGGTACACCCGAGGTGCGACACCGACGAGTTCGGTGAACCGTGTGCTGAAGGTGCCGAGCGACGAGCACCCCACTTCGAAGCAGACCTCCGTCACTGTGAGATCACCGCGGCGAAGAAGTGCCATCGCACGCTCGATCCGGCGAGTCATCAGATACGAATACGGCGACTCACCGTATGCATCGCGGAACCTGCGACTCAGGTGCCCTGCCGACATGTGCACGCCTCGTGCCAGTGCTTCGACGTCGAGAGGGCGAGCGTACTCCCGGTCGATGCGATCCCGGACCCTGCGCATGACGGTGAGCTCACGGATGCGAGAGTCGGCGTCAGAAGTCCCGAATAGATCGTCGCATGTCCGTGCAGGTCGTGAGATTAACTCGGGAGTCGAACGCAGAGGGTCCTCTCCCGCTCCCCCGCACATGGCGCTACTCTGTGAGCATCCCTCACAGGGATTTCTCAGAAAGGCTCCCCACCCATGTCTGATTCGATCGCCGCAGAGGCGAAATCATTGTTCAAGTCCATCCGCATCACGCTCGCCGTCTCCGGCGTGATCGCGCTCATCGCCGGCATTGTGCTGCTCGTCTGGCCCGGAAAGTCCGCCGTCGTCGTGACCGGAGTCGTCGCCACTTATCTGGTCATCGCGGGCCTCGTCTACATCGGGCTCGGCATCTTCTCGCACAAGAAGGGCGGATGGGCACGCGTCGGTCACATCGCCCTCGGGCTGCTCTACATCGTCGCGGGCGTGATCGCTTTCGCGAACCTGGGGGCAGCCGCCGCCACACTCGCACTCGTCGTCGTCATCTTCATCGGCATCAGCTGGATCGTCGACGGCGTCGTCTCGCTCACCCTGCTCGGACAGGACGGCTCGCGCGTCTGGACGTTGCTCTACGCGCTGCTCAGCATCATCGCGGGTATCGTCGTCCTCTTCTCGCCGCTGTACGCGGCCGCCGTGCTGTGGCTCGTGTTCGGCATCTCGCTCGTCGTCCTCGGCATCGTGCAGATCGTCCGCGCGATCACGCTCGGCAAGGACTCGAAGGACTTCGTGTCCGGCGTGCAGGCGGCCTGACGCCACCGTACGAAGAAGGCGCCCCGACCGATCGGTCGGGGCGCCTTCTTCATGCACGGATCACTCGGCGTCGAAACCGCTCACATCTCCGACGAGTCGGGTGTTGTCGGCAGGCACGGGGTCGACCGCTGCGCGAGCGACCTCTGCAGCGAACTCCGAGACGTTGTAGAGCTTGCCGGCGGACTCGCGCCGTTCTGCGATCGCACCGGGATTCGCCCGTTCGAGGAGCGTCGCAGTGATCGTGCCTTCGATCATGTCGCCGGAGACGACGGTGAACCCGACCCCCTGCTCGGCCAGAGCCGGGATGCGCTCGCGCAGCGCGTCCTCGCCCGCTCGCTTGGAGAGTGCGACGGGTTCGTACTCCGGCATCGTCGGAGTCGTCCGGATGAAGTGCGCCTGGTGGCTGGTGACGAAGACGACACGCGAACCGTCGGACAGCAGCGGAACTGCCGCATCGAGCACAGTGAGCTGGGCATCGCGGTTGAGGGTGAGAGCGTAATCGGCGGCCATGCCGGACTCCATACCTCCGGAGGCGTTCAGCACGAGGACGTCGAGTCCACCGAACTCCGCCTTCACGGCATCGAACATCTCGGCGACGGATGCCGGATCGGTGAGGTCGGCCGCGACGACGAGAACACGACGACCGAGCTCCCGCAGCTGGGTGGCGAGCTTCTCGGCGCGCGGGGCCTTGTTGCGGTAGTTGATGACCACGTCGGCGCCGGCCTCGGCAAGGTAACGCACGGTGTCGGCGCCGATCCCCCGTGATGATCCGGTGACAAGAGCGACCTTGCCGTCGAGAGAACCTGCGGGAAGAACGTCGGTCACGGGTGACTCCTCAAGTGCGTGAAGTGCCGCGATCGCACGGCACACCCAGACTACCAAGCGGCCGATGCGGCACCGTGATGTGCCTTCCGGCGCGTGATAGGTTGACCGCAAAGGAGGCCGCATGGACACTTTCGCGACATTCGTCGAGTTCATCGACCAATGGGCATGGGTCGGCTGGCTCGTTCTGATAGCCCTCTTCCTCGTGATCGAGATGTTGACTCTCGACTTCACCTTCCTGATGCTCAGCTTCGGCAGTGCTGTCGGTCTCGTGACCGACTTCCTCGGTATCCCCGTGTGGGTGCAGGTGCTCATCGCGGCGGCCGCCGCCGCGCTCTTCATCCTCTTCCTGCGCCCGCCTCTCATCAGGCGACTCCATCGCGGTGAGGATCCGACGAAGTCCAACGTCGACGCCCTCGTCGACCTGCGCGGCACCGCGCTTCAGGACATCACTCAGATCTCGGGCCAGGTCAAGCTGAGCAACGGCGACACCTGGACCGCACGAACCACCGGCCCCATGCCGATCCCTCAGGGCGCGACGATCGCGGTCATCGCGATCCACGGTGCCACTGCCGCAGTCCGCCCCGTCAACGACTAGGAGAATCCCGTGGACGACGCCTCGTTCATCCCCGCAGCCATCGGCTGGATCCTCGTCATCGCGATCATCATCTTCGTGGTGGTCACGCTGGCTCGCTCCATCCGCATCATCCCTCAGGCGACGGCCGGCGTCGTCGAGCGTCTCGGCCGCTACCACAAGACGCTCACCCCCGGTCTGAACATCCTCGTGCCGTTCATCGACAGGCTGCGCCCGCTCATCGACATGCGCGAGCAGGTCGTCTCCTTCCCCCGCAGCCGGTGATCACCGAAGACAACCTGGTCGTCTCGATCGACACCGTCGTCTACTTCCAGGTGACGGATGCGCGAGCCGCGACATACGAGATCGCGAACTACCTCGGCGCGGTCGAACAGCTCACCACGACGACCCTGCGAAACGTGGTCGGCGGTCTGAACCTCGAAGAGGCGTTGACCAGCCGAGACAACATCAACGGACAGCTCCGCGTCGTCCTCGACGAAGCGACCGGCAAGTGGGGCATCCGCGTGGGTCGTGTCGAGCTGAAGGCGATCGATCCGCCCGTCTCGATCCAGGACTCGATGGAGAAGCAGATGCGCGCGGAACGTGATCGCCGTGCCGCGATCCTCACGGCCGAGGGATCGAAGCAGTCTCAGATCCTCGAGGCCGAAGGTCGCCGACAGGCAGAGATCCTGCGGGCCGAGGGCGACAAGCAGGCCGCTGTGCTCCGCGCGCAGGGTGAGGCGGAAGCCATTCAGAACGTGTTCACCGCGATCCACCAGGGTCAGCCGGACGACAAACTCCTCGCCTACCAGTACCTGCAGATGCTGCCCAAGATCAGCGAGAGCTCGTCGAGCAAACTCTGGATCATCCCGAGCGAGCTCACGGAGGCGCTGAAGGGAATCGGATCCGCGTTCACGCCGAAGCCCGGTCAGCCCCCGATGAGCGCGCAGCCCCCGACACACACACCCGGCGCGTGACGCACCCGTACTTCGAGAAGACGGAACGCCCCCGCATCTTCGCCCACCGCGGGCTCATCACCGCAGCGGGCGAAGCCTCAGGAGTCTGGGAGAATTCGGCGGCCGCGTTCGCCGCCGCCCACGCTGCGGGTGCGGACTACATCGAGACGGATTGCCGGGTGACGGCAGACGGCGACGTCGTGCTCTTCCACGATGTGACGCTCCAGCGACTCACCGGCGACGCCAGACGAGTCGCCGAGGTGTCCACGCGAGAGCTCGCCGCGATCTTCGCCGACCATGGGGGTCTGCTGAGCGTCGCGGACGCTCTCGACACGTTCCCGAGAACCCGCTTCAACATCGATGTGAAGACAGCAGACGCAGCGCTCCCTCTGGGGCCGCTACTCGCCGATCACACCCACCGGGTGCTGGTGACGAGCTTCTCCGATTCGCATCGCCGAGACACCGTCGCATCGGTGCTCCGCGCGGGAGCGGACATCCCTCCTGCGACATCCGGCGGCAGTCGCACCATCGCCGCAGTTCGCGCGCTGTCGACATTGCGTCTGCCCGTCGCACGTGCACTGCGCGGTATCGACGCTCTGCAGATCCCGGAGCGGCATCGCGGCGTGCGTGTGCTGACACCCGCCCTCCTGCGGGCCGCGCACCGCCAGGGCACCGAGGTTCATGTCTGGACAGTGAACGACGTCGACGAGATGCGCCGGCTGATCGCGGCAGGCGTCGACGGTGTCGTCACCGATCGCGCCGACGTCGCGATCGGCGCCCTGCGGCGCTGACCCGCGGCGCGCCGTGCATACGCTCCCGCGCTGGGATTCCCCTGTGAAAAGCGCGTAGATCGTCGCTGCATGGATGAAGCGCACAGGCTGGAGCGTTATACCTGACAGCGACGAGAGGACCACACAATGGCAGATCGCAGCCTGCGCGGCATCCGACTCGGCGCCCAGAGCCTACAGAGCGAAGAGGGCGTCGTTTTCATGGAGCGCCGTGAAACCACCTACACCTGTGACACCTGCGGCCACGTCACGAACCTGATGTTCGCGGCCGACGCCGAGCCGCCGCAGACCTGGGAATGCCGTGCCTGTGGCGCGGACGCCCGGCTGAACGTCGACGGCCAGGCCGTCACGCTCGAAGCGAGCGATGAGAAGGCAGCACGTACGCACTGGGACATGCTCATGGAGCGACGCACCCGTGCGGAGCTCGAAGAGCTCCTCGAAGATCGACTCGCCTTCATCCGCGCACGTCGCGGAGCCGGTGAAGACCCGACCCGAGAGAAGATCGGCGCCTGACTAGCGCCGGCGGGCGCGCCACCACCCGAACACGAGTGCGCCGAGTCCGCCCCAGAGCAGCACCTGCTGCACCCACGACCCCAGCACGACCCCCGCAGTGAGGCCGGTGCGCAGTTCGACATCCTCGAGCAGCGCACCGGCCTCACCGGCGTCGAGGCTCGAGACGGTCGAACCGTCCGCTCGGATGATCTGGCTGGTGCCGACGGTCGAGACGTTCACGACACTGCGTCCGGTCTCGATCGCGCGCATGCGGGCGAACGCGAGCTGCTGCACGTTCTCGTCGGTGCCCCGGAAGTCGGCGTTGTTCGTCTGGAAGACGAGGACCTGAGCGCCGTCGTCGATCCCGGTGCGAATTACATCGTCGTAGATCACGTCGAAGCAGATCGCGAGACCGACCATCACGCCGTCGACGTCGACCACCGGGGCGTTGGTCCCGGGCGTGTAGTCGCGCTGAAGCAGTCCGATGAGGTCGGGAGCCAGTGCGTTGAAGAACGCCCTGTCTGGCACATACTCTCCGAACGGCACCGGATGCCGCTTGTCATGGATCTGGTCGGCGGTTCCCTGTTCGGTCCACAGCATGGACGTGTTGAAGAACTGTCCCTCGCGTTCCGTCGCAGCGTTGGCCAGCAGCGGCGCCCCGATGCGCGTCGAGACAAGTGTCATACGTCGCGCGAGCGCTTCCGACTGGAACGGATCGTAATCCAGCGATCCCTCGGGCCACACGAGCAGATCGATGTCCTCGCTGACCAGAGGCGCGGTGGCTTCGGTCTGCGCCTGCACGACCGAATAGGGCTCCCGCTCGTCGAAGTAACCCGTCGGGCCGTTCCCCTGCACCGCAGCGATGCGAATGGTCCCGTCGGGGATCGTCGGGAACAACGGGGTGAACAGGAGCGCGATGGCCACCACCGCGGGTGCCAGGAGCGTGACGGGACGCCGCCATGATCGCATCCGCACGATCTCGATGATCGCCGCGACGACGAAGACCATCAGGAAGCCGAGTCCGCCGACGCCGACCCACGACACAACGTGCGCCAGCGGGCTCTGCGCCTGACTCATGCCCAGCCGTGCCCACGGGAAGCCGCCGTAGGGCCAGGAGCCCACGAATATCTCACGGCCGACCCAGAGCGCAGCGATCACCGCCGGAAGCAGCAGCAGACGTCCCCAGCGGCCCGGAACAGCCTTCGGGATCCACCGGTACGCGAGAGCTATGGGGATGAGTGCCAGCCCGGTCAGGACCCCCTCCAGCACGCTCAGAGCAGCCCAGGGCACCGGACCGAGATACCGCGATGTCCACGACACCAGGAGGCCGAAGAAGAGCACGCCGTAGACGGCCCCCACCAGGAGAGCGCCCCCGGCGCGACGGCCGATCAGGCTGATCAGCAGAAGAGCGGTCGCCGGGAATGCGAGCGCCCAGATCGCCGCGTCGGGGTAGGAGAGATCCATCAGGAGCGCGGAGAACGCCGCGGCGAGGACCGCAGCCCACAGTGGCAGGATCGGGCGCTCGCGCGCGCGGGAATCAGACATCGATCCTGTCTCTCACATCGACGAGTACGCGACGATGCCGCGACGCACGCCGTCGAGAGCAGCCCGTGCGTTCCGCGCGAGCGCGGCGTCCTCGGCGACGATCGACAGCTGATCCAGAAGATCGATCGTCTGCTTGGTCCAACGCACGAAGTCTCCGGCCGCCATATCGGCGTCGACCAGCACCCTGTCGAGTGACGCCCCGCGAGCCCAGGAGTGCATCGCTCCGGCGAGTCCGGCGGCGAGCGGTTCGGAGCCGGGAAGATGGTGGTCCTTCTCGAGATCATCGAGCTCGGCCCAGAGAGTCGTGGTCTGCTCGTACGCGCTGCGGAACGCTCCGCGCGGCAGCCCCCGCTCCCCCGCGTTCGCCTCGTCGCGCCGCGGCTCATACACCAGGCAGCACGCCATCGCGGCGAGCGACGGAGCGTCCAGTCCCTTCCACAGCCCCTGGCGGAGCGACTCTGCGATGAGCAGGTCCCGTTCGCCGTAGATCCTGCGCATAGTGCGTCCGGCGGAGGTGAGAGACATCTCCGCTCCGTCGCGCTCGAGATAGTCGAGCGTCTCGAGCACCTCGACCACGCGATCGAACACCCGGGCGACGGTTCCCGTCCGGTTCTCGATCTGACGACGGATACGGTCGGTCTGCCGCTTCAGCTTCCAGTAGCGCTCGGCCCATCGCGCGTGCGCCTCCCGATCGGGACACCGGTGACAACCGTGTCGCTGCATCTTCGTACGCAGACTCTGGACCTGCTTCATCCGCTTGTCCCGCGCCACCCTGGGGGCATTCGAATCCTGGCGGTTCTTCTTCTCGAGATCACTGAGCTCACGCCGAAAGGCGGCGTACTCCATGAAGTCTCCGTGGTCGCAGACCATCGATGCCCGATAGCCCTCGAGAGAACTCTCGGCCTCACGCACCTGACGGGCGAGCCCCACCACGGCGCGATCGGCCTGGAACTGCGCGAATGACGACTCGAGCACCTCACGCGCGCGGGGCTTGCCGAACAGGTCGATGAGATTGACGGCCATGTTGTATGTCGGGCGGAAGCTCGAATTGAGAGGATACGTGCGTCGCGATGCCAGGGCAGCGACGGCCTGCGGGTCCATCCCCTCGGTCCACTGCACGACCGCGTGTCCTTCGACGTCGATCCCGCGACGACCCGCACGCCCGGTCAGCTGGGTGTACTCCCCCGACGTGATCGCGACCCTGGCCTCGCCGTTGAACTTCTCCATCTTCTCGAGCACGACCGTACGCGCAGGCATGTTGATGCCCAGCGCCAGCGTCTCGGTCGCGAAGACCACCTTGACCAGCTTGCGTCGGTACAGCTCCTCGACGACCTCCTTGAAGGCCGGGAGGAGCCCCGCATGGTGCGCCGCCACGCCACGCTCGAGGTTGTCGAGCCACTCCCAGTACCCGAGTACGCCGAGATCCTCGTCCTGCAGCGTGCGTGTGCGCTCTTCGACGATCTCCCGGATCTCCTCGCGCTCTTCATTCGACGTGAGGCGGATTCCCGATCGGCGCACTTGCTGCACCGCGGCATCGCAGCCGACGCGACTGAAGATGAAGAAGATGGCGGGCAGAAGGTTCGCGCGCTCCAGCAGTTGGATCACGTCAGGGCGATCGAGACGCTCGATGCGGCGCACATTCGCCGAGCGCACCGGACGCCGCCCTCCGCGTGGGGGCCGCTGGGCCTGTCTTCCCGCGTGGCGATTGCTGCGATACGTCTGCGCCTCGCGATTGCTGTCATAGGTGGACCCGGTGAAGGAGCGGATGCGCATCAGCTCCTGATTCACCTTGGCCGTTGCGAGCCCGGCGCGATCGTCGAACAGGGGAAGCAGGTCGTCTCGCACGAGGACGTGCTGCTCGAGCGGTACCGGTCGGATCTCGGAGACGATGACCTCGGTGTCTCCGCGCACGGTGTCCAGCCAGTCGCCGAACTCCTCGGCGTTCGAGACGGTCGCGCTCAGAGACACCAGCCGCACGTGCTGCGGCAGATGGATGATGACTTCTTCCCACACGGCGCCGCGGAAGCGGTCTGCGAGGTAGTGGACCTCGTCCATCACCACGAAGCGCAGGTCCCGCAGCGCCGCGGAGTCGGCGTAGATCATGTTCCGCAGCACCTCGGTCGTCATCACGACGATCCGAGCGTTGCCGTTGATGTTCGTGTCACCCGTGAGCAGACCCACCTGGTCGGCGCCGTAGACGTCTACGAGTTCACGGAACTTCTGGTTCGAGAGTGCCTTCATCGGCGTCGTGTAGAACGCCTTGTCACGGGGGGTCTGCATCGCCAGATGGATCGCGAACTCGCCCACTATGGTCTTGCCGGCGCCGGTCGGCGCAGCCACGAGAACGCTGTCGCCCCGCTCGAGCGCATGGCATCCCTCGATCTGGAAGGGGTCCAGTTCAAACCTCTGCTTCGCGGCGAAGGCCACGGTCTCGGGGTTCGCCGACGCGGCGCGGGCCGCCGAATACCGCTCTGAAGGGGAGGTCATGCGTCGCCGGGGACGACACCCGCGGCAGCGTCGATCTTTCGCTTACGACGGTCGAAGAGCATCGACACGAGGGTGGCCAGGAAGTACAGCACGATCATCGCTCCCATGAGGAGAAGCATCGAGAAGACATCGGCCGGCGGCGTGGTGACTGCGGCGAACAGGGTGCACACGAGGATCGCGACCCGCCAGCCTTTCAGGATCTCCCTGCCGGAGATGACTCCGGCGAGGTTGAGCGCCACGAGGAACACGGGAAGGACGAAGGCGATGCCGACGACCAGGAGGAACTTGAAGACGAAGTCGTAATAGGCCGAGTAGTCGAAGAACTGGGCCATTCCCTGCGGCACGAAACCCGCCATGATCTCGATCACGTGTGGAAGCACGAAGAACGCGACAGTGCATCCTCCGAAGAACAGCGGGATGGCAGCGCCGAGGAAGCCCCACGTGTACTGGGTCTCCTTCTTCGTGAGACCCGGCATGATGAACGCCCAGATCTGCCAGAGCCAGACCGGCGCGGAGATGAGGAGTCCGATCGCGAAGGCGATGCGCATGCGCAGGTCGAAACCGCTCGTCACCGTGGTGAAGTTCAGCCCGACGTACTCTTTGCCCTGCTGCTCGGCGATCGTGCGGATCGGTATCGACAGGAGATCGATGATCGGACCGGTCACGATGAATGCGACGATCATTCCCACGACCAGCGCCGCAGCCGCGATCACGAGACGCTTGCGGAGTTCGATCAGATGCGATCCCAGCGACATCCGCTTGTCGCGGCCCGGCGCCAGTGGGTCAGCGGATTCCAGAGCCGACACGGACTATGCGGATCGAGGAGGCTGACCCGGATCGGAGTCGCGAGCGGTCACCGTGGTCTCCGGAGCGACCGACTGCTGCGGGGAGACAGCGTCTTTGTTCGTCTCGTCGGATGTGTCGTCGTTCTTCATCGCCTTCATCTCGCCCTTGAAGACCCGGGCCGACTGACCGAGGCTCTTGGCCAGCGCCGGCAGCTTTGCCGCACCGAAGAGCAGCAGGATGACGGCGAGGATGATCAGCAGATGTGGCCAACCGAAAGCGCCCATGATTCTCCTTCGTCGTTTTCTAGAGTCTAACCGGCGTCGCCGTGCTCCGGGTCACGATAGAGGGCGAGTCCGGCAGCGGCCCATTCCCGAGCGGCGACCCGGGCGATGCTCGGCTCGACGACCTCGAGAGCGCAGCCGAAGCGTCCCGCGAAGCGCTTGATCCCCCTCGGATCCGCAAGGCGCAGCCTCGCAGTGACGATGCCGCCCTCCACCTCGACATTGTCGGCGTTGAGGAAGTCGCCTAGGAGTGGTGCCACGCGCTCCGGCAGCCGCACCCGCACCTCGCCCTCGTCGTCGACGGCGGAGAAGGCTTCCGGCACCTGATCCCCGGCATGAGTGATCGGGATGTCTGTGAGCCGCGGGTCGCTCACACGGTCGAGATGGAAGGTTCGCATCGCCTCGCGCATGTGGCACCAGCCCTGCAGATACCACTGGGCGTTGGTGATCAAGATCTGCACGGGATCGACTGTGCGCGTGGTCGGTGACGAATCCGGTGCCTGGTATGTGAACGAGACCGCGACGCCCTGCTGTACTGCACGCGACACGACCTGCCTGACCTCATCGACGGCGCTCGGTGCCACCACGACCTCGGCCGGAGCATCCGCAGCGCCTCGGGAGAGTTTGGAGATCAGTCCGCTGACGAGTCCGGAATCAGAGACCGCGGGGACGGCGGCGACCATCTGGAGCCCTGCGAGCAGCGCGGCGGCCTCACGAGCGGTGAAGCGCGGCACCCGCCTCAGCGCGACATCGTTCGTGATCTCGATCACGTCCTCCTGATCCAGGAGGTCCCAGTTGATGTCGAACAGCTCCTGCGGCTGCTGCCAGAATCCCGCGTCACCGGGGAGCCCGATGACGGTGAGCTTCTCGACCATCTTTCGCATCTCGCTCGGCGTCACCCCGAACTCCTCGGCCGCCTCGACGAGCGAGACCTGCCCGAGTTCGAGCAGGTACGGCACGAGCGTGAGATAGACCCGCACGCGGTCCGATGCCAGGAGAGGCTTGGATTGAGCGCTCATCGCGTCTCCTCCTGATCGGAGTTCGCGAGCACAACGGCTGTTAGTCGTGCGATGACCGCATCGCGCAGAGCAGCGGGCTCGACGACCCGAACCTCGGGTCCGTACGACGCGAGCTCGTCCGCGAGGATGTGAAGGTCCACGAACGGCACGGTGATTCCCTGCCTCGCGGGCCTGGCGCGTCGCCCGAGCCTCAGCGCCGCCTCGGTTCCGGGCGTGACCTCCAGCAACGCGGCGTTCTGGGCGGCAACGCGCTCGAGTCCCGCCAGGGCACGCTCCCCCGCGCCGTCGCGCAGGTCGGGAGCGAATGACGTCGAAGTGACGCGCACCTCGCCGACGATACGGCTGAGCAGGAACATGCGGTCCGCCTCGATGTCGACGTCGACACCGTAGACGTGCCAGCGAGCCTCATAGTCCACGAGTGCGAGCGGACGGATGCTTCGGCGCCGCGGGGCCGCCTCGCCCGGCTTGAGGTAATCGAAGACGACCACTCGGCACTTCTCGATCGCCTCCTGCAGGTGCGGGAACGCGGCGTCTCGTGCGGTGATCCTCGGGGCGAATCCGATGATGGGCTCGTCGCCGTCGATGCCGAGCGCTCGGATCTTGCGGACCCCCGCCTTGGCATCACCGGACGCCGACTCGGCACTCCAGACGCTGCCGGCCAGCTGCAGCACCGCAAGCTCGGCCGGAGTGAATTCGATATCGCCGGGAAGATCGTATTCTGCCTGCGGAATACGATAGCGAGCCTCACGGAGGTCGTTCGGGTCTGCAGGATCGCCGATCGTCTCCACGGGCACGCCGAGCGTTCGAAGCTCGTCCTTGTCTCGCTCGAACATCTTCTCGAGAGCATCCGACCGCGCCCCGGCGCTCGCCCGCTGACGATAACCCGAGACGTTGTCGAGGATCTGCTGCTTGGTCAACCCGATCTCCGTGGCCATCAGCGCCACGACGAGATTCGTCAGGCGCTCTTCCGCGGGAATGCGGGCAGCCATCACTGCTCCGGGACGGGAACGATCCCCAGGATGTCGACGACGATGGCGGTCGCCGAGGCACCCTCGGCGCCGGGCGCTACGACGAGAACCTGCGAGCCGACGTTCGCACCGACGAGCTCCTCAGCCGCGAGGCCGATGTTGGGCTCGGCGCCCCAGGTGCTGGTGACGACGGTCTTATCGTCCCAACCGACGGCCATGATGTTCGTCACGACGACGGAATCCTTCTCGACCTCGGCGCCGTCGCCCTTGATGAGCGTCTGAGTCACCGTCTCCTCCGGAGCAGAGGAGTCGGGGATGATGACGCCGGGGGTGCCGTCAGCAGCACGAACCACTGTGGGCAGGCCTCGCGCGTCGTTGAACTGAGAAGCACCGTCGGCCTTCGCCAGGTAGACGTCGAGCACATCGACGACGGCGATGACGTTCTCGCCGTCCTCGAGACCGAAAGCCTCCACGTTGCTCTCGCCGAAGTCCTCGGGAGTCAGCACCGCGACCGTCCGCGTTCCACCGGTGGCGCACTCGAGCACCGTCTCCAGGCCGGGCGACCGCTGCGCCCAGTAAGTGATGTTGTGGACGCGGCTGAGATCGCCGTTGTACTCCGACTCGTAGAGCTTCTCGCCGCTGTCGCCGCCGTAGAACGAGATGTCCAGCACCATGGGCTGGACCGCCGACGTCAGGGTTTCACCGTCTCCGACGATCGCATCCGAGAACGCCGTCGACGAAGACTTGACCGGAGTGAACACCGTCACATCCGGGCTCGCGCCGATTTCTCCGTCGACAGTCACCGAATCCGCGACCGCAGCCGAACCCGCACGATCACAGACCGCGCCGGCGAACGACGGTGCTGCAGTGCACCCTGTCAGAGCGAGGACGGCGAGGCTGAGAGTGGCCAGAACGGCGGACGTTTTACGCACGCGCTCCAGTCTATTCCGTTGCGCCGTCGGATTCGCGCGATGCGGCAGCGATGCGCGCGCCTTCCGCCGCCTTCGTCGCTTCGCGAGCGCGTTTGCGGAGGTTCTTGTCGTTGATCACCCGATCGCCGACGGCACCGGGCGTCCAGAGCTCGACGTCGTCGTCGCCGTAGCTGCTCTTCGAAGCCCGGCGCTTGACCGACGGTGCGACGGCGCCGGGCGCGAGCCGACGAGCGGTCAGGAGGAAGCCGGTGTGCGCGACCATCCGGTGATCGGGCCGGACGGCGAGGCCCTCGACGTGCCAGCCGCGCACCATGGTCTCCGACGCATCAGGATCGGTGAACAGCCCGGTTCCCCTGATGTACTCCGCCACGCGTGAGAGCTGCGTCGCGGTCGCGATGTAGCAGAGCACGACGCCCCCGGGTGTGAGAGCCTCGGCGACGGCATCCATGCACTCCCAGGGGGCCAGCATGTCGAGCACGACCCGGTCGACCGTGCCCGGCGAGAATCGGGAGGGAAGTTGCTCTGCCAGATCGCCGACCACGACATCCCAGGTGTCGGGGGTCTCGCCGAAGAACGTCTCGACGTTGCCGCGAGCGACCTCCGCGAAGTCTTCCCGACGCTCGAAGGAGACGAGCCTGCCGGCCGGCCCGATCGCGCGCAGCAGCGACAGCGAGAGCGCTCCGGAGCCGACGCCGGCCTCGACCACGACGGAGCCCGGGAAGATGTCCGCCTGCATCACGATCTGGGCGGCGTCCTTCGGATAGACGATCGCCGCGCCGCGCGGCATCGACATCGCGAAGTCGCGCAGCAGGGGCCGCAGTGCGAGGTAGTCGTGACCGGAGGTGTTCGGCACCACCGAGCCGTCGGGCAGCCCGATGAGGTCGCGGTGACGGAGCACGCCTTGATGCGTGTGCAGTTCGCCGTCTTCGCGGAGGGTGACCGTGTGCAGACGTCCCTTCGGACCCGTCAGCTGCACCCTGTCCCCTGCTCGGAAAGGGCCGCTCGGCCGCGGCGCACTGGAATTGGTCATCGGGTGGCTCCCGTCATGGAGGTCTGGCGGTCGAAGAGGTCGATCAGATCGGCCGCGGTGCGGCCTTCGAGCGTGGGCCACAGCTCATGTGCGCCGACGTGATCGAGCGAGACGATGTGCGGCACACCGAGCGAGACGGCACCGGCCGCGATCCCGGCCCGCAGACCGGTGGGCGAGTCCTCGATCACCACGGCGTCCGCGATGTCGATGTCGAGAAGCGCCGCGGCATGCAGATAGGGCTCCGGATGGGGCTTCGGATTCGTGACGTCGTCGCCTGCGACGACGATGTCGAAAGCATCGAAATCGATGAGCTCGACGACTCCGAGGGCCATCCGCCGGAGCGACATGGTCACCAGGCCCGTGGGTATCCCGGCGGCGCGGAGGTCTCGCAACAGCTCGGGCGCACCTGGCCGGAACGGCACGCCCTGGGTCCGGAGCGCGTGCTGCACGCCGTCGGTCAGGAGGGAGATGATCGACTCCGCCTCCATGTCGACTCCCGCATTCTGCAGGATGATCGCGCTGTCGATCAGGCCGTTGCCGACGAGCTGCAGCGCATCGTCATGCGTCCATGTTCCCCCGAAGGATTCGACGAGAGAGGTCTCCGCCGCCATCCAATACGGCTCGGTGTCGACGAGTGTTCCGTCCATGTCCCAGAGGATCGCGCGGGGCTGTCTGCTCACCGAACCATGTTACCCGTGGCTGCGCCCGCTCCTCGTCGGAGCGGGCTAGCCTGGAGCGATAGGTTTCGGCGACCACGAAGGGAGACCTCGATGGATGTCCTCGGTTCACGCATCATCATCGCCGCCTTCGATGGCTGGAACGATGCCGGAGAAGCGGCGAGCGGTGCGATCTCGGCGCTCCGCGCGAAGTCGGAGTACGACCTCGTGCACGCGATCGATCCGGAGCTCTACTTCGACTACCAGTACACCCGGCCCTCGACGAAGATGGATTCCGAAGGGCGCCGCCAGCTCACGTGGCCCGAGGCAGGGCTGTGGCGCCCTCGCGACCCTGGCCCCGGACCGGAGTTCTGGGTGCTCACCGGTGTGGAGCCTGCTCGGACCTGGCAGTCATTCGCCGCGGAGTTCATCGACGTCGCCCTCCGCGACGACGTCACCGGCCTCGTCACACTGGGCGCGATGCTCTCGGACGTGCCGCACACCCGACCGATCTCGATCTTCGCTTCCAGCCAGAACGAGCAGGTGCGCGAGACCCACGGCCTCGAACGGTCGCTGTACGAGGGCCCCGTCGGCATCCTCAGCGTCTTCGAGCAGTTCGCCGAGAGCGCGGGCATCCCCACGGCGAGTCTGTGGGCGAGTGTGCCGCATTACGTGGCATCCGCGACGCCATCGCCGAAGGTGACGCTCGCTCTTCTCGATCGTCTCGAGGAGCTGACCGGCGTCGAGATCGCACACGCCAACCTGCGCACCGAGGCGGCCGCGTGGGAGGCCTCGATCGATGCAGCCGCTGCGGACGACGAGGACATGGCGGAGTACATCCGTCAGCTCGAGCAGACGCGAGACACCTGGGACTCCCCCGACGCCTCGGGCGATGCGATCGCGCAGGCGTTCGAGCGCTACCTGCGTCGGCGCGGCGACGGCCCGAGCGACCACAAACGCTGAACCGTTCGACCTCGGCGAGACCTCGAACATGTCGTGAGACCCACCTGCAGCAGGTGGGTCTCACGACTGCATGCGGGCCTCAGACCCGCAGGCGCTCCGAGTCAGGCAGCGATCACACCCGTGCCGAGCAGGACGAGCAGCACGGTGCCGAGCAGGATGCGGTAGATCACGAACGGCAGGAAGCTGCGCTTCGAGATGTAGTTCATGAAGAACGCGATGACCGCGAGCGCGACGACGAACGCGATTCCGGTCGCTGCGAGCGTGTCGCCGAACGAGAAGAACGACGGCTCATCCCAGCTCTTGAAGAGCTGGTAGAAACCGCTTCCGAACACGGCGGGAATCGCGAGGAGGAAGGCGTAGCGGGCTGCCGCGGCGCGCTCGTAGCCGAGGAAGAGTCCCATCGTGATGGTGCCCCCCGAGCGGGAGACGCCCGGGATCAGCGAAAGAGCCTGCGCCACTCCGTAGGCGACGCCGTGCGGGTACGTCAGCTGGTCGAGCTTGCGTCGCTTCGCACCCACGTGGTCGGCGATGCCGAGCAGGATGCCGAAGACGATGAGCATGATCGCGACGATCCAGAGCGACCGGAACACCGTCTCGATCTGGTCCTGGAACAGCAGTCCGAGTACGACGATCGGGATGCTGCCGATGATGATCATCCATCCCATCCGGGCATCCGGGTCGCTGCGGGGCACCTTGCCCGCAAGGGAACGGAACCACTGGGCGATGATCCGGACGATGTCGCGCCAGAAGAAGACCACGACAGCAGCCTCCGTGCCGATCTGCGTGATGGCGGTGAACGCAGCGCCAGGGTCCTCACCGGACGGGAGGAACGTTCCGACGATGCGCAGATGCGCGCTGGAGGAGATCGGCAGGAACTCGGTGAGTCCCTGGATGATCCCGAGGATGAGCGCTTCGAACAGATGCATGGATGGGCCTTCTCGGTCGTGGGGCGGCGCAGACGTGGAGCTGAGCGCTCAATACGTGCGCAGCAGATCGGCCAGCACCCGCTGACCGAAGACAAGCGATTCTACGGGTACGCGCTCGTCGACTCCGTGGAACATGCCCGTGAAGTCGAGATCGGCGGGGAGCCGAAGGGGTGCGAAACCGTAGCCCGTGATCCCGAGCGCGGCCAACGCCTTGTTGTCGGTACCCGCCCCGAGCAGGTACGGGATCACCGGAGTGCCCGGATCATGCCGATTGAGGCTCGCCACCATCGCCTCGACGAGCTCACCCGCGAACGGGGTCTCCATGCCGATGTCTCGAACGACGGTCTGGATCTCGATCTCGTCGCCGACGATCGCCTGCAGCTGTGAGAGCACATCGTCCTCGGTTCCAGGAATGACGCGCACATCGATGAGTGCTTCGGCGCGCTCAGGAATGACGTTGTGCTTGTATCCGGCGGTGAGCGCGGTGGGATTGGTCGTGGTGCGGAACGTCGACCGCAGAAAGGCCTCAGCCGGGCCGGCCGCTGCCGCCAGCGCATCAGGATCGTCCATCGGGCGTCCCGACAGGTCGCTGAGTCCACGGAGCAGAGCCTCTGTGGTCGCGGTGAGCCTGATGGGCCACCGCGTGCGGCCGATCGCCGCCACTGCTTCGGCGAGCTTCGTCACCGCGTTGTCATCGTGCAGCCGGCTCCCGTGCCCCGCACGCCCCTTCGCGACGAGTCGAATCCAGATGAGCGCCTTCTCCCCCACCTGCAGCAGGTAGGCCCGTCGATCGTCGACGGTGATCGAGTAGCCGCCGACCTCGCTGATCGCCTCCGTCGCTCCCTCGAACCAGTGAGCGCGGTGCTGCACAGCGAGCGCAGAACCCTCGACTCCCCCGTTCTCCTCGTCGGCGAAGAAGACCAACACGAGATCGCGCTCAGGCGCATCGCCCGCCCTGAGGATGTCCGCGACAGCCGTGAGGATCATCGCGTTCATGTTCTTCATGTCGACCGCGCCGCGCCCCCAGAGCATCCCGTCCTTCACCTCACCGGCGAACGGGTCGACGGTCCAGTCCTCGGCCATCGCCGGCACCACGTCGAGATGCCCATGCACGACGAGCGCGGGCTTCTGCGGATCGCGGCCGCGAACCCGGGCCATCACCGTGGTGCGGCGATCGATCGGCTCGTAGTATTCGATCTCGAGGCCGAGGCGCTGCAGATACGCACCGACGTACTCCGCGGCTTCTCGCTCGCCCTTGGCGTTCCCACCACCGAAGTTGGAGGTGTCGAAGCGAATCAGGTCCTGCGCGACACGCACGACCTCGGGAAGCGACGGTTCAGTCATAGGCACCAGGCTATCGAAGCGCCGTGGCGCGCCCGGGAAACGTGCTCGTTTTCTGAGTGCGGCGAAGCCCGTGCTAATGTAAATCTTCGTTCGGCAACGAGCATCCAACACCTGCGCGGGTGGCGGAATGGTAGACGCGCTACGTTGAGGTCGTAGTGCCCGTAAGGGCGTGGGGGTTCAAGTCCCCCTCCGCGCACAGAGGAGAAGCCCCGGAACCACTGGTTCCGGGGCTTCTTTCGTTTCCCGCTCTCCCCCGACGGGGCGTGCAGACTCAGACTGCTCCGACCCCGAACAGCAGACCGAGACCGTAGGTGATCGCCGCTGCGCCGAATCCGATGGCCAACTGGCGAAGTGCGCGCCTCAGGGGCGGACCACCAGACAGGATGCCGACCATGGCACCTGTCACGAGGAGTGCGACGCCGACCAGAACGAGCGCCACGATCACGGCGGCGGTGCCTTCGAGTCCGAAGATCCAGGGAAGCACGGGGATGATCGCTCCCGAGGCGAAGAGCAGGAAGCTCGACAACGCGGCCGTCCAGTCGCTGCCGACGATGTCGTGATCAGTGGCCGCGTGAACGTGCACCGGCCCCGTGGCCGTGCGCTCGACCCCGGCGCGGGCCGCGGCGACGATGCGGCGCGCGCGCTCCAGTGCCTCCGTCGACTCGATGCCACGCGCCCGGTAGACGAGCGCGAGTTCGTTCTCATCGATGTCGAGGTCGGCGGCTGAGGCCGCCGCATCCTCGTTCGCCTCGGTCGCCGCCAGCAACTCGCGCTGCGACCGAACCGAGACGAATTCGCCTGCTCCCATCGACAGCGCGCCGGCGAGAAGACCTGCGACACCGCTGAAGAGGACGAACCCTGAGCTGACCCCTGTCGCCCCGATGCCCAGCACGAGAGCGAGGTTGCTCACGAGGCCGTCGTTGGCACCGAAGACGGCTGCTCGGAACGAGCCGGAGAGTCGGCGCCGACCACGCGCGGCGAGCCCACGCACCACTTCGTAATGCACCTTCTCATCCGCTCGCATGGCGGGCGTCGCATACTGCTCAGAGTCGTACGGAGACCTGGCCTCGGCGCTCTGCGCGAGAGCGAGCACGAAGATCGATCCGAAGCGTCCGGCCATCCACCCGAGAAGTCGTGACCGGAATCCCGCGCGGGGCAGGCGTGCGGGCTCGGCACCGAGCAGATCGAGCCAGTGCTGCTCGTGTCGACGTTCGGCGTCTGCGAGGCTCAGAAGGATCGCCTGCTCCTCCCCCGCCCGCCGCTGCGCGAGACGCTGATACACCATGCCCTCGGCGCGCTCCTCGACGAGGTAGCGCGCCCATCGGCGGCGGTCGGCGGCGGTCGGTTCCGTGGTGGCAGCGGGGGCTGTCATGCGATCTCCTGTGTGATGGTCCCCGATACGGGACGACCGTTCCACGCTAGCTTCGGCGTCCGCGCGCGGTCGCACCGGAAGCGGTATTGCCAGGATTTCGGGAATCCGAAGGACGGGAGCGACGCGCGCGACACGCGTCTCAGGAACGCACGCGCTTGCGCAGAACCTCGATACGCGCCTGCAATTGCGTGACTGTGGCCTGTGCGACTGCCGGCCCCCCGCAGATGCGTCGGAGCTCTGCGTGCACAGCTCCATGAGGCTCGCCCCGCTGCCGGGCATACAGGCCGACGAGGCTGTTGAGGAGTTGCCGCTGCTCCTTGAGCGTGCGGTGCAGCGGGGCAGGAAGAGTCGTCGTCTCGTCGGGAGCGGCCTTCGCCTCTCTTGCTTCCCGCAACCGGGACTGCCGTGACTGGCGTTGCATGAGAAGCTCGTGCACGTGTTCTGGCTCCAGCAGCCCCGGGAACCCGATGAACTCCTCTTCCTCGGGCGTCCCCGGCTCTGCGAGCTGACCGAACTCCTGCCCCTCGAACACGACCCGATCGAAATGCGCCACGGACGACAGCGCCTGATAGCTGAACTCCTGCGTCAGAGCGTCGGACGCGTCGTCCTCACGATTCGCGCTCTCCAGCAACGAATCGTCGAGCCCCTCGTCGTCTTTGGACTGCCGATCGAGGGCGTGATCGCGCTGCTTGTCCATCTCGTTCGCGAGCCCCATGAGCACGGGCACCTGCGGGAGGAACACACTCGCCGCTTCTCCGCGTCGACGAGCTCGCACGAATCGCCCGATCGCCTGCGCGAAGAAGAGCGGAGTCGACGACGAGGTCGCGTACACGCCCACCGCGAGTCGAGGCACGTCCACACCTTCGGACACCATTCTGACCGCGACCATCCAGCGCGCGTCTCCCGTGCTGAACTTCTCGATGCGTTCCGAGGCCGTCGCATCGTCCGACAGGACGATGGCCGGCTGCTGGCCGGTGATGCTGTGCAGGATCTTCGCGTAGGCGCGCGCGACGGTCTGGTCTGTCGCGAGCACGAGTCCGCCGGCGTCCGGCACGTGGTGCCGGATCTCGGTGAGACGACGGTCGGCCGCCGACAGCACGGCCGGCATCCACTCGCCCTCCGGGTCGAGCGCGGTGCGCCAGGCCTGCGAGGTGACGTCCTTGGTGTTGTCCTGCCCGAGGTGCGTCTCCAGCTCATCGCCCGTACTCGTGCGCCACCGCATCTTGCCCGCGTACATATGGAACAGCACGGGGCGGACGACGCCGTCGGCGAGGGCGCGCCCGTAGCCGTAGTTGTAGTCGGTGCGCGAGATGCGCGCTCCCGACTCGTCGGGGTGGTACTCGACGAACGGGATGGGAGCCGTGTCGCTTCGGAACGGCGTACCCGAGAGCAGGAGCCGCCGTTTGGCCGGCCCGTACGCATCGCGGATCGCATCGCCCCAGCTGAGCGCGTCGCCACCGTGGTGCACTTCGTCGAGGATGACGAGCGTCCGGGCGTCCTCGGTGAGATGCCGATGCACCGACGACTTCGCCGCGACCTGCGCATAGGTCACGACGGCCCCGTGGTAGTGACGCGCCGGGGCCCAATCGCTGTTGCGGAAGCGCGGATCGAGACGGATGTGCACGCGCGCGGCGGCATCGGCCCACTGCGTCTTGAGGTGCTCGGTGGGTGCGACCACGATGATGCGATTGACCTCGCCCATGCGCATCAGCTCGACGGCGAGCGTCAGTGCGAAAGTCGTCTTTCCGGCGCCCGGTGTCGCGGCGACGAGGAAGTCGCGCTGGTCCGCCTCGAAGTACTGCTCGAGGGCCTCCTGTTGCCAGGCGCGCAGCTTGTTCGCGGTTCCCCATGGGGCACGCTGAGGAAAGGACGGAGAGAGCATCGACTCCACGATAATCGCTGCCGCCGACACTCGGCTCCCCCGCCGACTCGGGGTGCACGATCTCGCGCCGGAGGTCGGCGCGCGGGTAGGCTCGGTCGGTGCGCCGACACGACCGATGCGCGGCGCACGCTCGCGAAGGGGAGCTCGATGACAGACCAGGATTCGACTCGTAAGCCGTATCTCGACAACGAGAGTCCGCACCCGTGGCGACGTTTCGTCGCGATCGGCGACTCGTTCACCGAAGGCATCGGAGACCCCGATCCCTCGCACCCCGGGAGCCACCGCGGCTGGGCCGACCGTGTCGCCGAGGTGCTGTCACAGCAGGTCGACGATTTCGCCTACGCGAACCTCGCGGTGCGGGGAAAACTCATCGCGCAGATCGTGCATGATCAGATCGAACCGGCGGTCGCCCTCCACCCCGATCTCATCTCCATCTGCGCGGGCGGAAACGACGTCATCCGCCCCGGGACCGATCCCGATGCCATCGCCGTCCAGCTCGAGGATGCTGTCGCGCGCCTGTCATCCACGGGAGCCGCGGTGCTTCTCTTCACGGGCGTCGACACGGCCTTCACGCCCGTCTTCCGCCCCTTCCGCGGCAAGGTCGCGATCTACAACGAGAACATCCGCGCGATCGCCGAGCGCCATGACTGCATCGTGGCGGATCAGTGGGCGCTCAAAGTCGTGCAGGACATGCGCTTCTTCGACGACGACCGGCTGCACTACAACCCGCTCGGCCACCACGAGATCGCACGGATGGCGCTCCGCGCTCTCAACGTTCCGAACGAGCTCGAATCGATGCAGCCGGAGCCGCTCCCGATCCGCACCTGGAGAGAAGCCCGTTCCGGGGACATCGGTTGGGCGCGGGAACATCTCGTTCCCTGGGTCCTTCGACGACTGCGCCACGAATCCTCGGGCGATCACATCATGGCGAAGCGTCCCGAGCCCTCGCCCGTGGTCTTCCCCGCGCCCGACCGACGGCCGTAGCCGGTAGGTCAGCGCGTCCCGAGCGCCCAGAGAGCCACCGCTGCCGCGGAGGCCACGTTCAACGAATCGACACCGCCGAACATGGGAATCCGCACGACGGTGTCGGCATTGTCGAGCGCCGTGCGCGAGAGACCGTCGCCCTCAGAGCCCATGACGAGCGCGACGCGCTCCGGACGATCCGCGGCATAGGCGTCGAGGGTCACGGCGTCATCTCGGAGCGCCAGAGCCGCGACGTCGAACCGCGCCGCATGAAGATCAGCGACGGCCGACTCCCAGTCCGTGATGCGGGTCCACGGCACCTGGAACACGGTTCCCATACTGACCCGCACGCTGCGTCGGTACAGCGGATCCGCTCCCCCCGGCGAGACCAACACCGCATCCGCGCCCAACCCGGCCGCTGCCCGGAATGCCGCGCCGACATTGGTGTGGTCTCCGACGTTCTCGAGGATCAGCACCAGGGTGGCGCCGTCGATCACCTCGCGCACGGTCGGCAGCTCCGGGCGATGCATCGATGCGATCGTGCCCCGATGCACGGCGAAACCGGTGACCGCTTCGGCCACCTCGTCCGGGACCACGTACACCGGCACATCGAGATCGCCGACGATCGCTCTGATGTCGTCCACGCGGCGTTCCTGCACGAGGACGGAGCGCGGACGGTGGCCTGCTGCGACCGCGCGCGCGATGACCTTCGTCGACTCGGCGATGTACAGCCCGCCGGCCGGGTCCTTCACGGTTCGGAGCGCCGTGTCGGTGAGTGCGCGGTAGTCGTCGAGTCGTCGATCGTCGGGATTCGTCACGCGCAGCAGTTCCACGCGCCCCAGTCTGCCATCGGCCACGCGTCGCACTGCGCGGTCGGCCGTCGGCGGCGAGGCGTATGCCGGTCCGCACGTCGTAGACTCGACGGAGGAGGTCTTGTGAGCGCACCCAGTCCGGTCGAAACGTCGACTGCCGTCGCTCGCGCCGCCGAACTGCTGCAGGGCCGTCGCATCGCTCTGCTCACGGGGGCGGGCATATCCACCGACTCGGGCATCCCCGCCTATCGCGGCGAGGGAGCTCGCACCCGGTCCGACCCGATGACGATCCAGCGCTACCTCGGCGACGAGGCATCCCGCCGGCGTTACTGGGTCGGCGGACATCTCGGATGGCGGGCGTTCGCTCAGGCCGGTCCGAATCGCGGGCACGCAGCACTCGCCGAGATGGAATCCTCGGGACACGTCAGCGGTGTGATCACTCAGAACGTCGACGGTCTGCATCTGCGGGCCGGCAGCTCGCACGTGATCGAGGTGCACGGCACCATGAGGCGGGTGCTCTGTCTGCACTGCGGTCAGGTGTTCGACCGCCGCGATGTCGCGGTGCAGATCGAGGAGCTGAACCCCTGGATCTCCGTTCCCGAGAACGTGGCGCTGAATCCCGACGGCGATGTGCTCCCCGAGAGCACCGACGGGTTCGTCGTGCCCGTCTGCACCGTGTGCGGCGGGATGCTGAAACCCGACGTGGTGTTCTTCGGCGAGTATGTCCCTCAGGACCGATTCAAGGCAGCAGAGTCGCTCCTCCGCTCCAGCGATGCCCTCATAGTCGCAGGTTCATCTCTGGTCGTGAATTCCGGCGTCCGTCTGGTCGAACGCGCGCGGCGCCGCAGCATCCCTCTCATCATCGTCAACCGCGAGCCGACGCGTGCGGATGTCTGGGCCGATGTCACCATCGCCGCAGGTACCAGCGACGTGCTCCCCGCGATCCAGGAGCTTCTCGAATGACTCTGCTCACACTCGTACGTCACGGCCAGACCGATTGGAATCTCGACCGTCGAATCCAGGGATCGACCGACATCCCGTTGAACGAGACCGGTCGGGCCGATGCGCGCACGGCCGCGGCGCACCTCGCAGACGGCACGCATCACGCGATCTACACCAGCCCGTTGCTGCGCGCCAGAGAGACCGCGGAGATCATCTCGGCGGAGCTCGGCCTCGGCGCGCCGGTGCTGGTTCCCGGCATTCGGGAACGCGAGTTCGGCGAGGGCGAGGGGATGCTCGTCTCCGAGTACATGGAGACGTACGGCGGTTGGCACTCGGAGGTTCCGGGTGCGGAGACGCTCGAAGACGTCGCCGAGCGTGCGCTGCTGGCGCTCGATGCCATCGCTCGCGATTCCCGTCGGCGCTCGACTCCCGTCGCGGAGTCCGTGGTCGTGGTCGCACACGGCGGAGTGATCAGATCCCTCATCGACCACGTCTCGGGAGGCACGCTCCCCCGCATGGGTGATCAGATCGTGAACGGCTCGGCACACCGCTTCGAGGCATCGCCGGGAGTCCTCCGTCTCCTCGACCAGACCGTCCTGATCTGACTCAGCGCATCCGGGCGAGCACCGAGCGAGCGTGTCTGAGCACCGGCTCGTCGACCATGCGGCCGCGGAAGCGGAAGACCCCCCGCTCGGACGCAGCCGCCTCGAGCACGGATCGCGCCCAGTCGACGGCTGCGGCGTCGGGCGCGTATGCCGCACGGATCACGGCGACCTGATTCGGATGGATGCAGGCGGTGGCGGCGAAGCCCGACGCGGCTGCATCCTCGGCCTCGGATGCGAGGCCGTCGAGGTCGTCCAGAGCGATGTGCACCGCATCGATCGCGGCCTTGCCCTGCGCACCGGCCTCGAGGAGCACCCGCGACCTCGAGTACCGCGCGATGTCGCGATAGGCCCCGTCGGCGTGACGGCTGGATGTTCCGCCGAGCGACGCGACCAGGTCCTCCGCGCCCCACATCACCGCGACGACCCTCGGGTGCGCTGCGATGCGGTCGACGGCCTGGATGCCACGGGCCGTCTCGCAGAGCGCGATCACCGAGAATCGCTCGTCGAAAGCATCGAGGCTCGACGCGTTCTCGGTCTTCGCGACCATGACGGTGCGGAAGTCGGTCTGCGACAGTGTGGCGAGGTCGGAGGCGAAGGAATCTGAGTCCGGGGAGTTCACTCGGATGATCACACGATCCGGATCGATGTCGGCGTCGATGAGATTGCCGCGAGCCGTCGACTTCGCGTCCGGCAGCACGGCGTCCTCCAGATCCAGGATGACGGCGTCGGCCTTCGCGAGTGCTCCGCGGAACCGTTCGGGACGATCCGCGGGGCAAAAGAGCAGTGCGGGACCGAGTTCGAATGTCATTCGACACCTCCGGGATGGCACAGTACGAGCACGGTGCGTGTGGCAGTCGCCACGACGACTCCGTCCTGATTGCGGCCGATGTGGGCGATCGTGACGACTCCCTGCCCCTGACGCGAGGCGGAGAGCCGCTTCTCGACGATCGTGCTCTCGGTGTAGAGCGTGTCGCCGGCGAAGAGCGGGCGAGGAAACGTGATGTCTCCCAGGCCGAGCTGGGCCACGAGCGTGCCCTGGGTCAGTTGTGCGACGGAGGACCCGACCATGGTCGAAAGGGTCCACATCGAGTTGATGAGCCGGGCGCCGAAAGGCTCCTGGGACTCAGCGAACGACGCGTCGAGGTGCAACGCCTGTGTGTTCATCGTGAGGGTCGTGAACACCACGTTGTCTGCCTCGGTGGCTGTGCGACCGGGCCTGTGCAGATAACGGGCATCGGGCTCGAACTCCTCGAAGTAGAGTCCGCGCTGCAGGATCTCTTTCGCGGTCATGCTGCCACGCTACCCGGCGAGCCCGAGCGAGCGCGCGATCACCAGCAGCTGCACCTCCGTCGTGCCCTCGCCGATCTCCAAGATCTTCGAGTCCCGATAGTGGCGGCCGACGGGGAACTCGTTCATGAAGCCGTTCCCTCCGAAGATCTGCGTCGCGTCCCGGGCATTGTCCATCGCCGCCTCCCCCGCCACGAGCTTGGCGATGGCAGCCTGCTCGGCGAAGGGCGCCCCTGCGTCACGCAATCGCGCCGCATGGTGCCAAGCGAGTCGCGCCGTGTGCACCCGCGAGCGCATGCGCGCGAGCGTGAACTGGGCGTTCTGCCTGGTGCTGAGCGCGCTGCCGAAGATCGTCCGCGATTTCGCATAGTCGACCGCGGCTTCGAGACAGCCCTCTGCAGCACCGGTCGCCAGGGCCGCGATCGCGATACGTCCTTCGTCGAGGATGCTCAGGAAGTTCCGGAAGCCGCTCCCCCGCTCACCGAGCAGATTTCCCACCGGCACGCGGGCCCCGTCGAGGCTCAGCGGATGCGTGTCGGAGGCGTTCCACCCGACCTTGTCATACGGCGGGTCGACGGTGAATCCAGGAGTGCCGTTCGGCACGATGATCGTCGAGATCTCCTTGCGGCCGTCGACCGTACCCGTGACAGCGGTGACCGTGACGAAGCGCGTGATGGGGGTTCCGGAGTTGGTGATGAACTGCTTCGACCCGTCGATGACCCACTCGTCATCGTCGAGTCGCGCAGTCGTGCGGGTGGCCCCCGCATCGCTCCCCGCCTCCGGTTCGGTCAGTCCGAAGCCGGCCAGCGCTCGGCCTGCGAGCAGGTCGGGCAGCAGCTCTCGCTTCTGCTCGTCGGAGCCGAAACGGAACACCGGCATCGCACCGAGGCTGACACCGGCCTCGAGCGTGATCGCGATCGACTGGTCGACGCGACCGAGAGCTTCGATCGCGATTCCCAGTGCCATGTAGTCGCCGCCCTGGCCGCCGTACTCCTCGGGAAACGGCAGCCCGAAGAGTCCGAGATCGCCCATCTGAGCGACGACGTCCATCGAGAGCGTGTGCGTGCGATCGGCCTCATACGCCTGGGGGGCGACGACCGTCTCTGCGAACTCGCGCACCATGGCGGCGAGCTCGCGTTCCTCATCCGTCAGCTGAAACGTCATCGTTCCTCCTCTGTCGTGACGCGGGCGACCACCTGATCGCGTCGCACCTGATCGCCGACGGCGACCAGCAGTCTCACCGTCCCGTCGTGGGATGCCACGACAGGATGCTCCATCTTCATCGCCTCGATCGAGACGAGCGGCGCGCCGGCGGTGACGCTCTGTCCGTCTTCGACGTGCACGACCACCACGCTCCCCGGCATGGGCGCGCGGGCGTCGGGTTCTGCGGCAGTGGTGCGCGCATCGCGCGCAGCGAGTCGTCGAAGCAGTCGAGCGCGTCGGTCCATCGGGCGAAGTCGCAGCGTCCGCCCGGCCTCGGCGACCCAGACCGCGCCGTCCTCGTCTGAGGCGACGGCGGTTCTGCGGGAGACCGCTCCGTGCGGAGCGACGTAGACCTCGTCGAGATCCGTCAGGAAGGCGTGCTCCACCAGCGAGGCGTCGGTGAGTCGCTGCCACACCCTTCCCCCTCGATGCGAGACGGCGTCGTCGTGGCTCGGCGCACGAGTGTGTTCGCGGGCCGCCGCGAGCATCGACGCGGACGGCGGCTCGGCTTGCAGAGGCAGCAACGACTCGATGAGCCCTGTGTCGAGATCGCCCGATACGACGCGCTGGTTGCGGCAGAGCTGCCGCAGGAAGTCGATGTTCGTCTCGACACCCAGCACGGTTGTCCGGCTCAAGGCCGTCTCCAACAGTCGCAGGGCGGTCATCCGGTCGTCTGCATACGCGATCACTTTCGCGATCATCGGGTCGTAGAACCCCGTGACCTCCGAGCCGGTCTCCACCGCAGCATCCACCCGAACCCCCTTCGGGGCGTCGAAGAGCAGCAGCCGCCCGGTCGACGGCACGAAGCCGCGCTCCGGGGACTCGGCGTAGACGCGAGCCTCGACAGCGTGTCCCCGCAGGGGCGGAGCGTCGATCAGCGCGCCGCCGGAGGCGACGTCCAGCTGCAGCGCCACCAGGTCGAGACCTGTGACCTCCTCGGTGACGGGATGCTCCACCTGCAGTCGCGTGTTCATCTCGATGAAGAACACCTCGTCCTGCCGATCGGCATCGACGAGGAACTCGACGGTGCCGGCTCCGACGTAGTCGACGCTCTGCGCAGCCTGCACTGCGGCCGCGAGCAGCCGGTCTCTCGTCGCCCCGGGAATGCCGGCAGACGGCGCCTCCTCGATGACCTTCTGATGGCGTCGTTGCAGGGTGCACTCGCGCTCCCCGAGGGCGATCACCTTTCCGAGTGCGTCGCCGAAGACCTGCACCTCGATGTGTCGAGGGCGCCGGATGAGCCGTTCGAGGATCAGTGCGTCGTCTCCGAATGCGGCGGCCGCGATCCGACGGGCAGAGGCGAGCGCGGGAGCCAGGCCCGACGCGTCCTCGACCACCTCCATCCCCTTGCCTCCGCCGCCGGCGCTCGGCTTCACCAGCAGAGGAAAACCGACGCGATCGGCCTCTTCGGCGATCTCTGCATCTGAGAGTCCTCGTGCATCGAACCCCGGAACGACCGGCACACCGGACCTGGCCACGTGCTCGCGCGCCCTTGCCTTGTCTCCCATGATCTGCAGGGCCTCGATCGACGGCCCGATGAACACGATGCCGCTCTCGGCGCAGGCCTCGGCGAGTCCCACGCTCTCCGAGAGGAACCCGTAACCCGGATGGATCGCCTGGGCACCGCTGGCGCGGGCGGCCGCTATCACCGCATCTACGTCGAGATAGGAATCGGCAGCGGGTGCCGGCCCGATCCGTACGGCGGAATCGGCTTCCTTCACGTGCGGCGCTGCGGCGTCGGCATCGCTGAACACGGCCACGCTGCGGATGCCCCGCGTGCGCAGGGTCCGGATGATGCGTCGCGCGATCTCGCCCCTGTTCGCCACCAGTACCGTGTCGAATCCGGTGACCGGCCGCACAGCCGGCATGCCTTGAGTCATCTCGTCATCACATCCTGAACAGGCCGAAGCGAGGCTCCGGAAGCGGGCTCGCGGCGACGACGTCAAGGGCGAGACCCAGCAGATCGCGGGTATCCACGGGGTCGATGATCCCGTCGTCCCACAGCCGAGCCGTGGCGTAGTACGGCTCGCCCTGAGCGTCGTACTGCTCGCGGATCGGATCCTCGAACGCGCGCCGCGCCTCGGCATCCCACGGCTGACCGCGGGCTGCGAGCTGATCCTCCTTGACAGTGGCGAGCACCGACGCCGCCTGCGAGCCGCCCATCACCGAGATGCGGCTCGCTGGCCAGGTCCACAGGAATCTGGGTGAGTACGCACGCCCGCACATCGAGTAGTTGCCAGCGCCGAACGAGCCGCCGATGATCACCGTGAGCTTCGGGACTCGCGTGCTCGCGACAGCCGTGACCATCTTCGCGCCGTCCTTCGCGATCCCCCCTGACTCCGCTTCCGTTCCCACCATGAATCCGCTGATGTTCTGCAGGAACAGAAGCGGGATACCGCGCTGATCACACAGCTCGATGAAGTGCGCACCCTTGAGCGCGGACTCGCCGAAGAGTACTCCGTTGTTGGCGACGATGCCGATCGGGTGCCCGTGCAGACGCGCGAACCCGGTCACGAGCGTCGTCCCGTACTCCGCCTTGAACTCGCGGAAGGATTCTCCGTCGACGATGCGGGCGATGACGTCGTGAACGTCATATGTCGTGTTGACGTCGACCGGCACCACGTCGTACAGCGACCCGGTGATCGATGGCGGCCGGCTGTCGATGACGTCCCAGGCCGGCGCCGGGGATCGAGGAAGCATCTCGACGATATCCCGCAGGATCTCGAGCGCGTGCTCGTCGTCCTCGGCGAGGTGGTCCACCACACCGCTGCGCCGCGCGTGCAACTCCCCACCGCCGAGTTCCTCCGCCGAGACGATCTCGCCGATAGCCGCCTTCACGAGAGGCGGACCGCCGAGGAAGATCGTGCCCTGCCCTCGAACGATGACGGTCTCATCGCTCATCGCCGGAACGTAGGCGCCTCCGGCCGTGCACGAGCCGAGTACGGCAGCGAGCTGCGGGATTCCCTGTGCGGACATACGCGCCTGATTGAAGAAGATGCGACCGAAGTGCTCACGGTCGGGGAAGACCTCGTCCTGCCGCGGAAGGAAGGCGCCCCCCGAATCGACCAGGTAGAGACACGGCAACCGGTTCTCGAGCGCGATCTCCTGTGCACGCAGGTGCTTCTTCACAGTGAGCGGATAATACGTTCCGCCCTTCACCGTCGCATCGTTGCACACGACCATCACGTGTCGGCCATGGACGAGACCGATTCCGGCGATCACTCCCGCTCCGGGGGCGTCTCCGTCGTACATTCCGTCGGCGGCGAGAGGCGCCACTTCGAGGAACGGACTCCCCTCGTCGAGAAGACGCGCCACGCGGTCGCGCGGAAGGAGTTTTCCCCGTGCCACATGCCTGTCACGCGAGGCCTCGGGGCCACCCCGTGCGGCCACGTCGAGCCGCGTTCTCAGCTCGGCTGCCAAGGACTGCTGGGTCGCAGGCATCGTGATGTCCTCCTCGACACACGTGCGCATTCGTCACACTCTGGTGCGACTCGTGCTTCTTCGGTTAGTGTGCACTAACCAGTCACTCTAGGTTAGCGAGGATTAACTGAGATGACAACCCCGACCACCGCCCGAGATCGGGCCAAGGCGGAGCGCTCCGACGCGATTCTGCGCGCCACCGCGCACCTCTTCGCCGAGCGTGGATACAACGGAGTCAGCCTCGAAGACATCGGCGCCGCCGTGGGAGTGTCCGGACCAGCTGTCTACCGGCATTTCGCCGGCAAGCAGGCGCTCCTCGGTGCTGTTCTGATCGAGGTCAGCAGGGACCTCGTCGACGGCGGGTCCAGCGTCGCCGCCGTTGCGGCGACGCCCGATGACCGCATCCGCGACCTGATCGTCTTCCACGTCGACTTCGCGCTGCGCCATGCAGACGTGATCCGTGTCCATGACAGCGACGTCGCACACCTCGCTCCGCACGATCACAGCGAGGTACGCCGACTGCAGCGGGCATACATCGAGCTCTGGATGGAAGCCCTCGCAGCACTGATCGACGCCGAGACCGATGAGCTCCGACTCCGGGTCCAGGCCTGCTTCGGACTCATCAACTCGACCCCGCACAGCACGAGCTCGGCCGCCCGCCGACACTCCGCCACCGCGACCGTGCTGGCCGCGATGGCGGAGTCCGCTCTTCGGGCGCCTGTCTGAGCAGCCGGACCTCAACTCAGCAGGAGCGCGCGCCCGGGCTCTTCGAGCACATCGGCGATGTCTTTGAGGAACCGCGCGCCCTCTGCACCGTCGACGACTCGGTGGTCGAACGACAGACTCAACGTCATCATCTGACGTAGCGCGATCTCTCCTCGGTACTCCCAGGGCTGACGTCGGATCGCTCCCACGGCCAGGATCCCCGATTGCCCCGGCGGCAGGATCGGAGTACCGGAATCGATACCGAACACCCCGATATTGGATATCGAGAACGTGCCCCCAGCCAGATCCGCAGGCGTGGTGCGCCCTGCACGAGCGGTCTCGGCGAGACTCTGCAGCGCATCAGCGAGATCGATGAGCGTCAGATCCGCGGCATCACGGATGTTCGGCACGAGGAGTCCCCGTTCTGTCGCGGCGGCGATGCCGAGATCCACGTACCCGGGGCGCACGATCTCGCCCGCGCCCTCATCCCACCGCGAGTTCAGTTCGGGTGTGCGACGCAGAGCCAGGCATACTGCTTTGGCCACGACGGCCAGCGGGCCGATGCGGTGTCCGGCGAGCGACCGATCTGCCCGGATCGACGACACCAGATCCATGGTGGCCGTGACGTCGACTGTGTGGAAGACCGTCACATGGGGCGCCGTGAACGCGCTCTCGACCATGGCCGCGGCTGTGTGCTTGCGGACACCTCGGATGGGGATGCGCACCTCCCGCGGGTCCTCCGGCAGAGGACGGGAAGCCCCGAGCCCCCCTGCTTCGGGGGGCTCCGCCGGGCGCTTCCGAGCAGATGCCGCGCGTCCGATTCGATCAACATAGGCATCGACGTCCGAGCGCGTGATGAGCCGGTCTCCGACGGACGCTGCCACGAGTGCCAGATCGATCCCGAGACTCTTCGCATGCGCCCGCACCGGAGGGGTCGACCGCGGCCTCTCGACCGTGACATCGAGGCTCGGAGAGGGTGCCGCATCGTGTGGCGCAGCCTCGAGCACGGAGACGTCACGGGCGGGCGCATCGACGCTCACGCGCCGGGCACGACGTGCGGGCCGTGCCGCCGACGTCGGAGCCGCCCCATAGCCGACGAGATTCGGTTCGCCCATCGGCTCGTCCGCCCGTGGGGGAACTGCGGTGGCGTCGTCGGCTCCGTCGACATCGAACTCGATCAACGGTGCCCCCACCGCGACGGTCTCGCCGGCCTCGGCATGCAGAGCCGCGACTGTGCCCTCATAGGGCGACGGGAGTTCGACCACCGCCTTGGCGGTCTCCACCTCGGCGAGCGTCTGATTGAGCGAGACGCTGTCGCCCGGCGCGACCAGCCACTGCACGACCTCGGCCTCAGTGAGTCCCTCGCCGAGGTCCGGAAGGCGGAATTCCGCGATCATGCGTCCACTCCCGTCAGGCTGTTGGGACGATCGAGCACACGATCCACGGCATCGAGGAGTCGATCGAGGTCGGGGAGGTGGTGCTTCTCGAGCTTCGCAGGCGGATACGGCACATCGTGCCCGGTCACACGCAACGGAGCGGACTCCAGGTACTCGAAGCATCGCTCGGTGAGACTTGCGATCACCTCCGCAGCCACTCCGGCCTCTCGCGATGCCTCGTGGGCGACGACGATGCGGCCGGTCTTGCGCACCGACGCCGCGACCGAGTCGTAGTCGACTGGTGAGAGAGAACGCAGATCGATCACCTCGATCGACACTCCCTCATCTTCTGCGGCCTGCGCCGCCTGGAGAGCAGTCGTCGTCATCGCGCCGTAGGTGATGAGCGTCACATCCGTACCAGGGCGCACGACCCGCGCGAGGCCCATGGGTGGGGCATCGGCAAGGGGCGCCTCGAGGTCGACCTCCCCCTTGTGGTGATACAGCCGCTTCGGCTCGAAGAAGATCACCGGATCGTCCGACGCGATCGCCTGGCGGAGGCTGCGATACGCGTCCTCGGGATTGGACACCGCGATCACACGCAGACCGGCCGTGTGGACGAAGTAGGCCTCCGGCGACTCGGAGTGGTGTTCGACCGCGCCGATGCCCCCCGCCCACGGGATCCGGATCGTGATCGGCATCTTCACGCGCCCCTGGGTGCGGTAGTGCAGTTTGGCGACCTGGGCGACGATCTGGTCGAACGCCGGGTACACGAACCCGTCGAACTGGATCTCGACCACGGGACGGTATCCCCGGAACGCGAGCCCCACGGCTGTGCCGACGATCCCGGATTCGGCGAGAGGGGTGTCGATCACGCGCTGCGCCCCGAACTCGTCGAGCAGCCCATCCGTGATCCGGAACACCCCGCCCAGTCGTCCGATGTCCTCTCCGAGGAGAACGACCCGATCGTCGTCCCGCATCGCCTGACGCAGTCCTGCACCGAGCGCCTTGCCGAGAGTGAGTTCAGTCATCTCACGCCTCCCCGTCGAACGACGCGAGATAGGCAGCGTAGTCCGAGCGCTGACGATCGAGACCCGAGTGGGGCTCGGCGTACACGCCGTCGAAGACGGCGAGCGGTGGGCGAGTGACCATGCCCAGGCACTGAGCGCGCATCTCTTTCGCGATGGCATCCGCCGCGGCTCGCGTGTCCTCCACGTGGTCGTCACGGAGTTCGCCCAGAGTCCGCAGATGCGCTTCGACACGCGCGATCGGGTCGAGGCGGCGCCAGGCCTCGAGCTCGTCGCTCCCGCGATACCGGGTCGGGTCGTCTGCAGTGGTGTGCGGTCCCATCCGGTAGGTGACGGCCTCGATGTATGCGGGGCCCTTGCCGGATCGCGCATGCTCCAGGGCCCATCGCATCGCGGCCATGCATGCGAGCACGTCGTTCCCGTCGACACGAAGACTGGGGATCCCGAAGCCCGGCGCTCGCCCGGAGATCGGGTACTGGGACTGGACCGAGACCGGCTCCGAGATCGCCCAGTGGTTGTTCTGGCAGACGAAGACCACGGGGGCGCGGTACGACGAGGCGAACACCATCGCCTCATTGACATCGCCCTGACTCGTCGCGCCGTCGCCGAAGTACGTGACGGCGACCTCGTCGGCCGCGTCATGCTGGATGCCCAGCGCATAGCCGACCGCGTGCAGCGTCTGCGCGCCGATGATGATCTGCAGCGGGGCCACTCGCAGCGCTGCGGGATCGTGCCCTGCGCCTTCTTCGCCTCGCCACATGCGCACGAAGTCTGCGGGCTGCGCACCACGGGCGTAGATGACGCCCGTCTCCCGATAGCTCGGGAAGACATAGTCCTGCGGCATCAACGCCCGCGCGGTTCCGATCTGAGTGGCCTCCTGGCCCTGGCACGGCGCCCAGAGCCCGAGTTGCCCCTGACGCTGAAGGGCCACACCTTCCGCATCGATACGGCGCAGGACGGTCATGTCGCGAAGGAGATCCCTCAGCATCACGGCATCGACATCGGCCACGAAGGGGTCGAGTTCGGGGTGAGGGATCCGAGTCCCATCAGGTGCCAGCATGCGCTCGGACAGATCCAGGTCCTGCGCGGTGTCGACTATCGGAGTGCTCTGCGGTGACATCGTCGTCCTCCTTGCTCGTGGATGCCCTCGTGAGGCCTCACACGCGTCCGCCGGCGTCATCGCCGGCCACTTCGAGCCTACGTCCGCTCAGCAGCTCGCTCAAGCAATGAGGGAGCCGCTGAGCATGTTGCCAAATACGTCCCTGCTCGACGCTGCTACTCTTTGGCACTATGGCCGGACTTGACCGCATCGATCTGGAATTGCTCGCCGCGCTCGCCGACGATCCGCGCATCACGATCGTCGCTCTGGCAGAGAGTCTCGGACTTTCCCGGAACACCATCCAGGCGCGGATGGCACGTCTGGAGGAGACGGGAGTGTTCCTCTCGTACGAGAGGTCGTTCTCGCCCGACGTGCTCGGGTTCCCGCTTCAGGCTTTCGTGAACATCGGTGTGCGCCAGACCGAGCTCCCGCGCATCATCAACGAACTCGCGCGGATTCCGGAGATCGTGCAGGCACATGGGCTCAGTGGGTCCGTCGATCTTCTCGCGCGCGTGGCATGTCGTGATGCGCGCCACCTCTTCGACACCGATGCGCGCATCCTCTCGGTCGACGGCGTCGAGAGGACCGAGACCTCTCTCGCGATGGGTGAGGTGATCCCGTTCCGCGTTGCCGGCCTCATGGGCGTCGCGCGACGGGAATCCTGAGGAAGCGTCGGATCGCCCCTGCGGCTTCCGCCGGGGTCTCGTAGTGGATCAGATGCCCGACGTGAGCGATCTCCACGAGAGAAGAATCGACGAAACGCGTCGCGAGCTCGCGCTCCACCTCGATCGCGGTGATGTCGTCGCGTTGCGCCGCGATGAGCAGCGTCGGCACGTCGATCATCTCGGCGACTTCGCTCACATCGTGCGACACGCTCGCCACGAACGCGTCTCGCAGCACGTCGCGATCGGCGAAACGGGAGAAGTAGGTGTCGTGCTGATCGTGGATGAAGCGCCGGAGTTCCGGATCGGAGGTCTTGGCCATCGTGATGCTCATCACTCGCACGATCAGCCGGTTTCGGAGCAGTGCCGTGCCCAGCCTTTCCGGCAGCCGAGCGCCGAGCGCGTAGTAGAGCACGGCGAGCCTGGTCATGATGCCCTTGGGGCCTTCGAGGGCCGGCGCGCCGATCGGGTTGATCAGGATCAGTCGCGGCGTCTCGAGCCCGCGGGCGACAGCAGCCGACGTGACGATCGAACCGAATGAGTGTCCGAGGATCACGGCGCCCGGCGCCACCGCAGCCGAGAATTCCGTGAGCCAGGCGACGTACTCGTCCAGGTCATATGTGCGCCCGGAGACAGGTGCCGACTCGCCGAATCCCGGCAGATCGGGCGCGATCACACGGATCTCGGGCAGAAAGGCGAGGACCGGCTCCAGGCCGTGGTGATCGCCACGAAAACCGTGCACGGCAACCACCGTCGTCGCAGCATCGGCGGGGCCGTACTCCCAGTAGGCGGTCGTGCCTCCCCGCACCTCGACCTCGCGGCGGACGACCGGCAGGCGGCTCAGGCGTTCGGCGTACGGCGAGGGCGCGGTCATCCGTCCAGTCTACGAGTGGGGCGCGGGTCTTCGCCGTGCGCCTCACCTCCGATGTCGGTGGCGGGCTCTAGCGTGAATGCATGACTGCGGTTCCCGATGCTCCCCCGTGGATCCGACGAGTGGGCGTCTTCGATCTGGAGACCACAGGAATCGACGTCGAACACGATCGCATCGTCACAGCACATGTCGGCCTGCTCGACGGCGACGGCCAGGAGATCGCTTCGAAGACCTGGCTCGTGGATCCCGGTGTCGACATCCCCGAAGGCGCGACGGCGATCCACGGGATCACGACCGAACACGCGCGTCGGAACGGCCGCGCCGCTGCCCTCGCGGTCGCCGAGATCACAGCCGCTCTGGATTCGCTTCTGTCACAGGGCGTGCCGGTGGTCGCTTACAACGCGTCGTACGACCTCTCGCTTCTCGCGCATGAGGCTCGACGTCACGGTCTCGCTCCGCTCGAGAATCCTCACCCCATCATCGATCCGCTCGTCATCGACAAGGCGTACGACCGCTATCGCCCGGGCAAGCGGACGCTCACGGTCGTGGCGTCTCTGTACGCAGTCACCCTCGACGACGCGCATGACGCCTCCGCAGACGCGGTCGCGGCGGGGCGGGTCGCACAGGAGCTCGCGCGGAGGTTCGTGTTGCCCGAGTCGCTCACCGATCTGCACACGCGTCAGGTCGGCTGGGCGCGCTCTCAAGCGGCGAGCCTGACAGAATATTTCATCAGGATCGGCCGATTGGACCCCGAAGAGCAGCTCGACGGGACATGGCCAGTACGCGCCCCTCGCGCACAAGGAGAATGACAGAGCAGATGAGGTTCCGTACTCGCGATGTGACGCGTGTCGAGACGACCTGGAAGCAGTTCGTGCCCGGGGCCGTGCTGCACGACGTGGATCCCCACCGGTTCAACTTCGACTGGCTGTCGGCAGACCTCGGCAGCGCGAGTCTCGTGCGCTACGACCTGGCTGCGTCGGTGTTGTCGACTGCGGAACCGCTGGATCAGTTTCTCGCCTGCCGAGTCGAGGGCGCAGATGCACAGGTGTGGTCCGACCGTGACGATCTCGACGCCACGCGGCCATGGATCTCCGACGGCCCCAGAGTGCACGCCCGCTGGCAGGGAGGCGCTCGAGTCACGGCGCTGATCTTCGAGCGCGATGAGCTTCAGCGGCTCGCTCAGAAGATCACCGGCCGTGACACTCTCTCACTCCATGTCTCCGAGCTGTCACCCCGCTCTGCGGAGGCAGCCGACCAATGGAATCGGATGTTCTCGTACCTCGAGCAGAGCGCGTCGAGCCTCGGACCCGACGATGCCCTGCTTCGAGCAGAGTTCGCCAGGCATGCGGGCGCGACGACGCTGTCGACGTTCTCGACATCCATGTCGCAAGACCCACATCGTCCGGTGCAGACCGCCCCTGCCCCGGCGACCGTTCGGCGAGCCCTGGCCTTCATCGCCGAGAACGCGCACCTCCCGATCACGGTCGATGACATCGCCGCGTCCGTCCACATCTCCACCAGAGGCCTCCAGTACGCATTCCGCCGCACACTCGACGCCACTCCAGCCGAATGCCTTCGCAGGGCGCGTCTCGATGGGGCACATCGAGAACTGCGTTCCGGAATGCCGACGTCCGTCGCCGCCGTCGCGCGGCGCTGGGGCTTCTCGCACCCATCGCGTTTCGCTGCTGCGTACCGCGACGCCTTCGGAGTGCTTCCTTCGGCCACTGCGGGCAGGCACCGCAGATGACATCGCACGCAGAGGATGTTCGCGTCGCGCGCGTGGCGCCCCTGCGCGGAACGATGTCGTGATCTCGAGGCCGTAGATTCCGATCATGGGTTCTCTGTACTACGGCACCTCTGAGCCGATCTCGATCGAGGATCGGGCGCTCGCACATCTCAAGGTCGTCGTCTCGACCAAGCTTCGCCGAAACGAGAGCTTCACACTCTCGTGGCAGCACCAGAGCGTGGAACAACCGGGTCGATCCACTGTCTGGCTGCACCCCTCGATCCCGCTGCGGTTCGTCTTCGACGATCCCGAGCCACCGGAATTGAGCCGACGCTGGATCGAGGAACTCGCCCACTCAGCCAATTCCAGCGGCGGCATAACCCTCGTCGCGGAGCATCTTGAGACGGCCGAGCCGCTCGGCTCGTTTCTCTCCTGAGCGCCTTCTCTGACACAGACTGCCAGCGCGGTCGAGAGAACAGGCGATGGTAGGGCGGGCGGGACTTGAACCCGCGATCGTTGGGTTATGAGCCCACTGCCTTAACCAGCTTGGCCACCGCCCCGTGATCCCAGCCTAGCGGGAGCGCGCCATGCTTCAGATCGGACGCGCCTCGGTGTGGGTCTGAACGTGCGCGAGGTAGATGGCGGCGTTGCGGATGAGCCCTGCCTGCTCCTCATCGCTCAGGGCACGGCGCACCTTCGCGGGAACACCTGCGACGAGGGACCCGTCGGGGACGGTGGTGCCCGCGAGAACCACGGCGCCGCCGGCGACGAGACATCCGGAACCGATCACGGCACCGCTGAGCACGACCGCACCCATTCCGATCAAAGAGCCTTCCCCGATCGTGCAGCCGTGGACGACAGCGTTGTGACCGATCGAGACCTTCGGGCCGATGTCCACCGGATGCTCGACATCGACGTGGATCGAGACGTTGTCCTGCACGTTGCTTCCGACGCCGATTCGAATGGACGCCGAATCACCCCGGAGAACCGCGTTGTACCAGACGCTCGACCCGGCCCCCAGGGTCACATCGCCGACGATCCGTGCCCCCTCCGCGATGAAGGCCGCGTCATCGATCGTCGGCGACACTGAGGGCAGGGCGAGAACGGATGCTCCAGATGCGATGACCATGAGGTGAGACTACCCTCACAACCCCGTTCTCCCGCGTGATTACGCGGGACTAAGCCGAGCCTTCGCTTGCTTGCGGAATGTTTCAGCCTGAGTAACGTTGTCATCATCAGGTACGAAGCACACCACTTGGAGGAGCCAAGATGAGCAAGGCACAGACCGTTTCCACCACCGCCAGCGACCCGACCGTGGCAGCCGCAGCAGCCCAGTTCCTCTCCCCCGTCGTCCTCGGTCTGCAGGCTCTGACCGTCAATGGCAAGCAGGCGCACTGGCACGTCCGCGGGGCCAACTTCGTCGGCGTTCATGAACTGCTCGACACCATCGTCGCCCACGCCGGCGACTTCGCAGACACCGCTGCGGAGCGCATCGTCGCTCTCGGCCTGCCGATCGACGCGCGCATCACCGCGGTCGCCGCCAAGGGCGGCTCCACGGTCGTTCCCGCCGGGTTCACGCAGTCCGACGAGCTCGTGCGCGCCGTCATCGCCGACATCGACGCCATCCTGATCGACACAAAGGCCGCCATCGACGGTCTCGATGAGGTCGACCTCACGAGCCAGGACGTCGCGATCGAGATCATGCGCGGACTCGAGAAGGACCGCTGGTTCCTCGTGTCGCACATCGCCGCGTAATCACCCGAGTACGACGAAGGGCACCGGGATCATCCCGGTGCCCTTCGTCGTACTCGGCGAGGTGTCAGCCGCCGAACGACAACCGCCCTGCGACCATCGTCGCCGTGACGGGCATGGCTCGGAGGTCGGCGCCGGACGCGCCGAGCGGATCGAATCCGCACAGTGCGATATCCGCCGGCTCCCCCGGTCGCAGTGCGGTTCGCACGCTCGCCTGGAGCGACTGCGCGCGGGTCATCCGCTCTTCGGGATGCCACGGCTCCCGGTCGTCGTCCGTGCGGGTGACGGCCGCCGCGATCGCCTGCCAAGGATCCAGCGGTGCGACCGGCGCATCGGACCCGAACCTCAGTTCGACCCCCGCGTCACGCAGCGCTCCGAGTGGGTAGCCGATCGACGTCTGTCCCGCCCAATGCCGGCCGACGAGATCTCTGTCGTCGAGCGCATGCTGCGGCTGCACGCTCGCGATGACGCCGAGCCGGCCGAAGCGGGCGAGATCGGAATGACGCACGAGCTGCGCGTGCTCGATCGTGCCCACCGCGCCGGACACCGTGAAGGCGTCGAGAGCCCCCGTGACGGCGCGATCCCCGATCGCGTGGACCGCCACCGCGAGACCTGACCCCGTGGCGTTCGTGAGCAGCTCGCTGAGTTCTGCGGGGGGAACCGTGAGCACGCCGAAGTTCTGCGGATCGCCGGGATAGGAGTGGGAGCAGGCGGCAGTTCTCGTACCGAGCGACCCGTCGCTGATGATCTTCAGCGGTCCCACTCGGATCAGCCCGCGCCCCGACTCGGGTGCGTCACCGGCCTCGCGCAGCTCTCCCGTCCGGAGTCCTTGACCGATGGCCCGCTGCAGATCGAACGGGTAGATCGCGAACTCGACGCGGTGGGCAGCGAACCCCGCAGCGATCCGGCGCGGCCAGGCATCCGCGTTCCATGCCATGTCGAAGTCGACGAGTCCGGTGATGCCCCGAGAGGCCGCTCGCTCCCCCGCTGCCAGGACCGCTGCGTCGCCGCGTGCGGGATCGACCGCGTTGAGCCGCCGCGAGATCTCGAAGGCATCCTGCTCACGGAGCATCCCATCAGCGCTGTCGAAGCCCTCGAGCCGCAGCGCCGCAGAGTTCAGCCAGGTGCTGTGCACATCGGCATTGATGAGATAGGTCGGCACGGTTCCGGTCGCGCCGTCGAGCAGGGCGAGCGTCGGCACATCAGGCCAGAGGGCATCGCGGAAGCCGCTGCCGACCTTGCGTCCATCGGGCAAGGGGGCAACAGCCTCCATGATCGACGCAGCCTCAGCGGCGGACGCCGCACCGCCGAGAGCGACGCGCTCGTTCGCGAGCGCCCACTGCACCGTGTGCACATGGTTGTCCCACAGTCCGGGCACAGCCCACGCACCCTGCCCGTCGAGCACCTCACCGCGCGCCGGGAGTGCCCGAGTGGGAGCGATGTCGGTGATGACTCCGTCGTCGATGAAGATGTCGACCGGCTCGTCGTCGATCAGGAACTCGCTTCCGGGGCCCGCGATCCGCACGGCCGTGATCGTGCCGATACGGCGATCGATCCCGCTCATCAGTTTCCTCCCGTACGCGCTGCCTGGGCGCGTCGCATCTCCGCAGCCAGCTCGGGCTGAGCATAGGGTCCGTCGCCCTCCAATTCGGCGATCACCGTCTCGATCGTCTCCGTCGGCTTGTTCTGGCTCAGCTTCCGCTTCGCGACCACGCGTGTCGGGGTGAGCCGGAACCCGACCGTCCCCGCGGCGAGGCGGGTGACGAACGCAGGATCGTTCGGACGTTCCCACATGCGCCGCGGCTCAGACATACGCCCTTCGAATCGCTCGACGAGTCGAGCGAGGACGGCGAGATTCTCCTCGTCACTGAGGATCTCGGGGATGCCGGACAGATGCACGGCGATGTAGTTCCAGGTCGGAACAGCCTGCACATCGCCGTACCATCCGGGCGAGATATAGCCGTGTGGTCCCTGGAAGACGACCAGCAGCTCGCGCTCTCCGAGACCGTGGATGAGGTCATCGGGGCGACCGACATGTCCCACGAGCGTGAGGTCATCGCGGGCCGCGTCGAGCAGCACCGCGTAGTGCGATGAGACGAGTCCGTCAGGCCCATCACTGACGATCGTCGCCCACGGATTTCCGTCGATGACGCGGCGTATCTCCTCGACATCAGCGAGCGTGAAGCTGGGGTTCTGACGCATCCTCCCAGCCTATGGCCGAAGCGTCACGCCTGGCAGCGAGGACACCAGTAGAGCTTGCGCGCGCCGATCTCCTCGAGCGCGATCTCCGTCCCACAGATCCGACACGGGAGACCTGCCCGGTGGTAGACCCAGTGGCGGTCGTCCCTACTCGCCATCGCTGCTCGGTAGTCATCAGGCGAGAGATCGTCCATGGTCATCATCTGACCCGTCTCGACCCCGATCGCCAACAGCCGCACCCAGTCGTGCCACAGCGCGCGCACGACATCCTCCGGCACGTCGCGCCCGGGCGTGTGGGGGTTCAACTGCTGGCGGAAGAGCATCTCGGCGCGGTACACGTTGCCGATACCGCTCACCACCGCCTGGTCCATGAGGAGAAGAGCGATCACGGTCTGCTTCTTGCGGACGGCCTGAACGAAGCGCTCCTCGTTCTCCACCGGATCGCCCACGAGCGGATCCGGGCCGAGCTTCGCCACGCTGGCGAGCATCTCTTCGGGCGTCTGCAGCACGCACGCGGTCGGCCCGCGCAGGTCAGCGGCGGTGATGTCGGTCATCAGACGCAGCCGCACCTGACCGACGACGGGAGGGGGCCACTCCAGCCCCTCGTCGGCGAGTCCCTTCGTCTGCTCGGACATGCGGACGTGCACTCGGGTGCGCCGTGGTGCGCCGATGGAGGCGAGGGAGTTCTCCCCCGCGTCATCGAGGATCGCCTCGTCGACGACAGTTCCGCGCTGATTCGTCTGCCCCATGCGTCCGTTGGCGGACGCGATCGTGGGGTCGACGAGGATCTCCCCGGCGAAGTCCCATGCACCATAGAGGCCGAGGTGCACGCGCAGCCAGAGGTCGCCCTCCGCTTCGAGGAACATCTGCTTCCCGACCGCCTGAACGCTGATCGCCTCTCGGCCGTCGAGGACGGCCGAGCCCTCGGCGAATCGTCCCTGCGGACTCGACGCGCTCACCGTCTTGCCGACGAAGTTCCGCTCGAACTGACGAGCGATGCGGTGTACGGAATGCCCCTCGGGCATGTCAGGCCCGCGGATCCGGCAGGAGCGACCCGTCGCGCTCGAAGTCCGCGATCTGACCGATGCGACGGACGTGGCGCTCGTCCTGCGAGAACGGTGTCGCGATGAAGGTGTCGATGAGCGAGACCACCTCCTCGAACGTATGCTGGCGAGCGCCGATCGAGATCACGTTGGCGTCGTTGTGCTCCCGCGCGAGCTCGGCCGTCGAGGTGTTCCACACCAGTGCGGCGCGGATGCCCTCGACCTTGTTCGCTGCGATCTGCTCGCCGTTTCCCGAACCGCCGAACACGACACCGAGCGCGTCGACGCCGCCGCGCTGATCGACGACCACGGCCTGCGCCGCGCGGATGCAGAAGGCCGGGTAGTCGTCGAGCGCGTCGTAGGCCACGGGACCGTGATCGACGACCTCGTGACCGGCGCTGCGAAGGTGATCCTGCAACTGCGTCGAGAAGTCGAGACCGGCGTGATCGGTGGCGATGTGGATGCGCATGGCATCCATCCTAGAAGCGCTGAGGGTCAGCGGGTGATCACGGGGCGACGCCGGCAGCGGCCGGCTTGAACCCGGCGCGCACGTTCTCGCAGCATCCGGGCCGGCACACGTCGAACGCGCCGGGCAACGGTGTCACGTGAGGGCGCTCCTCGTTGGGGCGTCCTTCGAGCCGCTCGACGATCAGATCGACGATCCCGGTGACGAAGGACGGAGCGACTCCGGGCGTCGGCGTTCTCGTGAACGCCAGGCCGGCTTCCTCCGCCGCTTCCGCCGCTTCGGTGTCGAGGTCCCAGAGAACCTCCATGTGATCGCTCATGAATCCGACCGGAACGACGGCCACCGCCTTGCGTCCGCGAGCGGGCAGCTCCCCGATCACGTCGCAGACGTCCGGATCCAGCCACGGCTGCGAAGCGGGGCCGGAGCGGGACTGGTAGACGAGCTCCCACGAGACGTCGGCCGCTGCGGGGATGCTCTCTCGCACGCGATCCATCACCCAGGCGGCCACGGCGAGGTGCTGTGCCGCGTACGCGCCGCCCTCTCCCCACTCGATATCCCGAGCGCCCGATCGTTCGGCGTCAGCCGTCGGGATGCTGTGGGTGGAGAACAGGATCTGGATCTCCGGCGCCGCGATGCCCTGGTCGAGGAACTGTTCGACAGCTTCGCGCACTCCCGTCTCGAATGACTCGACGAAGCCGGGGTGGTCGTAGAAGGGGCGGATCTTGTCGATCGTGACCGTATCGCCGAGCTTCGTCTCCTCGAGCACGCGAGCGAAATCCTCGCGGTACTGACGGCAGCTCGAGAACGAGCTGTAGGCGCTCGTCGCGAAGGCGAGCAGTGTGGTTCGTCCATCCGCAGCCGCCTCGGTCACGACCTCTTCGAGGTACGGGCTCCAGTTGCGGTTTCCCCAGTACACCGGCAGGTCGATTCCTCGACGAGCGAGCTCGGCCTCCAGTGCCTCCTTGAGGACCCGGTTCTGGCCGTTGATCGGACTCACTCCCCCGAAGTGGCGGTAGTGGTGCGCGACCTCCTCGAGGCGCTCGTCGGGGATGCCGCGCCCTCGCGTGACGTTGCGGAGGAAGGGGATGACATCGTCCTGTCCCTCTGGTCCACCGAACCCGGCCAGGAGGATTCCGTCGTAGGTCGTCGGGGTCGTCACATAGGGCACGCCTGCGGCAGCGGCGGGAGAGGCAAAGAGGACGGTGTTCGGCTCGATCGCGGTCACCCTTCCATCCTCGCACCTTCCGAGAGTGGGACAGGCCGTCGCCCTGGCGTAGGCTGTCATGGTTGCCGTGGGCGCCAACTGCGCTGGGTTGCGGCAGCATCCCCTCACCCCTGGGAGTAAAGCTGTGCCTGGAGAGAATCTCACCCGCCTCGAAGCGCAGGAGCGCCGCGATGTCATCGATACCCAGTCGTACGAGGTCTCGCTCGATCTGACCAAGGGCGCGGAGGTCTTCGGCTCCCGCAGTGTCGTGCGATTCACCGCGACGCCCGACGGGTCCACCTTCATCGACCTGATCGCGCGCGAGGTTCGCGAGATCTCGCTCAACGGCGAGCAGCTCGACCCCGATGAGGTGTTCGCCGATTCGCGGATCACCCTGTCGGGCCTGCAGGCCGAGAACGTTCTCGTCGTCGACGCGGACTGCCTGTACACGAACACCGGCGAGGGCCTGCACAGGTTCGTCGACCCGGTCGACGGCGAGGTGTACCTGTACTCGCAGTTCGAGGTTCCCGACTCACGTCGCGTCTTCGCCGTGTTCGAGCAGCCCGACCTGAAGGCGACGTTCCAGTTCACGGTGACGGCACCGGCATCGTGGAAGGTCGTCTCCAACTCCCCCACCCCCGAGCCCATCGTCCACGACGACGACACGGTGGCCACGTGGGGTTTCGAGGCCACCCCGCGAATCTCCTCGTACATCACGGCGCTGGTCGCCGGTCCCTACGAGTCGACGTTCTCCGAACTCACCAGCTCCACCGGACGCGTGGTTCCGCTCGGCGTCTACGGCCGCAGGAGCCTCTGGCAGCACCTCGACGCCGACTACATCTTCGAGAAGACGCGGCAGGGCTTCGAGTACTACGAGTCGAAGTTCGGCGTCCCGTACCCGTTCGCCAAGTACGACCAGCTCTTCGTTCCCGAGTTCAATGCGGGCGCGATGGAGAACGCAGGCGCGGTGACGTTCACCGAGACCTATGTGTTCCGCAGCAAGGTGACCGACGCCGTCAAGGAGCGTCGCGTCGTCACGATCCTGCACGAGCTCGCGCACATGTGGTTCGGTGACCTGGTCACCATGAAGTGGTGGAACGACCTCTGGCTGAACGAATCGTTCGCCGAGTGGGCATCCACGATCGCCACAGCCGAGGCCACCGAGTGGACCGAGGCGTGGACGACGTTCAACGCGATGGAGAAGACCTGGGCGTACCGCCAGGACCAACTGCCGTCGACGCACCCGATCACCGCGGTGATCAACGACCTCGAGGACGTACAGGTCAACTTCGACGGCATCACCTACGCGAAGGGCGGCTCGGTCCTCAAGCAGCTCGCCGCGTGGGTGGGCATCGAGGAGTTCTTCGCGGGCGTCTCGCAGTACTTCCAGAAGCACTCGTGGGGAAACACCGAGCTGAGCGACCTGCTTGTCGAGCTCGAGGCGACGAGCGGCCGCGACCTCAGCACCTGGTCGAAGAAGTGGCTCGAGACCGCCGGCGTCAACACGCTGGAGCCGGTCATCGCCGAGGACTCCGACGGAACGATCTCGCGCTTCGCCGTCACCCAGACGGCACCCGCCGACTATCCGACGATCCGTCCGCACCGTCTGGGCATCGGGTTCTACAACCTCACCGACGGTGCGCTCGTGCGCAGTCACTACGCCGAGGTCGACGTCGATGGCGACCGCACCGAGGTTCCGCAGCTGCACGGACACAAGCGCCCCGACCTCGTGCTGCTCAACGACAACGACCTCGCCTACGCGAAGATCCGCCTCGACGAGCGCTCCCTCGCGACCGCGATCGCGCACCTCGCCGACATCAGCGATCCGCTTGCACGCTCCCTCGTCTGGGGTGCCGCGTGGGACCAGACCCGTGATGCCGAGACACCGGCATCCGCCTACATCGATCTGGTGCTCGGCAACATCGGTCGCGAGACCGAGTCGACGACTGTGCGCACCACGCTCGCACAGCTGCGCACCGCCGCGACCCTGTACGTCGCGCCCGCCGATCGCCTCGCCGCTCGCCAGAAGATCGCGGACGGCCTCTGGTCACTCGCCGAGGCCGCGGAATCGGGCAGCGACAGCCAGCTGCAGTTCGTGACCGCCTTCGCGAACGCGCTGGTCACCCCGGATCACGCCGGCGTCGTCGGCCGACTGCGTGCGGGAGAAGAGACGCTTCCCGGGCTCGAGATCGACGCTGACCTGAACTGGCAGTTGCTCGTCGGCCTCGCCACGATCGGTGCGACGGATGCAGCCACGATCGATGCCGCTCTCGCCGCGGACAATACCGCCAAGGGCGGGGAATTCGCAGCCCAGGCACGAGCTGCACTGCCCGATGTCGCGTCGAAGAGGGCTGCCTGGTCGTCTCTGATCGAGCGGGATGACGCGCCCAACACGATCGTGCGCTCTGCGGCGCTCGGATTCGTGCACCCCGCAGGAGCCGACGCGCTGCGTGAGTTCGTGCCGTCGTACTTCGACATGCTGATTCCGATCTGGGAGTCGCGGACCTACCAGATCGCGCAGTATCTGATCGTCGGACTGTTCCCGACGGCGCTCGCCGACCTGGAGCTCCGCGACGCGACACGCTCCTGGCTCGCGTCGAACCAGGACGCTGCTCCCGCGCTGCGTCGCCTGGTGCTCGAGAACCTCGCCGACGTCGAGCGTGCTCTCGCCGCGCAGGTGCGCGACTCCGAGGACTGAGACGGCGCTGGCGATCTGGCCTCTGCACGGTGCGTCCAGCCCGTGCAGAGGCCAGATCGCTACTCTGGAGGGGATGATCATGCTCCCGCTCACAGCTCCTGATGCTCCCGCCGAAATCCCCGTGTGGTGGGCGGACTTCCTCAGTGTCCTCGGCGTCGTCGGGCTGCGAGCTCTCCACGTCGCCATCATCATCGCCACATGCGTGATCATCGCGCTCGTGCTGCGTGTCGTGATCCGGCGGGTCGTGCATCGCATCGTCGACTCGGCGAAGAGCAAGGCAGACGTCGACGACACACAGGCGCTGGAGCGCTCGCCCCTCGCCGACATGCGGCTCGTTCAGCGCACCCGCACCCTGGGAACGATCCTCCAGAACATCGTCAATGTGATGCTCGTCGTCATCGCCGTCGTGCTGATCGTGAATGCGCTGGACAACAGCCTGCTCGGGTCTCTGACGCTGCTGACCGCAGCCGTCGGCGCCGGTCTCGGTTTCGGCGCACAGAACATCGTCAAAGACGTGCTGAACGGCATGTTCATCGTCGCAGAGGATCAGATCGGCATCGGCGACGTCGTCGATCTCGGTCTCGCCTCGGGCGTGGTCGAGTACGTCAGCGTGCGGATCACTCAGGTGCGCGACGTGAACGGCACCCTCTGGTACGTCCGCAACGGCGAGGTGCTCCGCATCGGCAACATGTCGCAGGGATGGGCGAGGGCCATCATCGACCTCGGCGTACCCGTCGATGCCGACCTCGAGAAGGTCGAGCAGATCATGCTCGAGACCGCCCAGGGAATCGCAAAGGACCCCAAGTGGCGCACGCGAATCATCGAGAAGCCCGAGTTGTGGGGCCTTGAATCGGTGAACGGCGATGCACTGGTCGTGCGGCTCGTGATCAAGGCGCGTGCGAACGCCAAGGACGACGTCGCCCAGGAGCTGCGCAAGCGTCTGCGGGCTGCGATGCTCGAGAACGAGATCGCGTTCCCGAGCATGACGACCGTCGTACCGACCGGACTCGACGGCGCTCGCCGGGTTCGAGGCGCGAACCCGCCCAGAACTCGACCCAACGCGGTGACGGGTGTGCCCGTGATCCCTGATCGCGGGATATGGCGCCGCAAGAAGCCGAACAGTGACGGGAGCACCCAGAAATGACGTTCTACGACGAGGTCGGCGGCCGCGAGACCTTCGCGAAGATCGTCTCGGTGTTCTACCGCGAGGTCGCGCTCGATCCGGTGCTGAAGCCGATGTACCCCGAAGATGACTTGGGTCCGGCGGAGGAACGCCTGCTGATGTTCCTCGAGCAGTATTGGGGCGGCCCCACGACCTACGGCGAGACGCGCGGGCATCCGCGCTTGCGCATGCGTCACATGCCGTTCCATGTCGATCCCGACGCGCGCGACAGGTGGCTGCGTCATATGCGAACGGCCGTGGACGAGGCCCGGTTGTCGCCCCTCCACGAATCGACGCTATGGGACTACCTGGAGCGCGCCGCATATGCCATGGTGAACACATTCGAGCCGTCCGGCATCGGCGCCACCGCCGCCGGACGCCCCACGCTCGAGACCCGGTCGAGTCAGGAATCAGCGGAGAAGCCATGACGAAGAAGCCCCTGTCAACAGACGTCCTGGTCATCGGATGGGGGCTCGCCGGTCTCGTCGCCGCGAGCGAGGCGCTCGATGCAGGCAAACGCGTCATCGTGATCGACCAGGAACCGCGAACCAACCTCGGCGGCCAGGCATGGTGGTCGTTCGGCGGCCTTTTCCTGATCGACTCCCCCGAGCAGCGACGCATGGGCATCCGCGATTCGCATGCCCTCGCCTCGCAGGACTGGTTCGGGAACGCCGCATTCGATCGCCCTGAAGATCACTGGCCGCGCCGCTGGGCCGAGGTGTACCTCGAATTCGCCGCGGGCGAGAAGCGGGCGTGGCTGCGCGAACGAGGCGTGAGCTTCTTCCCGGTCGTCGGCTGGGCCGAACGAGGCGGCTACGGCGCTCTGGGCCCGGGCAATTCCGTCCCGAGGTTCCACATCGCCTGGGGTACCGGTCCCGGAGTGGTGGCGCCGTTCATCGCCGCTGTCGAGCAGGGCGAACGCGAAGGCCATCTCACGGTTCTCCCCCGTCACAGGGTGACCGAGCTCATCACGACAGACGGTGCCGTGACCGGTGCACGCGGCTCGATCCTGGCATCGACACCTGCCGCCCGGGGAGTCGAGACGTCACGCGAGATCATCGGAGACTTCGAGATCGCGGCGACTGCGACCATCGTGAGCTCCGGCGGTATCGGCGGCAACCACGATCTCGTCCGCGCGGCATGGCCCGAGCGTCTCGGCACGCCGCCCACGAAAATGCTCACGGGGGTGCCGGCGTACGTCGATGGCTCGATGCAGGCGGTGACACAGACGGCGGGAGCACGCCTCATCAATGGCGACCGCATGTGGCACTACGTCGAGGGGATCACGAACTGGGACCCGGTGTGGCCGTCGCATGGCATCCGCATCCTTCCCGGCCCGTCGTCGCTCTGGCTCGATGCCACCGGTACCCGATTGCCCGGCCCTCTCTTCCCCGGCTTCGACACGCTCGGAACCCTGGCCCACTTGCGTAAGACGGGTCATGACCATTCATGGTTCATCACCTCGCGACAGATCGTCGAGAAGGAGTTCGCGCTGTCAGGCAGCGAGCAGAATCCTGATCTGACCGGCAAGGACCTGAGCCTGCTGCTGAAGTCGCGTCTGGCCAAGGGACCGACCGGCCCCGTGCAGTCGTTCCTCGATGAAGGCGCCGATTTCATCGTCGAGAACGATCTCGAGTCGCTCTTGGAGCAGATGCGCCGCCACTCGGGTGGTGAGCTCCTCGACATCGACCACGTGCGCCGAGAGGTCGTGGCCCGTGATCTCGAGATCGAGAACGATTTCACCAAAGACGCGCAGATCGGGATGCTTCGGTCGATGCGGGCTTACCGCGGCGACAAGCTGATACGCACGGCCTCACCGCATCGTCTGCAGGATCCCAGCGCGGGTCCGATGATCGCCGTGAAGCTGCATGTCCTCACCCGGAAGTCGCTCGGTGGCATCAACACCGACCTCGACGGTCGGGCGCTCGGCCCGGATGGCGAGCCGATCGTCGGCTTGTTCGCTGCCGGCGAGGCGAGCGGCTTCGGTGGCGGAGGCGTACACGGATACCGAGCTCTCGAAGGGACGTTCTTGGGCGGGTGCCTGTTCTCCGGCCGTCAGGCCGGCCGCGCGGCGGCTCTCTGACGGGCCGTCACTCGCCGGCGCCGGAACCGGTGCCGCGAACGGCCGTGAGCCCGGTCGCGACGGGACCGCGCGACAACACATGTCCTCGTCGAAATGCCAGACGGGTCCATCTGCCGGATCGAGTGACCGGAACCTGTTCTTCTCCGGAGATGAAGCCGAAAGCGTCGGCGGCGAAGGCCACACCGCGCGGTAGAGCGTCGAGGTCCTCATCCGCCTCACCCCAGATGGCCGCTCGCAGTGCTCGAACCGCCTCTTCGCCGGAGCCGGGTGTCGCGCCGCGCGCCACAGCGCTGATACCCCACTGCGCGCGCTGGGCGATGAACGATGCCGCGATGCTCGATGTCGCCTGCCACTGCCCCCGCGGGGGCGCGACACCGGCCCAAGCGGGCGACAGTCCGGTCTCCGGCAACGTGAGTACGCGATCGTCGTCAGTGGCGGCGAGGGACGCGACCACGACATCGCATTCGAGCTCCGGGTCGACACGCACGATTCGCATCGCCAACACCGTGGGCGTCTGATCGAAGAGGCCATGCGGGGCGAGTGCCGCTGCGGTCAGAGCGAGTACTCCGTCTGCGGCCTGGAGGCGAACACCTTCGTCGGAGATGCGTGCCGCCCGTCCGACGAACGTCAGGACGTCTCTGGCGGTGTCGGAGTCGGCGAGAAGGAGCTGGTGCGGCACACCCTCTAAACTATCAAGGCCGTAGCGACCGCAGTCGCGGGAAGGACATCATGGCCGTCGACGAACACGCGATCCGCACCGTGGAACAGCTCTTGGCGGTGTTGGACCTCGACTCGACACAGGCCAGGACGACAGAGGACATCTTCACGGGAGCTTCGCATCCGATGCCCTCCGGCCGCATCTACGGCGGCCAGGTTCTCGCTCAGAGCCTGCTCGCGGCGGAGCGCACCCTGCCGGAAGACCGGGCGGTGCACTCGATGCACGGGTACTTCCTGCGTCCGGGCGATGCGAGCCAGGGACTCACCATCGCGGTCGACCGCATCCATGACGGCAGGTCGTTCTCGACGCGACGCTCGCAGGCGTATCAGAACGGCGTGCCGATCTTCTCGATGATCGCGTCGTTCCAGGATGACGATCCCGGAGTCGAGCACGCCGTGGCGATTCCCGAGGGGGTACCGACTCCCGATTCCCTGCTGCCTGACGAGCAGCGGGTGCAGGGGCTTCCGCCGGGGGCCGCGCGCATGCTCAGCGACCGTGCTGCAGATGTGCGCCACATCGCCAGTCCCCTGTTTCTGCCGAGTGACGACGCTCGCGTGCCCCACCAGGGTGTCTGGATGAGGATGCGCGCGCCTCTCCCCGACGACCAGCGCATCCACAGGGCCGCTCTCGCATACCTCAGCGACATGACCATTCAGGAATCGATCCTCCGAGCGCACGGTCTCCACTGGTCGCTGACCGGGCTCAAGGTCGCGAGCCTCGACCACGCGATGTGGTGGCACCGACCCGCTCGAGTGGATGAGTGGCTCCTGTACATGCAGGAGTCCCCCAACGCTCGCGGGGGGCGAGGCCTCGCTCAGGGCCGGATCTTCTCGCACTCCGGCGAACTCGTCGCGTCCGTAGCGCAGGAGATCATGGTCAGGGTACCGACGACGGACTGATGCGGTGAGCCTCGCTCAGCGGTGCGCGTACTCGATCGAGGGGCCGACGAACGGTTCCCAGGCGTCGCGCATCTCCTGAGTGAGCCTGGTCGGGCGCCCGGTGGCGGCGTCGACGAGCACGATGATCGCCGTCGACCGTGCATAGATCGTTCGCGGTTCGGCTTCGGGGTCGTTGTGCACCTCGTAGCAGACCTCGACACTGGAGCCGCCGAGCTTGCCGAACCACATCTGCACTTCGAGCGGACGCCGCTGGTACGGCACCGGTGCGAGGTACTCGATCTCCTGACGAGCGATGAGCGTGAGCACGCCCTCGTCGATGCCGGGGTCGAGCACAGCCGTCGACGGCGCCCGCTCACCGGGACCCGCTCGCCAGAATGCGCGCACGCGCGCCTCCTCGAGCAGCTTCAGCATCGAGGTGTTGTTGACGTGGTTGAACGCATCCAGATCGCCCCAGCGCAGGTGGATCGGGATGTGCAGGCGGGTGCCCGGTGTCGGGTCTGTCATCGACGGGTCAGTCGCGCGTGAGCTTGCGGTGCGTCGAGCGGTGCGGCTTGGCCGCGTCGGCGCCGAGACGCTGGATCTTGTTCTCCTCGTAGGCCTCGAAGTTGCCCTCGAACCAGTACCACTGGGCGGGCTTGTCGTCGGTGCCCTCGTAAGCGAGGATGTGCGTCGCGATGCGGTCGAGGAACCACCGGTCGTGGGTGATGACCACGGCGCAGCCGGGGAACTCGAGCAGCGCGTTCTCGAGGGAGCTCAGCGTCTCGACGTCCAGGTCGTTCGTCGGCTCGTCGAGGAGCAGCAGGTTGCCACCCTCCTTCAGCGTGAGGGCGAGGTTCAGTCGGTTGCGCTCACCACCCGAGAGCACGCCGGCCTTCTTCTGCTGGTCGGGGCCCTTGAATCCGAACTTCGAGACGTACGCACGAGACGGGATCTCGGTCTTCCCGACCGTGATGAAGTCGAGTCCGTCGGAGACCACCTCCCACAGAGTCTTGTCGGGGTCGATGTTCGAGCGCGACTGGTCGACGTAGCTGATCTTGACGGTCTCACCGATCTTGAGGTCGCCACCGTCGAGCGGCTCGAGACCCACGATCGTCTTGAACAGCGTGGTCTTTCCCACACCGTTCGGACCGATCACGCCGACGATGCCGTTCGGCGGCAGGTTGAAGCTGAGCCCGTCGATGAGTGCGCGGCCATCGAAGCCCTTCTGCAGCTTCTTCGCATCGATGACGATGCTGCCGAGTCGGGGACCTGCAGGAATCGAAATCTCCTCGAAGTCCAGCTTCCGAGTCCGCTCCGCCTCCGTCGCCATCTCCTCGTAGCGGGCCAGACGCGCCTTGGACTTCGTCTGACGACCCTTCGCACTCGATCGAACCCACTCGAGCTCCTCCTTGAGGCGCTTGGCGAGCTTGGCGTCTTTCTTGCCCTGGATCTCGAGGCGTTCGCCCTTCTTCTCCAGGTAGGTCGAGTAGTTGCCCTCGTAGCCGATCAGACGACCGCGGTCGACCTCGGCGATCCACTCGGCGACATGGTCGAGGAAGTACCGGTCGTGCGTGATCGCGATGACGGCACCCTTGTACGCCTGCAGGTGCTGCTCGAGCCAGAGAACACTCTCGGCGTCGAGGTGGTTGGTGGGCTCGTCGAGGAGCAGCAGGTCGGGCTTCTGCAGAAGCAGCTTCGCGAGTGCCACACGACGCTTCTCGCCACCGGAGAGAGGCGCGATCGCCGCGTCTCCCGGCGGGGTGCGCAGTGCGTCCATCGCCTGCTCGAGCTGAGAGTCGAGATCCCAGCCGTCCGCCGCGTCGATCTCTTCCTGCAGAGTGCCCATCTCGGCGAGCAGCGAATCGAAATCAGCGTCCGGATCGGCCATGAGCATCGAGATCTCGTTGAAACGGTCGACCTTCGCCTTGATCGCGATGCCGTCCTGGACGTTCTCGAGAACCGTCTTCGTCTCGTCGAGCTCGGGTTCCTGCATGAGGATCCCGACGGTGAATCCGGGCGTGAGCTTCGCTTCGCCGTTCGACGGGGTGTCGAGTCCTGCCATGATCTTCAGGATCGTCGACTTACCGGCGCCGTTCGGACCGACCATGCCGATCTTCGCGCCGGGGAGGAACGACATCGTCACGTCGTCGAGGATGAGCTTGTCACCCACCGCCTTACGCGCACGGACCATCGAGTAGATGTACTCAGCCACCGAAAAGACTCCTTCTGTTGGCGTCGAGGATCGACACTCCAGCCTACCGGCCCCCCACCGCACTCCCGCCGGACACGGTCACAGGTTGAACCGAGCCGACGGACCCGTCACCAGTCGATCGCGCGGGTGGCTCCGACCAGGCAACGACCCTCGGCGAGCTGAGGCATGACCGCGGTGACCGGCTCCCCCGTCGACGGCCCGACCTGACCGACCAGACACTGGGTCGTTCCCCATCGCACCGAGAACTGCAGACTCTCCGCAGGGTTGCCGACCGTCGTCACGTCCTGCGTGACCTGCATCGCTGTGCGGTCGAAGCCGGCCGCGATGAGAGCGTCGATGTAAGAGCGTCCTGAGCTTCGCCCCTCTGATGACCACACCTGCGCCGTCACCGCGCTGAAGAGGGGCAGATTGTCCTCGGCGCTGCCGTCGGCGATGTACTCGGGGTCCGTAGGCGCGGGCACCGCGGAGGGGCTCGCTGAGGCCGACGCATCCGGCGCCTGCGGCTCGGACGGAGCCGACGGGGCGCACGCAGCGAGCACGCATGCGAGCAGAGTTGAAGCGATGGCGGCGATCGCCAGGCGAGAGGCGGAGGAGTCCGATCGTCGAGACACGGGTCGAGTCTACGGGCCGGTCTCCCCCGCCAGCGCTTCTCCCCCACCAGAACGCGCGCCGTTACGACCTGAGACGAGCGAGCGGCGTTCAGAGCGGCGAGGTCGCGGCGGCGAACTCCGCGTCGAAGTCGGGCGCACGGTCGGCAGTCGCCCAGGGCGTATCGATCTCAGGGTCGGATGCGCCGTCCGCGCCACGCTCTTCTCCATCGCGCGATCCTCGGTCCTCACGCCCCTGACCTGCTTGATCTCGAGCCTTCTCGATGCCCGGATTCCGAGGTGTCCGCCGGTAGGCGGCCGTTCCCCACCGAAGGTCGTGGCCGATGGCGTCCGCGTCGATGTCGACGCTGGTTCCCTGTTTGCCGTTGTTCTCCCACGACCGGATCTTGATCCGGCCCGTGACGATGACGCTGTCGCCCGATCGCAGCGACGCCTTCGCATTCTCGGCGAGTTGACGGAACGCAGCGACCGAGTACCAGTTGGTGGCGACGTCGACCCAGGTCTGGGTGGCGTCATCGAATCGCCGGTGCGTGCTGGCGAGTCGGAAGTTCGTAACGGGGATGCCGCTCGCCGTCTGGCCCTGCGTGGGGTCGGTGGCGACGTTTCCGACGATCGTGACCGTGTCTTGCATGGGTTCTCTCCTCTGTACGCCGGGACGTACGCCCGGACGCACTCAGGATGCTCGCTGACGAGGCCCGCCGGACGCCGGGATGACGCGGATTGTGCACAGACCCGTCCCCTGCGAGATCGTGCAGGTGCAGTCGCGCGGTGCCCGCGATCAGCGGCGATCCGAATGTCGGTGGCCGACCATATGTTCGACACAGAGAGGAGATACCGATGTCCGAGACTTTGATCGCTTCCCACCCCGAGGTTCCTTACGCCGCGCCGAAGCTCACCTCACCGCGAGAACACCTGATCCGCGCTGGGGCTCATCTCTGGCGCGTCCAGGATTCTTCGGGCCGTGTGCTCGGACACCTACGCCTTCTGAGCGATCCACTCGGTATCCGCTACCGCGCCGAACGGCTGCACCTCGCAGCCGGGTCGTTCAGACTCGTCGGCGACTTCTGGCGACCCGACGATGCTGTCGCCGCACTGCGCAACGGCTGAGCTTCGACGGGCCCGATCGATGGTGCCCCCGGCAGGATTCGAACCTGCGACCAAGAGATTAGAAGGCTCCTGCTCTATCCCCTGAGCTACGGAGGCGGCCCTTCTACCGTACCGCGCCCGCGCTCGATGTCGGTGCCGTCGATAGGATGGCGGCATGGTATCTGCGTCAGAGAACGACCGCCTCGTCTGGATCGATTGCGAGATGACGGGACTCGATCTCTCCGTAGACGAACTCGTTGAGATCGCTGTGGTGATCACTGATTTCGAGTTGCGTCCTGTCGACCCCGGGTTCCAGATCGTGATCAGGCCCAGCGCCGCCGCTCTCGCGAACATGAACGCCTTCGTCACGACGATGCACAAGACCTCCGGTCTCATCACCGAGATTCCCGATGGCGTCTCACTGCAGGACGCACAGGCGCAGACTCTCGCCTACATCAAGCGATTCGTACCGCTCGAGCGCAAGGCACCGCTCGCGGGAAACACCATCGGTACCGACCGTATGTTCCTCGCGAAATACATGCCCGACATCGATCAGTGGCTGCACTACCGCAACGTCGATGTCTCGAGCATCAAAGAGCTCTCTCGCCGCTGGTACCCGCGGGTGTTCTTCCAGGCACCGGCCAAAGACGGTGGGCATCGCGCCCTTGCAGACATCCTCGAGTCCATTCGCGAACTTCGCTACTATCGCGAGGCCGTCTTCGTCGACGAACCGGGACCGTCCAGCGATGATGCACGCGCCATCGCGACCCGCACCGTGTCAGAGTTCACTCCGGACATGTAATAGACTTGTCAGGTCGCCAACGCAGGTTGGCACATGGTGGGTATAGCTCAGCTGGTAGAGCGCTGGCTTGTGGTGCCGGATGTCGCGGGTTCGAGTCCCGTTACTCACCCCACACGAAAGCCCGGGTCGTCGACCCGGGCTTTCTGCTTTCCACAGCCCCTCCGGCGGAATCGAAGACCCGCCGTCGAGGCCTAGGATTGCGGGGTGTCACTCGCCGTATGGTTCTCGCTCCTGACCGCCTGCGTGGTGATCAGCTTCACGCCGGGCGCCGGCGCCATCAATACCATGTCGAACGCGCTCAACCAAGGATGGCGCCGATCGATCTGGGGCATCGTGGGCCAGCAGCTCGCGCTGATCGTCCACGTCGTCATCGTGGCGGCAGGGCTCGGGCTCCTGGTGTCGCAATCCGAGGTGCTGTTCAACGTCATCCGGTATGCCGGAGCCGCATACCTCGTCTTCCTCGGAATCCGACTGATCCTGACGAAGCCTGCTTCCACAGAACTCGAGGACGAGACCGGCGTCGACCTCCGCGAAGGCCACTGGTCGATGATCCGACGGGGCTTCTGGGTGAACCTCCTCAACCCGAAGGCGATCGTCTTCTTCCTCGCGTTCATCCCCCAGTTCATCCGCCTGGACCAGCCCCAACTGCCTCAGTACCTCACACTGATCCTCACCGTCATGGTGGTCGACGTCGTCGTGATGTGGGGGTTCTTCGCGACTGCGGCCCGTCCGTTCCGCCGCCTGAGCCGCTCGGTCAAGGGGCAACGCATTCTGAACAGCGTCTTCGGTGCGCTCTTCATCGCGGTCGCCGCGCTCCTGGTGTTCCTCCACTGACACCTCGACCGCGCTCGCGGCAATAGGCTGGGACCGATGGAGATGGATGCTGCACCCTTCGAGGAACTCGTGATCGACGAGCTCGACCGGCTGCCCGATGAGATGGTCGACGGACTCGAGAACGTCGTGTTCGTCGTCGAGGACCGCCCGGAGGACGGGAGTCTCGACCTTCTCGGGCTGTATGACGGTCTGGCGCTGACCGAGCGCACGCAGTATGGCTCCGGCGAGTTGCCCGACCGCATCGTGGTGTATCGCGAGCCGCATCTCGCGGCCTGCGCGAGCGAAGAGGAACTCCGAGACGAGGTCCACACGACCCTGGTGCACGAGATCGCCCACTTCTACGGCATCGATGACGCGCAACTCCACGAACTGGGGTGGGCATGAGCCCTCTTGCCACTCCTGATGTCGATGAGCTCGTGGAGCTCACCGCCGCGCCCCTCGAGCCCTGGGAGGTCGTCGTGTGGAACGACCCCGTCAATCTGATGAGCTATGTCGTTCGAGTGTTCCGCACCTACTTCGGGTACTCGCTGGAACGGGCGACGCAGCTCATGCGCGCGGTCCATCACGAAGGTCAGGCCATCGTCGCCACGGGCCCCCGCGAAACGATGGAGGTGCACGCCCAGGCGATGCACGACTACGGCCTCTGGGCGACGGTGCGAAAGGCTTCCCGATGACCCAGAAGGTCGTGCACGTCAGGATGGCGAGGGCGGAAGGCGCCCAGCTTGCACAGCTCGTCGACGACTTCCGCGAGCTCGTCGGCTCTGACCGCGACGCCACCGACCCGGCGCTCGGGCGTCTGGCTCCCGACCCGTACCCCGATGACGAAGACGCATCGCAGGCTTTTCGCGACGCGACGCGCGAAGACATTCTCGACCGGCGCGCCCTCGATGCCGACGTGGTCCGGGCAGCGCTCGCCGATCTCCGCGGCGACCTCGACTCGATGTCGCAGAGCGAGGCGTTCAGAGAACATGACGTGGCGATCCGGCAGTCCGATGTCGACGCCTGGCTGCGCACGCTCACCGCACTGCGTCTGGTGATCGCGGAACGTCTCGGCATCGAGAGCGACGAAGACCACGATTCAGACGACGCGAGGTTCGGCGTCTACGACTGGCTCGGGTACCGTCTCGAACTCACTGTCGAGGCGGCAGACGAGCTGCTCTGAGCGATCACGGCACGTCGATGACTCGCGTCGCGAGCGCTCGAGGGTCGTCTCGCGCGATGTGAGCCGTCTCCTGCGCAGCCCACCGGTCCCAGTACGGACGATAGGTGTCACCGTCACGATGGAGAGCGCGTGCCTTTCGGCCCGGTTCCGCAGATTCCAGCCAGACGCGCACGTCAGCGATCGCTGCGCTGGCGGGAGTCAGGATTCCGCTTCCTTCGAGGATCACGCCAAGAGCCGGATCGACGGCGTGACTCTCCGCCTCGGCATCCTGTTCCCAATCCCAGCGCCGCCACTCCCCGAGGTAACCCCGTCCGTGGGGACGGAGGATGCCGTCGAGCGCGCGATCGACGCCGTCCTGCAGCCCATCCCACCCCGGGTAGATCGAGTCGAGAGCCACGAGTTGCACGCGGCCGGCGATCGGCCAGCGTTCGACCAGCATGCGCGCGAGGCTCGTCTTGCCGGCTCCACTGCGTCCGTCGATGATGACGACGGGGTTCACGGCCGCGAGGACGCCGATGTCTTCGACGATCAGCGTCGCGGCACGCTCGAGCGCTGCCGCGACGGCGGCATCACTTCTTGAGGGCACGAATGATGCGAGAGAATGCTCGCCCGGTCACCCAGACGAACGGCACAGCGACGACCAGCAGCGTGATGATGTTGGGCTCGAACCGGAGACCCTCTTCACGACGGACGTAGACGCCGACGGGAATCGAGACCCCACCGCCACCACCGCCCTCAGCACCGTCGCCGCTTCCACCCCCGAAACCCGAGTAGGTCAAAGCGACGGGCGTGATGCTGACGCCGTCGACGTCCTGCGGCTCGCCGTAAGCGCTCTTCACGCCGAAGGTGGATGCCTGCTTACCGAGTTCCAGTGCAATGTTGGGCATGGTTCCACGCTAGTCCAGGAAGCGGTGCACGACAGGGTCAATCCACGCCGTGCGCCTTCGGATGCTGCGCGGCTCCGCGTCCGTCACCTCTGCCGATGTGCCTGGCGCGCCCGATCATGGACGAGCCGAACCGCGCGACCGCATCGTCCACAGCGCCCTCGACGCGACGCCAGTCCTCATCGTCGTCCCACAAGCCGATGCCTCCGCCGCCAGCGGGCCGGAGCTTCTCGGCTCGCACACCGACGAGCCGAACCGGGTCGTGACGGTCGATCTGCTCGAACAGCGCCTGGGCCGCCTCGCCGATGCGCTGCCCCACAGCCGTCGGCTCCGGCAGCGTCTGACTGCGGCTGACCGTGCGGAAGTCGTCGAAGCGGATCTTGATCGCGATCGTCGCCGTCTCCCATTCGGCTTTCCTCAGGCGGGCAGCTACGCGGTCGGCGAGCCTGAGCAGCTCGGCGCGCAAGTAGGTGCGATCCGAGATGTCGGAGTCGAAGGTCTCCTCATGGCCGATGCTCTTCTCGACACGCTCGGTCTCGACCGCCCGCGCATCCTCACCTCGGGACAGTTGCATGAGCCGTGAGCTCAGCGCCGGACCGACCGCGCGGTCCAGCATGTCGCCCGATGACATCCTGATGTCGCGGATGGTGCGGATGCCGCGCCCTTCCAGAGCCTCCGCCGCCTTCGGACCCACCCCCCACATCGCCCGCACCGGTCGGGGGTCGAGGAACGCCTGGGTATCGGATGCGGGGATGACGAGCATGCCGTCCGGCTTGGAGATGGTGGATGCCATCTTCGCGACGTGCTTGGTAGCCGCAACGCCGACGCTGCATGTGATGCCGACCTCGTCGCTCACGCGCTCGCGCACGAGCTGAGCGATCTGGGCAGGGCTCCCCCACAGCCGCCTGACGCCACGGACATCGAGGAACGCCTCGTCGACCGAGAGCGGCTCGACCAGCGGCGTGATCGACTCGAAGATCGCCATGACCTGCCGAGACACCTCCTGGTATCGATGGAAGTGCGGCATCACGATCCTGGCCGACGGACAGAGGCGGATCGCCTGGGACACCGGCATCGCAGCACGGACACCGTAGCGACGGGCTTCGTAGGAGGCGCTGGACACGACGGATCGGCTTTCAGGGGCGCCGATGATCAGCGGGAGGCCGCGCAGACTCGGATCGTCGAGAACCTCGACCGCCGCGTAGAACGCGTCCATGTCGACGTGGAGGATGCTGGTGCCGGTGTCATCGGCGTCGACGGACGACACGATGCGCCCTCTGCCGTCACCGTGTCCCATGAGACCATTCTCCCCCGGACCTCCGACATGAGGTCCGGGGGATGCGGTTACTGCGCAGCGCGCTCGAGGACGAGTTCGCGGACCCTGGCGGCATCCGCCTGGCCCTTCATCGCCTTCATCACCGCGCCGATGACCGCGCCGGCGGCCTGGACCTTTCCGTCCTTGATCTTCGCGAGCACGTCGGGCTGGGCCGCGAGGGCCTCGTCGATCGCGGCGATCAGCGCGCCGTCGTCCGAGACGACGGCGAGTCCGCGACTGTCGACGACCTCCTGCGGTGTGCCCTCCCCGGCGATGACGCCTTCGAGAACCTGGCGTGCCAGCTTGTCGGTGAGCGTCCCGGCGTCGACGAGCTTCTGCAGCGCGGCGACGTTCTCCGGCGACACGAGCTCGGTGGCGTCCTTCTCCTGCGCGTTGGCCAGGCGGGTGATCTCGCCCGTCCACCACTTGCGCGCGGTCGCCGGCGTGGCGCCCGCTTCGATGGTCGCCACGACGACGTCGAGCAGACCGCCGTTTCGCACGTCCTGGAACTCCAGGTCGGTGAAGCCCCACTCGGCCATCAGACGGCGTCGGCGTGCGACCGGCTGCTCGGGAAGCTCTGCCCGCAGGGCCTCGATGAGCTCCGCGGCCGGCTCGACCGGCAGCAGATCCGGCTCGGGGAAATACCGGTAGTCGTCGGCGTCCGACTTCGGACGACCGGGCGACGTCGTTCCGGTGTCCTCGTGCCAGTGCCGTGTCTCCTGGGTGATCGTCCCGCCGTCGGCGAGGATCTGCGCCTGACGCTGGATCTCGTATCGCACCGCGCGCTCGACCGACCGCATCGAGTTGACGTTCTTCGTCTCGGTGCGCGTGCCCAACTTCTCCTGGCCGCGAGGGCGCAGCGAGATGTTGGCGTCGCAGCGGAGGTTGCCGCGCTCGAGACGCGCCTCGGAGATACCGAGGCTGCGGACGATGTCACGGATGGTCGCGACGTAGGCCTTGGCCACCTCGGGAGCACGGTGTTCGGTGCCGAAGATGACCTTCGTGACGATCTCGACGAGCGGCACACCCGCGCGGTTGTAATCGACGAGCGAGTACTCGGCACCCTGGATGCGGCCGGTCGCCCCACCCAGGTGGGTGAGCTTTCCCGCGTCCTCCTCCATGTGCGCACGCTCGATCGGAATCTGCACGATGGTGCCGTCTTCGAGCTCGACCTCGACGGATCCTTCGAACGCGATCGGCTCGTCGTACTGCGAGATCTGATAGTTCTTGCCGAGATCGGGGTAGAAGTAGTTCTTCCGGGCGAACCGGCTCGACGGGGCGATCGAGCAGCCCAGCGCGAGACCCAGGCTGATCGACGAGCGGATCGCCGTCTCGTTGACGACGGGGAGCGATCCCGGAAGACCGAGGTCGACCGGGGCGATCAGCGTGTTCGGCTCAGCCGCGTGGTACAGCTCGTTGGCCGGGTTCGGCGCATCCGAGAACATCTTCGTGTTCGTGTTGAGCTCGACGTGCACCTCGAACCCGAGCACCGGCTCGTACAGTTCGAGAGCCTTGTCGAAGTCCATGAGCTTGGCGGTGGCCATCAGCGGGTCCCTCCCACGAGCTGGGGCGCACGCGTGAGCAGCGGCGCTCCCCATGAATCCACGAGCAGTGTCTCGACTGCGGCGCCGACCTTGTAGAGGCGCGCGTCTTCCCGTGCCGGTGCGATGAACTGAATACCGACCGGGAGACCGTCTTCTGCGGCCAGTCCGCTCGGGATCGAGATGCCCGGAACGCCGGCGAGGTTCACCGGGATCGTGGTGATGTCGTTGAGATACATCTGCAGCGGGTCGTCGATCTTCTCGCCGATCTTGAACGCGGTCGTCGGGGCTGACGGCGTCGCGATGACGTCGACGTCGGCGAACGCGTTCGCGAAGTCCTGCTGGATGAGCGTGCGCACCTTCTGCGCGCTGCCGTAGTAGGCGTCGTAGTATCCGGCCGACAGCGCATAAGTGCCGAGGATGATGCGGCGCTTGACCTCGTCGCCGAAGCCGGCGTCACGCGTGGCCGACATAACGTCCTCGACGGTGGGGTTGCCGTCGGGGGTCACGCGGAGGCCGAAGCGCACCGAGTCGAACTTCGCCAGGTTGCTGGAGGCCTCTGCGGGGAGGATCAGGTAGTACGCGGCCACCCCGTACTCGAAGTGCGGCGCGCCGATCTCGACGATCTCCGCTCCCTGCGCCTCCATCAGTGCAAGTGCGCTGCGGAACGACTCCGCGACGCCGGACTGGAACCCGCTGTCCGGCAGTTCGCGGATCACCCCGACCTTCAGACCCTTGAGCACGTCTCCACGGGCGCCCTCACGCGCGGCATCCGCGAACGAGGGCCACTCGTCGCGCAGCGACGTGGAGTCCTTCGGGTCGTGGCCACCGATCGCATCGTGCAGCAGGCCCGCGTCGAGCACCGTGCGAGTCACGGGGCCGACCTGGTCGAGGCTCGAAGCGAGGGCGATCGCGCCGTAGCGGCTCACGCCGCCGTACGTCGGCTTCACACCCACGGTGCCCGTCACGTGCGCGGGTTGACGGATCGACCCGCCCGTGTCGGAGCCGAGAGCCAGCGGCGCCTCGAAGGCGGCCACCGCAGCTGCGGATCCGCCGCCCGAGCCACCGGGGATCCGGTCGAGGTCCCACGGGTTGCGGGTGGGGCCGTACGCGGAGTGCTCGGTCGAGGACCCCATGGCGAACTCATCCATGTTGGTCTTGCCGAGCGGTATCAGGCCGGCTGCACGCGAGCGGGCGACGACGGTGGCGTCGTACGGCGAGCGGTAGCCCTCGAGGATGCGCGAACCGCTGGTGGTCGGCTGGTCGGTCGTGACGAGCACGTCTTTGATGGCCAGCGGCACGCCGGCGATCGGTCCGAGCTGCTCGCCGGCCGCGCGCTGCGCGTCGACGGCCGCGGCGGCGTCGAGCGCGCCCTCATTGATGTGGAGGAAGGCATGGACGTCGCCGTCGACGGCGGCGATGCGATCGAGGTGCGCGCGGGTCGCCTCGACGCTCGAGATCTCGCGGCTGGCGAGCTTGTCCGCAAGCTCCGCCGCGGTCATGCGGATGATGTCGCTCACTGCTCTTCTCCCAGGATCGCGGTGACGCGGAACCGGCCGTCTGCCTGGTCCGGCGCGTTCTGGAGCACCTGCTCGTGCGTGAGGGTCTCGCCCACCACGTCGGGGCGGTAGACGTTGCTCAGCGGGATCGGATGACTCGTCGCGGAGACGTCGGGGCTTGCGACCTCCGACACCTTGGCGATGTTGTCGACGATGGCGTCGAGCTGGCCCGTGAGCCTCGTCACCTCGTCGTCGTTGAGCTGGATGCGCGCGAGCACGCCGAGATGGCGCACAAGATCAGGGGTGATTTCAGACACGGCCCCAGTCTAGTTGGCGCACCCGCCTGCTCCCGTTGTCGTCTGCACGGCCGCCTTATGCTGGGCGGGTGAGCTCCTACCAGCCTCCCCGCCCGTGGATCGCCAGCTACGCCGACGACGTCCCGGATGACCTGGCCCCCGTCTCCGGATCCCTCATCGACATCGTGGCCGCCTCTGCGCGCGATTACCCGGACGAACCGGCCTTGCAGTTCTTCGGGCGCGAGACCACGTACGCGCAGCTGCAGGAATCGATCGACCGGGCTGCCGAGGGCCTGCGCGCACGGGGTGTGCGGGCAGGCGACCCGGTGGCGATCGTCCTTCCGAACTGCCCGCAGCACATCGTCGCGTTCTACGCAGTGCTCCGGCTCGGAGCTGTGGTCGTCGAGCACAACCCGCTGTACACGCCGAGGGAGCTGAGAAAGCAGTTCGAGGATCACGGCGCGAAGCACGCGATCGTCTGGAACAAGGTCGTCTCGACCGTGCAGGAGTTCCCGGCCGACCTCGCGGTGACGAACCTCGTCTCCGTCGACGTCACCCGGGCCATGCCCCTTCTCACCCGCGTGGCGCTGCGCCTGCCTGTGGCCAAGGCGAAGGAATCACGCGCGGCCCTCACCGAGCGCGTCCGCGGAACCGTGACCTGGGACTCGCTCGTGCAGTCCGGCCCGATCGCCACGACGCATCCGAAGCCGACCACCGGCGACCTCGCCATCATTCAGTACACGTCGGGAACGACGGGCACTCCGAAGGGTGCCGCGCTCACTCACGCGAATCTTCTCGCCAACGCCGCACAGTCGCGGGCATGGGTGCCGTCGATCCAGCGCGGCAGGGGCTGCGTCGTCTACGCAGTGCTGCCGATGTTCCACGCGTACGGCCTCACGCTGTGCCTGACGTTCGCGATGTCGATGGGGGCGCGCCTCGTGCTGTTCCCGAAGTTCGACCCCGACCTCGTGCTCGACGTGATGAAGAAGCACCCGGCGACCTTCCTGCCGCTCGTGCCCCCGATCGCGGATCGGCTTCTGGCGGCCGCCAACGCCAAGGGGGTCTCGCTCGAGGGCATCGAGGTCGCGATCTCCGGCGCGATGGCGCTGCCGCACGAGCTCGTCGTCCCGTTCGAGGCGGCGACCCACGGCTTCCTCGTCGAGGGGTACGGGCTCAGCGAGTGCTCCCCCGTGCTGATGGCCAACCCGGTCGCAGACAACCGAGTGCCTGGAACCGTCGGACTCCCTCTGCCCGGCACAGAATGCCGCGTCGTCGATCCCGAGAACCCGACCGTCGATGTCCCCGCTGGCTCGGCTGGCGAGCTTCTCGTGCGCGGACCTCAGGTGTTCTCCGGGTATTACGGCAAACCGGAGGAGACCGAGGCGGTCTTCGTCGACGGGTGGTTCCGCACCGGCGACATCGTCACAGTCGATGACGCGGGCTTCATCCGTATCGTCGATCGAATCAAGGAGCTCATCATCACCGGCGGCTTCAACGTGGCGCCCACCGAGGTCGAGAACGCGCTGCGGCAGCATCCGCAGGTCTCGGATGCCGCCGTCGTCGGACTGCCGAGCGATCACTCCGGCGAGGAGGTCGTCGCGGCGATCGTCGTCGACGGAGACACGGATGTCGATGTCGAGGCCATCCGCGAGTATGCGCGCAGCATCCTGACCCCGTACAAGGTGCCCCGTCGCGTCTTCATCGTCGATGAGCTTCCGAAGTCTCTGATCGGAAAGGTGCTGCGCCGTCAGGTCAAGGAGAAGCTTCTGACCCTGACATCGGGAACTTGAGGGCGCCCTCACAGGCGCCGAATCCCGCGAAGCGCTACCCTTGGTCAGTGACTCCTGAAGACGCTGTGCCCACCGACGCCCCCGAGACCCCTGGATTCGAGGAGCTCGGCATCACCGGCCCCGTCCTCAAGGCCATCAAGGACCTCGGCTACGAGACCCCCTCCCCCATCCAGGCCGCTACGATCCCGACCCTCCTCTCCGGTCGCGACGTCGTCGGCATGGCGCAGACCGGAACCGGAAAGACCGCGGCCTTCGCGCTCCCCGTGCTCGAGCGCCTCGACGTATCGCAGAAGACCCCGCAGGCCCTCGTGCTCGCACCCACCCGCGAACTCGCTCTGCAGGTCTGCGAGGCGTTCGAGTCGTACGCCTCGAAGATGAAGGGCGTGCACGTCCTCCCCGTCTACGGCGGACAGGGTTACGGCGTGCAGTTGTCGGCACTCCGCCGCGGCGTGCACGTGATCGTCGGAACCCCCGGCCGCATCATGGACCACCTCGCCAAGGGCACCCTCGACCTGTCCCAGCTGCAGTACCTGGTGCTCGACGAGGCCGACGAGATGCTGAAGATGGGCTTCGCCGAAGACGTCGAGCAGATCCTCGCGCAGACGCCCGAGGAGAAGCAGGTCGCCCTGTTCTCGGCGACCATGCCCCCGCAGATCCGTCGTCTGGCGCAGAAGTACCTGCGCGAGCCCGAAGAGATCAGCATCAAGTCGAAGACCGCCACCGGCACCAACATCACGCAGCGCTATCTCGTGGTGTCGTACGCGCAGAAGGTCGACGCGCTGACCCGCATCCTCGAGGTCGAGAACTTCGACGGGATGATCGTGTTCGTCCGCACGAAAAACGAGACCGAGACGCTGGCCGAGAAGCTGCGAGCTCGTGGATACTCCGCGGCGGCGATCAACGGCGACGTCCCCCAGGTGCAGCGCGAGCGCAGCGTCAACCAGCTCAAGGCGAGCAAGCTCGACATCCTCGTCGCGACCGATGTCGCGGCGCGTGGTCTCGACGTCGAGCGCATCAGCCACGTCGTCAACTTCGACATCCCGACGGACACCGAGTCCTACGTGCACCGCATCGGTCGCACGGGACGCGCCGGCCGCACGGGAGACGCGATCAGCTTCATCACCCCGCGCGAGCGCTACCTGCTGAAGTCCATCGAGAAGGCCACGCGTCAGCAGCCCACGCAGATGCAGCTGCCGACTCTGGACGACGTGAACACCACACGTCTCACCAGGTTCGACGACGCGATCACGGCGGCTCTCGGCGATGCCGCACGGATCGAGAAGTTCCGCGACGTCATCGATCACTACGTGCGCAACCACGATGTGCCGGAGGCCGATGTGGCTGCTGCTCTCGCGGTCGTCGCACAGGGCGACACTCCGCTGCTGCTCGACCCGGCCGACGACCCGCTGTCGAAGGCCGTCGAGTATGACAACCGTCCGCCCCGTGAGAACACCAAGGGCGAGCGTCGAGAGACCCGCGAGCCTCGTGAGCGTCGTGGGCGCGGTGACTACAAGCCGTACCGCATCGAGGTCGGGCGTCGCCACCGTGTCGAGCCTCGCCAGATCGTCGGCGCACTCGCGAACGAGGGCGGCCTCGGCCGTGACGATTTCGGTGCCATAAACATCCGCCCGGACTTCACCGTCGTGGAGCTCCCGGCGAACATGGATTCCTCAGTACTCGACAAGCTCAAGGACACCCGGATCTCGGGTCGCCTGATCGAGATCAAGCCGGACCGCGGCCCCGCAGGCCGTCGCAACGACGGCCCTCGCGACGGCGCCCGTGGCGGGTACGATCGCCCGCGCTATGACCGTGACGAGCGTCCGGCTCGTGACGATGAGCGCGGCGAGAAGCCGTTCCGCAAGCCCCGCCACAAGGGCTGACACAGCGGCATACGCACAGAACGCGCCGCCCCTGACCTCGTCAGGGGCGGCGCGTTCTTGTTGACTCGGTCGAATCCGTCGACCCCGCTGGTGACGCGGCGAAGCGACCTCAGGAGCCTGAAGCTCCGGCCGCCGCGCTGCGGGCCAGACGCGCCGCCACATCGATGAGCGGTGCAGGGCGAGCCAACAGCGATCGCTGCTCCGGATGATCGATGAGGTGCTGCAACAGCCTGTGGGCGCCGTCGACCGTCGGTGCCCAATACCCGCCGATGTGGTGGCGGCTCAGTGGTGCGGTGGTCACTTCCCCGTCGATCAGCACGTCGACGGTGCCGTCATCCGGATCCATTCCGAGGTCTGAGAGGGCGAGGAACGTCAGCGCACCGAGCACGATCGTGCTCGCGAGACCCGGCAGCCTGAATCGCGTCACCGGAAGGTCGAGAAGCACCCGATCGACCTGGCTCCACGGCACGATCCCTCGGTTCTCGGTGCCTTCGCGGAAGATCACGGCATCCGGGGTGAGACGAAGGTGATGACGACCAGGGTCACCGACGGCCAGAGCGCCGGGAACGACGATCAGCGGCCCGTAGCGCTTCATCCGAGCGCGTCCGGCCCTTCGGTGACGAGGATGTGGAACTGCGCCGCGTCGAGGATGCGGATGCCGAGCTCTTCCGCCTTGCCGAGCTTCGATCCCGCCCCCGGGCCGGCCGCGACGAAGTCCGTCTTCTTCGAGACGCTCGACGCCGCTTTTCCGCCGGCCTTGATGATGGCCTCCTGTGCGCCGTCGCGCGTGTAGCCGTCGAGCGAGCCCGTCGCCACGATGGTGAGCCCGTCGAGCACACCGCCCTCGATGACCGCCGCGCCGGGTCCGGGGTGTCCGGGCGTGGCCCACTGCACGCCGGCCTGCGTCCACTGCATCACGATCTCCTGATGCCAGTCGACGTCGAACCAGGCGAGCAACGAGTCGGCGATGATGCCGCCGACACCCTCGACCGCAGCGAGTTCTTCTCGAGACGCCGCGCGGATGGCGTCGAGCGAACCGAACCACTGCGCGAGCGCTCGGGCGGCGACGGGCCCGACGTGACGGATGTTCAGCGAGACGAGAAGACGCCAGAGATCCTTGGTCTTGGCCTTCTCGAGCTCGGCGAGAAGCGTGAGCGCCTGCGACGACGGCTGGGGGCCCTCGAGGCCGGACTTCTTCTCCGCCGCGCTGGGATTCCGGCGAAACGGTGCGCGGGTCTTGACGAGACCGTCGTCGTCTTCCTTCGGCAACCCGGTCTCGGCATCGCGCACGAACAGCTCGATCGGCACGATCTCGTCGAGGGTGAGAGCGAACAGGCCGGCCTCGGTCTCGAGAGGAGGAACTTCCGGGAACGTCGGCTGTGTCAGAGCGGCTGCCGTGACCTCGCCCAGCGCCTCGACGTCGAGAGCGCCGCGGGATCCGATGTGCTCGACGCGGCCGCGCACCTGGGCGGGGCATGACCGCGCGTTCGGGCAACGCAGATCGATGTCGCCCTCTTTCATCGCGCGCAGCGGCGTTCCGCATTCGGGGCAGTCCGCCGGCATCACGAACTCGCGCTCGGTGCCGTCGCGTTTCTCGACGACAGGGCCGAGGACCTCGGGGATCACGTCTCCCGCCTTGCGCAGCACGACGGTGTCACCGATCAGCACACCCTTCGCCTTCACGACGTCCTTGTTGTGCAGGGTCGCCTGTCTGACGACGGACCCTGCGACGTGGGCGGGCGCCATCACCGCGAACGGCGTGGCGCGCCCGGTACGGCCGACGGAGACGACGATGTCGAGGAGCTTCGTCTGCACCTCTTCGGGCGGGTACTTGTACGCGATCGCCCACCGCGGAGCCCTGCTCGTGGCACCGAGCTCGTCGTGCAGCGAGAGTTCATCGACCTTGACGACGATGCCGTCGAGCTCGTGCTCGATGTCGTGACGGTGCTCTCCGAAGTACTCGACGAACGCCGCGACCTCGTCGATGCTCGTGCAGACCTTCGTGTGCGGGCTCGTGGGCAGCCCCCACTCGGCGAGCTGCTCATAGACCTGGCTCTGCGCGGCGACCGGAGGATTCTCCCACGCTCCGATGCCGTGCACGTAGAGCGCGAGTGACTCGATGCGCAGCATCCCCGCTTCGAGCTCCAGCCCGTCTTTCTTGTCGATCTGCTGACGCAGACCGCCGCTCGCCGCGTTCCTTGGGTTCGCGAACGAAGGGAACCGCCGTGCTGCCGCGGTGCGCGCCTTCTCTTCGTCGAACGGCTTCTTCGCACCGCCTCGCGCATCCCAACGGGCCAACGCATCGGCATACGCCCGATCGCGGAACGAGGCCTGCGCGGCGTTCAGACGTTCGAAGGCGGCCACGGGGATGAACACCTCTCCGCGGACCTCGACGATCTCGGGGTGCCCGTCGCCATCGAGTTGCACAGGGATCTCGGGAAGACGCAGGGCGTTCTCGGTGACGATCTCACCGACGCGTCCGTCGCCCCGTGTCGCCGCCGACGTCAGGCGTCCGTTCTCGTAGCGCAGATTGATTGCGAGGCCGTCGATCTTAAGCTCGGTGAGCCAGTCGACATCTCGCCCCGCGGACGCGCGCGTCTTCACTGCCCACTCGCGGAGTTCATCGATCGAGAACACGTTGTCGAGGCTCAGCATGCGCTCGGCGTGCTCGATGGTGGCGAGCCCTGTCGCCTCGGCTGCGCCCACCATCTGGGTGGGCGAGTCCTGGCCCTGCAGCTCCGGATGCAGTCGCTCGAGCTCCTCGAGCCGGTGCATCCAGCCGTCGTAGGTGGAGTCGTCGACGACGGAGGTGTCGCGCCCATAGTACGCGTCCTTCGCCTCGAGGATGCGAGTGGTCAGCTCGTCGGCTTCGATACGGGCGTCTTCCAGCGAGATGTTCTCCGGCACTCCGCCAGTCTACGAGCGGCCGCCGACATCCCGAGGGAGGCGCTACGCGTCGACCGGTACCGCCGACACCGTGCGGTCGATCGTGAACTGGCCCAGCACGCGCGTGCCGACGTAGAGCACCGCCGTCTGTCCGGGCGCGACGCCGTTGAGCGGCTCCTGTGGCACGACACGCACGCCCTCGGATGTCACGAAGGCTCGAGCGACCTCGGGCTCGGCGTGAGCGCGGATCTGCACCTCGCAGTCGAACTCCGACTCCACGGGAGCAGCTCCCGCCCAGCTGAAGCGCTCGCCGGATATCTCGCGGATCGCGAGGGCCTCCTTCGGTCCGACGACCACCGTGTTCGATACCGGACGCACTTCGAGCACGAATCGCGGCTTGCCGTCAGCGGCCGGAACACCGAGTTTGAGCCCACGACGCTGACCCACGGTGAACGCGTGTGCACCCTCGTGCGAACCCACGATCTCACCCGTGCGGTCGACGATCTCGCCTGTGGCCGTGCCGACCTTCTCGGCCAGCCAACCGCGGGTGTCGCCGTCGGGGATGAAGCAGATGTCATGGCTGTCGGGCTTCTGGGCGACGGTCAACCCGCGCTCCGCGGCCTCTGCCCGTACGACGGCCTTCGAAGGCGTCGTTCCGAGCGGGAAGTAGGTGTGGGCGAGCTGCTCGGCCGTCAGCACCCCGAGCACGTATGACTGGTCCTTGGCGTTGTCGGCTGCGCGATGCAGCTCGAGGCCGGCATCCGTCGGGATGAGGGTGGCGTAATGGCCGGTGCACACGGCGTCGAAGCCGAGCTCGATCGCACGCTCGAGGAGGGCGGCGAACTTGATCTTCTCGTTGCAGCGCATGCAGGGGTTCGGTGTGCGCCCTGCCTGATACTCCGACACGAAGTCGGCGATCACGTCTTCGCGGAACCTCTCCGAGAAGTCCCAGACGTAGAAGGGGATGCCGAGGAGGTCGGCTGCGCGTCTGGCATCGAGCGCATCCTCGATCGTGCAGCATCCTCGGCTGCCCGTGCGCAGGGTTCCCCCGGCTCGGGACAACGCCAGGTGCACGCCGACGACGTCGTGACCGGCTTCGACCGCACGCGCGGCAGCGACGGCGGAGTCCACCCCGCCACTCATGGCCGCAAGAATCCTCATGGATCCAGTCTACGAGCGTGCGGCTGAGCCGGAGCCGGATGCGCGGGAGTACGCGTCGGCGATCGACGCGAGGACCGCATCGATGTCCGCATCCGTGGATGTACGCCCGAGCGAGAATCGGAGCACACTGCGCGCATCCTGTTCGCTGCGTCCCATGGCCATCACCACATGTGACGGCTCTGCCACCCCCGCCTGACATGCGGATCCTGTCGATGCGGCGATCCCCGCCATGTCGAGCAGGAAGAGCAGACTCTCCCCCACTGCGCCGGGGAACAGAATGTGCGCATTGCCCGGAAGCCTCTCGACGCGATCCCCGAGGACTTCGGCGGTGGGAAGACGGGCGAGGATGCCGTCGACCAGTCGATCGCGCATCGAGCTCAGCCGGACGTTCTCCGTCAGCCGCTCCGCCTCGGCGAGCTCCAGTGCGACCGCGAACGCGGCCGCACCCGCGACGTCCTGGGTCCCCGCGCGCAGGCCGCGTTGCTGCGCACCGCCTCGAATGACGGCCGCGAGGCGCGCGGTGCGCGACGTGATGAGGGCGCCGACGCCGACGGGCGCGCCGATCTTATGACCGGCGACGCTCATCGCGACCAGACCGACGGCATTCGCGGCGTCGCCGCGCAGGGCGCGGAAGGACAACGGAACGTGTCCGAGTGCCGACACGGCATCGAGGTGCAGCGGAACCCGCGCGGCCGCGGCCGATGAGGCCAGTATCGCGGCGTCGTTGATGGTCCCGGACTCGTTGTTGGCGACCAGTGCGGTGGCCAGCGCCGCCCCCGGAAGCTGTGCGGCGAATGCGGCCGAATCGATCGCCGCTGTGCGATATACCGGAACAGCGCGTAGAACCGCTCCCGTTCCGACCAGCGCCTCCACCGTGTCCATGGTCGCGTGATGCTCGGCATCCGGCATCACGATCGCGTCGGTCCCTGCGGGCCGCGCCTGCCACAGCCCCTGCAGCGCGAGGTTGATCGACTCGGTGCCTCCGGAAGTAAAGACCACCTCGATCGGATCGGACCCGAGCACCGCGGCGGCCCGCTCACGAGACTCCTCCAGCAAGCGCCTGGCGTCTTGCCCCGCTCCGTGCGTCGACGACGCGTTGCCGACGATCGCGCTCGCGTCCAGCCACGCCTCGCGCGCCTCCGGGCGCAGCGGGGTCGTGGCGGCGTGATCGAGATAGTGCTGCATCCCTCAACTCTCCCCCATTTTCGCCCGCAGGAGCGCACATGGAACTGAGTGCATGCTGTCCTGAGACCCGAGCGCAGACCCCTATGGTGTATTCATGCCCGCGATCCGAGACATCACCGTGCCCGGCGGTACTGCACTCGACCACCTCGGCGTTCGCCTTCACGACGGCGTCGGAACCCTCCGCGTCTGGTCGCAGAACGCGTCCTCCATCGAGCTCGTCGTCTTCGATGCCACCGACCTGGACTGGGTGACCGATCAGGTCGACCTCGAGCGACTCCCGGGAGGTGTCTGGGAGGTCACGACCGAGCTGCTGCAGCCGGGCACCCGTTACGCGATCCGCGTCGGCGGTCCTCACGGTCCCGGCAACACCTTCAATCCCGAGACCCTCCTCCTCGACCCGTATGCGCGCGGACTCGCCCAGGGCGACGGCTACGAGGAGTGGCGTTCCGTCGTGATCGTCGACGGCTTCGACTGGGGCGACTCGGTCAAGCCCCGCATCTCTCTCGATCGCACCGTCATCTACGAGGGCCATCTGAAGGGTCTCACCAAGCGTCAGCCGGACGTGCCCCCTGCACTGCACGGGACATACGCGGGTCTCGCCCACCCCGCGATGATCGAGTACTTCCATGAACTCGGCATCACCTCGATCGAGCTTCTCCCCGTGCATGCGTTCGTGCCTGAGCCCCGCCTGCTCGAGCGCGGACTCACCAATTACTGGGGGTACAACACCCTCAACTTCTTCACGCCCCACAACGCGTACGCGACGGAAGACGCGCGAAAGGGGGGCCCTGAGGCCGTGCTCGCCGAGTTCAAGGGAATGGTGCGACTGCTCCACGAGGCCGGTCTCGAAGTCATCCTCGACGTCGTCTACAACCACACCTCGGAAGAGGGGCTCGGTGGTCCTCGCTCGAGTCTGCGGGGCATCGACAACGCCGGCTACTACCGTCAGGACGCGTCCGGGGCCTACATCGACACGACCGGCTGCGGAAACACGCTCGACACCTCGACGGATGCCGGCGCCCGCCTCGTCCTCGACTCGCTGCGCTACTGGGCCCAGGAGATGCAGATCGACGGGTTCCGGTTCGATCTCGCCGCCGCCATCGCGCGCGACGGCTCGCACACCTACACCCCCGACCACCCGCTGCTCACGGCGATCGCGAACGATCCGATCCTCAAGGAGACGAAGCTGATCGCCGAGCCGTGGGACGTCGGCATGGGCGGGTGGCAGACGGGCAACTTCCCGAGGGGCTGGCTGGAGTGGAACGACCGCTACCGCGACCGCGTGCGCAACTTCTGGCTGAGTGACATCGATTATGCGCGCAGAGCGTCGGCGCCGGTCGGCATCGGTGGTTTTGCGACCCGTCTCGCAGGCTCCTCCAACACCTTCGCCGACGAGCGCGGACCGCTCGCGAGCATCAACTTCGTGACGGCGCACGACGGCTTCACCCTGCACGATCTCGTGTCGTACGACGTCAAGCACAACGAGGCGAACGGCGAGCACAACCGCGACGGCGCCGATATGAACCGCGCGTTCAACCACGGGATCGAGGGTCCGACAGACGACCCGGCCATCCTCGCGGCTCGACGCAAGGCGATGCGCAACCTGTTGGGCACGCTTCTGCTGTCCGCGGGAATCCCGATGCTCACCGCGGGTGACGAAGTCGGGCGCACGCAGCGGGGCAACAACAACGCCTACGCACAGGACTCCGCGATGACCTGGCTCGGCTGGGATCCCGAGCCGTGGCAGGAAGATCTGCGAGCTCACGTCAGCAGGCTGATCGAGCTGCGCTCCGAGAACCCCGCGTTGCGACCGAGCCGCTACGCCCGACTCGGCGAGCACATCCCGAACGCGTCCGTCATGGACTGGTTCGATCAGAACGGCGAGACGATGGAGAGCGAGCAGTGGGCAGACCCGGGCAACCGCACGCTGCAGTACGTCGCCGCATCCACTCCGGATCGTGAAGCAGCCAATCGGATCCTCCTGATCGTGCACGGCACGGAGTCGCCGATCGACGTACGGCTGCCCGAGGAACTCGAGGACGCGACCCGGTTCGTGTCGCTGTGGTCGAGCGCCGACGAGCGCCCCGGCGCCGACGGTGAGACGTTCGCGCCCGGCGACATCCTGCCCATTCCCGGCACTTCGATGAGGCTCTTCCGCGTCGAATGACCTGCGGCGCGCCGAAGCCGTCCGCTCGCTACCCGCGGTGCGTCGGTAGCGGTACATTCGGGGGGTGGCCGCACGTATGAGCAGCACCAGTCCCAAGGCTCTCCGGAGCCCCGCTCAGATCCCTCTGCGTCCTCTGGGCGCCATATCGGACGGTGACTCGCTCCGCGCCACTCGCATTCCGCTAGTGGACGCGAGACCCGTTGTTCCCGGTGGGTTCGCGCCCAAGGCCTTCGTGGGAGAGGTCGTGCCCTTCAGCGTCGTCGCCTTCCGCGAGGGGCACGACCTGATCGGTGTGCAGTTGCGGCTGACCTCGCCGGACGGCGAGGAGTCCCTCCATCGCCTCTCCCCCCTGCTGGACGGCACCGACAGGTGGAGTGCCGAGGTCGCGATCGACGTCCAGGGCCGATGGATGTTCCGCTTCGAGGCGTTCTCCGACGACTTCGCGACCTGGGCCCACGCCGCCGAGCTGAAGGTGGCGGCCGGTGTGGACGTACCGGTCATGGCCGCTCTCGGTGCCGAGCTCCTCACCCGCGCCGCCGCGGAGAAGGACCGCCCTCTCGCACAGCGCAAGCGCCTCGCCGCCGACGCCACCGCGATCTTGGAAGGAGACGCTGCGACGACGATCGCGCTGTCGACGGATGCCGAGCTCGCCCGGGTGTTCCTCGAGCGGCCGCTGACGACGCTGCGCTCCATGTCTGCGACACACACCCTGCTCGTCGAGAGGACCTCAGCGGGGGTCGGCGCCTGGTACGAGTTCTTCCCCCGATCAGAGGGGGCCAGACGGCTGAAGGACGGCTCGATCAAGGGCGGCACCTTTCGAACAGCTGCGAAGCGCCTGCCGGCCGTCGCCGCGATGGGGTTCGACGTCATCTATCTGGTGCCGATCCACCCGATCGGGATCACCAACCGCAAGGGGCGCAACAACACGCTGACCACCGAGCCCGGCGACCCCGGATCGCCCTACGCGATCGGCTCCGCAGAGGGTGGCCACGACGCGATCCATCCCGAGCTCGGCAAGCCGGCCGATTTCCGAGCCTTCGTGCGGGCGGCGCGCGCTGAAGGGCTGGAGGTCGCCCTCGATCTCGCCCTGCAGGCGTCTCCTGATCACCCCTGGGTCACAGAGCACCCGGAATGGTTCACGACTCTTCCCGACGGAACGATCGCGTATGCGGAGAATCCGCCGAAGAAGTATCAGGACATCTACCCGCTGAACTTCGACAACGACCCGGCCGGCATCTACCAGGAGATGCTCCGGATCGTGCAGCACTGGGTGCGCGAGGGCGTGAAGATCTTCCGTGTGGACAATCCGCACACCAAGCCGCTGCAGTTCTGGGAGTGGCTGATCGCCACGGTGAACGCCGCCGACCCCGATGTGATCTTCCTCGCTGAGGCCTTCACCCGCCCCGCCGTCATGCGAGCACTGGCCGCGGTCGGATTCCAGCAGAGCTACAGCTACTTCACGTGGCGAAACACCAAGGCAGAACTCGAGGAGTTCCTCTCGGCCGTGTCGCACGAGACCAGCGACTACATGCGGCCGAACCTCTTCGTGAACACCCACGACATCCTCACCGAGTACCTGCAGTTCGGGGGGCGTGCCGCGTACCGCATCCGCGCCTGCATCGGTGCGACCGCGGCCCCGGTGTACGGCGTGTACGCGGGTTATGAGCTCTTCGAGAACGTCGCCCGTCCCGGGTCCGAGGAGAACATCGACAACGAGAAGTACGAGTACAAGCTTCGCGACTGGGAGGGAGCCGAAGCCGCGGGCGACTCGCTCGCCCCCCTTCTGCGTCGTCTGAACGAGATCCGACGCGCACACCCGGCTCTTCGTCAGCTTCGCAATCTCTCGGTCCACTGGAGCGATGACGACTCGGTGCTCGTCTACAGCAAGCATCTCGATGCCGCGTTCACGGGAACGGGCACCGCGGACACGATCCTCGTGGTCGCCAACGTCGATCCCCACTCGGTGCGGGAGACCACGGTCCACCTCGACACGACGATCTGGGGAGTTCCTCTGGGCGAATCCTTCGACGTCGAGGACCTCCTCACCGGAGCCGTCTGGACGTGGACCGACCACAACTACGTGCGCCTCGACGCCTTCGCCGAGCCAGTGCACATCCTGAAGGTGAGGAAGCGTTCATGAGCTACCTGGAAGATGCGACGACGTCGTCGGAATGGGCCGCGGTGGCGGCAGGATCCCACCACGACCCGCACTCGGTGCTGGGTGCGCACCCGTTCACCGATGCGGGCGACCGCACGGTCACCGTCATCCGAGCCCGTCGTCCGCTCGCAGCGACGGTGGCAGCCGTGTTCGGCGACGGCACCCGCCTCGACCTGGACCACGTCGCGCACGGTATCTGGGAGGGCCATCATGATGGCCCTCCGGTGCCGTACCGGATCGCGACGGCATACGGAGACGATGACGAGACGGTCAGCGGCGACCCTTACCGGCATCTCCCGACGCTGGGCGACGTCGATGTGCATCTGATCGCCGAGGGGCGTCACGAACGCCTGTGGCAGGTGCTGGGCGCGCATGCACGTGTCGTGGAGGGCGACGCAGGTGTGGCCTTCGCCGTGTGGGCTCCCAACGCCACCGCTGTGCGGGTGGTCGGTGACCACAACGGCTGGAACGGCGAGCCTCACGCGATGCGTTCGATGGGCGTGAGCGGGATCTGGGAGCTGTTCATCCCCGATCTCCCGGTCGGCACCACCTACAAGTACGAGATCCGGACGCGCGACGGTGCCTGGATCTTCAAGGCGGACCCGATGGCCCAGTCCGCGCAGGTTCCTCCGGAGACCGCATCCGTGGTCACCGAGTCGACATTCGCCTGGTCGGACGGCGCCTGGATGACCCGCAGAGCCGCGACCCATGCCGTCGCGCAGCCACTGTCGGTCTACGAGGTGCATCTGGGATCCTGGCGCGCCGGTCTGAGCTATCGCGACGCAGCCGACCCCCTGATCGCACACGTGACCGCCGCGGGCTTCACCCACATCGAGTTCATGCCGCTCGCCGAGCATCCCTTCGGCGGCTCCTGGGGCTACCAGGTGAGCGGCTACTACGCCGCGACGAGCCGCTTCGGCAGCCCCGACGACCTGCGCTACCTGATCGATCGCCTGCACCAGGCCGGCATCGGCGTGATCATGGACTGGGTGCCCGGCCATTTCCCGAAGGATGCGTTCGCTCTGGCGAGGTTCGACGGGCAGGCCCTCTACGAGCACCCCGATCCCCGACGCGGCGAGCACCAGGACTGGGGCACCCTCATCTTCGACTACGGTCGCCCCGAGGTTCGAGGGTTCCTCGTCGCGAACGCTCTCTTCTGGCTCGAGGAGTTCCACGTCGACGGGCTCCGGGTCGACGCCGTCGCCTCGATGCTCTACCTCGACTATTCCCGCAACGACGGCGAGTGGGAGCCGAACATCCACGGCGGCCGCGAGAATCTCGAGGCGATCCGTTTTCTCCAGGAGGTCAACGCCACCGCTTACCGGCTTCACCCGGGCGTGCTCATGATCGCCGAGGAGTCGACGAGCTTCCCCGGTGTCACGGCGCCGACCGACCACGCCGGACTCGGGTTCGGGTTCAAGTGGAACATGGGCTGGATGAACGACTCGCTGCAGTACATCGAGAGGGATCCGATGTACCGAGCCCATCACGAGGGTGAGATGACGTTCTCGTTCGTGTATGCCTTCGGCGAGAACTATCTGCTCCCCATCAGTCATGACGAGGTCGTCCACGGCAAAGGCAGTCTGCTCGCGAAGATGCCGGGAGATCACTGGCACAAGCTGGCGAACGTCCGGGCATACCTCGCGTACATGTGGGGACACCCCGGCAAGAAGCTTCTCTTCATGGGGCAGGAGTTCGGCCAGCTCGCTGAGTGGTCGGAGTCACGCGAGCTCGACTGGTGGCTCCTCGACCAGCCGTCGCACGCCCAGCTGCAGGATTTCGTCGGCCAGCTCAACCACACCTATCGCGCGCAGTCCCCTCTGTGGGAACGAGACAATGACGGCTCGTCCTTCTCCCGCCTCGGGGCGCCGACGTGGGATCCCTCCATCGTCGCATTCGAGCGGCGCGATGCCCACGGTGGTCGAGTCGTAGTCATCAGCAACTTCGCCGGAATCGAGCGGACGAATCACCCGCTCGCCCTTCCGCGAGAGGGCGTATGGCACGAGATCCTCAACACGGACGCGGCAGCGTTCGGTGGCCGCGGGTCAGGGAACCTCGGCATGGTCGTCGGACACAGCGACGGTGGGAGCACCGCCGAGGCGCGAATCACTCTGCCCGCACTCTCGACGATCTGGCTGCGCTATGAGAGCGATCCGCATGTCCCGACGGTCACCCGCGGGTGACCGTCGGGAGATCGGTCAGAACAGCAGCGAGGAGAGCCGATTGCGCGCGGAGACGACGCGCGGGTCGGCTGCTCCGATCACACCGAACAGCTCGATGAGCCGCTCGCGGACTGCGCTGCGCTGATCCGACGGCAGCTGCGCGAACAGATCGAGCAGACGACCGAACGCGTCATCGACATGTCCGCCTGCGAGATCGAGATCCGCGACCGCGAACTGGGCTTCGGGGTCGAGAGGGGCAGCGGCAGCTGCCGCGCGCGCCTCCTGAAGATCGAGATTCTGAACCCTGTCGAGCAGACGCACCTGTCCGAGACCGGCGATCGCGTCCTCGTCACGGGGATTCTCTGACAGCGCCTTCTCGTACGCGGCAACGGCCGATCGGTAGTCGCCGATCTCGATCGCGGCGAACGCCTCAGCGTGGAGAGGCGGCATCGGCGGTTCCACCGGAGCGTCTTCTTCGGCGGAGCGATCCTGTCCGGCGCCGGGCAGCGTGCCGGTGACACCGTTCTGAGCGGCCAGCTGCAACAGCTGTGCGAACACTTCCCGCACCTGCTGCTCAGGCACCGCACCGGTGAACATCGGCACGGGCTGTCCTGCGATCAACGCGACCACCATCGGGATCGACTGAGCACGGAAACCTTGCGCGAGCTGCGGGTTGGCGTCGACGTCGACCTTCGCCAGCAGCACCTTGCCGTCGAGTTCGCGGGTCACCTTCTCGATGATCGGACTCAACTGCTTGCAGGGGCCGCACCACTCAGCCCACAGGTCGACGACCACCGGCACCGTGCGGGAGATCTCCAGGATCTGACCGAACGACTCGTCCGTGGCATCGACCACGAGGTCGGGTACCGATCCACCGGAGGTCGGCGCGCCCGCAGGAGGCGCGGACGGCCTGTTGCGAAGGGTGGAGAGGTCGACGGCGCCACGCAGGGCTGCGGGAGAGATATCGGTCACTTGAGCACCTCGGCGGAGAGAAGGTCCTGACGCACTGCCAGGAGTCGGATCTGCTCGGTCGAACCCTGCGCGGGAACGGAGAAGAACAGCTGGAATTCGTAACGGGTCGTCACGCCCTTGGCGGATTCGCTGACACCGGTCAGCGCCTTCACCTGCGCATTCTCACCGAATCGGATGACCGCATCGGCCGAGGTAGGCGTGACGGTCTCGTTGTCGATCAGCGACACCGCCACGATCGCGCCGCTGCCGAGCGTCGCGAGCGATACCGGAGCGTCATCGGAAGGTGCGATGTCGAAGGCCGTCTGAGAGGTCTCGGCTGCGCCGTTGTCTGCGAGGTTCTGTACGACAGCCTGGCGACTGTCCTGAATGGACTTGGCGAGGTTCAGAGCAAGATCATCGAAGAGGCCGTAGGCGGCGCTCTGCTCGCCGGCGTCGACCACATCAGCGAATGTCGCCGCGAGCTCCCCCGGGGGGATGCTGAGGAACGCCGAGTCGTCCGGTACGAGCGATGTGCCGAGCCAGGTGGCCGCCACATCGGGGAACACCGCATCGGCCGACATCTCGGCCATGTTCGTGATCTGGTAGTTCGACCAAGGATCGTCCTGCGTCATCGTCAGGATCACGGGCGGAACCGTGTCGTCTCCCTCGCTCTTCGAGAGCATGAGCACAGTGCGCGGCCAGCGATCCGTCGCCTCGGGCAGCACCACTTCGACGTCCTCTGTCGGGATCGCCGACGGCGGTGTCGTCTCGGGCAGTGCGGTTCGCAACGCGTACTCGGTGGTTCGCGCCGTCAACGCCGGGCCGTCGAGGCGCGTGCCGGCGAGGTCGATGTCCATCGCGGCATCCGCTTCGCTGATCGTGGCAGCCGTGTTCTGCAGGATCTTCTGCGCCTGCGCCTCGGTCACTGCCGGGGGTTTCTGGTTGTCAGGTGCGATCACGGTCTCGGTCGGCGTCGGCGATGGCGTGGCTCCCCCGATCTGCGGCCACGAATCCGCGGAGCATCCGGTCGCCAGCAACGCTGTGAGTGCTATCGCGGGAAAGACGAACAAGCGTCGGCGGCGCGCGGGCGCACGGCCTCGCATCTCGGTCGACGTTCCTTCGGAGCGTGGTCTGGCACTTCCGCTCGAGTCGCCTTCGGGGAGCGCTTCGTCGCCCTCGGCGGGCTCGGAGGCGGACGACGGGTCGGGGCGTTCGATAGCCGCGCGCTCTGCGGGCGGCAGCTGAGCGAGGTCGATCGGCTCGGTGACCGGAAGAGGCCCGGGTCCCTTGCGTCGGGGTCCTCGACCGCGACGCTGATGGCGGATGCCGAGGACATAGAGAACGAGGCCGACGACCAGTACCGCCGCTCCACCCGCCATGAGCGGTCCGGCCAAGGGGGTCGAGTTGTCGAGGGGCCATGACAGTGAGATGTCGTCCGGCGCATCCTGCACACCGTCGTAGGCGATGAGCACGCTCACGCCCTCCGGCACCTGAAGGTCGGCATCCATCGAATCGGTCTCGGTGAACGAGTCGAGCCACAGGTCAGATCCCGCAGGGTTGCGGCCTGGGGACTCCGCGGGCGGCGCGCTTTGTTCAACGGCGTCCCCCGGAGCCGCTGCAGGAGTCTCCTCTGGAGCGGGTTCTGTCGCCGTGTCTTCCGCCGTCGGCTCCACGAACTCGACATCGAGCTCGCCGGGATCACCGGCGGTCACATGGTTGTACTCGGTGTCCGAGAGCCATGCCTCCATGTCGGCGGTGCGGCCGTACGCCGCGAAGATCTCTCCGTCACCGCGGATCTTGAGGGTCTGAGCCCCCGGATTCTCCCGCAGCACTTCACCGTCCATCAGCACGAAAGGCGCGGGATCAGCGACGTCGACGGTGACCTTCTGGCTCGACGGACCTTGGAAAATGGTTCGCTGCGCGATGCCTGCACCGATCAGTCCCGCGGCCAGCACGAAGGCCACCACGGCCCATACGAAACGCACGAATAGTCTCCTCACGCGCCCCGGACGCCTGCCCGAGTCGCAACACTCGACGTTCCAGACTATCGAAATCACCTGTGTGTTGCCCACGAGGTCCGACCTCGGAGAGCTGGCGGCACGTCGCGCCGGGTCCCGGCCGAGCCTGTGGATACCCTTGCAGCACCCCCTTTTCCCGAGGAGTCGCGATGAAGATCCACAACCCGTTCCGCACCGCCCTGGTCGCGACCCTCGGCGTCGGTCTGGGGATCCTGCTCATCGGGAGTGTCGAGAGCCTGTCGACCGTGCTGCTGTATGTCGGCACGGCGCTGTTCCTCAGCCTCGGACTCGACCCGCTCGTCAGCTTTCTCGAGCGTCGCAGGCTCCCCCGTTGGCTGGCGGTCCTGATCACCATCGTCGCCGTCCTCGGTGTCTTCGCCGGAGTGGTGCTCATCGTGCTCCCGGTTCTGGTCGATCAGATCTCGCAGCTCATCGCGCAGATCACCGCGATCGTGCAGCGCGGCACATTCCTCGAAGACCTGCGTGAATGGATGGTCGACACCTTCCCCAATCTGAAGGTGGACGAGGTCTTCGCCTATGTCGCGAACTGGCTCGAGACGAACGTCGCGCAGATCGGCGGCTCGATCGGCCAGGGCGTGCTCGCAGTGAGCGGCGCGGTCGTCAGCGGACTGTTCGGCGCATTCATCGTGCTGATCCTCACGATCTACCTCACGGCGTCCACGCCGTCCCTGAAGAGAGCCGTCTATCAGCTGGCTCCTGCCTCGAAGCGCGAGCGCTTCATCGACCTCGCCGAGCAGATCACCGACTCCGTCGGCTACTACGTCATGGGCCAGGTGTCGCAGGGAGTCATCAACGGCGTGCTGAGCATGATCTTCTTGACCATCATCGACGCCCCGTTCCCCGCGGTCCTCGCTGTGATCGCGTTCTTCTTCTCCTTGATCCCTCTCGTCGGCACACTGACCGGATCGACGATCATCGTGCTCGTCTGCCTGATCCCGGGACTGGGCTCCCCCGCGACCGCGATCGCGGCGGCGATCTACTATCTGATCTACATGCAGCTCGAGGCCTACATCATCTCGCCGAGGATCATGAGCCGCGCGGTCGCTGTTCCCGGAGCCGTCGTCGTGGTGGCCGCGCTCGCGGGGGGTAGCCTGCTCGGCCTCCTCGGCGCACTCATCGCCATCCCCGTAGCGGCCAGCATCCTGATCATCTACCGCCAGGTGCTGATCCCCCGGATGAACGAGCTCTAGACCGCCGGCCAGGTCGTGGGGAGCGGAAGGGCTGCGGGGTTGACCGCCGCGACGATCTCGGTCAGGACACGTCGCGTCTGCGTCTCCCCCACCCAGAGGTGCTTTCCGCCTTCGACCGCGATCAACGTCGCATGCGGGATCGACGCGAAACGCTCTCGAGCTTCGTCCGGCCGAAGGTAGTCATCGAGCTCAGGAACGAGGACGATGACTTCCAAACCCGACTCCGCCCATGCGGCGACCTCGTCGTCCGTCGCCCGATGCAGGGGCGGGGAGAGGAGGATGATCCCCTCGATGTCATGCTCGCGGCCATACTTCAGAGCGAGCTCCGTTCCGAACGACCAGCCGAGAAGCCACGGACGCGGGAGTGCTCGGTCGCGGACGAAGTCCATCGCGGCGGCGACGTCGAACTGCTCAGCTGCTCCCCCGTCGAACTGCCCTTCGCTCGTTCCACGAGGTGAGCTGGTGCCCCGGGTGTTGAACCGCAGCACGGCGAGATCGGCCGTCGCGGGAAGCCGCGCTGCCGCCTTGCGAAGGATGTGAGAGTCCATGAAGCCACCGGCCGTGGGCAGCGGATGCAGAGTGACGAGCGTCGCGACCGGGGCCGTCACCTCCGGCACGGCGAGTTCCCCGACGAGCGTGAGCTCATCTGCGGTCGTCAGTTCGATGTCCTCGCGCCGCGCCGGCAACTCGAGGGGTCCACGGATCTCGATGCTCACGCCATCCTCCAGCAGTGTGTGTGCCAATGTCGGCGCGCCGCCAGGTCGGCGGCCGCTCCGAGGACCCCGTCCGCCCGCCAGGCGACGAGATGCGCGGTTCCGGGCTCGATCATGCGACTGCATCCCGGGCAGCTGTACTCTTTCTGCGCCTGTACCGCAGAGACCGGCTGCACAGTCCATTCAGCTCCTCGACGCACCTCCGTGCGTTTCCAGGAGGCGAGCAAGCGATCGAGCGAGTCTTCAGAATCGGGGCGCGTCTGACGGCGGCGGTGCGAGCGGGGCATGGATGCCGCTCACCACCAGTGGTTCTTCGTCCAGAACGCGTGCGCGCCTGCCCAGCTGCCGTACCGACCGGTCGCGTATCCCGTCGCCCAGCGCAGGTTGTCGATCGGGTCGTAGCCGTTGCCGGGAACCTTGCTGCAGGGCAGCGCCTGGACGAGTCCGCATGCGCCGGAAGACTTGTTCGTGGCGTTCGGATTCCATCCGCTCTCGCGGGAGACGATGTAATCGACGTAGCCCCAGTCGCCCTCGGCGATCCCCGCGGCCGACATCCACTCGGCCGGAGCGCCCCCGCCCGTGTAGAACAGCGGTCCGCCGCCACCACCACCGCCGTCACCCGGCGACGACGGCGACTTCTCGGTCGGAGTGGGCGTCGGGGTGGGAGTGGGCGTCACGTAGACCGTGAACGTGCCACGCTGCACCGGCGCGATGGCCGCGCCTCCCGAAGTGACCGTGAGGTTCTGGGTGTCCGCGAGCGCGAGCGAGTACGCCGACTCCGGCGTCACTTCGGCCGGCTGCTCAGCGAGCGCCACCCCGGTGGGCGCCACCATCGCACCGGCGAACCCGATGACTGCCAACGCACTGACGATACCCGCCAGCGTGTGCTTCCGTGATCCCTTGCGCACCGAAAGAGCCGGCGCTGATCGCACCGGCGTCACGTCTTCTCGCTTCAGGCTCATGTCGTCTCGGGGGTTCACGATAGGAGGGAGTCTACCGGGTGAGTCTCAGCGCGGCCACGGGAACGTTCAGCGAACAGCCAGGATCACGTCGACCGTCGCGTCGAGAAGAGCGTCGACCTGCTCCTCACGGTAACCGCCCCGCTGCATGCGGAAGGCTGCGGAACGGAGCTGTTCGGCGGAGAGCGACTCACCGTCACGGAGATACCGGACTATGCGACCGGCGACATGATCGACCTCATCGACCCGGTAGCCGAAGGTCAGGACGTTGGTTCGGGCGAAGCGATGACGCGGCGAACGAGCGAGGTGATCGAGGATGACCTGCGCGTCACCACGCGCCTGGTCGACCCACACACCGGCTCCGCGCGAACGCACGGCTTGGTCACGCTCTCGGGCAGCCAGCGCGTCTTCCACTCTGCCGAGCGCGGCATCGACCTCCGCGACCACGTAACCGTCTTTGACGAGTGGAAAGGACGCCACTCTCACATCTGCCGCGCTCAGCTCTCCGTCTGAGTTCTCGAAGGCGGCTCGCGCGGCGGAGAGGAAGGTGTCGACGGCCGCCCTGTGGTAGCCCTTGTCTCGCCCGCTCGTCAGAGAGAAAGCCGGGGCCGTGCGCGCGCTGCCTTCAGCGGCGGTCATGTCGTCGGAAGTCATCACAGCACCGTCCAGGAGGAGAAGAGGAAGTACAGACACAACGCGGGGATCGTCGACGGCAGGATGCTGTCCAGCCGATCCAGAAGACCGCCGTGTCCGGGAAGCCATGAGCTCATATCCTTGATCCCGAGATCGCGTTTGAGCATGGATTCACCGAGATCGCCCAGCGTCGCCGACAGCAGGATCGCGATTCCGAAGATGACTCCGATCCACCATGGCAGACCGAGCAGGAAGATCGCGAGCAGAACGCCCGCGGCGATCGACCCCACCACAGCACCGCCGAATCCCTCCCAGGTCTTCTTGGGACTGATGCGTGGGGCCATCGGATGGCGACCGAATGCCAGGCCTGCGGCGTAAGCGCCGGTGTCGGCGACCACAGCGATCGCGATGAAGCTCAGCACCCACCACTGACCGCCGTCCTGCTTGAGCAGGATCAGCGCGACAGCGGCGAGAAACGGGACGTAGATCTGGATGAACCCGGCGACGACCGCATCGGTGAGCACGTCGCCGTAGGTCCGACCGTCTTTCGTGATCATCTGGGCGACGAGTCGCCAGACGATCACCACGGCAACGGCGATGAACAGCATCACCCAGACGAGCCACACGTCGACGAAGAACGCTGTGAGCACGAGGAGACCTGCGGCGCCGAGCTGCGGAGCCACATCGACCCGTCTTCCGGCGGTGCGCAGCGCGAGTGCGAGCTCGTAGACGCCGAGGAGCGCAGCCGCGAGAGCGAACGGCACGAAGAGAACCTTGATGAACAGAAGCGAGGCCAGCAGAGCGCCCCCGAATGCGAGGCCGATCAGGATCGCGAGCACGAGATCGCGCCCGGTCCGCTCCTTGATGCGCTCGTTCGCCTGATCGAACTGGCCACGCGCGTTCAGGACATGAGTGCCCAGCTCATCGCGCGCCAGTCGCCACTGGTCGCGGATCGCGCTGTGATCCCCGGTATCCAGTGCCGCTACCGGCACATCGGATTCGCGAGCAGGCAACGGCGGACGCGGCGGAACCGACGCGCTGTCGAAAGCGGGGACTGATTCGCCCGCGAGCGGGACACCTCCAGGCGACGCCGAAGAGTCACGTGCCTCTCGGCGCGTGTTCGGCTGGTCGACGCCAGCACCGGTGGAATCGTCTGACATCCCGCCTACACCTCGAGCAGTTCGGCCTCTTTGCGCTTGAGTGCGTCGTCGATCAGGTCGACGTGCTGGCGCGTGAGTGCGTCGAGGTCCTTCTCACCGCGAGCGATCTCGTCTTCGCCGACCTCGCTCTTGAGCGCGTCGAGGTCATCTTTCGCCTTGCGACGGATGCCGCGGACATGAACCTTCGCGTCCTCGGCCTTCGCCTTGACGAGCTTGACGTACTCCTTGCGACGCTCGGCCGTGAGCTCGGGCATCGTGACACGCACGAGGTTGCCGTCATTGGTCGGGTTCGCCCCGAGGTTCGGCATATCGCGAATGGCCTGCTCGATCGCCTTCAGCGCGGACTTGTCGTACGGCGTGATGATGAGCGTCCGTGCCTCTTGGTTCGCCAACGAGGCGAGCTGTGCGAGCGGCGTGGGTGTTCCGTAGTAGTCGACCAAGACCTTCTGGAAGAGCTGCGGGTTCGCCCGCCCCGTGCGCACGGTGGAGAAGTCCTCCTTGGCTGCGTCGACCGCTCGGGCCATACGTGAGGTGGTTTCTGCGAGGACATCCGCGATCACGGTGACTCCTATCGTCGGGGTGTGAAGCAATTCTATCGGCCAGGGACCGAGAGCCCAGTCAGGCGCTCAGGCCGTGACGAGAGTTCCGATGTGCTCGCCGAGGAGCGCACGGGTGACGTTGCCCGCGGGCTCCATACCGAACACGCGCATGTCCATGTTGTTGTCCATGCAGAGACTGAACGCGGTCGAATCGACGACCTTCAGTCCGCGCTGCAGCGCATCGCGATAGGTGACGCGCTCGATGCGCTCGGCATCCGCGTGCTTGTTCGGGTCAGCGGTGTAGATGGCGTCGACGCCGTTCTTGGCGACGAGGACCTCCTCCGCGCCGATCTCGAGCGCACGCTGCGCCGCGACCGTGTCGGTCGAGAAGTAAGGCAGGCCGGCACCAGCACCGAAGATGACCACGCGGCCCTTCTCCATGTGGCGTTCCGCGCGCAGCGGGATGTACGGCTCGGCGACCTGCGTCATGGAGATGGCGGACTGCACGCGCGTCGGCGCACCGGCCTGCTCGAGGAAGTCCTGCAGGGCAAGTGCGTTCATCACGGTGCCGAGCATGCCCATGTAGTCCGCTCGTCCGCGGTCCATGCCGCGCTGGCTGAGTTCCGCACCCCGGAAGAAGTTGCCGCCACCGACCACGATGGCGATCTCGACGCGGTCGACAGCTGCCGCGATGTCGCGAGCGATCTGGCTGACGACGTCGGGGTTGACTCCCAGCTGGCCGGCGCCGAACGCCTCACCGGAGAGCTTCAGAAGAACGCGACGGCGTCCATTGCCTTCGGTCATGGGGGTGATCCTCTCGTCTGGATTCAAGATAGTGCCTTCTGGGCATGAAGAAGGGGTCCGGATCGCGTTGATCCGAACCCCTTCGACGATGTTACGCGCCGACCTTGAAGCGCGCGAAGTCCGTCACGGTGATACCGGCGTCCTTCGCCACCTGGGCGACAGAGAGCTTGTTGTCCTTCGCGTAGTCCTGCTCGAGCAGTGCGACCTGCTTGATGAACGCGGAGACACGGCCCTCGACGATCTTGGGAAGAGCCGCTTCCGGCTTGCCCTCGTTGCGGGAGATCTCGGTCACGATCTCGCGTTCCTTCTCCACTGCGTCGGACGGAACGTCCTCGCGGGAGAGGTACGACGGGTTCGCGAACGAGATGTGCTGTGCGATGCTGCGGGCCGTCTCGGCGTCGTCACCCGAGTAGGCGACGACGACACCGATCTGCGGCGGCAGGTCCTTGCTCGTGCGGTGGAGGTAGACCTCGACCTTGTCGCCCGAGATCGTACGCGCACGGCGCAGTTCGACCTTCTCGCCGATGATCGCGGCCTCTTCCGAGATGACCTGCTCGACGCTCTTGTCGCCTGCCTGAGCAGCGAGCGCAGCCTCGACCGAGTCGGCCTTGACGGCTGCGACAGCGTCGGCGACCTTGTCGGCCAGCGCGATGAATCGCTCGTTCTTCGCGACGAAGTCCGTCTCGCAGGCGAGCTCGATGAGCGTCACAGCGCCATCCTGCTCGCGAGCGACGATGAGGCCCTCGCTGGTCGAACGGTCAGCACGCTTCGCGTTGCCCTTGGCACCCTTCAGGCGCAGGATCTCGGTGGCCTTCTCGACGTCTCCGTCAGCCTCCTCGAGCGCCTTCTTGGTGTCGACCATTCCCGTGCCGAGCTGCTCACGCAGCGCCTTGAGGTCGGCGATGGTGAAGTTGGCCATGTGTGGTGGCTCCTTGCTTCGTGATGTGTGGTGGTCGCGGAATTACTTGGAGTCTGCCTCAGCGGGGGCCTCGTCGGCCTCAGCTGCGGGAGTCTCGGCGGTCTCGGCCTCTGCGGCCGGAGCCTCAGCTGCAGCCTCTTCGGCCGGAGCCTCAGCAGCAGCGTCCTCGGCCGGAGCCTCAGCGGAAACCTCTTCGGCCGGAGCCTCAGCAGCAGCGTCCTCGGCCGGAGCCTCGAGGAGCTCCTTCTCCCAGTCGGCGAGCGGCTCAGCGTCACCCGTGTCGGGGTTGTGCTTCTGCTGAAGGCCCTCTGCGGCGGCGTCCGCGATGATGCGGGTCAGCAGCGAGACCGAGCGGATCGCGTCGTCGTTGCCGGGGATCGGGTACTGGAAGTCATCCGGGTCGGCGTTGGTGTCGAGGATTCCGATCACCGGGATGCCGAGCTTCTTGGCCTCATCGATCGCGAGGTGCTCGCGCTTGGCGTCGACGACCCAGATGGCCGACGGCGTCTTGGTGAGGTTGCGGATACCGCCGAGCGACTTGTGCAGCTTGTCGAGCTCGCGCTTCTTGAGGAGCAGCTCCTTCTTGGTGAAGCCGCTGTTCGCCGGCGTCTCGTAGTCGAGCTCCTCGAGCTCCTTCATGCGTGCGAGACGCTTGGAGATCGTCTGGAAGTTCGTGAGGAGTCCACCGAGCCAGCGCTGGTTCACGAAGGGCTGGCCCACGCGGGTCGCCTGCTCGGCGAGGATCTCCTGCGCCTGCTTCTTCGTGCCGACGAAGAGGATGGTGCCACCGTGGGCGACGGTCTCCTTGACGAAGTCGTAGGCCTTGTCGATGTAGCCGAGCGACTGCTGGAGGTCGATGATGTGGATGCCGCTGCGCTCGGTGAGGATGAAGCGCTTGACCTTCGGGTTCCACCGACGGGTCTGATGTCCGAAGTGCACGCCGCTGTCGAGCAGCTGGCGGATGGTGACCACAGCCATGGTCGTCTCCTGGTTCTGACGCGATTCTGCGCCGTTGAGGTTGTCAAGTCGATCAGACGATCGAACTTCCTGGTGCCCGGCGCACCCCCACCTGCGCTGTAGCAGGACCTGCGGGAGTGGATGCCACGACCTGAGTCGCTCTGGGCACGCGTAGTCACCTCGAGATCGAGGTGCTCGTCAATCATACAGGATCCCCGAGCGGGACTCGCTCTGCACAGCAGCGTGAATGGACGCCTTCTCCGTGACGACCGCTCCCAGGACGGACTGCATGGCCGCGGCCCGACCCTCCGGCAGGAGGATCGGTCGATGCACAGACGCTTCGCACGCCTCCTCTGCCTCCTCGCCCTCGTCGCGCTGCCGGCGGCGATCGGCCACGCTTCGGGTGCCTCCGCCGCCTCTCAGCCTGAAGCCGAGTCGGCGCACCCTCTGTGGGCCTGGCCGGTCGAGGGGGCTCGAGAGGTCCTTGCCGCGTACCGTGCCCCGGCCAACGAGTACGGGGCGGGTCACCGTGGCGTCGATCTGGCGCCGGGGACCGGAGTCGTGAGAGCGCCGGACGACGGGGTCGTCGCCTTCCGCGGAACGGTCGTCGATCGTCCGCTCCTCACCATCGAACATCCAGGTGGATACGTGTCGACGTTCGAACCGCTTCTGTCGGATCTCTCCGTGGGCGATCTCGTCTCGGCGGGCGACGAGATCGGCACGGTCGCTCACGGTGGACACGCGGCGGCGGGGGCTCTGCATGTCGGTGTGCGTCTCGACGGTCTCTATATGAATCCGCTGCTGATGTTCGGACAGGTGCCCCGCGCCGTGCTTCTCCCCTGCTGCGCGCCACTGTGATCCATGGCCATCCACGGGCGCCCCCGACCACGTGGCCACTCCGCCCCTCCCCCGCCCGCGAGGTCTGTTCAGGCTCTGGGATGCGAAAGCCGATACGCGGCGGTGAGCCGCTCAGCCGATACGTGCGTGTAGATCTGAGTCGTGCCGAGGCTCGCGTGTCCCAGGATCTCCTGCACCGCCCGAAGGTCTGCGCCTCCGTCGAGGAGATGCGTCGCCGCAGTGTGACGGAGCGCGTGCGGTCCCACGGTCTCTGCTCCGACGACCGGCGACAGCACGTCTGCGACCAATGAGTAGACCGCCCGTGAGCCTATGCGGGACCCACGGGAGCCCAGGAACAGAGCGGCCGTAGCGGTGGACGAACGCGTGAGCAGGGCGGGGCGTGCACGTGTGAGATAGTCGCCGATGGCGGTCCGGGCCGGGGCTCCGAACGGAACGACCCGCTCCTTGGCGCCCTTGCCGAGTACACGTACGGTGCAGCGGTCGAGATCGACGTCGTCGACGTCGATCCCGCACAGCTCCGAGACGCGAATGCCTGCGCCGTAGAGAAGCTCGAGGATCCCGTGGTCGCGGAGCGCGATCGGCTCGCCCGACTGCGCCATGATGCGCTGGTCGTCGAGCAGGCGTTCCATCGCATCCTTCGATGCGACTGTGGGCAGGGTTCGACCGCGCTTCGGGGCGACGAGCCGCAGACTCGGGTCGACGTCGATGAACCCCTGCTCCTGCGCCCAGCCGAAGAAAGACCGGGCCGTGGCCGTTCGGCGCGCGAGTGTGGCACGCGCATCGCCTCGCTGAGTGGCCCGCCACAACCAGTCGCGGAGCATCTCGAGATCGATGGCCTCCAGCGACGCGTCGCTCACACTCGTCCTCAGATCACGAAGATCCGAGCGATATGCCCGTACCGTCGCAGCCGACAATCGGCGCACCTTCTCGAGGTGATCGACGAATGCGTCGGCCGCGACCGAGAACTCCATGGTGACAGCTTGCCCGAGCCTGACGCGCGCGGAGGTCAGCCTCGCCGATCGCTGAGCCGCTTCTTCCTCCACCCTGCCTCGCCGCGCTCGACCACACCCTCGAGATCGAGGATGCCCAGCAGCGCGGTCACGCGACCGGGAGCGAGCCCGGCACGCCTGGCGATCTCTGCGCTGGGCAGCCAGTTGCGACTTCCGATGGCATCGAGCACCCGACGATTCTCCGCATCGATCGCGCTCTCCGGCATCGGACCGTCGCCCGTCACGGCCTCCCACAGCTCGCGCACTTCGCTGGCGTTCGTGACACAACGGGCGTCGTATTCGCGAAGCAGGCGGTGGCACCCGGCAGATGATGCGGAGGTGACAGGCCCGGGTACGGCGCCTAGAGGTCGACCGAGCGAGGCAGCATGCCCGGCAGTGTTGAGCGACCCGCTTCGCCACCCCGCCTCGACGACGACAGTCGCCTGGCCGAGGGCGGCGATGAGTCGATTCCGCGACAGGAATCGCCATTTCGTCGGAGCCACCCCGCATGGCACCTCGCTCACCACGGCACCGGTGTCGACGATCCTGCGAAGAAGCTGCTGGTGGCCTTGCGGGTACGCCCTGTCCACACCCCCGGCGAGGAATGCCACGGTGGCGCCGTCGACGGCGAGAGCCGCCCGGTGCGCTGCACCGTCGATGCCATACGCGGCGCCTGAGACGATCGATGCGCCACCTGCCGCGAGATCGCCCGCCATCTCTGCGGCAACCATCTCACCGTACGCACTCGCCGCTCGCGCACCGACGATCGCGACCCGCGGAGACCTGCTGAGCAACGAGCGGTCACCGCGCACCCACAGCACAGCCGGCGCGTGCACACCGAGATCGTCCAGTCCGACCGGCCAATCCGGGTCGCCTGGGATGACAAGGCCGGCCGACACGTCTCGTGCGTCGGTGATCGCGCGTCGCACCGCCCGAGGGTCGGCTCGAACGGACCATCGGGCGATCGCCTCTGTGAGCGCACGACTCTCGCTTCCGGGAGGAACCAGTGTCCGGCTCTCGCCGAACACGAATCGCAGTGCATCAGCGGCGCCCAACTCCCCGATCAGCGTGCCCGCCACCCCGTCCCCCGGCTCGGCAAGCACCGACCACGCGATCCGCGCGACCGCCTCGGCGTGCTCAGCGTGCTGGTGCACGTCGTCGAGGGATGCTCGGAGGCCCTCGTCCGCAAGAAGCGCATCGATCACGAGGCGACCCCTCTCTTGAGAAAGAGCGCGCCGCCGACCTCGTCACGACCGGGCCTGTCCACTCCTGCGAGATCCGCCAGCGTCCAGGCGACCCGCAGCACGCGATCGTAGCCTCGCAGCGTGAGCGCACCACGTTCGAGAGCGCGGTCGAGTGGAGAGCGCGCGTCGGATCCGATCCTGATATCGATCTGACGCAGGCGAGCTCCCGGTATCTCGCCGTTGCGCCGCCAGGGTGTACCTCGCCATCTCGAGGCCGCCCGGTCCCTCGCCACCAGGACACGGTCACGAGCCGACGCCGAGGTGAGGTCCGTTCGCGACCCGCTCATCGCGTGGATCGCGGCGACGCGCGCCACGTGCAACTCGATGTCCAACCGATCCCGCAGGGGTCCGGACAACCGGGTCGAGTAGCGGCGGATCGCAAGCGACGGGCACACGCACTCGAGTCCTCGCACGCCGTAGTTGCCGCACGGACACGGGTTCATCGCCAGCACGAGTTGGAAACTCGCAGGGTAGCTCGCTGTGAATCCCGCTCTACTGACCTCGATGCTCCCCGATTCGAGCGGCTGTCGGAGTGAGTCGAGCGCGACCCGGGAGAATTCGGCGGCCTCGTCGAGAAAGAGCACCCCGCGGTGCGCGCGGACGATGGCACCCGGGCGTGCTGCTTTGGACCCTCCCCCGACGAGGGCCGCGACCGACGCACTGTGATGCGGCGCCTGGATGGGCGGGACGAAGTCGAGTGTGCGCACGGATTCACCAGTGAGAGAGCGGATCGATGCGACCTCGAGAGCCTCCTCGTCGCTGAGCCTGGGCAGGATGCCGGGTAGCCGCCTCGCCAGCATCGTCTTCCCTGCACCGGGAGGACCGCTCAGCAGCATGTGGTGGCCACCCGCCGCCGCGACGATGAGAGCCTCGACGGCGGCATCCTGGCCGACGACATCAGCGAGATCGAGCGATTCCGAATGGTCGGCGACGGCCACCGGCGAGTCGACCGGTTCGAACTCACCGATCTCGACCTCGGCGCCATGCCACAGCGCCACCTGGGCGAGGCTCGACGCGGCCCGCACATCGATCCCCGGAACCAGCAGCGCCTCCGCCTCATTCGCATGCGGCACGATCATCGTGTCGAATCCTGCGCGGACCGCTGCGAAGACGGCGGGGAGCACGCCCGGAACCGGCCGCAGCCGCCCGTCGAGGCCGAGCTCGCCCAGATGCACGGTCCGGGCGATCGACCGCCCCTGGAGCGCACCGCCCGCTGCCAACGCGGCTACAGCGATGCTCAGATCGAACGCCGACCCCTGCTTGGGCAGACTTGCCGGAGACAGGTTCACAGTGAGACGGCGGCGCGGAAGCGACAACCCGACGTTCTTGCAGGCGTTGTGCACGCGCTGAACCGCTTCTCCGAGCGATTTGTCCGGCAACCCGATGATCTTGAACTCCGGCGTCTGGTTGGAGAGGTCGGCTTCGACCTCGACCATGTGTCCGACCACGCCCGCGAGCGCCACAGCCCACGTCCTCGCGGTCGTCACGAGAGATCCGTGAGGTGCTCGAGGTCTCCGCTGGCCGGGTCGGCGCCGATGATCCCGATCGCTTCAAGAGAGATGTCGAGCCCGAGGGCCTCCTCGGGATGCGCCGCCGCCCAGGCATGGGCGAGCTGCCAGAGTCGACGCCGCTTTCGCTGATCGAGCGCCTCGAACGGGTGGCCGAATGCTGCGGTGCGCCGGGCCTTCACCTCGACGATCACCAGGCGTCCGTCGATCCGGGCGACGATGTCCAGCTCGCCCTGCCCGCAGCGCCAGTTCCGGTCCAAGACGCGATAGCCGACCGCGCTCAGATAACGGACCGCTCGCTCTTCACCGGCTCTGCCGAGTTCATCTTTCGCTGCCATGAGGACAGCCTGTCGACGAGTTCGACCACGCGTTCACGAGAGAGCCCGGAATCACCGGCCAGCCGGGAGAACCTCTAGCGGACGGTTCCCTGTGCAGAGATGATCACTCGCCGTCGAGCGAGAGCTCTTGGGGAATCTCGAACTCGCGCCGCTGCAGTTCTTCCACGTTGACGTCCTTGAAGGTGAGGACCCGGACAGCCTTCACGAATCGATCTGCGCGATAGATGTCCCATACCCAGACGTCGCTCATCGAGATCTCGAAGTAGAAGTCGTGTTCGGTGTCACGCCGGACGACGTTGACCTCGTTCGCAAGATAGAACCGTCGTTCGGTCTCGACGACGTACTGGAACTGGGCGACCACATCGCGGTACTCGCGGAACAGAGCGAGCTCGAGCTCGCGGTCGTAGTCGTCGAAGGCTTCCTCATCCATGATGTGTCCATCCTAGAGTCGACCGCACAGCTGAGCCGCACCGGAGTTCAGAACAGCGTCGGCGCATCGGCGATGGCCCAGGACGACCGGTGGTGAGGCGACAGTCCCAGAGCACGGATGGCGTCTCGATGCTCAGCGCTCGCGTATCCCTTGTTCCTGCTCCACTGATAGGCCGGGTGCTCTTCATGGATCATCGCCATATGGGAATCACGGGCGACCTTCGCGATGACCGATGCGGCCGAGACGGATGCACAGTCCCTGTCCGCCTTGATCACCGGCCGCACTCGGAGCGGCTCCGGATGGACGGCGGAGAGATAGTCGTGATTTCCATCGAGCAGCACCAGGGCGTTCGTGAGCACGGCGCCCTGGTCGACGATGCTCTGCACCGCGCGCGAAGCCGCGAGGCCGAGCGCACCCATGATTCCCACAGCATCGACCTCAGCCGAACTCGCCCATCCGACGCCGGAGGCCTGCACCCACGCGGATGCACGCTGAGCCACGTCGGGCCTGCGCTTCTCGCTGACGAGTTTGGAATCCCGGAGCCCCTCGGGCACGCGGCGCCGAGCCCCGGCAGCATCCATCATCGCGGCGCCCACCGCGACAGGCCCGGCCAGCGCACCTCTGCCCACCTCGTCGAGCGAGATCACGAGGTCGCAGTCGTGGAGCATTCTCCGCTCCAGTGCGAGCGTCGGCACGGCGATGGTCATTCCGGTTCCGGCACCCCGTTGAAGCTGTCGTGGTGTCCGTCGATCGACCCGAGACGGTCGAGCGGCCAGGTGGTGAGGAACGCTCTGCCCACGACGTTGTCGAGCGGCACGAATCCGCCGCTCGGCAGCTCCTGGTGCGCTCGCGAATCGCGCGAACGGTCACGATTGTCGCCGAGGAGCCACAGCGAACCCTCCGGCACGGTCACGTCGAAGGCCTCATTCGATGCAGCGGTATCGCCGTCCGGAAGATTGAGATAGTCGAGTTCGTCTATCGGAGCACCGTTGATCGTGATCTGCCCCAGGGCATTGCAGCAGACCACGTGGTCGCCCGGGAGTCCGATGACTCGCTTGACGAGGTGATCCTGCGAGTCCGTCGCAGAGATGCCGACCACGTTGAGAACCCAATCGACCGCTTCGAGCAAGGGCGGCTGAGCGGGAGTCTGGGGAAGTCCGTCCAGCCATCCGCCCGGATCCTTGAACACGACGACGTCGCCGCGGTCGTAGGAGGTCCAGCGTGGCGTCAACTCATCGACGAGGATGCGGTCTTTGACCATGAGCGTCCGCTCCATGGACGCGGACGGAATGTAGAACGAGCGGACGACGAACGTCTTCACCACGAACGACACGAGGGCCGCGATCACGATGATCACGAGCACGTCGCGGAGGAAGATCAACAGACCGCGGCGACGCCTGGTCCGGGGCGCGGACGCGGCCGCTGAGTCAGTCGTCATCTGGAATCCTTCACAGTCTCGCACCGCTCGGAGACGGCCGTACCAAGGTTCGCACACCTCGCTGAAAACACAGCACCCCGAGACATCGTGTCCCGGGGTGCTGTGGAGAACGCGAACGTCAGTTGTCGCGCTTCTCCTTGATCTTCGCCTTCTTGCCACGCAGCTGGCGGAGGTAGTACAGCTTGGCGCGACGCACGTCACCGCGCGTGACGACCTCGATGTGGTCGATCACCGGGGAGTGCACCGGGAACGTACGCTCGACTCCCACCTGGAAGCTGATCTTGCGAACGGTGAACGTCTCGCGCACACCGTCGCCCTGGCGGCCGATGACGACGCCCTTGAAGACCTGGATACGCGAGCGGGTTCCCTCGGTGATGTTCACGTGCACGTTGACGGTGTCACCGGGGTTGAAGACGGGGATGTCGGAACGCAGCGAGGCTGCGTCGACGGCGTCGAGGATCTGCATGATCGTCTCTCTCTGCACTCGCCTCAGGTCGGATGCATGATGTAGGAAGGAATAAGAACGGGTTCGTGCTGAACGGCGCCGAAGCGTCCGCGGGCTCCCCTGAGGCAGAGCCGGTCACGGCACAATCATCCATTCTGCCACGGAAGCGCGTCGCAGCCAAAACACGCTGACCGACTGTCAGTCGCGGGAGTCGGTCTCCCGAACGACGATGACCTCGGGCCCCCTGGCCGATCGCTCGGAAGAACCCTCCGCTCCGACGCCCTCCGCCATCGACCACGACACCGTCTGACGGAAACCCGCGCCATTCGCCTTGGCCTCGGTCCAGAGCTGCCAGAACTGGAGCCAGAACATGCCGACACCCACGACGACGGCTGCGGCGAGGAGCCAGCCGAACGCACCGTCGATGAAGCAACCGACCGCGATGGTCAGAGCATGCCACAGGGTGAATCCCGCGACATCCAACCATGAGACGGCCCGTTCGGCTCGCACAGAGGGCCGGGAGCGCGTGAGCAACGTCAGCACCAGCTGCCCGACGAAGACCGAGGGTACGGCGATGAAGAGGACCCAGAGGATCGCCCAACCTCCCTGGAAGACTCCCCAGCCGATCAACAGCCACAGCGGCAGCAGGAAAGCCGCTGGAATCAGCCAGCGGAAGAACGCCTGACGCAACCACATGACTGAATCGTACGACGCCTCGGCTCCCGCTGTCCTGGTGTTCGCTGTGAGCGCGTGAACGCCGGCCATCGGCATATCGGGGAGAATGGACGAGACGAGAGGACACCCGATGATCGAACTGCGCACCCCTGCCGAGATCGACGAGATGCGCGCCGCAGGTCGATTCGTGGCCGAGGCCCTGGCCACGCTGCGGGATGAGACGAAGGTCGGAACGAACCTGCTGACCATCGACCGGCGAGCTCACGAGATGATTCGCAAAGCGGGCGCCGAGTCCTGCTACATCGACTACCACCCGTCATTCGGCGCGAGCCCTTTCGGCAAAGTGATCTGCACGTCGATCAACGACGCCGTCCTTCACGGGCTCCCCCACGACTACTCGTTGCGCGACGGTGATCTGGTGTCCCTCGATTTCGCAGTGTCCGTCGACGGCTGGGTCGCGGACTCTGCCCTGTCGTTCGTGGTCGGCACGCCGCGCGACGAAGATCTCCGGATCATCGAGACGACCGAGCGCGCTCTCGACGCTGCGATCGCTGCGGCGGTCGTAGGAAACCGGATCGGCGACATCTCCGCGGCCATCGCGGCCGTCTCGCACGGTGAGGGCTACTCGATCAACACCGACTTCGGCGGTCACGGCGTCGGACGCATCATGCATGGCGACCCCCATGTTCCCAACGACGGCCGGGCGGGACGAGGATTCCCTCTGCGGGAGGGCCTGGTTTTCGCCCTCGAGCCCTGGCTGCTCGGGACCACGGACGAACTCATCACCGATCCGGACGGCTGGACCCTTCGCAGCGTCGACGGATCACGAGGCGCTCACTCAGAGCACACGGTCGCCGTGACGAGCGACGGACCGATCATCCTCACCGACAGGTCGTTCCTCGGCGTCGACTGACCGGCGGGTGGGCTGCGCCCGCCGACTCCTCTCGCGACCCGGCACCGTCCGGCACGTCCCCCGTACCTACGGACGGAGACTGCGCTATGCCATTCTGAGTGCATGATCCCGCAGGACCGTCATGTGCCTGAGCGCCTCTTCCTGGTTCGTCATGGCCAGACCCGGTGGAATCTCGCTCATCGGCTCGAGGGTCAGCAGGACTCGCCACTCACAGGCGACGGCATCCTTCAAGCGAAGAGCGTTGCCGAACGACTGGTGGGTCGCGGGATAACGACGGTCTGCACAAGTCCTCTCGGCCGCACGCTGCGGTCGGCGCTCATCATCGCAGCTCGCATAGAGGCGGAGGTCGTCGAGGTGCCCGAGCTCGCTGAAGTCGACCACGGCGAAATGGCCGGGCTCACATGGGGTGAGATCGATGAGCGCTTTCCCACCGCCCGGGAGGAACGGGCCGGTAATCCCTACGGCTGGGCATTCCCCCGCGGAGAGAGCTACGCGCAGGCGCGGGCCCGTGCTCGGCAGGCGCTGTCATCGTGCGGCTGGGCGTCTACGGGGGCGCCCGTCCTCGTGACACACGAGATGCTGGGACGAATGATCCGTGCCGAGCTGGGCGGACTCGAGCCGGCATCGGCACTGTCGCTGCGGCATCCGCATGACGTCGTCTTCGAGATCGATCGCGGCGTCGAGTCGATGATCTAGAGCTCGTCCTCCGACAGGAGGTCCGGACGGCGTCGGCGGGTCCTCTCGATCTGCTGCGCGTGCCGCCACGACGCGATCACAGCATGATTGCCGCTGAGCAGGACGTCTGGTACCGCACGATCGCGCCACATCGACGGTTTCGTGTACGAGGGGTATTCGAGGAGGCCGTCCTCGTGGGATTCCTCGACGAGGCTCTCGGGATTGCCGACCACTCCGGGGATGAGGCGGCCGATGGCCTCGATCATCGCCATGGTCGCCACCTCCCCGCCGTTGAGGACGTAATCGCCCAGGCTGACGAGACGGACCTCACCCAGCGACGCCGCGTACTCGAAGACCCGCTCGTCGATCCCTTCATACCGGCCGCAGCCGAAGATCAGGTGATCGCGGGTGCTCAGGTCGCGTGCGGTGGCCTGAGTGAAGACCTCCCCTGCCGGCGAGGGGAAGATGATCGTGGGTCGGGTCTGCGTCGCCTCGGCGCTCGTTGACGCGAGCTCGTCGAGCGCAAGGCCCCAGGGTTCGGGCTTCATGACCATCCCGGCGCCGCCACCGTACGGGGTGTCGTCGACGGTGCGATGACGATCAGAGGTCCACTCGCGCAGATCGCGCACTCGGAGATCGAGGATGCCGGTGCTCTGCGCCTTGCCGAGCAGGGAGAGCGTCAGGCCGTCGAAATACGACGGGAAGATGGAGAGGACGTCGATGCGCACGGAGGAACCGTACCAGCGGTCACTCGGACGCGTCGGAGTCCGGGGACTCTCCCGCATCCGCTGTGTCGGTCGGGTCCGGGAGCTCTTCGAAGAGCCCGGGGGGCGGAGTCACGACGACGCGGCCGCCTCTGACATCGACTGTCGGGACGATCGCCTGGACGAACGGCACCATGATGTCCCGATCTCCGGATCGGACGATGAGCAGATCCTGGGCGGGGAAGTGCTCCACGCGCACGACCTTGCCGATGACGACGTCATCGCGCACGACATCGAGCCCTGTGAGCTGATGGTCGAACCATGCGTCGTCCTCGACCTCGTCGTCGTCCTGATCGATCCAGAGGATCGCTCGGACGAGAGTCTCGGCTCCCTCACGATCGTCGACGTCCTCGAGGAAGACGACCGGATTGCCGTTCATCACGCGGTACTCGCGGACGACGACGGTCTTGCCGTGCCACGGAGATGCCTCTGGCACCTGCAACGTGAACTCGGCGCCCGGCGTGAAACGACGCTCGGGGTTGTCGGTGTAGAGCTCCAGCTTGAGCGCGCCCTTGAGGCCATGAGCCTTGACGAGACGCCCTACGCGGAGCTGGTTCTTGCCCTGGTTGCGTTCTTTCGCCACCACGTCAGTCGTCCGCGACGTCGACGCGGACGCGACGCCCATCAGCCAGCGCGGAGACGAGCGTGCGCAGTGCCTTGGCGGTGCGGCCGCCGCGCCCGATCACGCGTCCACGATCATCGGGGTGCACACGCACCTCGAGGAGATCGCCTCGCGGCGAGGTGGACGAGTTGATACGCACATCATCCGGGTGATCGACGATCCCCTTGACGATGTGTTCGAGCGCGGCGGCGAGCACGACGGATTACTCCGAGTCGGCGGCGGGAGCCTCAGCGGCCTCCGCGTCGGCCTTGGCGGGAGCCTCCTCAGCGGGAGCCTCCACCTTCTTCTCGGCCTTGGGCTTCACGACGGACTTCTTGGACGCGTCGATCTCGAACGGAACCTTGGGCTCCTTGACCTTCAGCGTGGACTTCGCGTCCTTGTCGCCCTTGAACTTGCCCCAGTCGCCCGTGATCTTGAGAAGGGCGGCGACCTGCTCGGTCGGCTGAGCGCCGACGGAGAGCCAGTACTGCGCACGCTCGGAGTCGATCTCGATGAACGAGGGCTCCTCGGTGGGGTGGTACTTGCCGATCTCCTCGATCACGCGACCATCGCGCTTGGTCTTCGAGTCGGCGACGACGATGCGGTAGTACGGCGCACGGATCTTGCCCAGGCGCTTGAGACGAATCTTGACAGCCACGATTCTCCTGAATTGTGTGGAAGTTGACGAACCGATCGCCTGGAGAGTGGGGTGCACACCCGGCGGAAGCTCAAAGAGGGAGGACGAATGCTGGATAGAGGGTCGAGCATGTCGTCCGACCTTCTATTCTGCCAGATGCGCGGCCCAGGCGCGAAACGCGGCGACATGACGGTTGCCGTGTCGCCGCACCTGCGTGTCAGACTGTGCTCGTGAAGCTCGATTTCGCGCCCTCGGCGCGGTCCACCGTCGGCCTGGAGTGGGAGATCATGCTCGCCGATCCGGTGAGCGGTGATCTCGTCGGCCGAGCGCCTGAACTCCTGGCGGCGCTCGAAGCGGAGAGTGCCGAAGAACGCCACACGGTGACCGGCGAACTGCTCACGAACACGATCGAGGTCACCAGCGGCATCGGCGACTCGGTGGCCCACGCCGTCGATGACATCGCCAACGCCATCTCTGCGGTGCGCGAGGCCACGGATCCCGCCGGTATCGAACTCCTCTCCGCCGGGAGTCACCCGTTCGCCCAGTGGTACGAGCAGGAAGTGACCGACAAGACGCGCTACCACACGCTCATCGAGCGCACCCAGTGGTGGGGTCGGAACATGATGATCTGGGGCATTCACGTACACATCGGAGTGGAGGATCAGCGGAAGGTGATCCCCATCATCAACGCTCTGGCCGCGTACCTCCCCCACCTGCAGGCGCTGGCCGCATCAAGCCCCTTCTGGGCGGGTGAGCGCACCGGCTACGCGTCGAACCGTGCTCTCGTCTTCCAGCAGCTCCCGACCGCCGGTCTTCCCTGGCCGCTGAAGGATTGGGCTCAGTACGAGTCGTATCTCGAGGACATGGTGCGGACCGGTGTGATGGCCGATGCCACCGAAGTTCGGTGGGATATCCGTCCCGCGCCGCGCTGGGGCACCATCGAGGTCCGCGCCTGCGACGGACTCTCGACGTTGCCGGAACTCGCAGCGATGGCTGCCCTCGTGCAGGTGCTCGTGGAGCATCTCTCGCGACAGCTCGATGAGGGACGCGACCTGGCGATGATGCCCGCGTGGTTCCACCGAGAGAACAAGTGGCGCGCGGCACGCTACGGCCTCGACGCGCGAGTGATCGTCGATGACTCCGGAACCCAGCGTCCCGTGCGTGAACACCTGACGGAGATCGTCGAGGAGCTCGCGCCGGTCGCCGTGGAGCTCGGCTGCGGCCGCGAGTTCGGAAGCATCGGTTCGATCCTCAGCGACGGCGCCAGCTACGAGCGGCAGCTCACCATCGCCAACGCCACCGGAGGAGACCTCGGAGCGGTCGTGCAGCACCTGATCCGTGAGTTCCGATCCGGCCCCGAAGCGTCGACAGACGGCCCCTGAGGTCAGTCCTCCACGAGCATCCGCGCAAGGCCCTCATCGAGCACGACGTCGGTCACGAGGTCTGCGGCGATGGCCGCTCGAAGGCTCACGAGCTTGGGCACCCCTGACACCACGCACACGCGTCGGGGGACGCGGCGAAGCCTGTCGAGACCGGGACCTGTCGCACGCGCATTCACCCGGATGTCGCGCCATGAGCCGTCCGCACGGAAGAACACGGTCGCGACGTCCCCGATCGCGTGGTCCTCGCGCAGACTCCGGTAATCGTCTCTGCTGAGGTATCCGCCGACGTAGACCCGGCTCGGGACCTCTGCAGCCGGCGACCCGAGACTGAACACCGCGATGTCCATCTTCGACTGCAGGTCGAGCACACGACGCGTGCTGCGTTCACGCCACATCGCCTCACGGGTCGACGGATCATCGAAGAACGCCGGCACCGGGAACTGCTGCACCTGCGCTCCGAACGCACTCCCGAAGCGCTGCAGGATGTCGCTCGAGTACTCGACCCCGCTCGTTTGAGTGTTGCCAGCACCGTTGAGCTGCACGAACGTGGTGTTGTGGGTCTCCTTCTGCGTCAGGCCCCGGCTCACGGCGCTGATCGTCGAGCCCCAGGCGACGCCGACGATCATGTTGGAGTCGACGAACTGCGACAGCAGCCGGCCCGCAGTGAGCGCCACCCTCTCGAGTCGGTCAACCTCGCTGACGATCTCGGGGATCGGCACCACATGCGCGACGACATGATGACGGTCGCGGATGCGCTGCTCCAGCATGCCCAGCCGTTCGAGCGGCGAGTTGATGCGAATGTCGACGAGTCCGCTTTCGCGTGCGTAGCTGAGAAGTCGGGAGACGGAGGATCGCGAGGTCCGGAGCTCTTGGGCGATCACCTCCATGGTCTTGTCCTGCATGTAGTACAACTGCGCCGCCGTGAGCGCGGCGACCATCTTTGCATCCCGGAATTCTGCGCCTGACTGCCCCATGTCGACCTCCTCGACCTCGATCCTTGCACATATGTGCAGCTGGCTTGCGCGCAGTGGTCGTGCGGGTCGAAGCTGGGGGCACGCACAGAGAAGGGTCGAAGATGATCGAGTCGACACACTCATCACCGGAACGCGCCGAAGTCCGCGCGGTCCGTGAATCGGGACGCACGACCGTCCTTGTCATCGGAGCGGGGATCAACGGCATCTCCACATTCCGTGACCTCGCACTGCAGGGCGTTGACGTCCTGCTCGTCGAACGCGGAGACTTCGCCTCTGGCGCGTCGGCAGCGTCGAGCCACATGATCCACGGCGGCATCCGCTACCTCGAGAACGGCGAGTTCCGACTGGTGCGCGAGTCCGTCGAGGAGCGCAACGGTCTGCTCAAGATCGCGCCTCACTACGTGAAGCCGCTCGAGACGACGATCCCGATCTACTCGACCTTCTCGGGCATCCTGTCCGCTCCCCTGCGCTTCCTGACGCACAAGAGCGGCAAGCCCCAGGAGCGCGGCGCGTTCCTGATCAAGGTCGGCCTCACGATCTACGACACGTTCTCGCGCGACGGTGGCATGGTCCCCCGTCACCGGTTCCTCGGTCGAAAGCGCTCGCTGGCCGAGCTCCCCTCGCTCGACCCGAACATCAAGTACACGGCGACCTACTACGACGCCTCCATGCACGACCCCGAGCGACTTGCGCTCGACGTACTGCAGGACGGACGCGCCGCGCATCCGGGCGGCGCCATCGCGCTGAACTACGTCGAGGCCATCGCACGCGACGGCGCGAACGTCGTGCTCCGCGACCGCGAGAGCGGCACCGAGTTCACCGTCACGGCCGACGTGGTCGTCAACGCCTCCGGCCCCTGGACCGACCTCACGAACGATTCCCTCGGCACCGACACCCGATTCATGGGTGGCACCAAGGGATCGCACATCGTGCTCGACCACCCCGAGCTCCTCGAGGCGACCCGCGGGCGCGAGATCTTCTTCGAGCACTCCGACGGCCGCATCGTGCTGATCTACCCGCTCAAGGGACGCGTCCTCGTCGGAACGACCGACATCGACGCCGACCCGCGAGAGGTCCCGGTGTGCACCGAGGAGGAGATCGACTACTTCTTCGACCTCATCCACCACGTGTTCCCGCAGATCGACGTGACGCGCGAGCAGATCGTCTACAACTTCTCCGGCATCCGCCCGCTTCCCCGCCACGAGGACACAGCTCCCGGGTTCGTCTCCCGCGACTACCGCATCGAGGTCGACGAGAAGGGCGCAGCACCCCTCGTCAGCCTGGTCGGAGGCAAGTGGACGACCTTCCGCGCCCTCGGAGAGTCTCTCTCGGATGTCGTGCTCGGTCTGATCGGCCGCACCCGCACCGTGTCGACGGCCGGGCGCGCGATCGGCGGAGGCCGCGACTTCCCGCGCACCGAGAAGGCCCGTCGCATCTGGTTCCAGGAGAACCTGCCCGGAGCCGGAGAGCGTGCCGAGCGCCTGCTCGCCCGCTACGGAACCCGAGCAGCGCAGGTGTGGGAGTACATCGAACAGGGCGACGACACTCCCCTCGCCGGTGGCGATCTCTCGACGCGCGAGCTCGCCTGGATGGTGGAGAACGAGATGGTCGCGCGCCTGCAGGACGTCATCCTGCGCCGCACCAGCATCGCTTTCACCGGACACGCCGATGCGGATGTGCTCGAAGAGCTTGCCGATGCACTGGCACCTCTGCTCGACTGGGATCGTGCACGACACGATGCCGAGCTGGATCAGACGCGCACGCTGCTGAACGAGCGACATGGACTGAAGATCTCGTCCCGCACACGCGGCTGACGAGGCATCCGAACACCGCCCTCCACGCGGTGTAATTCCCAACAAGTGCCAGGGCTAAGGGGCCCTTGCACTCAAGAAAGGTCAATGAAGACATGACTGATGTGAATCTCGGTCTCTACTTCCTCTCGGAGTTCGTCGGCACGGCAATGCTGATCCTCCTCGGTTGTGGTGTGGTCGCCAACGTCGCCCTCGCGAAGAACAAGGGCTTCGGCGGCGGCTTCCTGATGGTCAACTGGGGATGGGGTCTCGCGGTCTTCGTGGGTGTCCTCGCCTCCGCATACTCCGGCGCGATCCTGAACCCGGCTGTCGGCATCGGCCTCCTGGTCGGAGGGAAGATCGACTTCTCGCAGTTCGCCGTCGCGACCGGCGCCGAACTGCTCGGAGCGATCGTCGGTGCGGTGCTCACCTGGCTCGCCTACAAGCAGCACTTCGACGAGGAGCCGGAGGCCGCCAACAAGCTCGGCGTGTTCTCGACCGGCCCCGCGATCCGCTCCTACGGCTGGAACCTCGTCACCGAGATCATCGGTACCTTCGTGCTCGTGTTCGCGGTCTTCGCGTTCGCCGACTACGGCGTCGCGGACATCGGCACCCCCGGAGGCCTCGGACCGCTCAGCGCGCTCCCCGTCGCACTGGTCGTCGTCGCCATCGGTGCATCGCTCGGTGGACCGACCGGCTACGCGATCAACCCTGCACGTGACCTCGGACCGCGTATCGCCCACGCCATCCTGCCGATCAAGGGCAAGGGTTCCAGCGACTGGTCCTACTCGTGGGTCCCGGTCGTCGGTCCGCTCATCGGTGGTGTCCTCGCCGCCGTCGCAGCTCCCGTCCTGCTGAACCTCGCCTGAACCAGAACCTGACTTCAAAGGAGAACACAATGGCCGACTACATCATCGCCATCGATCAGGGCACCACCTCCAGCCGCGCGATCATCTTCGACAAGAAGGGCAGCATCGTAGCGACCGGCCAGAAGGAGCACGAGCAGATCCTGCCCAAGGCGGGTTGGGTCGAGCACGACCCCGCCGAGATCTGGCGCAACGTGCAGGAGGTCATCGGGCTCGCTCTCAGCCGCGCCGACCTGACGCGTCACGACATCGCAGCCGTCGGTATCACCAACCAGCGCGAGACCGCTGTGGTGTGGGACAAGACGACCGGCAAGGCCGTCTACAACGCCATCGTCTGGCAGGACACCCGTACGCAGGAGATCGTCGACCGCCTCGCGGCTGACGGCGGCGTCGAGCGGTTCAAGCCCGTCGTGGGCCTCCCCCTCGCCACCTACTTCTCCGGCACCAAGATCGCCTGGATCCTCGAGAACGTCGAGGGTGCACGTGAGAAGGCCGAGGCGGGAGACCTCGTCTTCGGCACGACCGACAGCTGGGTGCTGTGGAACCTCACCGGTGGCGTCGACGGCGGCGTGCACGTGACCGATGTCACCAACGCCTCGCGCACCATGTTCATGGATCTCGAGACGCTCGAGTGGCGCGACGACATCCTCGAGGCATTCGGCGTGCCGCGCTCGATGATGCCGGAGATCCGCTCGTCCTCCGAGGTGTACGGCGCTGCAGAAGACTCGTCGCTGCTGCGCGAGACCCCGATCGCCGGCATCCTGGGCGACCAGCAGGCCGCGACGTTCGGTCAGGCCGCCTTCAACACGGGTGAGAGCAAGAACACCTACGGCACCGGTTGCTTCCTCATCTTCAACACGGGCGAGGAGATCGTCCACTCGAAGAACGGGCTGCTCACCACCGTCGGCTACAAGCTCGGCGACGGCCCGACGCACTACGCACTCGAGGGCTCGATCGCCGTCACCGGATCGCTGATCCAGTGGCTCCGTGACCAGCTCGGCATCATCGGATCCGCTCCCGAGGTCGAAGAGCTCGCCAAGCAGGTCGACGACAACGGCGGCGTGTACATCGTGCCCGCGTTCTCGGGGCTCTTCGCTCCGTACTGGCGTCCTGACGCACGGGGCGCGATCGTCGGTCTCACCCGCTACGCGAACAAGAACCACATCGCGCGCGCCGCACTCGAGGCGGTCGCTTTCCAGACCCGCGACGTGCTCGACGCGGTCAACGCCGACGCCGGCGTCGACCTGACGGAGCTGAAGGTCGACGGCGGCATGGTCGCGAACGACGCGCTGATGCAGTTCCAGGCCGATGTCCTGGGAGTCCCGGTCGTCCGTCCGGTCGTCGCCGAGACGACGGCACTCGGTGCCGCGTACGCCGCAGGGCTCGCCGTGGGCTTCTGGAACGGGCTGGACGACCTGTCCGCCAACTGGCAGGAAGACCGTCGCTGGGAGCCGTCGATGGAGGACGCCGAGCGCGACCGCCAGCTGCGGCTGTGGCGCAAGGCCGTCAGCAAGTCGATGGACTGGGTCGACGAAGACGTGAAGTGACCTCAGAGTTCTGAGGAGGCGGGCCCGGAGGATTCCTCCGGGCCCGTTTCGCGTCCCCGGGGACCTGTCATGGAGTCGAGGATGCGAAGGAAGGCGGTCGCGACGCTGCGCGGCGCGCGGTCGTCCCACGCGACGTACTGGACGCGAACGGGGCCGTCACCCAGCTCGACCGCGACCGCATCCGTGTGTGACGCGGCGATCACCCCCGGCGCGAGCAGCGCGACCGCGAGCCCCTCCGAGACGAGTCCGAGGAGCAGCTCCGACGAGTCGGCCTCGAATGCCACATCGCGCGAGATGCCGGATGCCGCGAATGCCGCGTCTCCCTGCGCACGCCCCGACGTGCCGGCAGGGAAGTCCGCGAAGACCTCTTCGCCGAGGTCCGCAAGCCGCACTCGGGCCCGGCCCGACAGGCGATGCGTCGGCGGCACCGCGACGACCAGGCGCTCGCGACCGAGTTCGCGGGCGGCGACGCCCCTCGGCGCGGCCTGCTCACGCAGACCGAGAAGCGCGACATCGAGGTCGCCCAGCCGCACCGCATCGGCGAGCGTGTCGCTGTTGCCGACGGAGAGCTCCACCCGAGCATCAGGATGCGCCTCGCGGAAGCGAGAGATGACCCGCGGCACCGAGACCGCACTCGCCGTGGGGATGACGCCGAGGCGGAGCGTGCCCACGACGCGACCGGAAGCCGCAGCCGCGGCCTCACGGGCGTCGTCTGCCGCCATCACCGCCGTCTTCGCGTGAATCAGGAAAGCCTCCCCCGCCTCGGTGGTCCGGACTCTCCGACTCGAGCGGACGAAGAGACGCTGACCGAGCTCCCGTTCGAGCGCGGCGATCTGATGACTGAGCGCCGACTGCGTGACGAAGCACCGTTCGGCCGCTCGAGTGAAGCTCGACGTCGATGCGATCTCGACGACATATCTCAGCTGCTGCAGATCCACTCGTCCATGATCTCTCCTCATGCGACGTGTGACAACTATGGCTTGGACTCATCCGGCGCAACGGTTCAGGCTGAAGACATGAAACGCGTGTCCGTTCTCCTCCTCACAGCGCTGGCTCCCCTCTCCTGGGGCACCACCTACCTCGTGACGACGGAACTGCTCCCCTTCGGTCATCCTCTCCTGGCGGGTCTGCTCCGCGCACTCCCCGCGGGACTCGTCGCGCTGGCGATCGGCAGGACCCTCCCGTCCGGCGGCTGGTGGCTGAAGACTCTGGTGCTCGGAGGCCTCAACATCGGGGCATTCTTCCCCCTGCTCTTCCTGGCCGCCGAGCGGCTGCCCGGTGGAGTCGCCGCTGCCGTCGCGGGAGCACAGCCGATGATCATCCTCGGCCTGAGCACGCTCGTTCTCCGCGACCGGATCCGCCCACTCACCGCCGCCGCTGCCGTCGTGGGAACGGGCGGCGTCGCTCTCGTCGTGCTGGGCCCGGCCGCGCGGCTCGACGCACTCGGTATCCTCGCGGCGCTCGCGGGCGTGACCGCCACCGCACTCGGAATGATCCTCACCAAGCGCTGGGGCCGCCCCGCAGGCGTCGGGTCGGTCGCCTATGCAGGGTGGCAGCTGACCGCGGGCGGACTCGTTCTGCTGCCCCTCGCTCTGTTCTTCGAAGGCGTCCCTGCCACCATCGATGGCGGAGCGATGCTCGGATACGTGTGGCTGGGCTCGGTGGGAGGGCTGCTGGCCTACACCCTGTGGTTCCGCGGCATCCAGCTGCTGCCGGTCATCGCCCCCGGGCTGCTCGCGCTGCTCTCCCCCGTGGTGGCAACGCTGCTGGGCACCCTCGTGGCCGGCGAGACGTTCACGCCGCTTCAGGCGCTCGGAATCGCACTCGTACTCGTCGCCCTAATCGTGGGACAGCTGACGGCGCTCAGAACGCCGCGTCGGTCGCTGGCCCCTGCTCGGGGGCACTCGCTGCCGGCATCCCGAGCCTGACGAGCGTCAGTTCTTGCCGAACAGCTTCTGGATCTCGGCGAGGTCTGCCTCGCTGGGTGCCTTGGCGCCGCCCAGACCGAATCCTGACCCGGTCGGGGTGGACGCGGTCGCGATCCCCGCATTCTCGGCCGCGCGCTTCGCCGGGTTGCCCGAGCGGGAACCGCCCGATGACTTGCCCTTCTTGCCGCGCTTCGACGAAGCCCCGGGCTTGCCCATGCCGGGCATGGATCCCATACCTGGAATGTTCGGAGTGCCACCGCGAGCGACGGTCTTCATCATCTTCGCGGCCTGGTCGAAGCGCTGCACGAGCTGGTTGACGTCGGTGACGGTCATACCGGAACCACGCGCGATGCGCAGACGACGTGATCCGTTGAGGACCTTGGGGTTACGGCGCTCACCGGGGGTCATCGAGCGGATGATCGCCTCGGTGCGATCGATCTCACGCTCGTCGAAGTCCTCGAGCTGCTGCTTCATCTGGCCCATGCCGGGGAGCATCCCCAGCATCTTCTTCATCGACCCCATCTTCTTCATCTGCTGAAGCTGGTCGAGGAAGTCCTCGAGTGTGAACTGCTCTGTGGCGAGCTTCTCGGCCATCTTGATGGCCTCGTCCTCGTCGAAGGCCTGCTGAGCCTGCTCGATGAGGGTGAGGATGTCGCCGAGGTCGAGGATCCGACTGGCCATGCGGTCGGGGTGGAAAGGCTCGAGATCTTCGAGACGCTCTCCGGTCGACGCGAAGATGATGGGCCGGCCGGTGACCGACGCCACAGACAGCGCGGCTCCACCGCGCGCGTCGCCGTCGAGCTTGGAGAGGACGACACCGGTGAAGTCGACACCCTCCTGGAATGCCTTGGCCGTGTTGACCGCGTCCTGACCGATCATGGCGTCGATGACGAACAGGACCTCGTCAGGGTCGGTCGCCTTGCGGATGTCGGACGCCTGCTTCATGAGCTCGGCGTCGACTCCCAGACGGCCGGCGGTGTCGATGATGACAACGTCGTGCTGCTGGCGTCGGGCGTACTCCACGCCGTCGCGAGACACCTTGACCGGGTCTCCGACACCGTTGCCCGGCTCGGGAGCGTAGACGGTGGCACCGGCCTGCTCCGCCACGACCTGGAGCTGGTTGACTGCGTTCGGGCGCTGGAGGTCGGCGGCGACGAGGAGTGGCGTGTGCCCTTCGCCCTCGAGCTGCTTCGCGAGCTTGCCCGCGAACGTGGTCTTTCCCGACCCCTGAAGACCGGCGAGCATGATCACCGTCGGTGCGGTCTTTGCGAACTGGAGTCGACGCTGCTCGCCGCCGAGGATCTGGACGAGCTCCTCGTTGACGATCTGCACGACCTGCTGCGCCGGGTTGAGCGCCTTGTTGACCTCGTCGCCGAGTGCGCGCTCGCGCACCTTGGCGGTGAACTCCTTGACGACCGTCAGGGCGACGTCAGCGTCGAGCAGGGCGCGACGGATCTCGCGCACTGTGCCGTCGACGTCGGCCGCTGTGAGCTTTCCCTTCGTGCGCAGATTGCGGAAGGTCTCGGTGAGCCGATCGGAGAGCGTGCCAAAGGTAGCCATGGTGAGACCGAGTTTACGCGAATCTCACGGCTTCGCCGCGCTCACGGCGCACTCCGGCCGTTCAGTTCGTGCCGTCGATCACGCGGGTGCGGAACCCCAGGGCAGCCGGTCGATCGTGCGCACCGCGTCGGCGAACCTGTCTCCGACCGATCCGCGCCCGGCTCCACCCTCCGCCCACGCCCGCACGGCGGCGAGAACCGCGGCAGACCAGGTGGCGGCCACGATGTCGGCCGGAAGAGGCGCGACGCCCGATCGACGGGCCAGATCCGCGAGCGCCGCAGCGAGTCGGGCCTGGCGCAGCGCGGCATCCTGCTCGAGCTCGTCATCGAGCCCCATCGCGGACGAGTTCGTCATCGCCAGTGCGAGGCTGTCGGGGGCGAAGCCGTCGACAAGTCGTGTGAGGATGCGTCGGACCTCTACTCCATCCCGATCAGCGGCGACGGTGACGAGGTCCTCGACCGCGCTCGATATGCGGTCATCGAGACCAGACCACAGCACGTCGCTCTTGGACGAGAAGTAGTTGAAGAAGCTCGAGCGGCTCACACCCGCGCGCTGAGTGATGTCAGCGACGGACGTGGCGTCGTATCCACGCTCGAGGAAGAGCTCACAGGCTGCCTCGGCGAGGGTCTCGCGTGAGGACGCCTTGGGGCGCCCCGCTCGGCTCATGCTGCTCATGTTCTCACGCTACCGCGCGTCGCTGTCGCGTGCCGGGGATCGCGAGGAGGAGTATTCTTAGACGCAATCCATTTATTGAGCGAGAGCGACCTGATCATGCTCGACATTCTGACCCCCGGACTCGCTCCGGCCTACGTTCCCTACACGGACGGGTGGAATCTGCAGCGACGCATCCACGCCGATGTGGTCGACGGCACGCGCCCTGACACCCTCATCCTCCTCGAGCACGAGGCCGTGTACACCGCCGGAAAGCGCACGGAACCGCAGGAGAGACCGCAGGACGGTACTCCTGTGATCGACGTCGACCGGGGCGGAAAGATCACCTGGCACGGACCGGGACAGTTGGTCGGGTATCCGATCGTCCGACTGCCGGAGCCCATGGACGTCGTGGCGCACGTCCGCCGGCTCGAACGAATCCTCATCGAGGTGCTCCGACCGCTCGGGGTCGACGGATACCAGGTCGATGGTCGCAGCGGGGTGTGGGTGCGTCGCCCCCTCTCCGAAGACAAGGTCGCAGCCATCGGCGTGCGCGTGCAGCAGGGAGTCACCATGCACGGCTTCGCGATCAACTGCGACAACAGCCTGTCGGGATTCGGCGGCATCATCCCCTGCGGCATCACCGACGCCGGTGTGACCACCGTCAGTGAGGTCGTCGGCGCCGACGTCTCCCCCACGGACATCGTCGACGCAGTCGCCGCCGCCTTCCTCGCCGAATACTCGCCCGCCGACCACGCAGGAGTTCCCGCATGACCGCCGCACCCGAGGGGCGCAAGCTCCTCCGCCTCGAGATCCGAAATGCCGAGACCCCCATCGAGCGCAAGCCCGAATGGATCAAGACCAAGGCGAAGATGGGGCCCGAGTACACGGCGCTCCACTCGCTCGTGAAGAGCGAGGATCTTCACACGGTCTGCCAGGAGGCCGGCTGCCCCAACATCTTCGAATGCTGGGAGGACCGGGAGGCGACGTTCCTCATCGGCGGCTCGCAGTGCACACGGCGCTGCGATTTCTGCCAGATCGACACCGGCAAGCCCGACGCCTACGACACGGACGAACCGCGACGGGTCGCCGAGAGCGTCGCGCGAATGAACCTGCGCTACGCGACGGTCACGAGCGTCGCGCGGGACGACCTGCCGGACACGGGCGCCTGGCTCAACGCCGAGACGGTCCGCAAGATCCACGAGCTCAACCCGAACACCGGTGTCGAGCTGCTCGCGAACGAGCACAACGCAGACCCCGCATTCCTCGGGCAGATCTTCGATGCCCGCCCCGAGGTGTTCGCCCACAACGTCGAGACCGTGCCGCGCATCTTCAAGCGCATCCGCCCGGCCTTCCGCTACGAGCGTTCACTCGACGTGATCACTCAGGGAAGGAACGCCGGACTGATCACCAAGTCGAACCTGATCCTCGGAATGGGCGAAGAGCCCGAAGAGGTCGTGCAGGCTCTGAACGACCTGCACGACGCAGGCTGCGACATCATCACCATCACGCAGTATCTGAGGCCGTCGCCTCGCCATCTGCCGGTCGCTCGGTGGGTCAAGCCGACAGAATTCGTGGAGTTCAAGGAAGAGGCCGAGCGGATCGGCTTCCTCGGAGTTCTCGCCGGCCCTCTTGTGCGGTCTTCGTACCGCGCAGGACGACTCTGGGCCCAGTCGATGGTGTCGAAAGGACGCCAGATCCCCGCACACCTGGCGCACATCGCCGACAGCGCCGACCTCGGCTTCGCTCAGGCCGTCTGAGCCGCCTCATCGGTCATGGGCGTCAATCGGCGCTCATGACCGATTGCACACTGCCGTCGGAGCCGAGGTTCACGAGCAGCACGTCGTCGGTCGTGCCTTCGTCCAGCGCATACTCGAGCACTGCGAACGGCTCGGAGCCGCCGTGCTCGTCGGCCAGGATCGTCATGCTCATCAGCCTGAGCGACCGGATGATGTCGACCGCGGCGTCGCCGCTCACGTCGACGAGGACATCCTCGAGTTCGTCACCATAGGCCTCCTGCTGCTGCAGGATGAACTCGGTCACCTCACTCGTGCGGTCATCGACCTCCGACAGCATGCCGCGCCGTGCCGTGGCATCGACATTCTCCAGACCGGCGATCAGCGATGCAGCGATGTCGAGCGCGTCCGCAGACACGTCGTCCTGGTCGGGGGCGGTGAGATCGACGGTGACGCTCTGGTCACCGAGCTCCACGGTCTCCGACCAGAAGATCGAGCCGTCGGGCCCTGAGGACAGGAGTCCGAAGTAGTCGTGTTCGATCGCCATAACGCTATGAAACCAGCCTCGTGCTCGTGACGGTAGTCCTGTGTCAGCCGACCATCGACTGCACGAAGACGTGCGGGGTGAATCCGGTGAGATCGTCGATGCCCTCGCCCCGCCCCAGAAGCTTGACGGGGATCCCTGTACGTTCTTGCACTGCGAGCACGAATCCGCCCTTGGCCGATCCATCGAGCTTTGTGAGCACCAGGCCTGTGACACCCGCATGCTGCAGGAATGCCTCGGCCTGCATGACGCCGTTCTGCCCCGTCGTGGCATCGAGCACCAGAAGGACCTCGCTGATGGGAGCCTGCTTCTCGATGACCCGACGGATCTTGGACAGCTCATCCATGAGACCGCCCTTGGTGTGCAGGCGGCCTGCGGTGTCGATGATCGCGATCTCGATCCCCTCGCGCTGCGCATACTCGACGGTCTGGTACGCGACCGATGCCGGGTCCTGACCCTCCTGCTGAGGCCGCACGATGGCCGCTCCGCCGCGCTGCGCCCAGGTCGCGAGCTGGTCGACGGCTGCCGCGCGGAAGGTGTCGGCGGCTCCGACGACCACGCTGCGCTGATACCCGCGGAGGAACTTCGTGAACTTGCCGATGGTCGTGGTCTTGCCCACGCCGTTGACGCCGACGACCAGAACGACAGCCGGACGCTCGGTGAGTTTGAGAGTCGTGTCGAACTTCGAGAAGTGCTCCTCGAGCGTCTCCCGGAGCATCCGCTGGAGATCCTGAGGGTCGGTCGTCCGATAGCGCTCGACCTTCTCCCTCAGCTCGTCCACGACGCGCTCGCTGATGTCGGGACCGAAGTCGGCTGTGATGAGCGCGGTCTCGAGGTCCTCCCACGTCGTCTCGTCGATCGTGGGCTTGACGAACATCCCGCGCAGAGCACGAGTGAGGGACCAGGACTTCTCCGCCATGACTCCAGCCTACGGGTAGCGCCCCGAGCTCTCGCGGCCCACGCCTACGCTCTGAGCACAACGTGCGTCCGCCGAGCGGGGGTCCGTACTGCTCGGGTCAGCCTGCTGCTGCGGCACGATCGCCGACACGTTGACCCACCACAGCGGATACGCCGTCCTGGCGCATCGAGACACCGTAGAGCGCATCCGCGATCTCCATCGTGCGCTTCTGATGCGTGATCACGAGCAGCTGCGAGCTCTCGCGCAGCTGCTCGAAGACGGTGAGCAGTCGACCGAGGTTGGCATCGTCGAGCGCCGCCTCCACCTCGTCGAGGATGTAGAACGGGCTCGGGCGCGCCTTGAAGATGGCGACCAGCAGGGCCACCGCAGCGAGCGATCGCTCACCTCCGGAGAGCAACGACAGGCGCTCGATCTTCTTGCCGACGGGACGCACCGACACCTCGATGCCCGTCGTCAGCATGTTGTCGGGATCGGTGAGCGAGATGCTCCCCGATCCGCCGGGGAACAGCAACGGGAAGACCTCACCGAACGCCACCCTGGTGTCCTCGAACGCGCTCGCGAAGATCGTCTGCATACGCTCGTCGAGATCGGCGATGATCGTCAGCAGATCCTGGCGGGTCTGTGTCAGGTCGGCCAGCTGCTCCGTCAGGAACGCGTGCCGCTGTTCGAGCGCGGCGAACTCCTCGAGGGCCAGCGGGTTGACGCGTCCGAGCTGTGCGAGCTTGCGCTCCGCCTCGGCCAGTCGACGCTGCTGGATGCGCCGATCGAACGGGATCGCTGTGTCATCTCCGTGGCCATCATCGGAGTGGTCTGGGCCAGGATCGCGGGGAACCAGCTGTTCAGGGCCATATTCCGCAATGAGAATATCTTCATCGAGCGCGAGTTCCGACGCGACTCGTTCGAGCAGGCTGTTGAGGTGGAGCTTCTTCTCGTGGATCTGCAGTTCGAGTCCGTGAACGCTCTCGGTCAGACCCGCGAGGCGCTCGCGAAGAGAGGTCTCCTGTGCGCGCAGAGCCACGAGCTCCTGGTTCTGCGCTGACCGCGCCGCCTCCGCCTCCGCGAGGGCGATCCTCGCCTCTGTCACCGATCTGTCGATCGAGTCGAGGATTCGCGGGAGCTCGTCGGCCACACCGGATGCCGCCTCTCGCTGCGCGCGCCGGATCACCGCGCGGCGGGCCGTTTCAGCGGCGGCGTCACGCTCCTGCTCGCGCTGACGTTCGAGACTTCCGACACGCGCCTGGGCCGCGCGCACCCGCTCGCGCAGTGTCTCGATCTCGAGCCGTGCTCGGACCTCGCCCTCGCGTGCGAGTTCGAGCGCCTCGAGCAGTCCGTCCCGCGCCGATGCGTCAAGCACCGGACGCGGCGCGGACACGGCACCCTCGAGCTCGGTCTTCGCCGCCTCGGCCTTCGCCTCGGCATCCTCGACAGCGGACTGTGCCTGGGCGAGGCCGGCTTCCAGACGCTCGCACTCGGCGACAGCGGACTCATGCATCACGGTGATGCGGTTGACCTGCTCCGCGTGGCTCGCGAGCGCGGCATCGTGTTCGCGAAGCGACCGAAGGGCATCCTTCGCGTGACGTCGGGTGCTCTCGACGGTCTCGTTCGCATCCTCGCGTGCTTCTCGCAGCGAATCGACGATCACCTGCACCTCCGCGAGACGATCGTTCGCCGCATCGCGCTCGGCCGCGAGCTCGATGCGCGATCGCTCTCCTCCGGAGCCGGTTCGCAGCGTCTGGGCGGTGATCACATCGCCCCCTGTCGTGACGATCGTCGTCGCGGTGTCGCCGATCGCGTCGAGCGCCGCGCGTGCCGTGCGCGCAGAGACCAGCCCGTCGGCGATCAGGACGTGCGCCAGGATTCCGAGCACTCCCTCAGGAGCGGTGACCGTATCGATCGCGGGTGTCACTCCTTCGAGCGAGGGCAGATCGACAGTGGGTCGCTGGGCGTCGGCGACGACGAAGTCGACGATGCCCCTGCGCTGCTCCGCAGCATCCTCGGCGAGAGCGAACGCGTCGGACGCCCGGTCCACGAGAACCCCTTCGGCGAGTGAGCCGAGAACTGCCGCGATCGCTGCCTCGAAACCGGCTCTGACCTGGACGGAGTCGCCGACAAGTCCCCGGATGCCTGCCCCTCCGGTCTTCACGATCTCGGCAGCGCCGCCCGAGATCGAGAGCGCACTTCCCAGTGCCGCCGACTTCGCGGTGAGCGAGTCGACCTCGCGCTCGGCAGCATGCAGACGCTCCCGAAGCGTCTCGCGCTCGGCCTCTGCAGCTGTCGCCGCCCGCTGCGCGGTCTCATACGCAGCCGAATGCTCAGCCGCCGTTCCCTCAGGGGCTTCCGCATCGTCGATCGTCTCCAGTGCTTCAGCGGCCTCACGGCGACGAGTAGTCGCGGCGTCCAGCGCGTTCTCCTGACGCAGCACGGCACCGCGCACTGCGGCAAGGGCGGATGCCGCAGCGTCAGCCGTTCCGCGGAGCGTGCTGAGCCGCATGTCGTACTCGGAGACCAGAGCGCTCTGCTCGGCGATGTCCACATCGAGCGTGTCGAGCTCGGCGCGTGCATGCACGACCTCGCGACTTGCGACCGTCGCCGCATCCTGGGCGTCGCCGAGGCCCGCCGAGATCTCGGTGATCTCGTCCTGCGCCTCGTCGATCGTGCTCTGCGTCACGGTCACGGCGGTGACAGCGGCGTCGTCCTCTTCGGATCCGAGGAGCGCGAGCCGCTGGTTGGCGAGAGTGAAGAGCCCCCGCATCCGCTCCTGAACCTGCTCCAATCCGAAGGCCACTCCCCTCGCCTGGTCGACGGCGACCGAGTTCTGGTCCTGCTCGAGGCGCGCGATGCTCCCTCGCACGGCCTCCGCCTGGTCCGACAGCACCAGGCGCTCGGTGTGTCGTTCCTGCTCGGTGCGCGTGTGATCGGCGAGAGCGGTGCGGAGCGCCACGACGTCGTCTGCGAAGATACGCGCCTTGGCATCCCGGACGACCGCCGCGATGGTCTGCGCCTCGCGGGCGATCTCAGCCTGTCTGCCGAGCGGCTTGAGCTGACGCCGGATCTCTCCGGCGAGGTCGCTCAGGCGCGTCAGATTGGTCTCCATCGCATCGAGTTTGCGAAGGGTCTTCTCCTTGCGGCGCCGGTGCTTGAGGATGCCGGCAGCCTCCTCGATGAAGCCGCGACGGTCCTCCGGCGATGCCTGGAGCACCGTGTCGAGGCGCCCCTGCCCCACGATCACGTGCATCTCGCGGCCGAGACCGGAATCGCTCAGGAGTTCCTGCACATCGAGAAGACGACAGTTCTCGCCGTTGATCGCATACTCGCTCGAACCGTTTCGGAACAGCGTTCTGCTGATCGTGACCTCGGCGTAGTCGATGGGCAATGCACCGTCGCTGTTGTCGATCGTGAGCTGCACCTCGGCGCGCCCCAGCGGACCGCGAGTCGACGTGCCCGCGAAGATCACGTCTTCCATCTTGCCGCCGCGGAGCGTCTTCGCCCCCTGCTCGCCCATGACCCAGGCGAGAGCATCGACGACGTTCGACTTGCCTGACCCATTGGGGCCGACGATGCAGGTCACGCCCGGTTCGAAGACGAAGCTGGTCGGCTGCGCGAAGGACTTGAACCCTTTGAGGGTCAGGCTCTTCAGATGCATGCGCGGGCCGCGCTTCCGGGGTGAATCACGCCCATACGCTACCGGAATGACGGCTCAGGACAAGGATCCCGCGCGGGTTCCGAACGAACCGGTGCACGGCGCGACACGCCGGGCCGCGCTGCAGATGCTTGACGGACACGCCCGGGTTTCGCTACCGTAACCTCCGGATCGCCACACGAAAGGAGGTTACCGATGATGATCACACTCAACGCTCAGGCCACTGGCCTCGCCGCGCCATTCGCGCCGCGTCTTGCGCACTCGGTAACCGCCGGCGTCCGCACCACTGCGCTTTCGTAGAACCGCAGCAAGAGGACTCCGCCCTGCTTCACCCGCAGGGCACCGCCCCGTGAAGGGCAGACCTCAGCCGCGTGTCACCGCGCCCACCCGCTGATCCCTCCGCGGATCATGGATTCCCGCCGACCCCGGCGATCGCCTGCCGCGACGCCCGGGCTCTCGACCTTCTGTGCCCCTCCGGCCGCCTCTCGGCGGTCCGCGCCGGCGCTCCGACCCCCACCGACACCACAAGATCTCGAAGGATCACCGTGAACACCACGCTGCACCACACAACCACCCACCCACCGGATACCGAGGACCAGCAGGTCCTCCACCTCCCCGCACCCGACGAGCTGCGGCGCCTGGCGCTCGCCGATCGTCTCTCCCTCAAGATCGGCCTCTGGCTGCTCCGACGAGCACAGCGACCGCACAGAGAGCGGCGACCGGCGATCTCCGCTGACGATTCGGTCCGCCTGGACCGGAGACATCGCCCCGTCGACGACCCCTTGGCGCTGATGATGTTCGACCTGCAGCGCCAGCTGCGCTGATCTGGAGAGGACCATGAGCATTCACCTCGTCGACGGTGCATCGCTGCATCCGCTCGTGCTGCCTGCACGGGCGGATGCCGCGGATGCGGGCGAGTTCCGAGAACTCGCCCGCCTCCGCAATGCCGTCTATCGCGAGCTCACCGGACGCAGGGAGCAGGACCTGACGCCTCAGGCCCTGCTCCCGATCCTCCGCTCCCGGAAGGAGAGGACGACCGCGGTCTGGGTGGTACGCGCTGACGGCGAGATGGTCGGACGCGTCGTCGTCGACATTCCGCACGAGACGGGTTCCCGAGTCGCCATCGCCACCATCGAGATCCATCCGCGTGCGTGGGGTCGCGGCATCGGTACAGCGATCGTGCCGCACATCGAGGCGTTCGCCCGCGACCACGACCGCACCGTCATCCAGAACTGGACGGAACAGCAAGCCAGCGACGGGCCGCGCATAGACGCACTCACCGGGTTCGGCAGCGTGCCCGACGATCATGTCGCCCGTTTCCTGACTCGACAGGGATTCACCCTCGAACAGGTGTACCGGATCAGCCGACTCGATCTGCATCGCGCTGCGCTGGACCGTGCTGCCGCTCTCGTGGAGGACGCTCGCCGGCTCTCGACGGAGTACCGGGTGCTGCAGTGGTGCGTAACGACTCCGGCCGAGCATGTCGAGGCATACGGGTGGCTGAAGTCGAGGATGTCGACGGATGCGCCGTCTGCCGACCTCGAAACCGATGAGGAGTCCTGGGATGCAGAACGCCTGAGGGCGATGGAGGATCGCATCGCGGAGATGGAACAGACGATGCAGGTGACCGTCGCGCAGCACATCCAGACAGGTGAGCTCGCAGCATTCACCGAGCTCGGCATCGGCCCGGACCGCGACGCGACGACGCACCAGCACGACACTCTCGTGCTGAAGGAGCATCGGGGCAATCGTCTCGGCCAGCTCGTGAAGTGCGCCGCCCTGCTCTCCTGGGGAGATATCGCACCCGCCTCGCAGGAAGTCATCACCTATAACGCCGAAGAGAATCGGCCGATGCTCTCCATCAACGAAGCCATGGGCTTCACCGCCATCGCCTACGAAGGCGCCTGGAAGAAGGAACTGACATGACGACCACCGCGCTGACGATCTCTGCGCTGATCGTCCCCACGTCGATGGACGACGCCGACGGCGCGGACTTCCGCGCGTACGGGGATCTCAACCGCCAGATCTGCGACGAGCTCGTCGGCCTGCCTGAGATCGCGCCCGACGCCGCGCAGCTGCTGGCAGGGTGGCAGGACAGTACCGACACTCTGCACACCGGATTCGTCGCGCGACTCGGAGACGAGATCGTGGGGATGATCACGATCGATTACGCACAGGAGGAAGATGCCCATGCGGCGGAGATCGATCTGATGGTGCCGGAGCGGCTCTGGGGACGCGGCGTCGAAGATGCGCTGCTCTCGCTCGCGGAGACGGAGGCGCGCGCACACGGTCGCTCGCTCGTGCAGACCTGGACGCTCCACCGCCCTGTCGAGGCCGACCGGATGATCGTTCCCAGAACAGGATGGGGCCGCATCCCGGCGATCCCGCTGTCGGATGCACTCGAGGCCCGCGGCTACGAGTTCGAGCAGGTCGAGCGCAACAGCGAGTTCGATCTGCGCTCGGACCCTGCTCCGCTCCGCGCGGCATTGTCGGCGGCTCAGACCGCTGCCGGACCTGACTATCGCGTGATCCAGTGGATGGCTCCGACGCCCGCGAGCCGCAGAGAAGGTTACGCGGCGATCCTCGCGCGCCTGTCGACGGACGCCCCGAGCGGCGACATGGACTTCGTCGCCGAGGTCTGGGATGCCGACCGGGTGGTCCGTCGCGAGCACCGACTCACCGGGGCAGGTCAAGCGCTCTCCGTCGTGGTGGTGGAGCACGTGCCCAGTGGCGCGATCGTCGCGTACAACGAGCTGCTCGTCGGTGCCGACCGGACGGGCATCACCCATCAGCTCGGCACGCTCGTCGTGAGCGAACATCGCGGACACCGCCTCGGAACCATCGTCAAGTGCGCCAACCTGCTGCATTGGCAGGACCGGATGCCGCTGTCCCAGGCCGTCTCCACCTTCAACGCGGAAGAGAACCGTCCGATGCTGAGCATCAACGAGGCCGTGGGCTTCACACCGGTGTCGTACGCCGGAGCGTGGCAGAAGAGACTCTGAGATCATCCGCTCGGCGTATCCGTCCGACGACGGATACACCGAGCGACCGATGCGGCGGTCGGGTGCCCACCGCGACGCTGGAGTCATGAACACCTCTGTGCTCGAAGCCCGCTCCCTGACCAAGACCTACGGCACGACACGTGCACTCGCCGGGGTGGATCTGACGATCCGCCGCGGCGAGTCCGTGGCGATCATGGGAGCGTCGGGGTCGGGGAAGACCACGCTGCTGCACGTCCTCGCCGGGATCATCACCCCGGACTCGGGCACCGTCACCTTCCAGCCGTCTGCGGGCGATCCGGTCGACGTGGGCGGGCTCGGCGAATCGGCTCGGTCCCGTCTGCGCCGCGAACGATTCGGGTTCGTCTTCCAGCAGGGTCTGCTGATCCCGGAACTCACTGCGGTCGAGAACGTGGCGCTCGCATCGATGATCAACGGCGTGAAGCGCGCGGATGCCGTCTCCCACGCCGCCTCCTGGCTCGTCGCACTCGGACTCGGAGGCATGGAGGAGCGCCGCATCGGTGAACTGTCGGGCGGCCAGGCCCAGCGAGTCGCGATCGCTCGCGCTCAGGCGACCGGCGCCGACCTCGTGTTCGCGGACGAGCCGACCGGAGCACTCGACTCGCAGACGTCTCACGAGGTGATGGACGCCCTGCTGTGGTCGACGACAGGGCAGGGACGCACGCTCCTGGTCGTCACACACGACGCCGAAGTGGCTGCGCGGTGCTCCCGCACGGTCGCAGTGCGCGACGGCCGGATCGTCGGGACGGAGGTGTCTGCATGAACGCACAGACACTCATGCTGCTGCTCCGCCCGGCGAAGCAGCAGAGCGCAGTGCTCGTCCTCCCCGTCGTGGCCTTCTCCATCGTGACCGCGCTCGTGCTGACCGTCGTCGGAGGCGCCCAGGCCTTCTGGTCGTGGACCGATCCGGAGGCACCCGTCTACCAGGCGCTCGCTGCCATCGCACTGGTCCTCCTGGTCGTGCCACTGATGAATCTGGGAGGAGCGGCGGCACGCCTCTCCGCCCGCCGACGCGACGAACGTCTCTCCACTCTGCGGCTGCTGGGTGTGACGCCCCTCGGCGTCGGCGTCGCGACGATCCTCGAATCGGTGCTGGTCGCCACAGCCGGCGCTCTCATCGGGGTGCTCGTGCACCTCGCCATCTCACCCCTCGTCGGAATGATCCCGTTCCGCGGCATCCCGCTCGGCCTCGATTCGGTGCTCCTCTCTCCGCTCGGCGGCGCGGGTGTGGTTCTCGTGGTCCTGCTCGTCTCAGCGGCCAGCGCAGCGTTCGGGCTCCGTCGCGTGATCATCTCTCCGCTCGGTGTGCGTCTGCGCACGACGGCGTCGCGCGTGCATTGGCTTCGCGCGCTCGTCGGAGCGGCAGCCCTGGCGGGCATCTTCGTGATGATGAAGGTGTTCCCCTCGATCGCCGACCTCGGAGTGACGATCGCGGTGCTGGCCTCCCTGTTCGGAATCGCGCTCGCCGTGCTCAATGTGATCGGTCCGTGGATCCTCAGAATCGGAGCCTCCCGTCGACTGCGCCGGGCACAGCACCCGGCAGGGCTGCTCGCGGCTCGCCTCGTGCTCGACTCTCCCAAGTCTGCGTGGCGTCAGGTGAGCGGCATCGCGATGACCAGCTTCATCGCCGTGTTCGTGGGCACCGGTGTCTCACTTCTGAACGTGATGTCCGGCGAAGACGTCAACGCCGCCGATGCTGCACTCGCCACCGACATCCGCACCGGACTCATCATCACCCTCAGTGCATCGTTCCTCATGGTGGCAGCGTCCGTCGGGGTGAATCAGGCGGCATCCGTGCTCGACCACCGCGAACTGCACGCCAGTCTGCATCGCTTGGGAATGCCGTTCGAGACCATGGACGAAGCCCGACGATCGGCGATCATGTCACCCCTGCTCACCGTCGCGATCGGCTCGGCCGTGTGCGCGGGGGTCCTGGTGTTCCCACTCCTCGGGATCGCCCTGATCACCACCCCCGAGTCGCTGCTCACGATCGCAGTCGTCTTGGCAGTCGGAATCGCCCTGGTCTGGGCGAGCACGCGGGCGACAAGGCCTCTTCTCGCCGGAGCGTTCCATGAGGCGTGATCCCGGTCAGCGACGGCGCTGGCACCTCGGGCAGTAGTGGCTCGAGCGATTCATGAACGCCTCGCGCCGGATCAGGCCCCCGCAACGCGGGCAGGGCTGGCCGCCGCGGCCGTAGGCGTTGAGCGAATGCGCGAAGTACCCGGCCTGACCGTTCACATTCACGTACTGCGCGTCGAAGCTGGTGCCGCCCTCTGCGAGAGCTTTCGCGAGGACGGAGCGGACCTCGGCGAGCAGCCTCATCACGGCTCGAGCCGAGAGCCCACTCGCCGCGGAGTCAGGGTGAATCCGCGCGGCCCAGAGCGACTCGTCGGCATAGATGTTTCCGACGCCGCTGATCACCTGCTGGTCGAGCAGTACACGCTTGATCGCGCTCCCCCGCCTGCGGGTGGCCCGAACGAAGACGTCATCATCGAAGAACGGGTCGAGCGGATCCCTCGCGATGTGCGTGACCTGAGTCGGAATCGACGTCGGACCGTCGGGCACGAGCAGATCCACGGCGAGGGACCCGAAAGTGCGCTGGTCGGCGAACACCACGGCCAGCTCCCCGTGCCGAGGGTGCTCGATGGTCAGGCGGATGCGCTCATGCCGCTCTGCACCTGCATCGGGAGCGCGGAGCAGCATCTGCCCGCTCATCCCGAGATGCGCGATGAGCGCCGAGTCGCCATCGTCGAGCGGAAGCCACAGGAACTTTCCACGACGCGCAGCATCGGTGAATCTGCGGCCTTCCAGACGAGCGACGAAATCAGGGGCGCCCGCCGCGTGTCTGGTCAGTGCGCGCTCATCGAACACGCTGACGCCTGTGATCATCGAGCCGGTCGTCGCCGGTGCGAGCCCGGCTCTGACGACCTCGACCTCGGGAAGCTCAGGCACTTTCGTCGAGTACACGCCACGCGCTGAGCGCGGCGGCCATCTCCGCCGTCTTCTTGCTGCTGCCTCTGCCTGTCATGGTGAGTTCTCCGACGACCACCGTCGCCACGAACCGGCGATCGTGATCGGGACCGCTCGCTTCGACGGAGTACTGGGGAGGGGCACTTCCCTGACGAGCGGCGATCTCCTGCAGGCTCGTCTTCGGATCCATCGCGGCGCCATAGCGCTCCGGGTCCGCGAGCAGCGGTGCGGTCAGACGGAGCACCAGCTCGGTCGCGGCCTCCGGGCCCGCCGACAGATAGGTGGCACCGATCACCGCTTCCATCGTGTCAGCGAGGATCGAGTCCTTGTCGCGACCGCCGGTCTGCTCTTCGCCGCGTCCGAGACGAAGATGGCTGCCGAGGTCTATGCCACGGGCTACTTCGGCGAGGGCGACCGTCGAGACGACGCTCGCGCGCCGTTTGGCCAGCGACCCCTCATCGAGCTCGGGAAGGGTCGTGAAAAGCATCACGGTGACCGCCTGGCCGAGAACGGAGTCGCCGAGGAACTCCAGTCGCTCATTGTGCGGAATCGCACCGTGCTCGTACGCGTACGAGCGATGCGTGAGCGCCAACTCCAGAAGCTCCGCGTCGATATCGACGCGGAGCTTCTCGGGGAGAGGTCTCGACGCTCCGTCGACCTCTGTCACAACCGTGATGTCGCGACTCAGACGTCGGCGACCTTGCGGCCCTTGTACTCGAGGAACAGCTCGGTGCCCTGCGAGTCGGTGACGACCTTCGCCTGGTGGGGACGGCTGTAGACGACCTGGCCGTTCTCGATCGTCTTGACGAGCGCGACGGGCGCCGCCTTCCACTGCGCGCGGCGCGAGCGGGTGTTCGAACGGGATACCTTGCGCTTCGGGGGGTTACCAGCCATGACTAGCTCTCTTCTTTCTCGGCGGCGCGAGATTCTTCCGCGCCGTCTTGGTCTGTGATGTTCTGGAGCGCACTCCATCGAGGATCGATGGGAGCGGCCTGCTCCATTCCGGTTCTCTCGGTCAGCCTCTCGCCCGTTTCCGGGTCGAGACCCGGGCAATCCGGCTGACAGACCGGCTGAAAAGGAAGTGCCAGTACGGCAGCATCCCTGACCAGAGTTTCAAGATCCACGTGGTCGTCTTGAACCTCGAAGTCAGTTTCTTCCTCACCAGGATACGCGAAAAGCTCCTGGAACTCGACTTCGACGGGCCGAGTGATGTCGATGAGGCATCTTCCGCACACACCGGAGTAGTCGGCGTCGAGCGCTCCCGACACCAGAATGCCCTCGTGGACGGACTCCAGACGCACGTCGAGGTCGAGCTCGGAACCTGCCTCATAGGACACGATTCCCTCGCCCCAGGCCTCGGGAAGCGTCACTCTGAATTCATGCTCGCGCATCTCCCCCGGCTTGCGGACGATGTCGCGGACGGGGAGGACGAAGGGGCCATTGAGTCGGGAACGCACCCCGCAATGGTACCGGCTCCACGGACTCCTCGGCTGGTTCCGAGCTGAGCGCGAGGACCGGGACCTCGCTCAGATGCCGCGGGATCCCGTGTCGAGGAACGCCGCGACAGCCCGCGGAACGAACGGCGCGACATCGCCGCCGAGGCCGGCCACCTGCCGCACGAGAGAACTCGACACGAGTGCGTGCGCGGGATCCGGCAGCAGGAAGACGGTCTCGATATCGGCGAGGTGGCGGTTGACGATGGCCATCGGCGACTCGTACGCGACGTCGATCTGAGAGCGGATGCCTTTGACGAGTACCCCGGCACCCACGTCACGCGCATAGTCCACGAGCAGGCCCATGCTCCACGAGCCGATGACGACATTGCCGTCCATCCCGTCTTCGGCGATCGACTGCTCGAGCAACGACATACGCTGCGAGATCGGCAGCATCGCCTCCTTGCCCGGGTTGTGCACGACGAGCACATGGAGCTCGTCATACAGCTTGGCCGCGCGACGGATCACGTCGAGGTGACCCAGGGTCGGCGGATCGAACGAACCCGGGACGACGGCGATCCGACTGCTCATGCCAACAGCCTAAAGCACTCCTCGGGCGGCTCAGTTCTTGGCGAGCGCGGCACGATCCTCGTCGCTGACGCGGCGAGTGATGGCTGCCTTGAGCCCGGGGTTCGCCTCGAGGTCGGGGTCCTCCGCCAGAATCACCTCTGCGAGCTCGCGGGCCCTCACGATGAGACGGGAGTCCTTCACGACACGGAGGAGTTTGAGCGAGGAGCGCACGCCCGCCTGCGCGGCACCGAGCACATCGCCCTCACCGCGCAGCTCCAGATCGACCTCCGCGAGAGCGAACCCGTCGAGTGTGGCCGCGACCGCTTCGACGCGCTCACGCGCGACGGATCCCTCTTCGGCCTCCGTCACGAGGAGGCACAGACCCGGGACACCGCCTCGTCCGACGCGACCACGGAGCTGATGAAGCTGCGACACGCCGAAGCGGTCGGCGTCGAGGACGATCATCGTCGACGCGTTCGGAACGTCCACGCCCACCTCGATCACCGTGGTCGCCAGCAGCAGGTCGATCTCGCCACGCGCGAACGCCTGCATGACCGCGTCCTTCTCGTCGGACGGCATCCGTCCATGCAGCACCGCGCGCCGTAGACCTCCCAGCGTCGGGTGCGTCGCGAGCGCTTCGTCGAGCTGTACGACTCCCCATCGTGGGCCCGAAGCGCCCTCAGGCTGGACAGCGACGGGCTCGCCCGCTTCCGCGGTCTTCTTCGTCGTATCGATCGCCGCACACACCGCGAACACCTGGCGGCCCTGAGCGATCTCCTCGGCTGCACGCTCCCACACTCGGTTGAACCACCCCGGATGCTCGGCGAGTGGCGCCACGAACGACTCGATGCCCGCACGTCCCTTCGGCATCGTGCGGATCACGGAGGTGTCGAGATCGCCGAACACCGTCATCGCCACGGTGCGCGGAATCGGGGTCGCCGTCAGCACCAGGGCGTGTGGACTCGATCCTTTGGCCCGCAAGGCCTCGCGCTGCTCGACACCGAAACGGTGCTGCTCGTCGACCACGACGAGGCCGAGATCGGCGAAAGTGGTCTTCTCGCCCAGCAGCGCATGCGTTCCGACCACGATGAGCGCCTGCCCGGACGCCACGCGCAGCGCCGCCTTTCGACGTTCGGCAGCCGGCATCTGTCCGGTCAACAGCGTCGGCATCACGAGCGGTGCGAGCTGGGGGCCGAGCATCTTGGAGATCGAGCGCAGGTGTTGTCCCGCCAGAACCTCGGTCGGGGCGATGAGTGCGGCCTGCCCGCCGGACTCGGCGACCTGAAGCATCGCTCGCAAGGCCACGAGGGTCTTGCCGGAGCCCACCTCGCCCTGCACCAAGCGATTCATCGGCCAGGATCCGACCAGATCGGCCGTGACCTGTTCTCCCACCGTCTGCTGATCAGGCGTCAACGAGTACGGCAATGATGCGTCGAACCGCTCGAGCAGCCCCCCGCTCTTCGCAGGTCGGGCCGTCGCCGCGAGCGAGCGCACGGCGTCACGCTGCTGGAGCAGCGCGGTCTGCAGCGTCAAGGCCTCGTGCATGCGCAGGGTGCGCACCGCGGGGTCGATGTCGTTGCGGGTCTTGGGTCTGTGGATCTGCTCGAGAGCATCGCGCGCGGTGAGCAGCTCTTCGCGGGCACGCACGTCGGCGGCGAGCGGCTCGGGAACATCGTCGACGGCGTCCAGCACTCGCGTGACGAACTTCGCGATCTGCCACGTCTGCAGGCTCGCCGTGGCCGGATAGATCGGGATCAGAACGGCAGCTCGGGCATCGGCACGGCGCCGTGCTGCGTCTTCGTCATCGAACAGCTCATACTCGGGATGCGCGAACTGCGTGACGCCGTTGAACTCCCCCACCTTGCCGGAGAAGACGCCGCGCCGGCCCACGGCGAGGTCTTCCGAGCGCCATTTCGCCGCGCCGAGATTCTTCGCGAAGAAGGTCAACGACATCTTGCCGATGCCGTCTCCGATGACCACGTCGACCATCGCGCCGCGTCTGTTGCGCATGGCGCGCGCGCTCGAGGACAGCACCTCGGCGACGATCGTGACGGTCTCGCCGAGCGGCAGCTCACGAATCGGCGTCAGCTCGCCGGGGTCTGCATAGCGCCGCGGGTAGTGCGAGAGAAGATCACCGACCGACTTCAGCGCGAATGCCCGCTCCAGGCTCTTCGCCGGGGTGGCACCGAGGGCCTCCTCCAGTGAGGAATCGAGCGTGAGCGACATGGAATGAGTCTAGAAGGCGACGCCGACACTGCCGATCACGCGACCGCCCGCCGTATATCGTGAACGGGTGACGAGGATCATCGCAGGCAAGGCGCGTGGAGCCCGCTTGGGCGTGCCCCCCGCAGGGACCCGCCCCACGAGCGACAGGGTACGAGAGTCTCTCTTCGGCGCCCTCGAGTCGATCGACGTCTTCGCCGGGGCGCGCGTCCTCGATCTCTACGCCGGGTCCGGTGCCCTGGGCCTGGAATCACTCAGTCGTGGCGCGTCCACGGCAGATCTGGTGGAGTACGGCCGCCCTGCGGCCGCCGTGGTGCGCCGTAACGCCGAGACCGTCGCCAGGGCCGGAGACCTGCCCCTCGCACGTGTGCACGAGAGCACAGTTCGCTCGTTCCTGCAGCGCAGCGCGGGAACGTTCGATCTCGTGTTCTCCGATCCGCCGTACGATCTGGCCGACGAGGCCATGACAGCCGACCTCATGGCACTCGCAACGCTTCTGTCGCCGGATGCTCTCGTGATCATCGAGCGCGCGCGGCGTTCGACACCCCCCGAGCTCGCTGCGGCAGGCCTCGAGCTGATCCGCGAGAAGAACTACGGCGACACGACCCTCTGGTGGGCGGAACCGGTGATCCCTCAGCCCGACGCGGAATCCCAGTCCCGGTAGGGATCCCATCCCGTCACGTCGACGGGCACGCCATCGACCAAGACTCCCTCGTCGCTCCGTGCAACCACTGATCCGATGCCACGGAACCCCGGCGGCAGCGACCCGGCGGGGAAGGTCGCGAGGAGCGCATGGTCCTCCCCACCTGCAAGGGCTCGTTCGGGATGCTTCCCCAGAGCCGTCCCGTCGAGGGACAGAGTGATCCCGGACGCTGACGCGAGACGTCGGGCGTCGAGCACCAGCCCGTCCGAGACGTCCATCATCGCGGTCGCGCCCGCCAGCGCGGCGACGGGACCGAGGCCGATCGGCGGGGAAGGTCGCAGCTGCGCGACGAGCGCCGATCTCTCGCCCTCGCCGAGCCGTCCGACGTCGACAGGGATCGGGAGCTCGCCCTCGCGGAAGCGACCGAAGAGAACCGCGAGCCCGTGCGCGGCATGTCCCAGCTCACCGGCCACGGCGACGACGTCGCCGACGTTGGCTCCAGCCCGGGTGACGGGTGCGCGCCCCTCGAGATCGCCCAGGGCCGTCACTGCGACCGTGAGCACGTCCGACACCGTCAGATCGCCCCCGACGACGGCGCAGCCGGGGGCGAGAGCCTGGCAGGCTTCGCGAAGGCCGTCGGCGAGACTCTCCACGAATGACAGGCGCAGATCTCGAGGCACGGCCAGCGCGACCAGCAGCGCAGTGGGGCGAGCACCCATCGCCGCGACGTCCGCGAGATTCACGGCCGCAGATTTCCAGCCCAGGTCGTAGCCGCTCGACCAGGCCAGGCGGAAGTCGGGGCCGTGCACGAGAGTGTCGGTGGTGGCGACGATGCTCCCGGACGGGGCCGCGATCACGGCGGCGTCATCACCGGGCCCGAGGAGGGTGTGCGATCCGGGCGCGGTCCGCGCGAGGATCGCACGGAGGATCTCTCCCTCAGAGAGGTCTCCCAGGCGCGGATCGTCATCGTCAGGTCGGGAGGGCATGCAGTCAAAGGTAGCCTGGATGCATGCCCCGCTTCCGCCGTCTCACCGTCGTCGCCGGCGCACTGGCATTCGTCGCGGCGCTCTCCGGGTGCTCGACCACGATCCACCTCGAGCCCGCGTCGAACGCGAATGATCCGGGGTGCGCCGAAGTCTCCGTTCTGCTGCCCGACGCGGTCGGTGAACTGGATCGCGTCTGGACTGACGCGCAGGCGACCGGAGCCTGGGGCGACCCGACCGTCGTGCTCCGGTGCGGTGTCGAGCCGCCCGCGCCCTCCACCGAGGTCTGCACGACGATCGGCAGCGTGGACTGGCTCGTACTCGAGCAGGAGGAGGAGCGGCAGCGACTCGTGACCTACGGTCGCGATCCGGCGATCGAGGTCATCATCCGCCGCGGCGACTCCATCGACTTCCGCACCGTCGTCGAGAGCCTGTCGACGAGCATCCAGTCAGGGCTCGCACCCGCCACCGCACGGTGCACGGATCGAGTGCCGACCACAGGCGAGTCCGAGGCGGGCTGAACGCCCACCTCGGCGGCACTCAGCGGCGCAGCCCTGCCTCGATCAGCTCCGAGATCAGGTCGCCATAGCTGAGCCCCGAAGCCACCCAGCACTTGGGGAACATCGAGATCGGCGTGAACCCGGGCATCGTGTTCAGCTCGTTCACGACAAGCTCGCCCGTTCCGGTGAGGAACATGTCGACCCGGGCCAGGCCACGGCCGTCGACGGCCTCGAAGGCACGGACCGCTGCCTCCTGGATGGCCGCGATCTCCGAGTCCACGAGCTCCGCAGGGCACACGACGTCGACGCCGTCGCCACCGAGGTACTTTCCCTCGAAGTCGTAGAAACCGCGTGAGGTCAGCACGATCTCGCCGGGCAGCGAGGCGCGGATGCCGTCTGCGCCCTCGAGGACTGCGACCTCGATCTCGCGCCCTGACACGCCCGTCTCGATCAGTACCTTGTCGTCCTCCGCGAAGGCGATGGCCAAGGCCCCGTCGAGCTCTTCAGGTGATTCCACTTTGGAGACGCCCACGCTCGACCCCGCACGCGCGGGCTTGACGAACAGCGGCAGACCGAGATCAGTCGCCGAGGCGCGAACCGACGCCGGGTCCTGAGCCCAATGCCGTGCGCGCACCGTCACCCACGGCGCCACGGAAAGGCCGGCCGCCTGCAGAGCGATCTTCATGAAGTGCTTGTCCATGCACAGGGCGGAGTCGAGCACTCCACCGCCGGCGTAGGGAACCTCGATCGTGTCGAAGTATCCCTGGATCGTGCCGTCCTCGCCGTGCGGACCGTGCAGGATGGGGAGCACGATGTCGATCTCGCCGAACCCCTCGGTGGTGCCGTCGGATCGCACCACGCGAAGCGTGCGGTCTCCCCCGGGCTCGGGCCACAGCACGCGCGTTCCGTTATCGGCGACCTCGGGCAGATGTGCCGCATCCAGCGGGAACTTGGCAGGATCGTCGTCCTCGAGGACGAAAGCGCCCTCGCGAGTGATCCCTACGGGGATCACGTCGTAGCGGTCACGATCAATCGCGCCCAGCACTCCTCCCGCCGTTGCGGAACTGATCGAATGCTCGCTGGAGCGCCCGCCGAAGAGCACCACCACCGTCTGCTTGTCCATGGTTGGTCCTCTCACCCTGTGGGGTGTCGTCATCCGTCGTCAGGTGGGGTGCGATGTCGCGCGGGTTCATCTTGCCGTCGAGCACCATCTTCACCTGCTCGACGATGGGCATGTGAACGTCCGACTCGCGGGCGAGCTGCAGAACCGGAGCGACGGAGGCCAGCCCCTCGGCCGTCTGCTGCATCTGCTTCACGACGTCTTGAAAGCTGTACCCCTGGCCGAGAAGGCGACCGGCGGTGTTGTTGCGGCTCAGCGGAGACTGACATGTGGCGATCAGGTCGCCCAGACCCGCCAGGCCCTGCAGGGTCTCGGGGTGCGCACCGTTGGCCACAGCGAAGTCGGTCATCTCCACGAGACCTCGTGTGATGATCGACGCTTTGGTGTTCTCGCCGTAGCCGACGCCGTCGACGATACCGATGGCGACCGCGATCAGGTTCTTCAGCACTCCGCCGAATTCGGTTCCGATGACATCGGTGTTCACGAACGTGCGGAAATAGCTGTTGCGCGCGGCGCGCGCGACCTCTTCGGCCGTCTCTCGGCTGCGCGACGAGATCACGGCGGCGGTCGGCTGCTCCCGGGCGATCTCGAGCGCGAGGTTCGGCCCCGAGGCGACCGCGATGCGATCGGGGTCGCACCTCAGCTCCTGCTCGATCACCTGGCTCATGCGAAGTCCGCTGGTGCGCTCGACGCCCTTCATCAGACTGACGATCTTCGCATCGCTGTCAGCGATCAGCGGCCTCAGCGCCTTGAGGTTCTCCCGCAGCGACTGGCTGGGAACCGACAGGTACACCTGATCGACGTCGCGCAACGCGATGGCGATCTCATGCGTGGCCGCCATGGTTCGCGGGAGATTGATGCCCGGCAGGTATCGCGAGTTTCGCTTGGCCTCGTCGATCTCGTGCGCCAGCTCGGCGCGTCGAGCCCACATCGTGACCTGCGCGCCGCCGTCGGCGAGGATCTTCCCGAAAGTGGTCCCCCAGCTGCCGGCGCCGATCACGGCGACTCGGGGACCCGTGGCCGCGTTTCGCTTAGGAGTCAAGGCGACCCGTCTCCTTCTGGCCGTGGGATGACGGGTTCCATCGCTCCGCAGGCGCCTTCTCGCCGCGCAGGTCTTCGAGCAGCGCGGTGATGGCGTTCATCAGGCGGTTCGTGGCCTCGTTCAGCGCTGCAGCCTCACCGGCCCGACCGCGGAGGTCGGAGACATCGACGGGATCGCCGATGATGATGTCGACGGGCTTGCGGAGAGGCCAGAGGCTCAACCCCTTCTGATAGCGCCCCATGATCTCCTGTGTGCCCCAGTGGGCCATCGGGATGAGTGGGATTCCATCGGTCAGCGCGAGCCGCACGGCTCCGGATTTGCCCCGCATCGGCCACATGTCGGGATCGCGGGTCAGCGTCCCTTCGGGATACACGATCACGCCACGTCCGTGTTCGACCAGCTCGGCAGACTGCTTCAGCGTCTGCTTCGCGGCCGAGGCCGACGAGGAACGTGCCACCGGGATCATGCCCGTGCGGCGCAGGATCCCGCCGAGAACGGGCACCGAGAAGAGGCTTTCCTTGGCCATGAACCGCGGCGCACGACCGATACGCCAGACCGCGAGTGCGACGACGAGCGGATCGAACTCGGAGTAGTGGTTCGGCGCGAGCACGAACGCCCCCTCACGCGGCAGCTTCTCAGCGCCGGTGATGCGGAGCTTCGCGATCAGCGAGATCAACGGCACAGCGATCGCCGCGACCGGCCAGAACGCACTGGGCCGCGTGGTCTCCGATGACCGGGAACCCATCCGCGTCACCGGATGACGTCGAAGTCGGCGCCGAGCGCGTCGAGCTTTGCGAGGAACTTCTCGTATCCGCGGCTGAGGATGTCGACTCCCGAGACCTTCGATTCGCCCTCGGCCGTCAGCGCCGCGATCACGTGGCTGTACCCACCGCGGAGGTCGGGCACCACGATGTCGGCGCCGTGCAGAGGCGTCGGCCCTGTGATGACGGCGGCCTGCTCGAGATCGCGTCGCGGCACCCGTCGAGCGTCGTCCTGGAGTCCTCGCGGATGCACGACGATGTCAGCACCCATCTTGACCAGCGCTTCGGTGAAGCCCATACGGTTCTCGTACACGGTCTCGTGCACGACCGAGCGGCCGTTCGCCTGGGTCAGAGCGACCACGAGCGGCTGCTGCCAGTCAGTCATGAACCCGGGGTGCACGTCTGTCTCGACGACGACCGGCTTGAGCTCGCCCTCGCGACGGAACAGGATCCCGTCCTCCTGGATGTCGAACCAGCCGCCTGCCTTGCGGAAGACGTTGAGGAAGGTGAGCATCTCCTGCTGCTTGGCACCGCCGACGAAGATCTCGCCGTCCGTCGCCAGAGCCGCAGAGGCCCACGACGCCGCCTCGTTGCGATCGAAGATGGATCGGTGGTCGTAGCCGCGGAGCTTCTCGACGCCCTCGATGAAGATCACCCGATTCGGCTCGTACGAGATGATCGCGCCCATCTTCTGCAGCACCGCGATCAGGTCCATGATCTCGGGCTCGATGGCGGCATTGCGCAGCTCCGTCGTGCCCTCGGCGCGGACGGCGGTCAGCAGCACCTGCTCGGTGGCTCCGACACTCGGGTACGGGAGGTGGATCTTCGCACCGTGCAGACGCTCGCCACCGGTGGAGAGACGGATTCCGCTCGGCAGCTTCTCGACGACAGCGCCGAATTTGCGCAGCGCGTCGAGGTGGAAGTCGATCGGACGGTCGCCGATGCGGCAACCACCGAGATCCGGGATGAACGCCTGCCCGAGGCGATGAAGCAGAGGTCCGCAGAAGAGGATCGGGATCCGTGACGCACCGGCATGGGCGTCGATCTCCTCGAAGTGAGCCGACTCGACGCCGACCGGGTCGAACACCAGCGAGCCGGGCTCATCACCGGGGGTCACCTGGACGCCGTGCACCTCGAGCAGCGAACGCACGACGGCGACATCGCTGAGATCCGGGACGTCGCGCAGCGTGCTCGCCGTCTCGCCCAGGAGAGTGGCGACCATCGCCTTCGTCGCGAGGTTCTTCGCGCCCTTGACGTCGACGCGTCCGCGAAGCGGGCGCCCTCCGCGAATGGCGAGGACGTCTCCGGTGAGAGCGGGTGCTCCGTCGGGGAGAGCGTCGCGCACGGGTGTCGTCATTCGGGCCTCACTTCGTTCAGGGAATTCGGGGCGGGTCGCCCTTCAGCTCACCCGCCCCGCCGTTCACTGAACGGGAAGGGTGCGGGGCCGCCACGACTCGCGACGGGCCTCGAACTGCGCGATCTTGTCTTCGTTGCGCAGTGTGAGCCCGATGTCATCGAGCCCTTCGAGGAGCCGCCATCTAGTGTAATCGTCGATACCGAGGTCAGCCTGGATATCGCCGATCGAGGCGATCCTCTCCTCGAGGTTCACCGTGATCTGAGCCCCGGGATTCCGGTCGATCTCGGCCCAGATACGCTCGAGATCCTCCTCGGAGATCGTCGCCGCGAGCAGCCCCTGCTTGCCGGAGTTGCCTCGGAAGATGTCGGCGAAGCGGGGGCTGAGCACCACTGAGAAGCCGAAGTCGCGAAGTGCCCAGACCGCGTGCTCGCGGCTCGACCCCGTGCCGAAGTCGGGACCTGCGACGAGGACGGATGCGCCCTGGAAGGCCGGCTGGTTGAGCACGAAGTCCGGGTCCTGTCGCCATCCGTGGAAGAGCGCGTCTTCGAAGCCCGTCTTGGTGACCCGCTTGAGGAACACCGCAGGGATGATCTGATCGGTGTCGACGTTCGAGCGCTTCAGCGGCGCGGCGATGCCCGTGTGGGTGGTGAACTTCTCCATGGTCAGACCTCCGCCATCTCGTTCAGGTCGCTGGGGCTCGAGAGTGTGCCGCGGATCGCGGTCGCCGCAGCGACCAGCGGTGACACCAGGTGCGTGCGTCCGCCCTTGCCCTGTCGACCCTCGAAGTTGCGGTTGGAGGTCGACGCGCAGCGCTCCCCCGGGGCGAGCTGATCGGGGTTCATGCCGAGACACATCGAGCAGCCGGCGAATCGCCACTCGGCGCCGAAGTCCTTGATGATCTGGTCGAGGCCCTCGGCCTCCGCTTCGAGGCGCACCCGAGCGGAGCCGGGAACGACCATGACGCGGACGCCGTCGGCCTTCTTCTTGCCTGCGACGATCGATGCGAAGGCGCGGAGGTCCTCGATGCGGCTGTTGGTGCACGAGCCCATGAAGACGGCGTCCACGGGAACGTCCTTGAGAAGCGTTCCCGGTGTCAGATCCATGTACTCGAGGGCCCGCTCTGCTGCCGCGCGCTCGTTGGCGTCGACGATCTCGGCGGGGTCGGGGACGGCGGCGGAGAGGGAGCTGCCCTGACCAGGGTTCGTTCCCCAGGTCACGAACGGCTCGAGCTCGTCGGCGTCGATGAACACCTCGGCGTCGAACGTCGCCCCCTCGTCGGTGGGGAGCGTGCGCCAGTAGGCGACGGCGTCGTCCCAGTCCTGACCCTTGGGCGCGTGCGGGCGTCCCTTCAGGTACTCGAACGTCGTCTCGTCGGGGGCGACCATGCCTGCGCGGGCGCCGGCCTCGATCGACATGTTGCAGATCGTCATCCGGCCCTCCATCGACAGCGCGCGGATCGCGCTGCCGCGGAACTCCAGGACGTAGCCCTGACCGCCGCCGGTGGTGATCTTCGCGATGACGGCGAGGATGATGTCCTTCGCCGTGACACCGGGACGCAGGGTGCCGTCGACGTTGATCGCCATCGTCTTGAACGGCTTCAGCGGCAGCGTCTGAGTCGCCATCACGTGCTCGACCTCGCTCGTGCCGATGCCGAACGCCATGGCGCCGAAAGCGCCATGGGTCGACGTGTGCGAGTCACCGCAGACCACCGTGATGCCCGGCATCGTGAGTCCGAGCTGCGGGCCGACGACGTGCACGATGCCCTGCTCGGCGTCGCCGAGCGAGTGCAGACGCACGCCGAACTCGGCGGCGTTGCGGCGCAGCGTCTCGATCTGCGTGCGACTGGTGAGATCCGCGATGGGCTTGTCGATGTCCCACGTCGGGGTGTTGTGGTCTTCGGTGGCGATCGTGAGATCGAGCCGGCGCAGAGGGCGGTCCTCAGAGCGCAGGCCGTCGAAGGCCTGCGGGCTGGTGACCTCGTGCACGAGGTGCAGGTCGATGTAGATGAGGTCCGGCTCGCCGTTCTCGCCCTTGACGACGAGGTGGTCGTCCCAGACCTTCTCGGCGAGGGTCCTGCGGGGTGCGGGAGCAGAGTCTGCTGCGGGCATGTTCATTGCGTTTCTCCTGAAGCTGGCGGTTCGGCCCACGTTGGACTCCGCGACGAGGAGGGGCTCAGAACGAGGTCTCGTCGCGGCCGCTAAGAAGGAGCACGATCCGCATGACGTCAGATTACCACCGCTTCAGCGCGCCGAGTCGCCGCGTGACACGCTACTGTCACCCGCACCTTCGAGAGGCACCCGCATGACCGACGAGACCACCGGCTTCGCCACCAGGGCCGTCCACGCCGCCAGGAATCAGGGTGCCGCCTCCTCTCGCGCGACTCCCATCTATCTGACGGCGGGCTTCGAGTTCGACGACTTCGATCACGCGGCGAATCACTTCGGAACGGGCGCAGGGTTCGGCTACACGCGCACCGGCAATCCCACGATCCACGCGGTCGAGCGCCAGCTCGCCGCGCTGGAGTCCGGGGCGGACGCGGTTCTCGTCGCCAGCGGCCAGGCAGCGGTCGTCACCGCGCTCCTGACGGTGGCAGGCGCGGGCGATCACATCGTCTCGTCCACCCATATCTACGAGGGCACCCGCGGGCTGCTGCTCGACAATCTCGCCCGCCTCGGCATCGACGCCACGTTCATCGACGACATCGGGAACCCCGAGGCCTGGCGGCAGGCCATCCGTCCGAACACCAGAGCGCTGTTCGCCGAGTCGATCGCGAATGCCCGCAACGACATCATCGACATCGCAGCCGTGAGCGCCGTCGCCGACGACGCGGCGATCCCGCTCATCGTCGACAACACCCTCGCCACACCTTTCCTGGTGCGTCCTCTGGAGCATGGCGCCGCGATCGTGGTGCACTCCGCCTCGAAGTTCCTGGCCGGCCACGGATCGGTACTCGGCGGGGTCATCGTCGACGACGGACGCTTCGACGCCGAGAAGGCCGGTCACAATGCGCCGCACCTCGTGCTCCCCGGCCGCGGGGGGTTTCCGAGCGTCGCCTCCCGACATGGCGGCAAGGCCCGCATCGCCTATGCGCGAGAATCCGTGGCGCCCCGTTTCGGCGCCTCACCGTCTCCCCTCAACGCCTTCCTGATCGGGCAGGGCGCCGAGACGCTCGGCCTGCGGGTCGAACGCCAATCCCGCAACGCTCTCGAGGTGGCCCGCTGGCTCGCCGCACAGGACGCGGTCGAGAGCGTCGACTACGTGGGACTCGAGACGCACCCCGACCACGCGCTCGCGCAGAGGTACCTCCACGGCGGTCACGGCTCGATCTTCACGTTCACCCTCCGCGGCGGACTCGACGCGGCACGCGCCTTCGTCGAGAGCGTCGACGTCTTCACCCACATGACCCACATCGGCGACGTCCGCTCGCTCGTCCTCCACCCCGGCACCACCAGCCACGCGCACCGCACGCAGGAGGAGCGGGATGTCCTGGGCGTCCAACCCGGGACTCTCCGCGTGTCGATCGGCATCGAGGACGTCGCCGACCTCATCTCGGACCTCACCCGCGTGCTCGAGCCGGCACGGGAGGCTGTCGCATGAGCAGGCCCCAGCACTTCGGCTGGTTCCTGGCGCGTGGCTTCGGACCGCAGGGCTGGGGATACCCGTCACTCGACTGGGACTACGACTGGACGCGCCCCGAGATCTATCAGGACGCCGCCCGCACTCTGGAGCAGGCGGGGTTCGACCTCGTCATCATCGAGGATGCGCCCTCTCTCGGATCCGTCGAGACGATCGATCTGCGTGTGCGGCACGCGTTCGGCGGCCCGAAGCACGATCCGCTCCTCCTCGCTCCCTTCCTCTTCCAGGCGACCCGCCATCTCGGGGTCGTGCCGACCGTCAACCCCGCGGCATACCTGCCGTACACCGCGGCCAGGCAGTTCTCGACGCTGCAGCACCTCAGCGATCACCGGCTCGGTCTCAATGTCGTCACCGACACCGGAAGCGCGCGTCATTTCTCCGCCGCGGACCAGCTCGGCCACGACGCCGCGTACGACCGCGCCGAGGAGTGGCTCGACGGCATCCGATCGCTCTGGCGCAGCTGGGGCGAAGGCGCGCTCGTGCAGGACCGCGAGACGGGGGTGTTCGCCGACGGATCCAAGCTGCACGCCGTCAGGCACCGCGGCGAGCACTTCGCGTTCGACGGCCCCCTGAACGCCGTCCCCTTCACCGGTGGCGAACCGGCGATCGTCTCCCCCGGCGGCTCAGGCCGTGGACTCGGATTCGCGGGCGCCAACTCCGACGTGCAGCTCGCACTCGCACCGCTGGACGAAGCATCCGTCCGCGCGTACCGGGCGAAGATCCATGACGCCGCGATCGCTGCCGGCCGCTCCCCCGCCGACATCACGATCCTGTTCGCGATCCAGCCGGTCATCACGTCGTCGCCGGAGGAGGCGGATCGCATCGTCGCCGCATCCGCCCATCCCGACGACGCGGCCCTGGTGCAGATCGCTCGCAAACAGTCGAGCGATCTCGAGACCGATCTGACGTCGCTCGATCTCGACCGCCCACTCGATCAGTCCCTCTTCGGAGAGCACGTCTCGCAGGGCAGCATCAGGCGCCTGATCGGCGACCGCGGAGACGACGCCCCGCTGCGCGCACATCTGACGGCTCTCGCGCGCACCGGTCGGATCGCCGACCGATCGGGTTTCGTCGGGACGGCTGAAGAGTTCGCCGACCTCATCGAGGAACTCGGAGACTGGGGCAACGACGGCGTTCTCCTGTGGGGCGACTTCCACCCGGTGTCGCTGCACCGCACGCTCGACGAGCTCGTACCCGTGCTGCGACGCCGCGGAATCCTGCGCCGGGAGTACGTCGAGGGCGGGCTGCAGGCGAATCTGCGCGCTTTCTGAACCGACGGCGTCGGCCGGTCACCACCCCATGGAGCCGGGCACACCTTTGAACGGGCCGACGACGGAGGAGGTCACCCAACCGCCGTAGAAACCGCCCGGCTGCGGAACCACCGTCTCGCCCCCGACGATGCACTCGTCCATCGGTCCCGCGTACACGGCGACTCTCTTCGCCAGCATCTCGAACCCGGGCGTGGGATCGGGATAGTTCCAGGCGGCCCCTGCTGCGATGAGGCCCCCGCCGCGCACGTCGAGATACCGCGCGGCTCCCTTGAACTCGCAGAACGACGACCCCGGGGCATCTGTGAGCGCTCCCTCGACGAAGTCGGCGATCGGCAGGTAGAACACGGGCGGATGACTCGTCTCGAGAACCCGCACCGCATCATCGGTGTCGGCGATGAGCTCACCGCCCAGGCGGATGGTCACGCGCTCTCGCACCGGCTCCACCCGCGGCGGCCGAGGATAGTCCCACACGGATTCCTGTCCGGGAGCCGGGGTGATCGGATCGGGTCTGCGCATGACCTCACTGTACGGCGCTGTATCCGCTCGACGCCGTTCTCCGCTCGATGCTGTTCACACGAGGGCGTGCGGTGTTGACTGGGCCCATGGTCCCGCTCCCCATGTTCCCGCTCGGCTCGGTGCTCTTTCCGCACACGCCAGTGCTGCTCCGTGTGTTCGAGCCGCGCTATCTGACGATGATCGGACAGCTCCTCGACCAGGAAGACGCTCATTTCGGCGTCGTGCTGATCGAGCGCGGCCACGAGGTCGGAGGCGGTGATCGCCGCAGCAGCGTCGGCACGACGGCCAGACTCGCCACCGTGTCTGCGGATGCAGACGTACTGCACATCATCGCCGTGGGCACCGACCGGTTCACTGTCGAGCAGTGGGTGGAAGACGACCCCTACCCGAGGGCAGAGGTCGATCCATTGCCCGAGTTGACCTGGAACGATGCGCTCACCCCGCTGCGCACCGAAGCGGAGGTGATCGTGCGGCGAGTCCTCGCCCGTGTCGAGGGGCCGTGGGATCCCGAGACCGAGCTGTCGGACGACCCGATCGCCGCGTCGTGGCAGCTCGCAGCCATCGCGCCGCTCGGAGAGTACGACCGGCACGCACTGCTGCGGGCGACGACTGTCGGCGCCCTGCTGCGCCAGGTCATCGATCTCACGCTCGAGGCCGAGATCCTCTGGTCGGCCGAGTGACGGGCCTCGCTCCTACTCGACGATCGCCGCCTTCTTCGCCGCCGACTTCTCGCGCGACGCCGCGATCAGGCTGGCGACAGTGGCGACGGTCATCGACACGATGATGACACCGAGCGAGACGAGGTTGTCGATCTCGGGCACCCATTCGACGTGCTGGCCGCCGTTGATGAACGGCAGTTCGTTCTCGTGCAGGGCGTGCAGGATCAGCTTGATGCCGATGAACCCCAGGATCACGGCGATGCCGTAGTGCAGGTAGCGCAGGCGGTCGAGCAGGTCTCCGAGCAGGAAGTACAGCTGACGCAGGCCCATCAGAGCGAAGATGTTCGCCGCGAAGACGAGGAAACCGTTCGTCGTGATCTCGAAGATCGCGGGGATCGAATCGATCGCGAAGATGAGGTCGGTGACGCCGATCGTGATGAACACGATGACCATCGGGGTCCACATGCGCTTGCCGTCGACGGTGGTGCGGAGCCTGGCGCCGTCGTAGGTCTCGCTGATGTCGATACGGCGGCGCAGCAGACGCACGATGAAGTTCTCGCGCTTGATGTCGTCCTCGTGCTCGCCCTCGGGCATCGCCTGCTTGATCGCGGTGTAGATCAGGAAGGCGCCGAAGATGTAGAAGATCGGCGAGAAGTGCTCGATCACGGCCACGCCCACCAGGATGAACGCTCCGCGCAGGATGAGAGCGATGATGATGCCGAACATCAGCACCTGCTGCTGCAGACGTCGCGGCACGGCGAACTGCGCCATGATCAGCACGAAGACGAACAGGTTGTCGATCGAGAGGCTGTACTCCAAAGCCCACCCGGTGATGAAGTCACCGGCGTTGCGCCATCCCGCCACGTTGCCGAGGAGTACCGCGAAGAGCAGAGCGAGCCCGACGTAGAAGACGACCCACAGCGTCGACTCCTTCGTCGAGGGGATGTGCGGACGGAGGCGGATGAGGAGGAGGTCTCCGATCAGGATGATCGTGAGGACGACCATCGAGGTGATCTCGAACCAGACAGGAATGTCCAAGGGTGCTCTGCACCTTTCAGGGGGGCCGAATAATCGCAGGGGTCGGAAAACTGCCGAAAGTCTCTCCCACGCATGGAATGCGTCGCACGACCGGAGCAGCGATGACGGTGCTCGTGATGACGGTGGATGCGCTTGCGGGATACTCCCTCTCGCGTCCACGATTCTAGCCGGGCGAACGCGGAATGGCGGAACAGTTCCGTGCGACCCGTGAACTGATCTGAGACGATGAGGAATCCGTCGACACTTCCCAGGTGAGAGACACCGAACGGAAACGGGATGCCCGTGCAGACGAGTGATCAGAAATGGGTGGCGCAGGCCGCGACAGGTGACGAGAGTGCCTTCCGCGAGTTGTACCGCTCACATGTCCGACCGGTCTATTGGATCGCCCACGGCCTGCTGGGCTCACCCGCCGATGCCGAGGACGTGACGCAGGAGACGTTCGTCACCGCGTGGCGCAAGCTGCCGGGACTCGAGCTGCAGGGAGAGTCCCTGCTCCCCTGGCTCGCGACGATCTGCCGCTTCCAGGCCGCGAACCGTCTGCGACAGCGCAGACGCGACCAGGCGAACACGACGGATGCCGTCGATGACACCATCCCCTCGACGAGCAGCGTCGAGGAGCAGGTGATCACCGCAGCCCTGGCGGCGCGGATCGCGGCTGAGGTTGGCACCCTGAGCGATCTCGACCGCGAGATCTTCCGCCTCTGCGCAGCAGAGGGGTACGCCTACCAGGCTGCGGCCGACGAGCTCGGAGTGAGTCATGCCATCGTCCGAAACCGTCTCTCCCGAGTCCGCACCCAACTGCGCGGTGCCGTGAAGGAAGCGAGCGACGCATGAACGACAAGACCACCTCCGACGACCTCCCCGAGCTCTCGGATGCCGCGATGACCCGCATCGAGCGCGCGGTGTTCGCGGAGATCGCGACCGAGCGCCCTCGCGAGACCCCGGCGGCAGCCCGATCGCGAGCGCGCCGCCGCCGCTGGCTGACCGGCACCGGTATAGCCGCAGCGTTCGTGGTGGGAGTCCTGATCACTCCCCCGATACTCGGCATCGTGGGCGGGAGCGCCATGAGCACTGCGGGGAGCGGAGAGATGCCCTCAGGCGTGGCCCTGGAGGATTCGCGCGCAGGATCCGTCGACCAGAGCGCGCCGGGAGCCGCATCCGACTCTGCGGAGTCGTCGAGCCTGGTTCCGGGTGCCGTCGACGCCACGGACCGAGAGATCATCGCCACGGCGAACGCCATGGTGCAGGTGAACGACATCGGCGACGCCGCGGCCGCGATCACCGCACTCGCCGAGTCGTACGGCGGTTATGTCGAGAGCACCGAGATCGGCCAGAACGTCGACGCCACCTCGGAGCCTGCACCCGCCGATGCCGGGTACGGCTGGATCAGCATCCGCGTACCCTCGGCCGATCTCGCCGCCGTCGTCGACGAGCTCGCGGACTCGGGCGACGTTCTCTCCTCATCGATCTCGAAGCAGGATGTCACCTCCACGGCGATTGACCTGCGTGCGCGTGTCGATGCCACCAGGGCATCGGTGCAGAGATTGACCGAGTTGATGTCCCAGACCGGCACGGTCGCGGAACTCATCGAGGCCGAGGTCGCGCTCACCGATCGCCAGGCGCAGCTCGAGTCCTACGAGCAGCAGCTCGCCTCGCTGGACGACCAGGTCGCCATGTCCAGCCTGCAGGTGCAGCTGACGCGCACGACTCCACCGACGACCGCCGATCCCGCCGGCTTCGCAGACGGTCTGCTCGCCGGCTGGAACGGCCTCGTGGTGTCGGTGAACGCGCTGGTCGTCGCGGTCGGCTTCCTCCTGCCATGGCTCGCCCTCGCCGGCGCGGTCGTGCTGGTGATCTGGCTCATCCGTCGCGCACGGCGCACTCGCCGTGCAGCCGGCGAACCGCCCGCCGAGGACTGAGCCACAGGCGCCGAAGGATCCGCCCCTCCCGCTCCTGCGGCCGCTCCCGTCGGCAGCCTCCCGTCACCGCTAGAGTCGTCGGCATGAGCAGCGCCGCCACCGATTCGACGACCCGTACGGTCCCCGCAGGTCGCGATCTCACCCTCGATCTGGCACGGGTCGTCTGCGTCGTCCTGGTCGTGTTCGTGCACATCCTGTTCACGGGCGTCGGCCGGGCGCCGGACGGGTCGCTGCTGATCGAGCGCACCGTCGAAGCGCAGTCCTGGTTCACGGCGGCGTCCTGGATAGCGAACATCATGCCGCTGTTCTTCGTCGTCGGCGGATACGCTGCCCGCGCGGGATGGCGATCCGCGTCGACCCGCGGAGACTCCGCGGAGGACTTCGTGCGGGTGCGTCTTCTGCGACTCGCGCGCCCCGCGCTCCCCCTGTTCGTCTTCTTCACCGTCGTTCTCGGCGCGACGCGGTTGATCGGCATCGATCCGACGCTCGTCGACACCGTCGCCATCGGTGTCGGCTCTCCTCTGTGGTTCCTCGCCGCGTACATGATCGTCCAGGCGCTCGCACCGGCGATGATGCGGCTGCACGAGCGGTACGGCGCCTGGGTGCTTCTCGGCCTCCTCGCGGGCGCCGTGCTCGTCGACACCTTCCGGTTCACCGTCATCGGCGGATTCCTCGGCATCCAACCTGTCGCCGGAACGGGCTACGGGCTCGGCCAGGAGCTCTTCGGCATCCCGAACATCGTGTTCGTCTGGCTGTTCGCGCAGCAGATCGGGTTCTTCCTGTTCGACGGCTGGTTCGGTGCGTGCCGCTGGTGGCAGCTGCTGCTGCTCATCGGCGCCGGCTACGCGGCGCTCTGGGGCCTCGTGTCGATGGGCGGATACTCCTGGAACATGCTCGGCAACCAGTGGCCTCCGACCACAGCCATGGTCATGCTCGCCGTCATACAGGCCGCCGCCCTCACGCTGCTGCACGCACCCCTGACGGCGCTCATGAGGCATCGAGCGGCCCAGGGCGTGGTCTTCCTGATCGGCTCACGACTCATGACCATCTACCTGTGGCATCTGCCGATGATCATGGTCCTGATCGGCATCCAGCTCGCCCTGCCTATCCCGCTTCCGGCACCGGGAAGCGCTGTCTGGTGGTGGACCCGGCCGCTGTTCCTCATCGTCGTCCTCGCCGCCGTCTGGGTGCTGTCGCTCTGGCTGATCCGGTTCGAGAAGGTTCCGGCCGCGGGCCCCGCTCGTTTCTCATCGAAGGCCGCTGTGGTCGCCGCGGTGCTGGTCTTCATCGCACCGATCATCGCCATCACCGCGTACGGCCTCGACTTCCCACTCGCCGCATTCGCGCTCGCATGCACCGCTCTCGCGCTGTGGCTGACAGGGGCGCGACAGAATGCTGCCTGACGTACTCGCGGGCAGCGATGCGCGCCGGATACGACGAAAGCCCTCGGAGAACCGAGGGCTTTCGTGTGTTGTGTGACCCCAGCGGGATTCGAACCCGCGTTACCGCCGTGAGAGGGCAGCGTACTAGGCCGCTATACGATGGGGCCGTCTGGCAGAACGTTTCCGTGCCGCGACAACTGTTCAAGTATGCCACGACGATTCTCACGTCGCCAAATCGAGCCCGAACCTGCTCGATTCCCGGGCGTGGCGCGCCCGCTCGAGGGTTTGCCACGGACGCCGGGAAGGAGTTGACTCGTCCCATGCGCGTCACGAAATTCGAACATGCTGCTCTCCGCATCCAGCAGGGGGATGACCTCCTTCTCATCGATCCGGGTTCGTTCACCGCTCCTCTGAACGATCTCGCCGGCCTCGTCGCCGTCGTCATCACCCATGAGCACCCGGATCACTGGACCCCCGAGCACCTGGACCGCATCCTGCGCGCGGCTCCCGGCACACCGATCTACGCACCGGCCGGTGTCGCGCGCGCGGCCGAGGGCTACGAGATCTCGGTGGTCGCACCCGGCGATACCGTGGAGGTCGGAGCGTTCTCGCTGCACTTCTTCGGCGGTACGCACGAGGTCATCCACTCGTCCCTCCCGAGCGTCGAGAACGTCGGGGTTCTGGTGAACGATGAGTTCTACTACCCCGGAGACTCCTACGCCGTGCCAGAGGGCATCGAGGTCGGCACCCTCGCCGCGCCCCTCGGCGCTCCGTGGCTCAAGATCGGCGAGGCGATGGACTACGTCCTGGCTGTGAAGCCGCGTCGTGCGTTCGGCACGCATGACATGACGCTCTCGGTGGCAGGAAAGACGATGCACCGTCAGCGTCTGCAGTGGGCGACAGAGCAGGGCGGCGGCGTGTTCTCGGTGCTCGAGCCGGGCGAGTCGCTCGACATCTGAGCATGGCCGACTCCCCCTTGGCTGAGTTCTCGCTCGACGAAGACGGCGTGCGCGCGCTGCTTCGAACGGCGGCGCCCCAGTGGGCCGACCTTCCGCTCAGCCTCTTCGCCGAGGGGTGGGACAACGCGATGTGGCGTCTCGGTGCGGACCTCGTCGTGCGGCTGCCGCGGCGAGCCCTCGCAGTGCCGCTCATCACGAACGAGGAGCGCGCCCTGCCCGAGATCGGGCCGGCGCTGGCGGCGCTCGGCATCCGCACTCCGATCCCCGTGCTCGCCGGAGCTCCGAACGACGTGTTCCCCCGGCCGTGGTCGGTGATTCCCTGGATCGACGGGGCGAACGCCCTCGCGTCGTCGCGGGTCGAGAACTCCTCGTGGGCGCCACGGCTCGCAGAGGCGCTTCGCGCCCTGCACGCTCCGGCCCCCGACGACGCGGCGATCAATCCCGTGCGCGGTCGAGAGCTGGCCACTCGCGACGGCGCCATGCGTCCTCGCCTCGACGCCCTCTCGACTCGGTCGGCGTTGCGCGATGCCTGGGCCGCGGGGCTGGCGGCGACGCCGAGTGTCGAGCGCGTCTGGATCCACGGAGACCTTCACCCGGGCAACATCCTGGTGCACGCGGGCTCACTCGCGGCACTCATCGACTTCGGTGACGTCACCGTCGGCGACCCCGCCTACGACCTCGCGTCGGCATGGATGCTCTTCGATGCGCCGGGGCGCGAGGCATTCCGGGCAGCCGCAGGTTCTCGCTACGACGACGCGACATGGGTGCGCGCACGCGCCTGGGCCGCCTACATCGCGCTCGTGCTGCTGACGCAGAGCGACGATCGCCCCGACCACCTCGCGGTGGGTCAGAGCACCGCCGCGGAACTCGACGCCGACTGACCCTGCGCTGCCCGCACGCGAAGGTCACGGGCGAGGTGATCGCGCTGCTCGACGACGAGACGCCGCAGAGCGGCGGGTGCCGAGGCGTTGTCGGCGATCCAGGTATCCACCGGCGCAAGGCTGGGCGCGGCCGGGAACAGCCCGACCACCAGGCGCCGCGCCAGCTCGATGCTCCGCTCAGACCAGGCGCCGCCGAGCCTTGCGAAGTACTCGTCGTCGAAGACCGCGATCAGGTCGCGTCGTCCACCCGCGCGGAATCCGCTGATGACCGCGTCGAGATGATCGTTGCTGAGCGACTCGTCGTTCCACGCCTGCTCCCAGGCGGCGGCGCGCACGACGGCGTCCGGAAGCGATGCGAGCGCCCGGCGCGCCGCGGTACGGCCACTCCCGGTGTCATCGGACTGCTGCTCCGCCGTGATCTCGTCCACGCCGGCATGACCCGTCGTCACGAGAGCGGTCAGCAGCTGCCACCGGAGGTCCGGATCGACGACGAGTCCCTCAGGCGTCGCTCCGTCGAGGATCGCACGGATGTCTCGGGCGCGTGTGTCATCGAAGGCGGACGCCGCCGCGAGAGCGCGCGCCCACGAGAGCTGCGCGTCGCTGCCGGCATCCGCCGACTGGAGTGCACTCCACGCCGCCTCGATCCACTGCCTCTGCTCCTGTGCCCGGTCGTCGTCGGCGACATAGTGCCGGATCGCGAAGAGCGAGTTAGCGAGCACGCCGCTCAGGAGCCCGATGTTCGACTCATGAGCAGCATGTGCCCTCACGATCGACGTGTACCTGGTCGCTGCGAGCTCTCCGTCCCTGGTGGCGTTCCAGAGAGAGGACCAGATGACCGCTCGTGCGAGCGGATCCTCGACGGCGGACAGCGAGTTCTGCACAGTCGTCAGCGATGCCTCATCGAGGCGCACCTTGGCGTAGGTGAGATCGTCGTCGTTGAGCAGCACGAGGGAGGCGTCGGGCAGCTCCACCGGAGTCCGCTCGTCGTGGATGTCGAGCGCGATCTGGTCGCGGCGCACGACGCGGCCGTCGATGTCGTCGTAGAGACCGATGCGCAGCCGATGCGGGCGCGGGTCCGTCTGCACGAGCACGGATGCCCCGTCGGCATCCTTCTCGATCCACAGCGTCGAGACCCCGGTGGTCTGCAGCCAGGCGCGCGACCACTCGGACATGTCTCGGCCGGACACCGCGCTGAGCTGCACGAGGAAGTCGTCGAGCGTCGTGTTCCCGAACGCGTTCTCGGCGAAGTACCTGCGCGCGCCGTCGAAGAACGCGTCATCGCCGACGAAGGCGACCAGCTGCTTGAGCACGGCGGCGCCCTTGGCGTACGTGATCCCGTCGAAGTTCAGTTTGGCGGCTTCGAGGTCGGTGATGTCCGCGACGATCGGGTGGGTTGTCGGCAACTGGTCCTGCTGGTACGCCCAGGCCTTGCGGTTGGCGGCGAACTTCACCCAGGCGTCGTGGAAACGCGTCGCGACTGCGGACGCGTGTGAACCCATGTAATCGGCGAAGGACTCCTTGAGCCACAGGTCGTCCCACCACTTCATGGTCACGAGGTCGCCGAACCACATGTGCGCCATCTCGTGCAGGATCGTGTTCGCCCGAGCAGCCCGCTGGGCGTCCGTCGCCGCGCCCCGAGAGAGGTAGGCCTCGGTGAAGGTGACGAGCCCCGGGTTCTCCATCGCACCGAGGTTGTACTCGGGGACGAAGATCTGGTCGTACTTGCCCCAGGGATACGGGTACGCGAAAGCATCCGTGAAGAAGTCCAGACCCTGACGCGTGACATCGAGGATCTCGTCCGACTCCAGGTACTGCGCCAGCGATCGCCGCACGAACACGCCGAGCGCGATGTGCTGCTCGTCGCGCCGCCACTCGCCGTGCACGCGGGCGTACGGGCCCGCGGCGACAGAGGTGATGTAGCTCGAGATCGGCAGCGTCGAGGCGAACTCGACGCGCTGCACCCCGACGCCGGCGTCGACCGTCGCGGCGGACTGATTGGAGAGGACCTCCCATCCAGCCGGCGCGTCGATCACGAACGTGTAGGGAGCCTTGATGTCCGGCTGCTCGAAGCACGCCATGACGCGCCGAGAGTCGGCCGGCTCATACTGCGTATAGAGGTAGGTGCGGTCATCGACAGGATCGTGGAAGCGGTGCAGCCCCTCACCGGACCGACTGTAGATCCCGACCGCCTCGACGCGGATCGTGTTCACGCCCGCGAGATCGTGCACGACGATCCGGGCGCCGTCGTAGACGATCTCCTGGTCGACGCCGTTCACGACGACGCGCTCCACGCTCTCGCCGATGAAGTCGAGCCAGGTCGACGAGGTCGTCGATGCGAACTCGAGCGTCGTGACCGTCGGGAACCCACTGCGCGCCCGCTCGGGCGCTCCGGTCAGATCGAGTTCGACGCGGATGCTGCGAACGGAGATGGTGGCGGATCGCGCAGCGGTCTCCTCTCGCGTGAGGTTGGCGGTATGCATGTCTCCATCCTGTCATCCGGCACCGAAGACCATGCCCCCTACCCGTGCGCGCGTTGCGCTATGCAACAATCGGGTCTAGAGTTGCATTATGCAACAGGTGGATGAGTCGGACGCACGAGGTCAGGACAGCGCCACAGTACTGCGGTCCCTGCTGGCGATCACCCGCCGCGGCCTGGTCGATGCCCGGTCCGGCGAGACTCGACTCTCGATCACCGACCAGTCGATCGTGATGGCCATCGCCGACGAGCCCGGTATCCGCTCGACCGACATCGCCCAGATGTTCCGGCTCAACCGATCCACGGTGTCTCGGCAGCTCTCGTCCCTCATCACCCTCGGGCTCGTGCAGGAGATGCCCGCGACGGCAGGGCGCGGGCGCCCGCTGGCACTCACACCCGAGGGCGAAGAAGCCTTCCGGGGAACGCTCGACACGCTGCAGCACGTGATCGACACCCATCTCGCGCAGTGGTCGGATGCTGAGGTGTCGCGCTTCGCGCACGACCTCCAGCGCTTCGACCGCGGCGACGCCGCATCATGACCACGGCCCACAAGGCCATCGGAGAAGGAAGAGAAATGAAGAACATCACCGTTCTCGGCACCGGCGTCCTCGGATCGCAGATCGCGTTCCAGACCGCCTTCCACGGATTCGACGTCGTCGCATACGACATCGACCAGGCAGCGCTCGACCGTGCTGCCGAGCGTTTCGAAGCGCTCGCCGCGCGTTACGTCGCCGACGGCATCGAGAACGCGGCGGACGGTGGCGCGCAGGCGGCCGTCGGTCGCATCCGCCTCACCTCAGACCTCGCGGATGCCGCGGCGACCGCCGACCTCGTGATCGAGGCCGTCCCGGAGAGCCTCGAGCTCAAGCAGGGCATCTACCGCACCCTCGCCCTCGCGGCGCCGGCGACGACGATCTTCACGACGAACTCCTCGACCCTGCTGCCCAGCGCTCTGTCGGAGTCCACGGGCCGGCGGGATCGCTTCCTCGCACTGCACTTCGCGAACGAGATCTGGTCGCACAACACCGCCGAGGTGATGGGCACGCCCGACACCGACCCTGCCGTCTACGAGAAGGTCGTCGAGTTCGCCACGCAGATCGGCATGGTCCCGATCCAGATCAAGAAGGAGAAGGCGGGATATCTGCTGAACTCCCTCCTCGTGCCGTTCCTCGAAGCCGGAGCCGAACTCCTCGTCGACGGGATCGCAGAGCCCGAGGCGATCGACACCACCTGGCGCATCGGCACCGGCTCTCCCGCCGGTCCCTTCGAGATCTACGACATCGTGGGTCTGACCACCGCGTACAACATCTCCCGCATGGGCGGAGAGAAGCAGCAGCGCTTCGCCGACCTGCTCAAGGAGCAGTACATCGACAAGGGAAAGCTCGGCGTCGCCACCGGCGAGGGTTTCTACACCTACCCGCGGGAGAGCTGAGCGATCACTTCCCGAGGAGCTTTCGGATCGCCGTCTCGGGCGACACCGTGAGATCGAGGGTGCGACCGCGGGCGTATTGGCGGAACACTCGGGGGTCGATGTAACTCCCCCGCGCGACCGCCAGGGTGTTGCCGAGCCCCGAGGCCGTCGCCTGCACGGCGAGGCGCTCGGCACGCCGACGTTCATTCTTGGTCTCGAGACGGCCGATGCGAGCCAGAGCATCCGCCGCGAGGATCGTTCCGTGCAGCGTGCGGAAGTCCTTCGCCGTGAAGGCTGCACCGGTGATCTGTCGAAGATAGCCGTTCACCTCGCCCGAAGACAGCCGCACTCGGCGCCGACCCTTGCGGTACGCCAGCAGGGGTGCGCGAGGAGAACCGACGGCGAACTCCGAGAGGGCCTCAGCGAGGGCGGCATCCGCGATCTCGATCGAGGCGAGTTGACGGCTCTTGGCCGGGAAGCTCAGCGCCACGGTGCTGCCCTCGACTCGCACGTCGTGCCGACGCAGTGTGCTGAGTCCACGACTCCCGTTCTTGACGAGGTACCGCTCGGAGCCGATTCGCAGCGCCGCGTCGTCGAGCAACCGGAACGCGACGGCGAGGGCGCGTTCGCGCGTCAGACCGTCCTGAGTGATGGCCCGAGTGACCTGTGCTCTCGCCGAGGGCAGCGCCGCGGCGAGCCGCAGCGCTCTCGCGAACTTGCGCTGATCGCGTCCCGCACGCCAGAGCGGGTGGTAGAGATACTGCCGACGCCCCGCATCATCCGTGCCCACCGCCTGGATGTGCGCGAGCGGATCGGCCGCGATCCACACCTGCTTCCACGCGGGCGGGATGACGAGATCGTGGATGCGCTCACGATCGGCCTCGCCGACCGGCTGCTCTGCGGCGTCGACGTAGCGGAAGCCTGCACCTGAGCGGATGCGGCGGATGCCGGGTTCCTCGCCGGGTACCACTCGTCTCAGTGCCATCGTCGTCTCTCTCCGGCGCTCGTGTCGAGAAGAGCGTCCGAGCATGAGCATCCCGGGTGGTGGCGTTTCGGAGAAGGGCATGGCGTCAGGCGCGACGAACCTGCTATGCCGATGCTCTCCACTCGCCCACGTGCTTTCGCTGTGACGGCCTCAGTCGATCGCGGCGATCGGATCGCTCCCGGTCAACATGTACTCGCTTCCATCGGAGCGGCGCTCGACGAGTTGATAGTCCACAAGGTATCGACGGAGCACGGCGACATCCGCGGAGTACGAGAGAAGCCTGTCGTTCAGTTCACGTTCGGTCATCATCTCGTGAGCCGTGAAGACTCGGCTGGCCACCCATGCAAGGAGCTCGCCTCGTTCCCGCAGATTCGCCGGATATTGCCTGATCCGGGTGCCGTCCAGGAAACGATCGATCCCCCGCTTCTGAGGCAGGGCCGTCGAGTCAAGGACCCTCCGGAACACTTCAGGATCGATTGTCTGGGTGTCGACGTCGACAAGACCACTTCGCACGAGGGCCTCAGCCACACGTCGATGCCGCGACGGCGACAGACCCGCGGTGACCGACTCGACGGTGCCGCCCAGCATCAGCTCCGCGGCGGCACGACGGGTCTCCGGGTTCGCCAGAATCGCGATCAACGGACGCCACGTGTTCGAACTGTCCATCGTCGGACTTCTTCCGTGAGGTGAAAACAAGAAAACCCGCGGAAATCCGCGGGTTTTATCTTGCTGGGGTACCTGGACTCGAACCAAGAACAACGGAACCAGAAACCGCCGTGTTGCCAATTACACCATACCCCAAGGGCGAAACCGGAGCCTCGCACCGAGAGTCAAGCCTACCCGAGCCGCAGCCATAATGCCAAAACGCGGCGGGCAGTCCGGGCGCGTCGCCCGAACGGCGACTCCCCGAGGGCGCCAGGACGACAGGAGACGAGAGTGAGGGCACCGCCGGATGCCCTCACCCTCGTGACCTTTCAGTTCGCGAGGAACTCCGACAGCGCGCGAAGGCGTCGCAGCGACTCCTCCTTGCCCAGCAGCTCCATCGACTCGAACAGCGGCGGCGAGATGCGCCTGCCGGTGATCGCGACGCGCGGCGGCCCGTAGGCGATGCGCGGCTTCAGCTCGAGACCCTCGACCAGAGCTGCAGCGAGAGCATCCTGGATCTTCTCCGGAACGAACTCGGACACCGGCTCGAGAGCCGCGACGCACGCATCGAGCACCTCGGCCGCGTTCGCAGGGAGACCCTTGAGCGCGTCGGCGTCATACGAGACATCATCGGCGAAGAGGAATCCGACCATGCCAGGGACCTCGCCGAGGAGCTGTACGCGTTCCTGCACGAGCGGCGCGACACGGAAGGCCATCACCAGCTGCTCGTGCGTGGGCTCGTCGAACAGGCCGGCGGCAGCGAGGTACGGGATCGTCCGCTCCGCGAAGTCCTTCTCACCGAGTCGGCGGATGTGATCGCCGTTGATCGACTCGGCCTTCTTCTGGTCGAAGCGAGCCGGGTTCGGGTTCACGTTCACGATGTCGAACGCGGCGGTGAACTCATCGAGCGAGAACACATCACGGTCGGGACCGATCGACCAGCCGAGCAGCGCGAGGTAGTTCAGCAAGCCCTCATGGATGAAGCCGCGATCACGATGCAGGAACAGGTCCGCCTGCGGGTCGCGCTTGGAGAGCTTCTTGTTGCCGGTCTCCCCCAGCACGAGCGGCATGTGCGCGAAGCGCGGCATGAAGGTCGTGACGCCCGCCTCGATCAGCGCGGCGTACAGGGCGAGCTGACGTGCGGTCGAGGGCATGAGGTCCTCGCCGCGAAGCACGTGGGTGATGCCCATCAGTGCGTCGTCGACCGGGTTCACGAACGTGTACAGCGGAATGCCGTTGGGGCGAACGACGACGAAGTCGGGGAAGGAACCTGCCGGGAAGGTCACTTCGCCGCGGATGAGGTCGACGTATGTGAGGTCTTCGTCCGGAACCCGCAGCCGCAGCGCGGGCTGGCGCCCCTCAGCGCGGAAGGCGGTCTTCTGCTCATCGGTGAGGTCACGGTCGAAGTTGTCGTAGCCGAGCTGCTTCGCACGTCCCGCGGCCTCGTTGCGGGCGTCGATCTCATCAGCCGTCGAGTAGCTCTCGTAGAGGGCCCCCGCCTCGATGAGCTTGTCGATCACGCCACGGTAGATGTCGTGACGCTCGGACTGCCGGTACGGTGCGTGCGGGCCGCCGACTTCGACACCCTCGTCCCAGTCGATCTTGAGCCAGGTGAGCGCGTCGACGAGCTGGCGGAAGCTCTCTTCGCTGTCGCGGGCCGCATCGGTGTCCTCGATGCGGAACACCATCTTCCCGCCCGTGTGACGGGCGTAGGCCCAGTTGAAGAGAGCCGTCCGGACCATGCCGACGTGCGGCAGTCCCGTCGGTGAAGGGCAGAAGCGGACGCGGACGTCGGCACCACCGGCGGTCGTGGTGAGGGGGTGAGGAGTAGCCATAGCTCTTCGATTCTAGTTCCCGTCATGCTTCCTCCCACCGGCGATCGATCGAGGTCTCCGTGCGTGGAATCCGGTCACGGCGGGTAACAGTCACTCGCCCTGGGTAACAACCTGTACTCCGAGCCGGTGGGGTCTTAGCGTGGCGGCAATCCTCAGACCACGCATCACCCCACTCGAAAGGGAAGAACATGACACTCACAGATGCAGCAGCGGCCGCGCTCGACGATCGGTGGCGAGACGCAGAACGCCCCAGGAACAGCGCCGACTGGCTCGACCGCGCTCGAGAGGTGGCGGACATCCTCGCCGTCGACGCCGTCGAACGCGACCGAGCCAATGCGACGCCTCACGCCGAAGTTCGACTGCTCAAGGACTCCGGCCTCGTCACGCTGCTCGGTCCTGCCGCCCACGGCGGCGCCGGCGAGAGCTGGGACACCGCGTACAAAGTGATCCGTGCTGTTGCCCGAGGCGACGGATCGATCGGCCAACTGCTCGGATACCACTATCTCTGGGCGTGGGCCGCGCGCCTCGTGGCGACAGAGGATCAGATAGCTGCCGTCGAGGAGCTGTACACGACGAACGACTTCGTCTTCGGCGGAGCCGTGAACCCCCGCGACTCCGACCTGGTGGTCAGGGAAGACGGCGACGAACTCGTCTTCTCAGGGCGAAAGTCCTTCTCCACCGGTGGGCGAGTCTCCGACCTGACCGTGCTGGAAGGAGTGCTCGAAGGTACAGACACGCATATCTTCGCGATCGTCCCCACAGCGCAGGAAGGCATCGTGTTCGCCGGCGATTGGGACAGTCTCGGACAGCGGCTCACCGAATCCGGTTCTGTGGAGATCCGTGATGTGCGTGTGCCCTGGGCCGCCGCGGCAGGGTTCGTGGACAAGGAGTTCCAGCCGCTCACCTACAACACCCTGAACGTGCCTGCGATCCAGCTCGTGTTCGCCAACTTCTACCTCGGAATCGCTCAGGGCGCGATCGAGACGGCGTCCGCCTACACGCGCTCGGTGACTCGACCGTGGCCGTACGGAGGCGACGACAAGCAGCACGCCACAGACGAGTGGTACCTGCTCGAAGGCTATGGCGAGCTCGCATCCAAGCTCTGGGCCGATGAGGCCCTGCTGGATGCCGTCGGCGCAGAGATCAGCAGTGTGCTGCACGCGCCACGGGAGGAGCTCACCGCCCGCCGTCGAGGTGAGATCGCCGTTCGGATCGCGGCGGGCAAGCTGCGGATCGTCGACGACGGCCTGGAGGCCACGGCGAAGGTCTACGAGCTCACGGGGGCCCGTGCATCCGCGAACTCCGTCGGTCTCGACATCTTCTGGCGCAACCTGCGCACGCACAGCCTGCATGACCCGATCGCCTACAAGAAACGAGAGGTGGGCGGCTACGTGCTCCTCAACGACGTGCCCGAACCCACCTGGTACACCTGAGCCAGCGCCGTCGGTGTCGTATCGCGGCCGCCAACGCCCGATGACACGACACCGACGGCGTCATCACCGTGCCTTCGCGACTCCGAACGGCGCGAGCGCCACGATCGCGATCACCAGCACGGATGCCGCGATCCCGAGGCCTGCGTACTGGAAGTTCGACAGGATCACGCCGGCAAGCACGGCACCTGCGGCAGCCGACAGGCTCATCAGCGAATCGCTTCGCCCCTGCCGCCGGGTGCGGAGCTCGGGAGCGCTCGATTCGGTCAACAGCGCCGCGCCGGCGACCGTCGCAGCGCTCCAACCGAGTCCCAGCAGGATGAGCGCGACCATGACGCCCCATTCCTGGTCGTTCACGAACACGGCGAACGCCAGCGCGCCTCCCAGCAGCACCTGGCCGAGCAGCACGACGCGCAGGCGCCCCCAGCGGTCGGCGAGGATTCCGAAGAGGGGCGACAGGGCATACATGCCGCCGACGTGCAGAGCGATCGTGATACCCACGAGCGCCGAGACGTCTGCCGGCGTCGGGGCCATGCCGTGGCTGCCGTGCGCCATGTGCGCGAGGTGCACGGGAGTCATCGCCATGACGGATGCCATCACGACGTGCGAGCCTGCGACCGCGAAGATCGCGTATCGAGCCACCACCGGGCGGTCCGCCACGATCTTTCCCGTGGCGGCCGTCGCGGCCGTCGCGAGCCGCTGCGCCGAGAGCAGCGGATCCGGTCGCAGGGCGATCAGATAGAGAACGAGAGCCGCACATTGCGCCACGAAGGAGAAGGCATAGGACCCTGTCTGCGGCGGCATGCCGATGGCTGCCCCGACGATCTCGCCGGGCCCCAGCAGCAGGGGTCCCGCGACGCCTCCGATCGTCGTCGCCCACACCACGATCGAGAGGTCGCGACCGCGATGCCGGGGTGCGGCCAGGTCGGTGGCGGCGAATCGCGATTGCAGGTTGCCGGCGTTGCCTGCACCGATCATCAGGATGCCGACGAGCAGAAGCGGGAACACCCGGAGCGACGCGGCCAGGATCACCACCGCGATGCCGACGAGCGCGAACAGGTTGCCGAGGGTGAGCGCACGACGACGACCGACTTTTGAGGCCAACCGTGCCAGCGGGATCGCGCAGAGAGCTGCGCCGAGCGTGACGGACGCCGTCGCCAGTCCGGAGAGCGCATCGCTGCCCGAGAGGTCGGCGGCAAGCAGCGCACCGAGCGAGACCGTCGCTCCGAAGGCGATGCCGCCGAGCACCTGGCCCGTGGACAGCACGAGGACCGTGCGCCGCTGCACCACCACCTGCTGCCCGGCGGTCAGCGCGGCGGTGGTCATGACGCGCGCACGGCGTCTCGCACTGTGTTGCGCAGGATCCCCAGCCCGGTGATCTCGACCTCGACGGTGTCCCCCGCACCGAAGGCACCGACGCCGGCGGGAGTTCCCGTCAGGATGACGTCGCCGGGAAGCAGCGTGAACACGGCAGATGCGTACTCGATGATCGCCTCGACGGAGTGGATCATGTCGGTGAGCGGCGCCTGCTGTCGGACCTCTCCGTTGACCCGGGTCTGGATGGTCGCCGTCGACGGGTCGAAATCCGTGCTGATGGTCGGGCCGAGAGGGCAGAACGTGTCGAAGCCCTTCGCACGTGACCACTGGCCGTCCTTGCGCTGCAGGTCGCGAGCGGTGACGTCGTTGGCGATCGTGTATCCGAGCACGTGGTCCAGAGCGTTCGCCCGGGTGACGTTCTTGGCCACCTTGCCGATCACGACGGCGAGCTCGCCCTCGTATTCGGTCTGGTCCGAGATCGACGGACGCACGATCGCATCGCCGGGGCCGATGACGGCGGTGTTGGGCTTGAGGAAGAGCAGCGGCTCCTCGGGGGCGACTCCCCCCATCTCGGCGGCGTGGTCGTGGTAGTTCTTGCCGACGCAGACGATCTTCGAGCGCGGGATCACCGGTGCCAGAATAACCGCGTCGGCGATCGGCACACGATCGCCCGTCGGCTCGTATCCGGCGAAGAGCGGATCGCCCGAGAGGACGACGAGGTCGGTGTCATCGACGATCCCGAAGAGGATGGCGTCGTCATGGCTGAATCGGGCGATCTTCATGGCATCCAGCCTAGCCAGCGTCACGGACGACGAGACCCCGTCGCGCAGAGTTGGCGCGACGGGGTCTCGGGAGATCGTTCAGGTGGTCAGGCGTCGAGGCGCAGCAGCCATCCGTGCTTGTCCTCGCGGCGTCCGTACTGGATGTCGGTGAGCTCTTCGCGCAGCGACAGCGCGAGCTCGCCGAGCGGCTGCGGCTCGTCGAATCCGTCACCCACCAGCGCGCCGATCGGGGTCACGACAGCAGCGGTGCCGCAGGCGAAGACCTCGACGATGTCACCGGACGCGACGCCCTCGCGCCACTCGCCGATGGAGATCGGTCGCTTCTCGACCGTGTAACCGCGGTCCTCCGCGAGCTGCAGCAGCGAGTCGCGGGTGATGCCCTCGAGGATGCTGTCGGACTCGGGGGTGACCACGCGGCCGTCCTTGAACACGAACACGACGTTCATACCGCCGAGCTCCTCGACGTTGCGCTGCTCGTTGAGGAACACGACCTGGTCGCAGCCCTTCGCGCTGGCCTCGCTCTGTGCGAGCAGGCTCGACGCGTAGTTGCCGCCGGTCTTCGCCTTGCCTGTGCCGCCCTTGCCCGCACGGGCGTAGTCCTCGGAGAGCCAGATGCGCACGGGCTTCACTCCCCCGGTGAAGTATGCGCCCGCCGGGCTCGCGATGACGTAGTAGGCGACCTTCTGGGCTGCGCGGACCCCGAGGAAGGCCTCCTTCGCGAACATGAAGGGGCGCAGGTACAGGCTCTGATCGGCGCCGGACGGCACCCAGCGCCCGTCGACGGCGATGATCTCGCGCAACGACTGGATGAAGTACTCGGTCGGCAGCTCGGGCAGTGCGAGTCGGCGCGCGCTGGCCTGAAGGCGTGCGGCGTTGCGGTCGGGGCGGAACGTGTGGATGGAGCCGTCGGCATGGCGGTACGCCTTGATGCCCTCGAAGATCTCCTGCGCGTAGTGGAGCACGGATGCGGCGGGGTCGAGCGGGATCGGACCGTACGGCTGAACCCGTGGACGATGCCAGCCGCCCTTGACCGACCAGCAGATGTCGACCATGTGATCGGTGAAGACGACACCGAACCCAGGGTTCTCATGGACCTCGGCGACCCGGCCGGGGGTCGCTGCGGTCAGGTTCTTCGTCACCGCGAACTCCAGCGGAGCCACGGTGGTCTCGGCGTCGATGGTCGTCATCTCGTCATCCATTCCTCGTGCGGCGCGCATCCTCGCGCCGTCTCAGCCTACGCCTGTCGTTCAGAGCAGAGCGGTGATCGCGGAGCCGACCTCCGCGGTGGTGCGCGCCCCTGTGCCGGACGCGATGTCGGACTCGACGGCGGCACTCACGCGAGCAGCTTCTTCGGTGAGCCCGAGGTGGTCGAGCAGCAGCGCGACCGAGAGGATCGCGGCGGTGGGGTCGGCCTTCTGCTGACCCGCGATGTCGGGCGCCGATCCGTGCACCGGCTCGAACATCGACGGGAACGCACCCGCGGGGTTGATGTTGCCCGAGGCGGCGAGCCCGATTCCGCCGGTGACCGCTCCCGCGAGGTCGGTGAGGATGTCGCCGAACAGGTTGTCCGTCACGATCACGTCGAAACGAGAGGGATCGGTGACCAGGAAGATCGTCGCCGCATCGACGTGCAGGTAGTCGACCGTGACGTCGGGGTGCTCGGACGCGACCTCGTTCACGATGCGCTGCCAGATCGCACCCGCGTGCACGAGCACGTTGGTCTTGTGCACGAGCGTGACCTTCTTGCCGCGCCGCTCGGCGAGGTCGAAGGCGTAGCGCACGACCCGCTCGACGCCGAAGGCGGTGTTGACCGAGGTCTCATTCGCGACTTCGTGCGGCGTGCCCTTGCGGATCGCACCGCCGTTGCCGACGTAGGGACCCTCAGTGCCCTCTCGGACGACGACGAAATCGATGTCTCCCGGGTCAGCGAGCGGTCCCGCGGCCCCGGTGAAGAGCTTCGACGGCCGCAGGTTCACGTAGTGGTCGAGCGTGAAGCGGAGCTTGAGCAGCAGCCCGCGCTCGATGTTCGCGTCCTTGAGGCGGGGGTCGCCGGGCGTGCCCCCGACGGCTCCGAGCAGGATCGCGTCGTGCTCCGAGATCGCCTGAAGGTCGTCGTCGGTGAGGGTGTCGCCCGTCTCGAGGTACCGCGCGGCACCGAGCGAGAAGCGTGTCTTGTCGAATGTCACATCGCTGGACGCGGTGACCGCATCGAGCACCTTCTCGGCTTCGGCGACGACCTCGGGGCCGATTCCGTCACCGGGGATGACCGCCAGCTTCACGACACGCGACATGACACTCCTTGCATCGGGATGAACCGGCCGACGCTCGAGCGGATGCCGAGCGGGCCGGTTCTCCCAGCGTACTGGTCAGTGCGTGGGGGTCTTGCGCAGTGTGACGGCGGCGATCAGGCCCGCCAGCACCACGAGCCCCGCACCGATGAGCGAGGTCACCAGGACACCCGAGCCGAAGGCCGCGGATGCGGCATCCCAGAGCGCATCGCCGATCTGTGCCGGCAACTCCTGCGCGGCGGTGTAGGCGCCGGCAAGCGTCTCCTTCGCCGCGTGCGCCGCATCTGCCGGTATGCCCGGCGGGATGACCAGCGCCCCGCGGTAGAACGCGGTGATCAGGCCGCCGAGCACGGCTGTGCCGAGCACAGCGCCGAGCTCGTAGGCCGTCTCGGACACCGCGCTCGCGGCCCCTGCCTTCTCGGCCGGGGCGCTCGAGAGGATCAGCTCGTTCGAGATGGTCTCTGCGGCGCCGATCCCGATGCCGAGCACGACGAACGCGATGATCAGCGGCGCGACACCGTGGTCCGACGTCGTGAAGGCGACGAGCAGGTATCCGGCGAGGGAGAACACGAGTCCTGCCGGTACCAGGACGTGCGGGCGAACCCGACGCGAGATCGGGACGACCGAGAGTCCGGCCACGATCATCGCGAGCATTCCGGGCACGAGTGCGGCTCCGGCTGCCATCGGCGACAGGCCGAGAACCAGCTGCAGATGCTGCGAGACGAAGTAGAGGAAGCCGACGAGCGCGACGACGCTCAGCAGGTTCACCAGGATCGCACCGGAGAAGGAACCGCGGCGGAACAGCGCCATGTCGAGCATCGGCACCTCGGCATGCAGCTGGCGACGCACGAACAGGTAGCCCATCACGATGCCGAGCAGCGCCCAGCCGCCGGCCGTGAGGCTCGGGCCATCGACAGCGAGAGACTTGATGGCGTAGACCACAGGGATCATCGCGGCCATCGACAGCACGATGCTCACGATGTCGATGCGACCGGGGTTCGGGTCGCGGCTCTCGGGAACGAGCAGCGGCGCGGCGATGAGCAGCGGGATGAGCACGGGGACGGCGATCAGGAACACCGAGCCCCAGTCGAAGTGCTCGAGCAGGAAACCGCCCACGATCGGGCCGAGGGCGGATCCGGCGGAGAATGCTGACGCCCACACGGCGATCGCGAGGCGACGCTGGTCGCGGTTCTGGAAGATCGAACGCAGGAGCGACAGGGTCGACGGCATCAGCATCGCACCGAAGAAGCCGAGGAGGGCGCGGGCAGCGATCAGCAGGCCGGCGGTCGGGGCGAAGGCCGCGAGGGCCGACACCGCGGCGAAGCCGGTCGCCCCGATCAGCAGCATCCGCCGACGTCCGAAGCGATCGCCGAGGGTTCCCATCGTCACGAGGAGTCCGGCCAGCACCAGCGGGTAGACGTCGATGATCCACAGCTGCTCGGCGCCGGTGGGCGCGAGCGCGATGGATATCTCGGGGAGCGCGAAGCTCAGCACCGTGTTGTCCACCGACACCAGGAGCACTGGCAGCATGAGGACGACGAGCGCCGCCCAGCCTCGGGCTCCGACGCGGGGAGCATCCGTCTCTGTCGTCGGGATCGACGCAGTACGGGTCATGGAACACCTCTCAGGATCACGACGGCATCGTTACTAAACCGTCCAGATGGTATAGTAACAGAATCGTCACACTGCCGCGCTACTGTGATGCAAGACGAACAGAGGACCCCGATGCCCCGACCTCCCCTGGCCCGAGAACGCGTTCTCGACGCCTTCGAAGCGATCGTCATCGAAGACGGTGAGCGTGCAGCCACCCTCGACGCGACAGCCAAGGCCGCCGGCGTCTCGAAGGGCGGGCTGCTCTACCATTTCGGCTCCAAGGAAGACCTGGCCGCGGGGCTGATCGAACGTCTGGATGCACTCACGACAGTCGATCTCGAGCGAATGACGACGGCTGACGAGGGGCCGGTGGCGTATTACGTGCGCACGTCCGTCATGGAGGATGACGCCCTGGACCGCGCTCTGATCGCCGCGACCCGCCTCGCGCAGGGTGGCTCGACAGCCGCCGCCGACGCGCTGCGTCGCAACAGGGACCGCTGGGAGGACACGATCCGACCCCACGTGCGCGATGCCGCGAGCCTCGATCTCGTGATGCTGCTGAGCGACGGCCTCTACTTCAACAACTCACTCGATGTGCATGGTCCCGAACGCCTCGTGCCACGAAGCGATGAGCTCTCAGATCTCATCGCTCTCGTACTGCGCGCGACAGCGCCCTGACACGGCCCTCACGAACGAGAGAGCGGGAGGGGCAGCCGTACAGCTGCCCCTCCCGCTCTCATGAGATCGGTTCGCCCGATCAGACCTCGGTGATCTCGATCTGACGGAAGAGATCTGCGTCGATCGCGGCGCTCACCTCATCGAGCAGCTCATCCGACACCGGAGAATCAAGGGTCACGACGCTGAGCGCCTGATCGCCGGCACCGAGGCGAGAGATCTGCATGCCTGCGATGTTGACCCCGGCCTCGCCGAACTTCTGACCGTAGACGGCGACGATTCCGGGGCGGTCGGTGTAGAGCATCACGACGTGGTGCTTCTCGATCGGGAGCTCGAGGGCATGGTCGTTGATGGCGACCAGCTTCTCGGTCTGCTTCGGGCCGGTGAGCGTGCCCGACACCGAGAGCTGCGACCCGTCGGAGAGCGCTCCGCTCAGCGTGATGACGTTGCGGTACTCGTCGCTGACGTCGTCCTTGAGCAGACGAACGGCGATACCGCGCTGCTCGGCGAGCAGCGGAGCATTCACATACGACACCGTCTCACTGACGATGTTCGTGAAGACGCCCTTGAGCGCTGCGAGCTTGAGAACGCTGACGTCGTAGGCGTTCAACTCGCCATGCACCTCGACGTCGAGGCTCGTGAGGGGCGACGTCGAGAGCGCGGCGAAGATCTGGCCGAGCTTCTCGACGAGCGAGATGCCGGGGCGCACGTACGGGTCGATGATGCCACCCGCGACATTGACAGCATCCGGCACGAGGTCGCCACCGAGAGCGAGACGCACGGATCGGGCGACCGATACTCCGGCCTTCTCCTGCGCCTCCTCGGTGCTGGCTCCGAGGTGCGGGGTGACGACGACGTTCGGAAGGTCGAGCAGCGGACGAGCCGTGCCACCCTCGGCCGGGGGCTCAGAGGTGAAGACATCGAGCCCTGCACCGGCGATCTCGCCGGCGACGAGGGCTGCGTGAAGAGCCTCCTCGTCGATGAGTCCACCACGAGCGACGTTGACGACGAACGCCGTCGGCTTCATGGCCTTGAACTGCTCGGCACCGATCATTCCGGTGGTCTCGGGCGTCTTCGGCATGTGGATCGTCAGGAAGTCGGATTCGGCGACCAGCTCGTCGAGGGACAGCAGCTGAACACCGAGCTGCTGTGCGCGAGCCGAGGTGACGTAGGGGTCGTAGGCGACGACGCGCATGTCGAATGCCGCGAGGCGCGCGGCGACGAGTGCGCCGATACGGCCGAGACCGATGATGCCGACGGTCTTCTCGAAGAGCTCCGCGCCCGTGAACGAGCTGCGCTTCCACTGGCCCGCGGCGAGCGACGCGTGTGCGGCCGGGATGCGGCGAGCGAGGCTGAGGATGTGTCCGACAGTGAGCTCCGCGGCCGAGACGATGTTCGACGTCGGCGCGTTCACGACCATGACGCCGGCCGTCGTGGCGGCCTTGATGTCGACGTTGTCGAGTCCGACGCCCGCACGGGCGACGACCTTCAGCTTCGGCGCGTGAGCCAATGCCTCTTCATCGATCTGGGTCGCAGACCGGATGAGCACCGCGTCAGCGTCCGCGAGCGACGCGAAAAGCGCTGCACGATCGGTGCCGTCGACGTTGCGGACGTCGAAATCGGGGCCCAGAGCCTCGATCGTGGCGGGAGAGAGAACTTCGGCGAGGAGCACGACGGGCTTCGGCACAGGGATCCTTCGGGGCAGCGCGACAGGGGGCCGATGCGCCGCACACCGTGGGGGCGCGATCACTTCAACTGTACCCGAGCGACTCCGCTGCTCCGTGCCGTGTGACGCTCGGGATCAGGACGCGACCGTGACCAGATCCGACATGTTGAGGATGCTGTACCCGATGAGGCTCAGCCAGAAAACCGCCACGATCCCGAGGCCTGCCAGCAGCACGAGCCCGAGTTCACCGGCGTTCCGCCGTCTGCCGATCGCATAAGCGAACACGAACACGATCGCCGGGAAGATGACCCCGAAGACCAATGTCACCCACCCGACACCCGTCAGTCCGTTCTGGGCCATCGAGATCAGGTGCGCCACCGCGTTCCAGATCGCGTAGGCGTAGAAGAGGCCCGCAAGCCCGAGCACCGCTGCGCTGAGCCAGCGTGGAGAACCGGAGTGCGACGTAGCCTCTGTCTTCATCTCGGTCATGATCCGATCACCCCCACAGTCACGAAAGGCCACGGCACGAGCAGAACGACACCGACCAGCAGGAGCGCGATCCGGATCCACCCCGCCTTGGCCCTCGTCAGCACCCACGTCGCCAAGAACCACAGCGCGGGCGCGGCGACGGCGAGGACGAACCAGGGCAGGTACATCGCGTCGGCGACGATCAGGTTGGCGAGCGGCTTGAGACGCAATCCGCCGATGACCCAGCCCACGCTGTAGAGGAGGTAGACGCCGCCCACGATGCCGAGAGTCAGCAACATGCCTGTGCCGAGCGGCAGACGTTCGTCGTCGCCGGGGGCCTCTGCATGCGACATCGCGTCGCTTCCTCTTCCTACAGCGTTCCAGCCGTCAGGAAGGTCTGCGGCGGCTTGCCCATCGGCCGACGACTGTGCAGCCGTCTGCGGAGATCTCGTCGCCTCGGCCGGCGTCGGAGAGCGCTCCCCCGACGCGGGCTTCGGCGGAGCATCGCTCTCGTCTCCGTCCCAGCTCAGGGCGTCGTCGGAATCGGAAGTCATGTCTCCCAGCGTAGGACACCGTGTCCACTATGCTCGGTGGCATCTGGGCCGCCGAGGCCCCGGCGGGAGGGATCACCGTGGCTGAGAAGAACAAGGCTGAGCAGAACGAGGTCGTCGAGCAGAGCCCGACGGACGGCTCCGGCGGCGAACCCGCCGCGGGATGGAAGCCGACCGCTGCGGCGAAGACGAAGGCCACGACCTTCCGCTGGATCGCCGCCGCGCTGTGGGCCGTCGCGATCGCCGCTGAGGCTGTCGGCATCTTCTGGCTGCTTCGTCAGCGGGTGTACGTCGGAGAAGACGGCACTCTCGTGCGTGATCCTGACACCGGGTTGCTCGAGGAGCAGGGTGTCACGGCGCAGTTCCCACAATGGGCCTTCATCACACTGCTCGTGCTGCTCGTCGTCATCGCCGCACTCGCGATCACGGGTTCGATCCTGTGGAAGAAGGCGAACCGACTGGATCCCGCTCGGAAGTCCGAGACGGTGCGCTTCTTCGTGCAGAACCAGCTCGGCGCGATCATCGCGATCGTGGCGTTCCTCCCCCTGATCATCCTGATCTTCCTGAACAAGGACATGGACAAGGGCCAGAAGACGACTGCCGGCATCGTCGGAATCGCCCTCGCAGTCCTCGCCACGGTGATCGGAGTCGACTTCACGCCGCCTTCGGTCGAGCAGTACACCGCCGACCAGTCGACCGTGATCCAGCTGCTCGGCAAGGACGAGGTCGTCTGGGTCGATGGCGGAGCGGTTTATCACGTGTGCGACGAGGTGTCCGACATCCAGACCGGCAGCGAGAAGCGCACAGGCACCACAGCCGAGGCCGTCGAGGCAGGCAAGAGCCGCCTCACGCTGAAGTTCGCATCCGAGCTGCGGACCTGCGGCCTGGCGGTCCCTGAGAACGCGGAAGACATCGAGTCCGCCCTGCGCGAGATTCAGGCAGGGCAGGTCGACACGCTGCTTCCGGCGCCGGTCTGGGCGGACCCCGCTGACGCACCGATCGAGGTCGAGGACGCTGCTCCGTCCGAGTGATCGGCGGATGACACACGAAGGGCCCGGTGCGATCCGCACCGGGCCCTTCCTCATGTCGGCTGAGTGTCAGCGCGCAGCGCTGCCGTCGACGTAGTCGTCATCCTGCTGCTTCCAGGCGAAGAGCGACCGCAGTTCCTTGCCGGTCTCCTCGATCGGGTGCGTCTCCTCCTTCGCGCGCAGCGCCAGGAACTCCTCGGCTCCGTTGTCCTGGTCGTCGATGAAGCGCTTCGCGAAGGCGCCGCTCTGGATGTCGGCGAGGACCGCCTTCATCGACTCCTTGACCTCGGGCGTGACGACGCGGGGGCCCGAGACGTAGTCGCCGTACTCGGCCGTGTCGGAGATCGACCAGCGCTGCTTGGCGATGCCGCCCTCCCACATGAGGTCGACGATGAGCTTCAGCTCGTGGAGAACCTCGAAGTACGCGATCTGCGGCTGGTATCCCGCCTCGGTCAGCGTCTCGAATCCGGCCTGCACGAGGTGGCTGACGCCACCGCAGAGCACTGCCTGCTCGCCGAAGAGGTCGGTTTCGGTCTCTTCGGTGAACGTGGTCTTGATGACGCCGGCGCGGGTGCCGCCGATGGCCTTCGCATACGAGAGCGCGGTGTCCCACGCGTGGCCGGAGGCGTCGCGCTCGACGGCGATGATGTCCGGGATGCCACGACCCGCGACGAACTCACGACGCACGGTGTGACCCGGTGCCTTCGGAGCGACGAGGATGACGTCGACGCCCTCAGGCGCGTCGATGTAGCCGAAACGGATGTTGAAGCCGTGGGCGAACGCGAGAGTCTTGCCCTCGGACAGGTTCGGGGCGATCGATTCGCTGTAGATGCCGCGCTGGTGCTGGTCCGGCGCGAGGATCATGATGAGATCCGCCCACTTCGTCGCCTCGGCGACGGTCTTGACCGCGAATCCGGCCTCTTCCGCCTTCGGCGCGGACTTCGAGCCCTCCTTGAGGGCGATCGCGACCTCGACACCCGAGTCGCGAAGGTTCTGCGCGTGCGCGTGACCCTGCGATCCGTAGCCGACGATCGCGACCTTCTTGCCCTGGATGATCGACAGATCGGCGTCTGCGTCGTGGAAGATCTCGGTGCTCACTGGTTTCTCTCCTTGATTGATGTTCGTGTACGTGTGTGATGTATGTGTTCAGCCGCGCAATACGCGCTCGGTGATGCTCTTGCCGCCGCGACCGATGGCGAGGAGACCGGACTGCGCGATCTCCTTGATGCCGAAGGGCTCGAGGGCGCGCAGCATGGCGTCGACCTTGCCCCGGTCACCGGTGACCTCGATCACGAGTGCGTCGGACGCGTAGTCGACGACCGAGGCGCGGAACAGGTTCGCGACCTCGATGACATTCGAGCGAGTCGCGTTGTCGGTGCGCACCTTGACGAGCATGTGCTCGCGCTGCACCGAGGTCGGGAAGTCGAGCTCGACGATCTTGATGACGTTGATCAGCTTGTTGAGCTGCTTCGTCACCTGCTCGAGAGGAAGATCCTCGAGATCGACGACCACGGTGATGCGGGAGATCCCCGGCACCTCGGTCACTCCCACCGCGAGGGAGTCGATGTTGAAGCCGCGACGGGCGAAGAGCCCTGCGACTCGGGTCAGCAGCCCCGGGGTGTTCTCCACGAGGAGGCTCAGCACGTGAGTCGACATGGTCAGTCCTCCTCGTCGAATGCGGGCGCGTGCTCGCGGGCGTACTGGACGTAGCTGTTGCTCACGCCCTGGGGAACCATCGGCCAGACCATGGAGTCCGCGCTGACGACGAAGTCGATGACCACGGGGCGATCGTTCGTCTCGAGAGCGAGCTTGATCGCGGCATCCACCTCCTCTTCCTTCTCCACGCGGATGGCGAGGCAGCCGTAGGCCTCCGCCAGCTTCACGAAGTCGGGGATGCGCACGGTTCCGTGCCCCGTGTTGAGGTCGGTGTTCGAGTGGCGTCCGTCATAGAACAGCGTCTGCCACTGGCGCACCATGCCGAGCGACGAGTTGTTGATGATCGCGACCTTGATCGGGATGTTGTTGATCGTGCAGGTGGCGAGCTCCTGATTCGTCATCTGGAAGCAGCCGTCGCCGTCGATCGCCCACACGACGCGGTCGGGCTCCGCGACCTTCGCTCCCATGGCGGCGGGCACGGAGTAGCCCATGGTTCCCGCTCCCCCGGAGTTCAGCCAGGCGTTGGGACGCTCGTACTTGATGAACTGCGCGGCCCACATCTGGTGCTGTCCGACGCCTGCGGCGTAGATGCCCTCCGGGCCGGTGAGCTCGCCGATCCGCTGGATCACGTACTGCGGCGCGAGCAGACCGTCGGTCGTCGGCGCGAAGCCCAGAGGGAACTCGTTGCGGAGTCCGTCGAGGTACGACCACCATTCCTCGGTGTCGGGTGTGGTCGTGGTCGTCGCCGTGCGGAAGGCGGACTCCAGGTCGACGAGCACATCGCGGACGTCGCCCACGATCGGCACGTCGGCCATGCGGATCTTCGAGATCTCTGCGGGGTCGATGTCGACGTGCACGACCTTGGCGTTCGGAGCGAAGAGAGCGGCCTTGCCGGTCACGCGGTCGTCGAACCGCGCGCCGAGCGACACGATCAGGTCGGCTTCCTGCAGTGCCAACACCGCCGGAACGGTGCCGTGCATGCCCGGCATGCCGAGATGCTGCTGGTGCGAGTCCGGGAAGGCGCCGCGCGCCATGAGAGTCGTCACGACGGGCGCGTTGGTCGTCTCGGCCAGGGTGAGCAGCTCTGCCGATGCGCGACCGCGGATCACTCCGCCACCGACGTACAGCACCGGCTTCTTGGCCTCTGCCAGCAACGCGGCCGCAGCCTGGATCTGCTTGCCATGGGCCTTGGTCACCGGACGGTAGCCCGGGAGATCGAACTTCGCGGGCCAGACGAACGGGGCCATGGCCTGCTGAGCATCCTTGGTGATGTCAACGAGCACGGGGCCGGGGCGACCGGTCGACGCGATCTCGTAGGCAGCGGCCAGGGCGCCGGGGATCTCGGAAGCGTCCTTCACGAGGAAGGAGTGCTTCGTCACCGGCATCGTGATGCCGACGATGTCGGCCTCCTGGAACGCATCCGTTCCCATGAGCGTCGAGAACACCTGGCCGGTGATCGCCAGCAGCGGCACCGAATCCATGTAGGCATCCGCGATGGCCGTCACGAGGTTGGTGGCACCAGGACCCGAGGTCGCGATGCACACGCCGACCTTGCCGGACGAGGAGGCGTACCCCTCGGCCGCGTGGCCGGCTCCCTGCTCGTGGCGCACCAGGATGTGCCGGAGCTCGGAAGCGTCCATGAGCGGGTCGTAGACGGGCAGGATCGCGCCGCCGGGGAGGCCGAAGACGTCCTTGACGCCGAGGAGCTCGAGCGTGCGGACCACGGCCTCGGCTCCGGAGATCTCCGGCGCGGCGGACTTGGGTGCGGGCGGCCTCGGCACAGCCGAGACGGTGTCAGCAGTCATGACACTCCTTCTGGTGGTCTGTTGGCGACGTCGGAGGCGGGAAGCCGGAGCCGACGCGGATCAGCCGGTCGTCGCGCCCTCGGCGGCGGACCGCACGAGACGCGAGTACTTGGCAAGAACGCCACGGGTATAGCGCGGGGGTAGCGGCTCCCAGCCAGAGCGGCGGGAGGCGAGCTCCGCCTCGTCGACGAGTAGGTCGAGAGAGCGAGCTGCGATATCGACCCGTATCAGATCACCATCGCGCACGAAGGCGATAGGACCTGCGTCCACCGCTTCGGGTGCTATGTGGCCGATGCACAGGCCGGTTGTGCCGCCTGAGAATCGTCCGTCAGTCAAGAGTAGTACATCTTTTCCGAGCCCAGCGCCCTTGATGGCCGCGGTGATCGCCAGCATCTCGCGCATGCCCGGACCGCCCTTGGGCCCTTCGTAGCGGATCACGATGACGGTGCCGGCCTCGATCTCGCCGTTGGCGACGGCATCCATCGCCGCGCGCTCGCGCTCGAACACGCGCGCCGGGCCCTCGAAGACCGCAGCGTCGAAGCCGGCGGTCTTGACGACGGCGCCCTCGGGAGCCAGCGACCCGTGCAGGATCGTCAGGCCGCCGGTCGCGTGGATCGGGTTGTCGAAGGTGTGGATGACTTCGCCGTCGATCGGCTGAGGATCGAGGTCCGCGAGGTTCTCGGCGAGCGTCTTGCCCGTGACGGTGAGAGCGTCTCCGTGCAGCAGGCCCTCATCGAGCATCGCTTTCATGATGACCGGGATGCCGCCGTGTCGATCGACGTCGTTCATGACGTACTTGCCGAAGGGCTTCATGTCCGCGACGTGCGGAACCTTGTCGCCGATGCGGTTGAAGTCGTGCAGGCTCAGCTCGACCTCGGCCTCGCGAGCGATGGCGAGGAGGTGCAGCACGACGTTCGTCGAACCGCCCAGAGCCATCGCGAGCGCGATCGCGTTCTCGAACGCCTCCTTGGTGAGGATGTCGCGTGTCGTGATGCCCTGACGGAGCAGGTTGACCACGGCCTCGCCGGAGCGGTGCGCGAAGTAGTCGCGGCGGCGGTCCGCCGCGGGCGGCGCAGCCGATCCCGGAAGGCTCAGGCCCAGGGCCTCGGCGACCGATGCCATCGTGTTGGCGGTGTACATGCCACCGCAGGCGCCTTCACCCGGGGCGATCGCGCACTCGATGCGCTTGAGGTCCTCTTCGCTCATGAGCCCGGCACGGCACGCGCCGACGGCTTCGAACGAGTCGATGATCGTGACGTCCTTCTCGGTGCCGTCCGAGAGCTTCACCCAGCCCGGAGCGATGGAGCCGGCGTAGAGGAACACGCTCGACAGGTCGAGTCGCGCGCTGGCCATGAGCATGCCGGGGATCGACTTGTCGCATCCGGCGAGCAGTACGGAGCCGTCGAGGCGCTCGGCCATCATGACCGTCTCGACGGAGTCGGCGATGACCTCGCGCGACACCAGCGAGAAGTGCATTCCCTCGTGGCCCATCGAGATGCCGTCCGAGACTGAGATCGTGCCGAACTGCAGCGGGTAGCCGCCGCCGGAGTGCACGCCCTCCTTGGCGCCCTGCGCGAGCCTGTCGAGGCTCAGGTTGCAGGGGGTGATCTCGTTCCAGCTGGAAGCGATGCCGATCTGGGGCTTGTCCCAGTCGGCGTCGCCCATGCCGACGGCACGGAGCATGCCTCGGGAGGTCGTCGCCTCGATGCCGTCGGTGACGACGCGGCTGCGGGGCTTGATGTCGATGGGCGCGCTGGTGGAGGGATCATGCGAGGACATGACGGAAGTCTATTCCCGCTGAGAGGTGCGCTCGTCCGCGAGGGCCTCCAGAAGCTGAGCCATCTCTTGTGGATTCTCCACACGGAGCACGGCGGCGCTCTCCCCCGGGCCCACGCGCACGCCGAGATCGCCGTCGGTGAGCACTCGCATCGCGTCCTCATCCGTGACGTCGTCGCCCGCGAACAGGATGCCGGTCGCGTCGAAATGCTCGCGGAGCGCAGCCATCGCGGCGTCCTTGCCCTCGTTCCTCGACGAGAACTCGAGAACGCGGTGCCCTGCACGTCGGCGCCAATGCGGGAAGCGTTCGGCCACGAGAGCGTCGATCTCGGCGAAGACCTCCTTCTCGACCTCGCGCGTGGCCGTGCGGGTGTGCACGCCCATGCCGAAGGTCTTCGGCTCGAACTCCGCACCGTCGTAGCGGTCGATGATCGGCCGGGCAGCGGCCCACAGGGCTTCGCGCTCGCCTTCGCCCGTCTCGGGCCCCGTGGCGTCTGCGTCGCCACTGCCGGGGTACCAGTACTGCGCACCGTGCGAACCGGCGAGAGCGATCAGCGAGTCGTCGGTGTGCTCGGTGATCACGCGCAGGTCGTGCATGCTGCGGCCTGAGACATAGGCGACGACGGTGCCCGGGAGCTCGGAGAGGCGTGCGACCTGCGCCGCCACTTCGGGCAGCGCCCGAGCGGCCATCGGATCCGGGACGAGCGGGGAGGCGGTTCCGTCGAAGTCGAGCGCAACGACGAGTCGGGGCGTGGCTGCGATGGCGCTCAGCGCGGCGTCGGTCGATCCAGGGGTCCAGGTGCGGGTCACGGGTGCTCCATTCGAGACGGGTTCATCTTCGGCATCGCAATGCGCGAGGTTCAGCGCTGACGGATGTCGGCCAGCGCACGGAGGAACGACGAGGACCAGGCGTCGACGTCGTTCTCGAGCACGCGGCGACGCAGCGAGCGCATCCGCTTGCCCTGCTCCGCGGGGGTCATCGCGACAGCCGTCATGATCGCATCCTTCAGACCTGCGATGTCGTGCGGGTTGACCCGCACGGCCTGGCGCAGCTCGTCCGCCGCGCCGGTGAACTCGCTCAGCACGAGTACGCCGCGGTTGTCGGCGCGCGTCGCCACGTACTCCTTGGCCACGAGGTTCATGCCGTCACGAAGCGCCGTCACGAGCATGACGTCGGCGGCGAGGTACAGCGCCACCATCTCCTCGCGCGGATACCCCTGGTGGAGGTAGCGGATGGCGGTGTGCCCCATCGTGTCGTGGTCGCCGTTGATGCGCCCGACTGCGAGCTCGATCTCATCGCGCAGGTGCACGTACGCGTCGACGCGTTCACGGCTGGGGCTCGCCACCTGCACGAACGTCACGTCTTCGACGCTCAACAGGCCGTCTTCGAGCAGCTCGCCGTACGCCTTGATGCGGTGGCGGATGCCCTTCGTGTAGTCGAGCCGGTCGACGCCGAGGAGGATCTTCTTGGGGTTGCCGAGGCTCTCCCTGATCTCTGCGGCACGTGCCTGCACATCGGGGCGCGCGGCGAGTTCGAGGTACGGGGTCGTGTCGATCGAGATCGGGAACGCCCTGGCGATCGCCGTGCGCGACCCGCCGTCCTCCGTCGGGATCGCGACCGCGGACCCCTTGACCTCGTAACGCAGGCGGCGGCGGACGGCCGTGAGGAAGTACGTGGCGTCCTGCGCGCGCTGGAATCCGATGACGTCGGCGCCGAGGAGACCCGTGAGCACCTGATCACGCCACGGGAGCTGGGCATAGAGGCCATGAGCGGGGAACGGGATGTGGTGGAAGTAGCCGATGGTGACGTCGGACCGGATCTCCCTGATCATCTGCGGCACCAGCTGCAGTTGATAATCGTGGATCCACACGGTGCCGTTCGGAGCGGCCACGGCCGCGGCCGCCTCCGCGAAGCGACGATTCACCCTGACGTATGCATCCCACCACTCGCGGTGGTACTGCGGCGGCGCGATGACGTCGTGGTAGAGGGGCCAGATGGTGTCGTTCGCGAAGCCCTCGTAATAGTCGGCGACCTCTTCGGTGCTGAGCGGGACCGGTACCAGGTCGATCCCGTTGATCTCGAACGGCTCGAGCTCGACATCCGGTTGTCCGGGCCAACCGACCCACGCACCGTGAGCGCTCCGCATCATCGGCTCGAGCGCAGCGACCAGACCGCCGGGAGACGTCCGCCATTCATCCCCACCGTCGGGGCCCACCACCCGGTCGACGGGGAGTCGATTGGCGACGACGACGAAATCTGCGGCTGGCATGGGGCTCCTGACGAGGCAGTGGGGATGAACCTCAGGCTACCGAGGCTCTTTCCGAGCGTACGCGAGGTGTGGTCGCACTCAGCCGCCAGTTGACAAGCCCTGCCGCGAAGGCTATCCCGGCGGCGATGATCGGAAGGAGCAGCGCGCTTCCGGTTCCTGCATTCTCGGCGAGCTCTCCCGCGACCGCGGCGCCGAGCGACTGGCCGACCACGATCCCCGACCCCAGCATGGTCATGACGGTGGCCGAACGACCGAGCGGGCTGCGGGCGGCTCCGAAGCTGTATTGAGTGACCAGTGTCGGGCCGATGCCGATTCCCATGATCGCGAGCGCGAGCATCATCATCGCGGGAGTGTCCACGAAGAGCAGCAGCAGACTGCCGGCGAGCAGGATGCCGGAGAACACCAGCCAGCGGCCACGCAGTGAGAATCGCGCGGGCAGCCAGGCGACACCGAGCGCGAGGATCGCCGACCCGACGCCCATGACGCCGTAGAGGAGACCCGCCTGCTCGGGGGCACCACGGTCGGCCATGAACGACGTCAGCGAGGTGAGCATGGTGCCGAAGAACATCCCGACGCCCAGGATTCCGATCACGACGATCAGCAGGCGCGGGCTGAACAGCTCCGACACGGCCGACGGTGCGCGGCCGTCGCTGTCTCGGTGAGCGGACACGACGCGCGCGCTGGGATGGAGCGCGAACGCCCCGACGAAGATCACGGTGAGCACGGCGGCTCCGACGAGCGGTGCCCAGGGAGCGAGGGCCGACGCGAGGACGCCCACGATGAAGGGACCGAAGACGAACACCGTCTCGTCCGCGGCGGATTCGTAGGCCATCGTCCCCGAGGTGGTGCGGGTTCGCACCGTCTCGGGCATCCGGTCGGCGATCATCGTGACCAGCCTCGACCGCGACATGGGTGCGACCTGCGGGGCCGTTGCGCCGATGCCGAACGCGGAGAGTAACACCAGAGCGTCGGCGGCTCCCGCGTACACGACGACCGTGAACAGGACGAGCATCGCCCCGTTGGCGATCGCCAGGATCAACAGGACGGTCCGCTGACCGAAGCGATCGGCGGCGGCGCCGAGCAGTGGTCCGAAGCAGGCGGTGCCCAGCCCCACGGCCGCGGAGGTCAGCCCACCGAGAGACAGTGAACCGCGCGCCGAGACGACGACGGTGAGCACGCCGACCACCATCATGGCGAAGGGCAGTCGCGCGACGAATGCGATGAGGAAATAGGGCAGGCCGGCGATGCGGAGAAGACTGGGCGCATCCGTCGCCTGCGTGCGGATGTCGGATCGCTCCTGTGATGATGCGTGTGTCATGGCTCTCGCGCGCCCGGAGACGCGGGGTCGGGTGCCGCCGCTGTCCGTCGGAGAGCCGACGGCCGGTAGATACACGGGTTGCGGACGCGGACGAACCGCGACCCGACAAGGGTATCGCAGTCCTCTGCGAGCGTGCTGGGCGCCGGCTTCAGTGCGTGGCAGACCGCGCATCCGCTGTCAAGGCTCGGCGCTATGGATGTCGGTGAGGGTAGCGTGAAGGCATGAACTACCTCTCGGGTACCGGACTCATCGGCGCGGTCATGACCGGAGTGACTCTGCTCCGCGGCTCCCGTGACACGAAGATCACCTGGCGCTCGGCGCTCGCGTGGGTGAGCTGGGCGATCAGCCTCTCACTCGCGATCGGCGCTGTCGTCGACACTCGTCGCGCCAGGCATGGACGCCCGGTCTCCCCGGACTCCCCCGTCTACGCGAAGCAGCAACGGGAGCAGGAGAAGGACGCCAAGCGCTCTGCGAAGGTGAAGCCGATCAAGCGCTGACGACTCAGCGTGTGAGGATCAGCGCTTCGCCCTGACCTCCGCCACCGCACAGGCCGACCGCGGCCACGCCCGTGCCTCGACGCGAGAGCTCGTGCGCCACGTGCACGACCAGACGCGCTCCCGACGCCCCGATCGGGTGACCCATGGCGATTCCTCCGCCATGGATGTTGACGATGTCGCTCGTGATCCCGAGCTCGACCTGCGATCGCGACACGACCGCGCCGAACGCCTCGTTGATCTCGACGAAATCGAGATCCGTCGGCGAGATCCCCTGCTTCTTGCACGCACGCTCGATCGCACGGGCCGGCTGCGCCTGCAGCGAATTGTCCGGTCCCGCGGTCTGCCCGCTCGCGCCCACGGTCACGAGCACAGGCCATCCCGACGCCTCGGCCCGGCCACGCGTCGTCACGACGACGGCCGACGCGCCGTCCGAGATCTGCGATGAGTTGCCGGCGGTGATCGAGCCGCCCTCCGCGAACGCCGCCCGAAGGCCGCTCAGCGACTGGACGGTGGTGTCTGGCCGGATGCCTTCGTCAGCCGACACGAGGACTGGCTCTCCACGCCGTTGCGGGACCGCGACCGCGACGACCTCGTCATCGAAGACCCCCGCCGATCGGGCGGCGGCCGCTCGCTGGTGCGAGAGCGCGGCGACCTCGTCCTGCGCCTCGCGAGTCAGTTCGTACCGAGCGTTGTGGCGCTCCGTCGACGCTCCCATGCTCTCGCGGTCGTAGGCGTCGGTGAGCCCGTCGAAGGCCATGTGGTCGAGGACCTCGATGCTGCCATAGGTCCATCCGTCGCGGGATCCCATGAGCATGTGGGGCGCTCGGGTCATGGATTCCATCCCTCCCGCAACGATGACCTCGGCATCGCCCACGCGGATCATGCGTGCGGCATCGATGATCGCGGTGAGGCCCGACAGGCAGACCTTGTTGACCGAGTGCGCGGGCACGTCCCACCCGATCCCTGCGCCGATCGAGGCTTGACGAGCGGCGTTCTGACCGGATCCGGCAGCGAGCACCTGCCCCATGATCACCGCGTCCACCTCGGTGCTGTCGACACCCGCCTGCTCCAACGAACCGAGGATCGCGAAAGATCCGAGCTGGGGTGCCGTGAAGCTCGCCAGTTGCCCCTTGAGGCGCCCCTGAGGCGTTCGCGCAGCGGCGACGATGACGATGTCTTGTTCGGCAGTACGCGTGATGTCGCTCATCCCGAGATTCTCCCTCTGTCAGTCTTCAAGATCCCGATGCACGATCAGCATCGGCTCGGTCGCGGCGACCACCTGCTCGACGGAGACACCGGGTGCGGTCTCGACCAGCACCAGACCCTCGTCGGTCACATCGATCACCGCAAGGTCGGTGATGATCCGATCCACCACGCGACGCCCCGTGAGGGGCAGCGAGCACTGCTCGACGATCTTCGCCGACCCGTCCTTCGCGACGTGCTCCATGAGCACGATCACACGGCCCGCTCCGTGAACGAGGTCCATCGCCCCGCCCGGCCCCTTGACCATCTTCCCGGGGATCATCCAGTTCGCCAGGTCACCGGCGGTCGAGACCTGCATGGCTCCGAGGATCGCCGCATCGATCTTGCCCGCGCGGATCATCCCGAAGCTCAACGCCGAATCGAAGAACGCCGCTCCCGGGAGCACGGTGACGGTCTCCTTGCCCGCGTTGATGAGGTCAGGGTCCACCGCCTCCTCCCGGGGATAGGGCCCGACACCCAGGATGCCGTTCTCCGACTGCAGTACGACAGTGACGCCATCCGGCACGTGATTGGGCACGAGCGTCGGCAGACCGATCCCGAGATTCACGTACGAGCCGTCCTGGAGTTCGGCGGCGGCGCGCGCCGCCATCTCGTCACGCGTGAGCGCCATCTCAGGCTCCTTCCACGGCGACGGTGCGCCGTTCGATGCGCTTGGTGATGTCGCCGCCGACCTCGACGATCCGATGCACGTACACACCCGGCAGGTGGATACGGTCGGGGTCGAGATCGCCGGCGTCGACGAGATGCTCGACCTGGGCGATGCACACGCGCCCGGCCATCGCGGCAAGCGGGTTGAAGTTGCGCGCCGCCTTGTTGAAGATCAGGTTGCCGTGGCGATCGCCCGCCACTGCGTGCACCAGCGAGAAGTCGGTCGTGATCGCCTCCTCGAGCACATAGTCGCGGGAAGTGCCGTCCACATCGAAAGAACGGACGTCCTTGACCGGTGATGCCACGGCGACCGTGCCGTCGGAGTGATACCGCCTCGGCAGCCCTCCCTCGGCCACCTGAGTGCCCACGCCGGTCTGCGTGAAGAACGCGGCGATGCCGGATCCCCCCGCGCGCAGCTTCTCCGCGAGTGTGCCCTGCGGAGTCAGTTCGAGTTCCAACTCCCCGGAGAGGAACTGACGCTCGAACTCCTTGTTCTCACCCACGTACGACGAGGTCATCTTGCGGATCCTTCGCGCGCCGAGAAGCACCCCGAGCCCCCAATCATCGACGCCGCAGTTGTTGCTCACGATGCTGAGATCAGTCGTCCCCTGAGCAAGGATCGCCTCGATCAAGGCGATGGGATTGCCGGACAGGCCGAAGCCGCCCACCGCGACGGATGACCCGTCGGGAATGTCTGCCACGGCGTCCGCCGCCGACGGCATCTGCTTGTCGATCACGTGTACTCCTTCGAAGACGCGCCTTCGTCCAGCATCCGCCCTTCGCGCGTCTCGCGCGACTTCGCTCTTGCGATGTGGTTCGATCCATCGGTAGCGTCCACATTATGGAACCCCGAGTCCGAACCGTGCCTGGCGCACAGGCGATCTCCCGAGCTGCGTCCTTGATGCGGCTCGTCACGCAGAGCGGATCCGAGGGTGCGGCACTGCACGATCTCGCCCGTGCATCCGGCCTCACCCGATCCACGGTGCACAGACTCCTCTCCGCTCTTCGCGCCGAGGGACTCGTCGACCGGGACGAGGGATCCACTCGCTGGATGCCCGGGCCCGAGCTCTTCCTCATGGGCACCGTGGCGGCCGCTCGCTACGACGTCACCGCTCTCGCGCGCGACGTCGTGCGTTCGCTCGCGGTGAAGACCGAGGAGAGCGCGTTCCTCTCGGTCCGACGCGCGGACGAGACCGTGTGCCTGGTACGCGAAGAAGGCTCATTCCCCATCCGCTCGTTCGTGCTCAGTGAAGGAGTTCGCTTCCCCCTCGGTGTGGCGAGCGCGGGGCTGGCGATCCTGGCGTTCCTTCCTGACCACGATGTGGACGCCTATCTCGAACGCCATCCCGATCTCGACCGGGACTGGGGCGCATCCCACGGCATCCGGCCGCTGCGCTCCCGCCTCGCCGAGACGAAGGAACGGGGGTACGCGGTCAATCCGGGCCTCATCGTCGAGGGCAGCTGGGGCCTCGGTGCTGCGGTGTTCGATCGGTCGGGACGCCCGGAGTGGGCACTCAGCCTGACAGGCGTCGGGTTCCGGTTCGGACCGGATCGCCTCCCGGATCTCGGCCGCACCCTTCTCGCGCACGCACACCAGCTGTCCGCGCGCATTGCGGGGGCGCGACGGTAGACCTCGTCCCGGGGAACCACTTTTACATACCAGCAGGTATATACTTTTTGGTATGAACCGTATCGACGTGATCCCGTCACTCGTGCTGTCCGGGTATGCGCTGGGCCGCATCGCAGCCCAGGACGCCGGGAACGATGCCCCTGCCGCGCAGTGGCGCATCCTCAACCTCCTCGAACAGTCCGGACCGAAACGGGTCGGCGAACTCGCCGCCGCCGCTCGGACGACCCAGCCGGGCATGACCAGGCTCATCGGCACTCTCGAGCGGGACGGGTTCGTGCTGCGCTCCCCCGTGCCGGAGGACTCACGGGCGATCGCCGTCGAGATCACCGGGGCAGGTTCCGAAGCGCTGTCCGCCTGGCGCACCGAGTTCCGCGACACGCTCGCCCCCCGCTTCGCCGCCCTCGACGACGACGACTGGAGCGCCCTCACCCGCGCAGCCGAGATCCTGGCCGCACACACCGCAATCGAATCGACAGGAGCACAACGGTGACAAGCACCACCACATCCATCTGGAAGCAGCCCGCACAGGTCTGGGCGGTCGCGTTCGCATGTGTCGTGGCATTCATGGGTATCGGATTGGTCGACCCGATCCTGCCCGCGATCGCCGAGTCGTTGCAGGCCAGCCCCTTCGAGACCGAGCTGCTGTTCACCAGCTACCTCGCAGTCACCGGTGTCGCGATGCTGGTGACCAGCTGGATCTCGAGCCGCATCGGAGCGAAGAAGACGCTGCTGATCGGACTCGCGCTCATCGTGGTGTTCGCCCTGTTCTGTGCCCTGAGCGGTAGCGTCGATGCAGTCATCGGCTTCCGCGCCGGATGGGGACTCGGCAACGCGCTGTTCATCTCGACCGCGCTCGCCACCATCGTCGGCGCAGCGACCGGAGGCAGCGGCGCGGCGATCATCCTCTACGAGGCGGCGCTCGGCCTGGGTATCGCCATCGGCCCGCTGCTCGGAGGCATCCTGGGCGAGCAGAGTTGGCGCGCACCGTTCTTCGGGGTCGTCGTGCTGATGGCGATCGCATTCCTGGCTGTGCTCGTGCTGCTCCGCGGCCCGGAGGGCCCCCGCACGCCCGTCCCGTTCTCAGCGCCGTTCAAGGCTCTCGGCCGCCCCGCTCTCGCGATCCTGGCCGTAGCAGCCTTCTTCTACAACATCGGCTTCTTCATTCTGCTCGCGTTCTCGCCGTTCCCGCTCGGCTTCGGTGCGATGGGGATCGGCTTCACCTTCTTCGGTTGGGGCGTCGCCCTCGCGGTCACGAGCGTGTGGGTCGCTCCCCTTCTGATGCGCCGGATGTCGCGCACCCGAGTGATCCTGATGGTCCTGCCCCTCCTCGCCATCGACCTCGTCGTCGCGGGTCTGCTGGTCGAGTCCGCGCCGGCCCTCGTCACCTGCATCGTGATCGGCGGACTGCTGCTCGGCATCATGAACACCGTGCTCACCGAAGCGGTGATGGAGGCGACCGACCTGCCGCGCTCCGTCGCCTCGTCGGCATACTCCTCAGTGCGATTCCTGGGCGGAGCGGTCGCGCCGCCGCTGGCGGCCGCCCTGTGGCACGCCTTCAGCGCGACCATCCCTTATCTGGTCGCGGCCGCCGCTGTCCTCATCGCCGCAGCCGTCATCTTCTTCGGACGCCGGGTGCTCGCGCACATCGACGACGAGCCAGAGGATGTGGCTGCGGAAGACGCCGAGGCGATCCTTCTGGGTGACGCCGCCTGACCACGACGTATGCAGCGGACGAGCCTGCTGACGTTCGATACGGTGGGGCGATGACCGCCCTCCCCGAACGCAGCAGGCTCGTGCAGCAGCATCTCGACGAGGCAGGGATCCGCGCTGAGATCCGCGTACTCCCCGACTCCGCCCGGACCGCAGCTGAGGCAGCAGCGGCCATCGGATGCGATCTGGCGGCGATAGCGAACAGCCTGGTCTTTCTCGCCGACGGCTCCCCCGTGTTGGTGATGACGAGCGGCGGCCACCGTGTCGACCTCCGCACTCTCTCGGCCGGCATCGGAGCACAGGAAGTGACGATGGCACCCGCATCCGTCGTGCGCGAAGCCACCGGTCAGGCGATCGGCGGCGTGGCGCCCGTCGGGCACCCTGCGCCTCTCCCCACATTCATCGACGAAGCCCTGAACGCCCCCGATCAGATCTGGGCAGCCGCAGGGCACCCACATACGGTCATGCCGCTGACGTTCATCGAGTTGCAGGAACTCACGAACGGCACCGTCATCGCAGTGGTCTGAGCGGGTTCACTTCACCGTGACGGCGATCTCGGCGGAGCGGCGATCCTGCGGATCTTCCGGCACCGAACCGCGGAAGTGGAAGTCGAAGCGAACCACGGTCGTCCCGCCACCGATCGCAGCGAATCGGTAGCTCACGTCACTCGGCGCACCGGTCTCGCCGTCGTCCCCCAGGTAGCGATTGCGCTCATCGCCTTCCCCCAGGACGGTGGGGTCCGGCTCTCGCGTGAGGACCCACGAGTCGCCGACCGTGGTGTTCACCTCGCCGAAATCGACGATCAGCACCTCGCCGAGCCCGAGCGACACTGACGAGGCCGTATGGTCGACGTGCTTCTCGACCGTCGCGCCGCACCCGCCGAGCCCCGCCACGAGCAGAATGGCAGCCAGCGCGGTCGCCGCTGCTCTCCCCGTATCGCGCATCGCCGTCCCCCAAGCGTTGGCATCACGCTAGCGCAACGCTCGAGGTCTGGACAGATGCAGAAGAGCCCCGATGACTGGCGAGAGTCATCAGGGCTGATCCGTGCACCCCCTCGGACTTGAACCGAGAACCCACTGATTAAGAGTCAGTTGCTCTGCCGATTGAGCTAGAGGTGCGTGGCCCGGGAATTCCCCGGCCGAGGAATTACATTACCAGCCGATCACGTCGAGACGAAATCGGGGCGGCACATCGACGTGCGCCGCGCGTGTCGCCTCGTTTCCGAGGCAGCGGGTCAGGAGATTCCGGGCGGTTATCCTGAACTGGTGACCGCCTCCACACGCACCGCAGACCTGTCCCCGGATCTCGCGCTGGCGCGCCGTCTCGCAGACGCCGCCGACGCCCAGTCGCTGCCGCGGTTTGACAGTGCCGACCTGAAGATCTCCACGAAGGCGGATCGATCGCACGTCACGGATGCCGACCTCGCGACCGAGCGCGCCATCCGCGAGATACTCGCGATCGAGCGTCCGGACGACGGAATCTTCGGAGAGGAGTTCGGCGCGGAAGGCAGTACCGAGCGCCAGTGGATCATCGATCCGATCGACGGTACGGCGAACTTCCTTCGCGGCGTTCCGCTGTGGGGCACGATGATCGCGCTCGCGATCGACGGAGTGCCGCAGGTGGGCGTCGTGAGCATGCCCGCGCTCGGAAGACGGTGGTGGGCGTCGACGGGCTCGGGAGCATGGACTGCGACCGACGACGGGCCCCGTCGACTTCACACGTCTGCGGTGACGTCGCTGGACGACGCCAGCGTCAGTTTCCAGAGCATCACGCAGTGGGCCGACGCCGGACGACTCCCGCAGCTGCTGACTCTCGCTGATCGAGTGTGGCGGGATCGTGCGTACGGCGACATCTATGCGTACATGCTCCTCGCAGAAGGGCGCCTCGACATGGTCGCCGAGTTCGGCGTGAAGGAGTACGACATCGCGGCCGCTGTGCCGATCGTGCGCGAAGCGGGAGGTCGCATGACCGGCTTCGACGGCGCCGAGACGATCTCCGATCTGTCGACACTCGCCAGTAACGGCACGTTGCACGAGGCATTCCTCGCACTGCTGCACGACTGATCTCACCACGAAGGCCACCGATGACCCCCCGCATCATTTCGACCGCCATCGGCGCACTGCTGTTGGCGATCGCTGTGGTCGGGTGCTCCGCATCCGCACCCGACACGGCGACGCCTTCCCCCGAGGCTCCGAGGCCGTCGGACACAGCGTCCACGCAGCCCGTGGCCACTCCGTCTCCCCAGACCACTCAGTCATTGCCGACGTGCGACACGATGATCTCGGAGGGCACCGTCGAAGCGCTCACCGACGTGGGCTGGTCATTCGAACAAGAAGAGGAGTTCGTGATCGGCGACGTCACCATGTCCGACGGACTCCTGTGCTTCTGGGCCGACTATTCGGTCGCATCGGACCACGGCCAGCTGTACGGGTGGTCACGGATCACACCCGAGGATGCCGCTCGCGCGCAGGCGTCACTGCTGACCCAGGGATGGACCCGTGAAGACGGCCCTGACGGCATCTACATCACCGAGGATCCTCCCTCACTGGGCACGGACGAAGCGGGGTACGGAATGACCTATCTCTTCGGAGACGGGTGGGTGAAGTTCGCCGACACCCGCGAGGGACTCATCCTCATCGACTGGGCGGGCTAGCGCGCGCGGACGTCGCCGGACGAGCGACGGTAGTGTCGCAGTCATGACACGAGCGCTCTCGTTGACGCAGATCGCCTCGGAGCTGTACGCCGGCTCGCTCGAAGATTTCGTCTCGGCACGGAACAGGCATGCCAGCGCGGCGACTGATGCTGCGCTCGCAGCCGAGATCCGAGAACTCCGCAAGCCTTCGGTCGCCGCATGGGTCGTGAACGTCTTCGCCGCCGAACGGGGGAACAGCTCGCCGAAGCTCTCGAGTTGGCCGAACAGCTGCGGGAGGCGCAGGACGACCTGGACGCCCGCGCGCTCAGCCGGCTCGGTCGGGATCGGCGCGCGCTGACAGCGCGACTGGCTGCCGCGGCTGCCGACCTCGCCGAGACACGAGGCGAGCGCGTCACGGATGCCACCCGCGATTCGGTGCAGCAGACCCTGACCGCGGCGTTCTTCGACGAGGATGCCGCTGCTGCGGTGTCGTCCGGGCGTCTCGTCCGGGCCCTCGAACCTCAGGGCACCTTCTCGGCGGCTCTGGAGACGATCATCGGCGGCGGCCCGCCCGCGTCCTCGGCACGCACAGATCGACCGATCGATGAGGTCACCGCCCGTCGACGACGACGCGACGCAGAGCGAGCGCTGCGAGACGCGCAGAGGAGGCGTGAGCGAGCCGCGGAGGATGCAGCGGTGGCCGAGCGCAGACATCGGGAAGCCCTCCGCGACGCTGACGCGCTGACGTCTCGTGCGGCGGACCTGGAGAAGGAGCTCGCCGCGGTGAGACATGACACGGAGCTGTCACGCCATGCGGTGGAACGCGCCGAGGAGACACGGCACGTGGCAGCCGATCGGCTCGTCGACGCGCAGGGTGACCTGAGCCGAGCGGAAGACACCCTCGAGAAGCTCGACTGACTTCGACAGGGTTCCGTCACGTCATGCACGGCGGGCACAGGAAAGCCCCCGTGCGATCGTCTGAGACGATCGCACGGGGGCTTGACCACTGTGACAGCGACCTGGTGGAGCTGGGGGGAATCGAACCCCCGTCCAACGCTGAGTCTCCACGCCTTCTCCGGGCGCAGTCTGTGCAGACGTTCTACTCGGCTCCGACCTTTGTCACAGACACCTAAGTCGACAAGCCCAGCCTGGGAAGAGTCCCACGTGACGTCCAGACGCCATCACGCAGCAAGATTCCTAGATGACGCCAGGATCCGTATCGGAATCACATACGGCCTGACGGACTATCGGGCTCGCTTATGCAGCGAGGGCGAAGTCGTTGCGCTTGGTTTCGGCAACTATTTTTTTGCAGAGAGCGTTTACGAGATAACTCTGCATCCTCGGCCCGCTTCTCGTGGATTCACAGGCGCTGTCGAAACCGATCAGCCCCGTGGTCCCTCTTTCGAAGGAGCCGCTGTCACACTATGGAGTTTCCAACTTCGGGAACCGAGGTACCCGAGCATCACAGCTTACAACGTTCGTCGCACCTTCGCCATTCCGCGGTGACGCGGAAGCGCTGGCGTAGAGTCGCCCCATGAGCGAAGTCACCGTCACCGTCCGCGGCGAGCACGAGGCGCGGGTAGCGCCGGAGCGCGCGACCATCCGTGTCAGCGTCCGCGCGGAGGGGCCGGAACGTGCATCGGTGGTCGATCGGGTGATGCGACTGACTGAACCCGTCCGCGACAGCATCACCTCGCGACACGACACGGGCGTCGTCGTCGACTGGTCGAGCAAGCGACTGTCGGTGCGGGCCGAGCACCCGTGGAACAACGAGGGCAAGCGTCTCGCCCCCGTCTATTACGCGAGCATCGACCTGACCGCGACGTTCACCGAGGCATCCGAGCTCTCGCTCTGGGTGTCGGACGTATCGCCGTGGGAAGGAGTCGAGGTCGGATGGGTCAACTGGCATCTCACGACCGAGACGAGCTCACGGATCGAACGCGAGGTCGCGGCGGCTGCGGTCGGAGTGGCCGTGACGCGCGCGCAGGCGTACGCCACGGCGCTCGGACTCGGCACCGTCGTCCCAGTGGAGATCGCCGATGTCGGACTGATCGCGCCCACCCCCGCCCAGCCGTTCACCGGCATGGCGAAGATGCGAGGGGCGATGCTTCAGGAGTCAGACGCAGGCAACGCCTCGATGGAGTACGAACCAGACGAGATCGTCATCTCCGCGACCGTCGAGGCGCGCTTCCTCGCCCGCTGAGCCGGCTCAGGCGTCCTCTGAATACGGAGCGAGGTCCGCGGCCAGACGCTCGGACACCCGAGCATGAACGACAGTGCCGTCCTCGCTGTGCTCGACGGACAGCAGCATCCCGGTCTCATGGATCGCTGCGACCAGGTCACCGCGGTCATAAGGAACCACCGCATGCACCTCGACCGCAGGCTTCGGAAGAGCCTCCTCGATGGCTGCTCGGAGCTCCTCCACGCCTTCGCCCGAGCGGGACGAGACGAAGTGTGCGGTGGGCTCGAGGCCGCGGAGAACGAGCCGCTCCCCCTCGTCGATCAGGTCTGCTTTGTTGAACACGACGAGTTCCGGCATGTCGCGCACACCGACGTCGCCCATCACATCGCGCACGGTCTGCAGTTGACCAGCGGGATCCGGGTGCGAACCATCGACCACGTGCAGCACGACATCTGCCTCGCCGACCTCTTCGAGCGTCGAGCGGAACGCCTCGACGAGCTGATGCGGAAGGTTGCGCACGAAGCCGACGGTGTCGGTGAGCGTGTACACGCGACCATCTGAGGTCTCCGAGCGGCGCACCGTGGCATCCAGAGTCGCGAACAACGCGTTCTCGACGAGCACCCCGGCGCTCGTGAGCGCGTTGAGGAGGCTGGACTTGCCGGCGTTGGTGTAACCGGCGATGGCGACGGACGGAATTGTGTTGCGCTTGCGCTCGGCTCGCTTGGCTTCGCGTGCCGGGCCGAAGTCGCGGATCTGACGCCGCAGTAGAGCCATCTTGGTGCGGATGCGTCGACGATCGAGTTCGATCTTCGTCTCACCGGGACCACGCGAACCCATACCGGCCCCACCGGCACCGACCTGGCCACCGGCCTGACGGCTCATCGAGTCACCCCAGCCACGCAGGCGCGGGAGCAGGTACTCGAGCTGAGCGAGCTCGACCTGCGCTTTGCCCTCACGACTCTTCGCGTGCTGGCTGAAGATGTCGAGGATCACCGTGGTCCGGTCGATGACCTTGACCTTCACCACGTCCTCGAGAGCACGTCGCTGGCTCGGCGCGAGCTCGGTGTCCGCGATCACGGTGTCTGCGCCGGTCGCTGCGACGATGTCCTTGAGCTCCTGCGCCTTACCGCGACCGATGTACGTCGCGGCGTCGGGGTGAGGACGACGCTGCAGCACTCCGTCGAGAACGACGGCGCCTGCGGTCTCCGCGAGCGCGGCGAGCTCACGCAGCGAGTTCTCGGCATCTTCCTGAGCACCCTGCGGATACACCCCCACGAGCACGACGTTCTCGAGTCGAAGCTGGCGATACTCGACTTCGGTGACGTCTTCGAGCTCGGTCGACAGACCACCGACACGCCGCAATGCGTGTCGGTCTTCAAGATCCCACTGGTCACCGTCTGAGGAGGCGTGCGACGCTGTGGACGCGTCCTGAAGCGCCTGAGCAGACCCGAACACACGGGCCTCCGTACGCTTCTCCGCGTTCGCGAGCACGCGCTCGACCGCTCCGTCGTCAGTGGTGGGTGTGGTGCTGTCCGTCATCCGGTCCTTGTCTCTGGGTTTTGTTGCGAGCCTTAACCTTAGCCCGCACTGTCCGCTACGCTCACGGTATGGGGTCCGACCATTACTTCACCGCGGCCCCGGCAAGCCCCGAGAACCTGCGTTCGCTCCGTGTGACGCTCGCAGGCCGTGAGCTGGACGTCACAACTGCTGGTGGCGTCTTCAGCCCGGATCGGCTGGATGCCGGTACTGCCGTCCTACTCGCCAACATGCCGCCTGTCCCGCCGGGTGGCAATCTTCTCGACCTCGGCAGCGGATGGGGTCCCATCACGCTGTCGATGGCTCTTGCATCGCCCCACGCCGCCGTCTGGGCCGTCGATGTCAACGAACGTGCTCTCGACCTCGTCCGGCGCAACGCGAAGGCGCTGGGCCTCGACAATGTCAACGCCTCACTGCCCGGAGATGTTCCCGAAGGCCTGACATTCCGCACCATCCGTTCGAATCCCCCGATCCGCGTCGGAAAGAGCGAACTGCATGGTCTGCTCGAGAAGTGGATCCCGAGGCTCGATGAGCGCAGCGACGCATGGCTCGTGGTCCAGCGCAACCTGGGCGCGGATTCCTTGCAGCGGTGGATCGCCGCGACCTTCCAGCCGGGTTTCAGCGTGCACCGTACCGCCACGGCGAAGGGCTACCGGGTGCTGAAGGTCCGCAAGCACGGATCCCCTCCGACGGAACCGATCGCGCTCGCAGGACTCGAATCCTGATCGCAAGCCGATCGCTCCGCGGGGCGCTCTCGCGGATCACCGATTCGGCAGCTCCGGCATCCGTCGTCAGATCAGGTCGACCTCGCCGCTGAACACCAGCTGCGCGGGGCCCGACAGTGCGACGTGCTCGCCATCTTCCGCCGGGAACATCCGAACTCCGAGGGTGCCGCCTGGGACCTCGACTCGCCAGTGGTTCGGCGCCTGCTCCCCCGCCCAATACCGAACAGCGAGAGCGGTCGCCGCGACGCCGGTTCCGCAGCTCAGGGTCTCCCCGACGCCTCGTTCGGATACTCGCATGCGCACGTGGCCGATACCGTCACGGACGAGCGGCTCCCCCGGCACCACGAACTCGACATTCGCCCCCGCGGGCAGGTGCGGCTCGAGCTCGGGCGCACGGTGCAACTCGAGCGATGCGAGTTCGACGTCCGAGGCGAGTGCCACCACGACGTGCGGGTTTCCGACGTCGATACCGAGGCCCGGACGGGTGACCTCCAACCCCTCGGTCGTCACGAGAGGGTCGTCACCCGAGAGCTTCCACAGCCCGAGATCGACCTGGTAGCCGGTCTCGCTGCGAGTCACATCGCGCACACCCGCGCGGGTTCCGATCGGCAGGGTGGTTCCCGGTTCGATCGATGCGAGGCCGGAGCGCACGAGGTAGTGAGCGAAGACGCGGATGCCGTTACCGCACATCTCGGCGATCGAGCCGTCGGCGTTGCGGTAGTCCATGAACCACTCCGCATTCGGCTCTTCGTCGAGCGCGGCCCGTCCTTCAGCGATCGCCGTCGATCGCACGACCCGGAGTATGCCGTCGGCCCCGATGCCGAAATGGCGATCGCACAACACGGCGACCTGCTCGGCGCTCAGATCGAGCGCGCCATCGGGGTCGGCGATGATCACGAAATCGTTGCCGGTGCCGTGTCCTTTGGTGAATGCGACCATGCGACCAGTCTAGGGATTGTCGTCAGGCGTCGAGCACGAGGCGCTTGCCGGTGTTCGACACGGTGAACTGCTCGTAGCCGAGGCCCTCGTAGAAGCCGAGGACGCTCTCGTTGCCCTCGCGGATCATCAGCTGCACCTTGGGGCAGCCCATCGCGAGGAGTAGGCGCTCTGCCTCCTCCACCAGCGCACGGGCGACTCCGCGGCCACGATGCGACGAGGACGAGGCGAGATAGTAGAGCCAGCCGCGGTGACCGTCGTATCCGGCCATGACGCTTCCGACGATGGACGGGCCGGAGCTTCCCTCATCAGGCTCCGCGACCAGGAAGAGTTCCGGCTGCACGGAGAGCTTGCGCTCGATGTCGAGCCGGGGGTCGTTCCACGGCCGGGTGAGGCCGGCATCTGTCCACAGCGTCACCACCGCATCGGTGTCGGTTCGGTCAAAGGCGCGGATCGTCCAGCTCATCTCTCCGAGTCTAGATTCAGAGGTTCACGTCCCGGACCACTCGGTAGCGGCCGCACATGAAGTCGCTGTTGCGAGCCACCTCGAGGAGTTCGAGGTCGAGCGCGCGCGGCAGAAGTGGCGCTCCGGCTCCGAGGGTGACAGGTGCGTACTGCACCCACACTTCGTCGAGGAGCCCGGCGTCGGCGAACTGGCCCGCGAGATCGCCGCCTCCGACGACCCAGAGGTCCTTTCCCTCGGCGGCGTCGACCATCTCGCTGTGCAGCGTCGCGACGTCGCCCTCTGCGCGACGCACGTCAGCCCCGGGAGGGATCTCGATGTCTCGATGTGTGAAGACCCACGTGGGTTGGGTGTAGCCCCAACGGCCGTCTTCGTGACGCATCACCCACTCGAAGGTCGACGCTCCCATGGCCAGCGCACCGACGTTCTTCTCGAAGGACGGATAGGCCATGGGGCCGTCCTGATCGATCTGCTGCTTCAGCAGCCAGTCGAGGGAGTGCTGGGTCGTCGCGATGAAGCCGTCGAGGCTCGATGCCGTGTAGTAGTGGGTGCCCATGCCTCCAGACTCCCACCTGCCACCGACATCGGGCGAGCAGTCGCCGCTCAAGTGCTCTCAGGCGTCGAGAAGGTCGCCGACGCGGATCGGCACGTCGTGCCAGGCGAGTTCCGGGTATCGCTTGAACCACGAGACCTGGCGTCGCGCATAGCGGCGCGTGAGTGCCTGAGTCTCAGCGATGGCCTCGTCGGGGCTGAGGCGACCCTCGAGCTGCGCGAGCGCCTGTGCGTACCCGATCGCGCGCTGGGCCGTCACACCTTGCTCGAGCCCGTGGGCGCGGAGCGATTCGACCTCCGCGACGAGACCCGCCTGCCACATGTGCTCGACTCGGCGGTCGAGTCGGTCGACGAGCTCAGCGCGATCGAGATGGAGACCGACGATGCGCGTACTGGCCTGCCAGAGGGCCGGACGGTCAGGCAACACGGCACCATGCGTCGTGCTCCCCTGCTCGAGCACCTCGAGTGCACGGATCACTCGGCGTCCGTTGCGAGGGTCCACGCGCGCGGCCGTGACGGGATCCAGCGCCCGAAGCCGTTCGAGCAGGGCATCGATGCCTTGCGAGTCCATCTCACGTTCGAGCCGTTCACGGATCGCGGCGTCTCGAGGCGGGAACGAGAAGTCGTAGATGACGCTCGAGACATACAGACCGGAGCCTCCCACGAGGATCGCGTCGCCACCTCGCGCCTGGATGTCGGCGACGGCGGCGCGGGCCAACGGCTGGTACCACGCCACCGCTGCTTCCTGGTCGACTCCGCGGACATCGAAGAGATGATGAGGGATTCCCCGACGTTCGTCCTCGGGGAGCTTCGCAGTCCCGATGTCCATGCCTCGGTACAGCTGCATGGCATCGGCGTTGACGATCTCGGCCGGGTTGCCGCGGTCGCGCAGCGCCTCAGCGAGATCGAGAGCGAGGTCGCTCTTGCCTGTTCCTGTCGCGCCGACGACCGCCCACAGGCGCGGCTGAAGAGGCGCCTCGGTCACACGCCCACGCGAAGCGTCGGCAGCCCGAGCGACACCGCCCGCGGCGCCCCGTCGGCACTCGACGTCGGCACCGCGCAGGACTCGGCCTGACCGCGATCCCAGGCATCCCCGCCCCGAGTGCGGCGGATCCGCAGCGGAGCACCCGTCGGATCGTCTGCGAGCAGATGGAAGGGCGCGCCATGCGAGATGGTCACGGTGACGGCATCGCCCGGACGCGGCATCGCCGACCCCGGCGTCACCTCGAAGTGCACCAGCCGATTGTCCTGAGCCCTGCCGGTGAGACGGTGCGTCTCGGTGTCCTTCTTCCCCTCGCCTGTCGAGACGATGAGCTCGACCTCGCGACCGACCTGCCGCTGATTCTCCTCGAGAGAAATGCGCTCCTGCAGCGCGAGAAGGCGGTTGTACCGTTCCTGCACGACTGCCTTCGGAACCTGATCCTCCATCACCGCGGCGGGGGTGCCTTCTCGAATCGAGTACTGGAATGTGAAGGCGCTGGCGAACCTCGCCTGCTCCACCACCCGCATCGTGTCCTCGAAGTCCTCGTCGGTCTCGCCGGGGAAGCCGACGATGATGTCCGTGGTGATGGCAGCGTTCGGGATCCGGTCGCGAACGCGGTCGAGAATACCGAGGAACTTCTCGCTCCGGTACGAACGGCGCATCGCCTTGAGAATGCGGTCGCTGCCCGACTGCAGCGGCATGTGCAACTGCGGCATGACGCTGGGCGTCTCAGCCATGGCGTCGATGACGTCGTCGGTGAAGGCCGCTGGGTGCGGACTGGTGAATCTGATGCGTTCCAGCCCCTCGATCTCCCCCGCGGCACGCAGCAGCTTTCCGAACGCCTGGCGATCACCGAACTCCACGCCATACGAGTTGACGTTCTGACCGAGCAGCGTGACCTCGATCGCACCGTCGTCGACGAGGAGGCGAATCTCGTTGAGGATGTCACCGGGACGACGGTCCTTCTCCTTGCCGCGAAGACTCGGCACGATGCAGAACGTGCAGGTGTTGTTGCACCCGACGGAGATCGACACCCAGCCGCTGTGCGCAGACTCGCGCTTCGTCGGCAGAGTCGAGGGGAAGACTTCGAGCGATTCGAGGATCTCGAGTTCAGCCTCACCGTTGTGGCGCGCACGTTCGAGAAGCCCCGGAAGCGAACCCATGTTGTGCGTGCCGAAGACCACGTCGACCCAGGGCGCCTTGTCGATCACAGCCTGCTTGTCCATCTGTGCCAGACAACCACCGACCGCGATCTGCATCCCCTCCTTGCGACGTTTCACGGACGCCAGCTGACCGAGGGTGCCATAGAGCTTGCCTGCGGCGTTGTCGCGCACGGCGCATGTGTTGATGATCACGACGTCGGCCTCGTCGCCGGCAGTCGCGCGGATGTACCCGGCGCTCTCGAGCGAGCCCGACAGCCGTTCGGAGTCATGGACGTTCATCTGGCAGCCGAAGGTGCGTACCTCATACGAGCGCTGGCGCCCGTCGAGATCGACTGCTGCTGACGACGATGTGATGATCGTCGGTTCACTGCGCGGAATACTCATGATGGTCCATTCTACGAGCGACCGCCGATGCGACGGCCCTGGCCCGATGTCCGCGTCGAAACCGTCAGTCCGACTCGATGAACCGCACGCCTGCTGTCGGTCGGCCACGCGTGTTCTCGCCGAGAGCCGTCTTCGCTGCAGACATCGCAATGCCCCCGTTGTACCCGCGCCGAGCGAGCTGACCGACGAGACGACGAAGCGCCGTGTCGTGATCGAGGCGAGCCAGCGATGATGCCTTGGTTCGTGCGAAATCCAGAGCGCGCGCAGCGTCATCATCGGGAAGCTCCGAGAGCGCGGAGTCGATCACATCTCGGGTGATGCCGCGCTGTGCGAGCGCTCGGGACAATGCCACTCGTCCTTGACCTTTGCGTTCGACTCCTGCGCTGATCAGCTGTTCTGCGAGGACGTGGTCATCGAGGTATCCGCGCCGACAGAACTCATCGAGAACATCGTCGATCTGCGCGGTCTCGAGTCGTGCGCCATCTCTCTCGAATCCTCGGAGCACAAGACGTGCCTCTGAGATCGAGAGCGAGCGAGTGCGCAGCTTGCGAACGAGCAGCTCTTCCGCTGATTCTCGGAGCTGGTCCGGACTCGGTGCATCGTCGTCGACCGCAGGCTCGTCCTCGATCTGCAGCGCGCGCAGACGTGGTGCGGACTTCGTCCCGCCTCGGGCCGGGTGCCTGTCGCTCGGAGATCCGTCGGATGCAGCGTTCGACGAATCCGCCCGCGGAGCGACTCCTCGCGTGCTGGAGGCGCCACCACTCCACGTGGAACGCCACGCCGCAGCGTCGGCGACGAGCTCGGACTGCCCGCGCTCGTCACCGGCTCCGGGTCGCGGCCGCACCCCCGGCACCTCGGCGGTGCCCGGTGATGGCGCGCCGAAGAGCGGGATGACGGGAGCGAGCCGCTCGGACTCGCCCCCGCCTTCACGATCGACCATGGTCAGGCCGGGCGACGCTCAGCGAGCTCGTCGGCAGGAGCCTCAGTGGCGCCGCCGATTCCGAGCTTCTGCTTGATCTGTGTCTCGATCGCCAAAGCGACGTCCGGGTTCTTGAGGAGGAACGATCGCGCGTTCTCCTTTCCCTGTCCGAGCTGATCGCCGTCGTAGGTGTACCAGGACCCCGACTTCTTGACGATGCCGTGCTCCACGCCGAAGTCGATCAGGCTTCCCTCGCGGGAGATGCCGACGCCGTACAGGATGTCGAACTCTGCCTGCTTGAACGGCGGCGCCATCTTGTTCTTGACGACCTTGACGCGAGTACGGTTTCCGACCGCGTCCGTGCCGTCCTTCAGCGTCTCGATGCGACGGATGTCCATTCGGACAGACGCGTAGAACTTCAGCGCCTTGCCACCGGCGGTGGTCTCGGGCGATCCGAAGAACACACCGATCTTCTCGCGCAGTTGGTTGATGAAGATCATCGTGGTGTTGGTCTGGTTGAGCCCACCGGTCAGCTTTCGCAGTGCCTGCGACATGAGTCGTGCCTGCAGACCCACGTGCGAATCACCCATCTCGCCCTCGATCTCAGCACGCGGCACGAGAGCCGCGACGGAGTCGATCACGATGAGGTCGATGGCGCCGGAGCGCACGAGCATGTCCGCGATCTCGAGAGCCTGCTCACCCGTATCGGGCTGCGAGACCAGAAGCGCGTCGATGTCGACTCCGAGCTTGGCCGCGTAGTCGGGGTCGAGCGCGTGCTCGGCGTCGATGAACGCGGCGATACCGCCGGCACGCTGAGCGTTCGCGATGGCGTGCAGGGTGAGCGTCGTCTTTCCGGACGACTCAGGGCCGTAGATCTCGACGATGCGGCCACGCGGAAGACCACCGACGCCGAGGGCGACGTCGAGGGCGATGGAGCCGGTCGGGATGACGGCGACGGGTGCGCGCTCGTCGCTGCCCAGTCGCATGACCGAGCCCTTTCCGAACTGACGATCGATCTGAGCGAGTGCGGTCTCGAGGGACTTCTCGCGGTCAGCGGGTGATGGCATGACGTGCTCCTAATGCTCGCGTGGTGCCGCCTGTAGGCTGTCGCGGTCCTCCCGGTTGGGCGGAACTCTCCGACAAGGCGTATGGCTGTTCGGCTTGTCTTCACCGTACGAGGAGCCACCGACATTACGTCGCCGGCAACCACAGATTCGGGATGACGAGACCTCTGAACCACTTGTGCAGAAGACTACGCCCGTTTCGAACACATATTCGACGACACGCCGCATCAGCGTGTCGTCATACCGAACACATCGAACGCGTCAGGCAGTCACTTCTTGCGAGGCTCGAGGCGCCCGGCGCCATGACGGCGCTCGATCGGCACATCCGTCTCAGCACACAGTGCGAGCCAGATGTCGCGCGGCGGGTAGCCGGCATCCAGAGCCTCGTCGGCCGTCCGGCCGGAGAGCTGCGTCAGGATGAGATCGCTGACCAGAGATGAGCCGCGCCCTCCGAACTCCGCATCGACGGCGCGGAGGAATTCACTGCGACGCATGAAGAGCGGGAACCTCGCCGATCAGTGGAGCGTGAGCTCGGGCTCGATCGAGGCGACCAGATCGTCGGGCACGACGTCTGGGAACACCTGGATGCCCTCGAGGACGGAGATGCGATCTCCGACTTCGCGCATGATGATCGAGATGGGCACGTCGAGTGCATCCGCCACAGAGGCGAGGATCTCACTCGATGCCTCTTTCTGGCCCCGCTCCACCTCGCTGAGGTAGCCGAGCGCCACAGAGGCCTTGCTTGCGACCTGCCGGAGCGTACGCCCCTTCTGCAGGCGGAAGTCCCTCAGCACATCGCCGATTTCCTGTCGTACAAGAATCATCGGAACCTCCTCCCAGATCGTCTTCTCGAGGTCTCCCCCAAGGAGATCGCCAGTCTAGTCCTACCGACCTTCACAAAATCTACCTTCGCACGCTGTGCTTTCGGTGTGAGCACATCGATGACAACGGAACTCATGGCCCGACTATTCCCTGACGACTCGAATGAGCAGAGCGAGCGCTGCGTCGGCGGCCTGTGCGCGGATCGCTGCACGATCGCCGGGGAACGTGTGGGGCTCGGTCACGGATGCGGTCGGCGTCACGACGGCGATGTGCACCGTGCCGACCGGCTGACCGTCGGGCGACTCCGGTCCGGCGATCCCGGTCGTCGCTACCCCGACGTCTGCGGGACGCCCGTCGACGCTCACCGCGCGCCGAACACCGTCGGCCATCTGTCGGGCGACCTCAGGGTGCACCGGACCATACGCGGACAGGAGGTCGGCATCGACCCCGAGCAGACTGCCCTTCACGGGGGTCGCGTAGGCCACCACCGCACCCAGCAACACCGCAGACGCCCCGGGGACGGAGACTATCTCGGCCGCGACGGCACCGCCCGTCAGGGATTCCGCCACACCGAGCGTCCATCCGCGCGCGATCAACCCACCGAGAGCCTCCGAGGCGGCGGTCACGACGGCTGCCGAGACCCTCGCACCTGCGCGACGATGTAGTCGATCCCGCTCGCGACCGTCAGGATCAGCACGACGATCATCAGGAGCGTCGTCACGATGATCCAGGGCTCGAGACCGATGAGAACATGCAGTGGGAGAAGTGCCCAGGAGAGTGCGACTCCCTGCACCGCCGTCTTCACCTTTCCCATCCAGGCTGCCGCGACGACGTGTTCCTTCGCCACCATGAGGCGATGGACGGTGATGCCGACCTCGCGGACGAGGATCACGATGACCAGCCACCAGTTCAGTTCGCCCAGCACCGCGAGACCCACGAATCCCGCGCCGGTGAGCAACTTGTCAGCGATCGGATCCCAGAGTTTGCCGAAGTCGCTGACGATGTCGTATCTGCGAGCGAGGTAGCCGTCGACCCAGTCGGTCGAGATGGCGATGATGAAGAGCACCGCCGCGACCCACCGCATCACGAGGTCGTCTGCGCCGTAGGTTCCGCCGATGAGGAGCAGGACGAAGAAGATCACCGCGAGCGGGATGCGCGCGACCGTGATCGCGTTGGGGAGCTGCCGGGGAATCGCCATCAGTCGCGCCCCGTCAATCCCCAGGCGTCTTCGTCGCCGTCTCCGTCGGCCTCGACCACCGGCAGCCCCTGGAACTGTGCTTCGACCGGATCGTGCGGTGTGCCCGCAGCAGTGGCCGATTGAGCGGCTTCCGCAGCCGGCTTCGCCGGAGCATCATCTCCGCGGAGCTTCGCCATCACCTGTGGGAGCTGCTCGACGGTCGCCAGCACGTCGCGCGCCTTCGATCCCTCGGAGGGACCGACGATCTCGCGCGACTCGAGGAGATCCATCAGGCGCCCCGCCTTCGCGAAGCCGACACGCAACTTGCGCTGGAGCATCGAGGTGGAGCCGAACTGCGACGAGATGATGAGCTCGGCGGCAGCGAGCAGAAGCTCCAGGTCATCGCCGATGTCTTCGTCGACTTCCTTCTTCTTGGCCGGCTCCATAGCCTCGGCCACGTCGGACCGGTAATCAGGACGCGCCTGACGCGTGACGTGCTTGACGACCGCGTCGATCTCCTTCTCATCGACCCATGCGCCCTGCAGACGGAAGGGCTTCGACGAGCCCATGGGAGAGAACAGCGCGTCTCCCTGGCCGATGAGCTTGTCGGCACCGGGACTGTCGAGGATCACTCGGCTGTCGGTGACGCTGGTCACAGCGAAAGCGAGGCGAGAGGGAACGTTGGCCTTGATGAGGCCGGTGACGACGTCGACGCTGGGTCGTTGAGTCGCGAGAACCAGGTGGATCCCGGACGCTCGGGCGAGCTGGGTGATGCGGACGATCGAGTCCTCGACATCGCGAGGGGCGACCATCATCAGGTCGGCGAGCTCGTCGACGACGACGAGCAGATACGGGTACGGCTTGAGCACTCGCTCGCTCCCGACCGGAACCTCGACCTCCCCCGCACGCACAGCGCGGTTGAAGTCGTCGATGTGACGGAAGCCGAAGGACGCGAGGTCGTCGTACCGCATGTCCATCTCCTTCACGACCCATTGCAGCGCCTCGGCGGCCTTCTTGGGGTTCGTGATGATGGGGGTGATCAGGTGCGGGACTCCGGCGTAGCTGGTGAGCTCCACGCGCTTCGGGTCGATGAGCACCATCCGGACATCGGTCGGACGGGCGCGCATCAGGAGGCTGGTGATCATCGAGTTGACGAAGCTCGACTTTCCGGATCCGGTGGATCCGGCGACCAGGAGGTGGGGCATCTTCGCGAGGTTGGCCGTCACGAAGTTACCGCCGACGTCCTTCCCGACGCCGATCGTCAGCGGGTGCGTGTTCTTCAGTGCCGCCTGCGAGCGAAGCACATCTCCGAGCGCCACCGTCTCACGATCGGTGTTCGGGATCTCGATGCCGATCGCGCTCTTGCCGGGGATCGGCGAGAGGATGCGCACGTCGTTCGAGGCGACGGCATACGCGAAGTTGTTGCTGAGCTGGAGGATCTTCTCGACCTTGACGCCGTGACCCACCTCGACCTCGTACTGCGTGACCGTCGGCCCGCGAGAGAAACCCGTGACCTTGGCGTCGACGTTGAACTGCGACAGCACACTCGTGATCTGCTCGACGATCCGATCGTTGGCCTCTGATCGGGCAACGGACGGTGGCCCCTCGGCGAGAACGCCAGGAGAGGGAAGGATATAGGGCGCGACCGGCGCCTGCGGGCCGCGCTCCCCCGGCCCGTCGGTACCGAACCCGTCGAGCCCCGGCAGCTCGGGCATCTCACCGGTGTCCGACTCGTCGTCCAACAGCGCCGTGGACTGCTGCTCCGCCAGCGCATCGGTCACTGAGCGCACATCGGACAGCACCTCGGTGGCGGCGTCGGAGCCCACCGCCGGGTTCACGACCGTGACCGCCTGGTCGTAGGCAGGGGTCGCGTCGGTCGTGGTGAGGAGCGCGGTGATGTCGTCGGAGCCGAGGGTGCCCTCGTCGGGATCCTCTTCACGACCCGTTCTGTTGCGTCGCCACCACGGCAGCACATCGGGATCGTCGACCTTGTCGGACTCATCGATGGCCGCGGCGTCCTTCGCGGGCTTCTCGACCCGCTCGGCGTCGAACATCCACGTGTAGAGGTCGCCGAGTCGCTGCCCGATGCGGTTCGGCGGAGTCTTCGTGAGGATCAGCAGACTGAGGACCGCCAGCAGCGAGAGCACGATATACGCCGGAATCGTGGTCAGATAGCTCAACGGCTGGCCGATGATCCACCCGAACAGTCCGCCGGCGGCGCTCAATGCGACCATGCCCTCCTGCGGCTGTGGCAGGCCCCCGGCGATGTGGCAGAACCCGGCGAGTGTGACCATGAGCAGACCGAAGCCGATGCCGATCCGGCCGTTGTCGTGCACGGACGACGGGTGCCGGAACAGCCACCCCGCGAGGAAGAGCAGCAGCACGGGGAAGATGAACGCCATACGACCGATGAGAAGCCCCACCGAGTATGCGCTGATGTTGGTGGCCACCTCATTGCCGATGAAGAACCACTCGTTGACGGCACCGGCGACCGCGAGCATGACGAGAAGCAACGGGAATCCGTCGCGACGGTCGTCTTTCTCGAGGGTCTCCGGGCCGAAGGCACGGAACAGGCCGCCCACGCCGTGGGCGAGACCGGTCCATGCACGCACCGCCACCGGGGGCCGGTCGAGTTCGTCGATGTACTTCTTCGGCGCAGCCTGGGTCTTCGGAGCAGCCTGCCTCTTCGGGCGAGGCGTGGCGCTCTCGGACGCGCGCGCTGACTTCGTGGAACTCCTGGCCATGCTCTCACGTTACGGCCAGCCGCCGACAAAGCCCCGCAATGACGCGGCATTCCGGACTCTTCGCCAGGACCGACGTCGCCGCTCAGGACATCCGGTGGACCATGGTGTCGCGGACCTCCCCGATGTCCGTGACCACGAACCCCTCCGACCGGTAGAGCGTCCGCGCGAAGTTGTCGTGTTCGACGCTCAGGCTGATGCGCGGATGCCCCTGCTCTCCCGCGTGGACCACGAGCCTGCGGAGCAGGGTGCGACCGACACCGTGCGCACGCCAGATCGGCTGCACGCCGATGATGAGCTCCGGCACCGCCGTACCGACGAAACCGAACCCCGGGTCGTCTTGGGACAGCATCCGGTACCAGGCGGCCCCGATCGGCCTGTCATCGGAGTCGACGGCGACGAAGCCCGCATCCGCGGGGCGCATCCACCCGGTGATGTACCGGAGATGCTCGGTCGTCGTGAGGATCTCGTGACGAGCCCTCGCTCCGCCCGAACGCCAGTTCGCCGCCTCGACGACCATGTCGCCGAGGAAGCTCCCGTCGGCCTGGGCGGCGGGCCTGATCGAGTAGGCGTCGGACATGTCCAGAGCCTACGCTGCGCGAGTTACAGCCGGGTGTCGCCCGACTGTGAACGCGCGACCACCGTGCTCACGCCTCGATGACGAGCGGGACGATCATCGGACGACGGCGGAGCTTCTGGTTCACCCAGCGTCCGATCGTCCGGCGGATGACCTGCGAGAGCGCGTGAGTGTCCCGCACACCGTTGCCCGAGGCCTCCTTGAGCGCGGCGATGATCTTCGGCGTGACGTCGTCGAAGACGGAATCGTCTTCAGCGATGCCCCGTGCGTGGATCTCGGGCCCCGAGATGATGCGGCCGGTCTGAGCATCGACCACGACGATCACCGAGACGAAGCCCTCTTCGGCGAGGATACGGCGATCCTTGAGATCGGCGTCGGTGATGGCTCCGACAGTCGAGCCGTCGACGTAGACGAACCCGAGGTCGAGTTGGCCGACCACACGGGCGTCTCCGTTCTTGAGGTCGATCACCGTGCCGTTCGACGCGATGATCGTGCGCTCGGCCTCGACTCCGGTGTCCTGAGCCAGCTTCGCGTTGGCGATCAGGTGGCGGTACTCACCGTGGACAGGGAGGACGTTCTTCGGCTTGAGGATGTTGTAGCAGTAGATCAGCTCGCCGGCGGCGGCGTGCCCCGAGACGTGCACCTTCGCGTTCGCCTTGTGCACGACGTTCGCGCCGAGCTTGGTCAGGCCGTCGATCACGCGGTAGACGGCGTTCTCGTTGCCGGGGATCAGGCTCGACGCCAGGATCACCGTGTCGCCGGGACCGGGCTCGATCGCGTGGTCGAGGTTCGCCATGCGGCTGAGCACGGCCATCGGCTCACCCTGCGAGCCCGTGGACATGTAGACGATCTTGTCGTCGGGAAGGTCGCGCGCCTTCTTGTAGTCGATGAGGAGACCGGCCGGAACCTTCAGGTACCCGAGGTCCTCGGCGATCGTCATGTTGCGCAGCATGCTCCGCCCGAGCAGCGCGACACGGCGCCCGTGCGCGTGGGCTGCGTCGAGGACCTGCTGCACTCGGTGCACGTGGCTGGAGAAGCTCGCGACGATCACGCGGCGCGGAGCCTTGCCGATCACCTGGTCGAGCACCGGTCCGATCGAGCGCTCGGTGGGCGTGAAGCCGGGCACGTCGGCGTTGGTGGAGTCGACGAGGAACAGGTCGACACCCTCTTCACCGAGACGTGCGAACGCACGGAGGTCGGTGATGCGTCCGTCGAGCGGAAGCTGGTCCATCTTGAAGTCACCGGTTGCCAGCACGAGGCCTGCGGGCGTGCGGATCGCGACAGCGAGAGCATCCGGAATCGAGTGGTTGACCGCGACGAACTCGAGGTCGAAGGGCCCGACCTGCTCGCGCTGTCCTTCCTTCACCGTGAGAGTGAAGGGCTTGATCCGATGCTCCTTGAGCTTGGCCTCGACGAGTGCGAGCGTGAGGCCCGAGCCGATCACGGGGATGTCACTCTTCAGCCGCAGGAGATACGGGACCGCTCCGATGTGGTCTTCGTGGCCGTGTGTGAGGACCACGCCGACGATGTCGTCGAGACGTCCCTTGATCGGCTCGAAGTCGGGCAGGATCAGGTCGACGCCAGGCTGGTGCTCCTCGGGGAAGAGCACGCCGCAGTCGACGATGAGGATCTTGCCGTCGAACTCGAAGATCGTCATGTTGCGGCCGATCTCGCCGAGCCCGCCGAGCGGAGTGACCCGCAGCGTTCCGTCGTCGAGGGCTGCGGGTTCTGCGAGCGGGATGGACATCGTGTCTCCTCAGTCGGACACTTCGCGTGTCCGTTCGTTCGTTGTGGCGCGGCTCACCGCGCCCGGTGTCAGCGGGTAGTGCCGTGCACCTTCGGCAGGGCGCCGCCTGCGGCCGCATTGCGGTCGGGGCGGAAGTTGGAGAAGTCGGCGCCCGGGACGTCCTTCACGAGATCGAGCTCGTCCTCGATGAGGGCGGCCTCCCACTCTTCGGGTCCGACCAGCGGCAGACGCACACGCGGACTCGAGATGCGGCCGAGTCCGTGCAGGATGTACTTCGCCGCGACGGTGCCGGGCACGTGCGTCATCACGGCGCGCACCAGCGGCTCGAGCCGCTTGTGCTCTGCGGTCGCGGTGGTGAGGTCGCCGCGGTTCACCGCGTCGATGATCGTGCGATACGGAGTCGCAGCGATGTTCGCGGTCACGCCGATCAGACCGGTCGCGCCGATCGCGAGGTGCGGGAGCACATTCGCGTCGTCGCCGGAGAAGTACATGAGGTCTGTCTGATTGAGCACGCGGCTCACCTCGGAGAAGTCGCCCTTGGCGTCCTTCACAGCGAGGATGTTCGGGTGCTTCGCGAGCCGCAGGATCGTCTCGTACTTGATCGGCACGCCCGTACGCCCCGGGATGTCGTAGAGGATCACCGGGAGATCGGTGGCATCGGCCACCAGACGGAAGTGCGTCAGGATGCCGGCCTGCGTGGGCTTGTTGTAATACGGCGTGACGATCATGATGCCGTCGGCGCCGGCCTTCTCGCTGGCCTTGTACAGCTCGATCGCGTGCGCGGTCTCGTTGGACCCGCCACCCGTGATGATCTTGGCGCGGCCGGCAGAGACAGACTTGCCGATCTCGACGAGCTTGAGCTTCTCGGGGTCCGTCAGGGTGGAGGTCTCGCCGGTCGTTCCCGTCACGACGATTCCGTCAGCACCGGCGGTGATGACATCATCGATGTGCTTCTCGACGGCGGGCCAATCGACTTCACCGTCGGCTGTCATCGGAGTGACGAGCGCGACGAGAACCTGTCCGAAAGGGTTGCCCGAGTGCGTCATGCCCTCCAGCGTATCGGTTCGCGTGCCGCTCACGCGGACGTGACCGGGCGGATCAGATCACCGCGGGCGATGTCAGCCCTCTCCCGGAGCACCAGACCGGCGAAATCCCCCACAGCGACCTCGTTCACGTGCTTGCGGAACATCTCGATGCCGGTGATGCGCGTTCGCGCCTGCACAGCACCGTCACGCAGTACGAGGATGTCGTCATCCACCCGGAGCACCCCGTCCTCACTGTGCCGGTGGCGACCGTCCCCCGCCCGGTGATCGTGAACACGTCCTCGACCGAGAACTCGGCCGAGTTCGAGGGCGCCGACAGCGGTGCCGACGCCGGCGCGACGATCCTGTCCCCCGATGCCGCACCATCCGCGGTGCCTACGGTGATCGCAGCGAGGCGTGCCGCTTCTGCCTCGTTGTAGCGGCGGAGCACCTCGTTGGCGTCTTCGGAGTCTCGTCTCCTGCCGAACAGCCATCCCATGCAGTCGATCCTACGGATCCGCATAGGGTCGATTCCATGGCATGGGTCACACACGAGTCGTCGACGAAGTACGAGAACCGGTGGATCGAGGTGCGGGAGGACCAGGTCACCGGCCCCGGGGGCGACGGGATATACGGCGTGGTGACCATGCGGCATCCGGCGGTCTTCGTCGTCGCGCTGGATGACGAAGACCGCGTCTGCCTCGTCACGCTCGAGCGCTACACGACCGGCGTCTCGATCGAGGTGCCTGCTGGCGGGAGCGACGGCGAGGACCCACTCGTCGCGGCTCAGCGCGAGCTGCTCGAGGAGACGGGGTTCGTCGCCGAGCACTGGACGCCGCTCGGAACCATGAACGCTCTGAACGGCATCGCCCACGCGCCCGAGCACGTGTTCCTCGCCCGCGGTCTGACACCGGCCGACGACTCGGCGCACACTCAAGCGGAGGAGGGCATCGACGCCGTCACCTGGGTGCCGTTCTCCGAGGCTCTGGGCATGATCGCCGACGGCCGGATCACCGATGGGGAGACAGTGGCAGCGATCGCCTACGCAGGCATCCGTCTGGGCAGATTCCGCTGATCCACACGCTGATGGCGGAGGGCCATCGGCGTTCGGGTCAGACGCGACCTCGGCGAGCGACGCCGGACGTCACCGAGCTCGGCAGCAGGCTCGCGATCGCGACGATCGCCTTGTAGCGCAACGACGGGATCGAGACGGCTTTGCCTCGCGCCGCATCGCGGAGCCCTTCGCGGACGACATCACGTGCGTCGAGCCACATGAATGCCGGGACGCCCTCGTGCCCGGGTGCGAGCCCCATCCGCTCGTGGAAGGTAGTGTGCGTGAAGCCGGGGCACACGGCGGTCACGCTGACCCTGTCGGAGGCGTACTCGACGTTGGCCCATCGGCTGAAGCCGATGAGCCAGCTCTTGCAGGCCGAATACGTCGAGCGGGAGATGAATCCGGCGACGGATGCGACATTGATGATGCGGCCACCGCGGCCTCGCATCGACCCGAGCGCCGCATGCATGAGGCGCATCGATGCCTCCACATGGACTCGGAGGTGCCGCACCTCATCGTCGATGTCATTGTCGGCGAACTGCAGCGGCAGCCCGAAGCCTGCGTTGTTGATCAGCAGATCAACCGCGTCTGAGGTGTCACGGAGACGGTCAGCGACCCGGTCCACATCGGCGGCCTCGGAGAGGTCCGCGACGAGGATCTCGACCGCGATGCCGTATTCGCTGCGCAGTTCTGCCGCGATGCTCTCGAGAGCATCCGCCGACCGGGCGACCAGCACGAGGTCGGCGCGCCGACGCGCGAGCTGGCGGGCGAACTCGACGCCGAGTCCGGCGCTGGCTCCTGTGATGAGTGCGGTGGGCATCAGCGCTCGTATCCCAGGAAGCGGTAACGGACGTCGGACCGTGAGGTCTGCCACTCCCCCTCATCGACCAGACGCCATCCGGCCCGCGACGGGGCGTAGGCGTCGCCGGCGATGTCGAGGTCGAGTTCGGTGACCTCGAGCCGATCGGCGTCGGCGATCACGAGTCGGAAGATCTCCGCTCCGCCGATGATCCAGACCTTCTCGTGCCCGCGCACGGCATCGGTCACGGTGGCTGCGCGTCTGACGCCCTCTTCGGCCCAGTCCTGCTGCCGCGTGATGACGATGTTCTCGCGGCCTGGGAGGGGGCGGAACCGCTCAGGCAGGGAGTCCCAGGTCTTGCGACCCATGATCACCGGCGTGCCGAGCGTCTTCTCCTTGAAGTGCGCGAGATCTTCGGGGACGTTCCAGGGCATGCCGCCTTCGGCTCCGATGACGCCGCGCTGCGCTTCGGCCCAGATGAGGCCGACCCAGGTCACACCGCCACCGCCGCCCGGATCGGGGCGTGGTGCTGATAGTCCTCGACGATGAAGTCGTCGTATGCATAGTCGAAGATGGACTCCGGCTTGCGTGCGAAGCGCAGCGACGGGTACGGATACGCATCACGGCTGAGTTGCTCGCGCACCTGATCGAGGTGGTTGTCATAGATGTGGCAGTCGCCACCCGTCCACACGAAGTCGCCCGGCTCGAGCCCGACCTGCTGCGCCACCATGAGCGTCAGCAGAGCGTAGGACGCGATGTTGAACGGGACGCCGAGGAACAGATCTGCGCTGCGCTGGTAGAGCTGGCAGGAGAGCTTTCCGTCTGCGACGTAGAACTGGAAGAGCGCGTGGCAGGGGGCGAGCGCCATGTCGGGGATGTCGGCGGGGTTCCACGCCGACACGATCAGGCGTCGGGAGTCCGGAGCCTTGCGGATCTGATCGATCACGTCGCTGAGCTGGTCGATGCTCTCGCCGTCTGGCGTCGGCCAGGACCGCCACTGCACGCCGTAGACGGGACCGAGATCGCCTGAGGCATCGGCCCACTCGTCCCAGATCGTGACGCCGTTGTCCTGAAGCCACTTGACGTTGGAATCACCCCGGAGGAACCAGAGGAGCTCATAGGCGATCGACTTGAAGTGCACGCGCTTCGTCGTGATCAGCGGGAAGCCCTGCGCGAGGTCGAAGCGGATCTGCCTGCCGAAGACGCTGGTGGTGCCCGTGCCGGTGCGATCCGACTTGTGGGTGCCGGACTCCAGCACGTCTCGGAGCAGGTCTTCGTACGGCGTCGGGACGGCTGCGCTCATGTCTGCCAGACTACCCGCCCGCGGGGACCGAGAGTCTGTTCGTCACGATGCGACATATCGGCCCCGGCGTGTTCGAGCCGCGCATATTCTCTATCCATGTCGCCCGGAATCGCCCTCGCCGTGATCGGAGCGCTCCTCGCGATCGCCGCCGTCGTCGGAATCGTGCTGCGCCTCCTCGACGGACGCCGTCGAGGAGGCGGGCACCTCCTTTTCGATCCCGCCGATGCGCACGCCGATCGGCTGGGCTCGCGTGCCACGCTCGTGCAGTTCAGCACCGAGATGTGCGCGCGCTGCCCTCAGGTGCGCAGAATGCTGACGAGCTACGTCGAAGACGCCGACGGCCTGCATCATCTCGAGGTCGACCTCACGCATCGACCCGATCTCTCGGCGCGGTACAAGGTGCTGCAGACCCCGACGACGTTCGTGGTGGACGGCTCCGGCGCCGTCCGCGCACGATTCCACGGCGTACCGCACCGCCACGCTCTCACCGAAGCACTCTCCGCCGTCTGAGGCGTGAACGACTGGAGCAGAGATGACCACTCCCGCAGGTATCGACCCCCGTGGCCCGCGCTTCGCCGCGACGATCACGGCGGTGCTGCTGCTCGGCGCGACGTTCCTCGGTCTCGTCGGCATCTCGACGGCGCGTGCCTTCGGCTGGTTCGCCTATCAACCGCTCGCGGCGGCGGATTTCGCCTCCGACACGTGGGCGATCGTGGCGGCATCCCCCGCCCAGCGCGCGCTCGATCCCGGCTTCCTCCTCACGACAGTGATCGCCCTGCTCTTCCTCTGGAGCGTGCTCTCCCCGTCGACCGCGCCATGGGGGGTCCTGTTCCGCCGGTTCGTGCGCCCGCGGCTCGCACCGCCCACCGAACTGGAGGACCCTCGCCCTCCGCGCTTCGCGCAGGGCGTAGGCCTCTTCGTCGTCACGATCGGACTCGTCCTGCACCTGATCGGCGCGCCGTGGGCGCTGCCGATCGCGACGGCCGCCGCATTCATCGCCGCCTTCCTCAACGCCGCGTTCTCCTTCTGCCTCGGCTGCCAGATCTACCTGCTGCTGCAGCGTGCCGGCGTCCTCGGTCGCACGGCTTCCGCGGCCTGAACGCGGTTCCGCCCGACGCACCCGGTCGATAGGCTGGGCCGATACGCGAGCGCACATCCCGCGGCGCGAGAACCGGAGGAATCATGCCCGTCACCAGCGAAGCCACCACCACCTGGACCGGATCCCTCGCGGAAGGCTCGGGCACCGTCGCCTTCTCCTCATCGAAGCTCGGCACCTTCCCGATCAACTGGAAGGCCCGCAGCGAAGGCAGCGACACCACCACCACGCCGGAGGAACTCATCGCCGCGGCTCACGCTTCGTGCTTCAGCATGGCCCTCTCGCACGCTCTCTCCGAGAACGGCACCCCGCCGGAGCGCGTCAACACCAGCGCATCGGTCACCTTCAAGCCGGGCGTGGGAATCACCGGGAGCCACCTCAACGTCAACGCCGTCGTGCCGGGACTCAGCCCTGAGGCGTTCCAGACGATCGCGGCCGAGGCCAAGGTCGGCTGCCCCGTCTCTCAGGCTCTCGCCGGCATCGAGATCACGCTCGAGGCCACACTCGCCTGAATCGGGTCAGCCCCGAGCGATGCGGATCGCCGCGCGGATGCTGGCGCGGGCGTCCTTGCGGCGCCCCGCCGCATCCTGCACGACGCCCAGGCGATAGCGCGCCCGCCAGTCCCCCGGCGCCGCATCAGCGTCTGCGATGTACCGCTGGATCATCGGATCGGCATCCGCACGGGCGATCCGCCCGCTGGGGGTGAGTTCGGTCTCCGCTTCGGGCATGCCGCCCTCGGCATCCAACTCGCGCCCCAGCCGATCGGCCGCGAAGCCGAACTGCATCTCACGAACGAGAGCCCAGGCGCCGATCGGCGCGAGCACGATGAGTGCGATCCCCATTCCTATCGACACGGGCGTCCCGACCGCGAAGAACATCACGGCCAGCCACACGCACACTGCCAGGTACACGAGCAATGCGCCCGCCATGAGCGCGACGCCGATCCTCGACATCACGGGCGGATACCGAGGTCGATCATGTTCTCCAAGCCGACGACGACTCCCGCCGCAGTGGCCGCGAAGGGAACAGCGATCCGAATGCCGGGCGCGTAGGCGAGAGCGGGCTCGACCGTATCGTGAGTGAACGTCAGCGACTCGCCGGGGCCCGAAAGGATGACTTCCTGCTTGGCGATCACGCCCGGTCGGCGCAAGGAGTGGATGGGCACGCTGCCCACCTGCTGTCCCCGGGCTCGCTGGTCTGCATGCGGGGCACTGACCGGCCCCTGCTCCGCTCTCGCGGCTGCGATCAGCTCTGCGGTCCGCACCGCGGTACCGCTCGGCGAGTCGACCTTCTTCTCATGATGAGCCTCGACGATCTCAGCCGACCCGAAGAACGGTGCCGCGGCCGCCGACAGCACCGAGCCCAGCACTGACCCGAGAGAGAAATTCGGGATGAAGACGATCCCGATCCCGGCTTCTTCTGCCAGCGGACGGACGAGCGCGATGCGCTCGGCCGACCATCCGGAGGTCGCGACGAGAACATTGATGCCTCGCTCGACCGCGGCCCTGACGACGTCGATGCTGACCTGCGGAGTGGTCGCGTCGATCACGAGATCAGCGCCATCCAACTCGGCCAGGTCGCTGCGGGAGGTGAGCACACGGCTCACCTCGAAACCTTCGAGCCCGTCGACCACGGTCCGGATGATCGAGCCGAGTTTTCCGGTGCCGCCGACGAGTGCTACCTGGGTGGTCATGCGCCCAGTCTATTTCGCGAGAGCATGCGCCCTCCGTTCCCTGCGCGGCGCGGCGGATCGCCCCGGCTCGGTCAGCGAGACGGCGCTCAGACCGGCATCTGATCGGGGATTCCGGTGCGCAGCTCGACCGGGAGGTGCCCGGTGTCGTTGTGAGTGAGGAGCGTCCAGGGCCGCCCCTGCTTCTGCGCGATCACGGTGAGCCCGCAATGCGCCTGGTTCAGAGTCATCCAACGCCATTCCGGTGCACCGAGCACCTCACGGACGAACCAGGAGATCACGAAGTTGTGAGTGATGAGAACCTCATGCACGTCGCCCGGCTTGCGCACCAGGAACTCGTTGACAGCGTCGAACATCTGCGCGCGCCCGGCCTCGATCTCGGCATCGGTGATCGAGCCGAAGAACGGCTCGTAGGCCGCGGGCGTCTCGTCTGTCATCCCTGTCGGCACGCAGTCGAACAGCAGCGCGGTCGGCGCAGGATCGACGGACGGCAGGCGCTCGGCGATGGCACGCGCCGTCTCATTGGCGCGAAGCAGGGGGGAATGCCACACCGCATCGAGGGGAAGCCCCGAGAGGCGGTCTGCGATCAACTCGGCCTGGCGCTGGCCCCGCGGCGAGAGCGGGCCATCGGTGAGGCCGTGCTCGGCGTCCTGATGCTCGCCATGCCTGACCAGATATATGTAATGCGTCACTCACTCGCTCGCTTCGTCGACAGCGTCCTCCGGAACCACTCCACCCTATGCCAGGTATGTGACAGCGGTATGTCGACGCTCAGTTGCCCGCCCGAGTGAGGTCGGCGATCTGCACGCGCGACAGCGCGACCCCTGCGCCCTGCATGAGCTCGTCGACGTGATCGGCGGCGAAGGTGTTGACGATCGGGGCGACGACCGTCCGCTGGGCGAGAAGCCATGCGATCGATACCGCGGCGACCGGAACGTCCAGCTCTGCGGCGACCTGATCAAGAGCGCGGAGCACCTTCGTGCCACGCCGGTTGAGGTTTCCACGCAGCTGTTCGCCGCGGACACCGCGCGACGTCAGCGACTTGCTGCGGTGTCGTCCTGACAGGAAGCCGTGCTCGAGAGCATGAGACGGCGTGACCGCGAGGTTCTGAGCGCCCGCGACGAGCCGCAGATCTCCCTCGTACGCCTGTCGTCGGATGAGGTTGTACGGCGAGTCGACGACCTCGACCCGCGGGTATCCGGCGGATGCGAGTATGCGTGCCTCGACAAGGCGCTCGGGCGCGAACCCGTAAGCACCGAGCGCGCCGACCTTGCCCGCCTCCACGAGCCATTCGACAGTCGCCAACGTGTCTTCGAGGTTCGTCGTCGCGTCGAGAGTCGCGTCGAGATAGAGCACATCGATGCTCTCGACGCCGAGGCGGGTCAGCGATCCTTCCACGGCACGCACCAGATTGGTCGACCCCAGTCCGGGATTGTCGGCGTGCGCACCGATGCGCACGCTGAGCAGGGCGTTGTCGCGGAGACCACGAGAGCGCAACCACTGCCCGATGATGTGCTCGCTGCGCCCGCCGGAGAATCCGTCTGCGGTGTGGATGGCGTTGCCGCCGAACTCGATGTAGCGATCGAGTATCCCGTGGCTGGTCTCGAGATCGACGTTCCAGCCGAACTCTGCGGCACCGAGCATCAAGGGGAAGGTGTCGAACCCGGTTTCTCCCAGCGGGACGCGAATGCCCTCGCCGACTCCGGGGCCGACGATCGGAATGGGAGCCGACGGGTGCTCGGCGGGGTGCGTCTGTGCGCGTTCGTGCGGCGTACCTGCTCCTGCACTGAACAACCGCATTTCCTCACCCCCGCGTGGATCGGCGCTAACCGATCTGCGTCACTGCCTGTGATGCACCCCCCGGTGCGTACTTCGAGGGTATTCGAGAACCGCGAACGCGCCGACCAATCCGCGGAACGGCGGGAGAACTTCCAATAACGGTTTGGTCACATCGGATACGACGAAGCCCGGACCGTCCTTGCGGACGGTCCGGGCTCGTGTCGAAGCGTCGGCGATTACTCGGCGGCAGTCTCCTCGGCGGGAGCCGCGTCGGCCGCATCGTCGAGAACAGGCTCGAGCGACAGCTTGCCGCGGTCATCGATCTTCGTGATCTTCACGAGGATCTTCTGACCGACCGACAGCACGTCGTCGACGTTCTCGACCCGCTTGCCACCGGCGAGCTTGCGCACCTCGGTGACGTGGAGCAGACCGTCCTTGCCCGGGAGCAGCGAGACGAATGCACCGAACGTCGCGATCTTCACGACGGTTCCGAGGAACTGCTCGCCCACCTCGGGGTTGGTCGGGTTGGCGATCGCGTTGACCTGAGCGCGGGCGGCCTCGGCCGACGGGCCGTCGGTCGCGCCGATGTAGACGGTGCCGTCCTCCTCGATGGAGATCTGCGCGCCCGTCTCATCCTGGATCGCGTTGATCGTCTTGCCCTTCGGGCCGATCAGCTCACCGATCTTGTCGACCGGGATCTGCACGCTGATGACGCGAGGCGCGGTCGGCGCCATCTCGTCGGGCGCGTCGATCGCGGCGTTCAGGACGTTGAGGATCGTCAGACGAGCGTCGCGGGCCTGCGTGAGCGCCCCTGCGAGCACCGACGTCGGGATGCCGTCGAGCTTCGTGTCGAGCTGGATGGCGGTGATGAACTCACCGGTACCCGCCACCTTGAAGTCCATGTCACCCAGAGCGTCTTCCGCACCGAGGATGTCGGTCAGCGCCGCGTAGCGGGTCTCACCGTCGACCTCGTCGGAGACGAGACCCATGGCGATGCCGGCGACGGGTGCGCGCAGCGGCACGCCCGCGTTCAGCAGCGACAGGGTCGACGCGCAGACAGAACCCATCGAGGTGGAGCCGTTGGAGCTCAGCGCCTCGGAGACCTGACGGATCGCGTACGGGAACTCCTCGCGGCTCGGCAGCACCGGCACGAGTGCGCGCTCGGCGAGGAAGCCGTGCCCGATCTCGCGACGCTTCGGCGAACCGACGCGACCGGTCTCACCGGTCGAGTACGGCGGGAAGTTGTAGTGGTGCATGTAGCGCTTGCTCGTGACGGGAGACAGCGAGTCGATCTGCTGCTCCATCTTGAGCATGTTCAGCGTGGTGACACCCAGGATCTGGGTCTCGCCGCGCTGGAAGATCGCAGAGCCGTGCACGCGCGGGATGACCTGCACCTCGGCGTCGAGCGGACGGATGTCCGCCAGGCCACGACCGTCGATGCGAGCGCCCTCGGTGAGGATGCGGCCGCGGACGATCTTCTTCGTGACGGACTTGTACGCCGCGGAGAACTCGAGCGGAGCAGCGGCCGGGAGCGAGCCCGACTCGGTCGCCTCGATGAGCTGCGCCCTGACGCGGTCCTTGATGGCGTCGTCGGCGGACTGACGCTCGGACTTGTCGGCGATCTGGTAGACACCGACGAGGTCGTCGTAGGAGCGACCGGCGACGAAGTCGTAGACCTCCTGGCTGTATGCCGGGAAGACCGGGTAGACGCCCGGCTCCTTCGACGAGGTGGCTGCGAGCTCTGCCTGAGCCTTGACCAGCTGCGCGATGAACGGCTTCGAGGCCTCGAGGCCCTGCGCGACGATGGACTCGTCAGGCTTCGTGGCTCCCGCCTTGATGAGGTTCCAGCTGCCCTCGGTCGCCTCAGCCTCGACCATCATGATCGCGACGTCTTCGGTGCCGTCGGCCTTGGTGACGACACGACCGGCGACGATCAGGTCGAACACGGCTTCGCTGACCTGCTCGGCGGTCGGGAATGCGACCCACTGGTCGGCGTGCTCACCGTGGCCGGGGACGAACGCGAGGCGCACGCCGGCGACCGGACCAGAGAAGGGCAGGCCGGAGATCTGGGTCGACGCGGAAGCGGCGTTGATGGCCAGAGCGTCGTAGAACTCGCCCGGAGCGATCGACATGACGGTGATGACGACCTGGACCTCGTTGCGGAGGCCGTCGACGAACGACGGGCGCAGCGGACGGTCGATCAGACGGCAGACCAGGATCGCCTCGGTGGAGGGACGACCCTCGCGACGGAAGAACGAGCCGGGGATCTTGCCAGCGGCGTACGAACGCTCTTCGACGTCGACCGTCAGCGGGAAGAAGTCGAAGCCCTCGCGCGGGTGCTTGCCTGCGCTGGTGGCCGAGAGGAGCATGGTTTCGCCGTCGAGGTATGCGGCGACTGCGCCCTGAGCCTGCTGCGCGAGGCGGCCGGTCTCGAAGCGGATGGTGCGAGTGCCGAAGCGGCCGTTGTCGAGAACGGCCTCGGTGGCGGTGATTTCAGGACCTTCCAAGAGGTCTCTCCTTCTTTGTTTAGACTCGCGAGTCCGTGTGACGCGCGAGCGCATTCATGAAGGAGCGGATACGGCCGGATACGGGCGCGCGGGCAATCCCGCGAATCTCACCTGCGCTGGCCACCAGTAGAAAGCCACCCGACGTCGCGCCGAGGAACCCACCACAGGGGACCAGCTCTCCGCCGATCGCTCCATGAGTCGATATGAAGTTGTGCAGCCGACAGACGTCGACCTCGTCCAGCCTACCAGCGGCACCCCGAAAACCCCCGCGACCGCGCCATCCGGACGTTCGGACACGCGTCGTCCATGAGTCGTTCACCCACCGGATGCCGGCTCGTGAGGAGCATCCGCTGTCCTGACACCATGCGCATGTCAGTGATCGGATGCGGGTACCTCGGTGCCGTGCACGCCGCAGCGATGGCCTCGATCGGACACGATGTCATCGGGATCGACGTCGACGCACAGAAAGTCGCGGCGCTGGCAGACGGCACCGCGCCGTTCTTCGAGCCGCAGCTCGGTGAGCTCCTGCAGGAGGGCCTCGCCTCTGGGCGACTGCGGTTCAGCACCGAGATGTCGGACGCCGCCGGATCGGATGTCCACTTCCTCGCCGTCGGCACTCCGCAGGTGCCGGGCGGTCACGCCGCCGACCTGCGATTCGTCGACGCGGCTGTGGAAGCGCTGCTCCCCCATCTGCGACCGGGCGACGTGGTCGCCGGGAAGTCCACGGTGCCCGTGGGAACGGCCGAGCGTCTGAGCGCGGCGATCACCGACCTCGGCGCGACCCTCGTGTGGAACCCCGAGTTCCTCCGCGAGGGGTGGGCGGTGCACGACACGCTCACACCCGACCGTCTGGTGGTGGGGGTGCCGTCCGGCGGCGCCGGTGAACGTGCCGCCGCTGTGCTCCGCGAGGCCTATCGCCCCGCCGTGGAGGCCGGTACGCCCTTCCTCGTGACGGATCTGGCCACGGCCGAGCTCGTGAAAGGCGCCGCGAATGCCTTCCTCGCCACCAAGATCTCCTTCATCAACGCGATGGCCGAGATCGCCGAGGCGTCAGGCGCCGACGTCGCGCTGCTCGCGGATGCCCTCGGACACGACACCCGCATCGGGCGCCGGTATCTGGGCTCGGGCATCGGGTTCGGCGGCGGCTGCCTGCCGAAGGACATCCGCGCCTTCGCCGCCCGCGCAGAGGAGCTCGGACGCGGAGAGGCCGTGGGGTTTCTCCGCGAGGTCGACTCGATCAACCTCCGGCGGCGCGAGAGAGCAGTGCAGCTTGTCGTCGACGCCCTCGGTGGGCTGGTGTTCGGACGCCGGATCGCGGTGCTCGGAGCCGCGTTCAAGCCGTTCAGCGATGACATCCGCGACTCCCCCGCTCTCGATGTCGCGGTGCGGTTGCGCGGCCTCGGCGCGGACGTCGTCGTCACCGACCCGGCCGCTCTCGACAACGCCGCGGCGGCGCACCCCCAGCTCGGCTACGCGGCTGAACGCGACGACGCGCTCCGTGACGCCGACGCAGTGGTGATCGTCACGGAGTGGGACCTCTACCGCCGCGAGATGACTCCCGAACACGCCGGTTCGCTCGTCGCGGGGCGCGTGATCGTCGACGGCCGGAACTGCCTGGATGCCGCCGCCTGGCGGGCTGCCGGCTGGAAGTACCACGGTATGGGTCGTCGCTGACGCCGCCCACCCGCGTGGTCGCAGCCCGAGCAGTCAGCCGACTGAGATCCCGCGAGGAGCACGAGAGCGACCGAGATAGACGTAGTCGTCGTGCTTCGCGACCCGTCCGTCGCCTGCGGCGCGCCCGTTCATCCGGCGCCAGACCCAGGGCAGCGCATGTCGCCGCCACCAGAGCCCCACGCCGATCGCCTCGTTCTCATGCAGCGCCGCGTCGAGCACGCCGAGCGCATCAGCGTGCGGAACGGCGAGCACCTCTCCTGCCCGATACGCGAGGAACCGGTGCCCACGGCTGCTGAGGTGCACCAGATCCTCGCCCCAATTGGGGCGGTCCGGGAGCGTCGGGTACACATCGGTGTCGATCAGGATCGCCCCTGTCCGAGCGGCGATGCCGGCGAGTGCCGTCGCGAAGGCCGCGAACCGGCGGGTGTACATCGCAGCGGCACGCCGGCGAGGGAGGAACGGCGTGACCAGCACGACATCCGCTCCGATGCCGCGAAGTCGCCGCACCGCGCCTTCGAGTTCTGCGGCGAGCGCCGATATGTCGACGGACGGTTTCACCAGGTCGTTCGCTCCGATGAGGATCGACACGAGATCCGGTTCGAGCTCGAGGGCGCGCGGGAGCTGGGTCTGGCACACGTCACGCACCCGTTTTGATCTGATCGCGAGGTTCGCATAGTGCAGGCCACCGCGCGCGGCGAGAAGCAAGGCGAGGCGATCGGCCCACCCGCGCAGGGCTCCGTCCGGGGCCGGGTCGCAGAGCCCTTCGGTGAGCGAGTCACCCATCGCCACATAGCGGTGCCAGCGACGCGTATCGACAGGAGCCGCGATCTCGGGGCGGGTCAGGCGACGCGCGCGGAGCCCCGAGTCCACGGCGCGGAGCGTCCGTGCCTCGTCGAAGTGTCCGAGCAGCTGGTCGCACACACTCGACCAGCTGCGCCCCTGCACTGCCTGGTGTCCTGCCTCGCCGAACGCCCTGCGCTTGCGCCCGTCTCCGGCGAGGTCGGCGACCCTCATCCGCAGATCCTCGAGGTCGCCCGGACGGTACAGCCATCCGTCGATCCCCATCCGCACCAGGTCCAGGGGACCGCCACGCCCGGTGGCGACGACGGGGACCCCGCTCGCGTGCGCCTCCTGCAGGGTCTGACCGAACGTCTCGCTCTCCCCCGGGTGCACGAACACGTCGAACGATGCGGTCGCCTCCGCGAGCGCTTCTCCGTCGAGATGGCCGAGAAAGAGCGCGTGAGGCATCAGCGCGGTCAGCTTCATCCGGCTGGGCCCGTCTCCGACGATCACGAGTCTGGCTCCGGGGATGCTCTGCAGCACCGCGAGGTCTTCGACCTGCTTCTCGGGCGCGAGGCGGCCGACGTATCCGATGACGACATCCCCGCCCCACTCTGCTCGCAGCGTCTCACTGCGTCGGGAGGGCTGGAATCGCTCGGCGTCCACCCCTCTCCCCCACCGACGCACCCGATCGACTCCCAGCGAGGCGAGACGCTGCGCGGAGTCCGCCGACGGCGCGAGCGACAGAGTCGCCCGACGGTGGAGCCTGGCGATGTGCGCATGCGCGACACCGGTCGTCGCAGGCACCCGGTATCTCTCCGTGTACGCCGCGACATCGGTCTGATACGCCGCGATCGCAGCGATGTCGAGGCGCTCTGCGGCGAGCGCTCCACGCCAGCCCAGTGCGAAGGGCGAAGCGAGATGAACGACGTCCGGCTGGAATTGACGAAGAGATGCGGCGACGCGGTGGGCGGGCGAGGTGCCCACTCGCACGTTGCGGTATCCGGGGAGCGCGACGCTCGGGATGGGCTCGATCACGGCACCGGCGATCTCGATGGGCATGCCGGCGGCATCCGGTGCGATCACATGTGCCTCATGGCCCGTGCGCTCGAGGTGCTTCAGGATCTGCAGGACGGATCCGGTGACACCGTTCATGTGCGGAAGGAAGGACTCTGTCACGATCGCGACTCTCACATGCCCAGGATGCCGTCGACGACAGACGTCGACTGCTGCAAATGCCTCAGAACACCAGAAGTTCACCGGATGCTGGATCGCGCGTCACCGGCTATCCGGCCGTTGGTTCCCGTTCACCTGCGCCGAGCACTCTGGAACCGTGTCCGATCTGCTCTCCGACCCCTGGGCCCTCGCCGTCATGAGCCTCCTGGTTCTCGGAGATTCCTTCTTCGTCGTCGTGCCCGGAGAGATCGCCGTCACCGCGCTCGGAGCCGTCGCGTCGTCGTCGGGGACTCCGCCCCTGTGGGCGGTGATCGTCTGTGCGGGAGTCGCGGCCGCCGCGGGAGACACCGCCTGCTATCTGATCGGTCGCACTGTCGGCACCGAACGCTGGCGATGGATGCGGGCACCCCGGGTGCGTCGGGCACTCGAGTGGGCGCGACGCCGACTCGAGAGCGGAACGGCGACCGTGCTCTTCACCGCACGCTTCGTGCCGTTCGCGCGCCTGGCCATCAACCTCGTCGCCGGCGCCTCGCGCATCCATCCGGTCCGATATCTGTGCCTGGTGAGTGTGGCGGCATTCGGGTGGGCTGCCTATCAGGCGTCCGTGGGTGCGATCGTCGCTGCCCTCGTCCCCGGTGGCCCGGTGGTGGCCGTCGTGGTGTCCGTGACGGTCGCACTCGGCCTCGGTGCGGTGATCGACATCGTCTCCCGCGGAGCGCGGAGGTGATCCCCCACCTGTCAGAGGCGTGCCCTAGGCTGGCGAACATGAGCACCGAAGAAGGCGCCTCCTCCAGTGAGGACATGAAGCGCAAGTTCAAGGAAGCGCTCGAGAAGAAGAACGCGCACCACCGGCAGGGCGAGGCCCACCTGGACGGCGACTCCGCTGTTCACGGCGCGGCAGCCCCGCAGACGCGGCGCGAGTTCCGACGCAAGAGCGGTTGACCGCACGGATGCGGGAGCCGGCGACGCCGACTCCCGCATCCTTCTTCTTCCGGCCGGAGGCTCAGTTCCGTGCGGCGCGGAGACGCGCACGCTCCTCTTTCGCCGCCATCTCGTCGAGGGCCGATTCCTTGAGCCCCTGGATGTCCACGGCCTTGCTCTCGTCGGCCATCCCGTGCTCGTCGATCCCGTCGAGCTGCGACTCCTCGAAGGGAAGCGCGCCGCTCAGCACCTGCTGCACCCGATCACGATCGATCTGACGGGTCCATGTGCCGATCAACAGCGTCGCGACCGCGTTGCCGGTGAAGTTGGTGAGCGCGCGCCCCTCCGACATGAACCGGTCGATGCCGACGATCACTCCGACGCCGTCGACGAGATCGGGACGGTAGGCCTGCAGACCGCCGGCAAGCGTCGCAAGGCCGGCACCCGTGACACCGGCGGCTCCCTTGCTGGCGATGATCATGAAGACCAGCAATCCGATCTGCTCTCCGATCGTCATCGGCTGCCCCATGCCCGTCGCGATGAACAGAGAAGCCATGGTGAGGTAGATCGCCGTGCCGTCGAGGTTGAACGAGTACCCCGTGGGAACCGTGATCCCGACGACCGGCTTCGAGACGCCGATGTGCTCCATCTTCGCGATGAGACGCGGAAGAGCGGATTCCGACGACGAGGTGCCGACGATCAGCAGGTACTCGCGGGCCAGGTACTTCACGAGGCTGAAGATGTTCACCCGGGTGACGGCGAAGAGCAGCGTCCCGAGCACCACGACGATGAACAGGAAGCAGGTGATGTAGAACGCGATCATGAGCACACCGAGGCTCCAGATCGCCGCGATGCCCGTCTTGCCGACCACCGCGGCGATCGCTCCGAACGCGCCGAGCGGGGCGAGCCACAGGATCATGCCGAGGATGCGGAACACCAGCTTCTGGAGGTTCTTGACCGCGTCCATGATCGGGGCGCCCTTGTCGCCGAGCCCCTGCAACGCGAAGCCCACGAGCAGAGCGATGAACAGGACCTGCAGGACGCTCTCACCCGTGAAGGCCGAGAAGAAGGTCGTCGGGATGATCCCGAGGATGAATTCCGTGGTCGTCTTCGCCTCGGTGTCGGTCGCGTCATAGTTGGCGTTCGCCATGTCGAGGCCGGCACCCGGATGGATGATGTTGCCGACGACCAGGCCGATCGCGAGCGCGAACGTGGACATGACCATGAAGTAGAGCAACGCCAGGCCGCCGATCTTGCCGACCGTCGCCGCCTTCGCGATGGACCCCACGCCCACCACGATCGTGCAGAAGATGATCGGCGCGATCATCATCTTGATGAGGGCGACGAAGCCGGTGCCGATCGGCTCGAGGCTCTTACCGACCTCGGGCCAGATGAGGCCGACGGCCGCGCCGAGCACGACGGCGATGATCACCGAGACATACAGCCAGGTGTGCCTGTCCCACGCCTGCTTGCCGCGGCGCCAATGGAATCCGGGAAGGGAGAACCCCGTCGTGATGGCCATGTTTTCCTCCTTGATCATGAACGTCTTCGTCTCATGCCCTCAGGCGTCCTCGCCTTCGGTAAGCTCACCGTCGCGGACTTCCCCCGGCAGCACCATTTGTGGTCGTATTGGTCACCACCGATATCCCGGACTCCGCGATCACCGACGATCGGAAGGACGCGATGAGACACGCGCGCGACACGAGGAGCATCGCTTCCCGGGTCTTCCTGGTGCTCTTGGCGGCCGCGGTGGTGGTCGGTGCACTGGTGGCCGTCTTCCTCGTCGTCGATGCCCAACGCGCCACCCATGCGGAGGCGGAGCGGGTCACGGCCGCGACAGCGGTGACGCTCGCATCGTCCCCCCTCGTCGTCGAGACTCTCGCGACAGACCAGCAGGCGGACGCGACCCGCACGCTCGAGCCCTACACACTCGATGTCATCGCGAACGCCGACCTCGATTTCGTGACGATCATGACGCCCGAGGGCACGCGCCTCACGCATCCCGACGTCGACCAGATCGGCGGGGTGTACCTCGGCACCATCCCCGACTCGCCGCGCACACTCACCGAGGTGTTCACCGGCACCCTCGGACCCTCGGTGCGGACCATCGTGCCCGTGGTCGCATCCGGCGGTGAACTGCTCGGCTGGGTGTCATCCGGCGTGACCATCGAGTCCATCTCCGAGACCCTCGTTCGCCGGCTGCCGCTCTCGATCGGCATCACCGTCGGGCTCGTGGGCCTCGGCGCTCTCGGCGCGTGGATCGCCCGTCGGTTCACACGCGGCATCGCGGGAGACCTGCCGCCGGGGCAGGTGCGGGACGCCGTGTCGTCATACGAATCCCTGCGCACCCTGGGCGACGCGCTGCGCGCTCAGACGCACGAACACGGCAACCGCATGCACACAGCCGTTGCGCTTCTCGAGTTGGGGCGCAGCGATGAGGCGATCGAGATTTTGACCGAGACGTCGCGCCAGAGTCAGTCGCTCGTCGATCAGGTCACCGCACGACAGGCCGGGGACCCCGCCGTCGGTGCTCTGCTTCTCGGCAAGGCATCCCAGGCCAGAGAGCGCGGGATCGACTGGCGGGTGAGCATCGCTCCGGACACCCCCGCCTCCCCGCTCTCCCCCGTCGACAGCGTCGCCGTGCTCGGCAACCTGATCGACAATGCCATGGATGCCGCCGCCACCGGCGCCGAACGCTGGGTGGAGGTCTCGCTGCGCCCCTCGACGCAGGGCGGAATCGTCCTCGAGGTGTCGGACGGCGGCGACGGCATTCCGTCTGAGCTGCGCGAGCGGGTGTTCACCCAGGGCTTCTCGACGAAACCGTCAGGCGACCACGGCCGGGGAGTCGGCCTCACCCTCGTCCGCGCGGTGGTGGCCGGTGTGGGCGGCACCGTGGAGGTCTCCGCTCATCCGACGATGTTCACCGTCAACCTTCCGCCGGTGAGAGGACGCAAGAGCCCATGATCCGCACGCTGATCGTCGATGACGACGCTCTGACACTCGAGCTCCACCGCTCGTACCTCGAGAGGATCGACGGGTTCGTCGTGGGCGGGGAGTGCACCGGCGCTCGGGCCGCGCTCGCCGCGGTGCTCGATCAGCCCCCTGACAGGCCGTTCGATCTCGTGCTTCTCGACATCACGATGCCCGACGGCTCGGGCATCGATGTGCTGCGCGGGCTTCGCGCCCGAGCCGCGGCCGTGGACGTGATCACGATCACCGGCGTGCGCGACGCGGACACCGTCCGGCAGATGGCAGCTCTGGGCGTCTACCAGTACCTCGTCAAACCGTTCCCCTTCGCGGTGTTCCACGAGCGCCTCACCGCCTACCGCGCCCATCGCGAGCAGGCGCGGTCGACGGCCGGGGAGGCGACCCAGGCGGAGATCGACGCGCTTCTCGGACGCACGACCGGGACGATCCCGATTCCCAAAGGGCTGTCGGCCGCGACACTGCAGAAGGTGACCGCAGAGCTGCGTTCATCCGGCGCCGCGGTGTCGGCGAGCGAAGCGGCCGCGCGGCTCGGGATGTCGCGCGTGTCCGTGCGGAGGTACCTGGAGCATCTGACCGATTCCGGCATCATCAGCCGCAGCGCCCGCTACGGTGCGCGTGGGCGCCCAGAGACGGAGTACCGCTGGACCCGACGCGCCGACAGCGACGACTGACGCCGGCGCGGTACTTGCGTCCGAGGCTCGCCATGTGGACGACGCGGATCCCGTTCGCCGGACACGGCACTCGCGCTCAGCGCGGGAGCCGCCCCTCGTGCAGCAGCGAGTCAGGGTCGGCGGCAGCTCTGATCGTGCGCAGGCGATCGATCGCCGCCGGATCACCGCAGCGCTCGAGAGTCTCGCCCGGCCCCAGGAATGTCGGGACGGTGTGCGGCGCGATCGCATGCGCCAGCGCCTCGCGGAAGCCCGCCATACTCGCATCGCCCGGTTCGCTGGGCGCCCCCGGGAAGACAGGCACCAGCGCGTGGAGCAGCCAGTCGACGCCCTGGAGCGTCGCGAACCCCGCCCGGCGAGGTTCATTCAGTGCACCACCGAGCATCCGGATGTCGATGCCCATGATCGGCCACTGCTCGGGAAGCTCGCGGAAGCGGAAGAGTTCGTCGATCGTCGCGTCGTCGAGCGACGAGAGCGCAGCAGACACGCCTCTGCCCGGCGTCGGTTCGGTGGGTTCGCCGCTCGATGCGGCGACGGACTTCGGCGACGTGGCCCCGGAGACCTCGCGGCGAACGGCGCCGGCCCGCCGCACCTGCTCGATCAGATCATCGGCGGCACCGACCGTCGACAGCGCCTGCACGGTGACGAAGCTGCGTCCGCGGATCTCCTCGGGAAGCTGCGGAGCGTCGGGCATGCGCATCGAGTTCACGAACACGTTGAGCGATGCCGGGGCCTCTGCGGACAGATCGCGGACGGCCCGCATCACCGACGCCGCGTCTGCCGCGTCGAAAGTGAGCTCGGTTCCCCACAGCGTCGGCGCGGGGACCAGGTCGATCTCGAGGGACGTCACGATTCCGACGATGCTGCCCGCTCCGCGAAGTGCCCACATCGCCTCGGGGTCGCTCTCGTCGTCGACCCGCTCGTGTGTCCCATCGCCCCGCAGGACCCACGCGGCCCTGAGATTGTCGGACCCGAGTCCTGCCGTGCGACTGAACCAGGAATGCCCGCCGCCCAGGGTGTAGCCCGCGACGGCGACGACCGGGCTCGTGCCGGCAGGAGCCACCCAGCCTGTTCCTTCGAGCGCTTCGACGATGGCACCCCAGCGGACTCCGCTGCCGACCCGCACCACTCCGGAACCGAGGTCGACCGACAACTCGTCGAAGGCCGCCATTCGGACGATGAGGGCACCGGCCAGGTCTCCGCCGGCGCCGTGCCCGGTGGGCTGCACCGCGAGCGTCACGCCCCCGTCGCGAGCGGCGTCGAGCAGAGCGCGCAGGTCGCGCAGATCGGCCGGCGCGGCCACGCCCGCCGGATGCTGTTCGATCGCCAGGTTCCACGGACGACGCGCCGCATCGAAGGAATCGTCGCCGGGGAGGATGAGGGCGCCGCGCAGAGCATGCCGTGCGGAGTCGAGCACAGAACGAAGGGCCATGAGGTCACCGTACGACGCCCTTCGGACATCGTCTACGGCCTCATGGCCCTGCATTCGTTCCCGGTCGTGCCGGGAATCGGTCATTCTCCGGCGAGACCGCCGAGCATGTGACCGAATGATCGCCCTTCACCGAGGTAGGTGGCCGGATCATACGGATCGGCGACCGAGGTCGTCTCGCGCCGCGCGATGGCCTCTGCGAGCTCGCGGGCACCCTTCTCGACCCGCTTCGCGAGCGGGGCGACGTCATCGCCGGATCCACCCCAGTCGCTGGACGCTGCGAACACGCCCGTCGAGACGGCCTCAGCGTGCAGGTAGGCGAACAGCGGGCGGATCGCGTAGTCGATCGCGAGCGAGTGTCGGGCCGTGCCAGCGTTGGCTCCGATCAGCACAGGCTTGCCGGTGAGCGCGTCGGGATCGAGCACGTCGATGAACGACTTGAACAGTCCGTTGTAGCTCGTCGAGAAGATCGGCGTCACGGCGATCAGGGCATCTGCTGAGACGACCGTGTTGATCGCGGTCTCCAGTGCGGGCGGCGCGAATCCGGTCAGCAGGTTGTTCGTGATGTCATGCGCGTAGTCACGCAGCTCGATCACGTCGACGCTGGCGTCGATGTCGTGCGCGGCGAGCGCCTTCACGGTCTCGGCCGCGAGACGATCAGCGAGCATCCGCGTCGACGAGGGGTTCGAGAGCCCCGCGGAGACGACGGCGATCCGGCGAGTGGCCATCTCAGGCCTCCTTCCGGCTGAGTCCGAACGCTGCTCCCGCGGGAGCGGGAGAGTCCTGATAGGGCGAGTCGCCGGTCAGGTTGTCACCGCGGTTGGCACCGGGGCGTGCCTGACGCGTGGGACCGTCGCCGAACTCGGCCTTCACCCGCGACGCGTGAGTCGGGGCATCCGGCACGCTCACCGGACGGTCCTTCGCGAGCTCCTTGCGGAGCACCGGCACGACCTCGGAACCCAGGATGTCGAGCTGCTCGAGCACCGTCTTCAGCGGCAGGCCGGCGTGGTCGATCAGGAAGAGCTGGCGCTGGTAGTCGCCGTAGTGCTCGCGCATCGCCGCGTACCGGTCGATGACCTGCTGAGGGGAACCCACCGTGAGCGGGGTCATCTCGGTGAAGTCCTCCATGCTCGGACCGTGGCCGTAGACGGGGGCGTTGTCGAAGTAGGGCCGGAACTGGTTCACGGCATCCTGAGACTTCGCCGCCATGAACACCTGCCCTCCGAGACCGACGATCGCCTGCTCCGGCGTGCCGTGTCCGTAGTGTGCGTAGCGCTGGCGGTAGAGCTCGATCAGGCGCTGGTAGTGCTCCTTGGGCCAGAAGATGTTGTTCGCGAAGAAGCCGTCGCCGTAGTACGCGGCCTGTTCGGCGATCTCGGGCGTGCGGATCGATCCGTGCCAGACGAACGGAGCGACGCCGTCGAGGGGGCGAGGAGTCGAGGTGAAGCCCTGCAGCGGCGTGCGGAACTTTCCTTCCCAGTTCACGACGTCCTCACGCCACAGCTTGTGCAGCAGGGCGTAGTTCTCGATCGCGAGCGGGAGACCCTGACGGATGTCCTGTCCGAACCAGGGGTAGACCGGCCCGGTGTTGCCGCGGCCGAGCATGAGGTCCATGCGACCGTCCGAGACGTGCTGCAGCATCGCGTACTCCTCGGCGATGCGCACGGGGTCGTTCGTCGTGATGAGCGTCGTCGAGGTCGACACGATGAGTCGCTCGGTCTGGGCGGCGAGCGCCGCAAGGAACGTCGTGGGGCTCGAGGACCAGAACGGAGGGTTGTGGTGCTCGCCGATCGCGAAGACGTCGAGGCCGACCTCTTCGCTGTGCTTGGCGATCGCCAGCGTCGCCTTGATGCGTTCCTGCTCACTCGGCGTGACTCCGGTGGTGGGGTCGCGGGTGATGTCGCTGACCGACATGATGCCGAACTGCACCGGGACGCCTGCCTGCTCACTCATGATTGCTCCGTCTTCTCCGAATCGGGTGCGCTGCATCCGGTTCTATTCATTTGAATGTATCTGAGTCAACGCGATGCGAGCAACTTTATTCCCCGAGTAGCCTCAGAGCATGCACAGCGCCGGATCCGACACGACGAACCCCGCCACCGGAACCGTCCAGAAGCCCCGCAAGCGGGTCCCGTTCTGGGACAACGCCCGGTACGCGTGCATCGTCCTCGTGGTTCTCGGACACGCGATCCAGCGGCTCACCTACGACTCCGACATCGCCCTCGCGGCCTACCTGGCGCTGTACGCCTTCCATATGCCTGCGTTCGCGATCATCTCCGGGTACTTCTCGAAGTCGGGCTCCCCCACACGCGTGCAGATGGCCCGCGTCATCACGGACATCCTCGTCCCCTATGTGATCTTCGAGTTCCTCTGGACCCTCACGAAGTGGCTCGTCGAAGGACAGGCCGACCCCAACTTCACCAAGCCGTCGTGGACGCTCTGGTTCCTGCTGGCACTCGGTATCTTCCGTCTCGTCCTCCCCTACCTGGCGCTGCTGCGCTGGCCGCTGCTGTGGACGGTCATCATCTCGATCGGCGTGGGCTATCTGCCCAACGTCGACAGCACCTTCTCGTTGTCGCGGACGCTGGGCCTGCTGCCGTTCTTCGCTCTCGGCTGGTGGCTGCGCGAGCGCGACATCGTCAACCGGTTCCGGCTCCTCGACGTCCGCCCGTGGTGGATCCGTGCGGTCAGCATCCTGCTGCTCGGCGCCGCAGGATTCGCCGCCTGGCGCTGGATCGACGTCTGGGAGCAGATCGACCTGCGCCACTGGTTGTTCTACGAAGACGCGTATGCGGACCTCGGCGGAGAACAGTGGTGGGCCGGCGGTGTGCGTGTCGCACTGATGCTGCTGGCGGTCATCCTGAGCGCAGCATTCTTCGCTCTGATCCCCCGAGGCACCCACTGGTGGACGAGGTTCGGTCAGTACACGATGTATGTGTTCCTGCTGCATTCGTTCGTGCTCTACCCCTTCCGCGAGACCGGGGTTCTGCGCGACCTCGACCCGACGTGGCTGTGGCTGCCGCTCGTGACCCTGCTTTCGGTGGTGCTGGCCCTCGCCCTCGCCACCAGGCCCGTGCGCTGGCTGTTCCGTCCTCTGGTCGAGCCGCGCCCGCAATGGCTCTTCCGCGACCCCGAACTCGCTCGACGCGAGGGGCATCGCAGCGACCCCACCGGATCTCGTCGGCCTCGTCAGGGAGCAGCGGCTAGCCTGAAGGAGTGACCAGAGCCGAGACGATCCGCGACCGCCTCGTCGACCACGCCGAGACGTCGGGATTCGGCGCCCACGGACTCCACGTCCGCGTCGGCAGCGATGTCGCAGAGCACCGGTGGGCCCCCGACGTCCGCGAGGAGATCCACTCCGTCGCGAAGGGCGTGTGCGTGCTCGCGGCAGGTCTCGCCGCCGACGAGGGCCTGATCTCGCTGGACGCACCTGTCGCCCAGTACCTGCCGGACTTCACGCTCGGCGACGGCGTCGATCAGGTCACGCTCCGACACCTGCTGTCGATGTCGAGCGGCATCGACCTCCCCTGGTCCGAGACCCTGATGACCGACTGGCCGGATCTGGCGCGTGAGTTCCTCTCACGCGCATCGCGCGGCCGCGTCTTCCAGTATTCCAATGCCAGCACCTATACGGCGATGACCGCGCTCGCCACAAGAGTCGGCGACGTCGTCGAATACCTGCGCCCGAGGCTGCTCGAACCGCTCGGCATCGACGACGTCGAGTGGGAGAGATGCCCCCGGGGGCGCATCGTCGCCGGGAGCGGCATCTCGTTGCGTACCGAGGAGCTCGCGCGCCTCGGTCAGCTGATCCGCGACCGTGGCGAGTGGGAGGGGCGCTGCCTCGTGCCCGCGTCGGTGATCGACGCGATGCACTCCGATTGGGTGGTGGCGGGCGAGAACCCCGCCTATGAGCGCTATGCGCTGGCGGGATGGGACGGCCCAGACACTGCCTGGCGTCTGCACGGCGCCTACGGGCAGCTGCTGATCTTCTGCGATGACGCGGTCGTCACCATCACGGCGGAGGACCATTTCGGCGCGGACGCGATGGCCGCATTCGCCGTCGAGACCCTCAGCGCCTGAGCGACCTCGCGGGTCAGGCGAAGAGCTCGGCGCCGACGTACGATCCCGGCGTCGCACCGGCGGGTATCGCCCAGATCCCCGAGCCCACGTGTCTGATGTACTCGTTCATGAGATCGGTGGACAGCCGTCGCTGGAGAGCGACGAACTGCGCGGGGTCTCGCTGGTACGACAGGAAGAACAGCCCGGCATCAAGGCGCCCGAGGTCGTTGTTGCCGTTGACGTAGTTGAACCCCCGGCGGAGGATGCGGATGCCGTCGTTCTGGTCGGGGTGCGCCAGTCGCACGTGAGCGTTGGCATCGATGGCTGAGGTGCCGAAGTCGGGTGCCGCGAACTCGTCACCGCCCGACAACGGGGCGCCCACCCCCTTGTCACGCCCGATGATCGCATCCTGCTCGGAGAGCCGCACACGATCCCACGTCTCGATCAGCATCGCGATCTTGCGGGCCACCAGGTACGAGCCGCCCGCCATCCATGCGGGTTCGTCCGACGACCCCACCCAGACGTTCGCGTCGAGAGCGGCGGAGTCGTCGGCGAGGATGTTCGCGGTGCCGTCCTTGAATCCGAAGAGGTTTCGCGGGGTCGCCTGATCCGATGTCGTACGAGAGGTCTTGCCGAAGCCGAGCTGCGACCAGCGCAGCTTCGCGCGCCCGAAGGCGATGCGGCTGAGATTGCGGATCGCGTGGACGGCGACCTGAGGATCATCCGCGCAGGCCTGGATGCAGAGGTCGCCGTGGGACGCCTGCGGGTCGAGGTCGTCGCCGAGGAAGGCGGGCAGGCGCTCGAGGGAGGCCGGACGCCTGTCCGCAATGCCGTACCGGTCGCCGTCCTCGTTCTCGAACAGTCCTGGGCCGAAGCCGATCGTGATGGTGAGACCTGCCGCGGGCAGCCCGAGCGCCTCGCCTGTGTCGTCGGGCGGGACTTCCGCATCACCGCCAACGGCACCGGTCGCACTCACCTCGAGCCCCTGGGTCATCCGAGAGGCGGCATAGGTCCAGTCCTGCAGCAGCGTGATCAGGTCATCGCGATCGGTGCGCGGCATCATGTCGAACGATGCGAAATGCAGATGCTCCTGTACGGGGGTGGTGATGCCGGCCTGATGCGCACCGAAGAAGTCGTACGCGTGTTCGGCCTCGGCGTGAGCCCTGGCACGGCCGAGAGCGACTCCGCCGGTCAGCCCTGCTCCCACTCCGACCGCCAGAGAGGCCACTCCGCCGCCGAGCGCCAGGCCGAGGAGTCCTCGTCTGCTGAGACCTGTCGGCGCGGTCGCCGCGGCCGCCTCCTCCGTCAGGGAGTCGGCGGCCACGGCATCCTTCGAGCTTTGTTCCACCTGCGAGATCGTACCCGTCGGATCAGTCGAGGACCGTGCCGGTGAGCTGCGAGAGCGGCTCGGCGAGGGCGTTGATGAGGTCGGTGAACTCGCGCTTGTCGGCATCGGTCAGCTCGGCGTATCCGACGAATCCGTCGGCCAGCGAACCGTGAGCCGCCAGTGACGTCTCGAGAGCCGCGTATCCGTCCTCGATCTCGGTGACGAGCGCCTCGCCGTCGTCGCCCTGCGCCGTGGCGAAGTCCTGCACGAGCGAGAACGCCATCTTGGAGCCTTCGACGTTCGCCGCGAAGTCGTAGAGGTCGGTGCCGGACCACCAGTCCTCTTCGCCGGAGATCTTGCCGGTGGCGACCTCATCGAGCAGCGCGATCGCACCGTTCGAGATGCCGCCGATGCCCTGGTCGTCGAGCGCCGTCGTGAAGTCGTCCGAGTGCACGTAGTCGTACAGCTCCTGCACGTCGGCGATCAGCTGGTCCCCGTATTCGACCCGCTCCTCCGCCGTCGACGGTGCCCAGTCCTGCCAGGCCGGCGTCTCTCCGTCGGCGTTCAGCGCGTCCTGCGCGGGCACCCAGAGGTCCTTCTCGATGCGGTGGAAGCCCGTCCAGTCGAGCCCCTCGGCCACGGCATCCACCTCGCGGTAGTCGATTCGCGGGTCGAGTGTGCCGAGAGCCTCGGCGACCGGCTCGATGCGCTCGTAGAAGGCTCGCGTCTGGGGGAAGAGGGCGCGTGCCGTTTCGTCGTCGCCCGACTCGTAGGCGGCGACGAGCTCGTCGACCGACGGGACGAGCTGGCCGACCTGGTCCTTCACGAACGCGGCGTACAGATCGACGGCCTGCTGCTTCTGCTCGGCATCCTCGCCTGCGACGGCGACCCGGTCGCCCGTCACAGTGAACTCGGACTTGCCGACGCCTTCGCCGATCATGCCGGGCTTGCACAGCGTGAAGTACGTGCCGGGCTGAGCCACGACCGTCAGCGTCCGCGACGCGGAGGGGGCGATGTTCTCGACCTCTCCGACGATGCGCAGGCCGTCGTCGGCGAGCAGATAGAACTCGGACGTCTGACCGCTGTCGTTCGTGACGTCGAACGTGAGGGTGCCGCTCTTCGCGGTCGCTCCGGACACGGCGCACTCCGCGTCGGTGGACGAGACGTCGAAGGCAGCGCCCGCCGCGACGTCGCTCTTGGCGACGCAGCCGCTGAGGAGAAGTGCGGCAGCTCCAGCGGCTGCGACGGCACCGAGGATTCGGCGAGAGGTGGTCATGCTGCTCCTTGCTGGGTGAGAGTGGATGCCGACGCGTCCTCGTCTGCGGAGGTCGGCGAACGAGGTATGACGGCCCTGCGGGTGCGAAGCCCGCGGACGAAGAAGAATCCGACGACGGCCATGTAGACCACCCAGGCGGAGACCTGGAGCCAGGTCATGCGCGGCATGAAGCCGACGGTCGCCTGGAGGATCGTCGCCCAGACGCTGTCGGGGGCGATGACGTTCGTGACATCGAACGCCCAGCCGAACGGGAAGGCCGCCCAGCCGAGGGCGACTGCACCCGTCACAGCATCGATCGGGGCGACGGCGGTGAACGGCCCTGGTAGCACGCCTGCCTCCTGCAGGTCCATGATCGCGTAGGCGAGCACGCCCGCGGCGACGATCACGAGGAAGCCGCTCGTCCAGGTGAAGAAGCGACGGAGATCCAGCCGCACGGCGCCGCGCGCGAGCAGCCACCCGATCACGACGGCGGCGAGAAGACCCAGCACCGCACCGAGCAGCGCCGAGGGAGCGTCCCCGAAGGACTGGACCATCGACCACAGCAGCAGCGTCGTCTCGATGCCCTCTCGCGCGACCGAGACGAAGCCGATCGCGATCAGGGCCCAGATGCCCCCCTGAGTGAGCGCCCGGTCGAGTCCACCCTCGAGCGTCGCTTTCATCGTGCGGCCGGCCTTCTGCATCCAGAAGATCATCCAGGTGACCATGCCGACGGCGAGCAGCGACAGCAACCCGCCGATGAGCTCCTGCGCCTCGAACGTCAGCGAATACGCGCCGAACGTGAGAACCGCGCCGATGCCCAGCGCGAGCGCGATCGCGAGTGCCACACCCGCCCAGAGTCGGGGCAGTGCATCGCCTCGACCGAGGCGCCGGAGGTAGGCGATGAGGATGCCGACGACCAGCGCGGCTTCGAGGCCTTCGCGGAGACCGATGAGAAAAGTGGCGAGCACGGAGGGACACTCTCTGACAGGAATTAAGGTAAGGCATCCCTTACTTCAGAGAGGTTAGCACCTCGCCCGACCACCCCATTCACGCAGTTCCGTGACAGACGGTAATTCGACGCAACACTCGACCTCGCTCCCCGCAATCGATCTACGCTCGGTGAATGGCTGATCTCTCGCTCCCCATCCTCGACCTGTCCCAGCTCGATGCCGGCCCCGAAGCCGCCGCCCGGTTCCGTGAAGACCTGCGGGCAGCCACCCACGACGTCGGCTTCTTCTACCTCACCGGCACCGGCATCTCACCGGAGCTCGAAGCGCGCCTGCATCAGGCTGCCCTGGACTTCTTCGCCCTGCCGGACGAGGACAAGCTCGCGATCGAGAACGTGAACAGCCCGCACTTCCGCGGGTACACCCGGATCGGGGGCGAGCGGACGCAGGGCAAGGTCGACTGGCGCGAGCAGATCGACATCGGACCGGAGCGCGAGCCCGTCGAGGGCGGACCGGCGTTCAACCGCCTGGTGGGCCCGAACCTGTGGCCCGCCGCGCAGCCCGAACTCAAGACCGTCGTCACCGAGTGGCACGACACACTGACCGAGATCGCGCAGAAGCTGCTGCGCGCCTGGGCCACGACCCTCGGAGCCGAAGAGACGTACTTCGACGAGCCGTTCCGCGACCCGTCGACCCTGATCAAGATCGTTCGCTACCCGGGCACCCACGAGCCGGAGCCCCAGCAGGGTGTCGGCGCGCACAAGGACTCCGGTGTCCTCACCCTGCTCTGGGTCGAGCCCGGCAAGGGTGGACTGCAGGTCGAGCGCAACGGCGAGTGGGTGTCGGCTCCCCCGGTGCCCGGCGCGTTCGTCGTCAACATCGGAGAACTGCTGGAGTACGCGACCGGCGGCTACCTCAAGGCGACCAATCACCGGGTGATCTCCCCCAGGGCGCCGGAGGAGCGCATCTCGATCCCGTTCTTCTTCAACCCGGCACTCGATCAGCAACTGCCCCTCCTCGAGCTGCCGGAAGATCTGGCCGCCGAGGCGACCGGCATCACCGAGGATCCGAGCAACCCCATCCACGCCACCTACGGCGAGAACGCCATGAAGTCGCGGCTGCGTGCGCATCCAGACGTGGCGGCGATCCACCACCCCGACCTGGTCGGCGCCAACGTCTGACCCCGGTCACAGCGCGGGGCCGGTTCCGAGCGCGACGATCTCGCGCAGGGCCTGCAGGTGTCCGGCGAAAGCCGCACGCCCGGCCGCGGTCGAGTGGACCCACGTGCGAGGGCGACTGCCGAGGCTGCCCTTGCGCGCGACGACGTACCCCGCAGCCTGAAGGTGCGAGATGGCCTTGCTCAGCGGCGAGTCACCGCACTGAAGGATCTCGCGCAGCGTGGCGAAGTCCAGCTCGACGCCGTCACCGAGTGACGCCAGGAGCGAGAAGCGGATAGGCGACGCGAAGTTGTCGTCGAGTCGGATCCGAGGGTGCGGCGCCGACGGCAGGTCAGCCACGGAGATCATGTCCGGGGGCGAATGAGACGGCGATGAACAGCGCGATCACGCCCAGTCCACCGAGCACTCCCACGAGAACCGGAATGTCGTCGACGAGCACGACCAGCGACAGCGCGCAGGTCGATGCTGCGAAGGCGACGAGGTGGGGCCAGCGCCACGCGGCGCCGACCGCCGGCAGACCCATCTCCGTGCGCGCGGCCACGATCCAGGCGAACAGCATCAGCACGACGAGCAGAAGAAGGATGCTCGTGAGCACCCCGTCCGGTGCGGAACCGAGCATCATCAGAAGGCCGACCGCGACCCCGACGAGCACCGTGCCCCAGCGGGCGCCCCGCGAAAGCATGCTTCGTGCTGCTGGGGGCCTCCGAACATCGCCGGATGCCCTGATGAGTTGGACCACGCCGTAGCCGCCGAATCCGATCACGACCAGTGCAACGGGGATCACCATGCCGATCACCGGGAAGTCCGGATCGAAGGCGGCGAACCCGAAGATCACTAGTGCCGCAGCCAGTAGGGCTGCGCCGGCCACGACCACGGGCCAGCGCGACCATGTCATCCGCCATTGCATGCCACTGCGCTGAGCCGCTCCGCTCGCGAGCTGTCCCCACATGAGGAAACCGAAGAGGACCACCTGATACGTCCCACTGACGTCAGAACGGATGGCCACAGTCGCCGCCGTCAGGAAGACAGCAGTCACGAGGCAATTGATGATCTGCAGCCAGGCCAACGCTCGACGGTCGACGGAGCGCTCGCGTCGGATGGCGACGGCGTCTGCCTCATCGAGATATTTCTGAGCGATGTCCGCACTGGGCGGCGCCAGCAGCTCCTGGCCCTGGACCGGCTGATGTTCCATGATGCGACCCCCTTCGCTTTCCATGAGGAAAGCTCACTACTTTCCTACGGGAAAGCGTGCGAGAGATCAACCCCGGACATGACGAAGGCCGCCCCACACCTGGGACGGCCTTCTCAAGAATGTTCTGCGCGATTGTACGCTGGCTCGCTCCGCGTTATCGGCGAAGGCCCAGGCGTGCGATCAGCGAGCGGTAACGCTCGATGTCGACGCTCTGGAGGTAGCCGAGCAGACGGCGGCGCTGACCGACGAGCAGGAACAGGCCACGACGCGAGTGGTGGTCGTGCTTGTGCTCCTTCAGGTGCTCGGTGAGGTCCTTGATGCGCTGCGTCAGCATCGCGGCCTGCACCTCGGGGGATCCGGTGTCACCGGGGTGCGTCGCGTACTCTTCGATGATCGCCTTCTTGACGTCTGCTTCCAGTGCCATAGATTCGATCCCCTCTCTGCTTGTTGCGCGGCGCCCGACGCCTGATGCGAGGGCTCTCTTTATCCGCGGCCGATCGAACGGCAACCTGAAGAGTCTACCAGGACTCGATGCTGCCGCGTGACCGCCGACGGGCTTCGCTCCGCTCACCTCGGATACGCTCGGATCATGCATGACAGGCACGCGGCGTGAGCACGGCTCGCAGCCATCTGATCGATCTCAGTCCGCTCAAGGCCAGCCCGGCGTTCGCCCGCATGTGGACCGGCTCCGTGCTCGCCGGCATCGGCGGTCAGCTCACGATCGTGACCGTGATGCTGCACGTGTTCGCACTCACCGGAAGCACCTTCGCGGTCTCGATGATCGCCGTGGCTGGGCTCGTGCCGATGATCCTCGCCGGACTCTACGGAGGGATGCTCGCCGATGCGTTCGATCGGCGTCGCGTCGCGCTGATCGCCGCGACCGTGACCTTCGCGTCGACCGCTCTGCTCGCCGCTCTCACCTGGACGGGCGCCGAGACGATCTGGTGGCTGTACATCCTGAGCATCGTGAACTCGGCCGCCAACTCGGTGGGAATGGCGACCCGCACCGCGATCGTGCCGCGCCTCATCCCCCGCGACCTGCTGGCTGCGGCATCCGCGCTCAACGGCGTCGCCTTCGGCCTCACCGTGATGGCGGGGCCTGCACTGGCCGGCATCCTCGTCGCCCTCACCGGATACGGGTGGACCTACACGATCGACGTCGTCCTGATGCTCTCGATGTTCCTCGGCCTCTGGACGCTGCCCACACTGCGCCCCGAGGGCGAGATCGTACGTCCAGGACTCGCTTCCCTGGTGGACGGGTGGAAGTTCCTGAAGCGAGCCAGCAACATCCGCACGCAGTATGTCATCGACATCATCGCCATGACCTTCGGACAGCCCCTCGTCCTGTTCCCCGCCCTCGGCACCGTGCTGCTCGGCGGCGGGGCGGTGACCACGGGCATCCTCACGGCAGCGGTCGCCGTCGGCACGTTCGCGTCGAGCCTGTTCTCGGGGCGCGTGGTGCAGTACCGCTGGCACGGCCGAGGTATCGAGCGCGCGGTCGAGGCGTATGGCGCATCGATCCTCGCCTTCGGCGTCGTACTGCTGATCGGCGCGTTCTCGGATCCGGCGACGGAGAAGATCCCGAACGTCGCACTGATCGTCGCCGCGTGCATCGCCCTCGCCCTGTCGGGCGCGTCCGACAACGTGAGCTCGATCTACCGGAACACCATGATGCAGGCGGCCGTGCCGGATGCCATGCGCGGGCGGTTGCAGGGCGTCTTCATCATCGTCGTCGCCGGCGGACCACGGATCGGCGCTCTGTACGCCGGAGCCCTCGCGTCGATCACGACGCTGTGGTTCCCGCCTCTGCTCGGCGGGTTGCTGGTGATCGCCCTCGTCGCACTGCTCGCGCGCCGCAGTTCGCGATTCCGCGGATACGACGCAGAGAACCCCGAGCCCTGAGGCCCGGGGTTCTCGAAATCAGTTGGTGATCAGTCCTGCTGCAGAGCGCCCTGCAGGTCGAGGCTGATCGTGACGTCCTTGCCGACGAGCACGCCACCGGTCTCGAGCGCCGCGTTCCAGGTCAGGCCGAAGTCCTCGCGGTTGATGACGGTCTTGGCCGACGCGCCGGCCTTGTAGTTGCCCCACGGGTCGGAGCCGAAGCCGCCGAAGTCGAGCTCGAAGCTCACGGGCTTGGTGATGCCGCGGATCGTCAGGTCTCCGTCGACGAACAGCTCGCCACCCTCGGTGCGGGCACCGGTGGAGACGAACTCCATCGTCGGGAAGTTCTCGGTGTCGAAGAAGTCGCCCGAGCGGAGGTGCTGGTCGCGGCCCTCGTCCTTGGTGTCGATCGAGGTGACATCGACGCTCGCCTCGACGCGGGCCTCGAGGGGGTTCTCAGGAGCGACGAGGGTCGCGCTCTTCACACCGAAGGTGCCGCGCACCTTGGAGATCATCATGTGGCGAACGCTGAAGGTGACCTCGCTGTGCGACGGGTCGAGCACCCAAGTGCCTGCGCGGTAACCGGGAATGTCGATGCTGGTCATGGTTTCTCCTCTGGAGACATCAGCCGCATTCTGCGGCAACGGATGAGGGGCCGTGTTCACGGCGTCACGGGTTACAACTTACATGCAGATGCATGTATTCCCCTGTGCGCGGAAGTTTCTCGACGGAATGACGACGAAGGCGCCGCGCCCCTGGGGACGCGGCGCCTTCGTTCGCGGATCGACTCAGCCGACGGCAACGAGGTCGATGATGAAGATCAGTGTCTTGCCGGACAGGAAGTGGCCCCCACCGACGGGCCCATAGGCCAGGTGCGGCGGGATGACGAGCTCACGGCGTCCGCCGACCTTCATGCCGGGGATGCCGTCCTGCCAGCCCTGGATGAGTCCACGGAGCGGGAACTGGATGGTCTCGCCACGGCCCCACGAGGAGTCGAACTCCTCGCCGGACTCGAACTCCACACCGGCGTAGTGGACGGTGACGGTGTCACCGGGCTTCGCCTCGGTGCCGTCTCCTTCGATGATGTCGCGGATCACGAGCTCCGCGGGGGCGGGGCCGGACGGGGCGTCGAACTCAGGCTTTGTGCGATCAGTCATGTCTTCCATCCAACCCGAGCCGCGTGCCATGGGTCAACGGGATCGCTCCGCTGAGGGCGAAACGCCACCCGCTCAGTGCACGATCGAGGGGCCCTTGACAGTCGCGCGCACCGGGTGCACCCTATTCATAGACCAACTCAGCGCCCGGTAGACATGCAGGCATCGCCGCAGCACCGGGCGCTGAGTCTTTCCACCCTAGGCACGAGCACACGGCGGAGCGAACGTCAGTGAGCGGCTTCCTCGGCGTAGCCGACCAGCAGGGAAGCGAGTTCGTCCGGCCTGCTCAGGGCGACGCAATGGCCCGCCCTGATCTCGTCCGCGACGACCCCGAGCCGTTCGAGTGCCAGGTCGACGAGGAATGCCCGAGGGAAGAACCTGTCTTCCGTGCACGCGATGAATCTGGTGGGCGTGGCCGGCCACTCGGTCAGCGGCCAGGTCGCAGTCATCGCCACCTCGGAAGGGTGCGCGCGTTCTCGACTCATCGCTTCCTCAGCCAGCACCCTCGGTACGTCGTGATAGAAGCCGACGAACGGATCCTCGCTGCCCGTCACACCGCCATCTCTCGCGGCCTGCGCGCGAACCGCTGCGACGAACCCGGTGTTCTCCCACCAATCCCCTGGAGACTCCCCCGGAGCCGGGATCATCGCTGCGAGCAGCACGAGAGCGTCAGCCGACACGCGTTCCGCCACGAGGGGCGCAGTGAAACCACCGAATGAGTGGCCGACCACGATCCCACCCCGTCGCCCGCCTGCGGCCGCCACGACTGCATCCGCGTAGTCGCCGAGCGTGAGCGTCTCGTCATCGCCCGGGAGGTCAGGCGCGAGCACCTCATGACCTCGGGCCTCCAACGCGGCCGCGACCCGGTGCCACGCCCAGCCTGTGTCTCCCGCTCCGTGCACGAGGATGAAGGTGGTCATGGCGATCCCTCCCTCAGTACGCCAGCAGAGCAGCCCTGGTCGCCCGAGTACGCGCGAGCAGAGCCTGCTCATCCGCAGGAGCCATCGGGTCCCGACCCGTGATCGCTCGCTGACGGACGGAGGCGAGCATCGTCGCATCCTTGATGAACTCGCGCATCAGCGGGCGACGGTCACCGCGCAGCTGCGCCGCCCACCGGAGTCCGGTCTTGCGCCCCGCCGCGGTCGCGAGCATGACGACCTCTTCCGGGGTGAACCACCCCGCAGCCGCATACTCGCCGAGTCGGGCTTTCGTCACTCTCGCCTCCTCGCGCCGCAACGCCACGATTCCGAGGATGAACGCGACGAACAGTGGCACCTGGAGCACGAAGTACAGCAGGAAGAAGTTCGCGAAGGACGACCCGTTCCACAGTCCGTGCAGGATGATCGCCCCGAGCAGGCCGAGAAGCCCGGCTCCGAGCACCGCGGCTGCGGAAGCGTGGCGACGCGCAGCCAGACCGATGGCCAGACCGGTGAGGGATGTGAACATCGCGTGCGCGAACGGCGACATGATCGCCCTCAGGATGAACGTGACGGTGAGCTGGCCGCTGCCTCCCTCGATCAGGCTGATCGCGAAGTATTGGATGTTCTCGGTGAAGGCGAACCCGGCGCCGACCAGGGCACCGTAGACGACGCCGTCGACGGGCCCGTTGAACGATCGACGGGCGATCAGGAACACGATGAAGACGCCGACGCCCTTCCAGAGCTCCTCGACGATCGGAGCCTGGATGACGGCACTCGCGACCTCGCCGCGGTAGCCGAAGACGAAGGTCAGCCCCAGGTCGACGAGAAGAGTGAGTCCGACGGCGGCGATCGCCCCCCAGGCGACGGCGAAGAAGACGAGCGACTTGGGCTCCGGCTCCCATCTGTCGATCATGCGGACGACGAAGAAGACGATGGCGAGCGGCACCAGTGCGAGAACGAGCCCCACCACCGACGCGAATGTCCCCAGGAAAAGGCCGAAGTATGCGATGAGCCCCAGCATCAGCAGACCGAGGACGGCGAACAGGATGTACAGAGTGACCCGACCACCGTTCCGCCCGGCCGGAAGAGAAGGCAGCCCGGGCGCAGGCGCCGGCGCGACGGGAGCAGGTGGCGAATACGCCGTCGGCTGGGCGAGCACGGACGCGTATCCCGGATGCTGCGAGTACTGCTGAGGCGTATAGGGCGAACGCGCATACTGTTCGGGCGAGTACTGCGACGGCTGCTGAGCCGGTGGCGGCGTGTACGGCGATGGCTGGGACGGTCCTCCGGAACTCATGGGAACGAGCATATTGGCAACAGACATGTTCGCCCGCGTCTGGAGACTTCCTCCCGCCATTACCGCGTGGCACCGGATAGCGTAGAGCCATGCGGTTCGCTCATCTGCGTCGTGCCGACTCCACCGTTGCGAATCTCGCAGTGGTGGAGGGTGCCGACGCCATCCTCGTCTCCGATCTCCTCACCGACCCGCCCGCGACGCTCCAGCAGCTGATCGACGGCGGCGACTCGATGCTCGACTCCCTGCGTTCCGCGCTCGGTCGCAGTGACGTCGCCCGGCATCCGCTCAGTGACTGGGAGTTCGACTCTGCGGTGATCTCGCCACCCGCAGTGCTCGCGGTCGGACTCAACTACGCTGCGCATTCGTCAGAGCTCGGTCTCAAGACCGACGCTGCTCCCACGGTCTTCACGCTCTGGCCGAACTCTCTGGCCGGGCACGAGCAGACGACGTCGTGGCCGCGCTCGCTCAGCGAGGCCGTCGACTACGAGGCTGAGCTCGGAGTGCTGATCGGAAGTCCGGCGAAGGATGTCACCGAGGAGGACGCACTCTCCCACGTCTGGGGTTACACCGTCGTCAACGACATCACGGCGCGCAACGTGCAGTTCTCCGAGGCGCAGTGGTCACGCTGCAAGTCATTCGACGGCTTCTCCCCCACCGGGCCCTTCGCCGTCACCGCCGACGAGATCGTCGACCCGCAGGATCTGCATATCTGGGCCGTCGTCGACGGGCAGACCGTGCAGGACGCCAGCACCGGCCAGATGGTGCGCTCGGTCGCGAAGTTGATCGCGCACCTCTCGCAGTCGCTGACTCTGCTTCCGGGGACGCTGATCTCGACCGGCAGCCCCGGGGGCGCCGGGTACTCACGCGACCCGCAGATCTTCCTCCGGGACCGCTCGACGGTCACCGTGGGCATCGACGGCATCGGAGAGCTGACCACGCACTGCCGCGTCCTCGACTGATCGGCTGTGCTGCCCTACGGCACATGAAGGAGGCCCCGGCGATTCGCCGGGGCCTTCTGAATCCGGATCAGATCTCGATGAGGTCTTCCGCCGCGATCACGGGGATCGCGGCAGTCACGGCTTCCAGTCCGGACAGACGCGCGGGAGAGAGCTGCTTGGTGACTTCGTCACGCGACATGAGACCGGCCTCGACGACGAGGTCGGCGACGTTGCGGTTGGTCAGCAGAGCGGTCTTGGCGAGCGCCGCAGCTGCCGCGTAGCCGATGAAGGGGGTGAGCGCCGTGATCACACCGACCGAGGCTCCCACCATCGCGCCGAGGCGATCGCGGTTCGCGGTGATGCCGTCGACGCAGTTGACTCGAAGCGTCCACATCGCCTGGCGCATCCAGGTGATCGACTGGAATATCGAGTGCGCGATCACGGGCTCGAACGCGTTGAGCTGAAGCTGACCGGCCTCGGCCGCCATGGTGACGGTCATGTCTGCGCCCGCGACCGCGAAGGCCACCTGGTTCACGACCTCGGGGATGACCGGGTTGACCTTGCCGGGCATGATGCTGGAGCCCGCCTGCATCGCAGGCAGGTTGATCTCGCCGAAACCCGCCTGCGGCCCGGACGACAGAAGCCGAAGGTCGTTGCAGATCTTCGAGAGCTTCATCGCATTGCGCTTCAGCGTCGACGAGAACGACATGAACGAGCCGGTGTCGCTGGTGGCCTCGACGAGATCGGCCGATGTGACCAGGTCGAGCGACGTGATCTCGCGCAGGTGCTTCAGCACGGCGGGCGCGTAGTCGACGTGGGTGGTGATGCCGGTGCCGATCGCCGTCGCTCCCATGTTGATCTCGAACATGAGCGAAGCGTTCTCGGTGAGTCGCGTGTGGTCGAAACCGAGGGTCGAGGCGAAACCGTGGAACTCCTGACCGAGGGTCATCGGCACGGCATCCTGCAGTTGCGTACGGCCCACCTTGAGCACGTCGTGGAACTCGTGCGACTTGTGCAGGAATGAGATCCGCAGCAGATCGAGCTCCTCGAGCAGCGAACGCAGGGTGAGCGACAGTCCGATCTTGACCGCGGTCGGGTAGACGTCGTTGGTCGACTGGCTGCGGTTGGTGTGGTCGATCGGCGAGAGGTAGGCGTAATCGCCCTTCTCGCGCCCGGCCATCTCGAGCGCGATGTTGGTGATCACCTCGTTCGCGTTCATGTTGGTCGAGGTCCCCGCCCCGCCCTGGATGACGCCGACGGTGAACTGGTCATGGAACTCGCCGTCGATCACGCGCTGCGCGGCGCGGTCGATGAGATCGGCCCGCACGGGATCGAGAACGCCGATCTCACGATTCGCCCGAGCGCTCGCCTGCTTGACCATCGCGAGCGCGATGACGAGATCCGGATAGACCGAGATCGGACGCTTCGTGATCGGGAAGTTCGCGTCGGCACGGGCGGTGTGGATCCCCCAGTACGCGTCGGCGGGGATCTCCATACTCCCGAGTGAATCGGTCTCGGTACGGGTGGGAGCGGGCGCGGCAGAAGCCATGTCACATCCTTGTGGGTAGTGGCGAGTGTGGACTGCGGGGGATGCCACCATCCTACGCCCGGGTGCATGCACGGCCGAGGATACGTCCGCGAGTCACCGTTTGCGCGAGAACGCCTCGAGTCTCTCCTCAGGGGTGAGCGCCGCCATCCGCTGCAGCCATGCCTCGGAGAAATGATCTCCTGTGGGCGCGTCGACGACAGGCACCACCGTGTGGGTGATCGTTTCGGGCCGCACGTGGATGATCTGGAATGCCTGAGCGGCATCCATGCCGTTGACTTCAGCCGCCGGGCGCGCGACGTTCATGGTGTAACACGTCGCTGAGGCGACGCTCACGGGGATGCCGGCGAACGTGCCGTGCGCGGAGTAGTGGAGGTGCCCCGCGAGTATTCCCCGGACATCCGTGCCACGGATCACACGCGCGAGCTCGTCCTGATGTCGGAGTTCGAGGATGTCGAACAGCGGGACGTGACTCGGCAGCGGCGGGTGATGCATGGCGAGCAGGGTCCCGTGCGGAGCCGGCTCCCGGAGAACCTCGGCGAGCCACGTGAGCTGCGCGTCATCGATGTCTCCGTGATGCCAGCCGGGAACGCTCGTGTCGAGGGCGATCAGTCGCAGGCCGTCGAGGTCCCACACCCCCGTGACCGGTTCATCGGTCGGCTCCAGGTCGAGCAGACCCGCTCTCAGCGCCGGCCTCTCGTCGTGGTTGCCGGCGACCCAGATGACAGTCGTTCCCAGCGATTCGGCGACAGGTTCGACCGCGGACCGGAGCCGCCGGTAGGCGTCCGGCTCACCCAGATCGGCGAGATCACCGGTGACGACGATCGCCGCCGGATTCGGATGCACCGTCGTGATGGCGGCCAATGTGCGGGCGAAGTTCGACTCGACGTCGTAACGCCCACCCAGCTTCACTCCCCCGGCGAGGTAGTGCGGATCGCTGACATGGATGATGACGTGCGAAGGCTGTTCATGACGGCCGAAGACAGGCGAACTGCCGGAGGACGCGGGCATGCCCTCAGCCTAGACGGCCGTGAGATACGACGCGACGACGCTGCTCAGTGACCGACCACGATGATGAGGATGCCCACCACCACCGCCACCGCGCAGAGCGCGAAACAGGCATAGGCGCCGAACAGCGAGACCCGCTTCTGCGCGTCGGTGAGAGGGCTCTTGCGCGCGGCCTTCGCTGCCTGCTTGGCTGCCCGCTTGAGCTCTTTCTCCGTGATCACGGTGATGGCGTCGGTGAACTCGGCAGGACTCACCACGGGCGCATGACCGCTGCGGACCAGGAGCCGGAGGCCGAACGCGTAGAACGCCACGACGGCGCATGCTCCGAGCAGCGCGGCGAAGAAGACCAGGACGAACGCGCTCCAGTCGATGTCGACGCTCACTTCGACTCCTCGCTCTTCGTGTCGTCCGCCTCAGTCGGGGCATCGATCGGATCGTCGTCCGTCGGCCTCGTTCCGACACCGGTCGTCTTTCCGCCCGACTTCGCAGCTGACTTCGCCTCAGCCCCTGCCTTGGCACGCGCCTTCGCCTGCGCGACTCGCTGCTGCCGACGCGTGGGCGGCGGGCTGTCGGGCAAGTCGACCGCCAGACCGGACTCGGCGACGTCGCTCATGGCGTTCGCGGAGGTCACCGCGTCCTTCCGCGAACGCAGGAACAGACCGATGATCACGGCGAGTGCGAGCACGGCATCGATCGCGATCCCCCACAGGCCGAGCCAGGTGATGAGCAGTGCGGCGAATGCACCGACGGCACCGGCCGCGGGAAGCGTCAGCAGCCACCCGATCGCGATGCGACCGGCGGTGCGCCAGCGGACGGTCGATCCGCGGCGGCCGAGGCCGGAGCCGATCACCGAACCCGATGCCACCTGCGTGGTGGAGAGCGCGAAACCGAACGCGCTGGAAGCCAGGATGGTCGCGGCCGTCGAGCTCTCTGCCGAGAAGCCCTGCGCGGGCTTGACCTCGGTCAGCCCCTTGCCGAGTGTGCGGATGATCCGCCATCCGCCGAGATAGGTCCCGAGCGCGATGGTCACGGCACAGGCGATGATCACCCAGAGATAGGGGTCGGCCTGCTCGCTGTTCTGCCAGCCGACCGTGATGAGCGCCAGGGTGATGACTCCCATCGTCTTCTGCGCGTCGTTCGTGCCGTGTGCGAGTGCGACCAGGGATGACGTGAAGATCTGGCCCCAACGGAAGCCGTCGCGTCCGTCCGGCTTGCCGTCGTAGCGGCGTGTGATCGAGTACGCGAGCTTGGTGGCCGCGAAGGCGATGATGCCGGCGGTCAGCGGAGCGATCAGAGCAGGGAGGATGATCTTCGAGAGCACCATGCCGAAATCGATGCCGGCGACGCCGACGCCGACGAGCGTGGCACCGATGAGACCGCCGAACAGGGCGTGCGACGAGCTCGACGGCAGACCGAGCAGCCAGGTCAGCATGTTCCAGGTGATCGCGCCGATGAGCCCCGCGAAGATCATCGGCAGGAACGCATCCCCCTGGATGGTGTCCTCGCGGATGATGCCGTGCGAGACCGTCTTGGAGACCTCGGTCGAGAGGAACGCGCCGACGAGGTTCAGGACAGCGGCGAGAAGCACCGCGGTCTTGGGCTTCAGCGCACCGGTCGCGATGGGGGTGGCCATCGCGTTCGCGGTGTCGTGGAACCCGTTGGTGAAGTCGAAGAAGAGTGCCAGCAGGATAACCAGCACGACGATGAGGGCTGCGGTTTCCACCGTTCGCTTTCGGTCGTTGAGGAAAAGGAAGGTGTCGACGGGATCGACGTGATGAACGAAGAGTTCACCGTGGGTTTGTCTTCCGTTAACCGGCCCCGGTAGATCCTCCCACCCTGTCGGGTGCCGGTCAACTCGACCTCGACTAGCGTGGGGTGGGTGACTGACGCTCCGATCGCTGACCGCCGCTCGACCCTGCGCACCCATCACGGGGACACCTTCGACGATCCGTACGAATGGCTCCGCGACAAGGAGTCCGCAGAGCTGATCTCCCACCTCGAAGCCGAGAACGCGCACACCGAGTCCGAGCTCGGCCACCTGGCAGCGCTCAGGCAGACTCTGTTCGAGGAGATCAAGGGCCGCGTGCAGGAGACCGACCTCTCGGTTCCGACACGGCGTGGAGACTGGTGGTACTACAGCCGCACCGAGGAGGGCTCTCAGTACGGCATCCACTGCCGCACCGCTGCCGCCGCAGACGACTGGACTCCCCCGGTGCTCGAACCCGGCATCCCTGTCCCCGGCGAGGTCGTCCTGCTCGACGGCAACGCCGAGGCGGAGGGGCACGACTTCTTCTCGCTCGGGGCCTTCGACACCTCGGACGACGCCACGAAGCTGCTCTGGGCGACCGACTTCGACGGCGATGAGCTCTACACGGTGCGCGTGCGCGACCTCTCGACCGGAGAGACGCTCGCAGATGAGATCCCGAACACCGCGGGGGCGTTCTTCACGCCCGACGGCACCGGGATCCTGTATACGACCCGTGACGATGCGTGGCGTCCGGACACACTGTGGCTGCACCGCCTCGGAACCCCCGTCGCCGATGATGTGAAGCTGTTCCACGAACCCGATGAGAAGTTCTGGCTCGGCGCAGGGATCACCCGCAGCCGCCGCTATCTCGTGATCGCGGTCGGCTCGAGCATCACCAGCGAGGAGTATCTGGTCGATCTGACCGGAGACCTCGCCGTCGCCCCCACGGTCGTCTGGCCGCGCCGGGAGGGCGTCGAGTACTCCCTCGAACATGCCGTCGTCGATGGCGAGGATCGCCTCTACATCCTGCACAACGAGGATGCGCTCGACTTCGAGCTCGTGTCGGTGAGCGCATCCGAGCCTCAGGGAGAGCGTCGCGTCGTGCTCCCGCACGAAGCCGGACGCCGACTGCTGGGCATGGACGCGTTCCGCGATTTCGCGACGATCGAATACCGTCGCGAAGGACTCGAACGCGTCGGGATGCTCGACTACACGACGGATGCCGTCGAAGACATCCTGTTCGACGAGCCGCTGTACTCGGCGGGCGTCAGCGGAAACCCCGAGTGGCACTCGCCGTTCCTGCGCCTCGGCTACACGTCTTTCGTGACCCCCGGCACGGTCTTCGAGCTCGACCTCGCGACTCACGAACTCGTGCTGCGCAAGCAGGTCGCGGTGCTCGGCGGATACGACCCGCAGGAATACGGCCAGGAGCGTGCGTGGGCCACGGCTTCCGATGGCACCCTGGTGCCGATCTCGCTCGTCTGGAAACGGTCATTCGGCACGCCCGGCTCCGCGCCCAGGCCGGTGCACCTGTACGGGTACGGGTCGTACGAGCATTCGATCGACCCCGGGTTCTCCGTCGCGCGTCTCTCCGAGCTCGACCGCGGCATCGTCTTCGCCGTCGCGCATGTGCGGGGCGGTGGTGAGATGGGTCGGCAGTGGTACGAAGACGGCAAGCTGCTCAACAAACGCAACACCTTCACTGATTTCATCGCCTGCGGGGAGCACCTCGTCAGGGCGGGGATCACGAGCCCCGAGATGCTCGTCGCAGAAGGAGGAAGCGCCGGAGGACTGCTCATGGGAGCCGTCGCGAATCTCGCGCCCGAGCTGTTCGCGGGCATCCTCGCCGGAGTCCCCTTCGTCGACGCGCTCACGACGATCCTCGATCCGTCCTTGCCCCTCACCGTCGTGGAGTGGGACGAATGGGGCGACCCGCTGCACGGCGCCGACGTCTACGAGTACATGAAGTCGTACTCCCCCTACGAGAATGTGCGGGACGGGGTCGAGTATCCGCGCATCCTCGCTGTCACCTCGCTCAACGACTCTCGCGTTCTGTATGTCGAACCCGCGAAGTGGGTCGCCGCATTGAGGTACGCAGGCGCGAAGGACGTGCTTTTGAAGTGCGAGATGGTCGCCGGACACGGGGGCGTGAGCGGACGCTACAACTCGTGGAAGGAGCGCGCGTTCGAGCTCGCCTGGCTTCTCGACACCGTGGGACTCGCGGAGAGCTGATCGGCGAACCCTCGCGCGTTCTCACCACGCGAGATCCGGCGAACCGCGCGAGACACGGCTGCGATGCACGCTGCCCTCCGCATCCGGGGCGGTTCGCCGGATCTGAGTCGCGGACACCTCTTCTGCACCGGGGGTCGATCACGGAGGCTTCTCTCTCTGCGTGGGGCGACGCTCCGGGCGTTGGTCCGCCACCGGTCAAAGTGGACGGATGCATCTGGACGAATGGCTCGGTTTACGCGAGGGCGTTGCCCACACATCGGAGATCTACGCCGCGGGGTTCAGCCGGCATACGGTCGACACGGGGGTCGCACGAGGTCGGATGCAGCGGGTGCGCCGATCATGGATCTCTTTGCAGCCCGGTGACGACGAACTGCTCGCCGCCGTCGCAGCAGGAGGACGCCTCACGTGCGTGAGCGCCGGTCGCAGACTGGGTCTGTGGGCGCCCGCGCATGATGTGCACCATCTGGCGGTACCGGCTGGTGCGGGGAAGACCAGAGGGACGGACATCCGCGTGCACTGGTCTCGTGGCCCGGCGCCGGTCCACCGGCGTCAAACCGTCGACCCGCTGATCAATGTGCTCCATCATGTCGCTCGGTGTCAGGAGCCCTCCGTGGCACTGGCCATCTGGGAGTCAGCGCTGAACCGTCGACTGATCGGCGCTGAGGTCCTGGAGCGCGTCGCTTGGCAGGGGGCACGGGCTCGCCGACTCGCCGGAGTCGCCTCCAGCCTCTCGGACTCGGGGCTCGAGACCGAGTTCCTCCTGCTGATGCGGTCAATCGGAGTGGTGGTGCAACAGCAGATGCGGCTTGACGGACGCCGCGTCGATGCTTTGATCGGCCAAAAACTCGTCGTCCAGCTGGACGGGTTCGCACACCACAGCGATCCGGCGTCACGCCGTCGGGACATCGAAGCCGACGCTCGTCTGCGTCTGCGCGGCTACACCGTGCTGAGGTTCGATTACCACCAGGTGTTCTTCATGCCGGACCTCGTTGCCGACATCGTTCGCGCAGCCCTCGCTCAGCGCCTGCACGTCGACCGCTGACCTCGCGGACCCGAGAACACGAGCAACGCGAGATCCGGTCGACCGCTCGAGATACGGATGCTCGACACTGAAGCGTCCGCATCTCGAGCGGTTCGCCGGATCTCCGCGTGCGCTCGCAACGGCGAGTCCGGGCCGGCGCGAACCGCACTCAGCCGAAGAGCGCAGCGGCCTCGTCGTAGCGACTGCGCGGCACGGTGTTCAGCTCGCCGAGGGCCTCTGCGAACGGCACGCGCACGATGTCTGTGCCCTGCATCGCGACCATCTGTCCCCACGCACGGTCCATGATCGCGTCAGCGGCGTGCAGGCCCAGCCGAGTCGCGAGGACGCGGTCGAACGCCGACGGCGATCCGCCGCGCTGGATGTGGCCGAGGATGGTCGCTCGTGTCTCGATGCCGGTGATGCGTTCGATCTCGGGCGCCAGCTGGTCGCCGATACCTCCGAGCCGCGGGCGGTTGAAAGCATCCAGACCCTTGTCGCTGTATGCCTCCTCCATACCCTGCAGCGTGAATCCCTCAGACACGACGACGAGCGGGGCGCGTCCTCGATCGTGGGCACTGGTGACGAGAGCTGCGACCTCGTCGAGCGTCTGGGGGACCTCGGGGATCAGGATGGCGTGCGCGCCCGCTGCCATGCCGGCGTGCAGCGCGATCCATCCGACGTGGCGCCCCATGACCTCGGCGACCATGCAGCGCTGGTGCGAGTCGCCCGTGGTGCGCAACCGATCCATCGCATCGGTCGCGATGTTCACCGCGGTGTCGAAGCCGAAAGAGTAGTCGGTGGCGCGCAGGTCGTTGTCGATCGTCTTGGGGACGCCGATGACGTTGATGCCGTCCTTCGCCAGACGATCCGCCGCTGCCAGAGTCCCCTCTCCGCCGATCGCGATGATGCCGTCGATCCGGTGACCGTAGAGAGTCTTGGCGATGTTCTCGGCTCCGCCTCGCTCACCCTCGTACGGATTCGTCCGGCTCGTGCCGAGGATCGTACCGCCCACCTTGGACAGACCCTTCACCTCGTGTCGGGTCAGCGGGAAGAAGTCTCCGTCGACCACGCCACGCCAGCCGTCGCGGATGCCCACGAATTCGACGTCGTACGTCGTGGTGCCCTTGAGCACGATTCCGCGGATGACCGCGTTGAGTCCGGGGCAGTCGCCGCCGCTCGTCAGGATGCCGATCTTCATGCTTGCCTCAGACGGTCAGGAAAGGGGGAACAGGCGACACTGCCTGCGAACGACACTAGCGCCCGGGCCGAGAGTGCGCCATTCGAGGCGGCGAAAACCGTGGATCTTGCGATGATTCGAGGGCGATTCGATGAAAGTTCACGAACGCAGTATCGGGAACGGAAAATCGGCGTCAAGAACCGAAGTTCTTAACGCCGATTTCCCGTTCTGTGTCACGCCGCTCCGAGGGCCTCCCGCAGGAGATGCATCAGCGCGCCGAGCTGCACCGGCTCGGCGGCGACCTCGTCGAGGGCTTCGCCGTCGAGTGCGCGCGCCGCGAGCCCCTGCTTCTGGTCGATGAGCTCAGCGATCTTCGCGTCAACGGTGTGCGCAGCGATGATGCGCCACGCGGTGACGGGCTCGTCCTGTCCGATACGGTGCACGCGGTCGATCGCCTGGGTCTGCTCGGCTGCCGTCCACGAGAGCTCCGCGAGGACGACGTTGGACGCCGCCTGCAGATTGAGTCCGACGCCGGCCGCGGTGAGCGAGCACACCGCGATGCCGACCTCGGGGACGCCGTTGAAGTCGTCGATGGCCTGCTGCCGTGCCGTCGAGGTCTGGTCGCCCCTGATCGACACCGAGCGGATGCCGGCCGACGCGAAGTGCGCCTCGGCCTGATCCATCACGTCGATGTGCTTCGCGAAGAACACGACCTTGCCGACCGAACGCTGCAGCTGCGCGGCGTAGTCGGCGGCGAGATGAGCCTTCGCCTGGCCGATGCGACGCACCATGGTGAAGACGTTGTCTCCGCCCGTTCCCGCGGCCTTCGACTCCTCCAGCTCATTCTGCGCCACGAGACGCACGATGTCGTCGTCGATCTCGCCCGCCGCCACGCGAGACGAGCCGGTCGACGAGGTCCGCGCCTCGACGATCCGTCGATAGCGGGCGGCGAGGCGTTCGCCGAGTTCGCGCTCCGCCTGACGGATGCTTCGCCCGAACTCGTCGTCGAGTTGCACCGGGAGATCTGCGATGAGCTTGTCGGGCAGATCCGCAGCGACGTCTTTCTTCTTGCGCCGCACGATCCCCATCGAGATCACAGCCTCGCGTGCCTCGGGATAGAAGGCTTTGTCGGCCGGTGTGAGGCCGGTCGCGTCAAGCTTCTCCATGAGTTCCGGCCCGGGCTTCTCCCCCGTGGTCCAGTCGAGGAATCGCCAGATGGCGTCGAAATCCTCGACGTCATTGATCAGAGGCGTTCCGGTGAGCGCCAGCAGAAGCGGCTTGCCGCCGGGCGTGCGCTCGCGCACACGCGAGGCGAGCGTCAGCACGTTCTGGGAGCGCTGCGAGCTCAGGTTCTTGATGAAGTGCGCCTCATCGACGACCATCCCCCGAAGGCCGATGGAGGCCAACCATGACATGTGCCGGTCGAGGATCTCGTAGTTCACGATGAAGACGTCGGCGAAAGCATCGATATCGGTGCCGTCACCCTGGATCACCGTGGCCCGACGCTGTGGCGTCCACCGCTCGACCTCGCGCGCCCAGTTCATCTTCACCACGTTCGGCACGACGACGAGCAGCGGGTACGCCTCGGCGACGGACGCGGCGAGCAAGGACTGCGCCGTCTTGCCGAGACCGGGCTCGTCTGCGAGCAGGAAGCTCCGGTGCCCGGCGCGGACCGCTTCGAGGAAGCGCGACTGGTGCACCATGACCTCGAGCCCCTTGGGCGAGAGGTGGTCATACTCGGGCGCAGGCGGCAGATCCATGCTCGCCGCTGCTCCCCCAGCACCGGTCTCGAACGCCTTGTACAGCGGCCCCATCAGCTCCCAGCCGTCGAGGCGGCGGCGAGGCGTCGTGGCGGCCCGAGGCGTGAGGTCGGGTGCAAGGAACGGATTGGCCAGCTGACGTGCCTCGACGGACGGCGGCGTGACCTGACGCTCGGCGATCGCCGCCGGCACCATCGGCATCTGCACCGGAGCGATGTCGGCGATGATCAGCTCGTCGGGAGCGAGCTCCGCACCGGACTCGAGCAGCCAGTCGCGTCGCATGCGCTTCGCGACCGGGGAGGTGGCCTGGTCGGCCTCGAGCAGTTGAATCAGGGAGGTGTCGCGCGCGGCGGTCTTCGCGAGTATCGTCGCGACGCCGTCGAGCCGCTTGAGCAGTTCAGAGCGCGCACCGTCCGCGATCTCCGAGTCCGCCTTGACCCGCGCACGCTCCTCGCGCACGAGGAAGGCGATCACCTGGAACTTCACACGATTGGTGGGGCCCAGCTTGCCGCGCTGCGACTTGGCCTCGATCTCGCGCACCTTGCGCGCCAGGATCGGGATCAGCGGTGCCTCGTCATCACGACGAGATGTCTTCTTGCGCCTCGTGGCGGCGGTTGCCGTGGTCGGCATGCTCCTCCTGAGCGTGAAGGCCAGCGCATCGGTGATGCGACGGCCGTTCTCGATGTCCGCGTGTGGCGTGAGCCAGGACCGTACGAACAGTGGTTCCGGTTCCCGACGATGCGCGATACCAACCGCGAAGATCGAAGGCAACCGTTGCCCATACTATGCCATCACCCCGCGAGGGCGCTGAATCCGCCCCGGAGAGTTCGGAGGACGTTCACCCGGTTCAGGCGGTTCGCGATGCGAGGACGCGCTCGGCATCGGCGACGTCGGCAGCCATCTGCGACATGAGCTTCTCGATGCCTTCGAATGCGACCATGCCGCGCAACCGGGACACGAACTCCACAGTGACGTCGTGGCCGTACAGATCGAGCTCGGTCTCGCCCAGCACATGCGCTTCGACCTGACGCTCGAGGACGTCGTCGAAGGTGGGGTTGGTGCCGACGGAGATCGCCGCCGGATGCCGGATCCCGGTCGCGTGATCGTGCAGCCACCCCGCATACACGCCGTCCGCAGGAACGAACGAGTCGACCGACGCCGAGAGGTTCGCGGTGGGAAAACCGAGCTCCCTGCCGCGCTTGAGGCCGTGCACGACCTCACCGCGCACATCGACGTTTCGGCCGAGCACGAGGGCGGCTGTCGTCACGTCGCCGTCCATCAGCAGTTCTCGGATCCAGGTGGAGGACACCCGGCGATCCGACCCGTCGAGGAAGACATCGTCGACGACCTCGACGGCGAAGCCGTGGATCGGTCCGAGCTCACGGAGCAGAGCCGGGGTTCCCGCTCCGCCGCGTCCGAAGCGGAAGTCCTGCCCGACCAGCACGGTCGACACGTGCAGTGCGCCGACGAGGATGTCGGCGACGAAATCCTCGGCGGTGCGAGAAGCGAGTTCCTCATCGAAGGTCAGCAGGAGCGTGGCGTCGAGTTCGAGCTCGCCGAGCAGCTCGAGCTTGCGCTCGACAGTCACGACGTTCTCGGGGCAGCGGTCGGGTCGCAGGACCGCCAGCGGGTTTCGATCGAACGTCACCGCGACGGATCGTTCTCCGGTTTCCGCAGCCTTCTCCCGCAGTCTGCGGATCACGGCTCGATGACCTGCGTGGACGCCGTCGAACTTGCCGATCGCGACCACCGACGGGCCGAAGCCGGCGGGAACCTCGTGCGGATCGCGGAAGACGATCACGCCTTCACCTCGGCGCGTTCGGAGTCTGCGGACCGGCTCGACGGCCGGTGGGTCCGAAGCCACCAGATCCCGCACACCGGAAGCACGAGCGGGATGAACAGATATCCACGACCGAACATCGACCACACGGTGTCGTGCGGGAAGAGGTCGGGGAAGAACACACTCAGCGCGCCCACCACGATGACACCGGTGAGCTCGAAGACGATGGCGATCCATGCGATCGCGTACCACTTGCCCCTGTCGGCGAGCACCAGTGCGAGGGTGGCGAGGACATAGACGGCGGCTGCGAGAGCCGACAGCGAGTACGCGAGCGGCGCCTCGTCGAACTGGCGGAAGATCTGCACGAAGCTTCGCCCGGTCGCAGCAAGAGCCATGACGGCGTAGACGATCACGAGGACACGGCCGATGCCGGTCATCCGAGAGGAGGAGACGGAGGTGCTCATAGCGCCCTCCATTCTAGGCGCGGCCCGGTGGTCCCGGATGCGTGCGACTGCGGCGTCAAGCGATCTGAACCGTCCAGATGACATGCATACGCCACACCATGATGGCCACCGCGATCGCGGCCACCCCGAGTATCACCGTGCTCCACCTGCTGCGCTCCATGAGCGCCCAGAGCACCGCGCCGATCGGCAGCAGGACGGCCGAGACGAGATAGACCCAGTACTCGAGCAGATCGCCTGTGGGCGGGTTGCCGGCGAACGGAGCGACCACCGCCACCACCACCTGGACGACCAGCAGGAGTTCCACGAGGGCGAGCGCGCCGACCGAGAAGTCACTCGGTCGTCGCCCGAGGAGTCCGAGCACGATGCAGAAGAGGCCCGCAGCGACCGCCACAGCGATCTGCGTGATCGTCAACCAGAGGATCATCGCGCGGTCTCCGGCATGTTCATCGCGCTCTTGAGATCCGCCCCACGCTTCTCCATGACCCCGACGAGGATCCCGTCCTCGTCGATCGCCGCCGCCAGCGCCGCAGTCAGGCGCGTGGCCTGGCCCACGAGACGCTTTCCGTGCCTCAGGTCGGTGGCCTCCCCGGCCGAGACATCGATCACGTCGAGAACGCGGGCCGCTGCCGCAGCGGGGGTCATCAGCGTCGCGCCTTCGAGATCGTCGAGTCGCACAGCGTCCGCCACGTCGAAGTCGCCCACTCGCGAGCGTCGGAGCGCGGTGAGGTGACCGCCGACTCCGAGATCTGCGCCGAGATCGCGGGCGAGAGATCGGATGTAGGTGCCCGAGGAGCATTCGACGACGACATCGAGATCGAGGAATCCAGCTCCCTCTCGCTGAGCGAGCACCTCGAACCTCGAGACCGTGACCTCTCGGGCCGCGAGCACGACTTCCTCGCCCGCGCGCACGCGGTCGTAGGCGCGACGGCCGTCGACCTTGATCGCCGACACGGAACTCGGCACCTGCGAGATCTTGCCCGTGAGTGCCCGCACGCCTGCCATGACGCTGTCCGCCGTCACCGCACTCCAGGCATCGTCCAGTGCGTGGACGAGGACCTCGCCGTCCGCATCATCGGTGTGCGTGGTCTGCCCCAGCCGAATCGTCGCCTCGTAGGTCTTGTCCGCCCCGACCACGTAAGTGAGAAGACGGGTCGCGCCCTCGACGCCGATCACGAGCAGCCCGGTGGCCATCGGGTCGAGGGTGCCGGCGTGACCGACCTTGCGGGTGCCGAGCGCGCGCCGAGTCCGAGCGACCACGTCATGGCTGGTGAGTCCAGCAGGCTTGTCGACGAGCAGGATGCCGGGTGAGACCATCCGTCCAGAATACGGTGCCGTCACCGGGGCTCTCGTACCCGTGGGTGCGGTTCGTGGTCGCATAGGCTGGCATCCGTGCTCCCGAACACTCGACCCGCCGATGCACTGCTCGTGCCGCTCATCGACTGGTACCGCCGGACCGCACGCGATCTGCCCTGGCGCCGCACGGTCTTCCACGAGTCATACGGCGCGTGGGGAACTCTGGTCAGCGAGTTCATGCTGCAGCAGACACCGGTGAACAGGGTGATACCGCATCTCGAAGCCTGGCTCGATCGCTGGCCGACGCCCGCCGCACTCGCCTCCGCGACTCCCGCCGAGGTCGTGCAGCAGTGGGCGAATCTGGGCTACCCGCGCCGCGCGCTCTGGCTGCACCGCGCGGCGATCGAAGTGATGGACAGACACGGCGGCATCGTCCCGCGTGACGTGGATGCGCTTCTCCAGTTGTCCGGCATCGGGGACTACACCGCGAGAGCCGTGGCCGTGTTCTCCTACGGCGACCGTCACCCGGTCGTCGACACCAACACACGCCGGGTATTGGCTCGTGCTGTGCTCGGTCAGGCGCATCCGGGCTCTCCCTCGCGCCGCGACCTCGGGCTGATGGAGTCGCTGCTGCCCGCGACGGACGCCGAATCCGCGGTGTTCAATGCCGCCGCGATGGAACTGGGGGCTACGGTGTGCACAGCACGCAACCCGCGGTGCTCCTCGTGCCCGCTCGTCGGCACCTGCGCCTGGGTCACGTCGGGGCGACCCGATACCGGCGATACCAGGCGACGTCAGGCCGCGTTCGAGGGCTCCGACCGTCAGGCGCGGGGCGCCGTCCTGCGGGTGCTGCGGGCCGCATCGCCCGGGCAGGTTCCCCTCGACGCCGTGATCCCGGAGTGGGCAGATCCCCTGCAACGCGACAGGGCCATCGACTCCCTCATCGCCGATGGACTGGCCGAGGCCGACGGGGACATGCTGTCCCTCCCCCGGTGACGTCTCGGCTCGTGCGTCTCAGACGTACTGGCCCACGCGATGCGCGAGTACCGTCAGTTCGACTCGCGTGCGCACCTCGAGCTTCGCGAACACACGGCCGAGATGGACCTCGACGGTCCGCACCGACACATGCAGCGACGCTGCGATGTCTCGGTTCGAGGACCCCGCCACCGCGAGCATGGTGACCTCGAGTTCGCGCGCCGTCAGCATCGGCTCCCAGATGCGGCGAGATGAGGCGAGCGGGTCGCCGGTCGCCGAGCCGCCGACCACGTCGGCCTGCAGCCGAAGGAGCCGGACGCCCACCGCTCGGGCCCATGCTTCGGCGCCCGACACCTCCAGCAGGCTCCGAGCAGCTTCGAGGTGTTCTCTGGCGCGGGCGACGTCGCCGGTGATCAGACAGCGGGTGCCGATCATCGCCTCGACCCTTCCGCGGGAGAACGGTGAGGGCAGAGTCCTGGCCGCGGCGACGACAGCCGCACGCTCGGACCGCCATTCCTCGTCCGAGCATCTCAGCATGCGCGCACGGAGGTCCTGGGCGAGCGAGATACCGGGCGGTTCGATTCGTCGTGGAGATGAAGGGGCGCGATCTCCGACGAGCACGGCCTCCTCGAGTCCAGGCACGGAGAGAGTCGTCTGCGGAGCACCCGCATCCCGCCAGAGGCGCATGAACGTGGCCGCCTGCTCGAACGAGCCGGCGAGGAAAGCCTCGATGCCCCGGTCGACCAGATCGTCGATGCGCATCGCCGGAGGAAGCACCACCGTCAGCGAGCGCGCGAACGGGCCCAGGCGCCCGAGAACCGCGAGATCGAGTCGCCGTGCGATGACAGCGGCGAGCCCCGCGAACGGAATCACGACCGGCAGCTCGAGGGACGCGCGGATCAGCTTCGTCCGGGCTGTGCCGATGTCACCGCTCCACATGAGCAGAAGCACCTCGACGATCGCCCGATAGGCGCCGACGAGCGGACTCCGTTCGAACCCCGCGACGAACGGATCGACCTCGGCGCCGATCCCGGATTCCCCGGCGGCGAGGATGCGCAGGCCCTCATCGACATCGCCGTCCATCGCTGCGTGCAGCGCACGCAGCATCCCCCCGGTCAACGGCCCGGTCCCATGGACCTCCACGTCGACGTCCCGATCTCCAGCGATGAGCCACGCGAGAGCCACGACGGGATCCCGCAGCTCCGACACCGATGCGCTCCTGTCGGCACCGTCCCGGAGCGCGGCGATCCAGGCGCGCATCCCCTCTCGATCGCCGCGCTCGGCGCACAGCACCGCAGCGAATGCTGCAGCTCGCGCCCAGAGGTACCAGGCATCTCGCGTCTCGCCACGCGGACGCAGCGACGTCAGATCGATACGGGGAACTGCACCCTGCAGGTGAGTCTGCGCGATGAGCATCGCACCGAGTGCCTGAAGCCGGTACTGCTCGGCCCCGTCGGGAAACAACCCGGCGAGTCGGTCGACCGCCTCGACGGCGAAGCCGGCTGCCATCGCGGACCGACCGGCGACGGCGAGTGCCTCATCGCGTTCGACCCCACTCGCATGCGCTGCGGCTTCTGACGCGAGGTGCATGGCTCTCTCGTTCGCACCGGCTTCGGAGAGATCCCTGGCGATGCGAGTCAGATCGGACGCGGTCTCGGGAACCCCGAACATCGACGCCCGCGCACGATGCCAGTCCGCATCCACGCGCTCCCCACGCGCCTCGAAGACCCCGTGCAGACGAGCGTGCACGCGCGCAGCCGCCGACGGAACGGTGGTACCACGCAACCAGATCGCAAGTCGCGGGTCGGCCAGCCGTACACGACCCGCGTGCACGACGAGGAGATCCGACACCCCGCACACGGCCAGATCGTCGGCCGAACGGCCGTCGAAGTCGAGCAGCGGCGCCAAGCGGTCATCCAACCGCATGGACGCAGCGATCAGGAGGTCCCGGTCACGCGGTGCCAGCTCGAGGTCGCGGAACCTCGCCGCGATGGAATCGACCATCGGCAAGGGAGAAGGCAACGGACGGAGACCGTGGCGTTGCTGTCGGCCGAGCAAACCCGCCACAGCGCGCACGCTGGACACGTCGGCAGTGACCTCAGCCACGATCCGCACCACGACATGTGGTGCGCAGCCGAGGTCGTGGGCGAGCAGATCATCGAGGAGTACCTCGATGACAGCCGGTGTCACGGAAGGCGCAATGCGCGCACCAAGAACGTCGATTCCGAACCCCCCAGTCCGAACGAGCATGCGCTCGTCAGGCTGAGGGTATCAAGGCACTCGACCGGATCAGCCGACGTGCTGGTATATCACGCCGGAGCGTCCTCGTCGTCCTGACGGAGGTACGGATCGGCCTCACCGGCATGCGATGCCGACGACGCCAGCTTCGCCACTTCAGCATCCCGCTCCTGCGCCTCGCGGAGCAGCGCGGAGATGTGATCGGCGTTCTCGGGAAGCGCGTCAGGGATGAACTCGAGCGTGGGCACCAGACGCGTGCTCAGCTGCTTGCCGACCTCGCTGCGCAGCATTCCGGTCGCGGACGTGAGAGCGGCCCCGCTGGAGAGCCGCTCTTCCTCGGTGCCGAGCACCGTGTAGAAGACCGAGGCGTGCTGCAGGTCTCCACTGACTCGGACATCCGTGATCGTGACGAAGCCGAGGCGCGGATCCCGCAGCCCCTTCTCGAGCCTTTCGGCGATGATCACACGAATACGATCAGCCAGACGGGCCTGTCGTTCACCAGCCATTGTTCTCTCCCTCTACGTACCCTTCGGGCGAGGATGCATGATGCATCCTCGCCCGAAGACATATATCTGACTAGATCAGCCGCGAGGCTTCTCGACCAGCTCAGTGGTCTCGATCTCGTCACCGATCTGGATGTCGTTGAACTTGCCGAGGCCGATACCGGCCTCGTAGTCCGTGCGGACCTCGGTGACGTCATCCTTGAAACGACGCAGCGACTCGATGGCGAGACCATCGGCGATCACCACACCGTCGCGGATGACGCGAGCCTTGGCGTTTCGCGTGATCGTCCCCGAGCGCACGATGACACCCGCGATGTTGCCGAACTTCGAGGAGCGGAACACCTCGCGGATCTCGGCGACACCCGACTGGACCTCTTCGTACTCCGGCTTGAGCATGCCCTTGAGCGAGCTCTCGATCTCGTCGATCGCGTTGTAGATGACCGAGTAGAACCGGATGTCCACGCCTTCACGCTGAGCGCGCTCGCGCGCCTTCGTGTCGGGGCGGACGTTGAAGCCCACGATGATCGCGTTGTCGATCGTCGCGAGGTTGACGTCGGACTCCGTGATCGCACCGACACCGCGGTGGATGATGCGGAGCTGCACCGAGTCGTCGACCTCGATCTTGAGCAGCGACTCCTCGAGTGCCTCGACGGCACCGGAGACGTCACCCTTGATGATGAGGTTGAGCGACTCGACCTTGCCGTCTTCGAGAGCACGCGTGAAGTCCTCGAGCGAGATGCGCTTGCGGGCCTTGGCCAGCTGGGCATTGCGCTCGACCGCTTCACGCTTCTCAGCGATCTGGCGAGCCATGCGGTCTTCCTCGGTGACGATGAAGACGTCGCCGGCGCGGGGCACGGAATTGAGGCCCTGCACCTGCACCGGACGCGACGGGTAGGCCTCGAGGACCTGCTCGCCGTTCTCGTCGGCCATCGCACGCACTCGGCCGTAAGCCGTTCCGGCCACGATCGCGTCTCCGACGCGGAGAGTTCCGGACTGGATCAGCACCGTGGCGACCGAACCGCGACCCTTGTCGAGCTTCGCCTCGATCGCGACACCGCGGGCACCCTTGTTCGGGTTGGCCGTGAGGTCGAGACCGGCGTCAGCGGTGAGCAGCACCGCATCCAGCAGATCCTGGATGCCGGTGTTCGCCCGAGCCGACACGTCGACGAACATGACGTCTCCGCCGTACTCCTCGGCGACCAGACCGTATTCGGTGAGCTGCTGGCGGACCTTGCCCGGGTTTGCGTCGGGCTTGTCGACCTTGTTCACCGCGACCACGATCGGCACGTTCGCAGCCTGGGCGTGGTTGAGCGCCTCGACCGTCTGCGGCATGATTCCGTCGTCGGCCGCGACCACGAGGATCGCGAGGTCGGTGACCTGCGCTCCACGGGCACGCATGGCGGTGAACGCCTCGTGACCGGGGGTGTCGATGAAGGTGATGGCACGCTCGATGCCCTCATGCTCCGTCCACACCTGGTACGCACCGATGTGCTGCGTGATGCCGCCGGCCTCGCCGTCGATGACGTTGGTCTGGCGGATCGCGTCGAGCAGTCGGGTCTTACCGTGGTCGACGTGACCCATGACGGTGACAACCGGAGGACGGATCTCAAGGTCGTCCTCGCTCTCCTCCTCGAGCTCCTGCTCGAGGTTGAGCCCGAAGCCCTCGAGGAGCTCCTTGTCCTCGTCCTCGGGCGAGACCATCTGGATCTTGTAGCCGAGCTCTTCACCCAGGACCTCGAACGTCGCCTCGTCCAGCGACTCGGTGGCCGTGGCCATCTCGCCGAGGTTGAAGAGGATCGTCACGAGGGTTCCCGGCTGAACCGTGTAACCGGTCAGCGTCTCGATCTTGTCGGCGAAGTCCGCGATCGACGCGCCACGGCGCATGCGGATGGTCTCCCCGTTACCGCGGGTGACGTTGACGCCACCGACGATCGGGGCGCTCCGCATCTCGAATTCCTGCCGCTTCGCCCGCCGCGACTTGCGCTGCTTGCTCTTGCCGCCACCCTTGCCGAAGGCACCTGCGGTACCTCCGCCGGGGCCACGGCCACGACCGCCACCGCCGCCGGGACGGCCTGCGAAACCGCCGCCGCCGCCAGGACGGGCACCGGGGCCACCACCGGGTCCACCGGCACCGCCCGGCCGACCGGGACCACCCGGACGCTGCTGGAACGGTGCGCCGGGACGACCACCCTGACCGCCGCGCGGAGCGCCGGGACGGGGGGAACCGGGACGAGGCGCGCCCGGACGCGGAGCGCCGGGACGAGGCGCCTGCGGACGCGGGATGTTGCCGGGCGTCGGGCGCTGCCCCATGCCCTGCGCGGATGCGAACGGGTTGTTGCCGGGACGCGGACCTGCCGGGCGCTGGCCCATGCCCTGCGCCGACGAGAACGGGTTGTTGCCGGGACGCGGTGCGCCAGGCTTCGGAGCAGCGTCGCCTGAGGGCTTCGCCGCAGCATCGTCACCCGATGCGGGAGCTGCGGGAGCAGCCGGAGCGGGTGTCTCGGCCGGAGCTGCCGGGGCCTCGGTGACCGGAGCCTCGGGAGCCGGCTTCGGAGCGGGCTTCGGGCCGGGCACAGGTGCGCCGGGCTTCGGGGCACGACCCGGTGCGGCCGGCTTGGCGCCGGGCGCAGCGGACTTGGCGCCGGAAGCCGAAGACGCCGCTGCCGGAGCAGCGTCGCCGGACGACTTCAGAGATGCATCGGACTCGATGGCAGCGCGCAGCTTGCGCGCCACCGGAGGTTCGATGGTCGAAGAGGGGCTCTTGACGAACTCTCCGAGTTCCTTGAGCTTTGCAAGTGCGATCTTGCTGTCGACGCCGAGTTCGGCGGCGATCTCGTGTACGCGTGGTTTACCAGCCACAATTCTCCTGTCTGGGGTCGGTCCACCCAGACAGGGCAGACCACTAGTCGCGGACGGGTCTCATTTCGAGCCGTTCACTTTGTTTCCATAGCCGTTCAGCCTTTGTTTCTTGGTGGGTGCTGTTCGATGTTCCGCGTGTCCAGATCGCTGGAGACGCGCAGTGCTCTTCCGAAAGCCCGACGCCGCAGAGCGGCATCCATGCATTCCGGTGTCGGATGAACCCACGCGCCTCGCCCCGGCAGGACAGCACGCTCATCGATGATGAGCGTCTCGTTCTGGGACACCACCCTGAGAAGAGCGGTGCGGGGAGCACGCGTGCGACAGCCGACGCACATTCGTACGGGTTCCATCTTACACCTGTGTTCCCGTCCGACTCGCGCGAGGGGCGCGAGTCGGACGTGACGAGCGATCAGTCCAGGACGCTGTCGGGCTGAATGTCGATCTTCGCGCCGGTGAGCTTGGCGGCGAGGCGGGCATTCTGCCCCTCCTTGCCGATCGCGAGCGAGAGCTGGTAGTCGGGCACCAGGGCACGCACGGCCTTGGTGCCGGCGTCCAGGATGAATGCGCTCGTCACCTTCGCCGGCGAGAGAGCGTTGGCGACGAACGGCGCGAGCTCCGGATCGAAGTCGACGATGTCGATCTTCTCCCCTGCTAGCTCCTCGGTCACGGCACGGACGCGACGGCCCATCTCGCCGATGCAGGCGCCCTTGGCGTTGATGGCCGGGTCGTTCGCCCGGACGGCGATCTTCGTGCGGTGGCCGGCCTCGCGGGCCAACGAGACGATCTCGACGAGCCCGGCGGCGATCTCGGGGACCTCCAGCGCGAACAGCTTGCGCACGAGTCCAGGGTGAGTGCGCGAGACGGTGATCTGCGGCCCCTTGAGACCCTTCGCGACGCTGGTCACGTACACGCGGAGCCGCGACCCGTGGGTGTACTCCTCGCCCGGCACCTGCTCCTCGGGCGGAAGGATCGCTTCGACCGCTCCCAGATCGACGTGGATCATGCGCGGGTTCGGTCCCTGCTGGATCACACCGGCGACGATGTCGCCTTCCTTGTCCTTGAAGTCTCCGAGCACCACGTCGTCCGCGATGTCGCGCAGACGCTGGCTGATGACCTGCTTGGCGGCGAATGCCGCGATGCGTCCGAAGTCGTCCGGCATCGCATCTTCTTCGCCGATGATCGCACCCTCTTCGTCCTTGACGACCTGCAGCACGGCGACGTGCCCGGTACGACGATCGAGTTCCACGCGAACACCCTCGGGTGTGGCGCCGTCTGCGAAGACGTGCTTGGCGTATGCGGTCAGGATGGCCTGCTCGATGATGGCGACGAGTTCGTCGAAGGGAATCGCCTTCTCCTTCTCGATCCCACGCAGCAGACTCAGTTCGATATCCATGACGGCTCCCTATTCAGCTCTCGTCACGCGGGTGTTCACGCGCGACATCCCCACCACGATACCCTGTGCCCACCGCCCGTACCACGGCGGCGGCCGCACCGGAGCGGTGCCTGAGGCGCAGGAGGACCCCATGACCACGTACGACACCATCGTGATCGGGGCGGGGATGTCGGGCGTGACCGCGGCTCGCATGCTCGCCGACGCCGGCGAGAACGTCATCGTCCTCGAGGCGAGGGACAGGGTCGGCGGCCGGATGCATACCGATCGTTCTGCCGGCTTCCCCGTCGATCTCGGCGCATCGTGGGTGCACGGCATCGAGGGCTCCCCGCTGTGGGACCTCGTGCAGGCGCTCGGTATCCCCACGCTCGAATACACCGTCGGCAGTTTCCAGGCCGGAGGGCGGCAGATCGAGAACTTCGATGGCGACGGCAGGGCGATGGATGCCGCGAGCACGTCTCGGTGGGTCTCCGACGTCGATGAGGCCGATCGCCTGCTGGCCGACGAGATCGCGCGTTCCTCCCCCGGCGACACCTATCTCGATGTGACGGAGCGCGCGTTGGACCGCTCCGGGTTCGATCCCGAGCGCATCGATGAGATCCGCGAGTTCTTCCGCCACCGAGTCGAGGAGCAGTGCGGAGCTTGGATCGGCGACCTCGACGCCCATGGACTCGACGAGGACGCGATCGACGGCGATGAAGTCATCTTCCCTCACGGCTATGACGAGATCCCGCGACGCATCGCCGCCGGTCTCGACATCCGTCTGCGGAGCGTCGTCACACGCATAACGCGCACGGATGCCGGAGTCGCGGTGTCGACCGAGAGCGGCGAGTTCTCCGCACGCCGCGCGCTGGTCACCGTGCCGCTCGGCGTACTCAAGGGGGAATCGATCGAATTCGTCCCTCCCCTGCCCGATGCTGTCGCAGGGCCGATCGAACGACTGGGGATGGGGGTGTTCAACAAGATCTTCATCCAGTTCCCCGAGCGTTTCTGGGACGAGGACAGCTATGTCCTCCGGGCGCTCGGCGAAGCCGGCGAGCATTGGCACTCCTGGTACGACGTGTCGGCGGTCAGCGGCGTTCCCACACTGCTGACCTTCGCTGCCGGGCCGTTCGGACGCCGGGTGCAGGAACTCTCCGATGACGAGATCGTCGCGGATGTCGTGTCAGCGCTTCGGGTGCTCTATGGCGACGCGGTCGGCGCGCCCTCTGCGCATTGGGTCACGCGATGGGGGCACGATCCGCTCTCGAACGGCTCGTACTCGCACCTGGCCGTCGGATCGTCCCATCACGACCATGACGAACTCGCGGGACCGGTCGACGGTGTGCTGCACTTCGCTGGAGAAGCCACCTGGGGCGATGAACCCGCGACGGTGGGAGCCGCGCTGTACTCCGGTCATCGAGCAGCCGAGCGGATCCTAGGCCGTTCGATCGCCTTCGCCGACTTCTCCGAGAGCATCAGAGCGAGGGAGCAGTCCCCAGCTCATTGACGGCAGCGATCAGACGGAACAGGTTTCCGACCTGCCGCTGGTCCAGATGCAACGCGAGTCTCGGGAGGTGGAGCACGTCGTCATCGGCGACCTCGGGCTGACGAGGTGCCGTGCGCTCGATCCGACCGTCGGCGAGCATCCCGGAGAACCGATCGTTGAGGCCGTCGAGCTCGTCATCGGTCGGTTCGGCTCGAAGGCGCAGGACGAGCGTGTCCCCCACCCATCGCAGCGAGTCGTAGTTGCGCCAGAAGCCCGCGATCACGGCCGCGGCCGAATCCACCGAATCGGTGATGACGACGCGGTCGAAGTCGCCTTCGGAGATCACTCCGGTCGGCGCGAGGTCCTCGTCTATGAAGCGCTTCAGGCCGTGCCAGAACGATCCGTCCGGCTCGTCGAGCAGAACGATCGGGGTCGGCTCTGCCTTGCCCGTCTGTTGCAGGGTCAACAGCTCGAACATCTCGTCGAGCGTGCCGAATCCGCCGGGGAGACAGATGAACCCGCTCGACTCCTTGATGAGCATGAGCTTGCGGGTGAAGAAGTACTTCATCGCCACGACGTGCTCGCTGGCGGCGATCAGACTGTTCGCCTTCTCTTCGAACGGCAGCCGGATCGACACCCCGAGCGAGAGCGCGGGGCCCGCACCCTCGGCGGCAGCCTGCATGATCCCGGGTCCGGCGCCGGTGACCACCATCCAGCCGTCCGCGGCGAGAGCAGCTGCGACGTCTCGAGCCTGCACGTAGAGCGGGTCGTCGTGACGGGTCCTCGCAGAGCCGAAGACCGTGACCTTCGGCACGCCCTCGAACGGTGCGAACAGGCGGAAGGCATCCCGCATCTCGGCGAGGGCCGCAGAGGCGATCTTGAGGTCGAGGCGGTTCGTCCCGTCCTCTCCCAGCAGCACCGCCGTGCGCATCATGCGCATGACCAGCCTGCGATCGGCTTTCACTCCGGCCTCGTCCAGGACGTTGTTGATCTCGGCGCTGAGCGATTCCGGCAGTGGTTCGTCGGTCATGCCCTCAGCCTGTCACGATCGGCTGTTGAGCGGGTCGACGCAACGCCGCCCGCCTCCCTCACCACGCTCATGGCTCGGTGTCAACGCCCGTGCGGAGTCGGACTCCCTGCGGCACAGTGGCCGCATGACAGAGATCACTGGACCGGAAGCACTGGCGCGCGTGACCGAGCTCGTCGAAGACATCGACTTCACGATGCTGACGACGACGGACGATGACGGAAACCTGGTAAGCAGGCCGATGTCGACCAGGCAGATGGACGATGCCGGAGACATCTGGTTCTTCACGGCTGAGGACACCGAGAAGGTCGAAGAGGCACGTGCCCACCACCAGGTCGGCCTCTCCTATTGCGACGCCAAGGGCATGCGATACGTGTCGGTGGCGGGCACTGCGTCCGTGGTTCACGACCGCGCGAAGATGGAAGAGCTGTACTCGCCCTCGCTCGACATCTGGTTCGAGGACGGGCTCGACACCCCTGGCATCGCTCTTCTGAAGGTGACGCCGACGGTCACCGAGTTCTGGGAGCCTACCAAGGGCAAGATCGCGATGGCGGCGGGGGCACTCAAGGCGCTCGTCACCAAGGACACGCCCGATGACGACATCATGAATCACGGCCGCATCGTCTGCTGACGCGACCGCACGCTCCGAACAGACGGAATGCCGGGCACCTCCGACGAGGTGCCCGGCATTCTCTGCCTGGGGTCAGCGGCGGGTCAGCTGCTGCACGGCCTCGGCGACGGACACCGCGCTGCGATCGCCCGTGCTGCGCTCCCACAACTCGACCTGCCCCTCGGCGGCCCCGCGGCCGACGATGACGATCTTCGGCACACCCACGAGCTCGGCGTCACCGAATTTGACCCCGGGCGACACCTTGGGACGATCGTCGTAGAGGACATCGAGACCTGCGGTCTCGAGCTGCGCCGACAGGTCAGCGGCCACGTCGAAGGCGACCTGGTCACGACCGGCGGCGACGACCTGCACGTCGAACGGTGCGACGGACTGCGGCCAGATGAGCCCCTTCTCGTCGTTGTTCAGCTCGGCGATGATCGCCAGGATGCGGGTGACCCCGATGCCGTAGGAGCCCATCGTGACGGTGACGAGCTTGCCGTTCTCGTTCAGCACCTTGAGACCGAGGGCCTCGGCGTACTTGCGTCCGAGCTGGAAGACGTGGCCGATCTCCATGCCCCGTGCGAGCTCGACGGGTCCGGAGCCGTCGGGCGCGGGGTCGCCTGCGCGGACGTTCGCGATCTCGACGATGCCGTCCGCGAAGAAGTCGCGACCGGCCACCACCGAGTGCGCATGCTTCTGGTCGATGTTCGCGCCGGTGATCCAGCTGGTGCCCTCGCTCACGCGGGGATCGACCAGATAGCGGATGCCTGTGGCGGACTCTTCGCCGAGCACGGCTCCGGTCGGCGACCAGGGACCGATGTAGCCCTTGACGAGCAGGGGGTTCTTCTCGAAGTCGTCTGCCGTGGCGGTCTCCACCTCGGCCGGCGCGAATGCGACCTCGGCTCGCTTCTCGTCGACCTCACGGTCGCCGGGAATGCCGACGACGACGAGTTCACGAGTGCCGTCGAGATGAGTGAGCGCGAGCACCACGTTCTTGAGCGTGTCTGCGGCCGTGTAGTCGCCGTCGAGGTGGTCGTTCGAATGCGCCACGAGCGTCTCGATCGTGGGCGTGTTAGGCGAGTCGAAGACCACCGGTGCCGCATCGGCGTCGAACGCGATCGCTTCGGGCACCGCCGTCGTGAACGCTTCCACGTTGGCGGCGTATCCCCCGGCGCTGCGAACGAACGTGTCCTCGCCGACCGGAGTCGGGTGAAGGAACTCCTCGCTGCGCGAACCGCCCATCGCTCCGGCATCCGCCTGGACGATGACGTACTCGAGACCGAGGCGCTGGAAGATCCGCTCGTAGGCATCGCGCTGCGCCTGATAGCTCACGTCGAGGCCCTCATCCGAGGCGTCGAACGAGTAGGCGTCCTTCATCGTGAACTCACGTCCGCGAAGCAGGCCGGCACGGGGACGCGCCTCATCGCGGTACTTGTCCTGGATCTGGAAAAGCATGAGCGGCAGATCCTTGTACGACGAGTAGAGGTCCTTCACCAGCAGAGTGAAGGCTTCTTCGTGCGTCGGGGCGAGCAGGTAGTCGCCGCCCTTGCGGTCCTGGAGCCGGAAAAGCAGGTCGCCGTACTCCTCCCAACGGCCCGTCGCCTCGTACGACTCACGCGGCATCAGGGCCGGGAAATGCACCTCCTGCGCACCCGCGGCGGCCATCTCCTCGCGGACGACCGTCTCGATCTTGGCTTTGACGCGGAGACCGAGCGGCAGCCAGGCGAAGATGCCGGCAGCCTGCGGTCGGATGTATCCGGCGCGGATCAGCAGCTTGTGGCTCGCGATCTCTGCGCCAGCAGGGTCTTCGCGGAGCGTGCGGAGGAAGAATTTCGAAAGACGAGTGACCACGGGCCAAGTCTACTGACCGGTGGTCACTCGCCCACACGATGCGTCAGTTGAGCGCGGGAAGCCCGTTGGGGATCACTCCGCCGGCGTACAGGCTCGCGGCGAGGTCCTGCACGGCGGTGAGCGCCACGCGCTGCGGAAGGGGCCCGTAGGAGATACGCGCGACGCCGAGCTTCTCGTACTCCGACGCCGCGAGGGTTCCGGGAAGGCCGATCACGCTGAGCTTGCCTTCTCCGAGGCCCTCTACGAGCTGACGCGTGATGTTCGCGTCGAGCATGCCGGGAACGAAGACCGCGGTGGCCCCGGCGTCGAGGAACGCGCGCCCGCGCTGGATCGCGTCGGCGACGCTCTCGGCCACCGGTCGGTGGCCTGCGCGCACGAACGCGTCGGTGCGGGCGTTGAGTGCGAACGGAACGCCCTCGGCCTCGGCGGCCTTGACGATGGCCTCGACCGCGGCGACGGATTCGTCGAACGGCTTGAGGCGGTCTTCGACGTTGGCACCGACGACACCGGCGCCGATGGCGAGACGTGTGGTCTCTCCCGCGTCACCGTATCCGTCGTCCAGGTCGGCGGTCACCGGCACCGAGACGGATGCTGCGATGCGGCCGACCATGTCGATCATGATGTCGCGCGTGATCGCGCCGTCCTCGAATCCGAAGGAGGCAGCGATGCCGTGGCCTGCGGTGGCGATCGCCTTGGTCTCCGGGAGCTTCGCGACCGCTCGGGCGGACACGACGTCCCACACATTCACGACGCGGAGGATCTCCGGCGCTTCGTAGAGTCCGATCAGGGTCTGGGCTTTCGCAGCAGTGGTCATGCCCCCACGCTAACGCCCAGTATTCCGGTCGGGGCCGGACGGACACGGAAATCACAGGTTCTGGCTGGCGCGCATCGCGGCGACTCCTGCCGATGCCACCGCTCCCCGAGACACCACATCCCTGGCACGTCGCGCGCCTCGGCGACGACGTCTTCGTCTGGACCACCCGACGGGAACACTGGACATAGTGTGGGGGTCATGCCTCAGCGCCGATCCCACGTTGGTCCGTCCGCCGCCCAGACGGAACTCACCGCGGCGCTCGCCGCGCTCAAGGAATCTCTGGACGCTCCCGCAGAGTTCCCTGCTGCGGTGCTGGCCGAGGCGGCCGTGTCGGATGCCGCGACTCCCCAACTCGACCTGCGTGACGTGCCGTTCGCCACACTCGACCCGCTCGGCTCGCGCGACCTCGATCAGGCCTTCCACCTCGAGCGGCGCGACTCCGGATACACCGTTCGCTATGCGATCGCCGATGTGCCCGGATTCGTGACCCCCGGCGGCGCGGTGGACGCGGAGGCCCGTCGTCGAGGTCAGACGCTGTACGCAGCGGACGGCACGATCCCCCTGCATCCGAAAGTCCTGAGTGAGGATCGCGCGTCACTGCTGGCAGACGTGGATCGCCCCGCACTCGTGTGGACCTTCGCCCTCGACCCCGCAGGAGTCGTCGAGGACTTCCGGCTCGAGCGAGCCCTGATCCGCTCGCGCGCGCAGCTCGACTACGCCAGCACCCAGGCGGCCCTCGACCGGGGCGAGGAGGGCCCTGCCCTGCTGCTCCCCGAGATCGGCGCGCTGCGGATCGCGCAGGAGAAGCTCCGAGGCGGAGCGAGTCTGAACCTCCCTGACGAGGAGGTCGTTCGAGGCGTGGACGGGACCTACTCGATCGAACGTCGACACCCGCTTCCCGTCGAGGAATGGAACGCTCAGCTGTCCCTCATGACGGGGATGGCGGCAGCTTCCCTGATGATCGAGGCCGGCATCGGCATCCTGCGGACGATGCCTCAGCCCGACGAGAAGTCCTTCGACGCGTTCCGTCATCAGACCGAGGCACTCGGCCGCCCCTGGACGACGGGCCGATACGGCGACTACCTGCGCGAACTGGATCGCTCTGACCCCCTGACTCTGCCGATTCTCGAGGCGGCGGCGTCACTCTTCCGCGGAGCGGGGTATGTGACCTTCGACGGCTCTGTGCCGTCCGACACGGAACAGGCGGCGATCGCCGCACCGTATGCGCACGCCACGGCACCTCTTCGGCGTCTCGTCGATCGCTGGTCGCTCGCGATCTGCCTCGCCGTGTCCGAGGGGCGTGAGGTGCCGGGCTGGGTCCGAGAGTCCCTCGCCGATCTCCCGGCGCTGATGCAGGAGTCGGGTCAGCGCGCGTCCAGACTCGATTCCGCGACGATCAACTGCGTCGAGGCCGCGTTGATGACTCCCCTGGTCGGCTCCGCGCTCGATGCGACCGTGATCGAGATACGCGGTGAGCGGGCGACGGTCCAGATCGCCGACCCTGCCGTCACCGCCTCCGCCCCGGTTCCGGACGGCGCCGTCCCCGGAGCCGTCGTACGGCTCCACGTCGTGCGCGCCGACGTCACTCGAGGGGAGATCGAGCTCACCGCCTCACCGCCTGGGCGCTGAGCGACCTCGAACGCCGACCGCCTCAGGCGGCGGGGACTGCCCGCGTCGTCATGACCAGGAGCTGCGGATCCGTCAGGTCGAGCGTCACCGAGATCGAGACGAACTCGGAGAGGGACGCCACGTGCGTGCCTCCACACAGGATCTCAGCCGTGCCGCCAGGAAGTTCGCAGTGCCAGCTGCGACGGTCCACGATCGTCGACCCCTCGGTCACCACGCGGCTCGGCGCATCGGAGGCGACCCAGTCGGCCAGCCGAGCATTGATGGCCGCTTCGCGGTCAGCGAGTGTCGCTGCGAACGTCTCGGTGTCGAACCCCGCCCTGCGCAGGCTCTTGCCCAGGCGGTACTCGTCGACCGCGCCGTCCGGGTGGATCCGGCTGGATTGATTGGCCTTGCCCTCGAAGTTCGGCGCGCCCAGAGCATCCTCGCCCGGATCCTTGCGCCACAAGTCCGCAAGGGCGAGATCGAGTGCCAGGGACGCCAGATGACACGCGGTGTGACCTCGGCTGAGACCGGCCCGACGGGACGAGTCGACCGACAGTTCCACGCGTGCGCCCTCCACCAGCCAGGACGGGGTCTCTCCTTCGATCGGATGACCGACGAGCCAGGTCCACCCCTCAGCGCCGCGCTTCACGGGGATGTCGGAACCGACGGCGAACTGGCCCGCATCCGAGACGGCCGCCATCACAGCCTCGGATACGCGGACCGCGGACCCGTCGAGCGTGATCTCTCCGCTGTCGCCCGGCTGATCCGGCCACGTGTGATCGACAGGGTGGAACGGCGTCGCGTCCACGACGACGACGGCTCCCTCGACTGTGGACTCGACCCGGGTGACGGTGCTGGATCCCGAGACATCGCCACCGGCGAAGGACACGACGGTCGACGAGGACATGGGACTCCTTGAGATGTTCATGACGAGCGCCGCCGCGTGCAGAAGGGGACGAGCGACCGAGTCGGTGTGGGAAGCGTTCCCGAGGTCAGACCGTGACGACCTGCGCGGTGCCGAGGGGCGCTTCGGGCCCCATGTCGGCCGCGATACGGTTAGCCTCTTCGATCAGCGTCGCGACGATGTCGGCCTCGGGCACCGTCTTGATGACCTCGCCCTTGACGAAGATCTGGCCCTTGCCGTTGCCGGAGGCGACACCGAGGTCTGCCTCTCGAGCCTCGCCAGGACCGTTCACGACGCAGCCCATGACCGCGACGCGCAGCGGCACCGTCATGTCTTTGAGGCCCTCGGTCACGTTCTCGGCGAGCGTGTACACATCGACCTGTGCGCGGCCGCACGACGGGCACGAGACGATCTCGAGCTTGCGCTCACGGAGGTTGAGTGACTGCAGGATCTGGTGACCGACCTTGACCTCTTCGGCAGGAGGCGCCGAGAGGGACACGCGGATGGTGTCGCCGATGCCCTCGCCGAGGAGGATGCCGAACGCCGTGGCGCTCTTGATCGTGCCCTGGAACGCGGGCCCGGCTTCTGTCACACCGAGGTGCAGCGGCCAGTCGCCCCGCTCGGCGAGCAGACGGTAGGCCTTCACCATGACGATCGGGTCATTGTGCTTGACCGAGATCTTGAAGTCGTGGAAGTCGTGCTCCTCGAACAGCGAAGCCTCCCAGACGGCGCTCTCGACGAGGGCCTCGGCGGTCGCCTTGCCGTACTTGGTCAGGATGCGGCGGTCAAGTGATCCGGCGTTGACACCGATGCGCAGCGAGACGCCCGCGGCCTTGGCGGCCTCGGCGATCTTGCCGACGTTGCCGTCGAACTCGCGGATGTTGCCCGGGTTCACTCGGACCGCACCGCACCCGGCGTCGATCGCGGTGTAGATGTAGCGCGGCTGGAAGTGGATGTCGGCGATCACCGGGATCTGGCTCTTCATCGCGATGATCTTCAGCGCGTCGGCGTCATCCTGATGGGGGACGGCGACACGGACGATCTCGCATCCTGATGCCGTGAGCTCGGCGATCTGCTGCAGAGTCGCGTTGATGTCCGTCGTCTTCGTGGTGGTCATCGACTGCACGGTCACGGGGGCATCGCCGCCTACGAGGACCTTGCCCACCTTGATCTGGCGGGACTTGCGTCGCGGGGCGAGGACTTCGGGGACCTTCGGCATCCCAAGATTCACTGCTGGCACACCCCCAGCCTACGCCGCCCGGATGCACGCGGGCTGGATGTCGTGCGGCTCGGATCGACAGTCATGCGGCCGGGCGAGCGTCCGACGGTGTGATAGTTTTCAGCCCATGCTCGCGAACTTCACCTGGTGGCCCGCCTCCTAGGCGGTGTGTTCGCGTTCCCACGAATCCAGACCGCCTCCGGGGCGGTCTTTTCGTTGAGCCGAGCCGGAGCCACGCACAGGAGACACCGATGACCCTCTCACGTCTTGCCGAGCTCACCGCAGATCCCGCGGCGGCGTTCGTGCTGATCGCTCGCGACGGCGCCGACACCGTCGAGCTGCTCACGGGCGAGGTCGTCGACGTCGATCTGCTCGCCGACATCCCCCTCGACATCGACGGCGTTCCGCGCGAGGTCTTCGCGATGGTGCCATACCGCCAGGTGCGCGAGCGCGGCTTCGTGGCCCAGGACGACGGTGCGCCGCTGCGCTGCATCGTGATCGACGAGCATCTGCAGCTCGAGACCCCGTCGCTCCTCGCCGACCTTCCGGCCACGCCCGTGCCGCTGCGCGACGGCGGCTTCGACATCGGCGATGAGGAGTACGCGTCGATCGTGGAGACCGTGATCGCCGACGAGATCGGCCGTGGCGAGGGCGCGAACTTCGTCATCCGCCGCGACTACACCGCCGAGATCGACGTCGATGATCGCACCGCCGCCCTCACCTGGTTCCGCGCACTGCTCACCCACGAGCGCGGGGCCTACTGGACCTTCGCGGTGATCACCCCCGGGCACATCGCCGTCGGTGCGAGCCCCGAAGCGCACGTCGTGGCACGCGGAGGTGTCGTCACGATGAATCCGATCTCGGGCACCTTCCGGCACCCTGCGGGGGGCGCCACGAAGGAGACTCTGGTCGACTTCCTCTCCTCCACCAAGGAGACCGAGGAGCTGTTCATGGTCGTCGATGAGGAGCTCAAGATGATGAGCGCCGTCTGTTCCGACGGCGGACGCATCACCGGTCCGCACCTCAAGGAGATGTCGCGTCTCACCCATACCGAGTACATGCTCCGGGGCAGGAGCTCGCTCGACCCCCGCGACATCCTGCGCGAGACGATGTTCGCGCCGACCGTCACCGGCTCCCCGATGCAGAACGCCTGCGCCGTGATCCGCCGTCATGAGACGAAGCCGCGCGGGTATTACTCCGGCGTCGCAGCGCTCTTCACCCCGAACAGTGGCGGCGGGCACGATCTGGACGCTCCTATCCTCATCCGCACCGTCTATCTTCGGGACGGCTCACTGAACGTGCCGGTGGGCGCGACGCTCGTGCGCCATTCCGACCCGCACGGTGAGGTGTCGGAGACGCACGGCAAGGCAGCAGGTGTCCTCGGCGCCATCGGCGCGATCGACCGCGACGAGGTCTCCGTCGCCCGCGAGGACGCGGACGCCCCCGGCGAACACCTGTCGCTCGCTGCCGACCCTGCCGTCGAGGCGCTGCTCGCTTCGCGCAACTCACGTCTGGCCGAGTTCTGGCTGAACCCTCAGGGCGAGGACTTCACAGGCCCGTTCGCGGGACGAACGGCCGTCGTCGTCGATGCCGAAGACCGGTTCACGACGATGCTCGCGCATCAGCTCCGCCATCTGGGCCTCGACGTCACCATCAGTGCGTGGAACGACGTCGACGATTCCGACCTCGATCTCGCCGATCTCGTCGTCGCGGGCCCGGGGCCGGGCGACCCCAGAGACGAGGACAGCGATCGCATCACGCGGATGCGTCATGTGGTCTCGCACCGGATCGATTCCGGGGCGCCGCTGCTCGCAGTCTGCCTGAGCCACCAGATCCTCAGTGATCGCCTCGGCATCGCTCTCACCCCGCTGGATGCCCCTCACCAGGGACTGCAGAAGGCCGTGCCGGTGTTCGGCGAAGACGCCTCGATCGGCTTCTACAACACGTTCACTGCGCGGGTGGCGCCGGGCACCGCATCCGTCGGGCTCGCCGAGGTGTCATCCGACCCGTCGACCGGTGACGTCTACGCGCTGCGGGGCGAGCACTTCGCATCGGTGCAGGGTCACCTCGAGTCGATCCTGTCGCGCGACGGGATCCGCACGCTGGAGCGCCTGGTGGCGCACGCGCTGGCCTGAGCCTCGGTCGAAACCTGGCTCAGCCCCCGAAGATGTCCACCGGGTTGAACAGGTCGGCGAGCAGGAGCAGGGCCCCCATGGCGATCAGCAGCGTCGCGACCACGACTGTGAGGGGAACGAGCTTGGTGGCGTCGACAGGCGCCGGCGGCGGACGCCGGAACAGGGCTGCCCATGCCCTGCGGATGCCGTCCCACAGCGCGACGACGATGTGGCCGCCGTCGAGGGGAAGCAGCGGGATCAGGTTGAACACGAACAGCGCGACATTCAACGACCCGAGCAACCCGAGCAGCACCGAGAAGCGATTGAGGACCGGGGCATCGGTCGCCGCGACCTCGCCCGCGATTCGTCCGACGCCCACGACGCTCAGCGGGCCGTTCGGATCGCGTTCACTGCCTGTGACCAGCGAGACGCCCACATCCCAGATGCGCACCGGAAGCGTCAGGATCATGGAACCCACCCGGGCGACCGTGTCTGCGGCCATCTGCGGCCCTGCGGACAGAGGCTGTTGCACGAAGCCCATCTGGGCCCCCATGCCGACGTAGCCGACCTCCTTCACGACCGGTTCGCCGTCATCGCCCAGGATCGGCTGGCCACTGGCATCGGTCAGCGTGCGCTCGGCGTCGACCGGGGTGATGCTCAGGTCCGTGTCGACGCCGTCACGGCGCACCACGAGCGCGAGTTCCTCACCCGGTGCCGCCTGGACGATCGCCGTGGCCTCCGCGAAGGTCGAGACCGGTCGGCCGTCGATCGCGACCAGGACGTCGCCCGGCTCGATGCCGGCCTCGGCTGCCGGCGTGGGCGGGTCGTCAGCGGCGCACTCGGTCGCTGTGGAGCCCGCCGGAAGAACGCACTCGTTCACCGTCGCGATGGTCGTCGTGCCCTGCTGGACTCCGATGCCCGAAACGAGCACCGTGAAGATCACGACGGCCAGGATCAGATTCATGAGCGGACCGCCGAGCATGACGATCACGCGCTTCCACACCGGAAGCCGATAGAAGACCCTGTCTTCCGCGCCTTCTGCGATGGTCTCGTCGTTGGCCGCGCGCGCATCCTGCACGAGTGATCGGAAGATCCCGCTCGCGGGCCCCGCCGTCTTCGATGCGGGGTACATGCCGGACATCGAGATGAATCCGCCGAGCGGCAGCATCTTGAACCCGTACTCGGTCTCGCCGATGCGCTTGGACCAGAGCCTCGGTCCGAATCCGATCATGTACTGGCCGACGCGCACGCCGAACACCTTCGCGGGCAGGAGATGCCCGACCTCGTGCAGGCCGATCGAAACACCGAGGCCGATCAGCATGAAGAGGATGCCGGCCAGGTAGAGCAGGATTTCCACTCCCCCAAGTTAGTGCTCGCCGCCTAGGAATGCGCCGCATGCGCGTGAGCACTGACGACGGGCGGCCGGTAGGCTGAAATCGTGACCCCCCGCCAGCTGCGACTCCTGCGCGCAGCATCGGCATCGACAGTGGCCACGACCCTCGCCGCGGTGTCGCACACGATCGCCGGCGGATCCCCGCCGCATCCGCTCCTCGTGATCGCGATGGCGTCGTTCCTCGTGCCGCTGGCAGCGGTCCTCCTCGGGGCTCGTGCCTCGCGCTTCCGCGTCGCGGCGACGGTGCTCGTGAGCCAGACGCTGTTCCACGCCGTGTTCCAGGTGCTGGGCGCCCCGACCGGGACCACGATCGTCTCCGGTCATCAGCACCACATCGATCTCGGCACGCTGGGCACGGCTTTCTCCGCCGCAGCCCCCGATTCGGTGATGCTTCTCGGCCACCTGGTCGCCGCGGTGCTGACGACCGCCGCTCTGTGGCATGGCGAGTCGATGGTGCGCGTGATCGCCGGGTGGGTGGAGGCGCGTCTGCGTCGCGCGATCCCGGTCTTCCGCCCGCCGCACGAGAGCCCCGCCTCACCGATCTTCGCCGTACCGCTGCTGATCGACGTCGCGCTCTGCACGTCGGTATCGCGCCGCGGACCCCCGCTGCCGTCCTGATTCCGCTTCCGCCTCGTCGAGGCGTCCCCCTTTCCGCGGATGCCGCGCACATCAGCGCGCCCGCACATCAGCAATCAGGAGTACCACCATGCGTTCCACCACCCGCCGCAACCTGACCACGGGCCTCGTCGCAGGCGCGATCCTCGCTCTCGCCGTGCCCGCCGTGGCCAGCGCCCATGTGAGCGTCTCGCCCGACGAGCTGTCAGCCGGCGACCACGGCGTTCTCACCTTCTCGTTCGCCCACGGCTGCGACAGCTCGCCGACCACCGCACTGAGGATCACGATGCCCGAGGGGCTGACCTCTGTCGCACCGACCATGGACAGCGACTGGGCGATCGACATCGAACGAGGCGACGACGGACTCGTCAGCGCGGTGACCTACACCGCTGTCGCGCCGGTTCCCAACGATCTTCGAGGAGCGGTCAGCATGTCGGTGGGGCTCGACGAGAGCACCCCGGATTCCCTGGCCTTCCCCGTGATCCAGACCTGCGTCGAGGGCAGCACCGAATGGACCCAGCTGGCCGAGGACGGCGAGAACGCGCACGACCTCGACTCCCCCGCACCGGTCGTGACGGTCGGTGCCGCGGACGCGGCGCACGCGAACCACGGCGAGGAGGCGACCACCGAAGCCGAGAGCACGGAGGTCGAGGCTTCGGCGGCACCGGATGCTCTGCCCACCGTGCTCGGTGCGGGTGGCCTTGTGGCCGGCCTCGCCGCACTGATCGTGTCCGTGCTCGCCTTCCGCCGCCGGGCCTGAGCAGTGGCGCGTCTCCCGGTCAGCTCGGCCGATCGGGAGACGCGCCGCACCCGGCTCGCGTGCGACGACGTGAGATCATGGGAGAGACATGTCGATTGAACAACAACCGAGCCTGCCTCCCGTGCTCCGCCCCGCGAACCCGCCCCGGCGTGAGCTGTCCGAACTCGCCTCCCGATTCGCCCGCGACGTGCGCGGCGACACGGCCGGTGTCGACGTGACGGGAATCACCCTCGCCACTGCCGACCTCCGGCCGGGGGAAGCCTTCGTCGCCATCCGGGGGGTGAACCGGCACGGCGCCGAGTTCGCCGCCTCGGCCGCCGAGAAGGGTGCGGTCGCGATCATCACCGACGACGCGGGCGCTGAGATCGCCGCGTCCGTCGGGCTCCCGATCCTGATCGTGGACGACCCGCGCGGCGTTCTCGGCGCGCTCAGCGCGTGGGTCTACGGCACCGGCGCTGACGACGCGCTGCCCCTTCTCTTCGCGACCACCGGGACGAACGGCAAGACGAGCGTGTCCCACCTGCTCGAGGGCATCCTCGATCAACTGGGCGTGGTCACCGGACTCTCCTCGACTGCCGAGCGCCACATCGCGGGCGAGGTCATCGTCTCGCGGCTCACCACGCCCGAGGCCTCCGAGATGCATGCGCTCCTGGCGCTGATGCGTGAACGCGACGTCGAGGCGGTCGCCGTCGAGGTGAGCGCACAGGCCCTGTCGCGACACCGCGTCGACGGCATCCGCTTCGATGTGGCCGGCTTCACCAACCTCAGCCACGACCATCTCGACGACTACGCCGACATGGAAGAGTACTTCGAGGCGAAGCTGCCCCTGTTCCGCCCCGACCGCGCCCTGCGTGGCGTGGTCTGCATCGACTCCACCTCGGGCGCGACGGTCGTCGAGCGCGCCGAGATCCCGATCGTCACGGTCGGCACCCCGTCGATCGCCGCGGACTCGGACGCTGCATCCCGAGCAGACTGGGTCGTCGTGATCGACGACGAGAGGACGACCGGCACCACCTTCACCCTCACCGGTCCCGCCGGATCGCTGACGACCATCGTGCCCGTGATCGGTCCTCACATGGCGGCGAACGCCGCGCTCGCGATCGTCATGCTCCTCGAGGGCGGATACCCGTGGGACCGCATCGTCACCGCACTCGAGCGCGACGGCGGCATCGAGGCGTATCTTCCCGGCCGCACGCAGCTCGTCTCGGGTGACACAGGCCCTGCCGTCTTCGTCGACTTCGGCCACTCTCCAGACGCCTTCGAGAAGACTCTGGCGGCCGTGCGACGTGTGACACCCGGCAAAGTGCTGATGCTCTTCGGCGCGGACGGCGATCGCGACGCCACGAAGCGGTTCGACATGGCTCGCACCGCTGTCGACGGCAGCGACATCCTGGTCGTGACCGACCATCACCCGCGATTCGAGGACCCCGACTCGATCAGGGCCACCCTGGTCGAGGGCGCTCGCAGGGCGCGGCCGGACGCGGAGATCCACGAGTTCTCGCCGCCGGAGAAGGCGATCGTCGCTGCTGTCGGCCTCGTGGGCGAGGGCGATGCGATCCTCTGGGCAGGGCCCGGGCATCAGGACTACCGCGACATCCGCGGCATGCGCACGCCGTACTCGGCACGCGAGCTGGCTCGACGAGCACTTCGCGCCGCAGGCTGGCCAGTGCCCGACTCACGGTGGCCGGTCCCCTACGCCGACGAGGCCTGAGAGCCGGAGCGCGTCAGGCCTGAGAGATCAGCTGGTCCGCCTTGCGGCGCGCCCAGGCTTCGGCATCGGCGAGCGACTCGACGGTGAGGCTCTGCGGAGGCTCGTGAGAGTCGATCACCCTCGCGATCGTCTCCACGATCGCGAGGAACGACAGACGCCCCTCGTGGAAGGCATCGACGGCCTGCTCGTTGGCCGCGTTGTAGACGGCGGGGAAGGTCGCACCGGCGCGCCCCACCGACTTCGCGAGGTCGACTGCGGGGAAGGCCGAGTCGTCGAGCGGTTCGAAGGTCCATGAGCTCGCCTTCGTCCAATCGAGCGGACGACCCACGCCGCCGACTCTGTGGGGCCAATCGAGCCCGAGCGAGATCGGCAGCCGCATGTCGGGGGGAGACGCCTGTGCGATCGTCGATCCGTCGATGAACTCGACCATCGAGTGGACGATGGACTGCGGATGCACGACCACGTCGATGTCGTCGTAGGCGACGTCGAACAGCAGATGGGCCTCGATGACCTCGAGACCCTTGTTCACGAGGGTGGCCGAGTTCGTGGTGACCATCCGCCCCATATCCCAGGTCGGGTGAGCCAGAGCCTCCTGCGGCGTGATGTCGTGCATCTGATCCCGCGTGCGACCGCGGAACGGCCCTCCGGACGCCGTGACGACCAGTCGCCGCACCTCGGAATGCGTGCCGCTGCGAAGAGCCTGCGACAGCGCAGAGTGCTCTGAGTCGACGGGAACGATCTGCTCCGGCTTCGCGGCGGCGAGAACGAGCTCTCCGCCCACGATGAGTGATTCCTTGTTCGCGAGCGCCAGCGTGCGTCCGGCCTTCAGCGCAGCGAGCGTGGATCCGAGGCCGATCGACCCCGTGATGGCGTTGAGCACCACGTCGGCCTCGACATCCGCGACGAGCTGCTCCGCCTCTGCGGCACCGAGAGCCGTGTCTTCGACCTGGAAGGCTGCGGCCTGCTCTGCGAGCATCTCGGCATTCGATCCCGCAGCGAGACCGACGAGCTCGAACCGGCGGGGATTCGAGCGGATGACGTCGAGTGCCTGAGTGCCGATGGAGCCGGTGGAGCCGAGGACGATGATGCGACGCATGCCGCCAGCCTATGGCACGTCCCCGGCTCCCCCCGTGCTACTGGACCTGCTCGAGAGGTGTGGTCCCGAGGATGTCTACGACGAACACGAGGCTCTCGCCCACGAGATCGGTCTCGTTGATCTCGCCCTCGCCGTAACCGTCCTTCGGCGGCATCGTGACGATGACCTGGGAGCCGACCTTCTGTCCTTCGAGGGCCGTCTTGAACCCGGTCACGACACCGGTGGTCGGGAACTGCGCCGGTGCCGCGTCACGGCTCCAGCTCGAGTCGAACTCGCTGCCGTCCGACCACTTCACACCGCGGTACTGCACGGTGACGAGATCTCCGGAGGCGACGACCTCGCCGTCGCCCTCCTTGAGGACCGCGACCTCGGTCTCGGCCGGCGCGTCGCCGTCCGGCAGGGTGATCGTCGGCGAACCGGCATCATCGAGCTCGACGGTCGGCATACCCTCGGTGGCGTCGACCTCGGTGCCCGTGGCGACGGTCGGCAGCTTCTCGATCGTCTCGACGTAGAGAACGCTCGGATTGGACCCTTCCTGCGCCGCGGGCAGGGTCAGGACGACGCTCGATCCCACCGGAAGGCACTCGGCTGCGACGGTGAAGACCGTCGACTGAGTGGGGTCGACCATCTGCTGGGACTGCTGCAGGGCGAGAAGGGCGGGCAGCACACCGTCGGGGCCGCGCTCCGATGTGCTCAGGACCTCGTTGGTCGTGGCATCCACGAGCTGGTAGCGCAGCGAGACGAAGTCACCGGGGAACAGCTCATCGCCGTCGCCCTCGGAGATCACGGTGCGCTCTGCGGCTGCCAGGTCGGCCCCCTCGGGAACGGTGATCTTTGCGGATGCGCCGCTGCCCTCGACCGTCACGGCGTCGGAACCTGCTCCGGAAGGCAGATCGGCGAGGCAGGACGGGTCGGCCGACGCTCCGGGCGTCGACGTCGACTCGGGGGCCGCGTCACCGGAACACCCCGCAAGGAGAAGGGTCGCCGCAGCGACGGTGGACAGGACGATGAGCGGACGCTTGCGCACAGTGAGACCTCAGGATCGCGGGCGGGACACACCATCTTCTCGCATGGGCCTTTGCCGAGGCTGGGAGACGCGCGCAGGGCGACCATTCCCGGTTCGGCATGGATCCGGGAGTAATCTGCTCTGATGACGTCAGAGCAGTCCGTGGAGCCCGAATCCTCGCCCGCAGAGACTCAGACGCCTCGTCATGCGGGGTTCGCGTATGCGCTGGGGCGCAGTCTGATCACTCCGCTCGCCCGCTCGATCTACCGGCCCCGGATCGAGGGCCGCGAGAACGTTCCTCGTGAGGGCGCGGTGATCTTCGCCAGCAACCACCTGTCTTTCATCGACTCGATCGCCATCCCGGTGGCGGCCCCGCGCCCCGTGCACTTCCTCGCCAAGTCCAGCTACTTCGAGGGCACCGGCCCGCGCGGCTGGCTCAGCAAGACCTTCTTCGAGTCGATCGGCGCCATCCCGGTCCGCCGCGGAGCGGGCCAGGCGGCGCTCGACGCACTCGAACTGCAGCGCCAGCTCCTCGATGAGGGACTCGCAGTGGCGCTGTATCCCGAGGGGACCCGCTCGACCGACGGGCGCCTGTACAAGGGGCGTACCGGAGTGGCCTTCCTGGCTCTGCAGACGGGCGCGCCCGTCGTCCCGGTCGGTCTGATCGGCACCGACAAGGTGATGCCGGTCGGCGCGAAGATGCCGACGCTGAAGGAGCGGATCACCGTACGCTTCGGGGAGCCGCTGGATCTCTCGCCGCACGGGCCCGCGTCCAGCGGTCGCGCGCGTCGACTCGCGACCGACGAGATCATGGCGGCGATCCATGCGCTCTCGGGTCAGGAACTCGCCGGCAGCTACAACGAAGCACCCGCGCAGAACGCGATCGAGAAGATCAAGCAGGCGCTTCCGCACGAGCGACGCTGAGCCCCGCACGGACGAAGGCGGTCATGCGCTCTGCGCCGTGACCCTGGCCTCGTGACGAACGGGGAAGTTCATCGAGTTCGCGATGAAGCACCATTCGTTCGCCTGTGCGTGCGCACGCTCAGCAGCCTCGACCATCGACGCGTCGGCGACGACGACCTCGGGGTGCAGCATGACTTCGACGAATGCTCCCCCACCGGAGCCGTCCTCGCGCATGAAACCCGTGGCCGTGTCACGATACGAGACGACGACGACCCCCACCGTGACGCACGCGTGCAGGTACGAGAGCAGATGGCACTCCGAGAGCGACGCGAGCAGCAGGTCTTCCGGGTTCCACCGGGTCTGATCGCCACGGAACGGTTTGTCCGCCGAAGCGAGCACGTCAGGCTTGCCCTCGACGTGGAGCGTGACGTCACGGCGGTAGTCGCGGTAACCGCTGGTGCCGGTGCCGGTGTTTCCGGTCCACGTGGAGGTGAGGGAGTAGTGGTGCTCGCCGAGAGCCGGGTGACGATCTGCCATGCCCACAGTCTGCCAGCCCCTTCCGACACGTCGGCGCGCCCCGGACTCCGGAGACGCCTGCGGTCGACGGTATCCTTGGCTGGTGCTGGAAACTCTCACCGTGCAGGATGCCGTAGAACTCGCCGTCGTCGAACGGAGCGGATTCATCGAGTCGCGCCATGCGGGAGCGGCGGTGGTCCTCTCCCCCGACGGCGAAGTCATCGCCCGACATGGCAACACCGAGGCGCTCATCCTTCCTCGCTCGAGCCTCAAGCCCCTGCAGGCCGTCGCCTGCATCACCGCGGGCGCTGTGCTCGAAGGCGAGCAGCTCGCGCTCTCCACCGCGAGCCACACGGGCACCGATCGCCACGCAACCGTCGTGCGCGACATGCTCACAGAGGGCGGGCTGACCGAGGATGATCTCGGCTGCCCTCCCGCCTGGCCGACGGACACCGCGACGCGCGACGAGATGGTGCGCGAGCACGTCGCGCAGGCCCGCATCCGGATGAACTGCTCGGGGAAGCACGCCGCCATGCTCCGCGCCTGCGTCGCGACGGGCTGGCCCACCGACGGCTATCTCGACGCGTCTCACCCGCTGCAGGCGCACATCCGCGACGTGATCGAGCGACTCACGGGCGAGAAGATCGCGCACACGGCGATCGACGGCTGCGGCGCTCCCGTGTACGCGCTGACCCTGACCGGACTCGCCCGTGCGATCCACCGCATCGGTACGGCCTCGGATCGCTCACCGTTCGCCCTGCACCGAGTCGCGGGGTCACTCGTCCGCGCTGTGCGCGAGCACCCGTGGACGATCGAAGGACCCGGACGCCCTGACTCGATCGCGATCGAGAAGCTCGGGGTGTTCGCGAAGGGCGGTGCGGAGGGCGTCATGGTGATGGTCGCCCCAGACGGCACGACCGTCGCCCTCAAGATGCTCGACGGCTCGTCCCGCGCATCCACGATCGTCGCGGCCACCCTGCTGGCGAAGGCTGGTGCTCTCAGCGACTCCGACGTCGCGACCCTCTCCGCCGCGCTCCCTCTGGCGGTCCTCGGTGGCGGCCAGGACGTCGGCGTCGTGCGCCCCGGCAGCGGCATCTGACGCTCGCGAGGTCAGCGGTCGGCACGGCGCGCGTCGCTCGTCACCGCGGAGCGAGCGCCGGAAGCACCACCCGTCGGGGAGAACCGTCGGCCAGCAAAGACCAGGCACGCCCCTGGTGCGGTCTGGCGTACGGAGGAAGCTGGCGCACACCGGCGAGCTGGCGGAGCTCGACCGGGTTCTCAGCCCGGATCAGGACCTCGCCCTCGTTGCGCGCCCGCTGCCACAGGCTCCACTCTCGCTGCCATGTCTCCGCCTCGGCGACGACGATGACCCGTCGGTCAGCGGTGTCCACCTCCGTGCGCTGTCCTGAGCCCACGACCACCATGCAGTCGGGGTGCGCGGCGGCGAGGACCTCGGCCACCGGTCTTGCGCCTGTCGTGACGAGTGCGGTCAGCGGCATCGACGGCGACCACGGCTCCGCCGTCGACAGCGTCCTGGTGTCTTCCGGAAGAGGGTCGGCCGCGACCGCCCATGCAACCTGCACCTGACGGTCTCCGAGCACCGCTCTCCCTGCCGGACGCTCACGCTCGAACGTCTGCGCGTCGCCGCCGGCAGCGAGATGTTCGACACGATTGGGCATCCGCAACAGCGCCCGCCGCGGCAGCGCATCGAGGATGCGCCCGACCGCTCCTGATGATCGCGACGCCGTGAGGACGAACGTCGTCGTGGCGCAACTGCGGATCAGCTGCTCCCAGAGCTGCGCGAGATGCTGAGCATGCTCGAGCGGCAGGTCTCCGAGGTGCACGTCGATGTCGTCGCACAGGATCAGAGGCGGCGCCGCCTGAGATCGCTCGACGAGGCGTGTGACCGTGTCCCACGAGGATTCCGCGTCGTGCGGTACCCAGAGTGCGCCCGTGCACTGCTCCGCGAGCACACGCAATGCCGAGGTCCGACCGCTCCCGGGGGCGCCGAGAATCGCGAGGCCGCGATCGATTCCCGGCCGGATCAGCTCGAGCGGCTGACTCTGACGCTGCGGATCGTCGGCCCGCCCGAGCACGAGCGCCCCCTCTGGCACGGCGTCGACGATCTCGGCGAGCGGGATCCTCTGCGCGAGCGCAGGCAACCACGGGCTCACGGCCTGCCTCGTGTGCGACCACCTCACCGCGGCCGCACGAAGGTCGACGACGCCAGTGAGCGCGACCCGCATCGCCATCGGCTCCCGGTCACGCGGCCGCCGGAGGAATGCGATCCCCCGTGATTCGAGACCCCCGGGCAACTCGGATGCCGCGTCCGTACCCAGGACCAGCCGACTGTCTCCCGCATCGCTCACGCGCAGGCTGAGCCGCAGCGGACAGTTCGCCGCGAGAGCGTCGCGGATGACGCCGGAGGCGCGCTGCGTGCCGATGATGAGATGCATACCGAGGGCGCGTCCGCGGGCGGCGATGTCGGTGAACACTCCCCCGAGCTCGACGTGCTCCTGCAGCAGCGCAGCGAACTCATCGACCACGATCACGAGTCGAGGCATCTCCACACCGCTGATGTCACGGGCACCGGCCGCCGCGATGATCGATTCACGCCGTCGCAGCTCCGCGCCGAGACTGGACACGCCGCGGCGCGCGCCGTCTTCGTCGAGATCGGTGATCACGGCAGCCACGTGGGGCAGCACACGCAGCGGTTCGAACGCCGTGCCGCCCTTGAAATCGGCGAGGACGAACAGGACACGATCCGGACCGTACACCGTGGCCATCGCGGTCACCCACGTGACCAGGAGCTCGCTCTTGCCCGTCCCGGTGGTCCCCGTCACGATCGCATGCGGACCGTCGTCCACGAGGTCGAGCATCATCGTGTCGCGATCGCCGCGTCCGATCGCCACCGGCAGGCCCTGCGGCGATTCGTGCTGCGTCAGCTCTGCCAACATCACGGCGTCCGGAAGCACGTCGAGGTCGTCGGCTTCTCCGGCACGACGCGCAGAGGCGGCTTCTGCCTGCGCGAGAGAAAGCGCCTCGGCATCGACGTCGACGATCCCCATCGGTGTGCGCACGGTCGCGCCTCGGAGCTGAGGCACATCCATGACGGTGGTCACCCCCTCCGGCACTTCGTCACCGGTGCGCAGCAGCCAGATCATCGCCTCGCAGTCCGGGGGCATCTCGCCTCCGCGAACGATCCCGAGACGGTATACCCCGCGACGCGGCGCACGGAGGTTCGGAAAGCCGCTCACTCCGACCGGGGAGGCCGAACTTCCCACCAGGGTGAGCTGTCGCGGTCCGAACCTCAGGCAGAGCTGTACGACGAGGGCCCGAGCCACTGCTGCGACAGTAGGCACCGGACCCCGCAGCGCGATTCCCCCTCCGAGGGGTACTGCGATCGGCACCCCGACGATGGTCGCGCACCGACGCTGGAAGTCGCGCTCGCGGTCACCATCACCGCCGGCGGCCCGGAGGCCGCTCGCGGACGCACCGCTGCCGACGACGAGCTCGGTCGTCGCGTCGGGCTGCTCGTTGCCCCTCAGCGGAGGCTGCGCCAGACATACCGCCGCATCGGGATGACGATGCCAACGCCTCACCCGCTCCTCGTCGTGACGCGACGCCAGCTCGCTCTCGGCCTCGAGCCATGCCTTCTCACTCGAGATCGTCGCGTCGCGACGTGCCTTGCGCCGGGCACGCGCCCCGTCGACGAGCGAGGCGAAGATCATGAGGGGGCCCAGCGCCGCGAAACAGAGCGCATAGAGAGAACCGGTGATCCACCACAGCAGGACTCCCCCAGCGACAGGCACGAGAGCCGCCACGATCGGAACGGGCGGCCTGCGCGGATCTGCGGGCGCAGCGGGAATGGCAATCGGGAGGGAGTCCATGCCCTCCAGTGCACAGGATTACGTGCGCTGCCGGGAGCCGTCCACAGGCCGTGGCGAACTAGTCGTCGGCGTCGGCTGATGTGGAGGAGGATTCCCCGGCGACCTGAACGATGACCAACGTCACATTGTCGCGGCCGCCGTTCTCGAGAGCCGCGGCGAGCATCGCGTCGACTGCATCGGCCGGATCGGCGTTCGCGCGGAGAAAGTGCTGGATTCCGTAGTCGGTGAGCTCTTTGGTGAGTCCGTCGGAACAGATCACGAATCGGTCGCCCGCGCGCACGTCGAGCGCCACGTAATCGGGGGCCGTCAGCTCGCTGGCCCCGACCGCACGTGTGATCACATTGCTGTACGGGTGCCCCTCAGCCTCTTCCGGACTGATCTTTCCCGAAGCGATGAGTTCCTGCACGACGGAGTGGTCGGTCGTCACCTGCACGAGCCGGTCTTCGCGAAGAAGATATACACGGGAATCGCCGATGTTGAGTGCCACCCAGTGCGGTTCTCCATCGGAAAATTCTAGGAAGATGCCTGTGAGGGTCGTTCCTGTGCCCTCGTCGGTGGTCTCCGGATGGTCTGCGATGTCAGCCACCGCGAGGTGGAGAGCGCCTTCGATGGACGAACGTCCGACATCTCCCGCCGCAGCGATCGCCTCGAGTCGCTTGACCGTGCTGGAGCTTGCGATCTCGCCGCCGGCGTGGCCGCCCATTCCGTCGGCGACGATGAACAGCGGGAACTCTGCGAGGAACGCGTCCTGGTTGGTCTCGCGGCGCCGCCCCACGTCGGTCACGCCGGCCCAGGAGACCGTGAGGTCGCCCTGCGAAACAGTGACGCCGTGCGTCTTCGTCGTCGTCTCAGCCACGCGTCGCCTCCGAATTGCCCGCGAGTCGGGCGGCCCCAGCATATCCACACATCGTAGTGGAGGCCGACTGCCGGGAGACGGATCTGCCGATGACTACGCTCCTCGGAACTGTGGCCGGCACGGGCAGTCCGGGTGCGCCGTCACGGCGCTGCGAGGTGACCATGCTCCCACGCTATCGTCTCAGACCGCATCCGCCGCATTCCAGACCTGTTCCGCACACGCACAGAGCCCCCGACCGCGGTCGGGGGCTCTGTGGACGATCTCAGGCGGGGGGCTGGGTCGGGTCCGTCGGAGGTGCCGGCGGTGCAGCCGGCGGGGCGGGAGGCCCAGCAGGAGGTGCCGGAGGCCCCGCCGGAGGCGCCGAGGGGGCAGCCGGGGGTGCCGACGGAGCAGCCGGAGGTGCCGACGGAGCAGCCGGAGGAACACCCGGTCCCTGCGGCGACGACGGGGCTGCGGGCGGAGCATAGCCCGGCTGTGCGGGCGGAGCGTACCCCTGGGGAGCCGGAGGAGCGTAGCCCTGAGGGGCTCCGTGTCCCTGCGGAGCTCCGTACCCCTGCGGAGCGGCCGGACGCGGCTGGACCGGAACACCCTGCCACACCGTGGTGTCGGCGAGGAGCTTGTTGGTGCCCCACGAAGCGGGCGCGATGTTCGGGTTCCACCGCGACTTGTCGAACGCGTTGATGCCGAGCCACACGACCGGCAGGAAGAAGTAGAGGATGACCCATACTGCGTCCTTCTGCAGCTTGAGCCCCACTCGCCATGCGGCGATCAGATCGAGGATGCGCGCGGCGATACCCACGATCGGCAGGATGAGGAACCAGCCGAGGAACGGAATGATCGCTCCCAGGATGCCCGCGCCGACCAGGTACAGAAGCAGCCAGGGGCTGAGGTCACCGAGCTTGTAGAAGATCATCGAGTTGTAGACCGGGACCCAGGCGCGCCACTTGCCCTGAACACCCGCCTTCTCGAAGACCTTCATGTAGAACCACGAGTAGATCGCGTAGATGGCCAGAGGCAAGACCGTGTAAAGCAGAATCAGGGCGACCAGAGCGCCGCCCGAAAGCCCGCCGTAACCGTAGTAATCGTCGTACATGATCCCCTCCGGATCCGATGGAGCGGCGCCGTGCGCGCCGCGACACCCACCATAGCGGTGCGCCGATATTACGGGCAACGACCCACGCCGCGGGCTGTCACACGATTCGTCATGCCCGCTCAGTCGGCGACGACGAGCTCGAGCACACCGTCCGCCCCTGACTCACGCAGCACGATCCCCTGAGCATCAGCCCAGCGGCGGAGTGCGCGCACCGAGCGGATGGTGGGACGGTGCTCTGCAAGCGAGCGCACGAGCATCCCCTTGGACTTCTTGTTGAAGTGGTTGAGCGCGCGCCCGTGTTCCGTCACGACGCGGACGTATGCCGAGGGAACGGACGAGGGCACCGGAGCGAGCGCGACGTACGCTTCGCTGCGCAGATCGAGGATCACTGCCGGCGCCTCCGCAGCAATGGCTGAGCTCGTCACCTCGGCCCAGTGTGTGCGCAGCGAGGGGAATCCGGGAAGAGAGGTACCCGCGGCGAGACGGTAGGCAGGAATCCGATCGAGCGCACCGACGGGCCCGAATGGCGCAGAGTGGATCCAGACGTGCGATCCCAGCCACCGTCGAGATGTCGCTGACAGCGTGGCGGCATCCAGAGCGTCGTAGAGGACACCCGTGTAGCGATCGACCGCAGGCATCGTGGCCGACGAGAGCAGCGCACGATTGTGTGCGACGTCACCGGCCTGTTTGGCGCTCAACTTGAGGACCCTGCGCGATTCGTCCTCATCGGCAGCGAGCTCGATCAGAGCATCCGCCACGGCCCGCCGGCGGTCGAGCAGGCCGGGCAGCGCGAGCGTTCCCAGATCGAGAGGAGCATCCGCGCCACCGGCGCGCTTGGTCTCAGAGGGGGGAAGCAGGATCTTCATGGAACCTCGGTATACAGACGCGTCCGCCCCGGCCCCCACTGAGGGGGCCGAGGCGGACGCGAAGAACTGAACTGATCAGGCGATGAGAGCCGCGTTGCCTGCCACGATCGTCAGGACGTCGCTCTCCATGGAGAGGAAGCCGTCCTGCGCGTTGGCGAGCACCTTGGTGCCATCCGTCTGCGTGATCCGGACCTCGCCCTGGGCGAGGATCGCCAGGACCGGCTCGTGGCCGGTCATGAAGCCGATCTCACCCTCGACGGTCTTGGCGACCACGAGGCTCGCCTCTCCCGTCCAGACCTCCGCATCCGCGGAGACGAGGCTGACGTGCAGTGCCATGGTCAGCCGTTCTCCTTCTGGATCTTCGCCCACTGCTCTTCGACGTCGGAGATGCCACCGACGTTGAAGAAGGCCTGCTCGGCGACGTGGTCGAAGTCACCGCGCGTGATCGCATCGAAGGACTCGATGGTCTCCTTGAGCGGGACGGTCGAACCCTCGACACCAGTGAACTTCTTGGCCATGTAGGTGTTCTGCGAGAGGAACTGCTGGATGCGACGTGCACGCGACACGACGATCTTGTCCTCTTCGGAGAGCTCATCGACACCGAGGATGGCGATGATCTCCTGCAGTTCCTTGTTCTTCTGGAGGATCTGCTTGACCGTGGTGGCGACGCGGTAGTGGTCCTCGCCCAAGTAGCGGGGGTCCATGATGCGCGACGTCGAGGTCAGCGGGTCGATGGCCGGGTACAGACCCTTCGACGCGATCTCACGCGAAAGCTCCGTGGTGGCGTCGAGGTGGGCGAACGTCGTCGCCGGGGCCGGGTCGGTGTAGTCATCGGCGGGCACGTAGATCGCCTGCAGCGAGGTGATCGAGTGGCCACGGGTCGAGGTGATGCGCTCCTGGAGGAGGCCCATCTCGTCGGCGAGGTTCGGCTGGTAACCCACGGCGGAGGGCATGCGGCCCAGCAGCGTGGAGACCTCGGAACCGGCCTGCGTGAAGCGGAAGATGTTGTCGATGAAGAGCAGCACGTCCTGCTTCTGCACGTCACGGAAGTACTCCGCCATCGTCAGAGCCGAGAGGGCGACGCGCAGACGCGTTCCCGGCGGCTCGTCCATCTGGCCGAACACGAGGGCCGTCTTGTCGAAGACACCCGCCTCTTCCATCTCGTGGATGAGGTCGTTGCCCTCACGGGTGCGCTCACCGACACCGGCGAACACCGACACACCACCGTGGTCCTGCGCGACGCGCTGGATCATCTCCTGGATGAGGACGGTCTTTCCGACACCGGCTCCACCGAACAGACCGATCTTTCCACCGAGAACGTACGGCGTCAGGAGGTCGATCGACTTGATGCCGGTCTCGAACATGGTGGTCTTCGACTCGAGCTGGTCGAAGTTCGGAGCCTTGCGGTGGATCGGCCAGCGCTCGGTGACTTCGATCGTCTCACCGGGCTCGAGGTTCAGGACCTCGCCGATCACGTTGAAGACCTTGCCCTTGGTGACGTCACCGACGGGGACCGAGATGGCCTCTCCGGAGTCGCGCACTTCCTGGCCGCGGACGATGCCGTCGGTCGGCTTCAGGGCGATGGCACGAACGAGGTCGTCGCCGAGGTGCTGAGCGACCTCGAGCGTGATCTCGACGGACTCGTCGCCGATCGTGATCGTGGTCTTCAGCGCGTTGTAGATGTCGGGGATCGAGTCGTGCGGGAACTCGATGTCGACAACCGGACCGTTGACGCGTGCGACGCGCCCGACGACCGCGGTCGCCGGCTGGTCAGCCGTGGCGGTGGTGGTCATTTTCGTCTCTTTCCTGATGGTCTATTTGCTCGACGAGAGTGCGTCGGCGCCGCCGACGATCTCCGCGATCTGCTGCGTGATCTCCGCCTGACGCGCGTTGTTGCGCAGACGGGTGTAGTCGGTGATGAGCTTGTCGGCGTTGTCGCTGGCCGACTTCATCGCCTTCTGCGTCGCAGCCTGCTTGGCAGCAGACGACTGCAGGAGAGCGTTGAAGACGCGGCTCTGGATGTACACCGGCAGGATCGCGTCGAGGACTGTCTCGGCATCCGGCTCGAACTCGTACAGCGGGTAGACGGCGCTTCCCGCCTCCGAGTCATCGGCTTCCGCGATCTCCAGCGGAAGCAGGCGCACGGATTCCGGCGACTGCGTCATCATGCTGACGAAGCGGTTGTACACGAGGTGGATCTCGTCGACGCCGCCCTCGTCCGCACCGCGAGAGAAGTCCTCGAGCAGCTGCGCCGAGATCTCCTCTGCCGTGTGGAACGACGGGGTGTCGGTGTCGCCGGTCCACTCCGCTGCCGCCGCGATGCGACGGAACTGGAAGTAGCCGACGGCCTTGCGACCGACGAGGTAGAACACCGGCTCCTTGCCCTGGCTGCGCAGAAGCTCCGCCACCTCGAGACCCTCACGGAGGATCTGCGAGTTGAAGGCTCCGGCAAGACCCCGGTCCGACGAGAAGATCACGACCGCGGAGCGGCGGATCGTCTCGGGCTCGCGGGTGAGCGGGTGGTCGACGTTCGAGTGCGTCGCGACGGCGGACACGGCCCTCGTCACGGCACGCGCGAAGGGACTGGACGCTTTGACACGTCCCATCGCCTTCTGGATGCGCGAAGCCGCGATGAGTTCCATCGCCTTCGTGATCTTCTTGGTCGTCTGAGCAGAAGAGATCTTCTGCTTGTAGACCCTGAGTTGAGCGCCCATGAAATCAGTTCCTCACGCGATTACGCGCGACGACCCTTGACGATCTTCTCCTGGTTGACGTCGTCGGCCTCAGCCGCACCGTGCTCCTCGTGGCCGGGAGCGCCGATGGCCTGCCCCTTGCCTCCCTGGAATTCCAGGAGGAAAGCATCCGTGTGCTTCTCGAGCTCAGCGACCGTGTCGTCATCGAGGACGTTCGTCTCGCGCAGGGTGTCGAGCACCTTGGTGTTGCGACGCAGGTAGTCCAGGAGCTCGCGCTCGAAGCGAAGGACGTCCGCGACCTCGATCGTGTCGAGCTTGCCCTTGGTTCCGGCCCAGATCGAGACGACCTGCTCCTCGACGGGGTACGGCGAGTACTGCGGCTGCTTGAGCAGCTCGGTCAGACGCGCACCACGCGAGAGCTGACGACGCGACGCCTGGTCGAGGTCGGACGCGAACATCGCGAAGGCCTCGAGCGAGCGGTACTGAGCGAGTTCGAGCTTGAGCGTTCCGGACACCTTCTTGATCGACTTGACCTGAGCGTCACCACCGACTCGCGACACCGAGATACCCACGTCGACCGCGGGACGCTGGTTGGCGTTGAAGAGGTCGGACTGCAGGAAGATCTGCCCGTCGGTGATCGAGATCACGTTCGTCGGGATGTAGGCCGAGACGTCGTTGGCCTTGGTCTCGATGATCGGAAGACCGGTCATCGACCCTGCGCCGAGCTCGTCGGAGAGCTTCGCGCAACGCTCCAGCAGACGGGAGTGCAGGTAGAAGACGTCACCCGGGTATGCCTCGCGGCCCGGCGGACGACGCAGCAGCAGCGACACGGCGCGGTAGGCCTCGGCCTGCTTCGACAGGTCGTCGAAGATGATCAGGACGTGCTTGCCGCCGTACATCCAGTGCTGGCCGATGGCCGAACCGGTGTAGGGGGCGAGGTACTTGAAACCGGCGGGGTCGGAGGCGGGAGCTGCCACGATCGTGGTGTACTCCAGGGCACCGGCCTCTTCGAGCGCGCCCTTCACCGAGGCGATGGTCGAGCCCTTCTGGCCGATCGCGACGTAGATGCAGCGCACCTGCTTGTTGACGTCGCCGGACTCCCAGTTGTCCTTCTGGTTGATGATCGTGTCGATCGCGATCGCGGTCTTGCCGGTCTGGCGGTCGCCGATGATCAGCTGACGCTGGCCGCGGCCGACGGGGATCATGGCGTCGATCGCCTTGATGCCGGTCTGCATCGGCTCGTGCACGGACTTCCGCTGCATGACGCCGGGCGCCTGCAGCTCGAGCTCACGCGAGCCCTCGGTGGCGATCGAGCCGAGGCCGTCGATCGGGTTTCCGAGCGGGTCGACGACGCGACCCAGGTAGCCGTCACCCACGGGGACGGAGAGGACCTCACCCGTGCGGGTGACTTCCTGTCCTGCTTCGACACCGGTGAAGTCGCCGAGGACGACCACACCGATCTGGTCCTGGTCGAGGCTCAGCGCGAGGCCCTTGGTGCCGTTCGCGAAGGCCACGAGCTCGTTGGCCATGACGCCGGGCAGGCCCTCGACGTGCGCGATTCCATCCGCTGCGTCGATGACGGTGCCGACCTCGGTCGCCGCTGCCCCGGTGGGCTCGTAGGCGGCGGCGAAGTCCTTCAGCGCGTCACGGATGACGTCGGGGCTGATCGATAGTTCTGCCATTGTCTTCCCTTTGTATCTGGGTGCGCGGTTCCCCGCGCGAAGTCGTGTTAGCCCGCGAGCTTCTGGCGAAGGTCGGCGAGTCGAGCGGAGATGCTGCCGTCGATGACGTCATCGGCGATCTGCACGCGCAGGCCTCCGACGACGGCGGGGTCGAAGACCTCGTTGAGGGATACGTTGCCGTCATAGCGACGCGAGAGTGCGGCGCTCAGGCGGGTGCGCTGTGCGTCGGTCAGCGGCTTCGCGGTGTGGACGGTCGCCACCACCCGATCGCCCTGGTCCGCGACGATGCGCGTCGCCCGCGACAGCATCTGCCGGATGCGACGCTCACGCGGCTGACGGACCAGCGACGAGACGATCAGCGCGGCGGCGTCGCTGACGCCTCCGGCGAGAAGTCTCTCGACGAGAGCGCCCTTGGCGTCCTCTCCCCCGAGGCGCGTTCCGAGCGCGAGCTCGAGATCCGCGTTCGCAGCGATCACCCGGGAGAAGCCGAACAGCTCTCCCCCGATGTCAGCCTGCGGAGTGGAGATCGCTGCCGCACGGATGGCCAACTCCTCGACGCCGTCGACGAGCTGCGACGAGGAGGACCAGCGCTGAGCCACGACGGTCTTCAGGATGTTCTGCACGTCCTGAGAGAATCCGCCGAAGATCGCCGACACGACGTTCTGTCGCGCATCGGCCGGAGCCGAGGGATCGGTGAGCGCGCCGCTCAGCTGAGACGACTCCGCCACGGTCCTGGCAGCTGCGAAGAGCTCCCTGGCCGAGTCGAGAGTGACGTCCTTCGCTGCGGCAAGCGCCTGAGTGGATGCCGCGAGTGCCTGAGTGGTCGCGCTGCCCATTACTGAGCCGCCTTCTCGGATGCTTCGAGGTCGGCGAGGAAGCGGTCGACGACCGCCGTCGCGCGAGCATCGTCCGAGAGCGTCTCGCCGACCACGCCGCCGGCGAGGTCGATGGCGAGCGAGCCCACCTCGCTGCGCAGCGAGACGAGAGCGGTCTGACGCTCGGCCTCGATCTGCGTGTGCGCGGTCGCCGTGATGCGAGCTGCCTCGCTCGACGCGGTGTCCTTGGCCTCGGAGACGATCTTCTTGCCGTCCTCACGGGCGGCCTCACGGATCTCTCCGGCCTCGGTGCGCGCCTCGGCGAGCTGCCGGGTGTACTCCTCGAGAGCGGCCTCAGCCTGCTTCTGGGCCTCGTCTGCCTTGGCGATGTTGCCCTCGATGGCGGCGGACCGCTTGTCGAGCATCGCCGTGAACTTCGGAAGGGCGACCTTCCACACGACGACGAGGATGACGAGGAACCACAGGCCCGACCAGATGATGTCGTACCACGCAGGGATCAGCGGGTTGGGTGTTTCACCCTCTGCTGCGAGGTTCGTGACAAGAGCGTTCAGCATCCTGTCTCCTTCAGAAGTCGGTTCGGATTACGGGAAGGGGATGAATCCGACGGCGATGCCGACGAATGCAAGCGCCTCGGTGAAGGCGATACCGATCCACATGAGGACCTGGAGGCGGCCGGCCAGCTCGGGCTGACGAGCGACACCCTCGATGGTCTTGCCGACGACGATGCCCACACCGATGGCCGGACCGATTGCAGCGAGGCCGTAGCCGACCGAAGCGAGGTGACCGTTGATGTCTGCGAGAACCGTAGTAGCGTCCACGGGTTTTTCCTTTCGTTGGGTGGGACGGCAGTTGCCGCCCCGCTCAGTGCTCTTCTGCGACCGCGAGCTGGATGTAGACCGCGGTGAGGACGGTGAAGACGTATGCCTGGAGGACGGCGACCAGAATCTCGAACAGAGTGAAGGCGCCGCCGAAGGCGAGGGTTCCGACACCGAGGACGGCCCAGCCGCCACCTGCGGTGAAGAAGAAGAACTGGGTGGCCGCGAAGCACAGCACCAGGAGCATGTGACCGACGACCATGTTCATCAGGAGTCGGAGCATCAGGGTGACGGGACGGATGATGAAGGTCGAGAGGAACTCGATCGGCGTCACGATGATGTAGACCGGCCAGGGCACGCCTGCCGGGAAGAGCGCGTTCTTGAAGAAGCCGAGCGGGCTCTTCTTGATACCCGCGTAGATGAAGGTGACGTAGCTCACCAGGGCGAGCGTGAGCGGCACGGCCGCGATGCTCGTACCTGCGATGTTCAGGAACGGGATGATTCCCGTGATGTTCATGAACAGCACCATGAAGAAGATGGTGGTGAGGATCGGCAGGAATCGGGTGCCGTCCTTGCGTCCGAGCAGGTCGTGCGCGATGTTGGTGCGGACGAAGTCCAGACCCATCTCGACGACGCTCTGGAAGCGTCCGGGCACGATCTTCATGCGACGGGTTCCGAGGACCAGGATCAGCACGACGGCGATCACGGCGAGGAACTGGACGAGGTGGATTCGATGGACGGGGATACCCGCCACTTCGAAGAGGATCTCCGGGAAGAACTCGTCGATCGAAGGTCCGTGGAACTCGCCGTCAGAGGACGCGAGTTTGGGCATCAGGGTCGCAGCAAGATTGAACAGCGCGGGCTCCAGCTTCGGGGCACCGGTCAGAACCGGGGCGACGATGGTCGGTGTGCTTCAAGCGCAAGCGCTCGCGGGCGAGCGGCGGGCACTCGTCAACACTATCAGAATAAGAGGGTGTCCTAAGACCGCGGAGCCTCTTCGGTCGGGTCCTCCTGGTCGACGGACTCCGGCACGATGTGATGCCGCCCGGGTGCACGATCCTCGGGCACGACGGTCGGCAGCTGCACCCCACCCGGAGCGTGGTCGGCCGGCGCCTCGGACGGCAGCGATGCGTCGCTCACGTTCGGCAGCCGCATCTTCGTGATGACGATCACGTCGATCACGAGGGTCGCGACGACGCCGGTGACGATCGACAGGAAGAAGACCATCGGGCTGACCCACGGCTGTCCGCTCAGCACGATCATGATGACGACGAACAGCCCGAGTTTGAGGAGCCATCCGCCGAGCACGATCGCGAAGAACAGCTGCACGTAGAGCGGGTCGCCGAACCATCGGTTCGCGATCAGGATGCTGAGTGCGGTGATACCGAGGAAGAGCATCGCGAGGACGACGCCGAGCAGACCGCTGACGAGGCCTTCCACCCCGTCGACGAGCAGACCGATCCCCCCGGCCACGATCGCGAGGCCCACCATCGAGAACGCGGACCAGAGCAGCGTCTTCCGCAGGATCGGGTTGCTGGAAACGGGGCTCGGGCTCACGGGGACTCCACGGGTTTCGGGTCGGGCTCAGCGGACGCCGCGGTCTTCCGTCGGCGCGAAGGGTTCAGGGTGATGACGAGGCAGGCGGCGATGCCGATCACGCCGAAGGCGACGCCGGGCAGGTACTGTCCCGGCCAGTCTTCGCGCGCGCCCACGTACATCAGCAGCACGGCGAGCGAGATCACAGCGGTCCAGGCATAGAAGATGAGCACGGCGTCGCGGTCGCGGTGCCCGAGATCGAGCATCCGGTGGTGCAGATGCTTGCGATCGGGAGAGAACGGGGACTTGCCGGCGTTCATGCGACGAAGGACCGCGAGTCCGAAATCGAGGAGCGGCAGGAGCACGACCAGGAGCGGGAGCAGGATCGGGATGAACGCACCGAGCAGCTGGGAACGGCCGAGTCGTTCGAGGTCGAGTGCTGACGGTTCGAGCTGACCGGTCACCGCGATGGCCGAGGTCGCCATGAGCAGACCGAGCACCAGTGCGCCCGAGTCGCCCATGAAGAGCTTGGCAGGGCTCCAGTTGAAAGGCAGGAATCCCAGGCATGCGCCGATGAGCACCGCCGCGAGGAAGGATGCGAGGTTGAAGTAGCTCGAGGCACCCGTGTCGCGCGTCAGGATGTAGGAGTACGCGAAGAAGACACCGTTCGCTATCAGGCAGACCCCGGCGACCAGACCGTCGAGACCGTCGATGAAGTTCACGGCGTTCATGACGATCACGATCGCGAACATCGTGATCGTGATGCTCAGCCAGCTCGAGAAGACGATGAGATCTCCGAAGGGCAGCGAGAGGATCTGCAACCCGCCGCCGACGGTGATGATCCCGGCCGCGAGGAACTGCGCTCCGAGCTTGATCATCCAGTCGAGATCCCACAGATCGTCGACCACACCGATCACGGCGATCAGGAATGCCGCGGCGAGGATCGACCACATCGTCTGCGGCGGCATCCAGATCGTCGCGAAGAAGGGGTTCGCCGCGGAGACAGCCATCGTGATGGCTATGCCCAGGAAGATCGCCACCCCGCCGAGGCGGGGCGTCGGAGTCGTGTGGACGTCGCGCTCACGGATGCTCGGGTACAGCTTGAAACGCAGGCTCAGCTTCCAGACCGCCCAGGTCAGAGCGAACGTGACCGCGGCGGTGATGATGACGGTGAAGAGATACTGCTTCACGAATCCCCGTCCGCGTCCTCCTGCGCAGAAGCCGGCTCGAGCAGATCTCCGAGCACGTCGTGAAGCTGCTCTCGGCTGATCGCTCCCTCACGGAGAATGCGCACCGCCCCCGTTGCGGGATCGGGCGCACGCGCCACGAGCGACGTCGCGTCGATGATCGTCGAGGCGATGCCGGTCTGGCTGACGCCGTCGGCGAGATAGACCGACACGCTGTCGCCGAGCATCCGCTCCGCGTCTTCAGCAGACGTCGCTGCATCGCGACCGGTGAGGTTGGCGCTCGAGACGGCGAGAGGTCCGGTCTCGGCGAGCAGCTCGAGAGCGACCCGCCCCTCGGGCATGCGCACGGCGACCGTGCCCAGAGTGTCGCCGAGGTCCCAGGCGAGCGACGGCTGAGCCGGAAGCACGATGGTCAATCCGCCGGGCCAGAAGGCATCGACCAGACGCCGAACGGGCTCGGGCACGGACTCGGCCAGGGCTTCGAGTGTCTCGACCGAGCCGATGAGCACGGGCGGCGGCTGGTTGCGTCCGCGACCCTTCGCATCGAGCAGCCGCTGCACGGCCTGCGGTGAGAAAGCGTCGGCGGCGACCCCGTAGACGGTGTCGGTGGGGATGACGATGAGTTCGCCGCGACTGATGGCCTGGCGCGCGTGACGCATTCCGGCGAGGAGCTGACCGTCGTCGCCGCAATCGAAGATGGAGGACATGACGACTCGATTCTAGCCGGGGTCTGCCTGAGCGCTCGGTGACGGCGCGATCAGGGGCGGAGTGCTTTCATGGGCGGAGTGGGTTCATGGGCGAAGTGCGGTCGTGGCGCGGTCTCGGAGCGTGAGATCGCGGTGCGTGGCAGCGGCTCTCCAGCCGTCACGGGTGAGGATGCTGCGGATCTCCTCTCCCTGCAGTTCACCGTGCTCGATGACCAACAGTCCTCCCGACCGCAGGAGCTCGAGCGCGCGCACGCTGAGCACCCGCACGATGTCGAGTCCGTCCGCTCCCCCGTACAGCGCCATGGCGGGGTCGAACAGGCGGACCTCGGGGTCGCGCGGGATCGCCGCATCCGGGACGTAGGGAGGGTTGGAGATCACGACCGAGACGGTGCCGTCGAGATCGTGGAACGCATGCGCGAGGTCTTCGTTCACGAGCGTCAGGTTCGTGATCCCCTCGACGTTGCGTCGCGCCCACGGATAGGCGTCCGGCGAGAGCTCCGTCGCATACACACGCGAATGCGGCACCTCGGTCGCCATCGCCAGGGCGATGGCTCCGCTGCCGGTGCCGAGGTCGACCGCGACGGGTTCGGGCTCGGGAGCGTTCAGGAGCGCATCGATCGCGAACTGCACGACCGTCTCGGTCTCGGGGCGCGGCACGAACACGCCGGGGCCGACGGCGAGTTCGAGATGCCGGAACGGCGCCGTGCCCGTGATGTGCTGCAGGGGTTCCCTCGCCGCTCGACGCGTCACCAGCACCTCCAACTCGGCGGACTCGGACTCGTCGACCGTGTCGCCGCGGATGATCGCGGCCTGCACCTCGCCTCGCCGCGCACCACGCAGATGTCCCACCAGCAGCTCGGCGTCGACGAGCGGGTCGGCGACTCCTGCCGCGGCCAATCGCTGGGCCGCGGCGTGGACGAGGGCAGCGAGGGACGTCTCAGGCATGTGCTCCAGCGTAGGGCCGGAACGGTGTCACAATGCCCTTCACCCCTACCCCCTCCCATAGGCTGGAGCAGCAGTCCCCCACCACAGGAAGGCCTTCTCATGTCCGGCATCCACCCCGACATCACCACCGCGTTCGGCAACACCCCCCTGGTCCGTCTGAACCGCGTCACCGAAGGTCTGGGCGCCACGGTGCTCGCCAAGCTGGAGTTCTACAACCCGGCATCGAGTGTGAAGGACCGACTCGGCATCGCGATCGTCGACGCGGCGGAGGCGTCCGGCGAGTTGAAGCCGGGGGGCACGATCGTCGAGGCGACGAGCGGCAACACCGGTATCGCGCTGGCGATGGTCGGTGCGGCGCGCGGCTACACGGTGATCCTCACGATGCCCGCGTCGATGTCGAAGGAGCGCCGCATGCTCCTGAAGGCATTCGGTGCCGAGGTCGTCCTCACCGACCCCACCAAAGGCATGACGCACGCGGTCGCCGAGGCGGAAGCCATCGCCGCACGGACGCCGGGTGCCGTGCTGGCGAAGCAGTTCGCCAACGAGGCGAACCCCGCCATCCACCGCCGCACCACCGCCGAGGAGATCCTCCGCGACACGGAAGGCTCCGTCGACTACCTCGTCGCCGGCATCGGTACCGGCGGAACCATCACCGGGGTCGGCCAGGTGCTGAAGGAGCGCGTCCCCGGCGTTCAGATCGTCGCCGTCGAGCCCAAGGACTCCCCCATCCTGACCGAGGGGCACCCGGGACCGCACAAGATCCAGGGCATCGGGCCGAACTTCGTGCCGCCCATCCTCGACCGTGACATCCTCGACGAGGTCATCGACGTCACCTTCGACGATGCCATCCGCGTCGCACGGGAGACAGCGAGGAGTGAAGGCATCCTCGTGGGCATGTCGAGCGGCGCCGCGATCTGGGCAGCTCTCGAGGTCGCGAAGCGTCCGGAAGCCGCGGGCAAGACCATCGTCGTGATCATCCCCTCGTTCGGCGAGCGCTACCTCTCGACCGCGCTGTACGAGCACCTGCGCGAATCCTGATCCGTCCGATGGGCATGATCGGCCGAATGCGCGAGGACATCGCGGCAGCACGACTTCGCGACCCCGCCGCTCGCAGCGCTGCAGAGGTGGCGCTGCTCTATCCCGGCCTCCACGCGATCTGGGCGCATCGCGTCTCGCATGCGCTCTGGCGCCGACGGCTCCGTCTGCTCGCCCGCGCGACGTCGCAGGTCTCGCGCTGGCTGACGGGCATCGAGATCCACCCCGGCGCGCAGATCGGGCGGCGATTCTTCATCGACCACGGCATGGGCGTGGTCATCGGCGAGACCGCCGAGGTCGGCGACGACGTCATGCTCTATCACGGGGTCACGCTCGGCGGCCGCACTCGCGACCACGGCAAACGGCACCCCACCCTTCAGGACGGCGTAGCCGTGGGCGCAGGAGCCAAGATCCTCGGACCCATCACCATCGGCGAAGGATCGGTGGTCGGCGCGAATGCCGTGGTCACACGCGACGCGCCCCCCGACAGCATCCTGGTCGGGATCCCGGCGAAAGCGCGGGCGCGCATCCTCGGCGAGGACACCAAAGCAGTGCTGACCGCGCCGGAGTACTCGATCTGAAGTCCGTCCGGCGCCTGCCGAGACGTCTCAGCGGGCCCGCGCCTTCTCGACCTTCTTGCGCAGGAAGATCAGCGGCAGCAGCACGCTGCCGACTGCCGTGACCAGCCAGACGATCACAGCGCCGAGCAGCCAGCCCGCGAGATCGACGATTCGCAGACCACCGATCGGCAGCAGCACGACGACCACGAGAGCGATGAGCGTCGACACGATTCCGATGCCGCCCATCAGCACCGGCGCGTAGCGGTCGGCGATCTTGCTGACCCACGGCGCGAGGATGCTCTGCACGATCGCGAAGATCAGGATGCAGATGACGAAGCCCCACCACTTGTCCCATTGGATCTGGAATCCGTCGAGCACGAGGTCGGCGACGATGAGGCCGAGACCCGCAGAGACGACGTACAGGAGCGCTCGGAAGAGGAACGTGATCACGGGCTGAGCCTATCGCTCTCGTGCAGCGCAGCGGGGAACCGGGTCGCGCCCGATCCCCCGCCGTCGCATCACGGAGAGGTGCGACGGATCACTGCGCGACGAAGAACGGGATCGCACCAGAGAGGATTCCGATCCCGAGCATCACCAACGACACGATCGTCGCCCGCCAGAGAACCTTCCTGTGGTGATCACCGAGGTTCACGCTGGCCAGAGACACGAGCAGCAGGATCGCGGGCACGAGCGGGCTCTGCAGGTGCACCGGCTGTCCGATGATCGACGCCCTCGCCATCTCGACGGGATCGATGCCGAATGCCGCGGCGCTCTGCGCGAGCACCGGCAGGATGCCGAAGTAGAACGCGTCGTTCGACATGAAGAACGTGAACGGGATCGACAGCAGCCCGGTGATCGGTGCGAGGAAGGGCCCGAGAGCCGGGGGAAGGACATCGGTGATCCAGGTGGCCATCGCGTCGACCATGCCGGTGCCCGACAGGACGCCGACCAGGACGCCTGCGGCGATCACCATCGAGACGACGCCGACGATGCTCGGGGCGTGCGCGACGATCTCGGACGCCTGATCCTTGATGCCCCGGAAGTTGACCAGCAGCGCCACAGCCGCTCCGACCATGAAGACGTACGGAAGCGGCATGATGTCGAGCACCAGCAGCACCATGACCGCGACGGTGAGCGCCAGGTTGAACCAGATCAGCTTCGGACGCAGCGTCGGCCGCGCAGGATCGAGCATGGTGTCGGCCATGGCGGTGTCGGCGAGGTCGACGCTCGCGGCGGCGACGGGTCCTCGGCCGCCGGAGACCACGACGATGTTGCCGGTGCGCAGAGCCGCGCGTGCGCCGGGCGTCGCGTCGGAGCCGCGGAAGAGCTTCGGCGCGGACGACAGCGCGCCTCCGTCGGAACCTGCGAGGAGTCCGGCGGAGTCGAGACGCCCGAGTCGACGACGCTCCCCCAGACCGAGCATCCAGGCGAACCCGAGGGTCACGACGATGCCCGCGCCGAGAGCGGGGAGCATCGGGACGAAGATGTCCGTCGGCTGGAGGCCGAGGGCCGTCGCCGCGCGCACTGTCGGCCCACCCCAGGGCACGATGTTCAGCGTGCCGTTCATGAGCCCGGCCACACAGGTGAGCACAACGGGACTCATCCCCAGACGGAGGTAGATGGGGAGCATGGCCGACGTCGTGATGATGAAGGTCGTCGAGCCGTCGCCGTCGAGCGAGACCGCGCCCGCAAGGATCGCCGTACCGAGCACGACCTTGGCCGGGTCGTCTCCGAGGAGACGCGTGATCAGGCGGATGAGCGGATCGAACAGGCCGACGTCGATCATGATGCCGAAGAACATGATCGCGAACATGAGCAGCGCGGCGGTCGGAGCCATCGTGGCGATCGAGTCGAGGATCATGTCGCCGAGGCCGAGGCCGGCTCCGGCGAACAGACCGAAGACGGTCGGAACCAGGATCAGCGCGACCATGGGAGTGAGTCGCTTGGTCATGATGAGCGTCATGAACGCCAGCACCATGGTGAACCCGAGGAGCACGAGGAGCCACTCCGGCGGCACGAAGGCCACGTCGTACGTGGGCGCCTCTTCTGCGGCCATGACCAGGCCGGTGAACACGTCGGGCATACGGTGACTCCTTCGTCGTCGCACCGTCGTCTGCGACGGATCCTGACGAGACTAGGCAAAGCGGCGGGTCCGAGCGCGGTATCACGCATTACTCGGCGTTATGCGCGTAGCGTGAGTTCTGCGCATATTGCGCGATGGAGCGCGGACGGATGGGAGCGCCGACGATGACGAGCGTCAAGCCGCGATTCGCGACTCGCGCCCTGTTGCTGCACCTGGCGACGGTCGCTCTCGTCGTCACGCTGTGCACGGGCGTCTATCTGGCGCTCACCGTGCAGCAGCTGCGGGCCGAGGCCGAGTCCACGGCGCTCGGGATCGCGCGGACGCTGGCAGAAGACCCCGACGTGCGTGCCGGCGTCACGCAGATCTCCTCCGCCGCCGAGCGCCCCGATGCCGAGACGCTCCGCAGCGGCGATCTGCAGAGCATCGCACTCGATGTCGCCGAGCGCACCGACGCGCTGTTCGTCGTGATCGCGGATGACGAGGGCATCCGTCTCGCGCATCCGATTCCCGCGCGCATCGGCGAGGTCGTCAGCACCCCGTTCGAGGAAGTGCTCGAGGGGAATGAGGTCGTCGATTGGCAGACCGGCACGCTCGGCGACTCCGCTCGGGCGAAGGTGCCCGTGCTCGACCAGAGCGGCACACCGGTCGGCGAGGTGAGCGTCGGATTCGAGCGCACCGGCGTCTTCGACGATCTCCCTCCCCTGCTCGTCGTGATCGGTCTCACTGCCGTCGGGGCGCTCGCACTCGCCCTCCTCACCTTCCTCCTTCTGCGTCGGCGCTGGGAACGACTCACCCTGGGAGTGCAGCCGGAGGAGCTCGTCGCGCTCGTCCAGAACCAGACGGCCGTCCTCAACGGCGTCGACGACGGCGTGCTCGCCGTCGACTCGACGGGCGTGGTGCAGGTCAGCAACGACGCAGCCGACCGGATGCTCGGCCTCGAGGCACCGGTCGGGCGGCGCCTCGCCGACCTCGAACTTCCGTCCACCGTCCTCGAGCTGCTGAGCGGTGGACGTGCGCGATCCAGCGCGGTGGTGGACGAACGCGTCCTCTACCTCGATTCGAGACCCGTCGTGCGCGATGGCCGCGCTCTGGGCGACGTGCTGATCATCCGCGATCGCACCGCTCTCGTGGGCCTGACCGAGAGGCTCGAGACCGTCCGCACGATGACCGCAGCCCTGCGCGTTCAGCGGCACGAGTTCGCGAACCGCATGCACGTCGCCGCAGGTCTCATCGATGCAGCGCGCGTCCCGGATGCGCGAGCCTTCCTCGGCGAACTCGTCGAGCGCGGCTCCGTCGACTTCCCTGTGACTGGCCTCGAGCTCCTGAGCGACCCGTTCCTGCAGTCCTTCCTCGGCGCCAAGGGCATCGAGGCCGGCGAGCGAGGAGTCGCGCTGCGCATCGCAGAGGAGAGCCAGCTGATCGGCAGCGTGACGGAGCCCGAAGACGTCGCGACTGTGCTCGGCAACCTCATCGACAACGCGGTGACCGCCGCAGTCTCCTGCGACCGCGTCCCTCGGTGGGTCGAAGTGGCGGTGCTCGGAGACGGCGACGCGCTCGTGATCACGGTGGCCGACTCCGGCCCAGGACTCGTCGACCAGGACGCGGTGTCACACGCCACGTCGCACACGGACACGGACACGGACACGCCCGAGCACATCCACGGTCACGGCCTCGGTCTGCCGCTGTCGAGAGAGATCGCACGCCGCCGCGGCGGTGATCTGTGGATCATCGACGAGGGCGGCACCGACCACGGCGCGGTCTTCGCGGCTCGCCTGTGCGGCGCAGTCACCGACATCCCGACGAGCCACCAGGAGCGACGATGACCGACCACCACCTTCGCGTACTCATCCTCGATGACGACTTCCGTGTGGGGCAGTTGCACCGGGACATCATCGACGAGCAACCGGGGTTCGTCTCGCTCGATCCCGTGCGCTCGATCGCCGAGGCCCGCGACACTCTGCGAACGACCCGGCCCGACCTGCTCGTCGCCGATGTCTTCCTGCCGGACGGCGACGGGATCTCCCTGGTCCGGGATGCCGGCCTCGACGCCATCCTGATCTCGGCGGCAGACGACGCACCGACGATCCGCCGGGCGCTGCGAGCGGGCGCCGTGGGGTATCTGCGGAAGCCCTTCGACAGACGCGCTCTGACCGGCCTGCTCGACCGCTACGCACGATTCCGCAACCTCCTCGCGGGCGATCGACCGCTGCACCAGGAGGACGTCGACCGCGCGCTGGCGATCCTGCACGGGTCAGGCGAACCGGTGTCCGTCTCACGCTCCGCGACGGAGCAGCTGGTGCTCGCAGCACTGGGCGACGACGAGGCGTCGGCCACCGAGATCGGGGAGCGGGTGGGCATCTCCCGCGCGACGGCGCAGCGCCACCTGGCAGCGCTCGCCGCGAGGGACGTCGTGGAGGTGCGTCTGCGCTACGGTGCCACCGGACGGCCTGAGCACCGGTACGCGGCACGCTCCTGACCGGCCGCAGACAGCGCCGGTCGCGTTCGAGGTCGGTTCAGGATTCCGAGCCGACCGCGGCGAGACGAGCTTCTTCGTCGGTCTGGATCGCGCTCTCGATGATCGGCTCGAGAGCACCGTCCATCACCTGATCGAGGTTGTAGGCCTTGAAGCCCGTGCGGTGATCGGCGATGCGGTTCTCGGGGAAGTTGTAGGTGCGGATGCGCTCGGATCGGTCCATGCCACGGATCTGCGACTTGCGAGCATCCGACGCCGCGGCATCGAGCTCCTCCTGCTGCTTCGCGAGCAGACGAGCACGGAGCACGCGCATGGCCGCCTCGCGGTTCTGCAGCTGCGACTTCTCGTTCTGCATGGAGACGACGATGCCCGTCGGCACATGGGTGATGCGCACCGCCGAATCGGTCGTGTTCACCGACTGACCACCTGGTCCGGAAGAGCGGAACACGTCGATCTTGAGATCGTTCTGGTTGATCGCGATCTCGTCGGGCTCGTCGACTTCGGGGAACACCAGCACGCCGGTGGTCGAGGTGTGGATGCGCCCCTGCGACTCGGTCGCGGGCACGCGCTGCACCCGGTGCACGCCACCCTCGTACTTGAGGTGCGCCCAGACCCCCTGCGCCGGATCGGTCGATGATCCCTTGATCGCGACCTGAACGTCCTTGTACCCGCCGAGGTCGGACTCGTTGCGTTCCAGCAGCTCGGTCTTCCAGCCCTTCGACGCCGCGTACTGGATGTACATCCGCAGCAGGTCGGCAGCGAACAGCGCCGACTCGGCACCGCCCTCCCCCGCCTTGATCTCCATGATCACGTCGCGCGCGTCGTCGGGGTCTCGAGGGATGAGCAGGCGCCGGAGCTTCTCCTGCGCCGCCTGCACCCCTTCTTCGAGACCGGGGACCTCATCGGCGAACGCGTCGTCCTCACGGGCGAGCTCGCGCGCGGCCTCGAGGTCATCGACGGCAGCCGCCCACGCATCGTGTGCGGCGACGATGCGCGAGAGCTCGGCGTAGCGGCGATTCACGCGCTTCGCGCGAGCAGCGTCGGCGTGCACCGCCGGGTCGGAGAGTTCCTCCTGTACCCGACGGTGCTCGTCGATCAGAGTCTGGACGGACTCGAACACACCGGCTCCGCTCAGCGGATGTTGCTGTCGTGCCCGTGACCGCCGGCAGGCAGCGTCGGGATCGACTTCTGCATCTGCACGAGGAACTCCACGTTCGAGTGGGTCTCCTTGAGCTTGCCCAGCACGACCTCGAGAGCCTGCTGCTGGTCGAGACCCGCGAGAGCGCGACGCAGCTTCCAGGTGATCTTGACCTCATCGGTCGAGAGCAGCATCTCTTCGCGGCGGGTGCTCGATGCGTTGACATCGACGGCCGGGAAGATGCGCTTGTCGGCGAGCTGGCGCGACAGGCGCAGCTCGCTGTTGCCGGTGCCCTTGAATTCCTCGAAGATGACCTCGTCCATCTTGGACCCGGTCTCGACGAGAGCAGTGGCGAGGATCGTGAGCGATCCGCCGTTCTCGATGTTGCGCGCCGCTCCGAAGAAGCGCTTGGGCGGGTACAGCGCCGAGGCGTCGACACCACCCGAGAGCACGCGGCCGGATGCCGGAGCCGCGAGGTTGTAGGCGCGGCCGAGGCGGGTGATCGAGTCGAGCAGCACGACGACGTCGCGGCCCAGCTCGACGAGACGCTTGGCGCGCTCGATCGCGAGCTCGGCGACCGTGGTGTGGTCTTCTGCCGGGCGGTCGAACGTCGAGGCGATGACCTCGCCCTTGACCGTGCGCTCCATGTCCGTGACCTCTTCGGGGCGCTCGTCGACGAGCACGACCATGAGGTGGACCTCGGGGTTGTTCTGCGCGATCGCGTTGGCGATCTGCTGCAGCACGATCGTCTTACCGGCCTTGGGCGGCGCGACGATGAGTCCGCGCTGGCCCTTTCCGATCGGGGCGACGAGGTCGATGATCCGCTGGGTCAGCTTCTCGGGCGCAGTCTCGAGACGCAGGCGCTCCTGCGGGTAGAGCGGGGTGAGCTTGCCGAACTCGACGCGGGTGGCCGCATCGTCGATCGACAGGCCGTTGATCGAGTCGACCTTCACGAGGGCGTTGTACTTCTGGCGCCCCTGCTGGTCGCCCTCACGCGGCTGCTTGATGGAGCCGACGATCGCATCGCCCTTGCGGAGGTTGTACTTCTTGACCTGGCCGAGCGACACGTAGACGTCGCTGGGTCCGGCGAGATAGCCGGTCGTGCGCACGAAGGCGTAGTTGTCGAGCACGTCGAGGATGCCGGCGATCGGGATCAGGACGTCGTCCTCGCCGATCTCGGTGTCGAACTCGTCGGTCGGGGCTGCCCCGCGGCGCTTGTTGCGCTGGCGGTTGCGTCCGTTGCCGCCCTCGTCTTCTGCCGGCGCGCTCTGCTGCTGAGGCTGCTGCTGCTGCTGATCGCCGCCCTGAGCGTTGCCGTTCTGACCGCGCCCCCGGTTGCGGCTGCGGTTGCGGTTGCGGCCGCGTCCACCCTGCTCGTCGCCGTCGCCGGAGTCGGCGGTCGCGTCGGTGGCCTGGTTGGCGCCCTGCGAGTTCTCGGCGGGAGCTTCTGCTGCGGGCTTCTCCGCGGCAGGAGCCTCGGACTCGGCTGCGGGCTTCTTGGCGGTGCGGCGACCGCGGCTCGGCTTCTTCGGCTCGTCCGAAGACTCGGCACCCTCGGATGCGGATGCGGCGGCCGGTGCCGCTGCCTTCTCGGCGGCGGGTGCTGCGGCCGGAGCCTCCGCGGATGCGGACTCGGCGGATGCGGCAGGAGCCTCGACATCGGCCTTCTTGGCCCGGCTGCGGCGCGGGGCCTTCGCCTTCGGCGCCTCGGCGGTCTCGGCGGCGGGCGCGTCGCCCGCGGGCTTCTCGGAAGCGGCGGGAGCGGTGCCCGCGTCCGCGTTCTCAGCCTTGGCTGCCGCAGTCGCGGTCGTCGCGCGACGCGGGGCGCGCTTGCGCGGCGGCGCCTTCTCGGTGGCGACGGCGCCGGATGCGGCGTCGGAACTCACGGACTTCGCCGGAGCCTCGGCGGCGGGCGCCGCCTGGTCGTTCTGGGTCTCGGAGAAATTCTCCACGAGTACTCCCTCTTTGGTCTCGAAGACATGAGCGGTACGCGCACAACGGGTGCTGCGCGCGATCGCACGGGCTGGCGCTCGGCGCCAGCAAGCCTTGGCACCGGACCGACGAAGAGAACTGAGCTCTCAGAAGGGACAGTGCATCAGGGATTCACGTGCGGGTCTTGCAGAGTTGCAATGGGGCCAGATTCACGCAGTTACGTGGAGCCCTCCGCTCGGTTCCCCACTGTACCACCACGCACGTCGACTGCGAGCAGCAGCGCTTCCCACGGGGTGTCGGTCGTCGATTCAGCGAGTTCGACGGCATCCTGGCGACTGCCCGGACCGTCTGCCAGCACCAGCACACTGGGCCCGGCACCGGAGACGACGGCGGCGAAACCGGCGCTCCGCAGCGTCTGTACCAGGCGCTGCGTCTCGGGCATGGCCTCGGCGCGGTAGTCCTGGTGGAGTCGGTCTGCGGTGGCGTCGAGAAGAAGTTCCGGGCTCTGCATCAGCGCTGCGATGAGGAGAGCCGACCGCGAGACGTTGAAGACCGCATCCTCCGTCGAGACGTGCGGCGGCTGCAGCGAGCGGGCCTTCGACGTCGACATCGTGTACGAGGGTACGAGCACGAGCGGCGAGACGCCTCGGTGCACGAGGAGCTTCTTGTGCTGCGGGCCACGCTCGCCCACCCAGGCGATGGTGAGGCCGCCGAACAGTGCCGGCGCGACGTTGTCGGGGTGTCCCTCGATCTCGGTCGCGAGTCGCAGCATGTCGGTGTCGCTGATCTCGACGTCGCCCTCGAGCAGCCCCTTGGCCGCGAGGATCCCAGCGGTCACAGCCGCTCCCGAGGAGCCGAGTCCGCGACCGTGCGGCACGCCGTTCTCGGCGACGATGCGCAGGCCGGGCATCGGGCGATCGACGTCGGCGTACACGTGCGCGATCGTGCGCACGATGAGGTTCGACTCATCACGCGGGATCTCGCTCGCCCCCGAACCCGTGACCTCGATCTCGAGCTCCCCCGCGGCGAGCTCGGTCACGAGCAGGGTGTCGTAGATGCTGAGGGCGAGTCCGAGCGTGTCGAACCCGGGGCCGAGGTTGGCGCTCGTCGCCGGCACGGTCACCTCGACCGTGCGCCCTGCGGCCATCGTCACTCGCCTTCCACGCGCAGCACGGAGACCACGCGCACGACGACGGAGCTGTCGGCCAGAGCGGCGACGGTGGCGCTCAGCGCCTGATCGGTGGCTCGATGGGTGCCGATGACGAGACGTGCAGTGGTCTCGTCCTCCCCCTCGACCGTCTGAACCACAGTCGCGACGGAGACACCGCCGTCGCTGAGGATGCCGGCGACCGTCGCGAGGACGCCGGGAGCATCCGACACCTCGAGCGTGACCTGGTAGCGGGTGGTGACGTGGCCGATCGGGACGACCGGCAGGTTGGCCCGCGTCGATTCTCCGACGCCGACGCCTCCGGCGATGTGTCGGCGCGCCGCGGACACGACGTCTCCGAGAACCGCGGACGCCGTCTGCACGCCACCGGCACCGGCGCCGTAGAACATGAGCGATCCGGCGGCCTCAGCCTCGACGAAGACCGCGTTGTTGGCTCCGTGCACGGCAGCCAGCGGGTGCGACTGCGGGATGAGCGCCGGGTACACGCGCACCGAGATGGACTCGCTGCCGTTCGCCTCGATGCGCTCGCAGACGGCGAGCAGCTTGATCACGAAGCCGGCCGCGCGCGCCTCCTCGATCATCGACGCCGTGACCGAGGTGATCCCCTCGCGGTAGACCGCATCGAGGGGAACGGCGGTGTGGAAGGCGAGGCTGGCGAGGATCGCGGCCTTCTGCGCCGCGTCGAAGCCCTCGACATCGGCCGTCGGGTCGGCTTCGGCGTACCCGAGGCGCTGCGCATCGGCGAGGACGTCGCCGAAATCGGCGCCCTCGGTGTCCATGCGGTCGAGGATGTAGTTGGTCGTGCCGTTCACGATGCCCATGATGCGCACGACGCGGTCGCCGGCGAGGGAATCGCGCAGCGGCCTGATGATCGGGATGGCTCCGGCGGCAGCGGCCTCGTAGTACACGGAGGCGCCGACGCGGTCTGCGGCCTCGAAGAGCTCGGGGCCGTGCGTCGCGAGAAGCGCCTTGTTCGCCGTGACGACGTCGGCGCCGGATCCGATCGCCTGAAGGATGCTCGTGCGTGCGGGCTCGATGCCACCGATGAGCTCGATGACGATGTCTGCGCCGAGGATCAGCGACTCGGCATCGGTGGTGAACAGCTCCTTCGGCAGATCGGTGTCGCGAGGGGCGTCGAGGTTGCGCACCGCGATGCCTGCCAGCTCGAGCGAGGCGCCCGCGCGATCCGCGAGTTCGTCGCCGTGGCGCAGCAGGAGTGCTGCGACCTGTGAGCCGACCGCTCCGGCGCCCAGCAGCGCCACGCGAAGTCGTCGGTACTCAGTCGTCATTGCTTCTCCTTCGGAGGGTGGTTCGGTGATGAATCGTCAGACCGCGGGTTTCGCGTGTCTCACTCGGCGGCGTCGTCGCCTGCCGCGGCCGGGTCGATCCCGGCATCGCGCGACAGCACATCGGCGATGGTCTCGCCGCGCACGATGACGGTCGACCGTCCGTCGCGCACCGCCACCACGGGCGGGCGGGGAACGTGGTTGTAGTTGCTCGCGAGAGGCGCGCAGTAAGCCCCCGTGGCGGGAACCGCCAGGAGGTCGCCCGGCGCCACGTCATCCGGGAGGTACTCGTGATCGATCACGATGTCTCCCGACTCGCAGTGCTTGCCGACCACGCGGCTCAGCTGAGGGGATCCGACTCCGGCGCGCGATGCGAGGCGACCCGAGAACTGCGCGCCGTAGAGGGCGGTGCGCGCGTTGTCGCTCATGCCTCCGTCGACGCTGATGTAGCGTCGGGTCGCGCCCGAGCCGAGCTCGACGTCTTTGGTGGTGCCGACCTCGTAGAGCGTGACCCCGGCTGTGCCGACGATCGCACGACCCGGCTCGAACGACAGCGCGGGAACCGCGATGCCGCGAGCGGCGCATCCTTCGGCCACAGCTGTCACGATCTCGCCGGCGAGCGTCTCGATGGGTGTCGGGTCGTCGACCCTCGTATAGGCGATGCCGAACCCGCCGCCCAGATTGAGCTGCGGCACGGGCCCACCCTCGAGCAGGGCGGCATGGAGCTCGAGCACACGCTCCGCTGACTCGCGGAACCCGGCGACGCCGAAGATCTGGGAGCCGATGTGGCAGTGCAGTCCGGCGAAGTCGAGGCTCGGGATCTCTCGAATCCGCGCCACCGCCTGTTCTGCCTCGGGGAGCGGGAAGCCGAACTTCTGGTCTTCGTGCGCGGTGGCGAGGAAGTCGTGGGTCTCTGCGTGCACGCCGCTGATCACTCTCACGAGCACGCGCTGCGTGGCGCCGGTCCGCGTGGTGATGGCCGCGAGACGTTCGATCTCGATGGCGCTGTCGACGATGATCGTGCCGACTCCGACCTCGACCGCGCGGGTGAGCTCGGCCACCGACTTGTTGTTGCCGTGGAAACCCAATGACGACGGTGCGACCCCGGCCGCCAGAGCGACCTCGAGCTCTCCACCGGTGCACACGTCGACACGCAGCCCCTCATCGACGACCCACCGGGCGATCACAGTGCTGAGGAACGCCTTGCCCGCGTAGTAGACCTGCGCGGTCGTGCCGTGATCTGCGGCAGCAGCGTCGAAAGCCGTGCGGAATGCACGTGCGCGGTCGCGGACCTCGTGCTCGTCGATCACCAGCACCGGCGTCCCGTGCGTCTGCGCGAGAGTGATCGCCGAGATGCCGGAGAGCGTGAGAGCTCCGTCGGCGTTCCGTCCCGCGGACGCCGGCCACACCGCAGCGGGGAGATCGTTCACGTCATCGGGGACGACGAGCCATTCCGGGGCGAGCGAATCTGCAGGGGAAAGCACAGGGCACCAATCGTGGACGGTCTCGGCGCGAGGGGAAGCGCGAGGTTGACCCGATTCTAGGGCACCTCGTATGCCACCTCCGTCATGGTGACTCCCCACGTCAACCCCCTGTGGACAGCGCCCGTCGACTCGTAGGGTGGATGTCGATGAGCACCGACACCGCGCCCCAGAAGACCGAGCAGCCTGGCCTCGTCGCGCGCGTGAGCGCGAAGGCGATCCGTTGGGCGCTCGAGCGCCGGCCCGTTCGCGCCGTACTCCTCTACAGCGAGCGACGTGGCCCCATGCTGGCCGACAGCGTCACCTATCGGGCCCTCTTCAGCGTCTTCGCAGGCGTGCTTCTCGGGTTCTCGATCGCGGCGCTCTGGCTGGCCGGCAATCCCGAGGCATGGCGCGCCATCATCGACGCCGTGCAGTCCGTCGTCCCCGGCCTGATCGGCGACGACGGCGTGATCGACCCGGACGACCTCCGCGTACCGCTGTCGCTTTCCATCGCCGGAATCGTCTCGGCTGTGGCGCTCGCGGGGTCGGCGCTCAGCGCAGTCGGTTCTCTCCGCACAGCGGTGAGGGTGATCTCCGGCACGGCACAGGATGACATCCTCTTCATCTGGGTCATGCTGCGCAATCTGCTGCTCGCGGTCGGCGTCGCAGTGCTCTTCATCGCATCCGCCGCCGTGACCTTCGTCGGACGGCTCGGCATCACCTGGATCACGGGCCTGATCGGGCTCGACGCGGACTCGGTCGTCGCGACGTGGGGCGTACGGATCGTCTCGCTCCTCGTCGTGCTGGCGCTCAACACCGTGCTGATCGCCGGCGTCTTCCGGTTGCTGTCCGGAGTCTCGGCATCCGCACGTTCGCTGTGGACCGGTGCGCTGATCGGCGGAATCGGCCTGCTGGTGCTGCAGGAGCTGTCGAGTCTCTTCATCGGCGGCGCGACCAGCAACCCGCTGCTGGCGTCGTTCGCGTCACTGCTCGCGCTCCTCATCTGGCTCAACCTGTCGACCCAGGTCATGCTGGTCGCGTGCGCGTACATCGTCACCTCGGAAGACGAACGACACGATCGTGTGCATGCCCGCTTCGGCGCGAAGACCTTCGAACAGCGGCGTGTGCAGCGCGCCGAGGCCGAGGTCGCGCTCGCCACCGCGACGCTCAGGACCGCACAGGAGGCTGAGCGCGCAGCGCGCGGAGTCGAGCCGAAGGCCGACTGATCGTCAGTTCTGCGGGCAGACGCCGGGCTGCTGCAGGCTCTCGTCGGTGACGATCGCGCCGTCGACGTCGACGTCGATCGCGGCAACGCTTCCGTCGATCCTGAGGCCCGTCAGCGAGAGCCCAGCCGGCAGCTGATCCGCGATGCACACCGTCTGGGTCTGGGTGAGGTTGGCGCCGAGCGCGCCGAGCGAGGACCCGACCTGTTCGGCGTCGATCTCGAGACCCCCGACCGTGAGCCCCACCGGAGTGAGCTCGAGGTCGCCGTCTGCGACGCCGGGCTCCACGGTGAGAGAGATCGGAATCGCGACGCCCAGCACGCTGACCGAGCCGGACACCGTGGCGTTCGGGGCATCGAAAGTGACGGTGTCGACGGGGAGATCGGTGTCTGCGAGCAGCGTCGTGAACTGCGACTCGTCGACACGGATCGTGCCGGTCGCTCCGTCGAGGTCTCCGCCCCGCAGCGGCACGCCCTCAGCCGTCACATCGACCGCGCCGGTGAGTCCTTCAAGAGTGACCGAGTCGGTGGAGAGCTGCAGACTGTCGAGACGCCCGCCGATGAGCTGCGGAAGGAGGATGCCCTCTGTCTGGACATCGAGCTGCTGGTCGGCGGGGAGATCGAGCTGCTCGATCACGATCGATCGGACGGTGCCCGGGAGCACTGCTCTGGCGATGAACTCCGCGGCGACCACGAGCCCGACGAGCACGACGACGACGATCGCGAGGATCCACGGCCAGCGCCGGCGTCGGCGCGGCGCGGGCGAGGCAGCATCCGCTTTTCCGTCATCGCCGGGGACGACAAGCGTCGGATGCTCGGAATCGGCCGACGGGTACGGCAGCGTGGGGTTGTCGTCGCTCATGGTGCCATCCTGCCCTACGCCCACGCGGGCAGTCGACGCGCTACATCCGCTCGGGAGCGGAGACACCCAGAAGGTCGAGACCGTTGCGGAAGACCTGGCCTGAGGCGTCATTGAGCCACAGGCGGGTGCGGTGCACGGTCTCGATCGGGTCGTCACCCTGCGGGATCACCCGGCAGTTGTCGTACCAGCGGTGATACAGGCCGGCCAGCTCCTCGAGATAGCGCGCCACACGGTGCGGCTCGCGCACCTCCGCCGCGAAGGCGACGATGCGCGGGAACTCCTGCAGAGCACCGAGCAGCGCGGCCTCGGCCTCGTGGGTGAGAGTCTCGGGTGCGAACTCCGAGCGGTCCACACCGGACTCCGCTGCGTTGCGTGCGACGTTGTGCGTGCGGGCGTGAGCGTACTGCACGTAGAACACCGGGTTGTCGTTCGTGCGCTTCTGCAGCAGCTCGGGGTCGAGTGCCAGAGGAGAATCCGCGGGCGAGCGCTCGAGCGAGTAGCGCAGCGCGTCGGTGCCGAGCCATTCGCGCAGGTCGTCCATCTCGATGATGTTGCCCGCGCGCTTGCTCAGGCGAGCGCCGCCGACCGAGACCAGCTGGCCGATCAGCACCTCGACGTTCTTCTCGGGGTCTTCTCCTGCGGCACCGGCGATCGCCTTGAGGCGGTGCACGTAGCCGTGGTGGTCGGCGCCCAGCAGGTACAGCTTGTATTCGAAACCGCGGTCGCCCTTGTTCAGGTAGTACGCGGCGTCGGCGGCGAAGTACGTGTACTCGCCGTTCGAGCGACGGATCACGCGGTCCTTGTCGTCGCCGAAATCGGTCGTGCGCACCCAGACGGCACCCTCGTCGTCGAAGACGTGTCCCTGCTCGCGCAGGCGATCGACGGCTTCATCGACGAGGCTCACGCCCTGGTCGTTCTTGTCATGCAGGACGCGCTCCGAGAACCACACGTCGAAATGGACGTTGAACTTCGCGAGCGACTGCTTCTGCTCCTCGAGCTGGAATTCGTAGGCCAGTTCACGTGCGACCAGTGCCTGCTCGGCCAGCGGAAGGTCGAGAAGGTCGGGGCGCGCGGCAACCACCCTGGCGGCGAGGTCGCCGATGTAGCTTCCTGCGTAGCCCCCCTCGGGAGTCGGCTCACCCTTGGCCGCAGCGAGCACGGAGTTCGCGAAGCGTTCCATCTGCACACCGGCGTCGTTGATGTAGTACTCGCGGGCGACGGTCGCACCCGATGCCGAGAGCACTCGCGCGATCGCATCTCCCAGCGCCGCCCAGCGAGTGTGGCCGATGTGCAGCGGACCGGTCGGGTTCGCGCTCACGAACTCGATGTTGATGCTCTGCCCGGCCTGGGTCTCGTTGTGACCGTACGTCGCCCCGGCGTCGACGATGACCTTCGCAAGCGCACCCGCCGCGGCCGCGTCTAGGCGGATGTTGATGAATCCCGGCCCTGCGACCTCGGCGCTCTGCACGCCGTCGACCTGAGCGAGGCCGTCGGCGATCTGCTGTGCGAGCTCACGGGGGTTCGTGCCGAAGGGCTTCGCGAGACGCATCGCGATGTTCGAGGCCCAGTCGCCGTGGTCGCGGTTGCGCGGACGCTCCAAGACGATGTCGGAGGCGGCGACGGCGAGCGGCTCGCCGGGACGTCGTTCCTCGGCGATGGGTGCGAGGACGGCGAGAAGGGCTTCGGCGAGCGTTTCAGGGTTCATAGGCATCCCAGTTTACGGCTCGTGCCGTGCCGGAATTTGCGTCAGGAGATTCGTGATCTACAGTCATGCCATGTCCCCCGCCGCCGCCCGTCGTCGCCTGCCCGTCGCGGGCATCGCGGTGGCCGTGATCCTGGCTCTCGTGGCCGTGGCGCTCGGAGTGTGGCGGCCATGGTCGCCACAGCCCACGTCGGCACCCGTGGGAGCGGCATCGAACGGTGAGGATGCGGTCGCGATCTCGCCCGCTCCCCTGCTGCTGCCGGACCACCCGACCGTGCTCGTCTTCGGCGATTCCTGGACGTACGGCTCCGCGGCGACCGTTCCCACCGAGGGCTACGCGTACGTGCTGGCGGATCTTGTCGACGGCGAGACGATCGTGAACGGCGTGCGAGGCAGCGGCTATCTGAAACCCGGCATCGACGGGCCGACTTTCGGCGAGCGGATCGTGGCTCTCGACCCGACGCTCACTCCCGACCTCATCATCATGCAGGGATCGATCAACGACCGCGAGCAGGGCGAAGCCGGGTACCGAGAAGCAGTGACCGCCGCCTGGGACGCGATGTCGGCGAAGTACCCCGATGCCACGATCGTGGTGCTCGGTCCCGCCCCGCACGAACTCCCGGTCGGTGTGGCGACTGCTCGTATCGACGCGGACCTCTCGGAGCTGGCCGCCGGGCGCGGATGGTGGTACATCTCCCCTGTCGCGCAGAACTGGATCACCGAGCAGAACTACCTCTCGGTGATCGACGTCGACCTCGGTCGCAAGCACCCCTCCACCGACGGCCACCGCTACCTCGCAGAGAAGGTCGCCGCGGCACTCGCCGAACTCGGCGACGCGCCCGTGACCGAGGCCGGGTCGGAGACCACTGCCGAGCAGTGATATTGTCGACCGGTACGCCTCCGTAGCTCAGTGGATAGAGCGCCGGTTTCCGGTACCGTAGGTCGCTGGTTCGATTCCAGTCGGGGGCACATCGGGTTGTACGCCTAACCCCAAGCACGAGAAAAGCCGCCTGGTTTCAGGCGGCTTTTCTCGTATCCAGAGGCCTGGCGCGCGCGGCGCGGTTCACCCTGCGGAGGTGAGGCCATGACGCGCGGCGCACCGAGCTGCAGCATCCTGGAACCGATCACCTCGCGCTGCGCGTGCTTCACGCGTCGCGCGCCCTTCGATTGGAAGCAGGAACACTCATGGCTGACCTCATCGTCATCGCGTACGACTCCGAGACCGACGCGGAGGCCGCGTACAACCGTGTGCAGGAGCTGCAGAGCGACCTCGTCGTGGAGCTCTCGGGCCTCGCCCTGGTCAAGGTCGACGGGGATGGCAAGACCAAGGTCGAATACCCCGGAACGACAGGCAAGATCGGCGCAGGCGCCGCTGGCGGCGCCCTGTTCGGAGCACTGATCGGCATCCTCTTCTTCGTCCCGTTCGCTGGCCTCATCTTCGGCGGCCTGTTCGGCGCGCTCTTCGCCGGGCTCGACAAGACGGGCCTGGATGCCGAGTTCCGCGACCGTGTGAAGTCGACCGTGAGCGCAGGAAAGTCCGCCGTCGTGATCTATGCCATCAAGCTCACCGAGGACAAGTTCGCGGCCGCCCTCGCGCCGTACAACGGCACCGTCGTTCAGACCTCACTGTCGGAGGAGGACGAGAAGGAACTCATCCACGACCTGGACACGCACTGACTTCGTCTGTCGCAGGCGTCGCGCCGCACGCCATGCCGGCGTTCAGTCCCACGCCAGGTTGATCAGCCGCTGGAAGGTCTCGTAGCCCGCTCGCGAGAACGCGTTCGCCATGGGCAGATTGCCGACGTCGGTCGAGGCCCGGATGTGCGAAGCTCCGGCCTCGGCGAGGATGCGTGTACCTTCGGCGAGGATGCCGTCGATGTATCCCCTGCCCCGATGCTCGGGCAGCACGCCGACGTACGCGACGATGTGGTGGTACGAGTTGCGCGCGGGGAACACGAAGCCGACGGCCTCGCCTGACTCGTCTACGGCCACCTGCCACCACTCCCGTGGGGTCGTGTACGTCGCGAACTCCGCATCGAACTGGGCGCGAGCGACTTCGCCCGGTGATGCGTGGTCGAGTTCGCCGCGACTGTGCGCGTCGAGCGTCCCGCTGAGGGCACGTGTCGTCAACTCGAGCACCTCCTGCTCTCCCTCGAAACCACGGAAGGTCAGTCGTGGATCCGCCGTGGCCGCTCCCGACTCCGGCCGCCACTGGAGGCGCAGCCGCTCGACCACGAATCGGGCACCGGATGCTTCGAGAACGGAGATGACGGTCTAGGTCGCGCGTCGCACTGCTGGGCGGTCGCGCCAGTCGGCAGGCAGGTAGCGGGCGAACTCGGGCGCGGTCGGCTGGCCTTCGAGCACCTCACGCTGCGCCGCGTCGAGAAGGGCCTCACCCACCGCACGCTGCTCGTGGTCGGAGAGCTGGTCGTCGAGGTCGAAGACGTCGAGTCGCGTGGCATCCGTCGCCCCAGGCGGGCTCCAGAGCGCGAGCCGGCCCAGGATGCGCTCGTCGCTCATCGCGATCCAGGTCCACTCGAGGCGTCGTCGTCCTTTCTCGAGATCGTCGGCGATCTCGTCGTTCAGCGCGTACGGGAAGCTGTTGAAGAGGTCGACCTCGTATTCGCCGGCGAGGTGGCGGATGTCGAAGGAGGCGCTCATGCCGCGGCCGTCGCCGCGGGAATCCTGGAGTAGAACTCCACGACGTTGCCACCGTCGAACGAGCGCACCTCGTCGAGCGCGAACACCGTCGGGCGGAACTCGGAGCCGAACGCGGTCATGCCGGCCCCTGCGACGACGGGGTAGCGCTTGATGACGAGACGATCGATCTCGTCGAGCAACTGGCCCGCGAGGATGCCGCCGCCGGCGAGGTAGATGTCGAGTACCGAGTCCTCCTGCTTCAGCGCACGCACGGCTGCGACCGGGTCGCTCGCGATCATCGTCACCGCCGGATCCAGCTGATCGAGACTTGCCGACACGACGAACTGACGGAGGTGTGAGTACGGCGACTCGATGCCGAGCTGCAGGCCAGGCTCGTAGGTGCGACGACCCATCACGATGGTGTCGAAGCGGCTGAGCGGAACATCCGAGATGCCGAGCTGCGCCCGCGCATGCGTGGGCAACGCATCGCCGTACTCGCCGACCATCCACGCCATGTAGTCGTCGGAGCCGGGGAAGAAATCGACCTCGTCGCCGGGACCGGCGATGAAGCCGTCGATGGAGAGCGAGATGTAATACGTGAGGTTTCTCATGGGTCCTTGGGTTCGAGATGAATCATCAACAACTATAGTTGTAGTGGTAAAACTCGAAAAGGGGAAGTCGCCATGACCAGGAACCCGGAACGACGTCGAAGTCTGCTGGATGCAGCAGTCGAGGTGATCGCCGCTGAAGGCGGCCGAGGACTCACCTTCGGCGCTGTCGACCGCACAGCCGCGGTGCCTGCGGGGACCGCATCGAACTACTTCGCGTCTCGCGATCAGCTGCTCGCCGAACTCGCCGAGCACGTCTTCGTCAGGCTCGCTCCGGATCCGGACGAGGCGGCGGCGCGCATGGCGGCCCCGCCGACGCGTGCGAGCGAGCGCGAACTCATGCTGTGGCTCGTCGACAGGGCACTCGCCGATCGGTCTGCTCATCTCGCACTGCTCGAACTCCGGCTCGAGGCGACCCGGAATCCGCGCGTCGCACCCATCGTGACAGCGCGATTCGCCGACAACCTCGCGGTCGCGACCTCGGACCACGTCGACAACGGGTTCCCCGGCGACCGATCGACCGCCCTCGTGCTCTACCTCGCGATGAGCGGCCTGCTTCTCGACCACCTCACGATGTCCGAGATGCTGGGCGAGGACGCTGTGTCGCAGATCGTCGACGAGATCGTGACCGCCGTCGTACCCGACCAGAGCGCCGCCTGAGCTCTGCGCCGCAGGTCACCCGTCGAGTGCCCAGGCAACACGACGCCGCTTCGCCCGAATGAGCAGCAGAATTCCCCCACCGAGCACGGCGATGCCGGCGCCGATCCCGAGCCAGGTCGCCCGAACGTCGATTCCCGTGGCAGGAAGAGGCGCGATGAACGTGTTCGTGAAGACGATGCCGGTGGTCCCGTTCGAGATCGTGACAGCGCTCGACGCTCCGGCCGACTGCTGACCGTCGACCGCCACAGTGGTCTCCGTCGCTCCCCCGGTGTCCGTCTCGCTGATCACACAATCGCTGCCGGTCGGAAGACCCTCGATCCGTGCCGTCGATCGGCTCGGACCCCCGATCTCGTACGTCGAGTCGGAGACGACGAGGCCCGGGTCCGGATGGGAGGCGTCGACGAGCACGCAGGTCACCTGCACCGGGAACAGTCGCGAGACCCCGCCTGCGCCCGACCCGTCGACGATCTTCGCGATGCTGAGCACCCCCGTGGTGAACACGTTGGTGATCGCCACAGACGTCTGCTCCGGCGAATCCACGGCGGGCAGTGGCGCGAATTCGGCTGTCGTGCCGGTGACGGCATCCCCGGTCTGCCCCTCCTCCGTCACGACGACTGTGGTGTATTCGGCGTCCGCCGAATCCGTCTCGGAGACTGCGCACTCAGCGCCCTGCGGGAGTTCGGTCCAGGTGACCGTCTCTCCGTCGGTGATCGACCGGGTCATAGGCTCCAGGGCCTCCACCTGCTGCTCGTCCCAGACACACTCGAGGATCACTTCGAATGGCCCGTACTCCACCGGGTCGCCGTCTGCCGCGACCGCGCCTCCGTCGTCCACCGTCTTCGACACCGAGACCTGCGCGAGGTCGAAGGTGTTCTGCACGTCGAGCTCCGGTTGCGGTTGATCCTCGACGCTCAGGATCGACGGATCCGTCCGCACTGTGAAGGAATAGCTCTCGCCATCGCCGGCGACGACCTCTCCCGCGGAGTTCAGGATCTCCGTCGAACTGGCACCGCCATCGTCGACTTCGGTCAGGCGGCACTCGGACCCGGTCGGCAGCGCCTCCCACAGTGCTGTCGGCGACCCAGCACTGACAGTGCGCACGTCTCCGCCGGGAATGGCGACCGTCTCGCCGTCGCGGACGCACGTGACCAGCAGCTCGTACTCCGCCGTGCCGAACTTCACCGCTCCGTCGCCCGCGAAGGTCTTCGTCACCGCGAGTGAGCCGGTGAGATACCAGTTGGTCGCCGTCACCGTGACGAGGCCGCCGGTCACCGGCACCACGCCGATGCCGACCGAGGTGTCCTCGCCGTCATTGGGCTCGATCACGACGGCATCCGCCCCCGCGAGATCGTCCTCCGTGATCGTGCACTCGGATCCCGGCACCACATCGGTGAGCGGCGTCGACCACCCGTTCTCCGCGTTGAGCTCCACGGAGGCCGAGAGCACCGTCTCGCCGGCGAGCCGGCAGTCGACGCTGAAGGGGAAGGTCTGGTCAGCGCCGAACTGTTCGGCTCCCCCACCCTCCAGCTCCTTCACGAGCAGCAGCGCGGTGGCGTCGTAGAGGTTCGTGTACGTGACGGTGTTGACACTGGTGTCTGTTCCCGGCTGCAGTTCGGGGATCACCACGGTCCGGTTCTCCTGGTCGATCTGCGGTGCCAGCTCCCCGTCCACTCCGGTGACCTCGGCAGCGGTGATCGTGTCATCCGCCCCCCGGTCATCGATCTCGGTGACCGTGCACTCCGATCGCGCGGGGATGGGCGAGATCACTTCACTCTGCCCTGCATCGAGCGTGAATGTGTCGTCGACGACGGTCTCCCCCCGATACGTGCACACGACCTCGAACTCGAAACCGGTGGGCACGAACGGACTGTCCGACTCGACGATCTTGCCGACCTCGAGCGAAGCCCACTCGTACGAGTTCTCGACGGCGAGTGCGAACACCTGATCCGCTTGCGTCACGGTGACGGTCTCAGGAGTCACGACGGTGGCCGTCTGGCCCGCGTCGTCTTCCGCGACGGCGCACACAGAGCCGACCGGGACGTCGGGGATGATGACAGGGGCCGCCCCCGGGACGAGCGTGACCGCCCCATCGTCGACCAACGGCACCGCGGTGCCGAACCAGTCGCACGACACCGTCGCGGTGTACTCGGCTGGCACGGGGAACCCGTCGGGAGCGTCCACCGTCTTCTCGATGGACACGGAGCCGTTCTCGAACTCGTTGGTGACAGACACCTCGATGGGTGTGGTCCCTTCGCCGATGATCACCGGCTGCGCGGGAGTGATCGTGGTCGCCGTGGCGTGCCCTGCATCCGGCTCGGAGACCGTGCACGCGGCGCCGGTCGGAAGCCCCTGGTAGAGGGCGCTTCCGGCACCGGAGATGGTGCGAGTCGCGCCACCGGGAATCTCGACGTCCGTCGTGACGCCGTCGACGTCTCGAGTGCAGGCGAGGCTGACCTGGTAGTCATCCTGCGTCGCCGGGTCCAACTCCATCGCCGGCATTCCGTCGAGTTCCTTCTGCACTTCGAGCGCACCGACGGTGAACGTGTTCGTGACGTCAGCCTGCACCGGCGTCGTGGGGTCGTCTCCGACGACGACCGTGACCGGACCGGTGTTCGAGTTGGCGCCACCGTTCGCGGTCTCCGTGACGGTGCACTCGGCCCCGGTGGGAAGATCCTCGACCAGCCAGGTGGGATCGTCTCGGCTGAGGGTCGCAGAACTTGCGTACACCGGGTCCGGACTCGCGCCATCGAGCGTGCACACCATCTCGGCGGTGAAGGTCGCGCCTCCCCACAGATCTCCCCCGGCTCCCTCGACGAACTTCGTGACCTCGACGGCCCCGGTGGTGAACGTGTTCTCGACGGTGACGACGGTCAGCGCCGCAGACGATCCCTCGTCATACGGGAGAACCGTGAACGACGTCTCGTCGTCGACGACCTCGTCGCCGGCCTCTCCGTCTTCGGTGAGGACGATGCTGGTCTCTGCCGCGCCACCGGCGTCGGTCTCGGACACCGAGCACTCGGCCCCGGCGGGGATGTCGGAGAAGGTGCGGGTCTCCCCGTCCTGAAGGGTGAACTCTCGATCGGGGGCAGGAATCGCCTCTTGGTCGAGGTAGATGCAGCTCGCCTCGAACGAATACGTGCGGGTGTACGCGACGGGATCACCGTTCCCGTCGGTGGCGCCGCCGTTGTCGACGCTCTTCACGACCGAGAAACCGCCGGAGGCATACTCGTTGACGACGGTGATGGCCGACTGCTCGGGGTCGCCGCTGTAGGGATCCCAGATCGACGGCTCGCCGCTCCAGTCCCGATCGGCAGTCACGCCGTCGGCGGGATCGACCGTGACCGTCACCCCGGGGATCAGCGGGTCTTCGGCGACAGTGCAGGTCGAGAAGAGCGGCAGGTTCACGGGTCCGGTCTCGCTGTTGTACTCGAGCACGGTGCCGTCGGCGTCGACCGACGGCCGACTCGCATCGCTGCCGTCGGCGCGCAGCAGAGTGACGTCGTCACCGCCCGAGGTGCAGGTGACGAGAAGCGGGTAGTTCGCCGGCAGCTCGATGTCGGTGGCGAAACCAGGCGACTGGACGTCTTTGGCCAGGAGCAGCTGGCCGGTGGCCGCTGCGACGCCGACCTTCTGCGGTTCGACGACGAGCGAAGGCCGCTCCGGCTGCGACACGGTGGCATTCGACCGGGATGCGGTGGCGAACGAGTTGTAGGCGACCGGGAGACCTGACGGCACGGCGGATGCTGCGGGCAGCACGAACGGCGTCTGAGTCTCGAAGGTGAGGCGCAGCGTCTCTCCGGGACGCAGGCCAGGCGCGGGTGAGAGCGCTTCCGGGTTGTCGTACTCCAGCACGAGAAGCACGCTGCGCGCGGCGGCCAGCGTCTCGGGCGGCGTGGTGTCACCGGCGAGGGTCCACCCGAAGTCACAGGCGGGGTCAGCGGCGGCATCCTCTGTGAACACCTTGATCGCGTTGTCGTTGCAGGACTGGCTGAGTTGAGCCGGCGAGAGGTAGATGCCGTAGGTGGCATACGCGCTGTCCTGCAGGGAGGCGAAGTTCGCGGCGAGTGTTCCCGACAGTGTCACCGGGAACTGTGAGCCGCGGTCCGCCGCGACGATCACGCCCTGGTCGCCGACCGTGGGCAGGGTGTCGACCGCCGCCACCACTCGGGCGCTCGTGTTGCCGTTGTTCGTGAAGTCGATGCGCCAGGACTCCTCCCCGCCGGGGCGCGTCACCGGGGCGCATGGGAAGGAATAGTAGCCGTCGTCCACCACACCAGGCAGTGTCGGGTCGCACGCCGCCGCGTCGCCCTCGACATTGAGCACGCCGAGGTCGTCGTCGGCCGTGGCCGGATCACCGGCCGCCGTTCCCTTGACATACTTCTTCGCCGAGATCGCCGCGCTCGCAAGCGGCGTGACCTCGGTATCGGCCGAGCAGCTCGCGACGCCGGACTCGGGGGTCTTCGGCGAGAGATCCACGCCGTCGACCACCGTCGTGCCCTGGCAGGTCTCGAACAGGCGGTCGGAGGTGACGGTGACCGTGTTGCCGACGGTCGTGTCCGGGGTGAGGTCGTCGCGGAATCGCAGCGGCGCTGTCACCGTCAACGTCCACCCGGCCTCGAACACGAAGTCATCGGGAGCCGAGATGGTGAGCTGGCCGGTGCTTTCGTCCAGCGCAGCGCTGAAGCCGGGATCCTCGGTCGGGGCACCGGGCCCGCTGAGCACGAAGGAATACGCCGGCGGACTGGGTTCGACGAGCAGCGAGCCCTCGGCATCCGTCTCGATCTGGTCGACCACCTCGAAGCCGGTCATATCCCACTGCCCGGTGTTTGCGACCGTGATGACGTACGGAATCGTGCCGGAGGCGCTCACGAGGGCAGACGAGCCGCGGGTCTTGGTGACCTCGACCGTGTTCGGTCGATGCAGCACGACGGTGGAATCGGATGCTTCGCCCTGCTGCTCGAACGCCTGATCGGGTCCGAACTGAGCCGTGCTGAACGACTGCACATCGTCGCTGATGACACCCAGCTCCGCCTCGCCAGGGTTGGGCTGCAGATCGGGACGGGTGGTCGAGACGAGGATGTCGGGATCGCTGCGCAGGAACTCGCGTCGCTCGGTGGTGAGCGAGAACGTGAGCTGCGGGTTGAAGGGACGCTCCCACTGCACGACGTCGCCGTCTGCGTCGACCTGACGTGCGCTGAAACGCACGCCCACGATCGTGTCGGCGTCGATACCTGTCGGCGGGTCGAACTGCACGGTCGAGGGAGTGGGAGAGGCGACCCAGTCACCGCTCACCCAGCACGGAGAGGCATCGGTCACCGGTGCGCCGTTGCAGGTCGCGACCAGGACGCCCACATTCTCGGCATACTCGACATCACGTGCCCCGTCGTCGTCGACGAGCACGTCCATGGCCACCTCGTTCACGGGTGCGGGGACCGCGATCTCCGCTCCGACGAAGTCCATCGTGTTCCAGAAGGTCGGTGTGCTGTCGGTGAGCTCGAAGAAGGTGGTGCGCGCGGTCCCTGCGGGGCGGCCCCCGAGCTCGGTGACGTACGTGGTCGATTCGTCTTCATAGACGGATTCGGGAGTGATCGTCTTGGTGGTCTCGATCGCGTAGCTCGCTGCGACGATCGCGAACTCGTCGGCGGCATCCGCGATGCCCGTTCCGCACTGGTTGTCGGCGCAGCCGTCGAGCACGGGAGTCTCGAGCTGCACGTGAGCGTCGTTGACGATCGACTCGCCGGCAGGCGTCACGGTGACGGGTTGAGCAGGATTCGACCTCAGCACGTCACGCAACTGCCAGGTCACGAGGAGTCGCCCCGAGGCGCCGGTCGGAATCGCCGGGGTGCCGTCGTCCGAGCGGAATGCGACGGAGAGCCCGGTCACGTCGGCGAGGTCGGCTGCGTCGAGCTCGTCGACGGCTTCGGCGTAGGTGTACTCCGTCGAGCCCGCACCGCGCGTCAGAGTGACGGTCGTCTCGGCTTCGGAGATACCGGCCGGGAGCCCGATCTCATCGATGTCGTGAAGATCGAGAGTGTCGAATGCGGTGTCCGCAAGCGCTTCTCCCGCGGTCGGGTCCTCGATCACCATGCCGGACACGCGAGCGGCGGAGATGTTCGTCGCCACCAGGGTCGCGCTGATCAGCGGATAGTCGTCGGGGTCGGCCGGTGGGTCCACTGCGGGCAGGCCCAGCTGGTCTTGGTCGAAGGTCTTGGTGAGGGTTGCATTGATCGGCTGGTCGACGATCAGGATCGTGTCGTTCGCTCCGTCGAGGCTGTCGACTCCCGTGGCCTCGTTGACGCCGCGGGCGCTGGCGGTGTTGTCGACGAGCCCTGCGTCGTCGGTGTTGTAGGGGTAGTCGTGGAAGTTGCCCAGCACGGCTTGGGAGGGAACGCTGCGCAGCGTGTCGCGCAACTGGAACCGCAGGTCGAGAGGGCGTCGTTCGTAGGAGGACCCGACTCCTTCACCGTCAGTCCCCTCCGAGATCACGATCCTGACAGCGAGCGCATCCGCGCTCTGCGCCCCGCTCAGCGTGTAGCCGCCGAACTCCCCCTCGCAGCCTTGTGCACATGCCTCCGCCGTGATGTCGGCCCATCCCGCACCGTCCAGATACAGGGAGACCTCTGAGACGACGTCGCCCGCGATCAGCGGGTCGGTCGCCGTCGTGATCGGATCGATGGCGACGAGGTCCCAGGCGTCGTAGACCGACTGCGCCGTATCGGCCGGATCCGCTGTCTCGTCGATGTCGGTGAGCGTCATGCTGCTGACATTCACCCCCTCGGTCGACCACAGAAGCCGCGCCGTGCGCTGCTCGCCCGACAGCGCGGGGACGTCGTCCTGCAGCCACAGCTTGTCGAGGAAGTCCGGGCCATCCCCGCCGTCGATGGGCAGAACGTCCACCTGATCGGATGCGTCTGCGGTCTTCTCTCCCCCGCATCCGGGTTGTCGACGAGCGACTGCGCGGTGTTGGTGAACGTCGTCGCCTCGTCCTGCGTGTCGGTCACCTCGACGCCGATGTGCGAGGCCACCGTGAAACCGGGAGGAAGCAGGTCCGGGCAACCCTCTGCGTCCATCGGCAGGTACTCGAGCTGGATGCCGCCGATGTCGTCCTGGAGATCGGCAGGGATCTCATATGACCACAGGGATTCCGGACCCGGCACCTCCGTCGCGTCGGGGAAGTCCGTCCACGGTCCGCCGGGTTCCTGCCAATAGCGAACCGTGAGGGTCGTGCACGCGGGGATGTCGGTGTCGGTGATCTCGGTGGCTGTGAAGGAGTTCCAGAACGCCGACTCGATCTGCGGGAACGCGGGGTCCGAGATGACGAGCCGTTCGGATCCCGTCGTGGATTCGGGCGTGACGTTGCCCGTGAGGGTGACATCCGCATCCGTTCCCGGCACTCCCCAGACCGTGGCCGGGGTGATGGATTTCGTCACCGAGGTGTCGAGCGCGAGGGGGTCGATCGTGAACGGCGCCGAAGCGTCATCGATGCCGGTCTGACCGCCGCTGTTCTCGGCGGCGGTGTCGACCGCATTGGTGCTCGCCACCGGCTCGTCGGTCGCGAGCGCCGTGATGTCGATGGGGATCGCCGCGTATGAACCGGCGACGATCGCGTCGCCCTCGGCCGAGTACACGATGGTGAATCCCTCGACCGTGCACCCCTCGGTGGGCTCGGGGAGGGTGTCGGGGGTGCTCGTCGACTCCGTACTGGCGGCGCAGTCACTGTACTGGTAGGTGATCTCGGCAGCGGTCGCGGCGACGGGCCATTCCACATCCCCGAACCCGTCGAACTGCAACCCCTGCTCTGAGAACGTCGAGGTTCCCGCGGTCGGCTCAGTGACCGTGAGCGTCTGGACGTTCTGGGATCCGACGGTGGCGACGATGCTGGCACTGGCGCTCTGGCCGCTGACGAGGGTGTTGTCGCTGAACGACTTCTCGATCGTCACGTCGGGCAGGCGCTGGGCGATCACGATCTCCGCAGAGTCGATCGTGGGGTCGCTGGATTCTCCGGCGTTGGCGACCGTCGACGACGCGTCGTTCACGATCGTCACGTCGGTGTCGTCCGGAATCGAGGTGACGGCGTCGTTCGTGACGGTGTGGACCACGACCTCACCCGTCGCCCCGGGCGCGAACGTACCGGTGAAGGTCACGCGGACACCGCCGGACTCACTGATCGGATCCGGCGCTGTCGTCGTCCATGCATCGTCGACGAAGTACTCGGTCGTCGTCGCCTCGGTCCCGTCGGGTGGTGTGACGTCGTAGCCGGTCACATCGAGATAGCCGCCGAACTCGCCGGGCGGTGCGACCGGGTCCTGGATGACGATGGTGTCGACGTTCTGGTTGGAGGCGTTCCCCGGAGTGACCGTCCAATCGACCACCTGCCCGGGAACCGCGGGAAGCGTGCTCGTCGGCGCGACCGTCTTGTCGATGCTCGACTCGAGTGTCGTGTCGACGGCGAGCACGACATCCGCGGTCGCCGGTGTCGCCGGCGCATTGTCGGCGACCGCGGTGGCGGTGTTCGTCACGGTCGCGCCGTCCCATGTGCCGTCGATCGCCGGATCCACGATCGCGTTGACGGTCACGGTCATGCTGTACCCCGCGGGCCAGACGATCGGATCGGCCGCGAGATCGAGCCCCGGAGTGAGGGTGAAGCTGTTCCCTGCGGCGTCGACCTGGAGGTCGTAGTCGCCCGCGGGCTGCCCGGCGGGCGGATTGATCTGCACCGAGACCGGATTCTCGATGGCCGGATTGAACAGGAGCGGCTCGGGCAGGTCGTCGCTGAGCACGGTGTTCAGGCAGCCGGGATCATTCACCGATGAGCAGTTGACCGTGATCTGGTACGTCACCGTGTCGCCGGGTCCGAAGGGTCCGGCCTCGACAGCCGTCTTCTGGATCGAGAAAGCCGCCACGGCGAAGGCGGGCGCGGCCCCGAAGACCAAGGATGCCGCGGCCAGCGCGAGCACCGTGAGCCCTGCGAGAAACCGTCGTCGCCGTTGCATATGGATGCCCCCCTGAGCCTGCGCGGATGGCGCCAGCGTAGGAAGATCCCGAGGAAGTCGACAGGACGCCCTCACCCTCACGGGGTGACATGCTCGACGGTGCGCGTTCCGGAACCGGCGGAAGGGTCTCGCTGGAGCTCCGTGACTCCGCCCGAACGGACGGTGCTCAGCTCTCGGTCGAGCGCGGCAGAACGGTGAGGACTCGTTCGACGTGGTCGCGGAATTCCGCCATGTAGTCCCGCAGGAATGTGGCAGTACCCGCATTCTTCACGGTGCCGTCATCGGCGAAGGTATCGGTCGAGAACTGTATGTACGCCTCAGGCGCCGTCATCTGCCGGGCATTGCAGAAGCTCAGGACACCGCGCAGGCTCTGCTGTGCGACCGCCGTGCCGATCGCACCGACGGACGCGCCGATCACGGCCGCGGGAATGTGGTCGAACGAATTCTGCCCCCACGGACGAGATGCCCAGTCGATCGCGTTCTTGAGTCCGCCCGGGATCGATCGGTTGTACTCCGGTGTGACGAACAGGACCGCATCCGCCGAGTCGATGGCCTCTTTCAGCGCGACCGCGACCGGCGGGTAGTCCGCGTCGTAGTCCTGGCTGTAGAGCGGGAGATCTCAGATCGGGATCTCGAAGAACTCCAGGTCGTCCGGCGCCAGACCGATCAGCGCCGTCGCGAGGACGCGGTTGATCGAGGTGGACGAGAGACTTCCGACGAAGTATCCGACGCGGTAGGTCATGACAGCTCCTCTTCTCGTGTGACGTCTCCTGCGACACCGGATTCAGTCTCGTCCTGCCGCGCATCGACGTCCAGTGGCGTCTGCTCCGATCGCTCAGCGGCGCGGGCCGCGAGCACCCGGGCCTGAGCGATCTCGAGCGAGCCGATCATGTCAGCACCACGCCCTTGCCCCCGACGACGCCGGCCTCCATGTCGCGGTGCGCCTGTACGATCTCGTCCATCGCGTAGACGTGACCCACCGGGATCCGGGCCAAGCCCGCGGCCACCGCGTCGAGATAGTCCTGCAGCACCTGCGCATCGAGGTCGGAGGCCTCGCCCGAGTACGCCGTGAGCCGCACCCCATTGGGAAGCCAGTCCATCGGATAGAACTCCGGGATGGTCCAGTCGTCCGACAGCATCCCGGTGAAGCACACGGTGCCTCCCGTGCGCACGGCCCGGAGAGTGTCTCGCATGACGTTGACGCCGACCAGCTCGACTGCCCCGTCGACGCCGCCGGGCACCAGCTCTCGCACCAGGGAGGCCACTTCGCCGTCGTCGATGACGATGTGATCGACGCCGATGGATTCGAGCAGGGGCCGTGCCTGCTCGCGGCGGGTGGTGGCGATCACCGTGAGTCCACGCAGCTTCGCGAGCACGGCGGCGGCGAGCCCGACCGACGACGTGCCGCCGCGGATGAGCACCGTCTGTCCGGGCTGCGCCTGCAGACCGACCTGGAGAGAGCCGTTCGCGGTCTGCAGCATCTCGGGCACCGCTCCCAACTGCTCCCACGGCAGCTCGCTGCGGAACGGGATCACCTGCGCGGCCGGCACCAGGACGTGCTCGGCGTAACCCCCGTCGAACTCCCGTCCCATGCCGCCCATCATCGTCATGACCAGCGTTCCGGGCGCGAACTCGCCTCCCGGCGCTTCCACCACGACGCCGGTCGCCTCGATGCCGGGGATGCGCGGGAAGCTGCCGCTGTACGCGGCCCCACCGCGGAAATGCAGCTCGGAGCGGTTCAAACCGAACGCCTTCACCCTGATCAGCACCTCGCCGCTCGTGGGCGTAGGCACGGGAACGTCACGGAACTCGAGGGCCTCCGGACCGCCGGGATTCTCGACGACCACCGCTCGCATGGTGTCGCTCATGACACGTCTCCCTCTGCGATCCGCGCCTGGAGTCGCGTGAGGAGTTTCGTCGCCGCCGTGAGGTCCTCATCACCGATGGCCCTGTCCAGAGAGCGGACGAGAGTGCCCTCGCCCTCGCTCCTCGCCCGCTCCCCCGCCCCTGTGAGCGAGAGGAGCGACGAGCGTCGGTCCTCCGGATGCGGTGCTCGTGCCGCCAGTCCGTCGCGCTCGAGCCTGTCGACGAACTTGCTCGCCGCGCCGATCGTGATCCCGAGGTCACGACTCAGTTCGTTCACCCGCGCTGCGGGCGAGTGCCGCGCGATCACCCGCAGCGCCTGCAGCGTTCCGAGACCCATGCCGGTCTCGCGCTTGATGTCGCGCTCCGCGGCGTTCCAGAGGTCGGTCTCGTACCGGACGAGTGCGTCGAAGAAGTCCATGACATGGTCAACGCGCACCCCGTCGATTGCATTCCCGGGAAGCTACTTATCAGGAATGCACTCCTCCGAAGCTCAGCGGAGATCACCTTCGGACACATCCGTGTCCCGCCGCCGGTTCCCCGACCCCAGCGAGATCGTAGACAGCAGTCCGAGCGAGAGGAATCCCGCGGCCGTCCAGGCCGCGAAGCGCGTGCCGTCGGAGAACGCCGCCTTCGCATCGTCTGCGATGTCGGCCGTCTCGGGCTGAGCCTCGAGTCCGCTGATCGCCGCACCCGCGCTGTCGACCACGGACGACACGATCTGGTCTCGCTGATCGGCGGGCAGCCCGCGAGCATCCAACGACGACGCGAGGATGCCCGCGGTGCTCGTGAAGAGCACGGTTCCGAGCACTGCGACGCCGAGCGCGGCACCCAGCTGGCGCGACGTCGACTGCGTGCCGGAGGCCGCACCGCTGTCGGACACCGGAACGTCGGCCAGTACGACCCCGGTGAGCTGGGCGGTCGCGAGTCCGACGCCGAGTCCATAGACGAACAGGAACGGGATGAGGGGCACCCATGAGGCATCCGGAGCGATGACGAGCCCGACGCCAGCGACCCCGATGATCTCGGCGATGAGACCCGCGCGCACGACCCACACCGGAGCGATCTTGCCGCTCGCGGCGCCCGCCGCACCGCTGGCGACGAACGAGCCGCCGGCGAGCGCGAGAAGCAGCAGACCCGTCTGGAGCGCGTCGAAGCCGAGCACGAACTGCAGCCACAGGGGCAGCGCGAGGATGATGCCGAACTCACCGAGCGACACCACGGTCGCTGCGATGTTGCCGTTGCGGAAGGAGGGGATCGAGAACAGCCGCAGCGCGAGGAGCGTCGAGCGGCCCCGCCGCTCGCGGTGCACGCCCCACACGATGAACGCGACGAGCGCCAGAAGCGCGAGGGCGAACGCGAACGGGATGGGCGACAGGTCGAACGGCCAGGTCCAGTCACCGATCTGCGGACGCTGCTCGACCAGCCACCACCCGTAGGTGCGTCCCTCGATCAGGCCGAAGACGAGGCTGCCCATGGTCACGACGGAGAGGATCGCCCCCACGCCGTCGATCTTCGACGTGCGGTCGCTGCGCGATTCGGCCACCGTCAGCAGAACGCCGATCACGATGATGATCCCGAGCGGGATGTTGATGCCGAACGCCCATCGCCACGAGAACGCCGTGGTCAGCCAGCCTCCGAGCAGCGGACCGACCGCAGCCATGCCTCCGATCGTCGAGCCCCACACCGCGAAGGCGATGCCGCGTTCGCGACCGCGGAACGTCGCGTTGATGATCGACAGCGTGGTGGGCAGGATCATCGCGCCTCCGACGCCCTGCGCGAGACGCGAGAGGATGAGCATCCCTCCGTCAGGCGAGAGCGCAGCGAGGACCGACGAGGCAGCGAACACGACGACGCCGATGACCATGACACGGCGTCGACCGAACCTGTCGGCGAGCGTGCCGAACACCAGCAGCAACGCGGCGAACACCAGCGTGTACGACTCCTGCACCCACTGCACCTCGGTCGAGGTGATGCCGAGATCGTCGACGATCGCCGGGATCGCGACGTTGACGATCGTCGAGTCGACGATGATCAACGAGACGGCGATGCTGATGAAGACCAGTCCCACCCAGCGAAGACGTTCGTATCGTTCCATGACTACTAGCTTAGCTAGCAAAAAGCTCCGGCGGGTCGAGATCGGCCATCACACGCCCCTCGCTCAGACGAACGATGCGGTCGGCGTCTCCCAGCAACGCCGTGTCATGCGAGACGCAGGCGACGGCGACGCCGCGGTCCACCTCGTCGCGCAGAACCTCACGGATGCGCAGAGCACTCTCGGCATCCAAGCCTGTCGTCGGCTCGTCGAGCAGAAGAAGGTCGGCGCCCCGCGCGAGCCCCTGCGCGAGCAGCGCGCGTTGCTGCTGCCCACCCGAGAGGGTCGCGAACGGAGCCGATTCGAGTGCTGCGACACCCGTCCGCGCCATCGCTCGGTCGATGAGATCTCGCGCGACGGCATCCACGCGACGCCACCAGCCGAGGCGCCCCCACGCCCCCACGCTGACGACATCGCGCACCGTCACCGGAAGACGCTCCGGGATCGAGGTTCTCTGCGGAACGAAGGCGACCGCGCCGGCGACCGATCGCTCCCCCGCCCTCGGCTCACGCGTGCCCGCCACCACTTCTAGAAGCGTCGACTTGCCGGCTCCGTTCGGCCCCGCGATCACCACCAGCTCACGCGCTGAAAGACGCAGGTCCACACCACACAGCACATCGCGCCCGTCGAAGGCGACATGGATCTGCGACAGGCGGGCGGTCGTCGTCGCGGCCGTAGACGGTGGATTCATGGCTCTCACTTTACGAGTTTGATAATCATTATCAAAAACCTCTAGGGTCGGTGACGTGACCTCCACGCTCTCCGCTCCCCTGGCACCCTTCGCGCTCGACTTCGTCCAGCGCGGGTTCATCGGCGGTGCACTCGTCGCGGTGCTGTGCGGAGTCGTCGGCACCTGGGTGGTCATCCGCGGCATGGCCTTTCTCGGCGAAGCGCTCGCCCACGGCATGCTCCCCGGCGTGGCGCTCGCCACGGTGACAGGGCTGCCGGTCCTCGCCGGCGGCGCACTGAGCGCGATCGCGATGAGCGTGGGCATCGGTGCCCTGCAACGCCGCGCCAAGCTGTCGTACGACACCAGCATCGGCCTGCTCTTCGTCTCGATGCTGGCCCTCGGGGTCATCGTCATCTCGCATTCGGGCAGCTTCGCCACCGACGCGACGGCCATCCTCTTCGGCGACATCCTGGCCATCACCACGAGCGACCTGGTGCTCTTGGCCGCCGCCGCCGCGATCGGCGTCGCGGTGGCGATCATCTGCCACCGGTCATTCGTCGCGCTGGCTCTCGACACCCGCATCGCCTCCGTGCTGGGCCTGCGCCCACGACTCGCTCAGGCCGCGCTCGTCGGACTGGTCACCCTCGCCGTCGTCGCGTCGTATCAGGCGGTGGGATCGATGCTCGTGGTCGGGCTTCTGCTCGCCCCGGCCGTCGCCGCGGGCCACTGGACGACTCGCATCCCGAGCCGGATGCTGCTCGCCTGCGTCTTCGGCATCACCGCGGTGGCGCTCGGCCTGCTCGCCTCGTGGTACCTCGCGACCGCCGCCGGGGCATCCGTCGCTGCCGCGGCCATCGTGCTCGCCGGAGCATCGTGGTCGACGCGCGCCGCGATCGACGGCATCCGTCCGGCGACCCATGCCGCCGAGCCCGCCCTGTCGCGATGACCGCGCACCTCTCCCCCAGTTCGATCCGAAAGGCCCCTGTGCACTCCCGCATCACCGCTGTCGCCCTGCTCGGCGCTCTCGCTCTCACACTCGCGTCCTGCGCGGGCCAGCCGACCGCTGAACCGACGGCCGGGCAGGCCTCCGCGACAGGAGAAGCGGGACACGGCGCGGTCGCCGGCGCCGAAGAGCTCGCCGAGCCCCAGCTCGGCCTCACGACCATCGACCCGGAGGGGCTGGTGACCCACCTGGATCTGCTCGACGAGAGCGTGACAGAGATCGGCGAGGTGACGCCGCCCTCGGCGGTGGCGACCGACGGGCGATACCTCTTCGCCGACACCGGCGGCGGGGTCGAGATCGTCGACAGCGGTGTCTGGACGTGGGATCACGTCGACCACTTCCACTACTACCGTGCCGAACCGGGTTTGCTCGGCGCGGTCAGCGGCGAGGGACCGGCCTCGATCACCACGACGAACAGCTCTACGACCGGTGGCACCGGCATCTCGTTCGCCACGTCGGGTGACGCCGTGCTGCTCGACACCGAGGCTCTGTCGAAGGGCGAGATCCGCGAGCTCTTCCGACTCGAACGCGAACCGCACGATGGGCTTGTCGTACCCGTCGGATCGTTCGCGCTCGTGTCCGACGCCGACGCCGGAGCCGTGACCACGATCGCCGCCTACGACTCCGACGGTGAAGCGGTAGGCATCGAGCACCCGTGCGTCGACCCCGCGGGAACCATCACGACCCGCGTGGGTGCCGTCATCGGCTGTGCCGACGGCGCACTGCTCGCGCACGTCGACGGTGGCGATCTGAGCATCGAGAGCATCCCCTTTCCAGACGGTGCAGCACCCGCGGCGATCTCGACCTTCGACAACCGAGAAGGTCGCCCCACTGTCGCAGCCCTCGCTGGGCCCACCGACATCCGCCTGCTCGACACTCGGGAGCGCGCATGGACTCTGCTGACGGCTCCCACGCCCTTGGCGCAGGTCACTGCTGTCGATGACGAGACCGGGCATCTGCTCGCTCTCGCCCAGGACGGCCGGATGCTGGTGCTCGACGCTGCCGACGGATCTCTGCTCGCCGAGACCGCTCCGCTGGTCGCCGGATCCCTGTCGGCAGGTGCTGCACCGACGCTCATCGCCGACCAGCACCGCGCGTACCTCAGCGCCCCGGCCGAGCGACGACTGTACGAGATCGACTACGCCGACGGGGCACGCATCGCCCGCACCTTCGACACCGCCACCGAACCGGCCTTCATCGCCGAGACAGGACGCTGACCCATGCGGCTCACTCGCCTCCTGACCGCCCCAGCCGTGCTCGGTCTCGCCGCGCTGCCCCTCGCCGCCTGCGCGCCCCCCACAGACGACCGTCCTCTCATCGTCGTCTCCACGAACATCCTCGGCGACGTCGTCGACGAGATCGTCGGCGACCAGGCGCAGGTGGTGACGCTCATGAAGCCGAACGCGGATCCGCACTCCTTCGAGATCTCCGCACAGGAGGCGGCCACCCTGCGCGAGGCCGACCTCATCGTCTCGAACGGTCTCGGACTCGAAGAAGGGCTGCAGCAGCATCTCGATGCCGCAGCAGCCAGTGCAGTCCCGCTGTTCACCGCCGGAGACGCGATCGACGTCCTCGACTACAGCGCGGGCGACGCCGCAGGGATGCCGGACTCGCACTTCTGGACCGATCCCGCACGGATGACCGACGTCGTCGACGCGCTCGAACCCGCCCTGGCCGAGATCGACGGGATCGACGCCTCCAGGCTCTCGACGAGCGCGGAAGACTATCGCGGTGAGCTCGAGTCGCTCGACGGCGAGATGTCCGCCGCATTCGAGAGCATCCCGGACTCTCGCCGGGCACTGGTCACCAACCATCACGTGTTCGGCTACCTCGCTCAGCGCTTCGACTTCACGATCGTGGGCGCCGTGATCCCCGGTGGAACCACGCTCGCTGCCCCCTCGGCATCCGACCTGGCCGACCTCGTCGACGCGGTCGAGCAGACGGGAGTCTCGGCGATCTTCGCCGAATCGTCCTCCCCAGACCGCCTCGTCCAGGCGCTGGCCGCAGAGGCCGATGTGCACGTCGAGGTGATCGAACTCTTCACCGAGTCGCTGACCGAAGAAGACGGCGGCGCTCCCGATTACCTGACCATGATGCGCGCCAACACCGAGCGCATCACCTCCGGTCTCACCAGCTGAGACCTCCCTCAAGAAGAAGGAAACACAGTATGAAGACATCCTCTTTGCGACGAGCGGCCATGGGAGCGCTCGCCGTCGGAGCAGTCGTCGCCCTGGCCTCGTGCTCCTCGTCGACGAGCACGCCGACGAGCGAGGGCGAGACTCCTGCTCAGGCAGCCGGACCCCGCCTGGCGGTCGCCTATGACGGCGGCATCCTGGTGCTCGACGGCGAGACGCTCGAGACGGTGGACGACTTCGAGTCCGAGCCGTTCACCCGGCTCAACCCGGCGGGCGACGACCGCCACGTCATGGTGACCATGAGCGAGGGCTTCCAGGTACTCGACACCGCCGCGGGCTCCACCGACGACGCGGCGCTCACCGACGTCGTCTTCGCCGCAGACACTCCCGGTCACGTCGTGCGTCACGGCGGCAAGACGATCCTCTACGCCGACGGCACGAGCGACACCACGATCTTCGACACGGCCGATCTCGCCAACGCCGACGGTCTGCCCGTGACTCGCACCGTCGACGGCGTCGAGGCCCATCACGGCGTCTCCGTGCTGCTCGAAGACGGCACGTTCCTGACGACTGTCGGCAACGCGGACGGACGCAACGGCATCGTGGTGCAGGATGCCGACGGCGCCGAGATCGCCGCATCCGACCAGTGCCCCGGTGTGCACGGTGAGGGCACGGCCGCGAACGAGACCGTGGTCTTCGGCTGCGAGAACGGAGCTCTCCTCTACTCCGACGGAGAGATCACCAAGCTCGACGCCCCCGACCAGCCCTACGGACGCATGGGCAACGCCTGGGTCAGTGAGACCAGCCCCATCATCGTCGGTGACTACAAGAACGACGTGGACGCCGAGGGCTACCTGCTGAGCGCGGTGACCCTCATCGACACCGAGGCGAAGACCTACGAGGTCGTCGATCTGCCCGCCGGCGTCGAGTACACCTTCCGCGATGTGGTGCGCGGCCCGGAGGACCTCGCGTACATCCTCGCGTCCGACGGATCGATCCACGTGCTCGACCCGCAGACCGGTGAGATCACCGAGAACTTCCCGGTGGTCGACCCGTGGGAGAGCCCGGCCGAGTGGCAGGACCCGCACCCCGCGATCGTCGTCGCCGGCGACATCGCGTACGTGACGGAGCCCGCGGCGAACAGTGTGCATGCTGTGGACCTGACGACGGGCGAGGTGATCGCCAGCGCAGAGTTGGAGGTCACTCCGAACGAGCTGGCCCCCGCGGCAGGCTGACCGTCGAGATCGACCGACCGCACGACCGCGGCGGGTGGGAGCGTTCACGCTCTCACCCGCCGCTGTCGTAGGTGAGGGGCTACGGCCGCCCAGAGGAGTCTTCGCCGCTGCGCGCCGCGAAGACCATCCGCACTCCGCCCCTGACCAGCATCAGCACGATGATCAGCCCCGTGACCGCGAAGAATCCGCCGAGGTGCACCGCCTCGCCGAAGAGCAGGTCGACGAGCTCCAGCACCGCGAACTTGCTGCCCGGCATGAGCACGAGGAGCGATGCGATGTTCACGACGCGCACCCAGAGCGAGCGGGCGTCGCGGATGCGGGCGACGATCCGCTTCTTCATCAGCGTCACCACCTCGAGCACGATCTTGAGGAGCACAGCGGTCAGGAGCGACAGGACGAAGGATTCAGCGATCACCTCGGGGAAGAACTGGACGAAGAGTCCGAGAACGACGAGATAGACGAAGACATCGACGAGGTCGATCGGCCGGATGCGCACAGCCCTCAGGGTAGGCGATGGCTCCGCCCGGCGAGCGAGGGCGGTGCGAACGAACAGATGCCAGGTCTCTCGCTCGGCTAGAGACCTGGCATTCGGGCTGACGCCCGTCGCAGCATGTGCGAATCGTGAGTTCTGCTCATCTCCGAGTCGAAGCGTCGACGGTTCTCCAGCGAGGCGTCGTGATGGTCCGAGAGCGATTTCTCGGTCGGGCGAAATAATCCAATCCGCACCGCGGGAGGCCTCCGAACCGGCTGTATGACGCTCACCCCCTCCGCGCCATCGCTCCTGCTGTCTCGCCTCGTCACCGCGGTGCGAGAGGCCGCCCCCCAGCTCGCCACTTTCGGCGGTGTCGGGATCATCGCCTTCGTCGTCGACGTCGGCGGGTACAACCTGCTCCGGGCCACCGTGATGCCCGACCAGGTCATCTGGGCGAAGGTGATCTCGGTGGCCGTCGCCACCGGTGTCGCCTGGCTCGGCCATCGCTACGTCACCTTCCGCACGACCCGACGGCCGGCGGTCGCGAAGGAACTCGCGCTGTTCATCCTCGCGAACGGCGGCGGTCTGCTCATCGCATCCGGATGCCTGTTCGTCTCGCACTACATGCTCGGATTCACCTCGCCCCTCGCCGACAACATCTCGGGAAACGTCATCGGGCTCGTCCTGGGCACCCTCTTCCGGTACTTCACGTACCGATTCCTCGTGTTCCGCGCTCCTCAGGAGGCAACATCGTGATCTACCTCTCGTCACTCATCCCTCGCCGTCTCGAGAGCGACCCCGCTCCGGGGCCGCTCCTGACGCCCTCGCCCGATCAGGCGCCGGCCCCGCAGGGCGTGCCCAACCGCGAGGTCCTCGACCCCGGACTCATCGAGGCGCAGCAGAACGCGGGCGATGTCGACTGGGCCTCGGTCGTCGGGTACTCCGGCCTGATCCTCGTGGCCCTCGCCCTGACGGTGATCGCCGTGACGACCCTCTGGTGGATGCTCTACGCCTGGCGCTCCAAGAGCACCTACGACAGCACAGCCTTCTCGAAGGAGCCCCGTGCTCCGCAGCACACCTTCACTCTCCTCGTGCCCGGACGGCACGAAGAGGAGGTGATGGGGCAGACGCTCGACGCGCTGGCCGCCCAGACGCACCCTGACGTGCAGATCATCGCGATCGTGGGAGACGACGATCCCGGTACCACCGCGGTGGTGCGTGCGGCAGCCGCACGGCATCCCGATCGCATCGAGGTCGTCGTCGACGACAGCGTGCCCAAGAACAAGCCCAAGGCGCTGAACCGGGCGCTGCCCTACGCCGCCGGCTCGATCGTCGGCGTGTTCGACGCCGAAGATGAGGTGCACCCCGAGCTCCTGCGTCACATCGACTCGCGCTTCACCGAGACGGGAGCCACGGTCGTGCAGGGCGGCGTGCAGCTGATGAACTTCCGCAGCACCTGGTGGTCGCTGCGCAACGTGCTCGAGTACTACTTCTGGTTCCGGTCCCGCCTCCATTTCCACGCAGGAGCGAAGTTCATCCCGCTCGGTGGCAACACCGTGTTCGTGAAGCGCGATGCCCTCGAGTACAACCACGGGTGGGATGCGGAGTGCCTCGCCGAGGACTGCGAACTGGGAGTGCGTCTCTCGAGCCAGGGAGAGAAGGTCGTCGTGGCCTACAGTCCTGAGTACGTCACCCGCGAGGAGACGCCCGGCACGCTGAAGTCGTTCTACAAGCAGCGCACGCGCTGGAACCAGGGCTTCCTCCAGGTGCTGCGCAAGGGTGAATGGCGTGCGCTCCCCACCCGCGGACAGCGCCTCTTCGCCCGATACATGCTCGCGATGCCGTTCCTGCAGGCGGCGACGGGGTTGCTGATCCCGCTCTCGGTGTTCCTCATCCTCGTGGTGAAGGTGCCCACGATCGTCGCACTGCTGACGTTCATCCCCCTCGCACCGACGATCGTCACGGTCGCCGTCGAGATCGCCGGACTCGGCGAGTTCGGCAGGCTGTACGGGCAGAAGGTGCGGGTGATCGACTACATCAGACTGGTGCTCGGGACCATCCCCTTCCAGGTTCTCCTGGCGGGAGCGGCGATCCGCGCGGTCTTCCGCGAGTTCCGCGGCGAGCGCGGCTGGGAGAAGACCGAGCACACCGGCGCCCATCGCGATGAGGAGTCGATGCCCACAGGCGCAGCCTCCGTGCGGATCCCCCAGGAGGTGGCAGCGTGACCACGACACTCGATAAGCCCGTGCAGGCGGATCCGACCGATCGGGCCATGCCGTCGGCGGAAGCAGAAGGATCCGACCGCGGCCGGGGAGTCCTCAGCCGCCTCAGCGGCTGGATGCGTGCACACGCCCGTGACCTCTTCTGGCTCGTCCCGGTGCTGGCCGTGAGCGCCGTCGTCAACTTCCTCAACGTGGGCGGAGCCCCGCAGCGGATCGACGACGAAGGCACCTACACCGCACAGGCCTGGGCGGTCACCCACCTCGGCGAACTCGCCCACTACACGTACTGGTACGACCACCCGCCGCTGGGCTGGTTGCAGATCGCCGGATACACCCAGCTCACCGGGGCGTTCGAGCGCTGGGACATCGCGGTGCTCGCCGGGCGAGAGGCCGTGCTGGTCGCGGCCCTCATCTCGGTGGCTCTGCTGTGGGCGCTCGCCCGGCGACTCGGGATGTCTCGCGGGGCCGCCGCAGCCACCGGCCTCCTGTTCGCCCTCTCGCCCCTCGCCGTGCAGTTCCACCGCACCGTCTATCTCGACAACATCGCAGTGCCGTGGCTGCTGCTCGCATTCTTCCTCGCGACCAACCGGCGCGGCCAGCTCGCTGCCTTCGCCGGCTCCGCTGTGGCGTTCGGCATCTCGGTGCTGACCAAGGAGACGTTCCTGCTCGCCCTGCCGCTCCTGATCTGGGTGATGGTGCGGTCGGCACGGAGGGAGACCCGCCGCTACACGCTCTCGGTCGCGGCCAGCATCCTCGTCCTGATCGGGGGCAGCTATCTGCTGCTCGCAGCGGTCAAGGGCGAGCTGTTCAGCGGAGCCGGACGAGTGAGCCTCATCGAGGGCATCACCTTCCAGCTCGGCTCGCGCGAGGGCAGCGGCTCGATCACCGACCCCGACTCGCTGATCAATCGCACGCTCGGTATGTGGTGGCAGCTCGACCCCGTCGTCATCGTCCTCAGCCTGCTCTCTGCAGGCGCGGCGCTCTTCCTGCCCCGCCTCCGTCCGTATGCGGTTCTGGTACTGGCCATGACGGCGTTCATGTTCCGCCCGGGCGGATACCTGCCGGTGCCGTACGTGATCATGCTGATCCCGTTCGGCGCGCTCCTGATCGCCGGGGTCGTCGACTCCGCGATCGCCCGGCTCCGTCGCACAGGCGCGAGCCGCAGACCCCTGGCCACAGGCGCGGTAGCCGTGGCCGCGGTCGGTGCGATCGTCGCGGTGCCGCTGTGGACGACGCAGCTGCGCGGATTCGTGCTCGCCGATCTGGACGCGCCGCTGCGCAATGCACAGGAGTGGCTCATCGAGAACGCGTCCACCGATCAGCGTGTGATCGTCGACGACGCGATGTGGGTCGACCTCGTCAAAGCCGGCTGGGATCGCGACAACGTGATCTGGTACTACAAGCTCGACACGGATCCCGCTGTGCAAGCCGACTCGCCCAACGGATGGCGTGACGCCGACTACGTCGTCACCACCGACTCGATGCGGACGTTCCCCGGAGCATTCCCGCAGGTGCAGGAAGCCATCGACAACTCCGTCGTCGTCGCCACGTTCGGCGAGGGCACGCAGGCGGTCGATGTGCGACGAGTCACGATCGACGGCGCAGAGCAGGCGGCCGCATCGCTCGAGGCCGCTGCCGAGAACCGCGCCACCCTGGGCTCGGCGCTCGCCACCAACCCCGAGGTGCAGCTGAGCACCGCCGACAGGGATCGCCTGGCGGCCGGGCAGGTCGATGAACGGATCATCGCCGTTCTCGCGACGCTCGCGGGCGCCGGCTCGGTGAGCGTCACGGGGTTCCCCATCGTGGACGGCGAGGACGGCGGGACCTTCCGCCAGCTCGCACTCTCGGCGATCGCGGCATCGCCCACCGTCGTCGACGGCGAGCTCAGCCCCGATGCGGAGGCGCTCGTCAGCTCACTCACGGGGGTCTACGCGCCCGCATCCGTCGAGATCGACGGCGACGACGTCATCCTCCGCTACCCCGTCTCGCTGCAGCCGACACTGCCCTGAATCACGCACCACCGATCACCGGATCCACCCCCATCGAAGGAGCACATCATGAAGATTTCACGATTCCCGCACCTGACCGTCGCCACGGCGACCGGTGCGACGGCACTGCTCGTCCTCGTCGCCGCGCCTCTGCCCGCAGCGGCCGCGACGAACCCCGCGGCGAGCGCTGCCGCGCCCGCCGCCGTCAGCGAGCAAGCCGGCTGGCTGCGTCTGGGCCATCTCTCGCCCGACACCAAGTCCGTCGACGTGCGCGTCTCCGCGGTCAGCGGTGGATCCACACTGTTCGAGTTGGACGGCGTCGGGTACGGAGACGTCTCCGACTACCGGGAGCTTCCCGCTGGTAGCTACACCGTGAGCATGGTCCCCGCCGGCGCCTCCGGATCGAGCGTCCCCGTGATCTCGGAGACGGTGACGATCGAGAGCGGCACCGCGACGACCGTCGCCGCCTACGGGCCCACCGCGGACCTTCAGGTCCGCGCGTTCGACGACGATCTGACGGAGCCCGCCGCGGGCGCCGCGCGCATCCGACTCATCCAGGCGTCGACGGTCACCCCCGAGGTCGATGTCACGACCGCACAGGGCGACGCCATCGCGCAGGATGCCAAAGCAGGGTCAGCCACCGGGTATGCGGAGATCCCCGCAGGCGACTGGACACTCGACCTCGCCGGGGACGGGGTCGCGGACACCGCCGATGTGTCGGTCACCCCCGGCAGCGTCACCACACTCTTCGTCCTCGACACCTCGAGCGGCGGACTGACCATCCTGCCCATCCTCGACAGCGCATCCGTGGGCGACGTCCCCGACGGCGGCGTCGACACCGGCGGCGGGTACCTCTCCTCCTCGGAGGTGACATCGATCACGCGCGCGAGGTTCATGGGCGGGGTGCTCTGATGCGCCGCAACACGCTGATCCTCGTCGCAGCGGGAGCCGTGCTGGTGACCGCAGGTACCGCTGCGGTCGCCGTCGGGCTGAGCACATCGGACCATGCGCCGCCCGAAACCGCGCCGGAAGCCACCTCGACAGCACTCCCCCCTTCCGACGCCGAGGCTCCTGATCTCGACGCGCCTGACCTGGCGACCGCCTTCCTCGACACGTGGGTCGAAGAAGGCCGGGTCGTCCGGCACGACGAAGGCGGCGACACCGTGAGCGAAGGGCAGGCATACGGCTTGTTCGCTGCGGTGATAGCGGAGGACGAGGAGAGATTCGACGAGATCTGGGAGTGGACCCAGGACGAACTCGTGCGCCCCGACGGGCTGATGGCCTGGCGTTGGGATGACGGCGAGGTCGTCGACGACGAGCCGGCATCCGATGCCGATCTCGACGCCGCCCGCGCCCTGGTACTCGCGGGTGATCGATTCGGACGAGAAGACCTCCACGCGGACGGGGTCGCGCTCGCCACGGTGATCGCCGATCGCCTCACCGTCGTGACCGAGCGCGGGCGCATCCTGCTCCCTGGGCTGTGGGCTGCGGATCGCGAGCCCTACGCCTACAACCCGAGTTATGCCTCGCCCGTCGCATTCGAGATGCTCGGCGCCGCGACAGGAGATCCGCGATGGGCCGAGCTGCAGGCAGGGAGCGCGGCCGTGACGAGCGAGATCCTCAACACCACCGATCTGCCGCCGGACTGGGCGCAGGTGCACGCAGACGGCCTGATCGAGCCGATGCCCGGTCCCCTCGGAGAAGGGGACCCTGTGCAGTACGCCTTCGACGCTCCCCGGCTCCTGCTTCGCTACGCGGAGTCGTGCACACCGGGAGACGTCGCACTCGCAGGACTCCCGTACTCGACGCTGGACCGCGAGCCGGACATCTCTGCACGACTCGATCTCGGCGGTGGCGCGCTGATCGACGAGCAATCCGCTCTGGGGTTCACCGCTCGGGCGGCGTCCGCTCAGGCCTCGGGAGACGACACCGCTGCCACGTCCGACCTCGAACGCGCCGCTGACCTGGCGACCGAGTTTCCGACGTACTACGGGGCCGCGTGGGTCATGCTGTCGACGGCGATGCTCACGGACGACGCCCTCGGCGGTTGCGGGATGGGAGCCGCCTGATGTCCAGGAGCAGCGCGACCCGATCCGTCATCGCCGCGGGAGCACTCGCGCTCGCGCTGCTTCTGAGCGCCTGCGGTACGACCGACGCGGCCTCCTCACCGTCCGCGACGTCGCCGTCGAGTGACGCGTTCTCCGCCGGTGGCCTGCAGGATCCTTCGATCCCGGAGCCGGCGTCCGATGCCGCACCCCCCACCCGGGTACAGATCCCCGCGATAGGCGTCGACACGACGTTGGAGAACCTCGCGGTCGACGCGAGCGGACGCCTCGCCGCCCCTGCCGACTTCGACCTCGCCGGCTGGTACGCCGGCGGCGTCGCGCCCGGGCAGGTGGGCCCCGCGATCATCGCCGGCCACGTCGACTCCCCGACGGCCCCCGCCGTCTTCGCCGACATCGGCGCGCTGGCCTCGGGAGACGAGATCGTCGTCACCCTGGCCGACGATTCCGCGCTCACCTTCGTGGTCAGCGGCACGACCCAATCCGCGAAGGCCGAGTTCCCCACCGACGAGGTCTACAGCAACGTGCCCACGCCGGAACTGCGACTGATCACCTGCGGCGGAATCTTCGACTCCTCCACCGGCCATTACCTCGACAACCTCATCGTCTTCGCGGAACTCCGCGGCTGACCCCTGGCGAAAGGATCCACCATGAACGAGACACTCGTCATCATCCCGACCTTCAACGAGATCGAGAACATCGAGGCGATCGTCGATCGAGTCCTCGCATCAGCCGACGCCGACATCCTCATCGTCGACGACTCGTCCCCCGACGGCACGGGAGAGGTGGCCGACGCGCTCGCCGAGCGTCACGCACAGGTCAACGTCCTGCACCGCACCGAGAAGAACGGGCTGGGTGGCGCCTACCTCGCCGGCTTCGCCTGGGGGCTCGAGCATGACTACTGGGCGCTCGTCGAGATGGATGCCGACGGTTCGCACCGTCCGGAGGAGCTTCCCAAGCTCGTCGACCAGCTCATCGACCACGATCTCGTGCTCGGATCACGATGGGTCCCCGGCGGCAGAGTGGTGAACTGGTCGCGCCACCGCGAGGTGCTGAGCCGAGGAGGAAACCTCTACGCCCGCCTCGCCCTGGGTATCGACGTACGCGACTCGACGGGCGGCTACCGGGTGTTCAGCGCCGCGGCACTGCGCCGCATCGACCTCGCTCACGTCGCATCGCAGGGGTACTGCTTCCAGGTCGATCTGCTCTGGCGGGCACTGGAACGCGGTCTGCGCGTCGTGGAAGTGCCCATCACGTTCGTCGAGCGCGTGCACGGTGAATCGAAGATGAGCGGCTCGATCGTCTCCGAGTCGCTCGCTCTGGTGACCTGGTGGGGACTGCGCCGGCGGCTGACCGCGATCGGCCTGTTCCTGCGTCACGGCCGCAGGTTGGGCTCGGTGCGCGCCCTGTCGCATCGGATGCTCCCGCCCGTCCGCCCCTGAGGTGGGATCCTCCCGACGTCGACGTGCTCGTGGCACGCCCTCGCCCGAAGGGGGTGACTGGCCTGCCTCCGACATCTCCGCGCGGTGTCAGGATGGCGGTCGGACGAGCCGCGAGGCGCACGGGTATCGAGAGGATCGAGATCGCGATGGACGAGTCGGAAGAGCTGCGATCATGGCGTCAGGGTGGCGCACGCGCCGCCATCGAGGACTTCGTGTCGTCCGTGGTGGCCGGGCCCGACTCCGTGCCTCCGGAAGAGCGCATCGCCGTCTTCGACAACGACGGGACGCTGTGGTCGGAGAAGCCGATGCCGACTCAGCTCCACTACGTCGTCGAGCAGTGGCGGGTCGCCGCAGAGCTCGACCCTGACCTCGCCCAGAAACAGCCCTATCGTGCGGCCGTGACCGGTGACCTCGCCTGGCTCGGATCGGCCATCGACAAGCACTACTCCGGCGACGACTCGGATCTGGGCGTCATCCTTCAGGCCCTCGGTGGTCTGACCGACGGCGTCAGCGTCGAAAAGTACGCCGAGTCGGTCGCAGAGTTCTTCGCCACGGCGACACACCCTCTGCTGCAGCGGCCCTACGCCGACGCGGTCTATCAGCCGATGGTCGAGCTGCTGCGCTACCTCGAGCGGCATGGGTTCACGTGCTACATCGTGTCGGGCGGCGAGCGCGACTTCATGCGGCCGATGACGCAGAGCAATTACGGCATTCCGCCGGAACGCGTGATCGGCTCGGCGTTCGGCCTCGGTTACGACGCCGAGAAGGCGGTGGTGCGCTATGCGCCGTCTCTGGCCTTCTTCGACGACGGGCCCGAGAAGCCGGTGCGGATCTGGAGTCGCATCGGGCGTCGACCGCTCTTCGCGGCAGGCAACTCCAACGGCGACATGCCGATGCTCGATTTCGCCCGCCGTGGCCCCCGCCCCGGTCTCGCCCTGCTGATCCACCATGACGACGATTCCCGCGAGGATGCCCCGTATGACGCGGGAGCTGAGATGGCCCTCGCCGGTGCATCCGATGCCGGATACCTCGTCGTGAGCGTTCGCGACGACTGGAAGACGGTGTTCCCCGGGTCCCCCGGATCAGCCGCAGACGTGCCGTGAGCACCACGCGCACCGCCGGAACCCACGTCCTCGTGGTGCTGGCGTGCGCGACCGTCGCACTCGTCGGAGTCTGGCTGCTCCGAGACGTGATCGCTCCGCTCGCCGTCGCGCTGGTCGTGGTCGTGATCTGCAGCCCGGCGAGCACCGCGCTCGTGCGGCGCGGCTGGCCGCGAAGCCTCGGCGTGGCCGCGATCATCGTGCTCGCCTATTCTGTGCTGCTCGCGATGGGCGCGCTGGTCTGGCTCGCGGGAGTGCAGTTCGCCCAGTTACTCGGCGATCTCTCACCTGGCGGAGACCTCACGCACGTCGCGTCGCAGGTGGACAGCTGGATCGCTCAGAGCGCGGGAGTGCCAGGCGCTGACGGCGAGGATGCCGCACGCACCGTCGTTCCCGCTCTCGTCGCTCTCGCCGGTGGCCTCGGCAGCGCGGTCTTCGGCATCGCGGTCGCTCTCTTCCTCGTCTGCGCCTATGTGGTCGTGATGGCGGTGGATGCCGGGCGATACCAGAGCGCCTCGACCGTCTTCGGCGCTCGCAAGGCCGAGACGATCGCAAGGATCTCGCGACTGAACACGAACATCCGCCGCTACTACGTGGTGAACACCGTCTTCGGCGCCGTCGTCGCCACGATCGACGGCCTCGCGCTCTGGTGGCTCGAAGTACCTGCCCCCGTGCTGTGGGCCGTGCTGGCCTTCGTGACGAACTTCATCCCCAACATCGGCTTCGTCATCGGACTCGTGCCGCCGGCGATCCTCGCCCTCGCGGTCGGCGGGTGGCCGCTGCTGCTCGGCGTCATCGCCGTGTACTGCGTCGTGAACGTCGTGCTGCAGGTTTTCGTCCAGCCCGCGTTCGTGAGCGATGCGGTCGGCCTGAGTGTGACTCTGAGCTTCTTCGCCGTCGTGTTCTGGACGGTGATCATCGGTCCGGTCGGCGCTCTGCTCGCTGTCCCGCTGACGCTCCTGACACGCACGCTGCTTCTCGAAGGCAGCGACGACACACTCTGGCTGCGATGGGTCTCCGGAGACCGCGGCGCCCGCCCTTCACCCGAGACATCGATTCCCCACGTGGTCCGGCGCATCCCCCGGTACTCAGAGCGCGTCAGGCGGCCGCGATGACCGACGGAATGTCCGGTGCCGCGAGGGAGCTGCCGCCCTGGACCCTTCGTCGCCTGCTCATCCTGTCGCTGCCCTGCGTGCTGATCGGCGTCGTCTCCGCGCTGATCCTCTTCGGTCTCGACGAGCTGGCGGCGGTGCTCCAGAGAGCACTGTGGACGGGGCTGCCCTCGCTCACCGGCATCGCCCCGGACTCACCGTGGTGGATCCTCTCCGTCCTGACCCTCACCGGACTCGCGGTCGGGCTGGCGATACAGCTGCTCCCCGGGCACGGCGGCCGCGACTCGGCGACGACCGATCTCATCGCGCCGCCGCTGCCTCTGACCGCGCTGCCCTCTCTGACCCTGGTGACTGTGCTCGCCCTCGCCGGCGGGGTGAGCCTGGGACCGGAGAGCCCCATCATCGCCATCAACACCGGCATCCTCGTCGCCGCATTCGGCAGCCTGTGGCCGGGCATCTCCCGCGAGCTCATCGTGCTGGTCACCGCGGCCGGCACGATCGGGGCGCTGTTCGGTACGCCGGTCGCCGCTGCACTGGTCTTCACCGGGGTCGTCGGCTCGATGGCGACCGGAGCGCTGTGGGACAAGCTGTTCCTGCCGCTGCTCGCCGCCGGGGCAGGGGCCGTGACGATGTCGCTGCTGCATCATCCGGAATTCGCGGTGCCGCTTCCCGCCTACGACACCGTCGCTGTGATCGACCTGCTGAGCGCGAGCGTCATCGCGCTCATCGCCGCTGCCATCGGCATCGGCGCTGCGGCCGTGTTCCCCCTGCTGCACCGCGGGTTCCGGCTGCTTCGGCATCCGGTGCTGTATGTGACGCTCGGCGGTGCACTGCTGGGCGTGATCGGAATCATCGGCGGTCCGATCACCCTGTTCAAGGGGCTCGAGCAGACGGCCGCCATCACAGAGAATCGAGCCGACTACAGCGTCACCGAGCTCGCCGTCATCGTCGCGGTCAAGGTGGTCGCTCTGATGATCGCCGCGGCCGCCGGGTTCCGTGGCGGGCGGGTCTTCCCCGCTGTGTTCATCGGAACCGCGATCGGCGTGCTGGCGAACGCTGTGCTCCCCGACATCCCCGTGAGTCTCGCGATCGCCAGTGGGGTGCTCGGGATGGTGCTCGCCATCGCCCGTGACGGCTGGATCGCGCTGTTCATCGCCGTGGCCGTCACCGGCAGCGTCACCGTGCTCGCCGTGCTGTGCATCGCTGTGCTTCCGACCTGGCTCCTCGTGTCGCGCGCGCCCGAGATGCTGGTCCACACGCTCCCGGAGGTATCGCCCGCGCAGGTGCGACCGGAGCCGGCAGGATGAGCGGGCCGATCGTCGCCGCCCCGGACCCGGCGGATGCCGAGACGGCGCTGGATCGCTGGGAGTCGGCCGCGACCGTTCCCCTGACCGTGCTCGGCATCGGGTTCATCGTCGCCTACTCCGTGATCGTGCTCGCGCCCGAACTCCCCTCCTGGGTACGCATCATGCTCGCCGTCGAGATCGCGATCACCTGGCTCGCGCTGGTCGTCGACCTCATCGTGCGAGTGGTGCTCACCCCCACCGGTGAGCGCACGGCCTTCCTCGTTCACCATCCCGTCGAGGTTCTGTCGGTTCTCATACCGCTGTTCCGAGCGTTCCGCGTGGTCGAGCTCGCCCGAGGACTCCCCTATTTCCATCGCCGCACCGGCAGTGCGGTCCGGGCCCAGATCATCACCTTCGCCCTCGCCTACACCGTGCTGTTCGTTTACTTCATCTCTCTCGCCACGCTGCAGGTCGAGCGAGGCGCTCGCGACGCGACGATCGTCGACTTCGGCACGGCGATCTGGTGGGCATGCGTCACGATCGCCACGGTCGGCTACGGCGACACCTATCCGGTGACGGCACTCGGCCGCGTCTATGCCGTGTGTCTCATGATCGGCGGCATCGCGATCGTGGGCACCACCTCGGCCCTCGTCATCTCGTACATCGGAGATCGCGTGCGGCGGATCACGCACCGCGATGACGGTCGGGAAGAGATCTGACTCTCGTGCGCCCCTCGCCCGCAGCGGGTGACACCATGATGAGCGCTCTGCTCGCCGATGCCAGCATGAGCACATGAGCGACCACGTCACCCGGCGCACCCCGCGTACCCTCCTGCCGAGCATGGCGGGATACCGTCGGGAGTGGCTCGTGCCCGACGTCATCGCCGGCCTCGCCGCCGGCGCGGTCGTGGTGCCGCAGGCGATGGCGTACGCGACCATCGCGAATCTGCCCGTTCAGGTGGGCCTCTACACCTGCATCATCCCGATGCTCGTCTACGCGCTGCTCGGTGGCTCCCGCGCGATGAGCGTGTCGACCACGTCGACCATCGCGACCCTCACGGCCACGACACTGGTGTCGGCATCGGTCGCGTCGAGTGCCGAGGATCCTGCCGGGAGCCTCATGACCCTCGCGATGCTGGTGGGTCTGCTGCTGGTGGGCGCGAGGATGCTGCGTTGGGGGTCACTGGTCGAGAACATCAGTGCGGCGACCATCCTGGGGGTGAAGATCGGCGTCGGCGGAACCGTCGCCGTGGGGCAGCTTCCCAAGCTTCTCGGTGAGACCTCCGAGGTGTCGGGAGAAGGGTTCTTCCGCACCATCGAGGCGGCAATCGCGGCCTCCGCGAGCATCAACCTGCCCACCGTCGCTCTCTCGGTCGGGAGCCTGATCGTGCTCCTCGTGCTGAAGCGGTTCGCACCCCGGATCCCGGGCACACTCGTGGTCGTCGTCGGCGGCATCATCCTGGTCGCCCTCGCCGATCTCGATGAGAGAGGCGTGGCACTGATCGACCCCGTCCCCTCGGGACTGCCGACGCCCGGCCTCCCCGACCTCACCCAGATCGGGGCGCTCCTGCCCGGCGCCCTCGCGATCGCGGTGATGGTGTTCCTCGAGACCGCCGCCGTCGCACGCAGCATGCGGCGCATGACCGAGCCCGCGATCGACGCCGACCAGGAGCTCGTGGCCGTGGGAGCTGCGAACCTCGCCGGTACCTTCTTCACCGTGCTCCCCGCAGCCGGCGGATTCTCGCAGAGCGCCGTCAACCGGGATGCCGGCGCGAAGACCCAGTTGGCCACTCTCGTCACGGTCGCGCTCGCGCTCGTGGTGGCCCTGTTCCTCGGCCCGGTCGTCTCGCTGCTCCCCCAGGCGACTCTCGCCGCGATGGTCTTCCTCGCGGTGGCCGGACTCATCGACATCCCGATGCTCGTGCGGTGGGCACGCATCAGCCCGACGGACTTCTGGATCGCCCTCCTCGTGGCTGTGCTCGGTCTGACCGTCGGGCTGCTGGCTGCGGTGGCCGCCGGTGTGGCGCTGACGCTCATCCTCGTGCTCCGAGAGCTCAACATCCCGAAGCTCGACATCGTCGGAGAACGCGACGGACGCATTGCGATCCACACCGTGCGCGGTCTCTACACCGCCAACGCTCTCGCGTGCGAGCGGGCCATCATCGAGATCGCGAGCAGCCGGCCGGAGCCGATCCAGGTGGTGATCCTCGATGCCCTGCGCCTCGACATCGTCACCATCACGGTGCTCGACACGCTCGAGGACCTCGATCGTGAACTGTCGTCGATGGGGATCGCCCTGCACATCGCCGCGCTTCCGGAGCGCGCCACCTCGGTGGCGGTCAAGACGGAGTGGTATCAGCGGATGATCGCCGAGGGCCGCGTGCACACGAGCGTCGACGAGGCATTCACCGCGACGGACTAGACCTCCTCGGGTCGTCCTGCATCGTCGAGTCGGCGGCGCGACACCTCGGCGAGCGCGTCCTGCAGCGCATCGCCGAGTCGGGGTTGCTCGACGAAGATGTTCTCCTCGCCGACGACGGCGCGCACGCCCGTCGACGCGAGCTGCGCCTGCACACGGGGTCCGACTCCCGCGACCATCAGGGTGGCGCCGGCCGCCGCGAGCTCCTGCGCATAGGTGCGGATCATCGTGAGGAAGGTGACCCCGAGCTCGTCTGTGCCACGAAGACGGATAATCACGAATGCTCCGGGGCTGCTGTGCTCGGCATCCGGCAGCTGCTGTCGGAACGAGGGCGCCGAGGCGAAGAAGAGACTGCCGTAGGGGGTCAGCACGACTGTGTCGCCGGGCTCGAGGGTCGCCGGCGGATCCTGCTCGATCGGACGCCCGTTCGGCTCGTCGAAGACCCACCGCCGCACCCGCACGCGATTCGACTGCCGAGCGATCTGCAGCACGACGGCGAGCCCGACCCCGGCGAGCACGGCGTACTGCAGAGGGATCAGGAGCGTGAGAGCGAAGGTGACGAGGAACACCGCGATCTGCACGGCGCCTGTCTTGAACACCATGATGATCTGGTGCGGCTTGACCGTTCTCACCCCGACCAGGATCAGCAGGCCCGCGAGCGCCGGCATCGCGATGTACCCGATGAGCGGTCCGAGCAGGATCATGCTGAGCACCATCACGACCGCGGCGATGAGGTTGCCTGCGGCGCTCTGGGCACCGGCCGCGCGCGAGAGGGCCGTCGCCGACATCGACCCCCCGACCGGGATGCCCTGGAGCATTCCGGTCGCGATGTTCGCGATGCCCTGTCCGCGGAAGTCCGCGGAGGCGTCGGGATATCGTCCGTCCGGGTTCGGCATGGATCCGGAGATGGCCGCTCCCTGCACGAGACCGACAAGCGCCAGCGACAGCGCGGGGACGATGAGGACGAAGAACGTCGACAGATCGGGCAGCGAGAGCGAAGGAAGACTGCGGCCTGCATCCGCCACGTCTGCGATCGTCGCGACCGCGCCGTCGGGCATCACCACGGCGAGCACGGATCCGACGACGATCGCGACGACCATCGATAGGGCACCGAGCGGAGTCCGCTCGAGCACGAGGATCAATCCGATCGTCACAGCGCCGACCAGGACCGACCACCAGCTGATCTGCAGCACATTGGCGACGATGTCGACCACCCTGAGCAGGCGAGCGTCGGCATCGCTGTCGAACCCCGTGAAGTTCTCCAGCTGGCTGAGCACGATGTTGACGGCGACCGCATTGACGAACCCGATCAGCACGGCGGTCGGGATGAAGCGGACGAGACTGCCCAGCCGCGCGATGCCGAGCACCAGCATCACGATGCCGGCCATGACGGTCAGCATCGCCATCGCCCCCATGCCGTCGTCGCCATGCACCTCGGGCACATCGGCGATGATCACCGCCATCGCCCCTGTCGCCTGCACCGACATGAAGACGGATCCTGTCGCGAGCGCGCCGGCGAAGGTCCCGACGATGTAGGCGTTCAGACCCATCACGGGGTTCACCCCGGCGAGCAGCCCCGACGCGAGACCGTCCGGCACGCTCTCGACGCCCAAGACGATTCCGGCCTTCAGATCGCTGAGGATGGTACGTCGTGAGCCGAATCGACGCCGATAGCGCAGCCAGCGCTGTCGCATCTCCGCCCTCGTCATGTGCAGAGCCCGGGATCAGATCTTGATCGGGAAGGTCAGCAGGATCACGAACCCGACGAGGGCTATCACACCGCTCAGTGCGAGGAAGGTCCTGCGACGCCACACTGCGCTCTGGTGCTGCGACAACGCGGCGAAGAACAACACCAGTGCGAACAGCACCGTCAGCAGGGAGTAGTCGTCCCCGCGCTGATTGTTGGCGAGAGCCTCCTCGAACTTCGCATCCGCCCGCGCATTGAGTTCTTCCGCCTCTGTCGTGCCCGGGGGCACGTACTCCTCCATCACGAACGGTCCCTGAGCTGACCGGTCTTCGGCGTTCCACGCATCGAAGGCGACCGCGAACTCGGGACTGAAACGTTGTTCGATGAAATGCACCAGCTCCTGCCTGCCGTCCGCCTCCGCCAGCACCCACTCCGTGTAGATCGTGAGGTCGTACTGCCGAGCGGCCTGCGCTGTCGACTCCGCCGACGCCGCCTGCACCCGCGCGCTCGACGCCTGGCTGAAGGCGATCGACATCTCGCCGCCCCACTTCGACGCCTCGAAGCCGCACCACGCGGTGATGACCGCGGTGACCGAGAGCAGCACGACCGTGACGACGTCGAGGATCCGTGTGGCTCTCGTGCGTTCAGGTGTCGAATCGTCCGTCATGCGCCCATCTTCGACGCGAATCGCGAACGAATGCGCGAATGCTCACCCGCCACGGGTGACCGACGCGCTGCGGACGAGCATGTCTGCGGCACCCTGAACTCATGAGACGGAGCAGCATCGCCGCATCGCCGTGTGTGGTGCACCGGTGAGCATCGACGACCTCTTCCCCGGTGGCATCACGACCTTGCAGGTCGTGATGGCCATCCTGGCGGTCCTCATCGGCTGGCTGGCCTCGCATTTCGCGCGTAAGGGCGTGCTGAAGCTCGCCGCGCGCACCCCGGGAATCACCGACTCGGTCGCACAGCTCGCCGCCCGATTCACCCAGTACATGCTGCTGCTCGTCGGAATCGGCGTGGGCCTGGCCTTCCTGGGCGCGAACGTGCAGCCGCTGCTCGCGATGACGGCGATCGCCGTGGTCGTGCTCATCCTCATCCTGCGCGGTGTCGCCGACAACTTCGCGGCGGGGGTGCTGATCCAGTCTCGCCAGCCTCTCAAGCTCGGAGAGGAGATCAGCGTCGAGGGGCCGGAGGGACCGGTCCGCGGCATCGTCATCGAGCTCACCGGCCGCTCGGTCATCATGACCACTTCCGACGGCCGCACGGCCCATGTGCCCAACGCGACCCTGCTCTCCGAGGTGCTGATCAACGACTCTCGCCACGGCGCGCGTCGAAGCACCGTGCAGGTGCGGATCGCTCGCACGCCCGATCATCAGCTCGACGAGGTCATCGCGCTGCTGACCGAGACGACCGCGACCGTGCAGGGGGTGCACTCGCGCGAGCACGTCACCGTGCTCGTCGGGTCGGTGTCCCCGACCCGGTGGGTTCTCGAGGTGCGGTTCTGGCATCACCCGCTGCACGGCGTCGAGGTGCTCTCCGACTCTGTGGCCACTGTGTCGGCAGCGTTGGAGGCAGCAGGCCTGGATGCCGTCGTCACCGACAACCCGGGCGCCCCGCCCCTGACCGCCGCGGATCCGCTCTAGCTCACCGCCTCCGGTGCCCTGTCCGGCTCGGCCACCTCATCCGATCCCGGTTGCTGTGCAGGCGCCGCGTGCTCTTCCTGTTCCTGCGGTCGTCGCAGCAGCTCGACGAGGATCGCGAGGACGAGCAGGCTCACTCCCGCTCCGACGACAGCCCCGAAGGAGACCGGCCTGGATGCGATCAGCAGAGCCATCACCACCAGCACACCGACGATGAAGATCGGCCCGCTGAAGCGATCGACGCCGCGGCCGAACGCGCCCGTCGTCACCCCTCGTCGCTCCGCCGCTCTTCGTATGGCCGAGAACCCGCTCTCGACCAGCCCTCTGAAGGCGACGGCCGTTCGACCGGACCCCGCAAGCCACGCCCAGATCGCGACGAGCACGCCGACGAGCGCGAGGGCGGCGATCGTCCCCGCGAGCAGAGAGGTCAGCTGTTCGAACAGCGCGGTCGCGGCCGCGGCCGGCATGATCGAAGGGCTCACGGCGCGGATGAACACGCCGCGACCGATCCCCATCCCCGCCGTGAGAAGCAGGAACACGAGTGCGAAGCCGGCGCTCGTCCAGAAGAGCGCCCGCGGACGATCGCGCATCAGCAGCACGCCGGCGATGAGCAGGCCCAGCACGAGCCAGGGCAGCCAGAAGCCGCCGATGTCCGCGACCCGGTAGACCGTGCGCACCAGCACGAGGGCATCCGCCTGGGCGATCGGAATCGATCTGTCGATCTCGGGGATGACCTCGGCCAGGCCGATGCCCCGCTCAGACATCGCCTCCTTGACGCGGTCGATCACGACGCCGAGCTCGATCGTGACCGCGCCGTCGTCACCGAGCTGCACGGCCGTTCCGGGATCGTTCTGCAGGATGGCCGTGGCTCGTTCATGCGTGAACCGCAGAGACTGCGTCCAGATGTCGGCGAACTGGTCGGAACGCACCACGTCGTTCACGACGCCGTCGATGAGCGAGATCGCGCCGTTCGCAGCGGGTCCCTCGAGCAGGGTGAGCGCCGTGTCGGCCCGGGGTGGAAGCCCCAGAGACCGGATCCCGTCGAACACCTCGCCGACCACCGCCGAGATGTCGACCTGTTCATCTATCGCAGCGGTCACCTGGTCGGCGACGAAATCCTGAACGTCGGGGTCGGACGCGAGCGGCGCGAACGTCGCGACGAATCGCTCGGTGTCGACCAGCTGCAGCCGAGCCCACGTTCCCATCGCCGCGACCGGCGCGAGGACCACCGCCAGCACGAGGAGGATCGCGCCGACGACGCTCTTCCCTCGGAATCGCCGCGTCTTCACCGTGCGGAGTTCGTCGTTCTCTCGCTCGAGCGCCGCCAGGCGTTCGCGGAGCTCATCCAGTTCACTCATCCGAGCCTCCTCCGTGTCGCATCGCTCACCCGAACGCGGCGATGCCCTTACCGATGATGACGACGCCCAGCACGAGCAGGAGAACGGTCATGATCACCGCGTTCTCTGCCTGCAGCCAGTCCCGCATCCGTCCGAGCGGCGTCCTCAGCCTGTCGGATGCGACCAGATACCCGACCACCGGGATCAATACGGTCGACGACGCGAGCACCGTGTAGATCACCACGACGATGACCATGTCGCCGACGCCTATCCCCGCGCTGCCCAGAGTGACGCCGGCGCTCGCCCCCAGCAGCAGATTCTTCGGGTTGAGCGCGGCGAGCAGCAGCCCGAGGCCGAGCGCCGCGAAGAACGTCATCCCGTCGATCTGCGCCATCCACTTGGGCATCTCGGGATGTGCGCCCGGCTTCGGCCGTCCGCGCCATTGGCGCGCCGCCATGAGCAGCATCAGCACACCGAGAACGAGCTGCACCACACCGAGGATCGGCGAGGCGCCGTCGTCGGACTGGTCGGGAAGGATCGATGAGAGCGCCACGAAGAGCACGGCCACGATCACGATCCCCCCGAGCCATCCGACGAGAAACCCGACTCCCGTCGAGCGCGCACGAGGAGACATCAGCATCAGGATGCCGGCGATCACCGGCAACGGGCTGATGGCGATGCCCACCGCGAGCGGCAGCAGCTGCCCGATCACCTGGCCCATGAATGCTCTCCTCGGTCCGGATCCTCTAGCTCAACAGCTTCTGTTTCGCAGCGGCGAACTCGTCATCCGAGAGCACACCGGAATCATGCAGCGACGCGAGCTGCTGGAGCTTGGCGATCAGGTCGTCCCCGCCGGGGGCCGCTGCGGGTGCAGGCGCGGCAGGTGCGGGCGCCGCATACTGCGCAGCGGCACTCTGTGCGGCCGCATCGATCTGCGCCTGCTGCTGAGCGGCTTCGTACTGCTGCTGCTCGTACTGCCCTTCCGCCTTCTGCTGCTGGTGACGCATCGATGCTCCGGACACCGCGGATGCGGTCCCCGCCACCACTGCTGTTCTCGCGGCGAGTCCGATGAGTCCCGGACGGCCGAATCTTCTCAGAGGCATGTCACTCTCCTTCCTGTTCGAGGATGTCCATCATGGCGTTCACGACGGGAGCGGGGACGCGGTCGGTCCGCAGCACCTGTCCCCCGCCGTCGCGAGCTTCTCGGCCAGCGTCCGCGCGAACGCGAGCTCGAGCACGACGATGGCAGCCGAGCTCCCCGGGGGCACGGTCTCGGCGAGCATCTCGATGTCCTCGTCGCCGGCCAGTCCGGCTGCGAGCGGCTCGAGTTCGTTGAGGCCGGGAAGATCTCCTTCTTCAAGGTCGAAGATCTCGATCTCGCCGTCGTCGGACTTGGCGAGGACGACGATGTCGAGCAACCGCACCGTCCCCGCGCTCATGAGGTCGTCCAGTGCTCCGAAGATGCTCGGATCCGGATGCCTCCCCTCGAACCCGACGAGGTAGTACTCCACGGGTCCGTAGCGGAAATCATTCATCTCGTGTTCCTCTCTCTGACGGTGCGCGCTCGCTGAGCTCTTCGATCGCCGCACGATTGGTGTCGAAGACCCTCTGGTCGTCGAGGATCCCCAGCCTCGTGAGGCGATCTTCGGCCGAGGCGCGCAGACGACTGAACGACACGGTCACGTCGTGGGATCGCATGGATTCCATGAGGCTCTCGAACGATTCCGCCGCCGTCACGTCGGCGTCGGTGACCGCTTCCATGTCGATGACGAGGTGTCTCACGGCTCCCGGTCCCGGGGCTTCGACGGCCGAGCGCACCGCAGTCGCGAAGGCATCCGCGTTCGCGAAGAAGAGCGGCGCCGCCATGCGTACGACGACGATCCCCGGTGCTGTCATCGCGCCCGGCTGGGCGGCGTCGAGCAGCGATGCCGTGGGCCGATCGTCGTCGGCGAGCACGTCGATGGCCGGGCTCGACGCGCGGCGCGCCAGGTTGATGAGAGCGAGCACGAAGGCGATCAGGATGCCGGGGATCGACCCCACGAACAGGGTCACGAGGAAGCACACGGCACCGATGGCGAACTCGAAGCGATCGATCCGCCAGAGGGCAGCGAACTCCTTGATGCCCAGCAGCGGGAGGATCGCCACCCCGACGATGGCCCCGATGGCCGGCGACGGGATGTCCTCGAGGAGCCCGGTGCCGAACAGCAGGAGCAGCAGGGTGCCGGCGGCGAGCACCAGCGAGGGCAGCTGTGTGCGCGAGCCCGACTGATCCATCGCGGCGGTGCGGCTGGTCGACGACCCCACGGCGAAGCTGCCCTGCGCACCCGCGGCGATGTTCGCGACCCCGAACGCGAGCAGGTCGCGATTGGGCGACGTGCGGTAATGCCTCTTCTCGCCGTACGAGCGGGAGACCAGCAGCCCCTCGGCCGTCGTCACGAGGGTCAGCGCCATCGCAGACGGCACGAGCAGCAGCCAGGTCTGCCAGTCGAGCATGGGCCAGGTCAGCGTCGGCGCTCCAGCGGGCACTTCGCCGAGAACGGCGACGCCGCGATCGGCGAGACCGGTGGCGAGCACCAGCACTGTGGCGACCACCATCACGACGAGCGCCCAGGGCACCGCGCTCAGCAGGCGTCGTCCGAAGACGAGCACGGCCACGGAGGCCACGGAGATCGCGAGCGACCACGGATTCGTGGTTGCGAGTCCGCCGATGAGCCCGGCCACCTTGTCGACGAACTCTCCACCGGAATCGATCGAGACACCGAGCATCTTGGCGATCTGCGAGACGAGGATGTCGAGAGCGAGGCCACCGACGAACCCGACCAGGATCGGCTTCGAGAGGAAGTTCGCGAGGAACCCCAGTTTGAAGACGGCGAGCAGCACGAACATGACGCCGCAGATGATCGCCTGCGCGAGAGCCATGGTGGCGTAGTCATCGGACCCGGCCGCGGCGAGCCCGCCGATCGACGATGCGACCAGCGCAGCCGCTGCCGCATCCGGTGAAGCCACGAGCTGTCTGGAGGACACGACGAGCACATAGACGATCGTCGGCACCACGAGGGCGTAGAGTCCGGCGGTCGGAGGCAAGCCTGCGATCTGCGCATAGCCGATGTTCAGCGGGATGGCGATCGCGAGAAGCGTGACACCGGCGAGCAGTTCACGCACGAGATTGTGGCGAGTGACGCCGGCCAGCGGTCTCTGCACCTCGTCACCTCCGTGCTCGCGCCCTCATCTGCGGGACGATGTGCCCATGCTGGCATCGGCGCTGCGGGGCGTACGTCGCCGCTCACCCCAAGCGGGTGAAGCGCGCTGATCACTCCAGCGGCGCCGCGGTCTCGCTGTCTCGGCGCGGTATCCACACCTGACGGATGACGATCAGGATCGACGCCGTGATCGGGATCGCGACCAGCGCGCCGAGGAGGCCCAGCAGCGTCGCGCCGATCATCGCGCCGATGATCACGAGCACGCTCGGCACCGCGGCCGCTCGGCCCATCACCCTCGGTGTGACGATGTAGGCCTCGATCTGGATGTAGGCGAAATACGCGATGACGAAGATCAATGCGGCGATCGGGCTGACGAAGAGAGTCGCCACTCCTCCGATCACGAGAAAGACCAGCGAACCGATCATCGGCACGAGCGTGACGAAGAACGCGACGATGGCCAGCACCACGGGAGCGGGCGAACCGACGGCGAGCTGGAGGACGAGCACCACGGCCGCATTGATGGACGACAGCGTCACTCCTCCGGCCACCACTGCGCCCACAGACGAGGTCACCTCGTCGAGCAGTCTCGAGAAGGTGTCCCTCCGGTAGGCGGGCACGAGCCGAGCGGCCGACTCCTTGATGCTCTCGAGAGAGGCGACGAAGTAGAGCGTGAGCACCGCGACCATCACGAAGCTCGACACCGCTCCGATGACGCCGAAGCCTGCTTTGAGGACTCCGCCAGAGATGGTCAGGAACGACGACAGGGTCGTGAGCGATGCGAGCCCCTCCGCGATGACGGCCGACAGATCGACTCCGAGACTGCGCTCGAGATCGAGGTACCACTCGCTCTGCTGCATCGATTCGACCGTCTCCGGGGCGCTCGCCACCACTGCTGCGAGCTGCCGAACGGTCGCGGGTACGACGACGATCAGGATGACGACGACGAGGAGGAGGAACGCGACCGCGACGATCGCGACGCCGATCGGCCTACGCACGCCGCGACGCTCCAGTGCCCGTACCGCTGGGTCGAGGCCCAAAGCGAGAAAGGCGCCGAGGAAGATCGACATCAGCACCGTCGAGATGCCCGCGATCGTCGCCGCGAGCGCGAGGGCGAGGACAACGCCGAGTGTGACCACGAAACCGGAACGGAGCGGATGAGCCGGAAGCACACGCCACAGGCTTCCCCACCTCGATGGAGTCGGCGCCTCCGTCGGCGGATCCGGCACACGCGTCTCGTCCATGCGGGGACTGTAGCGAGACGTCAGCATGGCACGCGGTGTCAGCTCGCCCCGTCCGGGTGAGGTGCCGACGAATTCGACGATCCGCGGTGCCAATATCACCAGGGACAAAACTCAACGAGAGGAGTCTGCTGTGTCCATATGGGATAGCTTCTGGGCCATCATCTGGTGGTTCTTCTGGGCTTTCGTGTTCATCTCCTACCTGATGGTGCTCTTCAACATCGTCGCCGACCTCTTCCGCGACCACGCGCTGAACGGATGGCTGAAGGCGCTGTGGATCATCTTCCTCGTCTTCGTGCCCTTCCTCACGGCGCTCGTGTACCTGATCGCCCGCGGCAAGGGCATGGGCGAGAGGACGGCGTCGTCGATGCAGGCGCAGCAGCATGCGGCGGACAGCTACATCCGCAGCGTCGCAGGCAGCAGTCCGAGCGACGAGATCGACAAGGCCGCCAAGCTTCTGGCGTCCGGAACGATCACCGAGGCGGAGTTCGCGTCCATCAAGGCGCGGGCCCTGGCCTGACGACTGTGACTGGGGTGGTCGGAGCGATGCCTCGCGAACTCGGGGATGTGCAGATCCTCGTCGTGAGGATCGGCACCGACCGCCCCAGTCCTGCGCTGCTCGAATCGCTGTTGCGTCAGGTCGAGGGCAGCACGCTTCATCTTCTGGACTTCTTCCTCCTGCACCGCCGCACAGCCAAGGGATACGACCTGACGGAGGTGGACGAGGCGGAGTTCGCACTCGCCGGACTGTCGCTCCAGGTGCCAGGACTCATCGGCACCGACGATGCTCGCCGCATCGCGATGGACCTTCCGCTCGATTCGTGGGCAGCTGTCGTGCTGGTGGAGCCGATGTGGTTCACCCGCCTGTCCACAGACCTGGCGAGACTCGGGCACCCGCTGATCGACACCTTCGCCGTATCGGCCCCGCAAGCCAACGCCGTCTGGGACCGCGCGCGCCGTCGACGCTGACGCGGGTTCCGTCACAACGTGGTTCGTACGGCCTCGCGCCGCGACGACACCCCCAGCTTGCGATAGATCGACCGCTGGTGGGTCTTCACCGTGTTGATCGAGAGGCCCAACTCGCGCGCCACCTCGGGCAGGGTCCGAGAGGTCTGCAGCTGTCGGAACACGTCTTTCTCCCGATCCGACAAGGATTCGGCGAGCGCCCCGACGGCATCCGACGCGAGGCATCGCCCGATGAAGTCCTCGAACTCGGTGCCATGGTGCACGTGTTCGCTCAGCAGCCGCCGCACAGCGGTCTCGCGGTGCCCGAACGGCAGACGGATGTTCTCGCCCGATGCGACGGCGACCGCCGCCTCGCAGAGGTCGTGAGCCGTGTCGTGATCGCCTGCATGGCGACGCATCACCGCAGCAGTGATCAGGGTCGATGACTTGACGTACGACACCTCGGCGAAGATCCGCATCGCCCGCAGCATCTCCAGCGCCGCGGCGTAGTCGCCTCCCCTCCGGAGCACTCCGGCGAGCGCGACGCCGATGACGGGGAGATCCGGGATCGGCAGATGTCGACGGGCGATTCGCAGAGCACGTTCGCCGTTGCCCACCGCCTCCTCGAGCAACGCGATGGCGGACTCACGGAACACCGGCCAGGCGACACCGTGCAGCGTCTCGAGGGGGATGTCCTGGATGCCGATCGCCGCTCGCCGGCACGCGGCGGTGTCGGCTCCCTCCGCGGCGGAATACGCCAGCATCATGCGGGCGATCGCCGTGAAGGAGGGATCGTGCCCGCCGCCGAGGAGCACGGACTCGAACTGCCGCACCGCCTCACCGGTCTCCCCCGCCCAGTATGAGACGAATCCGGCCGCAGCGGCGGTGCTGCCCCCCGCGTATCCGACACCGGCCCGCAGCGTGGCGCCCGGCGCATCGATGCGCGCCAGCACTGTCGCAGCATCTCTGAAGCGCCCGGCCCAGGTCTGTCCGAAGGCGAGGTGCCCGAGTGATCGCTTCCACAGTCCGATGTCGCCCGATGCCTCGATCTCTCTGGCCGCGGCCGCGAAGTACTCGGTGGGCAGCGTCGGATTGGTGGGATAGCGGATCTCCGACCAGCCGATCAGATAGTTGACCGCTGCGCGATCGCCCAGGAGCGCGTCGGATGTCGTCAGCAGGGAGCGCAGAGTGGCGGCCGCCGACATGGCGTGCTCACGGTCATCGGCGACGAACAGCTGTGCGATCGCGAGGGTCGTGGAGCATCCTCCCCCGCACTCGAGTGCGTCGCCTCGGCGCGGTCGAGAAGCTCACGGGCGAGGTGGTGCTCCCCCAGCACATCCGTCGCGCAGGCCCGCACCGCGAGGATCTCGGCGTCGTCAGGGAAATGCCCCAGGAGAGCGGTGGAGACCCGCTCGACCTCTGCCGCGCACGCCCCCATGACCAGGCGCATCCACTGCCTCATGAACGTGACCCTCGCCTGGGTCGGCTGTTCTGCGAGCAGGGAGTGCGAGACCGATGCCAGCGGGTCGCTCGCCTCCAGGAACCGCGCCATGCGGCCGTGAACCTCAGAGAATCGACGAGGATCCTTGCGCGCGATCTCGACGCACTGACGTGCAAACGATCCGTGCCAGCGGTACACGAGCCCCTGCGGGCTGTCGAACCGATCGAGGAACAGTCCGAGCCTCACGCACTCGTCGAGCATCGAGCCTGCGTCGGCGCGCCCCGTCGCCGCGGCAGCGAGCTCGGGTGTGAGCTCGCGGCAGATGGCGGCGTCGAGCACGAACTCGACGGTCTCACGGGGAAGAGCGCTCAGCACATGGTCACGCACGTAGTCGCCCAGGAACGCCGACGCGGTCGTCGCATCCGACGACGGGCGGGCACCGCCGATCGCCATGAGCTTGACGGCGATGGGCCACCCGTGGGTCTCCTGCAGAATCGTCTCGGCGTCGAGACCATCCGCGCCGACACCCTCGAGCTGATCGATCTCGGCCCGGGTGAAGCGGAGCAGGTCGGCGCCGACGAACGCCCCGGGATCCGTCACACGCTCACGCGACAGGGTGATGTCGAGCAGAGTCGTTCCGACCAGCACGAGGCGCAGGTTGTCCGGCGGCTGCTCGGCGAGCATCCCGAGCAGACCGTCGCGCCAGTGCTCGCCCGCACGCTGGGCGTCGTCCACGACGAGATGCACGATCCCGTCGATGCCATCGAGACCATCGCAGATCTCGGCGTAGGCACGCAGCGGGTCAGCAGGACCCCGGGTGAGGAAGCGGGGCCGGCCCGCCCGCTCGCCGCCGACGATCAGCGCATCGACCACTCCCTGCGCCAGCACACCCGCGTCGGCATCGGCCGCGGTGAGCGCGAGCCAGTCGACACCGACACTGCCAGAAGCCCATTCGGCGACCGCAGTGGTCTTGCCGTAGCCACTCGGCGCGCTGACGACGGTGAGATGCCTTCCGCTCGACGCGTCGACCAGCGCGTCGGTCACCCGCTCGCGTCGTAGACCTCCCGGTTGTCGTTCCGGCGGGCGGAATCGCACAGCGGGCATAGGACGAGACAGGCGCGTGGGGGAGGCCATGCGCTCAACATAGCGATGGCCGGTATATCGGACAAGAGGTGCTTTTCAGCCATTGCGGCAAAGGGTGGGAGCGTTTCCACGTCGACTCGATGCGAAGGCCCTCACCCGCATGGGGTGAGCGACCCACCGCCGGCGACGTCGACGGTGCACTCTGAGATCAGCACACCGGATCATGCACAGGGGGTTCTCGATGACGGAGGAGGGCGGCCATGGGTGAGCTGCTGATCACCCTCATCCCCGTCGCGCTCGGGGTCGTGCTGAGTCCGCTCGCGATCATGGCCCTGGTGGCTGTGCTGCTCTCCCGTCGCGCGCGGGCGAACGGCATCGCGTTCCTGATCGGCTGGGTGGTGGGTCTCGCAGGTCTGCTGACGTTGGCGCTCTGGCTTTTCGGCGTCTTCGAGGTGCACGGCCTTCGCGAACCCCCGCTCTGGGTGCCGATCCTTCGCCTGGTCATCGGCCTGTTCCTCATCGGCGCCGCCGTCTGGGTCTACCGCAAGGGCGCCGTGCGCATCCGACAGATGGCAGCCGCATCGTCGCCCCAACAGGTCGTCGCTGCCGCCCCGCAGCTGCCGGGGTGGTTGCATGCGGTCGAGACGTTCCGACCGGTGCGCACCGGGTTCCTCGGACTCGCGCTCTTCGTGCTCAATCCGGTCGATGCATCCTGCGCCATCATCGCGGCGCTCGACATCTCGCTCGCCCAGATCGGCGGCGATGCCGTCTGGGTCGCCCTCGCCTTCATCGTCGTCGGCACGTTGCCGATCGCCGTTCCGGTGATCTATGTCGCCGTCCGCGGCGAGAACTCGCAACCGATGCTCGACTCGGCCCGCCGATGGGTGGCCGGCAACACCCATGTGATGAACGCCGCGCTGCTCCTGGTGATCGGGGCGCTTCAGTTGCAGAAGGCACTTTCGGCGCTGCTGTGACCAGTTTTTCAGACCGCTCGGGATCACCGCGTTCCCGTGACATGAAGGAGGCAGAGATGGTCCGTGATTTCCAAGGGAAGATCGAGCTCGACGTCCGCGATTCGCAGGCGGACTGGGATGCGTTCCTGCCCACCGCACCGCCACAGGGCTCGCCGAACGTGCTGGTCGTCCTCTACGACGACACCGGCATGGCGGCCTGGTCGCCGTACGGCGGCAGGATCAACATGCCCACGATGGACCGCCTCGCGCAGAACGGTCTGACGTACTCGCAGTGGCACACCACGGCGCTCTGTTCCCCCACCCGCTCGACGTTCCTCACGGGTCGCAACCACCATCAGAACGGATTCGCGACGATCTCCGAGTCGTCGACCGGATTCCCCGGATACAACTCGCACATCCCCGACTCGAACGCGACCATGGCGCACGTCCTCCGTGACGCCGGGTGGGCGACGTTCTGGGTGGGCAAGAACCACAACGTGCCGATCGACGAGTGGACGGCCGGCGCCTCGAAGAAGCACTGGCCGCTGGCGCAGGGGTACGACCGCTTCTACGGATTCATCGGCGGCGAGACGAACAACTGGTATCCCTCCCTCGCCGAGGACAACCACTACATCGATCAGCCCTACCTCCCCGAGCAGGGCTATCACCTCTCGAAGGACCTCGCCGATCAGGCACTGACGATGATCCGGGACGTCAAGCAGACCGAACCCGACAAGCCCTGGTACATGTGGTTCTGCCCTGGCGCCAACCACGCTCCGCACCACGCGCCCGAAGAGTACATCGACAAGTACAAGGGACAGTTCGACGACGGCTACGAGGCGTACCGGGAGTGGGTGCTCGCCCGGATGATCGAGCGGGGCATCCTGCCCGACGACACCGACCTCACCTCTCTGAACCCGATGCCGGACGGCACCTTCAATCCCACCGACGAAGTGCGTCCGTGGGATTCGCTGAACGACGAGGAGAAGGCGATGTTCTCGCGGATGGCAGAGGTCTACGCGGGCTTCAGCGAGTACACCGACGCGCAGGTGGGTCGCATCGTGGACTACCTCGAGGAATCGGGTCAGCTCGACAACACGCTGATCCTGTACTGCGCCGACAACGGCGCCTCGGGGGAAGGCAGCCCGAACGGCTCGGTCAACGAGGGGAAGATCTTCGGCGGGTACCCCGACGACGAGGCGGAGAACCTGCGGATGGTCGACAAGCTCGGCTCGCCCGAGACGTACAACCACTACCCCACCGGCTGGGCGGCGGCATTCTCCACGCCCTACAAGATGTTCAAGCGCTACACGTACCAGGGCGGTGTCTGCGATCCTCTGGTCATCCACTGGCCGGCCGGAATGCGGGCGCGCGGAGAGGTACGGCACCAGTATCACCACTCGACCGACATCGTGCCGACCATCCTCGAGGCGTGCGGCGTCGAGTTCCCCGACGTCTACAACGGCGTCGGCCAGACGCCATTGGCGGGGGTGTCGATGAAGTACTCGTTCGACGCGGCACCGGACGGCCCGACCGAGAAGCACACGCAGTACTACGAGATGCTCGGACAGCGAGGCATCTGGCACGACGGCTGGAAGGCCGTCGCCGTGCACGGCCCCATGGCGGGCACGAGCGGATTCGAGAACGACGAGTGGGAGCTGTACCACACGGATGTCGACCGCGCCGAGGCCGTGAACCTCGCCGCCGAGCATCCGGACCGGCTCGAGGAGCTCAAGGCACTCTGGATGGAGGAGGCGAAGGCGAACGACGTCCTCCCGCTCAACGACCTGCAGATCATCGGCAACCCGAAGGACTTCGAGACGTTCGTGGCGATGGAGTTCCATCAGCCGGCGCCGCCGTCCGGACGTTTCGTCTACTACCCGGGCACGACCGAGGTGCCCGAGAGATCTGCGGCGAACACGCACAACGTGTCGTACAAGATCGCCGCAGAGATCGAGTTCACGCCCGAGACCGAGGGCGTCATCTTCGCTCACGGATCACGGTTCGGCGGACACGCGCTCGTGGTGAAGGACGGCGAGGTGCACTATCTGTACAACTTCCTCGGAATCCCGCCGGAAGACCGCGTCTCGGCGCCGGCGCCGACCTCGGGGAGGCACATCGTCGGCGTCGAGTTCATCAAGGAGGGCATGGGCGAGCACCGCGAGGGTGTCGGACCGGTGAAGCTCTACATCGACGAGGAGCAGGTCGGAGAGAAGCGCATCCGCACCGTGCTCGGACACTTCTCGCTCTGCGGTGAGGGCCTGACGATCGGACGCGACAGCGCCGACCCCGTCTCGTTGCTGTACGGCTACGGCTTCGACTTCACCGGCGGAGAGATCGCCCAGGTCGTGTTCGACATCGCCGATGACGCCTATCTCGACCTCGAGGCGCATCTCGCCGCCGCGATGGCCAGAGACTGACGACGCGCGCGCACCCGGGATCTCGATTCCGGGTGCGCGCTCTCCGGGCGATTCGATTGTGCACAACCTAATCGCGTGCAATACTTATGTCATGGCCGTGACCGATGAGATGGTGTGCTTCTCGCTGTACTCCGCCGCCCGCGCGACGACGCAGGCGTACCGCTCTCTCCTCGCACCCTGGGGACTGACCTACCCGCAGTACCTCGTGCTCGCCATCCTCTGGATGGAGGGCGAGCAGACGATCGGTTCGCTGGGCGATGCCATGCAACTCGACTCCGGCACGCTCTCCCCCTGGTCCGCCGTCTCGAGCAGGCGGGCTACGTCGCACGAGCCCGCAGCTCGGCAGACGAGCGCGTCGTCACGGTGGGCGTGACCGAGGCGGGCGCCGCCTTGCGCTCGGAGGTCGCTCCGGTCCACACGACGATCGCCGCCCTCGCCGGCATGCAGGACGACGACCAGCGTCACCGCCTGATCACCGAGCTGCAGCAGCTCACCGCACGCCTGCAGCACGCCGATTGACCCCAACCCGGAAGGAGTCCACACGATGGACGCTCTCTACACCGCCGAAGCACTCGCCACCGGAGCAGGCCGAAACGGCCGCGTCACCACGGGCGAGGGGCGACTCGACCTCGACCTCGCCATCCCTAAGGAGATGGGCGGCAGCGGCGACGGCGCGAATCCCGAGCAGCTGTTCGCCGCCGGCTACGCCGCATGCTTCCACTCCGCACTGCAGAGCGTCGCCCGCTCGCAGAAGGTGAAGATCACCGATTCGTCGGTCGGCGCGCGCGTGCAGATCGGCTCGAACGGTGACGGCGGCTTCGGCCTGGCCGTGCAGCTCGAGGTCGTCATCCCCGACCTGCCTCACGAGCAGGCCCAGTCGCTCGCAGATGCCGCCCACCAGGTCTGCCCGTACTCCAACGCGACGCGAGGCAACATCGACGTCACGATCACGGTCTCCGACGACTGACCTGATCCACACCCGCATCCCCCACGACCGATCCCACAAGGAGAACATCATGCGCGCCCTCACCCACGACACCTTCGGCGATCCCGAGCAGGTCCTCACCGTTTCCGAGCGTCCGACTCCGGAGCCTGGGCCCGGCCAGGTGCGGCTGAAGATCGTCCTCTCCCCCATCCACAATCACGACCTGTGGACCATCCGTGGCACGTACGGCTTCAAGCCCGAACTCCCGGGCGCATCCTCGGGCACCGAGGCACTCGGCATCGTGGATGCACTGGGTGACGGCGTCGAGAACCTGACCGTCGGTCAGCGCGTCGCCACCGGCGGCACGTTCGGCGCGTGGGCGGAGTACGTGGTCGCGAACGCCGCCGGCCTCATCCCCGTTCCCGACTCGCTCAGCGACGAGAGCGCCGCGCAGCTCGTCTCGATGCCGTTCAGCACCATCAGCCTGCTGCAGTTCCTGGGAGCTGCAGAGGGCGACTGGATCGTGCAGAACGCGGCCAACGGCGCCGTGGGCCGCATGCTCGCCCAGCTGGGCGCTGCGCGTGGTGTGAACGTTATCGGACTCGTGCGCCGCGCGGCAGGCGTCGACGAGCTCCGCGAGCAGGGCATCGACAACGTCGTGGCCACCGACCATGACGACTGGCGCGAGCAGGTGGCGCAGCTGACCGGTGGCGCACACATCGCCTTCGGCATCGACTCAGTGGGCGGATCCTCGGCGGGCGACATCCTCTCGCTCCTGGGCGAGGGCGGCACGCTCGTCGCCTTCGGTGCGATGAACTCCCCCACGATGGAGATCGCCTCGGGCGACGTCATCTTCAAGCAGGCCACTGTGAAGGGCTTCTGGGGCAGCAAGGTCATCCAGACGATGGATGCCGCCACCCGTGGCGCCCTGTTCGGCGAGCTGATCCAGCGTGTGAGCGATGGCACCCTCACGCTGCCGGTCGCGGGTGTCTTCGATGCGGCCGACGCTGCAGACGCCGTGCGCGCCAGCAACACCGCGGGCCGCGTGGGCAAGGTGCTCCTGAAGTTCTGACGTGGCACGGCCGCCAGGGCGGGCCTCCCGCTCGCCCTGGTGGTGTCTGTCGGAGACATGCGGCGCGCAAGCGTGATGCCCGGCCACTCGGCTCAGATCCTCCCGCGCACAGGCGTGCGTTCTGTCGAGTCACCGCCGTCCGGCATCGCCATGTCGGCGCGGACGCCGAGCAGTCGCACCTCGCGGTCTCGATCGAGTGCGATGCCGAGCGCCCGAGCGGCATCGATGACCGCTGATCGCTCGGTCGTCGGCTGAGACAGCTTCCGACCGAACGTCCTCGTCTCGAACGGCGCATATCGCACCTTCAGATGCACGCGAACGACCGGGCGCCCTTCGGCGGCGCAGTCGTCGAAGGCGTGCCCCGCCAGATCCGTCAGAGCATCCTGCACCTCTGCCGGTGTCGTGAGGTTCTGCTGATAGGTCGTCTCGCGGCTGTGACTCCGAGCCACCCACGGAGTGCTGTCGACCACGGCCGGGCCGATTCCCGACCCGAGTCCGTGATACCAGACGCCCATCCGAGGTCCGAACTCGGCGATCAGCAGGTCCTCATCAGCGTCCGCGAGTTCGCGAACCGAGACGATGCCATGTGTGGCGAGCCGCTTCTGCACCTTCGGCCCCACTCCCCACAAGTCGCGGGTGGACTTGTCGCCCATCACCTCGAACCAGTTCTCTTCGGTGAGGCGGAAGATACCGCGCGGCTTGCCGAACTCGGTGGCGATCTTCGCCCGCACCCTGTTGTCGCCGATGCCGACCGAGCAGTGCAGCGCGGTCGCCTCGAGCACTGCGGCCTGAGCAGCGCGTGCCACTGCCTCAGGGTCACCCGTCGTCACGCCCAGGAAGCACTCGTCCCAGCCGATCACCTCGACCACGACTCCGGGCACCGTGCGCAGCGCCGACATCACCTCCGCTGAGGCGGACTCGTACGCCTCGTGGTCGACAGGCAGGAACACCGCATCGTCCGGAGCCTTGCGCGCGGCGATCTTCAACGGCATCCCTGATCCGATTCCGAACTCTCGCGCCCGATACGACGCCGTCGAGACGACGGCCCTCTCGGTGGGATCTCCGCGACCACCCACGATCACCGGGCGTCCCGCGAGTTCTGGCCTGCGCAGCACCTCGACCGCAGCGATGAACTGATCCATGTCCACGTGCAGCACCCAGTCGGCCATGCAACGAGTGTGGCCGGTGTCGCTCGAGTTGTCACCCCCGCGACGGAGCCGTCGTGCGTCTCAGCCGATCGATACGCCGATCGCGGTCGCTATCACGGCCAGCAGCGGCAGCGTGCCCTGCATCGCCGCCGCCCGCAGCTTCGACGAGTCGGAGAGCACCAGCACGAGCGCAGCCGCCAGCATCATGCCCGTGCCCGCGAAGACGAGCGTCAGTCCGATGGTCGAGAGACCGACGATCACGAGGCCCACACCGAGCAGCGCCGTGAGCGCCAAGAAGAGGTTGTAGAAGCCCTGGTTGAACGCGAGAGCCTTCATCGTGACCGCATCCGCCTCGCTGGCGACGCCGAAGATCTTCCTCGTCTCGGGCTCGGTCCACTTCAGCGATTCGAGCGCGAAGATGAAGACGTGGAACGCGGCGGCGGCCGCGGCGAGAACGAGTCCGACGATGAGCATGTCTCGATCGTATCGGCGCCGCGACCCGTCAGATCAGGAAGATCGGCAGCAGCCCAGGATTGTGGGCGTGCACGAGCACCGCGAAGACGACCGCATCGAAGAGCAGATGAACCGTCACGACATAGGCGAGCGAGTGCGTGCGCATGAAGATGAACCCCTGCAGCAACGCGAACGGGATCGTCAGCAGCGGGCCCCACTCGCGGTAGCCGAGTTCCCACAGGAACGAGACGAACACGATCATCTGCAGCACGTTGGCGAGCGCGTCGGGGAAGTGTCGGCGAAGCAGGGCGAAGACGGTGCAGATGAAGAACAACTCGTCCCAGATGCCGACCGCCCCCACTCCCACGAACAGTCGCGCGATGAGATCCGGAGAGTCGACCACGGGCCAGTTCTGGTAGACGCCGCTGGTGATGAAGTAGAACGGCAGGATCAGCCATCCCAGCACCAGCACCGCGACCAACCACCCCCACTGCAGGCGACCCCAACGACGATGCGCACGCCAGGGGAAGCTGATCGCGCGGTCACGGAAGACGAACCGCGACACCGCGTACGGCACCGCGACCGCGCCACCCAGAGCGAGCGTGAACCGCAGCATGGCGAGATTGTCGAGCTCTGCGGCGAGCGGGATGACGCTGACGATCAGCATGCCCAGCGCGATCAGCGAGAGATCGCGGGCGAGAGAAGGGCGACGGTCGAGACCATCTACCCGGGCGGTCTCAAGGCGGGCGCCCATGCTCGCCGTCTGATCGGGCACGAGAGTCTGGCGGCGCTCGATCAGCCAGGCGCTCCCGACACCGAGCGCGAGCAGCGCCCAGCCGAGCCACGGGATCTGCGCCACGAAGAACGTCGGCGCGGCGGCGCAGACGAGCAGCGCCGCGACGACAGCCGGTGTGGTCACCGGCGTGCGCTGCGCAGTGATCACGCGCGCGACTTCCGCCGATAGACGAGGTCGCGGATGTCGCGCCCCTTCGCGATCCCCTTGCGCTCGAACGCCGTCATCACGCGGCCGTCGAACCTGTCGGCCCAGACGCCGTCGAATGCGCGCTCGAACAGGGGATCGGCGTCGAGCACGTCACGCATCTGCAGGGCGTAGTCCTCCCAGTCGGTGGCGAGGCGCAGAAGGCCTCCGTCGCGGAGGGCGCGGGCGGCAGTGTCACCGAAACCCTGGCGGACGAGACGACGCTTGGTGTGCTTCTTCTTGTGCCAGGGGTCGGGGAAGAAGATCCAGACCTCGGCGGCTGCGGCCTCGGGCAGGTAAGAGGAAAGCACCTCCGGGGCGTTGGCCTCGACGACGCGCAGGTTTCGGGCTCCCTCTCGATCGGCGTCGAGCATCGTGCGGGCAAGGCCTGCACGGAAGACCTCGACGGCGAGGAAGTCGTCATCCGGCCGCGTCGAGGCGGCCGACACGATCGCGTGACCCTGGCCCGAGCCGATCTCGACGTACAGGTCGGCATCCCGCCCGTACTCCGCCGCCGGATCGAGACGTGCTTCCGGGTGCACAGACGTCCAGGCGACGTCTCGCGGGACATCGAGCAGGTAGTGCGGACCCAGCTCGTCGAAGGCGCGCTCCTGAGCGTCGGACATCCGGCCGCTGCGGCGCACGAACGACACCGGTTCGTCACGGAAGGTGCGGGGTTCGGGCATGCTTCCAGGGTAGTCGGCGGCGTCCCGGGCCACCGACCGACGATCAGGCCGGTGGTGCGGTGACGAAGTCGATGAGCTCCTCGACCCGCCCGAGCAGGGCAGGCTCCAGGTCGCGGTAGGTGTGGACCTTCGACAGGATGTGCTGCCAGGCGCGACCGGTGTCACCCTGCGTCTCGTACGGCCAGCCGAACGCCCGGCAGATCCCGGTCTTCCAGTCGGTGCCTCGAGGTATCTCTGGCCACTTCGCGATGCCGAGCGCTCGAGGCGTCACGCACTGCCACACGTCGACGAAGGGATGTCCGACGATCCGCACGTGGCGTCCATGCGGGCCGCGGGCGACCGCCTCGGCGATGCGCGACTCCTTCGACCCCGGCACGAGATGATCGACGAGCACCCCGTAGCGGCGCGACGCCGTCGGGGGCTCAGCGGCGAGCAGCTCGTCGAGCAGATCGACGCCCTGCAGGAACTCGACGACCACTCCCTCGACCCGCAGGTCCGCTCCCCAGACCTTCTCGACGAGCTCGGCGTCGTGCTTGCCTTCGACGAGAATCCGACTCGGCAGCGCGATGCGAGCGCGCTGGTCGGCGACCACCAAGGATCCGGATGCCGTGCGCCGCGTGCCCTGATCCTTGGCTGCGGGCGGAGTCAGGCGCACCGGAGACCCGTCGATCAGGAATCCTCCGCCGAGGGGGAAGAGTCGTTTGCGCCCGAGACGATCCTCGAGCTCGACATTGCCGCCCTGCACGCGCGTCACTGCCCCGCAGTACCCGTCCTGCGCGACCTCGACGACCAGGTCGAGCTCGGCGGCGACCTGTGGCACCGGCTTCGCCGCTCGTTCCCTCCATCCCGAGGCGAGCACATCGGATCCGTACCTGTCTTCCATGCTCTCCAGCGTATGTGTCTCCGCTGAGGGCGAACGGCTATCCCCGTGCGGATGCTGTCGCGTGTCGGAGTGTGTGCATAGACTCGTGACATGGGGCTCGGCTGCCGGTCGGAGGGAACACGATGAAGACACGGTGGCTGGCGCTTGCCGCACTGACCGTCGCTACGGCGACGGGAGTCCTTTCCGCATCCGCCGCTTCCGCGACCGACCCGGTCACGCTCGACTCCGGGTATGTGACCGACGATGCCGATGCCCTCAGCGCGAGCGAAGAGGATGCCGTCGAGGCTCGACTCCAGACTCTCAGCGACAACTCCTCGGCAGATCTCTTCGTCGTGCTCGTCGATGACTTCACGTCGCCGTCCGACAACGTGGCCTGGGCAGACACGGTCGCCGAGAACAACAACCTCGGCTCGGAGCAGTATCTGCTCGCCATCGCGGTCGACGGACGCAGTTACTACATCTCGGCCGCGTCCGACGGCCCCCTCAGCGACAGCAAGCTCGATGATGTGGAAGACAAGATCCAGGGCCTCGCCGCGCAGGAGGACTGGGAGGGCATGATCGTCCTCGCGGCCGATGAGATCGAGGGTGACGGCGGCGCGGGCGCTCTGCGAACCACGGTGATCGTGGTCGCGGTCATCGCGGTCGGCCTGGTCGTATGGCTCGTGATCGCGCTCGTTCGCCGCTCCCGTCGGAATACCGAGATCCGCAGGCGCGGGGCGATGCCGGAGAAGCCGGATCCGAATGATCCGTTCTCCACTCTCACCGACGAGCAGGTGCAGACGCAGGCGGGTGCCGCTCTCGTGCAGGCCGACGATGCGATCACCTCGAGTCGGGAAGAGCTCGGCTTCGCGGTCGCGCAGTTCGGCGAAGCCGCCACCTCTGCGTTCACCGGTGCCGTCGAGTCCGCCAAGGCCAAGATGTCGGAGGCCTTCGATCTCAAGCAGAAGCTCGACGATGAGGTCGAGGACACCGTCCACGACCGTCGTGCCTGGCATATCCGCATCATCCGGATCTGCGACGAGATCGACGACATCCTCGACGAGAACACCGAGGCGTTCGACGCCCTTCGCAAGATCGAGCAGAATGCCCCGCAGGAGCTCGAGCGGGTCAAGGCCGAGCGGGCCGCAGTCGCGCCTCTTCTCGCCGGTGCGGCCTCTGCCCTCTCGGCACTCGCCGAGATATACGAGCCTGCCGCCCTGTCGACCGTCGTCGACAATCCGGCACAGGCGCAAGAACGCGCGCTGCTCGCAGACCGTTCGATCGACGCCGCTGGGCAGGCGATCGCCGCCGGCAGATCCGGCGAAGCCGCTTTCGCGATCCGCACCGCCGAGCAGTCAGCAGCTCAGGCAGCCCAGCTGGTTCAGGCGATCACGGCCCTGGGGGCGGAGCTCTCCGGGATCGAGACGCAGGCGCAGGCGCTGATCACCGAGCTGCAGGCCGATATCGCGGCCGCGCAGCAGCTGCCGGACTCCGGGGGAACGATCTCCGCGGTCGCGGCCGCGACTCTGCGACAGCTGCAGCAGGCGCAGACGGCTCTCTCCGGAACGAATCGGAGCCCCCAGCGCGCGCTGGAGGCTCTCACCGCCGCGAACACCCAGATCGACGCCGCGATCGCGCAGGGAACGCAGGCCGTCGAACGCGCTCGACGCGCGCAGCAGATGCTCGAGCAGACTCTCGCTCAGGCGGACTCCGAGATCCGCGCAGCGCGCGAGTACATCGAGACGCGCCGCGGCACCGTCGGATCGACCGCGCGCACCCGGCTGTCGCAGGCCGAGAGCACTCTGACCCAGGCGCTCAGCCTCCGCTCGTCGAACACCGAGGCCGCGCTGACCGAGGCCGGCCGTGCACTCGATCTCGCTCGGCAGGCGGCAGACTCCGCCCAGGCCGACGTCGCCGCGATGAACCCGAGCCGATACGAGAACGCAGGGTGGGGCGGTGGCGGCGGAAGCGTCTACGGCGGATCCACAGGAGGCTCCGGCCTCGGCGGCGACATCCTGGGTGGCATCATCGGCGGCCTGCTGTCCGGCGGCGGCGGCGGAGGCGGCTCCTCCCGGCGCAGCAGCTGGCGTTCCAGCGGCGGCGGAGGCTTCCGCAGCTCCGGCTTCGGTGGAGGCGGCCGTTCCGGCGGCAGTCGTTCCAGTGGCCGCAGTGGCCGCTCAGGAGGGCGACGCTTCTGAACGACGCTATCCACCACAGACATCGATCACGACCCTCTGAAAGGAACACAGCATGACCAAGCAGTCCATCTTCGGACGTATCTCGACCCTCGTCCGGGCGAACATCAACTCGCTGCTCGACTCCGCGGAAGACCCGCAGAAGATGATCGATCAGCTCGTTCGCGACTACACCAACAGCATCGCCGACGCCGAGTCGGCGATCGCCGAGACGATCGGCAACCTCCGTCTGCTCGAGCGTGACCACGAAGAAGACGTCCAGTCGGCCACCGAGTGGGGCAACAAGGCCCTCGCCGCGAGCCGCAAGGCAGATGAGATGCGCACGAGCGGCAACGCCACCGACGCCGACAAGTTCGACAGCCTCGCAAAGATCGCCCTCCAGCGCCAGATCAGCGCCGAGCGCGAGGCGACCGGTGCCGAACCGCAGATCGCCGCGCAGACCGAGATCGTCGACAAGCTCAAGTCCGGCCTCAACGGCATGAAGGACAAGCTGGGCGAGCTCAAGAACAAGCGCAGCGAGCTGCTCGCCCGCGCGAAGGTCGCCGAGGCTCAGACCAAGGTCCAGGACGCCGTCTCGTCGATCAACGTGCTCGACCCGACCAGCGAGCTCGGCCGTTTCGAAGACAAGGTCCGTCGCCAGGAAGCGCTCGCACAGGGCAAGATCGAGCTCGCTGCGTCGAGCCTCGACGCGCAGTTCGAGAGCCTGGAGGACCTCGGTGAGCTCACTGAGGTCGAGGCACGGCTCGCCGAGCTGAAGGCCGGCGGATCCGCTCCCCGTGGAGCGATCGAAGGTTCCTGACCCACCAGACGGATGCCCCGGACGCAGAGCGCTCCGGGGCATCCGCTCTTTCCCAGCTGGAGGCACCCATGGTGCGATTCCTCGTCGTCCCGCAGTGGCAGGGATCCCCCGCCACTCGAGCGATGCTCCTCGTCGACGGCGCGTCCGCGATCGCGGGCGATCTGCCTCGCGCATCCACCACCGTGCTCGAGGTGCCCGTCGAGGCGGGTGAGTCGCTCGGCACCGGTGTGCGTCGGCTGAGCTCGCTCCTGCGCACCCGTGAGCAGGTCGCAGCCGCACAGACCTCCGACACGGTCGTGATCGGCGGCGACTGCAGCGTGACCGTCGCTGCGCTCGCTGCTCTGCCGGGCGGGACGGAAGACATCGCCGTCGTCTGGTTCGACGCACACGGCGATCTGCACACACCGGAGACCTCACCATCCGGCGCGTTCGCGGGAATGGCCTTGCGGGCGGTCCTCGGCGAAGGCGAGCCGCAGCTCGCGCTGTCACCGGGTGTGCCGCGAGAGCGGGTCATCGCCGTCGGCATGCGCAACCTCGACGATGCCGAGGTCGCGGCGCTCGACGGCATCGCTCAGTTGTCTGTCGAAGGGCTCGAGCGCATCGATGCGCTCGCCGAGGCGGTCGTCGCCACCGGCGCCCGCAGAGTCTGGGTGCACATCGACGTCGATGTGCTCGATCCCGCAGAACTCAGCGGCGTGTCGTCCGCGGTGCCGTTCGGGCTCTCCCCGGCCGTCGTGAGCGCGGCGATCCGATCGCTGCGCGAACGAATGCCTCTCGCCGGGGCGACGATCGCGGGCTTCGCGCCACGGTCGCCGGCGGATGCCGTCGATGATCTCGGCGCGCTGCTGCGGCTGGTCGGGGCAGTGGCATGAGCGAGGACTGGCGTCCGACCGCCGAGCGCCTCCTCGCGGAGGGGCGGCGCTTCGACCGCCGCATCCCCGCCTTCCTGCTCCGCTCCCCCGTCAGCCGCCTCGGATATCTGTGGGGCACAGCCGTAGGTTGGGTCTGGGGATCGCTGTGGAGCACAGGGCCCGTCGAGCGTCGCGCAGGGTTGTGGATCTTCCGCGGAATGCCTCAGTGGACGTTCAACCGCGGTGGTGTGTGCGTGGGCGGATGCTTCCTCACCGGCGACTCCCGACCGAGCGAGGCGGTGCTGCGCCACGAAGCCGTGCACAAGGCTCAGTGGTTGCGCTACGGCATCCTGCTGCCCGTGCTCTACTTCGTCGCGGGCCGCGATCCGCTGCGCAACCGCTTCGAGATCGAAGCAGGTCTGGAAGACGGCAACTACGTGCGCCGCAGCAGCGGTCAGCGGTCGGCTGACAGAAGCCCGAACCGCTCCGGAGCGTAGATGGTCGCGGGGTCGATCCCGAGCGTTCCGGTGAGGTGGTCGACGATGTCGGCGGTACCGAGGTAGCCACCGAGAAGCGTCACGTTGGTCTCCAGCTCTCCGTCGCACAGCATCTCGTCGGCCCAGGCACAGGTAGCCCGCGCCAGAGCCTGACCCTGCGAGCAGGCACGTCCCGTGCCGACGGCCCCCGACCGCTCTGCCCGAGCGAGCCACGTCACCGTCATTCGAGCCGGCGCATCGATGGCGCGGATGTCGACCGTCTCGGCGACCTCGATGAAGACCCGACCTGAGGCGCACAGCGGCAAGGTCGCCAGGAACGTCTCGAGCTCGAGCAGCGAGTTCTCGTCGGCCGTCACCAGGTGATGTGCACGGCGACGCGCCGCACGGCGCTCTGCGCGCGTGCCGCGGGTGTCGAGGAAGGTGCTCATGATGCTTTCATCGTACACCAGGCAAAGGGTTGCCTAACCTTCGTCGCGCCGTGAACTCTCCGTGGGCTCGACGAGAGCCTCGCGCAGAGCTGCGAGCTCGGCATCCGTCATGCCGTTGTCACGCAGATACCCGGCCGCCGACCCCCAGCGCGCGTCGACCCCCTCGAGCATGGCCCGCATCACCGGAGCGGGTGACTGCGTCGCGAGCGCGACGGCGTGCACGGCCTCCGGGTGCCGCGACCGGAGATAGGCGATGATGTTCCTCGACCTCTCGGGCGGCAGCTGCGATTCGGTGAGTGCGTAGTCCGCGATGATCGAGTCCCGGTCCGCGTCGACGGCAGCGAGCGCGAGGGCGACGGTCACTCCTGTGCGGTCCTTCCCCACCGTGCAGTGCACGAGAGTCGGATCTCCCTGCGCGATGATGCGGATCGCTTCGACGAGTCGATCACCGCTCTCCTCGAGAAGATGCAGATAGAGATCATCGAGGCTGGTGTCGCTCTCGAAGAACGAGCGCACGGATCCGAGGAACAACGGCAGGTGAGTCGTATCCGGCCCGGGGATCTCGGTCGGCTCAGCGGCGACCTCCTCTCCGTCGCGCAGATCGACGATGTGCGCGACCTGCCGACGGATCGCCTCTGCTCCCGCGGTGGTCACGCCCGAGAGCTGGCCGGACCGGAGCAGGACTCCGGATCGGATGCGGCCGCCGCGCGCCGACATACCGCCGACGTCACGGACGTTGTTGACTCCTTCGACATCGATGACGGTCACGCCTGCACCTGTCGCTCGCGCGGCGGCACGGGATAGCGGCCGGCGACCACGATGCGGTTGAAGGCGTTGATCGACACGCAGGCCCAGCTCAGAGCCGCATACTCCTTCTCTGTGAAGACGCTGCCGACGCGGTCGTAGACGTCATCGGAGATGCCCTCCTCCGAGATGAAGGTGAATGCCTCCGCGAGCTCGAGAGCGGCCTGCTCGCGTTCGCTGAAGACACCGCTCTCACGCCATGTGGCGATCTGCATGAGCGTGTCGGTGTCGAGCCCCGCCGCGAGCGCGCGATCGACATGAAGGCGGGTGCAGAAGCTGCACCCGTTGAGCTGCGAGCAGTGGATCATCACGATCTCTTTGAGCCTGTCGTCGATGCCGTTCTCGGCGCAGATCGAACCCACCGTCCGCGCGAAGGCGTCGAGCGCCTGGTAGGCGGCCGGCTCGGTCTTGGAGAGGTGCACTCGCGTCTCGCTCATGCGTCAATGATATTCCGTTGTGCGAGTAGGACGCTGACTGACCCGAAGCGGTAGTCGGATCAGATCGACAAGCGTGGAGTCGATCACTCGGCACATACTGCCAATCCGGTTGATACATTACTGAGCGTTTTGCTCTGGCATTTCCTGACGCCCCCTCCACCAGAGCAGAATATGCAGGTGGCGATCGACATCTCCGAGTTCAGCTATCTTCCCGCGCAGGCCGAGCGACTCGGAGTGAACCCTCCGAATGCTGAGCGTGTGACTCACCGGCTTCCCGACGGACGTCTCCTCAGCGCGATTCACTACGGCGCTGGAGCACCGCGCATCACCCTCCTGCACGGTGCAGGCCTCAACGCCCACACCTGGGACACCACGATCCTCGCCCTGGGCATGCCCGTACTCGCGATCGACCTCGCCGGTCACGGCGACTCGTCGTGGCGTGACGACGCGGACTACGCGCCGCGCAACCTCGCGGTCGACATCGCGGATGCGTTGGACGAATGGACCGATTCATCTCAGCTTGTCGTAGGTCAGTCGCTCGGCGGCCTCACCGGCGCTGCGCTCGCGGCCGATCGCCCCGACCTCGTCGCAGCGCTCATCGTCGTCGACATCACCCCAGGAATCGACACCTCCGCAGGACCCGCGGCGCTGCGCGAGTTCTATGCCGGTCCGACCGACTTCGAGACGCGCGACGAACTCGTCGACCGCGCGATGTCGCTGGGATTCGGCGGCACGCGGCCCGAGACCGAGCGTGGGGTCTTCCTGAACACGCGTGTACGCGCGGACGGGCGGATCGAGTGGAAGCACCACTTCGCGCACCTTGCCGCGCAGACGCTCGCCGCGCACGATGCAGGCGACGTCGCAGCACCCTCAGCGCTGAATTCGACCGGATGGGAGGATCTGGCGCGGACTTCGGGCCCGCTGACCCTGGTGCGGGCGGAGCGCGGGTTCGTGAGCGCCGAGGACGCCCAGGAGTTCGCGCGCCGGCTGCCCGACGCCCACGTAGTCAGCATCGACGCCACCCATAACGTGCAGGAGACCGCCCCGGTGCAGCTCGCCGCGCTGATCACCACCGCAGCATCCGAAGCATCCGCATTGTGACGATTTCTTCCGGAACAGCGCTCCCCCACCCCGTCCTTACCTAGGCTCGATCCAACGGCACACAGCATCTGCCGCACCGAGAGGAAACACTCCATGTTCCGACGCACGCGACGTCTCGCGCTGATCTCCGCGATCGCGGCGAGCGCTGTCATCCTCAGCGCCTGCACCAGCACGGCCGAGCCCGAGGCCACTGCCCCGGTCGGAGATCCCGACCCTGACGCCACGCTCCAGGTGGGGCTCGTGCTCGAGCCGACCAACCTCGACATCCGACGCACGAGCGGTGCCGCGCTCGAACAGATCCTGATCGACAACATCTACGAGGGGCTGGTCAGCCGTGACGAGGCGAACGAGATCGTTCCGCGCCTCGCCAGCGACTACGAGGTGTCACCCGACGGACTCACCTACACGTTCACTCTGAACGAGGGCATCACCTTCCACAGCGGCACGCCGCTCACGTCGGCCGACGTGGTCTCGTCGTACGAGGCGGTCCGCACCGATGCCACGCTGCAGGGCAACGCGGAGTTCGCCTCGGTCGCGCAGATCACGGCTCCCGATGCGGCTACCGTCCAGATCTCTCTCACCGCGCCGAACCAGAACTTCCTGTTCTCTCTGACCGGCCCTGCCGGTCTCGTCTTCCAGACGGGCGACACGACCGATCTCAAGAACGCCGAGAACGGCACCGGACCGTTCACCCTGAGCCGCTGGAACAAGGGCAGCGCCATCACCTTCGCACGCAACGATGCGTACTGGGGAGAGGCCGCAGGAGTCGCCGAGGTCGAGTTCCAGTACATCCCCGACTTCTCCGCGGGCGTGAACGCGGCCCTCGACGGCGGTGTGCAGGTGCTCACGGCCGTCGACCCGAATCTCGCTCCCCAGCTGGAGGACTCGTTCACGCTGACGACGGGACGCACGACCGACAAGGCGACCCTCGCATTCAACAACGCCAAGGCACCGCTGGACGACGTCCGCGTGCGGGAGGCGCTCCGACTCGCGATCGACCACGATGCGCTCGTCGAAGCCGTCGGCTCGGGCACGACGCTCTACGGTCCGATCCCCGAGCTCGACCCCGGGTATGAGGATCTCTCCGACGTGATCTCCTACGACCCGGAGAAGGCGAAGGAGCTCCTCGCCGAAGCCGGCCAGGAAGACCTGGAGCTGACGCTCACGATCCCCACTTTCTACGGGACGACCGTTCCCAAGGTGCTCATCTCCGACTTCCAGAAGGTCGGCGTCACCCTCAAGGTCGACTCGGTGGAGTTCCCGACCTGGCTCGAAGACGTCTACACGAACCACGACTACGACCTGAGCTTCGTGCTCCACGTCGAGCCGCGGGACTTCGGCAACTTCGCAGACCCCGCGTACTACTTCGGTTACGACAACGCCGAGGTGCAGGCCCTGTATGCGGAAGCGCTCGCGGAGGTCGACCCCGATGCCTCGGCAGACCTGCTGGCAGAGGCCGCGCGCATCGTCTCCGAGGAGCACGCGGCAGACTGGCTGTACAACGGCGCGACCCTCACGGCCGTGAGTCCCCTCGTCTCGGGCTTCCCTCAGGACTCGATCAACTCGCGCATCAACCTCGCCGACGTGACCGTCGCGGCAGAGTAGTGCCGGTGATCCACCGCTCGTGATCCGCTATGTGCTCGTCCGAGGAGCCCTGCTCATCGCAGGGCTCCTCGCGTCGAGCCTTCTCATCTTCCTGACCCTGCGGGTCTTCCCCGGCGACGTCGCACAGCTCATCGCCGGCACTCAGGCATCCCCTGCCGAAGTACAGGAGCTGCGCGAATCCCTCGGACTCGACCGGCCACTGTCCGCGCAGTACGTCGAATGGATCGGCGGGCTGTTCCGCGGCGATCTCGGCACATCTCTGCTCTCGGGAGCCTCGGTCGGTGAGGAACTCGTCGAGAAGGCGCAGGTGACCGTGCCCCTCGGCATCATGTCGCTCGCCATCGCCGTGCTCATCGCCGTGCCCTTCGGCGTCATCGCCGCACTGCAGCGAGGCCGACGCGGTGGCACGGCGCTCAGCGTCGGTGCGCAGACCTTCGCGGCCATCCCCGTGGTGTGGGCGGGCATGATGCTGATCGTCGTCTTCTCCGTGTGGCTCGGCTGGCTGCCCCCGCAGGGTTTTCCCCGCACGGGCTGGAGCACCCCGTGGCAGGCGATCGAATCGCTGCTGCTGCCCGCGCTCACGATCGGGATCGTCGAGGGGGCGATGCTGATGCGCTTCGTGCGCAGCGCGACTCTTCAGGCGGCGAACCAGGACTTCGTCCGTACGGCGGCCGCGAAAGGGTTGACGCGGAACAGGGCGCTGGTCTCGCACGGAATCCCCGCGGTCGGTCTGTCGATCGTCACCGTGCTGGGGCTGCAGGTCGCGGGGATCATCGTCGGGGCCGTCGTGATCGAGCAGCTGTTCAACCTTCCCGGCATCGGCCGCATGCTCGTCGCCGATGTGGGAACGCGCGACCTCGTGAAGGTGCAGAGCGAGTTGCTCGTGCTCACCGGATTCGTGCTGATCGTCGGCTTCGTCGTCGACCTCCTCCACCGCACGATCGACCCCCGGCAGAGAGAGTCCTGATGCCCCGCTGGCTCCACCGACTCTGGCAGACCCCGACCGGACGTTTCGGGCTCCTCGTCGTCGCGGTCGTCGCGATCACGGCAGTCGTCTCGCTGTTCTGGACCCCGTTCGACCCTCAGTATTCCGATGTACGCGCCCGGTGGACGGCGCCGGGCTGGCCGCATCTGCTCGGCACGGACGACACCGGTCGCGACATCCTGAGCGTGCTCATGGCCGGGGCGCGCACCACCGTCTTCGTCTGCGTCGGCGCGGGTGTCATCGCCACGTTCGTGGGCATCGCGCTGTCTGCGCTCGGGGCCCTCACCGCCCGCTGGCTGCGCGAGACGGTCGCGGTGCTCGTCGACATCCTCATCGCCTTCCCTGTTCTGCTGATCGCCATGATGATCTCTTCGGTGTGGGGTGGCTCTCTGTGGGTCGTGATCTGGGCGGTGGGGATCGGCTTCGGCGTCAACATCGCGCGCGTCACCCGCCCGGAGCTGCGTCGTGTGCAGCAGAGCGACTTCGTACTGGCAGCCCGCGCATCCGGACTCACGAGCGGCCAGAGCCTGATGCGTCACCTCCTGCCGAATGTCGCGCCGGTGTTCATCGTGCAGCTGTCGTGGTCCATGGCCGTGGCGGTGCTCGCCGAGGCCGGGCTGTCGTATCTCGGATTCGGAGCATCCGTGGTCGAGCCGAGCTGGGGGCTTCTCCTGTCCGATCTGCAGCGCTACATCGGTGTGCACCCGCTCTCGGTGATCTGGCCGGGTCTCGCGATCACCGTCACCGTGCTCGCCCTCAACCTCCTCGGCGACGGGCTGCGCGAGGCGACCGACCCCACCCTGCGGCATCGCGCCGCCGAGATCCATACCCCGGCGGTGGTCGCATGACGCACTCATCCCCACCCGCAGCCGACGGACTCCGGGGCCCGGAAGGCACCCGACCGCCGCGGGCAGAGGGTCTGCGGGTTCGCGATCTCGTCGTGCAGATCGACGGGCGTCGAGTCGTCGACGGCGTGTCCTTCGACATCCCCGACGGCAGCCGCTTGGGGCTGATCGGCGAATCGGGTTCAGGAAAGTCGCTCACCGCTCTCGCCGTCCTCGGGCTTCTTCCCGAAGGAGCTCAAGCCTCCGGAAGCATCCGCTGGAACGGCACGGAGCTCATCGGGCTCCCCGATCGCGCGCTCGCGAGACTCCGCGGCGACGAGATCGGGATCGTGTTCCAAGAGCCCCGCACGGCGCTGAACCCCATCCGCACCGTGGGGAGGCAGATCGCCGAATCGATCAGGATCCATGAGGGCATCGGCCGGCGTGAGGCGCGCGAGCGCGCGATCCAGGAAGCCGAGCGCGTGCGACTGCCCGACCCGACGACGATCGTCGACCGCTACCCGCACCAGCTCTCGGGTGGGCAGCGCCAACGTGTCGCGATCGCCATGGCCCTCGCCCGCCGTCCGCGTCTCCTCATCGCGGACGAGCCCACCACGGCCCTCGACGTCACCATCCAGGCCGAGATCCTCACACTGCTGCTGCGTCTCGTCGAGGACGAGGGGATGTCTCTCGCCTTCATCACCCATGATCTCGCCGTGCTCGCGCAGGTGGCCACCGACGGCGTGGTCCTCGAGCACGGACGCGTCGTCGAACATGCACCGGTGAGCACCCTGCTGAGCGCACCGGGATCACCCGTCACTCAGGGTCTCCTGCGCGACGCCACCGCCACGCTGTGGCGCCCACGCGGAGGCGAGAGATGACCCTGATCGAGGCACGCGGTCTCCGCCGCGACTTCGTCGTGCCGAAGCGCGCGGCCTTCGAGCGCACCCGCGTGCAGACCGCGCTCGAACCCACGGATCTCGACATCGTGGAGGGGTCGTCCGTGGGGATCATCGGGGAATCGGGATCGGGAAAGTCCACGCTCATCCGCCTGCTGCTGGGCCTTGACCGTCCGACGGCCGGGAGCGTCGTCGTCGACGGCCGAGCCGTGGATGCCTCGTCCTCAGCGAGGTCGCTGCACTGGTTGCGTCGCCAGACCGGCCTCGTCTTCCAGGATCCCTACGCGTCACTCGACCCGCGGATGACGGCCGCGCAGATCATCCGCGAGCCTCTGTGGGCGCTCAGCATCGAGGGCGATCATGCCGCGCGCGTCCGAGAGGTGCTCGCCGACGTCGGGCTCGACCCGGATATGGCCGAACGCTACCCGCACGAGTTCTCCGGTGGCCAGCGCCAACGCATCGCGCTGGCACGGGCCCTCGTGCATCGTCCGCGCATCCTCGTCGGAGACGAGCCGCTGTCCGCCCTCGATGTGACGGTGCGCGCCCAGATCCTCGAACTGCTCATCGAGCTGCGGCGCACGACCGATCTGACCCTCGTGCTCGTGTCGCACGACATCGGCGTGGTGCAGAACCTGTGCGACACCGTCGTGGTGATGAAGGACGGGAGCATCGTCGAGCGAGGAGCGACGACCGACGTGCTGCTCGATCCCTCGCATGCGTATACGAAGACACTGCTCGCGGCGATCCCGGTCATCCCCGCCACGGAGGCCGGAACGCAGGAGGCCGAGTAGGCGTCAACGCCCCGCGACCGAGCCGAACAATCTCCGTCGACGCGCCGGTCGCAGGGCCCGCCGCATGTACACGGTTCCGAGATCGCGGCCGAACTTGTGGCCGACACGCCCCATCCGTCCGGCTTCGACGAAGCCGAGCTTCGCATGCAGACGGATCGATGCCTCCGCCTTCGTGTCGCTGATGACCGCGACCATCTCCCGGATGCCGAGCTTCTCACACGCTTCGATCAGCGCCTGCAGCAGCGCGACCCCGAGTCCCTTGCCTCCTGCGCCCGGACCGAGATAGATCGAGTCCTCGACGGTGAACCGATAGGCGTTCTTCCCCGCCCACGGCTGCGCGAGTGCGTAGCCGATGACGACGCCCGTCGGCGAGACCGCGACGAGGAACGGCAGCCCCAGTCTGCTCAGCAGTGCGAACTTCTCGCGCCAGTAGGGGATGCTGCTGCGCCGCTCGTCGAGCGTGACGACTGAGTTGCTGACGAAGTGATTGTAGATCTCGCGGATGTGCGGAAGGTCGGCCGATCTGGCGGTGCGGATCGAGTACGAGAACACATCGGGCGCCGGCTGCGGGCGCAGATGGCGCGGCAGCACACGGCGAAGATCCCCGGGCTCGAACTGCATGCGCTCAGCTTACGGGCAGCTCCCCGGCTACGCGCCAGTCCACGGGCGCTGCTCCGAGACCCTGCAAGAGCTCGTTCGCCCGCGAGAACGGCCGCGATCCGAAGAACCCACGCCGGGCGGAGAGCGGAGACGGGTGCGCCGAGGTGATGACAGGCGTGGTCCCGAGCATCGGCTGCAGGTTCGCGGCGTCCTTCCCCCAGAGAATCGCGACGAGCGGCTGCTCCCTGGCTGCGAGAGCACGGATGGCGACCTCGGTGACCTTCTCCCACCCCCATCCTCGATGCGAGGCGGCCTCCCCCGGGCGCACGGTCAGCACTCTGTTGAGGAGGAGCACGCCCTGATCGCTCCATGCAGTGAGGTCACCATGAGGGGCGGGGGCGATGCCGAGGTCGCTCTCGCGCTCCCGGTAGATGTTCACGAGGCTGCGAGGAAGCGGGCGCACGTGACTGTCGACCGCGAACGACAGACCGATCGGATGGCCCGGAGTGGGATAGGGATCCTGTCCCGTGATGAGCACGCGCACATCGGCGAGCGGTCGCCGGAACGCTCGGAGCACCTTCTCCCCCGCGGGCAGATAGCCGCGTCCCTCGGCCTGCTCGGCACGCAGACGCTCGCCCAGGTCGGAGATGATGTCCTGCACAGGGGTGAGCGCCTCGGCCCAGCCCCGATCGATCGTGCCGTCGTCCGCGAGCTCCGCCAGGGTTCGGACGGTCATCGCTCAGTCGACCGGGCGCACACGCAGCGGACCACGGGCGAGCAGATGGTTCGCCGACTGCGCGACAGGACGCATCGTGACGAGGTCGAGATTGACGTGCGCGGGCGCGTCCAGTGCGTAGGCGATGACATCGGCGACGTCTTCGGCGAGCAGCGGGGCGTCGACTCCCGAATACACCGCCTCCGCGGCGACCGTGTCACCGCGGAGCCTGTTGAGAGTGAACTCCTCGGTGTGCACGAGTCCCGGTGCGATCTCGGAGACGCGGATCGGCTCGCCGTTGAGCTCCAGACGCAGCGCGTGCACGAGCATCGACTGAGCAGCCTTCGCGGCGTTGTACCCGCCGCCGCCCGCATACGCGACCTGCGCGGCCGTCGACGTCACGAAGAGCGTGTCGGCGTGGCCGTCGGCCGACGCAGCGATCCGCAGCAGCGGCAGCAGAGCCGCGACGAGGCGCTGGCTCGACAGCACGTTCGCGTCATACATCCACTGCCAGTCGTCGATCGAACCGTCCTCGACACGATCGGTGCCTCGCGCTCCGCCTGCGACCTGCACGAGCGCATGCACCGGCCCCGAGGCACGAAGCTCCTCGACGAGGGCTGCGACCGCGTCGGAGTCAGTGAGGTCGCACGCGACGGTCGATGCACCGGTCTCAGCCGACAGCGCGGCGAGCCTCTCTGCACGGCGAGCCACGCCGACCACATCCCAGCCCCGAGCCCTGAGCGCACGAACCGTCGCCTCCCCGATCCCGGAGCTCGCACCTGTCACCACTGCACGCCTGTTAGCCATGCGTCCACCGTACGATGTTCCGACGCTCAACGCGCCTCTCCCACCGCCGGGTCGCACTCTTCGGAGGTCGGCGACGCCGTGTGCCGTGCCCCTCTCTCGCCCACGAGGACGATTGCGACACCGATTGCGCAGAGCACGAACCCCGCGGCCGTGACCGCGCTGACGGGTTCGCCGAGCAGGATGCCGCCGGCGAGCGACGTGACCGGCGCGATCAGGAAGAGCAGAGCCTGCAGCACGGTGATGCCGACCCGCCGCAGCAGCCACCAGTACAGCCCGTACGCCGCGAGGGTCGGGAACACGGCCGTGAGCACGACCGCGAGCCAGAACGTGGCGGATGCGGGCGGCAGCAGCGTTCCCGTCGACGCGGTGATCCCGATGAGCAGCACGGCGGTGACCGTCACGTGCACGGTCAATGTGACGGCCACACTGCTCACGACCTGCGACCTCCGCTGCAGGAGCGTCCCGACGATCAGACAGCCCATCGCCACCGCCGGCAGCAGGTACGCGGGAGGATCAGCCGATGACGTGCCCAGTTGGGAGCGCACCACCAGAAGTACCCCGATCGCTCCGGTCGCGAGCCCCACCCATTGCGAGCCGCGAACCCGCAGCCCGAGGAGCGGCCCGACGAGAGCGGCCACGACGAGCGGCTGCACGGCGTCGATCAGAGCCACCGTTCCGGTTGCGATGCCGGCGGCGACCGCGCCGTAGACGGCGACGCAGTACCCGAACTGGGCGAAGAGCCCGATCGTGGCTTGAGCGCGCAGATCACGAGCGCTCACCGACCTCGACTTCCCCGAGACCACGGCGATGGTGAGCAGCACGACGGCCAACGGGGCGAATCGCCAGACGAGCAGCGTCAGCGGCGCGACGTCTGCGGTTGCGAAGGCGGGGATGATGAACCCGGAGCTCCAGGTCGCGACGAACGCCGCGGAGGCGGCGATCGTCAACACCACCCGAGGTATACCGATCTGTTTACTCATGCCTCGACTATACAGACTGGTATAGTCGAGGCATGAAGACGCCGCTTCCCGAGCTCGCGCCCCTCACTCCCGGAGCGCGACGCGTGCTCGACGCCGCGTCGCGGCTCTTCTACGAGCACGGCATCCATGCCGTCGGCGTCGATACGATCGCCGAGTCCGCGGGCGTCACGAAGAAGACGCTCTACGATCGCTTCGGTTCGAAAGAAGCCCTCGTGGTCTCCTACCTGCAGCACCGCGATGCCCGCTGGCGCGACCACGTCGCCGCCGTGCTGACCCAGGTTCCGGACCCCGGCCACGACCGGGTGCTGGCGATCTTCGACGCCGCGATCTCCTGGTCGGATGAGAACAGCCCGAAAGGGTGCAGCGCGATCAACGCCCGCGCAGAGATCGGCGAGGGGAACGACGATCACCCGGTGTTCCCGGAGGTCTCCCGCCAGAAGCTCTGGCTGCTCGACCTGTTCCACGAACTCTGCGCCGAGGCAGGTGTGCGCGATCCCCGCAGGATGGCGCAGGCGATGATGCTGCTCTACGAGGGCGCGATCGTCACTGTGGGAATGGCCACATTCGCTGAACCTTTCTCAGCCGCTCGCGCCTGGGCGGCTGTTCTGCTGGCGCAGGGCTGAGCACGCGGGCCTGCTTGCCCTGCGCATCCCGGGTTCATTACGTCACATTTCCCCTCGGCTGTTGACAACCCCCGATATTCCGTACTCTCGCTGCAACGGCATCAGTCGTATCGACCTTCCAACAGTTCCAGGGGGAACACATGTCCGCACCCGAGACCTGGCGTTTCGAGACCAAGCAGATCCACTCCGGCGCTGCTCCCGACCCCGTGACCAAGGCCCGCGCCACGCCGATCTACCAGACCACGTCGTACGTGTTCGACAGCGCCGACCACGCGGCGAACCTGTTCGCCCTGGCCGAGTTCGGCAACATCTACACCCGTATCCAGAACCCGACCCAGGATGTCCTGGAGCAGCGCCTCGCGGCGCTCGAGGGGGGCACCGGCGCCCTCGTCCTCTCCAGCGGCCAGGCGGCCTCGACGTTCGCGGTGCTGAACATCGCCCAGGCCGGCGACCACATCGTGTCATCGAGCTCGATCTACGGCGGCACGTACAACCTGTTCAAGTACACCCTCGCCAAGCTCGGCATCGAGGTCACGTTCGTCGAGAACCAGGACGACCCCGAAGAGTGGCGTCGCGCCCTGCGCCCGAACACCAAGCTCTTCTTCGCCGAGACCATCGGCAACCCGCAGATCAACATCCTCGACATCCGCACCGTCGCAGACGTGGCACACGAGGGCGGTGTGCCGCTGATCGTCGACAACACGATCGCCACCCCGTACCTGATCCGCCCGTTCGAGCACGGCGCCGACATCGTCGTGCACTCCGTCACCAAGTTCCTCGGCGGACACGGCACCACCATCGGCGGCGTGATCATCGACGGCGGCACCTTCGAATGGTCGAAGAACGTCGAGCGCTTCCCGGGCCTCACCGAGCCCGACCCCTCCTACCACGGCGCCAGCTACACCACGGCGGTGGGAGACCCGCTCGCCTACATCATCAAGGCCCGGGTGCAGCTGCTCCGCGACCTCGGTTCGGCGATCGCACCCCAGAGCGCCTGGAACCTCATCCAGGGCATCGAGACCCTGTCGCTGCGCATCGAGCGTCACGTGCAGAACGCCCAGGAGATCGCCGAGTGGCTCGACGGTCGCGACGACGTCGCATCCGTCAACTACTCGGGCCTGCCCTCCTCCCCCTGGTACGCCAAGGCGAACGAATACGCCCCCAAGGGCGTCGGCGCAGTGCTGTCGTTCGAACTCAAGGGCGGAGTGGAGGCCGGTCGCGAGTTCGTCAACAGCCTCTCGCTCTTCAGCCACCTCGCCAACATCGGTGACGTGCGCTCTCTCGTGATCCACCCCGCGTCGACCACCCATGCCCAGCTCACGCCCGAGCAGCAGCTCACTGCCGGCGTCACTCCGGGCCTCGTGCGACTGTCGGTCGGCATCGAGAACGTCGACGACCTCAAGGCCGATCTCGACGAGGCGCTTGCTGCGGCTCGCCGAGTGACGGAGGCTGCTCGCGCCTGATCCGGCACGACGTGCGACACAGAGGTGCCCCGGACCCCGGTCCGGGGCATCTCTGCGTTCCGCATGCCGCACGGCGGCGTAACCTTCGTCCGAGCCACGACCGACCAGGCGAGAATGGAAGCATGGACTGGCAGACGACTTCCGAGGACACGGTGCCTTCGGCGCCCGTGACGGAGGCCGACGTGCGTCTGCTCCGCGCACGCCCACCCGCGACAGGCGCGTGGCGCGACGGAGATCCCGCCGGTCACCGCCGATTCGCGTCGTTCGGTGCTTTCCGCACCGAGCGCGGATCTGAGCTCCCGGGCATCCGGCTCGCCTTCGAGACCTGGGGCGAGCTGAACGAGGCACGTGACAACGCGATCCTCGTGCTGCACGCCCTCACCGGAGACAGTCACGTGCGCGGCGAAGCCGGCGCAGGCCACCCGACGGCGGGATGGTGGGAAGACGTCACGGGCCCCGGAGCACCGCTCGACACCGACCGCTGGTTCGTGATCGCTCCGAACATGCTGGGCGGATGCCAGGGCTCGACGGGGCCTGCGAGCATCGCGCCGTCCGGGTATGAATGGGGCTCGCGTTTCCCCTACCTGACGATCCGCGATCAGGTCGCCGCGCAGGTGCGTCTCGCCGACGCACTCGGCATCGGCTCGTGGGCAGCGGTGATCGGCGGATCGATGGGAGGCATGCACGCACTCGAGTGGTCGATCATGCACCCCGAGCGGGTGGAACGGCTCGCGGTGCTCTCGTCTCCCCCGATCACCACTGCCGATCAGATCGCGCTCAACACCGTGCAGCTCGAGACGATCCGCATGGACCCCCGTTTCCAGAGCGGCGACTACTACGACCTCGCAGACGGCGACGGTCCGCACCGAGGACTCGCGCTCGCGAGGCGGATGGCGCTGCTCAACTACCGCAGCCCGATCGAACTCAACCAGCGATTCCAGCGCTCCTGGCAGTCCGATGTCTCACCGCTCGGGCACGGGGGACGATTCGCTGTCGAGTCCTACCTCGATTTCCACGGCAACAAGTTCACCCGGCGCTTCGACGCGAACAGCTACGTCACACTCGTCGAGGCGATGAACTCGCACGACGTGGGACGCGATCGCGGCGGTGTCGAAGAGGCCCTGCGAACGGTCACGGCGACCACGCTGGTACTCGGCATCGACAGCGACCGCCTGTTCCCCGTCGACGGGCAACACCGCATCGCCCGCGGCGTTCCCGACACCCTCGACGGCAACGAGGCCGTCGTGCTCACCAGCGACTTCGGCCATGACGGTTTCCTCATCGAGACCGAAGCGGTCGGGGGACATCTGCGTCGACTGCTCGCCACCTAGCAGCCGGCCGGCTCTTCGCTGACACGCCAGGGCAATGCCCCGGTGTCGAGTCGAAGCGACTCCCAGGCGAAGACGGTGCCGGTCTCGCTGTGCTCGACCCGGGTCGAGTAGATCTCCGCCGTGCCTGCCGCCTCGAGAGCGGCGCCGGCGCTCGCGAACCGGCTCAGCCGGTGCAGCGTCACCCACGTCGGGGGAAGAGGATCCACTCCCCCGACCCGTGTCGTCGCAGTGCCGCCTCAGGAGTGATCCACTCGGCATCCACGACCTCGCCGGCCGAGGGCGTGAGCGCAGCGTCTGCCGCCCTGGCGAGGAAGAACCACGTACGGATCCGCACGGGCGCTTCCGGCGGCGGCTGCCAACGCGACAGCGCCCGCAGAGGACCGTCGACCGAGAGGCCGACCTCTTCGAAGGTCTCGCGGATGCCTGCACGGCGGGCATCCTCCTGCTCCCCCTCGCCCGGCGATCTGTCCTGGACCTCGACCTTGCCGCCGGGGAAGACCCATGCCCCGGCGAACGAGCCGCGGTCCGGGCGCCGGATGAGGAGCACCTCGAAGCCGACGTCCCTCTCGCGCAGCAGCACGACGGTGCCGGCGACCGGGAGCTCGTCGGTGTCGCTCATCCCGTCACTCTACGGCGCGACGGTCGGGACCGACTCCGGGACTGCACGCCGGGCGTCGACCCGGTACGAGACCATCGCGATGATCAGACCTGCGACGGCGAGCAGCGCACCGGTCCATGACGGGGCCGTGAATCCCCATCCGGCCGCGATCACGACACCGCCGAGGAATGCGCCCAGGCTGTTCCCGATGTTCAGCGCCGAGTGGTTGAGCGCCGCGGCGATGGACTGATTGTCGCCTGCGACGTCCATCAGTCGCGTCTGGATCGTCGGGCTGAGGACCGACGACACGAAGCCGACCACGAACACGAGGACGCTGAGCGTGACGATCCAGAACGAGAGCGCGCCGAGCAGACCGAGCACGAGCGCCAGCGTCGCGAGCCCGATCAACAGCGTGCGTCGCAGATCGATGTCGGCGAGGTGTCCGCCGACGATGTTGCCCGCTGTCATTCCCAGCCCCATGAGCACGAGCACGATGGGCACCGCCCACTCCGGAGACCCTGCGACGTCGGTGACGAGTGGCGCGATATAGCTGTAGACGGCGAAGAAGCCCCCGAATCCGATCGATCCGATGCCGAGCGCGAACCAGACCTGAGGAATCCGGAACACTCCCAGCTCCTCCCGCATCGTTCGGCCGGGTGATCCGGGATGCTCCGGCACGAAGAACCCGATGCACACCGTCGCGAGTGCGAAGACGAGCGCGACCACCGCGAACGCCGTACGCCATCCGAACTGTTGACCGAGGAAGGTCCCCAACGGCACCCCCACCACGTTCGCGATCGTCAGACCGGTGAGGATGAACGCGACACCCTTCGCGCGTTTCCCCGGCCCCATCACGTCTGCCGCGACCAGGGCGCCGATGCCGAAGTAGGCGCCGTGCGGCAGCCCGGCGAGGAATCGCGACGCTCCGACCAGTTCGAACGTCGGCAGCACGACCGTCAGCGCGTTGAACAGCGTCAACGCCACCGCGAGGCCGATCATCACTCGATGCCGAGGAAAGCGCGCGACGAATCCTGCGATCGTCGGCGCACCCACGACCACGCCCAACGCGTACAGCGAGATCAGCCAGCCGGCCTGACTCAGGGCGTCTTCGGGGCTGGCCGCCCACTGCGTGGGGAGGAGTTCGGCCGCGATGTCGGGCAGCAGACCCATGACAACGAACTCGGTCATGCCGATGCCGAAACTGCCGATGGCGAGGGAGAGGAGCGCCCACTTCGCCGCACCCCTCGATTCAGTCGAGGGATTCACCCATCGATTCTACCGGTCGACGAACATCCCCGGTGTCGTGCCGAGCACCCGTCGGAAGTGACGCGTCAGGTGTGCCTGGTCGAAGAACCCCGCTTCGGCGGCGGCCGTGACCGGCGACGCGCCCTCGAGGAGCAGTCGTCGCGCGAGATCGATCCGCCGACTCAGGACGTACTGATGCGGTGCCAGACCGTATGTGTGCGAGAACGTCCTCGTGAGGTGGCTGGGGTGCACCCCGAAGCCGGATGCGACCTCGGCGATCGTGAACGACTCGGTGAAGCGCTCGTCGAGCAGCGAATGCACCCGGCGGGCGAGCGGTGTGTCGTCGGAACGGCGAGCGTCCGAGCCGAGATGCGCGAGAAGCAATTGCTGCAGCGCGAGGGTCCAATGCTCGGCGGCCAGGAGGTCGCCGGGATCTGCGAGCGCTCCGTGGATCCTTCCGGCGGCTGTCAGGGCCGCTCCCCGCTCCACCGTCGGCCGCGACACGGAGCGCGCGGCCGCGCGCTCCGGCAGCCACGAGCTGTCGAGATACACGACGCGCTTCCGGTAGATCCGCCCGTCGATGGCGGAGCGCCCGTTGTGAGAGATTCCCGGTGGCAGGATCGTCAGGGCTCCGGGGGCCGCGACATGCGACGTGCGACCCAGGTCGTAGGTGACCGCTCCCTCGTCCACGAGCATCACCGTCCAGCCGTCGTGCGCATGTGGCGGATATGCGTGATCGAACGCCGCGTGATAGACCTCGCGCACCGACGGCACGGCGGGGTGCCACGCACGAAGAAGTTCCGGCATGCAAGAAACGTACAAGACGATCCTGTGGCGGACGGACGATCGTGGATCCATGAGCACCGCGACAGTCCCCGCCACCCCTTCCGAAGGCTCCACGCGATTCGACACGAAGGTCGTGGTCCTGCTGAGCGAGGGCCTCGCAGCGTGGCAGGAACTCAATGTGACCGCGTTCCTGATGTCGGGGATCGCTGTGAGCTCGCCCGGCATCACCGGCGAGCCGTACCGTGACGGCGACGGCACGGTCTATCTGCCGATGCTGCGACAGCCTGTGCTCGTGATGACGGCAGATGCCCTGCGTCTGCGCGCCGTGCGCGCCAAAGCCACGGCTCGAGACGACGTGTCGATCGCCGTCTACACTCGTGAGCTGTTCTCGACCGGGCACGACGACGCCAACAGAGCCGCCGTCGCAGCCGTCGCAGCCGTCGAGCTCGACCTCGTCGGCGTAGCCGTACGCGGACCGCGCAATGCGATCGATCGGATGACGAAGGGGGCGCGGCTCCACGACTGACGCGCAGCAGCGCCGACCGTCAGTCGGCCTCGTCGATCGCCGTCTCCAGCCGAGCGATCTTGGCGTCCAGTTCTCCCGAGTAGCCGGGGCGGATATCGGCCTTCAGCACGAGCGAGACGCGGGATCCGAACGGCATCACCGCCTCGGTCGCACGTTTGACGACGTCCATCACGGAATCCCAGTCCGGCCCCTCGATCTCGGTGAACATGCTCGTGGTCCGGTGCGGCAGACCGGAGTCGCGCACCACACGCACGGCAGCCGCGACCGCGTCGTGCACGGAGGCGTCCGACCGTTCGGGCCCCTCGGCAGGGGTCCCGCTCGGCGCGACGGAGAAGGCGATCAGCATGGGTCACTCCCTGGTGTTCAGTGCGGTGGAGACGGTGGGGCGGGGCGTCGGCACACGGACGAGGGCCCGGATGCCGAGGACGAGTCCCACCACGAGCAGGATATTGCGGATGCTCAGAATCACGATGGGAAGGGTCTCTCCGTGAAGCAGCGCGTCGTATGTCAGCGGGTACACGAGGCAGGTCAGCGCGCTGAGTGCCAACACGATCGTCGCGGGCGCCGAGGCCCTCGTCCTATCCAGCACGAACCAGACGACCAGCGGCGCGATCAGCCAGGTCTGGAACTGCGGAGACCCGACCTTGTTCATCACGATCAACGAGAGAACCAGAGACAGCGCGAGGGGCGGGAAGAGACGCGAGAAGGATGCTCCCCGCATGGCCTTGATCGCCCCCATCCCGGTCACGACCACGACGACGACGACCATGAGCGGTGTCAGCGCGGCGGCGACGGCATCCGCTCCCGGCGCGCCGATCTGGAAGGTGAGGATCTCGAAGCTGTAGTCGATCGTCGCTGCGCCGCCGACGACGAGCCAGAGGAAAGGAGTCGCCGCGACCGCCTCGATCTGCAGCCCTCGCCCGTTCTGCGCTGCGAGGAATCCGAAGATCTCGGTGTCGGCCCCGAGCAGCAGGAGCGCCCCGATCGTCCCCGCGGTGACCGCGGCCGCGGTGAGGAGAACGCGCATGCGATGCCGCGAGGCGACGATCGCCGCGATGACGAGGGCGGCCGGCCAGATCTTGATCCACGCGCCGATCGTGAGCAGCGCAGCGGCGATCCCGGGGCGGCGAGTCAGCCAGAGCCCCCCGATCACCGCGAGCGGCACCGCGATCGCATCGATGCGGTACAGCGCGATCGGCCCGAGCAGAAGGATCGCGGCGATCCAGAACCACGCCCCGGCACGACGCGGCGGCGACGGCGCTCGCCCGAGCAGCACCGCGAAGGCGAGCGCATCGACCACGATGACGAGCACTGCCCAGGCGATCAGATACGCTCCCGAGGCGCCCATCGAGGCGACGAGCGGCAGCGACATCAGCTTCGCGAGCAGCATGGGCACGAGGGCGAGCTGCGGATAGACCCACGTCTGCGTGATCCCCACCACAGGTCCGCCGCTCAGTGCCGACGACGACCACGGCTCGTACACGAGCACCACGTCGCCCATCGGCTGGCTCGGGAAGATCCACCCGGCGACGGCGACGGCCGCGTGCACGACGATGAACGCACACCACAGGGTGACGACATGCGTCGTCGTTCGCCGGCTCACGCGAGCAGGTCCGCGATCGCGCGCGGGAGCGCCTCCGCGACATCGAGTGCGACGATCGGATGTCCGGGGCCGGCGTCGTCGCCGAGCGTCTCCGACGCGATGCGGGCGGCGTGTCCGTGCAACCATGCGCCCGCTGCCGCGACCTCGGCGACGGGTTCTCCCGGATTCGCGGCGAGAAGGGCACCGAGCACCCCGGCGAGCACGTCACCTGTGCCCGCGGTCGCCAACCACCCCGTGCCAGACGGGATCCGGATCACGGCCCCCTCGGCAGAGGCGACGATCGTCTCGGATCCTTTGAGCAGCACGGTCGCCCCGAGCGCGGCAGCCATGCCGGCAGCCGCCCTCGCCCTGTCATCCTCGGGGTGAAGACCCAGCCGGTCGCGCAACCGCTCGAACTCGCCGCCGTGCGGGGTCAGCAGCAGTGGTGCGGCCGACCCCGGCGCGAGATCCAGTGCACCGGCATCCACCACCACAGGCAGGTGACCGTCGAGGATGCCGCGCAGTTCGCGCGCGTCATCAGCGGTCCTCTGCGTCGCATCCGTCCCTGACCCGATCACCCACGCGCCCACCCTCGCGCCGTCGGCGTGTGCCGCCACGACCGTCTCCGGGCGGCGCGCCATGACCGCATCCGCTGCTCGTCCCTCGCCGATGTAGCGGACGAATCCAGCGCCGGCGCGCCACGCCGCCTCGACGCCGAGCACAGCGGCTCCGGGGTACGCCGACGACCCCGTGCGCAGTCCCACGACCCCCCGGGAATACTTGTCATCGGATGCCCCGGGCACTCGCACGAGATGCGCGGAATCGTCTCGGGACCAATCACGTGCGTCGGGCATGAGTCAACGTTAGTCGGCCGACCCTCGCTCCCCTGCGCGACGGTAACGTCGAAGGGGTGAGCATCCTCTTCTCTCCGGTGAGCATCCGTTCGACCACATTCCGCAACCGACTCTGGGTCTCGCCCATGTGCATGTACAGCGCCGTGGACGGCGTCGTGCAGGAGTGGCACCACACGCATCTCGCACAGTTCGCGTCCGGCGGGGCCGGGCTGATCGTCGCCGAGGCCACGGCCGTGGTGCCGGAGGGTCGGATCTCGCCGCGAGATGTCGGACTCTGGAACGACGAGCAGCGCGACGCCTGGGCACCGATCGTCGATGCGATCCACGCTCGCGGGGCAGCCGTCGGCATCCAGCTCGCGCATGCCGGTCGCAAGGCGTCGACCTGGTGGCCGTGGGCAGAAGAGCGCGGATCCGTGCCCGTCGAACACGGCGGCTGGACCACGACGGCTCCGTCGCCCGTGGCGTTCGACGGCTTCGCCCTCCCCGAAGAGCTCGACTCCGACGGGATCGACCGGGTTGTGGAGGCGTTCTCCTCGGCGACGCGTCGTGCTCTCGACGCCGGTTTCGACGTGATCGAGATCCACGGCGCGCACGGCTATCTGCTGCACCAGTTCCTGTCCCCGCTGTCGAACCGGCGAGAAGACCTCTACGGAGGCTCGCTCGAGAACCGCGCCCGCCTGCTGCTTCGCGTGGTCGACGCGGTGCGCTCGGTCGCGGGCGATGCCGTGCCCGTCTTCGTCCGCATCTCGGCGACCGACCATGCCGAGGGCGGATTCACCGAGCAGGAGGCCGCCGTCGTCGGCGGATGGGCGACGGAGCACGGAGCCGACCTGATCGACGTGTCGAGCGGCGGACTCGTCGCACACCAGCAGATCAGCGTGTTCCCCGGTTATCAGGTGCCGCTGGCCGAGGCGGTCCGTCAGGGCGGGCGCATCCCGGTCTCGGCGGTCGGCCTCATCACTGCCGCTGAGCAGGCCGAGAAGGTGCTGGACGAGGGATCCGCCGACGCGATCTTCGCAGGCCGCGAGTGGCTCCGCGACCCGCATTTCGCCCTGCGGGCCGCGCACGAGCTCGGCGCCGAGGTCACCTGGCCGCCACAGTACGAGCGTGCGCACTGGCGCTGACGCGTCGCGCCACACGCAGAGAAGCCCTCCGTCCCGAACTCGGCACGGAGGGCTTCGCAGTCTGACTCGTCAGTGCCCGCGGACTCGTCGCGTCGCGTCCTGCACCTCGCCGACCAGCTCCTCCAGGATGTCCTCCAGGAAGAGCACGGCGGTGATCGCACCGGTACGGTCGCGCACCTTCGCGAGGTGACGGCCCGCTCGTCGCATGACGGCGAGTGCGTCTTCGAGATCGGTGTCCTCCTGCACCGGAACCATGTGGTGGATCCGCTTCGAGGGCAGAGGCTCGAAAAGCCTCGCCGCAGCATCCGGACCGTCGGATGCTCGGAGGATGTCCTTGAGATGCACGTATCCGACCGGGAGGTGCTCGTCGTCGACGATCACGTACCGCGAGAAGCCGTAGCGCGCCACGGCCTTCTCGATGTCGTCAGGCGTGGTGGTCTCGGGAAGGGTCACGAGATCACTCAGCGGCACCGCGACGTCACGGGCCTTCTTGTCGGTGAACTCGACCGCGGCTGCCACGGCACCCACCGTGTCGGCGAGCACTCCTTCACGCCGTGACTGGTCGACGATCGTCGCCACCTCCTCGAGGGTGAAGGTCGAGGCGGCCTCGTTCTTGGGCTCCACCCGGAACAGGCGGAGGACGCCGTTTGCGGCGGCGTTGAGCACCCAGATGACGGGCATGAACGCCTTCGAGACCCAGACGAGTGGCGGAGCGAGCAGCAGCACCGCGCGATCCGGGATCGAGAACGCGAGGTTCTTCGGCACCATCTCGCCGAACACCACGTGCAGGAACGACACGACCAGCAGCGCGATGGCGAACGAGACCGCGTCGACGACGCCGTCAGACCATCCGAGAGCGTGCAGCGGAGCCGCGAGCAGGTGGTGGATGGCGGGTTCCGACACGTTCAGGATCAGGAGCGAGCAGATCGTGATCCCGAGCTGCGAGGTCGCGAGCATGAGGGTCGCGTGCTCCATGGCATACAGAGCGGTCTTCGCAGCGCGCGACCCCTGCTCCGCTCGTGGCTCGATCTGCGAGCGACGCGCCGAGATCACGGCGAACTCCGCACCGACGAAGAAGGCGTTCGCGATGAGAAGCACCACGAGCCATGCGATTCCTGCCCAATCGTTCATCGGGTCACCCCCTCATCCGCGCTTCTCTGACTCGATACGTATCGCACCCGATCGACCCGGCGACCGTCCATGCGCACCACTTGGAGGATGCCGGTGTCGAGCGGAACCTCGTCGCCGACGACCGGCACCCTTTCGAGCACGCTCATGACGTATCCGCCGACGGTGTCGTAGACGTCGCCCTCCGGCACATCGACACCCGCTCTGCGGCGCAGTTCGTCCGGCCGCAGTTCTCCGGGGAAGGTCACGCCGCCCCGTCCGACGACGACTCCGGCCCTCATCCTGTCGTGCTCGTCGGCCACCTCGCCGACGATCTCTTCGACGAGGTCTTCCAGGGTCACGAGCCCGGCGGTTCCGCCGTACTCGTCGACGACCACCGCGAGCTGGTAGCCACGCGCGCGAAGCTCGGTGATCAGGCTGTCGACGTGTGCCGTCTCCGGAACCCGCAGCGGTTCGGTCGACAGCGCGCCGACCGGAACCTCCGCGCGACGCTCACGCGGCACCGAGATGGCAGCCTTCAGGTGCACCACCCCGGTGATGTCATCGAAGTCGTCGTCGTATACCGGGAATCGGCTGTGGCCGGTGCGACGTGCGAGCTGAATCACGTCGTCGGCCGAATCGCCGGCCGCGATCGCGTGCATGCTCGGACGTGCCGTCATCACATCGGCCGCGGACAGACGAGAGAAGGTGAGCGTGCGATCGAGCAGAGTCGCCGTATCGGCCTCGAGCACGCCCGCGCTGGCGGAGCGACGCACCAGCGACGACAGCTCCTCTGCGGTACGGGCGCCGGAGAGCTCTTCCTTGGGTTCGATGCCCATGCTGCGCAGCACGCCGTTCGCGCTGCCGTTCAGCACGACGACGGCGGGCTTGAACACCGTGGTGAACGCGACCTGGAACGGCACGACCAGCTTGGCGGTCGCGAGAGGGAGGGCGAGGGCGAAGTTCTTCGGGACGAGCTCACCGAGGATCATCGACAGAGCGGTCGCGACCACCATCGCCACGACCGTCGCGATCGGAGCGACGGCTGCCTCGGGGAACTTCCAGGCGACGAGCGTCGGCCGCAGCAGATTCGAGAGCGCCGGTTCCATCGTGTAACCGGTGAGCAGTGTGGTGAGCGTGATTCCGAGCTGAGCCGCGGAAAGATGCGTCGAGGTGTGCCGCAGTGCGCCGATCGTCATGGCAAGCCGTGACTCGCCTCGTGCCTGACGTGCCTCGAGGTCGGCTCGGTCCAGATTGACCAGAGCGAACTCGCTCGCCACGAAGAGTCCGGTGCCGATCGTGAGCAGAAGCCCCACGCCCAACAGGATGTAGTCCATCAGTGTGTCCCCTCAGAGCTGAGGGGCGGGCGGTGGGGCGATCTACTGCAACTGGGAGGGTCGTCCATAGTGTCCCGATTCTACGGGATCACCGCGCGAGGCGGGATGCTCACCAGCTGACCGGCAGCGCCTTGCCCTCTTCGTAGCCGGCTGCCGACTGCAGGCCCACGAGCGCGCGATCGTGGAACTCCGCGACCGAGTCCGCACCGGCGTAGGTGAAGGACGAGCGCACTCCGGACGTGATCATGTCGAGGAGGTCCTCCACACCGGGCCGCAGCGGGTCGAGATAGATCTTCGACGAGGAGATGCCCTCGGCGAAGAGCTCCTTGCGGGCGCGCTCGTATGCGTCGAGGCGCCCGAAGCGGGCCTGTACGGCCTTGGTGGATGCCATTCCCCAGGATTCTTTGAAGATGCGCCCGTCCGGGTCGGTCTGAAGCTCGCCCGGCGCTTCGATGGTGCCCGCGAACCACGACCCGACCATGACCGATGCCGCGCCGGCGGCGAGAGCGAGGGCGACGTCGCGCGGATAGCGCACTCCTCCGTCTGCCCACACGTGTGCACCGAGCTCGCGCGCCGCCTGAGCGGTCTCGAGGACCGCCGAGAACTGGGGCCGCCCGACGGCCGTCATCATGCGGGTCGTACACATCGCACCGGGCCCGACTCCGACCTTCAGGATCGACGCGCCGGCCTCGACGAGGTCCTTGACCCCGTCGGCGGTCACGATATTGCCCGCGACTATCGGAATACCGGGATTCAATGCCGCGACGTCGGCGAGCGCCTTGAGCATGCCCTCCTGGTGGCCGTGCGCCGTGTCGACCACCAGCACATCGACGCCCGCCGCCACGAGCGCCCGCGCCTTGGCGGCGACGTCTCCATTGATGCCCACGGCAGCCGCGACCGCCAGCCGACCGTCGACGTCGAGAGCCGGTCGATACAGCGTCGACCGGAGAGCACTGCGCGCGCTCAGCGTGCCGACCAGGTGACCGTGATGCACGATCGTGACCATCTCGACACCGGCGTCGGTGATCACATCGAAGGCATGTCGTTCCGAGCCGATGTCGTCGGCATCGAGCGATGGCGTACCCGCGTGCACCAGGTCGCCGAGCTGCGCATCGGGCAGAGCTGTCGCCAGGCGCGTCGCCGGGAGGACGCCGAGGATCCGCTCCACCGAGTACGGCGCCTCCCCCACTGCGACGACCACACCGTGTCCGGAGGCGGCGGGGAGAAGACGCAGCGCATCGGCCACCGAGGCGCCCGGTGCGAGCACGATCGGGGTGTCCCACAGCACCGGCTGCGCCTTGACATCGCGGATCGCGGCGTCGAGGGCCTGCAGTGGCATGTCCTGTGGCAGGACACCGAGTCCGCCTCGCCGAGCGAGCACCGCCGCGAGGCGAGGACCCGTGACGGAGTTCATGTTCGAGGCGACGATCGGCAGCGTCGCAGGCGTTCCGTCCTGCGGGGCGAGGTCCACCTGCAGACGGCTGGTGACGGCCGAGCGGCGCGGAACCAGGAACACGTCTGAATAGGTCAGATCGACTGTGGGTGACTCACCGGAGAACTCCATGCCCCCACGCTACTCAGATCGGCTGTGCGACGGCACTCCGCTTGGACGATTGCCCGGGGAAACACGTTAGGCTTGGTGACCGAGAGTGTGCGGACCCGAAACGCATCCTGCGTCGCGGTGTGCACATGTGGAATTCAGCGATGAAAGAGGGCGATCGAGCGTGTCGAACCAGGTGACCGGCGTCGGGGGCGACGGGGGGTTCGGAGCCAATTCGTGGCTCGTCGAAGAGCTCTACGAGCAGTTCAAGGTGAACCGTGACTCCGTGGACAAGGAGTGGTGGCCGATCCTCGAGAAGTACCAGTCGGATGCCGCGTCAGGCACGACCGCCACCGCTTCTCCCGCAGCGTCTGCAGACCAGTCCGCTCATCCGGTGACCGCTCCCATTCCCGTGATCGGAACCCAGCCGGTCGCCAGGACGACGACGAAGCCGGCTGTGGCGGCGCCCATTCCCGCGCAGGCTCCGAAGCCCGCGGCGAAGGAGGCGGAGGACTCCGCCGAGGAAGACAAGATCACGCCGCTGCGTGGTCTCCCCAAGACCCTCGCCGCGAACATGGACGAGTCGCTGACCGTCCCGACCGCCACCAGCGTCCGCACGGTCCCCGCCAAGCTGATGATCGACAACCGCATCGTCATCAACAACCACATGTCGCGCACGCGCGGCGGCAAGATCAGCTTCACCCACCTCATCGGCTGGGCGCTCATCCGCACGCTCGACGAGTTCCGCAGCCAGAACGTCTTCTACGCCGAGATCGACGGCAAGCCGTCCGTCGTGGCTCCGGCCCACGTGAACCTCGGCATCGCGATCGATCTGCCCAAGCCCGACGGCACCCGCGCTCTCATGGTCCCGAGCATCAAGCGTGCGGACACCCTCTCGTTCAGCGAATACCTCGTCGCCTACGAAGACCTGGTCACCCGCGCCCGCAACAACAAGCTCACGGCCGCCGATTTCCAGGGCACAACGGTCTCACTGACCAACCCGGGCGGCATCGGCACCGTGCACTCCGTGCCGCGCCTCATGAAGGGCCAGGGCTGCATCATCGGCGCCGGCGCCCTCGAGTACCCGGCCGAGTTCCAGGGTGCGAGCGAGCGCACGCTCAACGAGCTCGCGATCGGCAAGACCATCACGCTGACCAGCACCTACGACCACCGCGTCATCCAGGGTGCAGGTTCCGGAGAGTTCCTCAAGAAGGTCCATGAGCTGCTCATCGGCCAGCGCGGCTTCTACGACGACATCTTCGCCGCCCTCCGCATCCCGTACTCGCCGATCCGCTGGAACCCCGACATCGCGGTCGATCTCGCCGAGCGTGTCGACAAGCAATCCCGGGTGCAGGAGCTCATCAACTCGTTCCGCGTGCGCGGTCACCTCATGGCCGACATCGACCCGCTCGAGTACGTGCAGCGCTCGCACCCCGATCTCGAGATCGAGAGCCACGGGCTCACCTTCTGGGACCTCGACCGCGAGTTCGTCACCGGCGGATTCGGCGGCCGCAGGGTCGCGAAGCTCCGTGACATCCTCGGCGTGCTGCGCGACTCCTACTGCCGCACCCTGGGCATCGAGTACATGCACATCCAGGACCCGGAGCAGCGTCGCTGGTTCCAGGAGAAGGTCGAGGTCAAGTACCAGAAGCCCGGCCACGACGAGCAGCTTCGCGTCCTCCGCAAGCTCAACGAGGCAGAGGCCTTCGAGACCTTCCTGCAGACGAAGTTCGTCGGCCAGAAGCGTTTCTCGCTCGAGGGCGGCGAGTCGCTCGTCCCCCTGCTCGACGAGATCCTCCAGGGCGCTGCCACCGCCGGCCTCGAGGGTGCGGCGATCGGCATGGCGCACCGCGGCCGCCTGAACGTCCTGACGAACATCGCCGGCAAGACCTACGGTCATGTGTTCCAGGAGTTCGAGGGAACCCAGACGCCCGGCAACCAGCGCGGCTCCGGCGACGTGAAGTACCACCTCGGCACGGAGGGAACCTTCGTCGCCGACGACGGGTCCGAGCTCCCGGTCTACCTGGCCGCGAACCCGTCTCATCTCGAGACGGTCGACGGCGTGCTCGAGGGCATCGTCCGCGCCAAGCAGGACCGCAAGCCGATCGGCACCTTCGCCTGGCTGCCGATCCTCGTGCACGGAGATGCCGCATTCGCCGGTCAGGGCGTGGTCGTCGAGACATTGCAGATGTCTCAGCTGCGCGGATACCGCACAGGCGGCACGATCCACGTCGTCGTCAACAACCAGGTCGGCTTCACGACTCTGCCCAACGACTCGCGCAGCTCGGTGTACGCCACGGACGTCGCGAAGACGATCCAGGCGCCCGTGTTCCACGTGAACGGCGACGACCCCGAAGCCGTCATCCACGTCGCGCAGCTCGCCTTCGAGTACCGCGAGCGGTTCCACCGTGACGTCGTCATCGACCTCGTCTGCTACCGCCGTCGCGGGCACAACGAGGGAGACGACCCCTCGATGACGCAGCCGCTGATGACCGATCTGATCCAGGCCAAGCGCTCGGTCCGCAAGCTCTACACCGAATCTCTCGTCGGTCGCGGTGACATCACCGAAGAGGAGTACGACGAGGCCAAGGCCGACTTCCAGAATCGTCTGGAGATCGCCTTCGCCGAGACGCACGCCGCCGAGACGGGCACGACGCCTGTCGTCCAGGAGGCCCCGTCTGCCGAAGAGCAGGTCGGCGCTCCGGAGGTCACCGGAGTCGCCAACGAGGTCATCCAGCTCATCGGCGACGCGTTCGTGAACAAGCCCGAGGGCTTCACCGTGCACCCGAAGCTGCAGCAGCAGCTCGAGAAGCGCCTCGACATGAGCCGCAACGGCAACATCGACTGGGGCTTCGGCGAGCTGCTCGCCTTCGGTTCCCTCCTCGTCGAGGGCACGTCCGTTCGGCTCGCCGGGCAGGACTCGCGTCGAGGCACGTTCGTGCAGCGTCACGCGACTCTGCACGACCGCGCGAACGGCCAGGAATGGCTGCCGCTGTCGAACCTCTCCGAGTCACAGGGGCGCTTCTTCGTCTACGACTCGCTCCTGAGCGAATATGCGGCGCTCGGCTTCGAGTACGGCTACTCGGTCGAGGCTCCCGAAGCTCTCGTGCTGTGGGAGGCCCAGTTCGGTGACTTCGTCAACGGCGCCCAGTCGGTCATCGACGAATACATCTCGGCAGCCGAACAGAAGTGGGGACAGCAGTCCAGCGTCACCCTGCTCCTCCCCCACGGCTACGAGGGTCAGGGGCCGGATCACTCGTCCTCGCGCATCGAGCGCTTCCTGCAGATGTGCGCACAGGACAACATGATCGTGGCGCGCCCCTCGACGCCCGCGTCGTACTTCCACCTGCTTCGCCGCCAGGCTTACGCGCGACCGCGCAAGCCGCTCATCGTCTTCACGCCCAAGGCGATGCTGCGTCTGCGCGGGGCGACGAGCCCGGTCGAGGCCTTCACTCAGGGCCGCTTCGAGCCTGTGATCGACGATGGCAGAGGCCTGGATCGCAATGCAGTGAAGCGCGTGCTCGTGCACTCCGGCAAGGTCCATTGGGATCTCAAGGCCGAGCTCGAGAAGAACCCGAACCCCGAGGTCGCACTCGTCAGGCTCGAGCAGCTGTACCCGACGCCGATCGACGGCCTGAAGGCCATCACCGACTCCTACCCGAACGCAGAGCTGGTCTGGGTTCAGGAGGAGCCCGAGAACCAGGGCGCCTGGCCGTTCCTCGCTCTCGCATTCGCGGACGTCCCTGGCGACCGTAGCTTCCGTCCGGTCTCGCGTCCGGCCTCGGCATCGCCCGCGACGGGTTCGTCGAAGGTGCATGCGGCCGAGCAGGCGAAGCTGCTGCGCGACGCTCTCACCCTGGGCTGAGCACCACCCGGCATACGAAGAAGGAGCCTCGACGAGACCGTCGAGGCTCCTTCTTCGTCTGTGCGGCGGATGGACGCTCAGTACCAGATGTCGAGCGCCGGGGCGGGGAAGGAGACGAACGCGCGGTCGAGTGCCTCGACGACATCCCGGTCGGCGACGATGCGCCCTGCGCCATGGAGCGACGAGGCTCGGACTGAGCCGGCGTACAGGATCGACAATGCCGAGACGTCGAGCTCGGCATCCACGTGCAGACCGTCGGCGGTGTCGACGGCATCGAGCGTCGGTGCGCCCTGAGCATCCACGCGCAGACGCCAATCGCCCGCGGTGAAGCCGAGCGGGTCGCTGACGCGGATGACCATGTCGAGCGGCGCAGAATACGTCCTCGCGGTGAGCGCGGTCGAGATGTCGAGGATCCGCAACCAGCCGTGATCATGAACGGTCTGCGTCACACCGCGAGGATCCTGCACGAGCCAGGGAAGCGCGTCGTCCAGCGGACGGAGGTCCGCGGTGACCTCGTCGACGAGATCATGCTGCAGGGCGAACCGCCAGAGCGCGGCCGTCGCCTCCGGCGTCTCCGCGACCAGCAGCCGGACGTCGAGCGTGAAACGGAAAGTCCCGCTGCCGTCACGGAGGACGATGGCCATGGCGCCGCGCACCTCGCCGTCCCGATCGAGGTAGCGGATCCCACGCACCTTCGCACCGTCGCTGTTGCCCGGTGCGAGCCCGGCGATACCCGTCCAGCGCGATGGCCATCCCGGAATCTGTCCGGAGCGCGCGCTCCGTGCACGCTCGTGCACAGTGCCGAGCGCCGTCGCGAGTGCCTCACGATCGACGTATTCGACGCGCCCGTCGACCGCGGGGCCCGCCCACCCGGCGCGGCGCGTGTCGACGGTGAACTTCGCCATGGGCAGCGCCGAGCCGAAGCCGTACCGCCCGTAGATCGTGGCCTCGGAGACGGTGAGCCCCGCGATCGGCACACCCGCGGAGACCGCGGACCGCAGCTCGCCCTCGAGGAGCGCCCTGGCGATGCCGCGACGGCGATGCGTGGCGGAGACGGTGACACCGCTGATGGCCCACATGGGCAACTCCGCACCGCCCGGAAGTGTCACGGGGGTCACCCACGAGTCGATGGTCGCGACCGGCATCGTGTCGGCCGCCGGGGTCTCGTACACACCGGTGTTCCGGCGTGCTTCGAAGGTCGGCTGGCCGAAGTCGAGTTCCTCCGCCGTCGGCTCGGCACCGAGGAACCCGCGCGTTGTCGCCCGCTGGAAGATCTCGGACCGAGCCTCATCGGCTGTGTCGACGACGCGATAGGTCAGCGATCCGGCGGCGAGACGCGCGGTCGAATCGGGGTCGGCAGGGATGTCGCGTGAGTCGATGAGCGTCATGCATCCACCCTACGGGCAGCTACGAGCCGTAGCCTGGCCGCGTCAGTGCTGAGCGGACTGGACCTCGCGAAGTCGCGCGAACACCTGATCGCGCAGCTCCTCGGGGGCAGTCTCCTTGCACGCGCGCGCGACCACCTCCGTGAGGGTCGTAGCCACGAGAGCCTCGTCACGACAGGACGGGCAGTTCTCGAGATGCTCACGGATCTCGGTGTGCTCGGTGTTGCACACCTCGTTGCGGAGGTACTCCTCGAGATCCTTGCGGGCTTTGTCGCAGCCGCAGTCGGTCATTTCTTGCTCCTCGGGTCGGCCGCGGAGATTCCCCGCTCCACGGCGTAGTCGGCCAGCAGCTCCCGCAGCATCCGCCTGCCTCGATGCAGGCGACTCATCACGGTGCCGATCGGCGTCTTCATGATGTCCGCGATCTCCTGATAGGCGAAGCCCTCCACATCCGCGAGGTACACCGCCAACCGGAAGTCCTCGGGTACGGCCTGCAGCGCATCCTTGACGACCGATGCAGGCATGTGGTCGATGGCTTCCGCCTCGGCCGAACGGCTGTGCGAGGCAGTGGTCGTGGTCGACTCCGCGCCGCCCATCTGCCAGTCCTCGAGCTCGTCGATCGTGCCCTGGAAAGGCTCCCGCTGCTTCTTGCGGTAGATGTTGATGTACGTGTTGGTGAGGATCCGGTAGAGCCACGCCTTCAGGTTCGTGCCCTGCGAGAACGTCGCCCATGAGCCGTACGCCTTCACGAACGTCTCCTGCACGAGGTCAGCAGCGTCTGCCGGGTTGCGCGTCATGCGCATCGCCGCGGCATAGAGCTGATCCATGAACGGGATCGCCTGTTCCTCGAATTCGCGCCGAGGGTCGCTGACCGTCTCTGCGGTTGCCGTGTCATCCATCACCGGCCAGTCTAGGCCGCTGAGGTCCACCGACTCGCGTTCCAGCATTGCGAGCATGCTCTCTCCTTCTCGTCGAGTGGACGCCGTTCTCTCTGGCGGACACTCGCGTTTACTAAGGTGGGAACCGATGAGCGCCAACAGGTATTCCCCCTCCCCTGTCCAGGGCGTCTATGTCGCGCCGTCCACCACCGACGCAGTCCACGCCACTGTGACGATTCCAGGGTCCAAGTCCCTCACGAATCGCGAGCTCATCATCGCCGCGATCGCCGACGGCCCAGGCCGTCTGATCGCGCCTCTGCACTCCGACGACTCTCGTCGCATGGTCGAGGCGCTGCGTGCACTGGGGGTCGGTGTCGACGAGGTCGACGGCGACGGGGAATTCGGTCCTGACCTCGTGGTGACTCCCGCACGGCTCGAGGGCGGCAGTACCGTCGATTGCGGTCAGGCGGGCACCGTGATGCGCTTCATCGCGCCGCTCGCGGGACTGGCTCTTCACGACGTCCACCTGACCGCTCACGAGAACGCACTGCATCGGCCGATGGGGGGTCTCATCAGCGCGCTGCGCGATCTCGGCGTCGACATCGACGACGAGGGCACCTGGGCGCTCCCCTTCACCATCCGGGGTCACGGACGCATCCGCGGTGGTCGTGTCGAGATCGATGCGTCCGCGTCGAGCCAGTTCGTCTCGGGCCTTCTCCTCGCAGCGCCCCGATTCGATGTCGGACTCCACCTGGTCCACACCGGCGATCGCCTTCCGAGCCTGCCCCACATCGACATGACGATCGAGGCGCTGAGCCGACGCGGCATCCGCATCGAGCGACCGGCCACCGGTGAGTGGCTGGTCGAGGCCGGCGTGCCCCGCGCGAAGGAGATCCACATCGAACCGGATCTCTCGAATGCCGCGCCCTTCCTGGCGGCGGCTCTGGTCACCGGCGGCTCCGTGTCCGTGCCGGGCTGGCCTGTGCATTCGACACAGCCCGGTGCTCTCCTGCCCGACATCCTGCAGGCGATGGGGGCCCACGTCGGGCGACACAGTGGCACGCTCACCGTGAAAGCGGGAACCGAGATCCGAGGACTCGATCTGGATCTGTCCGCCGCGAGCGAGCTGACGCCGACGCTGGTCGGGCTGGCGGCGTTCGCCTCCGGACCCACGACGATCCGAGGGATCGGACACATCCGACTTCACGAGACGGATCGCATCGCCGCCCTCATCGCAGACCTCCGCGCTCTCGGCGGCGAGGCCGAGGAACTGCCCGACGGCCTGCGGATCATCCCGCGCCCTCTGCACGGCGGGTCCTGGACGGCCTATCACGATCACCGCATGGCGACCACCGGAGCCCTGATCGGACTCCGCGTCCCCGGCGTCGAGATCGACGACATCGGCACCACCGCGAAGACCCTTCCGGAATTCACCCTCCTGTGGGAGCGGATGCTGCGGGGCGAATCCGCGTGAGCTGGCTCGACGACTCCGACGACCTCGACGGCGACTTCGAGGACTACGACGAGAGCAGCTTCCGCACCCGCCCCAACCCCAAAGCGAACCGCCCTCGGACCAAGCGTCGTCCCGCGCACGACGACGCACAGATCGGCCGTGTTCTCGGCGTCGACCGCGGTCGCTACTCCGTGCTGTTGGACGAGGGCGCACCCGACGAGCGCATGATCACCGCAGCGCGTGCGCGGGAGCTGCGTCGCAACCCGATCGTCACCGGCGATCAGGCCAAGGTCGTCGGCGACACCTCGGGCGACGACGGCACGCTCGGCCGTATCGTCGGCATAGTGGATCGCACGTCCCTCCTCCGGCGCAGCGCCGACGACACCGATCAGGTCGAGCGCGTCATCGTCGCCAACGCCGACCAGATGCTCGTCGTGGTCGCCGCGGCCGATCCCGAACCGCGCGCGCGGCTCGTGGATCGATATCTGGTCGCTGCTCTGGATGCGGGAATCCGACCGCTCCTCGTCGTGACGAAGACCGATCTCGCGGACCCGAGCGATTTCCTCGCTCATTTCGACGGACTCGATCTGCGCGTCTTCACGAGCGCGGAGGACGACATGCCCATCGATGAGATCGGCGCCGCACTCGTCGGACATTCGACCGTCTTCGTCGGCCACTCCGGAGTGGGCAAGTCGACTCTCGTCAACGCGCTCGTGCCGAGCGCACTCCGTGCCACCGGACACGTGAACCAGGTGACGGGACGGGGCCGACACACATCGTCGTCGACGGTCTCGCTGTGTTACGAGGGTCCGGCCGGCGCAGGCTGGGTGATCGACACCCCTGGCGTGCGCTCCTTCGGACTGGGACATGTGCAGCCCGAGAACATCCTCGCGGCGTTCACAGAGCTCGCCGAGATCGCCGAATCATGTCCGCGTGGCTGCACCCACCTCCCCGACGCTCCCGACTGCGCCCTGATCGAGGCAGCCGATCGAGGCGAGCTCACCGAGACGGGGCTCGCCCGCCTCGACTCTCTGCAGAGGCTGCTGCAGACGTTTGCAGACAAGGCGGAGCAGTCGCCCGGCCGATAGGCTGACGGGGTGACTGTGCGCTTGGAACCCGGAACCGCTGCCCCTGATTTCTCCCTGCTCGACCAGGACGGCGCCACCGTGCGTCTGTCGGATCTGCGCGGACAGAAGACCGTGCTGTACTTCTACCCCGCTGCGATGACGCCCGGATGCACCACGCAGGCGTGCGACTTCCGCGACAGCATCTCCTCGCTCCAGGGAGCCGGTTATCGAGTCATCGGGGTCTCCCGCGATGAGCCGAAGAAGCTGTCGGCGTTCCGTGATCGCGACGGGCTCACCTTCACTCTCCTCAGCGATCCCGACCATTCCGTCCACACCGCGTACGGCGCGTGGGGCGAGAAGATGAACTACGGCAAGCTCGTCGAGGGCGTGCTCCGCTCGACCTTCGTCATCGACGAGGACGGGACGATCGCGCTCGCCCAATACAACGTCAAGGCGACCGGACACGTCGCACGGCTGCGCAAGCAGCTGGGGCTCGACGTCTGAGCCGACCTCCCGTCAGTCGGCGGGGCGCTCGTTCTCGGCGCGAGTGCTCGCGATGAGCAGTCCGAAGCAGACGACCGCGGGCACACCTACTGCGACGGTGAACAGCCACGGAATCGGCTGAAGCGTCATCGACGCGAGCGCCAGTGCCACTGCGAGAACCTGGAAGACGACACCGCCTGAACGCGCCCACGAATGCCCTTTTCGCGTGCCGACAGCGAAAGCCACGAGAGCGATCGCTCCCAACACGGTGAGGACGATCAACGCGAGTGCGGTGGGCAGAGATGAGGCGTCGCCCGCGCCGAGTCCCATGAGTTCGATCAGTGCGAAGAGGACGAGCGCCGCGCCTTCCGCAGCGAGGACCGCTGAAGCCGCGAGCGCGAGGCCTGGTGAACGCACGATGTCTCCTGAGAATCGAATGAGAACGAGCGAAACCCTTGATTTCGCCGGTTTCATGTAACAGAATAGACAGCGTCATGTGCTCCCACAGCGGCGTGGGGCGGGCTTCGTGCCTGCATCACAAATGCGGGCATTCGTCCGCATCTCATACAGGGTAGCTGAACCCGATCAGCACCCGAAATCCGAGTACGTCGCGCTGCGACATCTCTTGAAATCCACACCGAGGAGCCCCCATGGACTGGCGCGACAAAGCCGCCTGCTTGACTGTCGACCCCGAGCTGTTCTTCCCCGTGGGGAACACCGGTCCTGCCGTCGACCAGATCGAGAAGGCGAAGACCGTCTGCGCCACCTGCACAGTGACCGAGATCTGCCTGCAGTACGCCCTCGAGACCAGCCAGGACTCGGGCGTGTGGGGCGGCCTCTCCGAAGACGAGCGCCGCGCTCTCAAGCGCCGTGCAGCGCGCGCCCGCCGCGCCTCCTGACGAACGACGAAGCGGCCCGAGACATCGTCTCGGGCCGCTTCGTGTGTCCGGAAGATCCGGAAGCGACGGACTACTTCGTGAGCCAGCGGAGCGGGATGTCGATGACCACCTCGGTGCCCTCGCCCTCGCTGCCGTGCCACTCGATGGATCCACCCAGCTCCCCCTGGATCAGCGTGCGGATGATCTGCGTTCCCAGCCCCTGACCGATACGACCCTCCGGAAGACCGAGACCGGTGTCTCGAACGGTCACACGGAGGTTCTCCTCAGTGCGGGCGGCATCGATCGTGACCATCCCCTCCTGTCCCGCGAGGCCGTGCTCGACGGCGTTCGTGACCACCTCTGTCAGCGCGAGCGCCAGCGGAGTCGCATATTCGCTCGGCAGAACGCCGAAACGGCCGGTCGACTGAGTGCGAGCGCGCGTGTTCGGCGCGGAGGCGACCTCCGCGACCAGCTTGAGGACACGATGGAACACCTCGTCGAAGTCGACCTTCTGAGTGAGCCCCTGTGCGAGTGTGTCGTGCACGACGGCGATCGAGTCCACCCGCCGCATCGCCTGGGTCAGCGCCTCACGCGCCTCATCGGAATGGGTGCGGCGCGCCTGGATGCGCAGCAGCGACGCGACCGTCTGCAGGTTGTTCTTGACGCGGTGGTGGATCTCCCGAATCGTCGCGTCCTTGGTGATGAGTTCCTGTTCCTGATGCCGCAGCTCAGAGACGTCGCGGCAGAGCAGGATCGCACCGATGCGTGTTCCGTGATCCTTCAGAGGGATCGCTCGCAGCGAGACCGTCACGCCTCGCGCCTCGATGTCCGTCCGCCAGGGAGCCCGCCCGGTGACGACGACCGGCAGCGATTCGTCGACCTGCCGCGACGGCGGCACGAGGCGTGTCGTCACTTCGGCGAGCGACTCGCCCTCGAGCTCGTCGTCGAAGCCCATCCGGTTGAAGGCCGAGAGCGCATTCGGACTCGCGAACGTCGTGATCCCGTCGACGTCGATGCGGATGAGGCCGTCGGACGCACGCGGAGCACCGCGTCGCGGTGAGGTCGGTGCAGCAAGGTCGGGGAAACTCCCGTCCGCGATCATCCTGAACAGATCGTTCGCGCACTCGTCGAACGTGATCTGCTGGCGTGATGGAGTGCGCGCCTCTCCGAGGTTCGTGTGACGTGTCACCACTCCGATCACGGACGGCGTCTGACCGCTCGGACGCGCGCTGACGATCGGCACCGCGCGGACGCGCGTCGGAGTCTCCTCGAACCAGTCCGGCGAGGATGAATCGACGATCTCGGCGGTGTCGAACGCACCCTGCACCTGCGTGCGCCACTGAGGACGCACCCGCTCACCGACGATGTCCCGATAGAACAGAGTCGCCGCGCCGCTCGGACGCGCGTGGGCCACAGCGACGAACGATCCGTCATCCGTCTGCACCCAGACCACGATGTCCGCTGAGGCGAGGTCGGCCAGGAGCTGGCCGTCCCCCGCGAGTCGATGCAGCCATTCGACGTCGTTGTCGGCCAGGAGGCCCTGGGCATGGGCGAGATCGCTGAGGGTTGACACCCCACCAGCCTAGAGCGACTCCGCTCAGAGTATCGCCAGCGACGTGGTCCGCCAGCGGCGGTCGAGCCCCTCCAGGCGGATCGCGACCGCCCGTGTGCGGCCTGGCCCCGCCACGACCACGACAGCCTCGACCTTGCCGTCGACCGGCTCGGTGACTCGGATCGAGAGGATCCTGAAAGTCGGGCGCGCAGGCGAGACCCCCCTCGCGCTGCGCGCCCTCGCCGACAGATTCGCCCTTGTCACAAGACTGCGGTACGCATCTTCGCTGAACCACCGGGCGAGCTGATCGACTTCTCGTACCCCCGCGAGCACCTCGAGCACACCCTGAGTGAGACTTCGCAGCAACGGTTGCGGATCCGGGAGCTCGGCGCGGGGCGTCTGCTGCGGTGCGAAATACTCATGAAGCGTCATCGGCGGCACTCTCGATCGGGTTGGACAGCGCCCAGTAGAGCACTCGGTCGGATGCCGATCCGGGGGTTCTCTGAAGGAATGTGGATAACTCGTACGCCGCCGAAGAGGTGGCCTACGGTAGGCGGGTGCACTGGGATCGACTGTTCGAGAATCTCGAAGGCCAATTGGCCGCCGAATGGGAGAGCGAGCGGGCTGCGCTCGACGCCGAATCCGAACGGCTGCGCATCTCGCGGCTCGAGCTGCGCACCCGACTCCGGATGCTCTGCGCGGCGTCGACTCCTGCGACCCTCGACCTCCCCGGACATCGGATCCGAACTCGACTGGAGTCGCTGGGGGCGGATTGGGTGGCCGCCGCCATGACGGACGGAGAGGGATCGTCATCGCGCGCGGTGCGTATCATCCCCCTGCACGCCATCATGGGGCTGAGCGTCGACCACGGCTTGCTTCTCTCGAGTCTCGACGAGAGCGAGTCTCCGCCCCCGTCGCTGCGTGAGCGCATGACCTTGGGGTTCCTCCTCCGGGACTTCGCACGACGCCGCGTGCCGGTGCGCATCATCGTCGTCGACGGGGCCGATTTGCACGGGACGGTCGATCGGGCAGGCGCCGATCATCTCGATCTCGCACTCCATGATCCGGGAACGGCCAGACTGGCGGGCGCGGTCCAGAGTTTTCGCATGCTGCCGTTCGCAGCCGTCGCCTCGATCCAGACCGTGGGCGCTCAGATGCCGTGAGCGTGCGACGTGCCCCAGACTTCGGGGAAGCTCGCCTCGTTGGCCTGTCGCCACAGCGCCATGCGTCGCGCTTCCTCGGACTGCTCGGCGAGGTAGTCGCTCAGGCTGCCCTCCTCCACACGCCAGCGGGCAGGTGTACCGAGCTTGGAGCCGCGAAGCCGACCTGCGCAGACCAGATCTATGACCTCGTCCACCTCGATGCACAGCAGCTCGGCCACCTGCGCGGGTGCGAGGAAGCGCTGGGCAGGCGTGGAGGCATCGGGCATGCATCCATTGTCTCGCGGCCTCACGAATGCATTCCGCACGTGAGCGCGCTGTGGATAACTCCCCCGGTCGTCACCCGATCTCTGTGACGATGACGGCATGGACTTGATGCCTCGCTCTCGACGTGCCTTCTGGGGTGACCTGCGCTTTCTGATCGGGATCGTATTGGTGGCCGCATCGATCGGCGGCGTGTGGCTCGTCGTCTCCTCGTCCACCGCCACGACTCCGGTGCTGCAGGCGAACAGAACGATCGTCACCGGGGAGACGCTCGTCTCGGCTGACTTCCAGGTGGTCGAGGTCAACCTCGGCGCAGCGACGAGCGGCTACCTCGCACCCCAGGATCTCTCACCCGGCCAGGTCGCCCGGCGCACCATCACCGATGGCGAGCTCCTACCGCGAACTGCGATGGCTGACGCCGACTCGGCCAGGAAGACCACGATCGTGATCGACAGCAACACCGGACTTCCCGCTGACCTCGCGGCCGGAGCGGTGGTGGAGATCTGGCATGCTCCGCCCCTCGACGACGGGCGCACGGCATACGAGGCTCCTCGGCTGCTCGTCGCAGACGTCGTCGTCGCCGCCGTCACGAAGTCCGAGGGCATGCTCGCGTCGAGCGGGGCGACGGCCGAAGTGGTGATCGATCGCACAGACGTCCCGGCCATGCTCGCGGCGATCACCGGAGGCTCCGCGCTGTCCGTCGTGCCGGTCGGGTCTTCTCGATGACCGCGGTGGTCGTCGCGGTTCCGGAGCCACGGGCTTCGGTCCTCGCCGCTGAGCTCGAGATCGAGGGGATCGAGGTGGTGGCGGTCGTGGGCCCCGCCTCGCTGCTGCCTCTTCCGGAAGGGATCGACGCCGCGATCATCACGGCGACGCGCGGGGTCCTGACTCCGGCGCTCGTGGCAGCGTGCGATCGTGCCGGCGTGCGGATCGTTCCGCTCGGCGAGGGCGAGAGCCGACTGCTCGGCCGCTACGGACTCATGAGCATGCTTCCCGCCGACGCCGGCGGATGGGAGGTGGCTGCGGCGCTGGAGGCCGATGCACCGCCCGCGACACCGCGGCCGAGCTCCTCCCCGCACCGCGTCGTCGCAGTGTGGGGGCCGGCCGGCGCACCGGGCCGATCGACTCTGGCGATCCAGCTCGCCGTCGAACTCTCGCGGTCGGGACGTCGGACCGCGCTCGTCGATGCCGACACTGTCGCCCCATCTCTCGCGTTGCTGCTCGGACTCAGCGATGACGAGCCCGGAATCGCCGCTGCCTGCCGCAGAGCGGAGCTCGGCGCGCTCGACGGTGCCGAGCTCACGCGTCTCGCCACGACTCTCGAGACGGGCGCAGGCTCCCTCGAGGTGCTCGGTGGGATCAACCGTCCGAGTCGCTGGCCCGAGCTCTCTGCGGACCGGCTCCAGGCTGCGCTTCGCGTGTGCAGGACCTGGGCGGAGGAGACCGTCGTCGACGTGTCGAGCGCATTCGACGCCGACGACGAAGCCACGTACGACCTGACCGGGCCCCGCCGTCACGCCGCGACGTCAGCGGCTCTGTCAGAAGCCGACGTGATCGTGGCCATCGCTTCGGCCGATCCTCTGGGCATCAGCCGATTCCTTCGTGATCATTCGGAACTCCGGCGGCTGACTGCTCCGACTCCGATCCGCGTCGTGGTGAACCGCCTGCGTCCCGGTCCGCTCGGCCTCGACGCACGCGGTCAGATCAGACGTACTCTCGATCGTTTCGCAGGCATCACCGATGTGTCCTTCCTGCCTTTCGATCAGCGTGCCACCGACGCCGCGCTGCTCCACGCCCGGCCGATGACCGACGTGACGCCACGCTCGTCATTCGTCGCCGCCGTGCGAGCAATCGCGCACGACCACTCCGCAGCGACCGTGACGGCTACTGCCGGTAGCTCGAAAGGAAGTTCCCGAGGCGCTCGACGGCTTCGGCGAGGACACGCGGCTCCGGGAGCGTGACGAGTCTCAGGTGATCCGGCGACGGCCAATTGAACCCTGTCCCCTGGACGAGCAGAATGTGCTCGGACACGAGGAGGTCGTACACGAGTTTCGCGTCGTCCCGGATCTCGTGGACCTCGGGGTCGAGCTTCGGGAAGGCGTACAACGCACCCATCGGCTTCACACAGGAGACTCCGGGGATCGATTCCAGACCTTCCCATGCCACATCCCGCTGTTCGTGCAGTCTGCCGGAGGGGGCGATCAACGCGTCGATCGACTGCACTCCCCCGAGCGCGGCCTGCACCGCATGCTGCGCGGGAACGTTGGGGCAGAGCCGAGTGGATGCGAGCAGGTTGATCCCCTCGAGGAACCCTTTCGCGTGAGACTGCGGCCCGGTGATCACCAACCAGCCTGAGCGGAAACCGGCGACCCGATAGGTCTTCGACAGACCGTTGAAGGTGAGACAGAGCAGGTCCGGTGCCAGTGTCGCCGTCGGGATGTGGGTCGCGCCATCGAACAGGATGCGGTCGTAGATCTCGTCCGACAACAGCAGAAGCTCGTGCTCACGCGCGATCTGCACCATGCCTGCGAGGACTTCGCGGGAGTACACGACGCCGGTCGGATTGTTCGGGTTGATGATCACGAGCGCCTTCGTGCGCGGGGTGATCTTCGACCTGATGTCCTCGAGGTCGGGCTGCCAGCCGTTGTCCTCGTCGCACAGATAGTGCACCGGTGTGCCGTCGGCCAGACTCGTCATGGCCGTCCAGAGGGGGTAGTCGGGCGCGGGAATGAGCACTTCATCCCCCTCGTCGAGCAGCGCCTGCATGGTCATCGTGATGAGCTCGGAGACCCCATTGCCGAGGAACACGTCCTCCGGGTCGAAGCGCGGGAATCCCTCGATCTCCTCGTATCGGCTGACCACGGCGCGGCGAGCAGAGACGATGCCTTTGCTGTCGCTGTAGCCGTGCGCGGTCGGCAGCGCGGCGAGCATGTCGTGCACGATCTGGTGGGGAGCCTCGAAACCGAAGATCGCAGGGTTGCCGGTGTTGAGCTTGAGGATCCGATGCCCCTCGGCCTCGAGCCGCGCCGCCTCGACGAGCGTGTTTCCACGGATCTCGTACAGGACGTTCTTGAGCTTCGACGACTGGTCGAAGTGGCGCGTTGGTGTCATTTCGCAAGCCTACAATGACGCGAAGAGGGGCTGATCCCATGGATCAGCCCCTCTTCGTGTCGCGCTGCGACTACTTCTTCTTCTTGCCCTGAGCTCGGCGCTGCTCGCGGTTTCCCGCGGGTGCGGCCGGGGCGTCGGTGCGCTGACCGAAGGCGCCGCGTGGGCCCTCTTCGACCTCTGCTTCCTCAGCCGGCGCAGTGCGCGCGGCAGCGGCCTGCCGAAGGCGATCGGTCGCCGCCTGCTGCACCTGCCCGCGATCGTTGCGAACTTCGACCTCGCCGGCATCATTGGCCGCGGAGTACTCGAGCCGCTGCTCCACTGCCCCCTCGGACAGCCCCTTCGCTTCGACCTCGGCGGTCTGCGAGTCGGCGGCGCGACGCACTTCGACCTCGAGGTTGTAGAGGTATCCGACGGACTCCTCCTTGATCTGCCCCATCATCGACTGGAACATCGCGTAGCCCTCACGCTGATACTCGATCAGCGGGTCGCGCTGGGCCATGGCACGCAGTCCGATGCCGTCCTTGAGGTAGTCCATCTCGTAGAGGTGGTCACGCCAGCGACGGTCGAGCACCTGGAGGACGACTCGCCTCTCGAGCTCGCGGGTCGCGGTCTCACCGAGCGACTCCTCGCGCGTCTCGTAGGCGATCTTCGCGTCGGACAGGAGCTCACGCGTCAGGCCGTCCGCCGAGATACCGCCCTTGCGGTCTGCGGCTTCCGAGACGACCTCGTCGATCGTCACGCTCACGGGGTAGAGGGTCTTCAGCTCGGTCCAGAGAGCGTCGAAGTCCCAGCTCTCGTTGTGGCCCTCGCCCGTGTGGTCTCGGACGACGCCGCTGATCGCGTCCTCGATGAAATGCTGGACCCGGTCGGCGATGTCGTCGCCCTGCAGGATGTGACGACGGTCGGCGTAGATCGCCTCACGCTGGCGGTTGAGCACGTCATCGTACTTGAGGACGTTCTTGCGCATCTCGGCGTTGCGCGACTCGACCTGCGACTGCGCGCTGCGGATGGCCCGCGACACCAGACCGGACTCGATCGGGACGTCGTCCGGGAAGTTGGTCCGCGAGAGGATCGCCTCGGCGGCACCCGACTGGAACAGGCGCATCAGGTCGTCGGTGAGGCTCAGGTAGAAGCGGCTCTCGCCGGGGTCGCCCTGACGGCCCGACCGACCACGAAGCTGGTTGTCGATGCGACGAGACTCGTGACGCTCGGTGCCGAGGACGTAGAGTCCACCGGCATCGATGACCTTCTCGGCCTCCTCGGAGACGACGCTCTTCATCGCCTCGTACGTCTCGTCCCAGGCGATCTCGTACTCCTCGGGAGTCTCGACGGGGTCGAGGCCCTTGCCCTTGAGCTCCTGGACGGCGAGGAACTCGGCGTTACCGCCGAGCATGATGTCGGTGCCACGGCCGGCCATGTTGGTCGCCACGGTCACTGCGCCGAGACGACCGGCTCGAGCGACGATCTCCGCCTCACGTGCATGGTTCTTCGCGTTGAGCACCTCGTGCTTGACGCCCTTCTTGGCGAGGAGCCGCGACAGGTACTCGCTCTTCTCGACGCTGACCGTGCCCACGAGCACCGGCTGCCCCGAGGCGTGACGCTCGGCGATGTCTTCGACCACCTGGGCGAACTTCGCCGTCTCGTTCTTGTAGACCAGGTCCGACTGGTCCTTGCGGACCATCGGCCGGTTGGTCGGGATGGGGATCACGCCGAGCTTGTACGTCGACATGAACTCGGCCGCCTCGGTCTCGGCGGTACCCGTCATTCCTGCCAGCTTGTCGTACAGACGGAAGTAGTTCTGCAGCGTGACCGTGGCGAGAGTCTGGTTCTCCGCCTTGACGGGCACAGCCTCCTTGGCCTCGATCGCCTGGTGGATGCCCTCGTTGTAGCGGCGTCCCACCAGGATGCGACCCGTGTGCTCGTCGACGATCATGACCTCGTCGTTCATCACCACGTAGTCGGTGTCCTTCTTGAACAGGGCGAGCGCCTTGATCGAGTTGTTGAGGAAGGAGATCAGCGGAGTGTTCGCGGACTCGTAGAGGTTGTCGATGCCGAGATAGTCCTCGACCTTCTCGATGCCGGGCTCGAGAACGCCGACCGTGCGCTTCTTCTCATCGACCTCGTAGTCGACGCCCGCTTCGAGCGTCCGCGCGATCTTGGCGAACTCCGCGAACCATCGATTCGCCTCGCCCGATGAGGGACCGGAGATGATCAGCGGCGTGCGCGCCTCGTCGATGAGGATCGAGTCGACCTCGTCGACGATCGCGAAAAAGTGCTCGCGCTGGACGAGATCCTCCTTGCGCCACGCCATGTTGTCGCGAAGGTAGTCGAAGCCGAACTCGTTGTTCGTGCCGTAGGTGATGTCGGCGGCGTACTGTTCACGACGCACGGCGGGAGTCTGACCCGAGACGATGATCCCGGTCTTCATTCCCAGCGCGCGGTACACGCGGCCCATCAGCTCTGCCTGGTAGCTCGCGAGGAAGTCGTTGACGGTGATGACGTGGACGCCCTCGCCGGCGATCGCGTTGAGATACGCGGGGAACGTCGCGACGAGCGTCTTGCCCTCACCGGTCTTCATCTCAGCGATGTTGCCGAGGTGGAGAGCGGCGCCGCCCATGATCTGCACGTCGTACGCGCGCATGCCGAGCGTGCGCTTCGCCGCCTCGCGGACAGCCGCGAACGCCTCGGGCATCAGCTGATCGAGAGTCTCACCGGCGGTGTAGCGGGCACGGAGTTCGACGGTCTCGTTGCGCAGCTCGTCATCCGTGAGCTTGGAGATGTCCTCTTCCAGTGCGCCCACGGCCTTCACCACCTGGTTCAGTCGACGGATGACCCGCCCCTCACCGGCGCGCAGCAGCTTCTCAAGAGGATTGGCCACAGATGTCATCTCCCTGTCGATGGTTCCGGCAGCGCCGCCGTTCGGGCGCCCACCAGGCATACCTTGTCATGTTACCGGGCCGTGACCTCCACGTCGCCTGCATGGCGCTCTCAGCGAACTTTTCCCGGTATGTATATATTGATCGTCGACACAGGAGGTCGACATGTCCGTTCGTCAAAGCCTGCTCTCGATTCTCGCGCAGGGACCCTGCTACGGATATCAGCTCCGCCACGAGTTCGACCGCCGTACCGGATCCGTCTGGCCGCTGAACGTCGGACAGATCTACAACACTCTGGAACGCCTCGAACGCGACGGACTCGTCGCACGAGGCGAGGCGGACGCGCAGGGTCACGTGTACTGGGAGATCAGCGACGCCGGCCGGGCCGAGGTCGTTCGATGGATGTCATCTCCGGTCGAGCGGGGACAGGCCACGCGGGATGAGCTCGCCATCAAGGTGGCGATCGCGGCGACGCTTCCGGGGTCGGATGCGTCCGCAGTCATCGCCACCCAGCGAGATGCGTCGTCGGAACACCTGGCGTCCCTGCGGCGCCTGCGCGCATCACGCGAAGACAGCGACCCGGAAGGCCTCGCGTGGTCGCTCGTGGTGGACTCGATGCTTCTCACAGCCGATGCCGAGCTGCGCTGGCTCGACCACGTGGAGGCACGCCTCGCGGAGCATCCGCAGCACGCGCTCACGCTGGGGCTCACCCCTGACCGCCCCAAGCGCGGACGCCCCACGGGCACGGGGAACGCCGCGCTCATCTGATGCGTTCGCCTGGAGCGGATGCACAGCCAGACGCCACTGCGGGGAAACTAGGATCAGACCTATGGCAGGCATATGGGGCAGACGCAAGCGTGAACAGGAAGCACTGGCGGCACAGGACGCCGATCTCGCACGCCGCGCCGAGCAGTCCCTGGTGGCGACTGATGAGCGCATCCGATCCACGTCCGACGAGCTCGTGTTCGCCGAGGCCGAGTTGGGCGAATCACTCACCGGCGATCTGCGCAGAGCACTCAGCGCCGTGCGCACCCATCTGCGTGAAGCCTTCCAACTGCACCAGCTCAACCACGACGAGATCCCGGACACTCCTGAGGAGCTCCGGACCCGCAACGCGCGCATCGCTCAGCTCTGCGAGTGGGCGCAGGATCTGCTCGATGAGAAGACCTCCGAACTCGCCGAGTCCATCGCGAAGGTGCGCCGGGCTCCCGAGATCATCGCGCAGGTCAGGGCCGATGCGGCGGCGTTGAGCCAGCGCATCCCTCACACGAACGATGCCGTGGCGCGGTTGTCCGAGCGCTACTCGGATTCGGCGATGCACCAGATCACGGCGAGCGCCGCCGAGGCCGAGCAGCTCATCGCGTTCGCGACCCACGGCGCCGACGTGTCGGAACGCCGCCGCGCCGCGAAGCAGAACGAGGAGGCGAACCTCGCCCTCGAGACCGCGACCGAGGCGACACGGCGGGCATCGTCACTGCTCGACGCCGTCGAGGACTTCGAGATCGAAGCGCTCCGAGCCGAATCGACGTTGGCAGAGGTCGTGGCAGATTCTCGGGGAGACCTCATCGCGGCCAGAACCGCACCGCAGACACCCGCAGTCACCTCTGCCGTGGCGGCCTTGCAGCACGCCCTCAGCGCGCTGAGCCCCGCGGGGACGCCGGGAGATCCGTTCGCCGAGCTCTCGCAGCTGCGCACGGCCAACACCGCTCTCGATGACGCGATCGCGAAGGCACGGCACCGCGAGGCGAACCCCCTGCCGAGCATCCAGCAGGTCCAGCACGCCATCGACGACGCCGATCGGCAGCTCGGTGTCGCCCGGGGTCTCATCGCCGGACATCGTGGGTGGATCGGTGCGGACGCGCGGACACGGTTGGCCGAGGCAGAACGACTCCGCGTCGATCTTTCGGATCTGCTGCCCGCAGAGGACACCCGCGAGCAGGCTCTCGGCAGCGCCCGTCGTGTGGCGCACCTCGCCTCAGAGGCCCTCCAGCTGGCTCAGCGCGACATCGATTCGTCTCGCCCTCGGGACGACGGCTGGGGTGGCGGCGGCAACGGCTGGGGAGGCGGCGGCCGCCGTGGCGGCGGCGGAGGCGACATCGCGTCGGGAATCCTCGGTGGCCTCGTGATCGGCAGCCTCCTCGACGGCATGTTCGACTGACACCGGGTTCGACTGACACCGGTTCACGAAGAGCGACGGCCCGACCGCACGGGGCCGGGCCGTCGCTCTTCGTATGAACTCAGGACGCGAGCGCCTCGGCAGGCGGGGCCTGCGTGCTCAGGGCGATGACGCCGTAATCCCATCCCTTGCGTCGGTAGACGACGCTGGGGTGATCGGAGCGAACGTCGACGAACAGGAAGAAGTCGTGTCCGACGAGTTCCATCCTGTCGACCGCCTCTTCGACGGTCATCCACTCCGCCTCGAAGCTCTTGGTACGGATGACGACCGGAGAGTAGATCTCCTCGTCGTCGTTCTGGACCGGCACGTTGCCGGTCGCGACGGCATGCAGCACATCAGCGGATGCGGGTTCGACGTCGATACCCTCGAGCGAGCCACTGGCCTTCTCGAAGTGCGCGCCTCGCGGATGCTGTCGACCGTCGACGCGCTTCTCCTTGGCACGTCTCAGCTGTTCGGACATCTTGTCGACCGCCAGATCGAGGGCGACGAACTTGTCGCTGTCGGTGGCTTCCGCTCGAACCACGGGGCCTTTGCCGATCAGCGTGAGTTCGACGGTCTCGTCGGGTACCCGGCCGTTCCGGTAGGCCCGATGCGTGACCTTGACGTCAATGCGCTGCGCTCGGGCAGCGAACGTCTGGACCCTGGCGATCTTCTCCTCGACAACGGTTCGGAAGCGATCGGTGATACCCACTCCGACGCCAACGATGCTTGTTTCCATTGCTGCCTCCTTGTCCCGGTCCTCCCGGCCAAGGGCGGACCGTGGTCGCCTTAGAACCCCCACCGTAGTCGGCCTGGGGACGGATGTCACGGGTCATTTGCTCCGTGTCTCCGATGTGTTCACGATGCGTTCGCTGTGGCGTGGTGTGACTGCCAGCACAGCGGCCGCCACCACGCGGTGGCCGCGGCTCTCCAGCGCGGCGGCTGCCTCGTCGAGCGTGGCACCGGTGGTCATGACGTCATCGACGACGATGACGCCGCGCGCGTCCCCGGCGTGTCGCGGGCGCATCGTGCCCCGCACGTTCGACACCCGTTGCGTCGCATCGAGACCTCGCTGATCTCTCCGCGCACTCTGCACGAGGACCCGATAGGGCACCTCCCCCGCGCGTCTGAGCAGCAGCTCCGGCACGCGGTACCCTCTTCGACGGAATGCGTGCCGAGAGGTCGGCACCGGCACGATCGACACCTGCTGCCGATCGCTCGCCGTCCGCAGGCGCGCGAGGTCGAGAGCCGCGGCGAGCGCGAGACCGAGCGGAGCCGCCACCAGAGTCTCCCCACCGTCCTTGAGCCTTCGGATGCAGCTCGCCGCCACGGACTCGAAGGAGAGCGCTGCGAACACCGGGAGCCCCTGGGGCGTGCTCAGCTCGCGCACGCTCGGTCGGATGCCCGCTCGACAACTGCCGCAGAGCACCGTCTCGGGGATCCCGCAGCCTGCACAGGTCGCCGCGAGAACGAACGAGAGCAGCTCAGACGACAGGACGTGGAGACGAGAGGAGCGGAGCACCCCCCGATCCTCCCCTGAGGCTGACAGCACAGAGCAACCCTCACTGTGTCCTGCCGATGCGGGTGAGCTTCTCGCGATCGCCCGTGGATGTGCAGAAAGCTCGGGTCAGCGTCCTGCGCGGGTGGCGAGGACGATCACTCCATCGGTGAACTCGCTCCAGGCCGACCCACTCCGCGCGTATACGGCACCCTCGGCGCCGAGCACCCGGATCCCGGCCGCCGATCGCGAGCCTGCGATCGACGCCGCCCCGCTCGGAGCGGACTCGATGGTGCCGGTTCCACCCACGATCTGCGTCCGGACGGCCCTGTCCTCCCGATCGACGAGGAGCCCCAACCTGTCAGACCCCAGCCATACCAGACCGGCTGCCGGGCCATCGAGCTGCGCCACGAGCTCTGTCTCGCCCAGGCGGGTCGGGATCCCGGAATCATCGCGCACGACGGCCGAGACGACGACCCACCGTTGACCACCGATCACCACGACGGCCGCCACCCGTGCACCATCGACCGCGACGCGGATGGCAGACACCTCCGAGGCCTCCGGCCAGGCATCGGAGATGGGATGGGACACGACGTCGTCACCGATGGCCAGAAGATCCGACGGGGCGTTCGCGGGCACCGACCACGTGTAGTCATAGGGGTCGAGGGACGGACGCACCAGGAGGGATCGAGGGTCCAACTCGTCGACGCGCCCGTCGCCCGCGATGTAGACATGCCCGTTCCCCAGCTGCAGCGCTGCGTGAGAGTCATCACCGGCGACGTCGATGGCGAGGATCGGCTGCGTGATGCCGAGTATCTCCTCGGACACTCCGGGGATCGGGGTGATCTGGTTGCCCACCACCGTGCCGAAGGCGCCCTCCTTCAACACGATCCCACCGCCGTCGGACGGTGTGTCGAGGATCTCGACCACGCCGGCCTCGAGAGCTCGTCCGTCGACGGTGAATCGGACCTGGTTGATCTGGACCCCTGCGCCTGCGAGAGTCTCCTGCAACTGAGTACGCATGCGGGCGAGCGTGGTCGCATCGAGGCTGAGCGCCGCACGGTTCAAGGCCACATCAGCGACCTGATCGACGTCGATGGGCACGGCATCACGTGACATCTGCACGTCGGGCGGGAACGCGCTCTGCACGGCAGGGTCGAGCCAAGGGCTCGGTGCACCGCCTATCAGCGACTGCGTGATGGTCGTGGCGATGGTGGCGCGCCGCGGGAACCACCGGACGTCCGGGACGAGCCGCTCCCAGGTCTGGTCGTAGTACTGGAGCGCGTAGTCCCCGTAAACCCGCGGGAATCGCGACTCATCGATGACGATCCCGTCCGGTGCCTCGGAGATCCGCCATTGCCCGTCGGTGAGCGTGACGACGAAAGCCGAGTTCGAAGCACTGACAGCCTGCGAGAAAGCCCCGGTGCCGTCGACGCTGGCGACCTGGTCGAACTGCACCCGCACGGAGGCGACGTCGCCGTCGCGGGTCTGCGCATCCTCGTCGAGATCAGAAGTGAAAGAGCGGGTGTCGGCGCTGACGTCGATGGAGACACCGGTGTTCGGGCGCCATGTCGAGGCCATCTCCGGCGTGAGGAACTCACGTGCCGTCTCCCAGTTGTCCGCCGGAGTGATCGCCGCCACCATGAAGCCCTCGACGATCGCAGCGGGTCCTGCGCCCTCGATGGGGCCCGAAGCGAGAGGAAGCAGGTCAGGGTCCTCAGGAGACGCGCCGAGCGCGAGCCCCGACTGCACGTCACCGGTCGTCGGCAGCCCCGTGCATGCGGTCACGAGGAGCAGGGATGCCGCTGCTGCGATCGCACCGAGCACACGTCTGACACGGGAGGTCATTCCAGGCTCCGTTCATCGAACAGCTCGGCGGGGAGATCCGCGAGGCGGATCGGCTGGGTCGCATCTCCGAGCTCCCCCAGTGGCTCCTGCGGCTCCAGCGCCACCGGAGAGGGACCGTCGATCAGGCCTTCGCGCCGGGGAAGGGTGAGGACGAAGTTCGTGCCCACGCCGAGTTCTGACCACACGCCGAGAGTCCCGCCGTGCAACATCGCGTCGCCGAGGGCGATCGAAAGCCCGAGCCCGGTACCGCCGATGGTGCGCTGCCTCGACGGATCCGCGCGCCAGAAGCGGTCGAAGACCCGTTCCGCATCGGCGGGTTCCATCCCGAGTCCGAAGTCATGGACCCCCGCGGCGACAGCATGCTGATTGCTGTCGACCGTCACCACGATCGGACGCCCCTCACCGTGCTCGATCGCGTTCCCGACGAGGTTGCGCAACACGCGGCGGACTCGGCGCGGGTCCATGTCGACCGGAGAGTATCCCCCGGGTGCGACGAGGCGCAGCTCGCTCCCGCGCTCGTCGGCGAGCGGCTTCATCTGCTCGATGATGTCCTCGGCGAGGTGGGCGAGGCTCGTGGCCTCCAGTTCCAGCTGCACGGACCCCGCGTCATAGCGACTGATCTCCAGCAGGTCAGAGAGCAGAGTCTCGAACCGCTGCACCTGGGTGTGGAGGAGCTCCGTCGTGCGAGAGGTGGTCGGGTCGAACTCGTCGCGCTGATCGTTGAGCATGTCTGCCGCGAGTCTGATCGTGGTCAACGGGGTGCGCAGCTCATGCGAGACGTCGGAGACGAAGCGCTGCTGCACGAGGGAGAGCTCTCCCAGTTCCTTGATCTGCGCTTCGATGCTGTCGGCCATCGCGTTGAACGATCGTCCGAGCGTCGCGATCTCGTCTTCGCCGTGCACGTCGATGCGGACCGCGAGGTCACCGGACGCGAGACGTGCACTGGTCTCGGCGGCTTCGACGATCGGTGTCGAGACCGAGCGCACGACGATGAACGAGATCACCGAGACGATCGCGACGAGACCAATCCCGGCGATCCAGAGGGTGCGCTGCACGAAGATGAGGGTGTTGTCCGCATCGGCGAGGTCATAGGCGAAATACACCTCGAAGGGTCCCGCCTCCGGCACCTGCAGCTGCTGTCCGACGATGATGCCGGGCACCGCACGTCCACCGAGGTCGAGGGACACGGACTGCCAGGACTGCCTGTCATCGAACTGCACGACCCGATTGCGAAGGGCTGGGCTGATGCTGTTCAGGCTGAGACCGGCCGTGAAGCCGTTGAGTGAGACCGCCTCGGCATCGGCATCGTCGACCCGGATGCCGGCGAATCCCTCAGCCGTCGAGTACCGGCGCAGATCGGCCTGGACGCTGTCCCACAGCTCCTGAAGCGCGACGGGGTCGTCGCTCAGAGCAGCGGAATCGAGCGTCATCTGGGCCAGGTTCACCGACCTGACAGCGTCTTCGAGAGCTTCGTTCTTGCGAGACTCGAACAGGTCGTTCTGGATGACGAGAGCCATCGTCACGCAGGTGATGAGAATGGCGGTGGCGGTGAGCAGGAGCGTGATGGTGAGAGTCCGGAAGCGCAAGGAACTGCGCCACAGGGCACCGAGCACCGTCGGCCAGCCTCGCCAGTCGCGAAGGACAGCGACCGCCGTGGTGGTCGCTGTCGTCGCGGCCATCGAGCGCCTAGCCCGCGCTCCCGGCGCGGTAGCCGACACCGCGGACCGTCATCACGATCTTCGGGTTGTCAGGGTCGAGCTCGACCTTCGCGCGGAGACGCTGCACGTGCACGTTCACAAGCCTGGTGTCGGCCTTGTAGTGATAGCCCCACACCTGCTCGAGCAGCATCTCGCGGGAGAAGACCTGCTGGGGCTTGGACGCGAGGGCGACGAGGAGCTGGAACTCCAGCGGCGTGAGGGCGATGGGCGCGCCGTCGCGGCGCACCTCGTGAGCATCGACATCGACCGTGAGGTCGCCGACGCGCAACTGTTCTCCGACCGTCTGCGGCGTCGGGCGAAGCCGGGTGCGGATGCGAGCCACGAGCTCTTTGGGATTGAACGGCTTGACGATGTAGTCGTCTGCACCGACCTCCAGCCCTCTGACCACGTCGGCCGTGTCGCTGCGGGCGGTGAGCATGATGACGGGAACCCCCGACTCCGCGCGGATCCGAGTGCAGATCTCGATGCCGTCCATTCCGGGGAGCATGAGATCGAGCAGCACGAGGTCCGGGCGCTGAGTGCGCCATTCTTCGACGGCCCGCGCACCGTCAGCGCAGAACACCGGCTCGAAACCCTCCGTACGGAGAACGATGCCGATCATCTCGGCCAGCGCGATGTCATCGTCGACCACAAGAATGCGTGAGGTCATAACTGTTACCTTATGGCACTCAGTACCACCTGCCCCATGTCTGCGCTCCGCCCGAGTGTTGTGACACGATGGGATCGCACGACGGAGGGAGTGCCGGTGACCGGCCAGACGTGGACCCCCGCCCCGAAGAAGGGCATCATCCCCCTGCATCCGCTGACCTTCGGGATGCTGCTGGGCAAGTCGTTCGCGGCGCTGCGCCACAATCCCAAAGTGCTCTTCGGATTCGGCGTCGTCATCCAGTTGGCGGTCGTCGTGCTCAGCGCGACGGTCATGGGCCTCGTGTTCGTCACGACCTTCACCAGACTCGATTCCCTCTCCCCTGCATCCGCCGACTTCGAGGCGGTGTTCGCCGGCACGATCGCGATGAACATCGTGGCCGGCCTCGCCGTCGGTATCGCGTCGATCGCGTTCACCGCTCTCATGCAGGGCGTGGTCGCAGCGGAGATCGGATTCGCCGCCATCGGTGTGAAGGCGTCGCTCGGCACGCTCTGGCGAAAGATGATCCCCTCGTTCTGGAGACTCGCCGCCTTCGCCTCGCTGTCCGTCATCTTCATCTTCGGCGTGATCGTCATCGTCTTCCTCATCATCGCCGGTTTCGTCGCCGGCGGCCTCGGCGGATCGGGAGAGGCGATCGCCGGCGTCGTGATTCTCGTGGTGCTCATCGTGATCGCCACGATCCCACTCGTGGTGTGGCTGACGACCAAACTTCTCCTGGTCCCCTCGATCCTCGTGCTCGAGCGAGCGACCTTCCGCGACGCGCTCGTACGCTCATGGCGGCTGACGCGCGGTCGTTTCTGGGTCGCCTGGGGCGTCACCTTCCTGATCGGGGCGATCATGGGGATCGCGATGCAGCTCGTCAATCTGCCGGCGTCGATCCTCGGGGCCATGTTCGGAAGCGTGCTCGCGCCCACAGGATCCATGGACACAGCGGAGATCGTCGGCTTCGTCTTCGCACTGCTGGCACCGCAGATCCTTCTGCTGGTGCTCCAGGCCATCACGCTGGTGGTGCAGAGCACGGCGGGCGCACTCGTCTATCTCGACAGTCGCATGCGATACGAGGGTCTGGATCAGGCACTCATCAGTCATGTCGAGCGCCGCGATCTGGGCTGGACGGATGCGCAGCTCGGCGACCCCTTCGTGGTCGACCCCGAGCGCGCCGTGAGCAGCGCACCCCCTCCCGCGCAGATCCCCGAGTGGGCCATGATGACCCAGGCCGGTCACGATCCCGGTCAGGCCTACCCTGCTCAGTCGTACCCCGGTCAGCCGTACCCGGCACAGCCCTATCCGGCACAGCCTCACCCGGCACCGGCATACCCCGGTCAGGCATACCCCGGTCAGGCATACCCCGGTCAGGCGTACCCCGGTCAGGCATACCCGGCACAGCCGCCGCAAGCCGCCCCCGGGTCGTACCCGGTCGCTCCCGGTGCGGTCACCCCACCGCCCCCGCCGGCTGCCCCCTGCCGCCTGCGGCGGCCTCGTGGGAGGCCCCGCAGTCACCGGAACCGGACCGTGACAGGTCGGCATGATCCTGCGCTTCGATGAGGGCCTGATCCCGGACGGCGATGAGGCTCGCCGATGGGCGGAGGAGGAACTCTCCAACCCGCGCTACGCGGAGGCGAGACCGACCTGGTTCGATCTGCTCGCGCGCGACATCGGACGCTTCATCGCCGATCTCTTCAATTCGGACAACAGCGCCGGCGTCGGCCCGTCTGCGCTCATCATCGTGTGCATCATCATCGTCGCAGCGCTCGTCGCGGCATTGATCATCTGGGGCCGTCCTCGTCGCTCGAGGGCGGTCCGCCGGCCCGGCGGGGCGCTGCTCGGCGCCGACGATGATCGCACCGCAGCGCAACTTCGAGCGGACGCCGAACGATGCGCCCGCGTCGGAGACTGGGACGAGGCCACGGTGCTTCGCTTCCGGGCACTCGCCAGAGGTCTGCTCGAGCGCGATCTCATCGACCCGACCCCCGGCGCCACCGCGCAATCGATCGCCCGCGAGATCTCGACGGTCTTCCCTGTCGAATCGGGCCCGGCGAGGTCCGCCGCCGCGTTCTTCGACGACGTCCGGTATCTGCGCCACCCGGCGACGCAGGAGAGCTATTCCGAGCTCGCGGCGACCGACGACCGGCTCGTCGCCGCCCGACCGGAGCTGGTGAACTCGTGACGGTCCTCGACGAGTTGGCGCCGTCGGCGTCCACCGCGGAGCACCCTCCGCATCGCCGACGGTTGAGGTCTCTCGCCGGCTGGGCGGTCGTCGCAGCTCTCGTGCTCGGAGGCGTGTTCGTCGCCACGCAGGTGGGAGTCCAGATGCCCGATCGACGTGGTTCACTCGACCCGGAGGGCGTCGGGGACTCCGGAACCATGGCACTCGCCCAGATCCTCAGGAACCAGGGCATCGACGTCGAGGTGCACCGATCACGTGCGGATGCGCGGGCAGCCCTGGGCGATGACGCGACACTCGTCATGGCCAACCCCTTCGCCCTGAGTGATGACGCTGTCCTGGAACTCGTCGAGCCTGCCGACCGGGTGGTCTTCCTCTCCTCGAGCACCCACCTGCTCTCTCTTTTCGATCTCGGCACGAACGCCTCGCCGGACTCCACAGCCGTCTCCGCCGGGTGCGATGTCCCCGAGTTCGCAGACGTCGGCAGCATCCGGCCCGACCGGCTGTTCGCACCGTCGGATGGGGTGGACGCATGCTTCGGAACCGACGAGGGCGCCGCAGTGCTCGTCGACGACGATGACGGCGCCACGCGCACGATCGTCGAAGGCGCCCGGTTGTTCTCCAACGCCTACCTTTCCGACGACGGCAACGCAGCTCTCGGGCTCGCTCTCCTCGGTCAGTCGGATCGCGTGGTCTGGTACGTGCCGAGTTACGCGGACTCGGACATCGAGGGCGAGATGCCTGACACCCTCGGCTCGCTCACACCGCCCTGGGTGACCCCGACCATCCTGCTGCTGATGCTCTCAGGCGTCGCCGCCGCACTGTGGCGAGGGAGACGCTTCGGGCCGCTCGTCGCGGAGACACTTCCCGTCACCGTTCGCGCTTCCGAGACGATGCATGGCCGAGCACGGCTCACCGCGAAGGCGGGCGACGCCGCGCACGCGGCGGAGGCGCTCAGAGCGGGCAGCCTGCGCCGTCTCGCTCGCCGACTCGGGCTTGCGGAACGAGCGAGACCGGAGGAGGTGGCCGATGCTGCTGCCGATCGGCTGCGCATCCCCCGCGGTTCGCTGTACGAGCTGCTAGCCGGACCGCTGCCCGGCGACGACGCCGCACTCGTCGACGCCGCCCGCCGCCTCAGCGAGCTCGAAAGCGCCGTCGACGCTTCGACCCACTCGTCTCGGGAGAGAGAATGACCGCCGGTGCGCGGCTGACCCGCGACATACCCGCACACCCACTGACCACCGACGTCCGCGTCAGAACGGAAACCGAGGACCTCACGTGACTCTTGAGAATCACACCGACGCCGAACTACGCAACGCGATGCACCGGGTGCGCATCGAAGTCGACAAGGCGGTCGTCGGCCAAGCGGGCACCGTGACGGGCCTGCTGGTCTCACTGCTCGCGCGCGGCCATGTTCTCCTCGAAGGGGTTCCAGGCGTCGCCAAGACGCTCGTCGTGCGCTCGTTCGCCCGCGCCCTGGGACTGGACACCAAACGCGTCCAGTTCACCCCCGATCTGATGCCGGGAGACGTCACCGGGTCGCTCGTCTACGACGCGCGCACCGGTGAGTTCGACTTCCGTGCGGGTCCGGTGTTCACGAACGTCCTGCTTGCTGATGAGATCAACCGCACCCCTCCGAAGACGCAGGCCGCACTGCTCGAGGCGATGGAAGAGCGGCAGGTCTCGGCAGACGGCCTGAGTCGCGCGCTGCCCGACCCGTTTCTCGTCGCGGCGACGCAGAACCCCATCGAACACGAAGGCACCTATTCGCTCCCTGAGGCGCAGCTCGACCGCTTCCTGATGAAGCTGGTCGTCGGCATGCCCGAACGCGATGCCGAGGTCACCGTGCTGCGCAAACACGCCTCCGGCTTCTCGCCCCGTGAACTCACCGGGGTTGAAGCCACGGTCACCGCCGACGAGATCAGGGCCGCACAGGCCGCGTCCGCTCGCGTCGAGGTCACAGACGACGTGCTCGGATACGTCGTCGACCTGGCGAGGGCGACCCGGCAGTCTCCCTCCGTCGAGCTCGGTGCGAGCCCGCGCGCCTCCACCGGGCTCCTCGCCGCAGCGAAGGCCTGGGCGTGGTTGAACGCCTCGTCCGCCGTGACTCCGGACCATGTCCAGACGATGCTCGTTCCCGTCTGGCGCCACCGCCTGCAGCTGCGTCCCGATGCGCAGATGGAGGGCGTGTCCGCCGATGCCGTCCTCACATCGGTCGTGCAGCAGACCCGGGTGCCGATCTAGGTGTTCGTCACCGGCCGCCTCGCTGTCGCAATCGCCGTCGGCATCGTTCCGCTGGTCCTGACCGGACTCGCGGGCTATCCGCCGTACCCCGTGCTCGGCGGGTGGATCGGCCTGTGCGTCATCCTCCTCGTCGTCGATGTGGCGCTGACACCGAGTCCGCGCAAGGTGTCGGTGACCCGTCGTGTCCCGGCGCGTGCGCGTCTCGGAGAGCTCGTGCCGGTCAGCCTCGCTCTTCACAATCAGGGCGCACGCACACTTCACGCGGTGATCCGCGATGCCTGGCAGCCGACCGCCGGCGCCGGCGATGAACGCCTGAGCGTCTCGGTGCCGCCCGGCGAACGTCGACGTGTGGCATTCCCGCTGCTGCCACGTCGTCGGGGCGAGCTCGCGAGCGAGTTCGTGATGATCCGCTCCCGCGGCCCGCTCGGCCTGGCCGGCCGCCAGTCCCGCCACCGCGTGCGAGGAGCGATCCGTGTGCTTCCTGCCTTCTCCTCTCGCAAACACCTGCCGACCCGGCTCGCCCGCCTGCGCGAGCTCGACGGCAACACGAGCATTCAGGTGCGCGGCCAGGGGACGGAGTTCGACTCCTTGCGCGAATACGTGCGCGGAGATGATGTGCGCTCCATCGACTGGCGGGCCACAGCGCGAGCAGGCACCACGATGCTGCGCACCTGGCGGCCCGAGCGAGACCGTCACGTCGTGATCATCATCGACACAGGGCGCACTGCCGCGGCCCGCGTCGGTGACGGCACCCGGGTCGATGCCGCGCTCGAGGCGTCCCTGCTGCTGGCCGCGCTCGCCGCCCGCGCAGGCGACCACGTGCATCTGCTCATGTTCGACCGCGTCGTGCGTGCTCGGGTCACCGGGATCGAGGGCGCCGCGCTGCTGCCCGCGCTGACCGACGCGATGGCGCCGGTGCACGCGCGCCTCGTCGACACCGATTGGCCGAGCGCATTCGCTGCGGTGCGCACTCTCACGAACCGCCCCGCGCTGATCGTGGTGCTCACCGCTCAGGACGCCGCGGAGTCGGCTCGAGGGTTCCTCGGTGCGTTCCCCGACGCGACTCGGGCGACGTCGATCCTGGTGGGCTCCGTCACCGACGACGGCATAGAGACCCTCGCTCAGCAGCGCGATTCACGCGAGGCTGTCTATCTGGCGGCCGCGGCGGAGCGGACGATGCGCGATGCGGAGAACGTCGCCGACGCGATCCGGCGGGCAGGGGGCGAGGCGATCGCCGCGGATCCCGAGTCGTTGCCTCCGCGCATCGCGGACAGGTACCTGGAGCTCAAGGCCGCCGGCCGACTCTGAGAGGTCGAGCGGCCGTCAGCCCGCGACGAGTCGTGGCGTGCCCGCCTCATACTCCGTCAGATCCCCTGTCTCCCCACGGCGATGCGCTCGTCCGCCGACGACGATCATGTAGATCAGGAAGACGCCGAGCGCGGCGGCACCGATGCCGATCTTGATCGGCCATGGGAGCGACCAACCGGTCACGAAGCCTTCCACCAGCCCCGCGAGGAACAGCGCGAAGACGAGTCCGATCGCGACGGTGGCGAGAGATCGCCCCTCCGCCGCGAGCGACTCACCGCGGGAACGAGCACCCGGTGCGACCCACGACCAGAAGAGATGCAGTCCGCCGGCCGCGGCGACGAAGATGCAGGTCATCTCGAGCATTCCGTGCGGAAGTATGTAGAGGATCATGACGTCGGCCTTGTCATGCGCGGCCATCACAGCGCCGGACGTGCCCAGGCCGATGGCATTCTGAACCAGAACGTTGATCGGCCAGATCCCGGTGATGCCGAAGAGCACGCACTGCAGCGCGATCCAGGCGTTGTTGGTCCAGACCATTCCCATGAACACCGCTGCGGGGTTCTCGGTGTAGTAGCTCGTGAAGCTCTCGTCGGCATATTGTGCCAGCGCGTCGGGCGGGCCGAGCGTGGCGACGAGCGCCGGATCGGACGAGATCCAGGCCGCGGTACCGACCGCCACCGCGATGAAGGCCAGGGCGATCACGAGGGTCGTCCACCGCAGGCGGTAGAGCGCCGCGGGCAGCTGCTGCGAGAAGAATCGCGCCGTCTGCGTGAGGATGCTGTCGGAAGCACCCGTGAGACGGAGCCGAGCGCGCACCAGGATCGTCGAGAGATAAGCGCCCTGTGGGGATTCCCCGACGGACGTCTTGATCTCGGCGAGATCAGAAGAAGCGGCGCGATATCGCACGATGAGTTCGTCGACGCCCGCACCGTCGAGGCGGGCACGACTGAGCTGATCCAACCGCTCCCACTCGGCGCGGCGTGCATCGGTCAGCGCATCGGCATCCACCTGATTTACTGTACTCATGTCTGCGCCGCTCGATACATCCGACGAGGTGCTGTCCGGCGAGGCCGTCGCGATCGACGTGCAGCCGATCGGCTTCGTACTCCGCGCGGCAGGAGCGATCATCGATCTGCTCGTCGGGCTCGGCGTGTTCCTCCTCACGCTCTTCCTGCGTGTCTGGCTGGCCGACATCGGAGTGCTCGACGAGACGACCGACCGGATCGCGCTCGTCGTGTCCATCGTCGTCAGCTTCGTCGTGCTCCCGATCACGATGGAGGTCGCTCTCAGAGGACGCAGCCTCGGCAAGCTCGCGGTCGGCGGACGCATCGTGCGCGTGGACGGCGGTGCCACGGGCTTCCGCCATGCATTCATCCGCGCCCTGCTGGGAGTGCTCGAGATCTACATGACGCTGGGCAGCGTGGCCGTGCTGGCTGGAGCTTTCAGCGCACGTTCGCAGCGTCTGGGAGACATGGTCGCGGGCACCTACAGCCAGCGGGTGCGGACGCCCCGTCTCACTGCCAGCGTGCCGGCGCTGCCTCCGCCGCTTGCCGGATGGGCGGAGATCGCCGACGTGGCACGACTCCCCGATCGACTCGCGCGACGGATCTCGCAGTTCCTCCAGAGCGCGCCACGCATGGTCCCGAGCGCTCGGGACCGCGTCGCGCGCGATCTTCTCCGAGAGGCGGCACCCTTCGTGTCACCGGTTCCGGCAGCGCCTCCGGAGCAGATACTCGTCGGAATCACGGTGCTGCGTCGAGAGCGCGAGCGACGAGCCCTCGATCTTGCGGATCACCGTGCCGAGCGACTGACCGGACGCCGCATCGGGATCAAGCCCGAAGCGCCTCGTGCCTGATCACCAACCAGCCGGCAGGGACTGAGAGCCGGTCGGAGTGCGGGGCACACAGATCATGCGCGTGCGGGTGTTGCGCGATCCCGAGCGGGCCGAGGGCCGCCATCTGGTCACCGTAGTCGTACGTGAGAGTCGCCACAGCCTCGCGGGAACAGCCCACCTTCGAGCAGAGTCTTCCGTCCATCCCCGTCAGGTTACGGCCCCATCGTCGCCGGGCTCGCACGCCGCGCCGCCCGCTCCCGGGTGCAGCACCTAGACTTTCGCTATGCCACGCCGTTCTCGCACCAGCGCCGCCCCACGCCGCGGGGCGCGTCACGGGCGACACGGCCGGCTCGGCCGCAGTGAAGTCGTCAGGCCACCGCTCGCCCCTCTCGACGGCCGGATCGACCGGTTCGATCTCACTGTCGGCACCGCGGTCGAGTTTCTCCGCGGAACCTGGCCCGAACTGCAGGACGTCCGATTCGAGATCGGCGCCATGCCGTCCTTCGACAGCGCGGACGAGGTGCCGAGATGGTACCTGGACCGCGAGAACCGCCGGATCGTCCTTTTCCGCCTGCCTATCGAACGGCTGTTGCCCCCGGGCCACGACGACGGTGCACACCGGCGGATGGCTATCGAAAGCGCCGTGTTCCGCGCCGCCGCGGAGTTCGTCGGTCGTGAGCCGTGGGATATCGACGGTCACGACCACTGACGCGGTCGAGTCGCTCCGCCTGAGGCTCTCAGATCACGGATAGACGGTGATGCTCTGCTGAGCACCGGCTGCCGGCGAGACCGGCCAGGCGGCCAACGAGCCCGGCGCGGTCATCGACACCTCGGCGTGCACCGGCCCCGTCGTGGCCACGGAATAGACGGTCTCCGTGTCGACGTCGACCGTCACCGACGAACCGGCCGGCACTGTGGCCTCGACCGGGTCGCCTCCGCCCGTCGGCTCTATCTGCACGATCACGTCCGACTCCTCGTCGTTCGCGAGGATCAGAGATGCGGCGGGCCCGGCGGGCACCGCGACGAGCACCGTGTCCTCGAACTCGGGCGCAGGCATCACCCAGGAGAAGTCGGACTGCGGGCCGGCACCGTCTTGGACACGGACTCCGGCCAGCACCGGCGCATCTGCATCCACCGCGACCGTGTAGTCACCGGGCGCAAGCTCCGAGAGCGACATCTCCAGCGGCTGCTCGGCGGTCAGTGCGACCGTGAACTCGCTGGCTGTACTCGTCTTGCCCACGGGACGCACGGTGACGACCGCCTGGGCGTCTCGCTCGGGTGAGAGAAGTCGGAGCACCGCCATCCTGGAGTTGTCTCCGTCGCTCTCGAAGACCTGCACTCCCGGGATCACCGGCCTCCGCTGCGGCGCCGCCACTGCGTCCTGCAGGTCGACACCGACCGGGTCGAGCGTGCGCGTCTGCGACGACTGGAGCACGGTGCGTACGGGCGCGCCCGTCGCAGTGACCCGAACCACCGGCAGGTCGGACCCGGATGCGAGCGACGTGAGCGGCACCGCGACCTGGGTCTCGGCCGGCACGATCACCGAGGTGGAGCCACGCACCGACCCGAAGGACACGAGTGACACGGTCGACGGCACTGCGCCGGGATTGGTGAGGACGATCAGATCTTCGGATCCGGTCTCGACGGTTCCCCCCACGAGCCACGACTCCGTGCTCGCCGGGCGGCACGGTGCCGCGGCGAAGCCGGACAGATCTGCCTCGGCGAGGCTCAGCGATTCGGTCGCGCCCACCAGGGGCGCGGTGCGCCCCTCGACCACACCGGTCAGTTTCTGCACCCCACCGCTGCCCTGGAGATCGTCGACGCTGAGCAGAGATGACTCCGGTGATCCGGCGGAGCCGTCGACCGTGAGACTCGGTGAGGCCGCGGGCTCCATCTGGAGAGAGTCGGCGGTGTTCCTGCCGATGGCCCGGAAGTCACCGTTGCACACGAGCACAGTGTCTCCCGGAAGCGGGGTGACGTCGGCCTGAGCGGCTTCATGAGTGATCGTCGGCCACTGCGCAGGGACGGCGACCACGATGCCCACGACACAGGCTGCCGCCACGACCGCCCCGGTGAGCACGCGCGCGCTGGTCGCGACGACCCGGAAAGCACGGGTATCGGTCATCGAATCTTCTCCTCGGTGCCGTCATCCGAAGCAGACGCGGGATGGCCCGCGGTCCCTTCGAGGGAATCGGACCCGTCAGTGTCCTCCTGGCCGGGTGAAGGATCCGAACGAGTCGGCTCCACCTGCCGATCAGCCGAATTCACCGCCCCGTCCGGGTGCTCGTCATCGAACTCGTCCACATGTCGGGGAAGCACGAGGGGTTCATCCGGAGCTCGACCGACGATCCGTGACCGCGCACGCGAGGCACGGCGCGAGGTCCTCGTCGGCATGGACAGCAGCAGCGCGGCGAGCACGAGGATCACCTGCAGTGTGACGACGAGCCTGGCCGTCGCCTGCTGTCCCCCGGAGAGCTGAGCCCGTTCTGCAGGGTCCTCCTCGAGCCGGTACAGCACGCCTCGGTCGGTCGTTCCCGCCTGCACGAAGCCCGCTCGCTGATCGAGCGAGGTCACCGCCGCCGTGTGCAGCGTTCGAGCACGATCGGACTCATCGTCGGAAAGCTCCGCCAGCAGCACATAGCCCACGCCGAGCTCTCCCAGTTCGGCGGCGCCGTCGAAGTCACGGGCAGAGAGAAGGTCGACGGCGAGGGTCGTGATGTCGGTGCCTTGGATCTCGGTGGCCGTGGACAGGACGGTCGTCTGGGCACTCAGCGTCTCGCTCGCCCCCCACGCGACCTCGGCGGAAAGACCACCGTCGTTCTGTGGGGTGAGGACCAGCGTGCCGATCGGGCGATCATCGACTGCCTGAGCCGCGATGTACGCCGGCAGCGACGACTCCGGGCCTTCGGTGAGGACGGAGCGCCCGAGGTGGAAGGCGGCGAGAGCGGGCACGGCGCACGCTGCGACGGCGAGAGCCGCGACAGCAGCACCGACGAGCCGCGCACGCGGCAGCGTCAGGGCGGTGTCGAGCGTGACGAGAGCCGCGCCGGTCACACCGATCCACGCGAGACTCAGTCCTGCGCCCGGCCAGATGGCGACTCCGGCGCCCTGGGCGAAGGACACGGTCACGCCGACCGCGAGGAACGCCGTGGCGAAACCGCTGACCGCCACGACGAGCAAGGTGATGCCGGCTCTCCACCGTGGTGCGACGGTGGAGACCAGCGCGAGCAGGGCGAGCGGCGCGAGCAGAACTCCCGCCCACGGAGCGAGCTCGGGTCCGACGACAGCCGCCCACCCGGCCAGGTCACCGGAGGGGAAGCCTGAGGCGAGCGCGAGCCGACCCGCGGCGTCAGCCGTGGCCTGGGGGCCCGCCCAGATCAGTCCGGGGTCGGCGAGCACCGCGATGAGGCTGCCGTGCGAGAGTTGCCAGATCACGAGAGGGGCGAAGAGCACCACTGCGGGCACCGGCACCCAGAGAAGCCGGGCGGCACCTCGGAATCGCGCGCCGCCGAGCGTGATTCCGAGAGCGATGATCCAGAGCACGAGCATCGCGGGGGCCAGGGACGGTGAGCACGCCGCCACAGCCGCGAAGAGCAGAGACGCGGCACCGGCCGCTCCCCATGATCTGTGTGCGACCACAGCGGCGTTGAACAGCCAGGGCAGGAGCAGGTGTACCAGCACGCCGGCAGGACGGCCGTCGACGAGCGCCGTCAGGAATGTCGGCGCGAGCGCCCACACGATGCCGGCGAAGATCCGCAGACCTGCACGATCGGTCACGCGAGTCGCCGCGAACCATCCGCCCAAGACGGCCAGAGGCAGCGCGAGTATCCAGAGCAGGACGAGTGAGAACGACGGGCCGGCCGGCCACAGCGAGCCGAGAACGGCGAGGACGGCCGAGAAGGGATCCGCCGGGCCCACCACGCCCACGCCGAGGCCGCGGAGGCCCCAGGCCGCGTCGTTCCAGAGTGCTGCGACGGTGGTGCGCAGTGGCAGCAGCCCTCCGCCTCCGATGACCGGCCACGCCAGCAGGCTGGTGAACGTCGCGATGCTCACCACGAGCGCCGCGAGGACCGCCCACGCCCCGCCACCGGAGAAGAAGTGCAACTCACTGGCCGCGCCGCCCTCGCTGCCGTGTCCGTCATCCAATCGACGGCGCAGGTAATGGTTGCTGACGCGAAGAGGCGCGATGCTCGACCAACTCGACGAGCGGAACGACGCGATGGTCCCTCGCGATCGTGCAATCGCTCCCACCCGCAGCATCACCGTGAGTGCGGCTACCCATTCGGGCGCGACGGCCTCAGGGCGTTTGCCGATGAGATGCGTGACCGATCGCCACAGCGCGAGCGGCAGAAGAGTGAGCCAGTGCAGCGGCACCGCCACCGCCGGGGCATAGGCGAGCCGCCGATGCAGCTGCGCGACGCGTGTGACGTATGCACGGCGGCCCCGCCCGGAGGGAAGCGATGCCGGTCCGTCCGGGGCGACAGAGACACGCGCCGACGGGACGAGGACGACTCGGCCTCCGCCCAACCGTGCGCGCACCCCCAGATCGAGGCCCTCGTCAGCCCCGGCGAGCGCGGGATCGGGCCTCAGATGCTCTCGGACTTCGCCGCGGATCAGGAGGCCGCGGACATCGGCAGCCAGAGCGTCGTCGCTCCCGTCATGCTGCCCCTGGTCCAGTTCGCCCGACGCGAGCTCCACGGAGCGTCCGAGCGCCGTCATGCTCACTCCGAGCGACACGATCTCTCGCTCGTTGTCGGTGTGCACGAGCTTGGGCGCGACGATGGCAGCGGATGGCGACCGCTCGAGCGTGCCGACGAGCCGTTCGAGTGCGCGCTGATGCGGTGCGGTGTCGTGGGCCAGCAGCCACACGGCGCTCCCCTGTGCCACTCGGGGAGCAGCCAGACCCACGGCATCCGCGAACGAGGTGCTGCCCCGCGCTTCGATGATCCCCTCGACAGTCGCCGCGACCGTTTCGCTCTCCCTGGCGGTCGTCGCGTCTCCGCACATCACCAGGGTGATGGATGCGGGCGGTGCGCTCTGGGACCGCAGTGCGTCGAGAGTGCGGAGGAGTTGCGCGCGAGCGGACGAACCGGGGCGCGCCACGATGATGGCATGAACTCGGGCTGGCATGGCGTCGCCAGCCTATGCGCGGTGAGCCGGGCGACGGGGCAGTGGATGCGGCGTGGCCGCGAAGCGGTGCGATCCGCTGTCAGCTCGCGCGGCGCTTGAGCTTGCGGCGTTCACGCTCGGAGAGACCGCCCCAGATTCCGAACCGCTCGTCGTTGTTGAGCGCGTACTCGAGGCATTCGCCACGCACGTCGCACGATGTGCAGATGCGCTTCGCGTCTCGCGTCGATCCGCCCTTCTCAGGGAAGAAGGCCTCGGGGTCAGTCTGCGAGCAGAGAGCGTCGCTCTGCCATGCGAGAGCGTTGTCGTCGTCCGACTCGGGCTTGCGAACCCCGGGAACACCGAGGCTGATGGGATCGACGAACCAGTTCTCCGGTACTTCGGAACGGTAACCCGTCATATCGATCTCCAACCCATTGTTCCGCCCCCTCGGCGGGCCGTGCATGACTAATTACACCCGTGTCATTCGCATCGGTCAAGTCGCGGATCGTAAACCCTCAATCCGGTCTTGAAGGTTCTTGACCCATTCGCGGCGTGTCGCGGAAGCTCTCAGACTCCGTGTCCGGCGCCGGGTGCGGCCACGAATGCCTCGCCCGTTCCCGTCAAGGTGACTTCATGCTCGTCGTCGGTCGCGAACACGGCCGTCCCCGTCTTGATCTCCATCGATTCCCCCCGTGTGCCGCGCACGCTCACCCGCCCCACGGTGGCGAGGATCATTGTCGGCCCCGAGACCGGCACGACGACGTCTGTGCCGGTGAGCGCCACGCGGCTCAGAGCGAAGTCGGAGATGGGCACCTCGTAGCGGGTGACCGGTCCGGCATCATGCGGTCGAAGCACCGGCACCTCGCCGGCGGTCGCATCGACGATCGACAGCAGCTCGTCGACATCGATGCGTTTCGGTGTGAGGCCACCGCGGAGCACATTGTCGCTCGCCGCCATGATCTCGACGCCGAGTCCCGAGACGTACGCGTGCAGAAGCCCGGCGCGCAGGAAGATCCCCTCGCCGCGGCGCAGCACGACGTGATTCATGAGCAGGGCCACGACGACCCCGGGGTCACCCGGGTAGGCATCCGCGATCGCAGAGACGGCGTGGAACGTGGAGGCCCACTCCCCTTCGTCCGAGGCTGCCGCACGCACCGCACGGATGACATCGTCGACCTCGGCCTGCACCTCGCCCGACAGAAGCCATCCGAGCGTGTCGCGCACGGCGTCGTCGCCGCGGGTCAGACGGTCCGTGAGAGCCAGGACTCCGGTGTTCTCGCCGAGGGCAGCGAGCAGTCTCAGAGTGTCCTCGACGGGCCGGAGACCGCTCAAGGACTCGAAGTGTTCACTCAGCGCCACGATCAGCTCAGGCTTGTGGTTGGCGTCGCGGTAGTTCCTCGCGGGGTCATCCGCATCGAGTCCTGCCTCGCGTGCCCAGCCCGCGCGTGCCTGATCGATCGTCGGGTGCACCTGGATCGACAACGGCGAGGCCGCCGCGAGCAGCTTGAGGAGGTAGGGAAGCGTTCCCCCGTCACGGCATCGAGGGTGCCCCCGCCGGACACGTCTGAGGGGTCTCCGGGATGGTCGCCGAACCACACCTCCGCCTCCGGGCCGGCGGCCGGAGCCCGGCCCTCCAATCCGGCGAGGAGGGTCTGCGACCCCCAGGCGTAGTCACGGGGCACGTTGGAGAGGCTGAGGAGCATGCCTCCAGCGTATGGGCACGCGACGGCTCGCCGCGGTCGAACCTGCGATCAGGTGCACCATCGGCGGCGCGCGGTAGCCTGAACGCGATGGCGCAGTACACGAAGCACCCCGTGTCAGCCCCTCCTCGCGCCCCCGAGCGCGAGTCGACGGGGCATCTGATGCTGCGCGGGTACATCATCCTGGTGCTCATCACGACGTTCGCGCACTCGGCCGTGTACAACTTCGTCGGCGAGATCGGCGCGATCCTCACGCTCGCCGCCTTCCTGCTCGCGACTCTGGCGATCGGCGTGCCGATGATCGCGCGCGGCAGACCGCAGCCCTTCGCATGGCGCCGGCTGCCGTGGGCCGCCACCGCCTATGCCGCCCTCGCGCTCGTCTCCGTCGCATGGTCGCAGTGGCGTGGAGCGACGCTGCTCACGTGGACCCTGTTCGCGACAGTCACGATCACCGCGCTGTTCATCGTGCACGTCCTCACCTGGCACGAGATCGTGCGGGCGCTCGCATCCGCGTTCAAGTGGATCCTCGGGCTGTCGCTGGCGCTCGAGCTCTGGGTCGCGCTGGTCATCCGCGGCCCGATCCTCCCGAACTTCTTCGTTCGCCCCGACGGCGAGATCGATTCCCACTGGTACTGGGTCCGCGGCAACCTGTTCGACGGCGAACGCATCCAGGGCATCGTCGGCAACTCCAATCTGCTGGCCATCATCAGCCTGTTCGCGATGATCACCTTCGGAGTGCTCTTCGCCTCCCGGGTGCGCTGGCGCACGACGCTCGCCCTCTGGGGCCTGCTCGCGGCCTACTTCTTCATCCGTGCGGGATCTGCCACGGCTTTCGCCTGCGCGGCGGCCGCCGTGGTGGTGCTCGTCGTCGCCGTGCTGATGCGACGCACGACCACTCCGGGCGGACGCACGCGGCTGTATGTGATCTCCGTCGGCGGCACCGCCGTGATCGGAGCGGCCGCCTGGCTCTTCCGGGAGCCCCTGCTGGGACTCCTCGGCCGCAGCAGCGACCTCACCGGGCGCTCGGACAAGATCTGGGAGAAGGTGCTCGATCGCGCCGCGGAGCATCCTGTGTTCGGCAACGGCTTCTCGAGCCCCTGGGTGCCCTTCGACCCGGCCTTCGCCGGCTGGATCGAGGATCACGGCATCACGGTCTTCCACGCCCACAACATGTGGCTCGACGTGCTGATGCAGCTCGGCGTGGTGGGGGTCGCACTGATGGCGGTCGCGTACTTCAGCCTGCTGTGGCGGTCATGGTTCTTCGCCGTCGACCGGCCGCGGTGGGATCTGCAGTCGGACCGCGGCTACTCGCCCCTCACCCTCCTCCCCAGCCTGTTCACGGTGGTGCTGCTCGTGCAGGGACTCACCGAGTCGACACCGATCATGCTGTGGGGATGGATGCTCCTCATCCTGCTCTCCTTCAAGATCAAGGCCGTGCCGCTGGTCGGAGTCGGTGAGCGCGAGCGAGTGATCGAACGCGGCGAGAGAGCGCGGCGGGTTCCGTGACGCCGGGACGCCGTCTCGGGCGGTTGCTCGGCTCTGCAGAGTTCGCACGCGCTTTCACCGTCACCGTCCTGGCAGCGGTCTTCGGGTCTTATCTCATCGAGAGCACGACCTCACGGGTCACCCTCGCGACGATCATCGCAGGGCTCTGCGTGCTCGGTCTCGGCATCCTCTGGGTGCGCCGCGCCGAGCTGTCCGCCCTGCGGATCGCCCCGTCGTCACTGCTCGCCTTCCTCGCCTGGGCGCTCGTCAGCCTGGTGTGGACGACCGACAAGAGCGACACACTGTTCGGCTGGCTCGAGCTCCTCTGCTTCGCCCTCCTCGCCATCACCGTCGGCCACGTCCGCGACACTCTGCAGACCGTCCGCGCTCTCGGCGACACGCTGCGCGCGCTCCTCGCTCTCTCTCTCGGGCTGGAGATACTCTCCGGAGTCCTCCTCGACATTCCCTTCGTATTCCTCGGCATCCAGGGCGATCTGGCGCTCGGCGGGCCCGTGCAGGGAATCTTCGGCAGCAGGAACATGCTCGGTTTCGTCACGGTCGTCGCGCTCATCACCTTCTTCGTCGAGTGGCGATCGCAATCGCTGAGCGCACGGGTCGCCGTGCCCTCGATGGGCCTGGCCCTGCTGCTCGCGTTCCTGTCGGCCTCGCCGACGGTGCTTGTGCTCGCTGCGGCCGTGGCCACGGTCGCGGCCGCGCTCATGATCGTCAGGCACGCTCCCCAGGAGAGACGGTCGCTCGTGCAGTGGGTGCTCGGAGTTCTGGTCGCCCTGGCACTCTCCGCGGCATTCCTGCTGCGGCACTCGATCATCGCGCTGATGAACGCCGGCTCCGACTTCTCGATCCGCGCGACCCTCTGGAACAAGATCCTCGACTTCGTCGCGCTGAAGCCGATCGAGGGGTGGGGCTGGTTCGGCTCGTGGGCGCGAGGCGAGTATCCCTTCACATTCATCAACTTCCAGCTCGGCGACCGGCATCAGAGCGCACTCAACGCCTACTTCGACGTGCTGTTGCAACTCGGTGCCGCAGGACTCGTGCTCTTCCTGCTCCTCGGCGGCGTGGCCCTCGTGCGTTCGTGGCTGGTGGCGAGCGTGCGTCGCTCCGTCGTCTATGCCTGGACCCCGCTCATGCTCGTCACCCTCGCTGTCGAGTCCATGTTCGAGAGCTTCACGATCGTGGGCGCCGGCTGGTTCATGCTCGTGCTGTGCGCGCTTCGAGCGGGACAGTCCCGGTCGTGGCGAGAGAACATCGACGCCGCGCACACCGGCGCGATCCCCACGCTCCGCTCCGAGCACTGAATCCCCCTCGCGCCCTCGGGGGATTCCGAAGCAAGCCAGGTAGGCTTGACTCAGCTCGCGGCGACCCGCGGGGCCCACTGCTTCCGGAGATCCCACCTCGTGACACATGTCCCCTTCGAACCGGCGTCCGCGACGATCGTCATCGTCACCTTCAACCGTTCGCATCTCCTGACCGGACTCCTCGAGAGCATCTCGGTGATGGACCCTGCGCCTGGGCATGTCGTGATCATCGACAACGCCTCGTCCGACGACACCACGGAGGTCGTCGATTCGTTCCGTACGCGCCTGTCCACCGAGCTCGTCTACCGGCGCCTCGAGACGAACACCGGCGGATCGGGCGGATTCAGCGAGGGCATGCGCACGGCCTACGAGCTCGGGTCCGAGTGGATCTGGATGATGGACGACGACGTCGAGGTGGTCCCTGACGGGCTCGCGAAGATGGGCAAGTGGGCACCGCGCTTCAAGAGCATCCAGGGCCGCCGCTACGACTACGACGGCAGCGAGTTCTACTGGCAGTACCGCATCGCCGAGCGCATGGGCATCCCGATCCCGTTCGCTCCCTCGGGATTCGATGCTTCCGGATACAAGGAGATGAACAGCGGATGCTTCGAGGGCATGTTCATCCACCGCTCGATCGTGACGCAGATCGGGCTGCCCGACCCCCGATTCTTCATCTACTGGGATGACCAGATGTACGGATGGCTCGCCTCCCGGAAGACGACCGCGGTCATCGTCGACGAGTTCGTCCTTCGCCGCACGCGTGAGATCAAGCAGTGGGACATGGGCATCCGCCACATGAACGCATCGAGCAACGCGTACCGCTTCTACATCATGCGCAACCGTGCGTACATCAAGAACTACTACCGCGTGCACCGCGTCTACAACCCCGTCCTCTTCGGGCTCGGCACCGCGATGACCTTCGCCAAGGAAGTCATCCGTCTGGTGTTCGTCGAACGCACCGTGCGAGGCACCAGCAACCTGTTCCGCGGTCTCCGGGAAGGCGGTCGAATCGGCCGCGATCGCTCCTGGCAGCCGATGGCTCCCCTGGAAGGCTGACTCAGATGACCGACGAGCAGCAGCCGGAACTCCGGTGGGCGCCCCTGCCGCCGAAGCCGAGCAATCGCGGACGTATCTGGCTGATCGTGGGGCTCACCGTCGCTGCGCTCCTCGTCGCTGCCGTGCTGCTCGTGTTCCTCCTGCCGCGCGGCAGTGCCCCGGCACCGGGTGCGACCGGCACGGCGTCGCCATCGCCGTCGGCCACGGCGTCGCCTACCGGAACCCCGACGGCGACGCCGTCGCCCACACCTTCTCCGACTCCGACCGAGACCGTGGCGCCGACGCCGACTCCGGAGCCGACCCAGACGCCGATCACGACTCCCCCGCCGCCACCGGATCCCAGCATCGGCGTCTTCCGCGACACGGTGCAGGGCTGGCTCGACGACGCTCTGACCGGTCTCGACATCGTGGGTGAGACGGGCGGCCAGGAGGCGGTCGACGTCGTCGACACCCTGCAGAACGACGCGCAGCGACTGTCGGAAGCGGCACCCCCGGCCTCGATCGAGTCAGACTGGCATGCCGCCGTGGCGACGTATGCCCAGGCGCTCAGCGAACTGCGGTCGGCGGCGGCCGGCGGCGGTGACTCGTCGGGCGCGGCCTCGTCTGCTCTCTCGGCAGCCGAGAGCGTGCGGAGCCTCGTCGGACTCTGACGAACCGCGGTTCGCGGGCGACCTGGCTCAGGAGTTGTAGTCCGCGTTGTACCGGTCGAGCACGTCGGCGATCGGCGCATCCAGCACGAGAGATCCCTTGTCGAGGTACAGACCGCGGGTGCAGAAGCGGCGCAGATCCCGCTCGTTGTGACTGACGAAGAACAGCGTCCGCCCCTCGGCGAGCAGCTCGTCGATGCGCTTGTAGCACTTGTCTCGGAAGGCCTTGTCGCCGACCGCGAGCACCTCGTCGACCAGCAGGATCGGCTCATCGAGCTGCGACACCACCGAGAAGGCGAGGCGCACCTTCATGCCGTTCGAGAGGTGCTTGTATGGCGTGTCTTCGAAGCCTGCGAGCTCCGCGAAGGCGATGATCCCGTCGTAGCGACGCGAGATCTCCTCCCGGCCCATCCCGTGGAGGCCGGCGGTGAGGCGCACGTTCTCTCGCACCGTCAGGTCGCCGACGAATCCTCCGGTGATTTCGATCAGCGGCGCGACTCCTCCGTTGACCGTGACGGTGCCTTCGTCTGCGAGCAGCACGCCCGCGACAAGACGCAGCAGGGTCGACTTCCCCTGACCGTTGCGACCGACGACGCCGATCGACTCCCCCGGCTGCACCGTGAAACTCACGTCACGCAGGGCCCAGAATTCGCCTGGTCGCGATCGTCGAGACGCTCCCGCGAAGAGATCCTTGAAGCTGCGTCTACCGCGACGATTGCGGCGGAAGCGCACGCCGAGTCCTGACACCTCGATGGCGGCCGGCATCACAGCTCCTTCAGTACGGGGCGTTCGAGCGATCGGAACGTCCAGAGTCCGAGCGCGAGGATGACCACGCACATCACTGCGCTGATCAGCACGGGCACCGGATCCCAGAGGTCGGGAAAGAATCCGACCCGGTACAGGGTGAAGATGCCGGCCAGCGGGTTGAAGGCACCGATCGTGTGGAAGGGATCCGGCAGGTCTCTGAAGCTGTAGATGACCGGTGAGGCATAGAAGAGCGCGCGGAGCACCAGCGCCGTGGTGCGCTCGAGGTCGGCGTAGAGCACGCACAGCGGCGCCACGAGGAGCCCCAGCCCCACGAGGAGCACGATCTGCATCACCATCGCGACCGGGAACCACAGCAGCGACCAGCTCACGGTCGCTCCGCTGAACACCGCGAACAGTACGAGCACGGGCAAGGAGAAGAGGAACTCGATCCCCTTGCTCAGCACGATGCGGTTGACCCAGATCGATCGGGGGATCGCCGTCGACTTCACGAGGCGTGAATCCTTGCGGAAGGCACGCGTGAAGTCGCCGACCGAGGAGTTGAACCACACCCACGGCAGCAGCGCGACGATGAGGAACACGATGTACGGGTCCTCACCGACGCTGCGCTGGAACACCTGTGTGAACACGAACCAGTAGATCGCGCTCATCACGAGCGGGTCGAGGATCGACCACAGGTATCCGAGGAAGCTCGTCGCGTAGCGGACCTTCAGATCGCGCGCGGACAGCAGCCACAGCGAATGCGCATATCGCCGGGGCGTACCGGGCTCCCCGACCGTCGAACCGCTCATGTGACTCCTGTGATCAGACCGCGCTACCCGTCCGCGGACGACGTTCAGCCCTGCTGGACGCTCTCGAAGGTCTTCCGCCACTGCTCGGGCGACGTGACCTTCGGCGTGCCGACCGCGTAGTCGGACGAGAGCTTCTTCCAGCGGCGGGCGAGCCCGAGGTTCAGTCGGATGCTCCGCCAGAGGAAGCGGTGCATCGTCGCCCGGTCCCGCTGGTACCAGGCGACGCCGAGGCCATCGGGCGAGGTGACGAGAGCGGAGTCGATATCGGCGAAGCGCCACCAGTTGATGTCCTGCGCGGAGATGATGCGCTCGGGATTGCGACGGCTGCCCGGGGACTGCTTGATGACGAGCTGGCGCACACCCACGCGCGCGGCGAGCATGAGCGCCGCGATCGGGTTCGTGGGCTTGCGCACGCCACCGAGGATCGCCACGGACGACCGTCGGATCGGCGGCAGCGCCGACAGATCCTCCACGACCTTGGAATCGATGTAGGCGGTGCGGAGCTCGCGGATCTCCGCCTGCTTGCCAGGAAGCATCTCGGGGAGCACCCCGGGGCCGCGCATCACGTCGCGCAGCGCCTCGTGCCGCAGGCGGACAGCCGAGTACTGCAGCATGAAGAGCAGCTTGATGTCGCCGAGGAAGGAGTGCAGGGGAAGGATGCCGCCGTTGGGCACGTGGGAGCGCAGGAGTCCCGTGATCACCCGGTTGCGGTGGATGAAGTACTCCTCCCAGGTGCGCGTGGGGTCCTTGTCGTGCCAGGCCATGTGCCACACCGCGACGCCAGGCAGGCAGACGGTCGGGTAGCCGTGCTCACGCGCGCGGAGCGAGTACTCGACGTCGTCGAACTTGAGGAACACCGGGAGCGAGAGACCGATCTCGCGCAGGATCGCGGTCGGGATCAGACACATCCACCATCCGTTGAAGTCCGCCCCCAGGTAGCGGTGCAGCTCAGGAGTGTCGCGGAGCGGCTCCTCGGCGAAGTCGTGGTCGTACTCGCTGGCACCCGACGGGCGCATCCAGGACTTCCGCTGGTCCCATACCTCGCCCTGCGTGTACAGGACGGAGCGGTCGTCGAGGTGGAGCATCCCGCCGCCGACGATCGTGGGCTTCACCGCGAAGTCTCCGAAGCGCACGGCTCTGACGATCGCCTCGGGTTCGGAGATGGCATCGTCATCGAGAAGGAGCACGTATCGGCTCTCCTCGGACGAGAGCGACTCGAGCATCGCCCGGGAGAATCCGCCCGACCCGCCGAGGTTCGGCTGACGAAGGATCTCGAGCTTGTCGCCGAGCTGGGCCGCCGCCTCGGCGAATCCGGGCTGATCGGAGACGAGGTCCGTGCCCTGGTCGACGACGATCACACGGTCGAGCACCTCGTGGACGTGCTCGTTCTGTCCCACGGCGATGATCTGGTTCAGGCAGTACGACGGCCGGTTGAAGGTCGTGATGCCGACGGTCGTCTTCCCGGGTGTCCATCCCTCGGGGATCGCCACCTGCCATTCGGCACTCACCAGCGTCGCGTCGGAGTTGCCGGCGGCGATGTCGAACCAGTACGAACCTCCGTCGATGAACGACGTGATCGGGAGGTCGAAGGCCACGGTCTCGTCGGAGAAGGACTTCGACGCGAGGGCGGATGCGCGGCCTCGGGCGCTCGACTTGTAGACCGAGATGAGGCCCTTGCCCTCGACGGTGGCGACGAGGCGCACCGAGCGGACCGTGGTCCCGTGCTGCCAGTAGCTGGCGGGGAACGCGTTGAAATACGTGCTCAGCGAGACACGGCGGTGAGCGTAGACCTTGATGCTGCGTCGTCCGACGATCTCGTACGCCTCGCCGGGCTGAGAACCGTCACCGGATCCGGTGTCGACGTAGAGGGCCGAGACCTCGGCGACGCCCTCGATCGGGAAGACCGTGTGGTTGACGGCGACGAAGCCGGTGCTGGTGTTCTCTGTCATTGCGATTCCCGTCAGGCCAGGTCGTTGTTCCACATCGACAGCGCGGAGCCGATGGCCATGTGCATGTCGAGGTACTGATAGGTGCCGAGGCGTCCGCCGAAGTGCACGCCCTGTTCCCCCTTGGTCAGCTCGCGGTAGGCGAGGAGTCCGGAACGGTCGGTCGGCGTGTTGACGGGATAGTAGGGCTCGTCGTCGCGCGTGGCGAAACGGGAGAACTCGCGCATGATGACCGTCTTGTCCTTGGGATAGCGGTCTTCGCGCTCCGGGTGGAAGTGACGGAACTCGTGGATCCGCGTGTACGGGACGCCTGCGTCGGCGTAGTTCATGACAGGCGTGCCCTGGAAGTCACCGGTGTGCAGGACTTCTTCTTCGAAGTCGAGTGTGCGCCAGGAGAGCTCGCCCTCGGCATAGTCGAAGTAGCGGTCGACCGGCCCCGTGTAGACGACGGGCACCTGACCGACGGTGGACTTCTTGTTGAGGGGCTGCGACTCGTCGAAGAAGTCGACGTCGAGCTTGACCTCGATGTTCTCGTGGTCGGCCATGCGCTCGATCCACGCGGTGTAGCCGTCGGTCGGCAGGCCCTCCCACCGGTCGTTGAAGTAGCGGTTGTCGTACGTGTAGCGCACCGGGAGTCGGCTGATGATCTCGGCCGGAAGGTCCTTCGGATCGGTCTGCCACTGCTTGGCGGTGTAGTCGCGGATGAACGCCTCGTACAGCGGACGGCCGATCAGGCCGATCCCGCGCTCCTCGAGGTTCTGCGCGTCCTTCGGGTCGAACTCGCCCGCGAGCTCCGTGATGAGTGCGCGTGCCTCGTCCGGCGAGTGCGCGGCGTTGAAGAACTGGTTGATCGTGCCGAGGTTGATGGGCAGGGGGAACACGACGCCGTTGTGGTTCGTGTACACCCGGTGCACGTAGTTCGTGAACGTCGTGAAGCGGTTGACGTACTCCCAGACGGTGGGGTTCGAGGTGTGGAAGAGGTGCGCGCCGTAGCGGTGCACCTCGATTCCGGTCTCCGGCTCGTTCTCGCTGTAGGCGTTGCCTCCGATGTGGTGCCGACGGTCGATCACCGTCACCTTTCGGCCTGCGGCGGCTGCGCGTTCAGCGATGGTGAGGCCGAAGAAGCCCGACCCGACGACGAGGAGATCCATTGATGCAACTTTCCTGATGCTGACCGACAAGACGTTCGGCGCACCTGCAGAGGCACGCGCCTCCACATTTTAGCTGGCGGGAGTTGCGATCATGCTGAGGGCAGGGCCACCTGGGCGGATTCGGCAAGAATTCGGTCGAGGAAAGGGGCGAGCGTGCGGGCATAGGTGCGGGAGAGATGGTTGTCGTCGATGTAGACCGCGATGTTGCCGATCGTGGCCTGGCACATGTCCCACGGGCAGAGCCACGGCGTGAAGTCGACCACGGTGATCACATCCGAGAAAGCCTCGGCGGGGTTCTCCTCGGCCAGCACCTCGTCTCTCGGTACGACACACGCCCGCGTGTCGTCTGCGGCGCACTCGTACATGTCGAAGGAGAACCGTGGGTTGTCTCGCACGCCGATGACCGGGATGTCGGCCTCTCGAAGGGCATCGACCGCCTCATCGATCCCGTCGAGCAGACGCTCTGGCTCATCGGCGTCGGCGCGTGTCATGACGATGTAGACCGCATCCGGTCGCACGTCGGCGGCGTAGTCGAGAGATGCCCGCACCCAGGGTTCGCACGACGTCTGCGACGCGTTGCGCGACTCCTCGAGGAGTCCCACGGTGCATCCTCCGCGCAGGAGTGTGAGCACCGCGAGATCCCGCTCCTCGGAGAGAGCGATCAAGGGCGCAGCGAGCTGCTGCGCGTGCGAATCGCCGATCACGAGCACTCGGGTCGCCGCGTCTTGCGCATCGACGCTCTGATTGCACGACCCCTCCAGCACGGTCTCGGAGGGTTCGAAGCGCCCCTCGCACGCGGGGCCCACCGCCGCCCACTCGGAGTCCAGCTCGGTCGGGAAGGGGATCATCGGAGCATCCGTACCCGCGATGTCGAGGGACACCTCGACCTGAGTCGCACCGGGGTAGTCCGAGTCGGCGGCGGATGCGGCGAACTCGGCCGCGCGGTTCTGCTCGCTCCACCGCCACCCGCCGGTGGCACCGGCGACGAGGATCGCCGAGGCCGCGACCACTGCGATCCCTCGGAGAGCCGTCGCCCGGTCATTGCGGGATGGTCCTCGAAGAGGTCGCTCGACACACCTCGACAGCAGCCGTGCCGCGAGGAACGAGAGCCCGATGATGAGCAGCCCCTCCCCCAGCCCCACGCGGTCGGTCTCGGCGACGACCATCCACATCACCAGGATCGGCCAGTGCACGAGATACAGCGCGTAGGCATCGCCCGAGAGGGAAGACAGCGGCTTGGACCCCAGGAGCGCCGCAGGTCCTGCACGGGTCGGCGCGGCACCCGAGACGATGACCGCGGCGGTGCAGAGAACCGGCCACAGCGCCAGGTACCCGGGAAAGCCACCCCGGACGTCGAGGACGATCCCGCACAGGACGATTCCCGCGAGCCCCACCCAGCCCAGCACGGCTCGCACGACGCCGTGGAGTCGGATGAACGGGACCAGGAGGGCGAGGAGCGAGCCGGCCGCGAACTCCCAGAGACGCGTTCGGGTGTCGAAGTAGGCGAATGCCTGGGCATCGCGCGTCTCGACGATCGAGAACCAGAGCGACCAGCCGAAGATGACGACGAAGATCACCACGAGAGCGGGCCGCACGAGGTGTCGCCTGTTCCGGAGGACGAGCGCCACCACTCCGATCAGCACCGGCCAGAGCAGGAACACCTGACCCTGGATCGACAACGACCAGAAGTGCTGCAGCGGACTCGTCTCGGCACTGTCCCTGGCGTAGTAGTCGACCTCGGAGAACGCGAGCTGCCAGTTCTCGACGTAGAAGAGGCTCGCGATGGTCTCGGTCCAGATCCTCGGCCACTGCGTCGGCGGCATGAACGCGTATGCCGCGGCGAGCACGGCGAGAAGAGTCACCGCCGCCGCGGGAACGAGGCGTCGGAATCGACGGCTCCAGAAGGATCCGAGCGCGAGGGGCGTGCCTTCGACCGCCCGCCGCGTGAGCGAGCCGGTCAGCAGGAAGGCCGAGATCATCAGGAAGACGTCGACCCCGCCCGAGACCCGACCGAGCCACACGTGGTAGACCACGACGAGCACGATCGCGAGCGTCCGCAGACCGTCGATGTCGGCGCGATAGCGCGTCGACACCGTCAGCGGCGTCGCAGCCGTTTCTGTCGTGGGCACTCCGAACACCTCGTTCAGACGTCGTCGGGCAGGGAGCGTCCGCCGCTTCGGGGCGTCGGGCGCTCTGCGTCGACAATATCCCAGTATTCCGGCATCCTGCTCGGTCAGGGGATGTCGCCCAGCGCCCTTTCCACCGATTCCCGCAGCCGACCGCTGAGAGTCACCGCATAGGCGCTGCTGAGGTGATCCGCATCGTAATAGACCGGCTCGCCACCGATCGCCGCGAAGCAGTCCTCCTCGTCGCACAGAAGAGAGGTCAGATCGACGGGCCAGACACCCGGCATCGACTGCTCGGCGGCGAGCATCACCGGATCGGTCGGCATCGCCGTCGTTCTGGGCACGGCGCAGTCGGCGGGATCCTCTCGGTTCAGCACCAGGCAGTCCAGATCGCGGACGTCTCCGTTCAGCGGCGTGTCCGCGATCGCGAGCACCGCGATGCCCGCGTCGGTCCATTCGCCCCACGTGCGCCGCAGGCCGTCCACGAACTGCTCGTCGTGCGTGTTATCACTTCCATCGTCGACCAGCTGCTGCCGAGCCGCCATCGAGGTCACGATGAGATCGGGCTTCTCGGCGACCACCACGTCGGTGAGTGCCGCCGCCCACTCGCGACAACGCAGGTAGTCACCCGGACCCCACGCCGAATCGAATCCGATGAACGCGACATCGGCAGGTGGGCACCCCGGGAACGAGCTGATCGTGAGGTGCCAGCCCTCGTCCTTCGCGATCGGGAAGAGCGCTGCCTGCCACTGCTCGGCGTGCGAGTCGCCGACCAACCAGACACGTGGGCCCCGGATGCCCTCCGAGAAGTCGCACTCGCGCGTCGTCTCGCGTCCGTCGATCACGAGCGCGCGGGTCAGATCGCCGCACTCGGGTGCGAGAGCGAAATACGCATCCCCAGCGGTCACGACCGGGTCAGCCACTGCGGCGGAGGGATCGCAGTCATCGTGCTCGGCGAGCGCTGCGGCGCCATGGCAGATTCCGCCTTCGGGTTGCCCCTCGTCGATCACCGCGCCTCGAGCAGATGCCGTGATGAGCAGCAGAGCCGCCACCAGAGCGACGACCACCATCATCGCCGCGCCCCCGAGATACGCCCGCGGAACGGGACGCCACCAGCCGGCGCGTTGCGCCGGGATCTCGATCCAGCGCCGGCTCCCCCACGCGAGCATGAGCGCGAGCGCGAGGATGCCGAGGCGAGACCACCACGACAGCGGTGCACCGATCGCGAACGGGGTCAGCACGATGAGTGGCCAGTGCCACAGGTAGAGCGAATACGACACGTCGCCGAGCCACTGCACCGGCCGTGCATCCGTGACGGCGGACACGGCCAGCAGCGGCGCGCGCCGCCCGGTGCCTGCGACGATGACGGCGGCTGTCGCTAGCACGGGAAGCAGGGCGGCGACGCCCGGATACGGCGTCTGCGGGCCGAAGACGCCCGCCGCCACGGCGATCCCGACGAATCCCGCGAGAGCGAGCGCTGAAGCCACGAGCGCGTTGAGGCGTCGGAAGAGTGTGATCGGGATCAGGGCGATCACCGCGCCGACGGCGAACTGCCACGCACGTGTGAACGTCACGAAATACGCCTGGGCGGGCGACGCCGCGGTGTAGATCACGGCGGCGGCGAACGAGAGCACCGCGACCACAGAGACGACGACGAGCACGAATCTTCTGCGTCCTCCGGGCGCTCCCCAGCGGGCTGCAGCCGCCGCAGCACCCACCACGAGAAGCGGCCACACCAGATAGAACTGCTCCTCGACCGACAGCGACCAGTAGTGCTGCACGGCGCTTGCTGCCGCGTTGTGGGCCGAATAGTTCACCGAGAGCGACGCGAGCGTCCAGTTCTCCACGTAGAAGACGCTCGCCAGGGACTGCATGGCGTTGTCCGCCCACCGCGTGAACGGCAGCAGCGCCCATACCCCGATCAGGGTGACGAGGACCACGAGGAGTGCCGCCGGCAGGAGCCGCCGGATCCGCCGTGCGTAGAACGCCGACAGGCGGACCCGGCCGGTCCGCTCCAGCTCCGAGAGCAGGTGGCCCGTGATCAGGAAGCCGGAGATGACGAAGAAGACGTCGACGCCCACGTACCCGCCGGTGATCTGCTCCGGCCACAGGTGGTTGAGCACCACGAGACCGATGGCGACGGCGCGGAGCGCCTGGATGTCGGTGCGGAACCTGCCGGTGCGCGCCGACACTCGAGAGATCGAGACCGCCGAAGCGGGCGCGGTCACGACCTCAGATACTCCTCGAGCTGCTCGCCCGCATCGCGCGGCGCGAAGCCGGTCGCTTCGAGCTTCGACAGATCCAGCACGCTGTTCAGCGGGCGGGGAGCGACGGGGCCCGTCGCACTCGCGAAGTAATCGTCCGTGCTCACCCCCGACACGCGGGAGCGGTCCGCACCGGTGATCGCGAAGATGTCGCTCGCGATCTCCTTCCACGTGCGCGCATCGCCTCCGCCGCTCACGTTGTACGTGCCGTACGGGGCATGCGTGTCGAGAAGGTGCAGGATCGCCCGAGCGATCTCGGATGCGAAGGTGAGCCGCCCTCGCTGGTCGTCGACGACCTTGGGATCGATGCCGCGCTCGGCGAGCGACGCCATGGTCCGGACGAAGTTCTTCCCGTCGCCGATCACCCAAGAGGTGCGCAGGATGTAGTGGCGCGAAGCCGTGCTCACCGCGAGGTCGCCTGCCGCTTTCGACTGCCCGTAGACGCCGAGCGGGCAGACGGAGTCATCCTCCCGGTAGGGGCGGTCGGCGCTGCCGTCGAAGACGTAGTCGCTCGAGACGTGCACGAGCGTGACGCCGAACTCCGCGGCTATGGCCGCCAGTCGGGCAGGGCCCGCAGCGTTGGCCTGCCACGCGTCGCGACGCCCGTCGGCGGTCTCCGCCAGATCGACGGCCGTGTATGCGCCGGCGTTGATGATCGCCTCGTAGTCCCGCCAACGGCGAGCAGCACGGATGTCCGCATCCCCGAGATCGAACTCCGCGCGCGTCGTCCATTCCACATGCGCGGCGTCGCCGAGCTCCTCGCGCAGCGCACGCCCGAGCTGACCGGATGCTCCGACGACGAGGACCTTCTTCGCGGCGATCGGCGTCACGTCGGCCAGTCGCGGGTGCGCGAGATCCTTCGCGGAGATCTCGACGTCCGAGAGCGGGATCGGCCACGCGATGGCGGCGGTCTCGTCGGCGAGGTTCAGGAACGAGTAGGACGCCTCGGGTGACCAGTGGTCGTTCACGAGGTAGGTGTACGCGGTGTCGGCTTCGAGGGTCTGATACGAGTTGCCGACCCCGCGCGGGACGAAGATCGCTTTCGAGGCGTCGAGCTCGGTGGTGAAGACCGCGCCGAACGTCGGGCCCTCTCGAAGATCGACCCACGCGCCGAAGATGCGTCCTGTCGCGACGGACACCCACTTGTCCCACGGCTCCGCGTGGATGCCGCGGGTCGTGCCGACGGCATCGTTGAAGGAGATGTTGTTCTGCACCGGCCCGAAATCAGGAAGGCCGAGTGCGGTCATCTTCTCGCGCTGCCAGTTCTCCTTGAACCAGCCGCGCGAGTCACCGTGGACCGGAAGGTCGAACACCACGAGACCCGGGATGCCCGTCTCGGTGACGCCGAGCTGTTTGCCGAAGTCGATGTCGCCCACAGTCGTCTACTGCCCCTTCGACGCGTAGAAGGCCTCGGTGGAGTCCTTCGACGGAGCCCACCACGACTCGTTGTCCTTGTACCACTGGATCGTGGCGGCAAGACCCGACTCGAAGTCCTCGAACTGCGGCGTCCAGCCGAGCTCCGTGCGGAGCTTCGTCGAGTCGATCGCGTAGCGGAGGTCGTGGCCGGCGCGATCCGTCACGTGGTCGTATGCATCGCGCGGCTGCCCCATGCCTTCGAGGATGAGTTCGACGACATCCTTGTTGTTGCGCTCGCCGTCGGCGCCGATCAGGTAGGTCTCACCGATGCGCCCCTTCTCGAGGATCGTGAGGACCGCAGACGAGTGGTCGTTGGCATGGATCCAGTCCCGCACGTTCTCCCCCGCGCCGTACAGCTTGGGGCGGATGCCGCGGATCACGTTCGTGATCTGACGCGGGATGAACTTCTCGACGTGCTGGTAGGGGCCGTAGTTGTTCGAGCAGTTCGAGATCGTCGCCTTGACGCCGAAGGAACGCACCCATGCCCGCACGAGAAGGTCACTGCCCGCCTTGGTCGACGAGTACGGCGACGACGGGTTGTACGGCGTCTGCTCGGTGAACCGCTCGGGATCGTCGAGCTCGAGGTCGCCGTACACCTCATCGGTGGAGATGTGGTGGAACCGACGGTCGTGGCGACGTGCGGCCTCCAACAGCGTGTACGTGCCGATGATATTCGTGTCGAGGAACGGACGCGGGCTGTGCAGCGAGTTGTCGTTGTGCGACTCTGCGGCGTAGTGCACGACGGCATCCGCTTCGCCTGTCAGCCGGTCGACGAGCTCGGCGTCCGTGATGTCGCCCTCGACGAAGCGCACGCGGTCCTCGGGCAGACCTGCGAGCGAGTCGCGGTTGCCGGCGTACGTGAGCGCGTCGAGCACGGTCACGTCATAGTCGGTGTTCTCGACGACATAGTGCACGAAGTTGGATCCGATGAATCCGGCACCTCCCGTCACGAGCAGGCGGGTCATGCGTTCCCTCTCTTGAGCAGATCCAGCAGGTAGGAGCCGTAGCCGCTCTTCACGAGCTTCTCGGCTCGTTCGCGCAGTTCGTCGTCGGACAGGAAGCCCTGGCGCCACGCGACCTCCTCGGGCACACCGATCTTGAGCGAGGTGCGTCGTTCCATCGTGCGGACGTACTCGGCAGCATCCGTCATCTGGTCGAATGTGCCGGTGTCGAGCCACGCCGTTCCGCGTGGCAGCACCTCGACCTGCAGCTTGCCCCGCTCGAGGTAGGCGCGGTTCACGTCGGTGATCTCGTACTCGCCGCGGGCCGAGGGCGCGAGGTTGCGCGCGATCTCGACGACGTCGTTGTCGAAGAAGTAGAGACCGGGAACCGCGTAGTTGCTCTTCGGCTGGGCCGGCTTCTCTTCCAGCGACACCGCGGTGCCCTCGGCATCGAACTCGACCACGCCATATGCCTCGGGCTCCGCCACCCAGTAGGCGAAGATGGCTCCGCCGTCGATGTCGCCGAAGCGCTGCAGTTTGTTGCCGAGGCCCGGGCCGTAGAGCAGGTTGTCACCCAGCACGAGGGCCACGCTGTCGTCGCCGATGAAGTCGGCGCCGATCGTGAAGGCCTGTGCGAGGCCGTCGGGAGACGGCTGCTGCGCGAAGGTCAGATTGATCCCGAACTGCGATCCGTCGCCGAGGAGCCGCTCGAAGTGCGCGGCGTCATGCGGGGTGGTGATCACCAGGATGTCCCGGATGCCCGCCAGCATGAGCGTGGACAGCGGGTAGTAGACCATGGGCTTGTCGTAGACGGGAATCAGCTGCTTCGACACACCCAGGGTGATGGGGTGAAGTCGAGTTCCGGAGCCGCCCGCGAGAATGATGCCTTTCACCCCAACATCGTGCCACATTCCGGCTGCGAGGTTCGGCCGAGCCGGATTCTTGACTTGCATCACATCAATCACAGTGGCATCATCTGTCCCTTTCCGTCACAATGGCAGAGTGACCCGCCCCACGTCCTCACGCTCTCGCCTGCGCGCGCTCATCGCGAGCACCGCCGCCGTTACCTTCGCCGTCTCGCTCCTCGTCGCGAGCCCGGCGAGCGCCTCGGCCCCCACGGCCGACGCGTCGGTCTCGGCCGGTGTCTCGACGGCAGCCCCCGCCGCACGCGCCGCAGCCCCCGTTAAAACGCTCATCACCGACGGCTTCCGCCCCGGCAAGATCATCTCGAACGAGGTGTTCTTCGACAGCTCCACGATGAGCGCGGCAAGTATCGACTCCTTCTTCCGGTCGAAGGTGGCGTCGTGCCGTTCCGGTTATGTCTGCCTCAAGGACTACCGCCAGAACACGCCGAACCGCGCCGCCGACCAGTACTGCAACGGCTATCAGGGCGCAGGCAACGAGTCCGCGGCCACCATCATCTACAAGGTCGCGCAGTCGTGCGGCATCAACCCCCAGGTCTTCATCGTGATGCTCCAGAAGGAGCAGAGCCTGGTCACGCACACGTGGCCGAGCGACTGGCGCTTCAGCATGGCGCTCGGGCAGGGCTGCCCTGACACGGCGCCGTGCGATCCCGCGTTCTCGGGCTTCTTCTACCAGATCTACGGCGCCGGCCGGCAGATGAAGATCTACACCGAGGGGCGTTACTTCACGTACTACGCGCCGGGCAAGACCTGGAACATCATGTACAACCCGAACAGCGCGTGCGGACGCGGCCCGGTCCACGTCGAGAACTCCGCCACCTCGGCGCTCTACTACTACACGCCCTACCAGCCGAACGCTGCCGCGATCCGTGCAGGCTACGGCTCGGGCGACAACTGCTCGGCCTACGGCAACCGCAACTTCCACAACTACTTCACCGACTGGTTCGGCAGCACGCAGAATCCCGCGTCATCGCTGGTGCGCGATTCGGGCTCGGGTCAGATCTTCCTGACATCCGGTGGCGTCAAGCACTACGTGACGACTCCGGCCGACCTCAACGTCCTGACCAAGAGACTCGGAGCCGTGCGGACGGTCAGCTCCGGGTACGTCGCATCCCTGGCCTCGGGCAACCGGTTCATCCGCCTGGTCCGTGATGCGCGCGACGGCGCGATGTATCTGCTCCAGCCCGACGGCACGAAGCATCACTTCGCCTCGGCGGCCCTGATCACGCGATACGGCATGCGTACCGACGACTACACGCCGCTCACTCCGGAGATCCTCGCGAAGTACCCCACCGGACAGCCGGTGGGCGACTACTTCCGGTCCGAGGACTCCCCCGACTACTACAAGTGGGAGAACGGTCAGCGTCGTCACATCGCCAACGGACTCGCCTGGCAGCTGGAGCGTGGCAAGGCGAAGGACTACGTGGCGGTCTTCCCCGCCGGCAACGCCGCCTTCCCGGCGCTCGGTCGGGCGTTCCTCGCCCCGGGGACTCTCGTGAAGGAGAACTCTCGCAACGAGGTGTACATCGTCGGCCAGGGAGCGGATCTCACGCACATCCCGAGCTGGGAGATGAGCGCGGATGCCGGAATCACCGCGTATCAGCCGGTCGTCAACGGCACCTTCGCCGGGTACAGCAAGACGACGGCACTGGCCCCGCTGTTCACGTGCGGCTCGCAGACGTTCGTCGTCGACGGCGGGAAGATCACCGCCGTCGCGAACCCGGGCCGTGCGGGGAAGGGTCCCACTCTCCCCGGTTCGGTCTGCGCGGTGCTGCCGCGCAGCGGCACCACATTCTCGAACCCGGTGTTCGTCAAGGGCCGAAATGCCGACCCCATCTACTCGCTCGAGAACGGACAGCTCCGGCACGTCCAGTCCGGCCAACGCCTGCTCGAGATCACCGGCGGCAACTCGCCGTACACCGCGACATGGTCGACCGCGACCATCGAGGCCTTCCCGAAGGGAACCCCGTATCTGCGTGAAGGGGTCTTCGTCACGTTCGGAAGCGAGACCGTCTACATGATGCGGGGTGGGCAGCTTCGCCACGTGCCCACGCAGCAGCTGCTCATCCAACTCGCCAACGGCCAGTGGCCGATCGAGATCATCAGGCGCAACTCGCAGGACCTCGCCCTCTACAAGGTGGGCGCGCCGCTCGGCTGAGTCACGGGAGCCAGGGAGCGATCCCCGTAGAATGAAAGCATGAGTTCGTCGCTGGACCGGGTCCTGGTCATCGTTCCCGCGTGGAACGAAGAGCGCAATGTCGGCAGAACCGTCGAAGAGATCCGCAGCGCGCTTCCGTCGACCGACATCCTGGTGGTCGACGACGGCTCGACGGACTCCACGGCCGAGGTCGCACGGCATGCGGGCGCGGACGTCCTCCAGCTTCCGTTCAATCTCGGCGTCGGCGGCGCGATGCGCGCCGGATACGTGCGTGCCCAGCGCGGCGGCTACGAAGCGGCGATCCAGGTGGACGCCGACGGGCAGCACAACCCCGTCGACATAGAGCGCATCATCGTGGCCCTCGACCACGCCGACATCGCGATCGGTGCTCGCTTCGCGGAGGTCGGCGACTACAAGAGCCGTGGCCCGCGCCGCTGGGCGATGGTCGTGCTCGCCAAGGTCCTCTCTCGCGTCGCGAAGACCCCTCTCACCGACGTGACGAGCGGGTTCAGGGCGGGGAACAGGCGGGCGATCGATCAGTACGTCCAGTACTACCCTGCCGAGTACCTCGGAGACACGATCGACAGCCTCGTCGCAGCTGTGCACACCGGGCTCACCGTCACACAGGTGCCGGTGGCGATGCGGCCGCGCATGCACGGGGTGCCGAGCCAGGGCTTCTTCGGCTCGACGGTCTATCTCATGCGCTCGGTGATGGCACTCGGTCTCTCGATCATGAGACGCCCCCAAGTCCGACGACACGACGGAGAACGCGCATGATGGTCACCGGAGCTATCGGCCTCGCCATCGTCATCCTCGGCGTCGTTCTGGCGCTGCTCCTCAAGCGTCAGCTCCGCGAGAAGTACGCGATCATCTGGCTCGTCATCGGACTCGCCGTGCTTCTGCTCGGCATCTTCCCGCAGGCGCTGCTGTTCATCACCGCCTCGCTCGGATTCCAGGTTCCGGCCAATCTGCTCTTCACGCTCGCGATCTTCCTGCTGCTCGCCGTCTCGCTCCACCTCTCCTGGGAGCTGTCCCAGGGCGAAGAGGAGATCCGTCGGCTGGCCGAGGAGGCGGCGATCGGGCGACTCGAGCGCGAGCTCCACGCCCAGCGGATCGCCGACCTCGAGCACGCGCTCGAAGAGCTGCGCACGCGCGACCGCCATCAGGGCGACTGATCTCCTCAGCGGACGTGACGCCGCACGAGTGCGCGTCCGCGCACCACCACCCCGGCGAACCAGCTGGCGAGGTATTCGACGCGGAAGCGTCCGACGACCTCGCCGTTCGCCACGGCATCCCGCAGAAGAGCATTCAACTCGCTGAATCCTCGGCGAGCCGAGAAATAGGGGACGAGCTCTGCGGCGGGCCCCGCCTCCGCGCCGATTCGCGCGAGAAGCGTGTCGGTGATCAGCTGACGCCAGCCGACATTGAGCCAGAACACCATACGTACCAGTGCAGCCGGAGTGCGGGACCCCTCGTACTTCTCGGCGAGTGAGAGGACGGTCCTGACCGACTGCATCGGTCGCACCGGCCCCGTCATGGCACTCGGATCTCCGAAAACGTTTGCGGCGTGCTGCACGTAGTCCTGCAACACATCCGGCAGCATCCGGGTGCCCCTGGCCGCGCCGGCGATCACCGCGAGCCAATGGTCGTGCGCCGCCGTGCGCGTCGACGCGACGGGGAACGGGAGCGCATTCGGCAGGATCTCGGAGCGGAAGACGAAGGCGGATCCGCTGAACTGATTGTTGAGCACGTTGGCGACGAGACCATGGTCGGCTCGCGACGTCTCCCCCAGCACCCGCCCGGACGGCTGCTCGACCAGCCGGGCCTGTCCGCTCACGAGATCCACATCCGCAAGGTGAGGCAGCAGCGTCTCGAGCTTGTGCGGGTACCACTCGTCATCCTGATCGCTCAGGGCGACCCATCGCGCACTGGGGTCGACGGCGCGGATGCCGTGCTCGAAGTTGAGGTAGAACCCACGACGACTCCCGTCGCCGACGACTCGGAATCGAGCATCATCGTCGGTGATCTCCGCGACGAGGGAGCGCACCGCGTCGAGGTCGCCGTCGACGGAGACGACGCATTCCCACGCGGTGACCGTCTGTGCGCGGATGGATGTCAGTTGACGGCGGAACAGCTCGGGATCCGGTTCATAAGCAGCGAGGACGATCGATCCGAATTCCTGACGCACGCCGAATCTCCCTCTGCTGACGACGCCCTCCAGTCTACGTGGCGGCACCTGTCAGCCCGAGCGGATAGTCTGTTTCAGTCGGGAGTAACGGAAAGGCGACGAGTGGAATCTGTCTGGGCGATCATCTCGACCTTCCGACCCGACGACGATCTTCTGTCGGCCTTCGACTCGATCGCGGCGCAGGTCTCAGGCGTCGTCGTCGTCGATGACGCGAGCGGACCCGAGTCTGCGGCGATCCTGTCTGCGCTGGCCGACCGGGGCGCCGTCGTCGAGTCGTTCGACGAGAACTCCGGCATCGCCGCTGCACTGAACCGCGGCTATGAGCGGGCGCTGCAGAACGGCGCGTCGAGGATCTTCTCCTTCGACCAGGACTCCCACATCGATGCCGGGTTCGTCGAGAGTCTCCTCGGCGCGCACGACACCGCGATCGAACGGGGCCATCGTGTGGGTCTCGTCGTGCCCGAGCACTTCGCCGACGTCCGACAGGCTCACGCCGAACTCGCCGACGGAACGCTGTTGGCCAAGAACATCATCCAGTCCGGAATGCTCGTCGACGCCGACGTGCTCCGAGGCATCGGCCCGCTGCGTGCGGATTTCTTCATCGATCTCGTGGACACCGAGTTCGAGCTCCGGACCCGCGCCGAGGGGTATCTCACGATCGCAGCGCCGGGTGCCGCTCTCTCTCACCAGCTCGGGCGGCAGTATGCACGGCTCCTCTTCGGGCGACCGGTGAGCCTGCCGGGGCTCCCGCCCGTGACCACCTTCAGCACGCCGTTCCGATACTTCTATCGGGTGCGCAATCGCATCATCCTCAATCGCCTGTACCTGCGGACCGCACCGGGTCAGATCGTGCGCGACTCCGTGATCGACCTTCTGCATTTCGTCAACGCGCTCCTGGTGGCACGTCCCCGTGGCGCCTTCGCCCGCGTGCTGCGTGCCGGAGTGAACGCCGGAATCAAGACCCGCATGGGACGCATGCCGTCGGCCGTCGCAGATCTCGCTTCACAGGTCTCCTGGAACGCACCGCTGGTCGACGGCGGCGTGCTCGGCGCCGCTCCGCAGGGTGATCGATGAGGCACGCACGATGAAGGCTCCGCGTGGTCTGGTCGCGCTGCGCAGACTCAGCGGGTTCACGGTGTCGGTGGCGATCACGGCGATCATCAGCGTCGCGGCGATCCCGACCCTCATCACTGCGCTCGGAGCGGCGACCTGGGCTCAGATCGGAGTGGCGCAGACGTTCGTCCAGTTCGCCGCGATCTTCGTCGGCTTCGGCTGGGGCGCCACGGGTCCGGCGCTCGTCGCGAGCACCGCGCGATCGCGGCGACACGCCCTCTTCAAAGAATCCGTGCGATCCCGCCTGATCCTCGCACTGATCGCCGCGCCCCTGACGTTCGGCATCCTGACCGTCATGCTGCGCGGAGACATGGTGATCGCGGGTCTCGGCACGATCGCCTACCTGCTGCCCGCTCTCGGCGGCACATGGTTCTACGCCGGTGCCGCACAGCCCGCGCGACTGCTGCTGCAGAACACCCTGCCCACCGCACTCGGCACGATCGCCGGCATCGTCGCGGCCCACGTCACGCACCAGGCCTGGTCCTTCCTGCTGCTGCAGGCGGTGGGCTCACTCGTCGCCGCGATCTGCGACACGACGTACATCTGGAGACACACCCGCCGCGTCGCCGACGATACGGAGGTGCGGTCCACCCGCACCGTCCTCGCTTCGCAGAAGCATGCCGTCATCACTTCGGGCACCAGTTCGCTGTATGTCACCCTCCCGGTGATCGCCATCAACTGGTTCCTCGGCGAAGGGCCGGCTCTCGCGACGTACCTGATCGCCGATCGCATGTTCCGCTTCGCCTCGATCGCCTTCCTCCCCATCCAGCAGTTCTTCCAGGGCTGGGTTCCCGAGGTGCCCTCGGACTTCAGCCGTCGCGCCCGCATCGCGACCGTCGCCGGCATAGGCATCGGTGCCGTCGGCGGTGCGTGCATCGCTTTTCTCTCCCCCGTCTTCGGGCCGATTCTCGGCGCGAGCGAGATCGACGTCCCGCTCAGCGTCAGCGGCCCTCTGGGAATCGCCTTCGTGGGCATCGGCACGACCGCTGTCGTCGGATACGCCTGCCTCGTCGCTGTCGGGCGCACACGCGCTCTGGCGGTGAGCACGGTCGTCGGTGCGCTCGTCGGCGCTCCTCTCATCCTCCTCTCGGCCTGGGCCGGCTCCCTGTTCCTGGTCGCCTGCGCCGTCGCCGTGTCCGAGATCTGCGTCGCCGCCTATCAACTGCTCGCCCTCCGCTCGTCGCTTCGCTCGGGTGCGCCTCTGATCTCCGGGGTCGACGATACGGCGACGGTGCTGCCCCCGCTGAACCGGTCTGAGGAGTCAGATGTCTAGTCCCCGTACCGTCAGCGTCTGCATGGCCACATACAACGGGTCCCGATACGTCGCCGAGCAGCTCTCGTCGATCCTCGCCCAGCTCGGCGACGGCGACGAGATCGTGGTCGTCGACGACGCGAGCGCCGACGCGACGGTCGAGATCATCCGGGGCATCGGTGATCCGCGCATCCTGATTCATCGCAACGACCGCAACCTCGGCTACGTGCGATCATTCGAGCGAGCGATCTCGCTCTCGACCGCCGACGTGATCGTGCTCTCCGATCAGGACGACATCTGGATCGACGGGCGCCTCGAGGCCCTCGTCGCAGCAACCGATGCTCACGCCGTCGTGGCCTCCAACCTGAAGCTGCTGGACTCGCACCGGCCGCTCACTTCACCGCTCACCGGACGCCCGTGGCTCCTCTCCGCCGCGGATGACGGCAGACGTCTGCGCAACGAACTGCGCATCCTCGCCGGCGACGCCCCGTACTTCGGATGCGCGATGGCTCTGCGCCGTGACGCACTCGAGCTGGTGATGCCGTTCCCCGATTACCTGCGCGAGTCGCACGACCTGTGGATCGCGACGGCTGCGAACGCTGCAGGACAGCTCGGGCATCTCGAACAGGCCACTGTGCTGCGCCGCGTGCACGACGACAACGCATCGACGTCGCGCCCTCGCGGAATCACCGCTGCTCTGCGCTCCCGGGCACTGCTGCTCCGCCTGTGGGGCGAGGCCCGTCGACGGGCGAGACGACTTCCGCGGCGGTGACCACGGGTGCGGCCGAGGGCTTCTTCGCTCCACGCGCCAGACGGATGAAGTGGCGTTCCACGAACATCCAGCTCGCCCAGCCGAGCAAGAAGGTGACCACGGTCGTGATCGCCAGGTAGACGCCCATTCCGAACGCCGCTCCGCCGAGGATCACCACGAGCTGCTGCACGGGCCACGCGTAGATGTAGAAGCCGTACGACACGTCGTTGCGCGCGATCCAGGCCGGCTGAGGGATCACCGTCGAGAGGTACAGGAGCGCGTAGCCGATGAGCGGGGCGGCGATCGGCCCTCCGGCGATCGGCACGAACACCATCAGGACCGCAGCGACCGGGATGCTGAGGATTCCGACGAGCGGAACGATCCCCCACCGCTGCACGACGAGGTAGATCAGCGACCCGCCGAGGAAGTACGGCAGCAGCCGGGTGAACAGTCCGAAGTCCCCGTCGAGACCACCGGTGATCCCGTTCGCGTACGCGATCCGCACGAGCACGGAAGCCGCCCAGAGCACCGCGACCACCGAGATCGACTTGCGATAGACGGCGAGGCCCCCGAGCACCCAGACCGTCAGGTAGCAGAGGAACTCGAAGTACAGAGTCCAGAGCGAACCGTTCCAGGTGTTCGGGTAGGGCACGTCCGACAGCGACGAGCCGATCTGGTAGTAGTCGATGTGGAGGAAGAAGTTCCCCCAGATGTACTCGAGCGGCGTCGGTGCGGTCGTCAGATAGCCGGCCAGGGTTCCCTGCGTGAGCAGCTGGGCGAGCGGGCCGAAGACCAGGGCCGTCACGAGCAGACACACGACGAAGGCCGGGATGATGCGTGCGATCCGGTGCAACAGGAATGTTCCCGGATCGCTGCGGAAGCGCGAGCGCGTGATCAGGAATCCGCTGATGACGAAGAAGCCGATCACCGCCCATCCGCCGAGGTTCTCGCCGTTGAACCCCGGGCTGTCCGAACGGCCCACCACGTAGTAGCCGTGGGCGAACAGCACGAGGAACGCGAGGATCAGCCGGAACAGATTGAGGCTGTTCTCCCGATACGGGAACTCCGTCGAACGGAGCAGCGATCGTCTCACTTCAGGAGATTCCGCTTGCTCATCTCGTCGAGCGACCGCTGGTATCCGTCTTCCTCGACGGGCTCCGACAGGACCCACTGGACGAAGGCGGTGACGCCCTCCTGGAACGAGACGCGCGGCGTGAAGCCGAGGGTCTCGGCGAGGTGCGAGGTGTCGGCGACGTTGTGACGGATGTCTCCGAGACGGTAGTTGCCGGACACGCGCGTCGGCACATCCTTGCCGAAGGCAGTGAAGAGTGCGGACACGACCTCGTTCACTGTCGTCGCGACACCGGATCCGACGTTGAACGTCTCCCCCGCGGCTCGCGGGTCGGTGGCTGCGAGGAAGGTGGCCTCGACGATGTCGTCGATGTAGACGAAGTCCCGGCTCTCCTCTCCGTCCTCGAAGATGTTGATCTCCTTCCCCTGGCGGATCAGGGTGGAGAAGATCGAGAGGATCCCGGTGTACGGGTTCTTCAACGACTGACCGGGGCCGTAGACGTTCTGGTATCGGACCGAGGTCCCTTCGATCCCGATCGTCGGCGCCACGGTCATCACGAGTGATTCCTGCATCTGCTTGGTGATGCCGTAGACCGAGGAAGGATGAAGCAGCGCGTTCTCGTCGGTGGGCACCAGTCGCAGCGGTCCCGCGCCTGAGACGTGCACATCGAAGTCACCCGCGGCCATGTCCGCGTCGGCTCGATGGCCCGGATACACCTGACGTCCGTCTTCGGTGACGTAGGCACCCTCTCCGTAGATCGACCGCGACGACGCGATGACGACCCGACCGACCGAGTGCTCCTCGTTCGCGAGGATGTCGAGGAGCTTCGCCGTTCCCCCGACGTTGGCATCGACGTAGCGGTCGATCTCGTACATCGACTGCCCGGTGCCGGTCTCCGCGGCCAGGTGCACGACGATGGTGGCGCCGGTGAGCGCCGATCGCAGGTCGTCCTTCGAGGTCACCGTGCCGACGATGACATCGGCGATGCCGTCGAGCGAACGCAACAGGGGCGAGGTCTGCTCGGGGTCTTCCCCGTGCACCTGCGGGATCAGCGAGTCGAGCACCGTCACCCGGTGACCGTCCCGAGCGAACCGCGCCGCGAGCCGGGTGCCGATGAAGCCTGCGCCACCGGTGATGAGCACGTGTTCGGACATACGGGAGCCTCCTGCAGGTGTATCGGCGCGGCGATCCGGCGCGCCGGTCTGTGATCAGACGGCGAAGATGTGCGCCAGCGTCGATTGTAGCCCAGCGCGGTTCCCGTGCCTGATGACGCCGGGGAGCTCCGTGACGGCGTGCAGTCGCGACATGATCCGGGCGCGGGCGGTGGTGCTCGTGCGCCGCCACCTCTTGTCCTGCGCCAATCCGCGGGCGATCGCGTAGTACGCGCGCTCGTCGCGGAAGCGACGTCCGTCGAGCAAGGTCTTCTGAGACGCACTCGAGCCGTGGCGTCGGTAGGAGAACGCCAGCTCGGGCACATAGGCCAGGGAGCCGCCCTCGAAAGCGATGTCCATGAGCAGGGCGAGATCCTGGATGATCGGGAGCCCGTCCCGGAAGTCGATGCGCTGCAGCGTCTCGGTCCGGAATGTGAGGGACGGCCAATAGAGCCAGTCGCCGCGGATGAGGCTGGTCGCCATGCGCTCACCGGCGAGGAGGGCGATGCCCTCGCCGCCGCGAGGGGCCAGCAGCCCCTGCTTCACCCGGTCGACGAGAGGGCGGATCACCGTCCCGGTCTCATCGATCACCTCGACACCCGGCTGGATGACGTCGACGTCCGGCAGTCGCTCGATCACCCGCTTCACGAGTCCCACGTAGTTCGGGTGGAGCAGATCGTCGCACCCGAGGATCGTGATGTGCGAGGTCGTCGCGCGACGGATCGCCTCGCGGTAGTTCTCGGTGATCCCGAGGTTGGTCTCGTTGCGGAGGTAGGTGATGCGCTCATCATGGATGCCCGCGAAGTACTCCGGCACCGATTCGTCGGGATAGCAATCGTCGATCACGATCAGACGCCAGTCCTCGTCACGTTGCGCGCGCACGGAATCGACGGTCTCCCTGAGGAGAGCGGGGTCCCCCCAGAACGGTACGAAGATCTCCAGGGTCATGCTCTTCCCTCCTCACGAGCGCGGGATCCGCGGTCGTCGTTCGTCGCACTCATCCGCAGAGCACGACCTTGTACAGCACGGCATCGCCGATCTGATCGACCTTCTCGACGGACTCCGACGTCCGCAGCCGATCGAGGCCCTTGTACGGGTGCTTCCCGTCGTTGATCTCCTGAGTTCCGAAGTCGAGGACATACTCCACGCCGAGGTCGTCGATCGCTGCGCACACCTCCGCCGATCCGGGACGAGCGGAGTCGAGCCGGTCCAGCAGCACGGACATCTCCTCCGTGATGTCCATGAGCGTGTGCGGCATGACCACCTGACGGTCTGCCATCGCGTACGCCAGGGCGGTTCCGGTCCAGGGGCTGCCGAGGATCACGGCGTCTTCGGGCACTTCCTCGTCGAGCCGTTCGATCAGTGCCAGTTCATCCGACGTGAGCAGCGGCGACTCGTCTGTCGTCGCGAACGAGCCGTGGGCGCTCGCCACGGCCTGACGCATGGTGCCGACCTGAGGGATCAGGACGAGAACGAGCACTGCACCGCCCGCAAGGACGGCACGCCGGAGACCGGGCCGCGGGATCCTTGCGGCCCACCGCGTCGCGATGGTCCACAGCTGTGCACCGCCGACCGCGGCCAGAGGAACCCATGCGATCGCCAGAAGGGCGGCGAGCCGCGGGGCGTTGTTGTACCAGGCGCCTGTCAGGATGTCCCGCTGAACCAGATACGGCAGCCCCGAGACGACGATGTACAGTCCGGCTGCCGCGGCGAAGAAACCGACTGCGATCCAGTCCGTCGTCGACCGGCGGCGCAGGCAGACGACGAGTCCGGCGATCACGAGTGTCGCCACGACGAGATTGACGGGACCGAACCAGACGGATGCCGTCAGCACTTCCCCGACAGCCTGCCCGACAGTCTCGGTCGGCAGCCACGAGCGAGCGTCGATCGGTGGCCGGAGCACATACCAGGCTGCCAACACCACGACCGCGTACACAGCGGCGCACACCGACGACACGACCTTCGCCCGCTTCGACGTGTGGGAGGAAAGCAGGCGGATCCACAGCACCAGGAGCACGACCGTCGTGAACACGAGAAGCGCCACGAACCCGCCCGGATGTGCGACGGCGATGGCGGGGATCGAGCCGAGCGCGCCGACGACGAACGGCCAGCGCTCACTCCAGGATGCCCGCGTGCTCGCAGCGACGATGAGTGCGAGCGGTACGCCGATCATGCTCAGCGACATCATGTAGGGGAAGAGGACGCCATAGTCGACGAGCAGCAGCGGGAACGCCGGGATCGCGACGCTGATCGCCGCGGCCACCACCATCTGCGCGGTCGAGGACCCGACGAGGACGCGCGTGAGCAGCAGGATCGAGACCGGCCAGACGAACGCCGCGAAGAAGATCATCACCGCATTGGAGACGATCGGGATGCTCGCGCCCGTCAACTGCACGACCAGCGACGCGACCGCATGCCACCCCGACGGATAGAAGGGCAGGCCACCGGTCGCGGCGCTCGTCATCGATCCGATCGTGAGCGGTGACACGGACCCGGTGTCGAGCGCGTAACGGATGGCGTTCAGGTGGAAGATGTTGTCGAAGGTCTGAGAGATGTTCTCGGGGCCGCCGATCACGACGACCAGCTGCACCACCACGACGATGACCGCCGCGATGACGGCGAGGAACGCGGGGCGGCCGAGACGGGCATCGACGCGCAGCGCCGAGGCGGAGAACCACGGCATGAACCGCAGGACCACCGCGATGGCTGCGATGATCGCCGTGACCGCGAGAACCGGCAGCACACCCCAGGTGAGACCGACGATGGGGGCGGCCAGAGCCGCGAGGACCACGATCGCGGTGCCGGCGGGCGCGGCCAGTGCCCACGCCATATGACCCCGTGCGCCGAGCAGCAGAGCGACCAGCAGTCCCGGGACGAGGACGATTCCTGCGGTGACGAGCACGGCCAGACCGAGGTCGATCCATCCCATGTGCGCAGCACCCTTCTCGTCCTGTGACCGTATGTCGGTCGCCGGCGTCGATCCTATCGAGGTTCGCCTGGGCGACCGCCGACACACCGCGAGTGGCCGCGATGAGCTCGGCGACAGCACGAGAACCTATGATTGGTGAGGCGTTCCACCCGAACCGGACGTCTGACGGAGGTGACGAGAACGCCCGTGTCTCACACATCAGTACCCGATGAGCTGCGACTGACCCAGCCCGGCGGGAGTACCGGACTGCTCGATGTCTTCCGCCGTCGGTATCTTCTCAGCCTGATCGTCCGCAAAGAGGTGGGCATCCGCTACCGGGGCTCCGTGCTCGGGTGGCTGTGGTCGTACGTCAAGCCGCTGATCCAGTTCCTCGTCTTCTTCTTCGCTCTCGGTGTCTTCCTCCGGCTGAACGACAGCATCGAGTACTACCCGATCTATCTGCTGTCGGGCATCACCGCGGTGACGTTCTTCAACGAGTCGTTCTCCAACGCGACGAGATCACTCGTCGACAACGCCGCGCTCATCAAGAAGATCTACTTCCCGCGACAGATGTTCCCGGTCGCGAGCACCATGGTCGCGGCCATCAACACCGTGCCGCAGATCATCGTCGTGGTCGTCATCGCGCTCTTCTTCGGCTGGACTCCCACGGTCGTCGGCATCGGCGCGCTCCTGCTCGGTCTCGTCATCATCGCGCTGCTCGCGACCGGCCTCGGTCTGCTCTTCGGCGCGATCAACGTCACGTTCCGCGATGCGCAGAGCTTCGTCGAGATCATCGTGATGGTGTCGGTGTGGGCATCGCCCGTGATGTACCAATGGCAGATGGTGCAGTCGAAGGTGCCCGAGTGGCTCTTCCAGCTCTATGCGCTCAACCCGATCACCGGCGCCGTCGAGCTCTTCCACTACGGCATCTGGCATGCTCTCGATCCGGCCAACGCCGAACCTCTGCCGTCGCTGTGGGTCCATTCCCTCATCGCTCTCGCCGTGTCCATCGTCATCCTGATCATCGGCGAGATCGTGTTCCGCCGTCTGGAGGGTCGCTTTGCCCAGGATCTCTGACGCCCCTCGCATCCTCGTCGAGGACGTGCACAAGCATTTCAAGCTCCGCCACACCCACTCCATCAAGGAGACGTTCGTGGCGGCGATGCGGCGCAAGCCGCTCACCACCGACTTCCAGGCACTCGACGGCGTCTCGTTCGAGATCGATGAAGGCGAGGCCGTGGCTCTGCTCGGCTTCAACGGCTCCGGCAAGTCGACCATGCTCAAGCTGATCTCGGGAGTGCTGCGTCCGGATGAGGGCCAGGTGCGCACGAGAGGCCGCGTGGCCGGCCTCATCGAAGTCGGGGCGGGCTTCCACCCTGATCTCTCCGGGCGCGAGAACATCTTCCTGAACGCCGCGATCCTCGGAATGTCGAAGCAGGAGACGAAGGACCAGTTCGACTCGATCGTCGAGTTCAGCGAGATCGAGAAGTTCATCGACACGGAGGTCAAGCACTACTCCTCCGGCATGTTCCTGCGCCTCGCGTTCTCCGTCGCCATTCACACGCACGTCGATGTGCTGCTCATCGACGAGATCCTGTCGGTGGGAGACGAGCCTTTCCAGCGAAAGTGCCTCGCCCGGATTCGCGAACTGCACGCCCAGGGCAAGACGCTGGTCGTCGTCAGCCACGATCTGAACATGGTCTCCGACCTGTGCGAGCGCGGAATCCTCCTCCAGGACGGCAAGATCCGCTACGACGGTCCGAGCAAGGATGCTGTCGAGCTGATGCGTCTGTGACGGGCCCCGCGGGCCTCACAGGTCTGCGTGCAGTCCCCATACGCGCTCTGCGGCTCCGAGCCAGGAGAACGCCCGTGAGCGATCCGCGCCGAGAACGCTGAGCCGGCGCGCTCCGTTGCCGAGCGCATCGACGACCGCATCGGGGATGTCTGCAGCGCCGACGATCGCTCCTCCGTCGGCGATGACATCGCGGTGCACCCCGCTCTCGACCGCGATCACCGGAACACCGAGAGTCATCGCTTCGACGACGCGCCAGGGCCACGCCGGCACGCTGCTGGTCGCGACCAGCGCAGAAGCTCCGGCGAAGACCGCAGCCCGATCGTCGCGCGAGAGAGTGCCTCGCATATGGGCCCGCGACTCGGGCAGGCCTGCAGCGGCCGCGATCTCTGCGAGCCGTGGCTCGGCACCGTCCGCGACGTCCAGGACCACGGCATGCACACCCGCCGCGACCGCGCCGCGGAAACCTGCCTCCAGAGTCCGCTCCGACCCGGTCAGCACGAGATAGGCGGCCGGCAACGACAGCGCATCACGCCGCCGACCGGCGTCGAGAGGAACGACGAATCCCGTGGGCGCGGCACCTGCGATCACTCGGATCCGGTCGCCGAGCCCCGCGATCTCGGCGAGTCGTCCGGCCATCGCATGCGAGGGGACCACCACGGCGTCGGCGTGCTTCACCGCGCGCTTCAGCATGGCTCGCTGCCAGGACACCGCGGCTTTGGAGAGGGAGTCCGGAGCGTCCCAGGCGAGGAGGTCCCAGGCGGTGACCGTCGTCTGGTCGTGATCGTGGACACGATCGTGCCGGACGAGAGGTGCCATCAACGTCGACGAGTGGATGAGCCCGCCGCCGACGCCCTGCGCCAAGCCGAGCTGCCAGGAACCCGCCAGTTCACGCCGCGCCAGCGGCAGCCTGCGCACCCCTGCCAGGCCCTCGACGGACGGCTCCGATCCCGCAGGCACGATCGCTTCGACGACGCATCCGGCCGGCGCCGTCTTCACGAGACCTTCGACGAGTTCCATCGACGCCGACGCCTGATCCGGATCGATGACGTGCGTCAGCTGATCGAGGACAACACGAAGCCGAGCACTCATGCGACAACAGTAGTCGCCGGAGGGTCGGGATCAGCGCAGCGTCGCGGCGCGCGAGCGGATCTGCAGCCGGACTACGCCGATATCCCGCTTCATGCTTGAATGCTCACGTGAGTGACGGACGTATGCCCGTGGAACGCCGGTGGCTGCGATGGACCATCGGCACGATCCTGACCCTTCTTCTCGTGGCGATCGGGTGGGTGAGCGTGCGCGGCATCGGAGCGGTCAACGATCTGCAGCAGGTCGCATCGTCCTCGTCCGAGCTCAAAGCGGCGATCGGCGCGGGCGATCTCGACGGCGCGGCGTCGCTCGCGGAGAGCATCGCCCATCACGCGGAGTCCGCCCACGGACTCACCTCAGATCCGGTCTGGCACGCCTTCGGAGTCATCCCCTGGCTCGGGCCCAACTTCACAGCCGTCAGCGAGGTCGCGGAGATCGTCGATGACATCGCCGGCGACGCACTCGTTCCTGTGCTCGACGTCGCGGGCGAGCTGGACCTCGCGAGCCTCGGCTTCTCGAACGGCGCCATCGATCTCGCTCCGTTTACGAGCATCGAGCCCTCGCTCGCCGATGCGAGCGCAGCCTTGACGGCCGCGGAATCGCGGGCACTGCGCATCGACGCCGACGGGACACTCCCGCCCCTCGCCGATGCGGTGCGCGAGATGCGCACCACGGTTACCGAGGCGGCGACGGTCGTCGGCTCCCTCCACGGCGCAGCCGCTCTGCTCCCGAGCATGCTGGGAGGAGAGGGTCCACGCGATTACGTCATCGCGATGCAGAACAACTCCGAGCTTCGGTCTTCCGGCGGAATCATCGGAGCGATCGCTCTGCTGCATGCCGAGGGCGGTCGGATCAGTCTCATCCAGCAGGCCTCGACCCTGGACTTCCCCGTCCTCGAGCAGGCGGTTCCGCTCAGCGAATCGACCACCGCACTCTTCGAGGACCGTCCGGGCCGCTATCTGCAGAACATCACGAGCATCCCGGATTTCACCGAGGCTGCGCCGCTGATCGCGAGCCGCTGGGAGCAGCGCTTCGGAACACCTGTCGATGGCGTGATCGCGGTCGACGCGGTCATGACCAAGCACCTGCTGGCCGTCACCGGGCCCCTCCCCTTCGGACCGTTCACCGCGGACGAGGATAACGTCGTGAGCATCCTGCTCTCCGAGATCTACGCCACCGTGCCCGATCCTGCGGTGCAGGATCAGATCTTCGCGCAGGCCGCCAGCTCACTGTTCGGCGCCGCGCTCTCGGGCGGGGACCCCCGGAAGCTCGTCGGAGCGCTGGCGACATCGGCCGAGGAGGATCGCATCCGAATCTGGAGCGCGCACGACGAGGAGCAGCAGCTGCTCGCGGCGACGAGCCTCGGGGGCGCGTTGCCCGTCGACGATGCGGAGTCCCATGTCGGCGTGCTCATCAACGACACCACCGGCGGAAAGCTGGACTACTACGCCGACGCCGAGATCTCGACAGCGATCGGCGTGTGCGACGGCGAGCCGACGACGCAGGTACGCGTGACCTGGACCAACGGCGTCACGACCGACCTGGCGGCCTCGCTCCCCCCGTACGTCACCGGAGGAGGGTACTTCGGGGTCTCGCCGGGATCGCTGCGCACGCTCGTCATGATCTACGGCCCCGAGGGCGCCACACCGTCGCACATCGATCGTGACGGCGTGGAGGACCCCGTGCAGACCGCGCTCCTCGAGGGTCGCACTGCGGTGCAGCATGACGTGCTGCTCGCCCCGGGGGAATCCACGACCATCACCGTCGAATACACCGGCGACGGCGCCGGAGAGCGCCTCACCGAGGTCGAACACACCCCGATGGTCGGGACGCCTGAGATCACCCATGAAGAACTGCGTTGCGCATCGTGACTTTGGTTCCTCGATGATGTAGTGTCATCCCCACTGGGGAATATCTGGGCTCAGTAATCCTGTCGTGGGGACAGGATGAGCCCACACAGTCGGACGCAGGGGTGTGTCCGGGTGTGATTCCGCGTGTATTTCTGGGGAGAATCATGCTGAAGAAACTGGCTGCAATCAGCCTTGCTGCCGGCGCGCTCGTGCTCATGGCACCTGCCGTCGCCACTGCCGCACCGGCCGAGTCCGACACGTATGCGGACACGCCGCGCGTCGCACTCGGTGACCCGATCATCGACATCTGCGAGGTATCGACCGTCGTCTTCGGCGAGGGATACTTCCAGCCGTCCGAGAACGTCGGCGTGTCGGTGTCGGGTCTCAATGCCGGAGCCTCTGCGGTCTCGGGAAACACGGCTGCTGCCGACGGCAGCCTGATGGTCACGTTCCGACCGCCTGCCGATGGCGAGGGTTCATACTCCCTCGCGTTCAGCGGCACCCGGTCGTACACAGCGACGATCACCGTGTCCCACGGGCACGATGCAGCCGTGAGCTGTGACCACGATCCGGCGGTCGCTGCCGCCGGAAGTGAGCTTCCGCTCACAGGGGGAGGACTCGAGCTGGCTCTGACCGGTGGAGAGGTCTCTCCGTGGATCCTCGGTGGCGGCGCAGCCGCTGTCGTGGCGGGCGGCGCTCTCGTCGCCACTGGAATCGCGCGCCGCAACAAGCAGCGCGCCTAGGTCAGGCTCCCGCCACGTGCGGGGGTCGGCTGGACGACGGTGATCCCTCCCCCTCCGATCACCGTCGTCTGGCGACTCCGGTGCTTCACCGGAGGCCCACGGCCGCGCCTCACTCTCTCGAGGCACGGCCGTGGGCTTATCTGCTGCCAGCAGCACGCACGCAGGTGCCAGGACGATCCGCCTTCGCCGATCGTCCTGTCGGTGCCTGTCCGATCAGGGGGTCGGCGTCGGAGTAGGAGTCGGCGGATGCAGCGACTGCTGGATCAGCGAATGGATGTACGCGTAGTCAGGGCTGAGCTCCTCCACACCGTTGTCCGGTGTGAGCTCGATGGTGGTGACCTGCTGCTCTTTGGCCTTCGTCATGAGCTCGAAGAACTCAGGGAGCTTGTCCTGCGGCAGGTCGGTGCTGATGAGCGCCGTGCCGGCGGCCGCGACCTCGTTGAACCGGGTCAGCACCGTCTGCGGCGTGAACTGGGCGAGGATCGCCTCCTGCAGCTCCCGTTGGCGCTTCATCCGATCCCAGTCGCTCGTGGTGTAGCGCGAACGCGCATACCACTGCGCGGTGTCACCGTCCATGATCTGCTCGCCGGGCTCGATCCATCCGATCGCCCAGGCGTCGACATCATAGGGATCCGTCCCCTCGGGCGGCCCGCCCTTCGGGAGGCGCTCCGTCGCGGTGATCGTCACTCCCCCGAGCGCATCGACGAGGGCGGCGAAACCGTGCATGTCGACGAACACGTAATAGGGGATCTCGATTCCGAGCACACCTTCGGCAGCGTCCTTCGTCGCCTCGATACCCGGATCTGATCCGTTCGCGGTGGCGTCGGGATAGAGTCCCGTCCCGTTGTCGTCGCGGCAGATCTCGGCGGCGTTGCGGATGTGGTTCATCCAGCCGTTCCATCCGCATGCGCTCGACTGGTGGCCTTCGAAGCCGTTCGGGTACAGCGCCTGCATCGGGCTACCGTCGCTGAACGGTGCATTCGGCAGCTCGCGCGGGATGCCGGTGATCGTCACAGCTCCCGTGTCGGCGTTGACCGAGACGACGGAGATGCTGTCGTATCTCATCGAATCGCGGCCCTCGCCACTGTCCGCACCGAGCAGGAGGATGTTGTAGTAGCCGTCGCTCGGCGGGAGACTCGGGCCGCTCTGTCCGAAGATCGTGCTGATCGTGTTGCGTGCCGAGCCCACGATCGACGCGGCGTAGGCCGTGCCGCTTCCCACGAGACCGAGGATGAGCAACGCGACGAGCGGAATCGCCAACCTCGACGGTCCAGGCACCTTGACCAGTCGAACCAGGCGCAATGCGTCGAAGGTGAGGACGATCCACAGCACGACGTAAGCGATCAGTGCGACCTGGATCACGGTCAGGACCGCCGCAGAGAAGAACCCGCCGCCCACCGTCAACCACAGGAAGAACGGGCGGGCGAAAAGCGCCACACCGGCAGCGACGATGACCAGAAGCCACGCGATCAGAGTGGCGGCGAGTCCGAATCGGCCGAGTCTCCGATTGCCGGCCAGAGCCTGGGCAGATCCGGGGATGAAGACATTGAGCAGCACCAGCCACCAGCCGCGCTTGACCATCATCCCGCCGTCTGCGGAATCGGGATGCCGGAGCGGTCTCGTCTCGATGATCGGTCGCGCCGCACCGCGCGGCGGCGCAAGGGTCACAGCGACCCCTTCAGCCGTTCGTTCTTCTCCTCGACCTGCGCTTCGAGGTCGAGAGCGTAGGTCTCGACCCGATCGGCGAGGTCGGCATCGGAGGTGCCGAGAATTCGTGCGGCGAGGATGCCCGCGTTCTTGGCCCCGCCGATGGACACTGTCGCGACAGGGATTCCTGCGGGCATCTGCACGATGGAGAGCAGCGAGTCCATCCCGTCGAGGTAGGCGAGCGGTACGGGCACGCCGATCACCGGGAGCGCCGTCATCGAGGCGAGCATCCCGGGAAGGTGAGCTGCTCCCCCAGCGCCCGCGATGATGACACGGATGCCGCGAGCACGGGCTTCGCGTGCATACTGCATGAGCTTGTCCGGCGTGCGGTGAGCCGACACGACCTCGACCTCATGTGGAATGGCGAAGTCCGTCAGCGCCTGGGATGCGTCGCTCATCACGCGCCAGTCGGAGTCGGATCCCATGACGACCCCGACGAGGGGCGTGGCGGAGGAGTGCAGTGGCTCAGTCACCCACTCAGGCTACGGTCTGGTGCTGGGAGAAACCCCGAACGGCACGCCTCTCATCCAAGCCTTTCGCAACTCAGTCGAAATGCGATGCGGCCGCGCGTGCCACATAGACGGCGTCGTCGAGGTCGTCTCCCGACACGTTCACATGACCGACCTTGCGACCGGGTCGCGGATCCTTGCCATACGTGTGGATCTTCGCGCTGGGGTGATCGGCCATCGCGGCCGCGAAGCGCTCGCCGAGAGAGCCTTCCTGAGGTCCACCGAGAATGTTCACCATGACCGACCACGGAGCCCGGGGCGCCGGGTCTCCGAGCGGCAGATCGGCCACTGCTCGAAGATGCTGCTCGAACTGTCCCGTCACCGCGCCGTCCTGGCTCCAGTGGCCGCTGTTGTGGGGGCGCATCGCTAGCTCGTTCACGAGGATCCGCTCGTCATCGGTCTCGAAGAGCTCGACCGCGAGCATGCCGGTGACCGCCAGCCCTTCGGCGATGGACCGCCCGATGCCTTCCGCGACCTGAATCAGTCGATCGGTCGCCGCCGGCGCCGGCGCGATCACCTCGGCGCAGACCCCGTCGCGCTGAACCGTCTCGACCACGGGATACGCGACGACCTGACCGCTGGGGCGGCGCGCGACCTGCTGCGCGAGTTCGCGCACGAACGGCACGAGCTCCTCGACGAGCAGGGCTTCGTCGTCGTCGAGCGCAGCGAGCCAGTCCTGCGCATCGGTCGCCGAACGCACGACGCGCACTCCCTTGCCGTCGTATCCACCGCGCGGCGTCTTGACGACACCGCGGCCGTCATGTTCATCGAGGAAGGCCTGCAGCTCATCGGCATCTCGCACGGCAGCCCAATCGGGCTGAGGCACACCGAGCTCAGCCAGCCGAGCGCGCATGACCAGTTTGTCCTGAGCGAACTGCAACGCCTCCGGCCCGGGATGCACAGCCACGCCGTCGGCGACCAGTGCTCGAAGCACCGACTGCGGAACGTGCTCGTGATCGAAGGTGACGACGTCGACATCCTTCACGAACTCACGGACGACCTCGATGTCGCGATAGTCGCCGACCGCGGTCGCCGCGAGTTGCGCGGACATTCCGGCATCCTCTGCGAGCACCCTCAGATCGAGTCCCAGCTCGACCGCGGGAGCGATCATCATCCTGGCCAGCTGACCGCCACCGATCACCCCAACACGCAGCGCCATGTGCGCCTCCATTCGTCCCGACCATTCTCCCGTATCCGCGCGCGCACCGCTCACCCCTGCCCGTCGAGACGAGTGTGGAAGGTCAGAAGCCGTCCGTGGAGTCCTGACCCGACTGCGCGTCGCGGTGCGCGAGGATCTGGCTGACCTCGATCTGATCCGCCAGAGCCTCATGCACGAGCGTCACGTTCGGCACGTTCGCGAGACGCAGCGGCGCGTCGACCCCGTTCGACAGGGTGATCGTCCCGACACCCCACATCCGCTGCACGATGCCACGGCGCACGCCGATGGTGTAACCGCGGGCGTGTGACATCTCTCGGCGGTTGCGCGCTCCGAGCCCGTGGTTGACGATGACCCTGCGGGTCGTCATGGTCGTCGTGCGCGAGTACCAGATCGTATAGGGCACCACCACGAGCAGCAGCAGGGCGGCGCCCGACGCCGCAAGCAGCATCCAGTTCTCGAACGGCGCGGGAAGGTTGTCGAAGAAGTACGCCGTCGCCCCGAACACGGCGATCAGCACCAGTGCGGACCAGAACAGGCGACGTGCATGGCCTCGGAACCGCGCGATGAGCAGCTCTTCGGTGGGCACACCGGGTGGTGGCATCATCGGCCGGCCGCCGAGGGTCACGGGCTGGGTCACCCCTCCATTGTGCCCGCCGCCGCCGACATCCCGTTCTGCGCGCCGGGCGTGTCAGCCTCGTGTCGGCCGAACATGCACCACATCTCCGGCTGAGATGGGGTGCATGACTCCCCCGGCGCGCACGACGAGTCGTCCCTCGGCGTCGAGCGCGACCGCGGTCCCCTCGAGAGTGCGACCTCCAGGGAGCGAGACGACGACGTCCTGGCCGAGCGTGCCGCACCGTGCGCTCACCCCCGCGCGGAGTCCGCTGGCATCCGCATCCCCTGCCGCCACGAGTGCGCCGAGCGATCGGTCGAGGTTCTGCAGGTAGAGGGCGAGAAGGCGGTCGACATCCGCCTCGATTCCGAGGACGGCGAACGATGTCGCCGTCGGCACCGGGAGCTGCTCCGTCGTCATCGTGGTGTTGATGCCCGTGCCGACGATCACGGCGTCGGCTGCGGCCTCTGCGAGGATCCCGCAGATCTTGAATCCGTCGACGAGCACATCGTTCGGCCACTTCACCGAGACTGCCCGATCAGCGACCTGGTCGGCCACGGCGTCCGCCATCGCCAGGCCCGCAGCGAGCGGGATCCATCCTCGCGCCTCCACCGCGTCCGGCAGTCGACGCAGCAGCACGGAGACGGCGAGCGACGCCCCGGCCGGGGCTGTCCATCGACGGTCGAGTCGGCCTCGACCGGCAGTCTGATTGCCGGTCAGCAGCACCGACAGATGGGGCCACGCATCTGCGTCCACCAGCAGATCCCGGAGCGCTGCGTTCGTCGAACCGACCTCCGCCATGACTTCGACGTGCGAAGCGATGGCTCGGACGCGAGGAAGGGCGGACATCAGACCTCCTCGTCGTCGATCTCGTCGTCGTCATCGTCCTCGTCGCCACGGACGGCGCCGACCTCGTGCGCATGCCAGTGGTCCCACTCGCTCATGAGGTGCTCGATCGCTGCGTGGAACTTCTCGGTCGCCACCCCCTCGGTCGTGTCACCGAAGTAATGCCTGACCCACATGCGCAGACGGGCCGTCGCCGCCTCGTCGGCGCGGACGCGTTCGACCTCGCCGACGATGGCGGAGGAGGATTCGGCGTCGAGCCACTCGCAGTCCGAGAGGTAGCCGTTCATGTCGACCGACGCGCGTGCGTCCGCCGGACGGGTGATCAGCAGAGGCTTACCGACAGCGAGACGGTCGTAGACCATCGCCGAGATGTCGACCACGGCGACGTCGGCCGCAGCCAGCTGCCAGCCGAGTTCGGGGCCGTGATCATAGATGTGCTGCGCTGTCCGGTCCGCGGCGTTCGCCGCGGAGATGGCGGCGACGATCCGCTTGTGGGCTGCCCCGTACTCGTGATCGACCACTCCGCTGCGAGGGTGCGGCCGATAGATCACCCGGTGGCGCCCCGACGCGATCAACGCTGCGACGAGCGCCTCACCGTGAGTCGCGATCGAGCCGTAGTGGGCACTCGGCCGATCCCCCTCCCACGTCGGCGCGTAGAGGACGACGGTCCGCTCATCGGGCGTGTAGGGAAGGCGACCCGAATAGTGATCGGCCTGCGGACGACCGATCTCGAGGGTGCGCCGGTCGATGTCATAGTCCCACAGGGTCCGCGACAGCCGGTCGCGGGCCGCCTGACCGGCGACGAACGCGTAGTCGTATGCCTTGTACTGGTTGGTGGTCATGTACATCTTGTCGGACTCGCCGTGGTTGATGAAGACATGCCACCGCCGGCCGTAACGGAACATCTGGAAGTTGCGCGTGTTCTGGTTCACGTAGAGCACGACTCGGATGTCCTGCGTGGCGATGAAGCGCTCGAGATCTCGCACCGTCGGGACGAACGCGACCGGCGGAGCATCCTCATCCAGGAGTTTGTCGGCCCCCGTCGCCGAACGGGAGAGTACGACAACGGGCCAGCGCTTCGCCAGCTCGGCCAACGGGCGGTACCACTGACGCATCTGATACATGTTGACCGCGCCGTCGGCGAAGTACACAGCCACCTTGTACTGCCCCGGCTGATGCGGTTCATTCTCGGCGAGACGCCGCCGAACCCGCTGCACGGCGGTCCGCGAGGCGAGCGCCCGCTTCAGCAGACGGTAGGCCTTCTTCGCATCCGACACAGCACCCATCCCTCCAGGATACCGAGCACCTCGCCGACGTACCGTCTCATCAGCGAACGTCCGACGAGCGCATGCCATGATCGTCATGTGCCCCACGACGACTTCCCCTCCCCCGAGCCCGGGGTGTCGTTCGTCATGCCGGTGCTGAACGAGCGGGCTTACCTGGAGCACGCCGTCGCTTCGGTGCTGGCGCAGGAGCTCGACATGCCGGCTGAGCTCGTGCTGGCACTGGGGCCCTCCTCGGACGGCACGACGCAGCTCGCTCAGCGACTGGCGGCCGGCGACGAACGCATCCGCCTGGTCGACAACCCCGCCGCGCACATTCCCGTCGGGCTCAACGCCGCGATCCGAGCCAGCCGATATGCCACGATCGTCCGCGTCGACGCCCACTCGGAGCTCTCTCCCGGATACGCCGCTCGTGCGCTCGAGACCCTCGCGCGCACAGGGGCCGCCAACGTGGGCGGCGTGATGCACGCCGAGGGGCGCACGCCGTTCCAGAAGGCGGTCGCCCGGCTCTACAACTCCCCCGTCGGACTCGGCGGCGGTGCCTACCACGGTGGCACCCAGGAGGGCGAGGCCGAATCGGCCTACCTCGGGGTGATGCGCCGCGAGGTGATCGACGAGGTCGGACTCTTCGACGAGACGATCCGGCGCGGTGAGGACTGGGAGCTCAATCTCCGCATCCGGCAGGCGGGGCATCGGGTGTGGTTCGACCCCCAGCTCTCGGTGACCTATTGGCCACGGGAGAGCTGGATCCGACTCGCACGGCAGTTCCGCGCCACCGGCGCATGGCGTGGAGAGCTCGTCCGGCGGTTCGGCCGCAGCAACGGCATCCGATACTTCGCTCCCCCGGCTCTCGTCGTGCTGGTCGGACTCGCCGTCGTGACCGGGATCCTCCAGGTGACGGGCGTCGTCACCGGATGGGTCTCCGCGCTGCTGTCGCTGATCGTGCACCTGCCGATCCTGCTCTACCTCGTCCTCGTCATCGGCGTCGCGAGCCTTCCCGGCGGTGGGGGTCCGCGTCAGCGGCTGTGGACTCTCCTCGTTCTCCCCACCATGCATCTGTCCTGGGGACTGGGTTTCATCGGCGGCGTGCTGCGCGGTGCGCGAGACACGGTCGACGCGTCACGATTGGGCACGCAGAACACGCCTCTCCCCTGATCGCGTCTATCGCGTGAGGTAGCCCTGATCGAGGATTCGGGCGACGACGCGCTCTGCTGCATTCCCGTCGTCTCGCCGGTTGAACTGAGCCCGCCACGCCGCGTAACGCGCAGCGAACGTCGCTTCATGCGCCTCATCGGCCAGTGCCGAGACGAGCTCGTCCTGGGTGCGCACGAGGGGCCCTGGCGCGCGGCTGGCCAGATCGAAGTAGAAGCCACGCAGCTCTCCCCGATAGTGGTCCAGGTCGGGGACGAGGAAGTACAGCGGCTTGCCCGTCACGCTGAAGTCGAACATCACGGACGAGTAGTCGGTGATCAGTGCGTCGGCGGCCAACAGCAGCTGAGCGGTCTCCGGGAATCCGGTCACGTCGATGACGCGTGCACCCCCGCGATCCCGCCCCGTGTCGATCGTTCGCGAATGCCCACGCACCAGGACGACCGAATCGGTCTGCTGCGCGAGCGACTCGGGGTCGATGAAATCGACCATCTCCTTGCGATCATCGCGCCAGGTGGGCGCGTAGAGCAGCACGCGCTCGCCTTCCGCGATGCCGAGGGCCGCCCGGATCGCCGATCCGTCTCCGCCCACGAGCGCGTCGTTGCGGGGGTATCCTTCGACCCAGATCGGCCTGCCGAAGAAGGCATAGGCCTTGCGGAGTATCCGCTCCGCATAGGTGTTCTGCGCCAGGAGGACATCCCAGCGTCGCGACTCCTTGACGACCGCCGCCATCCGCCGCGGATCGAAACCCGGCCGATGCAGTGCGAGTCGCTTCAATGGTGTGCCGTGCCAGGTCTGAACGACCTTCTGCCCCGGCTTGCGAGCGAATCGTCTCCTCAGCCAGTCGTTGACGATCAGGAGCCTCGCTGCAGCTCGTGCGCGCCACCACTCGGGGCTGCCCTCGACCACGGCCACGGCGCCCTCCGGCACTTCGACCGAGAGGTCGACGACACTCCAGTAGCGCACCACGTCGGGGGCCGCCACGGCGAGCGCACGGTCGATCGCCCGCGGGTTGCAGCCGACGCTGCGGCCGTAGAAGCTCTCGAAGAAGACCGCGTTCTCGGTGCCTCCCGGATGCGAGACGTATCGCCCCTCGAGTGTCGACTGCCCCTCCGGGGTCTCGTACACCGGATCGATCGGAGCCGCGATGTGCGCGACGTCGGAGTCCACTGCGATGCGCACTCCGTCGAGAACCGTGGGCCCGACGGAGAGACCCGAGAGGTCGACGCCGGGAATACGGATCTCGTACGCGCCCATGGGAAGCGGCAGCTCAGGACCGCCCCACCGTGCCGCCCGCAAGGGGAAGGTCGCCTTCCAGGTCTTGCCGCCGCCCGTCACGCGCGCGGCGACGCGGGCACGGGGGCCCACGAGTTCCGCGGCACCGGGACGCGGCCCTGATCCCGTGATGATCAGCGTCTCTGCCGCCTCATCGATACGGGCCGTGGTCATGCTGCTCCCTTCGGCGCGGGGATCCCCCGCGCGCGGATCGTCTCGTACACCCGTCGGGTGTTGCGCCCGTCTCGGAACGCATGCATCTCCGCGCTGAGCGTAGCGGACCTCGCGGACGCGGCTGCGAACGCCGCGTCATGGTCGAACAGTGCGACGAGCTGCGTGAGCAACGCTTCCCAATCGCGTGCCGGGTCATCGCCGGCCACATCGTCGAAGCGTCCGTAGAAGCCTCGAGACTCGGCATAGGCCTCCGCATCCGGTGCGAGGAACAAAACCGGCATCGCGAGCAGCCCGACGTCGTACGCGAGCGACGAGTAGTCGGTCACGAGCACGTCGACGGCTGCGAGGGCAGGCGTCACATCCGGAATCAGACCCGACCCGAGCGACCGCACCCGGTTCGTCGGCAGTGGCGGTGAATACCCACCCGCACCGAGGGGATGCGAACGCACCAGCAGGATGGCATCGTGCTCCTCGAGCACCGCGACGATCCGCACCCACTGCTGCGCGGTCGGCACCGCGGGGTCTGCGGCTCCGTCGCGCCACGTCGGCGCGTACAGGATCGTGCGTGTGCCCGGTGACAGCTCTCCGACTGCATCCTGCAGCCGCTCGGCCGCACGGGCACGCCTTGTGGCGGGCGAGCCGATCGAGAGCACATCGACTCGGGGTTCACCGGTCACGACCACCCGATCATCGCCGAGAGCGAAGGCCGACTCGAGGCGGCCTCGCGCGCGATGCGACGCTGCGGGGAGCACCCGGATGCGCTGCGCGGCGGCGCGGTAGAACAGACCGATGAGCCGGCGCAGCACGGGCGCGCCGGGAACGTCGGGAACCTGGAGCGTGGCAGGCGAATCCAGACCGATGCGCTTGAGCGGGATGCCGTGCCACAGCTGCACCACGAACGCGCCGGCGTTCGCATACCGGTTCACGTCCCCCAGACCGTGCGTCACGACGATGACCCCGGCCCGGGCCGTCACCCACCACCCCCGCAGTCCGGCCTTCGGCACCGTGCGGATGCCGAGCGCCACCGCATCGCGTTGCTCGCGCTCCGACGACGTGAGCCACACCGTGTCGTGCCCTTCGGCCTCGGCGAGTCGCTGCAGCGCGAGGGCTCCGTCGCCGATCCCGGCGCCGCATCCGAACACCCAACGGGTGCCTCGCGGAACGAGCGCCGTTCCGAGTCGTCCGGCGAGGTAGAGCGGAATCCTGAGCAGCTTGGCCGCATTGCCGGAGCCGAAAGAGAAGGACGCCACCCCGCGAGCCTATCGCGGGGTGGCGTCCTCGACGGTGCACCTGGTCTGACTGTCGTCAGCCGGCCAGGGTGCCCAGAGTCACGTCGATCTCGTATTCCTTGCCACCACGGACATAGGTGACGGTCGCATCGCTGCCCCCGGCCGCCGCGCGCACCTGCGCGGTGAGGTCGGTGGCGCTCGTGACGGGCACTCCGTTGAACGCCGTCACGACGTCGTTCGCCTTGAGGCCGGCCGCGGCGGCCGCTCCGCCGTCGGACACGTTCGCGATCAGCGCGCCGGCGACCTCTGCGTCCTCTGCGCTCGCAGCGTCCTGCACGGACGCACCGAGCAGACCATGTGTCGCAGCGCCGTCGGCGATGATCTCCTCCGAGACGCGCTGAGCGACGTTCGAGGGGATCGCGAACCCGATGCCGATCGACCCGGACTCCTCGGAGCTTCCCGAACTGGCGATCGCCACGTTGATGCCGATGAGCTCGCCCTTGCTGTTCACGAGAGCGCCACCGGAATTGCCGTGGTTGATCGCGGCATCCGTCTGGATCACGGCGATGGAGATGGACTCCGACGTCGGCTGCGACGTGTTGCCGGGCAGGTCGAACTGGAAGGGTCCTTCGCTCTGACCGTTCTCGGGCGATTCCTCCTGCTGGGGAGCATCCTCCGAAGACGAGTCGGGCAGAGCAGCCGATGCGATCTGGATGCTGCGGTTCAACGCGCTGACGATGCCGGTCGTGACCGAGTTCGAGAGACCGAGCGGCGCGCCGAGCGCCACGGCAGTGTCGCCGACGTTCAGTGCCGAGGAGTCGGCGAAGTCGATCGGCGTGAGGTCGGTGGCGTCGGTGAGCTTGATCACGGCAAGATCGTAGAGCGGGTCCGTGCCGACCACGGTGGCCGCGAAGATGCGACCGTCAGAGGTCGTGACCCTGATCGAGGGATCGGCGACGGCGCCACCGAGGGTGACGACGTGCGTGTTGGTCAGCACGTATCCGTCGTCGCTGATGATGACGCCCGACCCGCTGCCGGCCTCGCTCGACCCTGCGACCTCGATCGTCACGACAGACGGAAGTGCTGCGGTCGCGACGGCCGTCGTCTCGTTGACGGAACCGGGGTTGTTGACGGTCACGGTCTCAGGCCCCTGAGCGACACCGGTCGAATTCTGGTTCGAGATGCCGTTGAGGATCGCGCCGCCGCCGAAACCCGCGACTCCGCCCACGAGGGCTGCGGCGACCACGATCGCGGCGAACTTCACCCCGGCGCGAGGCTTGTCCTTCGCCTTGGGGGCACCGGCAAGGGGATCTCCCCCGAGCCCGGGCTGAGCAGCGGTGTGGATGCCGAAAGCGGCGCCCTGTGCCGTCGCGGTCCCCTCTGCCGCGGCCGGCGCGACGGGGGCCTGGGGTGCCGCATACGGCGACTCCGGGCGAGGCGGGGCGGCGATCGGATGCTGCGCGGCTGCGACCGCGGTCGCGGCGCCGGGCACGGCGGGCGTCGACGTGAACGTCGGCGGCACCTCGTGCCCCTGGCCCGCGTTCGTCACGGCGGCGCGGGGGGTCTCGGCGGCGGCGTGGGGCGTCGAACGGTCGACGGTCTCTGCTGCCTCGGTGGACGGCACGGCGTCGTGCGACGCGGGTACCGAGTGGTCCTGGGTGCTGTCTTCGTTCATGGTGTGCTCCTTCAACAACGCCCCTTCAGAGTGACGTGTGTATCTGTGCGTTTCGTATGGCGAAGATGAGTTTCCCCTATGGCCTTAGCCTGTTCTTCATGAGTGTCATCCCCGGCGCATGGCGGCGCACGGCAGCGGGAGCCGGTCTGCTCGCATCCGACGGAACCGTCGCACCCACCATCTTCGCAGAGATGTCGGCGGCGGCGGCCAGAACCGGCGCGATCAATCTCGGCCAGGGGTTCCCCGATGAGGACGGACCGGTCGAGGTTCTCGACGCGGCTCGCAGCGCGATCGCGTCCGGGGCGAACCAATACCCGCCGGGTCGTGGGATCCCCGACCTCCTGTCGGCGATCAGCGAGCACCAGAAGCGCTTCTACGGTCTCGACGTCGATCCCGACACCGAGGTGATCGTCACGGCCGGCGCGACCGAGGCGCTGACCGCGACGATCCTCGCGCTGATCGATGACGTCGATGACGAGGTCGTCGTCTTCGAGCCCTATTACGACTCGTACGCGGCGGCCGTCGCGCTGGCCGGGGCTCGCCTGCGCACCGTTCCTCTGCGGGCGCCCGATTTCCAGCCCGACCTCGATCGTCTCGCCGAGGCGGTGACCGATCGCACGCGCATCATCCTGGTCAACGACCCGCACAACCCCACCGGCGCAGTCTTCGACCGAGACGTGCTGACCGAGATCGTCCGTCTCGCCGAGAGACATGATGCGGTGATCGTGACGGACGAGGTGTACGAGCACCTCGCCTTCCGGGGACCGCACACTCCGATCGCCACGCTTCCGGGGGCAGCCGAGCGGACCCTGACGATCTCGTCCGCCGGCAAGACGTTCTCGACCACCGGATGGAAGATCGGGTGGGTGCACGGCCCTGCTCCCCTCATCACGGCTGTGCTCACGGTGAAGCAGTATCTGACCTACGTCAACGGGTCCCCGCTGCAGCCGGCGGTCGCTGTCGGGCTGAGGCTCGACGACGCGTACTTCACGCAGGCGGCCGCTGCACTCGCCCGGAAGCACGGGGTCCTCGGCGCAGGCCTCGAAGCCGCCGGGTTCACGGTCTTCGCCCCGCAGGGCGGGTACTTCACAGTCGCGGATGCGACCGAGCTGGGAGGATCGGACGCGGCGGCGTTCTGCCGCGCGCTTCCGGCGCGCTCAGGTGTCGTCGCGATCCCGCTCACGGCGTTCGTCTCCGAGGCGCATCGAGGCGACGTCGCGGGTCTCTTGCGGTTCGCGGCGTGCAAGCGGGTCGACGTCCTCGAAGAGGCCGCCCGACGCCTCGCCGCCACGAGCTTCTGACTCGATCGGCGGCGCGTCAGCGCGAGACCACCGCGTATCGGCGCACGCGAAGCGAGGGGTTCGTGTCGCGCACGCGATCGATGGCCGACCTCTCGACAGCCGCGACCGCGATCCCCTCTGTCGATCCGACTCCGGCGATCACCACCCCCTGGGGGTCGATGATCTGCGAGTGCCCCACACCGATGGGCGCCGGGTGATCAGCGGCGACGACATACGTCGTGTTCTCGATCGCTCGCGCGGCGAGAAGCACAGTCCAGTGGTGCTCCTTGAGGGGGCCGCGCACCCATTCCGCAGGGACCACGAGCGCATCGGCCCCCGCATCGACGAGTGTGCGAGCGACCTCCGGGAACCGCAGGTCGTAGCACGTCATGAGCCCGAACCGGATGCCGGCGACATCGAAGGTGGCGGCCCCGAGCTCACCCGCCTCTATCCAGTCGGACTCGGTCTGCCCGAAGGCGTCGTACAGATGCTGCTTGCGGTAGGTCGCGAGTATCCCGTCCCCACGCACCGCGACGAGAGTGTTGTGCACGTGCTGCGCATCGGAGGCGCGCTCGACCAGCCCTGCCACGATCACGACACCGTGATCCGCCGCGAGCGCCGTGAGCGTCGACACGAAGTCGCCGTCGAGCGTCTCCGCGTTCGCAGCGAGGGTCTCATCCATCGGGTTCACGAAGTAGCTCGCATACTCGGGGAACACGATCAGCCGCGCGCCACGTGCCGCGGCATCCGCCGTCATGGCAGCGATTCGGTCGCGATTGTCCTCTCGTGACGCCGTCGGCGCGAACTGGCAGACGGCGACGGGAACGGCGGCGGATGCTGTCTCGGTCATGCTCACATCCTTCCCCATGCGCCGCCCTGCGGCCTCGATTCGCGCCCTCCTGATTCCCGTGTTAGGCTATAAAACGTGCCGCGGGGTGGAGCAGTTCGGTAGCTCGCCGGGCTCATAACCCGGAGGTCGCAGGTTCAAATCCTGTCCCCGCAACGAGAATGCGACACACGAAAGGCCCTTGATCGGGAGAAATCCTGATCAGGGGCCTTTCGCATGTGTGCCTCCGGATGTCGTCGAGCGGCACGCGCGGTACTGTCGACGGGCACCGACGTCCCGGAGGCCGATCATGACGCAGATGCCCGACAGCGCCACGCGGAATCGTCCCGCACCGACATCCGGCTCCTCGCGGCCCGCGCTCATCGGCATCTGGACCGGCGCCGCGGCGCTGCTGCTCTCTGGCGCACTGATCGCGCTCCTCTACCCGATCACCGGGCTGCTCCCCGTCGCCGTATCCGCTGCGGCGCTCTCGACCGTCGCTCTTCTCCTGGGATTCCGCGCGACACGCGCTCACCGGCCTCGCGAAGCGATGGCAGCGATCATCGTCGCAGCGGTGGCACTCGTCGTCGATCTCGTCCTGATCGTCGTGATGGCCGTCGGCGTCCTCGGCGGCAACGGCCTCGACCAGGTCGAGGTGCGCGCCACGGGCGGCCCCTCATTCACCGTGTCGTATGCCGATGACACGCAGTCGTACGACGAGGAATGGGCTTCCAGCGGCTGGAAGAAATACACCACGACCGGTGACTCGGCCGAGATCGCAGTCACCGCACCCGACGACGACATGGATTCGACCGTGAGCTGCCAGATCCTGTGGAACGGCGAGCTGGTCGTGGAGCGGAGCGGCGTCGGGTCAGTCACCTGCCGCTACGACGCGAACTGATCGATCCGCCCTCCCCCTCGGCGTCTTCCCTGGCGGCGATCGGATCCTGCCCTGAGACGACGGATGCCGCACCTCGAGAGGTGCGGCATCCGTCGTCGTCTTCTCAGGAAGTCACTCCCCCGTATCGGGTTCCAGTCCGAGCAGCGTGTTCACGGCATCCGTGAGCCGCTTGTCAGCCTCGGCGAACTTGGTCAGGTCACCCTCCTTGAGAGCGGCCTCACGATCGGTGAGCGCCTGCTGTGCTGCCGCGAGCGCCTCGGCCTCAGCGTCGGTCGGCACGGTGGGCTCGGTCGGCACCTCTCCGGTATCCGGATCGGGCTCTGCCGGCTCGACCTGATCGTCTCCACCGGTCGCTCCGGAGTCACCGCCGAACAGCGTGTCGAGCGCCGCGGTCAGGGTGTCCTCGAACGCGACCTTGTCACCGAACGCCACGAGGACCTTCTGCAGTCGAGGCAGCTTGGTGCCTTCCGAGGACTGCACGTAGACCGGCTGGACGTAGAGCAGGCCACCGCCGACGGGAAGCGTCAGGAGGTTTCCGTAGAGGACTTCGGACTCACCCTGCTGCAGCAGGTTGAGCTGCGGCACCACGGCCGTGTCCGAGTTGTACGTGTTCTGCACCTGACCCGGGCCAGGCACTGTCGTGTCGGTGTCGATCTCGAGCATCCTCAGCTGCCCGTAACCCTCAGCCTTGACGCCTGCCTCGGATCCTGCGTCGGAGTCGACGGCCAGGTAACCCATCAGCACATCGCGGTTGCCGCCGCTGCCCGACGCCGACGGGATGAACGTCGAGAACATCGAGAACCTCGGGGAGTCCTGCCCGGGCATCTGCATCGTGAGGTAGTACGGGGGCTGAAGCACCGCGTCGCTGCGCGGGTCGTTCGGGGTCTGCCAGCGGTTGTCCTGCTGTGCGAACGAGCCCGCGGTGTCGATGTGGTAGATCCCGAGGACATCGCGCTGGACCTTGAAGAGATCGGTCGGGTAGCGCACATGGCTCATCAGGTCGGACGACATGTCGCTGACCGGCTTGAGCGTCGACGGGTAGATGTTCTGCCAGCTCTGCAGCACAGGATCCTCGTCGTCCCAGGCGTACAGGGTCACCGATCCGTCGTAGGCGTCGACCGTGGCCTTGACCGAGTTGCGGATGTAGTTGATCTCGTCGATGGCGAGAGTCGGCGACGGAACATTCGAGTCGGCGATCGCTTCCGACAGGCTCACGCTCGTCGAGTACGGATACGTCGAACTGGTCGTGTAGCCGTCGATGATCCAGACGACGCGTCCGTCGACCACGCTCGGGTAGGGCTCGCTGTCGAGCTCGAGGTACGGCGCGACCTTCTGCACACGCGTCTTCGGGTCGCGGTCGTAGAGGATCTGCGAGTCCTCGTTCACCAGGTTGGAGAACAGGATCTGCTCCGACTGGAACTTCAGGGCGTAGAGGAGCTTCGTGAACGTGTTGTCGATCGCCGGTCCGCCCTCGCCCTCGAACGTCGTCTTCGTCTCATTCGAGCCGTCCTTGCCACGCGGGTAGTCGATCTCGACCGGATCGGTGCCCTCGGGTGCTCCGACGATCGAGTACTCGGGCGAGTTCTCACCGAAGTAGATCCGCGGCTCGAACTCCTCCTGCTCGGTGAGGAATCCCGCGGACGGGATGCCGCGCTCGAGGAAGACCGGCTCGCCGTCGCTCGTGCGCTGGTTGCCCGCAGCGACCACCAGGCCGTAGCCGTGCGTGTAGACGGCTGCCCGGTTGTTCCAGTTGCTGACGTCGACGCCCTCCATGTCGAGGTCGCGCACGGAGACCACGGTGTCCTGCACCTCACCGTCGATCTCGTAGCGGTCGACGTCGAGGTTCTCCTGGAACTGGTAGTACCCGCGGTACTGCTCGAGCTGGCGCACAGCCGGGCTGATCACGGCGGGGTCGACGATGCGGATCGAGGCGGTGGTCTCCGCGTCTTCCCGCAGCTGTCCGGCTGCGGCGTCGGTCTCGGCCTCGAACGGCGTGGTCTCGAGGTCGGCGACGCCGTATGCCTCCTTCGTGCCGTCGATGTTCTTCTGGTAGAACTCGGCCTGGTAGGCGTTCTGGTTCGGGCGCACCTGGAAGGTGGTCACAGCCCACGGGAACCCGACGCCCACGACCAGCGAGGCCACGATGAGCAACGCGGTCGCCGCGAGCGGGAAGCGCCAGCGGCCGATGACGGCCGTGACGAAGAAGAGGATCGCCACGAGCGCGGCGATGATCGCGAGGATCGCCAGGCCCGGGATGGTCGCATTGACCCCGGTGTAGGCGGGACCGACGATGCGGTCATCCTGCGCGAACAGCGTCTTGTACCGGTCGAGCCACAGGCTGGCCGCCTGCACCAGCAGGTAGAGACCCGCGATGACGGCGAGCTGGATACGGGCAGGCTTGGAGATGCGCAGCTCGCCCTGGCCGATGCGGACCGAGCCGTACAGGTACGAGACCAGCGCGGTCACGATCAGGGTGAGCAGCAGCACAGCCGACACGAACGCCAGGAGGATCGAGTAGAACGGCACCGCGAACATGTAGAACCCGGTGTCGAGACCGAACTGCGGGTCGACAGCGTCGGTGGCGACGCCGTTCGCCCACAGCCAGACCGTCTTCCACTGGCTCGCGGCCGAGAAGCCGGCGAACAGGCCGAAGAAGATCGGCATGCCCCACATGGCGAGACGACGAAGCGGCTCGATGACCTCCTGGTACCGGTCGAGCTGCGAGCTGAGCCGCACGTACACGGGGCGCAGACGGTACGCGAGCTGGATCGCGACGAACAGCGGCACCGCCATGCCGAGGAATCCGACGACGAACATCACCGCCGTGGCGAACCACTGGGTGGTGAGAACTCCCTCGAAGCCCACCTGGTCGAACCAGAGGTATTCGGTGTAGAACGACGCGAACACGAAGAAGACGGCGATCAGCGCGGCGATGATCGCCAACGAGATACCGAAGATTCTTCGCGAGGTTCGGGGAGTGGCCGGGTTCGGTGCAGAAGTCGAGGTCACCCTTCCATCCTAGGCACCCCTTACTGTGCTGCGGCTGTCATCCCGGTCACGGCGAGGTCACGACGTCGCAGCTCGGAAGGGATTCGACGTCGCCGCCGTCGGCGATCACCTCGAGAGCCTCCAGCGAGTCGTCGAGGGTGGCGGTGCGGATCACCGTGAGCCCGTCCGGCACGTGCCCGACGACCTCGTCGCAGTTCGACTCCGGCGCGAGGAAGAAATCCGCGCCGGCGTCGCGCGCACCGTAGAGCTTCTGACGGATCCCCCCGATCGGGCCGACAGTCCCGTCGGCTTCGATCGTGCCGGTGCCCGCGATGTTCTCTCCCCCGTTGAGCTCGCCCGGAGTGAGCGTGTCGACGATGCCCAGGGCGAACATCATGCCCGCGCTCGGCCCGCCCACGTTGTCGAGCTGCAGGGTGACATCGATCTCGAAGTCGTAGTCGGTGCGCAGAGTGACGCCGATCAGCCAGGTGGTCACGTCGCCCTCGACATTCTTCTCGGGTGCGATCTCGACGTCCTGCTGCTCGCCGTCGCGCAGCACCGTGAGCATGACCGGGTCTCCCCCGGCATCCTGGATCGCCTCCCGGAGCTGCTTCGCAGAATCGACCGGAACTCCGCCGATGGCCGTCACGACGTCATCGGTCTCGAGAGCGCCCTGAGCCGGCGAGTCCTCGAGCACGTCGACGACAGTGACTTCGGCGCCCGTGTCGTACCCGAGCGCGTTCAGGGCCGCCGCGGTCGCCTCGTGCTGGGAGTCGACCATGAGCGTGGCGTTGCGCTCGTCCCGCTGCTCTGTGGTCACCCCTGCGGGGAAGACCGAGTCGAGCGGCACGACCGCCCGCGAGCGGTCCATCCAGGCGAGAGCGAGCTCGAACCAGCTGGGCGTGCGCTCACGGTTCCCCACGACCTGCACCGTGGTGAGGTCGAGCGTGCCCGCGGTCTCGAACGTCTCCGCGCCCTCGATGTTGATCAACGGCACCTGCTCGCCGTCGGCATCCGCCGCGGTGCCGAGTGTGTCGTACACGGGCCCCGGTCGCTGGATCACGTAGGGCGTCGGCAGGAAGGTCAGGACGACGAGCGCGACCAGCGCGACGACCAACGCCCAGACTCCCAGTCCGAGCCGCACGGGCCGGGTTCGATCCACAGGGTTCCTCCGTCGTTCGCGGGCGGCGTACAGCTATCTGTCCGCGTTCGGGGTCTCGCGGCCGCTCCTGTGACTAGCGTAGAGGCCACGGCTTCAGACGTGCTGAGAGGCGACAGCGATGGCAGACAACGACCCGACCCCCGAGGACTTCGAGGAGTTCCTCCGACGAATGATGTCCGGCCAGGGAGCCGGCGACATCGATCCTGAGGCGCTGCGCGATGCGCTCTCGGGAATGGACGGGCTCCAGCTCGATCCGGCCATGATGCAGACGATCATGGCTCAGCTTCAGGGCGCCTTCGGCGGTGACCCCTGGGAGAACTCGCTCCGACAGGCACTTCACATCGCCAACCGCGACGGTCTCGGCATCGACGACGGCTCGCGGACCTCGTTGACGGACTCGTTCGCGCTGGCGGATCTGTGGCTCAGCGAGGCCACCACCATCTCCGAGCTCGCGGATTCGCCCAAGGCGATGACCCGAGGCGAGTGGGTCGAGGCGACCCTGCCCGTGTGGAAGGAGATCGCGGAGCCCGTGTCGACGAGCATCGCCGACGCGTTGACCAGTGCGCTCGACACGCAGGTCCCGGAAGACATGCGGGGCCTCGTCCAGGGCGCGGGGAAGCTCATGCGCGGACTCGGCGGTTCCGTGTTCGCGGCGCAGTTCGGTCAGGTGCTCGGCAATCTGTCACTCGAGGTCGTGTCCGGCGGCGACGTCGGCATCCCCGTGCTCCCCGCCGGAACCGCGGCGGTGATCCCGCAGAACCTCACCGCCTTCGGCGAGGGACTCGAGATCCCCGAAGACCAGATCACGCTCTATCTCGCGACCCGCGAACTCGCATACGCGCGACTGTATCGGCACGCCAAATGGCTGCATCTGCACGTCATGGCGCAGATCACCGACTTCGCGCGTGGCGTGACTGTCGACGTCGACGCACTCGAAGACGTCGCGAGTCGACTCGATCCGTCGAACCCGGAAGAGCTCCGCGCGGCGATCGAGGGCGGTGCGCTGCTTCCTTCGCAGAGTGAAGCCCAGAGCGAGGCCCTGGCGCGACTCGAGAACCTGGTCGCCACGATCGACGGTTGGGTCGACGTGGTGACCGCACAGGCGACCTCCCGTCTTCCCGACGGTGCCCGCATCGCCGAGGCCGCACGTCGCCGACGTGCGGTGGGAGGCCCTGCCGAAGACGCGCTGGGTGCGCTCGTGGGTCTGAAGCTGCGACCGCGTCGGTTGCGGGAGGCCTCCGCGATGTGGCAGGCGGTGACCGACGCCGTCGGCACCGAGGGACGCGACGCACTCTGGGACTACCCGGATCTGATGCCGACGCCCGAGGACATCGACGACCCGACGGCGCTCGTCGCACGGTTGCAGGCGACCGCTCGCGGCGAGCAGCCGGCCGCGGACGAGTTCGACGAAGCACTCGCACGTCTGCTGGACGGAGACGACTTCTCCGGAAGCGGCTCCGACGCCACCGACCACCCGCGCGACCAGGACGAGGAAGACGGCCCAGGGGGCGACCGACCGGTGTGAGCCGGCGGTCCGATCGACGCGAGTTGTCCACGGATGCTGCGGAGACGCCCAACGGGGGCGCCGAGATCCGCAGAATCGAGGGATGTCTCCGCTGACGCCCAGGATCCTCACCCGCCTCGACCCCGACGTGCCGCTGCTGTGGCGCGACGGCGAGACGTTGCAGATAGGCATCGAGGGAACGCTTCGCATCCCCGCATCGGCTCCCTGGGTCGAGTTGCTCGTCGGTCGGATGGCGGCCGGGTTCCGGCGGGGCGCGTTCGATGTGGTGGCGCACTCGGTGGGAGCGCCGCGCGGCGAGGCGCGCATGCTTCTCGCTCGCCTGGAGCCGCTGCTCGTCGATGACGCTCCCCCTCCACGCGCGGCGTGGGTGGAGACCATCGACGTTCTCGACGCTCGGTGCGAGTACCGGCTGCGGGAAGCGCTGGCAGACGAGGGCGTCGCGCCCGGCGCGCGAACCACGGCCGAAGACATCGGTGTGGTGCTGGTGGAGGGTGCGGCGGCCGCGCTGCAGTTCGCCCGCTATCTCCGCGACGACACTCCGCATCTGCCTGTGGCCCTGGAACGAGGCCGGACGACGGTCGGTCCGCTCGTCGTGCCCGGCGAGACGCCGTGCCTCTCCTGCCGCGACGAGCATGAACGAGATGGCGACCCGGCATGGCCCCGGATGCACGCCCAGCTCATCGGCAGACCGGCCGGTCCGATCAGCGTCGCCCGCATCGCCGATGCGGCTCGGCTCGCCGCGCGACTCCTGCTCACGGATTCGCAGGCGGGGTCGTTCGTCGAGGTCAGCGCCGACGGCCGCCACGAGTGGCGTTCGGTGACATTTCACGAAGAATGCCGGTGCCGCGAGATGTGGTCCCTATCTCTGCCAGGAACCGCGACGGCGCCCGCTCTCCTCGCCCTGCAGAACGAGACCACGACACCGCGAGGGTACGCGCAGCCCGCGTGACGCCGACGTAGGCGAGTCGGCGCTCTTCGTCGATCGCCTCGAAGCCCGTCGCATAGGAGATCGGCAGCGATCCCTCCGCCCACCCGGCGAGGTGCACGTGCGGCCACTCCAGTCCCTTCGCCGCGTGCAGGGTCGACAGCGTCACCGTGCGCATCGCCGGTTCGTGCTGATCCTTCGCGCGGGCCATCAGCGTGTCGCTGAACGTGCGCAGATTCTCGTCGGGCCCGGCCTCTTCGGCGAGACGCAGGATCGCCCTCCGCGCCTCCCATCCGTCCCGCTGAGCACCACCGGCCGCCGGCGGTTCATCGGAGAGGCCGAGTTCGCGGAGCACTCGCTGGACTCCGGGGAGGAATCCGTGCTCCGTCGGCGCGACCGCGGCGGCTCTCAGCGCGAGGATCGCCTGACGCACCTCGGGCATCGCGAAGAATCGCGTGCCGCCCAAGACGGACGTCGCTATCCCCTCGCCCGCAAGCGCCTGCTGCAACACCGCGGACTGGGCATGTGCCCGGTACAGGACGGCGATGTCGGCGGGCGAGGCTCCGGCTTCGATGCGTGCGGAGATCGCCGCAGCGATGCCCGCAGCCTCTTCCTGCTCGGTGTCGTATGCCGTCACGATCGGCGCCTCGGCGTTGAAGGTCTCGCGCGCGGGCACGAGCTCGAGTGCGCCGGGTCGATCATGCATCAGGGCGTTGGCCGCTTCGAGGATCGGCGCCTGCGAACGGTAGTTCGTCTCCAGCCGCACCACCGTGGCATCCGGGTGACGACGCTCGAACTCGAGGAGGAACCGCTGCTCTGCTCCCGCGAAAGAGTAGATCGTCTGGCTCGCGTCTCCGACGACGCAGATGTCTTTTCGGTCTCCCAGCCACAGCTCGAGCAGGCGGTTCTGCAGCGGCGAGACGTCTTGGAACTCGTCGACGGTGAAGTGGCGGTACTGCTCGTGGACGGATGCGGCGACACGCGGTTCCGCCTCCAGCATGCCGGCGCAGGCGAGCAGCACGTCTTCGAAATCGAGCTGGTGCCGCTCGTCTTTGAGTGCCTCGTATCTCTGCTGCAGCTCGGCGAGCTGCGGCAGATCGATTCCCGTCACCGAACGACCGAGCGCCGCATGCTGGTCGATCGAGAGCATCGAGACCTTGCGCCACTCGATCTCCGACGCGATGTCGCGGAGCGTGGCGGTGCTCGGACGCATCCGCATCGCGTCAGCGGCCTGCCCCAGCATCCGGACCTTGTTGTCGATGATCGAGGGCGCAGGCGAGCCCGCGAGCGTCGGCCAGAAGAAGTTGAGCTGTGCGAGTGCGGCGGCATGGAACGTGCGCGCGGCGACTCCCTCGACCCCGAGAGCCCTGAGCCTGCCGCGGAGCTCGCCCGCCGCCTTGGCCGTGAACGTCACGGCCATCACCCTGGACGGGGAGTATGCGCCGGTGTCGACACCGTGCGCGATGCGGTGCGTGATCACACGAGTCTTGCCGGTTCCGGCCCCCGCGAGAACGGCCACGGGTCCTCGCAGGACCGATGCCGCCTCGCGCTGTCGATCGTCGAGGGCTTCGAGCGCGCTCACGCGCGCTCCTCGAACCACGACACGATGAGGGCGCGGGCGATGGAGGCAGGGCCGGGCAGACCGACGGGACCGTCTCCGGCGAGGGCGGACCCGATCTCGTCGCGGGTGAACCACCGCACGTCGATGATCTCCTCACCGTCCGGGCGCAGCTCGTGGTCGTCGACGGCCACCGCGCGGAAACCGAGCATCAGCGACCGTGGGAACGGCCACGGCTGCGACGACACGTAGCGGAGGGACGCGAGGCGGACTCCGGATTCCTCCTCGAGCTCACGGTGGACGGTGGACTCGAGGGACTCCCCCGCCTCGGTGAAGCCCGCGAAGCAGGAGTACATCCGCCCGCCCCAGTTCGCGTTCGCGCCGAGCAGCAGTCGCTCGCCGTCGGAGCTCTCGACAGCCACGATCACCGCGGGATCGGTGCGCGGGAAGTGCTCCCGCCCGCACACGAGACAGTGCCGCGACCATCCGGCCTGGCGAAGCTCCGTCGCTCCGCCGCAGGCAGGACAGAACGGCGCATCGCGCAGCCAGCCGCCCAGCGCCAGCGCTTCGATGAGAAGCTCCGTGTCTTCGGCGCTCAGACGCGCGCCCAGGTCGCGCAGCCCGAGCCAGGTCTCGTCCGGGGACGTGTCGACGGTGTCGCCTTCGGGTGGCAGCACGGCCAGCAGGAGTGCGACGCCATGGGCGTCGCGTCCGAGAAGCGCCCACGTGGCGTCCGTGATCTGCGAGGGCGGCACCCGGAGCAGCGTGGCCGCGTCGAGGTCGCCTCCGGCTATGCGCACCCTGCCGCCACGCACGGCGATCACTCGTGTGGCCTCGTCGAAGCGGAGCCGGTCGATGACCCCCGGCTCGGTCCGGAGATCTGCGGCTCGGTCGAGGGACGTGTTCTTCGCGGTCATCGGCTCCCTCTCTCACGGGCGTGGCGGAAGCGGGACCGCCCCTGCGTCCACCTACCCTGGGGGATGGGACGCTCTCCATTCACTCTAGCCGCGGCGGTGACTGCCGCACTGCCCGGCGCGGAGGTCACGGGTGCTCGCGCCCTGTCGTCCGACGCGGACGGCCGCTTCGACTCCGCAGTCGCCACGCTGGCCGACGGGCGCGAGCTCGCCATCCGTGTCGCTGAGGATGACGAAGCCGCGCGCGAGCTGGCAGCGGAAGCCATTGCGCTCCGCGCACTCACTGCCGGCGCACGGGCCATGCTGCCCTTCCGCGCGCCCGGCTACATCGGCGAGACCCGCCTGGGTGATGCGCCCGCGCTGGTCACCGAGCTGCTGCCCGGTTTCCAGATCGACGCGGCGCTGGTGCCCGCAGGGCGCGGGGCCGCGGAATCGATGGGAACAGCGATCGCGGCCGTTCATGCGCTGCCGATCTCAGTGGTCCGCGGCGCCGGACTCATTGCGCGATCTGCGCAGGAGAGCCGGGACGAGCTCGCCCGCCTGATCGACACCGCAGCGGCCACCGGGCGGGTTCCCGCCCGATTGACCGTCCGCTGGCGCGAGGCGGTCGACGACGACGAGCTCTGGCGCTTCGAGTCCACCGTGGTCCTCGGCGGAGCGCAGGCCGCTTCGTTCGTGTTCGCGGACGAGTCCGACCGCGGCCCGGAGGTGACCGGCGTCCTGGGATGGCATTCGCTGTCGGTGGGCGACCCCGCCATCGATCTCTCCTGGCTGTCCACAGCACCGGATGCGGCAGCCGATGTGCATGCGGCGTACACGCGTTCGATGGATCGCGTCTCCGATCCGGCCCTGGAGGTCAGGGCGCGCCTGCTCGCGGAACTGGAGTTCGCGCGGTGGCTCGTGCACGGCGATTCTCTGCGCCGCACCGACATCGTGGACGACGCGGCAGCCCTGCTCAAAGCACTCGCCGACGGCCTGCACTCGGACGACCTCTCGGTCATCGCCTCGCGCGACACGGACGTGGATTCGGCGATGGACGCTCTCGACCGTGTACCGGCAGCGGCTGCCGCCGGAGCCGACACGTCGATGCAGACGGATGCCTACAACCCCGAGGATCTCTGGCATGGCCCCGACGGCGATCTGACCGACGACCTGACCGCAGCGACAGAGGCAGCTCGACGCGCTCAGGTCGGTTCGCTCGAGACGGAGGATCTCTCGGGAGTTCGCGCGTCACGGGTGCACAGCGAGCACGACGGATCCGGAGACGAAGCGCTACCCGCGCCCGCGGCCGCCGATGAGGATGACTCCGCATCGGAATCGCCGGAGGATGAGGCTCAGCGCGCCGCTCGCGCCGCACTCCAACGCTGGAAGAGCTCGAGCTCGGAGTAGACCCTGTCACCGCGGATGACGAGATCGTCGGCCACGTAGTACAGCGCCACGTCGATCTCGTCGAGCGGTACACCGAAGCGCCGGTGATAGGCGAGACGGTAGAGCGCGAGCTGCAGCATCCGCTCCTCCCGCTCCGCAGGAGTTCGCGGCGCTTTGCCTGTCTTCCAGTCGACGATCTCGATGCGACCGCCTCGGTCTTCTCGCCGGTAGACCGCATCGAGCTTGCAGATAACGATGTGGCCCTCGCCCGAACTCGTGCCGCCACCCAGGGCGAAGTCGATCTCGATCTCGACGGCGATCGGTTTCAGGCCACCCCATTCGCTGCGCTCGAAGATCTGCTGGAGACCGCCGAGATCCTCGGCGTCAGCAGGAGAGACCTCTGCGCCGCTGGCATCCGCTCCGAACGCGGGATCGTCCTCATCGATCTCCCAGAGAGCCTCGTCGACGCGATGCCCGACACCGACCAGTTCACTGCGTCGCTCCACCCAGGCATGGAACAGCGTGCCCAGCCGGGTCTGGCGGTAGGGCCGCTCGGGCATCGGACGCACGATCGATGACAGCGTGCCACCGAAGTCCGTGACGTAGTCCTTGAAACGAGAGGCGGGCACACGGGTGGGAGGCGGTGCGTCCGTACCCCGCAGCCGCGCCGCCCGTTCTGCGAGCAACCGAGTCAATTCGGGAGAGGCCACCGGGTCGCCTTCGGCCGCCGCGCGGACCGATGCGGCGGCATTCTCGACCGCAGTGCGACGCGCACCGAGCGGATCGATGGGCCACGAGAGGGTAGCGCCGGGGCCTTCGTAGGGATTGAGGTCAGGGTCGACGTCGTCGATCGTCCGCGCACCGCTCGCCTCGATCGCCTCGAGCAGGTAGGGACTCGGCGCTTTCGGCTGCTTCTGTCCCGCCCAGTGCGCGCCCGTCAGGAGCAGGTCGCTGCGCGCCCTGGTGACGGCGACGTAAGCGAGACGCCGCTCCTCCTCCTGCTGGTACTCCCGGTACGAGTCCTTGAACACCGTGAGTGCGCCCGGCGCCGTCTTACTCCTGCTCGTGAGCGAGGCGATCCCGGCCTTCAGCCGCTTGGCGGGGTCGAGCTCCTCATCGGACGGCGGAAGCCAGCTGAACGTCGGCAATGCCGCGCTGTCGCCGCGCAGAGCGAACGGCAGCACCCCGAAGCCGAACCACCCCGCCGTGTCCGTCGGACGCGAGGGGAGTTCACCCTCGACCATGCGGACGACGGCGACCGCATCCCATTCGAGGCCCTTGGATCCGTGGATCGTCAACAGCTGCACCACTCCCGGCTCTGGCGGCTCGGGTCGCGGGACCAGCTCGTCGGTACTCTCGGCCTTGTCGAGCCACGCCAGGAGGCTGGAGATGGTGCCCCGCTCGTCGGCCGCGAGGAAGGTGCGCACCTCGTCGGTGAAAGCCCGCAGTTGAGTCGCCGCGATACGCGCGGGGCCCCTCGTCTCGTTCGCCGCGAGCTCGATGTCGAGGCGCAGCTCGAGCTCGATGAGCCTCAGGAGGTCGGGAAGCGGCAGCGATGAGGCTCGGCGAAGGCGTTCGAGCATCTCCCCCGCCGCGCGTATCCGGGCCCGGCCCTCGGGTGAGATCCGCGCCAGGAGGCGGTAGTCGTCGCTGAGCCCGCGGAGCACGTCGACGGCGTCGACGATCGAGAGCGCCTCATCGGCACCGCGCGATGCGCGGATGCGCTGCCGGAGCTCGTCGTCGAGCGGCAGCAGTCCGCTGTCCCGCCGGGAGAGCTCTGCAGCGAGTTCCTGCAGCGCCGCCATGTCGGCGACCCCGACGGCGAATCGAGGTCCGACGAGGAGTCTGATCAGCGCAGATCCTGCGGTGGGGTCGTGCAACACCCGCAACGTGGAGACGACGTCGACGACCTCGGGTGTAGCCAGGAGACCGCCCAACCCCAGGATCCTGTGCGGGATGCCCTGCGCGGCGAGCGCCGCGGCGAACGTCTGCATGTGGCGTTTGGACCGGAACAGGACGGCTCCGGTGTGCGGCTTCGCGCCGTCGTCATGTGCCGCGCGTCGCGCCGCGAACCACTCGGCGACTTCACGTGCCTCGTCGTCGACCGTGAGCGGGAAGCGGATCTCGACCGTGCCCTCTCCCGCCCCAGGACGCGCCTCGAGCGGTGGCACGTCCAATCCAGGTCGGCGCAGCGGGCCGAGGACCCGATTCGCGATGCCGAGGATGCTCCGGTCGTTGCGCCAGCTCGTCATCAAGCTGTAGTTGCCGACCGTCTCCTTCTCGGAGAAGGTCCGCGCGAAGGCATGCAGGTTGTCTGCGCTGGCGCCGCGCCAGCCGTAGATCGACTGGTGCGGGTCTCCCACAGCCATCACGGCGGAATCGCGGAAGAGCCGGGCGAGGAACTGCGTCTGGATCACCGAGGTGTCCTGGTACTCGTCCAGGAGCACCACGCGATGCTGCTGTCGCAGTTCGTCACGCACATCGGGCGAGGATTCGACGATGTCGTAGGCGCCGCTGACCTGATCGGCGAAGTCCAGCACACCGCGGCGCTCCTTCTCCGCGATGTACTCACGCACCAGGACCGAGAGCGCCGGCAGGGCCCGCAGGTTCGCCGTGACTGTCGAGATGTCGGCATTGCTCCGATACGGCTCGAACGCGTCGGCCTGACGCAGCGCGATCCGATCCGCGCGTTCCAGATCCGCTCGGTGATCGAGCGAGTCACCCGCCAGTCGCTGGACCGCGTCGACCACACCGGCCACCGACCGGTCGATCTCCTCCAGCTCCGGCAGGTCGGCGCGGAGAACGATGTCCCGCGCGAGCATCCACGACGCGGCCTGGCTGAGCATGGCGACGTCGGAGTCACGGCCGATCCGTGCCGCGTGCTCCCGTACGATGCCGTCCGCGAACGCGTTGTACGTCGAGACCTTGGGGCGGATCAGCAGATCCTCGACGCCGGGCGGGATCGCCTCGCCCGCTGTTCCGTAGCGTTCTGCGAGTTCGTCGAGCACCTGAGACCTGACGACCTCCCGCTGACGGGCATTCGCCGCTCTCGACACGCGATCGAGCGCGCCACTCGCCACGATCTCGGGCAGATGCGGCAGGAGTCCCCGCCTGCCGTACTCGTCGATGAGCGCGAGCCGGACGCCGATCCGCTCCGCGAGCTCACCGGCGGCCTTGCGGGTGAAGGTCAGCCCGAGGATCTCATCACGCCGCACGTGTCCGTTCGCCACGAGCCAGACGACGCGTCCCGACATGGTCTCGGTCTTGCCGCTCCCCGCCCCTGCGACGACGAGCGCGGGCGCGGGCGGTGATTCGATCACCCGCTGCTGCGCCTCGGTGGGTGCCGGGAGCCCGAGCGCTGCGGCGACGTCGAGGGCGGAGATGCCGTTCCCCGCACCGGTCCAGGCGGTCACGCGCTCACCGCGGCGACGGTGTGGATCCGGCACGGCTGCACTCGCCACTGCGTGTCCGCGCAGTGCGATTCGACGTGCGCGGTGAAGCTCGACGCCGACATGCCTCGAGCGGCCTCCGCGATCCGGCCGAGGAAGTGCACGCGCTCGTCTCCGGCGAGAGTGTGCTGATGCGCGACACGGAAATCGCTGCCTGCCAGTGTCTTCGCCACCAGGACGAGGCGCGCTCCGGCGAGCGCCGCCGGGTCCGCGCCTGCGATGAGTCCTTCCTGCACGGCCACCTGGTAGGCCGCGAGCTGGGCGTGGTCTGCGACCTTCTGCTCGCTCTCGGGCTCGTATTTGCCCGTCTTCAGATCGACGACCACAACGCGCTCTCCGTTCTGCGCGTCTGCCATGCGGGTCCATTTCTGCCCTCGGGCCTTCGCATGCTCGCCGCCGCCGGGCGCGTATGCCTCGACCCTGTCGATGAAGCCGTGCACGATCGCTTCATGGGGGTGGGATTCCCCGTCGGTGCTCGCTGCTCGCGCGGTCGGCGGCGTACCGGCTTCCTCGGGGATGTCGACGGCGAAGCGGAATTCGACCTCACCGGCGATCACACGGCCACCGTCCGCCGCGACGTCCGAGAGATAGCTGTGCAGCCGATCGATGTAGAGCTCAGCCCGGCGGCGCTCTTTGCGTCCGATCCACGCCGTCTCGAAGTCGAGCTCCGGCCAATGCTCGGCGAGGACGTCGCGCAGGCGCTGCAGCTCACCATCTGGAACCTGCTCCATCGCCTCGTGGATGATCGTTCCGATCCCCGCAGAGGGCGGCATGACGGTGTCGCCCCCGAGCGCGGATACGGCCCAGTTCAGCTCGCACTCCTCGAAGGACTCCATCCGAGAGGGCGACACGCGCGCGGCCTCGACGGTCAGGTCGTGCAGGGGCGCATCGGTCGACGGCGGCGTCACGCCGTACCATTCGGCGGGATTCGCACCGGGCACGCGCTCGCTCGCGAGCACTGCCAGCTGGGAGGCCGCATGCTCGCGCGCGGGCGCGGAGCTAGACGATGTCAGCACGCGACGGTGGCGGGCGACGAGCCCCCGCAGAGTGAGGGGATGCTCGGCCGACGCGTGCATCTCGGGCGGATCGGGCACCGGGAGGAAGGCGAAGAACGGGCTCGGCGTCATGTCGTCGTCGTCGACGGCGGTGATCAGGAGTCGCCGACGTGCCCGCGAGATCGCGCGCACGAAGAGGCGCAGCTCGTCGTGCAGCGCCCCTCGACGTCGGTCGAGCACATCGATCGGCTGCTCGACCGTTCCGGTGCGGGCCGCGAGCAGCGCGTCGGCGAGCCTCCAGGTCTGGAGCATTCCTCCGCGGAGCCGCACGTTGGGCCAGACACCGTCCTGAACCCCCGCGACCACCACTGTGTCGAATTCGGTACCGAGAGCCGTCGCCGGAGTGAGCAACGTCACCCGTCCCGGTCGATCGGGACTGGAAAGCGAGTCCTCCGGCACCTCGCTGTCGAGGATGTCACGGACGAACACCTCGGGCTTCTCGTTGGGCGTCCGCTCGACGAACCGCTTCGCCGCACCGAACAGGGACACGAGCGCGTCGAGAGCCCTCGCGGTCTCGGACCCGCTCGCCTGCAGCGACATCTCCCGCCAGGCGACCTGCAGCTTTCGGCCGTCGACAGCGCGGGACTGGTCCCACACTCGCCAGAGGAGATCGTGGATCGTCTCGCCTGCGGCCGCGCCCTCGGCCACTTCGGCGATCGTCTGCGCGAAGCGCGCGGCCCTGCGAGACTCCTGCGAGTCGATCAGGTCGAGGTGCGCGGGCGAGGTCATCGCCTGGCGCAGCAGCTCTCGCGCCGGCGTGGAGCCGCCGTGTTCGAGCTCGATGTGGCGCAGGCGTGCTCGAAGGCGGCGCAGTCCGATGGCGTCCATCCCTCCGAACGGAGTGCGCAACGACTCCTCCCAGTCCTGGGACGAGCGCTCATCGGGTGCGGTGAGGGCCAGCCGCACGATGCCGACGATGTCGCGGACGATCGCCTCACTGCCGAGCGGCCGCTGCACACCGGCGGCGCGTGTCGGGATCTCACGGGCCGCCAGCTCGGTCTCGAGCTGAGTCACCTGGCGGGTGTCGTGCGCGATGACGGCCATGCGGTCCCACGGGACATCGTGTGTCAGATGCCATTCGCGCATGACGCCCGCGATGCGATCGAGCTCCTCATGAGGCGACGGCGCCACGAAGGTGCTGACGGCTGCTGTCGCTCCGCGCTCCTCCGGCTCGGCAGGGACCGGGGCACGCCGATGGTCGACACGACCGGACGCACCGATCGCCTGCGTGACCGTCCGCGTCAAGGTGGTGAGTGCTGCGGCCTGTCGGTGCGGGCCGTCGAGCACGTGCACCTCGCCGAGCTCGGTCGCGAGCCGTGAGAACAGCTCAGGGCTCGCGCCTCTGAACGCTCCGGAGGAGATGTCGGGATCACCGAAGGCGAGAACGGCGATACCGCGGGCTCGGAGGGACTCGACCACTGCGACGCCACCCCTCGTGAGCTCCTGAGCATCGTCGATCAGGACAGCTCTGAGATGGGCGAGAGGGCCGAGGGCCGAGGCATCTGCCGTGCGCAGGATCGCACTGGCCTCGGCGAGCAGGTCGGCGGCATCCCGATGCGCTGAGCGGGCCAGATCGAGAACCGCCCGGTACTCGACGAGGAAGTCGGCAGCAGCAGCCCACGCCGGATCGCCGGCCGCGCGGAGTTCGGGCGGCTGTGCGCCGAGCTCGACGCATTCCGCGAGGAAGGCCCGAAGCTCGGAGCGGAACCCCTTGGAGGAACGGACCGACGGGCTGAGCGCCTCGGGCCAGGCGATGCGCCCGTCTTCGGCGTCACCTGCGAGCAGCTCGGCGATGATGCGATCCTGATCGGCACCGGTCAGCAGCGCCGGAGGTTCGGCTCCTGCACGGACCATCGCTCCACGAACGACCTGGAAGGCGAACGACCCGAGCGATCGGGCGAGCGGACCGGGGGTCGCCTGACCGATCCGCACTCCGATCCGATCGCGCAGAGCCGTCGCGGCCTGTCTGCTGGGCGTGAGCACGAGGAGTTCTTCAGGACGGACCCCGCGGGAGTCGAGCAGATGCACGACGCGCTCGGTCAGGGTGCGGGTCTTGCCGGTTCCCGGTGCGCCGATGATGACGCCGGATGCCGTGACGCCAGCGCCGATCACGGCGTTCTGGGCGGCATCCTCTGTCATGTCCTCCACGCTACTGGGGCGCACGGACATCATCGGCCGGGCGGTGCCGCAGGTGCTGTGCGCTCACGGCGAAACCGGCCGCTCGGCCGATCCGAGGGCGTCGCCGCCCGGTAGAGTTGGGCGCAGTCGTCGACCTCTGTGGTCGACTCGACCACAGCATCGTCGACTGGAAAACAGGAGTACGCGTGGAAATCCGCATCGGCATCATCAACACCGGCCGCGAGCTCAGCTTCGAGACCGCATCGAGCGCGGACGAGGTCCGCACGCAGGTCGCATCGGCCCTCGAGCAGAGCACCTCACACCTGAACTTCTCCGATGTGAAGGGGAACTCGTACCTGGTTCCCACCGCGAACCTCGCGTACATCGAGCTGGGCACCGAGGAGTCCCGTCGCGTCGGCTTCTTCGCCTGACACCGCGATGTACATCCTTCTCGCGCTCATCGGGGCGTGCGCGCTCGGCATCGCCGCCCACTTCATGATCGGTGGCCGAGAACTGCGCGGAGTCGCACTGACGCCCGCGATCGCCACGGCTCTGGCCGCTGTCGTCTACACCGGGCTCCAGTGGTCGGGTGTCGGCGAGGACAGCATCTGGCTCTGGCTCGCCAGCGTTCTGGGCGCGGTCGTCGTGGCCGCTGCGCTGACCGTCGCTATCGTCGCGCTCCGTCGCCGGTCCGACGCCACGGCCAAGGCCGCACTCGGCATCTGACCGCTCGTGGACGAGCCATCAGCTGATCGGAGTCTCGTTCGGCGTGATGATTCGGCGCCTCGAGCGGATGCGCGCGCAGGCGGTCGAGCGGATGCGCGCGCAGGCGGTCGAGGTCTAGGAGGCCAGCCCCATCGCGTCCATGCGCCGCGCATGCGCTCCCATGAGCTCGGTGTAGACGAGCTCGACGCGGTCTTCGCTCATGGCGGCGAGCTCGGGCTGCCGGAGAGCCGACCGGCAGACGAGGATCGTGTCGCCGACCAGGCGACGAGCCCACATCGAGAGCAGCGAGCGCCACTCGCCGTCGCCGTCGATCGTCTCCTGGATGATCGCGACGATCTCGTGCCGAGCATCGTCTTCGCTGAGGATCTCCGCCACGCGCTCGCCGGTCTCGCCATAGCTCGACGCGAGCGCGAAGTAGAAGTCGTCGAGCATTCCCGCCGTGATGTAGACGGCGAGGAGGGTCTCGCGCGGGCGCGCACCGATCGTCTTGCGGCGGAACGCGTCGAGGTTCTCCCGGAACGGGAGCATGAGCTGGGTGGGATCGTCTCCGCGCTCGGCGATCAGATCGACGATCGCCCTGTGCTTCGTCAGTGCGGCGCCGGCAGCACGTGACAGCGACTCCTTCTCGGACAGCTCCGGTGTCGCCCTGATCAGACGGGTCAACGTCTCGAAGTAACCGAGTTGCAGGTACGCCGCCTGCCCCAGGAACCGGGTGAGCTCGGGGGCGAGTTCGGCGAAGTCGACGCGCGTCGAAGTGCCCTGCTCCCCGCGACTGCGCAACGTCATCGTCCGGCGGGGCGCCCTACGCTTCCAGAACCAGTTCACCACGGGGTTCACAATACTCGGGCGACGCGCCCCTTCCGGGCGCGACCACCCCCTCGGGTAGGCTGGTACTGTCCCCGCCGTCGGAGCGGGGCCCGCGCCTGTGGCACATGAGACGGCGTGGATCCGTGAAACGGGCGATCCTCGCAGGTCGCCGGACAGGCATCTGAACATTGACTACCTTCGCTGATCTCGGAATCGATCAGGACATCATCGACGCTCTCGCCTCCAAGGGCATCGTCGATGCGTTCCCCATTCAGGAGCAGACCATCCCCCTCGGCCTCCCCGGCCAGGACATCATCGGACAGGCCAAGACCGGAACCGGAAAGACCTTCGGGTTCGGCATCCCCGTCGTTCAGCGACTGGGGCTCGACCCCGAGCACGGCGTCAAGGCGCTCATCGTCGTTCCGACCCGTGAGCTCGCGGTGCAGGTGTACGAAGACATCGACCTGCTCACCAGCAACCGTTCCACCAGCGTCGTGGCGATCTACGGCGGCAAGGCCTACGAGGGCCAGATCGACCAGCTCAAGGCCGGCGCGCAGATCGTGGTCGGCACACCGGGGCGCCTCATCGACCTGGCGGGCCAGCGCCTGCTCGACCTCTCGAACGCCACCGAGGTCGTTCTCGACGAGGCCGACAAGATGCTCGACCTCGGCTTCCTCGCCGACATCGAGAAGATCTTCCAGAAGGTCCCCGCCGTTCGTCACACGCAGCTGTTCTCGGCGACGATGCCCGGCCCGATCGTCGCCCTGGCGCGCCGGTTCATGTCGAACCCCATCCACATCCGCGCGACCGACCCCGACGAGGGGCTCACGCAGGCGAACATCAAGCACCTCGTCTACCGCGCGCACTCGCTCGACAAGGACGAGATCATCGCCCGCATCCTGCAGGCCGAAGGCCGCGGCAAGACCGTGATCTTCACGCGCACCAAGCGCGCAGCCCAGCGTCTCGTCGACGAGCTCGGCGATCGCGGCTTCAACGTCGGTGGCGTGCACGGCGACATGGGGCAGGACCAGCGCGAGCGATCGATGGCTGCGTTCAAGGCCGGCAAGAAGGATGTCCTCGTCGCGACCGACGTCGCGGCACGCGGTATCGACGTCGACGACGTGACCCACGTGATCAACCACACGATCCCCGACGAGGACAAGACGTACCTGCACCGTGCGGGCCGCACCGGACGCGCGGGCAAGACCGGAATCGCCGTGACCTTCGTCGACTGGGAGGACCTGCACAAGTGGGCGCTGATCAACCGCGCTCTCGAGTTCGGGCAGCCCGACCCCGTCGAGACCTACTCGTCGAGCCCGCACCTGTTCGAGGACCTCGACATCCCCGCCGGCACCAAGGGTCGCCTGGTGAGCGCACCCAAGGCCGAGCGGCCCGCACGGACGCCGCGACCCGAGCGCGCTGCGGATGCGGCTGCAGAAGCTGCTGGCGAGAGCGGAACCCGTCGTCGTCGCCGTCGCCGCAGTGGCGAGGCACCGGTGGGTTCGACCTTCGCGGAGGGCGTGTCCGAGACGGCGACCGCCGACTCTTCATCGGCCCCCGCCGCCGACCGCAGCGCTGAGGGCGCCGGCACGCACGACGGTGCCGGCAAGGAGCACCACGACGGCAAGCCTGCACCCGCACGCCGTCGCCGTCGCCGTCGCGGCGGATCCGGCGCCGCCGGTGCCGCGCCCGTCACCGGCGCCTGACGGACACCCGGAGCCTGACGAACGATTCGATGGGGCGGATGCTGCTGCGAGCAGCATCCGCCCCATCGTCGTGAGCGGCACACCTCGCGCCCGCGCCCACTCACGCGTAGGTGGGCACCGACCCCGTCGCGCGGTCGATGAGTCGTGCCACCATCTCATCGGTGGTCGTGTTCTCGCCGGGGAGATTCGGCTTGCCGGCACCGTGATAGTCGCTCGAACCCGTGACGATCAGATCGTGTCGGGCGGCGAGCGTGTGCAATGTCCGTTTGCCCGCTTCCGTGTTCTCGCGGTGATCGATCTCGAACCCGCCGAGACCGGCCGCGATGAGCCTCTCGATGAAGGGCACCGGCATCATCCGGTCGCGTCCAGCGGTCACCGGATGCGCGATGACGGCCACTCCCCCGGCGTCGGTGATGAGTCGCACCGCCGTGATCGGGTCAGGAGCGTAGTGCGGCTCGTAGTAGCCCTCACGCGGATGAAGGATCCCGTCGAACGCCGCCGTGCGATCGGCCACGATCCCTCGCGCCACCAGCGCGTCGGCGATGTGCGGGCGTCCGACCGTCGCATCCGGGGTCGTCTGGGCGACGACGTCGTCCCAGACGAGATCGTAGTCACGACCGATGTTGCGCACGATCCGCTCGGCACGACCGACACGGTCTCCTCGGATCCGCTCCGTCTCGGCTCCCAGCGCGTCATCGCGCGGATCGAAGAGATAGCCCAGCACATGCACGCTGCGCCACTCGTGCTTCGCGGACAGCTCCATCCCGGGGACGAAGGTCATGCCGAGCTCGACGGACTGCAGAGCGGCCTCCTCCCATCCGGAGGTGCGATCGTGATCGGTGAGTGCGAGCGTGCGAACGCCATGCGCGTGGGCCTGCCGCAAGACCTCCGCGGGCGTCTCGGTGCCGTCGGAGTGGTTGGAGTGCAGGTGCAGGTCCGCCGGACCTGTGAAACGGTGGGATCGAGCGACGGCCATCTTCCGAGAGTACCCACGCCTGGGAGGAACGGGGGCGCGCGCCGTGCCGGGGCAGGGTCTTCACAGCGAGGACTTCTAGTCTGGAGGCGATGCTTCGACTTCTGGGGATTCTCTTCACCGTGCTGCTCTCGATCGCCACGGCGATCGTCGTGTGGCCGCAGTTCTTCCATCTGGAGCAGACGTACCCGTTCGCGCAGATCGTCGCCGCTCGGGGTGTGGTGCTCGCGGCGTACCTCGTCATCGCCGTGCTGGCGATGCTGCTGCTCTTAGCCAGACCACTGCGCGGGTTCGCGGCGTCGGTGCTGATCGTCGCGTTGCTCGGCGCGGGTGCGACCGGAGTGATCGGGATGCTTCGCGGATTCGGGTCCGGGCCCCTGCCCGCGGCCACCGACACCAGCGTGCGGGTCCTGACCTGGAACACCGCGGGCGACAATGTGTCCGCTCCGGAGATCGCGCAGCAGATCCTCGATCAGGGCGCGGACATCGTCGCGCTCCCCGAGACCACCGAGGCGGTGGGCGAGCAGATCGCGGTGATGCTCCGCGAGCAGGGCCATCCGATGTGGGTGCACCACGTGCAGTTCCAGCCCGACGTCGTCGACGGTCCGAAGTCATGGCACACGACCGTCCTCGTCTCGCCCGATCTCGGTGAGTACTCCGTGATCGAGTCGTCGGAGGACGGCTCGAACAACACCGGTTCCGTTCCCAGCGCCGTGCTCATGCCCATCGACGGCTCCGGCCCGACGATCGTCGCCGTGCACGCCGTCGCACCGCGCGAGGAGGACATGGACCAGTGGAGCAGCGACCTGCGCTGGATCGCCGATCAGTGCCCCGAAGGCGACGTCATCCTTGCGGGAGACTTCAACGCGACGGTCGATCACATGGCCGGTCTCGGAGTCGGCGGCGGTGACATGGGCTACTGCCGTGATGTCGCTTCGCGGACGGGCAACGGCTACAGCGGAACGTGGCCCAGCTCGCTGCCGGCGCTGCTCAGCACTCCCATCGACCACGTCATGGCCTCCCCGAACTGGACGCCGACAGGCTCCGTCGTGATCGATGACGCCGGCGGGAGCGATCACCGCGGAGTGGTCGTCCAGCTCGAGCCTGCCGGCTGACCCAGCGCCGGGATCCCGCAGGTGACAGACTGGTGGGATGAGCACCGCAGACCGCGACACGATCGCAGAACCCTCCGTCGAGATCCCCGTCGAGAGCACCACCACGAACCGCAAGCAGCCCTTCCCGCAGGGGTTCCTCGACACGATCTCCATCGGCTGGGCGGAACGCACCGAGACGCTCCCGGCACCGCGAGCGCAGGCTCCGTTCGCCGCCGAGCGTCGTGCCGCCGTGTCGGCGGCCTTCCCCGGCAAGCGGCTCGTGATCCCCGCGGGGTCGCTCAAGCAGCGGAGCAATGACACGGACTACGTGTTCCGCGCGCATTCCGCCTTCGCGCATCTCACCGGCTGGGCCTCCGACTCCGAACCGGACTCGGTCCTCGTCTTCGACCCCACCGGCGCCGGCCACGATGTCACCCTGTACTTCCGGGAGCGCGCGGACCGCACCACCACGGAGTTCTACGCCGACGCCACGGTCGGCGAGTTCTGGATCGGCCCACGCCCGTCGCTCGCCGGCGTCGCCGCCGACCTCGCGGTCGCCACCGATCATCTCGACCGGTTCGCGCCCGTCGACGGTGAGCTCGTGCTCGATGACGATGCCGACCTCACGCGCTTCGTCTCAGAGCTGCGTCTCGTGAAGGACGACTTCGAGATCGCCGAGATGCGCCGCGCCGTCGACATCACGGCGCAGGGCTTCGACGACGTCATCCGCTCTCTCCCCGACGCCGTCGCGCACGCCCGCGGCGAGCGCGTCGTCGAAGGGGTGTTCCACCGCCGGGCCCGCGAAGACGGGAACGGCGAGGGCTACGACACCATCGCGGCCTCCGGCCCGCACGCCTGCTACCTGCACTGGACGCGCAACGACGGCACCGTCGTCCCCGGTGACCTGATCCTCGTGGATGCCGGCGTCGAGGCCGACAGCTATTACACCGCCGACATCACCCGTACTCTGCCGGTCTCCGGCAGGTTCACCGAGGTCCAGCGACGGGTCTACGAGACGGTGCGGGAGGCCGCAGACGCCGCTTTCGCCGCCGCGCGGGTCGGAGTGCGCTTCCGCGAGGTGCATGAGGCCGCCATGCGGGTGATCGCCGCCCGTGTCGCCGAGTGGGGTCTGCTGCCCGTGACGGCCGAGGAGGCCCTCGACGCGGATGCAGGCGGGCAGCACCGCCGCTACATGGTGCACGGAACCTCGCACCACCTCGGTATCGACGTGCACGACTGCGCTCAGGCGCGCCGCGAGATGTACTACGACGGGATCCTCGCGCCGGGCATGGTGTTCACGATCGAGCCCGGCCTCTACTTCCAGATCGACGATCTGACCGTGCCTGCGGAGTATCGCGGCATCGGTGTGCGCATCGAGGACGACATCCTGATGACCGAGGACGGACCGGTCAACCTGTCGGCGGGGATCCCCCGCACCGCAGACGAGGTCGAGGCCTGGATCTCGCGCGTCCAGGGCTGACCTCACCGGATGAACGACGGTGAGTGCGACACTCACCGAAGAGACCGCTGCTCGACCTGTCGGGCAGCGGTCTCCGATATCAGCCGTCCGTCGCCGCGGTGCGGGAGAACTCCGCGACGATCGGGGCGAGGGACGCGCCGATCTCGGATGCCGGCGCCTTGCAGCCCTTGACCTCGAACGTGTGACCGCCGCCCTCCACCCAGACGACCCTCGCGTCTTGGCAGGATGCGACGACGTCTTCGAACTGCGACACAGGCTGAATGAACGCATCGTTCGTCCCCTCGACGAACAGTTGCGGGACGGAGATCGACGGCAGATGCTCCGCCCGTGGTTTCTCGGGTCTGCCGGGGGCATGCAGGGGGTATCCGAGGTAGACGAGGCCGTCTACGACGAGCCCTTCGGCCACTGCCATCGAGGCCATCCGCCCGCCGTACGACTTGCCTGCGGCCCAGACGGCAGCCGCTGGATGCTGTTCACGCGCGAACTCCACCACCGCCTGCCAGGTCGCGATCGCGTGCGTCGCCGGTCCCGGCATCCGCCGTCCCTGCTCGACGTAGGGAAAGTTGAAGCGCAGCGTCGAGAACCCGAGTTCGCCGAGCGCGCCGGCGAAGCCGGTGAGGAAAGGATGGTCCTTCCCCGCACCCGCGCCGTGGGCGATGACGACCGTCTCGCCGTTCGCCCCCGGTGCCCAATCAGCCGACACGATCGCCGAACCGGTGGGCAGCTCGACGGCGATCTCGGCCATCAGGCGCGGAGGTAGGGAATCGCGAACGGCACGCGCATGACCTTGCCCGCAGAGGCCTTGACCATGCCCATGATCACGAGAACCACATGCAGCAGCGAGACCGCGAAGTAGAGCGTGATCGGGATGCCGATCGGGAAGAAGCCACTGGAGGGCGAATCCGATGTCAACGTGGACAGGATCACGAAATGCGAGATGAGCAGCCCCGTCGACACGAGCAGGTAGGTGAGCCCCCAGTTCAGCGCTGTGCGCGCGTTCTCCCGCGCCACACCGCCGAACCGACGGGATGCCCCGCCGCTCACCGCCATCGCGATTCCGGAGGCCAGTCCGCCCACGAACGGGAACGGGATGACGATCAGAAGACCCAGCGCCCAGGGCAGGAGCCCACGTGGAGGCGCCGCGACGGGATACGAACCGGCCGGATAGACCGGTGCCGGGTATCCGGGAGCCTGCGGCGGAGCATAGGTGGGCGCCGGCTGCTGTTGCGTCACGTACCCCGGAGCCTGGGGTGGGGCGTACGTGGGCATCGGCTGCTGCGGCGTCACATGACCGGGAGCCTGCGGCGGAGCATACGTCGGCGCCGGCTGCTGCCGCGGCGCAAATCCCGGGGCCTGTGGCGGCGCGTAGGTGGGCGCCGGCTGCGGGACCACATAGCCCGGTGCCTGCGGCGGCGCGTACGGGTTCTGAATCGGAGCGTTCGCGGCGGCGCTGCGCGGCGTGGGTGCCGGTGGCACGACGGTCTCCTCGGACGTTGCGTCGGAAGACGGATCCTGCTGGCGGTCGACCATCAGGCGGTCCCTGCCGGTTTCGGGGGAACGCCCGGTGACGCGGGATCCGTGGCGTCCGTCGGCGGCACGACCGGGTCTGCCGGCCGGGGCGGGGCGACGGGCTCAGCCGGCGGATTCTGGCCGCCTCCCAGCGGAGGCGTCGGCGCCGGACCCGGAACAGGGTCACTGCCCGGGGTCGGCTCCTCCGGGACGGGCGGCGTGGCGGCGCCGGGAGTGCCCGGCGTGATGCGCTCCCCGTATCGCGGCGGCTCGTCGAGATTCACCGGTGCGCGCACCGGAGCGGGCTTCGCGGCACCCAGCGCGAGCCTCGCCTTCGCGAGCGACCCGGCCTGCACGCGAACCTCGTAGTGGTCCGCTGCGAACTGGGTGACGCTGGCGAAGTCCCGGCGACGGCGCACGATCGCATAGGTCACGAGGCTGAGGAGCATTCCCAGCGCGACGCCGATGAACACGAAGCCCACGAACAACTGGATCGGGACCTCGGGATTCCCGATCACGAGGATCGCGGAGAGGAACAGGCCGATCAGCACACCGTTGATGGCTCCGGAACGCGCGGCCGCAGCGTAACCGAGCCGACCGGTGATGCGCTCGACCGTTCGAACGCTCTGCCCGACGATGGCGATGTCGCGCGCCGGGACGTCTTCAGCGATCAGCTTCGACACCGTCTTCTGCGCGCCCTCGTAATCGCGGGTGGAGGCGACGATCTCGCCCTCATCGCGGCTGTCAGCTGGACGGTTCAGCATGCTCATCCCGCCATTGTTCCATGTCCACCGATGAGCGGCCCGCGAACCGGGCCCGCCCGCGCTCGCTCACCCCCGCCGCGAGGCCTCTTCGCAGGCCCCGCGCACTACGCTGGACAGGTGAGCACACAACGGGTATTCGCCGCGCGGCTGGCAGGCTGCGCCGTCTTCGACCCCGTGGGCGACCGGCTCGGCAAGGTCCGTGACGTCGTCATCGTGTATCGAAGTACGGCGGCTCCGCGTGTCATCGGCCTCGTCGTCGAGATCCCCGGCCGCAGGCAGGTGTTCCTGTCGATCGGACGGGTGACCTCGATCCGCGCAGGGCAGGTCATCAGCACGGGGCTCATCAACGTGCGCCGGTTCTCACCCCGAGCCGGCGAGGTGCGGGTCCTGGCCGAACTGCTCGGACGACGGGTGAGCCTGGTCGACGGCAGCGGTACCGCGGTGATCGAAGACGTGGCGATCGAACCCAACCGCCTCGGCGAGTGGGCCGTCAGCCAGCTCTTCCTCCGCCGCCCGAAGACCAGTGCGTCACCGTTCGCGAAGGGCCCGACCACGTTCGCCGCCTGGAGCGAGGTCGCGGAGCAGCACTCGCCCGGCGAGTCGCAGTCGGCAGAGCAGCTCGTCGCGTCCTATTCGGAGCTGCACGCCGCCGACCTGGCGAACACCCTGCTCGACCTGCCGCAGCAGCGCATGATCGAGGTCGCGGAAGAGCTCTCCGACGACCGTCTCGCGGATGCCCTCGAGGAGATGCCCGAAGACGAGCAGGTGCACATTCTCGATCGTCTCGGCGACGAGCGTGCCGCAGACATCCTCGACCAGATGGAGCCTGACGACGCAGCCGACCTCCTCGCCCAGCTTCCGCCGAACCGCCTCGAACAGCTGCTCGAGCTGATGGAGCCGGAAGAGGCCGAGGATGTCCGGATGCTGCTCCGCTACGGCCCCGACACGGCCGGTGGCTTGATGACGCCTGAGCCGATCATCCTCTCCGCCGATGCCACGGTGGCCGAGGCTCTCGCCCTGATCCGTCGGCACGAGCTGCACCCGGCTCTCGCTGCGGCGGTCTTCGTGACTCTGCCGCCCTTCGAGACGCCGACCGGCCGACTGCTCGGCATGGTGCACTTCCAGCGGATGCTGCGCTACCCGCCTCATGAGCGACTCGGCGCCATCATGGACGACAGCCTCGAGCCGGTGCACGTCACGGCGTCCGCCGCCGAGGTCGCCAGGATGCTGGCGAGCTACGACCTGGTGTCGCTGCCGGTGATCGACACCGCGCACCGCCTGGTCGGCGCGATCAGCATCGACGACGTGCTCGACTATCTGCTCCCCGACGACTGGCGCACGCATGACAGCGACGAGCCGACCGTCTCGAAGGAGGTGCGCTGATGGCCCGCTCCCGCTCGCCCCGGCTCGACGCGCCTCTGGGCCGCGGCACTTCTCGCCAGCGGTCGACATCGCGCGACCGATTCGGGCGCTTCACGGAATGGGTCGCCCGCGCCATGGGCACCCCCGCGTTCCTGCTGATCCTCACCCTGTTCTGCGTGCTCTGGATCTGCTGGAACACGCTGCTGCCCGATCACCTGCGCTTCGACGATGCCGCCCTCGGCTTCACGGCCCTCACCCTCATGCTGTCCCTCCAGGCGTCGTATGCCGCACCCCTGATCCTGCTCGCGCAGAACAGACAGGATGACCGCGACCGGGTGCAGATCGAGCAGGATCGTCAGCGCGCCGAGCGCAACCTCGCCGACACGGAGTACCTCGCACGCGAGATCGTCGCCCTGCGCATGTCGCTGGAGGAGCGCAACAACCAGGTGGTGACTCGGGACGTGCTGCGTCAGGAGCTCAAGGCTCTACTCGCCGAGCTGGGTGAGTCCGACGACGATGCCCGCGAGTCGCCCCGGCGATCGTCATCGTGAGCGCGGCCGAGGCCGTGCGGGCAGCCGTCGCTGCCGTCACCGACCCTGAGCTGCGCCGTCCGATCGGCGATCTCGACATGGTACGGGACATCTCGGTCGAAGCAGGCAGAGCCGACGTGTCGATCGTCCTGACCATCGTGGGCTGCCCTGCCGCGGCCCGGATCGAGTCCGATGTGCGCGCCGCTGCCGCATCGGTGCCGGGCATCAGCGACGTGCAGGTCGACGTCGGCGTGATGACTCCGTCCGAGCGCAAGGCACTGACCGAGAAGCTCCGCGACGGTCGCGCTCCGCGCCAGATGCCCTTCGGCCCCGATTCCCTCACTCGCGTCATCCTGGTGTCGAGCGGCAAGGGCGGCGTCGGCAAGTCGACGGTCACGGCGAACCTGGCAGTCGCACTCGCCGAGCAGGGCCTCGCGGTCGGACTCGTCGATGCGGACGTCCACGGATTCTCGATCCCGGGGCTTCTCGGAATCGCGGCCGGCACGCAGCCGACCCGGATCGACGACCTCATGCTGCCGCCGGTCGCATACGGGGTGAAGACGATCTCCATCGGCATGTTCCTGCGCGACGGCGAGGCGGTGGTCGCCTGGCGCGGTCCGATGCTCCACCGAACCGTCCAGCAGTTCCTCACCGACGTCTTCTTCGGCGACCTCGATGTGCTGCTGATCGACATGCCCCCGGGGACCGGCGACATCGCGATCTCCATCGGACAGCTCCTGCCCCATGCGGAGGTGCTGGTCGTCACGACTCCGCAGGCGGCCGCCGCCGACGTCGCGATCCGCAGCGGCCTCGTCGCACGCCAGACCGGGCAGCGCGTGATCGGCGTGATCGAGAACATGGGTCCGTTCACGCTGCCCGATGGGTCGGTGATCGACCTCTTCGGTTCCGGCGGCGGCGCCGCGGTCGCCTCAGCTCTCTCCGAGCCGCACCCGGTGCCCCTGCTCGCGTCGATCCCGCTCAGTCCGGCGCTACGAGCGGGTGGCGACATCGGAGCCCCGATCGTGATCGGCGACCCTTCCGATGCAGCTGCCATCGCGATCGATGGACTGGCACGCGCTCTCGCGGGCCGTGGCCGTGGGCTGTCCGGGCGCCCGCTTCCCCTCTCCCTCGGCTGACGCGGGATGGATGGCTCTGCTGACGGCAGGAAGCTGGGCTAACGACTGGGCCGCGCCCCGGGCCGGGTGACCAGCCGACGCAACAGGATGACGAGCGGGATCAGCACCGCCAACGGCGGACAGAGCACGGCACAGAAGACGAGAACGGCGCCGATCGAGAAGTCGTTGGAGCCGGTCCGCCCGAGCCCGATGTCGCCGGTGCCGAACGAATCGCCCGCCACGAGGAAGTCACCGTCGTAAGTGTCGAGGGAGTCCACGCAGCGCACCAGATGCGCTCCGGCCTGGATCGCCGTGACCTGAGAGCGCTGCTCGAAGCCCCGGCGGGGCGTCATCCACCACAGCAGGTCGTCCCAGCCCAGAGAGGCGCCGCGGGCCTGCGGTACCTCCCCGCCGTCGGGCGCGGTCACCGTGCACTCCAGCGTCCCGAACGTCGCAGAGCGCCCGCTGGCCCAGATCCCGACCGTCTCCCCCGTCGCCAGCTCGATCGACGTCGAGCTCCCTATCGCTACGGGCTCGGCCACCTCGACCGTGCGAACGATCGGGAACACCCACAGCGTCCAGATCAGCACCGACACGACCGCCGAGACCCCCGCCCCGATGAATGCCGTCCGATCCTTCGCCTTCAGCCGTTCGACCGAGCGGGCCTCCGTCACGTGGCTTCGAGGTCGAACGGGGGCGGATTCGCGACCGAGAACTCCGGGCGCGTGCGCACCGGACGCACGGGGGCGACGGACGGCTCCGCGACGACTGTGGAGGCCTGGGTCGCAGCGGCGGCGGGAGCATCCTCGAAGAGCGCATCCCGGATGATCCGACGGGGGTCGTACTGACGCGGGTCGAGCTTTCGCCAGTCGACGTCGTCGACCTCGGGGCCCATCTCCTCGCGTACCCGGGTCTTGGTGTCGCGCAGGAACTCTCCGGCACGCCGAGCGAGCTTGGCGACGCTTTCTGCATAGCGAGGCAGCCGCTCAGGTCCGACGAGAAGAACGGCGACCAGACCGATCAGCAGAATCTTCTCGAATGAGATCCCGAGTTCCATCTGCCCAGGCTACCGCCGCGCCTGCCTCCTTGCCGCGCACCGAGCACATACGCTGAGACAACACACACCTCAGTCGGGAGAACAGGGCAATGAGCGAGAACGATGCGAACGCACGTTTCCTCCGAGAATCCATCGTGGAGCCGTCCACGATCGCACGCGCTCGCGCACACGCCGTCGAACTCGGCGCTGCACCGGTGAGCCCGATCGTCGGGTCTCAGATCGCCGTTCTCGCCGCCGCGACGAACGCCCGCTCGATCGTCGAGATCGGCACCGGCGCCGGCGTCTCCGGGCTGTGGTTGCTGCGCGGAGCGCCGGGGGCCGTCCTCACCTCCATCGACAATGAGCCGGAGCACCTCGCGGCCGCACGTCAGGCATTCGCCGACGCGCGAGTGCCCGCGACCCGCGCTCGCTTCATCAGCGGGCGGGCCGCCGACGTACTTCCGCGCATGAACGAGTCCTCCTACGACATCGTGCTGGTCGATGCTGACCCCGACAATGTCATCGAGTACGTCGAGCACGGCCTGCGCCTCGCCCGTACCGGGGGCATGGTGCTGGTACCACGAGTACTCGCCGGCGGACGCGTCGCCGACCCCGTCCAGCGCGATGCAGTCACTTCTGCGTACCGGTCGCTCATTCAGGAGACCCAGGAATCGGCCGCCGTGCTCGCCACGGTCTCGGCGTCGGGAGAGGGTCTGCTCCAGCTGATCCGCGTCGCCGAGTCCTGATCCCTGCACCGGACATGAAGAGGGCGACGGATCGGTGATCCGTCGCCCTCTTCTTGTATCCGCTCACGGCGGATGGGATGTCGATCAGGCCGGCGCCACGACGGCTGCCAGCACGTCGTGGAGTTCCTTCGCCTCTGCGTCGTTCACGGACACGACCAGTCGGCCGCCGCCTTCGAGGGGGACGCGCACGATGATGAGTCGCCCTTCCTTCACGGCCTCCATGGGTCCGTCGCCAGTCCTCGGCTTCATCGCTGCCATCGTGGGCTCCTTTTCCTCCGGTGGTATGCGATCAGTTTATCGGGTGTTACCCGAACCTGGATGTCCCCTATGAAGAAATGCATCAAGCCTTAACATTCACGGCACCTGCCAGAACGTGTTGCCGAGGGCATACATGTGGTGGATCCATGCCCATTGTCCGATGAGACATGCCGCCAGAACACCGATCCGCCACATGCGGGAGCGCGGCACCGCGACGGCTCCCCACAGCGGACTCAGGGGCAGCAGCAGTCGGAAAGTGCTCGACTGCGGGAAGAACACCGCCAGAAGGTAGAGCAGGTAGCTGGCGCTCCACAGGCGCAGGTCTGGGCCGAGGCGTCGCACCTGCGGGACGATGAGCAGCGCCGCAGCGGCTGCACCGACGAGGACCACGAGGATCACCGGCCCCAGCGCGGCAGGCAGGCCCCACTGCGCGAACCAGAACTGCGCTGCCTGCACCCACCCTTCGAAGGGCACGAACCCGGTCGCTCCACCCGCGATCCAGTTGCGACGCCAGGAGAGCTCGGTCGCGAGGTACGCGCCGGGGTCGCCGGTGGCGAGTCCCGCGATCGCCTGCCAGGCGAAACCGCAGGCAGTCGCCAGCGCACCGAGGGCGATGATGTGCGCGACGTCAGGCCCGCGGAGTGGCTCCTGACCCCGCCGAAACCACCTCAGGATGCCGTGGAGGCCGAGGAACAGCGCGAAGGCGAGGACTCCCGGTCGGGTGAACGCCATGACGGGGACGACCGCGTAGAGCCACACATATCGACGGCGAACAGTGAGATCAAGGGCAAGGAAGAGCAGCAGGAGGAAGAGCGTCTCCGCATAACCGACCTGGAACATCGCGGCGAGGGGGCCCGATGCGAAGAACACGACCGCCCACATCGCAGCCGATCGACCGACACGGTCCCGAAGCAGACGGTGGAGCGCCAGACACGCCAGGTACCCCGCGATGAAGGAGAGCAGGAACGCTCCGACGCCCCACGACCCGAACGGCATGCCGAGCAGTTTCGCCGCATATGCGAAGACCGGCATGAAAGCCCACGCGTTCTCCGCCACCTCTCCCGAGTCGGTGCGCGGAAGCGTGCTCGGATACCCCTCTTCCGCAACCAGCCAGTACCACTGGGCGTCCCATCCGAGGACGAAGTCGACGAGCCCCGGATCCGCCCCGAAGCGCGAGAGCGAGGTCGACTGCGTCGCCGCACCGATCATCAGCACGGTCGTCACGGCGCGTGCCGCGAGATAGATCAGAGCGATTCTGAGTGCCAGGGGCAGCTGGGCCCAGCGGCGCGCGAGCGTCAGCGCGACGTCAGCCATGAGCGGAGTCCTCGCTCGACGGCGTCGATCTGCGTGAGAGGCACCCGCTCCTCGTCGTGGTGGGCGAGATGAGGATCACCAGGACCGTAGTTGACTGCGGGGATGCCGAGTGCCGAGAACCGCGCGACGTCCGTCCACCCGTATTTCGGGCGCGGCTCCGCCCCCACGGCCTGCACGAACTGCTGGGCGATGGGTGCATCGAGGCCAGGGCGGGCACCCTCGGCCGCGTCGGTGATCTCGACATCGAAACCGGCGAGCAGATTGCGGATGTGCGCTTCGGCGTCAGCGGCGGACTTGCTGGGAGCGAACCGGTAGTTCACTTCGACCTCGCACGCATCGGGGATCACGTTGCCGGCGACCCCGCCGCTGATGCGCACGGCGCTCATGCTCTCGCGATACAACAGCCCTTCCACGGGCACCTCCCTGGCTCGGTACTCGGCCAGGCGAGCGAGGATGGGCGCTGCTCGGTGGATGGCGTTCTCGCCGATCCAGGCACGCGCCGCGTGGGCGCGCACGCCCGAGGTTCGCACGATCGCGCGCATCGTGCCGTTGCATCCGCCCTCGACCTCGCCGTTCGACGGTTCGCCCAGGATCGCGAAGTCGGCCTCGAACAGATCGGGTCGCACCGCGGCGAGCAGGGCAAGCCCGTTCTTCGATGCCTCGACCTCTTCGTTGTCGTACCACATCCAGGTGATGTCGACCGAAGGATCGGTGAGCTCGGCGGCGAGCTTCAGCTGCACGGCGGTGCCGCTCTTCATGTCCACGGTTCCGCGACCCCAGAGATACGCGGCGCCATCGATCTCGACCTCCCTGGTCGGCAGATTGTCGTTGATCGGCACGGTGTCGATGTGCCCGGCGATCGCCACACGCTGGGCGCGTCCGAGGTTCGTGCGGGCGACGACCGTGTTGCCGTGGCGGATCACCTCGAGATGCGCATATGCGGAGATCGCCTGCTCGATGGCATCCGCGAGCGGCTTCTCATCACCCGAGACGCTGGGGATGTCGCAGATCGCGCGCGTCAGTTCGACGGAGGAGGCTGTCAGATCGAGCATGCCCCCAGCCTACTTACCCGACATCTGGACCGTCGCCCTGCCCTGGTCGCGATACCGTGGAGGCATGACTGAGGCGCGCACCGTGTGGGGTACCGGACTTTCGACGATCGCCGGCGACGGCACCGTTCTGGACGCCTGGTTCCCCGAAGTGCACATCGAAGCTCCGTCGGCCGGCGATGCCGCTGCCGCGCTCGTCACCCTCGATGCACTGGCAGGGCCCGACGAGCGCCGCAACGTCACGGTGGAGACGGTGCAGCTTCAGATCGACCTCGATGCAGCCCCCGCATCGACCGTCGACGCCTACCTGCGTCTGCACGCGCTGTCGCACCTGGTCGTGCGCCCGAACGAGCTCAACCTCGACGGCATCTTCGCCCACCTGCCGAACGTGGCGTGGACCAACGCCGGCCCCGTGCGCCCCGACGACGCGGCTCGACTGCGTCCGCTGCTGCAGCGCGCCGGCATCCAGGTGCAGGGGCTCGACAAGTTCCCCCGACTCACCGACTACGTGCAGCCCGCCGGGGTTCGCATCGCCGACGCGTCGCGGGTGCGCCTCGGCGCTCACCTCTCCCCCGGCACGACGGTCATGCACGAAGGGTTCGTGAACTTCAACGCGGGGACGCTCGGTTCGTCGATGGTCGAGGGACGCATCTCACAGGGTGTCGTCGTGGGCGATGGCAGCGACATCGGCGGCGGTGCCTCGATCATGGGCACGCTGTCGGGTGGCGGCGCGCACCGCGTGTCGATCGGTTCTCGCACGCTGCTCGGGGCGAACGCCGGCATCGGCATCTCTCTCGGCGACGACTGCGTCGTAGAGGCCGGCCTGTACGTCACGGCCGGCACCAAGATCGTGCTCGTCGACGGCCCCGTCACCGCAGAAGGAGCGAAGCCGACGGTCAAGGGCGGCGAGCTGTCGGGCCGGAGCGGACTGCTCTTCCGACGCAACTCGCTCAGCGGTGCGGTCGAGGCGGTGCTCCGCTCGGGTGTCGGTGTCACTCTCAACGAGGCGCTCCACGCCTGACCACGTGACCACGACTCGCTGAGACGCAGCGCGTCCCAGGCTTCTCCTGGTGGCGCGTGATAGTCTCGGTGCGACGCTTCTCGTGAAGCGAGACGTCTGCGTCGTCGACACGCTCCCGCACCACTTGCCTGGTTCTGGCCTTTTCGAACGGCGAAACGATGCGCGATCCCGCGCCGTCGCCCACCTTCCCGCACCCGGCCTGATGGTTCGTGCGTGCATTCTCGGAGATACTGCATGACTTCCTTCCTCGATCTCGGCGTGCCCGCCGACCTCGCCGCCGTCCTCGCACAGGACGGCAAGACCGAGGCGTTCGCGATTCAGCGCGACACGCTTCCCGATTCCCTCGCGGGCCGCGACCTGCTCGGCCGTGGCCGCACCGGCAGCGGAAAGACGATCGCGTTCGCGCTTCCCCTCGTCTCCCGACTCTCGGCGTCTTCGCGCAAGAGCCGCCCGAACCACCCCCGTGGCCTGGTGCTCGCACCGACCCGGGAGCTCGCCACCCAGATCGCCGCGACCATCGCGCCGCTCGCCGAGGCCAAGGGCCTGCGCGTCACCACCGTCTTCGGCGGCGTGAGCCAGCGCCCGCAGGAGCAGGCCATGCGCAACGGCGTCGACATCGTCGTCGCGTGCCCCGGCCGCCTCGAAGACCTCATGAAGCAGCGGGTCGTGCAGCTCGACGCCGTGGAGGTCACCGTGCTCGACGAAGCCGACCACATGGCGGACCTCGGGTTCCTCCCCGGCGTCACCCGCATCCTCACCGCCACCCCCGCCGGTGGGCAGCGTCTGCTGTTCAGCGCGACCCTCGACCGCGGCATCGACACGCTCGCGCGTCGGTTCCTCTCGAACGCCGTGAGCCACGAGGTCGATGAAGAGAGCGTTCCGGTCGGCGAGATGACGCACCGCGTGCTCGTGGTCGACTCGACCGACAACAAGACCACCCTCGTGCGCGACCTCGCCTCCGGCACCGGTCGCCGCATCCTCTTCACCCGCACCAAGCACCAGGCGAAGAAGCTCGCGAAGCAGCTCACCGCCGCCGGCATCCCTGCCGTCGACCTGCACGGCAACCTCTCGCAGAATGCGCGTGAGCGTAACCTCAGCGCCTTCTCCTCCGCACCCGAAGACGGCGGAGTGCGCGTGCTCGTCGCGACCGATGTCGCCGCGCGAGGCGTGCACGTCGACAACGTCGACCTGGTCGTCCACGTCGACCCGCCCATGGAGCACAAGGCGTACCTGCACCGCTCCGGTCGCACCGCTCGTGCGGGAGCCGCAGGAACGGTCGTCACGGTCGTACTGCCTGAGCAGCGTCGCGACGTGAAGGACCTCCTCCGCAAGGCCGCGATCACCGCCGCCCTCGAGCCCCTCACCTCGGATGCCGTCACCGAGCTCGTGCCCGAGCGTGCACCGCACGTGCGTCCGGCGCCCGTGCAGCAGCAGCCGCAGCGCCAGGCCGCCAAGCAGCGTCCGGCCGGTGGCGAGCGGAACTCCGCCGCCAACCCGCCGTCGCGTCGCAGCCGTCGCCCCCGCTCCGGTCAGGGTGGTCAGGGACAGGGTGCGCAGGCTGGATCCCGTCAGGGCGGTGGGCAGTCCCGCTCCGGCGGCCAGGGCGGCCGCGGTCGCAGCTCGCAGGGCCGCTGACCCACACACGACAGAGCGGGTGCGTCGATGCTCAGGCATCGACGCACCCGCTCGTGGTTTCCGGCCGCGATCAGCCCGCGGTACGCCGCACTGCTGCCAGGACCTCAGGGTCGGAGCATCCGCGCACGAATCCTGCCAGGCGGCGTCGGATCTCGAACCCGAGAACGCGCTCGCCGATCCATTCGGCGATCGGAGCGATCCATGCCGGGCGGCACGAGAAGTTGTACTTCCACACAGCGAGCGTGCCCTCCGGCACCTCGGTGAATCGCCAGCCGCCGCCGAGCTTGGTGAAGAACCACGGCCCGGTCTCCATCACCATGCCGACGTTGCGCGGCGGTGAGTACGACACGTACCGGCTCACCATCGAGAAGCCGAAGCGCTGGCGCGTGAAGGTGCGCACGTCCTTGGCCGCGACATCCGCACCGTCGAGGAAATGCTGCGCGCTGATGAACGGATCCCAGCGTCGGCGCACGGCTCCGGTCGTCTGAGAGACCGCGAAGGCCGTCGCCGGGTCCACCGGAACGACGGCCTCAGCGGTGACGACGGGCATCGTGCGCCTGACCGGCGTCAGCGCGTCTGGAAGGTGCGCTCCGGGGACCCCGTGTAGAGCTGCTGCGGGCGACCGATCTTCGTCTGCGGGTCGAGCTGCAACTCACGCCACTGCGCGAGCCATCCGGGCAGTCGCCCGATGGCGAACAACACGGTGAACATGCGCGTCGGGAAGCCCATGGCCTTGTAGATCACGCCGGTGTAGAAGTCGACGTTCGGGTACAGACGACGCTCCTTGAAGTAGTCGTCGGCGAGGGCGAGCTCCTCGAGCTCCTGAGCGAGATCGAGCAGCGGGTCGGTGACGCCGAGCTCTGCGAGCACTTCGCCGGCCGCTTCCTTGACGAGCTTGGCGCGGGGGTCGTAGTTCTTGTAGACCCGGTGCCCGAAGCCCATCAGCTTCACGCCCTCTTCCTTGTTCTTCACCCGCTCGACGAAGCGCGAGACGCTCTGACCGGAGTCGCGGATCTGACCGAGCATGGTGAGCACGGCTTCGTTCGCCCCGCCGTGCAGGGGGCCGGAGAGCGCCTGGATGCCCGCGGAGACCGAGGCGAACTGGTTGGCACCGGTCGACCCGACGAGGCGCACGGTCGAGGTCGAGGCGTTCTGCTCGTGGTCCTCATGCAGGATCAGCAGAAGCTCGAGCGCCTTCGACATGACCGGGTTGACCTGGTACTCCTCGGAGTGCACACCGAAGTTGAGCTTGAGGAAGTTCTCCACGAATCCGAGGGAGTTGTCGGGGTAGAGGAACGCCTGTCCGACGCTCTTCTTGTGCGCGTATGCCGCGATGACCGGCAGCTTGGCGAGCATGCGGATCATGTTGAGCTCGACGTGCTCGGGGTTGTGCGGGTCGGTCTGACCCTCGTAGTAGGTCGAGAGGGCGGCCACCGCAGAGGACAGCACCGACATCGGGTGCGCCGTGTGCGGGAGCGCCGAGAAGAAGCGCTTGAGGTCCTCGTGCAGCAGCGTGTGGCGACGGATCTTCTCGTCGAACTCTGCGAGCTCGGCAGCCGACGGAAGCTCTCCGTAGATCAGGAGCCAGGCCACTTCGAGGTAGCTGGTGTTGCCGGCGAGCTGTTCGATCGGGTATCCGCGATAGCGAAGGATACCCTTGTCGCCGTCGATGAACGTGATGTCCGACTTGGTGGATGCCGTGTTGACGAATCCGTAGTCGAGTCCCGTGTACCCGGTCTGACGGGTCAGCGTCGAGAAGTCGATGCTGTCGTTCCCCGCCGTGCCGCGCACGAGCGGGAATTCTGCGGTCGTATCACCGATCGTCAGCTTCGCCGTCGCCTGCTGCTCTGCCGCTGCGCTCACGCGGGCCTCCTCGTGGATGTTCATCAAAGCCGGATGTGGCGATGTCACGGCGCTGTGCGCCGGGCCGAATCGAGATCATCGATACACGACCGAATCGCCTTTACAGCCTAGTAGGCACACCGGCCTACTGTGACATCAGACAAAAGAATGGCAGCGGTAGGGAGGGAACCTACAGAGCCTGCGCGTGCAGGCGACGAGCCCCCTCGGCGATCCGTTCGGACGGAGCGGTGAGGGCGAGACGCACGTGCTGGCTCGAGTACGGGCCGTAGAAGGGGCCAGGGCCCGCGAGGATGCCGAGATCGGCGAGCCGCGCGATGCTGACCCACGCGTCCTGCCCCTCGGTGGCCCACAGGTACAGACCCGCCTCTGAACCGTCGATGCGGAATCCTGCTGCCTCGAGCGCGGGACGCAGGGTGTCGCGCCGGTGCCGGTAGAGCTCCTTCTGCGCCGCGACATGCTCGTCGTCTCCGAGGGCGACGACCATCGCGTGCTGCACGGGCTCAGGCGGCATCAGACCGAGGTGCTTGCGCGCCGTGAGCAGTTCACCGACGATGCGCGCGCATCCGGCCACGAACGCCGCTCGGTATCCGGCGAGGTTGGACTGCTTGCTCAGCGAGTACACGCTGAGCAGATTCGCCCTGCTGCCTTCTGTGACGCGCGGGTCGAGAATCGACGGGATCGCTTCATCCGCCCACGGCCCGTCCCACCCCAGCTCGGCATAGCACTCGTCGCTGGCCAGCACGGCGCCGATCTCGCGGGCGCGACGCACCGCAGCAGCGAGCTCGTCGACGGTCCAGGTGCGTCCGTCCGGGTTTCCGGGAGTGTTGATCCAGATGAGCTTCGCGCCCTCGGGCCACTCGGCCGGATCGTCGGCCGCCAGGGGCGTGGCGCCGACGACGCGTGCGCCGACCTCGTAGGTCGGGTAGGCGATGCGTGGATGCACCACGATGTCGCCCTCCCCCAGGCCCAGGAGCGTCGGCAGCAGAGCGACGAGCTCCTTCGAGCCGATGGTCGGGAGTACGTTGGCGACCGTGAGATCGGACACGCCTCGACGGCGTGCGTACCAGTCGACGATCGCCTCTCGCAGAGCCGGGGTTCCGACCGTCTGCGGATACGCATGAGCGTCGGTCGCCTCGGAGAGCGCCCTGCGGATCAACTCAGGAGTCGGATCGACCGGCGACCCCACGGAGAGATCGACGATGCCCTGCGGATGCAGAGCCGCACGCTCTCGGTAAGGGACGACCGCATCCCATGGATAGTCGGCCAGGTCGCGGACGCTCACGGACTAGTCGCCCTGGGGCGGCAGCGCAGCGATGACCGGATGATCGTGCGCGATGACACCGACCTTGGCGGCACCGCCGGGGGATCCGACTTCGTCGAAGAACTCGACGTTGGCCTTGTAGTAGTCCTGCCATTCGTCGGGCAGGTCGTCTTCGTAGTAGATGGCCTCGACGGGGCAGACGGGCTCGCAGGCACCGCAGTCGACGCATTCGTCGGGGTGGATGTACAGCGAGCGTTCGCCCTCGTAGATGCAGTCAACGGGGCATTCGTCGATGCAGGCGCGATCCTTGACATCGACGCACGGAAGGGCGATCACATACGTCACCCCCTCAGTCTACGACTCGCGAACGCCGCCATCTCCCAGGGGCGCGCTCGCGGGAGCCGAAGACGGCCTCTCGTGCGCGGCGGTCGTCTGGATCTGCATTCGCGAGAGCGACGGCCAGGCGACGGCGAGGAGGACGAGACCGGCGACGAGGTAGATCCAGATGCGGCCGCTGAGAGTGTCCTGCACGACGACCGAGCCACCGGGCCCGACGCCGGAGATGAGCACGACCATACCGACCATGCCGAGCCCCGCGGCGAGCGTCGCGCCTCGATCGTGGGTGAGCGAACGGATCGCGACGAGAATCGCGCCGCACGCCACGGCACCCACGATGAGCCCGACGGGAACCGGGCCCCACATCAGACTGTGGCCGATGGTCCCCGCGACGCCGAAGACACCGCCGACCAGGGCCGCAGCGATCCAGGAGAGCACCCGGGAGATCCATCCGATACGCACGAGACGATCCTACGCGCGCCCGGCCGAGGCCGTGTCACGCGGCCACGCGGCCGCACCGATTCAGGCGGCGAGAGCGAAGAGACGAAGAAGCGCAGCGACTGCCGCCGCGGCGACGACCACCACGAGGAACGGCTGTCTGAGCCACAGCAGCCCCGCTGCGACGAGCAGCGCCGGCACTCGCGCGTCGACCATGACCGCCTGCCCCGCACCCACCGTCTGCACGGCGACGAGGGCAGCGAGCAATGCGACTGTGAGCAGGTCGGTCACGCGGGCAGGACGCGGCTCTTCGAGCACCGAGGGAGGAACGAGGTAACCGACCGCCTTGAGGGCGAGGCAGATGACGGCGGCGAGGAGTACAGCACTCCAGACGCTCACGACGCCTCCCCCTTCGCCTCCGGAACCGCGCCGGCTTCCCGGCCCCACCAGTTGAACCAGCCGACGACGATCGCCACGATCGCGGCGACGAGAACGGGAAGGCCGGGCATGATGAACGGGGTCAGAGCAGCAGCGACGACGGCCGCCGCTATGCCCACCACGATCGCCTGACGCTCTTTGAGTCTCGGCCAGAGCAGCGCGAGAAAGGCCGCGGCCGCCGCAGCATCCAGGCCCCAGGCCTTCGGGTCGCCCAATACGTCTCCCACGAGCGCGCCGACCAGGGTGGTGATGTTCCAGCCGAGGAAGATCCCGACACCGGTGACCCAGAACCCGACCCGGCGCAGTCTCGGGTCTCCTTGAGCGATCGAGACGGCCGTCGACTCGTCGATCGTGAAATGCGCGGCTGCGACGCGGCGAGCGCGAGACGTGCCGACGATGGGCGACATGCGCATGCCGTAAGCGACGTTGCGCACGCCCAGGAGCCCGGCCGAGGCGATGGCGGAGGGAAGTGCGGCGACCCCTCCCGCGGCGAAGACGCCGACGAACGCGAACTGCGAGCCGCCGGTGAACATGAAGAGACTGAGCACGCACGTCTGCCAGACATCGAGTCCGGACGCCACGGCCAGTGCGCCGAAGGATACTCCGTACGCGCTTGTCGCGAGAACGACTCCGAGCGCCTCGCGCCAGACCTCACGCTCGGCGCTCACGACAGACCGTTCGATGAAGTGAACACACGCTGATCATTCTGAACATCACCCGGAGGATAGTCAAGCGAACGATCGTTTGACAGGATGAACACATGGAGGAACTACGAACGCGCATCGCCCGCACGCTGCGTCGAGAACGCGAAGCTGCCGGAATCTCCGTCTCGGAGCTCGCTCGCCGGGCGGGAATATCGAAGGCGACGGTCTCGCAGCTCGAGTCAGGCTCGGGCAACCCCAGCGTCGAGACCCTGTGGGCGCTGGGAGTGGCGCTGGATGTGCCGTTCGCCGTTCTCGTCGATCAGCAGTCCAACGCGCCCACGCTCATTCGCGCGGATGCTCTCGCCGGGGTCCCGTCAGCCGCTGCCGCATACAGCGCGACGCTGCTCTCGGCGAGCCCGCCGGGAGCACGCCGTGATGTGTACCTCATCCAGGGGGAGCCCGGCGATCCGCGCCGCTCAGCACCCCATCACGCCGGGACGACCGAGCACGTCATCATCGTGTCCGGCCAGGCGCACGTCGGCCCCGTGGGCGAGCCCGTGCTGTTGAACCCCGGCGACTACCTCTCGTACCCGGGCGACGCCGCGCATGTGTTCGACGCGACCGAGCCGCACACCAGCGCGGTCCTCATCTCCGAGCTGCGCTGATCTCACTCAGCACCCGAAGCGGGCGAAGGATCGGGGATCTCGTCGGGCTTGTAGCGCGGCAGCCTCGATGCGGGCAGGATCGCCACAGCGCTGATGCCCGCGAGGATAAGCAACCCGAGACGAAGCGTGCCGAGTCGGGCCTCCTCGTTCACGGCCACGGCCGCGTCCACCTCTGCGGGCGTCGCATCGGTCCCCTCCAGCACGGCACGCAGATCATCGTTGCTGACGAAGTTCACGGCATCGAGGTCGACCTGGGCCACGAGGTCCGGCGGCAGCTCGGGATTCTCCACCACCGCACGGCCGATGCTCAGCCCGAGCAACGACACCAGGAGCGCACCGGCCAGCGCGGTGCCCACCGCCGAAGCGAGATTCTGCGTCGTCCCACGCAGCGAGCCGACGTCGCCTGCCAACTCCGCCGGGGCGGAGGTCACCAGGACGTTGAACACGAGCGTGACTAGAGCACCCTGACCGATGCCGAACACGACGAGGCCGAGGATGGTCGGCAGCGTCTCCCAGTTGTTGTTCACCACGAAGGAGAGCCACACGAGCGCTGCAGTGGTGAGGATGAACCCGAAGATGCCGATCACCCTCGGCGGATACCTCTTGTAGAAGCGCACCACCAGGGTGGCCGTGATGAACACCGTGAGGTTGAACGGCATCATGGCGAGCGACGTGTCGAACGGCGTGCGCCCCTGCACGATCTGGATGTACAGCGGAATCGTGAAGTTCACACACGCCTCGAGCGCGACCACGATGAACATCGCGTAGACGGCTGCTCGCTCCTTCGACGAATCCAGCACACTCAGATCGATGAGCGGCACCTTGCCCTCGGCCATCCGCCTGCGCGTCCACAGGAAGAAGCACTGGCCGAGAACGACACCCACGAATATGAAGAGCGGGGCAGGCGAGAGCCCGAGGATGCTGAAGGGCGCCGCCTCGGTCGCAGTGATCGCCCCCCATCCGTTGAGGTTGTTGAATCCGAGCGTCAGGAGCACGATCGCGGCGCCGATGAGCAGGGACGCCACGAGATCGATGCGGATCGACGCGTCACCGCGATCGCCGCGGAGAGTGAAGCTGAAGGCGAAGACGATCACGGCGATGCCGAACACGATGAAGAACATCGGCCGCCATCCGACGAGCGTGCCGAGCGTGCCGCCGATCAGGAATGCGGTCACCCCCGAGATGGCGCGAGCCGATCCGATCGCGCCGATCGCGGTGGCCTGCTGCGTGCCCCGGTAGTTCTCCGCGATCAGCGCCACGATCGACGGCACGATGATGGCGGCCGCCGCACCGGCGACGGCCTGCCCCGCGATCGCCCAGCCGACGCTCGGCGCGAAGATCATAAGCACCGCTGATGCGGCGAAGAGCACGATGACCACGCGGAAGATGAGCACCCACCCCACCCGCTGGCCGAGCTTCGCACCCGTCATGACGAGTGCGGCCACGGCGAGCCCGTACATGACGATCGTGGTGCTCGCGACGGTCGGCGGCACACCGAACTCGTCGACGATGCCGCCGAGGGATATCGGGAGAGCCGCCACGTTGAACGACATCAGCACCTGGGCGAGGAAGAGACTGACCAGCGGCATCCAGGATGCTGTCGTCGACGTGGACGTGGATGAAGAGGGAGCGGGAGTCGTCATTGCGGTGTCCTCTGAACGAGTGCCTGTCGGAGGTCAGTTGTCGGCGCGCGCCGGCACCGCCGGAGCCGAGGCGAAGAGATTCAGGCCGAGCGATCGCGAGAGATGCCCGATCGCGAGCTGGGAGCGCACCGAGTTGCCCGCGTGATCGAGCCGAGGCGAGAAGCCGGCCACGGCCCCCTTGCCGGGCGAGACGGCGACGATCCCGCCGGCCACCCCGGACTTCGCCGGCAATCCGATCTCGAACAGCCACTCCCCCGAGCGCTCGTACAGCCCGGTCGAGGCCACGACCGCGAGCGTGTCCCGGCACACGTCAGCCGAGACCACACGTTCACCGGTGATCGGATTCACCCCGCCGTCAGCGAGGGTCGCGCCCATCACCGCCAGATCGTGAGCCGTGACGCTGAGCGCGCACTGACGTGTGTAGACATCGACGACCTCGTCGGGGTCGCCCTCGAGCCGCCCATAGCTGCGCAGCAGCCGCCCGATCGCACGGTTGCGGTCGTTCGTCTCGGCCTCGGACGAGTACACGACCCCGTCGAGGCTCAGCGGTCGCCCTGCGAATGCCGAGAGTCCGTCTCGGAGGCGCTCCCACTGCTCGACGGCGGTGCTCCCGGGCATGAGTGCCGTGGTGGCGATCGCCCCTGCGTTCACCATCGGGTTCATGGGGTGGCCCCCGTTGAGCTCGATCGCGATCACCGAGTTGAACGGCAGACCGGTGTTGTTGACGCCCACCAGTTCCCGCACACCCTCGTGACCGTGTTCCTCGATCGCGAGCGCGTAGACGAACATCTTCGAGATCGACTGGATCGAGAAGCTGTGCAACGCGTCCCCGGCGTCGTGCAGTCCACCGTCCGACTCGATGAGAGCGAGTCCGAAGAGCTCCGGATCGACCTCAGCGAGGACGGGGATGTAGTCGGCTACTGCTCCGCTCGACTCCCCCGCATACAGGCGGTGAGCCTCGCGGACGAGTTCGTCGACGCGCTCCCACCCCGGGAGCCCGCCGGTCGAGACGGCCTGCGTGATGCCGGTGAGCGCAGCCGGGTCCATTCGTCCTCCTCAGAATCGACGACGCCCCAGCCATCTCCGCTCACCGTAACGGCACAGAAGGCCCCCTGCCTAGAGCAGGGGGCCTTCATGCCGAAATACTGGTGCGCTCGCGGCGCGAGAGATTCCGTCGGATCAGTACCAGTTCACGGCCTGCGAATGCGACCAGGCGCTGCAGGGGGTGCCGTACACCGACGAGATGTAGCCGAGGCCCCAGGAGATCTGGGTGGCAGCGTTGGTCTGCCAATCGCTGCCGGCCGAGGCCATCTTGCTGCCCGGAAGCGCCTGCGGGATGCCGGTCGCTCCGCCGGACGAGTTGTACGCCTGGTAGTTCCAGCCCGACTCCTTCGTCCACAGCGAGTTCAGGCACGAGAACTGGTCGTCGCCCCAGCCGTACTGGCTGGACGCCATGCTTCGTGCCGTCGACTTCGCCCCGTCGACCGTGTTCGCCTGCGCGAGCGCTTCAGCCGCGGCCGCCGCTTCTGCGGCCGCCTGCTCGGCGGCGGCCTTGGCCTGCTGTGCCGCGTCGTACGTCGACTGCAGCGCCGCCGTGTTCGCCACGACCGCCTCGGTGCCGATGACGGTGTATGCCTCGAGACTGCTGAGCTCTCGTTCGCTCAGGGAGTCGCGGTCGGAGAGCTGCCCGATCCACGCCGTCAGGTCCTGGGTCTCGACGGCGGCGGGGGCACCGGCCAGATCGATCCCCGAGGACGCGACCTCGGCGGTCTTCGCGTCGGCTGCAGAGATCGCATCCTTCGCGAGCTTGATGGTGATCGCGGAGTCATCGACGGTCTTCTGCAGCGGGTCGGCGCCGGTGACGAGGGCTGCGACATGGTCCACGGCGTCGGGCAGCTCGGCGGCGGCGGCGGGAGCCGCGACGATTCCGAGCGTGAGGGCAGCCCCGAGGACGCCACCGGTCACAGAACCGAGGATCCAGCGGGAGCGGCGGGATTTCGCAGCGGCACCAGCGGATGCCGCCTCAGAGGCGCGCCGAAGCGCACGGGAGTTATGAAGCATGAATCGACTTTCGGGTCGTCGTGCGCCCGTCACAGGACCCTCATCGGGAGTCGGCCCCAGGCGCAAGGTAACGATTCTGCAACATATGACCTGAGTGAAACATGAGAAAGGGGCCCTGCATCGCTCTCAGGCGATGCAGGGCCCCTTTATCGAAGCCGGCGTGGGACGACTCAGGCGTTGGCGTCCTGACGCTTCAGGCGTGCCGTCTCGCGGGCGCGGGTGTTCGCATCGAGGTTGACCTTGCGGATGCGCACGACCTCGGGCGTGACCTCGACGCATTCGTCGTCACGAGCGAACTCGAGGCTCTCCTCGAGCGTCAGCTGACGCGGGGGCGTCATCGACTCGAAGGTGTCGGAGCTCGCCGCACGCATGTTGGTGAGCTTCTTCTCCTTCGTGATGTTGACGTCCATGTCGTCGGCGCGGGAGTTCTCGCCGATGACCATGCCCTCGTAGACCTCCTGCGTCGGCTGCACGAAGAACGACATGCGCTCCTGCAGGGCGATCATCGCGAACGGAGTGACGACACCCTGGCGGTCGGCGACGATCGAGCCGTTCTGACGGGTCGTGATCGAACCAGCCCACGGCTCGTAGCCGTGCGAGATCGCGTTGGCGATACCCGTGCCGCGCGTCGTGGTGAGGAACTCGCTGCGGAAGCCGATCAGACCGCGCGAGGGGACGATGAACTCCATGCGCACCCAGCCGGTGCCGTGGTTGGTCATGTTCTCCATGCGGCCCTTGCGGTTCGCGAGAAGCTGCGTGATCGCGCCGAGGTGCTCTTCCGGCGTGTCGATCGTGAGGTGCTCGAACGGCTCGTAGGTCTTGCCGTCGATCTTCTTCGTGACCACCTGCGGCTTGCCGACGGTGAGCTCGAAGCCCTCTCGACGCATGTTCTCGACGAGGATCGCCAGTGCGAGCTCGCCGCGGCCCTGGACCTCCCAGGCGTCGGGACGCCCGATGTCGACGACCTTGAGCGAGACGTTACCGATGAGCTCCTTGTCGAGACGGTCCTTGACCATGCGAGCGGTGAGCTTGTGGCCCTTGACCTTGCCCATGAGCGGCGAGGTGTTCGTGCCGATCGTCATCGAGATGGCGGGGTCGTCGACCGTGATCGCGGGAAGCGGGCGCACATCCTCGGGGTCGGCGATGGTCTCACCGATCGTGATGTTCTCGAAGCCGGCGATGGCGACGATGTCACCGGGGCCTGCGGACTCGGCCGGGTAGCGCTCGAGTGCACGGGTCTTGAGCAGCTCGGTGATGCGTGCGTTCTGGTGCGTGCCGTCAGCACGGACCCAGGCGACGGTCTGGCCCTTCTTCAGCGTGCCGTTGAAGACGCGAAGCAGTGCGAGGCGCCCGAGGAAGGGGCTGGAGTCGAGGTTGGTGACCCAGGCCTGCAGCGGGTGCTCGTCATCGTACGCCGGAGCGGGGACGTGCTCGAGGATCGCCTCGAACAGCGGCTCGAGGTCGTCGTTGTCGGGCAGCGAGCCGTCGGCGGGGCGGTTCCGCGATGCGGCGCCGGCGCGACCGGAGGCGTAGACCACCGGCACGTCGAGCAGAGCGTCGACGTCGAGGTCGGGCACATCGTCGACGAGGTCGGACGCGAGACCGAGCAGCAGGTCGTGAGCCTCTTCCTCGACCTCGGCGATGCGAGCGTCGGGGCGGTCGGTCTTGTTGACCAGGAGGATGACGGGGAGCTTCGACTCGAGTGCCTTGCGCAGCACGAAGCGGGTCTGCGGGAGCGGGCCCTCGCTCGCGTCGACGAGCAGCACGACGCCGTCGACCATCGACAGGCCGCGCTCGACCTCACCACCGAAGTCGGCGTGGCCGGGGGTGTCGATCACGTTGATCGTGATCTCCTTGCCGTCCGCGTGCTTGCCCTTGTAGGTGATCGCCGTGTTCTTGGCGAGGATCGTGATGCCCTTCTCACGCTCGAGGTCGTTCGAGTCCATCGCGCGCTCATCGACGTGGGCGTGTTCACCGAACGAGCCGGTCTGGCGGAGCATCGCGTCGACGAGGGTGGTCTTACCGTGGTCGACGTGCGCGACGATTGCGACGTTGCGGAGGTCAGAGCGAAGGGCGTGCGCCATGCAGATGTCCTAAAGAGTGTGGGTTTTTGCCGAGAAGCCGACGTTCCAGACTATCGTATGTCGCGAATCCGTTCCTGTGCGCCGGAAGTACGATCATGATCGTGACCGTCTCCGACCTCTCCCCGCCCCCTCACGCGCGCGCATCTGGTGGGAGATCGCCATCGTGCTGGCGCTGGGACTCGGGCAGTCTGCCGTGTACGCGATCGTGCAGCTCGCGTACCGGCTCACGGATGACACACCGTTGGCCGATCAGACGGCGAGCCTGAATCCGTCCCGCAGCGATCGAGAGATCTTCGACCTGATCTATCAGGTCCTGTCGATCGGGTTCTCGCTGGTACCTGTGCTGCTGGTCTGCTTCCTGCTCTGGCAGTCGTCGAAGCCGCATCTCGGTCGGCTCGGTCTCGACGGCACCCGTGTCGGTGCTGACATCGGACGCGGCGTCCTGCTCGTCGCGGCCATCGGCATCCCCGGGCTCGGGCTCTACCTGGGCGGAAGAGCCATGGGGCTCTTCGTCGCTGTGGACCCCTCGGGCGAGGGCGCGCACTGGTGGACCGTGCCGATCCTTCTCCTCGCCGCGGCCCGTGCATCACTGCAGGAGGAGTTCGTGGTGCTGGGATATCTGTTCGCGCGCCTGAAGCAGCTCGGGTGGGGTCCGTGGACCATCATCCTGACGACGTCGCTGCTGCGCGCGAGCTATCACCTGTACCAGGGCCCAGGCGCGTTCATCGGCAACTTCGCGATGGGCCTGCTCTTCGGCTGGCTCTTCATGCGGACCGGTCGGCTCATGCCGTTCCTCGTCGCGCATTTCCTGATCGACGCGACCGTGTTCGTCGGCTATCCGTGGGCCGCGAGTGCGTTCCCCGCACTGTTCGGGCTTCCGGGCTGAGACGGCCCCGGAAACGCGCGTCGGCGGTCAGGAGCCGGCGATGAGGACCGACGCCACAGCCCAGACCACGATGACGGCGAGGGCGATGAGCGCCGGAGAGTCCCAGGAACGACGAATCGGAGCATCCGCGCTAGCGGGTGCGGACTGCCACCGATCACGGATGTCGGTCAGGTCGCGGAGTCCCGCCGGGGCCTTGGCCTCGTCATCGCCGGTGGTGGCGCGTCGCACCGGACGCGCCCGCGCCGGCCCGCCGTAACAGGAGAGGTCGGTGCCGTCGTCGAGCGAGAACAGCAGCTGCCAGCGGAGGTCGATGTCGCGCACGCGGCTCCAGCCGAAGGACGTGCGACGCAGCATGTTCTGCACCGTCGCTCCCTCACCGTCGACGCGGACGACCGAGACGAAGGTGATCTCGTACACGACCCAGAGCCCGAGCAGCACCCACGGGGCGAGCAGGAGCATCTGCCCCCAGCCGGCTCGCACGACTGCGTCGCCGAGCAGGAACAGCGCGAGCAGGGAGCACAGCACGAGGGAGACAGGCCCGGAGGCCGCACGGAATGTCCGCGCGGCCTCCGGTCGAGGGTCGGTGCTCACTCTCAGTGACCGCCGAGGGTGATCGACGCACCCGGGATCGCCTTGAGCAGACGATCCGTGTACTCCTGCTGCGGGTTCGCGAAGATCTCGTCGACAGTTCCCTGTTCGACGATCTTGCCCTTCTCCATCACGCACACGAGGTCGCTCGACACACGGACGACGGCGAGGTCGTGCGTGATGAACAGGTACGTGAGCCCGAGTTCCGACTGGAGCTCGGCGAGCAGCTGCAGCACCTGGTCCTGCACGAGCACGTCGAGCGCCGACACGGCCTCATCGAGGACGATGATGTCGGGCTTGAGCGCGAGAGCGCGGGCGATGGCGACACGCTGCCGCTGTCCGCCCGAGAGCTCATTCGGATACCGAGTGGCGAGCACGCGCGGCAGCGACACCTGGTCCAGAAGCTCCTCGACGCGTTCGCGGCGCGACGCACCGTCGCCCACTCCGTGGATCTGGAGCGGCTCGGCGATCGTGTTGCCGATGTTGCGCAGCGGATCGAGCGACCCGTACGGATCCTGGAAGACCGGCTGCATGCGCCGGCGCAGACCGAACGCCTGGGCGTTCGACAGCTTCGACACATCCTGGCCGTCGATCTCGATCGTGCCACTGGTGGGCTCTTCGAGCTTCAGCACCATCTTCGCGACGGTGGACTTGCCGGAGCCCGACTCTCCCACCAGCGCGAGCGTCTTGCCGCGAGGGATCTCGAAGGACACGTTGTCGACCGCCCGGAATGCTTCGCTGCGGAAGTTTCCCTGACGGATCTTGTAGTCCTTGGTGAGTCCTGCCACACGCACGGTCGGCGGGGTGGCGGAGAGGTCTTCGAGCGTCTCGATCCCCCGGTCCTCCACCACAGCCTGGATGCGCTGCGACGCCACGCTCGGCGCTGCCGACACGAGACGCTTGGTGTACGGGTGCTGCGGGTTCTCGAGGATCTCGCGGCTCGGACCGGCCTCGACGATGTTGCCGCCGTTCATCACGATGATCTTGTCGGCACGCTCGGCAGCGAGGCCGAGGTCGTGCGTGATCAGGAGCACCGAGGTGCCCTTGTCGCGAGTGAGCGAGGCCATGTGATCGAGGATCACGCGCTGCACGGTCACGTCGAGAGCCGAGGTCGGCTCGTCGGCGATGAGCAGCTTCGGGTCGGCCGCGAGGCCCATCCCGATCAGCGCGCGCTGACGCATGCCACCCGAGAACTGGTGCGGGAACTGGTGCAGACGCTTCTCGGCGTCGGCGAGCCCGGCCTGCTGCAGAACTTCGACCGTGCGCGCCTTGGCGGCGTCGCGACCCCGGGCGATGCCGTTCGCACGGATCGCCTCCTTGACCTGGAACCCGATGCTCCACACCGGGTTGAGGTTGGACATCGGGTCCTGCGGCACGAAACCGATGTCCCGACCGCGCACGGCTTCGATCTCACGACGGCTGAGCGTGGTGAGCTCGCGACCGTCGAGAGTGACCGATCCGGCAGTGACCTGGCCCGTGCCGGGGAGCAGGTTCACGATGGCCGTGGCCGTCGTGGACTTGCCGGAACCCGACTCGCCCACGATCGCGACGGTCTCGCCGGGCATGATGTCGAAGCTGACTCCGTGGAGGACTTCGCGCAGGCCCTCCTGCGTGCGGAACGCGACGGTGAGGTCGCGAATGCTCAGCAGCGGGACCTGTTCGGTGATTCGCTCGCTCATCGGCGTGCCCTCGCCTTCGGGTCGAGGGCGTCTCGGATGAGCTCGCCCAGGGTGACGAACGCCAGCACCGCGAGGGTGAGGGCGATCGACGGATAGATGAGGGCCATCGGCGCGACCCGCAGCGATGCCTGCGCCTTGGCGATGTCGTTACCCCACGACATCACGTCACTGCCGAGACCGACCCCGAGGAACGAGAGCGTCGCCTCGGCGACGATCGCTGCCGCGAGTCCGAGAGTCGACACCACGAGCAGCGGTGCGATCGCGTTCGGGACGACATGGTTCAGGAGGATCTTGAACTTCGACTGGCCGAGCGCCTGGGACGCCATCACGAAGTCGGCCTGTCGCACCCGGAGCACTTCGGCTCGAACGACTCGCGCCGTAGAGGCCCACGCGAATGCGCCGATCGCGAAAGCGAGAGTCCAGACCGAACGTGCATCCCGGAACACGGTCATCACGACCACGGCCGCGAGGATGTACGGGATCGCGAAGAAGATGTCACCGATGCGCGACAGCAGACCGTCGAGCCATCCTCCGTAGAAGCCCGCGAGGGCTCCCATGATCAGGCCGAGGACCGACGAGATCACCGTGGCGATCAGGCCGACCGCCAGCGACGTCTGGGATCCCCAGACGATGCGCGCGTAGATGTCACAGCCCTGGAAGGTGAACCCGAGCGGGTGGCCCGCGGTCGGGCCGCCGTTGCTGTTCGACAGCTGGCAGTCGTCGTTCGGCGGGGTCGCGGTGAACAGAGTCGGCCACAGTGCCATCACGAGGAAGAAGAGCGCGAGGGCGATGGAGAACCAGAACAGCGGACGGCGACGCAGGTCGAACCAGGCGTCCCTCCAGAGGTTGCTGGGCTTGTCCGAGATGCGAACGGCATCGACGGCGATCGACTCGGTCTCGACCGGGGCGACGTAGTGCTTCTGGTTGGTGGGATCAGGCATAGCGAATCCTCGGGTCGAGCAGACCGTAGAGCAGGTCGATGAGAAGGTTCACCAACACGTACAGGATGACGAAGACCGTCACGAACGAGACGACCGTGGGTCCCTCGCCGCGCTGGATCGCCTGGAACAGCGTGTTGCCGACGCCGGGCACGTTGAAGATGCCCTCGGTGACGGTCGCGCCGACCAGCAGCACACCGAAGTTCGTCGCGGAGTTGGTGATGACGGGGATCAGCGAGTTGCGCAGCACGTGCACGGGGAGCACGCGGCCCCGCGACAGACCCTTGCTGTAGGCGGTGCGCACCCAGTCCTGGTTGAGCGTGTCGATGACGGAGCTGCGCATCAGACGCATGCTGACGGCATAGAGGCTGAAGCCGAGCACGATCGCCGGGAGCCACAGGCCGCCCCAGTCATTGTCGGCTCCGACTGTGGGCTTGAACCACCCGAGCTGGATCGCCAGGAAGTACTGGGCGAGGAACGCCACGACGAAGATCGGGATAGCGATCGCGACGAGGGCGACGACCAGCGATACGTTGTCGAACAGCTTGCCCTTACGCAGCGCCGAGATCGTTCCGATGATGATCGCGAGCACGAACTCGATGGCGATGGCCATCACTGCGAGGCGTCCGGTGACGGGAAGCGTCGCGGCAAGGACGTCCGACACCGGCCGACCGGAGTAGGTGGTGCCGAGGTCGCCCTGGAACACACCGGTGATGTAGTACCAGTACTGCACGAGGAACGGCTCGTTCAGGTGGTACTGCTCCCGCAGCTGCTCGAGGACCGCCTCATTGGGGGTCTTGTCCCCGAACAGGGCGAGGATCGGGTCGCCGGGCATGGCGAACACCAGAAAATAAATGAGCAGGGTGGCTCCGAAGAAGACCGGGATCACCTGCAGTAGACGTCTCAGAATGTAACCGAGCATCCGCTTGTCCCTTCTTTGAGGGGAAAGAAAGTGAGGCGAACACAGCCTGTGAGGCGGTGACGAAGAATCGTCACCGCCTCACAGGTGAAGTGCCGTCAGACTTTACTCGCCGGCCTTCGTGATCTCGTAGTACAGCGGAACCGAGTTCCAGCCGAACGTGACGTTGTCGACGTTCTCGCTGAAGCCGCCGGTCACGTTCGAGTACCACAGCGGGATCGCGGGAAGATCCTGGAACAGGATCTCCTGCGCCTTGGTGAAGTCCTCGATCTGTGCGTCGGCGTCCGGGTTGCTGATGCCGGCCTCGATCGTGGAGTCGAACTCGGGGTTCGAGTAGTCACCGTCGTTCGAGCCAGCACCGGTCGCGTAGAGCGGTCCGAGGAAGTTGTACAGACCCGGGTAGTCAGCCTGCCATCCCGAACGGAATGCCGTCGTGACCGTGCGGTCGTTCACCTTGGTGCGCAGGTCCTGGAACGTCGGGTACGGGTCGCCCGATGCTTCGATCCCCAGCGTGTTCTTGATGCTGTTGCTCACCGCGTCGACCCAGGCGTCGTGCCCACCGTCGGCGTTGTAGGCGATCTTGAAGTCGCCGTCCCAGGGGGCGATGGCGTCGGCCTCGGCCCACAGCTCCTTCGCCTTCTCGGGGTCGTAGTCGAGGACCTCGCTGCCGGGGACCGAGTCCGACCAGCCATCGATGACCGGCGACGTGAAGTCGGCTGCCGGGGTGCGCGATCCCGAGAAGATGGTCTCGGTGATCTCTTCGCGGTTGATCGCCATCGACAGCGCCTGGCGGCGCAGCTGGCCCTCTTCGCCGCTGAAGTGCGGGAGGGACTGTCCGATGGTGAACGACTGGAACACGGCCGACGGCTGGTTCACAGCGCGGTCGCCGAGCTCGTCGGCGAAGATCGCGAGCGAGTTCGTCGGGATCGCGTCGATGACGTCGACCTCGTTCGACAGCAGGTCGGCGTACGCAGCTTCCTGCGTGGCGTAGAACTTGATGGTCAGACCACCGTTCTGCGCCTGGCGTCCACCCTCGTAGTCGTCGTTGCGGACGAGGTCGATCTGCACGTCATGCTGCCATGCGTCGTCGCCGTCGATCATGTACGGACCGTTGCCGATCGGGTTCTGTCCGAATGCCTCCATGTCCTCGAAAGCGACATCGGGGAGCGGGTAGTACGCCGAGTAGCCGAGACGCAGAGCGAAGTCGGAAGCCGGCTTGTTCAGCGCGATCGTGAAGGTGTAGTCATCGACCTGCTTGAGACCGGTGAGCTCGGAGTCCGTCTCGTAGCTGAAGCCCTCGATGTCCTCGAAGAAGTAGCTGGAGTAGTGGGCGTTCGAGAGCTTCGCGCCCTCGTTCCATGCCTTGATGAAGTTGTCGGCGGTGACCTCTTCACCATCGGTGAAGGTCATGCCCTCCTTGAGCTTCACGGTGAGGTTCTGCGGGTCCTCGGTCGTGATCTCCTCAGCCATGTCGTTGACCGGGGCGCCTTCGGCGTCGTAGTAGATCAGGCCGGCGAAGATCTCGTCGAGGATCTTTCCACCACCCACCTCGTTGGTGTTGGTGGGGATGAGCGGGTTCTCCGGCTCCGAACCGTTCGTCGTGATGATGGCATCCGCGTTGGCATCGCTGCCGGCGTCGCCGCCACCCTCGTTGCCGCTACCACCGCTCGCGCAGCCCGCGAGCGCCAGGGCGCCGATCGCGAACAGCGCGGTGCCCGCAAGGGCGATCTTGTTGCGCTTCACTTGTGTCCTCCTGTGGACGGGAATTCATCAGACTGCGCGCTCATAATCGAGCACGTAGGGATAGTTGAGCGTAACCCGGGTCTCAGCGGTCGGCGCACTCGGCTAATGAACTGTTACTCAGTGGTGACCATCTGTAATCTCGCGGAAACATGCGGAAATGCACGGAAACGAGCGACGGCGTCGCATCCGGGATGGATACGACGCCGCCGCATGACGCATGCTCGATTCAGGCGAATGCCTCGATCGGCGGGCAGGCGCACACCAGATTGCGGTCTCCGTAGGCCTGATCGATGCGGCGCACCGGCGGCCAGTACTTGCCTGCGATGAGCGCGTGCACCGGGTACGCAGCATCCTCCCGCGTGTAGGCGTGGTTCCACTCCCCCGCGATCAGCGAGACCGCGGTGTGCGGCGCGTTGACGACCGGATTGTCGTCGGCGGGCCAGCGCCCGGCGGCGACGGCGTCGGCCTCTGCCTTGATCATGATCATGGCCTCGATGAAGCGCTCGATCTCGCCGAGGTCCTCGGATTCGGTCGGCTCGACCATCAGCGTTCCCGCGACCGGGAACGACATGGTGGGCGCGTGGAAGCCGTAGTCGATCAGCCGCTTCGCGACGTCGTCCACCGTGATTCCGGTGGCTTCCTTGAGCGGACGCAGGTCGAGGATGCACTCGTGCGCCACCCGCCCGTTCTCGCCGGTGTAGAGCACCGGATAGTGCTCTGCGAGGCGAGCCGCGATGTAGTTCGCCGACAGCACGGCCGCTGCGGTCGCGTGGCGGAGACCGTCGGCCCCCATCATGCGGACGTACGCCCAGGAGATCGGGAGGATGCCCGCCGATCCGTAGGGAGCCGCCGAGATCGGGCCTCCCTCGAAGACGAATCCGCCCGCATGCTCCGCCCGCTGCGCGAGGGCGTGCGAGGGCAGGAAGGGAGCGAGGTGCGCCTTCGCGGCGACAGGCCCCACCCCTGGTCCGCCGCCGCCGTGCGGGATCGCGAACGTCTTGTGCAGGTTGAGGTGGGAGACATCGCCGCCCAGGTCGCCGAACCGCGCGTAGCCGAGCAGCGCGTTGAGGTTGGCACCGTCGACGTACACCTGACCACCCGCGTCGTGCACGGCGGTGGTGATCTCGACCACGTCCTGCTCGTAGACGCCGTGTGTGGACGGGTAGGTGATCATCAGCGCCGAGAGCTCGGCAGCGTGCGCCGCGATCTTGGCGCGGAGATCCTCGAGGTCGACATTGCCCAGTTCATCGCACGCCACGACCACGACCTTCATGCCCGCGAGTACGGCGGACGCCGCGTTGGTGCCGTGCGCCGACGACGGGATCAGGCAGACCGTGCGCTGGTCGTCACCGTTCGCGAGGTGATATCCGCGGATCGCGAGGAGACCGGCGAGCTCGCCCTGCGATCCCGCGTTCGGCTGCAGCGAGACGGCATCGTATCCGGTGACCTCTGCCAGCCAGGACTCGAGCTGGTCGATGAGCTCGAGGTATCCGGCGACATCTGACGCCGGCGCGAACGGGTGGATGCCCGCGAACTCGGGCCAGGTGATCGATGCCATCTCGGTGGCAGCGTTCAGCTTCATCGTGCAGGACCCGAGCGGGATCATGCCGCGATCGAGCGCGTAGTCCCGATCGGCGAGGCTCTTGAGATACCGCATCATGGCGGTCTCACTGCGGTGGGCGTGGAAGACGGGGTGCGTCAGATACTCGTCCTGACGGTGGAGTTCCTCGGGCAGGGCGCCGGCCGCGCCGATCCCGAAGAACCCGAACGCACGCTCGCGCTTGCCACCGAACACCTGTGCGACGCGGTGCAGATCGGCGACGGTGGTCGTCTCGTCGACTGCGATGTTCACCGTGTCTGCATCGTTCGCACGCAGCAGGATGCCGTCGGCATGCGCCGTCTCGACGATCTCTGCGGCGCGACCCGGCACGCGAGCCCTCAGCGTGTCGAAGAACGCATCGTGCACGACCTCGACGCCCGCATCGACGAGCCAGTCACGCAGCAGTGCGGCCTTCGCTGCGGCTTCGGCGGCGATCGCACGAAGGCCCTCGGGGCCGTGATAGACGGCATACATCGAAGCCATCACGGCCAGAAGCACCTGGGCGGTGCAGATGTTGCTCGTCGCCTTCTCGCGGCGGATGTGCTGTTCACGGGTCTGCAGGGACAGCCGGTAGGCGGGCTTGCCATCGGCGTCGACCGAGACTCCGACCAGACGACCGGGCAGCTGACGCTCGAGACCGGCACGAACCGCCATGTACCCGGCGTGCGGGCCGCCGAACCCCATCGGCACACCGAAGCGCTGCGTCGTGCCGACCGCCACGTCAGCGCCGAGCGACCCGGGAGACGAGATGAGCGTGAGGGCGAGAAGATCGGCGGCGACCACCGCGAGACCGCCGGCGAGGTGCGCCGCGTCGATCACGGCGCTCGGGTTCCAGACGCGTCCGGACGCGGCGGGATACTGCACGAACACACCGAAAAGCTCAGCGGGGAGTTCCTCCCCCGCCGCGAAGTCGACCGTCACGAGCTCGATGCCCACGGCCTCCGCGCGGGCTGCGAGGAGCGCGGCGGTCTGCGGGAAAGCATCGGCGTCGACTGCGAACACGTTCGATCGCGTCTTCGCGGCGCGCCGGGCGAGCAGCATCCCCTCGACGACCGCCGTCGACTCGTCGAGCATCGACGCATTCGCGGTGGACAGACCGGTGAGTTCGGCGACCATCGTCTGGAAGTTGATGAGCGCCTCGAGACGCCCCTGGGAGATCTCCGGCTGATACGGGGTGTAGGCCGTGTACCAGGACGGGTTCTCGAGCACGTTGCGCTGGATGACCTGCGGGGTGATGGTGCCGTAGTACCCGAGACCGATCATCGGCCGGTTCACCGTGTTGCGCGCGGCGAGCGCCCGCAACTCGTCGAGGGCCTCGGTCTCGCTCGCGGCGCGCGGGATCACGGAATCATCGGTCGCGGCGGTGTAGATCGACGCCGGCACCGACTGGCGCATCAACGCCTCGACCGGACTCCAGTCCGCAAGGTCCGAAGCCACACCCAGCGCGTCGAGCATCTGACGCTGGGCGGCAGCGGTGGTTCCGATGTGACGATCGGCGAATGAGGTCACGGGTGGATCAGCCTTCCGTCAGGGCGACGTACGCGTCGCGGTCCATGAGGCCGTCGAGGGCGCCGTCGGCGACCGACACCTTGATGAGCCAGCCGGCCGCGAACGGCTCGGCGTTCACGAGCGACGGGTCATCGACCACGGCGTCGTTGATCTCGACGATCGTGCCCGAGACGGGCGCGTAGAGCTCGCCCACCGACTTGGTCGACTCGATCTCGCCGACCACGGATCCGGCGGTCACCTCGGTGCCGACAGCGGGCAGCTCGACGAAGACCACGTCGCCGAGCTTCTCGGCCGCATAGTCGGTGATGCCGATGGTCGCGGTGGCACCGTCAGCAGCGATCCATTCGTGCTCGTCGGTGTAGTGGAGCGCATTGAGGTCGGTCATTTTGTCCTCCGATAGAAAGGCAGGGCGGTCACGGTCGCGGGGATCCTGGTCCCCCGCACATCAAGGAATACTGCGGTTCCCGCCGCAGCGGAAGACGGTGCGATGTAGGCCATCGCGATCGGATGCCCGAGGGTCGGGCTCAGTGCGCCGCTGGTGATCTCACCGATGGCGGTTCCGTGCTCGTCGACCACGGAGTAGCCAGCGCGTCCGGCACGCTTGCCTTCGGCGGCGAGACCGACGAGCACCGGAGCATCGGACGCGGCATCCACCGCTCCCTTGCCGACGAAGTCCTCTTTGTCGGACACGACCACCCGCCCGAGTCCGGCCTGCGACGGCTTCGTCTCGCGGGAGAGCTCATGGCCGTACAGAGGCATACCGGCCTCGAGCCGCAGGGTGTCGCGCGCGGCGAGGCCGGCGGGGACGAGTCCGTGGGGCAGGCCCGCTTCGACGAGTGCGTCCCACAGAGCCGGGGCGTCGGCGACCCGCACGAGCAGCTCGAAGCCGTCTTCGCCGGTGTAGCCGGTGCGAGCGAGCAGCAGCGGCGCACCGAGGAACGTCGCGTCGGCCCAGGCGTAGTACTTCTGCTCCGCCCACGGCGTGCCGAGGTCGGCGATCCCCGCAGTCTCGGAGACGATCGCCTCGGAGGCCGGGCCCTGCACCGCGAGCAGTGCGTACTCGTCGGAGACGTCTTCGACGTCGACGCCTCTGTCACCGATGAACCCCGCGAAGCTGCGCTCCTCGCCGTCCCCCCTGGCCGGCATCTCGCGCTCGAGGATCGAGGGGAACGAGCGGACGCGCGATGCGAAGGCCGCATCGACGAATCCGCGGTTGCCCGCGTTCGCGATCACGAGGAAACGATCATCCGCGAGCCGATAGACGATGACGTCGTCGATGATGCCGCCGTCTTCAGCCAGCATCAGCGAGTACTTCGCCTTGCCCACGGCCATCGCAGACAGCCGGCCGGCGAGCGAGTAGTCGAGGAAATCTGCTGCGAAGTCCCCGGTGATCAGGAACTCCGCCATGTGCGAGATGTCGAAGATGCCTGCAGCCTGTCGCACCGCATGGTGCTCGGCGAGGTCAGACGTGTAGCGCACCGGCATCTGCCAGCCACCGAAGTCGGTGAACGACGCGCCGAGCGCCTCATGGCATTCGCGCAGTGGGGTGTAGCGAGGGTCGGACATGGAGTTCTCCCGGGCTGGGTCGGGCGGAACAGCGACGCTGCTCCTGGGAACTCCCCCTCTGTCATGGGCCTGAGAGCTTCGCCCAGAGACTGGGCTTTCACCGTCGGCGGATCACGGGCGAATGCGGATGTGGAGACGCGCGGGGAGACCCACGGGGCCCAACTCACCAGGGTTTCGGCTCGGGCGTGGACGCCCTCGCTCAACCCGATTTCTTGCTTCGCTCGAAATCGCTTTTCAGAGTGGCCGGAACCGCGCGGTACGCGTACCTGAGAGATTGGCGGGGAGGCTTGCTCCTTCGGTGCCCGGCTGCGTTCGCCGGGGCTCTCCCGCGTGGGTCATTCGGCCTATCTTCAGTTGTGGCATCAGTCTAGCGGGTCGATGTCGTCACGACAGGCGATGTTCCGGTCGCACTTCGTGTCGCGCGAGCGGATGGCTGGCGACAGGAAGTGCGACCGGAACGGATGCTCAGCGGCCGGCGAGCTCCGCACGCACCTCGTCACGGAGGCGACCGAGGTTCTCGGGTTCGGGAGCCGCCCCCAGCAGCGTCTTCGTGTACTCGTGCTGCGGGTTGAGGATGACCTCGTCGGCGGGGCCTCGTTCGACCACATCGCCCTTGTAGAGCACCATGATCTCGTCGCTGAAGTGCCGAGCCGTCGCGAGATCGTGCGTGATGTAGAGCACCCCGAGGTTCTCCTCGCGCTGCAGATCGGCCAGCAGGTTCAGCACACCGAGGCGGATCGAGACATCGAGCATCGAGACCGGTTCATCGGCGACGATGAACCGCGCTCCCGGAGCGAGCGCCCGCGCGATGGCCACACGCTGCCGCTGACCACCGGACAGTTCATGCGGACGGCGTTCGGCGAAGCTCTCGCCGGGCGACAGCCGCACGCGCTCGAGCAGCTCGATCGCCCGTGCGCGGACCTCGGCACCCGAGAGCTTCGGGTGGTGGAGCCTGATGGGCCGCTCCAGGTGATGGATGATCGTGTGGAACGGGTTCAGCGAGGCGAACGGATCCTGGAAGACCATCTGCACCTGCGAGCGATACTCTTCGACCGCGCGGCCGCGCATCCCCGAATCCTTGCCGTCCAGCAGGATCTGTCCGCTCGTCGGCGTCTCGAGCTTCATCAGCATCCGAGCGATGGTCGACTTGCCCGACCCCGATTCGCCGACGAGGGCGACCGTCTTGCCCGCCTCGATCGTGAACGAGACGTCTTTGACGGCGTGAAGGACCGAAGTCTTCAGCCCTGCGCGCAGAGTGAAGTCCTTCACGAGGTTGCGGGCTTCGAGGGTGGGAGCGCTCATCGGATCTCCTCCTGGCTGGGCTGGTTGCCGGTACGGACGAAGTCGCCGCGCTCTCCGGTCAGACTCGGGAAGCTCGACAGCAGCTTCTTCGTGTACTCGTGCTGAGGGGTGCGGTAGATCTCCTCCGCCGTGCCTTCCTCGACGATCTGCCCCTGAAGCATCACGGCGATGCGGTCGCTGATCTCGATCAGCATCGGCAGATCGTGCGTGATGAAGATGACCGCGAAGCCGAGCCGCTCGCGCAACCGCATGATCTCGCGGATGATCCCGCGCTGCACGACGACGTCGAGCGCCGTCGTGGGCTCGTCCATGATCATGACCTGAGGATCCAGCGCGAGGGCCATGGCGATCATCATGCGCTGGCGCATGCCGCCCGAGAGCTCGTGCGGGAAGCTCGTCAATCTCGAGGGGTCGACTCCGACGAGCGTGAGCAGCTCCTCGGCCCTGGCCTGCTTGTCCTTCTTGGACATGCCAGGGCGATGGGTGTCGAAGATGTCGAAGATCTGCGCTTTGACGCTGATGACCGGGTTCAGCGAGTTCATCGCCCCCTGGAAGACCATCGAGATCTTGTCCCAGCGGAACGCCCGCAGCCCTTCACCGTCGAGCCCCACGACGTCGATGTCGTGGCCGTCGCGGTCGTGGAGCACGATCTCACCGCTCGTCATGAGCGCGGGCGCTTTGAGCAGCCGGTTCATGCCGTAGGCGAGTGTCGTCTTGCCGCACCCCGACTCGCCAGCGAGTCCGAGGATCTCTCCGCGGTTGAGGGTGAGAGAGACGTTGCGGACGGCCTTCACAGGCGGATCCACCTCGTACTCGATCGACACGTTTCGTGCAGTGAGCACGGCATCCGGAGCGCTCATACCGCGACCCCCTTCGTCTTGGCCGCCTTGCGCACACGCCGTGCGGCGTCTGGCGCGTTACGCAGCTTGGGGTTGATGACCTCGTCGATCGCGAAGTTGATGAGCGAGAGACCCGCGCCGAGCAGGGCGATCATGATTCCCGGCGGCACGAACCACCACCACGCGCCTCGTCCGAGAGCCTGGCCCGACTGCGCATCGTTGAGGATCGTTCCCCAGGTGATGGAGGAGTTCGGGCCGAGGCCGAGGTAGGAGAGTCCGGCTTCACCGAGGATCGCGAAGATGATCGCGAAGAGGAACTGCGCGGTGAGCAGCGGCAGCAGGTTGGGCATGATCTCGACGAGGATGACCCGCAGCGACCGCTCGCCTGCGACCTTCGACGCGTAGACGTAGTCACGGGTGCGCAGTGATCGCGTCTGCAGTCGAAGCACGTACGCGGCACCGGCCCACGACGTGATGCCGAGCACGAACGCCACGAGCTGCCAGCTGCGCTGCGGCACGAACGAGGAGATCACCATCACCAGCGGCAGGCCGGGAATCACGATCATCACGTTGGTCAGCAGGGCGAGGGTGTCCTCGCGCCATCCACCGAGGTACCCGGCGAGGACTCCGAAGACCAGGGAGAGGAGGATGGCGATGCCACCGGCCACGACGCCGACCAGGAGCGACCCCTGAGCGCCGATCGCGAGCTGGGCGAACATGTCATTGCCGAGTTTGGTGGTGCCGAGCCAGTGCTCCGGTGAGGGGGGAAGCAGCGCCGGATTGTCGGTGCTGCGGGGGTCCTGCGAGAAGATCGGCGCGATGATCGCGAACAGCACGATCGCGATCACCAGGCTCGCGCCGACGATGAACTTCGACGACGAGGTGGGCAGGACGCGCCGACGCTTGCGGCCGCGCTGAGTCGCAAGCGAGATCGTGCTCGCGGGCTGGGTCATGGGCTGATCCTTCGTGGTCAGCACTGTGTTCTCGGTGTCAGACATTCTGGCGAGCCCTCGGGTCGATGAAGCCATAGACGAGGTCCATGATGAAGTTGGCGGCGAGCACCGTGATGGTGATGACGAGGAAGAGCCCCTGCATCAGGGCGTAGTCGTTGTTCGTCACCGCTTGGAACATCAGCTTGCCGATACCCGGATAGGTGAACACCTGCTCCATCACGATCGACCCCGCGACGACGAAGCCGAGGGTGATCGAGAAGCCGGCGATCGACGGGATCGCGGCGTTGCGGGCAGCGTACGTGGTCATGATGCGGCGAGGACGGAGTCCCTTCGCCTCGGCCGTGAGCACGTAGTCCTCGGACATCGTCTGCACCATCATGTTGCGCATCCCGAACATCCAGCCACCCACCGACGAGATCACGATGGTCACGGCGGGAAGGATCGCGTGCGAGAGCGCGTTCGTGAAGAACGCCCACGTCGGTTCGGGTCCGTCGGGGAACTCGAAGACGTCGTAGCCGCCGAAGATCGGGAACCAGCCGAGGCCGACGGCGAAGATCGAGACGAGGAGCAGCGCCATCCAGAAGTACGGGATGGACTGGAGCACGGTGGTCGCCGGGATCAGATGGTCGACCCAGGTTCCGCGCTTCCACCCCGCCCACGCGCCGAGGCCGACGCCGAGGATGAAGGAGATCACGGTCACCGTGCCGACGAGGATGAGCGTCCAAGGCAGAGCTTGGCTGATCAGCTCGCTCACCGGCGTGGGGAACTTGGTGACGGAGACGCCCAGGTCGCCCTGGAACATCCGCCCCCAGTACGCGATGTACTGGTCCCAGAGAGACGAGTCATCGCCGCCGAGAAGCAGCTTGATGTTGCGGATCGTGGTCTCGGAGACCTCGCCGCCCGCGCGCTGCATCTTGGCGATCATGATGTCCGCCGGGTTCCCCGGCATGAGCCGGGGAAGCAGGAAGTTGAGTGAGATCGCGGCCCACAGCGTGAACGCGTAGAACCCGATTCTTCGTGCATAGAACTTCATGTCACTGACCTTGCTTCCTGCTCCCCCGACCCCATGTGCTTAGTTCGCCGGCTCGAGCTGCGTCAGGACGTAACCCGCTGCGATCGCACCCCAGGACGGCGGGAAGGCGTAGAGGTCCTCCTCCGTCGGCCACCCGGTGAAGTCCTTCGTGTTATAGAAGGTCTGCGTAGCGTTGATCACGAGCGGAATGTAAGGCAGATCGCGGACGATCTCGGTCTGGATCGTGCCGTAGAGCTCCTTCTTCTCCGCCTCGTCGTTCGTGCTGATCGCCGCCTGGATGGCGGTGTCGACGACCGGGTTGCTGTAGCGGCTGAAGTTCCAGCGACCAGCGGGCACCTCGGTGCCGACCGGGCTGGTGGACTCGACTGCCGTGCCACCGAACCAGTCGCGGTAGATCTGGAACGGGTCGGCGACGGACGTGCCGACGACGCCACCGACGATGAGCTGGAAGTCGCCGCCCTGACGAGCGTCGGAGAACTCCTGCCACTGCACTGTCGATGCGGTGATCTTGATGCCGGCAGCCTCTGCCTGCTCGGCGATCAACTTGGCGGCATCGTTGTAGTCGGTCCAGCCGTCGACCGAGATCAGGCTGAGCTCGAGCGGCACACCGTCCTTCGCGTAGTAGTCGCCGTCCTTCGTGTATCCGGCGGCCTCGAGGATCTCGCCCGCCTCGTCGGCGTTCGCCTCCTGGGGGCTGACCTCGTTCGCGGAGTCCGCGACCCACTTCTCATCGCGCGGCAGCAGTGCGAAGGTCGGTGAGATGTCGCCCGTCAGACCGACGAACGCCTTGTCCTTGATCGCGGCGCGGTCGATGGCGACATTCAGTGCCTGCCGAACCGCGACATCGGTCTGCGGACCGGCGCAGCCGAGCTCCGTGTTCGAGCAGGTGTAGAGGACGGTCGGGTCCTGAGGCGTGTTGATCCAGTCGATCGCCCCGTTGCCGGTGACGTCGTCGGGGTTCGGGATGAACATTCCGGTCCAGTCGAGCTGACCGGCCGCGAGCAGGTCCTGAGCTGTCTGGTTGTTGTCGACGGCGATGTACTGGACCTTCTTGACTCCGAGGTCGTCGGCATCGCGGAAGTTCTCGTTGGCGACGAGCGTGTATGACTCGCTCGTCGTCTTGTCGACGACGTAGGCGCCGGAACCGACCGGCTCCTCGTTGGCGAAGTTGGCGAAGTCGGTGACCTCCGACCACACGTGCTCGGGAAGGACGTAGGTCGAGCCGAGACGCTGGAACTCGGTCGTGTACTGCGCGGTGGTGTAGGTGAGCACGACCGTGGTGTCGTCAGTCGCCTCGGCCGAGACCAGACCGTTGCCCTCGGGGTTGTTCGCCTCGTACGAGAAGGAGAAGGCGACATCTGCCGCGGTGAGCGGCTCTCCGTCGCTCCACTTGAGGTCGGGCTTGATGGTGATCGTGATCGCCGTGCCGTCTTCGTTGTACTCGAACGAGTCGCCGATCAGACCGACGGGCTCGGAATCGGCCGTCTTGTTGAAGAAGAACAGCGGCTCGTAGATCGGTCCGAGCGCCCCGTGGAGCACGGTCGGTGCGAACGGGTTGTAGTTCGCAGTGATGGGCGTCTGGCTGCCGGCCCAGACACGAAGAGCCCGGTCGCTGTCGCCACCGCTCCCCTCATCGCCGCCGCCTGCGCCACAGGCCGTCAAACCCAGGGCGAGGACGGATGCCCCCGCCACAGCGGTGAGCGCGATCTTGCGCCTTCCGTTACGGATCATTCTGTATTTCCTCTCGGTGCTGCACTGCAGGAGGGATCTCCGGATGGAGCCGAGTCCCGGAGGTGGGACTCGTGACAGATCCCAGGGAAAGGGATTTGTTAGGACAGTAACCTAACAAATCCCTTTCCGGGCGACAAGAGTTCAGAACACCGGCATATAACGTTTCGGCTTCAGGAACGGTCGCGTCACACAGGTGCGCTAAGAGTCACGATGACACTAAGATCGGACCAGGAGGTTAAGGTACCTATGACTCAAAGTTCGAGCATCGACGTCGCCGTGTCGACGGTGATCCTCACGCTGCGTCGCACAGACGACGGCTCTGCGGTGCTCGCGCTGCCCCTCGTGCTCCGCACCCGCGAGCCGTTCGCCGACCAATGGGCGCTCCCCGGCGGATGGCTGACTCCGACCGAATCGCCGGTCGACGCCGCCGCCCGCACGCTCGCCGAGACCACGGGCCTCACCCCCAGCTACCTCGAGCAGCTCTACGCCTTCGGTGCCGTCGACCGCTCCCCCACGCGCGTGGTGTCGATCGTCTACTGGGCGCTGCTGCGCCATGACGAGGTCGACGCGCAGAGTGCAGCGCACCGGGCATCCGGTCTTGCCCCCGAGAACGTGCGCTGGTTCGACCTCGATGACCTTCCACCGCTGGCCTTCGACCACGGCAAGATCGTCGACTACGCGCTCTGGCGCCTGCGCAGCAAGGTCGGCTACAGCCGCGTCGCGCACGGCTTCCTGCCGGCCGAATTCACTCTCGCCGACCTCCGAGAGGCCTACGAGGCGATCCTCGGCAAGCACCTCGACCCGGCCAACTTCCGCCGACAGGTCGAGTCCGCCGGCAACCTCCTCCCCACCGATCAGTTCCGCACCGGCAGTCACCGCCCCGCCCGCCTCTACCGCTACAACACCGATGTCGAGCTGGCCGATCACGGCCCGCTCGGCCCCGAGGAAACGAGCACCCGATGAGCATCACCTTCGTTCCGACCCCGGCAGTCCAGCCCCTCGACGCGTCCGTCGACCACGCGATCCAGTCGATCGTGTCGGGCGCATCGACCGATGAGACCTGTACGACCGACCTCGCCGTCGGCCCCTGGGACTTCGACACGCGCCCCGGCTACGGCCCCGGGTCGTCGATGGGTGACGTCATCCCGACCGGAGCGCCGCGACAGGGCGAACTTCCGGCGGAGTATCGCGAGGCGAGCGAAGACGAGCTCGACGAGCGCATCCGCCTGGCGAAGGCGACCCTCGGTGATCGTGCCGTGATCCTCGGACACTTCTACCAGCGCGAGGAGGTCGTGCGGCACGCCGACTACGTCGGCGACTCGTTCCAGCTCGCCACAGCCGCGAAGGACAGAGCAGACGCCGAGGCGATCATCTTCTGCGGCGTGCACTTCATGGCAGAGACCGCCGACCTGCTCTCCGGCCCCGACCAGGCTGTGATCCTGCCCAACCTCGCCGCCGGATGCTCGATGGCCGACATGGCCGACATCGATCAGGTCGAGGACTGCTGGGAGCAGCTCGCCGATGTCCTCGGCGATCTCGACGCTCAGGACGAACACGGGCGAGTGCCGGTGATCCCCGTCACCTACATGAATTCCTCTGCAGCGATCAAGGGCTTCGTCGGCAGGCACGGCGGGATCGTGTGCACCTCCTCGAACGCGCAGACGGTGCTCGAGTGGGCGTTCGAGCGCGGTCGACGGGTGCTGTTCTTCCCCGACCAGCACCTCGGCCGCAACACCGCGAAAGCGATGGGCGTGCCCCTCAAGCAGATGCCGATGTGGAACCCGCGCAAGGCGCTCGGCGGCTCCACTGCGACCGACCTCGTCGACTCCCGCGTCATCCTGTGGCACGGGTTCTGCTCGGTGCACCGGCGTTTCACCGTCGGGCAGATCGATCAGGCGAGAGCCGAGCACCCCGACGTGCGCGTCATCGTGCACCCGGAATGCCCGATGGACGTCGTGGACGCTGCCGACGAGGCGGGCTCCACCGATTACATCCGGCGGGCGATCGCCGCCGCGACCGAGCCCACGACCTTCGCCATCGGCACCGAGATCAATCTCGTGCGTCGCCTGGCCGCGCAGTTCCCGCAGCATGAGATCTTCTGCCTCGACCCCGTGGTCTGCCCGTGCTCGACGATGTATCGGATCCACCCCGGATACCTCGCCTGGGTGCTCGAGGAACTCGTGGCTGGGCGGACCCCCAATCGCATCACGGTGACGCCCGATGTCGCGGACCCCGCCCGCATCGCGCTCGAGCGGATGCTGGCCGCCAAGCCTCCGGTGGCAGCGGGCGCGCGATGAACGTGATCGTGGTCGGGTCGGGCATCGCCGGGCTCACCGCGGCACTGCACGCGCACGAGCACGGACACTCCGTGACCGTCGTGACGAAGGGAGCGCTCGGCGACGGCTGCACGGGATACGCGCAGGGCGGCGTGGCCGGATCATACGGCCCCGGCGATTCTCCCGCCCTGCACGCCGCAGACACCCTGACCGCCGCCGCGGGACTGGCCGATGCCGCAGCGGTCGAGGTGCTTGTCGAGGGCGCCGGAGCACGGATCGCCGAGCTGATCGCGCGCGGAGTCGCCTTCGACCGCTCCGCGGACGGTGCCCTGCTTCGTGGTCGCGAAGCGGCACACGGTCGGGCGCGCATCGTGCACGCGGGTGGCGACGCCACGGGAGCCGCGATCGCACGCGCTCTCATCGCGGCCACCCGAGCGGCTGCCGTCACCGTCGTCGAGAACGCGTTCCTCCTCGACCTCGTCGTGACCGGCGGTGCGGTGCGCGGCATCCGGATCCTGCTCGACGACGCGTCGAACCTTCTCGACGCCGACGCCGTGATCCTTGCGACCGGGGGCGCCGGCCACCTCTACGCGCACACCACCAACCCCGAGGGGACGACTGGTGACGGGATCGCCGCGGCGATCCGGGCCGGTGAAGCGATCGCCGACCTCGAATTCGTGCAGTTCCATCCGACGGTCCTGGACAGAGGGACGGCTTTCCTCGTGTCGGAGGCCGTGCGCGGCGAGGGGGCGACCCTCATCGACGACGAGGGCCGCCGCTTCACTTTCGACAGTCATCCCGACGGAGAGCTCGCACCGCGCGACGTCGTCGCGAGAACCATCGCACGTCGCGCCGCGGCCCAGGGCGCACCGGTGCGGCTCGACGCGACGATGCTCGGCGCCGAGACGCTCCGCCGCCGCTTTCCGACGATCGATCGCGTGACCAAGGAGCGCGGGTTCGACTGGTCGGTCGCTCCGATTCCCGTCACGCCGGCCGCACACTATCTGATGGGCGGCATCGTCACGGACATCGATGGACGGACGTCCATCCCCGGCCTCTTCGCCGTCGGCGAGACGGCCCGCACCGGAGTCCACGGCGCGAACCGGCTCGCCTCCAACTCGCTGCTCGAAGGTGCAGTGTTCGGCGCACGCGCCGCCGCAGCACTCGAGTCGGAGTGGCCGGCCGCCTCGCACCGTCAAGGGACGACGCCCAGCACCTCCGACCCCTCACCGGACGCGCGGAGCATCCCGCCATTCGCCCGTTCCCACACCGGAGTGTTCAATCGGATCGAGCTGCAGCGGCTGATGTGGGACGAAGTCGGTCTTCTCCGAACCTCGGAGGGCCTTCGGCGCGCTCACGAGACGATCGCGGCCTGGGCGGCGCAATCTCGCACGTTGCGCACCGTCGCCGATCACGAGGATGCCAACCTGCTGACGCTGGCCGCCGCGACGACCTCCGCCGCCCTCGGCCGCACCGAATCGGTGGGCTCGCACCACCTCGAAACCGCTTCCGTCTTGGAGACCGTCTGATGCTCACCCCCGCCATCATCTCCCGCGTCGTCGGTGCCGCCCTCGAAGAAGATGCGCCGTGGGGAGACCTCACCAGCTCGGCGCTGCTGCCCGCCGGCGCCACCGCGACCGCAGACCTCGTGGCGCGGGAGCAAGGCGTCTTCAGCGGTGGCGACGTCTTCACCGCCGCATTCGCCCTCACCGACCCGACCCTGCACGTCGATGTCCATGTCGGAGACGGAGACGTGTTCTCAGCCGGAGACGTCCTCGCCTCTGTCGCAGGCACGGCCCGCAGCATCCTGACCGCCGAGCGCATCGCGCTCAACTTCACGCAGCGCATGAGCGGAATCGCCACCATCACCGCGGCATACGTCCAGGCGGTGGAGGGGACGCACGCCCGGATCTCCGACACGCGCAAGACCACGCCGGGGCTGCGGGCGTTCGAACGCCACGCCGTCGTGAGCGGCGGCGGGCACAACCACCGGTATTCGCTGTCGGATGCGGTCATGGCGAAGGACAACCACCTCGCAGTGCTGAAGCGCTCGGGCGTCGACCTGTCGATCGCCCTCCGTGAGGCTCTCTCGCGTCTGCCCCACACGACCCACGTCGTGGTGGAGGTCGACCGCCTCGACCAGATCCCGGAGGTTCTCGACGGGGGCGCGCACACCGTGCTGCTCGACAACTTCTCGCTCGCTGATCTGCGCGAGGGTGTCGCGACGATCGGCGAGCGGGCCCAGGTGGAGGCCTCCGGCGGCGTCACACTCGAGACCGTCGGCGCCATCGCCGCGACCGGAGTCGGGGTGATCTCGGTCGGTGCGCTCACCCACTCGGCTCGCGCCCTCGATCTCGGGCTCGACGTGCGGATCGACTGAACCGATGATCTACCTCGACCATGCCGCCACGACTCCGGTGCACCACGAGGTGCTGGAGGCGATGGCCCCGTACCTGACGGGTGTCTTCGGCAACCCGTCGAGCCACCACACGATAGGCGAAGCCGCGGCGAGCGCCCTCGAGGGCGCTCGCTCGCGCGTCGCGCAGTCGCTCGGCATGCGTACGGGCGACGTCATCTTCACGGCGGGCGGTACCGAGGCGAACAACCTCGCGGTCAAGGGCATCGTCCTGGCCGCACTCTCCTCGCGACGACGGCATCTCGTGGTGTCTCCGATCGAGCACGAGTCGATCCTCGAATCCGCCGAGTACCTGCGGCGCTTCCACGGCGTCGAGGTGGCCCACGCACCCGTGGATCGGACGGGCCGGATCGACCCGGAGGCACTGCAGAGCGTCGTGCGCGACGACACCGCGCTCGTCGCACTGGGTCATGCCAACAACGAGATCGGGACGATCCAAGACCTCCCGGCACTGACGGCCGTCGCGCACGCCGCTGGGGTGCCGGTGCACGTGGATGCCGTGCAGTCGGCGGGATGGCTCACGCTGACGGGATCGGGGGCGGATGCGATCGCGATCGCCGGTCACAAGCTCGGCGCGCCGAAGGGCATCGGAGCCCTCGGCGTCCGCGGGCGCGTGCCGTTGGAACCCCTGCTGCACGGGGGCGGGCAGGAGCGAGGACGCCGCTCGGGCACCGAGAACGTCGCGGGTGCCGTCGGACTCGCAACAGCCCTCGAGCTCGCCGACGCGGAGCGTGCGGCCACCGCTGCCCGAGTCGGAGCCATGACTCACCGCTTCATCGACAGCGTGTGCGCACTCGTGCCCGCGGCCTCGGCCACCGGTGATCCGCTCGCGCGGCTGCCAGGCACCGCGTCGTTCACCTTCTCGGGCGTCAGCGGCGAGGCCGTGCTTCTCGAGCTGGAGCGGCGGGGGGTCGTCTCATCGAGCGGCTCGGCGTGCGCAGCAGGCAGCGACGAGCCCTCGCACGTTCTGCTCGCGTGCGGCATCGACCCGGACGTCGCTCAGACCGCGGTGCGTTTCACGTTCGGTCGCGAGGCGCTGCCGGACGATGCCCCCGAACGCCTTTCGGCGCTCGTCGCCGAGGCGGTCAGCAGCGTCCGCGACATGTGATCGGGCTGCGCGTCTGCGAGCAGCGACTCGGCCATAGACTCGGCTGGTGACCGCCGCATCCCCGCTCGTGACCGTGATCATCCCCGGACGCGACATCGCCGGCTTCGCTCCTGACGCGCTCGATTCGCTGCGGTCTCAGACCGAGCAGCGCTGGGCCGCGATCCTCGTCGACGATGGGTCGCAGGACGACACCGGCGCGATCTTCCGGGCCGCGGCGGCGGAGGATCAGCGATTCCGGTTCGTCGCACACGAGGCTTCGCGCGGACTCGGTGCGGCCCGAAACGTCGCACTGGACCTCGTCGACACCCCGTTGGTGGGCTTCCTCGACGGCGACGACGAGCTGACCCCCACCGCCATCGAACTGCTCACACGTACCCTCTCGGAGAGCGGAAGCGACTTCGTCGCCGGCGCGTATGTGCGCACTCGATTCGACGGTGAACGATACGTGCCCGGGCGGGTGCAGCCCTGGGTGTCTGCTGCCACGGATCCGGAGCGGCTCGGCACGACCATCCACGAACATCCGCACGCCGGTTCCAACATCGTCGCCTGGTCGAAGATCAGCCGAACCGAGCTCTGGAACGATCTGCGCTTTCCTGAAGGGGTGGCGTACGAGGATCAACTCGTCGCGCAGACGATGTACACCCGGGCACGCGCCTTCGACGTCATTCCCGACGTCGTGGTGCGCTGGCGACTCCGGGCCGACGGCACATCGATCACTCAGGGCAAGGCGCAGCTCCCCGTGCTGCGCGATTACCTCGGCGCACTGCGTGGCGGCATCCGGATCCTGCACGAGGCTGGCGCGACCGATGCCGTCGTCGCGAGACTCGGCCTGATCCTGGCCATGGATCTCCCTTCGCTGGTCGAGATCGCGGGCACGCATCCTGATCCGGAGTACGCGGAGGTCGTATCGTCCTTCGTCGCGGAGCTGGAGTCTCTTCCCGAGTACGATCGCGTCCGTCCCGACCCCACGATCACCGCCGCGCTGGCCTGGTGAGCGAGAAACCCAGGAGCCTCATGAGCGACCACCCCGCCACTCACGACCACGACCTCACCGCCGAGTATCTTGCGGGGCTCTTCTCGCTCACAGGACGCACGGCCCTGGTCACGGGTGGCAGTTCAGGCATCGGACGAGGTATCGCGACCGCTCTCGCCAAGGCAGGAGCGTCGACCGTGATCATGGCTCGGGGCGAATCGCGGATCGTCGCGACCGTGCAGGCACTGACGGATGCCGGATGCACCGCCGCCGGCGTCGCGGGCGACCTCAGCACTCGTGACGGCATCCGCGCCGCTGCGGACGCCGCCGTCGTTCCGTTCGGCGACCCGGACATCGTCGTTCACTCCGCAGGTATCAACATCCGCCCGCCGTTCACCGAGATCACCGAGGCGGACTGGGACGCCACCATGACCGTGAACGCGCTCGCGCCCTTCCTCCTCGGTCAGAGTTTCGCGACCGGGATGGCTGAGCGCGGATACGGACGGCTGATCCACATCACCTCGCAGCAGGCGCATCGCGCTTTCGTCGGCAGCGGCGTCTACGGAGCATCCAAGGGCGCTGTGGAATCGCTCATGCGCTCCGAGGCCGAAGCATGGGGCGGCACAGGGGTGACGAGCAACTCCCTGGTTCCCGGGTTCGTGCTGACTCCGCTGAACGCACGGCTGCAGGAGGATCCGGAACAGATCTCCGCACTCGCGGCACGCACGATGATCGGACGGAACGGAATCCCGTCGGATTTCGCGAGTGCGGCGGTGTTCCTCGCCGGCGCGGGCTCGTCGTATGTGACAGGGCAGTCGATCTTCATCGACGGCGGCATGTCGGTGCACTGACCTCGAGGTCGCTCACGCAGGGTCGCTGCGGCAGTGCTCACGCCTCCGCGGGATAGACCCGTTCGTCGGGCCGCGGAGAATCCAGCAGAGGAACCGGCGCGGTGAGTGCTGCGACGGCATCGGCGCCCGCAGAATCCTCCGGGGCACGATCGGCACGGCGATGCGACAGTGCAGCCGCCACGCCGCCGGTGACCGTCGCTTCGATCACGGTCTCGGTCTCGATCACCCGCGACGCGGCGACCTGCTGGGCAGCGAGCTCGGCATACAGACCACCGTGCGCGAGCAGCTGCGCGTGGGTTCCCGATTCCACGATCTGTCCGGCTTCGAGCACGTGGATCGTGTCGGCCCCGATCACCGTCGACAATCGGTGGGCGATCGTCAGGGTGGTGCGCCCCTTCGCCGCCTCGTCGAGCGCCTCCTGCACGACACGCTCCGACACCGTGTCGAGTGCCGAGGTGGCCTCATCGAGCAGCAGCACGGGCGGATCCTTCAACAGCACGCGCGCGATCGCGATGCGCTGCTTCTCACCTCCGGAGAGCCGGTAGCCCCGCTCGCCGACGACCGTGTCGTAGCCGCCCTCGAACCCCGCGATGATGTGGTGGATGTTCGCCGCGGTGCACGCCGCGATCATCTCCTGCTCGGTGGCGCCCGGCTTGGCGTACATCAGGTTCTCGCGGATCGTCGCGTGGAAGAGGTAGGTCTCCTGAGACACGATCCCGACGTTGTCGATGATCGACTCCTGCGTGAGCGAGCGCACGTCTTCGCCGGCGAAGAGCACGGCGCCGCCGTGCGCTTCGTACAGTCGAGGAGCGAGGTAGAGGACGGTGGTCTTCCCGGCTCCCGAGGGGCCGACGAAGGCGACGTGCTGGCCGGGCTCGGCGACGAACGACACACCCTGCAGCGTGGGACGCGCATCCGGCGCCGCATCCGGGTAGCGAAAGACGACGTCGCGGAACTCGATGCGGCCGCGTGGCCCCGGCGCTGCATCGACCGCCATCGCATCAGGGGCATCCCGGATCTCGGGAACCAGGTCGAGGTACTCGAAGATCCGGGCGAACAGCGCCGACGAGGTCTGCAGATCGAGGGACACCCTCATGAGCCCCATGAGCGGCTGAAGCAACCGTGCCTGCACGGTCGTGAAGGCGACCACGGTTCCTGCCGTGATCGCGCCCGATCCGCCGGCGATCAGGTAGCCCGACACCAGGTAGATGACTGCCGGAACACTCGCCATGAGCACCTGCACGACCGCGAAGAATCCCTGGCCGCTCATCGCCCTGCGCACCTGCAGTGTCACCTGGTTGCGGTTCTCTGCCTGGTATCGCGCGGATTCCGTGCGCTGCCGGTTGAACGCCTTCGACAACAGCATCCCCGACACGCTCAGCGTCTCCTGCGTGATCGACGTGAGCTCGGAGAGCGACTCCTGAGTCTCGCCGGCGATGCGCGCCCGCACCTGCCCGACGCGGCGCTGCACGACGATCAGGAAGGGCATCAGGACCACCGCGATCAGAGTCAGCCGCCAGTCGATCAGGATCATCGCGACGAGCGAGGCGATGACCGTCACGACGTTGCCGAGGATGCTGGTCACGGTGTTCGTCAGCACCCCGGAGACGCCGCCGACGTCGTTCTGCAATCGCGACTGGATGACGCCCGTCTTCGTACGCGTGAAGAATCCGAGCTCCATCGCCTGCAGGTGCTCGAACAGTCGGACCCGCAGGTCGCCCGTGACGCTGTTGCCGACGGTCGAGGTGAGCCAGGTCTGCCCGACCCCGAGCACGGCGGAGAGCAGGAAGAGTCCCACCATCGCCGACACGAGCCGGATCAGCACATCGAGTTGCGGGCCACCGCCGTCGACGGGGAAGAGCGCGTCATCGAAGATGCGCTGCACGATGAGCGGCGGGATCACCGCGATGCCCGCGCCGAGCACCACCAGGATGCCCGTGAAGACGATGCGCCACTTGTACGGCCTGAACAGCGCGATCACCCTCGCACCGAGTCCGCTGATCCGAGGCGCGTCGGCGTTGAGGCGACGCTGCGTGTCTTCATCCACGCGGCGGAACCCGCCGCCGTGCATCCCACCCATGCTCATTCAGTCAGCGTAGCCAGGGTCGCCGACGCCGCGGCGCGATCTGCGGGATCCCACTCCGCCGTCAGCCGATTCGTCCGGATCCGGAATGAAATGTCGGAACCTGTGGTTACGCTGAATTGTCCCCGCGCACTCGCGCGCTCCCTCCCCCTTCTTTTCAGTGCCTAGGAGGCCGCATGTCTGCCGTCGACACCGGTTCGATCACCACACCTCCCGCGACAGCCCCCGGCGAGATCCCCCGCAGTGACATGCGTGTGATCTGGCTGCTGCTCGTGGCGGCCTTCGTCGCCATCCTCAACGAGACGACGATGGGGATCGCGATCCCGCATCTCAACACCGACCTCGGCATTCCACCGGAGCTCGGCCAGTGGTTGACGAGCGCTTTCATGCTGACGATGGCCGTCGTGATCCCGACCACCGGCTTCATCCTGCAGAGGTTCACCACCCGACAGGTGTTCATCGCGGCGATGACGGCGTTCTCGGCCGGCACGCTCGTGGCGATGGTCGCCCCCGGGTTCGAGGTTCTGCTCGCGGGTCGTGTGATCCAGGCGGCAGGCACCGGCATCATGATGCCGCTGCTCATGACCACGATCATGAACGTCGTGCCGCCGCAGTCGCGCGGTCGCATGATGGGCCGCGTCGGACTCGTCATCTCGCTCGCTCCCGCCATCGGCCCGACGCTCGCCGGCGCCGTGCTCGAGACACTCAACTGGCGTGCGCTCTTCGCGATCGTCCTGCCGATCGCCATCGTGTCGCTGCTGATGGGCGCGAAGTGGATGACGAACCTGGGCGAGACCCGCGCCGTTCCGCTCGACGTCATCTCCATCCCGCTCGCGGCACTCGGCTTCGGCGGCATCGTCTTCGGCCTGAGCCAGTTCGGTGGGCACGGGGGCTCCGGCGAGGTCGTCGGCATCACCTCCCTGGTCGTCGGTGCTGTCGCGCTCGCGCTCTTCGTCTGGCGTCAGCTCGTGCTGCAGCGCGTCGACGACGCACTCCTCGACCTCCGGGTCTTCCGCTCGGCCAACTTCACGTTCTCCGTCATCATCATGACGATCCTCGCACTGTCGATGTTCGGCACCTTGACCCTGCTCCCCCAGTACCTGCAGAACGTCGCCGGGCTCAATGCGCTCCAGTCAGGCCTCATCCTGCTGCCGGGCTCGGTGCTGATGGGCCTGCTCGGCCCGATCATGGGTCGCGTGTACGACGCGCGCGGCACACGGCCTCTGCTCATCCCCGGGACGATCTTCGTGTCGGCGGCGCTGTTCTACTACTCGACCGTGGGTGAGCACACCGTGTGGTGGGTGCTGATCATCGTCCAGGCCGTCATGTCGGTCGGACTCGCCATGTCGTTCACGCCGTTGTTCTCCGCCTCGCTCGGGTCGTTGCAGCGTTCGCTGTACTCGCACGGGTCCGCGGTGCTCAACACACTCCAGCAGGTCGGCGGCGCAGCAGGCGTGGCGGTGCTCACCGTGACCTACTCGGCGATCCTCCACGCAGGAGAGGCAGAAGGACTCGAAGCCGCAGCGGCCGGGGCACCCGGCGCTCGCACGGCGTTCCTCATCGCTGCGATCATCTCGCTCGCTGCGGTCGCGCTGAGCGCGTTCGTCCGCAAGCCCGCTGACGATGTCGCCGGCGGCATGCACGCCGGACACTGATCGCCGCAGCGGCGGCGGACTGCTCTACTGCGTCTTGGGCGCGGGGATGTGGCAGACGCCGCCGCTGCAGTAACCGACGGAGTCGTTCTCGAGCAGGTTCAGAGCATCCGGAATCGGCTGAAGCACGGTGGGTGCTTCCTGCTCTACGGAGTCCTGTGTCTTGGCCATCCCTCGATGCTACGCCTCCGGCGAGCGGATGGCGCCGGAATCGACACGCCGATCGACAGCGACACGACAGCTGTGCTCCCCTACGGTTGACGAGTGCTCAAACGACTCGCCGCCCGACTCTATTGGACGTTCAGCCGCTGGACCCTCACCGCCGAGGGAACCCCGACGCGACCGACGATCCTGATCGGCGCGCCGCACACCTCGAACTGGGACTTCGTCCTGATGCTCGCCATCGCGTGGCACCTGCGCATCGAAGTGCACTGGCTGGGCAAGAGCAGCCTCTTTCGCGGGTGGCGCGGTCCGATCATGCGGGGCATCGGCGGCATCCCCGTCGATCGGGCGGACCCTGCCCGCGTCGTGAACGACGTCGTCACGCAGGTCCACTCGGGAAGCGTGTTCGGACTGGTGATCACGCCTGACGGCACCCGCGGGGGCAACGAGTACTGGAAATCGGGTTTCTATCGCATCGCGCGCGAGACAGGCATGCCCGTCACACTCGGATTCGTCGACCGCACCACCATGACCACGGGCCTCGGCCCCACACTCGACCTGACGGGTGACGTACCCGCCGACATGGATCGGATCCGCGCGTTCTACGCCGACAAGTCGGGACTTCGCCCCGAACGGCGAACCGTTCCTCGACTGCGCGAGGAACAGCCGACTGACGAGAGCTGAGTATCACGAGTCGGCGGAGTCGTCGGCGTCGATCTCTGCACGGGTCTCCGAACGGGCGTAGTCGAGGTCCTTCTCCGTGAGGGTCTCGGCCATACCCACCACGGCACCGGTGATCGTCCGGATCTCCTCGCGTGTTCTCTCGCTCAGATGGGGCGCGGCATCACCGAGGACATCGACTCGCGCCTCGAGTGACAGCTGCGGCCACCATTCGCGGATCGGTGGGAGCGTCATCCTGGGCTCCCTGCAGACGAGGACGGACAGAGGAGCGCAACCGGCTGGACAGGATTCGACGGCTGGCACGAGACTGATCGCATGGACCCAGACGACCGAGCAGTACGATCCGCCGAGACCGACGACCGGCGAGACGGACGCGATGAGACGCGGAACGAGCGCGCCGACCGCAACTGGGAGGAGCTGCTGCAAGAGCTGCGGGTCATGCAGACAGGAACGCAGATCCTCACCGGGTTCCTGCTGGCGGTGGCCTTCACTCCGCGGTTCGAGGACATGGACGTGTTCCAACGAGATGTGTACGTCGTACTCGTCGCTCTCGCGGCACTGGCCACCATCCTCGCGCTCGCGCCCGTGGGCATGCATCGGGCACTGTTCGGCAGCAGCCGCAAGCCCGAGCTGGTGCGGGTGGCGGCGCGGATAGTCAAGATCGATCTCGTGGCGATCTCAGCGCTCACGATCGGTGTCACGACCCTCATCATCGACTTCACCGTCGATCGTGCTGCCGGACTCATCGCACTCGTCTCTTCTCTCATCGGAGTTCTTCTGCTCTGGCTCGTGCTCCCGCGCATGGTTCGGCGGGAGGCGAATCAGCGGCGCAGAGTGACGAGCGGGAAGCGATCGCCCGGCGAGGAATGATCCGGGCGACCGCGAGCTCCTACGTCAGCGGCCCGCCGGGCTACGATTCTCCGCGCTGACCATCCAGGCGAACTGCTCGAGGCTCTCGATCACGGCGTGCAGGATGTCGGCTGACGTCGGGTCCTCTTCGTCGACCGCGTCGTGGACCTCGCGGATGGTACCCACGACGGCGTCCAGACGCGCGGTGATCAGGTCGATCGTGTCGGTGGTCGACACCTCGCCCGCCGGGAAGGCCGGCAGCGACGTGGTCTCGACGATCGTGTCCGTGCGACCGTCGGGAATCGCGTGCAGCGCACGCATCCGCTCTGCGACCGTGTCGCTGAAGGTGCGCGCGGCGTCGATGATCTCGTCGAGCTGCCGATGCGTGTCACGGAAGTTGCGGCCGACGACGTTCCAGTGCGCCTGCTTGCCCTGGAGCGAGAGCTCGATGAGGTCCACGAGAACGACCTGCAGGTTCGACGCCAGAGTCGCAGATGCAGTGAACCCCTTCTCCGCGTTCTGTCGTCTGGTCGTCTTCGCGCCGCGCTTCGCCGTGCCGGTGTTCTTCGACTTCGTGTTCTCAGCCATGGTCGTCCTCCTCGTGTCCGATCTGCGACGGTACGTCCGACGACACCTCGACACCGAGGGGGTTGACAGTGCAGACCTCCGCGTCCGATCGTTGCGCAGGTTATGACGACACCGAACACGCACGAACACGACGACGACACGACTTCCGCTGTGGTGATCAGCCCGATCACGGAGGCGGATGCCGGCGAGGTGCTCACCCTGCAGCGCGCGGCCTTCGTCTCGGAGGCCCAGATCTACGGCTCCGCCGACATGCCCCCGCTGACCCAGACGCTGGCGGAGGTCGAGGCAGAGCTGCGCTCGGGTGACGGGTTGACCGCTCGGTTGCGCGGGCGGCTGGTCGGTGCGATCCGCTACGTCGAGGCCGACGGAGTGCTGCTCATAGGCCGCATCGCGATCGCACCCGATGTGCAGGGGGAAGGCATCGGCCGGGCGTTGTTGGACGGCGCGGAGACATCGTCGTCCGCGCAGGTCGCCGAGCTCTTCACCGGCAGCCTCAGCGAGGCGAACATCCGCCTGTACGAGGCGTGCGGATATCGGGAGGCCGAGCGAGTGCCGCAGGGCGACGGCACAGATCAGGTGTTCCTGAGAAAACCTCTGCATCAGGTGGGAGACCCCTCAGAGTCGGGCGCGTCGGGTTGAAACACGTCGACGGGTGCGGAATCGTGGCCCGGACACGCCGCACCCGCGTCGTGACCGCAACCGGAAGGAGAGTCTCGTGCTCACCCTCACCGATAACGCCACCGCAATCGTGAACACCCTCGTCAGCCGTCAGACCGATGCCACCGACGCAGGGCTCCGCATTCACTCCACGCCCGCACCGGGGCCGGACGGAGGCGCTCGCCTCGCCGTCCTCGTGACTCCCGACCCTGAGCCCGCCGACCAGGTGGTCGAAGTCTCCGGCACCCGTCTCTTCCTCGACGAGACCGCTGCGGCGGCTCTCGACGACAAAGTGCTCGATGCCGGCGTGGACGACGAAGGCTCCGTGTCCTTCGCTGTTCTCCCCAAGGTCGCCTGAAGAAGACTCCCCGGATGCCGCGGCTCGTCGAGCCGCGGCATCCGTGCGTCCGGAGCATCTGTGCGTCCGGCTCGCGTAGGTTAGAAGCAGAACCGCGATCGTCGTGGTTCGAGAAGGACCGTACACGCGCATGAAGTTGGCACTGCTCCGTCGCTACGTCGTCCTCGCCGAGACGCTGCACTTCCCCCGCGCCGCGAGAGAGCTGGGGATTCCTCTCGCCTCGCTCTACACCTCGCTGGACAAGCTCGAGGCAGAGGTCGGGCATACGCTGATCAATCGTGAAGGGACGCCGCGTCTGACGAACGTCGGCGAACTCTTCCTCGTCGAGGCCCAGGCGACGGTCGCGGCGGCTCCCCCACCGGCGCCGAAGACGGTGGCACCTGCGGGAGGCAAGGCCAAGGCGTCCAAAGGCAAGGGCCGCGCACCCATCGTGAAAGGCCAGCCGAAGCCGTACAAGAAGCGCCAGGGACGCTGAGCCTCAGCGCTCGGTGACCTGGCCGTTCTCGACGCTCCACCGACGATTCGTGTGCACTGCCTCGAGCATCCGACGGTCATGTGTCACGAGCAGAAGTGTGCCGTCGTAAGACTCGAGCGCCTGCTCCAGCTGCTCGATGGCGGGCAGATCGAGGTGGTTGGTCGGCTCATCGAGCACGAGCAGGTTGACCCCGCGAGCCTGCAGCAGTGCGAGGGCGGCCCGTGTGCGCTCACCGGGCGAGAGCCCCTCGACCGGCCGTGTGACATGGTCTGCCTTGAGCCCGAACTTCGCGAGCAGGGTTCGCACCTCGGCTGAAGCCAGCTCCGGCACCAGCGCCTCGAACACCTCGGCAAGAGGCGCGTCCCCGACGAGGACCGAACGGGCCTGATCGATCTCGCCGATCTGCACGCTGGTGCCGAGACTCGCCGTGCCCTCGACCGGCGTCTGCCGCCCGAGAAGAGCTCGGAGGAGAGTAGATTTGCCCGCACCGTTCGGGCCGGTGATCCCGATGCGGTCACCGGCGTCGACCTGCAGCGAAAGCGGCCCCATGACGAATGCGCCCTGCCGCAACACCGCACTACTGAGCGTCGAGACCACACTGCTCGATCGAGGCGCCGAACCGATGGTGAACTCCAGCTGCCATTCCTTGCGCGGCTCTTCCACCTCGTCGAGTCGGGCGATCCGGCTCTCCATCTGACGCACCTTCTGCGCTTGCTTCTCACTCGACTCTGCCGAGGCCTTGCGCTTGATCTTGTCGTTGTCGGGCGACTTCTTCATGGCGTTGCGCACACCCTGGCTCGACCATTCACGTTGGGTTCGCGCCCGCGCGACGAGGTCCGCCTTCTTGTCGGCGAACTCGTCATACTTCTCGCGAAGGTGCCGTCGCACGACGGCACGCTCTTCGATGAAGGCGTCGTACCCGCCGCCGTAGAGCCGATTCGATCCCTGCGCGAGGTCGAGTTCGAGCACGCGAGTCACGCTGCGGGCCAGGAACTCACGGTCATGACTCACGAGAACGACGCCGCCACGGAGTCCACGGACGAACGACTCGAGCCGGTCGAGGCCGTCGAGGTCGAGGTCGTTGGTCGGTTCGTCGAGAAAGACGATGTCAAAACGTGAGAGCAGCAGGGCAGCGAGGCCGACGCGAGCAGCCTGACCGCCCGAGAGGCCTGTCATGAGCGCGTCCTCGGCGACGCCGCTCTCGCTCGGGAGTCCGAGATCGGCGAGCACCGCGGGGATACGCTCCTCGAGATCGGCAGCTCCACTGGCGAGCCAGCGATCGAGCGCCTGAGAGTAGGTGTCGGCCGGGTCGGTGCCGGCCGGTGCGAGGGTCGGGTCGCCGAGCGCCGCTGCCGCCGCATCCATCTCCTGCGTCGCCGTCGCACAGCCGGTGCGACGTGCGATGTAGCCCGCGACGGTTTCGCCGACCACCCGCTCGTGCTCCTGCGGCAGCCACCCGACGAACGCGTCGGCCGGGGCGAGGGAGATCGAACCCGCCATCGGAGCATCCACGCCCGCCAGAAGCCGGAGCAGAGTCGACTTTCCTGCGCCGTTGGCCCCGACCACCCCGACCACGTCGCCGGGCGCGACCGTCAGATCGAGTCCCTCGAAGAGGATGCGGTGGCCGTAGCCGCCTGCCAGATTCTGGGCGACGAGGGTGGCGGTCATCAGACCAGTCTGTCAGGCCTGCAGCTCGTCAGAGAGCGACGTGTTCGTGCGTGGCGATCGCGAACTCCTGCCCCGGATACCGGAGACCCGAGAAGTACATGTTGGTGTGAGCGACGATCTGTTCGCCCGAGATCGGCACGCCATCCCACTCGGCATCGACCGTGGTGTGCGCGTCGCTCACCAGTGTGACGTCGTATCCCTCGGCCGCCGCACGCTGCATCGTGGTGCGCACACAGAAGTCGGACTGCGCGCCGGTGATCACCAGGTGCGTCGCGCCCAGCTCGTCGAGCGTCTCTCGCAGGGCCGTGTCGGCGAAGGAGTCGCGGTAGTTCTTACGCACCAGCGGCTCTCCCTCCGCGCGGCGCAGTGGCGCGGCGAGCTCCCACTCGGGCGTGCCCACTCCCACGGGATCGTGATGCACCCAGACCACCGGAACGCCACCCGCGCGAGCGCGCTCGACGAGAGCGGCAGCACGCGAGAGCACACCCTCTTCGTCGAAGCATCCGGGTGTCACCCCGGCCTGCAGATCGATCGCGAGGACGACGGTGCGGCGGGGTGCAGCCATCGGGGTCAGTCCCAGTCCAGGTATTCCTCGATGATCACGCCGGTCTCGATCGGGTGATGCATCGGGAACAGGTGATCGCCGGCGATCGTCTTGATGCTCGAGCGGTCGGGCATCGTCGCCTGCAGCGCCTCGGCGGCGGCCGCCGGGGTGACGGTGTCTTCGGTTCCCTGAACGATCAGCACGGGGATCGCCGGCGCGACCGCGATGTCGACGTCCTCGACCCCGAGCAGCAGCAGCCCGTTGGCCCGGTCCGCATGTGCTGCGACCACGGCCCGCGCGATCGTTCCGCCGAACCCGTGACCACCGATCCAGGTGTCTTCGATGCCGACATGATCGATCACGGCGATGACGTCGTCGACGCGCTCGTCCAGTGTCGCCTCAGCGCCCGCCCGATGTCCGATCCGCAGCACGTGGAACCCGGCTTCCTCGGCGAGGTAGTGCGCGGCGACGCCCAGAACGTCTGCCGCGAGCCCCTTCTCCTGGATCAGGACCAGCTTGACCGGGCCGTCTCCCTCATCCACGAAGGGGATGGCGCGGCCCTCTGGCTCGAAGATCTGGGTGTCGGTCATGGGCGCGCGGCTCCTCGTTCGGCTGTCAGGGATCGACCTCAAGCGTAGTCGAGCACCTTCGGGCAGATCCGCCAGCGCGTCGTCTCCCGCTCGCGGGGCGTAGAGTCAGGTCAGGAGCTGACCTTGGTTCCCCGAAGTTGGGAACCCGTTGTCAGACACGACACGCTCGTCCACCGTACGCACCTCACCCTCCACCCCGGAGCTGCTGACCCTCGGCGTGCTGGCCGATTCGTCGATGGAGAATGAGCGGCGCCTGCCCATACATCCCCGGCACCTCGACCGCATCGATGCCGACCTGCGTGCCCGCATGATCGTCGAGCACGGCTACGGCACTGACTTCCAGCTCGAGCCCGGGTACATCGAAGCCCGGGTGGGACGCGTCACCGATCGCGCAGAGGTACTCGCCTCCGCCGACGTCCTGCTGCTGCCCAAACCGCAGCTCGCAGACGTCGCCGAGATCGCCGAAGGGCGGATTCTCTGGGGTTGGCCGCACTGCGTGCAGGACGTGACACTCACGCAGACGGCGATCGACAGCCGCCTCACGCTGATCGCGTTCGAGGCGATGAATCATTGGACGCCGCAGGGCGACATGAGCCTGCACGTCTTCCACAAGAACAACGAACTGGCCGGCTACTGCTCGGTCATCCACGCGATGAGCCTCGTCGGTTCGACCGGGGACTACGGCCCGCGACTCCGTGCGGTCGTCATCGGCTTCGGTGCGACGGCGCGAGGCGCGGTGACCGCACTGAACGCTCACGGGGTGCACGACATCGAGGTGCTGACGCAGCGCGGAGCGGCGGCGGTGGGCTCCCCCATCCACAATTCGCATCTCACCCAGCTCAACACCGACGACGGGCCCACACACCTCAGCACAGTCGACACGCAGGGCGGCCCCGTGCTCCTCCCCGACTTCCTCGCGACGTACGACATCGTCGTCAACTGCACCCTGCAGGACGTCGCAGCTCCGTTGACGTATCTGCGCACCGAGGACCTCGAGCGGTTCACATCGGGCAGCCTGATCATCGACGTCTCCTGCGACGAGGGCATGGGCTTCGAATGGGCGACTCCGACGACGTTCGACGAGCCGATGTTCACAGTGGGCCTGGGCGTGAACTACTACGCCGTCGACCACAGCCCGTCGTACCTGTGGAACTCCGCCACGTGGGACATCAGCGAGGCTCTGCTGCCCTTCCTCCGCACCGTGCTCGAAGGCCCTGAGGCATGGGCCGAGAACTCGACGCTCACACGCGCGATCGAGATCCGGGAGGGAGTGATCCAGAACCCGAGCATCCTGAGCTTCCAGGGCCGAGGCGCCACCTACCCGCACCCACTCGTGGCGTAGCGCGATCCGAGGCCTGCTTCACTCGGAATGCTCGCTGCGGTCTTCGAGGTCGGGTTTCGTCCGCAGGACATCGGCGATCTCCTCCTCCGGCCGCGGCGCGACGGTCTCGTCGAGTTCGAGTTCCGGGACTGACGGCTCGTCCGGGGCGGGTATGTGGTCGGTGTGGTCAGACACGGCGAAGTCCTTCGGTCGGCGACACGTCCCAGCGTACGCCGCTAGATGTGCCGCTTCAGCCCGACGTGGGCGGTCTGATATCCGAGACGGGTATAGAAGGCGCGAGTCCGATCCCGTGCTTCGTCGGTGGTGATCTGTGACAGTCGCGCCCCACGCGCACGCCCGAACTCGTGTGCCCACTCGAGCATCGCCGCACCCAGGCCCTGCGATCGCTCCCCCGGTGCCACTCGCAGCCCCTCGATCTGCAGGCGGGTCGAACCACCGCGGGACAGACCCGGGATGACGGTCAGTTGCATGGTGGCGACGACGCGGTCGGCGCTGTCGCGGACGACCCCCAGATAGTTGGAGGTGTCGCGAGCGACCGCGCTGAACCCCGCCTCATATCGGTCGAGCTCGGCACCCTCACGGTCCGAGCTGAACTCATCGCCCGACAACAGCTCCGCAATCGCCTCGATGTCATCACGGTTCGCACGCTCGAGCCGAAACGTTCGGCCTGCCACCGACAGCCGTCCACGCACCGAGGACCGCGCGTCCGCCTGCAGTCTGGCGACGAGCAGGTCGAGCCACCCGCCGACGTTGGCGCGAGCCTCAGCGGTGTCGGGATAACGGCATCGCAGGTGCAGACCGGACTCATCCAGAATGAACCACAGCATGACGCCGTCGGTGTCGGTCGCCGCGCTGACGTATTGGGCGTCGAGCCCGACGGAGTCGATCCGCACGGGAAGCCTGCGCAGGTCCAGCCACGAGATCGCGAACATTCCGGGAGCCACGGGCATGCCGCCCCACGGCGCGAGTACGTCTGCGAGCGGCCACGCACCGAGTTGCACCGCCTCTTTCACCGCGGCCGCCGCCGCGTGCGGTTCGGCGACGTCCGACTCGAGGACGGAGTTGGTGATGAACCAGCCGACCGAGTCATGCCACTTCTCCTCGAAGCGACTGTGCACGGGGAACACGGCCCGGAGCGGGGTACCTGCCAGCTCACGGGTCACCGCGGTCATCGCGACGACTGCGCGTGCGAGGGTCGAGACGCCGTCGTCACGGGCCTGCGCAGCGAACGCCGCGGCGTCGTCGACATCGAACACGTCGCGCACTTCCACGCGCTCACGATGCGGCTCGGGCGCACCCAGCGACAGCGGAAACTGCGGCATCACGCCACCGCTTTCCGCGATGATGGATTCCCATCGCTGACGCACGTGGTCCGGCGCGGGATCCCGGTCCAGCAGGGCCTGCGTGTGTTCGACGAATGCCGGCACCGGCCGCGGCATCGGCTTCGCGCTGGCTCTCCCCGCGTCGAGCGCGGACAACAGGTCTCGCGCGATCACCAGCATCGACCACATGTCGACGTGCGCGTGGTCCGCTGCGATCACGACCGTGAGCCCGGCAGCAGTCTCCAACACGCACAACCGGTGTGAAGGACGCTGGTACGGCGAACATGCTTCATCGAGGATGTCTCGCAGCGCGTCATTGACCGCCTGGCCAGGGCCCACCTGATGCTCGACCCAGCTACCGGAGCCGATCTCGATCTCGTGGAGCACGGGATCACCATCAGCTCCAGGTGCGAATGCCGTTCTCAGCGTGCCATGGCGCGCGACGACAGCCGACCAGGCATCCGCGATCGCCTCACGCCGAGTCGGTGCGGGCAGCCGGAAGGACAGTGCCATCCAGGAGCCTGGTCGATCGCCCGCCCCGACATGCAGTCGCTGATCGAACGACACGGGGAGGCGCCGACCGAGCGTGGAGGCGCTCACGTCGTACCCCCAGAGCCGTCCGAACGGGAGGCGGAGGTGCGTGACGTTGGTCAGTCGCATGGGCGGTACCTTATCGCCCCCAGATAACCTGAGAATTACACGGCTGCGCGACCCGACACGGTCAGTCGCCGATCGAGGAGCCCGATGCCGACTTTCGAGGTACCCGGAGCCGAGCTGGCCGTCGCGCTGAGCGACGAAGGCGGACACCCGGTCGTCCAGCTGCACGGCCTCACATCGAGCCGGGCGCGCGATCGGGTGCTCAATCTCGACCTCGGTCGAGGGCTCAGCGGAACTCGACTGCTGCGTTACGACGCACGGGGCCATGGCAGGTCGACCGGGCGGAAGGTCCCCGATGACTATCGCTGGCAGAACCTCGCTGAAGACCTTCTGCGAGTGCTCGACCACTGGTTCCCGGGCGAACGCGTGCACGGAGTGGGGCCCTCCATGGGCGCCGCGACCCTCTTGCACGCCGCGACGCTCGAGCCCGACCGCTTCTCCGGCCTCACGCTCATGGTGCCGCCCACCGCGTGGGAGACCAGACCCGATCAAGCCGGGATCTACCGCACGGCGGCAGCGCTCATCGAATCCGACGGTGTGGAAGCGTTCCTCGCCGGCACGCGCGGATCAGTTCCACCTCCGGCGACCGTCGCCGCGCCGGAGACATGGCCCGAGGTCGCCGATGCTCTCCTGCCGTCATTGCTTCGCGGTGCCGGGCTCAGCGACCTGCCCGCCCCTGAAGACGTCGCGCGAATCGATGTGCCGACGGCGATCCTGGCGTGGGTGGACGATCCGGGCCACCCACTGTCGACGGCGGAACACCTCGCCGTGCTGATACCGCACGCGACCCTGACGGTCGCCCGCACGCCGGGAGATGTCGAAGCCTGGCCCGAGGTCTTGCGACAGGACGTCGAGCGTCACGGCTAGATCGGCTGTTCACGCCGAGTTCGCTCGCGACTCGATCTCATCGCGATTGTCGCCCGCTGATGTCACGATCTCCGTGATGGGTGGGGTCCGCCGGTATCGCCGTCTCGTGTTCGCGCTGTCGACGCAGTGATATCTTCATGCCGTGAGGCCAGAGTTCGGGGATGCCGCAGACGCGACTTTCGTCGTGACCATCGTCGTGGACATGCCGATCACCAAGCTCCATGCGCTGGACGTCATAGCCTTCGCGGCGGACAGTGCCATCCGAGACGCACGCACCTCGTCACGACGCGTGCCGCTTTCGCCCGTCGCCTGGGCAGAGGTGCAGATACCACGCTTTGCCGATCCGCCCCCGATCGCCATCGACGTCTGCTCTGACGAAAGCGTCGACGTCGCTCGCGCTGCCGCCGAGCGCCTTGAGGAGGCATTGGTGCAGGTCGGCTGGACCATGCGTGCTCGACGTGGCGACGAGATCTGATACTCGACCTGCGGCTTCGTACGAGCCGCCGCCGATCTCCTCAGCACTCCGGGAGGGCCCCGCTCAGTTGTTGAAGCGGAACTCCACGACGTCGCCGTCCTGCATGACGTAGTCCTTGCCCTCGAGGCGCGCCTTGCCCTTCGAGCGGGCTTCGACGACGGAGCCGGTCTCGACGAGGTCGTCGAACGACACGATCTCGGCCTTGATGAAGCCCTTCTCGAAGTCGGTGTGGATGACTCCGGCGGCCTGCGGCGCCTTCGACCCCTTGGGAATCGTCCAGGCGCGAGCTTCCTTGGGTCCTGCCGTGAGGTACGTCTGCAGACCGAGGGTGTCGAAACCGATGCGGGCGAGCTGGTCGAGGCCCGATTCGTCCTGACCGGTCGACGCGAGAAGCTCTGCGGCGTCCTCGGGGTCGAGGTCGATCAGTTCGGACTCGATCTTCGCGTCGAGGAAGATCGCCTTGGCCGGCGCGACGAGAGCCGCGAGCTCGGCCTTGCGGGCGTCATCCGTGAGCACCGCTTCGTCGACGTTGAAGACGAAGATGACGGGCTTGGACGTCAGCAGTCCCAGTTCGCGGATCGGCGTCAGGTCGATGCCGGCGACCGACAGCAGCACACCGCGCTCGAGAGCATCCTTCGCGGCGTTCGCGGTCTCGAGCACGACCGGCTCGATCTTCTTGCCGCGGACTTCCTTCTCGTACCGCGTGATCGCCTTGTCGACGGTCTCGAGGTCGGCGAGCATGAGCTCGGCGTTGATCGTCTCCATGTCGGACGCCGGGTTGACGGCACCGTCGACGTGCACCACGTCGTCGTCGGCGAAGCCACGGACGACCTGAGCGATGGCATCCGCCTCGCGGATGTTCGCGAGGAACTTGTTGCCGAGACCCTCGCCCTCACTCGCGCCGCGCACGATGCCGGCGATGTCGACGAACGACACGGCCGCGGGCAGGATGCGCTCGCTGCCGAAGATCTCGGCGAGTTTGTCGAGACGAGGATCGGGCAGGTTCACCACCCCGACGTTCGGCTCGATCGTCGCGAACGGATAGTTCGCCGCGAGCACGTCGTTCTTGGTCAGAGCGTTGAAGAGGGTGGACTTGCCGACATTGGGCAGGCCGACGATTCCGATAGTGAGAGCCACGGGGGTCGAGTCTACCGGGCGCGGCTGTCGCTCTCCTGCGTGACCAGCGCGAGGACGCCACGCAGCGAGCTGCTCTCGTCGTGGGGCACGTCGTCCCGAGGCGCGATGCTCGCATCACGATTGATCCAGACCGCGCGCATTCCGACGCCCACCGCGCCGACGACGTCGGCGTCGAAGCTGTCCCCCACGTGCACGGCCTGCGCAGGGCGGATGCCGAGCGCCGCGAGCGCATGGCGGAAGATCTCAGCCTCCGGCTTGACCACACCGAGATCACCGGACGCGATCACCGTGTCGAATCGGTCTTCGATCCCCGATGACACGAGCTTCGCGCGCTGCGATTCGGCCGGGCCGTTCGTGATGAGCCCGAGAGGAATTCGATGCGCTCGCAGGACATCGAGAACCTCGATCGACTCGTCGTAGAGCGTGAAAGTGCTTCTCTCCTCGTGCAGGTGCGTCTCCACGGCTTCGTCCACGAGCGCGGGATCCCCCTGTCCGAAGCGCTCCAGGGTCCGCTGCCAGATGTCCCGCGGCAGCGCATCCCCCGACAGCCCTCCACGCATCCACCGATCTCCGTGGTCCGACCAGCAGTCCCGCCAGGCCGAGGTGTTCGCGGCGAGGATGCCACTGGCCGACAGCCCGTGTCGCCGGGCGAGCGCGAGAGCGGTGCGGCGCACTGCCTCCCCCGCTCCGTCGCGCACGAGGGTGCCGTCGAGATCGAAGAAGACGGCTGCCGCGGGCTCACTCATCTCGCACCGCACGGAACGCGTGGGTGACGTACGGCAGGTCGATCGTCCCCTCGGCGAGGCCGAGTTCGTCGAAGAGTGCGTCCATCCCGCGGACGATCTCCGCCCTCTCCTCCGATGAGGCGGTGATGAGGTAGCTGCGCGAGAGAGCCATCTGATGCAGCTGGGTGCGCGTCATCGGCCGTGTCCACTCCCAGCGCTGCGTCTCGATACGACCGAACGGCTTCTCGATGCGAGGACCGTCGACACCCGAGCCGTTCACCATGTTCTCTGCGGGGCTGCTGTGCATGATGTCGGTCAGCCGCCGCACCCAGTCCACGCGCTCGTCGCGGATGTTCCAGATCAGACCGAGCACACCGCCCGGACGGATGACCCGGCCCAGTTCCGTCGACGCGGCGATCGGCTCGACCCAATGCCACGCCTGACCGAAGACAGCGGCGTCGACGCTCGCATCGGGCAGCGGCATGCGCTCGGCCGATCCTTCGAAGGTCGGGACTCCGGGGACGCTCCGACGCAGGGCCTCGAGCATCGCGGCATCGGGATCGACGGCGACGACCTCGGCACCCGGCGCGTGGGCGAGGACGCGTGTGAGCTTGCCGGTGCCCGCGCCGACGTCGACGATCCGGCGCGATCCGGCAGACATGGGCTCGAGCATCCATGCCACTGCGTCGAAGGGGTACTCCGGCCGCCCTGCCTCGTAGTTCGCGGCCTCTGCGCCGAAGGATGTCGCCCGGTCCACACTCATGTCGCCAGCCTACGGCGCGTCATCCGCCCGTGCTCCGAGCGTCGGGAGAGAGTGGAAAGGTGCCATTGGATTTCACCGCGATCGACTTCGAGACGGCGAACTCCAGTCCCGCCTCGGCCTGCTCCGTCGGACTGGTCAGAGTGCGCGACGGTCAGGTCGTCGCCAGCGCAGGATGGCTGATCCAGCCGCCCGAGGGTCACGACGAGTTCCAGGAGTGGAACGTCCGCATCCACGGCATCCGCGCCCAGGACGTTCTCACGGCCGCCACCTGGTCAGACCAGTTCGATCGCCTGTGTGCCTTCGCCGGGGCGGACGTTCTGGTGGCGCACAACGCCGGATTCGATCTCAACGTGCTGCGCCGCGCTTCCGAGGCCACGGGCGGCGATTGCCCACCGTACCGCTCGCTGTGCAGCCTGCAGGTGGCCCGCAAGACCTACGACCTCGATTCCTACCGCCTTCCCAAGGCAGCCGAGGCAGCCGGTTTCACCGGATTCTCGCACCACGATGCGCTCGCGGATGCGCTCGCCTGCGCACACATCGTCATCGACGCCGCGCGTCGGATCGGCGCCACGGACGTGTTCGAGCTGGCCGGCGCATTGAGCATTCGAGTGACCGAGCCGGTCCCGGCCACACCGGAGCGCGCGGTCGCCTGATCCCCGCGTCCCCGGGATGTCCGTGGCCCCGGGCATCATGGACCCCATGGATGCTCTGACGATCGCTCTCCTGCTGGCGGCACTGCTGATCGGTGCCTGCGCGGGGTGGTTCCTCCGCGCGGGGCGCGGCGGCGCCGATCTCGCTCGCGCTCAGGCTGAGCTCGCGGCCGCACGCGACGATCGAGACCGGCAGTACGACCTGTATCGCGACGCCGTGGAGCACGCGCGACACGAGCAGCGCGCCGAGGCGCAGCGCGTGCAGCAGCAGAACGCAGTGCTCACAGCCCTCGCGCCGGTGCGCGAGAGCCTGCAGCTCATGCAGCAGAAGGTCGCTGCGATCGAGCAGGAGCGGCACTCCCAGTTCGGCTCGCTCGCCGAGCAGCTGCGTCGAGCACAGGAGTCGGACGAGGCGCTCCGGGCGACCACCGAGTCCCTGGCCGGCGCGCTACGCTCCACCGCGACCCGCGGTGTGTGGGGCGAGACCCAGCTGCGCCGCGTCGTCGAGGCCGCGGGCCTGACCCGGCACGTCGACTTCGATCTGCAGTCGACCATCTCGTCGGATCGCGGCCAGGGCCGCCCCGACATGGTCGTGCGACTCGCGGGCGGAGCCTCGATCGCCGTCGACGCGAAAGTGCCGCTCGACGCGTACCTCGAGGCATCCGCGCTGCCGATCGGCGACGCGCACGAGGCCCAGCGACGGGTGCACATGCAGAAGCACGTGAAGGCCGTGAGGGCACACGTCGATGCACTCGCCAAGAAGGCGTACTGGACGGGACTCGACGCGAGCCCCGAGTTCGTGATCTGCTTCCTGCCGAGCGAGTCGTTGCTCGCCGCCGCGATCGACGAAGACCCCACGCTGCTGGACTACGCCTTCGGCAAGCGCGTCGCCCTCGCATCGCCGGTCAATCTCTGGGCCGTCCTGAAGACCGTCGCGTACACCTGGACACAGCAGGAGGTCTCGACCGAGGCGAGAGCGCTGTTGAACCTCGGCACCCAGCTGTACGACCGCCTCGGCGTTCTCGCGGGGCACGCCGACGATCTCCGCCGCGCGCTGGAGCGCACCGTCGACAGCTACAACCGGTTCGCCGGCTCACTCGAAAGCCGCGTTCTCGTGACCGCGCGCCAGTTTCCGGGGATCGATCCTTCCGCCCTCGAGACGGCTCCCCCCGCGATCACGGCGCAACCCCGACGCTTCACGGCCGCAGAACTCATCGACAGCGGAGTCGAGTCAGGCGACACGAGCGAATCAGTATCGCCACTCCACGCTGACGTCGGCGAGGTGAGATCCCGACTGCAGGGAGGCGAGTGATCAGGCGATACCGGGGACGCCGCTGAGCAGCAGGATCACCAGACCGCTCGTCACGACGAACGCCCCGATCATCCACCACGCGCTGAGCTCATGGCCCTCATCACGACGAACGCGGAACAGAACGTCCGCTCGCCGCGCCGGGTCCGTCACCGCAGCGGTCTTGGCCACGGGCGACACCGGAGTGCCGGTCGCGAGGGGCACTCCTGCCTCGTCCACGTTGACCCGCAGGATGCGGCCGGTGGCCGTCGTCACGATCTTGGTCGGGGCGGCTTTGGAGCCACTCGTGTGCTGCGTTGTCATCGGTCTGCCCTCCTGTGCCTGCGGTGCCTGTCGGCTCCGTCGACGGCGACAAATCCAGTGACAATTGTGACACGTGTGGTCGAGAAAGCTCGGCTCAGCACCCCGAGAGGCGGTACCGGGTCGGTAACGATGCCCGTCCCGGCATCACACGGAGAGAGTCAGAGCCACTTGGAGACGAGGTGCTCGGAGGCGATCCTGCGCAGTGTCCCCGACGCTCCGCGCAGCACGACGCTCTCCGTGTAGATGTATCCGTTCTCACGGCGCACGCCGTCGACGAGCTGCCCGTCTGTGACACCCGTCGCGACGAAGATCGTGTTGTCTCCGCGCACCAGGTCATTCGCTTCGTACACCCTGTCCATGTCGAGTCCGGCGTCGATGCCGCGCTGGCGCTCGTCATCGTCGCGGGGCCACAAGCGTCCCTGGATGTGGCCGCCGAGCGCCTTGATGGCACACGCGGTCACGATTCCCTCCGGGCTGCCGCCCACCCCGACGCACATGTCTGTGCGAGCAGCGTGACGCGCCGCGTTGATGCCGCCGGCGACGTCGCCGTCGCTCATGAGACGCGTGCCGGCGCCGGCCTCCCTGATCTCCTGGATCAGCTTCTCGTGACGCGGACGGTTGAGCACCGAGACCACGATCTCGTCGACGGGCTTGCCGAGCGCGCCGGCGAGCTTGCGAATGTTCTCGCCGATGGGCAGACGGATGTCGACGACACCGACGCCCGCCGGGCCCGTCACGAGCTTGTCCATGTAGAAGACGCTGGAGGCATCGAGCATCGACCCGCGATCGGAGACCGCGATCACCGAGAGCGCATTCTGGCGCCCCGCGGCAGTCAGCGACGTGCCGTCGATCGGGTCGACCGCGATGTCGCACTGCGGCCCGGTGCCGGTACCGACGACCTCGCCGTTGAAGAGCATCGGCGCGTTGTCCTTCTCGCCCTCGCCGATCACCACGCGCCCCTGGAATGCGACGGTGCCGAGAAAAGCCCGCATGGCATCGACGGCAGCACCGTCGGCCGCCTCTTTGGCTCCCCGCCCGATGAAGGGCACGGCGCGGATCGCAGCCGCCTCGGTCGCACGCACCAGCTCCATTGCGAGATTTCGGTCGGGACGCAGGGGGCTCAGATCGGCCGTCAGACTCACCATGCGGTCAGCCTAGCCACGAACCGTCGTCGATTCCCCGGTTTTCGCGCTTCCGTGCACGAAGGAATCGCGTTTCTTAACGCGAGCGTATCTGGGGCACGCCCGTCGGGAGGCCGCGACCAGCATCCGCCCACGCTCCCCGATAGAGTGACAGCTGTCCCGGCTTCACCTATCGCAGGAGTTCTCATGCCCGTCGCCACCCCGGATCAGTACGCCGAAATGCTCGACCGCGCGAAGGCCGGCGGCTTCGCGTACCCCGCATTCAACGTCTCGAGCTCGCAGACGATCAACTCCGTCCTGCAGGGCCTCACCGAGGCCGGCTCCGACGGCATCATCCAGGTCACCACCGGTGGCGCCGACTACTTCGCGGGCCACACGGTCAAGGCACGCGCGACGGGTGCCCTCGCATTCGCGCGTTACGCCACCGAGGTCGCCAAGAACTACCCCGTCACTGTCGCGCTGCACACCGACCACTGCCCGAAGGATGCCCTCGCCGGCTTCGTCGAGCCGCTGATCTCGGCATCCGAAGAAGAGGTGAAGGCCGGCCGCAACCCGATCTTCCAGTCGCACATGTGGGACGGCTCTGCCGTGCCGCTCGCCGAGAACATCGAGATCGCCAAGGATCTCCTCCCCCGCATGAAGAACATCAACGCCATCCTCGAGGTCGAGATCGGCGTCGTCGGCGGCGAGGAGGACGGAGTCGCTCACGAAGGATCGAACGACGCGCTCTACACGACCTTCGCCGACGTGGACCAGGCAGTGCAGGCACTCGGCCTCGGCGAGCAGGGTCGCTACATCGCGGCTCTCACGTTCGGCAACGTCCACGGCGTCTACAAGCCCGGCGGCGTCAAGCTGCGCCCCGAGCTCCTCGGCGAGATCCAGCAGCAGGTCGCCGCGAAGTACAACACGGGCGCGAAGCCGCTCGACCTCGTCTTCCACGGCGGATCCGGCTCGACCGACGAGGAGATCGCCCTCGCGGTCGCCAACGGTGTCATCAAGATGAACATCGACACCGACACCCAGTACGCGTACACCCGCGCGATCGCCGACTACATGTTCAAGAACTACGACGGCGTGCTGAAGGTCGACGGCGAGGTCGGCAACAAGAAGCAGTACGACCCCCGCGCCTGGGGCAAGGTCGCCGAGACCGCGATGGCCGCACGCGTGGCCGAGTCGACCCGCCAGCTCGGCTCGTACGGTCAGTCGAAGAGCTGACAGACGCCTGAATGCGATGGAGCCCCTGGCCGGTAGGTCAGGGGCTCCATCGCATTCAGTGTGTCACTGGAGTGCTGACGAGCTCAGGAAGCTGACGAACGCCGGGTCTCCCATCATCGGGATCGCGACGCAGATCGATGCCAGGACAGTGGTGACCGCTGCACCGGCGATGGGAAGCCACCAGGTGGTCTTTCCGCCGCGCAGTCGACGGACCGAGAGATAGGCCGTCGCCGACCAGCCCACCGCCAGCACGATCGCGGCGACCGTGCCCCAGAGTCGACCCTGCGCATAGTTCGTGAATTCACCGTCGATACCGAGGATGCTCATGACCTCGTTCATCGCGGTGGAGAAGTCGAGATATGACAGCCCAGTCATGACGACGTTCACCAGGCCGTATGCCAGGAGGGCGATCGTGATGAACCGATCGACCGGCCGGCTCTGTCGCGGCGGCTCCGCAGCAGCGGTGACGGGGCGCAGCGACGACGGGTCGACACGCTCGGGCGTCTCCTCCACGATGGGCGGCAGGCCCGCCGCCCTGCGCTGCTCTTCGAGTGTCGCGATCTCGCCGTACTGCGGCCGTTGGTCCGTCATTCCAGCATGCTAGTCCGACCGGCAGTGGAACCCTCTCAGAGAGGCCTCCGAAAATGATGGCGGCCCCGGAGAAGTGGGGACCTCTCGGGGCCGCGGACGACAGTGCTGGGGACACTCGCCATCCAAGCTGGCGAGAAACGCTGGGGACGTCCTCTCGCCGGTAGCGCCGTTTGCACAGACGACTACCCTTCAAAGATAGGAAGCTGCGCGCCCGCCCGCCAGACCGATTCTTCAGATAGTGAACCGAGGTCAGATATCGACGTGGGTGCCGGGGACGGTCGCGCGGACACCGCCCAGAGCATCCGCGCCCAGCTGAAGCGACAGCCGACGGGCGGTCCGCTGAAGCGTCACGATGAGCGAGTCATCGACGACCGCTCGATCGGTGGGGAGCGAGATCGCCAGCGAGGCGGCGACGCCCGGCGCGATCACGGGCACGGCGACGCAGGAGTTGCCGATCGAGTACTCCTCCCGATCCACGGCGAATCCCTTCGAGTGCTCGAGTTGGGTCAGGAGCGTGCGCCGGTCGCTGATCGTGCGCGGTGTGAGCTCCTCCAGTCGATGGCGGGAGAGGTAGTCGAGACGCTCATCGCAGGTCAGGTCCGTGAGGATCTGCTTGCCGAGGGCGGTCGCGTGGGCACTGGAATCCATGCCCACCCACAACTCGATCCGAGGGCTGCGCACCGCGTCGACGATGTCGACGAGGTGCATCTCACCGTCGCTGTAGCGCGAGAGGTACGCGGTCGCACCCACCTCGTCCGTGACCTGCCGCAGAGCCGCGCGCACCCTGGCGAGGAACACGCCCCGCGCGTCGATCTGGGTACTGAAGCCCGGAAACCGCTCGCCGAGCACCAGCCCATCGGGCTCGCTGGCCAGGTAGCCCTCGTGGATCAGCGTGCGGCTGAGGTTGTACGTGGTGCCCGGTGTCAGACCGGTGATGGCGGCCAGAGCCTTGACCGGCAGCGGACGAGCCGAGTTCGCGACGATGTCGACGAGTCGCAGTGCTCGCTGCACAGACCCGATCAGGGTGGGTTCCGCCTCGGAGGCGGTCACCGTCAGGCGCTTCCGCCGGAAGCGCGTCCTCCCAGAGCGCGGGCGTCCCGCTGGCCCGACGAGTCCTGACGGAGTTCCTTCGGCAGCGAGAACATCAGGTCCTCTTCCGCGGTCTTGACCTCTTCGACGTCCTGGTATCCGGCACCGGCGAGCGCGTCGAGCACCTCACGGACCAGCACTTCGGGAACGGATGCACCGCTGGTGACACCGACCGTCGCGACACCGTCGAGCCACTCCTGCTTGACCTCTTCGGCATAGTCCACGCGATACGCGGCCTTCGCACCGTACTCGAGTGCGACCTCGACCAGGCGCACGCTGTTGGAGGAGTTCGACGATCCGACGACGATCACCAGCTCGGCGTTCGCCGCGATCTTCTTGATCGCGACCTGGCGGTTCTGCGTCGCGTAGCAGATGTCATCCGACGGCGGGTTCTGCAGATCGGGGAAGCGCGTGCGCAGGCGATTGACCGTCTCCATCGTCTCGTCGACCGACAGGGTCGTCTGCGACAGCCACACGACCTTCGACGGATCCTTCACCTGCACCGTGTCGGCCTCAGCCGGGGAGTTCACGACGGTGACATGCTCAGGGGCCTCACCGGCCGTTCCCTCGACCTCCTCGTGGCCGTCGTGGCCGATGAGCAGGATCTCGAAGTCATCTCGCGCGAAGCGCACGGCCTCGCGGTGCACCTTGGTGACGAGAGGGCAGGTCGCGTCGATCGCGTGCAGACCGCGTTCCGAGGCGGCATCGACCACGGCGGGTGAGACTCCGTGTGCGCTGAAGACGACGTGTGCTCCCTCGGGGACCTCGTCGACCTCCTCGACGAAGATCGCGCCCTTGTCTTCGAGCTCGGTCACGACGTGGATGTTGTGCACGATCTGCTTGCGCACGTACACCGGAGCACCGTACCGCTCGAGCGCCTTCTCGACGGCGACGACAGCGCGATCCACACCGGCGCAGTACCCGCGCGGAGCGGCGAGGAGAACACGCTTGTTCCCGACGACCGGGTTATCCTGAAGCCGCCCGGCAGCCGCGCGGACTCGAGGGATACGCGGCACGGGGAGATGAACGGCAGTCGAAGTCACTCCTCGATTCTACTGCCGACAACCTGAGCAGGAGCGGAAGGTGCACTGAACGGATGACGGTCTTCGAAGCGTCGACCAAGGCGGGCGAGACCCCACCGGCCGATGCCGTCGCCCCGCGCGACTCCTCCGCCGATGCACCGACGTCGGTCGCGCGACTGAACGGGACGATCCGCGACTTCGTCGCCCGCTGGAACACCGTGTGGGTCGAGGGCGAGATCACATCGTGGAACGTCCGCGGCGGGAACATCTTCGCCCGTCTCAAGGACACCCGGTCCGATGCGCAGATATCGATCAGGATCTGGTCGAGCGTTCGCCCGCGGATACCCGACGATCTGGCCGTCGGAGACCATGTGGTGGCAGCGGTCAAGGCCGACTACTTCGTCAAGGCAGGCGACTTCAGCTTCACCGTCTCCGCGATGAAGCACGTCGGGCTCGGCGATCAGCTCGAACGCCTCGAGAAGCTCCGCCTCCGACTTCGCCAGGAAGGCCTGTTCGATTCCGCACGCAAGAAGCGGCTCCCGTTCCTGCCCCACGTGATCGGACTGATCACGGGCGAGCGCTCGGATGCCGAGAAAGACGTGCACCGCAACGCGGAGCTGCGCTGGCCGCAGGTGAGGTTCCGCACCGAGTACGCAGCCGTCCAGGGCGACCGCTGCGTTCCCGACACTCTCGCAGCCCTCGCCCGACTCGATGCAGACCCCGAGGTCGACGTGATCATCATCGCGCGCGGAGGTGGGGACCCGCAGACGCTCCTCGGATTCAGCGATGAGCGCCTCGTGCGGGCTGTCGCGGCAGCATCCACCCCCGTCGTCAGCGCGATCGGGCATGAGAACGACCATCCGCTGCTCGACGACGTCGCAGACCTTCGCGCCTCGACCCCGACGGATGCCGCGAAGCGGGTCGTCCCCGACGTCAGCGAGCAACGCGCGCTCATCGCTCAGCTGCGGTCCCGCGCGACCACCAGACTCACGCAGCGTCTGTCGCATGACATCGCGCAGCTGGAGCAGCTGCGTTCGCGCCCGGCGCTGCGGTCACCTGACCCGATCATCGAGTCGAGATCGCAGGACGTCTGGCTGCTGGTGTCCCGAGGGCGCGACTCGATCGCGCGACAGCACGAGGCGGCCGGCCGCGCGACGAGCGAGCTGCGAGCATCGCTTCGAGCGCTCTCCCCCGCCGCCACCCTCGCTCGCGGCTATGCGATCGCGCACCTCGACGGGGGCGTGATCCTCCGTGACGCCTCCGACGCACCGGCCGGCAGCCTGCTCACCGTCACGGTGGATCGGGGTTCGGTGGCTGCCCGCTCCGAAGGCGAGATCGCTGAGGACGGGGACGCCCGCTCCGCGTGAGCCCCGCCCGCGCACCGCGTAGGATGGAGGGGTGAGTGCGCTGAACGACACCCCTGTGGACACGCTGTCGTTCGAGGCCGCTCGGGACGAGCTCGTGAAGGTCGTGTCCGAGCTCGAGCAGGGCTCTCCGACTCTCGAGCAGTCGCTCGCTCTCTGGGAGCGCGGCGAGGCATTGGCCGCCCGATGCGAAGAATGGCTCCTCGGCGCGAAGCGCCGTCTCGAGGCCGCACGCGCTTCAGCATCCGAGAGCTCCGACGAGGTCGATTCGTGAACAAGCCCGCCCCCATCGTCGCCGAGCTCGGACGCCCCGAGACCGCCGAGGAGACCGCCGCCCGCAAGGCCGCCTCGAGCAAGGCGTATCGCTCGAGTCAAACCGTGCGCAGCCTGGTCGCCGCGCTCATCGTGACCCTCGCCATCGTCCTGGTGATCGTGCTCATCGTCCCCCGCGGCGAGCCCGCGAGCGCGCCGAGCGTCGACATGGTCGGCATCGCCGCCGACGTGGAGTCCACGATGGACAGTCCGGTGATCGTGCCAGACCTCGGCGACTTCTGGCGCGTGAACGCGGCAGAACTCACCAGCGGAGCGACGGTGGTCTGGGACGTCACTCTCGCCCCGGCAGCCGAAGACGAGCGCGGCTTCATCAGGCTGGCGCAGGCGTTCGACACGGATTCCTCGTGGGCGCCGCAGCGTCTGAACGGCACAGCCCCCACCGATACGGCGTCGATCGGCGGTCTCGAGTGGGACGTCTACAAGCTGGGCGACGCGGACGCGAACCAGAACGTCACCCACGCGATAGGCACCCAGGCGGGTGACGACTACCTGCTCCTCTACGGCTCTCGCTCGGCCGATTCGACCGCCGAACTCGCTGAGTCCCTCGTCCCCCAGATCCGCGAACTCTCGGAGTAGCACTCATGACAGACACGCTCACGCCCGCCGCCGCCTGGAAGCAGATGCAGGAGGGCAACCAGCGATTCGTCGACGACGCTCCCCGACACCCGAATCAGGACGTCGCGCGCCGCAAGCACCTCGCTGAGGCGCAGCACCCTGTCGCGACGCTGTTCGGATGCTCGGACTCGCGTCTCGCGGCCGAGATCATCTTCGACCTCGGCCTCGGCGACCTGTTCGTGGTCCGCAACGCCGGCCAGGTGATCGGCGAGTCGATCGTCGCGAGTCTCGAGTACGCCGTCGCCGTGCTCGATGTGCCGCTGATCGTCGTGCTCGCCCACGACTCGTGCGGCGCCGTGCGGGCTGCGATCGACGGGACGGCGATCGATGCCGCCCCTCTGCCGCCTCACATCTGGAAGCTCATCGCGCCGATCGTCCCCGCGGCACGCAAGGTGCTCGCCGAGACCGGCGGCACCACGGTCGACGAGATCGACGCCGAGCTCGTCGGCCAGGAGCACCTGCGCAACACGGTCAGGGACCTGCTGCAGTCATCCGAGGTGATCTCGCAGGCTGTCAGCGACGGCCGGCTCGGCATCGTCGGCGCCAACTACCGCCTGGCCGAGGGCACCGCGGTGCCCGTCATCACGGTCGGGATCGACACCGACGCAACCGACTGAGCCGGAATCGACTCAGCCCACATCGACTCAGCCAGAATCGACACCGAGGGGCACGACCCCGCAACCAAGGAGGGTTCGGAATGACCGACCAGCACAGCGGCGCAGACTCGCAGGACTACCGCATCGAGCACGACACCATGGGCGAGGTGCGGGTTCCCGCGAACGCGCTGTATGGCGCACAGACGCAGCGCGCCGTCGAGAACTTCCCGATCTCGGGCAAGGGCCTCGAATCGACGCAGATCGCTGCACTCGCACGCATCAAGAAGGCTGCAGCGCTCGCCAACAAGGAGCTGGGAACGCTCGACGGTGCGATCGCCGACGCGATCGCACAGGCTGCCGACCAGGTGGCCTCCGGCGCACATGACGGCGAGTTCCCCGTCGACACGTACCAGACGGGTTCCGGCACGTCGTCGAACATGAACATGAACGAGGTGCTCGCGACCCTCGCCACGCGCATCCTCGGGGCGAACGTGCACCCGAACGATCACGTGAACGCCTCACAGTCGTCGAACGACGTGTTCCCGACCTCCGTGCACATCGCCGTCACCCAGGCGCTCATCGACACGCTCATCCCCGCACTCGACCACCTGGCCGTCGCCTTCGAGGCGAAGGCGGAGCTGTGGAAGGACGCCGTGAAGTCCGGCCGCACGCACCTCATGGACGCCACCCCGGTGACCCTCGGCCAGGAGTTCGGCGGCTACGCGCGTCAGATGCGTCTCGGCATCGAGCGCGTGCAGTCGGCTCTCCCCCGCGTCGCCGAGGTCCCGCTCGGTGGCACCGCGACCGGCACCGGCATCAACACGCCGCTCGGCTTCCCGCAGAAGGTCATCGAGCTTCTCGCCGCCGAGACCGAGCTTCCGATCACCGAGGCGAAGGATCACTTCGAGGCACAGGCCAACCGTGACGGCCTCGTCGAGGCATCCGGCGCGCTGCGCACCATCGCAGTGTCACTGACCAAGATCAACAACGACCTGCGCTGGATGGGATCCGGGCCCAACACCGGGCTCGGCGAACTGCACATCCCCGATCTGCAGCCCGGGTCGTCGATTATGCCCGGCAAGGTCAACCCGGTCGTCCCCGAAGCTGTTCTGATGGTGTGCGCTCGCGTGATCGGCAACGACGCGACCGTCGCCTGGGCCGGAGCATCCGGATCGTTCGAGCTCAACGTCGCCATCCCTGTCATGGGCACGGCGGTTCTCGAGTCGATCCGTCTGCTCGCGAACGCCTCGCGCGTGCTCGCCGACAAGACCGTCGATGGACTGCAGGCGAACCTCGACCGTGCCGCGGCATTCGCCGGCATGAGCCCGTCGATCGTCACCCCGCTCAACAAGCTCATCGGCTACGAGGCTGCAGCGAAGATCGCCAAGCACTCGGTCGCGAAGGGCATCACCGTGCGTGACGCCGTGATCGACCTCGGATACGTCGAGCGCGGCGACCTGACGCTCGAGCAGCTCGACGAGAAGCTCGACCTGTTGTCGATGACCCACCCGGGTTGATCGCGAGCCGGTTCCACCACTTCGGGGGCCGACACACCGAACGCCGAGCGCAGGAGGCCTTCCTGTTCGGCATCCGGTGTGTCGGCCCCCGAAGTGTGTGACAGCACACTGTTCCTGCGACGTCGTGAAAGCCGACGGCTTCTGCACCGATGTCGGCGTAGCACCCCCACGTCACGTCGTGACGCCTGCGACCCTGCCACGCTGCGGGGATGCTCGACCCACGAATCACCCTCGATCGCCTCGGCGGTCTCGCTCGCGGAACGCACCTCCAGCGGCACGGCATCGACCGCCCCTCCCTCGCGAGAGCTGTGCGGGCAGGACGCATCGCCCGTATCCGTCCCGGACTGTTCGCCTCGCCGACGCTCCCCGACGCACTCCGACGTGCCGCCTCACACGGCGGCGCTCTCACCTGCAGCGCGGCGCTGCGTCATCACGGCGTGTGGGTCCTCGCAGACGCGGATCGCGTGCATGTCTGGATCGGTCGACGCGGACGGACGTATGACCACGGCGGATGCCGATGCCGCAGCCATTTCTTCCACGGGACCGTGCCCCTCGGAGTCGTCGACGTCGAGACGGCTCTCATCCACCTGTTCCGTTGCGAGGGCGAGGAATCGTTCTTCGCCTCATTCGAATCCGCTCTGCAGCGTCGAGCCCTGACACACGCCGCACGCCTCCGGATCCGCGCGGCTCTCCCGGCATCCGCACGGTGGCTCTTCGACCTCGCGCACGACGATTCGGAGAGCGGGCTCGAATCGATCCTCCGCCTGAGGCTTCACCTGCTCGGCATCGTCCTCGCTGCTCAGGTCACCATCGACGGCGTCGGTCGTGTCGACTTCGTCGTCGCCGGGCGGCTCATTCTCGAGGTCGACGGACGCGAGAACCACGCCGGTCACGATCATCGACACAAAGACCTGGTCCGGGATGCCGAGGCATCGGCACGGGGGTATGAGACCCTGCGCTTCGACTACGCACAGGTCATCCACGACTGGCCCTCCGTGCAGTCCGCCGTCATGGCGGCCCTCCGCCGCGCAGATGACCTGGGCTGACCGCATTTCACGGTCCCACACGTCCCATGCCTCCCGCGTCGCTGCTCACTATGGGGGCCGACACACCAGATGTCGACTGCGGCAGCCCGCGAAGCGCGGCGCCTGGCGTGTCGGCCCCCGAGGTGTTCCGAGGGCCGGATCGCGAGGTCAGCAGCAGCGGGCCCCAGGGTCGGCATCCTGTTGGGCATAGTGCGCACGCCAGAACTCGCGCTCCGTGAGCGGCTGTCGCTCGGGATGCCGCTCCCGCTCGTGCGCGACGTACGCCGTGTATCGGGACTGGCCCGTCACCCCGTTCACGTACCAGGCGACCGCGTTCCAGACCCGACGTGCCGCGTCAGCCACCACGGCGCCCATCAGTGCCCCCTTGTCGGCTGGGCGGACGGGGGCAATGCGTTCCACTCCTTCTCGACCGCGCGTTCCTCCGAAGACGCGATGAGACCGGCCGGCGCGAAACGATGCGACGGGACCTCCGGATCCTCGTGATCGATGACAGGCCCCGGGCGCACGGCCTGGATGACCTTGATGAGCGAGATGGTGATGACGATCACCGACAGCACCAGGAATGTGACCGACAGGATGCCCTGGATCATCGTGTTTCGCACCACCGCCTCCATCGCAGCGACGCTGGTGGCCGTACCGAACGACGTCTCTCCCGCCGCGAGAGCGTCTCTGAAAGCGATATGGTTCGCGAAGTAGCCGACCTGCGGCACGGTCGAGAAGATCTTCTGCAACGACGCCGTCACCGTGACGACGGTCACGAACGCCAGCGGCAGCGCGACGACCCACAGGACCTTGAACGTGCGTCTGCGCGCCACGATCGTGAGCACCACCGCGAGAGCGATCGCCGCGAGCAGCTGGTTGGCGATGCCGAACAGCGGGAAGAGCGTGTTGATGCCACCGAGCGGGTCGGTGACCCCCATGATCAGCACCGCGCCCCACCCTGCGACCATCACGGCGGTGCAGATCCACGCCCCCGCACGCCACGACGTGTCTTTGAAACGAGGGATGACGTTGCCCACCGAGTCCTGGAGCATGAAGCGCGCGACGCGGGTGCCCGCATCCACGGCCGTCAGGATGAACAGCGCCTCGAACATGATCGCGAAGTGATACCAGAACGCCATCATCCCGGTGCCGCCGATCCACTGCTGCATGATGTGTGCGAGGCCCAGAGCGAGTGTGGGCGCACCACCGGTACGGGAGACGATCGATTCCTCACCCACCGCCTCCGCCGTGCTCGTGAGCATCTCGGGCGTCAGGTTCACCCCGGTCAATCCGAGACTGTTGACGAACGCCACCGCGCCCTCGACGGTACCGAGCGTCGCCGCCGGCGAAGAGTTCATGGCGAAGTACAGGCCCCGGTCGATGGAGATCGCGGCGACGAGCGCCATGATCGCGACGAACGACTCCATGAGCATCCCGCCGTAGCCGATGAAGCGGGTCTGCTTCTCCTTCTCGATCATCTTCGGCGTCGTGCCGGACGCGATGAGAGCGTGGAACCCGCTCAGCGCCCCGCAGGCGATCGTCACGAAGAGGAACGGGAAGAGAGCTCCTGCCCAGACCGGCCCGGTCTCACCCGAGGCGAACTCGCTGAAGGCCGGGACGGTGATCTCGGGACGCACGAAGAGGATCGCGACGGCCAGCGCCACGATCACCCCGATCTTCATGAAGGTCGAGAGGTAGTCGCGCGGAGCCAGCAGCATCCAGACCGGAAGCACAGCGGCGATGAACCCGTAGATGATGATGCCCCAGGCGATCGTCGTCCGATCGAGCGTGAAGATCGCCTGGCCCCAGTCGGTCTCCGCGACCATGCCTCCGCCGATGATCGCTGCCATGAGGAGCACGAATCCGATGATCGACACCTCGGTGATCTTGCCCGGCCGGATCCACCGCAGGTACGCGCCCATGAACAGGGCGATCGGGATCGTCATCGCCACCGAGAAGACTCCCCAGGGGCTCTCACCGAGGGCATTGACGACCACGAGCGCGAGGATCGCCGTGATGATGATCATGATGAGCAGTGTCGCGATGATCGCGGCCGTACCGCCGAATCGGCCGAGCTCGTCACGCGCCATCTGGCCGAGCGAGCGTCCGCCTCGCCGCATCGAGAAGAACATCACGAGGTAGTCCTGCACAGCGCCGGCCAGCACGACGCCGACGATGATCCAGATGGTGCCCGGAAGGTAACCCATCTGTGCGGCGAGCACCGGTCCCACGAGAGGCCCGGCACCGGCGATCGCGGCGAAGTGATGACCGAACAGCACTCGCCGGTCGGTGGCGACGTAGTCCTTGCCGTCTGCCTTGTACTCGGCGGGGGTCGCCCGCCTGTCGTTCGGCTTGACGAGGTTGCGCTCGATGAACTTCGAGTAGAAGCGGTAGAACACGAGGTAGGTGCAGACCGCCGCGAACACGAACCAGATCGCGTTCACCGTCTCGCCCCGGACGATCGCGAGCATCGTCCAGGCGACGCCTCCCAGCAGCGCGATCGCCACCCACAGCACGATCTTCAGCGGTGTCCACCGCGGTTTCTCATCCACCGCCACAGGTGGCAGCCGGTCGTCTTCGACGGTCTTCGTCGCATCACTCATCGCGCATCACTCCATCGTCTGCGGTTGATGCCCCGAGCATAATCCGGGCGTCGGCGAGAGGGAACGCGGATCGCCGTGGCGTGTCCCGGACATGCGAGAGCGGATGCCGCGAAGCCACGGCATCCGCTCTCGTCGGGTGTCAGCTGAGCTCTCCGCCTTCGAGAAGCTCGGTCACGAGGGCTGCGATGGCCGAGCGCTCGGAACGCATCAACGTCACGTGGGCGAACAGGTCATGTCCCTTGAGCGTCTCGATCACGCTGGCGATGCCGTCGTGGCGGCCGACGCGGAGGTTGTCACGCTGACCGACGTCGTGGGTCAGGATCACTCTGGAGTTCTGCCCCATGCGGCTGAGGACGGTCAGCAACACGTTGCGCTCGAGCGACTGCGCCTCGTCGACGATCACGAAAGCGTCGTGCAGCGATCGACCGCGGATGTGGGTGAGCGGAAGCACCTCGAGGATGCCCCGTTCGACCACCTCTTCCATGACATTGCCTGAGACCACCGAGCCGAGAGTGTCGAACACCGCCTGGCCCCACGGCCCCATCTTCTCGCCCTGATCGCCGGGGAGGTAGCCGAGCTCCTGCCCGCCGACGGCGAACAGCGGACGGAAGACGATGATCTTCTTCTGCTGCTGCCGCTCGAGCACCGCCTCGAGTCCGGCGCAGAGTGCGAGTGCCGACTTTCCGGTTCCTGCTCGTCCGCCGAGCGAGACGATGCCGACGTCGGGGTCGGTCAGCAGGTCGATGGCGATACGCTGCTCGGCCGAGCGACCGTGCATCCCGAAGATGTCGCGGTCGCCGCGCACCAGTCGGTACTCGCCGTCGCCGGTCATCCGGCCGAGCGCCGAACCACGCTCCGAGTGGATGATGAGTCCGGTGTTGACCGGAAGCCCTCGAGCCTCCTCGCTGATGCCGACCTCGCTCTCATAGAGATCACTGATCTCGTCTCCCGAGAGGTCGAGGGTCGCGATACCGGTCCACCCGGAGTCCACCGCCTGCTCCGCGAGGTATTCCTCTGCCCGCAGACCGAGCGACGCCGCCTTCACGCGCATCGGGAGGTCCTTCGAGACGATGGTGACGTCCTGACCATCCTGCGCGAGATGCATCGCGACCGACAGGATCCGGGTGTCGTTGTCACTGAGCCGGATTCCGGCGGGGAGCACCGAGGCGTCGGTGTTGGCGAGCTCGACGCGGAGCGTGCCGCCTTCGCCGACCTCGACCGGGAAGTCGAGCCGTCCGTGCTCGACACGCAGGTCATCGAGATGACGCAGCGCCTGGCGGGCGAAGTAGCCGATCTCCGGATCGTGGCGCTTGCCTTCGAGCTCGCTGATGACCACGACGGGAATCACCACGGAGTGCTCGGCGAACCGGAAGAACGCCTGCGGATCGCTGAGGAGGACCGACGTGTCGAGCACATACGTGCGGAGATCCAGATCCGCCGATCCTCCTCGTGTCGCCTCACGGCTGGAATGCTGGGCGGTGCTGGACTGCTGGGCGGTGCTGAACTGCTGCGCTGTACGTGAGGTCACGACCCACTCCCGACCCGGGGAATCCCGGTTATTCGAACAAGTCGACCAGGGGGTCACGAGTCGCTTACCTGAGGCCGACCCGACGGGCACCTTGCCCGATGCCTCGAAGCTACGACCAGCCGCCGACATTTGACGAACTCGACACGCCACGAGTTCGTTACGTGTTGGTTAACGCGGGGTGGCGTCGTCGTCGAGTTCAGCGCCCATAGCGGCGATCGCGATCGGCGAAGTCTCGGATCGCACGCAGGAAATCGACCTGACGCAGATCCGGGCCGAGAGCCTCGACGAAGTAGAACTCGCTGTGCGCGCTCTGCCAGAGCAGGAAGTCACTCAGCCGCTGCTCGCCGCTCGTGCGGATCACGAGGTCGGGGTCGGGCTGCCCACCCGTGTAGAGGTGCTCGCCGATCATGTCAGGCGTGAGGTGCGCGGCGAGATCCTCGATCGTTCCACCCGATGCCTGGTGTGCGGTGACGATGCTGCGCACCGCGTCGACGATCTCGTTGCGTCCGCCGTACCCGACCGCGAGGTTCACGTGGAGTCCGGTGTGGTCGCGCGTGCGCTCCTGGGCGTCGTCGAGGACCCTGGCGAGTTCCGGAGGAAGGATGTCTGATCGACCGACGTGCTTGACACGCCAGTTCGCCTCGCGCGACAGTGCCTCCGCGAGCTCCGCGATGATCTCGATGAGGTCGGCGAGCTCGGCCGAATCACGCTTTCGCAGGTTGTCGCTCGACAGCAGGTAGAGAGACACCACACGGATGCCGAGTTCGTCGCACCATCCGAGGAACTCCTGCATCTTCGCCGCACCGGCGCGATGCCCCTCCGCGGGTGTCGCGTACCCCAGCTGCCTGGCCCAACGACGATTGCCGTCGATCATCATGGCGACGTGGTGGGGCACGGACGTCGGGTCGAGATGGCGGCGCAGCCTGCTGGTGTAAAGCCGGTACAGCGGCCCCCGCCCCTGCCCGTCGCGTGTCATCACCTCCCTACGCTATCGTGCCGTGGCTTTGGCGACAGTGGTCTGACGCTCAGGATATGTACGCCGACGGGGATGGGCTCCCGCATAGAGTGTTGGCGTGAGCACACCCGACTCCACTGCACCCGACGTCCCCCAGCTGCCCCTCATGGAGGAGGCGGCGCATGACGCAGCCGTCGACATCAAGCCCACGTGGCGCGGATGGCTGCACGCGGCGACGTTCCCTGTCGCGATCGTCGCCGGCATCGTGCTCATCACGGTCGCGCAGGGGGGCGCCGCCAAATGGGCATCCGCGGTCTTCATGGCCTCGTCGTTGCTGCTCTTCGGGAATTCGGCGCTCTATCACCGGATCGACTGGAGTCCGAAGGTCAAGATGATCCTCAAGCGGATCGACCATGCGAACATCCTGCTTCTGATCGCGGGAACGTACACTCCCCTCGCCGTGCTCGCCCTGCCGCCGGGGAAGGGCGCACTGCTCCTCGTCTTCGTGTGGAGCGGCGCGCTGCTCGGCATCCTGTTCCGGGTGTTCTGGATCAACGCACCGCGATGGCTGTACGTCGCGCTGTATCTGCTGCTGGGATGGGCGGCAGTGATGTACCTCGCGGACCTCTTCGTCGCGAACGCGACCATGATGGCGCTCGTCATCATCGGCGGCCTGCTCTATACCGGCGGCGCCGTCGTCTACGCGCTCAAGAAGCCCAACCCGTGGCCCGGCCACTTCGGCTTCCACGAGATCTTCCACCTGTGCACGGTGCTCGCGTTCCTGTGCCACTGGACCGCTTGCCTGCTCATCGCGCTGGAGCCGCTGTCGCCATCGCTCGGAGCCTGATCGCCGCAGCGCGCGATCAGCGCTTCTCGGGCTCGTCGTCGCCTTCGCGGACGATCGGGAGGTCGGCATCGGTCTCCGTCGCCTCGTCGGCCTTGAGCGCGGCCTCTTCCGCGTCGAGTTCCTCACGGACCTCCTCGCGGTAGCGCACGCGGCGGATGCGTCGGTTCATGTCGAGGATCAGCAGGATCACCGCGATCAGCACGACGACGACGGCGGCGAACCCCACGAAGCCGGGGGTGACGAGCTCCGGAGCCACCGTCATCGAGGGCGTCGGCATCGGGGTCTCGGTCAGAGCGAGCATGGAATCTGCCTTTCACGCACAGGTCGCATAACCTGTAATCACCAGCCTAACGACCGGAAGACCCCCCTTGTGACGACCGCACAGCAGCTCGACGAACGCTATGGCCGCACCCGGCGACGGAGATGGCCCTGGATCGTGCTGATCCTGGCCGCTGCCGCACTGGTCGGAGCCCTCGGATGGAGCGTGGTGTCGGCGCAGCTGAACTCCGTCGACGCCGACGACCTCGGGTTCGACCTGATCGACGAGCACAGCGTCGAGGTGCGCTTCCAGGTGACCGGCGTGCAGGGAAAGGATGTGGGCTGTGTCGTCGAGGCGCTCGACGAGGAGTTCGGCGTCGTGGGGTGGAAAGTGATCGAGATCCCGGCCGGCGACAGTCACTCCCAGACCTTCTCGGCGACGGTGCCGACCGTCGGCGAGGCCACGACAGGTTTGGTGAAGGCCTGCTGGGTCGCCTAGACTCTAGGCAGACAGATGACGCCCTGGCACCGTGCCGGGGCGTCTTGGCATATCCCCCGCGGAACGCCGGCGGGTGACTAACGAAGGAGCTTCGTCATGTCTACTGACGCTCAGGTTCCCTTCCTCACGCAGGAAGCCTACGACCGACTCGTCGCCGAGCTGGAGCACCTCTCCACGACGGGGCGCGACGAGATCGCGAAGCGCATCGAAGCGGCACGCGAAGAGGGCGACCTCAAGGAGAACGGCGGCTACCACGCTGCCAAGGACGAGCAGGGCAAGCAGGAGGCGCGCATCCGCACCCTCGAGAACCTTCTCAAGACGGCCAAGGTCGGCGAAGCGCCCGCGAGTCGTGGCATCGTCGAGCCCGGCACCGTCGTGACCGCGGTGGTCGCGGGCGGCGAAGAGGTCTTCCTCCTCGGCAGCCGCGAGATAGCCGTGGGTAGCGACCTGGATGTGTACAGCGAGGCCAGCCCCCTCGGCCAGGCGATCCTCGGGCTCAAGGTCGGCGAGAAGTCGTCGTACGAGGCTCCGAACGGCCGCGCGATCTCGGTCGAGATCGTGAACGTCGAGACGTACACGGGCTGACTCCCCGATCGATGCGAAGAGGCCCCGTCCAGTCGGACGGGGCCTCTTCGCATCTCCGGCGTGGTCGCTCGGCCCGGTCAGTCAGGGACGATCATCGGCTCGAAGCCTGCGCGACGAAGGGTGTCGAGCGTGTGCTCGGAGTGCTCGGCTCCACGCGTCTCGACACTGAGCTCGAGGATGACCTCGCTGATCTGGAGGCCGTGTCCGTGGCGCGTGTGCATGGCCTCGATCACGTTGGCGCCGGCTTCGGCGATGAGCTCTGAGACCCGAGCGAGCTGACCCGGACGATCGGGCAGCGGGATCCGGATCGTGAGGTAACGGCCTGATGCCGCGAGGCCGTGCGAGACCACGCGCTGCAGCAGGAGCGGGTCGATGTTGCCGCCCGACAGCACGGCCATCGTGGTTCCCGTCGCCGAGACCTTGCCGGCGAGGATCGCCGCGACTCCCGCAGCTCCCGCAGGCTCGACGACGACCTTCGCCTGCTCGAGCAGGATCAGGATCGCCCGCGCGAGGTCGTCGTCGGAGACCGTGACGACCTCGTCGACGAGATCTTTGATGATGTCGAAGGGGATCGCGCCGGGGCGCGCCACGAGGATGCCGTCGGCGATGGTCGGTCTGGTCTCGATGTCCACCGGGTGCCCGGCGTCGAGCGAGGGCGGCACAGCCGCCGCGTTCTCGGCCTGCACACCGATGATGCGCACGGATCTGCCGAGCTGTGCGGCACGGGCCTTGACCGCTGCCGCGACGCCGGCGATGAGGCCCCCTCCGCCGATCCCCAGGACGATGGTGTCGACCTCGGGTGCGTCTTCGAGCAGTTCGAGTCCGAGCGTGCCCTGGCCGACCACCACATCGCGGTGGTCGAACGGGTGGATGAGCATCGCTCCGGTCCGCTCGGAGAACTCAGAGGCGAGGCGGAGCGAGGTTGCGACGGTCTCGCCCTCGAGTACGACCTCGGCACCGTACCCACGCGTGGCGAGGAGCTTGGGCACCGGCACCCCGATGGGCATGAAGATCGTGGCGGGGATGCCGAGGGCCTGAGCGGCAAGGGCGACGCCCTGCGCGTGGTTGCCCGCGGATGCCGCGACCACGCCGCGAGAGCGCTCCTCAGCACTCAGGCGCGACAGACGGTAGGCCGCGCCGCGGATCTTGAACGACCCTGTGCGCTGCAGGTTCTCCATCTTGAGCAGGACCGGGGCGCCGAGGACGTCGGACAGAGCTCGTGAGGGAAGGGTCGGCGTATGCGTGATCACCTCAGCCAGACTCTGAGCAGCGCTCTCGAACTCGGTCAGGCTGGGGACTGCGCTCATCGATTCCTCCGTCTTGGTTCGCGCGGAACCGTACTCCAGATTAGGTCTGCGTTCGGCACGTCGCCTGTCTTCCAAGACCCTGTGCTGACGGTGACCGCGGCGACGTTGACGAACGCCGCGAGCGGCACGGCGAACAGGGCGCCGGGGATGCCTCCCACCATCGATCCGCCGGCGACGACCAGCACGACGGCGAGCGGGTGCACCTTGACCGCCGACCCCATCAGGATCGGCTGCAGGATGTGACCCTCGAGCTGCTGCACGCCGAGGACGACCGCCAGCATCGCGAGCGCGATCCACGGACCGTTGTAGACGAGGGCGAGCAGCACGGCGATCGCACCGGTCACGACGGCACCGACGATCGGGACGAACGAGCCGAGGAACACCAGCACAGCGACAGGGATGGCGAGCGGAACGCCGAGCAGTGCGGCCCCCACTCCGATGCCGACCGCATCGATCGCGGCGACGAGCAGCTGCGTGCGCGCATAGTTGACGATCGTGGCGAAGCCGTTGCTCGCGGCCGCGTCCGCGGCCGGGCGTGCGGCGCGGGGGAAGAGACGCAGGGTCCATCGCCAGATTCCTCGTCCGTCAGCCAGCAGGCAGATGAGGATGAAGAGCGACAGCACGGCGCCGGTCACGACGTGAGCGGCGGTGGTGCCGACCGCGAGGGCCCCGTTGAGCAGTGCCTGCGTCTGTTCGTTGATGATCTGCAGGCCCTGGTCGATGTAGTCCTGGATCTGCGTCTCGCTGAGGTGCAGCGGTCCGGTGAGGAGGAACTGACGGAACTCCTCGATCGCCTTCGAGCTGCGCTCCTGCACATCTGGCAGCTGCGCTCGCACCTGCCAGATCACGAGCCAGAGCAGCAGCGAGACGATCGCGAGCGTTCCGATGATCGAGAGGGTGACCGCGAGCCACCGGGGGAAGCGGTGGCGCAGCATCCACTGCATCGCAGGCCAGAGAAGTGCAGTGATGAGGATGCCGACCATGAGCGGGATGACGAGGAGCTTGAGCTCGATCACGAGCCAGATGATCCCCGCGACGGCCGCCGCGATCAGCAGCAGTCGCCACGAGTAGGCGGCGGTGATGCGCAACCCGAAGGGCACGGCCGCGTCGGCCTCGGCGGGCGCGGTGCTCGCTGAGGATGCCGCGCGCGGACGGAAGAGATCCCTCAGCCGTGGACGCTGCTCTTCGCTCATCGCCCAAGTCTACGGCGCGGCCGCCGACGGTCAGGACGGCGGGTCGGATGTCGGTGCCCGGCTATACGCTGGCGGCGTGACCGACACACTCAGCCCTGCCCAGGCGCGACGCATCGCGCTCGCCGCGCAGGGGTTCACGAAGGCCCGACCGAGCTCCGTGTCCGCACGGCATGTGCATCGAGTCATGGACCGACTCGACGTGCTGCAGATCGACTCGGTGAACGTGTTCGCACGATCGCACTATCTGCCGCTGTTCTCCCGCCTCGGATCGTACGACCCGTCGCTGCTCGATCGCCTGTTCCACGCACGAACGAGCCATTACGTCGAGTATCTGGCCCACGAAGCCACATTCATCCCCGTCGAGGACTGGCCGCTCTGGCGCTTCCGCATGGACGACTTCCGCGCTCGGTGGTCGGGACCGGACTCGTGGACGAGCACCAACGCGCGCACCCTGCAGTGGGTGCAGGACGAACTCCGAGATCGAGGGCCGCTCCGCCCTTCCGATCTCCGAGCCGATGCACCGCGCGAGCGCGGCACCTGGTGGGACTGGGACGACGTCAAGCTCGCCCTCGAACATCTGTGGCGCACGGGCGACGTGGCGATCAGCGGAAGGAAGGGTTTCGAACGCAGCTATGCGCTCGCGGAGCAGGTGATCCCCGCCGCCGTCCTCTCGCGTCAGGTGCCCCGAGACGAGGCGATCCGCGAGCTCACCCGACGCGCGGCACGCGCCTCGGGGGTGGCCACTCAGTCCGACCTCGCCGACTACCACCGCATCCGCGACCGCGCGGCCGTGTCGCAGTCCATCGCCGACCTCGTCGATGCCGGCGACCTGCTCCCGGTCGCAGTGCGAGGGTGGGAACGTACGGGACGTGCGCTTCCGGCGTGGCGTCACCGCGAGGCGGTGCTGCCACGAAGAATCGACGCGACCGCGTTGCTGACCCCCTTCGATCCGGTGGTCTGGTTCCGCGACCGAGCGCTGCGAGCTTTCCAACTCGACTACCGCATCGAGATCTACGTCCCCGCCGAGAAGCGGCAGTACGGGTACTACTCCCTGCCCGTGCTCGTCGGCGATCGGATCGTCGCCCGTGTCGATCTCAAGGCGGAGCGTGCGAGCTCGACCCTGCACGTACAGTCGGCCTGGTGGGAGCCTCAGGCGAAGCCGTCCGAGGACGCCGATCGGATCGCAGCGGAACTCGCCCTCGCGGCGTCCTGGCAGGGCCTCGCCCACATCTCCGTGTCCGGCTGGGGCACGGCTGCCGAGAGCCTGCACGCCGCGCTGTCGAGCCGTCCCGAGGCCTCTGTCCGCCGACACGTGCACGCCAGGGAGATCAGGTCGTGACACGTCGTCGCCTCGCGTGGACGATCGGGCTAGGCGTCGCTGCCCTCATCATCGCCGGGGTGGCGGTGTGGCTGTGGCAGGCATCGACCATCGACCCGCCGACCCCGGCATCGCCCGCCGCCACCGTCGAACCCACCGTCCAGCCCACCGCCGACCCTCGGGCGCTCGCGCAGCAGCAGCTCGACGAACACCTCAAGGACTGCACAGACACGGAGGCCGCCGGGGGTGCAGTTCCCGACGGGTGCGGGATCAGGATCCCCTGGGGCACGGAGTTCGTCGCGGTCGAAAGCGTGCGCTTCCGTATCGATCGGTTACCCGTGCTCGAGTTGACCGACGATGGGTTCGTGGCCGACGGCGGAGCTCTCGTCGCGACGGTGTCGGGCACCGGGCAGGATGGCGCCGCGAGAACCGAGACCTACCGCACCGAATCGTGGAGCGTTCGCGGCGATGTCGAGATCGACGGAGACCGCGTCGATCTCGACGTCTGGTGACGGGCCTCACCCCGCTCCCCCGCCCGGGTACGCAGAAGGCCCGATGCGCCTGTGCGCATCGGGCCTTCGAACGTCAGAACTGCACGCGGGGCGGTTCGGAGATCGCACCGCTGTCGGCGACCTCGAAGAACTCGCGCTCGGTGAACCCCAGACCCTTCGCGAACAGGTTGTTGGGGAAGACCTTGATCTTCGTGTTGAGCTCACGCACGCCGCCGTTGTAGAAGCGTCGGGCCGCCTGGATCTTGTCCTCGGTGTCGACGATCGACTGCTGCAGCTGGAGGAAGTTCTGACTCGCCTGCAGCTGCGGATAGGCCTCGGCCACCGCGAATAGACTGCGAAGCGCCTGCTGAAGGTGCCCCTCGGCGATCCCCGCCTCGCCCGGGCCGCCGGCCGAAAGCGTCTCGGCTCGAGCGCGCGTGACGTTCTCGAACACCGCCTTCTCGTGCGATGCGTAGCCCTTGACCGTCTCGATCAGGTTGGGGATCAGGTCTGCCCTGCGCTTGAGCTGCACGGTGATGCCGCTCCACGCCTCGTCGACGCGGACGTTCAGCTGCACCAGCGAGTTGTACGTCGCCCACAGATAGATTCCGACGAGCAGAATCACGCCGACGACGATCAGTACCGGCACGAGCCATTCCATCAGAGGCCCACCCTTCCTCGTGTTTGTCTCATCTTATCCGCGCAGTCTGCACGCCGACTGGGTGCGGCCGCATGCGGAAGCGGGGGTCTCACTCGCCGAGCACGCGATCGAGGTACCGGTTGCTGAACCGCCGCTCGGGGTCGAGCCTGTCACGCAGATCGGTGAAGTCGTCGAACCGCGGATAACGCTCGCGCAGCTGCGCGGCATCGAGGGTGTGGAGCTTGCCCCAGTGCGGCCTGCCTCCGTGCTCGAGCATGATCTGCTCGACGGCTTCGAAGTATGCGGTCGGGTCCGCCCGCCAGTAACGATGGACGGCGATGTAGCCGGTCGCCCTGCCATACGCGGTGGAGAGCCAGCGATCGTCCTCCGCAGCGAAGCGGACCTCGATCGGGAACTCGATGCGCCATCCTCGCCGCTCGATGAGGTCTCTCACTGCTTGGAAGGCCGGCACCACGTTCGGCGCGGGGAGCGCGTACTCCATCTCTCGGAACCGGACCGTGCGGCTCTGAGTCAGCACACGGTGCGATCGCTCGACGTACTGCCTGTCGCCGGTGAGCTTCACCGCGAGCCTGTTGAACGGCGGAGTGACCGCGGGCACGAGTCGCGCGCCCGCGCACACCGCACGGTAGACGCCGTTCGAGAGGAGAGTCTCGTCGATCCACCTGCCGATGACGGGCAGCGGCTGTCGGCGCGTCGACTCCGGCATCCGGCTCTGTCTTTTCGTCAGCGCGACCTCGGTGTGCGGGAACCAGTAGAACTCGAAGTGATCGGATGCGGCGACGCGATCATCGAGGTTCGCCAGGACCTCGTCGATCGGCACCGGCTCGTCCACCGCACTGAGCACGAACGCCGGGACGCACTGAAGCGTGACCTCGACGATGATGCCGAGCGCGCCGAGCCCCAGCGACACGGCCGGCAGGAGCTCCGGACTGCTGTCGTGGTCGACGCGGAGGAACTCCCCCGAGGCGGTGACCATCGTCACCCCCACCACCTGGGTGGCGAGTCCACCGAATCCTGATCCGGTGCCGTGAGTGCCCGTCGAGATCGCTCCGGCGATCGACTGCCGATCGATGTCGCCGAGGTTCTCCATCGCGAGGCCATAGGGCGCGAGAAGCGCGGGGATCCGGTGGAGCCGTGTTCCAGCCAGCAGGGTCACCCGCCCCCGATCCGGATCGGCCGAGACGAGACCCTGCATGTCGTCGAGCTCGAGCAGCACGCCCGGGGCGATGGCGATCCCCGTGAAGCTGTGCCCCGCGCCCACTGCCTTGATGCTGAGGCCGTGTGCGAGAGCCGCCGTGACCGCCCGCTGCACGCCTTCCGGGCTGCGCGGGCGCTCGACCCGGAGCGGCTTGACCTGCGCTGTCCGTCCCCAGTTCTGCCACGTGCCGCCGATCCTCGTCACAGGAACGCCTTTCCCTCGCCGCGGTAGGTCGGCAGCTCGTCGATGACCTCATCGCCGGACACCAGCTGATACCGGTCGATCCGCTCCGCCGGTTCTCCGCTCTTCGAATGGCGGAACCAGACCCGGTCGCCGATCCCGAGTGCCGTCGCGGCCTGCCCCTGCAGAGGCGTCTGCACCTCGCCGGCGGCTTCACGAGCGAGGGTCCGCAATCCCTGCGGCCAGACCGGCAGCGGCTGCCGGGATGCCAGCGCAGGACCCGAGGCGATCCATCCCCCACCGAGCACCGTGGCGATGTCGACGGTCGGGCGACGGACCACATCGAAGGCGAATGCCGATGCCGGCGCGGGACGGAATGACCGATAACCGTCGAACAGGTGTCCTCCGAGCAGACCACTGCCTGCACTCGCCTCGGTGAGGGACTCGTCGCTGCCCGTGAACTCCAGCGAACCGGTGCCTCCGCCGTTCAAGAACTCCAGCGGTGCGACGTCGGTGAGGGCGGCCACGATCGCCGCCCGTCGATCTCTGAGTTCGGCGCGGGAACGCGACTGCACGAAGCGGATCAGCGGGGCGTCGGCACCTGCCGCGTCGCCCTGGCCGGCGATCTGCGCCTCGTACATCTGCAACCCGACCAGCCTGAACCCAGGACGTCGGACGATCTGACGGGCGAACGCGGCGACCTCTCCCGCGTCGAACAGTGCGGATCGCCGCACGCCGATGTGGCCGAGGGCCGCAGACCGCCATGACGCATCGGCATCGATCGCGACCCTGATCTCGGGACGACGGCCGGCCGGGGCGACGCTGTCGATGATGTCGAGGTGCGCCGGATCGTCGACCATCACCGTGATTCGTCGTGCGGCATCCTCCGAGGCGAACAGCTCGGCCAGTCCCTCGCGGTCGACGGTCGGATAGCCGATAACGATGTCGTCGTGCGTCTCGGCGAGCCAGAGCGCTTCCGCGAGAGTGAAAGCCAGGATGCCGCGATATCCGGGAAGCGAGAGCACGGCGTCCAGCACGGCGCGGACGCGGACGGACTTCGACGCCACGCGGATGGGCAACCCTCCTGCCCGCACCAGGAGGTCCATCGCGTTGTGCCGAAGCGCCTCGCGATCGATGACGGCCACGGGCGCGGGAAGGTGACCGGTCGCAGCGGACAGACGGGGCCAGTACCGGGAGGGGTCCTGCCACTCCGGGGCGACGGACGAGAGTCCCCGTTCAGGGCTCAGATCAGCGGTGAGGTCGAGCACTCCCCCACACTACGACGTCGTCAGGATGTCGGCACTCTTCACCGACACGCCTCCCCGTGTACGCTGAGCCAGGGCTCAGGCCCTCCGCCCCCGTAGCCCAATGGCAGAGGCAGGCGACTTAAAATCGCTTCAGTCTGGGTTCGAGTCCCAGCGGGGGCACCTCCGACGAGGAGTCTCAGCGTCCGAAGAGGTCGCCGATCCCGGGAATCCCGAGATCGCCGAGCTTCTGCCCCCACTCCCCGGCCGTGTCTCCGAAGCCGGACACGGCTTCTCCCGCCGATCCGAGCACGCCCTCGGCGGCACCCGACACTCCCTCGGCCGCGCCGGACACGAGCTCCTCGGCTCCGAGCCCGCCGACGATCCCTTCGAGGTCCACACCCTGTGCCAGCGCATCGAAGTCGACACCGAGCCCCGCGGCCTGCTCGAGCAGCGGCGCGGCGACAGCACTCGACACCGCGCCCACCGCCACGACCCCGAGCACGCCGACAGCAGCGCCGCCCACGACGCCGGCCGCGCCGACGCCGCGGACCCGCGAGAGCAGACCGCGCATACGTCCGGGACCTGCGGCCTCGGTGCGACCCGCGGCGCGTGCGAGATCGAAAGCGGACGACGAGGACGGGCGCTCGTGCGGCGGCAGCTCCGCGTTCATGCGCTCCTGCACCTGAGAGCGCTGCGCGGGGGTCAGCCGTGCGAACGCTTCGCGATGGATCTCCTCGACCCGGTGCGGATCCGCGGTCTGCAGCAGATAGTCGTAGCGGGCGATCGCCGCGCGATCGGCATCCGTCCCTCGAGGCGAGGATGCGGGAGCACCGGGACGCTGAGCGCGCGGGGCGGCAGCGGGCGGTGGGCTGTACGGGTCTCTGGTTCCTCCCGAGGCGGAGGGTGCGGGGCGAGCAGGTTCGGCCGTGCGGGCGTCGCCCTTCTTGCCATCGAGATCGAGAGCCTGTGAGGCCATTCCGAGCAGACGGTCCAGCATTCCCATGGTCGTGGTTCCTTCGTGTGGCGTGAACAGCCACCGAAGCACACCTCGAGGGCGCGGGGATCGACGACTGTCCGTGGATACGGACGCCAGGTCTCCTCCGCCCGAAACGGGCCGGTGGGCCGGGACACGACTTCATGTCCGTAATGACGACGCCACCGCAGTCGGGAGTACTCCCCTTGCGCGACCGATCGTACCGATCGCTCCTATGAGCCGGATGCGAGGAACCGTCGCCGGAGACGACGAACGCCCCGACTCCGGAGAAATCGGGGCGTTCGTCGAGCGCGGTCTACTTCGCTGCGGCCGTCTCTGCAGCCTTTTCGGCAGCGGGCTTCTTCGCCGCCGACTTCTTGACTCCGGTCTTCTGTCCGGCAGGCTTCTCGTCTGCGGCCTTGTCGGAGGCGGCAGCCTGAGCGGCCGGGGCCGTGGTCGCGGGAGCGGCCGGACGGGGACGCGCGGCAAACTCTTCGAAGACGTAGCGCGGGTTCTGCACCGTCTCGAGGTTCACCAGGTCGCGGCCGAGCCACAGGTTGTTCCACCAGCCCCAGACCACGCGGAACTTGCGCTCCCACGTGGGCATGGCGAGGCCGTGGTATCCGCGGTGCGCGACCCAGGCGACGAAGCCCTTGAGCGCGATCTTTCCGGACTGGAAGACACCGTTGTAGAGACCGAGGCCCGCGACGGCTCCGAGGTTCTTGTGGAAGTACTCCTTCGGAGCCTCGCCGCGCAGCACGGCGGTGAGGTTCTTCGCGAGCAGCTTCGCCTGACGCACCGCGTGCTGGGCGTTCGGCACGCAGAAACCGCCGACGCCACCACCCGAGAGATCCGGGACCGCCGAGACGTCACCGGCAGCCCAGGCACCCTCGACGAACGCCTCGGGCGTGCCGACACGGAGGTCTGCACGGGTCTGGATGCGGCCGCGCTCCTCGATCGGAAGGTCGCCGCCGCGCACCACGGTCGGGTTCGCCATGACGCCTGCGGTCCAGACGATGAGGTCGGTCGGGATGACCTCGCCGGTGGAGAGCTCGACGTTGCCGTCGACGGCACTCGTGAGCTGCGTGTCGAGGTGCACGTTGGCACCGCGCTTGGCGAGGTCCTTGAGCACCCATTCGCTCGTCGGCAGCGAGACCTCGGGCATGATGCGCCCCATGGCCTCGATGAGGTGGAAGTGGGTGTCCTCGAAGCTGATCTGCGGGTACTTCGCCACGAGCGACGAGGCGAGCGAGCGCAGCTCGGCGAACACCTCGATGCCGGCGAATCCACCACCGACGACGACGACGGACAGCAGGCGATCACGCTCGGGACCGGCGGGCAGCGACGCGGCCTTGTCGAAGTTCGACATCAGGCGGTCACGGATCGCCACCGCCTCTTCGATGGTCTTGAGACCGATCGCGTTGTCGGCGATGCCCGGGATCGGGAAGGTACGCGAGACGGCACCTGCGGTGACGACGATCTGGTCATACGCGAACTCGTACGGCTCGCCCACTGGCGGGGTGATCGTCGCGACCTTCTCCGCGTGGTTGATGCCCGTGATCTTCGCGGTGAGCACGTTCGTGCGCTTGAGGTGACGTCGGTGGGCGACCACCGAGTGGCGTGCCTCGATCGAGCCGGCGGCGACCTCCGGAAGGAAGGGCTGGTAGGTCATGTAGGGCAGCGGGTCGACCATGGTGACGTCGGCTTCACCCTTGCGAAGGTGCTTCTCCAGCTTCCACGCCGTGTAGAAGCCTGCATAGCCTCCACCGACGATCAGAATCTTGGGCACAGTGCTGTTCTGAGGCACAGAGGGACAACTCCTAGAGTCAGGAATGTGGCGTGCGAGCGCGCGCCGATCGGATGCGCCGGGCAGCTGCGGTGACGCCAAGCGCTACCAGGATACCAGGGACTGTGAGCGCGATGAGCGGCAGGGTACCGTAGCGCAGTGAATCAGCGCTGGGAAGCAGCGGTGAACCGGCTTCCGTGGGCGCGTCGGCGGCCGGCAGCGGCGGTATCGTCACCGGAGTGACGGTCGGCACGGGCTGGGGCTCCGATTCCGCACGCCGGAAGAGTCGCACCCATTCGGCGAGATCTCCCATGGGGTTCGAGTCGACGGACGGAACGTCTGCGGAGACCGCCGCCTCGGCATCGATGAGCCCATAGCCGTAGAGCGGGTCGGGTGTGCGCGTCACCCCCTCGACGGGGATGGCCGTGCGGATGATGCGATTGATAACATTCGCCGCGTCGATGTCGGGGTGCGCCGACCTGATGAGCGCTGCGATGCCGGCCACGATCGGCGCCGCGCCACTCGTCCCGTTCCAGCGCGCCACCTCGCCGTCGGCCGAGACCCCGCGAAGCCCCTCGCTGGGCGCCGCGATGCCGATCGTGATGCCCTGCGTCGACGCCTCGAGGCTCGCCGTTCCGGTCTGGTCGACGCCGCCGACGGTGAGAACGCCGGGGATCGTGGCGGGCGCGCCGATGATGTTGGTTCCGCTCCCCCGGTTGCCTGCAGCCACCACGACCACGACGTCGTGCTCGAACGCGTAGAGGAACGCGTCGTCCCAGCTCTTGTCCCAGTCGAGCGTGTTGGTCGTGAAGGAGAGGTTGATGATGTCGGCGCCGTTGTCGACCGCCCAGCGCATGCCTTTCGCGACCTGCTCGGTGAACGGCACTCGCGCCGCCGCACCGAAACCCACCGAGATCGACAGCAGGTTCGCTTCGGGAGCCACGCCGATCATGCCCGTGCCATCCGCCGCGCCGCGACCCGCCGCCAGCGACGCGACCCACGAGCCATGGTTGCCGTCGATCGCACCGAGGGGCGTCCGCCCATCCGGCGAGCCGGTGCCGGAGACGTCGGTACCGCCGATCACCGCCTGATCGAAGACCCCGGGCACACTGGCGATCCCGGTGTCGATCACGGCGATCGTCACGCCCTTCCCTCGCGTGGTCTGCCATGCATCGCGGATTCCCGCGCCGTCGAGCCAGTACTCCGATGCCCGCACCGGATCGGACGGGTCGTCGGGGACCGGCGGGGTCGGCGTGGGAGTGGGAGCGGCCGTCGAGCCGAGGAGCAGCACGGATGCCACGACCGCCGCGATCGCGACGGCGCCACGGAGCATCCGCCGCGACCTCATGCCGACGAGCCCTCGCCCTCACGAACAGCGGCACCCGGCTCCTCGCACCGGCAGCGCTCAGGAGACCAGGAGGACCGCGCGAGCGCCTCGTCGCCGATCGGGTTCACGCCCGCGCCTGCGGCGAGGGCGTGTCCGGCCAATGCGTGCAGGCACTTGACCCGCGTCGGCATGCCGCCCGCAGAAATGCCGTCGATCTCGCTGACGTCGCCGAACTGCGCGCGATCTGCGAGGTATGCCTCGTGTGCCGCGAGATAGGCTGCGGCGACCTCGGAGTCGTCGGCGAGCAGAGCGGCGAGCTCGGGCATCACCTGCGTGGCCTCGAGCGTCGACATCGCAGCGGTCGCCGCCGGGTGCGTCAGGTAGTAGAACGTGGGGAACGGCGTGCCGTCGGGGAGTCGAGGAGTCGTCGCGACGACCGTCGGGTTGCCGCAGACGCACCGTGCGGCGATTCCGACGACGCCTCGCGCGGGCCTGCCCAACTGGGCCGACACCACGGCGAGCTCGGCGGTCGTGGGGGCGAGGAAAGGCGGGGTGGTCACTCGTCCAGCGTACGGGAGACGTCCGGGAGGATGCTCGATGCGAGCCGAGCGCGGTCGTCGTTCACTCGGGGACGGCAGCGGTGTCGCTGAGACCTGCTGCGGTCAGAGTGCGCAGCAGCTGCGGCATCCAGTCCGACGGTGTCTCTTCGAGCGTGTCGCTGACGGGAGTCTGCTCCTGCGGGAGGGCGGCGGGATCCACATCGTTGTCGATGAGATAGACCACCTCACCCGGCTTGACGTAGTAGAGGCGTTCCCTGGCCTGGGTCGTGATGTAGGCCGGGTCGCTCCATCGATCGCGCTCGTTCTCGAGGGCCGTGATCTCATCTTCCGAGACCTGGATGGAATGCTCGAGCGCGGTGATCTTCTGACGCTGGTCGATGAACGTGCCGAGCGTCGGAACCAGCACCCACGCTCCCAGCACCACGAGTGACAGCATGATGACGGAGAACGCGGACAGACGGATGCCGGATGCCCACTCGCGCACGTCGACCCTGCGGTCGGCGGGGCTGCCGGAGCGGGAAGACCGCGAGCCCCCTGTCGGTGCAGCGCGTCCCGACCGGACGGCGCCCGGAGACGCCGAAGGAGGAGCCGGTCGTCGTGCCACGGCTCCTCCTCCGGGTTCGGCTCAGAGAGCCGGATGAATCGTCGGCTGAAGTCAGCCCTGGTAGCGCGGGAACGCGGAACGGCCCGCGAACACCGCGGCGTCGCCCAGCTCTTCCTCGATGCGCAGAAGCTGATTGTACTTCGCGACGCGCTCGCTGCGAGCAGGCGCACCCGCCTTGATCTGACCCGCGTTCGTCGCGACGACGAGGTCGGCGATCGTGGTGTCCTCGGTCTCACCCGAACGGTGCGACAGCATGGCCGTGTAGCCCGAGCGCTGCGCGAGGCTGACCGCGTCGAACGTCTCGGTGAGCGTTCCGATCTGGTTCACCTTGACGAGCAGCGAGTTGGCCACGCCGCGCTTGATGCCGTCGGCGAGGCGCGTCGGGTTGGTGACGAACAGGTCGTCTCCGACGAGCTGGACCTTCGAGCCGAGAGCGTCCGTGAGGAGCTTCCAGTTGTCCCAGTCGTCCTCGGCGAGTGCGTCCTCGATCGTGACGATCGGGAAGTCCTTGACGAGACCCTCGTAGTACTCGATCAGCTCGGGGCCGGTCCAGTCCTTGTTGTCGAGGCGGTAGACGCCGTCCTTGAAGAACTCGGTGGCGGCGACGTCGAGGCCGAGCGCGATGTCGGTGCCCGGGGTGAAGCCGGCCTTCTCGATCGCCTTGACGAGGAAGTCGAGGCCCTCGCGGTTGCTGGGCAGGTCGGGGGCGAAGCCGCCCTCGTCGCCGAGACCGGTCGCGTAACCGGCTGCCTTCAGCTCGCCGCGCAGCACGTGGTAGGTCTCGACGCCCCAGCGGAGCGCCTCGGAGTAGGTCTCGGCGCCGATCGGTGCGAGGAAGAACTCCTGCATGTCGATGCCGTTGTCGGCGTGCTCGCCGCCGTTGATGACGTTGAAGAGCGGCACGGGCAGCACATGCGCGTTGGGGCCGCCCAGGTAGCGGAAGAGAGGCAGGTCGGCCGAGTCGGCCGCGGCCTTGGCGACAGCCAGGCTGACGCCCAGGATGGCGTTCGCGCCGGTGCGCTGCTTGTTCTCGGTGCCGTCGGTCTCGATCAGGATCTCGTCGACGATGCGCTGCTCACTGGCCTCGACGCCTTCGAGAGCCGGGCCGAGTTCGTCGATGATGGCGTCGACTGCCTTGAGGACGCCCTTTCCGCCGTAACGGCTCTTGTCGCCGTCGCGGAGCTCGTACGCCTCGAATGCGCCGGTGGATGCACCGGACGGGACGGCGGCCCGCTGGACGACGCCGTCGTCGAGGAGCACCTCCACCTCGACGGTCGGGTTTCCGCGCGAGTCGAGAATCTCGCGTGCGCCTACAGCCTCGATCAGTGCCACTGATGTGCTCCTTGCTCAGAGAAAAGGTGTGTGGAGCGTCGTCGATCCGCGCCCCAGTCTAGCCCGCCCGAGCGCGAGCCCCGGGGTCGCCCCCGAGTGTTCACACCACGACTGCGAGCGCGACGCCGTCCCAGCCCTTGACGCCCACCGTCTGCAGTGCTGTGGCGTCGAAGCGGGGGTCCTCCCCCAGCATCCGCAGCGCGTCCCTGGTGCCGATCACTTTCGTGTCGGTGGAGTCCTCGCGGACGATCTCGCCGTCACGCCCGATGTTGTCGAGGACGATCACGGTGCCGGGATGCCCGAGCTTCGCGGCCCAGTCGAGGTAGATCGTGTTCGACTCCTTGTCGGCGTCGATGAAGACCAGGTCGAACCCGCCGACGAGGGACGGGAGCACATCGGCGCCGCGGCCGATGCGGACGTCCACACGGTCGCCGACACCTGCCGCGTCGATGCTCGCCCTCGCCACGGCTGCGTTGTCGGCCTCCGCCTCGACCGTGACGACGCGGCCGTCAGGACCGACGGCGCGGGCCAGCCAGATGGTCGAGTATCCACCCAGCGTCCCGATCTCCAGAACGCGGCGAGCGCCGCTGATGCGAGCGAGGAGGTGGAGGAACTTGCCGCCGACCGGTGCGACCTCGATCTCGGGCAGGCCGGCATCGCGCTGAGCGGTCAGAGCAGCCTCGAGCCCTGGATCGTGGCCGACCAGCAGGTCTGCGAGGTAGGCATCGGCATTCGACCAGGCGTCGGGGGTGGAATTCATGACCTCAGCAAACCGCGAGGCCCGTGGGTCGTCAAGGGGCCGACGGGCGCTCTCCCCCGCGAGGGGCGGACAACAGCCGCCCGGGTGCGTCGGCGAGCTCGGGCTGCTGTCGGAACTGCCCTGTGACTGCGAGGATCGCGATGACGACGGCGGCCACGATCCACGCGGCGACCCCCAGCGGGCCGGCGAGCGCGAGATCGGGCTGCGATGCGGCGAAGAGGATCACGAGTCCGGCTGCAGCGTTCAGCGAGCCGTGTGCGAGGACCGCCGGCCAGACCGAGGCGGAGCGCAGGCGCAGCCAGCCGAGCAGGATGCCCCAGGCGATGCATCCGCCGATCATGAAGAGAACGCCGGTGATGTCGGTGCGGCCGAAGTTGTAGCCCAGCAGGATCACCGGGCTGTGCCACAGACCCCAGATCGCTCCGCTGATGAGCAGGGTCGGCCAGGTGCCGAGCGGTCGCAGCGCGGGCACGAGCCATCCGCGCCAGCCCAGTTCCTCGCCGAAGGCCACGACGCAGTTGAGGAGTGCACCCAGCGGGATCATCGCGATCTGCGAGATCACCAACAGCTCGACCGGAGGCATCGGTGTGCCCTCCGGGAGCATCTTCGCGAGTTCGGCAGCGAATCCCGCGAACGTCGGATCGAGCTGGATGAACCCCAGCGCCGCCGCGACCAGGATGCTGAGGCCCACGAGGAGCGGCGGTGCGAGCCATCCTGCGACCATGAGCCAGATGACTCGCTTGGCCGGGCGCAGCGGCCACAGCCCGAGGAAGCGCACCCGATGGCCTGCCGCGGGAACCCGCAGGACGAGAGTCACGACGACGGCCGCGACGGCGGGCGTGAACATCATCACCGGCAGCAGCAGCCCCGCGATCGGCTCTGCGAGCCCGTCGCCCAGCCACAGCGGCAGTGCCACGAGCCAGGCGAGTCCGCATGCGAGCACGGTGAAGGCGATGATGGCGACGACGCGGATGCGGGTCATGGTGCTCTCCTTGATCGATCTGTGTGTCTACGTGCGAGTTCTGGCGGTGCGGGTGCGCTGTCAGCGCTGCGTGGCGGCGGCCAGGACGGATGCGGCGGTGGCCGCGTCGTCGACTGTGACCACGAACACCCGCCCGTTCGTGCGGGTCACCTCGACCGCATCCCCCTTGCGGAGCACGATCCCGCGACGACCGTCCACACCGAAGCGGTAGCCCCACCCGCCGAACTCGGCGAAAGGGTTGACCTGGACCGCGCGAGCGCTGGCGATCTCGTCGGCGGCGATCTCGAGTCGGGGCCACCCGGCCACGGAGCGCACCCGAAGGCCGGCGTCGCTCGCACGGACGCGAAAGGACAGCCCGGTCGCCACGAGGATGACGAGAATCAGTGAGACGCCCGCCACGATCCATCCACCGGCGACGCCCCGGGCCAGAAGCAGCACGCTCATGGCGATCGTGACGAAGACGCCGATCCCCAGCACCACCTGACCGCTCCGGGCGATCGTCACGGTCTTGATCCACACCGCGCGCTCGTGATCGGCCAGCGGAAGCGGGGTGGCGGTCGCGCCCGTCGACTCGGGCGAGATGGGCACCGACGGCTGCAGGAACCATCCCGCGGCACCGAGTCCCGCCATGACGACGAGGAAGACGGGCACCCACGGGGTGATGTCGGCGGCATCCGCCGCGTCCGCGAGCCCCCGCTGAGCGGCCGTCGAGGCGATGGCGAGCAGAGACATCATGCCTGCAGTGCCGAGGTTCACGGCGCCGAGCAGTCGTGCCGTGGTGGACCACTGCGGCTGCGGGATCGGTGCTGCGGCGCCCCGCTGAGGGAGCCGGTGGGAGAACAGCGCGATGAAGGCGAACAGAAGCACGGTACCGCCGCCGACACCGATCAGGAGGGCGAGGGGCATCCACCGAGGGCCGAAGCCGTCGGCTCCGTCGAGACCCCAGTGGATCGCGGCCGGGTCAGGCACGTCGGGGAGCCATGCGACCACGACGATGCTCGAGAGCGCGATGAGGACCAGCGGGAGGATCACCCCCACCCACCAGAAGGCGGTGCGGGCTCTGCGGATCTCGGGGGTCATGCGTCGGTCTCCTTGATGAGGGCGGCCAGAGTCGAGGAAGAGACGCCGAGGGAGGCGGCGCGGGCGACGAGCGCGGTGATGTCCTGCGAGAGCTCGGCCAGAGGAGCGGCGGATGCTGCGACCACTGCTCCCCTGCCGCGGCGAAGGTCGATCAACCCCTCGTCTCGGAGCTGCTGATAGGCGCGGAGCACCGTGTGCAGATTGATGTCGAGGGCGTCTGCCAGCTCGCGTGCGGCCGGCAGCCGATCGCCGGGACCGAGCCGCCCGGTCAGGACGTCGGCACGGACGGACGCCGCGACCTGATCGAAGAGCGGCCGAGCGCTGTCGGCATCGATTCGAATCAGCATCGATTCCCCAATTTCTATTAGTTATAGGAGAACTATAACAACTGTCGGAACCCTCCAGCAAGCTTCGCGTCGCTGACCGCGTCGTCCACACTGACCTCATGCGCATCACTCCCCGACGCCTCGCCACCGGAATGAGCCTGTGGATCCCCAACCTGTTCAGCGGGATCCGCATCCGCCGCTTCAGCGAGGACTGGACCCACGCGACCGTCGAGCTGCACGTGAACGTCTTCACCCGCAACTACGTCAAGACGGCGTTCGGCGGATCGATGTCGGCGATGACCGATCCCTACTTCTTCATGCTCGTCATGCACCAACTCGGACGCGACTACGTGGTGTGGGACACGCGCGGCGAGATCGAGTTCGTCAAGCCGGGCCGCGGCGTACTGACCGCCGAGTTCGAGGTCAGCAGGGAGCGCGCCGCGGAGATCCGCGAGCGCGCCCACGGCGGAGCGAAGGTGCTCGAATGGTTCGAGACCGTGATCACCGACCGCGACGGCGATGTGGTCGCCAGGGTGCGCCGCGAGGTCTACATCCGCGAGAAGAAGCGGGTCACGGCGTCGCGAGGCTGATCCACAATGACGGCACCGGCCGTTCACCCCGACGTGCGACGATGACGGGATGCCCCTCGCCCGCCGCCTGACGCTCGGGGACGCCACAGCGCTCGGACTCGGTTCGATGATCGGTGCCGGCGTCTTCTCGGTCTGGGCGCCGGCGGTCGGCGTCGCCGGCAGTGGCCTCCTGTCAGCGCTCGCGATCGCTGCGGTCGTGGCCTACTGCAACGCCACCGCGTCGGCTCAGCTCGCCGCGGCGCATCCGGTCGCCGGCGGCACCTACGCCTACGCCCGTGCGGAGATCGGACCGTGGTGGGGGTTCGTCGCCGGCTGGAGCTTCGTGATCGGGAAGATCGCGAGCTGCGCGGCGATGGCCATGACCTTCGCCGCATATGCCGCCCCCGACGGCTGGCAGACGCCCGTCGCGATCGTGGCGGTGATCGCGCTCGCGACGGTCAACTGCCTCGGCGTCACACGGACGGCTCTCGCGACTCGGATCCTCGTGGTCTGCTCGCTTCTCGGGCTGGCCGTCGTGGTCGCGATCGGACTCGGCTCGGCATCCGTGGCGACCCCCTCTCCCCTCCCCGACGCCACGGCCTACGGGGTGCTGCAGGGCGCCGGACTGCTCTTCTTCGCCTTCGCGGGATACGCACGGATCGCCACCATGGGTGAAGAGGTCGTCGACCCCGCGCGGACGATCCCCCGTGCGATCGCCCTCGCGCTGTGCGGAGCCGTGGTCGTGTACCTGCTGGTCGCGATCACGGTCGTCGTCACCCTCGGCGGCGACGCGGCGACGAGCTCGGCGCCGCTGGCCGATGCCCTTTCCTCGACCGGGTGGGCCGCGCTCACGCCGATCGTCCGGATCACGGCCGCCGCCGCCTCGATGGGAGCACTGCTCGCACTGCTCACCGGGATCGGCCGCACGACGCTCGCGATGGCACGGGAGAGGGATCTGCCGTCGTTCCTCGCGAAGGTCGACGATCGGCGGCAGGTGCCCCGACGAGCCGAGATCCTGATCGCCGTCATCGTGGTCGCGATCGTGCTCGTCGCCGATCTTCGCGACGCGATCGGGTTCTCGTCCTTCGGAGTCCTGCTGTACTACCTGATCGCGAACGCCGCGGCATTCCGTCAGCGGGCATCCGCGCGTCGCTACCCCCGGGCGCTGCAGGTCGTCGGGGCGCTCGGCTGCCTGCTGCTGGTGAACACGCTGCCCGTGCTGGCGTCGATCATCGGAACGGCTGTGGTGCTGATCGGAGTGCTCTACCGGGCGATCCGTCTGCGGCTGACGAGCTGATCAGGGGCGTGCGCGATGTCGGACGACGAGAGCGCGCGACGAGTGGCCGAGTGGGCGGCGGCGTTCAGCGCGGCACCTGACGACGCGAGCTGAGCGCCGCCTCCGCCGCCAGGCACACGGCAGGAAGCAATGCCTCTGCCGTGCGCCGGTACCCCAGGGGGCTCGGGTGGAAGCGGTCCATGCTGAACATCGCATCCGGATCGTCGAAGAACATCGGGCCGACGGCGCGACGGAGATCGACAGGGCGCGCCCCCGCGGCGAGCGCGGTCTCTGTCTGCGCCTCCGCGAGCCTGCGCGACATGCTGGAGACCAGACGGCGCAGCGGCTGAGGCACGGGGCGCAGCGCACCGAGATCAGGGCAGGTCCCGACGACGACCTCGATGCCGCGACGACGCAGGCGCAGGATCGCGTCGCGCAGGTGCTGGGTCGAGACGGCGACCGGGATACGGTGCGTCACGTCGTTGCCACCGACGACGATCACTGCGACGTGGGGCGAGTAGCCATCGGGCAGTGCGGCGAGCTGGGCGGCCAGGTCGGGTGACTCCGAGCCGACGACCGCGGCCGTGCGCAGGTGCACGGGCCATCCCATCCGCCGGGCCATGCCTTTGGCGAGGCGACCACCGAGCGTCTGCTTGCGTCGCTCGGCGCCGAGACCCGCCGCGAGCGAGTCGCCGATCACCAGCAGTTCGATCGGCTCGCCACCGAGCGACGGACGCCAGACGCGGTCGGCGTCGATCGACCGCTCACCGAGCGGCTTGCCGATGCGGCGGCGCGCGATGGCCGCCTGATGGGCGAGCACGAATCGGATGCCGATGGCCACCCCCACCACCGTGACGCCGATCCCGGCGACGGCGACGAGATGCTGTCGTCTCATACCCCGATTCGACCCGACCGGCGTGAACGCCGCGTGAACGGCATCCGGGGCTTCCCGAACCTCAGGACAGGGGTTTGAGTTCCAGTTCCGCGGCTCCTGCCGAGACGCTCGCGAACTCCGTGTAGCCATCGCCTGCCGAGCGCTCGAGAAGAGCCTTCATGTTCTTCGTACGTCGCTCCAGCCGCACTCTGGCACCTGTCGCCACGAGCGCGGCTTTGTGGGTCACGAGCTCGACGACCGGCACGTCGGCGTCGTGGATCAGCACGACGGCACGCTCAGCCGCATCCGCCCCGGACGTGACGAGATCGACCAGCCGCTCGAAGCCGAGCGAGAACCCGACCGCAGCGACCTGCTGGCCGAGGAAGCGCCCGATCATGCCGTCGTAACGGCCTCCGCCGCCCAGCGAGTACGACACAGAGGGGTGCGCGAGCTCGAAGATCGTGCCGGTGTAGTAGCCCATGCCGCGCACGAGGAAAGGATCGAAGACCAACGGGATCTCCGCGCTCTGGGTCCCTGAGCCCGCCGAAGGGCGACCGGCGGCGACGGCCTCGCCGATGCCGACCAGGTGCCCGACGATCTCGTCCGGTGCGTTCTCGGGCAGCGCCTTGCGGATCTGGCGCTCGCCGAACGGGTTGTACTCCATGGTCTGCGGGCGGCGCAGGAATTCCTCGAAAGCATCGACGGCGGATGCCGCGGCACCACGCTCGCGCAGTTCCGTCGCGACCCCCTCCGGGCCGATCTTGTCGAGCTTGTCGATCGTGATCAGCACGCCGGGACGCTCGTCGGCGGTGAAGCCGAAGCTGTCGAGCATCCAGTCGAGCGCGCGTCGATCGTTGATGCGCACCGTCGCGCCCTCGAGCCCCAGCGCGTCGACGGCGTCGAGCGAGGCGACCATGAGCTCGGCCTCGGCGCGCGCGGAATCATCGCCGATGATGTCGATGTCGCACTGCACGAACTGGCGGTAGCGCCCCTTCTGCGGGCGCTCCGCACGCCACACCGGGCCGATCTGGATGGCACGGAAGACACCGGGCAGCTGACCGCGGTTGCTCGCGTAGAAGCGCGCGAGCGGCACGGTGAGGTCGTAGCGGAGGCCGAGGTCGGCGAGTGCACCCTGGTCATCAGCCGCTTCCCGGATCGTCTCGGCATCGAGACCGCGGCGCAGCACGTTGTAGGCGAGTTTCTCGTTGTCGCCGCCGATGCCGGCATGCAGCCGCGAGTACTCCTCGAGCGCGGGCGTCTCGATCTCGTCGAATCCGTGCGACCGGTACCGGTCACGGATGACGGAGAGGACGCGCTCACGGCGGGCCTTGTCGGCGGGGAGGATGTCGCGCATGCCGCGCGGCGGGTTCACAGTAGCCACGCCCTCCATCCTTCCAGGTCGGCGGGGTGGCCTGTGGCCTCAGGCGCCGGACTCGGCCTCGCGCACCTCGGCTTCGAGCGCGCGAAGCCGTTCGCGCAGCGCGCGCTCCGCGTCCCATCCTTCGGCTCGCGCGACAGCGACGAGCTCGAGCAGAGCGTCGCCGAGTTCCGCCTCGTTCGACGGAACGGCCGCGGCTTCACCGGCGGCGCTCGCGGTGGTGACGCCGACTCCTGCGGCGCGTCCGACGATCTTCTGCGCCAGAGCGAGCGCCGGCATCCCCCGCGGAACACCGTCGAGCACGCTGCGCCTCGTGCGCTTCTCCGCCGCCTTGGCCGCATTCCAGTGCACCAGCACCTCTTCGGGTGTCGTCGCGGTCTCGCCGGCAAACACGTGCGGGTGCCGCCGCACCATCTTCTCGGTGAGCGTCGCGGCGACGTCGTCGATGTCGAAGGGATCCTCGGGATCCTGAGCGGCGATCGCCGAGTGGAACAGCACCTGCCACAGCAGATCGCCCAGTTCCTCGCGGAGATCGGCGCGCGTGCCGCCCTCGATCGCCTCGATCACCTCGTGGGATTCCTCGATCAGATACGGCACGAGGTCACGGTGGGTGATCTGCTGCGACCAGACGCATCGCTCGCGCACCTCGCGCATGGTCTCCGCTGCCGCGCGCAGCGCGTCGTGGTGCGGCTCCTCGCCCGTCGATTCCCGCTCCCCCGCGGTCATGACGTCGCGATCTGCTGACGGCGATAGGAGCGGGCTCGGAGCGACACGATCACACCGGACAGTACGAGAGCGATGAGCGATCCCACGAGCACGCCGAGGATCGCCTGGTCGCGAACGTTCCCGTCGGTCGCGAAGGCGAGGTTCGCCAGCAGCAGAGAGACCGTGAAGCCGATCCCGCCGAGCGCTCCCGCAGCGACGATGTCTGCGAACGGCAGGGCGGGAGCCGAGCCTCGGGGTCGGATGCGCATCGCGATCCAGCCGAACAGCGAGATGCCGATGATCTTGCCGACCGGCAGCGCGACCACGATGCCCCAGAACGCGGGCGAGAGCTCGGACGGCGCCAGATCGGGAATCACCACGAACGCGGCGACGAAGGCGAAGACCGGCAGGATCGCCCCGTTGACGGTCGGCTCGAGTGCATGCCTGGTGCGACCTGCGGGCACCGGCGACATCACGAGACCCAGCAGCACTCCGGCGATCGTCGCATGGATGCCGGAGGCAGCCACGAGGCCCCATGCGACGATCCCCACCACGATCATCGCGACGGCGACCGCAGGATGCCCCGTCTCATGCAGCAGCCTGCTGAGAAGCCAGAACACGGCGACCGAGACCACCGCGAGCCCCAGCATCAGCCACTGCACGTCGTGTGCGAACAGCACCGCGATGAAGACGATGCCGATGATGTCGTCGAGGATCGCGAGCGCCAGAAGAAAGACGCGCACCGTCGACGGCAGTCCGCGGCCGAAGACCGCGAGCACTCCGAGCGCGAAAGCGATGTCGGTCGCGGTCGGTATCGGCCAGCCCGTCGCGGTCGACGAGTCGCCCGCGATCAGCAGGTAGACCGCGATGGGAGTGAGCACACCGCCCGCGGCCGCGATCGCTGGCTGCATCGCCTTGCGCGGAGAGTCGAGCTCGCCATGTGTGAGTTCGTGCCGGAGCTCGATCGCCACGACGAGGAAGAACACCGCGAGCAGGCCGTCGGAGACCCAGTGCTCGATCGACAGATCGAGGGACGTGCCCGGCACCGCGATGTGGAAGTCGAGCACGGCGGCGATCACATCGTGGGTCGGGAGATTCGCCAGCAGCAGGCCGAGACCTGCGGCGACGAGGAGGAGGACAGCGGGGAACTGCTGCCCTCGGAGGGGGTTCGCGGAGATTCGCATCGACTCCATGCTAGGTCTCCGCACGCCCGTGCGCCTCAGATCGTCATGCGTGCAGAGCACCACCCCGACCCGGGATACTCTCGAACGGTGACCCCCGAACACGCCTTCCCCGAGCCCACCGACACCTCCGCCATCCGGATCATCGGCCGCTTCGAGGCGGGCCGCGGCATTCCGGACGCGATGCGCTCCGACGTCAGAATGCTCGGCGCCCTTCTCGGCCAGGTGCTGAAGGAGTCAGGCAGCGACGACCTGTACGAGGACGTCGAGCGCCTGCGCCTCGCCACCATCCAGGCCTACGACGAAGAGACGTCCGACGCCTTCCAGCGCGCCGCGGCGATCGCCGAGTCCTTCAGCATCGCCAGGGCCGACGAGGTCGCCCGCGCCTTCACCTGCTACTTCCACCTCGTGAACCTCGCCGAAGAGCACCAGCGCGTGCGCGTCCTCCGCGAGCGCGCAGGCCAGCCGGGTCGCGAGGATGCCGCAGACACGGTCGCCACGGCGTACGCCCGGCTGAAGACCGAGGTCGGCGATGACGAGGCTCGTCGTCGCCTCGAGGGCCTGCGGTTCCACCCCGTGTTCACCGCGCATCCCACCGAGGCTCGTCGCCGTGCCGTGTCGTCCAGCATCCGCAGGCTGTCGGAACTGCTGACTCAGCACGACGCGGCGAGCGACGACGGAGCCGAGGAGCACCGCGCCAGACGCCGGATGCTTGAAGAGATCGACACCCTCTGGCGCACCGCGCCGCTGCGCGCGCAGAAGCCGTCGCCCACCGACGAGGTGCGCCAGGTCATGAGCGTCTTCGACGAGACGCTCTTCACGACCGTCCCGCACGTGTATCGACGCATCGACGACGCGCTGCGCGGAGAGGATTCCGGTGCGAGCGAGCCCGTCGTCCCGGCGTTCGTGCGCGTGGGATCGTGGGTCGGCGGCGACCGCGACGGCAACCCGTTCGTTACCGCGTCGGTGACGCGCGAGGCCTCGCAGATCGCCGCGGATCACGTCCTTCGCGGCCTCGAGCGGGCGCTCCAGCGCATCGGACGCACTCTCACCCTCGATGCCGAAGACACTCCCCCGAGCGCCGACGTCACCGCGCTCTGGGACCGCTTCACGGCGGCCGAGCCGCGTCTCGCCGAAGAACTCGGTGCACGGTCGCCGGGTGAGCCGTACCGTCGGGTGCTGCTCGCGCTGGCCCACCGAGTGGGTGCGACGCGTCGTGGCGAGGAGCAGCGTTACTCGGGCCCTGCGGAACTGCTCGCAGATCTGCTCGCGGTGCAGGCCTCCCTCCGGGACGCGGGCGCCCGTCGCCACGCGTTCGGCGGCGTGCAGCACCTGATCTGGCAGGTCGAGACCTACGGGTTCCACCTGACCGAGCTCGAAGTCCGCCAGCACTCACAGGTGCACGCCACGGCTCTCGCCGAACTCGAGACCGGCGAGGCGATCAGCGCCCAGACCGAAGAGGTGCTCGAGGTCTTCCGCGCGATCGCCGAGATCCAGCGCGATCGCGGCCTCCGCGCCGCCGGCCGCTACGTCGTGTCGTTCACGCAGGCGGCATCCGATCTCGCGAACGTGCACCGGCTCGCGAAGCACGCACTCGGCGATGATGCGCCCGTGCTCGACGTCGTGCCGCTGTTCGAGACCTTCGCCGATCTTCAGGCGGCACCCGAGATCCTCGCCGAGGCCGTGACGTTCCCGGAGTTCCAGGAACGTCTGGCCGCGACGGGCAACAAGCTCGAAGTCATGCTCGGCTACTCCGACTCTTCAAAGGACGTCGGCCCGGTCGCAGCGAACCTCGCGCTCTACGAGGCCCAGGAGAAGATCGCCCAGTGGGCGAAGGATCAGGGCCTCGAACTCACGCTCTTCCACGGCCGCGGCGGCGCACTCGGTCGCGGTGGCGGACCGGCGAACTCGGCGATCCTCGCGCAGCCGCCGCACTCGGTCGACGGCCGCTTCAAGCTCACCGAGCAGGGCGAGGTCATCTTCGCCCGCTACGGCGAGCCGGCGATCGCGATGCGCCACATCGACCAGGTCGCTGCGGCGACCCTGCTCGCGTCGTCACCGACCGTCGAGCAGCGCACGAGCGACGCGGCAGCGCGCTTCACCGACATCGCCGCCGTCATGGACCGCTCCTCGCGAGACCGCTTCTTCTCGCTCGTGAAGGCCGAGGGCTTCGCCCCCTGGTTCGCCACGGTCACGCCGATGGAGGAGATCGGTCTGCTCGCGCTCGGGTCACGTCCCGCACGACGAGGCCTGTCGGTCGAGTCGCTCGAGGACCTGCGCGCTATCCCGTGGGTCTTCGCGTGGACCCAGGCCCGCATCAACCTCGCCGGTTGGTTCGGACTCGGCACGGCACTCGCTGCGGTCGGCGACGAGGCGCGGCTCACCGAGGCCTACCGCGAGTGGCCGCTGCTTCGCACCATGATCGACAACGTCGCGATGAGCCTCGCCAAGACCGACGAGCGGATCGCCCGCGAGTACCTCGCACTGGGCGATCGCGACGACCTCGCCCAGCTCGTGCTCGACGAGATGTCGCTCACGCGCGAATGGGTGATCCGCCTCACGGGCGGTGTCGGGCTGCTCGAGAACAAGCCGATCCTGCAGCGTGCGGTGCAGCTGCGCACGCCGTACGTCGACGCACTCTCGCTTCTGCAGCTCCGTGCACTCCGCGCTCTGCGAGACCCCGCAGAGGCCACCGGATCCGGTTCGGATGACGAACAGCGACGCCTCCTGCTGCTCTCGGTGAGCGGCGTCGCCGCCGGCCTGCAGAACACTGGGTGACCTCTCGTCGCCGACGAGCGCGGTGTACCGGCATGTGAGAGTTCTCACGTGCCGGTGCCCGATAGAGTGAAAACTCCGCCCGATCCGGCGAGCCCTCACGCGACACGATCGCTCTCTTCCCATCCCCGTCAGAAAGCTCTCGCGTGACCTCTTCGTCCTCCGCTGACTTCCACCCGCTCGCCGAATCCGTGCAGCCCGTCTTCGACACCGTGCTGGCCCGCAGCCCGCACGAACCCGAATTCCAGCAGGCCGTGCACGAGGTGCTGCACTCGATCGCCCCCGTGCTCGAGCGCAACCCGCAGTTCGTCGACGGTGGCATTCTCGAGCGGCTCGTCGAGCCGGAGCGCCAGATCCTGTTCCGGGTCCCGTGGGTCGATGATGCGGGTCGCCTGCAGGTCAACCGCGGCTACCGCATCCAGTTCTCCTCGGTGCTCGGCCCGTACAAGGGCGGCCTCCGGTTCCACCCGTCGGTCAACCTGTCGATCATCAAGTTCCTCGGGTTCGAGCAGATCTTCAAGAACGCGCTCACGGGTCAGGGCATCGGCGGCGGCAAGGGCGGCTCGGACTTCGATCCGCACGGGCGTTCCGACGGCGAGATCATGCGCTTCTGCCAGTCGTTCATGAACGAGCTGTACCGCCACCTGGGCGAGCACACCGACGTCCCCGCAGGAGACATCGGAGTGGGCGGTCGCGAGATCGGCTACCTGTTCGGCCAGTACCGCAAGATCACCAACCGCCACGAGTCGGGCATGTTCACCGGCAAGGGCACCGGCTGGGGCGGTGCCGAGGTGCGCACCGAGGCCACCGGCTACGGCGCCGTGTTCTTCGCGCAGGAGATGCTCGGGGTTCACAACGACTCGCTCGACGGCAAGCGCGTCGGCGTCTCGGGCTCGGGCAACGTCGCGATCTATGCGATCCAGAAGGCCACGCAGCTCGGCGCGACCGCCGTGACCGCATCCGACTCCTCCGGCTACGTCGTCGACGACGCCGGGATCGACGTCGACCTTCTCCGCCAGATCAAGGAGGTCGAGCGCGCCCGCATCGTCGAGTATGCGAACCGGCGCCCCGGAGCGCGGTTCGTCGAGGGCGGCAGCGTCTGGGAGGTGCCCGTCGACATCGCGGTGCCGTCTGCGACCCAGAACGAGCTCGACCTCGATGCGGCCGAGGCGCTCCTTGCGAACGGCGTGCGGGCGGTGTCGGAGGGCGCGAACATGCCCTGCGTGCCCGCCGCAGTCGAGGCCTTCCAGAGTGCGGGTGTGCTCTTCGCGCCGGGCAAGGCGGCGAACGCCGGTGGCGTGGCGACCTCTGCGCTCGAGATGAGCCAGAACGCCTCCCGCCAGCGCTGGAGCTTCGACGCCAGCGAGAACAAGCTGCGCGAGATCATGGCCGACATCCACAGCGCGGCGTTCGACGCCGCGGAGCGCTACGACGTCGCGGGCGACTACGTGGCCGGTGCGAACATCGCCGGCTTCGAGCGGGTCGCCGGGGCGATGCTCGCGCAGGGCGTCATCTGACCGCACCCGCTGCACACGGCATGCGACAGAAGAGCCGCCTCCCTCCCGGAGGCGGCTCTTCTGCATCGGTCACCTCTCGTCGACCGGCACCTTCACGACCTTGTTGAATCCGGTCACCGCCTGATTCTCATCGAACGCGACCACCTTCTTGCGGAAGCCCTTCGTGATGACGGCGAGGTAGATCAGGCCGAGGGCCGTCCAGGTCAGGCCGCCGATGAGGGCATCAGAGTGCAGGTTCGCCCAGAGCAACCCGGTGAGCAGCATGCCGATACCCGGCATCACGATGTAGTTGACGATGTCCCGCGGGGTCTTGCGCCGCCCCTTGCGCACGGCGAACCAGGCGATCACCGACACGTTCACGAACGTGAAGGCGATGAGGGCGCCGTAGTTGATCCAGGCCGCGATCAGCTCGAGCGTGAACGGGATCGCCAGCAGCGAGATCGCTCCGACGAGCACGATGTTGAAGGTCGGCGTGTGGGTGCGCGGGTTGATGTAGCCGAACGCCTTCTGCGGAAGGACGTTGTTGCGCCCCATCACGAGCAGCATGCGGGAGACCGAGGCGTGCGAGGCGAGGCCCGAGGCGAGCGTCGCGCAGAACCCGGCCGCCGTCAGCACCGCCATCAGCACGTCGCCGCCGACGAGCTGGCCGATCACCGGCAGCGTCGAGTCCTCGACGTACTGCATGTCGCCGCCCGGGGCGAACTCGTTCCAATCCGGGAAGCGCAGCTGGGTGACGTATCCCGCGATCAGGAAGATCGCACCACCGAGCAGCACGGTCAGGAGGATCGCCTTCGGCATGATCTTCGGGTCCTTCGCCTCTTCGGCGTACATCGTGACGGCGTCGAAACCGATGAACGAGAAGCAGACGATCGTGGCTCCCATGAGCACCGCGCTGATGGTCGCGCCGTCGTGGATGAACGGGGCCGCCGAGGCGATCGTCGCAGCGCCCTCGCCGCGCATCAGCTGCGCGACGACCATCACGACGAAGACGACCATCACGACGATCGAGAACACGAGCAGGATCATGTTCATGTTCGAGGTGCCGCGCATGGTCATGTAGATGATGCTCGTCACGAGGATGCAGTACAGCACCACCCAGATCCACCCGGGGATGTCGGGGAACAGCGCCTCGAGGTAGCTGCGGATGATGAGGCAGTTCACCATCGGCAGGAGCACGTAGTCGATGAGCGACGTCCAACCGACCATGAAGCCGAGGTTCGGATGGATCGATTCGCGGACGTATGTGTAGGCGGAGCCGGCGCTCGGGATGGCGCGGGAGATCTTGCCGTAGCTGATGGCGGTGAACACCATCACGACGAGCGCGACGAGATAGGCGGCGGGGACGACGTTGTCGGTGTCACGGGCGACCATGCCGAACGTGTCGAAGACGACCGTCGGAGTCATATAGCCGAGACCGAGTCCTACGATCGCCCACAGACCGAGATTGCGCCTGAGTGTTCCGCCGCCTTGCGCGAGCGGCTTCGTCTTCGTGGCCATGTGCACTCCCTCGAGAACAGCGCAGGGGCCGGAAGTCGGGTCGTCCGGCTCTGTGAGCAACAGTATGGACCCGCACTATTCATCAGCGGAAGAGGTGATCCGATTCGAAATGCGCATTTAACATGACCGTTTCGCGCGATATTCGAAGGATCCGTCACCATCCTTCGGTGAGTACTCGATCGAGCGTGGCGACCACGTGGTCTGCGCTCGCGGCGGTGAGACACAGCGGAGGCTTGATCTTCAGCACGTTCGAACGCTCCGAGGTCGTCAACACGATCACCCCGAGTTCGCGCATCCGCTCGCAGATCGCGGCTGCTTCGGCCGCCGCCGGTTCGAGGGTCTCGCGGTCGCGCACGAGCTCGACACCGAGGTAGAGTCCGGCCCCGTGCACGGGGCCGACGAGCGGATGCCGGTGCGCCAACTCACGGAGGCTTTCGGCGAGACGCGAGCCGATCTCGAGAGCATTGCGCTGCACGTCATCCTCGATCATCGCGTCGAGCACCGCGAGGCCGATGCGGCAGCTGAGGCTGCTCCCTCCTGACGACGAGAAGAACTGCCCCTGGTCGCTCAGGGAACCGGCGATCCGCTTCGAGGTGATGACGCCGCCGATCGGGAAGCCGTTGCCCATCGGTTTCGCGATCGTCACGATGTCGGGCACGGCGTGCGACTGCTCGAAACCCCAGAACGTCGACCCCATGCGCCCGAACCCCACCTGCACCTCGTCGGCGATGCACAGGCCGCCCCGAGCGCGCACGCGCTCGTACGCCCCGGTCAGATATCCCTCGGGCAGGAGGACCCCTCCCGCGTTGCCGAGCACCGGTTCGCAGAGGAAGGCGGCGACATCGCTGCCCTCGGCGGTGAGGCGATCGAGGTCGGCGTCGAGATCGGCCAGGTAGCGATCGCCCGAACCGTCACCGCGGTGGGTGCCTCGGAACGGGTTCGGCACGTCTGCGATGTGAACCCAATCGGGACGGGACTCGAGGGCGTGCGGGTTGTCGTAGGCACTCGTGCTGACGGCGTCGCTCGCCATGGTCCAGCCGTGATATGCCTCGCGCAGTGCGACGGCCGTGCGTCGGCCCGTCGCCGCCTGCGCCAGCCGGAGCGCGAGATCGACGGCCTCGGAGCCGCTGTTCACCAGCAGCACGGTGTCGAGTCCGCTCCCCTCGGGCATGAGGGCGATCAGACGCTCGCTGTACTCGGCCAGGTCCCGGAAGAGGAAGCGGGAGTTGGTGGCGAGCATGCGCAGCTGACGATCAGTCGCAGCGGCGATCGCGGGATGCCCGTGCCCGAGACCGGCGACGTTGTTGACCATGTCGACGTAACTTCGGCCGGTCGTGTCGATCAGATGATGGCGCCAGCCCCGCTCGATCTGCGGAGGGTGCTCGTAGTAGCGCTCCTGCGCCTCGGCGAAGACGCTCTCGCGGCGTCGGAGTTCTTCGGCCGACTCGTCCCGACGTGCGTTCGACGAAAGACCGAGCAGTGCAGCCGGGTCCGCCGTGAGTCGCGCCCACGCGGCGACGCGCTCAGGCGCGATGAGCCGGGCAGCCCCGGCGACCTCGCCGTGCTCGGGAGCGTCGGCACGACGCACCGCCAGAACGACGGTCCTCCTGTCGAACGACGCGGCGAGTTTGCCGATGTTCTCTCCCGCGTCGACGGCGGCGGAACGCACCGGCTCGAGGTCGGTGGCACGGATCTCCACCATCCACCCGTCGCTCGTCGTGATGCGGACGTGGCCTGCGACCACCGACATCTCTCCGGCGACCGGAGCGAGCAGACGCGAAGACGGTCCTGGCGCGATGTGCAGCTCGGTCTCGGCCGGCCAGGTGTCGGCGGCATCGGCGGCGTCGAGGGCCGTTCGCGTGAGCCTGAATTCGCCGTACGGCATCACCGCCACGCGCGCCCCCGAGTCGAAAGCGTGCGCCACCAGGAGCTCTTCGGCGTCGGAGGCTTCCCAGCGACCGGCATCCAGCGCGTCTGCTTCGACGCCGGCATCGACGACGACGAGCGGACCGCTCACGTCGGGAAGGAATCCGATGACCTCGCCCGACACCGGCACCACGTCGAATACCGGCGCCTCGAATCCCACCCTCGCCAGCACGTGCTCGGTCGCCTCGGCCAGCGGAATCGCCGTCGCCGCGTCGAATATGGCCTGCTCCCCCGCGACGCGCTCGCGGGCGTAGTCGTTGTCGCCGTCGATCTCGAGCTGTCGCCACCCGCTCGCCACGAGCAGCGCTGCCCGCAGCGCGATGAGCGGCCAGACGGCGAGCGCCTCGTCGCGACTGAGCGGCGCAACGGCATGGAAGGCATCGATGGTGTCAAGGATGCGCAGAGGACGAGCGGGCTCGTGGTGAAGCATCGACGCCGCACAGACGGCGAGCTCTGCCACCCGCCATCCGAGGCCGAGGTCGCCCAGGTCCAGCACGATGCTCGGATGCAGTCGCGAGTCGGCACCACTTGCGCCCATGACGTTGTCGTCGGTGAGGTCGCCGTGGATCGGCTGCACCGGCAGCGCACTCGCCACGGGCGACAGCGCGTCCTGCGCCTCGTCGGCGGCCGCGAGAACCCGCCGTCGCAGCACCGGCTCGCCGATGGACGAGGCCAGCGCACGCACCTGCACGTGGGCGACCCGCATGTCCCACATCTGCTCGCGATCGAGGCCCGGGTGATCGATCGAGGAGAGCGCGTTCACGGATTCGGCGGCGAGCGCGCCGAATTCCCGGAGCACGACGGGAGCGAGGTACCCGGCATCGACCAGCGCCTCGCCGTCGGCGAACTCGCTGCGGCGCACCGCGAAGCCGCGCCATCGCTGCGTCAGAGCGCCGTCGAGGCCCGGAAGCACCGAGGGCACGCTGACGCCCGCCGAGCGATAGGCGTCGAGCGCGAGGTGCTGGGCATCGCGGGCATCGTCTCCGAAGACCGGGTTGTCGACGCGCAGCACGCTGCGAGAGCCGTCCGGTTCGACCAGCACGAAGTTGCGGTCCTGGTTGCTGCCGAGCTCAATGGCGACGGCCTCGATGCCGTAACACTCGTGCGCGATCGAGGTGGCATCAGCCTCACTGACCTCTGGGCGCACGAGTCCAGCGCCGGTGCTCACTCGGGATCCGCCGCCCGGTCGACGTCGTCGATCGGTACGTCGGCCGCGTGACGCGCAAGCGAGCTGCCGTAGCGCTCGGTGAGCTGCACCATCAGATCGGGGGTGTCGCGGTCGACACCGAACACATGACCGGGGAAGTCGAGCTCCGGTTGCGCGGCCGTGATCTCGGCATCGCGATCGGGCGACAGCAGCTGCACCGGGTCGCCGACCGCGACCCATCCGATCGGCACGACCGTGCCCGCCGCAAGCACAGCTCGCCTGTGCACGATCGCGTTCACACGCACCTCGCATCGGTCGCCGACCAGAGCGCCGTTGAAGACGCGCGCACCGGAGGCGAAGAACACCTCCTCACCGACCGTGGCACCGGCGATGCTCGCGAGCGTGCCGATGAGCGTGTGGGATCCGATATGCACGGCGTTGGCTGCGGTCGCGCGGATCAGCGCGTTCTCCATCACGATCACGTGCTCGCCGAGAGTGATGGGGCCACCCTCCGCCGTTATCACGGCGCCATGCAGCACCTGGCAGTGGGGTCCGATCGTCACATCGCCGGAGATGACGGCGGTGGGAGCGACGACGGCGGTGTCATGGATCCGGGGCCGAGCCCCGAGGTGCTCGTACAACATGAGGCCAGCGTAGCGCCGTCCGGATCGCGCTGACCCCTACTCCTTCGTCGCGGCGCGACCTCGCAGCATCCCCACGACCACCGTCGCGAGAAAGAGCACGACAGCGATTACCGCCAGCCAGAGGAGTCCCTCGACCAGGAAGCCGAAGACGGCCAGGCCTGCCCACACGAGCAGAAGAAGGATCAGGAGAATCCACATGACTCGAGCATGGGGACCACGGGCGCGATCGCACAACCCGTTGACGCTCGAGGCCTGAGTGAGTAGCGCCCCTGCTACGCTTCTGCCCATGCAATGCAGGTGACTCGATCCTCTCTTCGCCGCCGTCCGCCGTTCGGCGTGGCCGCGGCACCATCGATCGATAGGCTCACCCATGCACTCCACCGACCTTCCCCTCTTCGGACGCACCGCGCTGGTGACCGGTGTCTCGCGCCGACGCGGCATCGGTTTCGCGACCGCGACGACGCTCGCGTCGCTCGGTGCGAACGTGTTCTTCCACCACTTCCGTCCCCATGATCTCGACCATCCGTGGGGCGGGGACGATCTCGACGAGGTGCGCGCGGGCATACGCGACACGCTCACCCCCGGCGCCGTCATGGGCGACGCTGAGGCCGACCTGCGTACGGCCGAGAGTATCGAGCCGTTGCTCGAGGCGGCATCGGCGCTGTCGGGTCGGCTCGACATCGTCGTCTGCAACCAGGCGATGAGCGGCGGCGACGGCACGATCTTCGATATGACGGCCGACCGCCTCGACGCGCACTGGCAGGCCAACGCGCGCGCCTCACTGCTGCTGACGGCCGGGTTCGCCCGTCGACGTCGCCAGGAGCTCGGTGGAGACGTCACACCGACCGCCCGCCCCGGAGACAGCATCCCGTCGCTCGGACCGTTCGAGAGACCGACGGGTCACGTCGTCTGGATGACCTCCGGTCAGATCCACGGAGCCATGCGCGGTGAGATCTCGTATGCGGCGAGCAAGGCCGCGCTTGCCGGCATCACACGGGCGACGGCCGCCGAGCTGCTCGATGTGGGAATCGTCCTGAACACCGTCAATCCCGGCCCCGTGAACACGGGCTACCTCGATGCCGAGACCACCGATCGGGACCTGTCGGGTGTCGACGCCTGGATCGCCGCGACGCCGTTCGGTCGGGTGGGCCGCCCCGACGATCCCGCCCGATTGATCGGCTGGCTGTGCACGGACGCGGGGTCGTGGGTGGTCGGTCAGGTGCTGACCACCGACGGCGGGTTCTCGCTGTAGCGGATCACTCGACCTTGACCGGCTCGGGGAAGATCGCGGTGAAGAGCTGCGCGACCCAGTGCAGCAGTTCGGCGTCGGGCAGCGGTTCGACGCCGACGCCGATGGCTGCGGGAACGGTCGGCATCGGCACCACGAGAGCCTCTCCCCCGCGACCAGCTTGGCCTTGGGGTAGAGGCGCTGCAGGCGCACCTTGATCGAGTCCTCCAGCCGGGCGGGCGCGATGCGGAGGTTGGATCCCATGACGACCACATCGGAGAGTCCCGCCCGAGCGGCGCGGCGACGCAACCGGGCCACCGCGATCAGCCCCTCGACATCGTCGGGCGGAGTGCCGTAGCGGTCGGTGAGCTCGTCGATGACCAGGTCGATCGCATCGTCCTTCGCCGTCGCGGATGACGCCGCCGAGAGCTTCTGGTAGGCCTCGAGGCGGAGCCGCTCGCTGTCGATGTAGTACTCGGGGATCCGCGCTTCCAGGGGCAGTTCGAGGCGAAGTTCTTGGCCGGAGTCGACGTCTTCGCCGCGGAAGGTCGCGACCGCCTCGCCGATCATCCGGAGGTAGAGGTCGAATCCGACCCCGGCGATGTGACCTGCCTGCTCGCCGCCGAGCAGGTTGCCGGCTCCGCGCAACTCGAGATCCTTGAGTGCGACCTGCATTCCGGAGCCGAGGTCGTTGTTGACCGCGATCGTCTGCAGACGGTCGGCCGCCGTCTCGCTGAGCGGCTTCATCTCGTCGTACAGGAAGTAGGCGTACGCCCGCTCACGACCACGCCCGACGCGACCGCGCAACTGGTGCAGCTGGCTCAGCCCGTACTTGTCTGCGCGGTCGATGATGATCGTGTTCGCGTTCGAGATGTCGAGCCCCGTCTCGATGATCGTGGTCGACACGAGTACGTCGAACTTGCGCTCCCAGAAGTCGTCGACGACCTGCTCGAGCGCATGTTCGCCCATCTGTCCGTGTGCCACCGCGATGCGCGCCTCCGGCACGAGCTCCGACAGTTGCGCGGCGACCCGCTGGATCGACTGCACACGATTGTGCACGAAGAACACCTGGCCCTCGCGGAGGATCTCGCGGCGGATCGCCGCGGTGATCTGCTTGTCGCTGCGGGGGCCGACGAAGGAGAGGATCGGATGCCGGTCTTCGGGGGGCGTGGCGAGCGTCGACATCTCGCGGATGCCCGTCACCGCCATCTCTAGCGTGCGCGGAATGGGCGTGGCGCTCATGGCGAGGATGTCGACGTTGGTCTTCATCTTCTTGAGCGTGTCCTTGTGCTCGACGCCGAAGCGCTGCTCCTCGTCGATGATCATCAGCCCGAGGTCCTTGAACATGACCTGGTCGGTGAGGATCCGGTGGGTGCCGATCACCATGTCGACGGTGCCGTCGAGCAGGCCGTCGAGGGTGAGGCGGGCCTCTTTGTCGGACTGGAAGCGCGACAGCGGACGCACCTTCACCGGGAATCCGGCGAAGCGCTCCGTGAAGGTCTCGAGGTGCTGCTTCACGAGCAGCGTGGTCGGCACGAGCATCGCGACCTGCTTGCCGTCCTGGATCGCCTTGAACGCGGCCCGCACGGCGACCTCGGTCTTGCCGAACCCGACGTCGCCGGACAGCAGTCGGTCCATCGGGATCGGGCGCTCCATGTCGGCCTTGATCTCATCGATCGTCTGCAGCTGGTCGAGGGTCTCGGCGAACGGGAACGCCTCTTCGAGCTCGCGCTGCCACGGGGTGTCCGGCCCGAACGCGTGCCCCTTCGCGCTCATCCGCGCCGAGTAGAGCTTGACGAGTTCGACGGCGATGTCGCGGACGGCCTTGCGGGCCTTGCCCTTGGCCTGCGACCAGTCGCTGCCGCCCATCTTCGACAGGGTCGGGCCCTCGCCGCCGACGTACTTCGACAGCAGGTCGAGCTGATCGGTGGGCACGAAGAGCTTGTCGCCCGGGTAGCCGCGCTTGGACGGCGCGTACTCGAGCACCAGGTAGTCGCGCACGGACTTGGTCGCGTTGCGACCGCCGGTGGAGACCTCCCGCTGGGTCATCTCGACGAAGCGCCCGATGCCGTGCGTGTTGTGCACGACGAAATCGCCCTGCTTGAGCTGGAGCGGGTCGACGACGTTCCGGCGACGAGAGGCGAGCTTCTTGACGACGCGCTGGTCGCCGCCGATCGTGCGCCCGTAGAACTCGTTGTCGGTGAGGACGGCGAGCTTCGCCTCGGCGATCTGGAATCCGGCCTCGACGGATCCGATGACGAGCGTCGCGACGCCGGTGTCCGGCGCATCGTCGAGCCGCTCGACGATGCGCGCGGCCACGCCACGATCGGAGAGCACGTCGCGTGCACGGTCGACGAGACCGGCGCCCGCGGCGATGACGACCACGCGCCATCCCTCGGCCACCTTCGCGTCGACGAAAGAGATCGCGCCGTCCACGTTGCCATGGAACGAGGGGATGACCGAGGCATCGATCGTCTCGGCCTCCTCGCCGCCCATCGCGAACGGACTGAGCCGCCACCACACTCCGCCCCGGTCGCGCACGACCTCGCGCAATCGGGCGATCGTCAGGAAATCTCCGGCACCGAGATCGATGGGCGCCGAGGCGCCGGAGGTGGCTGCGCTCCACGCGGCATCCAGGAACTCGCGGTTCGTCTCGCCGAGTGTGATCGCACGTGCACTCGAGCGCTCGGGATCGACGACCGCCGTGGCACTGCCCTCGGGCAGGTACTCCGCGAGAGACTTGAGCGGCCCGGAGACGGCGGGGAGCAGGGATTCCATGCCCTCGACCGGAATGCCCTCGGACATCTTCTCGAGCATGCCGGCGATCGCGGGGAACCCGCCGATCAGCGCGCGGGCGCGGTCGCGCACGTCGGGAGTCAGCAGAAGCTCCCGGCTCGGGGGAAGATCGACGCCGTCGACGTCGCCCGGGAGGGAACGTTGGTCAGCGACCGAGAACGCGCGGATCTGATCGACTTCGTCACCGAAGAACTCGACGCGGAACGGATGCTCGGAGATCGCCGGGAAGACGTCGAGGATGCCGCCACGGACCGCGAACTCTCCTCGACGCGACACCATGTCGACCCGCGAGTAGGCGCGTTCGACGAGTTGCTCGACGACGTGATCGAGCTCGTGCCCCCGCGTGCCCGCGCGCAGGGCGAGAGGGGCGATCTCCCCCAGGTTGCCCGCGATCGGCTGCAGCGCGGCTCGCACGGACGCGACCACCACGAGCGGGTGCTCACCGGTCCACTCGGCGACGCGCCGAAGGGTCTGCAATCGTTGACCCACCGTGTCGGGACTCGGGCTGAGCCGCTCGTGCGGCAGCGTCTCCCAGGCGGGGAACGTCAGGACCTCGGCATCGGGGATGTAGGCGCCGAGAGCTGCGGCGAGGCTCTCGGCCCGCCGCCCCGTCGGGACGACGGTGAGCAGCGCTGCCGGATGCCCGGCGGCGCGCCTCTTCTCGAGCAGCCCGGCGAGTGCCGGAGCGTCGAGACCATCGACGAGCCCCAGATCGGCATCGGTCTGCGCCCAGCCGAGGGCGTCACGAAAAAGAGACGCCTCTTCCAAGGCGCGCAGAATCCCCGGAACAGTCACCGCACAAGCTTAGTCGCGGCCGCCGACACCGGCTCCGACGCCTCCGGGCACCCGCACCCGTGGCTTTAGGATTCTCGGATGGAACCGGTCACCCTCACCACGAGACGCCTCGTCCTGCACGTGCCGGACGAGTCCGACGTCGACACGATCACGGATGCCTGCCAGGATCCCGAGATCTCCCGGTGGACGACCGTGCCGACCCCCTATTTCCGAGGCGACGCCGAAGAATACGTGCGTCTGATCGGAGAATGGTGGGCCGACGGGACCCAGACGATCTGGTGCGCGTACCGTGAGGGCGAGCTCGTCGCCTCGATCGGGCTGCACCGCATCGTCGGGCACCCGGCGGGCGGAAGCGCCGAGATCGGGTACTGGGTCACCGCCGGTGCTCGCGGCCGTGGCTATCTGGTCGAAGCGGCACGCGAGGTCGTCGACTGGGCGTTCCGCGAACTCGGCGTCGTACGCCTCGAGTGGCGTGCAGTGGCAGGCAACATCGCCTCGGCCCGCGCCGCGCGGGCGCTCGGGTTCCGGTACGAAGGACAGTGCCGTCAGGGCCTCACGAGCCAGCGAGGTCGTGACGACGGCTGGTTCGCCGGGCTGCTCGCGACCGATGACCGCGTTCCCGTCGACTGGCCGATCCTCTAGTCGGATGTCGGACCCCGGTGGCAGGATGAGCGCATGCCGGAGATGCCGGAAGTCCAAGGACTCACGACCTTCCTCACTGAGCGTGCGGTCGGACGAACGATCGTGCGCACGAGCGTCGGGGCGATCGCTGCGCTCAAGACGTACGATCCACCCGAGACCGCGTTGCACGGGGCGGAGATCACCGGCGCGTCTCGCCGCGGCAAGTTCATCGTGCTGTCCTGCGGCGACGATCTGCACCTCGTGTTCCATCTCGCCAAAGCCGGCTGGCTGCGCTGGTACGAGACCCTGCCGACGACGCTGATCAAGCCGGGCAAGTCGCCGATCGCGCTGCGCGTCGGACTCGATGACGAGAGCGGGTTCGACCTCACGGAAGCCGGCACCAAGAAGTCGCTCGCCGTCTACGTCGTGCGCGACCCGCACGATGTTCCGGGGATCGCCCGGCTCGGCCCCGATCCACTGGAGTCGACCTTCACCCGCGACGTCTTCGGGGGGCTGCTCCAGGGGCGCCGCACTCAGATCAAGGGACTGCTGCGCGACCAGAGCGTGATCGCCGGAATAGGGAACGCGTATTCGGACGAGATCCTGCACGCGGCGCGGATGTCGCCGTACGCTATCGCCGACAAGCTCGGAGACGAAGAGGTCGATCACCTGTTCGATGCGATGAAGGCCACGCTGGCCGAGGCCGTGAACGAGGCATCCGGCAAGCCGCCCGCCGACCTCAAGGATGCGAAGCGGCGCGGCATGCAGGTGCACGCCCGCCGGGGCGAGAAGTGCCCTGTGTGCGGCGACACCGTGCGCAGCGTCTTCTTCGCCGACCGCTCTCTCGAGTACTGCCCGACGTGTCAGACCGGCGGAAAGCCCCTCGCCGATCGGCGCCTGTCGAGACTGCTCAAGTAGCACTTCGACGCGGAATGAAATGTCTTCGGGCGCGTTGAGTACACTCAGAGCATCAACGTGCTCCGGGGTCGGTGAGAATCCGAACCGGCGGTGACAGTCCGCGAGCGTCTCGATTCTCCGAGATGCCGATCCGGTGGAATTCCGGGACCGACGGTGGTGCGAGGCGCAGCCTCGCTAGTCCGGAAGGGAGGCAGCACGGTGCGCCGCCGCGCGCGCGTTCTGCCTGCGTCTCCTTCGCGGAGAATCCCCGGAGCCTCAGAGAGGACCACGGATGGCAGTGAACGAGACGGAACGCCGGGCGATGAGCCGTGCGCTCGAGCTCGCGACGCTCGGCCCACGAGGCGTGAACCCGCAGGTCGGTGCCGTCATCCTCTCCCCTGACGGCGCGGTGCTCGCTGAGGGCTGGCACCAGGGAGCCGGCACTCCGCACGCCGAGGTCGACGCACTCTCGAAGCTCGCCCCGGGCGCGGCCCGTGGAGCGACCGCGGTCGTCACGCTCGAGCCCTGCAACCACACCGGGCGCACCGGCCCGTGCGCCATCGCGCTCATCGAGGCCGGCATCGACCGTGTCGTCTACGCTCTCGACGATCCGGGCGCGGTGTCCGGAGGAGGTGCCGAGCGGCTGCGCACGGCGGGAGTCAGCGTCGAGGCCGGCGAGCAGGCCGATGTCGCGCAGCGCGTCATCGACGGATGGCTCACCGCACAGCGTCTGGGCCGCCCACTCGTGACCGTGAAGTGGGCGCAGTCGATCGACGGCCGCGCGGCAGCGGCCGACGGAACCAGCCAGTGGATCACCGGCCCGGATGCACGAGCCGATGTGCACCGACGGCGCGCCGCATCAGACGCGATCGTCGTCGGTACCGGAACCGTGATCGCAGACGATCCCGCGCTGACCGCTCGAGACGGCGACGCGCTGTTCGCCGACCAGCCGGTCCCCGTCGTGATCGGCTCCCGCGCGACGCCCCACGGCGCCGCGATCCGCCGCCATCCGAAGACACCGCTCTTCTTCGACACCCACGACCTGCACGCCGTGCTCACGGATCTGCATGCGCGTGGCATCCAGAGCGTCTTCGTCGAGGGCGGTCCCACGCTCGCCAGCGCGTTCATCGCCGAGGGACTCGCCGACCAGGTGCTCGCGTACATCGCACCCGTGCTGCTCGGCGGCGGCCGCCTCGCCCTGACCGACATCGGCGTGGCGTCGATCGATGCCGCCCGCCGTCTGACGGTCGACGAGTGGCTGCCCCTCGGAGCAGACCTGCTGGCGATCGCCCACCCCACGAGCACCCCCGCCACGCTCCACCAGGAAGAAGGAGTCGCCTGATGTTCACCGGAATCATCGAGGAGATCGGAGAGATCACCGCGATCTCTCCCGCCGGAGACGGGTGGCGGCTGACCGTACGCGCCCCGAAGGCGGCCGCCGACGCGGTGCACGGCGAGTCGATCGCGGTCTCGGGGGTGTGCCTGACCGTCGTCGGCTCATCCGCCGACACCTTCGACGCCGATGTCATGAAGCAGACACTCGACGTGGCGGCGCTCGGTGGAGCAGCCGTCGGCACTCGAGTGAACATCGAGAAGGCGATGCCGGTCGGGGCACGCCTCGGTGGCCACATCGTGCAGGGTCATGTCGACGGCGTCGGCAGCATCGTCGAGGTGCGCCCCGGGGAGCAGTGGAGCGTGCTGCGGGTCTCGCTGCCCGACGATCTGGCACCGCTCGTGGTCGACAAGGGCTCCATCTCGGTCGACGGCACGTCTCTCACCGTCAGCGCCGTGAGCGCGGCGGATGCGGCGAGCCACTGGTTCGAGATCTCGCTGATTCCCGAGACGCTCGTCGCCACCACCCTCGGATCGCGCACGGTCGGCGACCGCGTGAACCTGGAGACAGACATCCTCGCCCGTCATGTCGAGCGCCTCCTGGCGTTCAGGGCAGAACCGGAAGGAGGCTCACGATGAGCCTTTCCACCATTCCCGAGGCACTCGAGGCCCTGCGCGCCGGGCGCCCGGTGCTCGTCGCGGATGACGAGAACCGCGAGAACGAGGGCGACGTCATCATGTCGGCCGAGCTTGCCACGCCCGAATGGGTCGCCTGGACGGTCCGCTGGTCATCCGGGTTCATCTGCGCCCCGATGCCCGCCGACCTCGCCGACAACCTGAACCTGCAGCCGATGGTCGCCGCGTCCGAGGATGCACGCTCGACGGCCTACACGGTGAGCGTCGACGCGGCCGAAGGCGTGACCACGGGGATCAGCGCGCACGACCGCGCGCACACGCTGAACGTCCTCGCGAACCCCGAGTCGACGGCGACGAGCATCATCCGCCCCGGACATGTGCTGCCGCTGCGCGCCGTCGACGGCGGCGTGCGCGAGCGCAGCGGTCACACCGAGGCCGCGGTCGACCTGATGAAGCTCGCGGGGCTTCGCCCGGTGGGCGCGATCGCCGAGGTCGTCGCCGAGGACGGCAGCATGATGCGCCTGCCCGGGCTCATCGAACTGGGCGCTCGCGACGGCGTGCCGGTCATCACGATCGAGCAGCTCATCGCGCACCTCAACGAGGTCGACCCCACCGGGTGGTCTCCCGAACGCGCGAGTCGTCGTGTCAGTCTCCGCGCCGACGCGACCGTGCCCACCACGCACGGCACGTTCCGCTTCCTGGCCTACAAGGACCGGGTCACAGGGACCGACCACATCGCGGTCGTGTCGGGCGAACCGGGCGACACCGCGCTCGTGCGCGTGCACTCCGAATGCCTGACCGGCGAGGCATTCGGCTCGCTCAAGTGCGAGTGCGGTCCGCAGCTGGACGCGGCTCTCGACGCGATCGAGCAGGACGGCGGCATCGTCATCTACATGCGCGGGCACGAGGGCCGGGGCATCGGGCTGATCAACAAGCTGCGTGCCTACAGCCTGCAGGAGGAAGGGCTCGACACCGTCGACGCCAACCTCGCTCTGGGCCTGCCCGCTGACGCCCGCGACTACGCGGCGGCCGCCGGCATCCTCGCCGACCTGGGCGTATCGAAGGTCCGCCTGCTGACGAACAACACCGACAAGGTGAACCAGCTGCGCACCCTCGGCCTCGACGTCGTCGAGCAGGTGCCGCTGATCGTCGGGGTCGGCCCCAACAACCACCAGTACCTCGAGACCAAGCGTGACCGGATGGGTCACATCATCGGTGAGGCGGAGCTCGCAGAGGCTCTCGCCGACGGAAAGAAGGATCACTCATGAGCGGCGCAGGAGCACCCAAGACGGAGAAGATCGACGGACGCGGACTCGATGTCGTCATCGTCGCAGGCACGTGGCACGACGTCATCACCGACGGGCTGATCGCCGGTGCGCAGCGTGTGCTCGATGATGCCGACGCCGCCCACCGGCTCGTGCGCGTGCCTGGCTCGTTCGAGCTGGCCCTCGCAGCGCAGGCGGCCTTCGCCGGCGGCGCGGATGCCGTGGTGGCCCTCGGCGTGATCATCCGCGGCGGCACGCCGCATTTCGAGTACGTCTCGGCGGCGACCACCAACGGCCTCACCCGCGTCTCGCTCGATGCCGGCAAGCCGGTCGGATTCGGTGTGCTCACCCTCGACGACGAGAAGCAGGGTCTCGACCGTGCCGGGCTCGAGGGGTCGAAGGAGGACAAGGGTGCGGAGGCTGCGGATGCCGCGCTGCGCACCGCCCTCGTCGTACGCGACCTGCGCGGCTGAGGTCAGGGCGCCCTTGCTGGCGACGGGACACCCTGTTCTCCTACCGTGAGGGCATGGAGACTCTGCGCCACGTCGTTCTGTTCGTCCATCTCATCGGCTTCGCCGTGCTCTTCGGCGCCTGGGCGGTGCAGGCATTCGGTGGCAAGCGCGAGTTCACGCGCCTGATGAGCATCGGCATGACGATCGCCGCTGTGGCCGGTCTCGCGCTCGCCGCCCCGTGGGGACTCCCCGAGGGTGTCGAGATGAACTACGCGAAGATCGGCACGAAGCTCGTCGTCCTGCTCGTGATCGGCGCGCTGCTCGGCATCGGCACCTCGAAGCAACGCAAGGCCGGATCCGTCCCGGCGGCGATGTTCTGGCTGGTCGGCATCCTGACCGCTCTCAACGCCGGCATCGCCGCGATCTGGCGCTGACGACTCCCGCCGCTCGCCGCGTCAGTCGCGCAGAGGAACCACGACGTCTCCGCCCGCCTCTTCGGTGAGCCGCGCCCCCATCTGCACGAAAGTCGGCTGGGCGATGAAGCCTCCGGCGAAGAGCGCCTGACCCTGCGTGAAGCTCTGTGCTCGGCGGATGTCGTCCTCGCCGACGAATCCGAACACCTCGGCAAGTTCGGCGATGTCGCGCGGTGCGTTGACGCGCATCAGACCGAGGTTGTCGCACTGCGAGAGCACATTCGGGTGGATCTTGGTCGGCCGCTGGGTCGAGAGGAACAGCCAGAGACCGAACTTGCGCCCCTCGGCCGCGATCTGCACGAGCTGTTCGGTGAGCGCCCGCTCGACGGCTGTGCGCGGCTCGGGTGAGCAGAGGTTGTGCGCCTCGTCGATCACGATGAGGAGCGGACGGCGACTCTCCCGCCGCGCCCACAGCGCCTCGAGCACGGCCAGGGCAGCCACTTTCGGCTCAGCGGGATGGTCGAAGCCTCCGAGATCGAGGACCGTCGCCCTCGGACGCCCGTCGATCACGTCGACGACGGAGTGAGCGCCCCGAGACCACAGTTCCCATTCCAGGACCTGGAGGTTCTCCATGCGGTTGGCGAGCCGAACCCGGGCCGGCACACCCGAGGCGCGGAACTCCTGCAGCATCCTGTCGGTGTCGAACTCGGTGGCCTGCACCGACCAGTGCAGCAGGACGTTGTACTCCTCCGCATCCTGGATGGGGTCGATCTGCAGCACGGCGGCCTTGGCGGCCGGCGACAGTTCGAGGTACCTGGCGTACAGGCGCTCACCCTCTTGCCGGCCGGATCGGAACACCCGGATGTCGCTCTCCGAGATCCGCGCCGCGTGTTCGGCCGGTGCTCCCTGTCGGGTCTCCGCGAGGCGCACGAAGTCCGCGTTCGGATCGAGGACCAGCATCGGCAGCTCCGTGTGCAGCAGCAGTTGCTCGAGGACCACGCCGAGCGCGTAGGTCTTGCCGCTTCCGCTCTGCCCGCACCAGAAGGTGTGGCGGTTGAAACGTCGTGCGTCCAGGTGCACGGGCGTGGCCGGGTCGGCGGTCAAGGACCCGATGGTCAGCTCGGTCATGCCGTCACCCTAGCGACGCCCGGGATCGCGACCGAGCCGAGGTCACCCGATGCGGATGATCCCCCTCTGGATGTCCCGCCCCGCCCCTGTGATACTGACGTCCGAATCGCCTATGACCGTGACTCCCCGGCCTGCTCAAGCCGTCGACCGGGGTCGACGGCACAGTCGATTCGACCGGACGACGATCGCGCCTCTCGGCGTGATCCTCACATCCGTCGATCGCCTCCCGTCGGTCGCCGAGATCTGAGAACGGAGAATTCGCATGGACACGACGCGTCGATCGACGCAGGCGAGACCGTTCGAGGAACGGCGCGACGTGGGCAGGGCGGCGCGCATGCGGATTCCCCGATCGCAGCTCGGCGTCTGGTCACCGCCAGCGGGCAGGACAGATCCGATCGCGCTCCTGGAGGAACAGGGACGGTCGCGGGTACGCGAGCTCACGCCCGTGCGATACGCCCGGATGGCTGCATCGCCCCTCTCGTTCTATCGGGGCGCTGCGCTGCTCATGGCGTCGGACCTCTCCTCATCCCCGCACACAGGGATCTACGCGCAGCTCTGCGGAGACGCGCACCTGTCGAACTTCGGCCTCTACAGCACCCCGGAGCGGAACCTCACCTTCGACATCAACGACTTCGACGAGACGCTGCCCGGGCCGTTCGAATGGGACGTCAAACGGCTCGCGGCGAGCTTCGCCGTGGCCTGTCGACAGCGGGGGTTCTCCGATGGTGAGGGACGCGCCTGCGTGCTGGCCGCTGCGCGCGGTTATCGCACGGGGATCAGGACGGCAGCGAAGTCGACGGTGCTCGATGCGTGGTACGACCGGCTCGATGCGGAGCGAGCGCAGCGATGGGTGCGTCAAGAACGCCATGACGACCGGGCGGGAGACGAGGAGGTCAGTCGCCTGGATGCTGTGATCGAGAGTGCGCGCAGGCGCGGCCACCGCAAGGCCTTCCGCAAGCTGGTGCGGGTGGTGGACGGCGATCTGCGGATCATCGCCGCACCGCCGTTGATCGTCCCTGTGGAAGACATCCTCCGGGATGCGAACTCCGCAGCCGACGACGTGGAGGTCATGCGACAGCTACTGACGACGTATCGGACCACGCTGATCGGCGGCCGTCACCCGATCGCGGAGTATCGCTACCGCCACATGGCTCGCAAAGTCGTCGGCGTCGGAAGCGTGGGAACACGTGCGTGGGTCCTTCTGCTCAGCGGTCGAGACGACGACGACCCGCTCCTCCTCCAGGCGAAGGAGGCTCAGGCCTCGGTTCTCGAGCGCTTCCTCGGCGCGAGCGAATTCGCCACTCATGGGGAGCGTGTGGTCCGGGGGCAGCGTCTGATGCAGGCGTCGAGCGACATCTTCCTCGGATGGCAGTCGATCGTCGGAGTCGACGGGCAGCGCCGCGACTTCTATCTGCGTCAGCTGCAGGATGGGAAGGGCGGGAGCGATCCCGACACGATGAGCGTCCGAGGCGCCACCCTGTACGCGCGCATCTGCGGGGAGACACTCGCCCGTGCGCATGCTCGCTCCGGCGACCGCGTCGAAATAGCCGGGTACGTCGGTCGCAGCACCGCTTTCGATGAGGCGATCGCGGTCTTCGCCTTCGCATACGCCGAGCAGAATGAACGGGACTTCGCAGCCCTCACCGCTGCGATCGCGTCGGGCCGCCTCCCCGTCCCTCACGGACAAGGTCAGGACTGACCATGGTCGGCGAAGACCCACCCGCCGATGCTCGCGTGAGTCTGCGACCGGCGGCGGGCCGAGGCTCCAGATGGCGCAGCGGCTACTGGCTCATTCTCGCGCTGCTGGTCGCCACGTATGCGCTGTGTGCCATGCAGAACACGATCAATCCGAGCCCGTCTGCTTTCGTCCTCCAATTGGTCACGGTCGCCGTCGTGCTCCGAGTGACCGAGGCACACGCGCGCGTGCAGCACATCGCGTGGGTGGCCCTCTCGATCGCAGGCATCGCCACGATCGCTGCCGCCGTGGTGGGCGGGCAAGGCGAGATCCTCGATGTGGCGCTGGCGGCCGTATCGACGCTCGCGTTCCTCATCGCCCCGAGCGCGATCATCCGGCATCAGGTGCAGCGTCGCGGACTCGACCTCGAAGCGCTCCTCGCCGCGACGGCGGCGTACGTGCTGGTCGGGATGTTCTTCACGCTCGTCTACAACCTGGTCGCGCTGCTGAGCGTCGTACCGATCTTCGGAGCGGACACCGTCGACTCACTGTCGACTCAGCTCTTCTTCTCGTTCACGACGCTGACGACCACCGGCTACGGCAACATCGTGCCCGTCTCCCCCGAGGTCCAGGGAATCGCCGTGGCCGAGGCCATCACCGGGCAGCTCTTCCTCATCACCGCAGTCGCGCGCATCATGCGGGGGTCCCGGAGCCTGCCGATCGTGGCCGGCCCGACCGGCAGGGAGTCGTCATGAAGAAGTGGAACGTGGTGATGGTCCTCGGCGCCGCGCAGTTCGTGATGGTGCTCGACGGCACGGTGATGAATGTGTCGATCTCGACGGTCGTGGCCGATCTGAACTCGTCGGTGGCGTCGATGCAGGCCGCCATCACGTTCTACACGCTCACGATGGCCGCCTTCATGCTCTTCGGCGCGAAGCTCGGCGATGTGTGGGGGCGACGTCGCGCCTTCGTGATCGGCTCGTGCGTCTACGCCGCGGGATCGCTGATCACCGCGCTGAGCCCGTCCATGGGTTTCCTGTTCCTCGGCTGGTCGATCATCGAGGGGCTCGGGGCCGTTCTGGTCATCCCTGCGATCGCCGCCCTCGTCGCAGACAACTACCGCGGACGCGAGCGCGTCACCGCGTTCGCCGTCATCGGCGCCGTCTCGGGCGCTGCCGTCGCGGCGGGCCCGTTGATCGGCGGCGCCGTGACGACCTACTCCAGCTGGCGGTTCGTCTTCGTCGCCGAGGTGGTCATCATGCTCGTCGTCGTGTTCTTCGCTCGGATCATCACCGACTCGACTCCGCGGCAGCTGATCCGCATCGACATCGGCAGCGTCCTGCTGTCGGCGGCAGGGCTGGTGCTGATCGTGTTCGGGATGCTGCAGAGCAAGACGTGGGGGTGGGTGATCCCCCTGTACATCCCCGAGATCGCGGGTGTTCCCCTCGCACCGCTCGGAGTCTCGATGACGACGTGGTGCATCGCGCTCGGCGGCATCCTGATCGCGTTGTTCGTCGCATGGCAGCGCCGGCTGCTGCGTGACGGGCGGTCGCCGCTAATGCAACCCGACCTGTTCGCGATCACCACTCTGCGCAGCGGTCTCGCGGTGCTGGGCGCCCAGTACGCCGTGACCGCCGGGCTGTTCTTCATGGTGCCGGTGTACCTGCAGATGACCCTCGGACTCGATGCTCTCGAGACCGGGATCAAGATCTTCCCGCTCTCCGTGTCGTTGATCCTCTTCTCGATCGTCGGCACGGCCCTGTCGAAGCAGTGGTCGCCACGACGCATCGTGCGCACCGGCCAGTCGATCCTCGTCGTCAGCGCGGTGCTTCTACTCGCCTCCGTGACGGATGACCTTCGCGGGGTGCTCTTCGGCATCGGCATGTTCCTGGCCGGCAGCGCGCTGGGACTCCTGGCCTCGCAGCTCGGCAACGTGAACATGTCGAGCGTGTCGGAGAAGGACACGAGTGAGGCCGGAGGGCTGCAGGGGGTCTTCCAGAATCTCGGGTCATCGCTCGGCACCGCCCTGATCGGATCGATCCTGATCGGAGCGCTCTCGACGTCTTTCGCGTCGGGTGTCGCCACGAGCGAACTGCCCGCCGAGGTCCGCGCCACCGTGAGCGCGGCGACCGACCGCGGAGTCACTGTGGTTCCCGCCGCCGACGTGGTCGGGCTGGGTGCAGAGGCGGGCCTCACCGACAACGAAGCGAACGAGCTCGCAGAGATCTACCGCGCATCGCAGCTCTCCTCGCTGCGCGTGGCGTTCGTCGGACTGATCGTGATCAGCCTGCTGTCGATGCTGTTCTCCCGAGGCATCCCCGCACAGAACATGGTGCGCCGACGCGCGGATGCCGACGGGAGCGCGACACCCCTGCTCTGAGCGCGCGACGGGAGTCAGCGCCGCGGAGCTGCCGTGCTCTCGCGCACCACGAGTTCGGTGCCGACCAGTGGAGTCTGCATGCGCGGTTCGCCCTCGACCTCGGCGAGCAGGGCATCGACGGCCAGCGCACCGACTCGCTCGGGATGCTGCTGCACGGTGGTCAGCGGCGGCCAGAGCTGCGCGGCATCCGGCAGACCGTCGAAACCGACCACGCTGACGTCTGTCGGGATGTCACGTCCCGCCTCGCGGAAGGCGCGGACCACACCGATCGCCATCTGGTCGTTCGCCGCGAACACTGCGGTGACGCTCTCGTCGTCACGGAGGCGAAGCCCTGCACGGTAGCCGGATTCTGCCGTCCAGTCCCCCTGCAACGGCTCGGGGACCGGGACGCCGCGTGTCTCGAGCGTCCGACGCCAGGACTCACGTCGACGCTCGGCGGAGTAGGACTTCGCAGGTCCGGCGACGTGCCAGACTGTCGAGTGTCCGAGATCGAGCAGGTGCTCGGTAGCCAGCCGCGCGCCCTGCGCCTGATCCGTGTCGACGAAGGGGTGCGCGTCGCCGCGGTTCGAGTCGACCAGCACGACGGGCAGTCCGTCGGGGATCTCGACCTCGGCCTCATCGAGCTGATGGGCCTCGATCACGATGATGATGCCGTCGACCGCGTGCTCCTCGAGGCGGCGGAAGGCTCCGGCGACGGTGTCGCGCGCGCTCGACTCGACGGGGATCAGCGTGAGCGCGTATCCCATCTGCGACGCGCGTACGGCGATCGCGTCGAGCGTGCGCTGGTTTCCGTAGGAGCTGAACGAGAACATGATCACGCCGATGGCGCGGAACCGGCCCGATCGCAGTGCTCGAGCGGCACTGTTCGGCCGGTAGCCGAGCAGTTGCATGGCGCTTTCGACCCGTTCGCGCGTCGCTGCCCCGACATAGCCACGGGCGTTGACGACTCGCGACACCGTCTGCCCCGAGACACCGGCTTCACGCGCGACGTCCTCCATAGAGGGGTCTCTCCGCCGCTGCGGCGGCTCTGCCGACTGCTCCGAGGTCACGATCAACCATCCATTCATATGTTGACGTTGACACACTACCAGCGCATCGCATATGTTGACGTTGACACACGGCGCGGTGAGCGCTCGATCTCTAAGAAGGTTCTCGTCAATGACGACTCAAGACTCCGCAGTACTTGCGGGCAACGGCATCCGCCGGCGCGAGAAGCGCGACTGGAAGGGCTGGGCCTTCGTGGGCCCGTTCATGGTCGTCTTCGCGCTGGTGTTCCTGACACCTCTCGCCTATGCGCTGTACCTCAGCTTCTTCCAGGAGAAGCTGATCGGCGGCACCGCGTTCGTGGGGCTCGACAACTATGTGCGCGCGCTCACCGACCCCCAGTTCTGGGAGGCGTTCGGCCGCGTCGTGCTGTTCCTCGTCGTGCAGGTGCCGATCATGCTCGTCCTGGCGCTGGCAGCAGCTCTCGCCCTCGACAGCGCTCGCCTGCGCGGAGCATCCTTCTTCCGCATCCTGATCTTCCTGCCGTATGCGGTGCCGGCTGTCGTCGCCGTGCTCATGTGGGGCTACATCTACGGCGACCAGTTCGGCCTCACGAGCAACCTGAACGACTTCCTCGGCAGCGATGTCTTCACGCCGTTCGCCCGGGAATGGATCCTGGTGTCGATCGGCAACATCGTGACGTGGCAGTTCGTCGGCTACAACATGCTGATCTTCTATTCGTCCCTCAAGACGATTCCGACGGACATGTACGAGGCGGCCTCGCTCGACGGCGCGGGAGCGTGGCGCACGATCTTCTCGATCAAGATCCCCAATGTCCGCGGTGCCCTCGTGATCGCGACGATCTTCTCGATCATCGGCAGCTTCCAGCTGTTCAACGAGCCGAACATCCTGCGTCCGCTCGCCCCGAACGTGATCACCACGTTCTTCACGCCCAACATGTACGCGTACAACCTGTCGTTCGCCGGGCAGCAGTTCAACTACGCCGCGACGATCGCCATCATCATGGGCGTCATCACCGCGGTGATCGCCTACGTCGTGCAACTGCGCGGCTCGAAGTCGGAGGTGCGCTGACATGGCACTCCCCCTCGCCCGCCCCTCGCAGAAGCGCCACGATCTGATGAATCCGCGCAAGTCGAAGATCCTGCTGATCGTGATGGTCGCGTACGCGCTCTACACGCTCGTGCCTCTCGTGTGGCTGCTGTTCAGCTCCACCAAGACGCAGGCAGGCCTGTTCAGCTCGTTCGGTCTGTGGTTCTCCGACGACTTCGCCTTCTTCGACAACCTCGCCGCGACCTTCGCATACCAGGACGGCATCTTCCTGCGCTGGCTCGGCAACACCCTGCTCTACGTCGTGGTGGGCGCCGGCGGCGCCACGCTGCTCGCCACGATGGCCGGCTACGGACTCGCGAAGTACCGCTTCCCCGGCCGCCGCGCCGTGTTCGCGGTCGTGCTCGGAGCCGTCGCCGTCCCGGGCACCGCCCTCGCCGTGCCGACCTTCCTGCTCTTCAGCGAGCTCGGCCTCACCAACACGCCGTGGGCCGTGATCATCCCGTCGCTCATCAGCCCGTTCGGCCTCTATCTGATCTGGGTCTTCGCCTCCGAGTCCGTTCCGACCGAGCTGCTCGAGGCCGCCCGCATCGACGGCGCCGGAGAGTTCCGCACCTTCTTCACGATCTCGATGCGACTGCTCGCCCCCGGAATCGTCACCGTGGCGTTGTTCACGGTCGTCGCGACCTGGAACAACTACTTCCTGCCCTTGATCATGCTGTCCGACCCGGCCTGGTACCCGCTCACCGTCGGTCTCAACCAGTGGAGCTCGCAGGCGATCGGTGCAGGCTCCCAGCCGATCTACAACCTCGTGATCATGGGTTCGCTCCTGACGATCATCCCGATCGTCATCGCCTTCCTGCTGCTGCAGCGTTTCTGGCAGTCAGGACTCACCGCAGGAAGCGTCAAGCAGTAGCTCCCTGCACCCCTGCATCGAAAGCGTCGGTCCGATGCTGGACCGCACCCCCGAAAGGACACAGCAATGAAGCACCTTCCCTCTCCCGCCGCGCGGCGCACCCTCTCGGTGCTCGCCGCCGGAACCGTGGCAGCGCTCGCGCTGGCCGGCTGCAGCACGGGCGACTCGGGCACCGGCGGCGCCGCCGGTGACGGATCGTTCGACTCGGTCGAAGCAGCGCTCGAGGCCGGCGGCGAGATCACGTACTGGTCGTGGACCCCGTCTGCCGAGGCTCAGGTCGAGGCGTTCGAGAAGGAGTACCCGAACGTCACGGTGAACGTGGTCAACGCGGGTACCAACAACGAGGAGTACACCAAGCTGCAGAACGCCATCAAGGCGGGCTCGGGGGGTCCCGACGTCGTGCAGATCGAGTACTACGCGCTCCCGCAGTTCTCCCTCACCGACGCCTTCGTCGACCTCTCGCAGTACGGTTTCGCGGACTTCGAAGACGACTACACCGCCTCGACGTGGAACTCGGTGACCGACGGCGACGCGATCTACGGCCTGCCGCAGGACTCCGGGCCCATGGCGCTCTTCTACAACAAGGCCGTCTTCGACGCCGCAGGCGTCGCCGTTCCCACCACCTGGGACGAGTACTACGAGGCTGCGAAGGCCATCAAGGCCGCCAACCCCGACGCGTACATCACCAACGACACCGGTGACGCGGGCTTCGCGACGTCGATGATCTGGCAGGCGGGCGGCAAGCCGTTCGAGACCTCGGGCACCGACGTCACGATCGACCTGCAGGACGACGGCTCCAAGAAGTGGACCGAGAACTGGAACCGCCTCGTCGAGGAGGACCTGCTCGCTCCGTACAACAGCTGGAGCGATGAGTGGTTCCGCGCGCTCGGCGACGGCAGCCTCGCGACCCTCGTGATCGGCGCCTGGATGCCCGGAAACCTGATCTCCGGCGCACCCGACGGAGCCGGCGACTGGCGCGTCGCCCCGATGCCGACCTACGACGGCACCCCGGCGACCGCAGAGAACGGCGGCGGCGGCCAGGCAGTGACCAAGCAGAGCAAGAACCCGGCGCTCGCGGCCGGCTTCCTGTGGTGGCTGAACAACTCCGAGGAGAGCATCTCGATCTTCCTCGAGTCGGGCGGATTCCCGTCGACCACGGCCGAGCTGTCGAGCGAGGAGTTCCTCGCTGACGCCCCCGAGTACTTCGGCGGTCAGAAGATCAACGAGGTCCTCGCCGCATCCGCGGACGAGGTCGTCGAGGGCTGGGGATACCTGCCCTACCAGGTGTACGCGAACAGCATCTTCGGCGACACCGTGGGCCAGTCCTACCAGAACGGCACCGACCTGAACGAGGGCCTCGTGTCCTGGCAGGACGCGCTCGAGCAGTACGGCAACGAGCAGGGCTTCGCCGTCAACAAGTAATCGCACGTCTGGTCGCGTCAGCCCTCGCTCCTTCGAGGGCTGACGCGACCTCCCTGATCGAAAGCACTTCATCGTGACCTCCTTCTCCATCGGCGAGTCCGACTTCCTCCGCGGCGGCCAGCCGCACCGAGTGATCTCCGGAGCCATCCACTACTTCCGCGTGCACCCGGATCAGTGGCAGGACCGCATCCGCAAAGCCCGTCTGATGGGACTCAACACGATCGAGACCTACGTCGCCTGGAACGCGCACGAACCGCGCCACGGCGAGTGGGACACGACCGGTGCCAACGACCTCGGTCGCTTCCTCGACCTGATCCAGGCGGAGGGCATGGACGCGATCGTCCGCCCCGGCCCCTACATCTGCGCGGAATGGCACAATGGCGGGCTGCCGAACTGGCTCACGGCCGGCGACCGCCCCCTCCGCTCGTCCGACCCCGCGTTCCTCGAGGACATCAGCACGTACCTGCGCCGGGTGTACGACATCGTCGCGCCGCGCCAGATCGACCGCGGAGGCCGCGTCGTGCTCGTCCAGATCGAGAACGAGTACGGCGCCTACGGATCCGACAAGGCTTATCTCGAGGCACTCGTCGCGCTCACCCGTGAATGCGGCATCACGGTGCCGCTCACGACCGTCGACCAGCCGACCGATCAGATGCTCGCCGACGGCAGCCTGCCGACGCTGCACAAGACCGGATCGTTCGGCTCGCGCAGCGCCGAGCGCCTCGCCACGCTTCGTGCGCACCAGCCCACCGGCCCGCTCATGTGCTCGGAGTTCTGGGACGGATGGTTCGACTGGTGGGGCGGCGTGCATCACACGACCGACGTCGCCGCTGCCGCCGCCGATCTCGACGAGCTGCTGGCCGCCGGCGCCTCGGTGAACATCTACATGTTCCACGGCGGCACGAACTTCGGGCTCACGAACGGGGCGAACCACAAGGGTCGCTATCTGCCCATCGTCACGTCGTACGACTACGACGCGCCGCTCGACGAGGCCGGCAACCCGACCGCGAAGTTCCACGCGTTCCGCGATGTGATCGCCAAGTACGCGCCCGTGCCCGACGAGCTTCCGAGTCCAGCCGCACCGGCGCCGGTCTTCTCCGCGCCGCTGAACGCGGCGGGAGCGTGGACGGATGCCGCGGCGGCGACCCCCGTCTCGCCGGCACCGGTCACATTCGACGAGCTGGAGCACCTGAGCGCTCTCGTCCGTTACGACGTCTCCCTCCCCGAGGGCCAGGGCGGCGAACTCGTGCTCGACGAGGTGCGCGACCTCGCCTGGGTGAACGTCGACGGCCAGCCCGTCGGCACGCTCTCGCGCACCCGCCACGACCGCTCTCTGCGGATCCCCGCCGGAAGCACGCTCAGCATCCTCGTCGAAGAGCAGGGTCGAGTGAACTACGACCATCGGCTCGGTGAGCAGAAGGGCCTCGTCGGCACGCCCGAGCTCGACGGCCTGCCGCTGACGGGCTGGCACTCGACACCGCTCGACGTCGCCGCGCTCGCTGCGGAGATCGGGGCCCGAGCCACGGAGTCGTCCGTCGCAGCGACGACCGGACCGTCGGCGTGGGTCGCGGACTTCGACCTCGACTCCCCCGCCGATCTGTTCCTCGACACCGCCGCCTGGAGCAAGGGCTACGCGTTCGTCAACGGCTTCTTCCTGGGCCGCTACTGGCGAAACGGTCCGACCCGCACGCTGTTCGTGCCGGCGCCCGCGACCGTCGCCGGTGCGAACAGGCTCGTCGTCCTCGAACTCGAGCACCTGCTCGCATCGACGGCCGAGTTCGTCTCGGCACTCGACCTCGGCGACACAGAGGAATAGCGCTCAGCGACGGGCCTCCGCCCAGTACCGTGTGTCTGTGCCGCGTCGAAGGTTCTCCACTCCCACGCCCGCTGCGCGTGCCCGCTACGCGAAGCGACGTCAGGGCCGCGTGGCGCGGGCGGACAACGATCTCACCAGCGAGCAATGGGCCTCGCTGCGGGCGGCCTGGGGCGGATGCGCGTACTGCGGCGCCGGCGACATCGCCATGCAGCGCGATTGCGTGATGCCGATATCCCGAGGTGGCCGCTATACCGTCGAGAACGTGGTTCCTGCGTGCGGGTCCTGCAATGCGAGCAAGCGCAACGACGAGGTCACATCGTGGCTCCGCCGCAAGCGACTCGACGAACGCGCCTTCCTCACCCGATACGGCGAGATCCTCCGCGACCTGCGTCAGACGGAGTGAACGGCCTCGCTACCGGTCGCTGCGGGACTCCCAGACTGCTGCAGTGAGGCGAGCGGCGTCGGCCCGGGTGATGCTCTGCCAGTTGCGGCCTCCGCGCGCGAATGCCTCGTGCACTCCGGGCGGCACCGCGGCAGCGTCGACCGGACGATCGAGCCAGTCGCACGCGCGCACGTGCACGAGGTCGACATCTCGCGCCTCCGCTGACGCGTCGTAGCGCCACGGTCCGGTGATCCGCCCCAGCCACAGGAGCCCATCGACGTCGCGCGTCCACACGAACACGCCCTCGGCGACCGACGCGAACCGATCGAGTCGGCGCGCCATCCGCTCCCCGAAGACTGTGTCCACATCGGCGAGCGCATCGGCGATCGAGTCCGGTGCGTCGTCGAGCCTGCCGCCCACTCCGCACACCCCGAGCGCCAGCGCCCGTTCGACGGCAGGTCCGTCACCGACGTCATCGTCGCGCGAGCGCATCGGGGCGCGGTAGACCGAGGGGACCTCGACGTCGTCGCTCGTGCGAGGCGCGGTGCTCATGTGAGAGGCACCAGCGCGGCATCGACGTGTCGGCCGTCGATCGTGACCGACATCATCGTGCACACCGGCTGACGGCGCCGATCGGTCGGCGACCCGGGGTTCAGAAGACGCATCCCCGACGGCGCGACGGTGTCCCACGGGATGTGCGAGTGCCCGAACACGAGGAGATCCACGCCGGCGAACGCGGCATCCATCCGCTCCTCCCGTCGCTGCTTCGGTCCGGTCTCGTGCACCACCGCCACCTCGACCTCCTCGACCGTGAAGCGAGCGATCTCGGGCAGTCGCTCGCGCAGCGGCTGGCCGTCGTTGTTGCCGTAGACGCCCACGAGCACCCGCGCACGTGACTCGAGCAGATCCAGCGTCGCGACATCGATCCAGTCGCCCGCGTGCACGACGACATCGGCGTCCTCGACCGCCCGCAGCACGGCATCCGGCAGGCGCTTCGCGCGCGCGGGCACGTGGGTGTCGGCGATCAGCAGCAGTCTCGTCGTCACTGTCTTCCCCGTCTCCTGGGCATCGGCATGCGCGTCCGACTCTACGCACGCGGACCGACCAGCCGTCATACGCACCCAGCAAACGTTCAGGAAGGCGTAAGATCTCTCGGTGCCTTGGTATACCGGGCACTCGGAACTAAGGAGCAGCATGAGTACGACCACAGCGCCCGCGAATCCGCGCTCGCGCGTCATCACGGCGAGCCTCGTCGGCACCACGATCGAGTTCTACGACTTCTACGCGTACGCGACCGCGGCCGTTCTCGTCTTCCCGGTGCTGTTCTTCCCCACCGGCAATGACACCACCTCGCTGCTGTCGTCGTTCGCCGTGTTCGGAGCGGCGATGGTCGCTCGCCCGATCGGCGCGGTCGTCTTCGGGCACTTCGGCGACAAGTTCGGGCGCAAGGCGACGCTCGTCGCCTCGCTGCTCACGATGGGCATCGCGACCTTCATCATCGGGCTCCTGCCCACTTTCCAGCAGATCGGCTGGTGGGCGGCACTCCTGCTGCTGATCCTGCGCCTGGCTCAGGGCTTCGCCCTCGGCGGCGAATGGTCGGGCGCCGCGCTCGTCGCGACAGAGAACGCACCCAAGGGCAAGCGCGCCTGGTACGGCACGTTCCCGCAGCTGGGTGCACCGCTGGGGTTCATCATCGCCAACTTCCTGTTCCTCGGCATCAATTGGTTGCTGCCGCACGCCGAGAACCCGGCGCTCAAGTCCGAGGCGTTCCTGTCGTGGGGCTGGCGCATCCCGTTCCTGTTCTCGGCCGTGATGGTCATCATCGGCCTGTGGGTGCGGCTCAAGCTCGTCGAGTCCGACACCTTCAAGAAGGCGGAGAAGAAGGGTGCGATCCGCAAGCTGCCCCTCGCGACCGTGTTCCGCCACCACTGGAAGCAGCTGATCCTCGGCACGTTCATCATGCTGGCGACCTACGTGCTCTTCTACCTGATGACGAACTTCACGCTGGCGTACGGCACGAAGCCGGCAACGCTCGAGACGGCGTCCGCCGCGGCGCAGGCCGCTGCCGAGGCGACGGGCAAGGACTTCGACGCGTCGGCCTTCGCCGCACAGTTCTATCCGGGTCTCGGCTTCGGCTACACCGACTTCGTGCTGATGCAGATCGTGGGTGTCGTGTTCTTCGGAATCTTCACCCTGCTCTCCGGGCCGATCGCCGATTCGATCGGCCGTCGCAAGCTGCTGCTGTGGGTCACCGGGCTCATCATCGTGTTCGGCCTCACCTTCAACGCCTTCCTGCTCCCCGCCATGGATCCGAAGTTCACCGGCGCGCTCGCGCAGGCGTTCCTCGTGTTCGGCTTCATGCTCATGGGGGCGACGTTCGGCCCGATGGGAGCGCTGCTTCCGGAGCTCTTCCCGACGAACGTGCGCTACACCGGCTCCGCGATCTCGTACAACGTCTCCTCGATCCTCGGCGCAGCTGTGGCCCCGCTGATCGCCCTGTGGCTCTGGGAACTCGGTGACGGCGCCCCCTGGCTCGTGGGTCTGTACCTGTCGTCGATGGGTGTGCTGACCTTCATCGCACTCCTGCTCTCCAAAGAGACGAAGGACAACGACTACGAATCCGACCTCGGAGTCGCCGCGGCCGTCGAACTCTGACCCGCTCGGCTCGCACGATGAAGGGCGGCACCTCGTTCGGAGGTGCCGCCCTTCATCGTGAACACGAGTCGACTTTCATCGGCGCTTCGGCAGGCACTGAGCCGCGCACAGCGCATCCACAGAATCCGACCGCACACGAAGTACGGTCGAAGTACCCCAACAGAGCGAGGTTCCATGTCCAGCACGGCGATGTCACGCCGACGCGGACGCGGCGCGCAGCAGGATGGTCCGCGCGCCACGTTCCGCCAGCTCCTCCCCTTCCTCTTCGAGCACAAGCGCACGTTGATCGTCGTCGCAGTGCTCAGCGTCGTCGGCGCTGCGACCTCGCTCGTGCAGCCGCTTCTCGTGGGGCAGGTCATCGAGGCGGTGCAGAGCGACACCGGCATCGGGATCCTCGTGTGGCTGCTGGTCGGCTTCGTGGTCGTGTCATCGATCATCTCCGGCTTCCAGCACTACCTGCTGCAGCGCACCGGCACCGCGGTCGTGTACTCGAGCAGACGCAAGCTGATCGCACGCATCCTGCACCTGCCCACCTCGGAGTTCGATGCTCGCCGCACCGGCGACCTGGTCTCGCGTGTGGGCACCGACACGACCCTGCTCTACGCGGTACTCACCCAGGGACTCGCGGATGCCGTCGGCAGCGCCGTGCTCTTCCTCGGCGCACTCATCGCGATGCTGCTGATCGACCCCGTGCTGCTGCTTCTGATCGTCGTGGTGATCGGAGTCTCGGTCGCAGTGGTCGTGCTGCTGAGCGGCCGCATCCGCAGCGCATCCACCGCGCAGCAGGAGAAGGTGGGCGAGCTGGCATCCGGCGTGGAGCGCGCGGTCGGATCGATCCGCACCATTCGCGCGTCGGGCGCCACCGAGCGCGAGACCACCGCGGTGTCGGCGCTCGCATCCGACGCCTACGGCATCGGCGTGCGCATCGCCAAGATCTCGTCCGCGGTGGTGCCCGTCTCGGGCATCGCTCTGCAGCTGTCGCTTCTCGTGGTGCTCGGCGTCGGCGGTTTCCGCGTGGCCGCCGGCGCGATCACGATCGCATCTCTGATCGCGTTCATCATGTTCCTGTTCCTTCTCGTGATGCCCCTGGCGACGACGTTCGGTGCCATCACCTCGGTGAACCAGGCACTCGGCGCGCTCGGCCGCATCCAGGAAGTTCTCGATCTGCCCACGGAGTCGGAGGGCGATGAGGCGATCGCGGCGTCGCTGCCTCACGAGGCCCCTTCTCCGAACGCACCCGCCATCGAGTTCCGCGACGTGCGCTTCCACTACCCCGCGAACGTCGTGGCGGCCCGCGCGGCTGCGGCGAAGGAGGCACGGACTCTGCTCGCCGATGCGCATCTCGAATCAGCAGAGGATGCTGCTCCGGCCGCACAGGACCTCGACGCTGCACAGGCCGCAGAGGTGCTGCGCGGGGTGTCGTTCTCGGTGCCGCGGGGTTCCCGAGTCGCGCTCGTCGGCCCGAGCGGCGCGGGCAAGAGCACGATCCTCTCGCTCATCGAGCGGTTCTACGACCCGACCGGCGGATCGATCCGGGTGAACGGACACGACTCGCGGACCTTCCCCCGCGACGAGCTCCGAGCACAGTTCGGGTACGTCGAACAGGATGCTCCGACGCTTGCGGGCACCCTCGCCGACAACCTTCGCCTCGCCTCGCCGGATGCGTCGGATGACCAGTGCGAGCAGGTGCTTCGGGCGGTGAACCTGGGCGACGTGCTCGAACGGAATCCGCTGGGACTCGCGGCACCGGTCGGCGAAGACGGCGTCATGCTCTCGGGTGGCGAGCGCCAGCGGCTCGCGATCGCTCGCGCGCTGCTGACCGATGCCCCGATCCTGCTGCTGGACGAGTCGACCTCCTCGCTCGACGGAGTGAACGAACAGCGCATGCGCGAAGCGATCGACGCGGTCTCGACCGACCGCACGCTGATCGCGATCGCGCACCGGCTGTCGACCGTCGTCGACAGCGATCTCATCGTCGTGCTGCAGGACGGCGTGGTCGTCGGCCAGGGCACTCATGCCGAGCTCGTGGAATCGACGCCGCTGTACCGCGATCTCGCGCGTCATCAGCTGCTCGCCTGATCACCCCGCGAGAAGGCAGTACGCGCAGTCAGTACGCGCAGAAATACGCGAAGGCGGGATGCCGGAGACCACTCAGCCATGGGTTCGTCTCCGACGTCCCGCCCTCGCGAGCCTGGGATGGGGGATCTGGGAATGGGACGCCGGCTCCCCCGAACCGGCGCCCGGTCTGTCAGGCCTTCTCGAGCCGGTAGCGCAGCGACGCCAGCTCGGCGCGGAGCGCGGCCGGGACCTTCGTACCGAAGGTGTCGTAGAACTCCTCGGTCAGGTCGGCCTCGGTCTTCCACGCCTCGGCGTCGACCGTGAACAGTTCCTCGAGATCGGCCTCGGGAACGTCGATGCCATCGAGGTTGAGGTCCGAGACGATGGGCAGGCGTCCGATCGGACTGTCGACCGTCGAGACCTCGCCGGAGATGCGCCGGATGATCCAGTCGACGACACGCGAGTTGTCGCCGAATCCGGGCCACAGGAATCGACCGTCGGAGCCGCGACGGAACCAGTTGACCTGGAAGATGCGCGGCGCGCGGTCGAACCGAAGGCCGCGGCCCACGCTCAACCAGTGACCGAAGTAGTCGGCCATGTTGTAGCCGCAGAACGGGAGCATGGCGAACGGATCGCGGCGCAGCTCGCCGACGGTGCCCTCGGCGGCCGCGGTGCGCTCGGACGAGATGTTGGATCCGAGGAACACACCGTGCGTCCAGTCCGTCGCCTCCACGACGAGCGGCACATTGGTCGCGCGGCGTCCGCCGAAGAGGATGACGTCGAGCGGCACCGCCTCTTCCCAGTCCTCCGAGATCTGCGGGCACTGCGCGGCCGAGACCGTGAAGCGTGAGTTGGGGTGCGCGGCCGGACGGTCGGAGTCCGGCGTCCAGTCGTTGCCCTCCCAGTCGATGAGGTGCGCGGGCGCCTGATCGGTCAGGCCCTCCCACCACACATCGCCGTCGGGGCGCAGTGCGACGTTCGTGAAGATCGTGTTGCCCCACAGGGTCTCGACGGCCGTCACGTTGGTCGACTCGCCCGTGCCGGGAGCCACGCCGAAGAAGCCGGCCTCGGGGTTGATCGCCCAGAGACGACCGTCTTCACCCGGACGGATCCACGCGATGTCGTCACCGAGCGTCTCGACCCGCCATCCAGGGATGGTCGGGCGCAGCATGGCGAGGTTCGTCTTGCCGCACGCCGACGGGAACGCCGCCGCCACGTGGAATGCGTTTCCTGCCGGATCGATCACGCGGATGAGCAGCATGTGCTCGGCCAGCCAGCCCTCGTCACGGGCGATCACCGAGGCGATGCGCAGCGCGAAGCACTTCTTGGCGAGGATCGCGTTTCCGCCGTATCCGGAGCCGAACGAGTAGACCTCGAGCGTCTCGGGGAAGTGCACGATGTACTTGTCGTCATTGCAGGGCCACTCGACATCGGGCTCCCCCGCAGCGAGCGGGGCGCCGACCGAATGCACCGTCTTGACCCACGGTGCGCCGTCGGCGATCTGCCGGGTGACCGCGTCGCCGACGCGGGTCATGATGCCGATGGATGCGACAGCGTAGGCGCTGTCGGTGACCTGGACGCCGATGTGCGAGAGCGGGCCGCCGACGGGGCCCATGGAGAACGGGACCACGAACATCGTGCGACCGCGCATCGATCCCTCGAAGATCTCGGTCATCTTCTCGCGCATCTCGGCCGGCGGTGCCCAGTTGTTCGTGGGACCGGCGTCGTCTTCGCTCTCGGATGAGATGAAGGTGCGACCCTCGGTGCGGGCGACATCACTGGGGTGCGAGCGGGCGAGGTACGAGCCGGGACGCCACTCGGGGTTGAGCTTGATGAGCTTGCCCTCGTCGACGAGGCCTCGCAGGAGCCAGTCGTTCTCGGCACGCGAGCCGTCGACCCAGTGGATCGAGGCCGGCTGAGTCAGGGAGGCGATCTCGTTCACCCATGCCACCAGCTCGGCCATCGCGGGAGTGTCGTAGGTCGGAGCTGTTCCGAACGTGCGCACGGGTGCGACGGATGAGGTGCGAGGGGTGAAGACTTCTGCGATCGCCATGACTGCTCCTTCGAAGTAGGGGGCGTTGTATCCATCCTCCCCGCTTCACGACATACTTTCGGGCGATATGCTGCGTAAGAATCTGGTTTCTTTCGATATCATCAAAGAATGGTCAGCACCGGCATTCACCTCACCACCCTCGGGCACCGCATTCGGCACCACCGCCTCGAGAAGGGGTTCACGCTCGACGAGCTCGGCGCGGCCGTCGGAGTCGCCGGCTCGCAGCTGAGTCTGATCGAGAACGGCAAGCGCGAGCCGAAGCTCTCGCTGCTGCAGGCGATCGCGCAGGCGACGGGGACCGAGGTCACGGACCTCATCTCCGACGAGCCGCCGAACCGACGCGCAGCGCTGGAGATCGAGCTCGAGCGCGCACAGGCGAGTCCCGTGTTCCGTCAGCTGGGCATCGCACCGGTTCGGGTCACCAAGGGCGTGAGCGACGAGACCATCGAGTCGGTGCTCGGGCTGCACCGCGAGCTCCAGCGTCGCGAGCGTGAGGCCATCGCCACGCCCGAAGAGGCCCGCCGTGCGAACACCGAACTGCGCCTGCGCATGCGTGCCCAGAACAACTACCTCGGCGACATCGAGAAGCTCGCCGAGAAGCAGCTCCGCGCGGCGGGGCACGTTCAGGGGGCGCTGACGCACCGCACGGTGAGCATCATGGCCGAGAAGCTCGGCTTCGAGCTGATCTACGTGAACGACCTGCCGCACTCGACGCGCTCGGTCACAGACCTCGAGAACGGTCGGATCTACCTTCCGCCGGCTTCCATCCCCGGCGGTCACGGTCTGCGCTCGATGGCTCTCCAGGCCATGGCCCACCGCCTGCTCGGGCACACCCCGCCCACCGACTACGCCGACTTCTTGCAGCAGCGACTCGAGATCAACTACTACGCGGCCTGTTGCCTGATGCCCGAGACCGCTGCCGTCGCCTTCCTCACCCAGGCCAAGAAAGACCGCAACCTCGCGGTCGAGGATTTCCGCGACGCTTTCGGTGTCACACATGAGGCCGCCGCGATGCGCATGACCAATCTGCTCACACAGCATGTCGGCATGGCCCTGCACTTCCTCCGTGTCGATGCGAACGGAGCCATCACCCGGGTGTACGAGAACGACGACCTCCCCCTGCCGATGGATGTCACGGGAGCCGTCGAGGGGCAGCGCGTGTGCCGGAAGTTCCAGGCCCGAGGCGCCTTCACCCAGCAGAACCGCACGACGGAGCATCACCAGTACACCGACACTCCCTCGGGGACCTTCTGGTGCTCGACCCAGACGGGAGCGTCGACCGACGGCGAGTTCTCGATCACCGTCGGCGTTCCCTTCGACGATGCCCGCTGGTGGCGCGGACGGGAGACTGCCGACCGGGCCGTGTCGACATGCCCGGACGAGGCGTGCTGCCGCCGCCCCTCGGCCGACCTCACCGATCGATGGAACGGCAAGGCCTGGCCGAGCGCCCGTGTGCACACGCACATGTTCTCGCCACTCCCCCGTGGCGCCTTCCCCGGTGTCGACGACAACGAGGTCTACAACTTCCTCGGGCGGCACGCGAGCGAGTGACATGCACGGCAGAATCCGGCTCCGAGGGTCAGCCCTCGACGAAGCGCGCGAATCGCGCGAGAGCCGCCGTCACCGCCGCCTGCCCCGCGGCCTCTGACCCCGGCACGGTGTCGAAGAGCTCTGCGGGAGCGCCGAGCGACGCGCTCGCATGCGTCCAGCATCCGATCACCCGCCCCTGCGCGACGACCGTCGCTCGCACCATGCCGTTCTTCCCCGGCCCGACGAGCGCGAGGTGCTCCACCGCGCACACGGCCGAGCGATCGGCGTACGAGATGTAGTACTCGTCGAAGGCGCCGAGCGCGAACACATCCGACACCGCCGACGCGCGTCGCGGGCGCACCGTGGCGACGTAGACGCCGTCCTCGACCTCGACGACCCTCCCCGACGCGCGGTCTCGCGCCTCGCGCGACTGCCCGAGCGTGAGCCCGGACCACCAGGCGAAGTCCGCGACCCCGGCCGGACCGTGCCCGTCGATGTATCGCACGAAGAGCTCGGCCAACGGATCGTCCGGTGCCGAGTGCTCGCGGATGTGCGTCTCGACGAGCACGAAGCGCTGCTCGCGGCTCACGCCATCGCGGGCGACGACGGGCCCCTGACAGATCAGGCCGTCGAGCGTCAGTTCGCTCAGCAGGTGGATGCCGCGCTGGCCTCCGGGGTCGATGCCGATACCGGCGAACACCTCGAACATCTCTGCTCGGGTGAGGCCGCCGTCACGAAGGCGCGGCACGACCGACGCCACGACCGCGTCGACCATCGCCACGTCGATACCGAGGTCGCGCCGCCGGCCCGCCGCCTGACGGCGCTGACGGTCGGCGGTGATCGACAGCACCCAGCGGAGATCCTGCGCGGGGATGATGTGCAGCGTTCCGCGCATGGTCCAGGCGCGCACGAGGTCCCCCCGGTCGAAGGCCCGATCGACCGCGTCGAGGGTGGGCTCGCCCCGCGTCCGCGAAGCGAGTGCCCATCGCCCCGCCACGAAGTCCTGACTCTGCACAGCGAGCATGTGCGACGCGGCATGCGCCACCGTGCGCGTCGGCGCGCTCAGGCGATGCGAACGCAGCCGCTCGGCAAGCAGAGTCCCGGTCTTCATGACCTCATCATGCCGGGCGGGACGGACATCGCGCACTCACCCGTGCAGCGTCACCTCGCGGCGCTCGGGCAGCACGACGGGGTGCGACCCTGCCATGACCTCGAGCACCCGGATCACCTGGCAGGAGTAGCCGTATTCGTTGTCGTACCAGACGTAGAGGACGACGTCGCGGTCGTTCGCGATGGTCGCGAGCCCGTCGACGATGCCGGCACGATGCGAGCCCACGAAGTCGGTGGAGACGACCTCGGGGCTCTCCACGTAATCGATCTGCTGGCGCAGCTTTGAATGCAGCGAGACACGGCGCAGGTAGTCGTTGAGCTCGTCCTTGATCGCAGGGCGCTCGAGGCTCAGATGCAGCACGGCCAGTGAGACGTCGGGTGTGGGAACGCGGATCGCGGACCCCGTGAGCTTGCCCTCGAGCTCGGGGAGCGCTCGGGCGACGGCCTTCGCTGCTCCGGTCTCGGTGATCACCATGTTCAGAACCGCGGAGCGACCCCGGCGATCGCCGCTGTGGAAGTTGTCGATCAGGTTCTGATCGTTGGTGAACGAGTGCACCGTCTCGACGTGGCCGCGCATGATGCCATACGCCTCGTCGACCGCCTTGAGCACCGGAGTGATCGCGTTCGTGGTGCACGACGCCGCGGTGATGATGCGGTCGTCCGTCGTGATCGTCTGGTCGTTGATGCCGTGCACGATGTTCTTCAGCGCACCCTTGCCCGGGGCGGTGAGCAGCACCCGCGCGACGCCGGTCGCCTCGAGATGACGGCTGAGGCCCGCCTCGTCGCGCCAGCGCCCGGTGTTGTCGACGACGATCGCGTCGCGGATGTCGTACGCGGTGTAGTCGACAGCCGAGGGGTCGTCGGAGTAGATGACCTGGATGCGGGTGCCGTTCGCGATGATCTGCTCGGCGTCTTCGTCGACCGTGACGGATCCGGCGAACCGCCCGTGCACCGAGTCCCGCAACAGCAGCGAGGCGCGCTTGACGAGGTCGTTGTCCGAGCCGCGGCGCACGACGATCGCTCGCAGGCGCAGCCCGCTGCCCCCGCCGTTGTGGGCGATCAGGATGCGCGCGAGCAGCCGGCCGATGCGGCCGAACCCGTAGAGCACGACATCGGTGGGTGCGGCGGCGACCGCCCCGACAGCGGGCGCGAGCACGTCGGCCAGGTAGGCATCGAGCGGCAGATCGCTGTCGGCGTGCCCCTCGGCGAGGCGGGCGAGGTCGAGTGAGGATGCCCCGGGGGCGAGATCCGCGACGGCTTCGAGCACGGCCAGCGTGTCGTCGAGCGCAAGCTGCTCGTGCCCGAGCTGGGCGACGCGGTCATGCACCTCGACGATGCCCGTCGCCGAGAGTCCGAGCAGGCGGTGGCCGTGCAGTGAGGTGACCACGTCATGGTCGCGCTTGAGTGCGCCGATCAGCGGGATCATCCGCTCGGCCAGCTCTTCTCGCGCCGTCCAGTCGTCGTGGGGTGCGGCGGTAACGTTCATCTGCGTCCTTGCATGTGTGAGCGCGCCGAGGTCGCCGGCGCGCGAGATTGCCGGGTGAGCTTCGGGGGATGAATCCAGGGTACGCGCCGCGCGCGAGTGTTCCGAAATCGCGGCGTCTCGCCGCCTGGTTCACCTGCGCGTCAGGGAATCGTGCGAGCATCCGACGCGTTCTCTCCCCCGGCACCCCACCCATCCCCCTCGCCCCACTCTTCGCTCGTCGAAAGGCAACAGATGACAGATCGCCCTCGCCGATCGGCGTGGCCGCCCCTGCTGATCGCGATCGTTCTCGAGGTCGGCGCCACCCTGTCGCTGCGCGCCGCCGAGGGCTTCACCTATCCGCTCTGGCTGATCCCCGTGGTGCTCGGATACACCGGTTCGCTGTGGCTGCTCTCGATCGTGCTCGACCGCGGGATGCCGGTGGGCGTCGCGTACGGCATCTGGTCGGCCATCGGCGTCGTGCTCACCGCGATCATGGGCACGGTGCTCTTCGGCGAGCTGCTCGGAACGGTGCAGATCATCGGGATCGGCGTGATCGTGGTCGGAGTGCTGCTCGTCGAGCTCGGATCCCACACGCGCGAGACACCGGCCGAGGTGGCGTCGTGATCTGGGCGCTCCTCGTGCTCGCGATCGCGAGCGAAGTGACCGCGACTCTCAGCCTGCGCGCATCAGAGGGCCTGCGGCGGCGCCGGTGGATCCCCGTGATCGTGGTCGGCTACCTCGCGGCGTTCACACTGCTCGGCACGATCCTCGCGATGGGGATGCCGGTGGGCGTCGCCTACGGCATCTGGGCCGCCGCCGGTGTCGCGATCACGGCGATCCTGGGCCGGGTGATCTTCAAGGATCACTTCTCCGTCATGATGGCGATCGGCGTCGCGCTCATCGCCCTGGGTGTGGTGCTGATCGAGTTCGGCGGAACGCACTGACGCGTGAATCAGTGCCGCGCCGAGATCGCTGAAGCGAGAAGCACGCGTCGACGGCACCCCTCAGGAGAGGTCCGCGATCGCGACGCGCAGGATGCCGTCCGCGTCACGCAGTGCCTGCGCCGAGCGCTCGGCTGAGGCCCCGGTCGAGAGCATCAGGATCGCGAGCTTGACCGAGCCGTCGGCCGAAGCCAGGGCGTCGGTGGCCTCGTCGACAGTGGCGCCGGTGAGTTCGGTGACCGTGCGGATCGAACGGGCGTGAAGCTTCTCGTTCGTCGCGAGAAGGTCGACCATCACACCGCGATGCGTCTTGCCGAGTTTGATCATCGACAGCGTGGTCAGCATGTTCACGACGAGCTTCTGCGCCGTGCCCGACTTCAGGCGCGTCGACCCCGAGATGAACTCGGGCCCCGTGACCACCTCGATCGCGATGTGCGCCACCGCGCCGATGTCGGACGCCGCGTTCGAGGCGATCGCCACGGTGAGCGCGCCGACCCCACGGGCGAACTCCAGTCCCCCCACGACATAGGGGGTGCGCCCGGAGGCGGAGATCCCGACGACCGTGTCCCGCTCGGTCAGCCCGATCTCACGCAGCGAGAGACCCGCCGCCTCGCCGTCGTCTTCGGCGTTCTCGACCGCAGACCGGATCGCCGTCTCGCCTCCGGCGATGAGTCCGACGACCATCGACGGATCCGTGCCGAAGGTCGGCGGGCACTCGCTGGCGTCGAGCACGCCGATGCGTCCGGCGGTACCTGCACCGATGTAGATCAGGCGTCCCCCGTCGCGGAAGCGCGCCGTGATGCCGTCGACGGCGGCGGCGATCTCGGCGCTTCGTTCAGCGACGGCCACAGGGACACGGCGGTCCTCGGCGTTCATCCGGTCTACGAGCTCGATCGTGTCGAGCAGATCGAGGTCGCCGCGCTCGGTCGTCGAGGCCTCGGTTCCGAGTGTCGACAGGACATCGAGGAGCGTGGTCAACCTGGCGTGTTCATTCGGCACGGTGCACGAACCTTTCATGGGGAAGATCGGCGCGGTCTGCGAGCAGCAGCGCGCCGTCGAGAGCATCGCCGGCGGAGGCGACGACCGTGCGTCCGGCAGCGCGCAGGGACTCTTCGATCCCGGCGCGGAACCAGACGTGCTCGGAGAGGCCGCCGTGCAGCGTCACCTGAGCGCTGCGCGATGACGCGCCGCTGCTCGACGATGCAGCGACCACGGACGCTGTGAGGAGGCGGACCGACTCGGCGGCGATCTCGACGGCGACCCGATCACCGGACTCGGCGGCGTCGAGCACGAGCGGGGCGAGGGTCGCGAGGCGTCGGGGCAGAGGGCCGTCTTCGGCGAGCCAGGTGTGGATCGCAGACGGTGCGCCGACCGGCACAGCCACGGCGTCGGTGAGGTCGGTGCTCGGCCCGAGGCTCACGGAAGCACGCAGCACCGCGCGCAGAGCCTCGCGCCCGAGCCACGACCCGCTGCCGAAGTCGCCGAGCTCCGGACCCCAGCCGTCTACCAGGGTGGCGACGCCGGCGCCGCCGTCGCGGCCGTCGATTCCGGAGGCGATCCCGAGAGCTGCCGCACCGGTGCCCGCGATCAGCAGCACTCCCGGATGTCCGTCGAGCGCACCGGCGTGCGCTGATACGACGTCCGACGTCACGGCAGCGGGGACGTCCATCGCGTCTGCGAGTCGCCGAGCGAGTTCGGATGCCGCTGCCGGCGCGGTCCATGCGCCGGCAGCGCCGACGGAGATCGACGAGATCGGCACGCCGAGATGAGCCGTCAGCGGAAGGATCGAGTCGAGCGCGGCGGCGACGCCGTCGCGTGCAGCCAGGCCCGGAGCCCCGACACCGTCGCGAAGCTGCTGACGGGAAGTTCGCCGGCCGGTGACGGCATCCGTCTCCGCGACGACCAGACGGCATCGTGACTTGCCGAGATCGACGGCCACGACGGCGGAGGGAGAAAGCATGGAAATAGTCTACGCACTACGCACCCGACGTGAAATAATTGTTCAGCAACACTTCTACAGCCCCTTTCCGGAACGCCAGGACGCAGGAGAGCGATGAGCATCCAGACGACGATCGCGACAGCGGCCGAGAATCTTCCGCCGTCGCTCGCGCGCATCGCCCGCACCATCTCCGACGATCCGACGATCGTCGTCGACAGCACCATCACGGAGATCGCCGCGACCTGCGCCACCTCGGTCGCCTCCGTCGTGCGCTTCTGTCGAGCGATCGGCGTGAACGGGTATGCGGCGCTGCGGATGGCTCTGGCCGCCGAACTCGGGCGAGAGTCCGTGCAGTTCCCCGCGTCGACCGGGTTCGGCGCCGAGATCTCGGCGGCGGACTCACTGCGGGAGGCCACCGCCAAGGTGGCGGCGCTGGAGCTGCTCGCCATAGAGGAGACGATCGCCGGCGTCGACTATGACGTGCTCGCCGCGGCGGTCGATGCGGTCGACGGAGCCGACCGTATCCTGCTCTTCGGCATCGGCGCGAGCGGTCTCGTCGCGGCCGACCTCGGCCACAAGCTCCTGCGCATCGGCCATGCGGCGATCGTCCTCACCGATGCGCACGAGGCGAGCGCCGCAGCCGCACTCGGCGCCAAGAAGACCGTGGCGATCGGCTTCTCCCACTCGGGCACGACCCGCGAGACGTTGCTCTTCCTGCAGACCGCACGGTCGGCGGCGAGCATCACGATCGGCGTCACCGGCGCATCCGGCTCCCCTCTCGCCGCAGAGGCGGATCACGCTCTGCTCAGTCACGCCCGCGAACCGCGCCTGCGCGCAGGCGCCATGGTCAGCAGGATCGCGCAGCTCGCCCTGGTCGACTGCCTGTTCGTCGGGGTGGCGCAGAAGCGCCATGCTCACGCCGTTCACGCGCTGCAGCGCACAGCCGAGGCCACTCAGACGCTGCGCTGAGCCGCGCGCGAAGCGCCACGCGCATGCGCCTCAGACCACTTCTCAGGCGGCCACGGGATCGCTGCGATGCTCGGCGCCGACCGAACCCGCGGTGCGCAGGAAGACGATGATCCAGCTGAAGATGAGCACGGCCGCGATCAGCTCGACCGCCGTGAGGTTGTAGTAACCGACCGCGAAGAACACGCCGAGCAGCACGATCACCAGCACATAGATCCACCCGAGCGCCACGAACACCCGCGGGATCGTGCGCACGAACCACGGCAGACCGATGACGATCACGGCGAACGCGACGGTCATCCCTGTCGCCACCGTGTTGTGCACGAGGAAGAACTCGTCGACCGGGAAGATCCCGACGCAAGCGAGGAAGATGCCGATCAGAATGAGCCCGCCCCGCACGATGCGGCGCCCTCGACGATCGATACGGTCGTCGACCGGCAGGCCGGCGGTCGCATACCTGGCGATCGTCGTGACCAGGATTCCCGCGATGATCAGAGTGGCATTGAACGCCAGAGACGCGCTGTTGCTGCTCATCCCCAGAGCCGACAGGTTGTCCTGCCACCAGTGCACATCGCTCGAGGCGAGCATCGCAGCGAACGCTCCCACGACGAGGAAGACCGCCAGGACCAGCGACAGCACCATGGGCGTGAGTGCCACAGCGCTCAGGAACGTCACGTAGGCGGTGAGCGCGAAGGCCACAGCCACCAGGATCGCCCCGGGGAAGGCGAAGACCGGGGCATCCGTGAAGCTGCGGTCGAGCAGCTCGGCGATACCCAGCCACCCCAGGTACGCGATCGCCGCGTGCGCGAAGGCGATGGCGGCCAGGTCGTACCAGCGCAGCCGATCACCCGGAACGCTGAAGCCGTCACGGGTTCCGTCCGGCGCGACCGCCGCGGGGCGCACCACGAGGCGCCCGAGAGCGAAAGCCAGAACGGCGGTGATCGCGCCACCGTAGGCGGCGAACGCCCCGATCGAGCCGGTGCCGCTGATCGCCAACTCGTGCCCCCAGAAGACCGGCCACCCGATCACGAAGCCGAGCACGAAGAACAACGCCCCGACGATGAGCGCAGTCGCCTCGAAGACCGCATCCGCTGTGTCGGGACCGCGCAACTGACGCAGGACCTGCATGACCTTGTCGCCGAGATATCGCATCGTTGGCCTCCGCCCACATCATAGAAGCACGATTCCCGCGAGCGGGGCCAGCGATGAACTCCGGATGTTGCGGCATTAGCCTGAGAGCATGACCGAGACCATCAGCGCCCGCGCCGTCCTGCTCGACATGGACGGCACCCTCGTCGATTCCACGGCCGTCGTGGAGCGACTGTGGCTGGCGTGGGCCGCCCCGCACGGCATCGAGCCGGCGACGGTGCTGAGTGTCGTCCACGGCCGTCAGGGTCATCAGAGCATGGCGATCATGCTGCCGGATCGCGATCACGAGATCAACATCCGGGAGAACGCCCTGATGCTGGCGAACGAGAGTGAGGATGTCGACGGCGTCGTCGCTATCGAGGGCGCGGATGCGCTTCTTGCGGCGCTGCTCCCCTACCCGCACGCGATCGTGACCTCGGCCGATCTCACGCTGATGAATGCGCGTATGGGGCAGGCAGGACTCACAGTGCCCTCCCTGACCGTGACTGCCGAGAACGTGTCGGCGTCCAAGCCGGATCCTGAGGGCTTCCTGCTGGGCGCGAAGCTGCTCGGTATCGACCCTGCCGACTGCGTGGTGTTCGAAGATTCCGGCGCGGGGATCCAGGCCGCTCACGCTGCGGGGATGCGTGTGGTCGGGGTCGGCTCGCACGCCGCCTCGCATGAACCCACCTTCCATGTCGACGACCTCACCCAGGTGACCGTCGTACCGACGACCGACGGGTTCGAGCTCACCGTCCGGTGATGCGTCGCTTCGTCGCTTCGTCGCTCGTCGCTCGTCGATGCGGCGGGACGTCGCGACGTAGCGTTGCTGGTGTATCGATGCCGTCGCGTGGATGATGGGGCGGTCCTGTCATGGCCGGCGGCTCGCCACTGAGCCCGTCGACCACGTGCCGCTGAGGTGCGCGAAAAACCGCTCATGAACATCTGCACAGCCCCGTCCGTATTCATCCGGTGCGGGCGAGCTGCGCGGGAAGTTTCAGCCGGGAAGCGCTGAGTCGTGGTGTTCGCCATCGTTGTTCGGGGTCCCACCAGCTCGGTCCCCGTACCTGTGGGACGCCGTGGTTCATCCGTATCTCCCATCCCGACGTGCCGAGGGATCGGTGATGCCACCAGCACAACGGAACACCGTTATCGGTGCGTGTCGGACCGCCGTTGGCGTGTTCGGTGACGTGGTGGATCTCGCACCATGAGGCGGGGACGTGGCATCCGGGGATCAGGCATTCTTTGTCGCGGGCGACGATCGCGCGGCGTTGGTGCACGGTGAAGATGCGGTCGGTGGTCGTGATCCCTATGATCCGTCCCTCATCGAACAGGAGCCGTTGGATCGTCCCCGCACACCCGACGTGCGCAGCGACCGAGACGGGCACATGGGCGCCGGATCCGGGGATCGTCGCCCACCCGCCATTGCCGCTGCCGCTGTCCGCCCCGCCCGCGAGGTCTTTCGCGTCGACGGTGACGACAAGCACCGGTGACGCCCCACCGAGCGTAGGCATGGCGTTGTGACGGGCCGCGATCGCGAACACCATCGCGAGAGCATCGTGGCGCTTCTGCGCCGCGGTGCGATCATCGAGCACACACCGCGGATCCGAATTGAACGGATCATCACCCTCCGCATCGGCCTCCGCGTCCGGGCCGGCATCCGCATCCGCGTCCGCATCAGCGTCAGAGTCAGAGTCAGAGTCAGAGTCAGAGTCAGAGTCAGAGTCGAAGTCGACATCGGACGCAGGACTGCCGTCGCTGGGGGTGAAGTGCACCCCGGGCATCGGCGGCCCCTCCCCCTTGGGGTTGAGGATCGCGTCCATGATCAGCTGCAACTGCGCCGCGACCTCCGGGGTCAGATACCCGCGGATCGCATGCACGCCATCCTTGAGCCGGCCGATCGTGATGCCCCGGCGACGCCGCGCGTCCTCGTCTTTCGGTTCCTCCCCATCCGGGTCGAACATCGACGCGAGATCCTCCGCGAGCGCTTTCAGGTCCTGCGCCGTCGGCGCAGGACCCGGCGTGCTTTCGTCCAGATCCTCAGTAGCCGCATCGTCACCATCAGCATCGTCGGCCTCGAGGCCGTGCCCGCGGGCGCACCCCGCCAACGCGACATCCGCCGCCAACCGCTGATCGACCGTGAGCCGATCCCACACTTTCTCGATCGGGCCCGTCGCCGCGAGGAACCCCGCAACCCCGAGCACTCCGTCCAACAACGCCAGGCGCATCTCCGACCACCGCGCCGGCATCCGCTCCCCCGCCAGACTCACCGGACGCCTGACCAGATCGACGACCTTGTCGACCCGGGACGCACCCCGCACATCCACCAACACCGTCCGCTGCAACAACTCATTCAGACCCCGACAGCCCGCCGAATGGGGGAAATCGCCCGGATCGCCAGTCGCGACCGTCTCGACGATCACCGCTTCGACCCGCCGAAACGCGGCGCCCGCACCCTGCAACACCGCCACCCGATCCACATCCGACAACCCCGCCAACGCGTCATCAGACAGCACCGCATCAAGGTCAGCGACGACCCGATCCAGAAGCTCCGCAGTGCTGTTCATACCCGCAAGTCAACACGCCACCACCGACATTCGAGACCCCAGATCAGCCCGAATAACCCCAGATCAGATCCGTATTCCAATCTCCCGGAATCTTGCATCGAAGGCCCCGATGAAACACGAGAAACGGTGGGAACCGCACGAGGCGCGCGACCGAGAAGGAGATGAAGAAAAGAAAGGAGATGAAGGGAAGAGACGTCAGCACAGGAAACACGGACAGATCGACAGCGATGCCCCCACGGGCGCTCAGATCAACGCGAAGTCCTCAAAGATCAGCGTCGTGCGCGTCGATCGGATCGAGGGAATCGCCTGGATGTCCTCGAGGACGATGCGGCGGAGGTCTCGGGCATCGCTCGCCCGCACGAGCAGGATCACATCGAAGTCGCCGCCGACGAGAGCCATGTGCTCGATCTCGGGGATGGCGCGAAGTCGCGCGCTGACCTCCTGCCAGGTGGCCTGCTCTATCGCCAGGGTCACATACGCGCTTGCGTGATGCCCGAGCAGCACCGGATCCGTTCGCACTGTGTACCCGGTGATGATGCCCGCATCGGTGAGGCGCTTGATGCGCGCGTGCGCGCCAGCTCGCGAGATGTGCACCGCCTCGGCGATGGCCGTCATCGAGGCGCGGGCGTCGCGTCTCAGCTCGCCGAGGATCGCCTCGTCGGTCTCATCCAGCGTGATCATGGGCCCCCTTCGTCCGGACATGGAACTCTGACATTTTGGCACGAGAAGCGGCACGCTTCGCGCATTCGTCCACGATCCGATGACTGCTCTTGGACGACTGTCGCGCGCGGGGCAAGCTGTCACCATCAGGTTCGGCAAGGAGGGCGAACGGATGGAACACACAGATCTGCTTCCGCGCGATGCGGCGGTGCGGTTGATCGATGTCGACGGCGCAGCCGTCGCCGACGAGCACTACCCGATGCCCGGCACCGACACTCTGCTGGCCGCGTATCGCGGCATCGTCGAAGGACGCCGCATCAACGACCAGGCCAGTGCACTGGTGCGTCAGGGGCGCCTCGCCGTCTACCCGTCGTCGCACGGACAGGAGGCCTGTCAGGTGGGCGCGGCGCACGCTCTGTCCGACGGCGACTGGCTCTTCCCCACCTACCGCGACTCGGTCTCCGTCATCGTACGAGGCGTCCCCGCGGCAGAGGCGCTCGTGCTACTCAAGGGTGATTGGCACTCGGGCTACGACGTACGCGCGCACCGCGTCGCCCCACAGGCCACTCCCCTCGCCACCCAGCTGCTGCACGCGGTGGGTTTCGCGTACGCCGCGAAGCAGCGAGGAGAGGACACCGTCGTGCTCGCCCTGTGCGGAGACGGCGCGACCAGCGAAGGCGACTTCCACGAGGCCATGAACTTCGCCTCGGTCTTCCACGTCCCGGTCGTCTTCTTCGTGCAGAACAACGAGTTCGCGATCTCCGTGCCACTCAGCCGCCAGACCGCGGCGCCCTCGCTCGCGCACAAGGCGATCGGCTACGGGATGCCCGGTCAGCGCGTCGACGGCAATGACGTCGCCGCGGTGCTGGCCGTACTCGGCGAAGCCGTCGACCGTGCCCGCTCAGGCGGCGGCCCGACGCTGGTCGAGGCGCACACCTATCGGATGCAGGCGCACACGAACGCCGACGACGACACCCGCTACCGCGAGCGCGCCGAGGTGCAGGCGTGGGTCGCACGAGACCCGCTGGCACGTCTGCGAGCGCACCTGACCGACGTCGGCGCGCTGACGCCCGAGCTCGAAGATGAATATGCCGCCGGAGCAGAGCTCATCGCGACAGCGATGCGCGAGGCACTTAACACGGACACCGACATCGACCCCGAGGATCTGTTCCGCTTCGTGACGGAGACGCGCTCGCCCCAGCTCGAGGAGCAGTGGCAGATGCTTCGAGGCGAGATCGAACGGACCCGGGCTGCGGAGGCCGGATCGGCCGTGCACGCGACTCCCGGAGGTGCCCGATGACCATCGCACACGACGACATCCGCGTCGATGAGCGCTCGACGAGCGTGTCGACCATGAGCATGGCGGCCGCGCTGAACCTCGCCCTCGCGGACGCTGTCCAGGCCGACCCCGAGGTCGTGGTCTTCGGCGAGGATGTCGGCGCTCTGGGCGGAGTGTTCCGCATCACCGACGGGCTCACCGCACGGTTCGGCGAGGAGCGCTGTTTCGACACCCCGCTCGCCGAGTCCGGCATCGTGGGCACGGCCGTCGGCATGGCCATGAACGGCATGCGCCCGGTCGTCGAGTTGCAGTTCGATGCGTTCGCCCTGCCGGCATTCGAACAGATCGTCAGCCATGTCGCGAAGCTCGGCAATCGCACCCGCGGAGTCGTGCGGATGCCGCTGGTGATCCGCATCCCGTTCGGCGGCGGCATCGGCGGGGTCGAGCACCACTGCGACTCTTCGGAGGCCTACTACGCGCATACGCCGGGGCTCACCGTCGTATGCCCGTCGACGCCGCAGGACGCGTATTCGATGCTTCGGGCGGCCATCGCATCGCCGGACCCGGTGATCTTCCTCGAGCCGAAGAAGCTCTACTGGACCAAGGGCGAGGTCGACACCTCCGTCGCAGCCGAGATCGGCACCGCGCGCATCGCTCGCGACGGCACCGATGTCACCCTCCTCGCCTACGGCGCGTCCGTACCGCTTGCGCTGGAGGCGGCCGAGGTCGAGGCATCCGAGGGTCGCAGCGTGCAGGTCGTCGACATCCGCTCGCTCTCGCCGTTCGACGATGCCACCGTCACCGCAGCCGTGCGCGCGACCGGCCGTGCCGTCGTGATCGCCGAGGCGCCCGGCTACGCCAGCGTGGCATCGGAGATCCAGGCACGGGTCTTCGAGCGCTGTTTCGAATACCTCGAAGCGCCCGTTCGCCGTGTGACCGGCTTCGACACCCCGTATGCACCGCCGAAGCTCGAGCACTGGTACCTGCCGGATGTCGACCGCGTCCTCGACGCGATCGACTCGCTGCACTGGGAAGACGAGCGCGGGGAGGACGACTCATGACCGCACTGACCACCCGGGTCTTCCGTCTGCCGGACCTCGGCGAAGGACTGACCGAAGCGGGCCTCGTGCAGTGGCTCGTCGCGGTCGGCGAGACCATCGTCACGGACCAGGCGATCGCCGAGGTCGAGACGGCGAAGAGCATCGTCGAGCTGCCCTCGCCCTTCGCGGGGGTCGTGAGGGCACTGCATGGAGAGCCGGGTGAGACCATCGACGTCGGAGCTCCCGTGCTCGAAGTGGACGATGACGATGACGCAGGTGCGCCCCCTGCTGCCCCCGAGTCCGTCGAGCGCGATGCCTACCGCGAAGAGGAGCGTGCGGGTTCCGGCAACGTGCTGATCGGCTACGGCACGTCCGAGCGGACCACCTCGGGCCGGAGGAGGCCCCGTGCCGCGCACGTCGATTCCCCACCAGCACCACCCGCGACCGAGCTGGCGCGGAGCACGCCCGAATCGGATGCTCCGGCACGACGCACCGTGGCGGTCCGCTCCCCCCTCGTGCGACGTCTGGCACGCGACCTCGGACTCGACGTGCACACGATCGTCCCGACAGGACACGACGGTGCCGTGACCCGAGCCGACGTGCTCGCCGCTGCTGTCGATGTCGCGGTCGACGGCGTCGCCGCCCAGCATCGCGGCGCGGGTGCGGGCGCGAGTACCGGCGGCGAGGTCGTCGACGGCCTGTCCGTCGCCTCGCGCGAACGCATGTCCCCGCTGCGCAAGGCCGTCAGCGCGAAACTCGCACGCAGCCGCTCCGAGATCCCCGAGGCGACCGTCTGGGTCGATGTCGATGCGACCGAACTGTGGAACCTGCGCGCGCAGATGTCGCCCGAAGGTGGCAAGGCTCCCTCCCTCACCGCACTTCTCGCACGCTTCGTGCTTCTCGCACTCGAGGATCACCCCGTGCTCGCGTCGCGCCTCAGCGACGATGCATCCGAGCTCATCTCCTTCGAGGGCGTCAATCTGGGGGTGGCCGCCGACACCGCACGCGGCCTGATGGTCCCGGTCATCCCGCGCGCCCACGAACTCAGCATCGAGCAGCTCGACGCGACGCTGCGCGAGCTGACTGCGACGGCACGATCCGGGTCGACCCCGCCCGAGCGTCTGCGCGGATCGACCTTCACGGTGAACAACTACGGCGGGCTCGGCGTCGACGGCTCTGCGGCCATCATCAATCACCCCGACGTGGCGATCCTCGGTATCGGTCGCATCATCGAGCGCGCGTGGGTGGTCGACGGACAGGTCGTCGCCCGCCGCATCGCGCAGTTGTCACTGGTGTTCGACCACCGGGTGTGCGACGGCGGCTACGCCGCGAGCTTCCTCCGTCGAGTGACGGAGCTCATCGAACATCCGCTGCGCGCGTTCGGCAAGGTGTGAGGCGCCACAGGAGACATCCGCTCCTCATTCGTCAGCCGAAGAGCAGCGCCGTGCGTGCCGTCGCGTCCTCGACCGTGATCCCCACGATCATCGCTCCCTCGTCCACGACATCCCGATCCGCTCGGAACACGAAGACCTGCCCATCACGGGTGGCGACCTCGTAATAGTCGTCACCCGACGACGCCACGTCGACGATCGTGCCGCGGGGGAATTCGGCGATCGCGTCGGCGACCGGATCGCCGACCCGGACATCGCCGCGTGCAGGCAGCGCCGCGCCGTCCTGGGGCGCGTCGTCCAGACTCCGCTCGTTGCCGACGGTGATCGACTGCACGGCGTCGCTCCCCTCGGCAGGCTGCACCCGGATCGACCCCGAAACCTCGGAGTCGACGAGCGTCCAGGGCCCGCCCTCGAAGGCCGGTTCGAGGACCTGGTCAGCACCGGCGGCGGCGAGGGCGGAGTCGAGCTCGTCTCCGAGCCGGAGAGGCCCGACTCCCCCGACACCGATCTGCCAGTCACTCCAGACATCGCCGGGATCGCCCGACGGATCCTCCTCGGCGACGGGAGGATTCGCGGTGAGCTGTTCCACCAGCCCAGCGCGCGCCTCGTCAGCGCGCGTCTGGAGAAGCAGAGCGGCGGCCTCGGCGTCGAAGGTGCGATCGCCGCTGAACGGCTGCCACAGCTGCACGATCACGTTGCCGGTGGAGGCGAACGCGCCGAAGGACTGCCAGCCGAGCCCCGCATCGATGAGGGTTCCCGCGAACCCTCGAGCATCGCCGGAGTTCTCGGGGATCACCGCGTCGAAGGAGACGGGGCCGTCCTTCGTGAAGTCGGAACACTGCTGCGCTGCCTGCAGCAGCTGGTCCATCCGCGTCTGCGCCTGCGCCTCGTCGGCGAACTGCAGGACGAGCAGTCTTCCGAATCCGTACTCGGGGTCGGAAGGCACGGTCCAGTCGATCGTCCTCGCGCCGACGGATCCGAGCGACTGCTCCACGTAGAACGCTTCGCAGATCGCGGGGATCGCCATCGCACCCCCACCGTCCGACACCTGTTCCAACACGGGCGACACGTCTCCGATTCCGGTCGCCTCGGGGACGATTCCGGAGATCTCCTCGGGCGTCAAGGCGAAGAAGTCGAGTTCGTCGCCGACGAACGTGATCGGCCCTGCGTACGGCACCGGAGCGGTGGTCGCGGGCGCAGGAGACGGCGTGGGTGACGCAGTCTCCTGCGTGCCGGGCGCGCATGCCGCCAGCGTTGCGACTGCGGCGACCCCGATGGCCGCGAGCGCGCCCCGGGCTCGGCGCGAAACATTCCTGACCATGAAACCCTCCGAGTTCATCCGTCGCGACTCCACCGCGCCTGTTGCGAGGCTAGTGCGGCGACCGGGCGAGGTCGAGAGGCCCCGGCATGTCGAGATCGGAATGAGAGAATTCACATTCCGATCTCCGTATATATTTACCCGCGCTGTCGGCTGCGCTACGCTCGACATTTACTGACCGTTCATTCGGTAAGTAGTCCCGGGGCGACGGCGACGTCGCTCATCCCCCTGCAGAACAATGGAGTTCGCATGACCTCAGCAGTCTCCGCCACCACGAGAACACGGATGCCCACCGAGGAACGTCGGGTCCTCGCCAGCACCCTCGTCGGCACGTCGATCGAGTGGTACGACTTCTTCATCTACGCGCAGGCGGCGGGTCTCGTACTCGCCCCGCTCTTTCTCGCGCCGATCGCCGAGGAGAACAAGGGGTTCGCGCAGATCCTGTCCTTCGCCACAATCGGAATCTCCTTCCTCTTCCGCCCTCTCGGCGCCATCGTCGCCGGGCACCTCGGCGACAAGCTCGGCCGCAAGAAGATGCTGGTCTTCACGCTGGTGATGATGGGGCTCTCCACCTCGCTGATCGGAGTGCTTCCGACGTATGCGGCGATCGGGGTCGCCGCGCCGATCCTGCTCATCGTGCTCCGCATCCTGCAGGGGTTCTCAGCCGGCGGTGAATGGGGCGGGGCGGCACTGATGGCCGTCGAACACGCGCCGACGAGTCGTCGAGGACTCTTCGGCGCCTTCCCGCAGATCGGCGTTCCGATCGGCATGATCCTCGCGACGGCCACGCTCTGGGTGCTGACGAGCTCGATGTCACCTGAGGCCTTCCTCGAGTGGGGCTGGCGGATCCCGTTCCTGATGTCGATCGTGCTGATCGCGGTCGGCTACGTGATCAGGCGCGCGGTCGACGAGAGCCCCGTGTTCGAAGACCTCCGTCGTCGCCGGCAGGAGGCCTCGGCGCCGCTGGGCCGACTGTTCCGCAAGAACACCAAGCAGGTCGTGCTCACCGCGCTCATCTTCATCGGCAACAACGCCGCCGGATACCTGCTCATCGCGTTCTTCGCCACGTACGCGGTCACAGCCCTCGGCATGGAACGTCCTCCCGTGCTGCTGGCCACGACCCTCGCCTCGTTCGGGTGGCTCATCTTCACCCTCTGGGGCGGTCATATCTCCGATCGCCTCGGGCGCGTCCGCACCTTCCAGATCGGCTACATCGCGCTCGCGCTCTGGGCCGTGCCGATGTGGTTCCTGATCGACACGGCGAACATCTTCTGGTACTTCGTCGCCCTGTTCGTCATGACGTTCGCTCTCGGGCTCTCGTACGGGCCGCAGGCGGCCCTCTATGCCGAGATGTTCCCGGCCAACGTCCGCTACTCGGGTGTCTCGATCGGATACGCGCTGGGTGCCATCCTCGGTGGGGCGTTCGCACCGATGATCGCAGAGGCTCTGATGAACCAGTTCCAGGCAGCATGGACGATCGGCGTCTACATCGCCATCACGGCTGTGGTCTCCCTCATCGCCGTGTCGATGGTGAAGGAGACGAAGTGCGTCGATCTGCACGCCTGAGCGGCATCTCGGCACATTCCACCGGCGGACCGGTCGTTCACGCGATCGGTCCGCCGACGCTCTCCGGGCCGAGGACCGCGACTGCCGCTGCACGGGCGTCCGCTGTGGTCGCCGCCTTCAGCACGGCCGCCGCCGCCGCTCGACACTGCGCCTCCGTGACGGCCCCGAGTGCTGCCGCCACGCGGCCCAATGCCCGCGGTGTCATCGACAGTGAGGTGACGCCGAGTCCCACGAGAACCGGCGCGAGGGCGGGGTCCGCAGCGGCCTCGCCGCACACCCCGACCGGAAGATCCCACGTTCGCCCGGCGGCGCCGACCGCCCCGATCAGCCGGAGCACAGCTGGCTGCCACGGGTCATTCAGCTCACCGAGCTCGGCGAGCAGGCGATCCGCCGCCAGTGTGTACTGCGCGAGGTCGTTGGTGCCGAGGCTGACGAAGTCGACGACCTCGAGCATCTCCGAGGCGAGCAACGCCGCCGACGGCGTCTCGATCATCACACCGACGGTCATGAGCCCGACCGCACGCGCGCTCTCGGCGAAGGCACGCGCCTCGTCGACCGTGGCCACCATCGGCGCCATCACCTCGACGACCGCCGACTCCGCCTCGGCTGCCCGTGCCAGCGCGCGCAGTTGATCGTCGAGCAGCGCCGGCGACCGCCGGGCGATGCGCAGGCCACGAACCCCCAGGGCGGGATTGTCCTCGTGATCCGCGTTCGCGAACGGCAGAGGCTTGTCGCTGCCCGCATCGAGCGTGCGCACGACGACCCGACGCCCCGAGAAGGCTGCGAGGACACCGCGGTAGGCCACCACCTGCTCGTCGATCGACGGCGCATCGACGCGATCGAGGAAGCAGAACTCGGTGCGGAAGAGTCCGACGCCCTCTGCTCCGGCGGCAGCAGCGGTCGCTGCCTCGGGCGCTCCCCCCACATTCGCGAGCAGACGGATGCGGTGCCCGTCGGCGAGCACACACTCTCCCTCGAAGGGCACGACGACCGCTTCGACCCTCGCCGCCTCCGCGCGCGCCGGGTCGGGTTCGACCTCGACGGTGCCCCGGTCGCCGTCGACGAGCACGACGGCATCGGGCGCGATCCCGGTCGCCCCGGCAGCCCCGACCACGGCCGGGATGCCCAGAGATCGGGCGATGATCGCGGTGTGCGACGTGGGCCCGCCCTGCTCGGTCACCAGGCCGACGCAGCTCCCGCCTTCGAGGGCGGCGGTGTCAGCCGGGGCGAGGTCGACGGCCACCAGCACGAACGGCTCCTCACGCTGAGGGACGCCGGGGACGTCGACCTCGAGGATCTCCGCGACGATGCGATCGCGGACGTCGCGGATGTCCGCCGCCCGCTCGGCCATCCGTCCGCCGAGTGCCGCGAGGCCCTGCTCGTGCGAGACCGCGGTCTCCCATACCGCTCGCGCCGCTGTGACCCCGTTGATACGGACGAGCGCCGAGGCCTCGGACACGAGCTCCGGGTCGGAGGCGAGCAGACGCGACGCATCGAGGATCGCCCGTGCTTCCCCGGTCACTGTCGATGTGCGCGCACGGAGCTGATCAGCCACTGTAACGGCGGCCCACTCGATCGCGGACACCTCGCTCTCGCGGTCAGCCGGCGCGACGACCGCGCTCGCATCCGGCTCGTCGAGTGGAGCGGCGAGGATCACCGCCGGCGCCGCGACCCGTCCGCCGCTCACTCCCCTCCCGCGGAGCACCTCTCCCGCCGCGATCTGCGAAGGAGCCGGCGGCTCCGTCGCGACTGACGGGGTCGCTGCAGCCGCGGGAGAGTCCGTGACCTCGGTCGTCCCCTCGCCGAACCCGTCGTCGAAGAGAGCCACGAGACGCTCGACGACACTCTCGGCGTCGGCCCCGGTCGCAGACACCTCGACGTCGTCGCCCTGTCGAGCGCCGAGGATCAGCAGTCGGGAGAGGCTCGCAGCGGCCGCATCGGGTCCGTCCGGCAGCTTGCGAAGTCGCACATCAGCTCCCGCCGACGTCTCGGCGATGAGCGCGGCCGGACGCGCGTGGATACCGAGCGGATTGCGCACGGTCACCACGCGCACGACGGCATCCGGCCGGGCAGGCGGATCCTCATCGGCAGAGGATGCATCGGCGCTGGGCTCGCCGGTGCTGGAATCCTCGGCACCGGCGGCATTCGCTTCGCCGAGCTGCCCGGTCTTCGCGCCGAGGGCAGCTGCGGCCTCCTGCGCGACGACGTCGAGCGATCCTCCCGCCGCAGCCGACACGACCGCCGCGAGCAGTCCTTCCACGAAGGGCGCAGGCGCCAGGCGCACCGGCACGTCGCTCATCCGCAGCTCGAGCGCGAGCTCGGCGCTGAGCACCGCAGACCCCAGGTCCATCAGCACGAGCACCCCGTCGCAGTCCGCCGCGAGTTCGTCGATCGCCGCGGCCACTGCGACCGCGTCGGTGCCGAGGATGGGCGTGCCGTCGGCATCCGATCCCGCACCGGCGGCGACCCTCACGCGCACTCCCCCGCCCTGCACCATCTGCAGGGCGAGTTCCAGCGCCGCCTCCCCGAGTCGAGCACTGTGGGAGACGGCGACGATGCCGATCATCAGGACGATTCCGCAGTGGCCTGGGCGAGTGTCTCGAACAGCAGCGTGGTCGACGCGGCGCCGGGGTCGAGATGACCGGCGCTGCGCTCACCCAGATAGCTCGCACGTCCCTTGCGGGCGACGAGGGGCTCCGTGGCATCGCGACCGGATGCCGCCGCCTCCGCTGCCGCCGCCGTCGCGGCCCCGAGATCCGCTCCGCCGGCGATCGCCTCATCGAGCGCGTCGACCGCCGGAGCCATCGCGTCGAACATCGTCTTGTCCCCCGCTTCGGCCTTGCCTCGAGCGACGATGCCGTCGAGGCCTGCTCGCAGTGACGCGGCGAGCGCCGAGGCGTCGAGCTCGGTGACCGGGCCCGCGGCCATCCCCATCCGCAGGAACAGAGTTCCGTACAGGGGGCCGCTCGCGCCGCCGACGGAGCTCACCAGGGTCATGCCCACCGTCTTGAGCAGTTCGTCGACGGCGGCCGGCGCCCCTGCGTCGAGCTTGGCGACGACCGCATCCATGCCTCTCGCCATGTTCGCGCCGTGGTCGGCATCGCCGATCGCCGAGTCGAGTTCGGTGAGCCACTCGCGCTTCTCCGTGATCACATCGCGGAACCGGTGGATCCAGTCGATGAGCGCTGCCGTGTCGACGCTCGTCATCATGCTCCCCACCGCAGGCCCGGAGTGTTGACGGGAGCGTCCCACAGCCGAAGCAGCTCGTCGTCGGCCTTCAGCACCGTGAGCGAGCAGCCGGCCATGTCGAGCGAGGTGATGTAGTCGCCGACCAGGTTGCGGGCGATCTGCACGCCGGCCTTCTCGAGCAGCGGCACGACCTCGCCGTACATGAGGTACAGCTCGATCAGGGGCGATCCGCCCATGCCGTTGAGCATCACGATCGCGGGTCCTGCGGCGTCGAGGTCAGCGAGGATCGGCTCGACGAGCTGGCGGGCGATCTCGGATGCCGGAGCCAGCGGCTCCCGGTGACGACCGGGTTCGCCGTGGATGCCGATGCCGATCTCCATCTGGTCTTCGGGCAGGTCGAACGTCGGCTTGCCGGCGGCTGGCACGGTGCAGCTCGTGAGCGCCATGCCCATCGAGCGGCCCTGGCCGTTGATGCGCTTCGCGAGCTCGACGATCGAGGCGAGATCCTGCCCCTCCTCCGCGGCTGCGCCGACGAGCTTCTCGAGAAGCACGGTGAGTCCGACGCCTCGGCGACCAGCCGTGTAGAGCGAGTCCTGCACGGCGACGTCGTCATCGACGATCACGGTGCCGACCTCGATGCCCTCCATCTCGGCGAGCTCGGCGGCCATCTCGAAGTTCAGCACGTCTCCGGTGTAGTTCTTCACGATGTGCAGCACTCCGGCACCCCGGTCGACAGCCTTGGTCGCGGCCTGCACACGATCGGGAGTCGGCGAGGTGAAGACCTCGCCCGCGACGGCGGCGTCCAGCATCCCGACGCCCACGTAGCCACCGTGCAGCGGCTCGTGTCCGGATCCTCCGCCCGAGACCACCGCCACCTTGCCCGCAGCCTTCGGCGTGGCCCGGGTGATCACGCTGTTCTCGAAGTCCACCGACAGCTCCGGATGCGCGAGGGCGACGCCCCGCAACGATTCGGCCAGCACATCGGCGGGGTTGTTGATGAGCTTCTTCATCGTTCGATCTCCCTTGATCTCTGCGGTGGCGATCTTTCGCAATATTGGAAAGTTATTCGTCAATGTCGAATATGCTCGGGCGCAGTCGAGTTGTCAAGATCTACCTGGCGGCCGACGTGACCGCCCGGCTCGACGACGACCGGAGGGAGGAGCCGCTGTGATCCAGGCCATCGATCGCGCAGCCAAAGTGCTCGAGCTGCTGCAGGGCGCGCGCCACCTCGGCATCACCGATCTGGCTCTCGCACTGAACCTCCCGCCGTCGACCGTGCACGGCATCGTCAAGTCCCTGCGCGAGCATGGACTGGTCGCGAAAGAGCGCGGAGGGCAGCGCTACATGCTCGGCCCCACGCTGCTGCGCCTGAGCAACGTGTACCTCGACACCCTCGATGTCAGGGCCCGCGCCATGCGGTGGACGCAGGAGCTCGCGCGCCGGACGAACCTGCCTGTGCGACTCGGGGCGCCGCACTTCCATGAGGTCCTCGTCATCCACCACGATCTGCGCCCCGATGACAGTCAGCAGATGCTCGAGACCGGCGTCGCGATCCCCGCTCACGCCTCCGCGATGGGCAAGGTGCTGCTCGCGCACGATCTCGGTTTTCAGCGCACGGTCTTCGAGCGTCCGCTGCACAGCCTCACCGGCGACACGATCACCGACATCGCCAGGCTGATGCTCGAGCTTCCGGCCATCGCCGAACGCGGCAGCGCCACCGAGGTCGACGAGGCCGTGCTCGGCGAGTCGTCGATCGCGGCGCCGGTGGCCGACTCGTCGAACGACATCGTCGCAGCGGTCGCCGTCGTGATGCCCAGCTCGCAGGCTCCCGCCTCGGATGCCGTGCTCCACGCTCTGCGAGAGACCGCGCGGAACATCTCGCGGGAGCTCGGCGCGACGTCGTGGCCGCCGAGCGTCGCCCCCGCAGACGACTGACCTACTCGGCCAGCAGCAGATCCGCTGCGCGTTCCCCGATCATGATCGAGGGCGCATTGGTGTTGGCGCTCGGCACGAACGGCATCACCGAGGCGTCCGCGATCCGGAGCCCTGCGATGCCCGTGACCCGAAGTTGCGGGTCGACGACCGCGAGCTCGTCGACGCCCATCCGGCACGTCCCGACCTGGTGGTGATAGGTTCCGACGGTCCGGCGGGCGAAATCGCGCAGCTCGTCGCGGGTCGTGACGCTCTCGCCCGGGGCGAACTCGGACGCGCGGAAGGGGGCGAACTCGTCGCGACCGCCGATCTCCCTGACCAGTTCGATCGCGTCGACCATCGCCTCGAGATCACGCTCATCGGCGAACACGTTCGGATCGACGAGAGGCGCGACCGACGCATCGGCAGCCGCCAACCGCACACTGCCCCGCGAATGGGGACGCACGATTCCCGCGGCGATCGTGTACCCCTGGGCGGGTGCGGCTCCACCGTCCGTCGGATACGGCATGTGGATGAAGAGCGGCTGCAGGTCGGGTGCATCGCCGTCGGAGATCACACTCGAGCGAGCGTAGAGCTGGCTCTCGAGCAGGTTCCACTGCGGCGGCGCCACCGGATCGAGGGCGTCGTACAGCACGCTGACGAGCAGGTGGTCGTGGAGGTTCTTCCCCACGCCCGGGATGTCGGCGACGACCTCGATGCCCAGTTGCTCGAGATCGCCCCGGGGCCCGATGCCCGAGCGCAGCAGCACCGCAGGTGATCCGATCGCGCCGCCGGACAGCACGATCTCGCGCCGCGCCGTCGCGAGGTGACGGCCCCCATCGACCTCGTACTCGACACCGACCGCCCTGCCCTCCTCGACGACGATCCGGTCGACCAGCGCGTTCGTGGTCACCGCCAGCGCCTCGTGTCCCAAGATCGGAACCACGAAGGACTGCCAGGCCGATGCCCGGCTGCCGTCCTTGGTGGTCGTGTGGTTGAAGCCCGCCCCGTCGAGGCGCTCGCGATTGAAGTCCTCGGTGTGTGGGATGCCGCTCGCCACCGACGCATCGACGAAGGCCGCCGCGAGCGGATGCCGTTTGTCGGTGGGGATCCGCTCCACATGCAGCGGGCCACCCGCACCGTGGAACTCGTCGGCGCCGTCGGCGTGGTCCTCCGACTTGCGGAAGTACGGGAGCACGTCGTCCCACGACCAGCCGCTCGCGCCCTGCGCCGCCCATCCGTCATAGTCTCGGCGGTCGCCGCGCATGTAGATCATGCCGTTCAGCGAGCTCGACCCGCCGAGCGTCTTGCCGCGGGGCCAGTAGAGAACACGTCCGCCCAGATGCTCCTGGGGCGTGGTCATCACCGCCCAGTCGTTCGGCGACATGAGCAGCCACGGCCAGCCCTGCGGAGAGTGGATGTTCGGATCGCTGTCGACGGATCCCGCCTCGATCACGTGCACACTGTGCCCCGCATCCACGAGACGGCGCGCGATCGCGCTTCCTGCAGAACCCGCACCGATCACGACGTAATCGGCAGCCTCTGTGAGCTCGGTCATCACTCGTTCCTCTCTGAACGACAGACGTCTTCGTCTGCTCTCAGAACAGGATCGCTCGCACCGAGCGTTCAGGACCGGCCACCGACGAACAGCGATGTGCACGATGCGCACGAATGCTGCGGATAGCGCGGATACCGCGTCAGTGCCGGACCACGAGATTCTGCGCGCGGTACTCGCTGGGTGTGACGCCGAACCGCGTGCGGAACGCCCGCGCAAACGCCGTCGCATCGGTGAATCCCCAGCGCGCTCCGATCGAGGAGATCTGCTGACCGCTCTGACTCGGATTGCTCAGGTCGCGTCTGGTCGCGTCGAGCCGTCGGTGGCGGATCCACCCGCTGACGGTGTCGTGCTTGCCTTCGAAGAGCTTCTGCAGATAGCGCACCGAGATGTGATGGGCCACGGCGATCTGCGCGACACTGAGTTCGGCGTCACCGAGGTGCTCCGCGATGTAGAGCTCGATCCGCGTCAGGAGCGCGCGGCGTCCGACCTCGTCGCCGCCGTCGATGTCGAGCTCGAGCCGCTCGCCGAGCGCGGCTGTGAGCATGTCGAGCACCGCGTCGGACAGCGGCATCCGATTCTGCAGGGTGCCGTCGTCGAGCGTGGTGTCATAAGCGCGCAGCATCGACGAGGCGATGGCACCGACGCCCTCGCGACCCGAGAATCTCGATGCGGTGAGCGCCCGCAGACGTGCCCTGTCGATACGCAGCGTCTCCAGAGGGAACATCACCACCAGCATCCGGAAAGGACCATCGAAGTCGAGCGCGTACGGCCTCGTCGTGTCGTAGACGGCGAAATCTCCGGGCAGGAGGATCGCCTCGCGGCCGTCCTGCCCGATCACGCTGCGTCCCTGCAGCTGCAGGCCGAGTTTTATGTGCCCGGGGTCGTCGCGGGCGATCTCGACCTTCGTCCGGCTCACGCGCACCGCCGACCCCGCGACGCTGCTCACCGACAGGGGTCCCAACGGCTGGGCGACGAGCCTGCCCTGGAATCCGGAGCGCACCGTGGGATCGGTCGACCAGGCGCGCAGCGGAACGAAGCTGCGGTTCACGGCATCCGTCCACATGTCGAACCGCTCGGCGGAGGGCACCGCACCGCAGTCGACGACGACTCTGCCGGAGACCGCATCGGGTGCGCGATCGTCCATTGGTCACTCCTCGCCTCATCGCGTGTCGGACAGCATACGCGCATCATCTCGGCGTGGAGGGGGTCAGCGCGACTGCAGACCGTCCAGGCTCACCCGCAGGATGTCCTCTCCCAACTCGTCAGGATCGACGGGGCCACCGGGGCGATACCACTCGACGACCGAATTGATCATGCCGAAGATGAGCCTGGTCGCGACCGCGGCATCGACGTCGTCGCGGATCAGCCCCTCGGCCTGCGCTTCGGTGACGATCGCGGTGACTCGCTGGTCGAACGCGCGGCGGCGCACGAGGGCTGCGGTCTCGACGTCGCCGTTGCCACGCACCCGCAGCAGCAGCGTCACCGACGGGAGCTTCTCGGTGAGCACGCGCACCGCACCCCGGATGATCGATCGCAGCCGGTCGGAGGCGAGAGGATGCCGTGCCGTCGCGTCGTCCACGACGGCCTCGAGAGCGTCGAGGGCGTCGGTCAGCGCGAGCTCGAGGATCGCCGACTTGGATTCGAAGTGATGGTAGAGCGCGGACTTGGTGAGCCCGAGTGTCGCGCTGAGGTCCGCGACACTCGTCGCGTCGTAGCCCTGCTCGTTGAACACCTTCACGGCGACCGCGAGCACCTGCTCGCGGTCGTAACCTGGCCGGCCGCGCTTCGGGGCCGGCGCGTCGAATCCGGGCTGCGCCATGGGCTCAGTCTGTCATTCCCGATGAGTTGCCATTCGTCCGCCGATCTGAGATCGTATTCCTGACCGATCGGTCTGAAATTATCGCCAGCGTTGGTGATCGAGAGGATGACGATGTCCGAGGCCTATCTCGTCGATGGCGTCCGCACCCCCGTCGGCCGCTACGGAGGAGCACTCGCGTCCGTCCGTCCCGACGATCTCGCAGCCCTCGTGGTGCGCGAGACCGCCCGCAGATCAGCGGTGCCCGTGGAGGAGATCGACGAGGTGATCCTCGGAGCCGCGAACCAGGCGGGTGAGGACAACCGCAACGTCGCACGCATGGCCGTGCTGCTCGCGGGCCTCCCCGATTCGATTCCCGGACTGACCGTCAACCGCCTCTGCGCTTCGGGGATGTCGGCCATCGCCCTCGCCGCGAACGCCGTGCGCGCAGGAGACGCCGACCTCATCGTCGCCGGTGGCGTCGAATCGATGACCAGAGCACCCTGGGTGCAGGCGAAGCCCGAGAGGGCCTGGGCCAAGCCCGGTGCGGCCTTCGACACGTCGATCGGCTGGCGCTTCACGAACCCCCGGCTGAGCGAGCGCGACAAGGCGACATTCTCGATGCCGGAGACGGCGGAGGAGGTCGCCCGCATCGATGCGGTCAGCCGTGCGGATGCCGACGCCTTCGCGTTGCGGAGCCATCAGCGCGCCATCGCCGCGATCGATGCCGGGCGCTTCGCCCCCGAGATCGTCGGCGTCGAGACGAGCCGTGGAGTCGTCGACACCGACGAGGGACCGAGGCGGGACACCACCCTCGACGCGCTCGCACAGCTGAGAGCTGTCGTCTCAGGCGGCGAGGTCGTCACCGCCGGCAACTCGAGCTCCCTGAACGACGGAGCCTCCGCGATCGTCGTGGCGAGCGCCGAGGCCGTCGAACGTCACGGGCTGCGTCCGCGCGCGAGGATCGTCGCGTCGGCGACAGCTGCGCTCGCCCCCGAGATCATGGGGCTGGGCCCCGTGCCGGCCACGCAGAAGGCGCTCGCGAAGGCGGGCCTGCAGGTCTCAGACCTCGGAGCCGTCGAACTGAACGAGGCCTTCGCATCGCAGTCCCTCGCCTGCATCCGCCGCCTCGGGCTCGACCCGGCGATCGTCAACGCCGACGGCGGCGCCATCGCCCTGGGCCACCCGCTCGGGTCCAGCGGGTCTCGCCTGATCGTGACGCTGCTCGGTCGACTCGAGCGCGAGAACGCACGCTACGGACTGGCCACGATGTGCGTCGGCGTCGGGCAGGGCACCGCCATGATCGTGGAGCGTCTGACGTGACCCTGCACATCGAGGAGCAGGACGACCGCGTCGTCGCCACGCTCGACCGCCCCGAGAAGCGCAACGCCATCGACCAGGCGACGGTCGATGCGCTGCACGAGCTGTGCGCGATGCTTGAAGAGGCTCCGCGCACGCTGATCCTCACGGGGTCGGGCGGGGTCTTCGCCGCCGGTGCGGACATCGCCCAGCTGCGTGATCGCACCGCGGACGACGCCAGGCGCGGCATCAACGCGACCGTGTTCATCCGCATCCACGACCTTCCGATGCCGGTGATCGCGGCGATCGACGGGTACGCGCTCGGGGGCGGAGCCGAGCTCGCCTACGCCGCAGACATCCGCATCGCGACGCCGTCGCTCCGCATCGGCAACCCCGAGACCGGGCTCGGCATCATCGCGGCGGCCGGTGCGACCTGGCGGCTTCCCGAGATCGTCGGCGACGCCCGCGCGAGCGAGCTGCTGCTCACCGGGCGAGCGCTCGATGCCGAGGAGGCGCTGCGCTGGGGGCTGGTCTCGTCTCTGCATCCGGCCGAGGAGCTGCTCGCCGCCGCGCACGGGATCGTCGAGCGCATCGCGGCGAACGACCCGCTGGCGACGCAGCACACGAAGCGCGCGCTGCGCACCCCGCGCGCGCAGCATCCGGCGATCGAGCTCGAGCTGCAGGCCGAGCTCTTCGAGTCGCCCGAGAAGCACCGCCGCATGACCGCGTTCCTCGAGAGGAAGAGCCGATGAGCGACACCGACCCCCGATCGTCGAGCGACACCGACCCCCGATCGTCGAGCGAGCCCCACCCGCGGTCGTCGAGCGAGCGAAGCGAGACGAAACGCACAGACAGCGCGCCTGCGATCGTCGGAGTGCTGGGCGGCGGGCGCATGGGAGCCGGCATCGCGCATGCGTTCCTGCTCGCGGGCTCGCACGTCTGCGTGATCGAGCGCGATGCGGCGAGCGCTGACGCGGCACACGCCCGCATCGGCGACAGCATCCGCAGATCTGTCGAACGTGATCCCTCGCTGGACGAGACGGAGCTCGCCGGCCGCCTCACGACCGGCGCCGATCTCGCAGCCTTCGCCGCGGTCGACCTCGCGATCGAGGCGGTGCCCGAGGACCGCACCCTGAAAGACGACGCACTCGCCCGTGTCGAGGCGGCGTTGCCCGAGCACGCGACGCTGGCGAGCAATACCTCGTCGATCTCGATCGATGACCTGGCTGCGGGCCGCCTGCGCCCCGAGCGGTTCCTCGGTCTGCATTTCTTCAACCCCGTGCCCGCATCGGCGCTCGTCGAGATCGTGCGCGGCGCAGCGACCGACGCGGCGATCGTGGAGAGCGCGACGGGTTGGGTGGCCGCGCTCGACAAGACGCCGATCGTCGTCAGCGACTCCCCCGGTTTCGCATCGTCTCGACTCGGCGTGATGCTCGGCGTCGAGGCGATCCGGATGCTCGAGGAGGGGGTCGCGTCGGCTGCTGACATCGATGCGGCCATGACACTCGGATACCGGCATCCGGTGGGCCCTCTGCGTACGACCGACATCGTCGGGCTGGATGTGCGCCTGGGCATCGCCGAGGAGTTGGAGCGCACGCTCGGCGCGCGGTTCGCCCCGCCGGATCTGCTGCGACGGATGGTCGCCGAAGGAAAGCTCGGCCGCAAGAGCGGCGAAGGGTTCTACGCATGGAACGAGGAGAGATGACCGATTATCTGCCGAGTTACGTCCGGGGCAAGTGGTGGACGCCGTCGTCCCCCGAACGTTCCACCGAGGTCCGTGACGCGTCGACCGGAGACGTCGTCACGCTCGTCTCCACCGAGGGCCTGGATCTCGCGGGGGCGCTGGAGCATGCTCGCTCCGTGGGGCAGAAGAACCTCGGGGCGCTCACGTTCCACCAGCGCGCCGTGCTTCTCAAGCAGTTCGCCCTCGCCCTCACCGAGCGCAAGGACGAGCTGTACGCGCTGTCCTCCCGCACCGGTGCCACGAAGAACGACTCGTGGGTCGACATCGACGGCGGCATCGGGGTGCTGTTCTCCTACTCCGGCAAAGGGCGACGTGAGCTGCCGAACAGTCGCGTGCATGTCGACGGCCCGGTCGAGCCGCTCTCGAAGGACGGATCGTTCCTCGGACGCCACGTCTACACGACGCTGCCCGGCGTCGCCGTGCAGATCAACGCCTTCAACTTTCCGGTGTGGGGATCGCTCGAGAAGTTCGCTCCGGCGTTCCTCGCCGGCATGCCGACCGTCGTGAAGCCCGCCACCCCCACGGGATACCTGGCCGAGGCGATGGTGCGCATCCTCGTCGAGTCCGGTCTGCTGCCCGACGGATCGCTCCAGCTCGTCAGCGGCAGCGTTCCCGACCTCTTCGAGAACCTGCGGCTGGGTGACATCGTCGGCTTCACCGGCAGCGCATCGACGGCGGAGAGCCTCAAGGCCCACCCCGCGGTGCAGACGGGCGGCGTGCGGTTCACCGCCGAGACCGACTCGATCAACGCCTCGGTGCTCGGCACCGACGCGGTCGAGGGCACGCCCGAGTTCGACGCCTACGTGCGCCAGCTCGTCACCGAGATGACAAGCAAAGCCGGTCAGAAGTGTACGGCGATCCGCCGCGCGATCGTGCCTACAGGGGCGGCGGATGCCGTGATCGCCGCCGTGCAGGCGCGCATCGCCGACAAGACCGTCCTGGGCGACCCGCGCGCGGAGGGCGTCACCATGGGACCGCTCGCATCGACCGCGCAGCGCGACGAGGTGCTGCGACAGGTGGGCAGGCTGCAGGCGGCGGGAGGACGGATCGTCGTCGGAACGACGGATGCTCTCGAAGTGCGGCTCATCGACGGCAGCACCGGCCTCTCTTCCGAGGGTGCATTCGTCTCGCCGCTGCTGCTGCGCTTCGACGACTCGCAGACCGACGCCGCACACTCGATCGAGGCCTTCGGCCCGGTCTCGTCGCTGCTCACCTACGACACCACCGCCGATGCCGCGGCACTCGTGGCACGAGGCGGCGGCTCACTCGTCACCAGCATCGCGACGCATGACCCGATGCAGGCTGTGGATCTCGCGGCGCGCATCGCTCCGTTCAACGGTCGGATGCTGCTGCTCGACCGCGATGACGCACGATCGTCGACCGGGCACGGCTCGCCGCTGCCGAACCTCGTGCACGGCGGCCCCGGCCGGGCCGGCGGCGGCGAGGAGCTCGGCGGCATCCGCGCGGTGCTCCACCACATGCAGCGCACCGCGGTGCAGGGCTCTCCCGAGATGCTCACAGCGCTGACAGGCGTGTGGCATGCGGGGGCCGCCGCGCACAGCGACGGACGGCATCCGTTCCGCAAGTCGCTCGCAGAGCTCCGCATCGGCGACCAGATCGTCTCGGCGTCGCGAGAGGTGACGCTCGCCGACATCGAGACGTTCGCCCACTTCACGGGCGACACGTTCTATGCGCACATGGACGAGACGGCCGCTGCGGCGAACCCGTTCTTCCCCGGACGCGTGGCGCACGGCTACCTGCTCGTCTCGTGGGCCGCCGGTCTCTTCGTCGACCCGGAGCCCGGGCCTGTGCTCGCGAACTACGGGCTGGAGAACCTGCGTTTCATCACGCCCGTCTCCCCCGGCGACACGATCCGAGTCGAGCTCACCGCCAAACAGATCACTCCGCGTGAGACCGACGAGTACGGCGAGGTGCGCTGGGATGCCGTGATCCGCAACCAGAGCGACGAGCTCGTCGCGACCTACGACGTGCTCACGCTGGTGAACAAGGAACCGACGCCCGAGGTCGCGGCCGCATGAGGCCCATGATGCAGCGCGATGCGGCGTCGGCGATGCTCGGCATGGTCGTCGAACTCGACGCACCGGGAGAGGCCGTGGTGTCGATGACGGTGCGCGATGACATGCTGAACGGCTTCGCGATCACGCACGGCGGGCTGGTCTTCACGCTCGCAGACACCGCTTTCGCGATCGCCTGCAATGAAGACGAGCGGGTCACCGTCGCCGGTGGCGCCGACATCACGTTTCTGAAGTCGACCGGCTCGGGCGAGCGACTGACGGCACGTGCCGTTCGCCGGGTCGTCAGCGGCCGGAACGGGCTCTACGACGTGACGGTCACTGACGAGACGGGCGATGTCGTCGCCGAGGTCCGTGGCCGCTCGCTCACGACGAACCGTTCGCAGGCGGGGTGAGATCGTGCGGGATGCCCTGCATGGTGAGGGCCGGAATCGGTGTCGTCACGATTCCGGCCCTGGCCTGACCACGCGCTGCGGCCTGCCCTCAGCGCTGGATGACCTTGGGAGCAGCGACCGCCTTGAGCCCTGCCACCCCGAACTCCTGCCCGTAGCCGCTGGCCTTGATGCCGCCGAACGGCACGTGGGGATTGATCGCCCCGTGCTGGTTGATCCACACGGTGCCGGCCTGCACGCGGCGGGCCACCTCACTCGCGGCATCCGGGTCGTCCGACCAGACCGACGCGCCGAGCCCCTGAGTCGAGTCGTTCGCCCGACGGACGGCGTCATCGACGTCGGAGTAGCGGACGACCGGAATGACCGGACCGAACTGCTCTTCGTCGACGAGTGCGGCTCCATCGTCGATGTCGGCGACGACCGTCGTGCGGTAGAACAGCGGTCCGTGTTCGGGAGCGGGCTCGCCTCCGGTGACGATCCGCGCACCCTGCGCCCTCGCCTCGTCGACGAGTCGGGACACGATGTCGAACTGCTTCTCGTTCTGCAGCGGTCCGAGCACGTTCGCCTCGTCGAGCCCGTTGCCGAGCGGCATCGCGTCGGCGAGATTCGCGAGCGTCTCGACCACCTGCTCGTACTGCGACTCGTGCACGTACAGCCGCTTGAGAGCGGCGCAGGTCTGACCCGTGTTGATGAAGATGCCCCAGAACAGGTTCTCGGCGATCGCGTCGATGTCGGTGCCGGGCAGGATGATGCCGGCGTCGTTGCCGCCGAGCTCGAGGGTCAGTCGGGCGAGGCTGTGGGCGGACGCTTCGACGATCCTGCGGCCCGTGGCCGTCGACCCCGTGAACATGATCTTGTCGAGGTCGGGGTGCGCGGCGATCGCGGCTCCCACCTCGCGGTCCCCGGAGATCACCGTCAGCACGCCTTCCCGAAGGTGCCGGTTGAAGATCTCCGCGAGCGCGAGCACCGACAGCGGCGTGAACTCGCTCGGCTTGACGACCACCGTGTTGCCCATGCGCAGCGACGGCGCGATCTGCCAGACCGTGATCATCATCGGCCAGTTCCACGGGCCGATCGCCCCGACCACACCGAGCGGGTCGTAGTGGACCTCCGCGCGGGATTCGCCGGCTTCGAAGACGACCTCCGGGTCGAGCGGGGTGTCTGCCGCGGTGCGCGTCCAGGCCGAGCACGCCCCGACTTCGAAGCGCGCGTTCGGACCGTTCAGCGGCTTGCCCTGCTCTCGGGAGAGCAGCACGGCCAGCTCCTCGGCGTTCGCGTCGAGGTCGTCGGCGATCGCGTTGAGGATGCGGCTGCGTTCGGCGTGACCGAGAGCGGCCCACGCGGGCTGCGCGGCGCGGGCGTTCACGATGGCGCGGTTCAGGTCGTCGACCGAGTGCACGGGCGCATGGCCGATCACCTCGCGCGTCGCAGCGTCCGGGATGGGGCGCCCGACGCCCTCCGGCGCGGTGATGGACTCCAGGATCGTCATCGTCGTGGTCACAGCATCCTCCTTGATCGCGGACTGCTCCGTCCGGTATCCGGAGCCTACGAGCGCGGACGCCGGCCGGTACAGGCCCGACGACCCTTCGTGCACACCCTGCACAGGGTCGTACGCCTCGGGCAGATCGAGCCCTCGAGATCCGCGATCTGATGGACTACGCCCCCCTGCGACGAAGGAGTCGACGATGACCGAAACACGCACCGAGACCGAAAGCCGTGCTGAGATCGGAACCGAGCCCGAGCTGCACGCACCCGAGGCGCTCGCACCCCTGCAGCTGGAGCGTCTGCAGTGGACGGTGCACCACGCGTACGAGAATGTGCCGGTCTACCGCCGCAAGTTCGACGAGCACGGGGTGCACCCCGACGACATCCGCACGCTCGACGACGTGCAGAAGCTGCCCTTCACCACCAAGGCCGATCTGCGCGAGAGCTACCCGTTCGGGATGTTCGCCGTTCCCATGCCCGATGTGCGGCGCATCCATGCGTCCTCCGGGACGACGGGGCGTCCGACCGTCGTCGGCTACACCGAGGGCGACCTCGACCGATGGAGCGATCTGATCGCGAGGTCGCTGCACGCGGCCGGCATCCGCGCGGGGATGAAGGTACACAACGCGTACGGCTACGGACTCTTCACCGGCGGCCTCGGCGCGCATGCGGGCATCGAGCGGCTCGGCGCCACGGTGATTCCCGTGTCGGGAGGACAGACCGCGCGGCAGGTGCAGCTGATCACCGATTTCGAGCCGGACGCGATCCTCTGCACCCCCAGCTACCTGCTCACGATCGCTGACGCGATGGAGGAGGCAGGGATCGACCCGACGACCACGTCGCTGCGGGTGGCGGTGCTCGGCGCAGAGCCCTGGACGAACGAGATGCGGCGGGAGATCGAGCGACGGCTGAACATCGACGCGGTCGACATCTACGGGCTCAGCGAGGTCATGGGGCCGGGCGTCGCGAGCGAGAGCGTGCTCACAAAAGACGGCCCGCACATCTGGGAGGACCACTTCCTGCCCGAGATCATCGACGGCGACACAGGCGATCGCCTGCCGGACGGAGCGCTGGGCGAACTGGTGTTCACGTCTCTCACCAAGGAGGCGTTCCCTGTCATCCGATACCGCACACGGGATCTGACGCGACTTCTTCCCGGCACGACCTACCCCGCTCTGCGGCGCATCGAGAAGATCACCGGGCGCAACGACGACATGATCATCCTGCGCGGCGTGAACCTTTTCCCCACGCAGATCGAGGAGCTCGTGATGGGGATCGAGACGCTGACGCCGCACTTCGTGCTCGAGCTGCACCATGTCGCGCAGCTCGACACCATGACCGTGCGCATCGAGCGGCACCCGTCGTTGAGCGCCGAGGAGTGCGACGCCGCGGCAGCGGTGCTCCACCACCGCATCAAGATGCACATCGGCACCAGTGTCGACGTCAAGGTCGAGGAGCCCGGCACGCTGCCCCGCAGCGAGGGCAAGTACAAGCGCGTGTACGACCTGCGCTGAGGTGCTCCAGTCGAAGGTGGAGCGACGGCGTCAGCCGCGGAGCGCGAGCACGAACGGAAGCACCTCCGTGGCGCCGGACTGACGGAGCGTGCGTGCGGCGACGGTGAGGGTCCACCTGCTGTCGGCCGTGTCGTCGACGAGGAGCACCGGGCCCTCGGGGATGTCGAGGCCCTGCGCGCTGAACCTGTCCCACAGGCCGGCGAGACGGAAGACGCTGTTGCCACCGGGCTGCCCCGTGGGTCCGCCGTTCACCAGGTCGAGTGCACCGAGGTACGGCAGCCGCCCGATCTCGGAGATCCCGCGGGCGAGCGAGTCGACGAGCAGCGGATGCGAACGCGACGGCATGGCCACCACCGCGACCGGGCGTTCTGCCCATCCCCAGCCGGCGAGGACCCGCACACAACCGCCGAGCACCTGCGGAGTCACTGCGGCGTCGGGTGCTCCTGCCGCGAAGAGCTCGCGCAGAGTGCCGCCCCAGCCGAGGTCGGTCAATCGGGCGAGAGCGCGCCCCTCGCCCGCCTGCTCCCCCGCGGGGATGCGCCCCTTGACCGGGACGTCGAGCTTGTCGGCCCCTGTCGGCCAGGCGCGCCGCGGCTCGACGGGGACGCCCACACGATCGAGCGACTCCGCAGCCTGCGAGGTCGCGGCCTCGCCGATCTCGCTCGGGAACCAGATGCCCGCGCAGTTGTCGCACCTGCCACACGGTGCCGCGGTGTCATCGTCGAGAGAGCGCTGCAGGAACTCCATCCGGCAGCCATCGGTCTGCTCGTAGTCGATCATGTGCTGCTGCTCGGCACGACGCTCACCCGCGATGCGCTCGTAGCGCTCGGCGTCGTACGTCCACGGCTGACCGGTCGCGACCCACCCGCCCTGCACCCGCCGCACCGCACCGTCGACGTCGAGCACTTTGAGCAGCAGCTCGAGAGGCGTGCGCCGGATGTCGACCATCGCCTCGAGCGCGGGCGTCGAGATCGGCTGGTCGCCGAGCGCCCCGATCACGCGCTCCGCCCGCTCGCGGTCGGGCATCGACGCCGTCGCGAAGTAGTGCCAGATGTCACGGTCTTCGATACCCGGGAGCAGCAGGACGTCGGCGCTCTCACTCGCGCGACCGGCACGACCGACCTGCTGGTAGTACGCGACAGGCGACGAGGGTGCGCCGAGGTGCAGCACGAATCCGAGGTCGGGCTTGTCGAACCCCATGCCGAGTGCACTCGTGGCGACGAGCGCCTTGACCTCGTTGCGCTTCAGCATCCCCTCGGACTCGGTGCGCTCGTCGGTGTCGGTCTGACCCGTGTAGGCGCGCACCTCGTGGCCGTGATCGCGCAGCAGCCGCGCGGTGTCGACCGCCGCGGCGACGGTGAGCGTGTAGATGATGCCGGAGCCGGGGAGGTCGTCGATGTGGCTCAGCAGCCATGCCAGCCGGCTCGCCGAATCGCGCAGGCGCAGCACCCCCAACCGCAGCGAGGTGCGGGCGAGCGGGCCTCGGATCGTCAGCACTTCCGGCTGGTCACCGGAGGCATCCGCGCCACCTGTCCCGAGCTGTTCCGCGACATCTGCCACCACTCGGCTGTTCGCGGTCGCCGTGGTGGCGAGCACCGGGACCTGAGGCGGCATCTGCTCGATCAGATCGCGCAGCCGCCGATAGTCGGGGCGGAAGTCGTGCCCCCAGTCGCTGATGCAGTGCGCCTCGTCGACCACCAGCATGCCGATCCGCCGCACGAGTGCCGGCAACTGCTGCTCGCGGAACGCAGGGTTGTTCAGTCGCTCGGGAGAGACGAGCAGCACGTCGACCTCGTCTCGGTCGAGCTGCTCCATCACCTCCGACCACTCGTGCGCGTTGGTCGAGTTGATCGCGACGGCCCGCACGCCCGCTCGTTCGGCGGCGGCGATCTGGTCGCGCATCAGCGCCAGCAGCGGCGAGACGAGCACGGTCGGCCCGGCCCCCTGCCTTCTCAGCAGGAGGGTCGCGACGAAGTACACAGCCGACTTGCCCCACCCCGTGCGCTGCACGACGAGCGCGCGGCGGCGCCCCTCGACGAGGGCCTCGATCGCCTCGTACTGACCGTCGTGGAAGTCGGCATCAGGACGACCGACCAGCTCACGGAGCGCCGAGAGCGCAGCGGTGCGGGTGTCGACAGCGGCGGGAGAAGTCATGCCTCCACTGTGCCTCATACCACCGACGTCAGGCCCCCAGGCCATCGACGTCGGGGGCCGTTCCCCACACGCGGAACGGCCCCTCACCCGATCGCGTCGTCTAGCGTGGAACGATGATCACCCGAGAACTGGCCGTATCCCTGCGCGACGCCGGTCTCGTGTGGCACCCGACCGAGGGCGATCGCTTCCAGCTCGATCTGCCGGACGAGGTCGAGCTCGAGGCCGAAGCCGATGTCTTCACGGTCAGCGATATGACGATCGAGGCTCGTCAGACGCCCAGCGGCACGGATCTGGCGTTCAACGGCACGACCGAGTGGGCGCTCGATGCCGTCACCCTCGCCGATGCGGTCTGGCTTCCGCGCGAGGATCAGTTGCGCGAGCTGCTTCGGGGCACCTTCCGCGCCCTGACCCGCGTCTCCGATGCGTTCGTCGTCGAGGTGGAGATCGCCGGCGAGACGCTGAGATTCGAGCATCCTGATCCTTCCGAGGCCTACGGCCGAGCCCTTCTCGACCTCGTCTCGCGCTCCCGCTGAACCGCTCTGCTTGCGCGCAGCCGACCTCCGTGTCAGAATTACCTAACGACCGGTCAGTAAAGCCGGTGGGACACCGAGGAGTCGATGATGACCAGCCCCGCAGATCTCTCCCTCGTCGAAGGCGAGCTCTCCGATGACGAGCGCCTGTTCGACGAGCTCATCGCGAACGAGCAGCGCATCGAGCCCCGCGACTGGATGCCCGATGCCTACCGCAAGACGCTGATCCGTCAGATCTCGCAGCACGCGCACTCCGAGATCATCGGCATGCAGCCGGAAGGCAACTGGATCACCCGAGCTCCGAGCCTCAAGCGCAAGGCGATCCTGATGGCGAAGGTTCAGGACGAGGCCGGGCATGGGCTCTACCTGTACTCCGCAGCACAGACCCTCGGGATCACGCGCGACGCGATGATGGACCAGCTCATCAGCGGCAAGGCCAAGTACTCGTCGATCTTCAACTACCCGACCCCCACCTGGGCGGATATGGGCGCGATCGGATGGCTCGTCGACGGCGCCGCGATCGTCAACCAGGTTCCGCTGTGCCGCGCGTCGTACGGGCCCTACGGCCGCGCGATGGTGCGCGTCTGCAAAGAGGAGTCGTTCCACCAGCGCCAGGGCTTCGAGATCCTGCTCTCGCTGATGCAGGGCACCGACGAACAGCGGCAGATGGCTCAGGATGCCGTGAACCGCTGGTACTGGCCGAGCCTGGCGATGTTCGGGCCGCCGGATGACCAGTCCCCCAATTCCGCCCAGTCTATGAAGTGGAAGATCAAGCGTTTCACCAACGACGAGCTGCGCCAGCGGTTCGTCGGGATGCTCGTGCCCCAGGCCGAGATCCTCGGCGTCACCCTTCCCGACCCCGATCTGCGCTTCGATGACGAGACAGGGCAGTACGTGATCGGCGAGATCGACTGGGACGAGTTCTTCGAGGTGCTGCGCGGCAACGGCCCGTGCAACGCCGAGCGTCTCGAGCGCCGCCGCACGGCGCACGAGGAGGGCGCGTGGGTGCGTGAGGCGGCGGCCGAGTACGCCCGCAAGCAGGCACTGAAGGCGGTCGCGTGATGGCGACGCCGGGAGCCGATCCTTCGACAGGCTCAGGAACCCAGAAGGAGATCTGGCCCCTCTGGGAGGTCTTCGTCCGCGCGAACCGCGGGCTGAGCCATGTGCACGTCGGATCCCTGCACGCTCCGGATGCCGACATGGCGATCCGCAACGCCCGCGACCTCTACACGCGCCGCGGCGAGGGCGTATCGATCTGGGCCGTCCCGGCCGACGCGATCACCACCAGCGACCCCGATGCCAAGGGCGCCTACTTCGAGAGCCCCGCCGGCAAGAACTACCGGCATGCCGTGTACTACACGGCGTCCGAAGGGGTGCCGCACCTGTGAACGACATCCACGCAGACCTGCACGGCGACATCCACGGCGATATTCACGGTGACGTCTCGGTCGACGAGCTGCGGCTGAGCGAGGAACTCACCGGAACCGGCTCCACCGCAGCATCCGCCGACATCGCCGAGTACGCGCTGTGGCTCGGCGACGACGCACTGATCCTCTCTCAGCAGCTCGGCGAGTGGATCGCGCGGGCGCCGGAGCTCGAAGAGGACGTCGCGCTCGGGAACATCGCCCTCGACCTGCTCGGCCATGCCCGCTCGTTCCTGCACTTCGCGGGGTCGTACGACGGGCGCTCCGAAGACGACCTCGCGTACTTCCGCGACGAGCCCGACTTCCGCAGCGCCTGGATCGTCGAGCAGCCCAATGGCGACTTCGCGCAGACGATCGCGCGTCAGTTCGTCGTGTCGACCTACATGTTCGAGCTCTACTCCGCCCTGCGGGAGAGCACCGACCCGACCTTCGCGGCGATCGCCGAGAAGTCGCTCAAAGAGGTCGATTACCACCGCGACCACGCAGTGCAGTGGGTGCTTCGTCTCGCCGGGGGCACCGACGAGTCGAGGCGGCGTATCGTCCGCGCGATGGGCGAGGTCTGGCCCTACGTCGACGAGCTCTTCCGCGATGAGCCCCTGATCGATCGGCTCGGCGATGCCGCTGCGCGGCCGTCGGCGCTGCGTCCCGGTTTCGACGCGGTCGTCGACACCGTGTTCGCCGAGGCGGGGCTCGAGACACCTGCCGTCTCGGCATCCTCCGCAGGCGGCAGGCACGGCGCGCACGCGACACCGCTCGGACACCTGCTCGCCGAGATGCAGGTGCTCGCCAGGCGCCATCCGGGAGCATCATGGTGACCGCAGAGGACCACCGGTCGTTGAGCGAGCGGAGCGAGACGAAACGTAGCGACCACTCCGGGACGGACCAAGCCACGGCCTGGCGGATCGCCGCGGCCGTCGCCGACCCCGAAGTGCCGGTGCTCACGATCGAGGATCTCGGTGTGCTCCGCGCCGTCGCGGTCGACGGCGACAGGGTCACGGTCGACATCACGCCGACCTACAGCGGATGCCCGGCGATGGACACGATCCGCGACGACGTCATCCTGGCCCTGACCGTGGCCGGCTACGAGAACGTCGAAGTGCGACTCGTGCTCTCGCCCGCCTGGACGACGGACTGGATGTCGGATGCCGGCAAGCAGAAGCTGTCGCAGTACGGCATCGCCCCGCCGACCGGACGCTCGGCGATCTCATCCGGACCGATCCGCCTGGCGATCAGCGTGCGCTGCCCCCGGTGCGGATCGCTGGACACGCGCGAGGTCTCGCGCTTCGGGTCCACCTCGTGCAAGGCGCTGTTCGAATGCCGTGCCTGCCTCGAGCCCTTCGACCACTTCAAGGTGCACTGATGTCGCTGTTCGCCTCCCCCGGCCTCGCTCCGGCAGCCCCCGCACACCGCGCCGCGTCGACGACGAAGAAGCGCGCACGCTTCCATACGCTGGCCGTCGAAGAGGTGCGGCCGCTCACCGAGGACTCGGTCGAGGTGACCTTCACCGTCCCGGCCGACCTGGCCGACGACTACGACCACCTGCCTGGCCAGCACGTGGCGCTGCGCACGACGCTCGAGGGCACCGAGGTGCGCCGGTCGTACTCGCTGTGCCGAGCCCCCGAGCACCGCACGGCCGAGCAGATCGCGGCGGGAGTCCCGACCCGGCTGAGCGTCGCCGTGAAGCGTGACGAGGGCGGCCTTTTCTCGACCTGGGCGCAGACGGGCCTGCACCCGGGCCTCGAGATCGACGTGATGAGCCCGCAGGGCACGTTCACCTCGGGCCTGGACGACCTCGATCAGCGCCACGTCGTCGGCATCGCCGCGGGCTCGGGCATCACACCGCTCATGGCTCTCGCGCATACCGTGCTGACCCGCTCCGAGACCTCCCGCTTCACGCTGCTGTACACGAATCGCTCGACACTCGACGTGATGTTCCTCGAGGACCTCGCAGACCTCAAAGACCGCTACCCCACTCGCCTGACGCTGCACCATGTGCTCTCGCGCGAGCAGCGCACGGCGCCGGTGCTGTCCGGTCGCATCGACGAGGAGAAGCTGCGCACCATCCTGGGGATGCTGATCGACCCGGCCGACGTCGACGAGTGGTTCCTCTGCGGGCCGCTCTCGCTCGTCGATCTGTGCCGCGAGGTGCTCGCCGACGTGGGAGTGCCACGAGAGCGCATCCGGTTCGAGCTCTTCACGACCGGTGACGAGCCGGTGCGAGCAGCGCGCCCCGTCGAGGTGCGAGCGGGAGAGAAGACGATCCGCATCGAGGTCAACCTCGACGGCGTCTCCTCGACCGTCGAAAGCCCTGTCGATGCGCATGAGTCGGTGTTGAACGCCGCGCTGCGGGTGCGCCCCGACGCCCCGTTCGCCTGTGCGGGCGGTGTCTGCGGCACGTGCCGCGCACGAGTCCTCGAGGGCAGTGTGACGATGACCGAGAACTACGCCCTCGAGCCAGACGAGCTCGACCGTGGCTACGTGCTGACCTGCCAGTCCCACCCGACGAGCGACCGCGTCGTGGTCGACTACGACGTCTGAGGAGCATCCGATGATCGATCTCACCATCGACGACGGCGTCGCGACGGTCGTACTCAACGCACCGGCGAAGCTGAACTCGCTCGACGAGCAGGCGCTGCAGGATCTCGGCCGCGCCTACGACGAGGCCGATGCCGCAGGAGTCCGGGCGCTCGTGCTGCGCGGCGAGGGACGCGCGTTCTGCGCCGGTCGCGACATCTCTGCCGTCGACCCTCGCGACGACGACGTCATGGGCTATCTCGGCGCGCTCGTCACGCCGCTGCTGCAGAGGATGTCGCGCTTCCCCGCGCCGACCTTCGCCGTCGCGCACGGTGCCTGCCTGGGCGTCGGACTGGGACTCCTGATCGCCACGGACGTGGTCTACGTCGCCGAATCGGCCAAGATCGGCTCGCCCTTCGCCGCGCTCGGCGCCACGCTCGATTCCGGCGGCCATGCCCTCTTCGTCGAACGACTCGGGGCGCACAGAACCCTCGACCTGATCTACACCGGGCGCCTGATGAGCGGCACCGAGGCCGTGACGTCGGGGCTGTTCTCGCGGGTTCTCCCTGATGACGAGGTGGTGCAGACGACGACGGATGCCGCGGCGACCGCCGCACGGGGCGCCACGGCCGCTTTCCTCGCGAGCAAGCAGCTGGTCGCCCGGATCCGCGACGAGCGGCTCGCCCTGTGGAACTCGATCGAGATCGAGAACGCCGCGCAGGCAGCACTCTGCGACACCGACGACTACCGCGAGGGGTTCGCGGCGTTCCAGGAGAAGCGCACGCCGGAGTTCCGCGGGCGCTGAGCCTTCGCCTACTGCGGATGGACGGCCCAAAGCAAGGCCGTCGCCGATGTCGGATGCCGGTGCGAGACTGCGTGCATGTTGCTCTCGGAGCTCGTCTCCACCGCCGAAGAGGTCACCGCCACCGCATCGCGCCTCGCCAAGATCGACGCGCTCTCGCGGCTGCTCGCGCGCGCGTCCCGAGACGAGTTACCCGTCGTCGTCGGGATCCTCTTGGCCGCTCCGCGTCAGGGGCGGCTCGGGGTCGGCTGGCGAGGAATCGACGGGCTCGACGTCTCGCACGCCGAGTCGCCCGCCCTGTCGATCGGCGACGTCGACGCAGGATTCGAGGCGCTCGCTCACACGTCGGGTTCCGGCTCCGCGGCAGCCCGCAACGCCACGCTCACCTCTCTCGCGACACGGGCCACCGAGCAGGAGTGGGATCTCCTCTCGCGTGCGATGCTCGGCGAGCTGCGCACCGGCGCCCTCGGCGGCGTGCTGCTCGACGCGATCGCTCGCGCGTCTGATCGGCCCGTGGCATCGGTGCGGCGGGCGGCGATGCTGTCCGGCGACCTGGGCGAGACCGCGGTGCTCGCCCTCACGGGCACCGAAGCCGAGCTCGATGCGGTGAGCCTGGTCGTCGGCCGCCCCGTGCTGCCGATGCTGGCCGCGACCGCCGCGACTCCCACCGAGGCCCTCGCGATCACCGGCCTGGCATCCGTCGAATACAAGCTCGACGGAGCGCGCATCCAGGTGCACCGCGACGGCGACGAGGTGAGCGTCTACACCCGCAGCCTGGCCGATATCACCCACCGAGTGCCCGAGATCGTCGACATCGTGAGGGCACTCCCCGCTCACGAGCTGATTCTCGACGGCGAGACGCTCTCGCTCGACGAAGACGGTGGCCCTCGACCGTTCCAAGAGACGATGTCGCGTTTCGGTGCCGATGTCTCACGCGACCTCGTGCTGCGGCCGTGGTTCTTCGACATCCTGCACGTCGACGGACGCGATCTGCTCGACGAGCCGCTCTCGACCCGTCTCGGCGAACTCGAGAGGATCGTCGGCGAGTGGCGCATGCCCGGCCTTGTCACCGACGATCCTGCGGCAGCCGAGCAGCTGTCGCGCGACGCTCTGGCAGCCGGACACGAGGGAGTCGTCGTCAAGGGAGTCGATGCTCCCTACGCAGCCGGCAGACGCGGCAAGTCCTGGGTCAAGGTCAAGCCCGTGCTGACATACGACCTCGTCGTGCTCGCCGCCGAGTGGGGCTCAGGGCGCCGTCAGGGCCTGCTGTCGAACCTCCACCTCGGCGCCCTCGACCCCGACGGCGAGTTCGGCGAACCGGGCGGGTTCGTGATGGTCGGCAAGACCTTCAAGGGTCTGACCGACGAGCTGCTGCGCTGGCAGACCGAGCAGTTCCCGCCGCTCGAGACGCGGCGCACCCAGAGCACGGTATTCCTCCGACCCGAGTTCGTGGTCGAGATCGCGATCGACGGCGTGCAGCGCTCTCCGCGCTACCCGGGCGGCATCGCACTGCGATTCGCCAGGGTCAAGGGCTATCGGCCCGACAAGACTCCCGTCGATGCCGACACGATCCAGACGCTGCGGGCGTTGCTGCGGGGCTGACACCCCGGCCGAGGCGTCAGCCGTCAGGCGCTCGGGGCGAGCCCCAGGTCCTCTTCGCGCACGGTGCCCTGGAACGACCACGGGAAGTTGATCCAGAGGTCGGTGTCCTTCCACGCGTAGTCGGGCTGGATGATGGTCGACGGCTTCGTGTAGATCGTGACCGAGCGCACCTCGGCACCCTTGTCCTTCAGCAGCTGCACGGCGAGCGCGAGGGTGCGCCCCGAGTCGGCGACGTCGTCGACGAGCAGCACGCGGCGACCGTCGAGGTACGCCATGTCGAGCTCGGGCGGCAAGACCTCGGGCGCATCGAGCACCGTGCCGATACCGGTGTAGAACTCGACGTTGATCGCGCCGCAGTTCTTGGCGCCGAGACCATAGGCGATCGCGCCGGCCGGCAGCAGACCGCCGCGGGCGATCGCCACGACGACCTCGGGCACGAAGCCGCTGTCGAGGATGCTGCGCGCGAGGTCTCGCGTGGCCGATCCGAAGCCGTCCCAGGTGAGCGTCTCGCGCTCGATCGAAGCATCCGTCATCGTCTCATTCTTCCCCACTGCCGGGGCTCCTCCGGTCACGGGCTCACGACCCGACTCATCCGAGTCGCGTGACCTCGACCGACACGAACAACTCGGACGCACTGGGCCCGGCATATACCCCGCGCAGCGGCGCGACATCCGCATAGTCGCGGCCGTGCCCGACATACACATGCGATTCCCGGACCTCGACGAGGTTGGTCGGGTCGTAGCCGCGCCATTCGCCGGAGTACCACTCCACCCACGCATGCGACTCACCGGTCACCGCCTGTCCGATCGCCGCCGTCGGGTCGGGGTGCAGGTAGCCCGAGACGTACCGGGCCGGGATGCCCGCCGCCCGGAGCACGCCGAGCGCGACATGAGCGATGTCCTGGCAGACTCCCGATCGCGCGGGCCAGGCGTCTCGAGCCGTCGAGCTGACTCCCGTCACGCCGCTCCGATACTCCATCGACTCCCCCACTGTCCGACAGATCTCGAAAGCCGTCTCATCGACGCCGCCGCCCTCGGCCTCGATCCGCAGCGCGAGGTCGCGCATCTCGTCATCCGGCTCGGTGGCCGGGGTCTGCGTGACGCATTCGGCCAGGGCCAGCGACTGCGGGATGCGTGCGGCGAGCTCGTCCCAATCGATGCTCTCTCCCGCACGAGGCAGTGGCCTGACATCGACCACGCTGGTTGCCGTGACCGAGAGCTCCTGATGAGGGGTGAGCACCTCGAACGTCGACACCCTCGTGTCCCAGTAGTCCGCATAGGAGTGCTGGGTCGCGGTCGGCGAGATGTCGAGCGTCGCCTGCAGCACGAACTGCCCCTCCCGCGAATGCGGCAGCATCCGGGCCTCGTTGTACGAGGCCGTCGCCGGCTGCTCATAACGGAAGCCCGTACGGTGCACGATACGGAGTCGGCTCACAGCGCCTCTCCGATCCACACCGGCATCGCGATCGACGGGAAGTAGCGTTCCCTGATCGCGTCGCTCGCCATCGACATTCCCACCTGAACCTCCTCCATGCTCTCGGACAGTCGGTGCACGGTGTCGCCGATCGGCCGATACTCCAGCTCCGACCTCATGCGACCGAGCACGCGGTGGGCGCGATCCGGCGTGCCGAAGGCCCCTGCCGGGTCGATCCCGCGCAGGCACTCCTCGGCCTGCAGGATGCTCGACAGCACCGACCGCGGGAACAGGCGGTCCACCAGCAGGAATTCGACCGCGGATGCCCCTGTGGGCACCGCTCGGTGACTCCGCAGATGCGCTTCGTACGCACCGCAGCTGCGCAGCAGAGTCGTCCAGCTCGGCCCGCCCGCCTCCGTCAGCGAGCGCGTCGCCAGCAGCCGCGCCGTCATGTCTGCGCGCTCGATCGAGCGGCCGAGGACGAAGAAGTGCCAGGCCTCGTCCCTGCTCGTCGACGAGTCCACCACCCCGAAGGCGAGCGCCGACCGATCGCGCACCCACCGGAAGAACGGGTGGGTCTTGTCGGAGGCGATCCGCCGCGGCATCCGCGCGTTCGACTCGTTGAGCGTCTCCCACAGATCCGTCGAGATGATCTCGCGCGCCCGGCGCGCGTTCTCCCTCGCGGAAGCGATCGAGTGGGCGATCGACGCGGAGTGCTCTCTGTCGAGTGCGAGCAGCCGCACCACGTCGTCACGGCTCAGCACCGCGTCGTCGTCGGCGGTCGTACCCATGACCGAGAGAAGCGCGCGGCAGGCGGTGTCCTCTTCGACCCAGGGATCCTCGAGCAGCAACTGCAGGTGCACGTCGAGGATGCGCGCGGTGCCGTCGGCCCGCTCGACATACCGCCCGATCCAGAACAGCGCCTCGGCGATGCGACTCAGCATGTCGCACCACCCTGTTGCTGTTGCTGCTGCTGTTGCTGGTGGTGACGCAGCTCGAGATCCTCGTCCTGTGGCGACGAGAGGAACGGCTGATACGGCTCCTCGCGTGGAGGCGACACGATCGCGATGGCTCCGGTGGCGAGCGACACCTCATCGGCGGCCGGGTCTGCTTCTCCGGTCACAGTGGTCGTCGGGCCGGTGAACAGCGACGGATCCAGCACCCACGTGTCCTTCGACCCTCCGCCCTGACTCGAGTTCACCACGAGCTGCCCCTCGGGCAGCGCCACTCTCGTGAGCCCACCCGGCAGCACCCAGATGTCCTCTCCGTCGTTCACCGCGAACGGCCGCAGGTCGACGTGTCTGGGGCGGAAACCGTCTTCGACGAGCGTGGGGATCGTCGACAGCTGCACGACCGGCTGCGCGATCCACCCTCGCGGATCCGCGAGCAGCGTCTTGCGGAGCTCATCCAGAGTCTCGCGCGAGGCATCCGGCCCGACGACCAGTCCTTTGCCACCGGACCCGTCGACCGGCTTCACGACGAGTTCGTCGAGCCGGTCGAGAACCTCTTCGAGAGCGTCCGGCTCCTCGAGCCGCCAGGTGTCGACGTTCGGGAGCACCGGTTCCTCCCCCAGGTAATAGCGGATCAGGTCGGGCACATACGTGTAGACGAGCTTGTCGTCGGCCACTCCGTTGCCGATCGCATTCGCGAGGGTCACGTTGCCGAGTCTGGCGGCGAGCATCAGCCCCGGGGCGCCGAGCACCGAATCCGGTCGGAACTGCTGGGGGTCGAGGAACTCGTCGTCGACCCGTCGATAGATCACGTCCACTCGCGTCGGGCCGGCCGTGGTGTGCATCCACACCCGTCCGCTCGAGCAGAACAAGTCGCGCCCTTCGACGAGCTCGATACCCATCATGCGAGCCAGCAGCGTGTGCTCGTAGTACGCGGAGTTGTGCACGCCGGGGGTCAGCACCACGACGGTCGGATCATCGACGCCCGCGGGCGCCGCCGCCCTCAAGGCCTGCAGCAGCCGACTCGGGTAGTCGACCACCGGCCGCACGCGCAGACTCGTGAACAGCTCGGGGAGCGTCTGCGCCATCACCCGTCGATTGGCGAGCACGTAGCTGACGCCGCTGGGCACGCGCACGTTGTCTTCGAGCACGCGCCATGCCCCGACCTCGTCCCGGATGACGTCGATGCCCGCCACATGGATGCGCACGCCGTTCGCGCCGACGATCCCCGCCGCCTGACGGTGGAAATGAGAGGACGAGCTGATCAGCGACGCCGGGATCACGCCGTCCTGCACCGCGAGCTGCGGGCCGTAGACATCGGAGAGGAACGCCTCGAGCGCGCGCACGCGCTGTTTCACGCCGGATTCGACGAACGTCCAGTCGTCTGCGGCGACGACTCGCGGAACCACATCCAGAGGGAAGGGGCGCTCCTCGCCCGCGAAATCGAAGGTCACTCCCTGCGCGAGGTACGAGCTGGCGAGAGCATCCGTCCGTGCCCGCAGCTCGGCGTCATCCATGCCGGCCAACGCCGGATACATCTCTCGGTACGGGAGACGCACGCCTTCCCCTCCGGGCGCCGCATCCGCGGGGAACATCTCATCCCACGGAGCAGCCCCCGCCCGCTCCGGCGACCGACGCGAGGTGTATCCGTTGAACAGCGACTCCATGTCCGCATGTTTCCCTGTCGCCGTTTCCACGGTGTTACGCGCACGAGACGGAGCCGCGACAACGGACACGCCGTAAGATCGACTCGTCCGGTGATCCCCGTCACCGGTGCCTGAAAAAGAGGCACGAAGCACCCCGCGATGACGCCGGGGGCGAGACACATACGGAACACGCACGTTCTCCGTCCCTGTCTCGAAAGGCTTCGCATGCCCTCCGTCTCCGCGCACGTCGCGCTCACCCTCGCCCAGCACATCGATGCCGTCTTCGGTGTGATGGGCAACGGCAACGCCTATTTCCTCGACGCGATCGAGACTCAGACGGATGCGGTGTTCACCGCTGTCCGACACGAGCAGGGCGCGGTCGTCGCGGCCGACGCTCACTTCCGGGCCTCCGGTCGCATCGCCGCCGGAACCTCGACCTACGGTGCCGGTTTCACCAACACGCTCACCGCGCTCGCCGAGGCGGTGCAAGCACACGTCCCTCTCGTGCTCGTGGTCGGCGACGAGCCGACCTCAGGACCACGCCCGTGGGATGTCGACCAGATCGCGCTCGCGTCGGCCGTCGGAGCTCGCACCTATACGGTCGGGCGCGCGGATGCCGCAGCGACCACCGTGATCGCGATCGAGCACGCCCTGACATATCGCGTGCCCGTCGTCCTCGCCATCCCGTACGACGTGGCGTCGCTCGACGCAGGGCCCGTGCCAGAGGCGCCGTCGCCCCGGCTCCCCGCGCCGCTCGCCCCTCGCGGCGACTTCGCCGAAGGCACGCTGGGTGAGATCGCCGCAGCGCTCTCCGGAGCATCCCGCCCGTTCCTGCTCGCCGGCCGCGGCGCCTGGCTGGCCGGTGCGAGTGATGCGCTGGGCGAGATCGCCCGCCTGACCGGTGCCCTCACTGCATCGTCCGCGCTCGGCCGAGGGATCTTCCCCGAGACGCAGTACGACCTCGGAGTGACCGGGGGCTTCGGTGCGGACGGAGCCATGGAGCTGATCCGCACCGCCGACGTCGCGGTCGTGTTCGGCGCCTCTCTCAACCAGTTCACCATGCGATTCGGCGAGCTCTTCGCCCCCGGCACCCGCGTCTTCCAGATCGACATCGCCCCGGCTGCCACGCACCCCCATGTCGGCGGTTTCGTCCGCGCGGACGCCCGCCTCGCCGCCGAGGAGCTCGTCGCGCGGGTCGGCTCCCTCGTCTCCGGCGTCGCTCCCGAGATCGCATATGCCGAGCACGGCTTCGGAGCTGAGGCACGCCACGCCGAGGACACGGGGGTCGCACACGGCGCGTCGGGCCCGGCATCCGGAGCTGTGCCCACGGGGCCGTGGCGCGAGACCGTCGATGTCGCCGCCACGCGCGTGTACGACGACGGCGACGACCTCGCCGCCGACGGGCGCCTGGATCCGCGATCGGCCGCGCGCCGCATCGCCGAACTGCTGCCCGGCGACCGTGTCGTCGTCTCGGACGGCGGGCATTTCATCGGATGGGCCAACATGTACTGGCCTGTCGAGGCCCCCGACCGCATGATGATGGTCGGCACCGCCTTCCAGTCGATCGGGCAGGGGTGGCCGAGTGTCGTCGGCGCGGCCCTCGCCCGCCGCGAGTCGACCGTCGTGCTGACGTCGGGCGACGGCGGCGGCCTGATGGCGATCGCCGACCTCGAATCGGCCGTCCGTGCGGCCCAGGGCCGCGGCATCGCGGTGATCTGGAACGATGCGGCCTACGGCGCCGAGGTCAACCTCTACGGCCTCAAGGGGCTCGCCGAGGCACCGATGAGGATCCCCGAGGTCGACTTCGCCGCGTTCGGTGCGGCCGTCGGCGCCGAGGGCGTCGTCGTGAAGACCCTGTCCGACCTCGATCGACTCGCCCGCTGGGCGGAAGAGGATGCTGCGACGAGACGATTCCTTCTTCTCGATCTGCGCATCTCGGGCGACGTCATCGCGCCGTACCAGCAGGAGATCATCCGCGTGAACTCGTGACCCCGCCTGCTCGATAGGCTCCTCGTCATGACGGATGATGCCGGTGTCCTGCGCTACAGCGCCTTCGCTGCGACCCCCGACGGAGGAAACCCTGCGGGGGTCGTGCTCGACGCCGGCGGGATGACCGATGAGCGGATGCAGGGCATCGCCGCCGACGTCGGCTACTCCGAGACCGCGTTCGTCGTCGGCCGGGCCGCGGATGCACCGGTTCCGCACTATCGGGTGCGCTATTGGTCACCTGCTGCCGAGGTGCCGTTCTGCGGTCACGCCACGGTGGCCACCGCGGTCGCTCTCGCCGAGCGTGACGGCCCTGGTGAAGTGGTGTTCGACACCGACGCGGGTGCCGTGACGCTCCGTTCCGCAGTCGACAACGAGGGGCACCTCACGGTGTCCTTCACCAGCGTCGAACCCCAGGTGCGCGATCTCGCGGCCCCGGTGCTCGCACAGCTTCTCGGGATGCTCGACCTCACGGTGAGCGATCTCGATGAGCGTTTTCCTCCGAAAGAGGCGTTCGCCGGCAACTGGCATCCGGTGATCGTCGTCCGTCACCGCGATCTCTTCGATCAGTTCCGCTTCTCCCCCGCCGAGGTCGCCGGGCTGATGCGCGACCAGGGCTGGCTCGGCACGGTCACCGTCCTGCACGAGGTCGGGCCGGAGGACTTCGATGCGCGAAATCTGTTCCCCGTGGGTCGCATCACCGAAGACCCGGCGACGGGATCCGCCGCGGCATCCGTCGGCGCCTACCTCCGCGAGCTCGATCATCCGGAACGGACGATCCGAATCCACCAGGGCGCGCACGTTCGTCGCCCGAGCCTGCTCACGGTGACGATCCCGCCGAGTGGTGGGATCGTCGTCTCGGGCGGGGCGTTCCGTCTGCCCTGAAGCGCCTCTGCGGTGCTCAGCTCTGGGCGCTGTAATCCGGGAGCTCTTGCAGCGTCCAGGTGTTGCCGTCGGGGTCGTCGAACGTGACGAACCGGCCCCACGCCTGCTCATCGACGCCCTGCGCCTCGACGTCGAGTCCTCGCAGGTGCGCGAGCGCCTCATCGGCATCGGGGACGACCACCTGGATCGTGTTCTGCTGGCCGGGTTCGAGCGGAATCTCGAGTCCGGTGCCGAAGGCGATCGAACAGGCTGAACCCGGTGGGGTCATCTGCACGAACCGCAGGCCTTCGTAGGGAACCTGGTCGTGATCGGGGTTGAATCCGATCCTGGTGTAGAACTCCTTCGACCGGTCGACATCCGAGACCGGGACGAAGATCAGCTCGATCTTCCAGTCCATCACGAACTCCTCTTTTCGGGGCGCCTTCGCCCATCGGCCTTCAGAGTACGCGGCACCTCCGACACCCGCCAGAGCAGAGCGGTGGCGATACGGGAACCCTGCGATCGCCCCCGCGTGTGCTCACCGGTGACGGATACTGGTCCGGTGACGCGACGACGAGAGCATGACCGGATGCAGCTGATCATCGATGCACTCGGCATGCCGCAGGGCGACATCGCCGTGAGAGATCTGATCGCTGAGTTCGGCACCGCACCTGCAGAGACCGCCGCGTATCGGATCGGGGAGCCGGTCGTGCTCTCGCAGCACCTGCGATTCGGATCCGGTGGGGAGATCGTGCTGCATGACGACGCGGTCATCGCCGTGATCCTGCACCTCACATCCACGTCATTCGCCCCGCGGGGACTCGACGTGGCCGAGTGGATCCCCGGGATCGGCAACAGCGCGACGTTCGCCGACTTCAGAGCGAGCTTCGACGACCCGTGGAGGTTCGCAGAGGGCGACCGCTACTTCGTGCTCGGTGCCGCGTATCTGCGCCCGGAGTTCGTGAAGTACGGAGGCCGCCGAGCCGGTGACCTGCAGCGGGTGGCCTTCACTGTAGAAGACCCGAAGGACACGTGCCGTCCGGCCCACGACGGCTGTCCGGTGTGCCGCGAGCTGGTGGCACGTACCGCGGACGGTCTTTTCGATCTGGACGGCACGATCGACGGCCTCATCGACGGCATCGAGGCGGGAGTGCTCACGAGCAGGGACGGGCCAGTGCCCCTCGCCGACCTCCGCCTCCTGCACGCCTCCGCCCTGTTGGAGCGAGTCGAGAGCCAGGTCACCTGCACCGCGTGCGGTCGGGTCGCATGTCTCACCCTGTATCGCGACTCCTCACCGACGTTCGGCCATCACCCTCTGGATGCCGCACTGCGACGACCCCACGAAGCGATTCCTCCCGTCGAGCAATGGGGCGACGCCGCTCGCATCGCCGCGGCGCGAGCGTCGATGCGCTACGTCGACCATGAACCCGGCTCGTGGTTCCTCGTCGAACAGCACGGCGACCTGTACCTCGACTCCCGGTACACGATCAGCTCGATGCTCGACGACTCGTGCCTGATCCGCCTGGATGACGCCGAGCGCCGCCAGTACCACGAAGCGGGCCGCGACACCCTCACCGAGCTCGCCCGGCGCATCGACCGCAGCGGACCTCATCGCGAAGAATCCCCTTTCCATCTGCGGAATCTCCGTCGATACCCCGACGACGGAAGGGACTACACCGCCGAACTCCGAGCAGCGATCGCAAACCACACCTGGCTCGCCCGGCAGAAGCAGGCAGCGGCGCAGCGGGCGCGCACCGCATCCGCTGCGGAGTGATGAGCGTCAGATCCAGCCCTTGTCCAGCGCGATCCGCACGGCCTGCGCGCGGTTCGCCGCGCCCGTCTTCCCGATCGCCGCGGAGAGATGATTTCGCACGGTACCCGCAGACAGGAACACCTCGGCCGCGACGGCAGCGGCCGGTCGGCCGTCCGCAGCGAGACGGAGCACCTGGCGCTCCCGCTCGGTCAGTGGGTTCGCACCGTCGAACAGGCTGTCTGCGGCGAGCGCCGGATCGAGCACGCGCACGCCGCGATGCACCCGGCGCACCGCCTCCGCCAGCTGCTCGGCGGGGGTGTCCTTCACGATGAACCCGCTGGCTCCGGCGTCCAAGGCCGACCGCAGATATCCGGGGCGCGCGAAGGTGGTCACGATGAGGATCTGCGTCGTCGGGCTCGCCTCGCGGACCCGACGCGTCGCCTCCACGCCGTCCATGCCCGGCATCTGGATGTCCATCAGACACACATCCGGCCGCAGCTCCTCCGCGAGCCGCAGCGCCTCCGCACCGTCTGATGCCATGCCGATCACGGTGAGGTCGGGCTCGAGGTCGAGCAGTGCTCCCAGTGCGCCGCGCACCAGCGCCTGGTCGTCGGCGATCAGCAGACGAATGCCTGCGCCCTCGCTCGCGGTCGTCACCAGGTCACCTCCACCCTGGTCCCCGAGCGTTCGGCGTCACGCGCTCCGGCGATCACGAAGCCTGCTCCTGCTGCCGCCGCACGCTCGCGCATGCCACGGATGCCGTTGCCCGCGCCTTCACCTGCGCCTTCAGGCATGCCGATCCCGTCATCGTCGACCACCAGCCGCCCGGGCGCCAACAGCACTCCCACCGTGCGGGCCTGCGAATGACGCAGCGCATTGGTCGTCGCCTCACGCAGGATCCAGCTCGCGGTGATCGCCTGCACCGGGGAGAGGGCGTCGGCCTCGCCATGAACCCGCAGTTCGATGTCGGCCGCGCGGAGCGAGTCCCGAGACGACGCGAGTTGCTCGACGAGCGTCGTGGCCCGCGCACCGGACACCGATGACCTCACCCCGGCGATCGCCTCCGCTGTCAACCGCTCGATGTCGGCGAGCTCCGCCTTCGCGCGCTCCGGATCGGAGTCCATGAGGCGGCGCACGAGCTGCGCCTTGAGACCGACGACCGTCAGCGAGTGGCCGATCAGGTCGTGCACGTCGCGTGCGACGGCTTCGCGCCCCGCGCTCGTCGCCAACTCGAGTCCGAGCTGCTCGGCCTCTCCCGAGCGGATGATGAGCCAGGTCGACACCGTGTTGACGACGCCCAGCAGCCCGATGATCGCCAGCACCGACAGATAGCTGAGGCCTCCGGGGAGCAGGAAGACGCACAGCGCCGCGACCGTCAGGGCGGCGACCGTCGTGATCCAGTGCCACACACGCGTCAGTCCGTAGGAGGCGAACGACATGATGAACGGAAGGAAGCTGAGCGCGGAGCCGCCTTCCGCCGGAACGGAGATCAGCGCGCAGACGATGAGGAGCGCGAACGTGACCCACTGCCGCGCAGACGGCGGTCGCCCCAACCCACCCCCGCCGCGCATCCCGTGCATGAATCCGGTGACGTACAGCACCACGAAGGCGATCAGCGCGATCCAGCCCACGACGATCCACGCGGGCGGCGCCTCGGAGCGCAGCAGGGCCAGCACCGGATAGACGAGGAAGACCAGCCAGATCACGGCCATCAGCCAGCCGAACCGCGCCCAGGGATCCTTCCCCACCGCTCGACGTGGGGCGCGCGCTCCCGGAGCCGACCATGCGGCCGGCGGCGCCCCCAGAGCGGCGAACCGCCGGGCCTCCCCGGATGCTTCCGAGGATTCCCGCTTCGAGTGCTGCGTCATCCGTCCAACCTATCGACGAGGGCGATACCGGGCTCCTACTGCCGCGACCGGGAACGCTTCATACCCATGGTCACCAACAGAGCGAACAGCCCGAGCCACACGATGACGTTCAGGAACAGCATCCACATCTCATCCGTCTGCCCCGTGGTGAGGACGCCGTCGGTCAACGGCCAGCGGCTGAGGGCGACGAAACCGTACAGGGGCGTGAATCGGGCGATGTCGAGCATCACCCCGTCGAGCGGCATGAAGACATTGCCGAAGAATGCGAAGAACGTCATCGAGATCGAGGCCAGCGCCGCGGCGGAGTCCGAGCTGAAGAACAGGCCGACGCCGAGTCCGAACAGCCCGTACATCAGGCCGATCCCGAGGATGATGGCCGCGGTGGCGACCCAGCGCCAGGCATCCTCGACCTGCGCGCCCGTCATCATGCCTGCGGAGAAGACCGCCACCAGTGCCAGCGCAGCGAAGACGACAGATGTGAGCAGCTTGGTCAGTGCGTAGCCTGCGGTCGTCAGCGGGGTCATCGCGAGCTGACGACCCCACCCCTGCTTCGCCTCAGTCGCCGCGAGCGAGGTCAGCGAGCTCATCGCGACCGCCGTGCCGTATGCGGCCATCGAGGTCATCACGTAGAAGGAGACGTTGCCATGGCCGGCCGAGAGCGAGCCGTAGCCCATTCCCGCACCGAACAGCAGGTACATCGCTACCGGCATCGCGAGCGTGAATGCGAGCGTGTACGGGTTGCGCAGCTGACGGATGCCTTCGATGCGCAGCATGGTGGGTGAGACGAGCATGTCAGTTCTCCGTCAGGGCCGTGAAGGCGGTTTCGAGGGTGGCGGCGGTGATCTCGATGTCGTGCGCACCGTTGTCGAGCAGAATGCGGGCGGCGGCGTCCGAGTCCGCTGCCCGCAGGCTCAGTCGGTCCCCGTCCAGTCGCACGTCGACGACGCCGTCTTCGCCTTTCAGCGTCGCGACGAGCGCCGCATCGGCCGGATCGATGGTCGCGGAGAGGCTCCGCTCCCCCAGACTCGCCCGCAGCAGCGCCGTGGGGGCGTCCGCGACGATCGAGCCGCGGTGCATCACCACCGTCCGGCGCGCGAACTGCTCAGCCTCCTCCAGGTAGTGGGTGGCGAAGACGATCGTGCGCCCGGCATCCGCATCCGCCCGCATCACATCCCAGAAGTGCCGCCGGGCTGTGACGTCCATGCCTGCCGTCGGCTCGTCGAGCACGAGGATGTCGGGGTCGGAGACCATCGCGAGTGCGAACTTCACCCGCTGCTGCTCTCCGCCGGAGCACTTCGACACCCGGCGGCGGGCGAGGTTCTCGAGATCGGCACGGGCCATGACGTCGGGCACGCGCGCGGCGGCTTCTGCTCCGTGCAGCGAGGCGATGAGGCGCACGGTCTCGCCCACGGTCAGGTCGCCCAGCAGGCCACCGGACTGCAGGACCGCGCCGATCGCGCCGCTCGATGTCGCCCGCTCGGGCGTGACCCCGAGCACCTGGACACTGCCGGTGCTCGGTTGTGTGAGCCCCAGGAGCATGTCGAGCGTGGTCGTCTTGCCCGCGCCGTTCGGCCCCAGCAGTGCCACGACCTCTCCCCGGCGGATCGACAGATCGACGCCGGCCACGGCCTGCACGCGGCTGTCGCCCGAGCCGAAGTGGCGCGTGACGCCGCGCAGCTCGAGCACGACCGGATCATGGTTCGGGGCTTCGGATGCCGGCCGAGCGGCGGCCTGCGTCGCCGGCCGGCTCGCGGAGGTGTTGTTCATGCCTCCAGCCTTCCGGAGCGGCGACGACGGCGCCGGAGGGCGGTGTCATCTCCTTGCCATGACACGTGTCATGCCGCGGGCGCTCAGGATGCCGGCAGCAGCGCTCCCTCGAGGAATGCCGCAAGCTCGTCCGTCGCGTCGAGCGGCAGGATCGCGGCGACGTACTGGTCAGGGCGCACCACCACGATCACTCCGTCTCTCGAGACCTCGCGCGCGTCGAAGATGTCGGTCTCGGTCCACTTCGAGGGGCCCGCGGCATAGACCTTCTCCCAGTCGGTGAGGCCGAGCGGCCCGGTCTTCGGCTGGAAGATCGCCGGAGCCGACGTGACCTCGATCTCTTCGTACGGTCGCTGATAGATCGCCTTCACATCGAACACGGTGTCTGCGTCGGCATCCGCAGGAGTGAACCGTGCGAGCACGGGCGCAGCCTGCTCCGCCCACGTGTCGAGCGTCGCTGCGTCACGACCCGCGAACGCATAGACCCGCCACCGTCCGTCCGCCTTCGCGTGGTGCCCGAGGTGCACGACGTTGCCGTCGCCCACCCGCACGACCTCGGCCGACTTGAACCGCTTGCCGAGCGGAAAACCTGCGGCGAGCGCCTGGTGCTCGTCACTGCCGGTGATCATCGACGAGGTGTACTGCGTCATGAAGCCGGAGGGGAACTCCGCCGTCGCGAGGTAGTACGTCGCGAGATCGTTGGGGTCGGTGATCTCCGAGGGCTTGCGCGCCATCAGCGTCGACCACTCGCGGTCGAAGTCGATGAGCTGCTGCGCCACGGGTCGACGCTCGGCACCGTAGGTCGCGAGCAGCGCCTCGGGCGCCCGCCCGGTGAGCACCGAGCCGAGCTTCCACCCGAGGTTGAAGCCGTCCTGCATCGAGACGTTCATGCCCTGGCCGGCCTTCGCGCTGTGCGTGTGGCAGGCATCCCCGGTGAGGAACACCCGCGGAGTGCGACCGGATCCGTCGATCACGTCGTCGAATCCGTCGGTGACCCGGTGCCCGACCTCGTAGACGCTGTGCCAGGCGACCTCTTTCACATCGAGCGTGTAGGGGCTGAGGATCGCGTTGGCCTTCGCGATGATGTCCTCGATGGGTGTCTGACGCACACGGTGGTCGTCGTCCTCGGCGACCTCGCCGAGGTCGATGTACATCCGACTCAGATAGCCGCCCTCGCGCGGGATGTGCAGGATGTTGCCCGCCTCCGAGTTGATCGCGCACTTGGTGCGCCAGTCGGGGAAGTCGGTGTTCACGAGCACGTCCATGACACCCCACGCGTGTGCGGCGCTCCCGCCGACGTGGGTGCGTCCGATGGCCTGACGCACGCCGCTGCGCGCACCGTCGCAGCCCGCGACGTACTTGGCTCGGATCGTGCGCTCCTCGCCCGCCCGCTCCCCCGCGACGTATCGCAGCGAGACCTCGACCGGGTACTCACCCTCGTCGTGCACCGTGAGCCCTGTGAACTCGATCCCGTAGTCGGGGGCGATGCGGCCGGGGCCGTGCACCGCGGCCTCGGCGAAGTAGTCGAGCACCCGCGCCTGGTTCACGATCAGATGCGGGAACTCGCAGATGTCGTAGGCATAGTCCGCCGTGCGCGAGGTGCGCACGATCTCGCTCGGGCGGTCGGGGTTCGGCCCCCAGAAGTTCATCCAGCCGATGTTGTAGGCCTCGGCGATGATGCGCTCCGCGAACCCGAAGGCCTGGAACGTCTCGACACTGCGCGGCTGGATGCCGTCGGCCTGGCCGAGCACCAGGCGTCCCTCGCGCTTCTCGATGAGGCGCGTCGAGACCCCGGGATACTGCGACATCTGCGCGGCGAGCAGCATTCCGGCAGGGCCCGAGCCGACGATGAGGACGTCGACCTCATCCGGCAGGTCTGTCGGACGCTCGGCGCCCAGGCCCGCGGCATCCGTCACGCGCGGGTCTCCCGAGACGTAACCATGGTGGTGGAACTGCATCGTCGTCGATTCCTTCCGGTGCTGACTGTCTGGAGCGGACGCGCCATCAGGCGCGCGCGACGCCGTAGATCGGGCTCACGGACTGCTCGTCCTCGTGGTCGGGTCCGAGAGGGATGCCGGAGCGGTCTCGCAGCAGCAGCGTGGCGAGGAGACCGAGCACCGTCATGCCCGCGAGGTACCAGGTGACGGCCTGCGTCGATCCGGTCGCCTGCACGATCGCCGTGGCGATGGTCGGGGCGAACGCTCCGCCCGCGATCGCTCCGATGGCGTACGAGATCGAGACGCCCGAGAAGCGGATGCTGGCCGGGAACAGCTCCGTGTACAGCGCGGCCTGCGGGCCGTAGGTGAAACCGAGACCGATGGTGAGGATCGCGAGCCCCACGAAGAGCATCCCGACCTGACCGGTGTTGACCAGCGGGAACAGCGTGAAGACACCGATGAGCTGCAGGATCCAGCCGATGACATAGGTGGTGCGCCGCCCGATGCGGTCCGACAGCCAGCCCGCGATCAGCGTCGTGATGAGCCACGTCACCGCCGAGCCTGCGACGGCCCACAGCACAGGGCCGCGCTCGAGGCCGATCGGCCCTTCCGGGTTGGTCGCGTAGCCCTGGATGTACCCGCCGGTGGTCATGTAGCCCACGGCGTTGTTGCCCGCGAAGACGAAGGCGGCGATGACCACGAGCAGCAGGTGCTTGCGGAAGAGCTGCACGATCGGCATCTTCGCCTTCTCCTTGCGCTCGGCGAGCTCGGTGAAGACAGGGCTCTCCTCGACCTTGCGCCGCACGTAGTAGCCGATGAGGATCAGCACGACGCTGAGCAGGAACGGGATCCGCCAGCCCCACTGGAGGAACTGATCACCGGGAGCGACCACCGTCATGAGGGCCATGACGCCCGAGGCGAGCAGCAGGCCGAGCGGCACGCCGATCTGCGGAGCTGCCCCGAAGATCCCTCGCTTGGCGCGGGGCGCGTGCTCGACGGCCATGAGCACCGCGCCGCCCCATTCGCCACCGGCGGAGATGCCCTGGATGATGCGGAGGAGCACGAGCAGCACGGGCGCCGCGATGCCGATGGCTTCATAGGTCGGCAGGATTCCGATGAGGGCCGTCGCCGCCCCCATCAGGATCAGTGTCCACATGAGCACCGTCTTGCGCCCGAGCTTGTCGCCGTAGTGACCGGCGAGGAAGGCACCGAGCGGGCGGAAGAGGAAGCTGACTCCGACGGTCGCGAAGGCGATGATGGCGCTGTTGGCGCCCAGCGGCTCGAAGAACAGCTGGCCGAAGACCAGGCCCACGGCAGTGGCGTAGATGAAGAAGTCGTACCACTCGACCGTGGTTCCGACGACCGTCGCGAACACGACTCGACGACGATCCGCCGAGGTCGCGATGGTTCCGGTGGGCGTGAACCCCTGTGTTGACTGCCCGCTCATGGGGTGTCTCCTTCTGTTGTGACTGCACTGTCACGGCTTGCTCGCGAGGTGTTTCGGGTTGCTTGCCGAGGATGGAACCGATGATATATGATTTCGAATACGACGCACAAGGCGTCGACGAAGAGCGCAAGGAGGCGCCCCGTGACGGCATCCGTGACCCGCCCCGGCAAGATCATCGCGATCCACCTGAGCTATGCATCTCGGGCTGATCAGCGCGGTCGGCGCCCCGCAGCTCCGTCCTACTTCTTCAAGCCGACCAGTTCCGTCGGCGTATCGGGCGGCACCGTCGAGCGTCCGGCCGGCACCGAGCTGCTGGCCTTCGAGGGCGAGATCGCCCTCGTGATCGGAACGGCCGCGCGCCATGTCTCGCTTGACGATGCGTGGAGTCACGTCGGCTGGGTCACCGCGTCGAACGACCTCGGCCTCTACGATCTGCGTGCGAACGACAAGGGGTCGAACGTCCGTTCCAAGGGCGGTGACGGCTTCACTCCGCTCGGCCCCGAGCTGATCGATGCCCGCACCGTCGACCCCGCGGCGCTTCGCGTACGAGCCTGGGTGAACGGCGAGCTGCGCCAGGACGACACGACCGCGGGACTGATCTTCCCGCTCGCGCAGCTGGTCGCCGATCTGTCTCAGCACTTCACGCTCGAACCCGGCGATGTGATCCTCACCGGCACCCCCGCAGGGTCCTCGGTGATCGTTCCGGGCGATGTGGTCGAGGTCGAGGTCGATGCTCCGGATGCCGACGGCTCGCCCTCGTCCGGACGCCTGGTGACCACCGTCACCCAGGGCGACGTGCCCTTCGACGCGGAGATCGGCTCTCTTCCCGCCGTCGACGATCTCCAGCGTGCCGAAGCCTGGGGATCCCGCGACGAGGCCGGACTCCCCGCCGAGGATGCATCCCCCGCCCTCTCCCCCGAGCTTCGCGCCAAGCTGCTCGACGCGCCGACCGCCGGGCTCTCCGCTCAGCTGCGCAAACGCGGCCACCACTCGTGCTTCATCGACGGAGTGGCGGCGAACATCCCCGGCAGCAAGATCGTCGGCACGGCGAAGACCCTGCGATTCGTCCCCTTCCGCGAAGACCTGTTCACGAGCCATGGCGGCGGCTACAACGCACAGAAGCGCACCTTCGATGCCGTCGACGAGGGCGAGATCATCGTGATCGAGGCGCGCGGCGACGCGACGACAGGAACACTCGGAGACATCCTCGCGTTGCGTGCCCGCGCGCGCGGCGCGACCGGCGTCGTCACCGACGGCGGCGTGCGCGACTTCGATGCGGTGGCCGAGATCGGCCTCCCGGTCTTCTCGCAGGGCGCACATCCCTCGGTCCTCGGACGCAGGCACGTGCCGTGGGACTTCGACGTCACCATCTCGTGCGGCGGTGCGACCGTGCAGCCCGGCGACATCATCGTGGGCGACGGCGACGGCGTCATCGTGATCCCGCCGGCTCTCGCCGAGCAGGTCGCCGACGCCACCCTCGCCCAGGAGGTCGAGGACGCCTGGATCGCGGAGCAGGTCGCCGCAGGGCATCCGGTCGACGGCCTCTTCCCTCTGAATGCCGAGTGGCGCGCGAAGTACGAGGCCACGGCCGGCCCTTCGACAGGCTCAGGACCCCAGAGTCCGGTCGCCGGGACTGCCCGATGACCTCCGTCTCGAACGCCAGCAAATCGGAGCAGGCCTACGCCTGGATCCGCGCGCGCATCGCCGGCCACACCTTCGGCCCCGGGTATCGGCTCGTGCTCGGCTCGCTCGCGGAGGAACTCGGCATGAGCGTCGTGCCGGTGCGCGAGGCCATCCGCCGCCTCGAGGCCGAGGGCCTCGTGACATTCGAGCGCAACGTGGGCGCTCGCGTGACGCTCGTCGACGAGAGCGAGTACGCCCACACCATGCAGACGCTGGGTCTCGTCGAGGGTGCGGCCACGGCGCTGTCCGCACCCCTGCTCGATGCCGAGGCGCTCGACGCCGCAGAGGCGGTCAACGCACGGATGATCCGGATGCTCGACCACCTCGACGCCCATGCGTTCACCGAACTCAACCGCCAGTTCCATTCGCTGCTGTTCGGTCCCTGCCCGAACCCGCACCTGCTCGACCTCGTCCACCGCGGATGGTCGCGCCTGTCGGGCATCCGTGACTCCACCTTCGCCTACGTGCCCGGCAGAGCTCAGCACTCGGTCGAAGAGCACACACAGATCCTCGCGCTGATCAGACAGGGTGCCGATCCGCTCGAGATCGAGCTCGCCGCGCGCAACCACCGCCTGCGCACGAGGGACGCGTTCCTCGATGCGCTCCACGCACGTTCTCACCACAACTCAGGAGACGAGTCATGACCGATTCCCGCATCCCCGCCGACCTGCCCGATCACATCCGGCATTACATCGACGGCGCCTTCGTCGACTCGGTCGACGGTGACACCTTCGATGTGCTCGACCCGGTGACGAACAAGACCTACACGACCGCCGCCGCCGGCAAGAAGGCCGACATCGAGCTCGCCGTCGCGGCAGCGAAGCGCGCGTTCGACGAGGGCCCCTGGCCGCGGATGCTCCCCCGCGAGCGCTCGCGGGTGCTGCACCGGATCGCCGACATCGTCGAGTCGCGTGATGCCCGCCTCGCCGAGCTCGAGTCGTACGACTCCGGTCTGCCGATCACGCAGGCCCTCGGCCAGGCCCGCCGCGCCGCCGAGAACTTCCGTTTCTTCGCCGACCTGATCGTCGCGCAGTCCGATGACGCGTTCAAGGTGCCCGGCAAGCAGATGAACTACGTCAACCGCAAGCCGATCGGCGTCGCGGGCCTCATCACACCGTGGAACACGCCGTTCATGCTCGAGTCGTGGAAGCTCGGCCCCGCGCTCGCGACCGGCAACACCGTGGTCCTGAAGCCCGCCGAGTTCACGCCTCTGTCGGCCTCGCTGTGGGCAGGGATCTTCGAGGAGGCAGGTCTGCCCGCGGGCGTCTTCAACCTCGTGAACGGCCTCGGCGAAGACGCCGGAGATGCTCTCGTGAAGCACCCCGACGTGCCTCTCATCTCGTTCACGGGCGAGAGCTCGACCGGACAGCTGATCTTCGCCAACGCCGCCCCGTTCCTCAAGGGCCTGTCGATGGAGCTCGGCGGCAAGTCGCCCGCCGTCGTCTTCGGCGACGCCGACCTCGAGGCCGCGGTCGATGCCACGATCTTCGGCGTCTTCTCGCTCAACGGCGAGCGCTGCACCGCAGGGTCCCGCATCCTCGTCGAGCGCTCGATCTACGAGGAGTTCGTCGAGCGCTACGCTGCGCAGGCGAAGCGCGTGAAGGTCGGCTACCCGCACGACCCGGCGACCGAGGTCGGTGCGCTCGTGCATCCCGAGCACTACGACAAGGTGATGAGCTACGTCGAGATCGGCAAGACCGAGGGCCGTCTCGTCGCCGGCGGTGGACGCCCCGAGGGGTTCGATACGGGCAACTTCGTCGCTCCGACCGTGTTCGCCGATGTCTCCCCCGATGCCCGCATCTTCCAGGAGGAGATCTTCGGCCCGGTCGTCGCGATCACCCCGTTCGACTCCGACGACGAGGCGCTCGCCCTCGCGAACAACACGAAGTACGGCCTCGCCGCCTACATCTGGACCAACGACCTGACGCGGGCGCACAACTTCTCACAGTCGGTCGAGGCCGGCATGGTGTGGCTGAACAGCAACAACGTCCGCGACCTCCGCACACCGTTCGGCGGCGTCAAGGCCTCGGGTCTCGGCCACGAGGGCGGCTACCGCTCGATCGACTTCTACACCGACCAGCAGAGCGTGCACATCACGCTCGGCGGCGCCCACAACCCGACCTTCGGCAAGAACTGAGCAAGGACCCTGCGATGACCGACAAGACTGCGAAGACGCTGACCTCATCGGGCTACTACGTGAGCCAGGAGGCTCCGATCCAGACCGACGATCCGGTCCCCACTCCCGAGAGCACGCCTCCGGATGTGCTGCGCTGCGCCTACATGGAGCTGGTCGTCACCGACCTCGCGGCGTCCCGGGTGTTCTACGTCGACGTACTCGGCCTGTATGTGACGGAAGAGGACGACGAGGCGATCTACCTCCGCTCGACCGAGGAGTTCATCCACCACAACCTCGTACTGCGCAAGGGACCGATCGCCGCGGTCGCCGCATTCTCCTACCGGGTGCGCTCGGCCGACGATCTCGACCTCGCCGTGGCGTTCTACACCGAGCTCGGATGCGACGTGCGCCGCAACCCCGAGGGCTTCGTCACGGGCGTCGGCGACTCGGTGCGCGTGGTCGACCCTCTCGGCTTCCCGATCGAGTTCTTCCACCAGTCCGATCACGTCGAGCGGATGTCGTGGCGCTACGACCTGCACGTCCCGGGCGAGCTCGTGCGTCTCGACCACTTCAACCAGGTCACGCCCGATGTGCCCCGTGCCGTCAAGTTCATGCAGGATCTGGGCTTCCGCGTCACGGAGGACATCCAAGACGACGAGGGCACCGTGTACGCCGCATGGATGCGCCGCAAGCCCACCGTGCACGACACCGCGATGACCGGCGGCGACGGGCCGCGCATGCACCACGTGTGCTTCGCGACGCATGAGAAGCACAACATCCTCGCGATCTGCGACAAGCTCGGTGCGCTGCGTCGCTCCGATGCGATCGAGCGCGGGCCCGGCCGCCACGGCGTCTCGAACGCGTTCTACCTCTACCTGCGCGACCCCGATGGGCACCGCGTCGAGGTGTACACACAGGACTACTACACGGGCGACCCCGACAACCCGGTCATCACCTGGGACGTGCACGACAACCAGCGTCGCGATTGGTGGGGCAATCCGGTCGTGCCCTCCTGGTACACCGAGGCCTCGCTCGTGCTCGATCTCGACGGCAATCCGCAGCCGGTGGTCGCCCGCACCGACAGCTCCGAGATGGCCGTCACGATCGGCGCAGACGGATTCTCGTACACGCGCCCGGACGAGGGCGAGAAGAAGTTGGGCAACCAGCTCTGAAACGCTTCGTGCCCCGGTCGTCGAGCGAGGAGCGAAGCCCCACCCCCGGTCGTTGAGCGAGGCGCGAAGCCCCACCCCCGGTCGTTGAGCGAGGCGCGAAGCCCCGAGACGAAACGCACCCACAGAAAGCAGGAACGGATGCTGTCCGCAGACACCGTCGCACAGATCGCCGCAGAGCTCGCCGAGGCCGACCGGAACCACTCCGTGATCCCGCGCATCACCGCGCGGTATCCGGAGGCGACGGTCGAGGACTCGTATGCGATCCAGGGCGTATGGCGCGACTCGCAGATCGCCGCGGGGCGCCGCCTGGTCGGCCGCAAGATCGGGTTGACGTCGAAGGCGATGCAGCAGGCCACCGGCATCACCGAGCCCGACTACGGCGTCATGTTCGACGACACCGTGTACGAATCAGGTGCCGAGATCCCGGTCGACCACTTCTCGAACGTGCGCATCGAGGTCGAACTCGCCTTCGTGCTCAAGCATCCGCTGGAGGGCCCCGACTGCACCCTCGATGACGCCCTCGCGGCGATCGACTACGCGGTGCCGGCGCTCGAGGTGCTGAACTCGCACATCGAACTCGAGGGCAGGACGATCGTCGACACGATCAGCGACAACGCCGCGTACGGGGCGATGGTGCTCGGCACCGTGCACAAGCGCCCCGATGAGATCGACCTGCGCTGGGTGCCCGGCGTACTCTCGCGCAACGGCGAGATCGAGGAGACGGGTGTCGCGGCCGGGGTGCTCGGCCACCCCGCCACCGGCGTCGCGTGGTTGGCGAACAAATTCCACCAGCACGGCGCGCGTCTGGAGGCCGGGGAGATCATCCTGGCAGGATCATTCACACGCCCGATGTGGGTGTCGCGCGGCGATCAGGTGCTGTGCGACTACGGACCGATGGGAACGATCGAATGCCGCTTCATCTGAGCCCCTCCTTCCGCGAGCAGCTCGCCTCCGCCGACCGTGCGCTGATCGGGATGTGGGTCTGCTCCGGCAGCGCCCTCGTGACCGAGGTGGCGGCCGGCTCCGGTCTCGACTGGCTGCTGATCGACATGGAGCACTCGGCGAACACGCTGGAGTCCACGCTGCTGCAGCTGCAGGTCGTCGCCGCATACCCGATCACCCCGGTGGTGCGTGTGCCGTCCAACGACACGGTGGCGATCAAGCAGGTGCTCGATCTCGGCGCGCAGAACCTCATCGTGCCCATGGTGTCGTCGGCCGACGAGGCGCGCGCGGCCGTCGCTGCGACCCGCTATCCGCCCGAGGGCGTTCGCGGAGTCGGCAGCGCCCTCGCCCGCAGCGCACGCTGGAACCGCGTCGACGGCTACCTGCAGGACTCGGCTCGGCACACCTCGCTGACCGTGCAGATCGAGACGGCTGCGGGAGTGGAGGCCGCGTCCGAGATCGCCGCCGTCGACGGTGTGGATGCAGTGTTCGTGGGCCCCTCCGACCTGTCGGCATCGATGGGGCTGCTGGGTCAGCAGACGCATCCCGAGGTCGTGGCCGCGGTCGAGCGGGTCTTCGTCGCGGTGAGGGCTGCCGAGAAGGCCGTGGGCGTGAACGCCTTCGACCCGTCCGCGGCCGACGCCTACGTCGCCGCGGGCGCGGACTTCGTCGCCGTCGGTGCCGACGTGGCGATGCTGGCGCGGGCATCGGAGGCTCTGGCCACCCGCTTCATCCCCGCCTCCGACTCCGCCTCCCGCCCCAGCTACTGAGCGATCACCCGACGAGGGAATCGACCGCACGGCGATGCGAGAAATCGGTTTCACCGATACACTGACGTGAGCCGCGAGCCAGCGGCCACACCGCTCACCGCTCGGGAGGACCCGATGACTCCACGCTCCGGAGCGACCACGATCAGCGCGGTGGCGCAGGCAGCGGGCGTCTCGCCCGCGACGGTGTCGCGCGTCATGAATGATCGGTTCTTCGGCGACCCCGAGACGGCCGAGCGCGTCCGCACGGCAGCCCGGGAACTGCACTACTCCCCCAATCACCTCGCCCGCAGCTTCTCTCTCGGACAGACGAAGGCGATCGCGTTCCTCGTGCCCGACCTCACCAACCCCAGCTTCCAGGCGGTGCTGGCGAGTCTCAGCAAGGCCGCCGCAGCCGACGGATACCGCGTGCTCGTCGCCGATTCGGCAGAATCGCCCGAGGACGAACCGCTGCTGGCGGCTGAGGTGCGTCACCGTTGTGATGCTCTCGTGCTGTGCGCGCCGCGGATGCCGGATGCGGCACTCGGAGAGACGACCAGCGCGCTGGGTCCCGTGGTCCTCCTGAACCGCTCGAGTCATTCCACGTCCGTGCCCACCCTGACCGTCGACTCCCGAGCCGGGCTCGAGGCGCTCGCCCGACATCTGCACTCCCTCGGCCACCGGCACCTGGCCTACGTCGAAGGTCCGGACGGGCCCGCCAACGAGAACCGGCTCCGCGGGATCGGCGACGTCACGGGATCGACGAAGCACCTGACCCTCACCCGGGTGCGTGGCGGCGCGAACAGCCAGCACGGCTTGGCGGCGGCGGCCGCCGTGGCCCGCAGCGGCGCGACAGCGGTCCTCGCCTTCAACGACTTGGTCGCCATCGGCCTGATCCACGGGCTGCAGGAGCAGGGTCTCCGGGTGCCGGACGACATCTCGGTGACCGGCTTCGACGACATACCCTTCGCGCGATTCATGACACCGCCGCTGACGACGGCATCCGTCCCGCACGAGTCCTTGGGCACTCTGTCATGGAACCGCATGCGGGCGCTCATCGACGGCGACGTCCCCGATCACGACGTCGTGTTCCAGCCGAGGCTGGAGATCCGCGGGTCGACCGCACCACCGAGACAGGAAGACGGTGCGGAGTCGTGAGACTCGACGAGATCCAGATTCGTGACCCGTTCGTCCTGGTCGACGCGGGGCGCTACTGGCTGTTCGGCAGCACCGACGTGAACATCTGGAGCGGCCCCGCCACCGGGTTCGACACATACTGGAGCGATGATCTCGCGGAGTGGCACGGTCCGCTCCCGGCATTCCGCCCGTCGAGTGACTTCTGGTCTCACACGCAGTACTGGGCGCCGGAAGTGCACCGGTACGATTCGGGCTTCTACATGTTCGCGACCTTCACCGCAGAGGGGCGCCGTCGTGGCACCCAGGTGCTGCGAGCCGATCGCCCCGAGGGCCCATACGAGCCGTGGTCCGACGGACCGCTGACCCCGCGCGGGTGGGAGTGCCTGGACGGCACGCTCCACATCGAGGACGGCGTCCCCTACCTCGTCTTCTGCCACGAGTGGAAAGACGTCGGCGATGGTGAGATTCACGCCATGCGGCTCACCGACGACCTGCGCGCAGCGGTGGGTGCGCCGCAGTTGCTGTTCCGAGCATCAGAGGCGCCGTGGGCACGTTCGATCCCCCGCCCCGAATTCCCGCAGGTATTCGTCACCGACGGCCCCTCCCTGTATCGCACCCGTGACGGGCGGCTGCTGATGCTGTGGTCCAGCTTCGGAGATTCCGGCTACGCGATGGGCGTGGCGACCTCAGCATCCCACTCGATCATCGGCCCCTGGTCCCAGAGCGAGCACGCGATCTGGCCGACCGACGGCGGGCACGGCATGATCTTCGCGGATGCCGACGGCGACCTGCTCCTCGCGCTGCACACCCCGAACCGCACTCCGGAGGAACGCGCAGTGTTCTTCCCTCTCGAGGAGACCGACAGAGGCGTGCGCCTGCGCGCGTGACGCACAGTCGCGCGATGCCGGGCCGCCGGTGTCGCCGGTGTCGCCGACCAAGACGCGGCGCTCCGGCAGAGCGGGACTCAGTCGAAGACCGGGCCCACGAACTCGACCGCGGTGCGCTCGGCGACGGCGACGTCGCGCAGAGCGATGCGCTCGTTCGGCACCGCCGTCAGCCGGATCCCTGCTCCAGGAAGCGTGAGCTCACCCTCGACGGCGCCGGCGGCGAGTCCCACGACAGCGGTGGGCTCGCCCGCTCGATCCGTCTCCACGCGCCAACCGCGAGGGAACGAGAACGCAAACTCGTCATTCCGATGCACCTCGACGATCTCGTCGTCGGCGACCAGCTCCCATACCTGCCCTTCGACCGTGCGACGGTATCCGACGGCATCCGCAGCCGCACCGTGCTCGAGCCGGGTCGGTGCGAGTCCGGAGAACCAGATCCCCTCGTCCGGCCGCACGAGTATCCCACTGTGCCGTTCGATCGCGTCGAGGAACCAGAGGATGGACGGCGCATATTCCTCGGTATAACCGGCTGCGCCTGACCAGGGATCGAGGCACTGCGGAAAGCGATCTGCGACGGCGATCGCAGACAACACCGCGGATGCGGTGAGACCGAGCTCGGCGACGTGTCCGTGTCGCTCGAACGCCTCCGGCGCGCGGAGCAGGGCGAGGAAGTTCACCGGCCCGCCCCAGCTGTTGCGTCCCGCGTCATGGTCGAAGCGCGGGTCGTCCATCGCGAGGGACGTGAAGCCGTAGTGCGCGAGGAACTTGCGCGTGTTCATGAGGTAACGGCGCAGGCTGCGAGTGAAGAACTCCCCGTCGCCCACCTCGCAGGCGAGCACGCGCGCCAGAACGTCGCTCTCGATGCGCACGTGCCGCCCGGCGCGATCGTTGTCGTAGTAGAAGCCGTCGCCTTCGTCGAAGCACTGCTCGTGCAGCGCCCGGAGCGACGTCTCGGCGGCGGCCCGCCAGCGCTCGGCCTCGATGTCGTCCCCCAGCTCGGCGGCGATGAGTGCGAGGTATGAACGCTGGCACGCGACGTTCGCGGTGAGGTCCGGTGCGATGAAGGGCACCCCTGGCATCAGCGGATCGCACTCGCGGGCATCGCCGTGCAGCGCGCGGTCCGGGGCGAACCAGAACCGGGGAGACAGGTCGTGTCCCGTGTCGAACGCGCAGAACGCCTCCACTCCGCCCGTGCCGCGGGTGTCGCGATATCGGGCCAGCCACGCGTCGTACCGCACCATCGCCGCGTACATCGTCCGCAGGAGCTCGCGATCCCCGGTCGACTGCCAGTGGCGCCACACCACGCGCGCGAGCGGGGTGACGATCTGGATCTGACTGAACCCGGGTCCGGCGTCGGTCACCTTGTACGGGATCATCCCGTCAGCCCGCTGATGCACGGCGAATTGCCGCAGTGTGTCGCGGGCGATGTCGGGCGCGAACCGACCGAGCACCTCGGTGTTGATCGTTCCGGTGCTCTCGATCCAGCATCCTCGGTACACCCCGCCCTCGTTGAGCACCGGCACTCCGTCCAGGAGCGGTCGGATGCAGCGCGAAAGCTGGCCGAGCGCTTCGAGCCAGCGCCGCTCGAGCGGTCCTGACGAGGCGGCGAACCGAACTCCCGACTCATCGAGGGCAGCCCCCAACGGTGTCCCGTCGATGCCGGCGTCATGCGCAGGGTGCGCGCTCCGCAGCCTGCGTCTGATGTCTGCGCGGTGTGCGTCGCTCATGGTGCTCTCCTCGGAAGGTCGACGGTGGGGCGCCAGCCCCACCGTCGGCTCTCTCAGTTCAGGGCTGCGCCCAGCTCGTCGATCCACTTCTTCCCGGCTTCGTCCGGCGTCGATCTACCGAACAGCACATCGGACTCCATGCGCTGGGACAGCTCGTTCATGATCGATCCACCGGCAGGCTGCGGCGGGGCGACGACGCCCTCGTCGAGCACGACGTCGACGTAGTCCGCGGCGATCTGGCCGGGCCCGCTGAGCAGAGGGGACACGACTTCGAGGGTCGCGGGGTTGAACGGCACACCTCGGGAGTCGAGGATGAGTTCTGCAGCGGTGGGCTCGTTCAAGAACCAATCCACCAGCAACGCTGCCGCCGCCGGGTGCTCGGTCGCCGCGTTGATCGCCCAGAAGGCCGAGGGAAGCAGCGCGACGCCCGATGTCTTCGTCGACGAGGGCGGCAGCATCATCTGCACGTTCTCACCTGCCGTCGCGTAGACGCTCATGAGGTTGCTGTAGCCGAAGGTGACCGCCGCCTGCCCGAGCGTGAACGGCTGCTGGTCCGGGGGCAACTGCCAGTTCGCGGTGACGACCGATGGGTCCGGCAGGCCGCCGCCGTCCGCGAGTTCCTGCTCGATCTCGTACCAGCCCGCGATGTCTTCGGCTGTGACACCCAGCTGGCCGTCCCAGTCGTACATCCCCAGCTCACTGACCTGACCGGAGTACGTTCCGATGACGTCCCCGATGCGCAGGTCGATGCCGTAGATCGGCTGCCCCGCCGCGTTGGTCAGGCCGGCGCTGCCGATCTCGCCGGCGGCGTCGATCAGATCGTCCCAGGTCCAGCCCTCACTCGGCGGCTCGACACCTGCCTGCGTGAACACATCGAGATTCACGAAGGCGGCAGTCGCGTTGCCGCCCGTCGGCAGTCCGTACAGCGCATCGTCGACGGTCGCGTTGGTGAGGGAGAAGTCCGGGTATTGGCTGTAATCGAGCTGCTCCGAAACGGTGGACAGATCCAGGAGTGCGCCGAGTTCTCCATACTCCTGCGGCTTGGCCCCGCCGAGGGCGAACACATCGGGAGCGGTGTCACCTCCGCCCGCGAAGTCGGTCGCCAGGCGATTGAACAGGTCGTCCGGCGCGCCGACGGGCGTCTGCACGACCGTGATGTTCGGATGCTCAGCCTCGAACAGGTCGATGACCTCCCCGAACAGCGCGGCGCGGCTGTCATCCCCCCACCAGGACATCTCGAGTTCGATCTTCTCGCCGGGGTCATCGACGGAGCCCTCGTCTGCTGCGCCGCCTGAGCAACTCGCGAGCAGAAGGGTAGCGGCAACAGCGGAGCCGATGACCGCATGAGCACGGATGATACGCGTCATTGCGCCTCTTTCAGTTGAGGCCGCCGGGGCGGCCGGGATGTCAGGGCATTCGGTCCGTACCGGACGGTGAGTCAGGAGAAACCGATTTCTCGAAAGAAGCTAACATCGACGGGATTTCCTGTCAACGCATTTCGCGTCGCCGGCAACGAATTCGTGATTTGCCCGATTTCCCGGGCAAAGTCGACTTGACGGATCGTCAGAGGTCTGTCAATAATCGGAGAACTCGTGAAACCGATTTCTCATCGGATCAGAGACATGACAAGGAGGTCACGTGAGCAGTCTCGGCGAACTACGCACCATCGCCCGCTCCCGGCGCAGTCCGGCGACGCGTGTCAAGGAGAGATTCCCCGACAACAAGGCGGCGCTGGTGTTCCTCCTGCCCTGGCTGATCGGCCTGCTGGGGCTCACCATCGGCCCCATCATCGCATCGCTGTATCTCTCCTTCACGGACTACAACCTGCTGCGGCCGCCGGTCTGGTCGGGTTTCGACAACATCGTCCAGATGTTCTCGGATGCGCGTTTCTGGAACTCGTTCCGCGTGACGCTCATCTACGTGTTCGTCGGAGTACCGCTGCAGCTCGCGCTCGCACTGGGGCTTGCGATCCTCCTGGACAAGGGGATGCGCGGGCTGTCGTTCTACCGATCGATCTTCTACCTCCCCTCGCTGCTCGGCGGCTCGGTCGCCGTGGCGATCCTGTGGCGTCAGGTATTCGGCAAGGACGGCATCGTCAACGGCTTCCTCGCCTGGTTCGGGATCGACGGACCAGGATGGATCGGCCACCCCGACTTCGCGCTGGGCACCCTGATCGTCCTGCACATCTGGACCTTCGGCTCGCCCATGGTGATCTTCCTGGCCGGTCTGCGGCAGATTCCGGAGATGTACTACGAGGCGGCGTCGATGGACGGCGCCGGGCGCATCCGTCAGTTCTTCTCGATCACGTTCCCGTTGCTCACGCCGGTCATCTTCTTCAATCTGGTGCTGCAGATCATCTTCGCCTTCCAATCCTTCACCCAGGCCTATGTGGTCTCCGGAGGGACAGGCGGGCCGAGCGATTCGACCATGTTCTTCACGCTCCTGCTCTACAAGGAGGCGTTCACCGAGCTCGACATGGGGTACGCCTCGGCGATGTCCTGGTTCCTGCTGATGGTGATCGCTGCCTTCACCGCGTTCAACTTCTGGCTTTCGAAGTATTGGGTGTTCTATGACGACTGAGACCGAGACCCTGCTCCGCCCGGGTCGCACCGACCTGAGGGGGCGCCGCATCGCGAGCACCCGCACGCCCGTCTGGCAGCGTGCGCGGTCGATCGGCAAGCACATCGCGCTGGCGGCGACCTCCCTGCTGATGATCTACCCCCTGATCTGGCTCGTCGTGTCGAGCCTCAAGCCGAACGATCAGATCTTCCGCGACCTCAGCATCTTCACGACCGATCTCACGTTCGACAACTACGCCAATGGGTGGAACGACCTTCAGGCGCCGTTCGGCGTGTTCCTGTTCAACTCCTCCGTCATCGCCCTGGGAGCGATCGTCGGCAACCTGCTGTCCTGTTCGATGGCCGCCTACGCCTTCGCCCGCCTGAAGTTCCGCGGCCGCACGCTCGCATTCGTCCTGATGCTGGGATCGATCATGCTGCCGTTCCAGGTCCTGCTGGTCCCTCAGTTCCTGATCTACAAGGAACTGGGATGGCTGAACACGTTCCTCCCGCTGATCGCGCCGAAGTTCCTCGCGACGGAGGCGTTCTTCATCTTCCTGATGGTCCAGTTCATCCGCGGCCTGCCCAAGGAGCTGTTCGAAGCGGCCCGGATGGACGGTGCGGGACATTTCCGCAGCTACTTCCAGATCACTCTGCCGATGATCGTCCCCTCGCTGGCGACCACGGCGATCTTCACCTTCATCTGGACGTGGGGCGACTTCTTCGGGCCACTCATCTACGTGCGCCTTCCGGAGCTGTTCCCTGCCTCGTTGGCCCTGAAGGGCTTCCTCGATGCGCAATCCAGCTCGGACTACGGCTCGATGTTCGCGATGAGCGTCGTCTCGCTCATCCCGCTGTTCCTCGTGTTCCTGTTCGGTCAGCGATTCCTCATCAAGGGCGCTGCGACCAGCGGCATCAAGTAGTCGGAAGGACGACACCATGACACGAACCCGCTACGCCATCGTGGGCACGGGCTCACGCGCGCAGATGTATCTCGAGGCGATCGCCGGCGCCCACGCCGAACATGCCGAGCTGGTGGCGGTGGCCGACACCAACACCGGACGCCGGGAGTGGTCGCTCGCCCGCCATCCGGCGCTCGGCTCACCCGCGCGGTTCGCCCCTGAGGATCTGGGTGACGCGATCGCACGTCACCGCGTCGACCGCGTCATCATCACCTCCCCCGATCACACGCACGCGGAGCACATCGTGCGCACTCTCGAAGCGGGAGCGGATGCGATCACCGAGAAGCCGTTGACGATCGACGAGGAGGGCGTCCGCCTGATCGCCGACGCCGTCGAGCGCACTGGACGGAACGTCATCCTCACCTTCAACTACCGCTACTCACCTCGCAACACCGCTCTGAAGAGGGTCATCGCGTCCGGAGAGATCGGGGACGTCACGAGCGTGCACTTCGAGTGGGTGCTGGACACCGCGCACGGTGCCGACTACTTCCGTCGTTGGCATCGCGACAAGTCACGATCCGGAGGGCTGCTGATCCACAAGGCGAGCCATCACTTCGACCTGGTCAACTGGTGGCTGGCAGACACTCCGGCGCGCGTGTTCGCCGCAGGAGGCCTGCGCTTCTACGGCGCGGAGAATGCCCGACGCCGCGATGTGGGCCCGAGGCCAGAGCGCGGGACCACCGACTCACCCCTGCACGATCCCTTCAGCCTGGACCTGCGCACCGATCCCGTATGGCGGGGCCTGTACCTCGACCAGGAGCACTTCGACGGCTACCTCCGCGATCGCGATGTCTTCGACGAAGGGATCACCATCGAAGACAACCTGGCGCTCGTCGTCGACTACGCCCGTGGCAGCACCATGTCGTACTCGCTCAACGCGCACTCCCCCTGGGAGGGCTACACGGTGTCGGTCAACGGGACCCGCGGTCGTGCCGAGCTGAACGTCGTGGAGCGCGGGTCGGTGACCGTCGACGAGGCCGGCAGGACCATCGTCGATCCCAGCGCTCGACCTGATCTGATCTCAGACGACCCCTCACGTCCAGTGGGCGAGCGTCTGGTTGTCCAGCCGCACTTCGGACGCGCACGAGTGGTGGAGATCGACGGGAGCGCCGGCGGTCACGGCGGTGGCGACGACATGCTGCTCCACGATGTTTTTCGAGGCGGTCTCGCCGACCCGCTGGGTCGAACTGCCGACTGGACCGACGGCATCCGCAGCATGGCCGTCGGTCTCGCCGGCAACCTGTCGCTCGCCTCGGACGCCGCGGTCAGGATCTCCGATCTGGAAATCGGGGGTGCACAGGCGCTCTTCTCACCACGGGCGGCCCGCGCACGGGCCGTCTGAGCGGCGAATCGCGGTTTCTGCGCCAGGGAAACCGCGATTCCCGCCCATCGAGGTTGGCGGATTCATAGCATTCCGGGTGAGACTGGGAGCATGACCTTCGCCGCGCTCCAGCCGCTCGCAGACCGTGCCGCACTGTTCACCGCTCTTCGCCAGGACTCGCTGGTGACCGCGCTCGAAGCCCTCGGCGACCATCGCTGGGATGCCGATATGGCGGCCAGTTCACTCACCTTCACATCGAACGAAGACGCCTCGCGCCAGCTGGTGACACGGGCCCATCTGGTGGCGACGATCGCCCCCGGTCCCCGCTCGCTGCTCTGGGCATGGGCGCACCCCCAGGGCGATCCTGACGGCATAGCAGCGCAGCTGCGCGACTACGGCATCGAGCACGGCATCGCCGAACTGAGCGAGACCGAACTCGCCTTCCCCGACGATGCCGCCGGCGATGCCGGGTGGATCACCGCCGCAGCGCACACCGTCGGAGGCGTCGCGGTCGAACTCACCGGACGCGCTCCGTACTACGTCGCGCCGGTCGGCGGCGGCACCTCCGCGGTCTTCCTGCTCGATGCACCGATTCCGCCACTGACGGTCGCCTCCGCCGCGATCGCGCTGCCCCGCATCCTCTCCGAGCTCGCTCTGACCGATGCACGCACCTCGGTGTGGGACGCCGCGCGCCTCGCCGGATGGAACCTGACCTGGACGGACGAATCGTTCTCCGGCGCGACGATCGCCGATGCCTCGGGTTCGGCGACGTTCCACTTCGATGAGCAGGCACGCATCACGAACGTCGAGAGCAGCCTGCACGCACAGAGCTGACCCCTCGCCGTGAACACGCTCTCGTGCCACGGCATCCGCGAGTGTGGAATTCTGGTGACATGAAGAACGGAATCGTCCGGTTCGCTGCCCTGTACGTCTTCAACGTCGCGGTGCTGCTGCTCATCGGCCTGCTGTCTGCAGGGGTGTCTGTCGGCTTCCACGCGCTCTGGGCTGCGGTGATACTCACCCTCGCCGCGCTCTTCGTGAAGCCGCTGCTGACCGGTGCGTTCCGCAAGGCTGCTGCGAAGTCGGCGGCCGACCGGACGAAGACCGGCGAGAAAGTCGTGCAGTACGTCCTCGTCTATCTCGTCGAGCTGATCATCTGGGTGTCGGTCGTCTGGCTCAGCGGCGTCCGCGCCTCGGGAGTCTGGAGCTACGTCCTGCCCCCGCTGTTCCTGCTGTTCGGCTGGATGATCTACGACCAGGTCGACGACAAGCTCAGGGCGAAGGCCGGCGAGCTGTACGACGCCGTGCAGGGCAAGGTGTCTGGCAAGAAGTCCGCCCCTGCTTCCACGGCGCCCGCGTCCCCCTCCGCACCGGCCGCGCCGGCCACCGCCGAGGCGCGCGAGGAGCTGCACGACGGCCTGACACCCGAGCAACGACGCATGCTCGACGAACTCGGCTGAACGCAGACGGCCCCGATCTGCAGACATCGTCCCGATTCGCGGACGAATCAGCGGGAGGAGTCAGCGGATCGGGGCCGGATGCGCAGATCGGGACCGATGCAGGTCAGACGAGGCGTTCGGCTGCCTCGACGACGTTGGTCATCAGCAGCGCCACGGTCATCGGGCCGACACCACCCGGATTGGGCGAGACCCAGCCAGCGACCTCTGCCACGTCGGGATGCACGTCTCCGAAGACCAGGTTCTTGCCGGTCTCGGGGTCGGTCTCACGAGTCACGCCCACATCGAGCACGGCGGCTCCGGGCTTCACGTCTTCGGCACGGATGAGGTGCTTCACGCCGGCCGCCGCGACGATCACGTCGGCCTCACGCAGATAGCGCGGCATGTCGACCGTGCCGGTGTGCGTCAGCGTGACCGTGGCGTTCAGGTCACGACGCGTCAGCAGCAGACCGATCGAGCGACCGATCGTCACACCACGTCCGACGACCACGACGTGCTTGCCCGCGAAGTCGTAGCCGTTGCGACGCAGCAGCTCGATCACACCGCGCGGCGTGCACGGCAGCGGGGTGTGGATCGGCTTGTTGACGTTGAGCACGAGCCGGCCGAGGTTGGTCGGGTGCAGACCGTCGGCATCCTTCGCCGGGTCGATCCGCTCGAGGATCGCATCGGTGTCGATGTGCTTCGGCAGCGGCAGCTGCACGATGTAGCCGTGGCAGTCGGGGTCGGCGTTGAGCTCGTCGATCAGCGCCTCGACATCGGCCTGCGTGGCATCGGCCGGCAGCTCGCGCTGGATCGAGTTCATCCCGATCGCCTCGGACTGTCGATGCTTCATCCCGACGTAGAGCTGAGACGCCGGGTCGGCCCCGACGAGCACGGTCGCGATGCCCGGGACGATGCCCTTCGCCTTCAGCGCGGCGACCCGCTCGGTCAATTCGGCCTTGATCGCGGCCGACGCCGCCTTGCCGTCGAGGACCTTCGCGGTCACTGCTGCAGTTCCGGGTAGAGCGGGAAGCCTGCGGCGAGCGCGTCGACGCGGGCACGGAGTGCCTCGACATCGGCGCCCGGAAGCAGTGCGAGGGCGATCACATCGGCCACCTCGGTGAACTCGGCATCGCCGAATCCACGGGTCGCGAGCGCCGGAGTTCCGATGCGCAGACCAGAGGTGACCATCGGCGGACGCGGGTCGTTCGGCACGGCGTTGCGGTTCACGGTGATGTGGATGTCGTGCAGCAGGTCTTCGGCCTGCTTGCCGTCGACGGCGGCGTCACGAAGGTCGACGAGCACCAGGTGCACGTCGGTGCCGCCGGAGCGCACTCCGATGCCCGCGTCCTTCACGTCCTGCTGCGAGAGGCGCTCGGCGAGGATCGATGCGCCGCGCAGGGTGCGCTCCTGACGCTCCGTGAATTCGGGGGTGCCCGCGAGCTTGAACGCGGTCGCCTTGGCGGCGATCACGTGCATGAGGGGTCCGCCCTGCTGTCCCGGGAACACGGCCGTATTGATCTTCTTGGCGATGTCGGCGTCGTTGGTCAGGATGAAGCCCGAGCGGGGGCCGCCGATCGTCTTGTGCACGGTCGACGAGACGACGTGAGCGTGCGGCACGGGGTTGGGGTGCAGGCCTGCGGCGACGAGACCCGCGAAATGCGCCATGTCGACCCAGAGCAGCGCGCCGACCTCATCGGCGATGGCACGGAAGGCCGCGAAGTCGAGGGTGCGGGGGTATGCCGACCAGCCGGCGATGATGACCTTCGGCTTGTGCGCGATCGCGAGGCGACGCACCTCGTCCATGTCGATCGTCGAGGTCTCGGGGTCGACGCCGTAGGCGACGATGTCGTAGAGACGACCCGAGAAGTTGATCTTCATGCCGTGGGTCAGGTGGCCGCCCTGGTCGAGGGCGAGGCCGAGAAGCGTGTCACCGGGGCGGGCGATCGCGTGCAGCACGGCGGCGTTGGCCGATGCGCCCGAGTGCGGCTGGACGTTGGCGAACTCGGCGCCGAAGAGGTCCTTCGCGCGCTGGATGGCCAGCTCCTCGGCGACATCGACCTCTTCGCATCCGCCGTAGTAACGACGACCGGGGTAGCCCTCGGCGTACTTGTTGGTGAGCACCGAGCCCTGCGCCTGCAGCACGGAGACGGGCACGAAGTTCTCGGATGCGATCATCTCGAGGAACGTCTGCTGACGTGCGAGCTCACGATCGAGGACCTGTGCGATCTCGGGATCGACCTCGGCGAGCGGGGCGTTGAAGTAACGATCGGTCATGACATGCTCCTCTGACAACGGATTCGAACGGGTATACCAATCGGCCCAGGCGCGCGGTCGAATTCCGTGGTCAGTCGCTCCCCGGTGGTAGTCCACCCAGACGCCAGTCGCGACGGTTACGAGCATAGCGGATCTGCCCCTGTGCTCTCCCGTTCTCGCAGGGTAGGTTTTGTTCATGGTCCTTCCCCATTCCATGCCCCTCGTTCCCCTCCCCCACTCCGCCAGCGTCGGCGACAGCCGGATGCCGCTGACCGACACCGTCCGCGTCATCGGCGATTCGCCCGTCGCCGAGCAGCTGATCGACGCGATCGCGCAGCGCAGCGGCATCCGCCTCTCCCGCTCATCCGGGCCCTCCGCCCCGGGCGACGCGGCGATCTCGCTGCGGATCGATCCGGATGCCGCCGCCCCCGAGGGCTACACCCTCACCGTCGGCGCGTCGGTCGAGATCGTCGGTGGAGACGAGGCCGGTCTCTTCTACGGATCGCAGACCTTGCTGCAGCTGCTGCGGGAGGGCGACGACGACGGGTGGGGACTACTGCACTCGGAGATCTCGGACGCACCGCGCTTCGCTCGCCGTGGCGTGATGCTCGACGTGACACGCCACTTCTTCACGGTCGCGGAGGTCTTGAAGTTCATCGACGCGACCAGCGCGCTGAAGTTCAACCACCTGCACCTGCACCTCAGCGACGACCAGGGATGGCGCATTCAGATCGACTCCTGGCCGAAGCTGACCCAGCTGGCGTCGCTGACCGCCGCCGGCGGGGACCGCGGCGGCTTCTATTCGAAAGACGACTATCGCGCGATCGTCGAGCACGCCGCGGCCCGCCACATGATCGTGATCCCCGAGATCGATCTTCCCGGCCACACGCACGCGATCGGAGTCGCCTACCCCGAACTCGTCGAGAGCCCCGTGCTCAACGACGGCCTCGTCGCCGAGTCCGAGCGCCTCGCCCAGCCCCTGCCCGTCAAGGGCGAACCGTACGTCGGGTGGGGCGTCGGCCACTCGAGCGTGCGCATCCATGACGAGCTCACCTACGACTTCGTCCGCGACGTGGTGCGCGAGCTCGCCGAGATCACGCCGGGCCCGTACCTCCATATCGGCGGCGACGAATCACTCGGCACCCCGCAGGCCGATTTCGACATCTTCGTCGAGCGCGCCACCGCGATCGTCGTGGAGGCAGGGAAGATCCCGGTCGCCTGGCACGAGGTCGGTGCCGCCGCCGGCATCGCCGAAGGCACCGTCGGTCAGTACTGGGGCAAGACGACTCCCGAGGGCACCCACGCCGAAGAAGCCGCGCATTTCGTCGCTCGCGGTGGCGCGCTGATCATGTCTGCAGCAGACGTCGCCTACCTCGACATGAAGTACTCGGCCGACTTCCCCCTCGGCCTCACCTGGGCGGGAGTCGTCGACGTGCGAACCGCCTACGAGTGGGAACCCACCGACGTGCTCGATGTGCCCGACTCGGCGATCATCGGCGTCGAGGCGCCTCTCTGGAGCGAGACCACCCGCACGATCGGCGAGGTCGAGCAGCTCGTGTTCCCGCGCGCGGCCGCTCAGGCGGAGATCGCCTGGTCACCGCAGACCGCCCCGGAACGCACGTGGGAGTCGTTCCGCACGCGACTCGCGACACTCGCCCCGCTCTGGGAGACTGCCGACATCGACTTCCACCGCGCCGAGGAGATCCCATGGACCGATCGATGAGCATCGTCTCGAGCCCGGAAGGATCGCTCGTGGTCCACTCCGCGACGATCATCGACGGCGGCGAGACCGTGCACGACGCCTGGGTGCGGATCGAGGCCGGTGTGATCGTCGATCGCGGTGTCGGCGCCACCTGGTCGCCGGCCGACGAGGTGATCGATGCCGTGAAGACGGCCGGAGCCGGCGCCGTCCTCAGCCCGGGACTCATCGACATCCACGGGCACGGCGGCGCGGGGTCGTCGTTCGATGACGGACCCGAGGCGATTCGCGCCGCCCGGGCGCTGCACCGCGAGCATGGGACCACCCGCGCGGTCGTGTCCCTGGTGACCGGCACACTCGACGAGCTCGAGCGCCGGGTCGCGGAGATCGCCGAGCTGATGGCGACCGACACCGACATCCTCGGCTCGCACCTCGAGGGCCCTTTCCTCGATCCGGGACACCATGGAGCGCATGCGCCCGCCCTGCTGCGCGAGCCCGTCGCCGACGACGTGTCTCGACTGCTCGAGGCAGGACGCGGCACGATCCGTCAGGTGACCATCGCTCCGGAGCTCCCGGGCGGTATCGACGCGATCAGGCTGATCACCGCGTCGGGAGCCGCCGCGGCGGTCGGTCACACCGATGCAAATGCGTCGATGGCGGTCGCCGCCTTCGATGCGGGGGCGTCGATCCTCACCCATGCGTTCAACGCGATGCCCGGGATCCATCACCGCGCCCCCGGCCCTGTACTCGCCGCGGCCGCGGATCATCGGGTCGTGCTCGAGGCCATCGCCGACGATGTGCATCTCGATCCGCATGTGGTGCGGTTGCTCTTCGACGCAGCCCCCGCACGTGTCGCGCTGATCACCGATGCGATGGCAGCCGCAGGAAGCGCCGACGGCGACTACGACCTCGGCGCGGTTCGAGTGACCGTGCGAGACGGCATCGCGCGCACGAACGACACCGGCTCGATCGCTGGTTCGACGCTCACTCAGGACGAAGCCGTCCGTCGAACCGTCGCGGCGGGCGTGCCGTTGGCAGATGCTCTACGAGCGGCGACGGAGACACCGGCGCGTGCGATCGGGGTCAGCGAGCGCCTGGGTCGTCTCACGATCGGACACCTGGGCGACGCGGTGCTGTGGACTGCACAGTTGCGCGTCGTGCGCGCATGGGTGGGCGGTCGGGCCTAGGCCCACGCTGCGCGCATCGACGCGCAACTCTGCGCTCTCCGGTGCCTTTTCTCTTTCTTGCGGGTGAGGGGCCGCCGTTCCCCAGATCGACGGCCCCGTCACAATTCCCCCCCACTCAGAGCGGTGAGTCGAGAACTCCTCCCCCGAGGCTCTCGACCCACCATGCCTGCGCTCATGCCCCCTGCATGAGCACCTGAGCTCCGCCCCCCGGTGGAGCTCGTGGCTGTCTCTATGTGATGAGACGATGCCGACCTCGATTCATTACGCGACTTCCCAGAAATTCTTCGAATTTCTTTGACGCAGGTTCACTTTACGACTTTGAACTGGGCTTTATTTTTCAGACGATCACGCGACCTATGCCGATCTCGGGGTGGCGCACCGAGAAGATCAGAGAGAGAATGGAGAAGACGCGTGATGAAACAACGAATCACGCGTCTCTTACTGTGGAGGCACTTCCGCCCCACGACAGACGGATGACTGTGGACCACGACAACTCACCTCACGACGAATCGATCGCTGACACCGAACTGGTGCTGCGCACCCGCTCGGGTGACGCCGCCGCATTCGGTGAGCTGTGGCGTCGCCACTACCCCTCGGGCATGTCGGTCGCGCGATCGATCACCTCGTCGATCGATCCCGACGACCTCGTCCAGGAGTCATACACACGCATCTACCAGGCGATCATCAAAGGCGGCGGCCCCAACGGCTCCTTCCGCGCCTATCTGTTCACCAGCATCCGCAACACGGCTGCCGCCTGGGGCAGGTCACGCCGCGAGTCGGCCATCGACGAGCTCGACAGCGTCGCAGATCCCGACAGCACCGAGCAGGCCGCGAACGAGGCACTCGACCGCAGCCTGACGGCTCAGGCCTTTCGTAGCCTTCCCTCCCGCTGGCAGGAGGTGCTCTGGTACACCGAGATCGAGCAGATGAAGCCGCACGAGGCGGCACCGCTGCTCGGCATGAAGGCCGGAGCCGTCTCTCAGCTGGCCTTCCGCGCTCGCGAAGGTCTCCGTGAGGCGTGGATCCAGGCGCATCTGCGCAGCGCCGCCCCTGGCTCTGACTGCCAATGGACGATCGAACACCTCGGTGCCTACTCTCGGGGCAACCTCGGCACACGCGACCACAAGCGCCTCGAGCAGCACCTCGAAGTGTGCGCGCGATGCATGATCGTGGCGGCCGAGGCGAAGGACATCTCCAAGCGGCTCGCCCTCGTGCTGCTCCCGCTCGTGCTCGGTGTGACGGGATCGGCCGGCTACCTCGCCACCCTGCAGGGTGGCGGGACCCCGATCGTCGCTCTCGCCGCCATGCCGTCGGGCATCACCGAGGGCGCAGTGGTCGCGAGCGGTGGCGTCGCGGGTGCGGCCGGCGGATCGACCGGATCAGGCGCAGGCGGCTCGACCGGTGTCGGCGGCGCAGGCGTCGGTGGCTCTGCGGGTGGCGCCGGAGCAGGTGGCGGCATCTTCAGCGGAGTCGGTGCCCTCGTCGGAGCCGGCTCGGCAGCCCTCGTCGTCGCCGGCGTCGTCGCAGCTGCGACCATCATCCCCGGCCTCGCGGGCGTCTCACCCGCAGCGTCCCTGCCCAGCGCAGGCGACAGCGATTCCTCGTCGATCAGCGCCGATGTCGGTCCCGACGAGGCGATGAAGGCCGACGAGAAGAAGCCCGACGTCATCGATGACGACGACGATTCGGATGCCGCGCCCGAACCCGTCGTTCCTCCCGCAGAAGAACCCGAGGTCAGCGAACCCGCCGAGGACACGGCTCCCGGCATCTCGCCTCCCACCGTGCCGACGGCTCCCGCGGCGCCGGCTCCGCCGACGGAGCCCGCGCCTGAGGTTGAGCCTCCCGTAGAGCCAGCGCCGCCCACGGAACCCGAGCAGCCCGTGGACCCTGCGCCGGAGCAGCCCACGGAACCCGAGCAGCCCGTCGACCCTGCGCCGGAGCAGCCCACGGAACCCGAGCAGCCCGTCGACCCTGCGCCGGAGCAGCCCACGGAACCCGAGCAGCCCGTCGACCCTGCGCCGGAGCAGCCCACGGAACCCGAGCAGCCCGTCGACCCTGCGCCGGAGCCGGAGCCGGAGCCGGAGCCCCAGCCGGAGCCGGAGCCCCAGCCGGAGCCGGAGCCGGAGCCGGAGCCGGAGCAGCCGACTCTTCCAGAGAAAGCTCTGGACTTCTCACTCTCAGACGCCTTCATCGACGGCAATACGTGGGTCACCCACTATGTCATCGCGGTGGAAGGCACGCCAGGCGCGCAGATCGCGTCGCACATCGCCGGGGAATCGGGAGGCACCAGCAGCGTCGTCCTCGATGAAGCCGGCCACGGCAACATCGATCTGCGTCCAACCCTCCGACAGCTGTGCGACGACTCCGCCGTCGACTTCTTCTATACAGCGGGCTCGGAATCCAGAACCTCGGCGACCACCACTCTCTCGGGCCTGTACGACATCAGCTCGACTCCGCTGATCGGCGAGCTGTTCGAGTTGGCATGCCAATTCGCGGACGACCCGGCACCGGCACCGGCACCGGCACCGGCACCACCCGGCCCCGACCCGGCACCGGGAGCGACCGACCCCGTACCTGAACCTGAATCTGAACCTGAGGACACGGCGGCTCCCGCAGCCCCGGATGCAGGGACTGCGCCTGAAGAGGCGACCACGCCCGCGGACGAGGGTCTCGACGATGCCACCGTCGATGAGGAGATCGCCCCCGTCGCCGATGAGGCGACGCCCGCAGTCGAGGACACCGACGAGGCCGTCCCCGCGCCCTGACCCGCCGCCACCGGCGAATAGACTGGATCCATGCACCAGGATTCCGCCTCCGTTCCCGGTGTCGACCGGCCCGCTCTTCACGCCCTCGACATCGTCCGATCGATCGTCCTGGTGGTGGCCGTCGGCACGCTTGCACTGTGGGGCTTCGCCACCTGGCCGCTGCCGTGGAACGTCATCCTCGGAATCGGCGCTCCCGTCATCGTGATCCTCGTGTGGGCGCTCTTCCTCTCGCCGCGTCCCGTGCTGCGGCTGCATCCGTTCCTCCGCGCCGCCGTCGAACTGCTCATCTACGTCGGCGTGACGATCGCCTGGTGGCTCATGGACCAGCCCCTGATCGGCATCGCCTTCGCCGTGGTGGCCGTCGGAGCAGGTGTGGTCAGCGGACGTCGTCGCATCGAATGAACACCCTCGATCGGCTGAGATCGGAGCTCGGCGTCCTCGTCGACACCGATCCCTCAGCGCTCGATGGCGTGAGAGCCGATCAGTCCGGCCACGCCGCAGCCGGAACCCCGCTGGCCATCGTCCACGCCGAGTCGGTCGCCGACGTGCAGTCCGTCATGCGCATCGCCACCGAGACCCGCACGCCGGTCGTGGTTCGCGGCGCGGGCACGGGCCTCGCCGGGGCTGCGAACGCCGGCGCGGGTGAGATCGTCCTCTCCACGCTGCGCATGACCGCGATCCACGAGATCCGAGCCGATGATCTGCTGGCGGTCGTCGAACCGGGCATCATCAATGCCGACCTCAACGCCGTGCTCGCCGAACACGGCCTGTGGTGGGCTCCCGACCCCGCGAGCAGGGCCATCTCGACGGTCGGCGGCAACATCGCGACCGGCGCGGGCGGACTCCTCTGCGCCAAGTACGGCGTGGTCCGCGACGCGGTGCTCGGCCTCGACCTGGTTCTCTCCGACGGTCGCCTGCTGCATCTCGGACACCGCAGCGTCAAGGGAGTGACCGGCCTCGATCTCACGTCGTTGGTGATCGGCTCCGAGGGCACGTTGGGCGTCGTCGTCTCGGCGACCCTCAAGCTGCGGCGCCTGGTCGAGGGCACCGTCTGCACGGTGACGGCCACGTTCCCCGACGTGCGCACTGCTGCGGCCGCCTCGTCCGCGGTCACCGCGTCGGGCAGCCAGCCGGCGATCATGGAGCTCATGGACGCCGCGAGTCTCGCCGCCGTCGCCGCTCTGCTCGCTCTGCCCTCGCCCGTCGCGGGCAGCGCTCAGCTGACGATCCAGACCGACGGCCCTGCCGCGATCGCGGAGGCGACGATGATCGCCGAGATACTCACCGCGCATCACGGCATCACGCAGGTCTCGCACGACCGCGCCGAGGGAGAACGCATGCTCGCGATCCGTCGCTCCATGCATCCGGCGATGGCGGCTCTCGGAACGACTCTCATCGAAGACGTCTCCGTGCCGCGGAGTGCGATGCCGGCGATGTTCGATGAGATCGCGCGCATCGAGAAGAAGTTCTCGGTCTCGATCCCGACCGTCGCCCATGCCGGCGACGGCAATCTGCATCCGAACTTCATCTTCGAGGGAGACGAGACGCCCCCCGTCGTCTGGGAGGCGGCCGACGAGCTCTTCCGGGCGGCGATCGCGCTCGGTGGCACGCTCACCGGCGAGCATGGGATCGGAACTCTCAAGAGCCGCTGGTTGGCCGACGAGATCGGCGACGATCAATGGCAGCTGCAGCGTCAGATCACACGCGCCTTCGATCCGCTCGGCATCCTCAACCCCGGAAAGGTGTTCACCGCCGATGCCTGATATCCACGTCAGCGCGGCGATCATCCTCGATGCGGATCGACGTGTTCTCGTCGTGCGCAAGCAGGGTACGACCAGATTCATGCAACCCGGCGGCAAACCGGAGCACGGTGAGACGCCCGCTGAGACGCTCACGCGCGAACTGCACGAGGAACTCGGTCTCGAACTCGGTCTCGACGATCTCGAGCCCCTCGGCAGGTTCGTGTCGGAGGCTGCGAACGAGCCGGGTCACCGGGTCGTCGCTGATGCCTTCGTCGTGACGATCGGCGCCGCGCAGCCGGTGGCGCAGGCCGAGCTCGCCGAGCTCCGGTGGATCACCCCGGCGGATGCCGAGACGCTGCCACTCGCACCGCTCAGCGTGGAGCACCTGCTGCCGCTGGCGTGGCCTTCCGGCACTCCCTGAGCGGTCGGCGGCTCAGAGCCCCTGCCAGGCAGGCTTGTTGGCGAAGGTGTAGCGGTAGTAGTCGGCGAGCTTCAGCTGCGACGCCGCTGCCTCGTCGAGCACGACGGTCGCGTGCGGGTGGAGCTGGATCGCGGAGCCGGGGAGGATGGCTGACAGCGGCCCTTCGACGGCTTCGGCCACCGCCCGCGCCTTGCCCTCGCCGAACGCCAGAAGCACCACGTGGCGGGCGCGGAGGATCGTGCCGAGGCCCTGGGTGATGCAGTGCCGAGGCACATCGTCGATCGAGTCGAAGAAGCGCGCATTGTCTTCGCGGGTCTGCTGGGTGAGCGTCTTCACGCGGGTGCGGGAGGCGAACGACGAGCCGGGTTCGTTGAACCCGATGTGTCCGTCGGTGCCGATGCCGAGGATCTGCAGGTCGACTCCGCCTGCGGCGTCGATCGCGGTCTCATAATCGTCCCCCGCGTGCTGAATCGTCTCGGCCGCGCCGTTGGGCACGTGGATGCGCCGCGGGTCGAGCCCGAGCGGCTCCACGACCTCGCGGGTGATGACCGAGCGGTAGCTCTCGACATGGGCAGGGTCGAGGCCGACGTACTCGTCGAGCGCGAAGCCGCGCACCTGCGAGACGTCACGACCGGCGAGTCGCGTGCGGAGCGCCTGATACACCGGCAGCGGGGTCGAACCGGTCGCGAGGCCAAGCACCGCATCGGCGCGCCGGTCGATGAGCTCGACGATCTCGGTGGCGACCAGATCGCCGGCCGCCTGGGCATTCTCGACGATGACGACTTCAGCCATGGGACACAGTCTCCTTAGAGGGGGTGGTGGAGCCGACGACCGCGGCACCGAAGGCGGCCGCAGGCGAGCCGGCCGGTAGCAACTCGATCCGCTCGTCGAGCTGCAGAGAGCGCATGAAGGGCGAAGCCGCCGCCCCTGCACGCAGAGAGGCGCGGATGCCGTCGCGGAGTCGATCTCCGAGGGCTGTCAGTCCGCCGCCGATGATCACCCGCTCGACGTCTGCGGAGAGCACGAGCGCCCGCACGGCCGCCGCGCCGCCGTGGAAGAGATCGGCGCGCAGCGCAACCCCTCGCTCGTCGCCGGACTCGGCCGCGTCGAGGATGTCACGCACGGGGAGCGTGCCCGGGCGGTTCCATGCCCTCGTGAGTGCTCCGCCTCCGCAGAAGGTCTCGATGCAGCCACGCTGGCCGCAGCTGCACAGGCGGCCGTTCGGATCCACCGAGAGGTGTCCGACCTCTCCGGCCGTTCCGCGTGACCCGCGCCAGATCTCACCGTCGATGACGATGCCCGCGGCGACCCCCGTACCGAGATTCAGATAGGCCATCGACCCGCTGATGCCCCTCAGCGCTGCCGCTCCGAGGGCTGCGGCCTTGACATCGTTCTCGACGCGCACGGGCACCGCGAGCTGCGCGGAGACGCGGTCTGCGAGGTCGAGCGCCTCGACGCCGAGGTTCACGGCATGCAGCACGCGCCCGGTGTCGGAGTCCACGACCCCAGGGATGCCGACACCGACCGTGCCGACCGTCGAGGGCTCGAATCCGCCGTCGACAGCGAGATCAGCGACGACGTCGATGATGCTCGACACGACGGCGTCGTCTCCCCAACCTGTCGGTCGACGCAGCCGGGCGATGATCTCACCGTCGGAGGCGACCGCGACGGCATCGATCTTCGTGCCACCGACGTCGAGGCCCACAGAAACCAGCCGACCGTCGAGGTCGGCGACAGAGGCGCGCGTCATCGGACGGCGCTCCGCGAATCGTTCAGGCCGTGCATCCCGATCACGAGACGCCCAGCTGCCCGGAGAGCACCATCACCGCGGTCCCCCGCAGCACGATGTCTGCCTGTGAGGTGCGACGGATGAGCGCATCCTCGAACACACCTTCCAGAGTACGAGCGTGCAGAGTGTGCACGGCGGAGTCGATCAGCACCCCGTCGAGCAGATCTGCGGGGCCCGACAGCACGACCTCCGACAGGTCGAGCGCTGCCACGATCGGTGCGATCGCGACGGCCATGCGGGTGCCGGCATCGCGAAGGATCTCGTCGCGGGAGTCCGGTGCGGCCTCGATCGCCGGGCGCAGTCGTGTCTCGCTGAGCCAGGCCTCGAGACAGCCGTCCTTGCCGCAGGCGCATCGCGGCCCTCCGTCGGTCCCGACGACGACGTGCCCGATCTCGCCCGCCGCGAAACGGCTGCCCACCAGCGGCTGGCTGCCGGTGATGAGTCCGGCTCCGACACCGCGACCGATGCGGATGAGCATGAAGTCGGCCTTCGCCTCACCGAAGGTGTATTCGGCGAGCACGGCCGCGTTGGCGTCGTTGCGGACCAGAACGGGAAGGTCGAGATCGACGCCGAGCTTCGCCTCCAGCGGCAGGTTGGTCCATCCGAGGTTCGGGGAGCTGAGCACCACGCCGTCGGGACGCACCACACCGGGAGTTCCGATGCCGACGCCGAGGATCGGTTGCGTGGCCGTGGCCACGAGCGCCCATGCGAGTGCGAGAGTCGCGGCATACGCGGCATCGCCATCGGGGCTCTCGGGCCGCGGCACCTCCCGGCGCTCGAGCACGTCTCCGTCGAGGCTGAGCAGCGCGCCGATGAATGCATGCGGGCCCGACAGGTCGATCCCGATGATCTGATGCCCGACGCGGTCGATGTCGATGAGGATGGGCGGCTTGCCCGGTCCCACCGTCTCGCGCACGCCCATCTCGACGACGATGCCGTCGGCGATGAACTCCGCGACGAGGTCGGAGATCGTGACCCGGGTGAGACCGGTCTCCCGAGAGAGGTCCGCACGGCTCATGGCGCCCGAGTGGTACAGGGTCTGCAGGACGAGCGCCCGGTTGTGGCCTCGCGCGTGCTCAGGAAGCACTTTGGAGCGCGAGCGCAGGTGACGACCGGGGCCGAATGCGTGAGCACTCGTGCCGAGGTACTCCGGCGTCGTCGTTGGGCGCTGTTCATCCGATACGGACATGTTTGTTAGTAGACCTTACGAACAAAAATTGTGCAAGCCCTGCCCGGCGTCGCGCCGGGAGGGTTACCGAAACGTTACATCAATGCGAGGGGGTCCCCGGCATCGACGCGGACCGGTCGACCAGACCTGCGACGAGGCCCTCGACGATCCCCTCCCGCGCCGCGCGAGTGAGGGGCTTCCCCGGCACTCCCGGACGACGCTGCTCAGGCGACGGCCCGCTCAGGGGACGATACCGCACCCCTGCCTCCCTCAGCCGTCGCAGGTGCACCGGCACGCGACGCTCGAAGTCGTCGAAAGCGCGAGGCGCTCCCCCATGCCACAGCCGCTCCGCGATGGCCGCAAGCCTCGGGAACATGGCGAAATCGACGCGGTCCCGCGACGGCAGATGCTCGGTCCAGACGTTCGCCTGACCACCCAGCGCCCGCTCATCGACCTGCAGCCGGTACGCCGTCTCCAGCGACAGCGGAGGACCCACCCTGATCGGCTCCTCCTCCGATTCGGACTGCGGGTAATCGAGATAGACCTCCAGATCAGGACACGCGATCACCGGGATGCCTCGGCTCAGCGCCTCCCGCATCGCGACGGGACCGCGCCAGGCGAGGATGCTCACCCCCTGCGGGACCTCGCCTTCGAGCACCTCGTCCCAGGCGAGCGCCATGCGCCCGCGAGAGCGCACATGGTCGACGAATCGCGCGGTGAACCAGGGCTGGACCTCATGCGGGTTCGGGATGCCGAGCTCGCGCATCCGCTCCTGCGCCGCAGCGCTCTGCTCCCATTCGGTGACGGGAACCTCATCGCCGCCGATGCCGATCCACGGCGAGTCGAAGAGGTCGCAGAGCGCGTCGATCGCCGCCGTGCCGAAGTCGAGCGCGGCATCGGTCGGCGCGAGTGTGCGCGGGTTCACCCCGAACCGTTCCCACGGTGCCGTGATGGGCGCACCCGCATCGACGTTGCCGAGCTCCGGGTAGGCAGCGAGTCCCGCCTGGATGTGCCCGGGCAGTTCGACCTCGGGCACCAGGGTCACGAACCGCTCGGCGGCGTAGGCGACGAGGTCGCGGATCTCCGCATCTGTGTAATGGCCCTCGTGCACGCCCGGCTCGACGGTCGCCTGCGGGCCGTGGCCACGCTGGGTCGCCTCACGGCGCGCCCCGACCTCGGTCAGCCGGGGATAGCCGGGCACGGCGAAACGCCAGCCCTGATCATCGGTCAGGTGCAGGTGCAGCACCGTGAGGTGGTGATCGGCGAGCAGATCGATCAGGCGACGCACGTCGGCGGCGGGACGGAAGTGCCTCGCGACGTCGAGCATCACGCCGCGCCACCCGAAGGCGGGGGCGCCCTGCCAGGTGCCCGTGGGAATGCGATGACGAGTCGCACCGGGCACACGGAGCTGGCGCAGCACCGCCACCCCGCGGAACACGCCCGCGGGCGTCGCCCCGACGACGTCGATGCCCTGAGACGTCACAGTGAGGCGGAAAGCCTCGTCGGCGATGCGGCCACTCACGAAGGACTCTCGGCCGATCGCCGGGTCGACGGAGAGCCGGATCGGAGGGGCCGACGCGGATTCCGGCGACGCGGCCCGAAGACGCAGAGCCGAGGCGGAGAGTTCGGCCGGCGCCTCGATCGGTGTGCTCTCGGTCCACAGGAACGGATCAGCCGCCGCATCGATCGTCGACTCGACGGCGGGCACCGTCGAGCGATGCGGCGCAGGCGGCATCCGCAGTGCGCGTCCGGGCTCTGCCCCGGTGATCTCACCGTCGATGACGACGGGCACCCCTGCGATGAGGACTTCCGCGAACCCCACCGGCGCCGCGTGGGGATGCTCGAAGGTGGCGCCCGCGGCGACGGTCGCCGGATCGAACAGCACCAGGTCTGCGGTCGCGCCGCGGCGGATGACTCCTCGAGCACCGTCTCCCCGGTCGAGCCCGAGGCGCGCTGCGGGCGTCGCTGCGAGGTGGCGCACCGCTTCTTCGAGCGTCAGGACGCCGAGCTCGCGCACGTACGTGCCGAGGTATCGCGCGAAGGTGCCGCGTCCGCGCGGGTGCGGCCTGGCTCCGATCAGGATCCCGTCGCTCCCTCCGCAGTGGCGCAGGTGACGCATGATGGTGCGCACGTTCTGCTCGTCGCCGATGTGCATCAGGATGCTCGTCGCTCCGGCATCCGCGACGATGGTGTCGAGCACGACGTCGACCGCACGGCGCCCCGACGACACCGCGATATCGGCGACCGTGCGACCAACGAGATCGGCAAGAGCGGGAGCACCCGTGCCCGCGATCTGGATCGTCGTCCAGTCGGCCGGTTCGCCGTGGAAGCCGTCGCACCCGATCTCCTCCAGCTCGACGCGCACGGCCTCTCGCTCAGGCTCGTCGAGTGCGGCGATCACGCCGATGAGGTCGCCGGTCTCGGAGAGACGGCTGGGCAGCAGTGCGGCGAGCGTCGTCGCTCCGGGCAGATAGGGGTAGGTGTCGAGGGTGACGTCGACCCCGTCTGCGATCGCTCGATCGATCAGAGCGAGCAGTTCTCCCGCCCGGCCGCGATTCGGCGCGAAGTTCATGGTCGCGTGAGTGAGATGCACGGGGCACCCCGTGCGTCGCCCGATGTCCAGCGCCTCGCGGTACGCGTCGAGCGCCGCGCCGCCGTAGCTTCGGGTGTGGGGCGCCCAGTAGCCTCCCCTTTCGGCCACGACACGGCACAGCGCTTCGAGCTCAGCCGTGTCGGCGTACATGCCGGGGGTATAGGTGAGGCCGCTCGACATGCCGAATGCGCCGGCATCCATCGCGTCGCCGAGCATCTCCGACATGGCCACGACCTCGTCGAGCGTCGCCGCGCGGTTCTCGTGGCCGATCACCATCATCCGAAGGTTCCCCTGCGGCACGAGCATCGCCGCGTTCGCGGCAGTCGCTTCATCGATCGCCCTCAGGAGGTCGTCCATCGAGCGCCAGGGAACCGCGACCGGGCTTCCGTTCCAGCCCGCGATCTGCGCCGGGATGATCGAGGCCGTGACGTCGTCGAGCGGCGCGTATCCGAGTCCGTCCTGACCGAGCACCTCAGTGGTGACCCCCTGGAGGATCTTCGCGTCATGCGCGGCGCCCCTCAGCACGGCGAGGTCGCTGTGAGCATGCATGTCGATGAATCCGGGGGCGAGCACGAGCCCGCGGGCGTCGATCTCGACCGCGCCATCGGGCAGGATCAGCTCAGTCGCGTCGTCATCCGTGATCACAGCGACGATGCGATCGCCCTCGACCGCGACATCGGCCTCGAAGCGCCCGGCTCCGGTGCCGTCGACGACCGTCGCACGACGGTAGACCCGAACGGGCTTCTCGGTGCTCAGAAGCATGTGGCCACCGCTCCGATCACCCGGGGGTCTGGCGCGTCCGGATCATCGATGATGGCGACCACCCGCCACTTGTCGAACGCCGTGCACGGGTGCGACAGCCCGAGACGCACCACATCTCCGGTCTTCACCGTGGCTCCGTCTGCGAGCCGCAGGAACGCGTGCTGGTCGTTGAGCGCCGTGATCTCGCCGTCGACGGACTGCGCGACGGGCAGGTCGAGATCGAAGGGCACGTCGCGACGACCCGCGTCGAGAAGCGCCAGCTGCGGCTCGGGGTGCGAGACCACACGTGCCCACGCGTGCATCGCCGAGCGGAGGGGGCTCGTGCCGGTGATCGGTCCGAACGGGGACATGCGAGAGTAGAAGCCGTCATCGTGGATCTGGAACGCTCCCGAGCGCAGCACGACGTCGACATCTTCTCCTCCCAGAGGGGCGAGCACTGCGGCCGCGCGATCGGGGAACGCACTCCCGCCGGCGCTCACCACGGGGCGGATGCCGTCGGCGTAGTCGAGTCGCGAGTGCAGCTCGACGAGCGTCGCCAGGAACGCGTCGACGGCGGCGACCGACGCCTCGCTGCGATCGGGACCGAACGGTCCTTCGTAGCCGGTCACACCGACCAGGCGGAGGCCCGGAGTCGAAGAGATCGCGCGCGCGATCTCCTCGCCCTCGGCGACCGTGCGCGCACCGGTCCGCCCTCCCATTCCGCCGAGTTCGACGAGCACGTCGAGAGGACGCGCGGCGTCGATGCGGGCGGCCGCCAGGAGTTCGATCGTGGCGACGGAGTCCGCCCAGCACAGGATGCGCAGGTCGTCGTCGGCGGCGAGCAGCGCTCCGAGCCGCCGCGCCGCGTCGACGTCGGTGAGCCCGTTCGCGATCAGGACGGTGGCGACTCCTGCCTGCACCGCGACCTCGGCCTGCCAGGGCGTCGCGACGGAGATCCCCCAGGCGCCCGCATCGAGAAGCCGCTGCCACAGGGCAGGAGCCATGGTGGTCTTGCCGTGAGGCGCGAGCAGCACTCCCTGCTCGGCCGCCCAGGAGAAGACAGTGGCCTCGTTGTGCGCGAGCGCGGCCTCGTGAACGGTGAGCACGGGCGTCGACATGTCGGACAGGCGCAGCCCCGCATCACCCACCTCGGACAGCCGTAGGCCCGCCGCTCTCGCCGAGAAGCCCTTCGCCCAGGTGCCGAGAACGGGATCCGGAATTTGTAGAGGCATCTAACAAGGCTACTAGGCTGGGGGGATGACTGCGAAGACCCGCGTTTCGACCACCGCTGCCCCCGCTCCCGCCCACACCTTCTCGCAGGGCGTGCGCAAGGGCCCGATCGTCCAGGTCTCGGGACAGGGGCCTGTCGACCCGCAGACGAACGAGTACCTCTTCCCGGGAGACGTCGCGGCGCAGACGACCCGCACGCTCGAGAACGTCAAGGCGATCGTCGAGGCATCGGGAGCGACCTTCGACGATGTCGTGATGCTGCGCGTGTACCTCACGAAGCGCGAGGACTTCCCGATCATGAACGAGGCGTACGGAGCCTTCGTGACCGCCCACACTGTCGGCGACGTCCTGCCGTCGCGCACGACCGTCTTCACCGGCCTCCCCCGCGAAGAGATGCTCGTCGAGATCGACGCTCTCGCAGTGATCGGCGACTGACCGGAGCAGCGTCGCACGCTCTATATCACGACCGTTGCCTCGCCGTTACATCCGATCCCGTACGATTGAGCGATATACAGGCCACGTGAGAACCGGGGGGTGAAGTTCGTGACCGATCTGATCTCAGCACAGGATGCGAAGACCGAGAAGCTGAATGAGGCGCCCGCCTCCGGCGAGGGTCTCGATTCCGCCACGCCACCGAGCGGAGGCGCTGACACGCCGACCGACTCGCTGCCCCCGAAAGACGGCGACGCACCGCTGGCCTGGGCGCCGATCGAACCCGCGCCGAAGAAGAAGCGGCTCGGACTGTGGATCGGTCTCGGCGTCGGCGCTGTGGCGCTGGGCGCAGGAGCGGCATCCATGATCCTCATCGCACCGGGAACGACCGTCGCGGGCATCCCCGTCGGCTGGCTCACCCCCGGCGCCGCCGCAGATGTCATCAACGACCACGTCGAGACCACCGAGGTCACGCTGACCGGAGCCGGCGACGACGTCGTGCTGACGGGCGCCGAGCTGGGCGCGACGATCGATGCCGCCGCGCTGGCCGACAAGGCGTTCGCAGAGCACCCGCTCTGGAACATCGGCTCCTGGTCGGGCGATCCCGTGCCCGGCGACATCACTCTCGATGCGGCGACCGCCGACACCGCCCTGCGTGACGCCGTGCCGTCGAGCTTCGCGGAGCCTGTCGACGCCGGAGTCGTGTTCGACGGCGCCGCGGGCGCGTTCGCCATCACACCTTCTGCCCCCGGCACTGCCGTCGACGTCGCCGCCCTCACGGCTGCGATCACCGACGCCGTGGCCGACGGCGCCAAGACCCTCGAGTTCCCCGGCGGCCCCGCCGAGGCGGCGGCCGCGGTCACCGACGAGGATGCGACCGCACTCGCGGCATCGATGAACCAGATGCTCGGCTCCGTCGGGTTCTACATCGGCGAGGAACGCACGGTCCCCATCGATCCTGCGACCGTGTCGACGTGGGTGACGGTCGTCGACGACGGCGGCGAACTCCGCATCTCCGCGGATCCGGCCGCGATCCAGGCGACGGTCGACGGCCTCGCTGGCGTCGTGGACCGAGCGCCGGTGACCGCGACGAACATCGTGAACTCCTCCGGTGAGATCCTGCGCGTCGAGACCGAAGGCGTCACCGGACGAGCCGTCGGAGACACGTCGAACCTGGCTGCCGAGGCGGCCGCCAACCTCGAAGCCGGCAACGGCGTCTTCCCGATCCAGGTCTCTGAGACGCCGTTCGAGTCCGTGAACCTCCAGCGTCGCATCGATGTCGACCTCGGCTCACAGACCGCGACTCTCATCGAGAACGGCAACGTCGTGCGATCGTGGTCGATCTCGTCGGGCAAGGCGGCGACGCCCACCGACGTCGGCAACTTCACCGTGTACGCACACCTGCGGTCTCAGAACATGAAGAGCCGCGAGCCCGACGGCTCGATCACCGAAACGCCCAACGTCCCCTGGGTCACGTACTTCAACGGTGATGAGGGCTTCCACGGCACCTACTGGCACAACGATTTCGGCAACCCGCGCAGCCACGGCTGCATCAACATGCCGATCGACGTCGCCAAGTTCGTCTACGACTGGTCGCCGCTCGGAATGGAAGTCTCGGTCCACAACTGACCTGAGCGGGCACACGGCCATGTGGTCGTCTACCCGTGACAGAGAAGAGGCCGGATGCATTCGCATCCGGCCTCTTCTCATGTCGGTCAGACCAGGGCGTCGACGATGCCGTTCAGCGTCGTGGACGGGCGCATGACGGCTTCGACCAATGCGTCGTCGGGGCGGTAGTAGCCGCCGATCTCGACGGCCTTGCCCTGAACGGCGTTGAGCTCGGAGACGATCTTCTCCTCGTTCTCGGCGAGCGTGGCGGCGATCGGAGCGAACGCTGCTGCGAGCTCGGCGTCCTTCGTCTGGTTCGCCAGCTCCTGAGCCCAGTAGAGGCCGAGGTAGAAGTGGCTGCCGCGGTTGTCGATCGTGCCGAGTGCACGGCCCGGGGAGCGGTCCTCTTCGAGGAACGTGCCGGTCGCGGCATCCAGCGTCTCAGCCAGCACGCGGGCCTTCTCATTGCCCGTGCGGTCGGCGAAGTGCTCGAGCGAGGCAGCCAGCGCGAAGAACTCGCCGAGCGAGTCCCAGCGCAGGTAGTTCTGCTCGACGAGCTGCTGCACGTGCTTGGGCGCCGAACCACCGGCACCGGTCTCGAACAGTCCGCCGCCGGCGAGCAGCGGCACGATCGAGAGCATCTTGGCGCTCGTGCCGACCTCGAGGATCGGGAACAAGTCCGTGAGGTAGTCACGCAGCACGTTGCCCGTCACCGAGATGGTGTCGAGCCCGTGACGCATGCGCGCGAGCGTGTAGCGGGTGGCCTCTTCGGGGGCGAGGATCGTGATCGTGAGGCCCTTGGTGTCGAGCGTCGCGAGCCCCTGGTGCACCTTGGCGATGATCTGGGCGTCGTGCGAGCGGTTGGCGTCGAGCCAGAACACCGCAGGCACTCCCGACGCGCGAGCACGCGTGACCGCGAGCTTGACCCAGTCCATGACCGGGATGTGCTTGGTCTGCGTCGCGCGCCAGATGTCGCCGGCGCCGACCTCGTGCTCGATGAGCACGGTGCCCTCGCTGTCGAGGACCTGGACGGTGCCTGGAGCGGCGATCTCGAAGGTCTTGTCGTGGCTGCCGTACTCCTCGGCTGCCTGCGCCATGAGCCCCACGTTCGGCACGGTGCCGATCGTGGCGGGGTCGAGCGGGCCGTTGGCGATCACATCGTCGATCACGGCCTGGTAGACGCTCGCGTACGAGGAGTCGGGGATCACCGCGAGCGTGTCGGCTTCGCCGCCGTCTTTACCCCACAGCTTGCCGCCGTTGCGGACGAGCGCGGGCATCGAGGCATCGACGATCACGTCGCTCGGGACGTGCAGGTTCGTGGTGCCCTTGTCGGAGTTCACGTACGACAGACGCGGCCCCTCGGCGATCGCCCGCTCGAACGCGGCCGCGATCTCGTCGCCGCCGGCGACGGCGCCGAGGCCCGAGAGGATCGACCCGAGACCGTCATTCGGGTTGAGGCCCGCCGCGGCGAGCTGGTCGCCGTACTGTGCGAACACGTCCTTGAAGAAGACCTTCACGACGTGACCGAAGATGATCGGGTCGCTGACCTTCATCATCGTGGCCTTGAGGTGCACCGAGTAGAGGATGTCGTCGTTCTTGGCCGTCTCGAGCGTCTCGGCGAGGAACGCGTCGAGGTGCTCTGCCGACAGGAACGTGGCGTCGATGATCTCGCGCGGCAGGACCTTGAGTCCCTCCTTGAGGATCGTCACGGTGCCGTCTGCTGCGGTGTGGCGGAAGCTCAGCACGTCGTCGTGGGCCGCGACCCAGGACCGCTCGTTGTTCTTGAAGTCGTCGTGGCCGAGCGTGGCGACGCGGGTCTTCGAGCCCTCGGCGAAGGGCTTGTTGCGGTGCGGGTGCTTCTTGGCGTAGTTCTTCACGGCCAGAGGAGCACGACGGTCGCTGTTGCCCTCACGGAGCACCGGGTTGACCGCGGAGCCCTTGATGCGGTCGTAGCGCGCGCGGACGTCCTTCTCCTCGAGCGAGGACGGCTCGTCCGGGAAGTCCGGGATGTCGTAGCCCTGAGCCTGCAGCTCGGCGATCGCGCCCTTGAGCTGCGGGATCGACGCCGAGATGTTCGGGAGCTTGATGATGTTCGCCTCGGGGAGCGTGGCGAGTCCGCCGAGCTCTGCGAGGGAGTCGCCCACCTGCTGCTCGGGCGTGAGCTTCTGCGGGAATGCTGCGAGGATGCGTCCGCCGAGCGAGATGTCGCGGGTCTCGACCTCGATGCCCGCCTGACCTGTGTAGGCCTTGATGATCGGCAGGAAGGAGGCGGTGGCGAGAGCCGGAGCCTCGTCGGTGTACGTGTAGATGATGGCGTCGTCGGTCACCAGGAGGTTCTCCGTTCGCGAGGGCATATTTGTCTCGATACCAAGATACCTGAGGCTCTCGCGGCGCATGTCCGCCGGGAGGACGGGCGCACATCGACTTCCGGCATTCCGCGGGCTTCGACCCCTGACGAAAGTCGACGTTTCTGCACATGCACTGAACTGAGGGGCTAGCCTGTGACTATGTCCGAACTGCGCATGGTCGAACTCTCCGCTGCGACGATCGTCGCCGTGAACAACCTGTCGCTCAAGCCCGGACAGGAGCAGTTCCTCGCTCCGGTGTCCTACGGCATCGCTGCGACGGTCATCAATCCGGCGACCTCCTGGCAGCGCGTCGTGCTCGACGGCGATCAGGTGGTCGGATTCGTGAGTGCGAACTTCGATCCGGAGGCTCCCGAGGAGCACCTCCGCTCCGTGCTCTGGCGCATCAACGTCGATGCCGACGACCAGGGCAAGGGCCTCGGTCGCTTCGCCGTCGAGCAGCTCGTCGACGAAGCGCGCGCCCGCGGAGTCGATCACGTCAACGTCATCTACGAAGCAGGAGAAGACGGCCCGGAGGCCTTCTTCCTCCGCGTCGGATTCACCCCCGTGGGCGAGACCGAGTACTCCGAGGTCATCGCAGAGATCCGAGTCGCGTCCTAGACCGGCGGCGGGGTCTCGAACTCCTCCCCCATCGAGACCCCGTCGCCCTCTCCGGCCTCCATGCGGGAACGCTCCCACGAGCGCCGCAGGTTTTTGTTGCGATCGACCACAAAAGGGTTGCGCACGGTACCGATCCGTGTCTATCATCGCTTCTGACGCGTTAGCGAAACGCTTCGACAAAACCCGACACAAGCGACGATGGAGTCAGCATGGCGACGATCCACGAGGTGGCGAAGGCCGCCGGTGTGTCGATCAGCACGGTCTCCTATGCGCTGAGCGGCAAGCGTCCCGTCTCAGAGAAGACACGCCTGCGCATCGAGAGCGCGGTCCAGGACCTCCGTTACGAGCCGGATGCCGGCGCTCGCATGCTCGCTGGTCGCCGTACGCACATCTTCGCCCTCACCGAACCGCTGCGGGCCGACACCCATGCCCCCACGCACATGGCGTTCGTGCTGGCCACGGCCGTCGCGGCGCGTCGCCGCGGGTACGACATCCTGCTGCTCACGGACGAGCAGGCATCCGACGGCATGAACAGGGTCGCCGCGAGCCGGCTCGTCGACGCGATCCTCGTACTCGACGTCGCCCCCGACGACGAGCGCGCGGCCATCGCCCGCAGCGTGCGCACCCCCACCGTCTTCATCGGCATCCCCGACGACCCCGAGGGCCTCACCTGCGTCGACCTGGACTTCGAATCCGCCGGGGGTATCGCCGTCGATCGGATGGCTGATGCCGGGCACCCTCAGATCACCCTGCTCGGGCAGACCGAGGTCTCGTACCGCAGATCGAACTTCCCCCGACGGCTTCTCCGTGGCGCACAGGAACGCGCAGCGACGCGGGGGGTCGCGCTCGAATGGGCGACGACCGGCGCGTCGGCGACCGACCCCGCCGCGGTCCGCGCGGCGACCGAGGCGGCCCTGGATCGTGGAGACCGGGCGTTCATCGTGCACGCGGTCGGCGACGTCCACGAAGCACTCCTGCGCACGCTCGACGCGCGAGGACTGCGAGTCGGCGAAGACGTGTCCGTCATCTCCGCGGCGGCATCGTTCGACACCGCCGCACTCGCCGTGCCCGTCGACACGATTCCGCTGATTCCGCAGCGGTCGTGCGAACTGGCGGTCGAGCTCGCCGAGCAGCGTCTCGATACTCCCGGGACTTCCCCGCGAATCCACCTCATCCCACCCGAGTACCACTCCGCCGGATCGGTCATCCCCGCAAGGGAGTGACCCTCGGCGGATGCACGCACGCGCAGCTGCATCATCGAAACGCTTCGACGATTGTGCGACAACTGAAGAGAACGAACGACCCACCGATGTGTCCGGCCTCACGGCCAATCAGAAAGGAGTGCCGACGATGGCACGCAACATCCGCAGGACGAAGATGCTGGCGGCTCTGGCCGCGCTGACGGCGACGGGGATCGCCCTGAGCGGCTGCACCGCCGGAACCTCCGACGAGGGAGGCGACGGGCAGACGCTCAAGCTCTGGCACTACGAAGGAGCAGACAGTGCGATGGGCAAGGCCTGGGCCGAGGCCATCGCGATATTCGAAGAGGAGACGGGAGCGACCGTCGAGTTCGAGGAGAAGTCCTTCGAGCAGATCCAGAAGACGGCGAGCCAGGTGCTCGACACCGACGCCGCGCCCGACCTCATGGAATTCAACAAGGGCAACGCCACAGCGGGCTTCCTCGCCTCGACCGGCCTCATCTCCGACATCTCAGACGCCGTCGAGGAGTACGGCTGGGACGAGAAGCTCGCACCGTCGCTGCAGACCACAGCCAAGTACTCCGAAGACGGCGTGATGGGCGGCGACACCTGGTTCGGCATCCCGAACTACGGCGAGTTCGTCGGCGTCTATTACAACCAGGACGCGTTCGCCGCCGCCGGCCTCGAGATCCCGACGACGTACGACGAGTTCGTCGACGTGCTCGACGCGTTCGTGGCGCAGGGCGTCACCCCGCTCGCCGAAGCCGGCGCCGAATACCCCCTCGGCCAGCTGTGGTATCAGCTCGCTCTGAACGCAGGCGACCGCGGCTTCGTCGACGACTATCAGCTCTACAAGGAACCTGTCGACTGGCAGGGCCCCGAGGTCACCGCCGCGACCGAGACCCTCGCGGAGTACATCGACAAGGGATACATCGCCTCGGACGTGTCGTCGGTCAAGGCGGAGGATGCCGGTGTGTCGTTCATCAACGGCACCGCCCCGATCTTCGTCTCCGGCTCCTGGTGGTTCGGCCGCTTCGTCGCCGAGGCGACCGACTTCGACTGGACGCTGACGGCCTTCCCCGGCGCCGACCTGTCGCTCGGATCCTCGGGCAACCTCTGGGTCGTGCCCGAGAACGCCGCGAACAAGGAGCTCGCCTATGAGTTCATCGACATCACGATGCGCCCGGAGATCCAGGCGATCATCGGCAACAACGGCGGCCTCCCCGTCGCGGCCGACACGGCCGACATCACCGACGAGAAGAGCGCCGCGCTCATCGAGACGTTCAACGGCGTCCTCGATGCCGACGGCCTCTCGTTCTACCCCGACTGGCCCGCGCCCGGCTTCTACGACGTGATCGTGCAGGAGCTGCAGGGTCTCATCACCGGGTCGCAGGACGCTGAGACCACGAACGATAACCTCGGCGAGCAGTACGACGAGGGCACCGCGGAATTCCGTTGATCGACTCGCGGGGGCGGCGCACGGACCGCGTCGCCCCCGCATCCTCCTGGAGATGAACATGTCACTCGCCACCCGCCGCGAGGGCCGCACGAAGCTGCCGCCCGAAGAACCGTCGATCCCGCAACGCAGCGGCGGGACCGGCGCCTATTGGATCTACCTGCTCCCCGGCTTCGTGCTTCTGCTCGTCGTCGTCATCGTCCCGCTCATCTGGAACGTGTACCTCACCTTCACGAAGTGGAAGGGGGTGCGCACCCCGGAGTTCATCGGACTCGAGAACTGGCAGAAGATCCTCACCGACAGCGACTTCTGGACCTCTTTCACCAACTCCGTATGGATGATCATCGCGATGGTGGTCGTTCCCACGATCGTCGGGCTGATGGTCGCTGCCCTCCTGTTCGACGTCGTCGGTCGCAAGTTCGGCGGCAAGGTCGGCAGCTTCCTGCGAGCGACCTACTACCTTCCCCAGATCCTCCCGATCGCCGTCGCCGGCATCGTGATCGGCTGGATCGTGCGGCCGGGCGGCGACGGCGCATTGAACCAGATCCTCGGCTGGTTCGGCATCCCCGCCTACGACTGGCTGGGGCAGATGCCCTCGGCCCTGATCGTCCTGATGGTCGTCATGGTCTGGGTGCAGCTCGGATACCCCGTCGTCGTCTTCATGGCCGCGTTGCAGCGGGTCGACCCGGAACTCTACGAAGCCGCCGAACTCGACGGCGCCAACTGGTTCCAGCGCTTCTCGGCGATCACCATGAGCATCATCCGCCCCGAGATCTTCGTCGTCACCCTCACGTGCACGATCGCCGCTCTCAAGGTGTTCGGCCCCGTCTACATCATCACGCGCGGTGGCCCCGCAGGGGCGACCCTGGTGCCGGCCTACTACGCCTACCAGGAGTTCTTCACCAAGCGGAACGTCGGCTACGGCGCGACGATCGCCACCGTGCTCACGATCGTCGTGGTCATCGTGTCGATCATCTTCATCCGCGTGCAGAACTCGCTCGAACGCAAGGAAAGGGCAGGTCTGTGATGCACGCCACCACCGCCATCGTCACCGGCAAGCCGACGAAGACGCGCCCCCGCGGCGGGATGACCAAGAAGCGCCCCGTCGACTGGCTGATGCTCGCGCTCGTCGTCATCGGCGCGTTGCTCGTGATCGCGCCGTTCTACCTCGTGCTGGTCAACTCCTTCAAATCGCCCGTCGACTATGCGACATCAGGTCCGCTCGCGTTCCCCGAGACGCTCGACTTCGGCGGCATCACCAAGTTCTGGGAACGCGTCAACTTCCCGGAGAAGGTCTGGAACTCGATCTTCATCGCCGGCATCGTCTCGGTGCTCGCCGTGGTGATCTCGATGCTCAACGCCTTCGCGATCGGCATCGGTCGCGTGCGTGGTCGCAGCTGGATCGTGCTGCTCTTCCTGCTCGCGAACCTGCTGCCGCAGGAGGCGCTGCTCTACCCGCTGTACTACATGTTCAAGTCGGTCGGCCTGTACGACAACGTGTGGTCGGTCATCATCGTGTTCACCGTCATCCAGGCGGCGTTCGGAACGTACCTGCTCTCGTCGGTCTACGGCACGTTCCCGAAGGAGATCCTCGAGGCCGCATCGCTCGACGGCGCGAGCCGCTGGCAGATCCTCTGGCGGGTCGTCTTCCCGATCAGCCGCCCGACGCTGTCGGTGCTGCTCATCTTCTTCTTCATCTGGACGTGGAACGAGTTCCTCATCCCTCTGACGTTCCTCGCCTCGAACGCCAACCAGACCGTACCCGTCGCGATCAGCGTGCTGCAGGGCGACCGTCTGATGGACGTCACCACCACGAGCGCCTCCGCCCTGCTGGGCATCATCCCCACGCTCATCTTCTTCCTCATCTTCCAGCGCACACTCACGCGCGGCATCACGGCAGGAGCAGTCAAGTAATGAAGTTCACCGACGGGTTCTGGCAACTGCGTCCGGGCGTCACCGCGCTCTACGCGCAAGAGGCCTACGACATCGCCGAGACCGACGAGACCCCCGACGGGGTCGGCATCGTCATCACGGCACCCACCATCACGATCGCCAAGCGCGGCGACACCCTCAACCGCCCTGTGCTGACGACGACCGTCTCGTCGCCGGCGGAGGGTGTGATCCGGGTGCGCATCGGGCACCACGAGGGCGGGCACCGGCACAGCGGCTTCGGTCTTCCCGGCGCCGATGCCGGCACAGCGACGGCATCCGTGTCCGCCGACGGCGGCACCCTCGACGCGGGCACGCTGACCGCCCGGATCACGAAGGGAGCACCCTGGGATCTCGCGTTCGAGGTCGACGGACACCGGGTCACCGGCAGCGGTCACAAGTCGCAGGGATATGTGCGCCTCGCACCCGGTGCACAGGTCGACTCCGGCATCGTCGACAACGCCCGACAGGGCGGCTCGGGCGCGAGCGGATCGGTGCCGAGCGCATCGACCTTCGTGCACGAGCAGCTCGACCTCGGCGTCGGCGAGTTGATCTACGGACTCGGCGAGCGCTTTGGCCCGCTGGTGAAGAACGGGCAGACCGTCGACATCTGGAACGCCGACGGCGGCACCTCCAGCGAGCAGGCGTACAAGAGCATCCCGTTCCACCTGTCGAACCGCGGCTACGGCGTGCTCGTGAACGACCCGGGGCATGTCTCGTACGAGATCGGATCGGAATCCGTCGAACGGGTGCAGTTCTCGGTCTCGGGCGAGGTGCTCGAATACTTCGTGATCGCGGGACCGACGCCCAAGGAGGTGCTCGGACGCTACACGGCCCTCACCGGCCGACCGCCTGTGGTCCCGGCCTGGTCGTACGGTCTGTGGCTGTCGACGAGCTTCACCACCGACTACGACGAGCAGACCGTCAACTCGTTCATCGACGAGATGGCTGCCAGGGAGCTTCCGGTGTCGGTGTTCCACTTCGACTGCTTCTGGATGCGCGAGTTCAACTGGTGCGACTTCGAGTGGGATCCCCGCGTGTTCCCCGACCCCGAGGGAATGCTCTCCCGGCTGCACGAGAAGGACTTGCGGGTGTCGGTGTGGATCAATCCCTACATCGCCCAGCGCTCTCCCCTGTTCCGCGAAGCTGCCGATCAGGGCTTCCTCGTCCGACGCCCCGACGGCTCGGTCTGGCAGTGGGATCTCTGGCAGGCGGGGATGGGCCTCGTCGACTTCACGAACCCGGATGCCACGGCGTGGTACCAGGGACACCTGCGCCGCTTGGTGGCGCAGGGCGTCGACTGCTTCAAGACCGACTTCGGCGAACGCATCCCCACCGAGGTGGTGTGGGCCGACGGCTCGGATCCCGAGCGGATGCACAACCTGTACACCGACCTCTACAACCGTGCCGTGCATGACGTGCTGACCGAGGCGCGTGGAGCAGGCGACGCGGTGCTGTTCGCCCGCTCGGCCACCGCCGGCGGGCAGAGCATGCCCGTGCACTGGGGTGGCGACTCGACCTCGACCTATACGTCGATGGCCGAGACGCTGCGGGGCGGGCTCTCTCTGGCGTTGACCGGATTCGCTTTCTGGAGCCACGACATCGGTGGCTTCGAGGGCACCCCCGACGCCGGCGTCTTCAAGCGCTGGACGGCCTTCGGCCTGCTCGGCTCGCACTCGCGCTTCCATGGGTCGAGCTCGTACCGAGTGCCGTGGATGTTCGATGAGGAGGCGGTCGACGTGACGCGTCGATTCACGCACCTGAAGATGCGGCTCATGCCGTACCTGTACCAGCAGGGTCTGGATGCCGTGCAGACCGGACTGCCCCTGATGCGACCGATGCAGCTGGAGTTCCCGGACGATCCCGCTGTGGGACACCTGGACCGTCAGTACATGCTCGGCTCCAGCCTGCTGGTCGCTCCGGTGTTCAGCGCCGACGGCTCGGTGGAGTTCTATCTGCCCGAGGGCGAGTGGACCTCGCTGCTCACGGGCGAGACCGTCGCCGGCGGCGGATGGCGGCGCGAGACCCACGGCTACGACTCGCTGCCGCTGTACGTGCGCCCCGGAGCCGTGCTGCCCTGGGGCGCCCGCACCGATCGACCCGACTACGCCTACCACGACGGCCTGCAGCTGCGCGTCTTCCCGGGCAGCACGGGCACCGCCTCGGTGACGGTCACCGATCCAGACGGCGACGCGAGGGTGTACACCGTCGAGCTGGCGGAGGTGACCGGGTGACGCTCCTCTCCCCCGCCGGCGACTACCGAGGCACCGGCCTGATGCTGCCGGAGAGTTTCACGTTCGGGTCGGCGACCGCGTCGTACCAGATCGAGGGTGCCGCCGCCGAAGACGGCCGAACGCCGTCGATCTGGGACACGTTCAGCAAGACCCCCGGCAGGGTGTGGAACGGCGACACGGGTGACGTCGCATGCGACCACTACCACCGAGTCGAGCAGGACCTCGATCTCATGAGCGACCTCGGCCTTGAGGCCTACCGGTTCTCGATCGCGTGGCCGCGGATCGTCCCCACCGCCGAGGGAGCACCGAATCAGGCGGGGATCGGCTTCTACTCACGGCTGGTCGACGGCCTGCTCGCGCGCGGCATCCGTCCCGTGGCGACGCTCTACCACTGGGACCTGCCGCAGTATCTGGAGGATGCGGGAGGGTGGACCTCGCGCAGCACGACGGATGCGTTCGAGCGATACGCCGAGGTGATGGGCGCGGCGCTCGGTGACCGTGTGCACACGTGGACGACCCTCAACGAGCCTTGGTGCTCGGCGTACCTGGGCTACGGTCAGGGCGGTCATGCCCCCGGGCGCCATGAGCCCGCGTCGGCTCTTGCGGCTGTGCATCACCTCAATCTCGCGCATGGTCGCGCGGTGCAGGCGCTGCGGGCGACCTCGACCGGAGACCCCGACTACTCCGTCACCCTCAACTTCCATGTGCTGCGCGGACAGGGTGATGGCGCCGCCGAGGCGACCCGCCGAATAGACGCGCTCGCGAACCGCGCGTTCACGCATCCGATGCTGCGCGGCGAGTACCCGGCGGATCTGCTCGACGACACCTCGTCGGTGACTGACTGGTCGTTCGTGCGCGAGGGCGACCTCGAGACCGTGCACCAGCCGATCGACGTGTTGGGGGTGAACTACTACTCCACCGCGACCGTGCGTCTGTGGGACGGGGTCACGGAGAAGCAGCAGAACGACGGCCACAAGGGCACCACGGGTGGCACCGCCTGGCCGGGCAGTGACCAGTTGGTCGAGTTCGTCGAGCAGCCCGGTCCCTACACGGCGATGGGCTGGAACATCGCACCCGAGGGTCTGGAGGAGCTGCTCGTCTCGCTGTCGGAGCAGTTCCCCGAACAGCCGCTGATGGTGACCGAGAACGGCGCGGCCTTCGACGACGCGGTCTCGGACGACGGTTCGGTGCACGACCCCGAGCGCACCGACTACCTGCGGCGCCACTTCACCGCCGCGCACCGCGCCCTGCAGCGCGGAGTCGACCTGCGCGGCTACTTCGTGTGGTCTCTGCTCGACAACTTCGAGTGGGGATACGGCTACGCCAAGCGATTCGGCATCGTGCGCGTCGACTTCGACACCCTCGAGCGCACGGTGAAGGACTCCGGGCACTGGTATCGAGAGCTCGTGCGCACGCGGACGATCGAGGCCTGATCCGCGCGGATTCGAGTGTGTGCTGGCACGGTGTTGACTCTGACACCGTGTCAGACACCACGATGTAGTCATGGCCGAGACCACGAATCTCATGACGATCGGCCGGTTCAGCTCGCTGAGCCGGCTGTCGGTGCGGATGCTGCGCCACTACGACTCACACGGAGTCCTGGTGCCCGCTGACATCGACCCGGCAAGCGGGTACCGGCGCTACGCCGCGTATCAGCTGAACGACGCAGCCGACATCCGCAATCTGCGCGATGTCGGCTTCGGCGTCTCCGCCATCGGCATCCTCCTCGCCGCCCGCGGCACCCCGGCATGGACTCAGGCGCTGCGGCTGCAGCACGAGAGCCTCGTCGAGGAGCAGAACGCGGCCCAGGGACGGGTATCACTCATCACCCGACTACTCGAACAAGGAGACGACACCATGTCGATGACCCTCAACCGCACGACCATCCCCGCAATGACCGTCGTGGCGCTCCGCGGCACCGTTCCGACCTACTCGCACGAAGCGCTGCTGTGGGAGAGGATGATGCCGCTGCTCGCCGCGGCATCCATCGAGCCTGCCGGCCCCTGCGGCGTGATCGAGCACGACGACCAGTTCACCGAGAACGACGTCGATCTGTCGATCTTCGTCCCCGTCGCCGTCGGCACCCGAGTCGACGCCCCGCTGGAGATCATCGATCTTCCGGAGCGCGACTGCCTCGTGGCCGAGGTGCTCGGCTCGTACGACCAGATCGGCGCGGCCCACGATCTCATCAATGAGCGCATCGCAGCAGAGGGGCTGAGCGTGAGCGACGCAGGCTCCATCACCGGCAAGGCGTTCAACCTCTACCTGAAGACTCCTGACGAAGTCAGCGAGGACGAGCTGGTCACCCGGGTGTACGAGCCGCTGTCGCAGCGGCAGGGCAGTTAGCGGCGGTCGGGCTTCTTGCGGTCGTTCCACGCGGCGAACGCGGATGCGGCAGCACCCGCAGCGCGATCGATCGCCTCCGTCGACCGCGTGATGAGGTCGTGAGCGGCGTCCTGCCAGGCCGCCGATGACTGCGGAGCCTCACCCGCCTGCACCCTCGCGGAATGCTCGGCGGCTTCGAAGGCGCGCTCGAGAGCTGCGACCGCATCGCGGTAGGCGGCGAAATCGGGAGCGCTGACGCGCCCTGCGGCTGCCCTGCGCGTCTCGACCGCGTGCGCTGCCGCCCGGAGGTACTCCGCGGTGGCCGGTTGCTTGACATCGGTCATCGCGGGGTACGCGATCTGCAGACCCGGATCGGTCTCGTAGTTCATCCAGCGCACCACGATCGCCTCATGCTCAGCCTGCAGCCGTTCCAGAGGACGCGGGGCGGATGCCGGGGGAATCGCTGCGCGTGCCGCATTGAGTCGCACCTGCTTGGATCGGACGTCCGCCGCGGCGGCCTTGGCGTCGTTCTCCTTGGCCCGGAGCATCCTTCTGGCACCTGCGACCTGCTCGGGCGACGCCCGCCGTGCGCTGCGTTCGGCCGAGATGCGGGCGACGTCGGCTCTGGCGAGCTTCACGGCCATGCGTCGTTCGACGACCGCCTGCTGTGCCGCCTTGAGGTCGTGTCGAGCCGCGTCGTATTCGAGTCGACGCCCGCTCCTCGTGCTGCGACGGCGCAACCCGACCGCACTCGCGACGGCCCCACCGGCGGCGACGGGCGCGATCCACCACAACTCGACGGCGAGCATGAGCGGATCCATACCTCGATGCTACCCACGCTCGCACGCCTCCGCTCCGTCCCAGTCCAGAACGACCGAGGCCACGACCGGTGATCGATCGTGGCCTCGATGTTCAGGCGATCGGCCCGGAGGCCGACGTGCTCACACCAGTGTCTCCTGCCACGCTGCGTGCAGCTGCGCGAACTTGCCGGTTCCGTTGATGAGAGTCTCCGGAGTGTCGTCCTCGATGATCCTGCCGTGCTCCATCACCAGCACCCGATCGGCGATCGCGACCGTCGAGAGGCGGTGAGCGATGATGATCGCCGTGCGGTCCTTGAGCAGGGTCTGCAGAGCATCCTGGATCAGGCGTTCCGAGGGGATGTCGAGCGAGGCCGTGGCCTCGTCGAGGATCAGCACGGCGGGATCCGCGAGGAAGGCGCGCGCGAACGAGATCAGCTGACGCTGACCGGCCGACACGCGGCCACCCCGCTTGTTGACGTCGGTGCCGTAGCCGTCGGGCAGCGAGGAGATGAACGCGTCGGCGCCGACCGCGCGCGCCGCCGCCCTGATCTCGTCGAGCGACGCGTCGGGCTTGCCGAGCGCGATGTTGTCGGCGACGGTTCCGCTGAAGAGGTAGGCCTCCTGCGTCACCATCACGATCGCGCGGCGGAGGTCCTTCGGATGCAGCTTGCGCAGGTCGACCCCGTCGAGGGTCACCTGTCCGGCTGACGGATCGTAGAAGCGCGAGATCAGCTTCGCCAGAGTCGACTTGCCCGCGCCGGTCGTGCCGACCAGGGCTATCGTCTGGCCGGCCGGGATGTCGAGCGAGAAGTTCGGGAGGATCGTCTTCTCCCCGTTGTACCCGAAGGTCACCTCGTCGAATTCGATGTGCCCGCGCGACTCCCACAGGTCGACCGGCTTCTCGGGGTCGGGAACCGTCGGGACCTCCTCGAGCACGCCCGACACCTTCTCGAGTGCCGCGGTGGCCGACTGATAGGAGTTGAGGAACATCGCGATCTCCTGCATCGGCGCGAAGAAGTTGCGCACGTACAGCACAGCAGACAGAAGAACACCGACGGTGAGAGCACCCTCTGACACGCGGATGCCGCCCCACAGCACGACGATGCCGAGCACGAGGGCTGCGACACCCATCAGTCCGGGTTCGAACGTGCCGAACAGCAGCATCGAACGGCGGTTGACGTCGCGGTACTCGCCGGCTATCTTCTGGAACGCCGCATCGTTGCGCGGCTCCTTGCGGAAGGCCTTGACCGCGCGGATACCCGTCATGGTCTCCACGAACTGCACGATCACCTTGGCACTGATGACGCGGGACTCGCGGTAGACGAGCTGCGATCGCGAGTAGAACCAGCGCATCAGGAAGAACAGCGGAATCCCGCCGATCGCCAGGATGAGCCCCGACTGCCAGTCCCAGATGCACAGGGCGATGAAGGTGAACACTCCGAAGAGCACACCGGAGACGAGCTCGTTCAGCCCGCCGTCGAGCAGTTCCTTGATCGAATCGAGGTCGCTCGTCTGTCGCGAGATGATGCGCCCCGACGTGTACGACTCATGGAATTCGAGGCTGAGGCGCTGCGTGTGCAGGAAGATCCGCTTGCGGAGGTCGAGCAGCACGGCCTGCGTGAGCTTGGCCGCGATGATCACGTACCAGGCGATCATGACCGCGGCGACCGCACCCGCGAGCAGGTAGACACCGCCGATCATGAAGGTCGGCATCCAGTCCGCGCGCTCGAGAACGGCGGGCAGGGCTCGGTCGAGCCCCATGCTGATGAGGATGGGGCCGGCGACCTGCAGCGCGGTCGAGATCACGAGCACCACTGCGGCGAGCGCGATCTGCCGCTTCAACGGGCGGACGAGCGAGCCCAGGAGCCGCAGCGAGCGGCGCCGGATCGCACGGCTCTCCTCCTTGGTGTACCGGGAGCGGTCTTCATCCTGGGTTCCGGTGATGGCGGAGCTCATCGCTGCACCTCGCTCTCTACGTCGATGGGGGTTGCCGAGCCTGCAGACGCCTCGTCTGCGGCGTTCTCGCGGATGCCGTCGCGGACGGTGTCGGCGATCTCCTCCTGCTCATCGCGGATGATCGGGATCGCACCGGTGCGCGCGGCCTCCTCAGCCTCGAGGCTGGAGATGACGTGCCGATAGTGCCGGCTCGTCTTGAGCAGTTCACTGTGGGTGCCGACCGCGGTGACGCGTCCGGCTTCGAGCAGCGCGACGCGGTCGGCGAGTGCCACCGTCGACGGCCGGTGCGCGACGATCATCGCCGTGGTGTCGGCGAGCACGTGTCGCAGCGCCTCTTCGACGAGCGCCTCGGTGTCGACATCGAGCGCCGAGAGGGGGTCGTCGAGCACGAGCACCTTCGGATTCGCGGCGACGGCGCGGGCGAGAGCCAGACGCTGGCGCTGGCCACCGGAGAGGCTCAGCCCCTCCTCGCCGATGATCGTCTCCACGCCCTCGGGAAGCGAATCCACGAACGCGGCCTGCGCCACACCGAGCGCCTCGCGCAGCACGCGCTCCGCCTCGTCGCTGTGCACGTCGAGGTCGGCGCGACCGAGCAGCACGTTCTCGCGCACGGTTGCCGAGAAAAGCGTCGCGTCTTCGAAGGCCATGGCGATGTGCTGCCGCAGTTCGGCGAGCGGAAGGTCGCGCACGTCGACACCGTCGAGTGTGACGCGACCGCCGGTGACGTCGTACAGACGGGTCGGCAGAGTGGTCAACGTGGTCTTACCGCTGCCGGTCAGACCGACCAGCGCCATGGTCTCACCGGGCCGCAGCACCAGGTCGATGCCGTCGAGCAGATCGCGCTCGTGCGCCCCCGCGTCCTGGTAGCGGAAGTGCGCACCCTCGAAGGCGAGCTCACCGCGGGGCTCCGCGATGTGCACCGGGTTCTCGGGGTCTGTGATGGAGTTCGTCTCGGAGTAGATGTCGAACACACGATCGGTCGCCGTGCGTGCATCGAGCATGAACGAGAACAGGAAGCCGATCGACTCGATCGGCCACCGCAGCACCACGGCCATCGCGAAGAAGGCGAACAGCTGCGCCTGATCGATCTCGCCCTGCGAGATGAGCCAGATGCCCGACATCAGGCTGAGGCCGAAGGCGATCTGCGGCATGAGGTCGAGCCAGAACCAGATGGACGCGATCGCGCCGGCCTTGCTCATCTCGGTCTCGCGCAGCGTCTCGGCCTGGCGGCTGAACCGGCTGAGCGCGTGCTTGCCACGGCCGAAGGCCTTGAGCACGCGGATGCCGTGCACGCTCTCCTCGACGCTGGTCGCGAGGTCGCCGGCCTGATCCTGACTCCGACGCGTCAACGCCCCGTAGCGCTTCTCGAACAGGTAGCCGCGCACCCACAGCGGGATCGCGGTGACGATGAAGATCACGCCGAGCAGCCAGTGCCAGCGGAACAGCAGCACGGAGCCGATGATGATGGTCAGGACGTTGACGACGAGCAGCACGAGGCCGAAAGCGAGCCACCGACGGATCAGGCCGATGTCCTGCATCATGCGGCTCAGCAGCTGACCCGACTGCCAGCGGTCGTGGAACGAGACCGGAAGGGTCTGCAGGCGCGAGTAGAGCTCGGTGCGCATCTTGTACTCGACCTGGGTGGCCGGGTTGAGCACGAACTGACGGCGCAGCCACACCATCAGGGCCTCACCGAGGGCGAGGCCGAAGACGGCGAGGGCACCCCAGGCGATGCCCTCGAGCGCGCCGGCCTGAACCGGTCCGCGGATGATCTGCTCGAGCACGATCGGGATCATCAGGGCGATGATCGCCGCCACGAGCGCGCTGGCGGCGCCTCCGGCGAGTCGCCAGATGACGGGCTTCACGAACGGCTTGAGGCGCCACAGTGCGGCCGGCGTGGAGAGGGAGGAAGACGGGGAGGCGTTCTGCGATGAAGGCGAGGAAGACATGTCTCTCAGACGAGTTTCGTATGGGTAAGCGGTTGCTGACGGAGGCGGACGCAGCGAAGGACTCTCGGAGTCCGGCATCCGGCGAGGTCGTGCGTGTCGGAAAGTGGCTCTAGCGGAGCGGGCGCACCGGGGTCGAGCCGAGAGCGGCGATCTGCACAGCGGCGATCGATGTCATGGTGTCCTCCTCAGGGGCTCGGCGGCGTCGTCCGGTCGGTGCGACAGCCCACCAGCCTATTCCTGTGAACCAGCTGAGCACAAGAGAGATTCCCGATTCGCTGATTCTGCTCGCGGACGGGCAACGAGTCTCCGCTCGGACGGGCAACGAGTCTCCGCTCGGACGGGCAACGAGTCTCCGATCAGACGGACGCCGATTCGCGCGCCAGAAGCCGCTCTTTGACGTCGAGCCCCCAGGCGAATCCGCCGAGGGTGCCGTCCGTGCGCAGCACGCGGTGGCACGGCACGAACAGGGCCGGCGCATTGCGCGCGCAGATCGACGCCGCCGCGCGCACCGCCCGCGGGTTGCCGAGCCGCGCCGCGAACGAGGTGTAGGTCAGAGGCTCCCCCGGCGTGATCTCACGCAGGGCCGACCATCCGGCCAGCTGCAGCGCCGTGCCCGTCTGCTCCACGGCGACCGAATCGATCGCCGACAGGTCTCCGGCGTAGAAAGCGCGCACCGCCCCCGCGGCCTCCGTCTCACGCTCCACGAGGTTCGCCGGTCGCACGGCCGCGGCGAGACGCCCGACGATCGCCGACTGATCGTCGGTCCACCCCGAGGCGAGCACACGTTCCCGGTCGTCCGACAGGATCGTGAAAGCGCCGTCCGGAGTATCGAGGGTCTGGATGAGGGCGGTCATGAGTTCTCCTTCGAGACGGTCGACGTGATCGTGACCGTGGTTGCGATCTTCTTCGTACGGGTCGGTCGCAGCGGTGCAGCGCGCCACAGGTGCGCGCTGAGGTAACTGCGCCACGGGGCTGCCCGCTCCGCCCAGGCCACCAGTGGCACAGGGTCGCCGGGGAGTCCTGAGGCCGCGGCGCCCGCCCGCAGTGCGACGTCGCCGGGGAGCAGGATGTCGGGGTCGCCGAGCACGCGCATCCGCACATAGTCGGCCGTCCAGGGGCCGATGCCGGGCATCGCGAGCAGTGCCGCACGCTGCTCGGCCCCATCGTCTCCGACGGTGAGGCGAAGCGAACCGTCTGCGAGCGCCGAGGCGGCTCCGACGATCGCACGGATGCGAGCCCCGGGACCGCGCAACACCTCGGCACCATGCTCTGCGATCGCCGACATCGTCGGGAACAGCGATCCGTGCTCGGTCCGCTCCCCCAGCGCCTCGGTGAGTGCCGTGAGCGCGGTGCGAGCGGCGACGACCGTGATCTGCTGCCCGATCATCGCGCGGATCAGCATCTCGTGCGGATCCGCCGAGCCGGGCACCCGGATACCGGACGTGGCGGCCACGAGCGGGGCGAGCTCGGGGTGCGAGCTCAATGCCTGGTCGACGGCGAGTGGGTCGGCGTCGAGATCGAAGATGCGCCGGACGGTCGAGACCAACGGCGCCAGGTCGCCGAGCTGCGCGACTCGTGCGCGGAGATGGAGCCGCTCTGTCGCATCCTGACTCACCTCGAACCAGGCGGGGCCACCGGCCATCCGCAGGTGTCTCGAGAACGACGTGGTCGTGGCCTCCTCGACTCCGGACACCGCGCGAGCGGCCATCCATCGGAAGATCCCCGAGACGTCGAGCGGCGCGCGATACGGCAGGACGAGGTCGATCACGCCAGGAGCGGCGGACGCCGGTGTGCGCCGACGTGCCCTGATCTCGCCGGGGGTGAGTTCGAACACCTCCCGGATCGTGTCGTTGCACTGCCGGATGCTCGCGAATCCGGCTGAGAAGGCGACGTCAGAGATCGGCATGTCGGTGCCGACGAGCAGCATCCGGGCGGTGTGCGCGCGGTGTGCGCGCGCAAGTGCGAGGGGTCCCGCGCCGAGCTCGGTCGACAGCAGCCTGGTGAGATGCCGCGTGGAGTATCCGAGACGGGCGGCGAGCCCCGAGACCCCGTCGCGCTCGACCACACCCGAGGCGATGAGTCGCATCGCGCGGGCGGCGACGTCGCTGCGCAGATCCCACGCCGGTGAACCGGGAGCGGCTTCGGGAAGACAGCGTTTGCACGCGCGGTATCCCGCCTCGTGGGCCGCGGCGCTGGTCGGATAGAACGTGACGTTCTGAGGCTTGGGGGTGCGTGCGGGGCAGCTCGGTCGGCAGTAGATGCCGGTCGAGCGCACGGCCGTCACGAACTGTCCGTCGAAGCGCGTGTCCCGCGCGTTGATCGCGCGGTACCGCTCATCGAAGTCGGTCACCGGGAAGCTCATGCCTCCACTCTGTCACGCGCCTCCGACACCGACTGGCGGAAATCGGACATGGCTGTGGCCACCGACGATGTCGGTGGCCACAGCCATGAGATTCGAGCAGGTCTCCCCGATCAGTGGAAGAAGTGACGCTCTCCGGTGAAGAACATCGTGACGCCGGCCTTGCGCGCAGCATCCACGACCTCTTCATCGCGAACCGAACCACCGGGCTGCACGATCGCCTTCACGCCCGCATCGATGAGCACCTGGGCGCCGTCCGCGAACGGGAAGAACGCGTCGGAGGCCGCGACCGAACCGGTGGCACGCTCACCGGCGCGCTCGACCGCGAGGCGGCACGAGTCGACGCGATTGACCTGGCCCATGCCGACGCCGACCGTGGCGTTGTCCTTCGCGAGCACGATCGCGTTCGACTTCACAGCGCGGCAGGCCTTCCACGCGAAGATGAGGTTCTCCATCTCCTCGTCGCTCGGACGTTCGCCCGAGACGAGCTCCCAGTTCTTCGCGACCGACACGATGTCGTCGGGGAAGCGATCGGCATCCTGCAGCAGCAGGCCGCCGGATACCAGACGCACGTCCATGCGCTCCTGCTGCCAGTCCTCGGGCAGCTGCAGCAGACGCAGGTTCTTCTTCGCCTTGAAGACCTCGAGGGCCGCCGGCTCGAACGACGGCGCGACGATGACCTCGGTGAAGATGTCCTTCAGGTTCTCGGCCATCTTGAGCGTCACGGTGCCGTTCGCGGCGATGACTCCGCCGTACGCCGACACCGGGTCGCACTCGTGGGCACGGATGTGCGCGCTCGCGATCGGGTCGAGGGCATTGGGCGCGGTGGTCGCGATACCGCACGGGTTCGCGTGCTTGATGATCGCGACGGCGGGCTTGACCATGTCGTAGGCGGCGCGCAGCGCGGCATCCGCATCGACGTAGTTGTTGTACGACATCTCCTTGCCCTGCAGCTGCGTCGCCTGGGCGATGCCGTGACCGCCGACGCGGGTGTAGATCGCGCCGCGCTGGTGCGAGTTCTCGCCGTAGCGCAGCGTGGCGAGGCGCTCGGCCTGGATCGTGAGGTGCGTGGGCAGATCCTCGCCGTCACCCAGCGTGCCTTCGGCGAACCAGGCTGCGACCGCGGTGTCGTAGGCGGCCGTGTGCGCGAACGCGCGTGCTGCGAGCTCACGGCGCTGCGTCAGCGTGGTGCCACCGCTCTCGATCGCGCTGATGATGCCGGGGTACGACTGCGGCGACACGACGATCGCGACGTTCGCGTGGTTCTTGGCCGCGGCACGCACCATGGCGGGGCCGCCGATGTCGATCTGCTCGACGACGTCGTCGCCCTCAGCTCCCGAGGCGACCGTCTCGACGAACGGGTAGAGGTTCACGACGACCAGCTCGAACGGAGCGATGTCGAGGTCGGCGAGCTGGCGCTCGTGGTCCTCGAGGCGAAGGTCGGCGAGCAGACCGCCGTGGATCTTCGGGTGCAGCGTCTTCACGCGGCCGTCGAGCATCTCGGCGACACCGGTGACGGCGGCGACGTCGGTCACCTCGAACCCGGCCTCGCGGATGGTCGACGCGGTCGAACCGGTCGAGACGATCTGCACGCCCGCCTCGGAGAGCGACTTGGCGAGCACGAGCAGATCGGTCTTGTCGCTGACCGAGACGAGTGCGCGGCGCACCGGGACGGTGTCGCGATCGCGGTACAGCGAGTGGTCGTGGCGGGGGCCGGCCATGATGGGCTCCTTCGTGCGAGGGTGGCGTGCGTGAATGTGGTCAGGATGCTGCCGACAGCGCCAGCTCGCCGGTCGCGATGCGGCGCACCACGTCGATGAGCAGTCGGCGTTCGACAGGCTTGATGCGCTCGTGCAGAGTGTGCTCGGTGTCGCCGTCGAGGACCGACACCCGCTCCTGCGCCAGGATCGGTCCGGTGTCGACGCCGTCGTCGACGACGATCACGCTGGCACCCGTCTCGGAGACACCTGCGGCGAGCGCGTCGCGCACGCCGTGGGCCCCGGGGAACTCCGGCAGGTACGCGGGATGCGTGTTGATGAGACGCGGCGAGAGGTCTCCGACGAGTCCGGCGGGAAGAAGGCGCATCAGGCCGCTGAGCACGACGAGGTCGGCGTTCCAGACGGCGAGCTGTCGACCCAGCTCCTGACCCCAGGCCTCGCGGGACTCGTGCTCATGCCACGGAACCGTGAAGCTCGGGATGCCGAACTCCTCTGCATGAGCGAGTCCGTCGGCTTCGCGATCGGCACCGACGACCACCACCCGCGCAGGAAAATCGGGGTGACGAGCGGCCTCGAGGAGGGCGCGAAGGTTCGAGCCGGTGCCCGAGATGAGAACGGCGACCGTGAGCACGCGCCCAGTCTACCGGGGCTTCAGAGATGCCCCGACCCGCATGTCAGTCGCGCGGATCTTCGGTGTCGCGGCGCCCGGACGCGTATCCGGGGAGATCGTCGAGGGGTGCGGTGTCGTCTGCGGAGGGGGCAGTGCCGTACCCCGATGCCGCAGGGTCGCCGGGCAGTGCGGGCACGGTCTCTCGATCGCTCGTTCCCACGAGATCGGATGCCGACATCTCGGCGATCCAGCGATCGGTGCGCTCCTCCGCGAGCTCATCGCGGTTGCGTGGTGACAGCAGCAGGATGGCGGCCCCGAGAAGCACTTCGCCTCCGAGCGCCAGGGCGAACGGCAGCACCGATGGTCCGGCCTCCGCCAGCCTTCCCGGCCCGAGCGAACCGCTTGCCAGCAACGCCGCGACGGCGGCCGTGCCCGCGGTGAGCGCGCCGATGCCGAGTGCGATCACCGCGCGTTGTGCCGTGCCGAGAGGCGTTCCCTCCCACACCAGACGAGAGCGCACCGCCCAGCCCGCGAACGCTCCGGCTCCGATCGGGACGATCACGACGACCAGCATCCAGATCGACGATCCCTCGGGGAGCAGACCGAACACGGGAATGCCGGGAATCACCCCCAGCTGAGTGCCTGCCGGCGAGACCGCGGTCCCGACTCCGACGGCGAACCCCGGCCCGGCGAGCCACGATGCCGCCCACACCAGGAGCGTCGGCAGGTACGCCAGATGTCCGAGCGTGATCACCGTCGCCCCGAGCGCGTCCACGCGCGCGGCCTGGAAGAGCGCGACGACCTCGCCGCCACGCACGATCGTCGCGACAGCGAGGGCGACGGCCGAGACCGCCGTGACGGCGAGCACGGCGAACGCCGCACCGCGCACCGCGGCCGCCGGCACCGGCGCCCACTCGCCCCAGGAGTCGAAGAGGTCGTGCACGCGGTCGATGAGGCCCCCGTCGCCGTCCTCCCATATGGCCCTGACCGAGCCGCACAGCGCCCCCACCAGGTAGACCGAGGTCGGGAGGATGATCGCGGGCATGATCGGCACCTGTGCGTCTTCGAGGTGCGACGTCAGCGCGACGAGCGTCGCGATCGCGGCGAATGCGGCGGTACCCGCGAGTGTGCCGAGCAGCCACGCGCCCGCACGGGCCGCCCGTGCGCCCGAGCGCGCGGCGAAGAGCAGGGTGAAGATCAGGAAGGCGAGCGGTGCGACGGAGAGCGTGAACGTGGCAGCGGCCGGGGCGACGCCTGTCGCACGCAGCACCTCGGTGGAGATCTCGACGCTCAGCGGTGCACCGTGCCCGAACTGCCATAGGGTTCCGGCCAACGGCCACAGAGCACCCCAGTCGGCCGTCGCACCGAAGGCGAGCGTCCACAGGAGGGTCAGCGGAGCCAGGAGGACGACGAGTCCCACGGCCGCGGCGATGGCGGCGTCGAAGGCGGCGAGGAGCGCGACGAGGAGGCGTTGCATATCGATTCGAGACTACGACGAGAAGCCCGTGGGACCCCTGGGGACGCGCGCGACGTGGGCGACACGATATCGTCTCCTGCGGAGGTTTCCCGATGACAACTGCCCCGTCCCCCACACCGTCCAAGGCCGAACCCACGAACGCCCTGGACCGCTTCTTCGAGATCAGCAAGCGCGGATCCACGATCGGCACCGAGATCCGAGGGGGTCTGGTGACCTTCGTCACGATGGCCTACATCGTGATCCTCAACCCGATCATCCTGTCGACGCCCGACGTCGACGGCAACACCCTCGCCGGCACCGCCGTCGCCGCCGCCACCGCGCTGACCGCCGGTGTCATGACGATCCTCTTCGGCCTGATCACCCGCCTGCCGTTCGCCTTCGCGGCCGGCCTGGGTATCAACGCCTTCATCGCGTTCTCGGTCGTCGGCACGGTGACCTGGCCCGAAGCCATGGCGCTCGTGATGATCAACGGTGTCATCATCGTCCTGCTCGCTGCGACCGGCCTGCGGAAGATGATCTTCGATGCCGTCCCCGTGCAGCTCAAGCTCGCCATCACCGTCGGCATCGGTCTGTTCATCGCCTTCATCGGCTTCGTGAACGCCGGCTTCGTCACCGCGACCGGCAACGCATCCCCGCCGGTCGACCTCGGCATCGGCGGATCCGTCGCATCGATCCCGACCCTGCTCTTCGTGATCACGCTCCTGCTCGGCGGCGTGCTCACCGCACTGCGCGTGAAGGGGGCGATCCTCATCGCCCTGGTCGGCGGCACCGTGCTCGGTGCGATCGCCAACCTGATCTGGCCGTTCGGTCTCGACTTCGGCTTCACCGGTGCGATCGTCGGTCTTCCCGACCTCAGTCTCGTCGGACAGGTCGACTTCGGATTCGACCTGCAGAAGGTCAGCGTCGTCGCCCTCGTGATGTTCGTCTTCACCCTGCTGTTCTCGAACTTCTTCGACGCCATGGGAACCATGACGGGCCTCGCGAAAGAAGCAGATCTGGCTGACGAGAAGGGCGACTTCCCCCGCATCAAGTCCGCCCTGGTCGTCGAGGGCATCGGCGCGATCGCCGGTGGTGGCACCTCGTCGTCGTCCGCCACCGTGTTCGTCGAGTCCGGCGCCGGCATCGGCGAGGGGGCACGCACCGGTTTCGCCACCGTCATCACGGGTGCGATGTTCCTCGTCGCGATGTTCTTCACGCCGCTCACTTCGCTCGTGCCGGGAGCTGTCGCAGCGGCCGCTCTCGTGCTCGTCGGAGCGCTCATGCTCGCCCAGATCAAGAACATCGACCTGAGCGACTTCCGTGTGCTGCTGCCGGTGTTCCTCACGGCGACCGTCATGCCGATGACCTACTCGATCGCTAACGGCATCGGTGCGGGCTTCATCAGCTGGATCGTCGTGAACGCCTTCTCCGGCAGGGCCAAGACCATCCACCCGCTGCTCTGGGCGGTGGGTGTCGGCTTCGTGATCTTCTTCGCCCGCGGGCCGATCGAAGCACTGTTCGGCGTCGCCTGAGCCGAGCCGAGAACGACAGAGGGGCGGATGCGAGATGCATCCGCCCCTCTGTCGTGTGCGGGACCCGTGGCGCCGCCCTTCGCGCAGTGCTAGACCGGAAGCACCCGAGGAGAGCAGGCACCGATGTCCGCGTCCACCGTTCCCGTCCGACACGTCACCGACGGCGGCCTGGAGACCGATCTGATCTTCCACCACGGCGTCGATCTTCCCGACTTCGCCGCTTTCGTGCTGCTCGATGATGACGATGGCCGCCGGACACTGAGGGAGTACTACCTCGGCTATGTCGAGATCGCCCGGATGCATCACGCCGCGCTGCGCCTCGAGACGCCCACCTGGCGAGCCAGTGCCGACTGGGGTGCTCGGCTCGGGTACGACGCCGATGCGCTGCGCCGGATCAACGTCGACGCGGTGAGGCTGCTACAGCAGATCGCGGCCGAGTCCGGTCTGGCTGCAGTGCGGATCGTGGGGATGCTCGGTCCTCGGGGCGACGGCTACCGTTCGGGAGCGTGGGACCCGGACACCGGACCCGACGACGCCTGTCGCTATCACCGTGATCAGGTCCGCGCTCTCGCCGACGCTGGCGTGGATGCGATCGCGGCCTACACGCTCACGGATGCTGCCGAAGCGCGCGGCGTCGTCCGCGCTGCGCGTGCGTCCGGCGTGGACGTCGAGATCTCGTTCACCGTCGAGACCGACGGACTGCTCGCGTCTGGTCGCACACTCGCATCGACGATCGCCGAGGTGGATGCGTCGGATCCGCCCGACGGCTACTTCCTCAACTGCGCTCACCCGGATCACTTCGGACGGGCTCTGGATGCCGACACCGCACCGCGCATCGTCGGCATCCGCCCCAATGCGTCCCGCCTCTCGCACGCAGAGCTCGACGAGTCCGAGATCCTCGACGACGGCGACCCCGTCGAACTGGCCGAGCGCGTGACCGCGCTCCTCGAGCGGATGCCGTCGGTGCAGGTCATCGGAGGATGCTGCGGCACCGACTCACGCCACGTCGCGGCGATCTGGGAGCGACTCGCTGCATCGAGATGAGTCCGAGACGCGCTGAAGTCACCGCAGTGGGCTCAGGCCGACGGGTGGTGGCGCGTCCGCCGCGAGGAGTCGGCGTTGTCTCGAGAGCTGCCGCTCCAGCACGATGCTGCCGATGATGAACGGCAGTGGCGCCAGGGTCCAGATGACGCCGTGACCGCCACTCAGCATCATCACGATCACCAGAGCCACCCAGAGCACGGAGATGGCCCAGAAGCCGGTGGTGATGAGGCGCCCTCTTCGGACGATCCGTGTGCCGGTCTGGTGCCAGTCCGCACCGCCCCTCGCCCGGACCACGACGTCATCACCCCACGCCTGACCGTTCCACCAGCGGATCATCGAGGGCTTGAGCGAGATCACGTACCACCCCGGCGGCGTCGTGTGCGGTGCAGCTCCGAGTGCCGGGTCACCAGGCGTAGACGGCGAGGTCATTCCAGCCTCCTGCTCCGTGATCGAATCGTGTACCGATCATGCCATGCATGCAGACGCAGAGAAGGCCCCGGAGTGGAGTCCAGGGCCTTCTCTTACAGTGTAGCGCTTAGAGCGACTCGTCGCTGCGCTCCTCGCTCAGTAACCGGTCGGCCTAGAGCCCCTCGATCACGGCACGCATCAGGGCGGCGGTCTCGGACGGCGTCTTGCCGACCTTGACTCCGGCGGCCTCGAGGGCCTCCTTCTTCGCCTGAGCGGTGCCCGCAGAGCCCGAGACGATGGCGCCGGCGTGGCCCATGGTCTTGCCCTCGGGTGCAGTGAAGCCGGCGACGTAGCCGACGACCGGCTTGGTGACGTGGGCCTTGATGTACTCGGCCGCACGCTCTTCGGCGTCGCCGCCGATCTCACCGATCATGACGATCGCCTTGGTCTCGGGGTCTGCCTCGAACGCGGCCAGCGCGTCGATGTGCGTCGTGCCGATGACCGGGTCGCCGCCGATGCCGATGGCGGTCGAGAAGCCGAGGTCGCGCAGCTCGAACATCATCTGGTAGGTCAGGGTGCCCGACTTCGACACGAGGCCGATGGGTCCCTTGCCGGTGATGTTCGCCGGCGTGATGCCGACGAGCGCCTCACCGGGGGTGATGATGCCGGGGCAGTTCGGCCCGATGATGCGGGTCGTGTTGCCCTTGCTCTGCGCGTAGGCCCACGCCTCGGCCGAGTCGCCCACGGGGACGCCCTCGGTGATGACGACGAGCAGCGGGATCTCGGCGTCGATGGCCTCGATCATCGCGTCCTTCGTGAACGCGCCCGGAACGAAGGCGATCGACACGTCTGCGCCGGTCTCCTTCATGGCCTCGGCGACCGAGGCGAAGACGGGGAGCTCGACGGCGTTGCCGTCCTTGTCGGTGTGCGAGACCGTGGTACCGGCCTTGCGGGCGTTCACGCCACCGACGACCTGGGTGCCGGCCTTCAGCATGAGTGCCGTGTGCTTGGTGCCCTCGCCGCCGGTGATGCCCTGGACGATGACCTTGGAGTCCTTGTTGAGGTAGATCGACATTTCTCTAGTCCTTGTGTCTCTCTGCGATCAGGCGTTGGCGAGTTCGGCGGCCTTGTCGGCGCCCTCGTCCATGGTGCTGGCGAGCGTGACGAGCGGGTGCGCGTACTCGGCGAGGATCGCGCGACCCTCGTCGACGCGGTTGCCGTCGAGACGAACGACGAGCGGCTTGGAGGCCGTGCTGCCGAGGGTCTCGAGAGCGCCCTTGATTCCGTTGGCGACGGCGTCGCACGCCGTGATGCCGCCGAAGACGTTCACGAACACGCTCTTGACCTGCGGGTCGCCGAGGATGACGTCGAGGCCTGCGGCCATGACCTCAGCCGAGGCGCCGCCGCCGATGTCGAGGAAGTTGGCGGGCTTGACGCCGTTGTGGTTCTCACCGGCGTAGGCGACGACGTCGAGCGTCGACATGACGAGTCCTGCACCGTTGCCGATGATGCCGACCTCGCCGTCGAGCTTCACGTAGTTCAGGCCACTCTTCTTGGCCTTGGCCTCGAGGGGGTCGGCTGCGTCCTTGTCTTCGAGCGCCTCGTGCTCCGGGTGACGGATCTCAGAGGCGTTGTCGTCGAGCGTGACCTTGCCGTCGAGAGCGATGATGTCGCCCTCTTCGGTGCGGACCAGCGGGTTGACCTCGACCAGCGTCGCGTCTTCGCCCTTGTAGACGTCGAAGAGCTTGACGAAGACGTCGGAGACCTTCTCGATGAGTTCTTCGGGGAAGTTGGCGGCGCGAGCGATCTCGACGGCCTTCTCCTTGTCGATACCCGTGAGCGGGTTGACCTCGACGCGTGCGAGAGCCTCGGGGCGCTCGACCGCGAGCTCCTCGATCTCCATGCCGCCCTCGACCGAGCAGAGGCTCAGGTAGGAGCGGTTGGCGCGGTCGAGCAGCACGGAGAAGTAGAACTCCTCGGCGATGCGCGCACCCTGCGCGACCATGACGCGCTTGACGACGTGGCCCTTGATGTCGAGACCGAGGATCGCCTTCGCGGCCTCGTATGCCTCATCGGGGGTCTTCGCGACCTTGACGCCACCCGCCTTGCCGCGACCACCGGTCTTCACCTGGGCCTTGACGACGACGACGCCGCCGATCTTCTCAGCGGCTGCCTTCACCTCCTCAGGGGTGTCGGCGACGATGCCGGCGAGAACCGGCACTCCGTACTTCTCGAAAACGTCTCGTGCCTGGTACTCGTACAGATCCACTGTGGTTCCTTCACTGGGCTGCTGTCTGGTAATTCTCTCGATGTCGAGACATCGACCAGTCGCCCAGCCTACTACCTCGAACTGAACGCTCCCGGCGGCTGTGGATGGCTCGCGAGCAGGTTCGAGCGCCTCACGTGCGCTCGAAACCCGACGACACGTCGGCGTTGCCGCCGTCTAGGCTCATCCCATGCACGAATCCGCAGAACTGCGCACCGGCGTCGTGGCCGCTGCGCTCGAGCTCTTCGCGTCGCAGGGCTTCGACCAGACCTCCGTCGAGCAGATCGCCAAGGCGGCCGGTGTCTCCCGCTCGACGTTCTTCCGCCAGTTCGGCGGGAAGGAAGACGTCGTCTTCGCCGACCACGAGGTGCTGCTCGATCAGCTGCGGACGTTCCTCGCCGAGGGGCACGACGATCCCTGGGGTGCGGTGTGCGCGGCATCCGAATCGGTGTTCGCCCACTTCGCGCACGATCCCGAGCTCGCCCGTCGGCGCTACCAGATCGTGCGTCAGGTGCCGGTGCTCCGCGAGCGCGAGATCATCACCGTCTTCCGGTACGAGCGACTCTTCGACGATTACCTGCGCAGTTCGCTTCCCGGCATCGATCCCCTCGACGCCGTCGGCTTCTCCGCGCTCGTGACCGCGGTGCACAACCATGTGCTCCGGCAGCTGCTGCGGGGCACCAAGAAGGTTCCGCTCTCGACACTGCACACCGCGCTCGCGGACGTGCGCCGACGCTACGGCGTGCCGTCCGACGCGGTGACGGAAGCGCCCGACGACGTCGTCGTCGCGGTCTTCCCGCGATCGATGCCGATCGCTGAAGTCACGAGGCGGCTGCGTTCGCAGATCGGCTGATCACTCACGCGACTCCAGAGTCGTGGGACTGAGTATCGAGGAGTACGATACCTAGTGCCACGAAGGAGTCACCATGAGCACCGCAGCCTCCCCCTTCCCCGGCGAGCGCGTCTCGTCGTACGACATCACCGGGCGACAGGACAGCGACTATTACGCCGTCTTCGCCGACATCCCCGACGCCGATCGCTCTGCCTGGGATCGTGCGAAGGCGTACATCGACGAGGTCGGGCCGCAGATGGCGGACGCCTGGGACCGCGCCGAATACCCTCTCGACGCCGCCCGCCGCATGGGCGAGATGGATCTCGTGGTCGACGGCATCGAGCATCCGTCACTCACCCGACTCTCCCCCTCGCCGCCGGCCTCGTGAACATGGAGATCTCTCGCGGCGACGGGTCGCTGGGCACCGTGCTCGCCGTGCAGGGCGGGCTGGCGCTGCGCACCCTCGCGCTCTTCGGTTCGGATGAGCAGCAGGCGACCTGGCTCACCGCACTCGCAGACGGCTCGGTGTTCGGCTCGTTCGCCCTCACGGAGCCCGATCACGGATCGGACTCCGTCTCACTGGAGACGGTGGCCCGACGCGACGGCGATGAGTGGGTCATCCGCGGCACGAAGAAGTGGATCGGCAACGGAGCATCCGGCGGCATCACCTTCGTGTGGGCGCGCGTCGACGACGAGACGGCCCCCGAGCACGGTGCCGTGCGTTGCTTCCTCGTCGAACAGGAGACCCCGGGCTACACCGGCACCGCGATCCGCGGCAAGGCCTCGCTGCGCGCCATCCATCAGGCGCACATCGTGCTCGACGACGTTCGTGTGCCGCTCGACGCGGTGCTCCCTGGGACGAAGAGCTTCAAGGACGCCTCGATCGTGCTCTACGCGACCCGCTCAGGCGTGGCCTGGTCTGCGCTCGGTCATGCCACCGCCTGCTACGAGGCCGCCCTCGCGTACTCGAAGGAGCGGATCCAGTTCGGCAAGCCGCTGGCGAAGTTCCAGATGGTGCAGGAGCGCCTGACCCACATGCTCGAGGACCTCACCGCGATGCAGCTCTACTGCCGTCGTCTCGCAGATCTCGAGTCAGCGGGCGAGCTGCGCCCCACGCAGGCGTCACTGGCGAAGTTCCACAACACGCGCGCGGCGCGGCGCGTGGCGTCGATCGCCCGCGACCTGCTCGGCGGCAACGGCATCCTGCTCGAGAACGGCGTGATGCAGCACATGGCCGACATCGAGGCGATCCACACCTACGAGGGCACCGAGAGCGTGCAGGCTCTTCTGCTCGGACGCGACATCACCGGGATGAGCGCCTTCGCCTGACCTCGACCGAGGACGACCGCGGGCGACTCTCCCGAATCGCTCACGATGCCGCTCGCGCGGCTCAGTCGCAGCCGCAGCCGCCGGCGGGCGTCTTCACCATGAAGCAGACGTCGCACACGCCGTAGTCGCGTTCGATGAGCTTCGGAGCGCGCTGCGCCCTCGGAGCCGCTGCGACGCGTGGTGTCGTCGAGCGCTTCGCCTTCACCGGCGCGATGGGGCGGAACTCGCTCGGGTGCGTGACGTAGAAATACGGCGCACGCCCCTCGCTCGGACGCAACCGCAGCGGCGTCGAGCCGACCATCACGACCTCATCCTCGGCGAAGCCGTTGGTGTAGGTCTTCCCGATGTGCAGGGCGGTGCCCCCGCCACGGCGGATCGCTTCGATGTAGCGGCCGCGGTCGATGTAGGAGGAGATGCCGACGGCATCCATGATCCCCGCGATGAACTCGTGGTTCTCGACGGCGATGCGGTGCGCGCGGAGCGCCTCCGCGAGGGTGCGGTACGGACGGGAATTGCCTGTGGGGGTAGGGCCCTGGACTTCGTTCATCACTTCAAGGATCTCACGCTCAGACGTGGAAGACTGGCCGCATGGCACGCGCGACGATCATCGGGTCCGGTCCGAACGGCCTCGCGGCCGCCGTGGCACTCGCCCGCGCCGGCTACGAGGTGCGTGTGCTCGAGGCCGCCGACACCATCGGCGGAGGTCTTCGGACAACCGCATCGACGCTCCCGGGTTTCGTGCACGACGTCTGCGCCGCGGTGCTGCCATCGTCTCTGACGTCTCCGTTCTTCCAGGCGTTCGGCCTCGCCGAGCGGGTCGAGTGGATTCACCCGGACATCTCGTACGCGCACCCGCTCGACGGAGGCAGGGCTGCAGTGGCCTGGCGCGACATCGAGCGCACCGCCGCGAGCCTCGGCGTCGACGAGCGCGCGTGGCTCGCACTGCTGCGCCCGCTCAGCACCCACATCGACGGGGTCGTCGACTTCACGGGCAACCAGATGCTGCGGATGCCGCGGGACCCCCTGACCGCGTTGCGCTTCGCCCTGCGGATGCTCGACCAGGGCACGTCCCTGGCTGCCCGCACCTTCCGCACAGAAGAGGCAGCCGCTCTCATCGCGGGTGTTCTCGCGCATCCGCCGACTCCGCTGCCCACGCTCGCCGGCGCCGCAGCCGGTCTCCTGCTCGCCGCCGAAGGTCACGCAGACGGCTGGATGTACCCGCGCGGTGGCGCACAGCGCATCGCGGACAGCCTCGTGGCGGACCTCGAGACGCACGGCGGAGCGGTCGAGCCGGGCAGGCACATCGAGGATCTCCGGACATTGGACTGGGGGGACCCCGACCGAGGCGACCTACTGCTGCTCGACACATCGCCGAGACTGCTGCTCACCCACCCCGACATCCCGGCGCGCTATGCGAGAGCTATCCGGCACTTCCGCTACGGACCAGGCGCCGCGAAGGTCGACTTCGCGCTCGACGGACCGATCCCCTGGGACAACGCGGAGGTCGCTCTCGCCCCCACCGTGCACATCGGGGGCACCAGAGCGGAGGTCTGGGAGAGCGAGAACGCCGTCGCTCGTGGCCGGATCAGCGATCGGCCGTACGCGCTCACGGTGCAGCCTTCGATCTTCGATCCCACCCGCGCGCCCGACGGCAAGGCGGTGCTGTGGGCGTACATCCACGTGCCGCACGGGTCGGACTTCGACGCCACCGAGCTGATCACCCGTCAGGTCGAGCGCTTCGCCCCCGGATTCCGCGATCTGATCCTGGCGCATCACTCGGTGCCCGCGTCGTCTCGCGAGGCGATCAATCCGTCGGAGATCGGCGGCGACATCCTGGGCGGTGCGTTCACGATCCCTCAGGCCATCCGCCGCCCCGTGCTGAGCACCGCTCCATGGCGCACACCGATGCGCGGTGTCTATCTCGCCTCGGCGTCGACCCCGCCCGGCCCCGGCGTCAACGGCATGGCCGGTTGGCACGCCGCCCGCACCGCTCTGAAGGATGCAGGCACCCGGGTGACCCTCGACGACCTGTTCGGCTGACACGCGTTCGCGAGCGACACCCCCTTCTGTCGCGGCGCCACCACCGCCAGGATGGACGCATGCGCTATGAGATCCCGTCCCCGATGCTGGCGAAGGCGGCAGCATCCGTACCCGACCCCGCCAAAACGACGGGCGGACTGCTGTTCGAGCCGAAGTGGGACGGATTCCGCGGACTGATCTCCTGGGACGGCGAGACGGTCGAGATCGGATCACGCGGGGCGAAGCCCCTGACCCGCTACTTCCCCGAGCTCGTCGAGGCGATCCCCCGGGTGCTGCCGGGGCCCTGCCTGCTCGACGGCGAGATCGTGGTCGCGACCGGCCCCGACGGCGCCCAGCGACTGGACTGGGAGGCGCTGAGCCAGCGCATCCACCCCGCGGCATCGCGGGTGACGAAGCTCGCCGCCGAGACCCCGGCGATGTTCATCGCCTTCGACCTGCTCGCCCTCGGCGACGACGATCTGCTGGGCGCTCCGTTCGCTGAACGACGCGAACGCCTCGAGTCGCTGATGGTCGATGTCGAGCATCCGCTGCACATCACCCGTACGACACGCGACCGCGACGCAGCTGTGCGCTGGCTGGCCGAGTTCGAAGGCGCAGGCCTCGACGGTGTCGTCGCGAAGCCGCTCGACCAGCCGTACGCCCCGGGCAAGCGCACCCTCGTGAAGATCAAGCACGCGCGCACCGCCGACGTCGTCGCCCTCGGCTACCGGATCCACAAGTCGGGTTCGGGGGTCGGCTCGCTGCTGGTGGGCCTCTACGACGCAGACGGGAACCTGCGTCAGGTCGGTGGCGTCGCCGCCTGGAGCGACAAGCGGCGCGCAGAGCTCGTCGACGAGCTCGCACCGCTGGTCGCACGCGACGACGACGGCGAAGCACTCACCGCCGCCGGTGAGCGCTCACGATTCAGCGGCGCGAAGGACGTGTCGTTCGTGCGGCTGCGTCCCGAGCTCGTGCTCGAGGTGCGCTATGACCAGCTCGAGGGGGCACGTTTTCGACACACCGTGCAGTTCGAGCGCTGGCGCCCTGATCGCGACGCGCGGTCGTGCACGTACGACCAGCTCGACACCGTGGCGGGGTACGACCTCGCCGATGTCATCGGCTGACGCTCACTCGTCGGCCGGGTCGCCGTTCTCATCCCAGTGCGCCGCCACCTTCTTGCTGGGCTGCACACGCGGCGGCTCACCCGGCATCTTCGGAAACTCCGGCGGGAACGACAGCTCCCCGAGCCCGGCTGCTCTGTCGCGCTCCCACCATGCGAGCAGAGTGTCGATCCGCCCCGGCGCCCTCTGCATGCCCGCCCACGGATCGCCGACCTCTTCGAGGCGCTTCGGGATGCTGCGCACGGTGAAACGCGCAGGATCGAGGCCCTCGAGCTCATCCCAGTGCACCGGGGTCGAGACGGAGGCGCCGGGAAGCGCCCGCGGGCTGTATGCGCCCGCCATGGTTCGATCCCTGTTCGCCTGGTTGAAGTCGATGAAGACGCGCTCTCCCCGTTCTTCCTTCCACCAGCTCATGGTGACCTGCTCGGGCATTCGCCGCTCGAGCTCGCGCCCAGCCGCGATCACGGCGTGACGGACGTCGAGGAACTCGTGCTCCGGCTCGATCGGGGCGAAGACGTGCAGCCCCCGATTGCCGCTCGTCTTGACGAACGCCGTGAGTCCGACCTCGCGCAGCACCTCACGGAGCGCCAGGGCCGCAGACACGGCGTCATCGAAGCCCGTTCCCGGCTGCGGATCGAGGTCGATGCGCAGCTCGATCGGGTTGTCCGGCTCCGAGGCGAGCGATGCCCACGGATGGAACACGATCGTGTTCATCTGCGCCGCCCACACGATCGCACTCGGTCGGGTGAGAACGATCTGCGGATGCCGACGCCCACTGTTGTAGGTGACCGTCACCGCGTCGACGTAATCGGGAGTGCCCTTCGGCGGGTTCTTCGAGAAGAACCCCTCGGGTTTCTTGCCGGAGGCCGAGCCGACCCCGTCGCGAAACCTCTCGAGCGACACCGGACGGTCGCCGTTCGCCTCGAGGAACGGCGCGCTCACCACTTGGAAGTACTCGGCGAGCTCGGCCTTGGTGATGCCGACGTCTGGCCAGATCACCTTGCCAGGACTCGAGAGCACGACCTCGCGCTCAGCGTCGGGATCGACGACGGTCAGCGTGACGCGCTCGGATGCCATGCTCCGACCTTAGGGCGCGCATCTGACCGACGGAACCCCGGTCAGCGGCCAGCGGTCAGTCGTCGAGATCGATCGCGAGGATCAGCACGGCGCTGAGCGAATCGCGCTCGACGACCATCGTGGGTCCCGCGGGATCCACGATCACACCGGCCATCTCGGAGTGGGTCGACAGCAGCTTCGCGAGTTGGAGCGGCTCGAAAGGCAGCGGACGATCGCCACGACCGAGGGCGATGACCTCGAGGGGATGCGAGAAGAGCTGCAGGAATCGCTTGCCGTCGGGAGTCTGGGCCTCGGCGATGCCGACCTGCCCCGAGCCCGCACCGTCGTTCACCGCGACCCACATGCGCTTCGCTGCGAGCGCCTCGCCGAGCTTGACCGCCGAGTCCTGCTGAGGAGGGGTCGCGATGATCGACTTCGCCGTCATATCGGGGTCGGCTTGCTCGAGTGTCTTCTGCAACAGCTCGGTCGGGAAGACGACACGGTGCGGCGCCGACGCGTTGTCGACGATGAGACCGGCGAACTCGCCGGCCACGACCTGCTGGAACACCGAGGTCACCGGCTGCGCGACGGCCGACGTCGCCGTCGGGTCCTTCTCGAGCTGCACGGAGTCGCGCACGGCGGCAGCCGAGCTGAACCCCAGCATGAACTGGCGCTCACCATCACGCACGACGGCCACCGACAGCGGCTTGCCCTCACTGATCTGAGCGCGCGCATCACCGTTCACGCGGATGTACAGGTGGCCCTGGAGGGCCTGACGGAGAACGCCGAGGAGCTGCTCGTTGGTCGCGCCCTTCTCGATCTCGGTCAGGGCTTCGCGCAGCAGGACGTTGTCCTTCATGCCGGGGACCGTCTCGGTCGGCTCCGGCGGTGTCGCGGCAGCGAGCGGAAGTCGTCGCTCACCGGAGGGCTGCGCGGCGGGAGCGGCAGGTCCTGCGGGAACAGCTGCCGGGCCGGTGGCCGCCGCGGCGGGCGCGGTCTGGTTCGCCGCTGCAGGCTCAGGATCTGTGAGCGACACCTCGGGACCAGCCTGTGCTCCCACGCCCCGGAATGCCTGAACGGAGATGCCGATCGTGGGGGCCGCGTCGGCGGGGGCCCCCTCGTTCGCGGGCTCCGTCGCTGCGGCCGGAGCGGATTCGTCGTTCGATTCGACGTTCTCGTTCTCAGTCGGATCGGTGACGGCGTCGTCAGCGGACTTCTTGCGGCGGGAGAACAGGGCCATATGGATCAGCCTAACCCTCGAAACCTCTAGATCTTCTCGATGGGAGCGACCTTGATCAGCAGCTTCTTCTGTCCGGCCGAGTCGAACCGCACATGGGCGATGCGCTTCGCACCCTCTCCGGTGACCGCATCGACACGCCCCTCACCGAAGTCCGAGTGGCGGATGCGGTCTCCGACGGCCAGTTCGAGGTCGCCGTTGTCGCGCATCTTCGCCGTGACGCGGTTGGGGAACTTGTCCATCGCGGTCGACAGCGGCTTGAGAGAGTCCCGGCCCGGAAGCTGCTTGACTCCGAATCTGTCACCGGATCCCGATCCCCCGAATCCGCCCGGACGCCGCGCGTTCAGGGCACGGGACTGGGCACCGCCTCGCGAGTTCACGTCTCCGGGCGACTGGCGCCAGTCGATGAGACCGGCGGGGATCTCCTGCAGGAAGCGGCTCGGCATGGCCACCGAGACCTCGCCGAACTGAGCCCTGGTCATGGCGAGCGAGAGGTGCAGACGCTTGCGGGCGCGGGTGATGCCGACGTAGAACAGACGACGCTCTTCCTGCGGACCTCCCGGCTCACCGGCCGAGATGCGGTGCGGGATCAGATCCTCTTCGACGCCTGTCACGAAGACCGCGTCGTACTCGAGGCCCTTGGCGGTGTGCATCGTCATGAGCGACACGGACCCCGACTCGTCATCGAGGTCATCGGCGTCGGAGACGAGCGCCACCTCGGTGAGGAAGTCGACGATGGTGCCTTCGGGGTTGTTCCGCGCGAAGTCCCGCGCGACGGCGACGAACTCGTCGAGGTTCTCGACCCGAGCCTCGTCCTGAGGATCGCGGCTCGCGCGCAGCGCGTCGAGGTAGCCGCTCTTCGAGAGCAGCACACTGAGTCCGTCGGCCACGGTGGTGGGCGCCGGCAGCTCTCCCGATGCCGGGAGCATGATCTCGGTCGCCTCCGCGAGCACGGCATCGAGGTGTGCGATCGCGCCTTGGATCTTCGGCCCGAATCCGAGCTGATCGGACACCGAGAGCGCCTGACGGAAGGTGATGCCGTGCTCTTCGGCGAATCTCGCGATCGCGGTCTCGCTGACATCGCCGATGCCGCGCCGAGGCTTGTTCAGGATTCGGCGCACGGCCATCTCATCGGCCGGGTTGGCGACCGCGACCAGATAGGCCAGCGCGTCTTTGATCTCGGCCCGCTCGTAGAACTTGGTGCCGCCCATGATCTTGTAGGGCACGGCCGAGCGGATGAAGATCTCCTCGAGTGCTCGCGACTGCGAGTTCGTGCGATAGAACACGGCCATCTCGGAGTACGGGAAGCCGGCGCGGCGCAGCGATTCGACCTCGTCCGCGACGAACTGCGCCTCATCGTGCTGCGAGTAGCCCGTGAAGCCGATGATCTTGTCGCCGTCGCCCTTGTCGCTCCAGAGCTTCTTGTCCTTGCGATCGAAGTTGTTGCCGATCACGGAGTTCGCTGCGGACAGGATGTTCTGCGTCGAACGATAGTTCTGCTCGAGCAGCACCACCCGAGCCCCGGGGAAGTCTCGCTCGAACTCGCTGATGTTGCGGATGTCGGCGCCGCGGAAGGCGTAGATCGACTGGTCGGAGTCACCGACGACAGTCAGCGACGCTCCACCCACCTGGGCCTCTGAGCCTGCCGAGGGGTCGGGCTCGAAGATCATCATGCCGTTCGACGCGTAGGGGTCGGGAGCATCTCCGGAGACGGGTCGCGTCAGTTCGTGGATGAGCGCATACTGCGCGTGGTTGGTGTCCTGGTACTCGTCGACGAGGATGTGGCGGAAGCGCCGACGGTAGGTGTCGGCGACCTGAGGGAACGCCCGGAACAGATAGACCGTCTGACCGATCAGATCGTCGAAGTCGAAGGCATTGGCCTTCTGCAGCTGACGCTGGTAGTCGGCGAAGAGCTCGACGAAGATGCGCTCGGCGGGATCCGACATGTTGGCCTGGCGCGCATATCCTTCGGCATCCGAGAGCTCGTTCTTGAGCTTCGAGATACGAGACTGCACGGCCCCCGGCGTCAGACCGTAGGCGTCGGCCTCATGCTCTTTGACGAGCCTCTTGATGAGGGCCCGTGAGTCGCCCGAGTCGTAGATCGTGAACGACTTCGTGAATCCGAACTGCTCGGCCTCGCGCCGGAGGATGCGCACGCACGCAGAGTGGAACGTCGAGATCCACATGCCTCTGGCGGCATCGCCGATGATCGCTTCGACGCGCTCCCTCATCTCGCCCGCCGCCTTGTTCGTGAAGGTGATGGCGAGGATCTGGCTGGGCCATGCCTCTCGTGCGCGCAGCAGCGACGCGATGCGGCGTGTGAGCACGCTCGTCTTGCCCGAACCGGCGCCGGCGACGATGAGCAACGCCGGGCCGCGGTAGGTGACGGCTTCGAGCTGCTGCGGATTGAGACCGGCGAGGAGGTCGTCCTGATCCGGTGCACCGGCGGAGCGAGGGCCGACGGTTCCGGGCACGATGAGGGGGGCTTCTGACATGGCCCTATGAGTCTAGGCTGAGGCGCCGACATCGCGGTGTGGGGTCGCCGGCGGGATCGCAGACTTGGCTCACCGCCGTCGCCGACCTATCGTTGACGAAGCACGTCGGCCCGCAGCTCTGCGGAGAGACGGTTGATTCGAGGGGGAGCTCGACCTGATGGCTGCGATCGAAGTCCACAGCGACGCATATGAGGCGGCTCGCGCCGCACTGACCGAGGCGGCGGCGAAGCTCGCCGCGTCGCGCAACAGCATCTCTTCCGCCGTGCCGAGCATGGCGTTCGGCCCGATCGGGGCCTTCATCCCTCCGGTCCTCAACTCGATCGGCGGACTGGTCGAAGGCGCAGCCGGGTTCGTCGGCACCGTCTCGCAGCGCACGGCAGACGGTGTGCAGAAGGCCGAAGAGGGCTTCACGACGGTGGACGACACCGGGCGCGCAGATCTCGACCGCATCGCGTCGGAGATCTGACGGTGAGCATCGCAGTGCTGCCCGAGGCAGACAGCGCAGCCTCCGCCCTGGGGTCCGGCAGCTGGAGCAGTCAGCTCCCTCCGGCCGGCGCCGGCGGCGACGACTGCGGCGGTGGGCTGAGCGGCTTCGCGTCGGAGATCATGCGGTTCGTCCAGCCGCTCGAGCAGCTGCTCGAGCAGGTGACGGGTGACCCCGCCGGTCTGTACCAGGCATCCCACGCGTGGGAGACATATGCCGGAGACGTGCAGTCGACCTCAGAGCTCTACCAGCGCGCGGTGACCCAGATCGGCGGGCAGGTGCAGGGCCTGACGGCCGTCGTCATCGAGGGCGCGCTGAATGTGCTCTCCGCGGCGACCCATTCGATCGCCGACTGGTCGAAGGTGATGAGCCAGGCGCTCCAGCTGTGCGTGCGAGCCGTCGAGATCATGCGCTCGCTCGTGTGCGCCGGGTTCGAACTGCTCTCGACCGTCGGCGGCGGCATCAAAGACCTCCTGTTCGGGAGCTGGCCGTGGGAGCTCGACAAGAAGGCGCAGGTCATCCAGGACTTCGCCGACAACTGCGCGCAGGTCGTGTCCGAGGCGACCTCGAACATCGACCGCGCACTGCAGGCGCTTCGCGAGATGCTGCGGCTCGCCACCGACCTCTACCGGGCGATCATCCCCTTCCACCAGAAACTCGAGGACCTTCTCGGCGCGCTCCTCGAGCAGTTCCCTCCCGGCACGCTCCTGGGGCCCTTCGGCGGACTCCCCGGGCTGATCCCGCCCGGCGAGCTGGGAGACACCTACAACCCCGGGCCCACGCCGTATCCGGGTTCGGATCACGAGATCCGCGGCGACTACGAACTGGGCTACTCCCATCAGTTCGACCTCGGCACCACAGACATGACCACAGAGCAGCTGAACGAGATGCTGAGGCAGGAGTTCGGTCACGTCTTCCTCCCCTCCCGCGAGGGCGACAACTCGCAGCTCAACATGCAGCTCACCGAAGAGGACCAGACCATCCAGACCTCCCTCTTCGGGATGGGCATCCCCGGAGTCACCGCGGGAGACATCATCGTGCAGCAGATCACTGACGACGGCTTCGTGATCGCCGCTCAGCCGGGGCATCCGGAGCATCCCGGCGAAGTCGCCTTCCGCCTGCGCAATGTCGACGGACGCGGAGTCTTCGAGGTCACCGGCGCGTACGACTCGACGATCCTCGAGACATTGGGCTTCCCCGGCAACACCAACCCGGCGTATGCGGGCATCTCCGACGTGAGCATCTGGGCCGACATGCAGTACCGACTCGAGGACATGATGAACTATGGCCGCTAGACGCTCGCTCGCCGTCTCCGCCCTCGCCGTGAGCGTGCTCGCCCTCGCAGGGTGCGGGATCGGAGCCGGGGGCTCGCAGAGCGACATCCCGCACGACGCGCCGTCGGGCGGTCAGACGTTGTCGGAGATGCGCGAGTCGCTGGAGGCCCTCCCCGGCATCGTGGTCGCCGACATCGCCGGCGGGCAGAAACCGAACATCAAGGGCAACACCGGGTACGCGATCGGGCTCGAGGTCGAACCCGGCTACGCGATCGCCGACGGTGCCGCGCTGGTCGACTTCGTGATGGCGTCGGTCTGGTCGGTGCGCGAGGGCTACATGCCCAATGCGCGAATCGACATCAGGGTGCGGGTCTCGTCGAGCGAGGGCTTCGATGTGGGGGCCGCTGCGGCACAGGCCGGCTGGGCACGCGAATCCGTATCGTCGCCGAGGGCGTACAGCACGGCGGCCATCGACCTCGCTGAGAGCAAGGACCAGGGCGTGCGCAACCTCGAGCGGCTCGGTCCATGGCCGGGCGATGTGCCCGTGGCCCCCACCGGCGTGACCGTTCAGGAATGAGGGAGGACCACATGGACGACAGCACATTCGGTATCGACGAGGGATTCGCCGCAGCGCGGAGGCAGCTCGACGACATCAACCGCCAGGCCCAGCAGAACCAGGCGCGCGCACAGGCTCTCGCGACGGATGTCGAGACCCTCGTCGAGTCCGCGCAGAGCCCTCGCGGCGAGGTCACCGTGCGCGCGAAGGTCGGCGGAAAGCTCGCGGGGTTGGAGTTCGGGGCTTCGGCCGAAGCGCTCACGCTGCAGGCCCTCGCCCAGGTGACACTCGAGACGATCGCTCAGGCGCAGCACAACGCGATGTCGGCTCTCGCCGCTCGCAGCGCCGAGCTCTTCGGCCCCGAATCCGACATCGCGACGAGTCTGAAGTCGGATGCTCGACGCGGCTACCCCTCCCCCGGCCTGGAGAACTGAGCATGGATCTCAAGGTCGACCCCGATCGACTCGCCGAGACCGCCGCGAGCGCGGCTGCCTCCGCCGCATCGATCGTGGAGTCCCTCGACTCTCTCGCGGCTACCGGGCAGGACCTGCGCAGCCGTTGGGAGGGTGAGGCTCAGAACGCGTTCACCCGGCGCTCGTCGGCACTCGACTCCCGGTGGCGCCTGCACGCAGGCACGATGCGGCTGTCGGCCGAGCGGACCGCGAGGCTCGCCGACGAGTACCGCAAGGCGGATGCCGACGGCGCGCGCGCCGTGCTCGGCCTCTGAGCGAACGCCGAAGGCGAAGCGACCGCAGAAGACCTGAGTGGATGCAGTGGAGGGGTGCGCGGCCTCCCGCGCACCCCTCCACTGCATTGACCGATCGATCAGAGCGTTCGCCGCCTCCGCCCCGCGATGAGACCGCCGGCGATCAGCATCATGATCGCGGCGACGACCGCCACGACGGGCGCCTCCGTCCCTGTCGCCGCAAGACCGCGCGGCTCCTCGATGGTGATGTCGGCCCAGCCGACCAGCGAACCGTCGGCGGCGTATGCCGCGATGCGGTGCGCACCGAGCGGCGCGTCCGCCGGGATCGTGACCGCCACGGAGCCTGTGACCGAGGCCATGCTCGTGCCGAGCGACACGGGCTCCGAGTACATCCAGACCGCGAGCTGCTCTCCTGCCTGGTCCGTGCCCGTGCTGACGGTCACGCGGTCACCACGCCCAGCCACGGAGGGATTCACCGTGACGCCGTTGCGGTTGTCATCCGTCAGTGCCGAGCCCGGCAGCGGAGCGATGGCCTCGCCGGGGTTCTCGGCGCCGGGGTTCTCCGTTCCAGGGTTTTCCCCACCAGGGTTCTCCCCGCCGGGATTCTCCGTGCCGGGGTTCTCCCCACCAGGGTTCTCCTCACCAGGATTCTCCGTTCCAGGGTCTTCCCCACCAGGATTCTCCGTTCCAGGGTTTTCCCCACCAGGGTTCTCCCCGCCGGGATTCTCCGTGCCGGGGTTCTCCCCACCAGGGTTCTCCGTTCCAGGGTTCTCCGTTCCAGGGTTTTCCCCACCAGGGTTCTCCCCACCAGGGTTCTCCCCACCAGGGTTCTCCCCACCAGGGTTCTCCCCACCAGGGTTCTCGGAATCCGCCACCGGGATCATGCCCGTGCGCAGCGCCTCCGAAGCGAACCCGTCGGCGAACCACCAGACCGGACGCTGACCGTCCACCGCGAGCGAGGCCGGAGCTGTCGCGAAGCCCTCATTGTTGATGTCGGGCATCGACGTGGGTCGCGCGAAGTGCGCGATGCCGGGCTTGTCGGTGCCGTTCAGTGCGATCTGTGCCGACTGCCCGTGGCATCCGTCGTCGCAGACCGCCCACAGAACGCCGAGCACGCTGTCGTAATCGAGCGCCATCACTCCCGCGAGTCCCGGCGCGATCTCCGAGACCAGTGTCGCTGAGCCATCCGCGGCGAGGGCGAACGCGTAGACGTGCCCGTTGTCCTCCACAGCCACGAAGAACAGGCCGTCGCCGTGACCGGCATAGTCGTTCGAGTCGTACGCCGCGCCGGTGTTGACGTCGAAGAGCTCGCCGTCGAGCGCCGTGTCCGGCACCCACTGCACGGCCTCCATGCCGAGGTTCGCCCCGACGGAGGGCAGCAGAGTGGTGAGGTCCCACTCCTGCTGCGCGACGAGGTCGCCGGTCGACTCTTCCGGGTCCACCATGAGGATCGTGTTCTGATTGACCCCCTTCGTACTGTTGTCGCGCTCCGAGGCGACGTAGACCCGGCCCTCAGCGTCCACGGTGATTCCCTCGGTGTCGGGGCCGGCAGCGCCAGGGTTCTCGGCATCCTTCTGGAACCGGACGCGCTTGCCTGCTTCCCAGCCGGAGATCTGAGTGATCGAGCCGTCGGCGTGGACCTCGAGCTTCCAGATGCGTCCCTCGCCGTTGTCGACGGCCCACAGGAATGCGCCGTCCGAGGTCTCCTGCACGTCGAGCCCCGAGCTGTCCTCGAGGAAGGTCGGCGCGCTGTCGAGCACCCGCACGTCCTGCGAGCCCGGCCACGGCGATACGACGAGCTCGCCCTCGCAGATGTTCGTCCCACCCTTGGTGCTCTCCGCGGTCACCGCGAAGGTTCCCGTCACGTCGGGGCAGCGCCCCCATGTGGTCGCCGCGTGCCCCGCGCCCCACGTCGTGGAGTCGACGAGCAGGTCGCCGTCGAACAGACGCACGGAGTCACCGTCGCCCAGGCCGAAGCCCAGATCGGCTCCCTCGATCACCAGGTATCCTCCGACGGGAATCGTGGTGGATTCAGGGATCGTGTACGCGTGCGTGTCGTCATCGTCCTTCACGACGATGCCCGAGACGTCGAGCACGGATGCTGTCGGGTTGACGAGTTCGATCCAGTCACCGGGCGATCCGCCGTCGGACTCGACCTCGTTGATGCGCACGGGGTTGCCGCATGCGTTGCGCAGGCCCTTGGTCGCGACCGCGATGTCGACGAAGTCGCCGCTCCCGTCCGCGCAGCGGGCGAGCACGCCGGCCGCATGCGCCGAGTAGACGTGCTCGTCGACGACGTTGAGGTTCGCGTCCCGCAGCGTCACAGTGTCTCCGTTGCCCAGCCCGAACACGAAGTCCGTCGGCTGATCGAAGACGCGGTATGCGCCGGGCTCGAGCACCGTTCCGGCGGGCAGCGGCGTGGTCTCGGCAGCGTGGGCGACCGGATCGCCGTCCATCACGGTCCACCCGGAGAGATCGACGGGGGTACTGCCCGTGTTCACGACCTCGACCCAGTCGGTCGCGTCGGCGTTCGACTCGATCTCGTTGATCACGACATCGGGCATCACGCACGAGTTCGTCTCGCCGGGCGTCGAGTGCGCGAGCACGAAGGCCCCCACACCATCAGGGCAACGCGCCAGAGTCGCGGCGATGACGTCTCCGTCGATCGCGGCGTGGCCGTTCCACGCGAGCGTGTCGTCGATCATCACACCCGATGCGTCGAAGAGCCGGATGCGGTCGGCGCTGCCGATGCCGATCGGATCACGGAATGCGGTCGTCACGCCGTCGACGAGTCCGATGGATGCCTCATCGACGACGAGGAACTCGCCCGCGGCGATCGCGGTCCCGGGCAGGAACTGCCACCGGTGGTCGTCGGAGTTGTCGCGGATCTCGTAGCCCGAGATGTCGAGAGGAACATCGCCCGCGTTGAAGAACTCGACCCAGTCCGCCGGCTGCGAGTCGACCTCGTTGATCACGATCGAGCCAGCGACGGGGTTGTCTGCGGCGAAGACGTTGGCCGCGCCCTTCGTGGGCTCGGACGTGTCCGCCCACTCCACGATGCCCTCGACCTCACGCGCGCCCCAGGTCTTCGTGGCGTGAGCCGCCCACGACGTCTCGTCGACGAGCACCGCGCTCGCGTCGAACAGGCGCACCTGGTCGTCTTTTCCGAGCCCGAACGCGAAGTCACTCGCCTCGTCGAGCACGAGGTAGGCGCCCGGCTCGATGACCGACCCCGCCGGGAACGTGTACGACTCGTCCTCACCGTTGTCCTTGACGACGAAGCCGCTCAGATCGACGGCGACAGCCGCGGTGTTGACGAACTCGATCCAGTCGCCGGGCACTCCCCCGCTGGACTCGACTTCGTTGATGCGGATGCCGGATTCGGCACCGGTGGCGGCGAGCGGAACAGCGAGCAGGGCGGCAGCGCTGAGTGCGCAGACCGTCGTGACCGCAGCCGCGGAGTGCAGGCGGGACATGGGGCTCCTGAGGGAATCAGACGGGTGTCACCCCACATCACCGACACCGCATGGCCCGGCGACGACTCGCAGGTGCACGGACGGTGAACGGCCGGTGGCCATTCGCCCGGCGCCGGAGAAGGCGGATGCTCAGGCGTCGGTGCGACACTCGAATCGTGCGCACCATCCTCAACATCATCTGGCTGATCTTCGCCGGCTTCGGACTCTTCCTCGGCTACATGCTCGCGGGCATCGTGCTGTGCATCCCGATCGTGACGATCCCGTGGGCCATCGCCTCGTTCCGCATCGCGCGCTACGCGATCTGGCCGTTCGGTCGCGAGATCGTCAGCAAGCCGACGTCGGGCGTCGGATCGTTCCTCGGCAATGTCCTCTGGGTGATCCTCGCGGGCTGGTGGCTGGCGATCGGCCACATCGTCTCGGGCCTTCTGCTCTGTGTCACGATCATCGGGATCCCGATGGGCATCGCCGACTTCAAGATGGTTCCGGTCTCGCTGATGCCCCTCGGCAAAGAGATCGTGTCGCGCAAGGGTGCCTTCGACCGCACCCTCTGACGTCTCACGCAGGCCAGCCCTAGACTGGCCGCGATGGATGCCGACCGCATGATCGCCTGGGACGAGGAGCTCCGACGCGCTCACATCAGGCTCCGCGCGGCTCTCGACGCGACGCGCTCAGCGCTCGACCACGACTCGGACGCCCCCGAGGCGGCGTCCGACCTCGCCCTGTTCTGCATCGGATTCTGCTCCGCCCTCGACGGGCATCACCTCAGCGAGGATCGTGCGCTCTTCCCTGCGCTGCGCGAAGAGCATCCGGAACTGGGCGATGTGATCGACAAACTCATGCAGGATCATTCGATGCTCGCCCACCTGCTCGGCGGGCTGCGAACGGCCGTCGAGAGCGGCGAGAACGCCGAGACGATCGAGCGTCACCTCGACGGCGTCGGGGCGATCATGGAGTCGCACTTCCGCTACGAGGAGCGCGAGATCCTGACGCCGCTGCGCGCGCTGCACCTCGATCGGCCCGTACCGTCGGTGCTCGGCCCGCTCTGAGAACCGGGATCAGTCGCGGAAGAAGCCGACTCCGAGGTCGGGGTGATCGACGAAGACCCCGTCGACCCCTGTGCGGGCGATCACTCCCCACTCGGCCTCGTAGTCGCCGTAGGCTCCCTTGCCGCCCGCGCCGCGGAACTCCGCCGCCAGGAACCGGTTCTCCGGGCGGCACGTCCAGGTGAAGACGGTCAGGCCACGCGCGTGGGCGTCGGCGACGATCGTGTTGCCCCTGGCGAGCAGCATCCGCTTGTCGACGCTGATGCCGTCGACGACTCCTGCCCAGCTGTCGAGGCCGTGGGGAGTGACGGCCTGCGGGTACGTCTGCGCCTTCGCCCCGTGCGCGACGAACAGATCGTAGGGCCGCCCGGAAGTCTCGATCAGATAGACGTAGGACGCCGCGACTCCACGATCCTTGAGCTGCGCGAGCACGGTCGATTCGAACGACTCGACGATCAGCGGCAGCTCTCCGGAGGCCCAGCCCGCCGCACGCAGATCGCGCTCGATCAGCGGCGCGAGGTCGAGGCCGATGCTCGCGAAGTACGTGGCGTGCTTGATCTCGAGCACGACGCCGATCTCGCGTCCGTGCTCGGCCGACGCATCTCGCACGATGTCGAGCACGTCGGTGAGTCGGAGGATCGCCTGAGTCCCGCTGAAGCTCGCGCTCGAGAGCCGCACTTCGGGGAGGCGCTCGCGACTGCGCAGCGTCGTGAGCTCGCGCCAGGTGAAGTCCTCGGTGAACCAGCCGGTGAGCGCCTGCCCGTCGACGCGCTTGGTCGTCTTGCGGTCGGCGAACTCCGGATGCTCGGCGACATCGGTCGTGCCCGAGATCTCGTTCTCGTGGCGGACGATGAGCACGCCGTCCTTCGTGGCGACGACATCGGGTTCGACCGCATCCACTCCCATCGCGAGGGCGAGTTCGTACGAGGAGCGACTGTGTTCCGGACGGTAACCGGGCGCACCGCGGTGCCCGATCACGAGAGGCGATTTCCTGGGCACGCTCTCAGCGTAGAACACCAAGGTGGCACGGCCTTCCGGGTATCGTGGAGGAAAGCGACCTACGACCCCCTTTGGAGTGAGGCCCACCATGAGCAACTTCGCCTTCAACAATCCGGCGTTCCAGCAGCAGGATCCGCGCAACGTCGCGACCTACCCGGGTGCGCCGCAGGGCGCTCAGGGTGCACAGTCCGCCTCGTTCCAGCACGGCACGATGGACGCCGCTGCGAACGCGCAGCTGGAGGGCATGTACGCCGCTCCCCCCGCCGGCGCGATCGAGACCGACCGCATGTCGGTCGAAGACACGGTCTGGAAGACCGCCGGACTCTTCGCCATCCTGCTCGTCACCGCGGCCGTCGGCTGGTTCGTGACGCTCGGCGGCGTCGCCGCACCCGCGCAGAACCCCTACGACCAGTTCCAGCCGAACATGCTGCCGTGGATCGTCGGCGCACTCGGCGGCTTCGTGCTCGCGATGGTCATCTCGTTCACCTCGCGCAAGAAGGTGCGCCCCGCGCTGATCTTCGCCTACGCCGCCTTCGAGGGTCTCTTCATCGGTGGCATCTCGGCGTTCTTCGAGGTGCTCTACCCCGGAATCGTCTTCCAGGCCACACTCGCCACGGTCTCCGTGGTCGGCGTCACGCTCGCCCTCTTCGCCAGCGGCAAGATCCGCGCCTCGAAGAAGGCCACCAAGATCTTCATGATCGCCATGATCGGCTACCTCGTCTTCTCGCTGCTCAACGTCGTCCTGACGTGGACCGGCGTGCTCGGCGAGGGCGCGGCCTTCGGCCTCCTCAGCAAGGTCGAGATCCTCGGCATCCCGCTCGGCCTGATCATCGGTGTCCTCGTGGTCATCATGGCCGCGTACTCGCTGGTGCTCGACTTCGACCAGATCCAGCAGGGCGTGCGCAATGGCGCCCCCCGCAAGTACGGCTGGCTCGGCGCCTTCGGCATCATGGTCACGGTCGTCTGGCTCTACGTCGAGATCCTGCGGATCATCGCCATCGCTCGCGGCAACAACTGACGCGAACCGCTTCGCAACGAGGCCCGTCTCCCTTCGGAGGCGGGCCTCTGTGCGTCTGGGGGCTCCCAATGGCATAGGTGGAGGGCTCAGCGCAAGGGGTTGGCTGATAATCAGCTGGGAGGCCAGAGTGGTTTCTACGAGCCCTGGCACCCCGGGGCTCACGAAACAAAGGAGCTGAACATGGGCTTTCTCGGATTCCTTCTTCTCGGCCTGATCGCAGGCGCGATCGCGAAGCTGATCCTTCCCGGCAAGCAGGGTGGCGGCTGGCTCGTCACACTGCTGCTCGGCGTCGTCGGAGCACTTCTCGGCGGCTGGATCGGATCTGCGGTCTTCGGCGTCGGAGTCGACAGCTTCTTCGAACTGAGCAGCTGGCTTCTCGCCATCGGTGGCTCGATCGTCGTGCTGCTGATCTACGGTCTGATCGTCGGTCGCGGCAGCAAGGCCCGCAGCTGACACACAGCAGAATCGGGAAACGCCCTCTCCCCGGCATCGCCGGAGAGAGGGCGTTTTCTCTGTTCGAGGGCGCTCAGCGCTCTGCGGCTCTGGCTTGCAGCAGGGCGCGCTCCCGGTCGTTGCCGGCCAGCCCGGCGGCGACCGCGAACTCACTCCGCGCCTCCTCGTGTCGCCCCAGACGCGACAGCAGCTCGGCGCGCGTCGCCGGCAGCAGGTGGTAGCCGGCCAGAGCACCGGATGCCGACAGCCGGTCGATGATCTGCAGTGCGGATGCCGGGCCCGTGGCCATCGCCACGGCCGCCGCCCGGTTCAGTTCCACGACCGGTGACGGCGCGATCCGCCCCAGAGCCTCATAGAGCAGAACGATCCGTTCCCAGTCGGTGTCGTCGACGGATGCCGCGAGCGCGTGGCACTCGGCGATGGCCGCCTGCAATCCGTACGGACCACGCCCCGTACCCCGAGCATCCGCCGCAGCGAGCGCGGCACGGCCGCGCGCGATGCGACTGCGATCCCACCGCCGGCGGTCCTGATCGGCGAGGAGCACCGGCTCCCCGCGAGAATCCACACGGGCTGGAAAGCGCGCCGCGGTGAGCTCCATGAGGGCGAGAAGGCTGTGCACGTCGCGCTCGCGTGGCATCAGCGCCACCAGCACACGCGTCAGGCGAATCGCCTCGAGACTCAACTCGGGACGCATCCAGTCGGGGCCGCTGCTGGCCGCATGCCCCTCGTTGAAGATCAGGTACAGCACACCGAGGATCGCCCCCAGGCGCGCTGTGTGCTCGTCACGGGGCGGCATCTCGAAGGGCACCTGTGCCGCCGCGAGGGTCTTCTTCGCGCGCACGATGCGCTGCTGCACGGTCGCCGTCGACACGAGGAACGCCCGCGCGATCTCCTCGCTCGACAGACCGCCCACGACCCTGAGGGTCAGGGCGACCTGCGCCTCGCGCGAAAGCACCGGATGGCACGAGATGAAGATCAGCCTGAGCACGTCGTCGTCCACGGCATCCGGGTCCCACGGCGGCGCATCCGCTGCCTCGACCTGCTCGCGCTCCAGATCATGGGCGATCAGTGCCATGCGGTCGTCCAGCCGCTCTCGGCGGCGCCAGCCGTCGATCGCCTTGCGCTTGGCCACCGCAGTGAGCCAGGCCGCCCCGTTTCGGGGCACACCCTCGACGGGCCACTGCCGCAGAGCATCCAGCAGCGCCTCTTGCGCGAGGTCCTCAGCGAGGCCGAAGTCGCCGACCATCCGGGTGAGCGTCGCGATGATCTTCGCCGACTCGATGCGCCACACGGCGGCGACGGCCCGCCGCACACCCTCGTCGGGTGCGGAGCGGGCCGTCTCGCAGCGTGGAGATTCAGTCATCTCATCTGGGCGACCTTCGATATGCCGATCCTGCTGCACAGAACTTCGCCAATCGTCCGCTTCTGCTGAATGAGGTCCGCGTCAATCATGTTGCTCCCGTGCAGATCCTGGCGCAAGTGTCCGACACTCGAAAGCGGGACCAGGCGAATCGTTTCATCAGAGCCGTCATCCGAAGTCTTCGGCCGTAGCACCTCCATACCCGAAGAAGGCAAGGTACGCCGGAACCATTTCACGCAGCATGTCGCGGCCCCTCTGGATCGTGCACCCTCTCTCACGGGCGGACGCCAGCAACGGAGTGAGACCGGGCTTATTGACCACGTCCGCAACGAACGTCGTACTCTCCACGCCGTGGAGCTCGATCGGCAGAGGATCATTTTCCTGCGCCCCGAGAGAGGTCGCGTTGACGATGAGATCGAAGCCGTGAGGGTCATTCGGCCCGAGGCCGGTCTTCACATCGGGATAGTGCGCTTCCAGACGACGAGACAGTTCCTCTGCAGAGGCACGACGGCGATTCACGAGGTTGAGTTCGCCCACCTGAGAGGCTGCCAGAGATGCGGCGATAGCGGACCCCACTCCGCCGGTGCCGATGATCAGAACTCGTGTGCCGCGGGGATCGAAGCCTTTGCGCGCGAGGGCACGGACGAAGCCGGCACCGTCGAACTGGTCCGCGAGGAGCGAGCCGTCTTCACGCTTGACGACAGCGTTGGTCGCACCAGCGATCGCTGCTGCGGGTGTCACTTCATCGACGAGCTCCATGGTGGTGACCTTGTGCGGCATGGTCACGAGCGCTCCGCGAAGGTTGGTCAAGGAGAAGATGGAGCGGAACAGTTCGGGATAGCCCTCGGCCCGCGCAGACATCGGGATGACGGCCGCATCGTACCCGTTCCGATCGAACCAGGGATTGCAGAGTGAGGACGAGGCGAAAGTGTCCGTGGGGTAGCCCAGGTGGGCTATGAGCTCGGCCCTGCCGCTGATCATCGGGTTCCCTCGCCTACGCGGTGGAGAAAATGGTGAGACATCCGTACCTTCTTTCGTGAGAAATGGTCCGACTCGTGGCGACTACGAGGTCGGCAACCTAGCGGGCTATTGTCGCGATCAGCTCCCAGGCCCCACTGACGGTCAGCCAGACGCCGCCCGCAGCTGCAACGGTCAACATCGCCCATCGCACGGCGGGCGCGGGAATGCGCCGCGCCCCCAGCGAACCCACGAGCAGCCCGAGTACGCAGCCTCCGACGGCCCACCACACGTTCGACAGGTCGGCATCGACAGGTCCGAGCAGGATGAGCGCGACGAGATTCAGTGGGAGGAAGAATGCTTGCATCGTGCCGCGAGTCACATCCGGTGGCCAGTTCCTCTGCGCAGCCAACAGAGTCACCGGTGGCCCACTGACTGCGGCGACGATCGTGAACACCCCACTGACGGCGCCCACGAGCACCACTCCCCCCGCGGTATCGATGACTTTCATGGTGCGACCTCGGACCACGAGCAGGGTGGCCACGACGATCACTGCACCGGCGATGATCATGAGCACCGGGCCATGCATGATGTCCACGATGAGGACGGTGGGAACGATGATGAGCGCAGCCGGCGCCAGCAGCAAGAGGGAGTCTCTCCAACGGACATGACGGACGGTGATCGCGAGAAGGTAGGCGTTCAGCGCCAGAGAGAGCACGAGCACGGCGCGGACTCCGACGTCATGGCCGAGCATCAGCAGCAGGAATGGCGCGCAGACGAGGGCGAATCCGGTGCCCGTGATGATCTGCACTGTGGCCCCCACCGCCACCGCCAGAAGGACGCCCGCATTGAGCCAATCCATCAGGCGACGCTCGTCATCAGATTGTCGTGGGCGAGTCGTCTGACTCATCGGTCGCGGACAGCTCGACGTCGTCGTACAGTCCGGCAGCGACGTCGGCGAATCGCACGGGTCTGTGCAATGTGGACGCGACGTAGATCGATCGGATCACCGCCATCGCGTCGAAGGCGTGCTGGATCGTGACCGCGGGTTGCGTGCCCGAGGCGATGGCATCGACGACATCGAGGTACTGCAGATGGTGGCTTGTCGGGTCGAGGCTGTATTGCCCGGCGGGCGCCGATGGAAGGTCGAAGCCGAGACGGTAGGACCGCACCCCTCGGTCGGTGAGCACTCTCTGCGCGGTATTGCCCTCGGCTGAGGTGAGACCCATCGGTCCGATGTCGAGTCCTGGCGTCTGCGCGGCATGGAAGTAGGTGAGCAGGTCATCCTCGATGATCGCGGAGCCCAGCGACCCCATCAGATGGATTCGCGTGGAAAGGCCCGGGTAGGCCGCGGTCGTCGCGTGCACCGCGGCGAGTGCGCCTGACTCGAATCGAATCGCTGCGACGACCGAGTCCTCCACTTCGATTCCGCTATGGGCCAGCAAGGCCATCTGCCCCGATACCTCCACGGGTCGCCCGAGGAATGACAGCAGAAGGTCGACGTTATGCACGCCCTGGTTCATGAGGGCACCGCCACCGTCGAGCGCCCACGTCCCCCGCCAATCAGCGGAGTCGTAGTAGCTCTGCGGCCGCCACCACGCTGTCGACGCGATGGCCGTCGTCACACGTCCGAACGCGTCGGACTTCACGGCATCCGCGACGAGCATCGTCGCGGCGTCGAATCGGTGCTGGCTGATCACGGTGGCGACGAGACCCTCATCGGCGGCTGCGGCGGCACGGTCCGCCAACACACGCGCTCGACGCAGATCCACATCGAGAGGCTTCTCCAGGATGACGTGTCGACCTGCGTCGAGAGCCATCGTCGCTTGAGAAACGTGCATTCCGCTGGGCGTCGTGATCACGACGAGGTCGACATCCGACGAAGTCAGGGCCGCTTCCAGCGTCGAGTATTCACGAGGCCGACGGAATCCGGCCTTCTCGAGTCGTGTGGCGACACGATCGGTGGCTTCTGCAAATGGATCGACGATCGCGACGACGTCGAGTTCGTCGATGCCGGATGTGATCGCCGCGTGAACGGTTCCCATCGCACCGGCTCCCACGAGCGCGACACCGAGGGTCGCATGGCTCAAGACGGTCCTCCTCATTTCGGTCTCCGGCTGGCCGGAGAGGCGGCGTCGGCACTGGAGCCGACCCCGGATTCACCCCTTGACGCCGCCGGAGGTGAGACCGGCGATGAACCACCGCTGGAAGGCGGCGAAGACGATCAGGACCGGGGCGAACGCCACGAGCACGAAGGCGGAGAAGAGACCCCAGAAGTTGCCGAAACCGGTCTGGATGTAGCGGACGATGCCGTTCTGAACGGTCTTCATGTCTTCCGTGGTCGCGAGGACGGTTCCTACGAGGAAGTCGTTCCAGACGAACACGAAGATGAAGATGGCGATCGCCGCGATTCCGGGGCGGATCAGTGGGATCACGATCCGCCACAGGATCTGCATCCGAGAGCAGCCGTCGATGGCGGCGGCCTCTTCGATCTCGACCGGGATGTTCTCGATGAAGTTGCGCAGGAACAGGATGGTCTGCCCGCAGATGATCGCCGTGTAGACGACGATCAGCATCGGGTAGGTGTTGATCAGTGCGGTCTTCACGAACATCGAGTACAGCGCGATGAAGACGACGATCGCGGGGACCATCGACAGGACCAGGATGCCTGTCATCAGGGTCTCCATGCGTCGGCTCCGGAATCGGGTCGCGACGTATGCGGCGGGGATGCAGATCGCCAGCGCGAGAACGATGGACCCGCCGGCGTAGATGAGCGAGTTGATGAAGAAGCGGACGTTGGTCGTGGTGTAGATACCGATGAACGAATCGAAGGTGATCGGGTTCGGGATCCACTGCGGGGGGAAGGCGATCGTGTCCGCGTCGGGCTTGAGGGCGGTGGACAGAATCCATGCGACCGGCGGCAGCACGATTGCCGCCGAGAGGGCGATGTAGATCCAGGCCGGCACGGCCCTGAGCCAGTTGACTCGCTGCCTCCGGCGTCTGGGAGCGCCTGCAGTCACGATGCGTTCTGTTGCGGAGGTCACAGTGCTTCCTTTCGGCGGAAACGGATGGCGACGAGTGTGAGCGCGGTGTTGACCGCGAACAGCAGGATCGCTGTCGCCGATGCACCCGACAGATCGAAGTCGAGAAACGTCTGGTTGTAGACACGCATGGACAGCGTCTCGGTGGCCCCGAGGGGCCCTCCCCGCGTGGTGACGAGGATGATGGTGACCATCTGCACGTACAGCATGAGCAGCACCACCACCACCGAGACGATGGTGTTGCGCAGGTACGGCAGCGTGATGTTGATGAATCCGTGCCAGATGCCGCCGCCGTCCATCTTGAGGCTTTCGCGAAGCTCTTCCGGGATGGTCTGCAGTGCGCCGAGGAACAGCAGCATGGCCTGCGGATACGACCACCATGCGGTGATCAGGGTCACCGCGACGAGGGCCGCGGTGGGTGACGAGAACGCGTCGGTGGGACCGAACCCGAGCGATGTGGTGATGTACGACGCCGGACCGTAGTTCGGGTTCAAGAACCACAGCCAGATGACGCCGGCGATCGCCTGCGACATGAGCCACGGGAGAAGGAACAGGCTGCGCACTGTCCGCTTGAATCGGTGCAGGTCGTTGAGCACGATGGCTGAGATCAGTCCCATGGGCAGTGCGATCACGAGCGCGCCCAGGGAGAAGGCGAGAGTGGTGCCGATCTGCGCGGGAAGGCTCGGATCGGTGAAGAGCTGCACGAAGGAGTTCAGCCCCGAGTACTCGCCGATGTTGTAGTAAGTCGTCTCATGCAGTGCGGTCCACACCGTGTAGACGAGTGGGCCGATGAAGACGAATGTGAAGACCAGCAGGACGGGGACCGTGTACAGCCACACGCGCCAGTCGGTGCGGCGGCGGCGCGTGTTGCCGGGCTCCGTGCCGTCGGCCGCTTTGCGGATGCCGGAGGGAACTCCGACGGCGCCAGCAGAGAGAGTCATGATGTTCCGATCCCCGGGGAGCCCTCTCGGGCTCCCCGGATTCGTGTCGGCTTAGTTGTTCGCGGCGTCCTGCGCCGCGGTGATGAACTCGCTGCCCGACAGTCCGTTCAGGTACAACGCCTGTCCCGCCTGCGAGAGACCGGTCGCGAGAGTGATCCAGTTGTCCTCGTAGACGTGCGGTTCGCTGTTGCTCTCGACGTACTCCGCGATCGAGTTGACCGTGTCGGCCTCAGGCGTGGAGAAGTACGCGTCGTCGTAGCTGGATGAGCGGGTGGGAACCTCTCCGCCGCCCGCCAGGCCGGCAGCGGCGTCAGCACCCGTCATGAACTCGATGAACTTCCACGCGGCATCGACCTTCTCGCTTCCGGCGCCGATGCCCATCGTCCACCCGAAGGTAGCGCCCGTCTGGTCGCCGGTCGAGGCGGTCGGGAGGTCGCTCCACTTGATGTCAGGGTTGGTCGCGCTGTAGGTGACGATGCGCTCCGTACCGAGGACGGCCATCGCGACAGTCCCGTTCGCGAGCCCATCGGTCACGCTGGAGTACGTGTCCGACACCACGCTGCTGCCGAGAGCGTTCACATCCCGGAGGTCAGCGAGGAAGTCGCCGAACTCGGTCGCCTTGTCGCCGGCGTAGTCCGCCTCCCCGTCCTCGTTCCAGATGTCCTGTCCGACCTGGCTCATGAAGCAATCGAAGAACGTCGCGATGATCGCGGAGTTGTCCGTGTCGGAGAACCCTGTGCCGAATCCGGTGTACCCGGCCGCGGCCGCCTTGCCTGCGACGTCGATGACCTCGTCATACGTGGTCGGCGCGGTCGCACCGACCTCATCGAGGATCTTCTGGTTGTAGTACAGCGCGCAGGTCCGGTACTCGTACGGGACAGCGACCTGTTGGCCATCAGGGCCGGAGAGCGTATCCGCGGGTCGCAGCCAGTCGTCCACCGCGAGGGCAGCCTCAGGCAACGGAGTGTATGCACCGGCGGCAGCCATCTGCGGCACCTGCGGAGTGAACATCTTGAACACGTCCGGCGCCTGGCCCGCGGCCGCCGACTGAGGAAGTCGGCTGATCATGTCACCCAGGGCTACGACGGACAGGTCGATCGTGATGTCGGGATTGGCTTCTTCGAATGCAGCGATGTTGTCCCGCAGTGCATTCGACCGGGGGTTGTCCTGGCTCGGATCCAGGAAGTCCCAGTACGTGAGGGTAACCGGGCCGCTGCCACCGTCGGCCTCTCCGCCACCGGAATCATCCGCTGGAGCGCAGGCGGACAGCAGCAGACTCGCCGCCGCCGCAGCTCCCAGAGCTATGCTCCACCGCTTCTTGATCATGTCCTTCTCTCCTTTGAGATCTGTTCGCCTCGTTCGGCTGCTGTGTGCCCGGGAAAGCGAGTGCCCGTGTCTGTGTGAGTGCGGCCGGAGCGCGTCGCTGCGCTCGGGCCGCCTCTGTACCTATGACTTCGAACTGGGTCGGCCGGGGATGTGGCTGAGTATGGACTTGGAGAACCCTCCGTCGACGCAGATGTCCTGGCCGGTGACGTAGCCGGCGAGCGGACTGATGAGGAACTCGATGACGTTGGCGATGTCGATCGGCTGCCCGATTCGCGACAACGGAATGATCGCTTCGCGACCCTCTGTGATTGCTGGATCACGGTAGAGATCGGTGTTCATCCCCGTTCGAGTCATCCCGGGTGAGACCACGTTGACGCGGATTCCGTCAGGCGCCCACTCCAAGGCGAGAGTCTGCGCGAGCGAGGTCAGGCCGGCCTTCGTGGGACTGTATGCCCCGGACCCCGCATGGGGCATCTGGCCCGACATCGAGGAGGTGAACACCGCCGCCCCTTCGCTGTCTCGCAGATGCGGGTAGCTGGCCTTGGCCAGAAGCCAGGCTCCGCGAAGGTTGACGGAGAACATGTGATCCCAGTCCTGCAGCGTCACATCTTTCAGAGCGCCGGGCTTGGCGATGCCGGCATTCGCCACCAGTGCGTCCAGGCCGCCGAACTCGTCGACCGCATCCTCGACCAGCTTGGTCGGCACCTCCGGATCGCTCAGATCGCCCACCAGAGAGATGGCGGTACCGCCCGCAGCGCGGACAGCTTCGACGAGTTCTTCGTGCTGCGGACCCGAAGTGTGCCCGCACACCGCGATGAAGGCTTCCTCTCCTCGAGCGAGGGCCGCTTCGGCGATCCTCACACTCGCAGCGGCGCCGATCCCGCTGCTACCGCCGCTGACCAGAGCTCTCATCGCACGACCTCCTCGGTACGGTTGCTCTCGACGCTCCACCCTGCGGAACGAAGGTCTCGCAGCGCAGTGGCGAACTCCTCGAGGGTGTTCTCATCGCGGATCACTTCGAGCACGACGTTGTCGACTCCGAGCGTCGCGTCGACGGCCGCACCCAGCGCCGGCCAATCGATCACGCCGGTGCCGATCGGGTCATGGCCCCAGGAGTCCGTGCCGGTGTCTGAGATGTGGATGAGGGGGATCAGGTCGCGGTACTCCAAGAGCGCCGCGACCGGATCTTCGCCGATGTACGCAGCATTGGCCACGTCGTACACGATCTTCAGTGAGTCGTCGTTCACCGTACGTACGACGTGTGCGAGGGTCTCGATGGTCGGAGTGAAGCAGTACGGTGTCTGCTCGAAGAGGAGTCGAGTCCCGGCTTCCTTCGCTCGAGGGATCAGAGTGTCCAGACTCTCGTACAGCCATTCGTGCACCTGCTCGAGGCTCGGAGAGATCATCGGGCGTCGCGTGCCGGGAGAGATGATGATCTCCTCGACGTTCCACTCGGCCGCCAGGTCGATGACGGAGCTGATGTGCTCGATGCTCTTGAGGCGCATGCTCGCGGCGGGGCTGGCGAGGTTGAGGTCGTATCCTCCTGCGTTGAGCGAACGGACCCGAGCGCCGAAGCCGTCGAGCTTCGCGCGAATGTCCGATCGCTGGGTGCTCGAGATCTCCGCGGGCCAGCAGTGCGGAGAGCTGACCGGGATCTCGAACGCCGTGTACCCGTTGTCGACCAGCTCTGTGATCGCCTCGAGGGCCGACGCCTTCCAGAGATAGGAGAAAGTGTTGATGATCATTCGAGTGTCCTTTCTGTCCTGTGGAGTGAACTCATCGCTCAGAAGTCGCGTACTTCGCGGTCAGCGCGGGAGCGTGTGTCTGCGGGGCGAGGCGAGCCGGATTCCGTGATCGCCGGGTCTTCGAGGATGGCCGCGATGCTGTCGGTCGCGGACACGGTCGCCTGCGGTGCGCGGCTTCCGGTCTCCGGGAGTGTGAAGTAGACGATGAGGCACAGGGCCACGACGACGATCATGTAGATCGCGACCCCCATGGGATGACCGGCCCCGACGAAGGCTGCCGCGATGAGCGGTGCTGTGCCGCCGAACACGGCGATCACGATCTGGTGGGCGAAACCGATTCCGGAGACCCGGACGGCGGCAGGGAAGAGCTCCGCCTGAATGGTCGGATAGACGGACTGCCAGATGCCGAGGACCACCCAGCCGGAGGCGGCGACGAGCACATACACACCGAAGCCGGGTGTCTGCAGGAGCAGCAGGAGCGGGAAGAAGAGGACGATCATGCCGATCGCTCCGGCGATGGGGAAGATCTTGCGGCGGCCGAGTCGGTCGGACAGGTAGCCGCAGACAGGCACGACGATCACGAGCAGGGCGAGGCCGATGACACTGCCCGCCAGAGTGGAAGACAGGTCGCGCCCCGACGTGAGGTTCGCGTAGGTCGGCAGGAAGGTCGCCCAGGTGTAGTAGGCCACTGCGGGAGCCGAGAGAGCCGCGGTCTGCAGGATGGCCTTCGGGTGGTTGCGGAGCAACTCCAGGAGCTTCTTGGGCGCAGACTTCTGCTCGACGAGCGCACTCGCTTCGAACTCCGGAGACTCGTCCGAGCGCGCCCGGAGGATGAGACCGACCACACCGAGGAGGCCACCGACGATGAACGGGATCCTCCATCCCCACGATTCGAGTGCGTCGGGAGCGAAGGCGGACGTCACAATGGCGGCAGCCCCCGTAGCGGTGAGGGTTGCCAGGCCGCTGGCCATGTTGGTGAAGGAACCGAACAGGCCGCGACGATTGGCGGGTGCGTGTTCGACCATGAACGCGATGGCGCTCTGTCCCTCGGTGCCGGCGGAGATGCCCTGGAGGATGCGCGCGACCACGAACATGATCGGAGCCAGGTAGCCGACGACGGCGAAGGGCGGAGTGAGCCCGATGATCAGAGCGCCGAGAGCCATGCCCGAGACCGCGAGCGACAGGATGCGGCGCCGACCGTACTTGTCTGCGAGCGGGGAGAGGATGATGCCGCTGAGCGGGCGAACGATGAACCCGATGGCGTACGTCAGGAAAGCGGCCATCAGCGATGCGAACGGCGAGTCGGAGGGGAAGATCTGCGAAGAGAAGACGGCCGCGAGGAGGCCATAGACGTACCAGTCGTACCACTCGACGAAGTGGCCGACGGTTCCAGCCAGCAGGTTGCGAGTGCGTCCCTTCCGGACGGGCGTCTCAGTCACGTCGTCAGTGGATGCGTTGACGGTGTGGGGGGAAGTTGTCATTCGGCTCCTCCTCGGAAGACGCGTCGGCGATTTACCAGGAGCCGACGTTGGACACAGTTGGTAGCGGTCGATCGAGGTCCGATCAACCGAAGTGCGGTGAGTTTCAGCGGTGAGCCGGGGCTACGCGGACAGTTCCTCGCTTGCCACGAGATATGCGTAGCTCGGCCAGCTCTTGGCAACCTCCGCCGCCGCGTCGAGCAGCAGTGGGGACAGCTCGGCCATCCGTGCACGTGTCATCCGAACAGACGGACCCGCGATGCTGATGGTGCCGGTCGCTTCCCTGCCCGGTCCGGCGCCATAGATGGGTGCCGCCACCGCGTTGATGCCGAGGTCCATCTCCTCGAACGTCGTGGCATATCCGCGATGCCGGACTTCGTCGAGTTCGACGAGAAGCGCAGGTCGATCCAGTGGCGACCGGGAGGTGACGCTCAGCCGGTCCTCGTGGTCGAGCACGGTGTCGATACGTTCCGATGAGAGCGTCGCCAGCCAGGCCTTGCCGGACGCGGTTGCGTGAGGAACGACGTCCTGACCCATCACCGGGTCGAGACGGAGCGACGAGTTCGAGCCCTGGGCCTTGGCGATCCACTGCAGCGAGTCGTTCGTCGCGACAGCCAGGCGGACGAGCTCTTCACTGTCAGCGGCAAGAGAGTCCAACGACCGCTGCGCCCACGTGCCTACGCCCGACGAGGAGAGTTGTCGCAGCCCGAGAGCACCGAGGCTGTGTGTCGCCACATAACTCGACGTGCGGGCATCCTGGCTGACGTACCCCACGTTCGTCAGCGCGGCGAGAAGGCGGTGCGCGATGGCCTTGTTGATACCCAGGCGCTCGGCGATCTCGCTGACGCGTCGACCTTCGGGCCGCGACGCCAGGAGCTCGAGCGCATGCATCGCGTTGGCGACGTCTTCCGCAAGTGCCATGTTGGATTCCTCATCATCGTGGGATCGGTAACAGCGTTTCAGTAACGCCGTTACCGACCTTGGCACGAAGATTTCACCTCTGTCAAGTGTGAGACGGGAATCCGGCGGAGTCCGTCGAGGCGTGACGCGCTGCTCGGCTCAGACCAGAGCGGCGATGCGCTCGAGCGCGGAGTCATCGTCGTTGTCGACGGTGACGTGCTCGCCTGTGGTCCAGCGGCAGCGCAGAACTCCGTACTTCGCCCAGTACGCGTCCCAGTCGGCGAGTTTGGCCCTGTCACGCTCATTGCCCCGCTCGGTCAAACGCTGCCGGACGATCTCGGGGGCGGTGTGGACGTGGATCACCCGAATACGCGTGCGGGGCCAGCTCGCGTCCTCGGTGATCCGACGGAGGAAGTCCGGGTCGTCCAGGTATGCGACGAACGGCGCGTCGAGGACGACCGAGTGCCCCAGTTCGAGGTTGCGACCTGCGATGTCGAAGAGGGTCTCGTACTCGGCGGGCATGATCTTGTCGAGATACGACGCGTTCGATTCTCGATCCGAGGCGTCATGCCCCAGCGCTTCCAGCGCGACCTTCACCAGGGGCCCGGCGAGGGTGTCTTTATCGAGGTACGCCGCACCAGTCAGCGAGCTGAGGTGTCTGGACAGCGTCGACTTGCCGGAGCCTGCCCCGCCCAGGGTGATGTAGGCGACGGGAAGCGTCGAATCGTCGGAGGTCATCGATTCGCTCTGGCGATCGCCTCGACGAAGCCCTTCGCCGCCTCGGTCACCTTCCCCAGGTCACCGTCGGGACGGCCGGCCTTCGTGATGGCGCTGCCCACTCCGACGGCGACGACGCCGGCGTCGAACCAATCACCCACGTTGGCGGTGGTCACGCCGCCCGCCGGGAGGATCGGAATGTGCGCGAGCGGTGCAAGCACAGCTTTGGTGTACGGGATGCCGCCGGCTTCGGTGGGAAAAAGCTTGACGATGTCTGAGCCGGCTTCGGCGGTGTTGAGGATCTCGGTGGGTGTGTACGCACCGCTAATAGTCGCGATCTGGTAGCGGTTGGCGACCCGGATCATGTCGGGATTGAGGTTGGGGCTGACCAGGAACTGAGCGCCGGCCTGGATGCTGGCCCAGGCGGCGTGCTCATCCAAGACGGTACCGGCACCGAAGGTCACGTCCTGGCCGGCGAAGCGTTCGACAAGGCGTTCGATCACGGTCAGGGCACCGGGAATCGAGAGCGTGATCTCGAGCGCGCGGATGCCGCCGGCGACGGCCGCGGAGGCGACCTCGTATGCCTCCTCAGCGGTGTCGAGGCGCACGATAAGGACGTTGCCGGAGTCGCGGATGGTTTCGAGGACTTCGAGTTTCTTGAACATGACATCGAGGATTACACCACTTTCGTCCGTTCCGCGAGCCCGCGATCGACGCTCGTTGACAGCAGCCGGTCGCATATGCGATTCTTTCTGCAATCGATCTCAGCAATCGTTCTCATTTTCGAGTCACCTGCCGAGTCACGGACGGAGAAATCAACGGTGATGAACAGTCATTCTGCTGACCCGCGGCCGACAGCCGTGGTGCTCGGCGCTTCGCACTGGCACGCGCCGCTGTACCTCGACGGACTTGCTCGACGATTTCGAGTCGCGGCGGTGCAGGATGCCGACCTGGAGGCAGCGCGCCGTCTCGCCGAGCCACTGGGCGCAATGGTCACTACGAGCGTCGATCACGCGATGCACGGCGACGACATCGATGTGGTGTTCGTGTTCAGTCCGCACCACGACATGCCCGCCATCGCCCAGTCACTCATCGATCGTCGAATCCCCTTCGTGGTCGAGAAGCCCGCAGGCACGAATCTGGGCGACCTCAGCAGGATCGAGGAACAGGCGCGCCTGGCTGGTGTTGCAGCGACCGTGTCATTGGTTCAACGTGATGCCCCGATCGATGCCTGGTTGAGTCAGGCCGGTGACATCGTGTACGAGCGGATGGCGTTCATCGCCGGGCCCGCCGACCGCTACCGGCAGAACGGCAACCCCTGGATGCTCGACCCCGCGCTTTCGGGCGGCGGCAGCCTGATGAATCTGGGGCCGCACTTCGTGGACATGGCTCTTCGCCACCTCGGGCGCCCCGACGAGGTCGTGCGACGTCTGTCGAGCACTCTGCATGCCGAAGCGGTCGATGACCACGCGACGGTCATTCTCACGACTCCGGCGGGGCGCGAGGCCATCGTGGAAGTGGGCTATGCCTTCCCCGACTCGCCGCTGAAGCGGTATTGCAGCTTCTCCGCGTCCGGGTCGAACGGTTTCGCCTCCGTCGACACAGCCGGGAACGCATCGTTCACCGACCAGCAGGGCGTCACCACGAGTGCGATTCTCGACGTCGACAGCGATCCGCTGTACGAGGTGTTCGTCGACCGCGTCGCCGACACCCTCGAGAACGGGTTCGCCGGCATGCCGACGTTGGCGGCGCTCCTGGAGACCATGGAGGTCATCTGGTCCCCTGATCATCGGACGAAGGCGGGCGCTGAGGCATGACCGACGTGAGCATCGACGACGTCGCCGAAGCGGCTGGAGTGCACCGCTCGACCGTATCGCGCGCCTTCTCCCGACCGGATGCCGTCCGCACAGCGACGCGGGAGCATGTGCTGCGCGTCGCCGCTGAGCTGGGCTATTCGATGAACCCCCTCGCCCAAGCGCTCCGGCGCGGTTCGAGCAATCTCATCCCGCTGATCGTGCCGGACATCACCAACCCGTTCTACGCCGAGCTCGCACGGGCGACCACCGCCGCGGCGGAAGCGCGCGGCTTCCAGCTGATGCTCTGCATCACCGGCGGGGATATCGGTCAGACCGCCGGTTACCTGGCGTCGATGCGCTCAATGTACTCCCCGTTCGGCGTCGTCGCCCCATCCACCCGCGTCGACCTGGACGCACTACGCGAATACGCGTTCCAGAACAGAGTCGTCGTCATCGACCGTGTGAAAGACGACTCCGGTGTGCCCACCGTCACAGTCGACAGCACGCACGGCATAGACCTCGCCTTCGACCATCTTCTGGGTCTCGGCCACACGCACATCGCCTATGTGCCGGGGATCGTCGGCACCTACACCGCTCAAGACCGGTGGGACGCGTACCACCATGCTGCCGAACGCCACGGGGTTTCGCCTGTCATTCTGGAGGCAGCGGCGGGCACAGAGCTCGCTCCGGGGATCGTCGACCACTGGCTGCGGGAGCCGGTGCGACCCACCGCGGTCATCGCATCGAATGACGCCATCGCGTTCGCGGTGATCTCGGAGCTCAGCAGCCGCGGATTCGCCGTGCCTGACGATCTATCGGTGGTCGGGTTCGACGGCCTGGACCTGGGTGCCGATTTCAGCCCTCGACTGACCAGCGTCCGGCAGCCCATCACAGAGCTCGGCCGGATCGCCATTGAACTCGGCGAAGGTCTCATCGCGAACCGCCCTCCCGATCACGTCGTCCTCAGACCGACTCTCCTCGTACGCTCATCCACCCAGAAACTCCCCTGATGAACACAGACACCACCCGTCTTCCCGGCCTGCAATACGTCGACCACGTCGCGTTCACAGTGCCTGATCTCGATGACGCGACACGCCTCTTCACCGTCCTTCTCGGCGCCGAAGTGCTCTACGAGTCCACCCGCGGACCTGACGCTGCCGTCATGCCGGAGCACTTCGGCGTCCCCGAAGACGCGCATCTGAAGCTGCGCATGCTTCGACTGCCGCCGAACCTGAACATCGAGCTCTTCCAATGGTGGAGCGAGGATCGCTCTCCGGTGTTCCCGCGCGCCAGCGACGCCGGTGGCCACCACCTGTGCTTCGTGGTGGCTGACGTCGATGACGTGGTGGCCGCCATCTCCGACCTCGCCGGCATCGAGATCCTCGGCGCCCGCAAGGAGGTCGCCGGAGACAGCCCCGCGGTGGCAGGGAACCGGTGGGTGTACGCCCGCACCTCCTGGGGACTCATCCTCGAATTCGTCGACCGATCACGGGTCGCCGACCCCCCACACCTCGTCGGTCCGCGCGACTGGCACGCCCACTCCCCCTCGACCACCCCGGAGACTCCCTCATGAAAATCGCTGGACACACCCTCGGAACCCCCGACCACACGGTTCCCGAAGCGCTCAAGCTGTTCGCGCGGTCCGGGCTCGATGCGGCAGAGGTCATCTATCAGGATGACTACATCAGCGGTCTTCCCGTGGGCGATGCCACGGCAGCCGCGGAGGCGGCGCGGGTCGCGGATGGTGAAGGCATCTCCATCATCGGCCTCACTCCTTACACCACGGCGATCAATGCGACGGATGAGCGCGACCGCGGGGCCGCGGTGGCGGAGTTGAAGTCCGCCATCGACATCGCTCATGCTGTCGGTGCGAACCGTATCCGCGTGTACTCCGGTGCCTGGCAGCCGGGTCAGTCGGACCACGCTGCCCATTGGACGCAACTCGTCCGCTCCTTCGAGGAGTTGTCCGGCCCGGCGGCGGAAGCGGGCGTGGTTCTGTGCGCGGAGAACCACTTCGGCACGATGACGCAGACGGCGCGGGACACCGCCGCGCTCGTCCGCACGGTGAACTCACCGTCTGTCCGTGTGCTCTACGACCAGGCCAACCTGACGTTCACCCACGACGAGAACGTCGATGAGGCCTTCGCCGTCCAGGGCGACCTCATCGGTCACGTCCACGTCAAGGATCTGATCTTCAAAGACCCGAACGCTCCCTTCGTCGCTTCCGAGACGGCGCGCGTGCATGCGTCAGAACGTGCCGTCATCTCGCGCGTCGTCGGCGACGGCGCCCTCGACTGGTCACGCGCCCTCCGCCACCTCCGCGACGTCGGGTACGACGATGTGCTTTCACTCGAATACGAGTACCGGTGGCACCCCCAGGATCTCGACGACCCCGAGACCGGCTTCCGTCGCGGTGCGCAGTACCTGCGCAGGCTGCTGTCAGAACTCGAGCCGACTGTCACCGGCAAGACCTCGGAGGGTCGGTCGTGACCGCGCTGCGGGTCGGCGTGGTCGGCGCGGGCAATATCGCCAGCATCGCTCAGCTCCCCACGCTGGTGCAGCGCGAGGACGTCGAGCTCCGTGCCCTGGTATCCCGGCGCGAGGATCCGAGCGCCGTGCAGCGGCGGTGGGGGTTTGCGAACGTCTACCGCACAGTCGACGCGATGATCGCATCCGAAGACCTCGATGCGGTTTTCGTCCTCACGCCCCGGTCAGAACATGTCGCCGGCGTCGAGAGCGCGCTCCGCGCGGGAATCGACGTGTTCTGCGAGAAGCCTCTCGCCACGTCCACCGCTGATTCCGTCCGCCTCGCCGAACTCGCGGACGCGCACGCCCGGATCCTGATGGTGGGGTTGAACCGACGTTTCGCGCCCGTGTACGTCGCAGCCCGGGAGGCGTTCGGCGCATCCGGGGCGTCGTTCTGCGTGGCTCAGAAGAACCGCGCCGGCACCGAATACCGGGCCACGTTCGAGAATGCGATCCACATGGTGGATCTCCTCCGTTGGTTCTGCGGCGGAGACGTCGTCGATGTCACCGCCGCGGCAGCCGGAACCAACCCATGGGAAGAAGACGGGACCGCGGCGCTCGTCCGATTCTCGACCGGGAACACCGGTGTGCTCGTCGCCGCCAGGGCAGCTGGCGCCTGGGGAGAGAAGCTCGACGCGTACGGGCAGATGCGCTCGGCCGAGGTCATCGCCCCCGATTCCGTAGCCATCACCGTCGACGGAGTCCGGACCGTTCGGTCGATGAGTCCCGAAGCATTCGGGTGGGCGACTGCGACCGAGACCTTCGGGTTCGCCGACGCCGTCCGGCACTTCCTCGATCGCGTGAAAGACCGAGAGCAGCCGCTGACGTCCGGCTGGGAAGCGGTCAAGACCCAGCAGCTGCTCGATCAGATCCTGGCATCCGCCGGCCTGCCCACCGAAGAACAGGAGGGACGCACATGGTCCAGCAAAGCAGTGCAGTAGCATCCGAGAGGCAGCCCCAGATCGCCCTCGTCACCGGCTCGAGCGGAGGTATCGGCGCCTCGGTGGTGACTGCTCTCCAGGCACGCGGAGACGTGGTGATCGGGGCAGACCGCGCGTCGCTCGACGGCCAGGACCTCGCCGCTTTCTACGAGCTCGATGTCACCGATGAGCAGCGGACTGCCGACGTGCTCCGCCAGCTGGTCACGGAGCACGGCCGCATCGACGTTCTCGTCCATGCCGCAGGTGTACTCGGTGGGACTCCCGATCCCCTCGTCACATCGACCGAGGAGTTCGAGCGCGTCATGCGAATCAACGCCACCGGCACCTTCACCATCACGCGCGAGGTCGCCAACATCATGCGCGACAGCGGCACGAAGGGCACGATCCTGCTGCTGTCCTCGGTCGCCGCAAAAGAAGCGCGAGTCGACTACCTCCCGTACAACGCGAGCAAGATCGCCGTGCTGCACATCATGTGGTCGATGGCGAAGATCCTCGGGCCAAACGGCATATCGGTCAATGCCGTCAATCCGGGCCCCGTGAACACGCCACTCTGGGCGCAGCTCGCCGATCAATCCGGCTCCGCACAGGCAGCGCGCGACGCTCGCGCTGCGCAGCTGCCGATGCAGCGTTTCGCCGAATCGGCCGAGGTCGCCAACGCGATCGCTTTCCTCACGGACCCGACCAATCGCTACATCACCGGGGTGTCTCTCGACGTGGCGGGCGGTGCGCACCTCGGAATGGGGACCTGACACCGAACCGTCGCGCTGCGATTGCGGCCGATGACACCACGACGAAGGCCCCGTCTCCCAGTCGTTCAGGGGAGCGGGGAGCCGGGGCCTTCGTCGCAGTTTCTGAGTCGGTCATCTCACTGCTGGGCGCGGCGCGCTTCTTCCTCCTCGCGCCAGCCCTTCTCCTTCTCGATCCACTCGTTGTCGGCCGGGAAGTCGGACTCGTCGGTCACACGACGCACCTCGAGGAACGAACCGGGTCCGAGCGGCGCACGGCGCGCCCACTCCGCAGCCTCTTCTCGGCTCGACACCTCGAGGATCCAGAAGCCGTTGAACAGCTCCTTGGTCTCGCCGTAGGGGCCATCGGTGATGAGCGGCGTCTCGGCGCTGAAGTCGACCACGAACCCCTCGGAGGCGTCGCTGAGCCCTTCGCCCGCTGCCAGCACGCCGGCCTTGATCATCGACTCGTTGTATGCGCCCATCGCCGCGATGACCTCTTCGAACGGCATCTCCTTGTACGCCTCGACGGCGTCATCGTTCGAGCGCATGATCAGCATGTACTTCATGGTGTTCTCCTTGGTGGGTGGGGCCGTCTCTCGACCCTCTCGATGAAGACGTCGAACGGGAACGGCTCGGATCGACATCCTCGACGAAGATTCCCGAAAATGTCTTCGACGGGGTCAGCCGAGCTCGTCGATCGCGGCCCGGATCGCGTCGGCGGACGCTCGCAGCAGCACCAACTCGTGCTCGCTCATGGGGGTCTCCGCCAGCGGCAGAGCCCCCGCCGCCCCCACCACCGACGGCACTGACAGGGCGACGCCGTGCAGGCCGTATTCGCCGTCGAGCACCGTCGCGACCGGAAGCACGGCACGCTCATCGTGCAGCACGGCCTCGGCGATACGCGCGCAACTGACACCGATCGCGAGGTTCGTCGCGCCCTTGCCGCGGATGACGGCATAGGCGGCGTCGCGCACCTCGATCGCGATGCGGTCGAGCTCGTCGGTGGTGAACGGCTCGTCGGCGGACCAGTCGAGGATCGGCACCGACCCGATCGTCGCGTTCGACCAGAGCGGGAACTCGGTGTCGCCGTGCTCGCCCACGATGTCGGCGTGCACGCTCGCCGTGCTCACGTTCGCCCGGTGCGCGAGCCGCCAGCGCAGACGCGAGGTGTCGAGCACCGTGCCGGATCCGAACACCCGGTGGGGTGGGAGTCCCGAGACGCGCTGCGCGACGACGGTCATCACATCGGCGGGGTTCGTGACGATGATGAACACCGCGTCCGGGGCGCGCTCGACGAGCTGGGGCATCAGCGTCTCGAGCAGTCGTGCGTTGATGCCTGAGAGCTCCATGCGGGTCTGCCCTGGCTGCTGCTTCGCCCCCGCGGTCACCACGATCACGTCGCTGCCCTCGACGACGGCGAGATCAGAGCCTCCGCTCACCGCCGCCGACGTGAACTGCGTGCCGTGCGCGAGGTCGAGCACCTCGGCATCCACCTTGTCTGTGGCGATGTCGTAGAGCGCGACCTCGGCAGCACTCCCCCGGATCAGCGCGGCATACGCCACGCTCACCCCCACGCTGCCCGCACCGATAACCGTGATCTTCGTCCGCGCCTTGGTCATACGCTCATCCTGCCCGAAATAGCGCGAACGGGCACGGACCGTGATGGTCCGTGCCCGTTCGACGTCACCGGAGCATGCGCAGAGCACTCACTCCCATTCGATGGTCCCCGGCGGCTTCGACGTCACGTCGAGCACGACGCGGTTTACGTCGCGGACGCCGTTCGTGATGCGGTTGGAGATCTTCGACAGCACGTCGTACGGCAGACGCGTCCAGTCGGCGGTCATGGCGTCTTCGCTCGACACCGGACGCAGCACGATCGGGTGCCCGTAGGTGCGTCCGTCGCCCTGCACGCCCACCGAGCGGACGTCGGCGAGCAACACCACGGGGCACTGCCAGATCTCCTGGTCGAGACCTGCCTTGGTGAGCTCTTCGCGAGCGATGGCGTCCGCCTCGCGCAGGATCTCGAGGCGATCCTGCGTGACCTCGCCGATGATGCGGATGCCGAGGCCGGGTCCGGGGAACGGCTGACGGCCGACGATCGCCTCGGGGATTCCGAGTTCGCGGCCGATCGCACGGACCTCGTCCTTGAACAGGGCGCGGAGCGGTTCGATGAGCTCGAAGTCGAGGTCGTCGGGGAGCCCGCCGACGTTGTGGTGCGACTTGATGTTGGCGGTGCCGGCACCACCGCCGGACTCGACCACGTCGGGGTAGAGCGTGCCCTGCACGAGGAACTTCACGGGTGCGCCGCCCGAGGCCTTGGCCTCGGCGACGAGATCGAGCTGCACCTTCTCGAACGCGCGGATGAACTCGCGCCCGATGATCTTGCGCTTCTCCTCGGGGTCGGTCACGCCCTCGAGGTGTCCGAGGAAGGTCTCCGCCGCGTCGACCGTGATCAGACGGACGCCGGTGGACTCGACGTAGTCCTTCTCGACCTGCTCGCGCTCACCCTTGCGGAGGAGCCCGTGGTCGACGAACACCGCCGTGAGCTGATCGCCGATCGCCTTGTGCACGAGGGCCGTCGAGACGGCGGAGTCGACACCGCCGGAGAGCGCGGAGATCACGCGGGCGTCTCCGACCTGCTCGCGGATGCGTTCGATCTGCTCGGCGATCACGTTGCCGCTGTTCCAGTCGGACGCGAGACCCGCGCCCTTGTGCAGGAAGTTCTCGATCACGCGCTGACCGTGGTCGGAGTGCTTGACCTCGGGGTGCCACTGCACGCCATAGAAGCCGCGCTCCTCGTTCGCGAACGCAGCGACCTTGGTGGCGTCGGTCGTGGCGAGCACGTCGAAGCCCTCGGGGGCCTTGGCGACCTGGTCGCCGTGGCTCATCCAGACGTTCTGCTCTTCCGGCTGGCCGCCGAGGAGCATGCCGCCGTCGCCGGCGATGACCGCATCCGTGGCGCCGTACTCGCGCAGGCCGGTGTTGGCGACCTCGCCGCCGAGGGTCTGCGCCATGTACTGGAAGCCGTAGCAGATGCCGAGCGTCGGGACGCCCAGGTCGAACACGGCCGGGTCGAGACGCGGAGCGCCTTCTTCGTAGACCGACGACGGGCCACCCGAGAGGATGATCGCGACCGGGTTCTTCTCGGCGATCTCGGCGGCCGTGGCGGTGTGCGGCACGATCTCGCTGTAGACACCCGCCTCACGTACGCGGCGGGCGATCAGCTGCGCATACTGCGCGCCGAAGTCGACGACGAGCGCGGGGCGCTGCTGGGTCTCGGACTGTTCGGTCACCGGACACCTTCCGTGGCAGGGGCGGAGGCCTCGGCGGCCTCGCGAGTGGAGAGATAGGTCTTGACCTCGCGTGCGACGATCGCCTCCATGAAGAAGGAGAGCAGCGGGATGACGCCACCGAGCGCGAGCAGGATGAAGCGGGGGAACGGCCAGCGCATGAGACTCCACACGCGGAAGCACGCGAAGAGGTACACCACGTAGAACCAGCCGTGCGCGACCAGGATGAACAGCGACAGGTTGAGGCCATCACCCAGAGAGGTCATCTCGCACGAGTTCGTCCACGGCGCGAACAGCGACCACCACTGGCAGTCGGGGCCGGCGAGCACTCCGGCGAACCAGAGGAATCCGCCCGAGCCTCCCGCGAAGAGTTCGAGGTGGATCGGCGTGTACTTCAGCACCATCTCGGCGAGCAGCAGGAGCAGCATGACTCCGGTGATGATCGACGCGATCTGGTAGAACTTCAGCGCACCGCGGATCGCCGGAAAGCTGGCGACTTTCGGTTCGGGCATGAGACCAGTCTAGCCGGGGAGAATCCGCGCCGATTCCGGCTCAGGGCGACGGCGGGCGGGCCACGAGAAGCTCGCCACGACCGCTCGCCACGAGCTCTCCCGCCGCGTGCGGAACGAGAAGAGTGGACCCTGCCGAGAGCTGCGCACCGTCGAGCATGACGCGGCCGTCGTTCACGATGATGACCGCGAATCCCCCGCCGATGACGACGGAGCCGTCGACCGGGATGCGTTCGAGCCGGAAATACTTGTCGGCGGCAGCAGGGAATGCGGATCCGGATGCGGGAGCCGTGCTCACGAGCGTCGAGATCTCGGCGTCCGATCGCCCCCGCCGGTTCACCGCGGCGAGCGCGAGATCGAAGCCGAGCCCGAGGTGACCGAGTGCGGCCCCGTCGATGGCGAAGTCCTGCCACTCGAGCAGGATCGACAGGTCCTCGGGCTGCTGCAGCTCGAGGAGCAGGATGCCGGCGCCGATCGCGTGCAGCTCCCCCGGCGGCACCCAGACGACGTCGCCTGCGGCCACCTCGATCTCGTGCAGGAGACCGAGCATCGCGGTGACGTCCTGTCGCGTCACGAGATCGGCGAGCATGGCGGCGTCCACGTCCTCCTTCAGTCCGACATGCACCATGCCGCCCTGCAGGATGTACCAGGCCTCGGCCTTGCCGTGCGCCCGTCCGAGATGCGTCGTGGCGAAGTCGTCGTGCGGGTGCGCGTGAACGGGCAGCCGCTGCCCGGCATCCAGCAGCTTCACCAGCAGTCGTGTGTCTGCACCCCAGCGCGCGACGTGAGCGTCGCCCAGCCAGGCGATCGGCTGCTGCTCGATCGCGGTGCGCAGCAGCCGCCCGTCGGGAAGCCTGGTGAGACCGAGCTCCGGCTCGCCGTCGACCGAGGTCGTCGAACCGATCCAGTCCTCCGGTTCTCGGGGCGCGGCGCCCTCTTCGCCGCGGAAGGCGCTGATGCGCGCCCCGCCCCGGTAGAAGCGCTCAGACGGCCGGTTGGACGGCAGCAGGATGGGGTTCACACGCTCTCCTTCGCTCGCACGACACCGGCCAGGAATCCGCCGACGAAGGTGTCTCCGAGGCCGACGGTCGTCGGGCTGACGACATCGAGGGAGAACGCCGCGACGCCGACGGCGCCGGGCAGAGCGTCCTCGACGGCAGCGACGAGCAGTTCTCCTCCCCTATGACGAGGCATCGTGGCGGTGTCTTCCACATCGGTCGCTGTCAGCCCGTCGCCGATGCGGTACCGAGTGGCGGCGACCCGGACGGCGCTCTCGAGCGAGGCACGGTGCCGACCGGCATCCGGCCCTGTCGCGATCGCCCAGTAGCGGGTGTGCACGACCAGGGCTCGCGCAGGCACGATCGCGTGGACTTCACGGAGAGCGCGAATGACGTCGCCCCTGTCGAGCAGATTCACCGGTCGTCCGAGGTACTCCTGCAGCTCGTCTTCGTTCATGCCGTAGACGTCGATCTGCGGCAGGAGGCGCGCCCGGACGGTGTCGGCGAACTCGCGCCGATAGAACCCCGCATCCTCGTAGTAGACGAGGGCATCCCCGGGGAGGCTCTGCATCGCCTGCCGCACCTCGGTGAGACGGAGCTCGAGCAGGTCGTGATCCTGCATGGTGTTGAACCCCGAGACGAGGAAGACCTCGGCGTCGGAGAGCGATGCGGGCAGATCCTTCGAGAGCAGCATCCGCCGGTTCGGTGGGTCGTTCGCGAAGATGAGTCGGTTGGGCGCAGGCGACATCACCTCGCCGTCGGTGAGCCGCACATGTGCACCGACCGGATACTGCACGATGAGGTGCGGATCGAGTGTGTCCTCGGTCGCCGAGCAGATGTACGAGATCGCCGGAGGGAGCAGCCGACGGACGTTGTCGTCGATGCTCACGAGGTGCTGCACGCTGGGGATGCCGAGGGCGTCGAGGACGAGCCCCGCGCGCACCCCAGTTCCCCCGAGCGTGATCGAGTACGCGAAGTGCGACACGAAGTCCTCGATGATGTCGGACGATGCGACGAACCGCTCCGCTCCGGTCCCCGAGGCGACGAATGCGAGCACTGCCACCAGCAGCGAGCGTTCGTCGGTGATCGGCGCCGTGGTCGTGAGCTCGTGGCGCCGCACGCCGTGCGCGTGCGCCAGCCGGTCGAACACCGATGAGTCCCACCTGAGTTCGTAGTCGACGGTGCCGCCGAGTCCGAGTACGAGCGTTCTGTCCACGTCGCCGATCATCCTCCGATTCTCCGCAGCTCAGTAGAGCGTGGCCTTGCCGTCTGCTCCGAACAGGTCGATCTTCTCCGCAGCCGTGGCCTTCATCGCCTCGAGCGCCGCCGGCTGGATCGCATTCGGCTCGCGCAGACGGCGGTCGGTGCCGAGCACCTCGCGCATGCGGTCGTGGTACGAGACCTTGATGTCGCTGGAGATGTTGATCTTGTTGACGCCGAGTTCGACCGCGCGGCGCAGCTCGGCATCCGGGTTCGATGACCCGCCGTGCAGCACGAGCGGGATGCCGACTGCCGCCTTGATCTCCTCGAGAAGGTCGTGACGCAGCTCGGGGTTCTTGTCGCTCGGGTACAGGCCGTGCGAGGTGCCGATCGCGATGGCGAGGCTGTCGACCCCGGTCTCCTCGACGAAGCGCACGGCGTCTGCGGGGTTCGTGTAGATGATCTCGGCCGCTCCGGATTCGCCGTAGCTGTCGTTCGCGCCGATCGTGCCGAGCTCGCCCTCCACCTGGATGCCGACCGCGTGTGCGGCGTCGACGACCTTGCGGGTCAGCGCCACGTTCTCGTCGAACGGCAGCAGAGAGGCGTCGATCATGACCGACGTGAAGCCCGCCTTGATGGCCGTGATGATCTGCTCGTAGCTTCCGCCGTGGTCCCAGTGGATCGCGACGGGCACACTCGAGCGGTGTGCGCGCGAGTGCATCGCGACGATCAGATCGGTGGTGATGTGCGACACCTCGTCGGGATGGATGGCGATGATGACCGGGGCCGACTTCTCTTCGCTGACATCCATGATGCCGTTGAACATCGCCCAGTCGCTGATGTTGAACGCCGGGATGGCGAAGTTGTTCTCGTTGGCGACATCGAGGATGGATTTGCCGGTGTAGAGCACGTGTTTCTCCTGTTTCGTGGTGGTGGTCGATCCGTCGGACGACGTCAGCTCTTCACGGATCCCGCCGTGAGACCGCTGATGAAGTACCGCTGGAAGATGAGGAAGAGGATGAGCACGGGGATCGACCCGAGCACGCTCATCGCCATGATCTGGTTCCACTCGTACGAGTGCTGGCCCATGAGCAGCTGGATGCCGATGGGCACGGTGCGCATGTCGATCGTGCGCGTCAGCGTGAGGGCGAACAGATATTCGTTCCACGCGATCATGAACGTGTAGATGCCGACCGAGACGATGCCGGGCACCGAGATCGGCACGAGGATCCGCCAGAGCGCGGTCATCGACCCTGCGCCGTCGACGCGGACGGCCTCGTCGAGCTCCTTCGGCAGGGTGTTGAAGTAGCCGGTCATCATGATGATCGCGTAGGGAAGCGTGAACACCATGTAGGTGAGGATCAGGCCGAGATACGAGTTGTACAGGCCGAGCGCCACCATGAGTCCGAAGTACGGGATCAGGAGCGTGATGGGCGGAACAGCCTGCACACTGACGATCACGACGTTCAGGACTCGCTTGCCGCGGAACTCGAACCGGCTGAACGCGTAGGCCGCCTGGATCGCCACCATCAGGGTGAGGATCGTGACCGACCCGGCCACGATGTAGCTGTTCAGGAAGAACCGCATGGTCTCGGGGTTCGTGAAGATCGCGATGTAGGCGTCGAACGAGAACGTGTCGGTGATCAGTCGTGGCGGCAGCTCGAAGATCTGGGTGTTCGACTTGAACGAGCTCGACAGCATCCACAGCACGGGACCGGCGGCGAACACCGCGCCGATGATGAGACCGATGGTCAGGCCGGTCTTCGCGACGCGGCGCTGGTTGACTGCGGTGAGAGTCATGATCAGTCCCTCGCTTTCTGGTGACGGACGTAGAACACGGCGAGCACCATCGACATCAACAGGACCAGCACGGCGGAGGTCGCCGCGAGCGAGAAGTCGTACTTGGCGAAGGCGAGCTTGTAGGTGAAGGTGCTGAGCACTTCCGTGACATCGATCGGTCCGCCACCCGTGGTCATCCAGATCAGGGCGAACTGCTGCGAGGTCCAGATCAGGTCGAGCAGCACGAGGCTGATGATGATGGGGCGCAGCTGAGGAATGGTCACGTTCCAGAACCGCTGCACACTGCTCGCGCCGTCGACGGTCGCTGCCTCGTGCAGTTCGGCGGGAACCCCCTGGAGACCTGCGAGCAGGCTCACCATGAAGAAGGGGTAGCCGGCCCAGATGTTGATGAAGATGATGGTGCCCAGCGCGAGCTGCGGAGAGGCGAGCCACTCGATGTCGGTGTTGAGCAGGAAGTTCACCACGCCGTTCGGAGCGAGGAGCATGCGCCACAGCACCGCGATCACCGCGACCGTGAAGAGCCACGGCAGCACGTAGAGAGCCCGGAAGAAGGAACGCGAGAACCGGCCGAGCAGCGGGCTGTTGAGCATCATCGCGAACGCGAGGCCGAGCACGAGGTGAGCGGCGACGCTCGCCACCGTGAAGAGGATGGTGTTGCCCGTCGCCTTCCAGAACCCGGGATCCGAGAGGATCTCGACGTAGTTCTGGATCCCGACGAACTCGGGCGACTTGTTCAGGATCACGTTGTCCTGGAACGAGTACCCGATCACCATCACGATCGGGATGATCATCAGCACGAACAGCAGGATGATCGTCGGGGAGAGGAATCCGTACGACTCCGTGGTCTTGCGCAGCTGTCGGCGTCGCCGCGACAGCGCGACCCCAGTGACGATCACCTCGGTGTCGTCGGACATCTTCAGGCTCATGAGAACCGGTGCTCCTTGGTTGGTCGGGTGCCGCACCGCACTCGTCGCGATGCGGCACCCCGTTCAGGTGGGAGGCGGAGGATCAGAACTCGCCGACCCACTCCTCCTGTGCCTTCTTGAGCGCGTCGTCGATCGACTGCTGCCCGTCGAAGGCCGACTGCAGCTGCTCTCCGAGCTGACGCATCAGCTCTTCGGCGACCGGGAGCCCGGTGAACTCGTTGGCGGGGTAACCGGCCTGGTAGATCTCGAACGCCTGCGCGAACAGCTCATCGTCTTCCACGAATCCGGGAACCGACGTCGAGTTGCCGGGGAAGGCATTGGCCATCGTGGAGAGCTCGGAGTTGGTCTGCTCGCTCATCAGGAACTCGACGAGCTTGAACGCTGCCTCCTTGTGCTCCGAGTTCTCGGCGACGCCGATGCCCCAGGATGCGTAAGGAATGCCCCGCTCGCCGTCGTAGCCGTCCTCAGCCGGCAGCGCCGAGATCGAGAACTGCAGGTCGGGGTTCGTCTCACGGATCAGGTTGATGTGCGCGAGCGAGTCGATCATCATGCCGACGCGGCCGTTGGTGAACTCCTCGACCTTGTCCTGCTCCTTCATCGTGAAGGAACCCGAGGCGATCGAGCCGTCATCCCACATGCCGCCGATGAAGTCGACCGCCGAGGTCACGTCGTCGTTCGTCAGGTCGGGCTGACCGTCCTTCAGCATCGAGCCGCCCGATGCCCACACCCACGACATCACGTCGTTCTGCACGCCGTTCGGCGCTTCGAGCGAGAGCGGGAGCACCCAACCCGAGACGTCGCCGCCGAGGGCCGAGACCTTCGAGGCGGCATCCGCGAACTCGGTGCGGGTGGTCGGCGGGGCGGTGACGCCCGCGTCTGCCAGCAGGGTGTCGTTCGTGAACATCGGGTAGACGAAGTTCACGACCGGGATCATGTAGGTGCTGCCGTCGACCTGGATCTGGCTCGCCAGTTCGCTGTCGTCGTAGTCGTATTCCTCCATCAGAGCGCTGAGGTCGGAGATCACGCCCTGCGAGGCGAAGTCGTTGACCCACGCGCCATCGAGACCGACGACGTCCGGCATCGTGCCGGACGCCGCTCCTGCGAACAGCTGCTCCTTGGTCGACGCGTACGGTCCGCTCACGAGCTTGACCGTGATGCCCGGGTTGGCCTCTTCGAACTCGTCGATGAGCGCCCGGAACTCACCGTCGGGGAGCTCGGGCTCCCACCACTGGGCGAACTCGATGGTGACGTCTCCGCCATCGGATCCATCGGTTCCGCTGTCGCCCGCCGCGCAACCTGCCACGGCCAGGACTGTCACGGCTGCTGTCGCTGCGCCGGCGAGCTTCAGAATGCGTCGCCCTCGCCCCACTGTGATCATCACTTCTCCTCTTCGAGATCGTGCCGCACACGCGCTTCGATGCTTGTTCGTGCGGTTTTGAGCCATGTTATGCCGACATTTGCAAGATCGTCAAGCACTTCTTTGCGCTATTCGATGGATGTACTCGTGGGCTCATTCCCCCACATCGCCGCCACGGCGGGCGCTGGAAACCAGATGTCTACCGCATGCGATGTGCAGTTTTCTGCTGACATCTGCCGACTTTCTCGCTCCTCTGTGCTAGAGATGTGTGCATGGAAGCAACCGCACCATCGCCCAAGCGCCGCCTCCCGGCGGGCCGGAAGGCGGATCTCGCCTCATACGTCGAGCAGGTGGGAGAAGTGACCGTCGGCGGCCTCGCCGAACACTTCCACGTCTCGATCGACACGATCCGTCGCGATCTCGATCAGCTCGACCGTGAGGGCGTCGTCATCCGCACGCACGGAGGAGCCGTCAGTGCGGAGGGGCAGCTCAAGGACCGCGCGCTCGACGTCCGCCTGCGGCTGCAGACCGAGGAGAAGGAGACGATCGCGCGCCTCGCCGCGGGGCTCATCGACGACGGAGCGGTCGTGATGCTCAACGCCGGAACGACCACCCTGGCCCTCGCACGGGCCCTTCGCAATCACCGCGACCTCACGATCGCGACGAACAACCTGCGGATCCCCGCCGAGATATCACCGTCGGTGTTCCGTGACCTCTACGTGTTCGGCGGAGCCGTGCGCGCCATCACCCAGGCGACCACCGGACCCGTCACCTTCACGATGACCCCGGGCGGACCCGAGGTCGACATCCGATGCGACCTGGCGCTGATCGCCGTCGGGGCGATCGACGCGGCCGGCTTCTCGACCTCCAACATGGGGGACGCCAACATGATGGCCGAGATGATCCAACGCGCCGAGCGCACCGCCATCCTCGCCGACTCGTCGAAGGTCGGCCGCCGGCTGTTCGCGCAGGTGGCGACCCTCGATCGAGCCGACTATCTGGTCACAGACTCCGCCCCCGACCCGGAGTTCGCCGCAGCGCTCGCCCAGGCCGAGGTCGAGGTCGTCAGCCCCTGACGCTGCGCTCTCCGGGGCTGACGACACGAGACGCTGTCGTCTCGCGCAGGTATGACGCCGCTCAGACGGCGTCGAGATCCGTCTCCAGCAGAGCCGCGAGCTCGTCGAGCGCCTGCTCCGCGCCCTCGGCATCGGAGCTCAGGGTGACTGTGGTTCCCTTGGACGCCCCGAGGCCCATGAGCGCGAGGATGCTGCCGGCGTTGAGTTCGGCTCCGCCTGCCACCGAGATCGTGACGGGGATGCCCTTCTCCTGCACGGCGGCCACGAACAGCTTCGCCGGACGTGCGTGCAGGCCCGAGCCGCTCGCGATGGTCGCCTGTCGTTGTGCCATTTCGATCTCTCTCTCGTTTCGTTGTCGTGAATGGATGCCGAGGGACTCTCAGGCCGCGACGGCGGCGAGCGATGCCTCGGACGGCGTCTTCGATCGTGCGAAGCGCTTGAGCCCGATCACCGCGAAGGCGCTCACGAGCGTTCCCACGGCCAGTGCGAGCAGGAAGCCCCAGATGGGGTCGATCGCGAAGAAGACGAAGATTCCGCCGTGCGGAGCCAGCGACTGCACCGACAGCGCCATGCTCAGCGCACCTGTGATCGCTCCGCCGAGCATCGACGCGGGGATCACCCGCAGCGGGTCGGCCGCAGCGAACGGGATCGCTCCCTCGCTGATGAAAGACGCTCCCAGCAGCCAGGCTGCGACACCGTTCTCGCGCTCCACCGGTGTGAACAGTCGACGGTCGAGCACAGTCGACGCGAGAGCCATCGCGAGCGGAGGAACCATGCCGGCGCACATCACCGCCGCCATGATCAGGTACGGAGTCGGGTTGTCCGTCGACGCGGATGCGAGTCCGGCCGTCGCGAAGGCGTACGCCACCTTGTTGACCGGGCCACCGAGGTCGAAGCACATCATGAGTCCGAGGATCACTCCCACCAGGACGATCCCCGAGGTGCCGGCGAGTCCGGTCAGCCAGTCGTTGAGAACGAGCATCAGCCAGGCGATCGGACGGCCGAGGAACAGCAGCATTAGACCGGATGCCGCCAGCGACGCGAGGAGCGGGATGATCACGACCGGCATGAGGCCACGCAACCACCGCGGTGCATCGATGCGGCCGATGACCCACGCGACCGTGCCGGCGAGCAGCCCTCCGACGATGCCGCCGATGAAGCCGGCGTTCATGAGCACCGCCACGGCGCCGGCGACGAATCCGGGTGCGATACCCGGCCGATCCGCGATCGCGAAGGCGATGTATCCGGAGAGGGCGGAGACCAGGAAACCCATCGAGGTGGCGCCGATCACGAACAGCACCGATCCGATGTACTGGCCGAGACCACCCGCGGGAAGATCCCAGAGAGCGTTGTCGAGGATCACTGTGAACGCCTGGTTGTCGGCGTTCACCTCGTAGCCGCCGAACAGGAAGCCGAGGGCGATCAGCAGGCCGCCACCGGCGACGAACGGGATCATGTAGCTCACACCGGTGAGCAGGATGCGCTGAATTCTGCGGCCCATCGACTGCGGGGCGGCCGTGGACGAGGCACCGGATGCCGCGGAGGCGGCGGCGCCCGGCACGCGCGCGGCAGAAGGATCGGCGGCGGCGGCGATCGCCTCCGCGATCATCCGCTTCGGCTCCTCGATGCCACGTTTGACGCCCGAACGCACGACCGGCTTGCCGGCGAAGCGCTCCTGCTCGCGCACGTCGACGTCGACAGCGAAGATCACGGCATCCGCCTGGTCGATGACGCTCTGGGGCAGCGCCTTGTACCCGCTCGATCCCTGCGGCTCGACGACGAGGTCGACGCCCTCCTCGCGACCGGCCGCGGTCAGTGCGTCGGCAGCCATGAAGGTGTGGGCGATGCCGGTGGCGCAGGCGGTGACCGCGACGATCCTGGCCCGCGAGGTTCCTTCTCCGGGAGCCACGGCGACCGGAGCCGCGGCGACCGGAGCCGCGTGATCGACCGGCTCTGCCGGCTCCGTCGGCTCATCTGCGATCGCGGCGTCGACGATGCGCACCACTTCGTCGGCCGAGCCTGCAGCACGCAGCGCAGCGGTGAAGTCGTCCTGCATGAGACTGCGAGCGAGCTTCGACAGCATCGCGAGGTGAGCCTCGGCCGCAGTGTCGGGTGCGGCGATGAGGAAGACCAGGTCGGCGGGGCCGTCCGGCGCTCCGAAGTCGACACCGGGCGTGAGCCGAGCGAACGCGAGAGTGGGAGTCGTCACCGACGCGCTCTTCGCGTGCGGGATGGCGATACCGCCAGGAAGCCCCGTCTCGTCCTTCTCCTCGCGCGCCCAGGCATCGGTGAAGAGGGCCTCTCCGCTGCCCGCGCGCCCCTGCGCGGCGACCAGATCTGCGAGAGCGCGGATGACCGCTGCCTTGTCGGTGCCGAGCGGAGCGTCGATGCTGACGAGCTCGGTGGTGATGGTGTCGGACATGATGACCTCCAGTGGTCGTCAGCGATCAGATCGATCGAACAGTGATGTCGTGGTGGCCGAGGTCGGCCGGCGCAGGAACCTGGGTCCCGGGGAGCGACGCCGCGGCGGCGCCGTAGCGGATGGCTGAGGTCAGCCGAGCTGCGGGTTCGTCCTCGGCGAGCGCCGCGAGCAGGTATCCCGCAAGCGAGCTGTCCCCGGCGCCGACGGTGCTGACCACGCGGATGCGGGGAGCTGCGGCGAACCATGCGCCTCGCGCCGTCACGAGTGCCGCCCCGGCGCCGCCGAGCGTGATGAGTGCGGCCGCGACGCGCTCGGGGACGATGGCGCGGACGGCGTCGACGATCTGCTCCGGTTCAGCCTCGTTCAGATCTGTTCCGAGCAGTTCGGCGAGTTCCTCGTCATTCGGCTTGATCAGGTCGGCCATCCCGTACGCGACGACCTCGTGCAGGGCAGGTCCTGAGGCGTCCACGGCGATACGGGGTGCGCGCGTCCCCCACCGGGCACGCACGGCACGGATGACCTCGACGTAGAAGGAGGCGTCGGCCGCATCGGGAAGCGAGCCCGCGAGCACCAGCCATTCGGCATCGGCACTCGCCTCGACGACCGCCTGCACGACGGCCTGGGAATCTGTGTGAGTCAGCGGGCTCCCGGCGAGATTGACCTTAGTGGTGACCCCCTCGGGATCCGTGATCGCAAGGTTGGTCCGCACCTGCCGTGCGACGGGAACCGGCACCGCAGGGACGCCCGCTGCGGTGAGCGCGGTGCGATAGGGGTCGTCGATCGCGAGCGGGAGAACGGCAACGGTCTCGACTCCGGAGGCGTCGAGGACGCGCGAGACGTTGATGCCCTTGCCGCCTGCTTCTTCTCGTGCGGAGAGTGCGCCCTGCACCTCACCCGGACGCAGAGCCGCGTCGAGTGCGATCGTCCGGTCGAGCGCGGGGTTGACGGTGAGAGTGACGATCATGCGATCCAGACCTCCACGTCCGCGTCCGCAAGCGCTGCCGCGAGGTCGGCGGGCGGCTCCGCATCCGTCACGAGCACATCGATGTCGCGCAACGACGCGAACGACACGAGCAGCTCTCTGTCGTGCTTGCTGGAGTCGACCACCACGATGACGCGACGTGCCGCGCGAACGATGGCGGCCTTGACCGATGCCTCGTCAGGGTCGGGCGTACTGAGCCCGAATCCGGCCGAGATTCCGTTGGCGCCGATGAACGCGACGTCGGGACGCAGCCTGCCGATCGTCGCGACCGTCTCTGCTCCGACCGCCGCGGCAGTGACCCCTCGGATCCGGCCGCCGATGACGGTGAGCGAGATGCCATCCGCTGCCGCGAGCATCGGGGCGATCGTCAGTGAGTGCGTCACCGCCTCGATGCGCGCGCGAGAACCGTGGGGCGCGGGTGCGGTGTGATCGGACAGCCCCTCGGCCACAGCGGCGGCAGTCGTGCCCGCATCGATGAACACGGATCCATGGAAGTCCGCGCCGAGCGCCGAGAGCGCGCGGGCAGCGATCGCCCGCTTCGCCGGGCCGTGCTGCTGCACGCGCTCGAGGACCGAGGCCTCATTCGTACTGTCGTCGTCCTTCGCGACCGCTCCCCCGTGGACCCGTACGAGCGAACCCGCCTCGTCGAGGGCGGCGAGATCGCGGCGAATCGTCTCCGTCGTCACGTCGAAGCGCTGCGCCAGGTCCACGACGGAGACCCGTCCGTCGTCTGCCAGAATCCGTTCGATTCCCTGCTGGCGCTCCATCGCGTACATCGCTGCTCCGTTGCTGGTGGAAAACTTTCCCACACGATACAACAGAAAACAACACAAAGACAAGGACTGTCTGTGGATTCATCTTCGAATACGGCGGCCAGGTCCTGCACGACGAAGCGGGCCGGAGGATTGCTCCCCCGGCCCGCTCGTCATCGCGTCAGATCAGAACCACCCGTTGATGAGATCCCAGAGCCAGTCGATGATGCCACCGATGATGCCGCCGATGCCGCCCGCTCGATTGACGGTGACGGTGGCCGTGGCCTCGTCACCGTCGGCCTGAGCCACCGCGACCGTGTACTTGCCCGGCTGGGCGTTCTTGGGAACAGTCACCGCTGTCGCGAAGGTGCCTTTGGCCGTGACCTGGACGGTTCCGACCTCGATCGGCGCACCCTTCTTGGGTCGCAGCTCGACGGTCACGGTCTCGCCGGGCTCGTAGCCCTCACCGGTGATCTGCAGCTTCTTGCCTGCCGCCACCTTCGACGAGCCGAGGTCGATCGACCCCGCGAACTCCACCGGCTCCTCGCCCACGATCGTGAACGGCACCTGCACGGTCGTCCCGGTCCCGGCGACGGCGACGGTGAGCAGTTGCTCCCCGAAGACGCCGGAGGGAACCGTGAAGGCGAGCGACGCGCGACCCACCTCGTCGGTCGTGTCCACGATCGTGGGGTCGACCGCCCCGGCGGCGAGCTGCGTGTCGCCGAGCGACAGCGTGACGTCTCCGGGAGCCTGCTCCCCCGCGCTAAACGCTAGCGATGAGAGAGCCAGGGTCACCTGGTCGCCGGCGCTGTAGCCGTCGGCATCCGGAGCACTGATCGAGACACCCACCGCACGCTGTGCGAGATCGGGAGACGCCGTCTTGTTCGCATCGAACCAGTCGACCATCGACTGCAGGTCGATCTTGCCCGTGTCGCGCTTGCCCGCGCCCTCCGTGAAGGTGAAGAAGTTGTCTCCACCCGCGGCGAGGAACGAGTTGGCAGCGACCGTGTAGTTCGCCTCCGGATCGATCGAGGTTCCGTCGAGCGTGATCGACGTGACCCGTGAGCCCTGTGCAGCGGCGGGGTCGTAGGTGTAGACGAGCCCCTCCGAGACGCCGAGCTTGAGGAACGGACGGGCCGAACCGGCCGGCTGCCACTGCTCCTCGAGAACCCCCTTCAGCTGCGCGCCGGTGAGCGTCAGCGTCACCAGCGTGTTGGCGAACGGCTGCACCGTCGCCGCTTCTCGGTAGGTCACGTTGCCGTTCGGATCGTTCGCGTTCGACGAGGCGTACGCGAGGTTGGCACGGATGCCGCCCGGGTTCATCAGCGCGATGTCCGCACCGGTGGACCACTTCTGCACGTCGGCCACGAAGTTGCCGATGGTCGACTCGCCACCGCGGTTCTCCGAGCCGTTCGTCTGGCGAGCGCGGTTGAAGTCGGCGGTGATGTCTCCGACCTTGACCGCACCGAGCACGTCTGCGTCGGCCTTAGCCTTCGCGACGATGTCGGCGACCGCGGGGACGGCCGGGTAGAGCGGCTGGCCCGCGGCGGTGAGGGGCTTGATCTCATTGGTGATCGAGATCAGGTCCTTCGTCTTCGGGTCGACCTGGAGGTTCATCAGCCCGAGGTTCTCGCCGTACTGTCCGGCCGAGATCACGGGACGGCCGTCGATCACATGGTTGTACGCGAGGTGCGTATGCGCCGAGACGATCGCGTTCACGTCCTCGTCGACTCCGTAGACGATCTCGCCCAGGGGCGAGTCCGGAGTGATGCTCGAGAGCTCGCTGCTCGCGGCGCCCTCGTGGACGAGGAGGATGACGACGTCAGCCTCGCCGTTCGAGGCGTCGCCGTCGCGCAGGTCGTCGGCGACGGCGTTCACCGAGTCGGCGATGCTGCGCACCTCGAGATCGGCGATGCCCTCGGGCGACACGAGCGAGTCGAGGTCTTCGGTCACGGCGCCGATGAAGCCGACGTTGACCCCGTCGAGCTCTTTGACCCACGCCGGAGCGAGGGCGGGCTCACCGGTCTCGGTGAGGAACACGTTCGACGAGATGTACTCCCAGTCCGCGCGGTCCTGCACGCGGTCGCGCAGGTCCTCCCAGCCCTGATCGAACTCGTGGTTTCCCGCCGCGCTGACATCGAGGCCGGCCGCGTTGAGCGCGTCGATCGTCGGGTTGTCGTCGTTGATGAACGAGGTGAAGGTCGAGGCTCCGATCAGATCGCCGACACCGGCGAAGATCGTGTTCGGGTTCTCCGCACGGAACTGCTGCACGGCACCGGCCACGACCGCTGCGCCTGCGGCAGCGCCGTCGGCCTCGATGCGCCCGTGGAAGTCGTTCATGGTGACGACATCGATGCTCACGGGCGGGATGTCGGACGAGACACCCACGACGATCGGGTCGTGATCGCTGGACCGGAACGGCGTGCCCGCCTCGGTGGCGCCGAACGCGTAGCCGCGGTCACTCCACTCGGGCGAGTTGATGCTCCAGACCCCTGCCCCTGTGATGGATGCCGCGAGCGACGGCGATGCGAGCACGTGGTCGAGCGAGCCGAGCTCGCCGTCGAAGGTGTACGTGTGCTGCTCCGGCGCCTTCTCGCGCGCCACGTCGCTCCACCCCGCCGACGTGAACACGTCGATCGGATCTTCCTTCGCATAGGCGTTGAAGTCGCCGATCAGCAGCATGTCGCTGCTGCCGGTGGCCTCTTCGATCTCCTCCGTGAAGCTCTTCAGCGAGTTCGCCTGGGCGACACGGTCGGCGTTGAAGAAGCCCTGGCCGTCGGCCGGCTCAGCTCCGCCGCCCTCAGGCGCGGACTTCGACTTAAAGTGGTTCGACACCACCGTGACGACGCGGCCGTCGAGGTCGAACGCCTGGGCGATCGGCTCCCGGGCATTGCCCCACACCGACTCATCCGTCACCGTGAGGCTCTCGCCCACCGTGGACACGGCATCCTTCTTGTAGATGATCGCGCTCGTGATGAAGTCGGTCGTCGTCGCGTCGTTCAGCTCATCCGGAGTGCGGACGTAGTCCCACTCCTCGCTGCCGAGCGCGTCGTTGAGACCGTCGACGAGATCGGCGAGCGCCTCATCGAGCGAGCCGCCGAGCTTGATCGAGTTCTCGATCTCCATGAGCGACACGATCTCGGCGTCCAGCCCGTTGATCGCGGCGACGATCTTCGACTTCTGGATCGCGAACTGTTCGGCGTTCGCTGCGCCTCGGGCGTTGGAGTTCTCGCTCTTGAGCGTCGTGAAGTAGTTGAAGACGTTGAACGACGCGACCTGCACGTCGCCGCCGACCTCGGGTGCCGAATCCGCACGGGGGTTGGTGACGGTGAATCCGGCCTTCTGGTCGGCCGGAGAGGTGCTGTCGATCGGCACGATGGGCTGCAGACGCCAGTCGTCGAAGCCGTACTGCAGCACATAGCCGCTGTCGCTGAAGTCGACGGTGTCGCCGTTGCGGACGACCTGCTCCTCGGTGAAGTAGGGCTGGTCGTTCGGGTGTCCGCTGTTGGTCACCTGGATCGACCATGCGTCGTCGAGCAGGATGCGATCGGCCCGGTTGGCCGCCGCGATCGCCGCCGCCTCGTCGCCGGGGCGAGCGACCTCGGTGCTCTTCACGTTCAGTTCGTCACCCGGGTTGAGCCACAGCGTGCCGAAGTTGTAGAGCTGGTGGCTCGAGGCGATTCGGTATGTGCCCGCCGGCGCGACGTACATGTTCTCGTACTGCTCGCGATCGGCGCCGACCACCGTGTCGGGCAGCGGCGTGAGCGCGGGGACGCCGGCGCCGGCCTGCACGACCGAGACGCCTGCGAGCGAACTCGGGTTGATCTGCGTCTGACCGAAGTACTCGCTGACCGATCCCGTGACCGAGACGAGGTCGCCGATCGCCAGCGTCGGCGCGAGAGCGTTGAGGTAGACGAAGACGCCGTCGGAGGATCCGGGGGTCGCGTCGGTCTCACCGCCCGAGCCCTGAGTCTGGATGACGATGCCCTTGTAGCCGCCGGTGCGGTGGTCTGCGGTCACGACGCCTTCGACCGTGACGGTCTGGCCGCTGAGCGGCGAGACGTCGGTCGTGCCCTGCACCTCGGCGATCGAGACCTTCACGGGGTCGGTGCCCGGGTCGGTGCCGGGATCCGTGCCCGGGTCGGTGCCGCCCGCGTTCTGCGGCGTGATCGAAGCAGAGAGGGTGAAGTCGGCGCTGTTGTCGTCGGTGTCGACGCCATCGGTGCGGTTGAGCGACTTCACATCGGTGTTGCCCGTGGGCGGGGTCGCTGCCTTGGTCTCGAAGGTGTTGGAGGTGCCGTATCCGAGCACATCGACGACGCCGTCGACGCCCGCGATCGACCCCGGGGTGAGTGTGACGGCGGAGGTGCCCTGCACCAGCGCGAGCGTGCCGTTCGTTCCACTCGGGTTCAGGTTGCCCACGGCATCCGCCGTCGGCAGAGCCGCCCCGTTCGCGCCGTTGCTGCCGCCCTGCACCAGGTAGTGACCGCCTGCCGGGATCGTCCCGGTCAGTGGGGCGACGCCGCTGAAGGCGGCCGAGCCGGTCGCCGAGCGATACTGCAGCGAGAAGCCGTCGAGCGAGATCGCCTGCGAGGTGGGGTTGTACAGCTCGACGAACTTGTTCGTGAAGGCAGCGCCGGCGCTGCCACCCGAGAGGTACGCCTCGTTGATGACCACCCCCGTGCCTGCGACGTCGGCGGAAGCGGGGGTCACGACCAGGGCGCTGGCGCCCAGGGCGGCGACGCAGGTGGCGGCGAGGACGCCGATGCGCCCCCGACTTCTGCGATCTGAACCGGGAACCTCATGGTTCCGGGCAGCGGGAGCGGACATCATCAGTGTTTGTCTCCTCGGGTGTGGTCTGGCGACGGCTCTCGTGAAACCGCGTCTGTGCGGGCTCTCAGCCGACGCACATGTGAGCGAGCATACGGAGGCCCTCAGACAACCTCAACGGAGTTTTCCCATTGGTAACCCAGCGCTCACCGATCGTCCCGATCGACCCCTGACGAAGGTAGAAAGCAAGACGCGGTCACGCTCGAATGTGCGGGACCTGATGCGCAGATGCGCGGGAGATCAGGCGGTCTCAGCGCCCGAGGCGGCGTCCTCGAACTCCTCGACCTCACGCTCCCAGGCGTCCTTGGCGAGCCGGTACCAGAGGTAGAAAGCGAAGCCCGCGAAGATCGCCCACTCCGCTGCGTAGAAGATGTTCAACCAGTTCACCGGCGAGCGCTCGTCGGGCGCCGGGGAAGAGATGTCGACCAGCCCCGCATCGGCCGTGGTGGATGCGAGGAAGGGACGATAGACGTCGAGCTGATCCGTGTCGTGCCAGAAGCTGAGAAGAGCCGCCGTCGACATGCGATCCATGCGGGTGGGGTCGTCCGCCGGGGGCGTGGAAGGCCCCTCGTCGGAGATGATGCGACCGGCGACGTCGACCGTGGCTCCGGCTTGCGCGTCGGTCTCGAGCATGTCGACCGCCGCATCGGCGACGGCACGGTCGTCGGTCCAGCCGATCGCGACCGCGATCGACGTGCGATCGGCGACCCGCAGCTGCCCCGTCACCCAGTACCCCTCGACATCGTCGTTGTATCGACTGGACACCACGAGGAAGTCTTCGGGCACCCAGACACCGGAGGTCTCGACCTTCTGACCGACCAGCGGCTCTGCGAGGTACTCGCCCGGCTGCACGACATCGGCCAGTGGACGCACCTCCTCGGTGACACCGGGGGTGGCGGATCGGTGTCGATCGCACGTTCCAGCTGCCACTGGCCGAGCCAGGCGAAGACTCCGGCCACCACCAGGCAGAGCACGAGCATCCCGATCCAGCGCCCCCGGAGCAATACCTCTCGGAGGGTCGGGGGGAACAGCGAAGGAGATGTCACGGTGTCGAGCAGGGCCTCAGGCCTCGTAGGGAGCGAGAACGACCTCGACGCGCTGGAACTCCTTGAGGTCGGAGTATCCGGTGGTCGCCATCGACTTGCGCAGCGCCCCGATGAGGTTGGCCGTGCCGTCCACGACAGGCGCCGGACCGTAGAGGATCTCCTCGAGCGTGCCGATGCCGCCGACCTCGACGCGACGGCCACGGGGCAGCTTCGGGTGATGCGCCTCGGGGCCCCAGTGGAACCCACGACCGGGCGCATCGGTGGCGCGCGCGAGCGCGACGCCGAGCATGACCGCGTCCGCGCCCATCGCGAGCGCCTTCACGATGTCGCCGGACGTGCCGACGCCACCGTCGGCGATCACGTGCACGTAGCGTCCGCCGGACTCGTCGAGGTAGTCACGCCGTGCGGCGGCGACGTCTGAGACGGCGGTGGCCATGGGCGCGTGGATGCCGAGTGTGGCGCGGGTGGTCGATGCCGCTCCCCCGCCGAAGCCGACGAGCACGCCGGCAGCTCCCGTGCGCATCAGGTGCAGCGCCGCGGTGTAGGTGGCTGCGCCGCCGACGATGACCGGAACGTCGAGGTCGTAGATGAACTTCTTCAGGTTCAGCGGCTCGTCGACGCTCGAGACATGCTCCGCCGACACGGTCGTACCGCGGATCACGAACAGGTCGACGCCTGCGGCGGCGACCGTGTCGTAGAACTCCTGCGTGCGCTGCGGGGTCAGGGAACCGGCGACGGTGACACCGGCTTCGCGGATCTCGGCGATGCGCTGGGTGATCAGCGCCGGCTTGATCGGCTCGGCGTAGAGCTGCTGCATCCGTGCGGTCGCCTGGCCCTCGTCGAGACCTGCGATCTCCGCCAGCAGCGGCTCGGGATCGTCGTATCGGGTCCACAGGCCCTCGAGGTCGAGAACGCCGAGTCCGCCGAGCTGCCCGAGCATGATCGCCGTCTGCGGACTCACGACCGAGTCCATCGGTGCGCCGAGCACCGGGATGCCGAAGCCGAAGGCGTCGATCGTCCATGCGGTGGACACGTCCTCCGGGTTTCGCGTGCGCCTCGACGGCACCACCGCGATGTCGTCGAACGTGTACGCGCGTCGCGCGCGCTTGCCTCGGCCGAGCTCGATCTCCATGGTCACCCCTCCAGACTACCGGGCGCACGCGGTGACACCGACGGCTGAGAGACTGGGTGGGAGCTCGGGAGGCAGTATGTCGGTTGAGGCCGTGGAGGTCGCCGTCGTCGGCGGCGGCGTGATGGGACTCGCGACCGCGTGGGAGCTGACCAGGCGGGGCCATCGCCCGGTGGTCTTCGAACGGTTCGCACGGGGACATCATCAGGGTGCCTCGCACGGCTCGACCCGCAACTTCAACAACGCGTACGACGAAGACCATTACCTCGACCTCCTCGTGCGCGCCAGAGCGGGGTGGGACGCCCTCGGAGAGGTCGACGGCGAGCCGCTGCTGCGCCTGCACGGGCTGGTCACCCACGGTGACGTCGACCTCGACGCGATCGAGCGGCGCCTGATCGAGCGCGGCATCCATGCCGAGATCCTGTCGCCGCACGAGGCGTCGTCGCGCCGGTCGGGTATGCGCTTCTCCGGACCGGTGCTGTTCTCCCGTGACGCGGGCGTCGCCCGGGCATCGGCGGCGCTCGGCGAACTCGAACGCCGCATCGTCGCCGCAGGAGGCGAGGTGCGATGGGAGACGCCCGTCGTGCGTGTCGAGGACACCGACGCGGGCGTCGACATCGTGCTGCCCGAGGCGCGGCTGCGGGCAGACACCGTCGTCGTCACGGTCGGAGCCTGGACCGAGCGGATGCTGCCGGGCATCCGCCTGCCGCGGCTGCAGGTCACCGAAGAGTTCCCCGCGCATTTCCTCCCCACCGCAGAATCTCGCTGGCCCTCGTTCAATCACTACGTCGACCCCGCCCGCTACCCGGCCACCGTCTACGGCATGCCGACCCCCGGCGAGGGGGTGAAGGTCGGCTTCCACCGAGTGGGCGAGGTGGTCGATCCCGACGACCGCCCGCACCGGGTGACGCACGCCGCCGCGCTGACCGACTACGTGCGCGAGTGGATGCCCGGCCTCGACCCGGCATCCGCGGTGCCGATCAGCTGCACCTACACGTCGACCGACGACAGCGCGTTCGTTCTCGACCGGCGCGGCCGGATCGTCATCGGCGCGGGGTTCTCGGGGCACGGTTTCAAGTTCGCGCCCGGGGTGGGAGCGATGCTCGCCGACCTCGCCCTCGACCCGTCGTCCGTCGTCGCGGAGCCTTTCCGCCTGCGCTGACCGAGGTCAGCGCGCCCGCGCCACCCGGCGTTCGTCCCACACCGGCGCGTCGGACTCGTAGACCTCCCCGTCGGACCCGAAGACGAGGAACCGATCGAAAGACCGCGCGAACCAACGGTCGTGTGTGACGGCGAGCACGGTGCCCTCGAAGCGCCGAAGCGCGTCTTCGAGCGCCTCAGCGGACTCGATGTCGAGGTTGTCGGTCGGCTCGTCGAGCAGCAGCAGCGTCGCTCCGGAAAGCTCGAGCAGCAGCACCTGGAAGCGCGCCTGCTGACCGCCTGAGAGCGATTCGAACACCTGCTGCGCCTGCCGCACGAGCCCATAGCGGTCGAGTGCCGAGCTCGCGGCATCCCTCGGCATCCCCGCCCGCCGTTCGTCTCCGCGGTGCAGGATCTCGAGCAGAGTGCGCCCGACGAACTCGGGGTGCGCGTGCGTCTGTGCGAACAGCCCCGGCACGACGCGCGCGCCGAGCGTGGCCCGACCGGCGTGGGCGACGGGCGCGAGCTGCTCCCCGGTGGAGGTGACGTGACCGAGCGTCGGGTCGGGGTCGCTGCCGCCGCGCGCGAGGAGGCGGAGGAAGTGCGACTTGCCCGAGCCGTTCGAGCCCAGGACCGCGACCCGGTCGCCGTACCAGACCTCGGCGTCGAACGGTCGCATCAGACCGGTGAGCTCGAGTCGCTGCGCCACCACCGCCCGCTTGCCCGTGCGCGCTCCGCGCAGCCGCATGTCGAAGTCCTGCGCCGGCGGTCGCTCCTCGGGCGGTCCGGCCTCCTCGAACTTGCGCAGGCGGGTCTGCGCCGCCTGGTAGCGCGAGGCGAACCCGTCGTTCGCCGAGGCTTTGACCTTGAGGTTCGCGACCAGGATGCGCAGCTTCTCATGCTGCTCGTCCCACCGCCGCCGAAGCTCGTCGAGCCTGTCCATGCGGTCGCTGCGCGCCTGGTGATAGGTCGCAAAGCAGCCGCCGTGCACCCACGCCGACGCACCTGCGCCGCCGGGCTCGAGCGTGATCAGGCGATCGACGGCCCGCGCCAGCAGCTCTCGATCGTGCGACACCAGCAGCACGGTCTTCAGCGTCTGGCGCAGCTGCTCCTCGAGCCAGCGCTTCGTCGGCACGTCGAGGTAGTTGTCGGGCTCGTCGAGCAGAAGCACTTCGTCGGGTCCGCGCAGCAGCGCCTCGAGGGCGAGCCGCTTCTGCTCGCCACCCGACAGCGTCGTGAGCTCGCGAAAGCGAGCGCGCTCGAACGCCACTCCGAGGGCGGCGACCGTGCACTGATCCCACACGGTCTCGTGCTCGTAGCCACCGGCGTCCGCGTATTCGGCGATCGCCGTCGCATACGCCATCTGCGTGTCGTGCTCGTCGCGCTCGATCAGCGCGTTCTCGGCGGCCTCGAGCGCCTCCGCGGCCTGGCGGATGCGCCGCGGAGCGACCCCGACCAGCAGCTCGTGCACGGTCTGACCGGGCTCGCCGTGGCCGATGAACTGATCCATCACACCGAGTCCGCCGTCGATCGTGACGACGCCGGCGTCGGCGGCCTGATCGCCTCGGATGATCCGGAGCAGCGTGGTCTTTCCGGCGCCGTTCGGCCCGATCAGCGCGCTCGTCGACCCGGCCCCGACCCGGAACGTCGTCTCGTCCAACAAAGGTCTGCCGTCGGGCAGGGTCAGCGAGACCCCCGCAACATCGATATACCCCACCGTGCGTGCCATCCTTCCGCCCGCTTGGCGAGCCGACCAGGCTATCAGCAACCGGGGCGGCGCCGACTCATCTCGGGCCGCCGACCACCTGTATCGCCTCGGTGCGCGGGGCCATCGGCAACAGCATCCGGAACTCGGTGCCTACCCCCTCCTTGCTCGTCACGTCCATCGTGCCGCCGTGCGCGAGCACGATCGCCCTGGTGATCGTGAGACCGAGTCCGACTCCGGGCACCGCATTGCGAGTCGCCGTCGACGCACGGAAGAAGCGGGTGAACAGCATCCCCTGCTCGTCTTCGGGGATGCCGACGCCGGTGTCTCGCACCGCGAGTTCGACGGCGCCGTCGACCGTCCGCATGCTCGCGATGACACGGCCCCCCGAGGCGGTGAACTTGATGGCGTTCGAGAGCAGGTTGTCGATCGCCTGTCCGATCCGTCCGGGGTCCAGCAGCACCCGCACGGGCGCCTCCGGAACCTCGGCCACGAGATCGATACCCTCTCGCTGCGCGTGGGGGCCCGCCGAGACTGTAGCGCGGCGCACCAGCTCGGTCACGTCGGCCTCTCGGCGTTCGAGCGGGAACCTGCCCGACTCGACCTGCGCGGTGAACAGCAGGTCGCCGACGAGGTTCAGCAGTCGCTCGGCATTGCGCTCGATGATGCCCACGAACTCCTGCTGATCGTCGGTGAGGGGCTGCGCCGGGTCGTTCTGCAGAAGATCGAGGAACCCGATGATCGCGCTCAACGGGGTGCGCAGTTCGTGGGAGATCATCCCGACGAACTCGTCCTTCATGCGTGCGACCTCGACGGCCCTGGTCTCATCGGTGATGACGAGCAGGTAGCCGTGCTTGGCTCCGTCGGAGTCCTGATACGGCGTGACCGTGACTCTGGCGGGAACGGTCGATCCGCCGACCGTCGCGATCTCGATGTGAGAGTCCACGGGCAGGCCGGCATCCGCGTCGTCGAAGAGAGCGCGCAGACCGGGATGGAGACGATCGTCGGTGTACTCGGATCCGACACTCGCGAACTCGGCGAGCACATGCGAGGGGAAGAACCTGTCGACGCACACATCGACGAGCGCCTCCTTCACCGGCATGCCGAGCAGACGCACCGCGCCCGGGTTCCAGGCGGTGATGACTCCGCAGTCGTCGGTGGCGATGACCGCCTGCCCGGTGATCGAGTTCCACAAACTCGTGAAGGATTCGGACAGCGCCCGATACTGCTGCTCGCTCGCTTTCAACTGCTCGAGGATCTTCTCGTTGGCAGCGAGCGCGGCCGTGCGCTCGACGACATGGGATTCGGCCTGCGTGGTGCGAAGACGCTGCTGACGCGACAGCTCGTTGACGATGGCCCCGACGGTGGCGAAGACCAGTGGGCTGATCACGCCGCGCAGCCAGTCAGCCGCATTGTCGGGTGGATCGATGATGTTCGGCATCACCAGTGCGATCGACGACAGCACCCCCACGATCACGACCTGTCGGCGTCCGGGGGCGGCCGCGATCCAGATCACGGGCAGCAGGACGAACGCTCCGAAGAGCGATGCCGGTCCACCGGTGCCGGCCCTGATCGCGCCCAGGGCGAGGATGTCGATCATCGGGATGAGCATCACGGCCCACCCGTCGTACACACCGCGCACCGAGAACACGGCGGCGAGCGCCGTGACCACGGCGATGGTGCCGAGACCGAAGAACGCGACTGCTGCGTCAGTCACCGGAATCCCCGGAACCGTCCACATGAGCACGGCGGCGACGGCGACCGCGATCGCCGTCGGACCCTGCTTCATCAGCGGGGTCGGGTTGTCGAAGGAGCGGCGCCAGGTGCGCTCCACCGACCGCTGCACCGTGGCCGACGAGGGCAGTGGCGGCGGTGGGGTCATCGGGGCACGTCCCGCAGGAGAGCCCGCAGATCGGCACCGACGATGGGTTTCGGGAGCGCGGCATCCGCGGCGGGATAGTCGGCTGCATCGAGGACCGAGCTCACGATGAGGAAGCAGTCCGGAAACCGGTCCTTGATGAGGCCCACACACTCCGCGCCGGTGATGCCGGGGAGGAGCAGGTCGATCACGGCGACGGTCGGGGTGATCGTCTCGAAGGCCGCGAGCGCCGACTCGGCGTCCTCCGCCGCGAACACGTCGAAACCCTCGCGATCCAGGTACCGCCGCAGAAGGTCCATCTGATCCGCGCTGTCCTCGACCACGAGGGCCAGCGGCCGACCGGTCATCGCAGGAACAGCTCTCGCACGATCACGATGACGACGACGATGCCGAGGGCGAGGAGCGCCTGAGGGACCAGGAGCTTCTCTCGACGCGCGTCGGCGACGATCTCCTCCTCCTCGGCGCTTCTCGATGGTGCGTCGGTCATGAGTCGACCCGTCCGATCTTCTCGGTCTTGATCCATGCGGCGTCTGCGTGACGCCACTCCTTGATGTACGAGTCGACGGTGATGGCGCACAGCAGCGAGCCGTACCCGCAGACGTAGAGCAGCAGCCCTGCGAAGAAGCGTCCGCCCGGCAGCTTCTCCACCGCTCGGGCCAGCCAGATGCCGAGCATCGAGATCGGTCCCCACAGATAGAAGATGACCGCCCAGGTGAATCGGGTCTCATCGGTGACGGTGATTCCGAGGTCGCTCAGGCCCGCCTCGAACAGCCAGGGGAACAGGGCGATCGCCATGAGGATCAGGGCGCCGAGCCCCGGGAACATCAAGGCCTCGCGCCAGGACTGCCGACCGATGCGTCCGTCGAGCTGCACGGCGAACAGCATCGAGAAGAGATAGATGCAGGCGGCGGCGATCCACATGAAGCGGAAGACGAACTCCGCGATCTCGCTGTGCAGGATGAGCAGCACGAGCAGTGCGGTGGCTGCGAGCACCATGAACGCGGGCAGCAGCAGGATCGTGAACCAGGCGAGACCGAAGGCGAAGCTGCCCAGATTGTGCTCGCTGCTCGGCCGGAACCACAGGTGCCGATAGATCGAGGTCAGCTGCACGTTGCCGCGTGCCCACCGCAGTCGCTGCTTCCACAGGCTGTCGATGGTGCGGGGCTCCTCGGCCAGCACGACGGCGTGAGGTTCGAAGACCATCCGGCGTCCGGCCAGCTGGCCCTCGAACGTCGTCATCGTGTCCTCGGCCAGAGTTCCGGTCGGGATTCTTCCGCCGATGGCCTCGAGGTTCGCTCTCGAGTGCAGCTGCGCGCCTCCGGCGAGGCACGCGATCGCTCCCCCGACGTTCTGGGTGCGACGGGCCGAGAGCTGTCCGATCACGTACTCGATCGCGATGAACCGGGTGAGGTAGTTGCGGTCGCGACTGCCCTCGGCGATGTAGGCGGTGACGGCTCCGACCTTCTCATCGGCGAGGTGACGGCTCATCTTGCGCAGCGAATCGCGGGCGAAGATCACGTCCGCGTCCATGATGAGCACGGCTTCGGTCCACTCGTCCTCGAGCACGACGTCGAGCCCGTGGTTGAGGGTGTGCGCCTTGCCCTCGCCGCCCTTGTCGCGACGCAGATGCACGACGCGGCCGGGGAAAGCCTGCGCCTTCGCCGCGACCACCTGAGGGGTGTCGTCGGTCGAGGCGTCATCGATCACGAAGATGCGCAGGCGGTCGGCCGGGTACTCGAGCTGCATCAGGCGTTCGATCGCCTGTCCCAGCACCAGTCCCTCGTTCCAGGCCGGGATCAAGACGGCGACGCGAGGATGATGGGGGGCGGCCTTGCCGTAATGATTGCGGAAGGCGTGGATCGGCAGAACCAGGAACTGCAGCCCCGTGTTGATCACCGGAAGGGTTCCGACGAGCACGCACACGAGCAGGATCACGACGACGACGGTCTCGAGCCAGGTCAGATCGACCATCAGCGCGCCTCCCACCGGTCGAGCATCTCACTGACGCGTGCATAGCGCCCGACGTCGGCAGCGATGTGACTGTCGGTCGACGCGACGATCTCGGCGCCGGCATCGCGCAGCGCATCGAGCAACGGGATGCCGGGGCAGCCCCACTTCTCGTTCACCTCGACCATGGTGTCGGTCTCCGCAGCCGCCTTCGCCCACGCCGCGACGCGGTCGTGCCCGAGGTCCCCCTCCGACAGGCCGATCTTGGGCAGGATCGAGAAGCAGTGCGCGAGCTGGTTGCCCGGATACCGGCGCATCGATGCGATCAGAGCCGAGACGAGCTGATCGAGCACGTCATCCGTCGCCCAACCGTCCTCGATCCGCTCCCGCACAGCACTCGGGCCGAGCGGGCCGTCCATGCCGGGGAACTGATGGTCGGCGATGAGGATGCGGTCGATCCCAGCCGGCAGCTCGGGGATGTCGAGCGAGCCCGAGGCATCGAGGATCTTCGCCTCCACGCCCGTGAGCACGGTGAGTCCGTCGGGCACGCGCAGCGCGCTCACCGCGGCGAGGTAGTCGGGAACCCAGGGCGTCGACTGCCGCACGTGATCGACGAGACGCACGGTCGTGAGCCCGGCCGCAGCGGCCGCAGCGACGTTCTCGGCCAGAGTCGAGACCGCGTCATCCGAGAACGTCGAGTGGACGTGGTGATCGCCCCGCAGCAGGGAATGCGTCACAGTTCCTCCTGATGCCCTGCGTGGGCAGACACGAGGACCTCGTCGACGTCGACGATCACATCTTCGAGGAATCGCACCGAGGCGATCTCGCGGAAGGCGACGGTCGACGGGATCTCGCGCCCGAGGAACAGATCGGCGACGAGCGAGGGGATGTCGACGCCCGCCGCGATGGTGAGCGGCAGCGCGCCGGGGAAGCGCGGATTCACCTCGAGGAGCACGGCACGACCGGCGCGGTCGCGTCGCAGCTGCACATTCGCGACCCCCACGAGACCGATGGCCTGCGCGATGGATGCCGCGGCGCTCTCGAGCTCTGCGTCGTGCACCGTGCGGCCGGCGATCGCCACACCGGAATCGACTCGCGCACGGGTGCGCGGCACGGCCGCCACCACCGAGCCCGAGGCATCGGAGATGACATCGACCGAGTACTCCTCCCCCGGAAGGAAGTCCTGCACGATGAGGCCCTCGTCCAGCGGCAGCGCCTCGAGCGCCGCACGATCGGGCACCATCCGCACCCCGCGGCTGCCGGCGCCCTGACGCGGCTTCGCGAAGACCGGGAACTCCCAGTCCACCGCCTGCGCGTCGGGGCCCGCGAGCACGGTGCGCGGAGTGAGACCCGTCGATTCGCACCGCTCGGCGAGCAGCAGTTTGTCGAGGGCGATGGAGAGGGTCTCCTGCGAGGGCGCAGCCAGCACGGCCGGCGCCAGCTCTTCGCGGCGTCCGGCGAGGGCTGCGAGCTCGACGTCGACGGTGGAGATCACGAGATCGAGACGGTCGTCTGCGACCATGCGTGCGATCGCCGGTACGAATTCGTCATCGCGGCCGGGCGGCACGAGCCGTCGATGCGTCGGTGGCACCAGATAGATCCCGCTCGCCCAGCCGTCCATGTCGGCGGCGAAGACCTCGAGGTCGGAGCGGCGGAGCAGCGAGCGGATGACGGCCACACCGGCGGGTCCTCCCGCACCGGTCACCAGAACGCGCGCGCTCATCAGCTCTCCCGTCGAGTGAGTTCATGGGCGCCGACGAACTCGGCGGTCTCCCGCACGACCTCGAGCGGCTCCACGGCGGATCCTCCCCCGAAGCGCGACCAGTACCGCGCGGTTGCCGTGACGAAGTCGGGATCGAGGTAGTCGCGGGTCGCCGTCTGGGATCCGAAGCACTCGAGCAGTCGCAGCTTCTGCTCGATGTACTGGTCGATGCGCACGAACCGGGTCGGGCGGAAGTCGATCGTCGCGGAGGGACTCTGGTAGCAGGCGACCGTGCCCACCCGGCGGGTCGCGGCGATCGTCGCCTCGCTCACCGCTCGGTGATCCTGATGACGATCGTTCGAGGAGTGCGTGTAGACGATGGTCGGCTGCACTTCCTGCACGACCTCTTCGATGAGCCGCACCGTGGCGCCACCGCCGGAGATCTCGGTGTCGATGAGGTCTTTCACGAACAGACGAGCGCCGAGGATCTCGGCCGAGGCGAGCGACTCGTGCTGCCGACTGTCGGCGTCGCCCCCGCGCGCACCGCGCGAGAGGGTCAGGATCGTGATCGAGTCGCCGGCCTGGGCGTGGGCAGCGAGAAGCCCGCCGACACCGATCTCGACGTCGTCGGGGTGCGCGCCGATGGCGAGCACGATCTCTTTCGGGCGGTTGGCCTCGCGTCGCGCGCGTCCCTCCGTCATGAGACGGGTGACGGCCTCGACCAGCTTCGCGTTGTCGAGGGGCTTGGTGAGGAACTCATCGGCCTGCGCCCGCAGCGCCGACACCGCGTACTCGACCGAGACGTGCGCGGTCATCACGATGACCGGAAGCAGCGGATCCTCGCGCCGCAGCTCCGCCAGCAGCTCGAGTCCGTCGAGGCCGGGCATCTCGATGTCGGTGACGACGACATCCGGGGTGAAGCTCTCGAGCCGCTCAACAGCGGAGCGGCCGTCGTGTTCGACCACGACCTCGCAGCCGGCGCGTCTCTCGAGCACGGTCTTCACGAGCAGGGCGACGTCGGGATCGTCATCGACGACGAGGACGCGGGGAGCATCCTGGGGCATATCTGCAGCTCTCGTTGGGGAGGTCCCCCTACCGGGCGGTGTCCGGGGTGCCACTCTCTGCGCCCTTCGCGCCGGGAGCTCGAGGGGAAGTCGAGCGGGTGTCTCTAAATACTGGCATATCAACACATGCCGAAGAGGGCCGAGGACGACGGAGGACCGGATGCTTTCGCATCCGGTCCTCCGTCTGTTCCGACTCAGCGCTTGTAGTTGGGCGCCTCGACCACGATCTGCACGTCGTGCGGGTGCGACTCCTTGAGCCCGGCCGACGTGATGCGCACGAACTTGCCACGCTGCTTGAGCTCTTCGATGGTGCGCGCGCCGACATAGAACATCGACTGACGCAGGCCGCCGACGAGCTGATAGGCGACGGCAGCCACAGGACCGCGGTACGGCACCTGTCCTTCGATACCCTCGGGGATCAGCTTGTCGTCGCTGGGGACGTCTGCCTGGAAGTAGCGGTCCTTCGAGTACGACGTCTGCTTGCCGCGGGTCTGCATTGCACCGAGCGACCCCATGCCGCGGTACTGCTTGAACTGCTTGCCCGACTGGAACACGATCTCGCCCGGCGATTCGTCGGTGCCCGCGAGCAGAGAGCCGAGCATGACCGCATCGGCTCCGGCCACGAGCGCCTTGGCGATGTCGCCCGAGTACTGGAGTCCACCGTCTGCGATGACCGGGATGCCCGCGGGCGCCGCAGCGAGCGAAGCCTCGTAGACGGCGGTCACCTGCGGCACTCCCACACCGGCGACGACGCGGGTGGTGCAGATCGATCCGGGACCGACACCGACCTTGACGGCATCGACGCCCGCGTCGACGAGCGCCTGAGCGCCCTCGCGGGTCGCGACGTTGCCGCCGATCACGTCGACGTGAGCGAAGCTCTCGTCGGCCTTGATGCGCTTGACGAGGTCGATGACTCCCTGGGACTGTCCGTTCGCGGTGTCGACGACGAGCACGTCGACACCCGCGTCGCGGAGCGCCTCAGCCCGTTCCCACGCATCGCCGAAGAAGCCGATGGCGGCACCGACGCGGAGGCGACCCTGATCGTCCTTCGTGGCGAGCGGGTACTTCTCGCTCTTGTCGAAGTCCTTGATGGTGATGAGGCCCGCGAGCTTGCCGTCGTCGTCGATCAGCGGGAGCTTCTCGACACGGTGCTTGGCGAAGAGCGCGATCACCTCTCCCGCGGCCACGCCGACGGGCGCGGTGACGAGACCCTCCGAGGTCATGACGTCCTTGACGAAGGTGGTCTGACGCTCGAAGCCCGAGACGAAGCGCATGTCGCGGTTGGTGATGATGCCGACGAGGCGACCGTCGGGGTCGACGACCGGGAGGCCCGAGATGCGGTACTTCGCGCACAGACCGTCGACCTCTTCGACGGTGGCGTCGGGGGTCGTGGTGATCGGGTCGGTGATCATGCCCGATTCGCTGCGCTTGACCCGGTCGACGTGAGCCGCCTGGTCGGCGATCGACAGGTTGCGGTGCAGGATGCCGATGCCGCCTTCGCGCGCCATCGCGATCGCCATGCGCGACTCGGTGACCGTGTCCATGGCGCTGGAGAGCAGCGGCGTGGCGACCGAGATCCGGCGAGTGATCCGCGACGAGGTATCGGCCTCGCTCGGGATGACGTCGGTGTGCCCCGGCAGGAGCAGCACATCGTCGTACGTGAGTCCGACGAAGCCGAAGGGGTCGTGCTGGTCCATGGATAGTCCTCCTGCGGGAGCGATCTGGGGTCAGGGTGTACCAATTCTAAGCGCCGGAAGGTCGCGGAAATTCCCTGAACCGACTGTTCCTTCGATCGGTCCGGCCCCCGCGCTTCCGCCGCGACTTCTCTGTGCGGCGTGCACGGCACCGCGCATCTTCGTGGTAGGAACGACTGCACCGTGAGCAGATCGTGGCCTGGTTGAAACAGAGCCGACACATTACGCTCATACCGTCGTACATCAAGGTTGATGAACCACACAGCCTTGGCGTGCGCATCGAAACAGGAGGCTCTGTGAGTCCAATGACCTCGACAATGAGGCGAGCAGCTCCCGTGGTGATCGCCCTACTCGGCTTTCTCCTCGCGGCGACCATGGTGCTCTTCGGAGCCCCCGGAGCGGCCAGTGCGGCGGTACCCGATACTCCCGGCGCGGATCAGGAGGAGACGGACTTCTACTTCGCCGGCGTGATCAAGTTCGACGACGTGGCCGTCCCTGACGTGACGATCTCCGTCGAGGGCGGTGGCTTCGAGGCCGAGACCATCACCAACGCCGAGGGCGCCTGGCGTCTGTATGTGCCCGAGAAGGACGCGTACACGCTGACCGTCGACGAGGACACCCTCCCGGACGGGGTCATCGTCGATGCCTCGCTGCTCCCCGAGGGAACGCAGCCGATCCAGGGCACCACCGCCTCGTTCGACGCCGAGTTCGGTCTCACGGGGTCGAAGATCCTCAACCTGTTCCTCGGCGAGGGTGAGCGGCAGACGACCTCCTTCGTGGATCAGCTGGTGGAGCGCATCATCAACGGCCTGAACTTCGGGCTGCTGCTCGCGCTGGCGGCGATCGGCGTCTCGCTGATCTTCGGCACCACCGGCCTCACCAACTTCGCTCACGCCGAGATGGTCACCTTCGGAGCGATCGTCGCCGTCATCTTCGGCACATTCTTCGGGCTGCCGATGTGGGTCACGATCCCGATCGTGTTGATCCTCGGAGCCGCCCTCGGCTGGGGTCTGGACGCGGGATTGTGGCGCCCCCTTCGCCATCGAGGGATCGGCATGGTGCCACTGATGATCGTCAGCATCGGACTGTCGCTGTTCCTGCGCTACCTGTTCCAGTTCTTCCTCGGAGGATCCACGACGCAGCTGCCCGGATCGGACTCTGCGAAGATCCAGATCCTCGGACCGATCAAGCTGTCCACCGTCGACATGATGTCGATGGGAATCAGCATCGTCGTCATCATCGCCGTCGCCTTCTGGCTGCTGCGCACTCGAGTCGGCAAGGCCACCAGGGCGATCTCCGACAATCCGGGGCTCGCTGCGGCATCGGGAATCAACGTCGACCGGGTCATCCGGACGGTGTGGATCCTGTCGGCATCCCTGGCGGGGCTCGCCGGCGTGCTGTGGGGCTACTTCCGCCCCGGCGTCAAGTGGGACATGGGCGTGCACATCCTTTTGCTGATGTTCGCCGCAGTGACTCTCGGCGGACTCGGCACCGCGTTCGGCGCACTCGTCGGAGCGCTCATCGTCGGCATCCTGGTCGAGGTCTCCACTCTGTGGTTGCCCTCTGACCTCAAGTACGTCGGAGCACTCGTCGTGCTCATCCTCATCCTGCTGGTCAGACCGCAGGGCATCCTCGGTCGTCGCGAGAGAATCGGTTAGGGGCAGGAATGGACTGGGGCGGAATCCTCAACAACACCGCGGGCTGGTTGTTCAGCCCGACAACGATCGCCTATGCGCTCGCTGCCACCGGCCTGGCCGTGCACTTCGGGTACTCGGGCCTTCTCAACTTCGGCATGGCCGGCTTCATGGCCATCGGCGCATACAGCTACGCCATCTCGATCCTGTCGTTCGGCCTCCCCTGGTGGATGGGCATCATCGTCGGCATGATCGGCGCCTCGATCTTCGCGGTGATCCTCGGCATCCCCACGCTGCGTCTGAGGGCGGACTATCTCGCCATCGTGACCATCGCGGCGGCCGAGATCGTGCGTCTGCTGTTCACGACCACGGCCTTCGACGAGTTCACGAACTCCGCCGACGGTCTGGGCGGATATCACGCAGGCTTCCGAGCGGCCAACCCGTTCCCTGAGGGCACCTACGGCTTCGGCCCGTGGACGTACACCGCCGATGCCCTGTGGGTGCGGGTGTTCGGACTCGGACTGCTCGCCGTCGCCGTGCTGATGGTGTGGGCGCTCATGCGCAGCCCCTGGGGCCGCGTGCTCAAGGGCATCCGCGAAGATGAGGACGCCGTGCGCTCGCTCGGCAAGAACGTCTTCAGCTATAAGATGCAGGCGCTCGTGATCGGCGGCATCTTCGGCTCACTCGGCGGACTCGTGTTCGCGCTGCCGAGTGCCGTCGTGCCTGCGACATACACGACCAGCCTCACCTTCTTCATCTGGACGATCCTGCTGCTCGGTGGAGCCGCGACCGTGTTCGGTCCGGCGCTCGGCTCGGTCATCTTCTGGGTCATCATGGCGTTCCTCGACGGCGTGCTTCCGGCACTCGCTGCGCAAGGGATCCTGCCGATCTCGTCGATCCAGGCGGGTACGCTGCGCTACGTCCTCGTCGGACTCGCGCTGATGCTTCTCGTGATCTTCCGCCCCCAGGGCATCCTGGGCAACAAGAGGGAGCTGACCTTTGTCAAGTAACTCGCCAGCCGACGCGACGCCCGAGACCGGCAGCGTCCGTCGCCCGAAGACGGGAGGACTCGCCACTGGTCCTGCCGCCCCCGGAGTGCCGAAGGTCGACCCGATCCTCGTCGCAGACAGCGTGACGCGGCGGTTCGGCGGCCTGACGGCCGTCGACATCGACCACGTGGAGATCCCGCGCGGAGCCATCACGGCCCTGATCGGCCCCAACGGTGCGGGCAAGACCACGCTCTTCAATCTGCTCTGCGGGTTCGACAAACCGAACTCGGGCACCTGGTCGTTCGACGGGACCGATCTGAGTGGCGTGCCGTCGTTCAAGGTCGCGCGCATGGGGCAGGTTCGCACCTTCCAGCTCACGAAGTCGCTGTCGCTGCTCACCGTGCTCGAGAACATGAAGCTGGGTGCGCCTCATCAGAAGGGCGAGCGTTTCCTGCAGAGCATGTTCCCCTTCTTCTGGCGTCAGCAGGAGAGCGAGATCGAGGAGAAGGCCAAGGGCCTCTTGGCGCGGTTCAAGCTCGATGCGAAGGCGGAGGATTACGCCGCGTCGCTCTCAGGAGGTCAGCGCAAGCTCCTCGAGATGGCCAGAGCGCTCATGAACGACCCGACTCTGGTGATGCTCGACGAGCCCATGGCAGGGGTCAACCCGGCGTTGACCCAGTCGCTGCTCGACCACATCCTCGACCTCAAGGGCCTGGGGATGACGGTTCTCTTCGTCGAGCACGACATGCACATGGTCCGCCACATCGCGGACTGGGTGATCGTCATGGCGGAGGGACGCGTGGTCGCCGAGGGGCCGCCCGAAGACGTCATGCAGGACAAAGCAGTGATCGACGCCTACCTGGGCGCGCATCAGGACGTCGACCTCGGTGAGGTCACCGGACGCATCGCGGTCGTCAGCGAAGAGGCGGCGCGTATGCGCGCCGAGATCGCCGAGGAGTCCGAGGCCGAGCTCGAGGCAGAAGAGGAGAGCAAATGAGCAGCGCATCCACGGCCGCCGCCTCGACGGAGGCCGCACGCACCGACCGGGTCGTCGTCGAGGTCTCGAACCTCACCGCCGGTTACCTGCCCGGCATCAACATCATCAACAAGGCGAACCTGATCGCCCACAAGGGCGAGCTGATCGGGATCATCGGCCCGAACGGCGCCGGGAAGTCGACGCTGCTGAAAGCCATCTTCGGAATGGTGGAGGTGCGCGAGGGCGACATCACCGTGAACGGTGAGAGCATCGTCGGGCTCAAATCCGACAAGCTCGTCTCGCGCGGCGTGGGCTTCGTGCCGCAGACGAACAACGTGTTCCCTTCGCTCACCATCGAGGAGAACCTCCAGATGGGGCTCTACCAGAACCCCAAGGTGTTCTCCGAGCGACTGGAGTTCGTCACCGGCATCTTCGCCGAGCTCGGCAAGCGACTGAAACAGCGAGCAGGCTCCCTCTCCGGTGGTGAGCGGCAGATGGTGGCGATGGGTCGAGCGCTCATGATGGATCCGGCGGTGCTGCTGCTGGATGAGCCTTCTGCGGGCCTCTCCCCCGTGCGCCAGGACGACGCCTTCATCCGCGTCTCCGACATCAACAAGGCGGGCGTCACGACGATCATGGTCGAGCAGAACGCTCGACGCTGTCTGCAGATCTGTGACCGCGGCTACGTGCTCGATCAGGGCCACGATGCCCACACCGGAACGGGTCGCGAACTGCTGAACGACCCCAAGGTCATCGGTCTCTACCTCGGCACGCTCGGGCAGGACGACTGAGCATCCTCTGAAGGCAGCCGAACGCCCCGGACCCTGTACAGGGTCCGGGGCGTTGTCTGTGCCACCCCATGGGCGCCTGGGCCGCACCCTGGGGCCTCCGTGCGCGGCTCTCACGCACTGCACCCGGCACGGAGAGGGCCCCGGGCGGAATCGCCCGGGGCCCTGTCTGCGTACGCGTGTCAGTCGATGCGCGTGTGCATGTTGTCGGCACCGTACTGGAAGACACCGATGGTGGCTTCGGTCGGGTCGCCGGCGTCGTCGAACGCGACTCCACCGGAGTAGCCGTCGTAGTCAGCAGTGTTGCCGTCGAGGATGATGTCGGCGCATGCCTCGAACGTGTCGCACTTCTCGCCATCGCCCGAACCGCCCGAGACCTCCTGCAGCATGCCTGCGATCTCTGCCGGGTCGCTCGAGTTCGCGGCCAGTGATGCCAGCGCGAGCAGCACCACAGCGTCGTACGACTCTGCGGCGTAGTTGAAGTCGACGAGCTCTGCACCGTCGCCCTGCTCCAGCCACTGCGTCTTCAGGCGGTCCTGGAAGTCGTCGGCGAGCACCGGTCCGGGCTGCGTGCCCTTCGATCCTTCGATCGACACCGACATGTCGGTGCCCCACTGCGAGATGTTGCCGTCGACGAAGTAGAAGTTCGAACCGTCGAAACCGCTGTTGACGAACGACGGAACGATCGTCGACGTCTCCTCGAAGCCGATCACCGCGATCGAATCGGGGTTCTGCGCCAGGATCGACGAGACCTGTGCGCTGAAGTTCGTGTCTCCGGCGTTGTAGGACTCGCTGGCCACGACCTCGCCACCGCTGGCGGTGAACGTCTCGTTGACGACGGCCTCGAGGCCGGTGCCGTAGGCGTCGTTGAGGTAGATGATGCCGAGAGAGGCGGCGCCGTCTTCAGCGATCAGGTTGCCGAGCACCTCGCCCTGGAGGAGGTCGCTCGGGGCGGTGCGCCAGTACAGTCCGTCGTCGTCCCAGGTCGTGAAGTCCGGCGAGGTGTTCGCCGGCGAGAAGGTGATGACGCCGGCGCCGACGGCCTGGTCGAGGAAGAGCTTCGTCACACCCGACGACGCCGCGCCGATGAGCGCCTGCACGTCGGAACCGAGCAGACGCGGGACCGTGGTCTCGTATGCCTTGTTGTCGGGGTCTCCCGAGTCGCCGTACTCGACCTCGACGGTGATGCCCTTGGCAGCCTCGTTGATCTCGGCGGTCGCGAGTCCGACGCCGGCCTCCTCGGGCGGGCCGAGGTAACTGAGCGCACCGGTCTGCGGCAGCACGGTACCGATGCTGAGTGTGAGATCCTCTCGTTCCGCCGGATCGGGCGCCGCGGATTCCGTCGAACCTGTGTCTCCGGAACATCCGGCGAGGATGAGTGCGGCGGCACCGAGGACGGCGACTGTGCCGTACCGCTTGCGCGCACGCGAGCCAGTGAGAATGCTCATGCTGCTCCTTATGTCAGACGACGGAACTCAGAGCGCTCCGCCGTTCTCACCAAGGTAATCGTGCGGATGCTTCGCGATTGTTGCGATGCGTTAACGGTGTGAAACAGTCCGGTCTCGGATGGATAACGGCACCCGTCGTTGTCGCCTGGTCGCGAGCAGCAGATCGACGACGAACACGGCGATCGCGATCCAGACGATCACGAAGCCGAGCCAGCGTTCGAGCGGCATGGGCTCCCCCAGCAGCGCGGCGCCGATGATGAACTGCATGACCGGGGTCACGAACTGGATCATCCCGATGACGGTCAGGTTGATGCGTCGTGTGCCGGCTGCGAACAGCAGAAGGGGCACCGCGGTCGCCACTCCGGCGAACGCGAGAAGCACGGCGTGCCAGGCGCCGTTCTGCCCCATCGTGATGCCGGCCGGAGTCGTCGCCACCACGATCAGCTGCACCACCGCGATCGGGATCAGCCAGAACGACTCGAGCGTGAGTCCGCTGACCGCGTCGACCGCCGGGCCGATCTTCTTCTTGATGAGTCCGTACACGCCGAACGACGCTGTCAACGAGAGTGCGATCCAGGGGAAGGATCTGTAGAAGACCACGATGACCACCACGGCGACGGCGGCGATGCCGATCGCCGCCCACTGGAGCCTGCGGATGCGCTCCTTGAGCACGAAGACTCCGAGCAGCACCGTCGCGATCGGATTGATGAAATAGCCGAGGCTGGTCTCGACCACATGTCCGGTGAGTGTGCCGATCAGGAAGACCTGCCAGTTGACGTAGATGAGCACGCCGGCGAGCGCCGTCCAGCCGAGCAGCTTCGGCTGGCGGACGATCACCCCCAGAGCGCCCCACCCGCGCGTGACGGTGAGCAGAAGGCAGCAGAAGACGAAGGAGAGGAGCACCCGCCAGGCGACCACCTCCCACGGGCCGGTCGGCGCGAGGAGCAGGAAGTACAGCGGGAGCACGCCCCACAGCAGATATGCACCGCCCGCATAGGCGACACCGGCCGTCTGCGTGGCTCTGGCGGTCGGCGTCGTCAAGGTCACCGCACCACACTATGCCCGCGATCGAGGGGCACCGAGCGCTCGAGGCCGCAGGGGCTGAGGATTGGCAGGATTCGGACGACGTGCGACCGAATACGGAGAAGGCCCGGATGCATGATGCATCCGGGCCTTCCGAAGACGTTGTCTCAGCGGACGACGACTGCGAGCACGTCGCGAGCCGACAGGACGAGGAACTCGTCTGCTCCGAACTTCACCTCGGTGCCGCCGTACTTGCTGTACAGCACACGGTCGCCCACGGCGACGTCGAGCGGAACGCGGTTGCCGTTGTCATCGATGCGGCCGGGGCCTACGGCCACGACCTCGCCCTCCTGGGGCTTCTCCTTGGCGGTGTCGGGGATGACCAGGCCACTCGCGGTGGTCTGCTCGGCCTCGACCTGCTTGATGACGATGCGGTCCTCGAGCGGCTTGATGGAAACCGACACGGTCTACCTCTTCTTTCTTGACGCTGACACGAAAGACTTGTTCGCACTCTCGACCTGAGAGTGCTAACACCAGTCTATGCGGTGGGCTGGCACTCATGCAATGCGAGTGCCAGCCCACCCGCGCGGAGACGGTGGAAGCCCCCCGCCTAAGCTGAGGGTGTGGAGATGTCCGAGCTTCGAGCACTGCTCACCCCCGAAGGCCTCGAGCTGCTCGACGCGCTGGGTCCGATCGATCAGGTCGCAGGCGTCGCGAGCGCCGTCTCACGACTGCGCGCCGCCGGGCACTCCCCCGATCTGGTGTCGGCCGTGGTCGGACAGGCGCACCTTCGATCGAAGGCCGAGGCGAAGTTCGGCCCGTTCGCCGCCCGCATGCTGTTCACCCGGGCGGGGCTCGAACAGGCGACCCGGCTCGGCGTCGCCGCCCGCCATGCGCAACGACTGCGTCGGGCCGGTTTCACACGGGTGGCAGATCTGGGCTGCGGGATCGGCGGTGACGCCCTCGCCTTCGCCGGCGCCGGCCTCGACGTCACAGCGGTCGACGCCGACGAGGTCACTTCTGCCCTTGCCGCGTACAATCTCGCCCCGTTCGGCGACAGCGCGACGGTGCGCCACGGGATCGCACAGGACAACGTTCCGGACGCATCGAGCGGCACCCAGGCGATCTGGATGGACCCCGCTCGGCGCACCCGAGGACACGGCGACACGAGTCGTGTCTCGTCCGACGAGTACTCCCCGCCGCTGGACTGGGCGTTCGAGGTCGCCTCGCGCATTCCGACGGGGATCAAACTGGGCCCAGGACACGACCGGGACGCCCTCCCCGCAGACGCCGAGACGCAGTGGGTGAGCGCCGACGGCAGCGTCGTCGAACTCGTCGTGTGGACCGGAGTGCTGGCACGCGACGGGGTACGGCGTTCGGCTCTGGTGATACGCGGCGACGAGTCGCACGAGATCACCGCCGCCGCAGACGCGGATGACGCACCCGTACGCGCACTCGGAGAGTTCCTGCACGAACCGGATGGCGCGGTGATCCGTGCCCGTCTGATCGGCGATGTGGCCAGAAGCCTCGATGCCGGGATGCTCGACGAGAAGATCGCGTACCTCACCTCTGATGCCGCGCTCACGAGTCCGTTCGTGCAGTCGTTCCGCGTGCGCGAGGTCCTTCCGGCGAACCCGAAGGCGATCAGCTCCGCGCTGAAGGCGCAGGGCATCGGCACGCTGGAGATCAAGAAGCGCGGCATGGACGTCGACCCCGCCGCCTTCCGCAAGAAGCTGACGCTGCGCGGCGATGCATCGGCGACCCTGATCCTGACCCGGGTGGGATCGCAGCGTCGCGCGATCCTGGCCGACCGCGTGACGTCGAGCGCTTCTGCTGGTCGGTAGGGTCAGCCCTCGCCTGCAGGCGGCACGTCGACCGGGAGCGGTTCGCCGAGTTCCTCATCGACGTCGAGCGATTCACCCGGCCGGACTGTGATGGTTCCCGTGGTGATCTCGCCATCGTCGACGTCGCCGTCAGGCCCGGCGGGAAGCTCACCGGTCACGATGAGGTACGAACGCCCCATCGACGTGAAGTCCAGAGTGACTGCCCAGGGGGTCGTCTGCCCGCCCATGTCGTCTACCGTGACGCCTTCGATCACGACCCCCTCGCCCGGGATCATGCCGTCGTTGGCGTCCGTGCAGTTCGTCGCCTCGACGGCGTCGACGATCAGGCACTGCTGGGTGGTGAACCCCTCGGTGCGCGTCGCCGACCAGACCGGGGCACCGCCTGCATATCCCATGACGGCCAGAGAGAAAGGCTCGTACCCTCGATCGAAGAGCTCCTCGGCCCGGTCCTGCTCGCCCGGATCGAACTGGTGGATCCAGTCGTCCATGTCCAGTTCCCAGCGCTGGATCAGCGCGATCATCTCTCCGGTGTGCGTGCGATCGGCTGTGGCCGAGATCTGCTCGCCGCTCCCGTCGGCGCCACTCGAGTCGACGACCGCGGCGCTGAGACCATAGCTGCGCTCCGGCTCTCCGGCGATCTGGCAGCCGCTCGACGACTCCCCCGCGACGTCCAGGACGATGCACTCCATGTCGCCGTTCTTCTTCGTGCCGAACCACACGATCGCATCGCCGTCGCGTCCGATCGCCTCGATGCTTCCCGGGTCGTAGTCACCGGCGGACTGCAGGTCGATGCTCCGCTGCTGCTCCTCGGAGCTGAGCGGGACACCCCCGCCGTCACGGCCGAACAGAGCCCAGCCGGCGCCGAGGCCCACGACGAGCAGCCCCGCGCAGGCGAGCGCGGCCACACCCCAGTGGCGGCGGATCGCAGAACGAAGAGACGCGGGTGCAGTCGTCGTGGCCGCCGTCGCGGTCGTCGCAGTCGTGGCAGGAGCAGAGTCCACGAGTCCCACGGGTTCCGGGAGCTCGGCGCGCCCGAGAGGCGGCGTCGGCTCGTCCGGAACATCCTCCACCCGAGGCTGCGGATGAGTCTGCGAATGAGCGGCCGCGACCCGCCACTTCTCGAGCTCTTCCAGCCGGGCGGCATCCACCGCCGAGAGACCACCGTCTCGGCCATACGCACGCTCCTGGAGCGCCCGCAACTCGTTCGCGTCGTCGGCGTCGAGCATCCGCTCAGCCGAGCCTCTCGAACTGCATGCCCGCCCACACCAACCAGCCGAGGCTGTACACGGTGGCGCAGAGACCGAGCACGAGTGCCCAGCGCGCGATCGCGCGGCTCTCGACCGGTCTGCGAAGCGACATGATCGAGCCGATCACGGCGACGATCGCGAGCGGAATGCCCCACCCGACGAAGAACGAGGCGACGAGCGCCACGACCGCAGCCATGAGAGCCCACGGAGCGAGCCTGGTCTCGTCGGCGATCACGGGTACGGATGCCGTGCCCGTGGGCTCCCAGTCGACCTCGCGCGGCGGACGATCGAGCTCCGGCCCGGTCACGACGACCGGTTCGACCCCGACCGGTCCGGTCGGCAGCTTCGAGTACCCCTCACGCGGCGCTCCGGGCAGACGAGCAGCCCCCGCCGGGCTCACGACCTCGGGCGTGGGCCGCTCCAGACGCGTCGGCGGCACCACCGCAGGGGGGATCGCGCCCTCGGCATCCGCAGGGTCCGTCGTGCGAGGCGCGTCGTTCATCACCTCACCTCGGTCCGTTCGTCGACCTGGATCTCGGCGACAGGGAGGGTCGAGTCGGCGCCGAAGGCGAGGGTCGACGGCCGGCGGCCCGAGGTGATCAGCTCAGCGGCCAGCGCCGCGATCATGGCCCCGTTGTCGGTGCAGAGCGATAGCGGGGGGATGCGCACGGTGACACCCGCTGCCTCGGCCCTCGAAAGCGCGACCTCGCGAAGACGTCGATTCGCGATCACCCCGCCGCCCAGCAGCAGACGCGGCACTCCTCGATCGGCGCAGGCGGCGAGCGCCTTCGTGACGAGCACATCGACCACCGCTTCGCGGAAGCTCGCCGCCACGTCCGCGACCGGAACCTCGAGACCGTCGGCCTCGCAGCGTTCGACCCATCGGGCGACGGCCGTCTTGAGCCCGGAGAACGAGAAGTCGTAGCGGTGCTTCGCGAGGTCGGATGCGCGAGACAGCCCCCGCGGGAAGCGGATCGCGGTCGGGTCGCCCGACGCAGCGGCACGGTCGATCTCAGGGCCGCCCGGGTAAGGCAGGGACAGCAATCGCGCCACCTTGTCGAAGGCCTCTCCGGCGGCGTCGTCCATGGTCTCGCCGAGCATCTCGACATCGGTCGTGAGGTCGCGCACATGCAGCAGCGATGTGTGTCCGCCGGAGACCAGAAGGGCGATGGTCGGATATTCGAGCGGCGCCGAGTCGGGAGTCAGAATGTCCGCCGCGATGTGACCCACCAGGTGGTTCACCGCATAGAGCGGCTTGTCAAGGGCGACCGCCAGTCCCTTCGCAGCGCCGACGCCCACCATGAGCGCGCCTGCGAGTCCTGGCCCACTCGTCACGGCGACGGCGTCGAGTTCATCGAGCCGCACGCCGGCCTCGGCCAGTGCGGCATCGATCGAGGGCTGCAGCGCTTCGAGGTGGGCGCGCGCCGCGACCTCCGGCACCACCCCGCCGTACCGAGCATGCTCGTCCATGCTCGAGGCGATCGTGTTCGAGAGCAGGGTGCGTCCGCGCACGATGCCGATACCGGTCTCATCGCAGCTCGTCTCGATGCCCAGCACGAGTGGCCCGGTCATGCGCTCGCCTCCTTCTCCGCGTCGGGAGCGGACTCGTGTCGATGGTCGGAACGCGGATGCTGCAGCGCGAGCCGCATCACGATCGCATCGATGTCGTCGGGCTGGTAGTACCGGGGGCGGCGCGCGATCTCTTCGAACCCCTCGGAGCGGTAGAGCCCCTCGGCGCCCGGGTTGTCGGCGCGCACCTCGAGGAAGACCTCTCGCGCTCCTCGCTCGACGGCCGCATCGAGCAGCGCCCGCAGAAGCGCGCGTCCTCGGCCGGCACCGCGATGCTCGGCGTCGAGGGCGATGGTCTGGATGTCGGCGTCGGCCGAACCCTGCAGGGCGCGCACGCCTCCGTAGCCGATGATCACGCCGTCGTGGTCGTCGACCAGGTAGCGGCCGTGCGGACTCGCGAGCTCCAGCGCCATCGCTTCGGAGCTCCAGGCATCGGTGGGAAAGGACCTGTGCTCTATCGCCATGATGGCGTCCAGGTCGTCGGGCTTCGCGTCGCGCAGAGTCATGAGCCCACCTTCTTCGGCGCTCCCGGCACGGTGACGTCGGGCTGTCTGAGGTAGAGAGGCTCAGCGCCGGCGAGCGTGCGTTCTGCTGCCACCGCTCGCGCACCCACGCGTGCCAGGTCGACGGCCGACAGCGTCTCGACGTCGATGCGGTGGACCCCGTCGAGGTGCTCGTCGGCGTCGACTCGGGCCACCAGCACCGTGTCGCGGATGACATGCGGGATGCCGTCGGCATCCGTCCCGTCGAAGACGGTGACCGCGACCTCGCGTCGCCGAGCATCCGTGACGATCGCGAACGGGCCGACGACGGCGCCGTGCTCGATCGCTGTGAGCGCGGCGGCATGGTGGCTCGGCACAGGGACGACCGGAATGCCCAAGCCCATCGCGAAAGTGCGGGCCGTCGCGATGCCGATACGGAGCCCGGTGAAGGGGCCAGGACCCATGCCCGCCACGACATGGCTGATCGACCCTGTACCGGTCTCGGCGAGTGCCCGCACGAGCAGTTCTCCGATGACCTCAGCATGTCCCAGCGGGTCGGCCGCCGAGGCATCGGAGCGGCGGGTGCCGTCATCGTCGATGAGCGAGACGGCGGTGCCCAGAGAGGTGTCGACGGCGAGGATCACCCCTCCAGGGTAGTCGGCGTTCACTCGATGGGTGCCGAGCGTCCCTCGTGGGTGATGGTGACATGCCGCGGTGCATCTGCGTCGAGTTCCGAAGGGTCGAGGTCGTCGCCGCCACCCACCGGCCGCTCCAGCTCGATGTCCCACCAGCGGTCCGCCAGGTCCTCGGCCATGCCGCGCCCCCATTCGATGACCACGACCGAGCGTGCCAGGTCGAGATCGAGATCATCGAGCTCAGCGCCTGAGCCGAGTCGGTAGGCGTCGACGTGCACCAGTGGCGCTCGGCCGACGAGCGAGGGGTGCGTGCGGGCGATCACGAAGGTCGGGCTCTGCACGGGGCCGCGCACGCCGAGTCCCTCCGCGAGTCCACGGGTGAACGTCGTCTTGCCCGCGCCCAGCGGGCCGGTCAGGATCAGCAGGTCTCCCGCCTCGAGCTGCTCGCCGATGCGGAAGCCGAGCTGCTCCATGGCATCCGAGGTCTCGATCTCATGCCTGCCGAGGAACGCGGGATCGACGCTCACACCGACCTCCGAGGCACTCGCGCGCCGATGCGGGTGACGATCTCGTAGCCGATGGTCGACGCCGCGTTGGCCCACTGCGCGGCAGAGGGCACCCCGAGGGTCGGGTCGCCGAACAGCACGACCTCGTCGCCGATCGAGACCGCGACATCACCCACATCGACGACGAACTGATCCATCGCGATGCGTCCGACATTCGTGTATCGCCGGCCTGCGATCGACACGGGCAGCCGCCCCGAGGCATGGCGTGGTACGCCGTCGGCGTACCCGAACGGGACGAGCACGAGTGTCGTGTCGTGCGGAGTCCGATGGTCGTAGCCGTAGGAGATGCCTGCGCCGGCCGGGACCCGACGCACGGCGGCGATCGCCCCGCGCAGAGTCATGGCGGGTCGCAGCCCCAACTCTGCCGACGAGCGATCGTCGAACGGCGAGAGGCCGTAGAGTCCGATGCCGATGCGGACCGCATCCAGTCTCATCTCCGGCAGGTCGATCGCCGCGGCGGTCGCGGCGATGTGCCGGAGCTCGGGATGGATGCCGAACGATGCCGCGAGCGCGACACCCTCCTCGAACCTGGCCAGCGCCTCACGGTCATCCTGCGGCGACGTGTTGGAGAGGTGGCTGAACAGCCCGACGATCCGGACCCGGCCGATGCGCTCGAGACGGGCGGCTTCAGCGAGCACTCGCCGCCAGTCGGCCGGCGCGATGCCGTTGCGCGACAGGCCTGTCTCGAACTTGAGGTGCACGCCCACCGGACGGTCGACGGCAGCGGCGGCCCCTGCGGCCTCGAGCTGATCGAACGACGAGATGCCGACCTCGATGTCGTGCTCGGCCGCCTGCTCGAACCGCTCACCGGGAGCGTGCAGCCACGCGAGGATGGGCGCAGTGATGCCCTGGCGACGCAGTTCGAGCGCCTCGGGTATCTCGGCGACGCCGAGACGCGTCGCTCCCCCTGCGAGCGCCGCGACGGCGGCGGCCGCGGCACCGTGGCCGTAGGCGTTGGCCTTGACGACCGCGATGACCTGCACACCGGTGAGGCGGCGGAAGTGGCGGACGTTGTCGCTGATGGCATCCAGGTCGATGCGCGCCTCGCGGAACGGCACGGTCACAGGGGCTCTCCTTCGGCGACGACGAATGCGGCGGCAAGGCCCGCGTCATGGGTGAGTGTCAGGTGCAATCGGCTGATGCCCCGCTCGGCCACGACCTCGGCAGTGGTCCCCGAGAGCACGAAATGCGGTCGACCGGATGCCTCCGACGCGATCTCGATCTCGATCCAATGCACCCCGTCCGAACCGCCGAGGGTCTTGATCAGCGCTTCTTTCGCGGCATACCGGGCAGCCAGAGACGGCAGCCGAAGGCCGCGCTCGCCCGGTGCGAAGAGGCGTTCCAGAAGCCGTGGGGTGCGCTCGAGCGTCCGCTCGAATCGCGGAATGTCCACGAGGTCGATTCCGGTCCCGATGATCACCAGTTCAGCCTAGTCGCGGCATCCTCCCCGTCCCCCTCCCCCATTCCTGCCCGGATGGCCGGCGTTTCCCCGGTGGGCGGCGTCCGCCGACGTCTCATGGCAGCCAAGCGGGGATCGCTCAGCCATTCGGCCAGTCCCACTGTTCCTCCCCATATGCCGAGCCAGGACAACGGATCCTCAGAACGAGGCTCGCTCGACATCCATGCGCCGCCGATGCACAAGGATCGGCGAATGCCCACACCTCTGATGCTCGTCGAACTGCAGGGCGGAGTCGCCCGCGGGTCGCGGCTCGCGCGTTTCGGATGCACACGCAAAGACCTCTCGAACGCGGTGCGTCGAGGCGAGCTGATCCGGCTGCGCGCCGGAGTGTTCGCTGCCCCGTCGTGCGCGTGGAGTGTGCGCGCCGCTGCACTGCATGGCGGTGCGCTCTCCTGTGCCGGCGCACTTCGTATGCATGGAGTCTGGGTTCTCGACGACGACGAGCATCCTCATGTCTGGCTCGGTCACGCCGGAAGAGTGCATCCGCACGCCGAATGCGAGTGCGTCGAGCACTACCGTGCCGGATCGATGCGTCTGGGACTCGCCCCTGTCGAACAGGCGCTGGTGCACTCGTTCGGATGTCACGGCGAGGAGTTCTTCTTCGCGGCATATGAGTCGGCGTGGTCGCTGGGCCTGATCGGGTCCGCTGAGCGGCGCCGCATACGCGCCGCCCTTCCTGTGCGCGCTCGTTGGCTTGTCGACATCGCACGCCATGACGCCGACAGCGGGCTTGAGTCCATCGTGCGATTACGGCTGCACCTGCTCGGCATCCGAGTAGAGACGCAGGTGCCGATCGACGGTGTCGGTCGCGTGGACTTCGTGCTGGAGAGACGCGTCATCCTCGAAGCAGATGGCAAGGGCAACCACGCAGGTCGTTCCGAACGCCATCGGGACCTGAGACGGGATGCCGCGGCATCCCGTCTGGGATTCGAAACGCTCCGCTTCGACTACGCGATGATCATCCACGAGTGGGATGTCGTGATCGCCGCGATCCTGGGCGCTCTGGCTCGCTCCGCGTCCTGAGTCGGATGGCTGACGTATCCCCGGATGGCTGCCCCAGAGCGCGCTCTTGATCAGCCACGCGGGATTCCATCAGCCGAACGGCCCGGGAAACGACCTACTCGACGGTGACGGACTTCGCGAGGTTGCGCGGCTGGTCGACGTCGAGGCCCTTGGCTGTCGCCAGCGCCATCGCGAAGATCTGCAGCGGCACCACGGCGAGCAGCGGCTCGAACATGGCCCCAGCGAGCGGGATGCGGATGACCTCGTCGGCGAAGGGCAGAACTGCGGCGTCCCCCTCTTCGGCGACCACGATCACTCGGGCGCCACGGGCCCGGATCTCCTGGATGTTCGAGACGACCTTCGAGTGCACGAGTGCCGAGTGCCGCGGCGACGGCACCAGCACGAAGACCGGCTGGCCTGGCTCGATCAACGCGATCGGTCCGTGCTTGAGCTCGCCCGCGGCGAAGCCCTCGGCATGGATGTACGAGATCTCCTTGAGCTTGAGCGCACCCTCGAGCGCGATCGGGAAGCCGACGTGGCGTCCGAGGAACAGCACCGAGCGCGTGTCGGCCATCCATCCGGCCAGCTGCGAGACGTGCTCGTGCTCGCTCGCGAGAACCTTGGCGATCTTCTCCGGCAGAGCGGAGAGCTCCGCGACGTCGGCCGAGGCGTCAGCGACAGAACCGCGGATGCGGCCCATGTGCAGCCCGAGCAGCAGCAGCGCCGTGATCTGAGCGGAGAACGCCTTGGTCGATGCCACCGCGACCTCGGGGCCGGCGTGCGTGTAGACCACGGCATCGGACTCACGCGGGATCGTGGCACCTTGGGTGTTGCAGATCGAGAGGGTGCGCGCGCCGCGCTCACGCGCGTACTTGACGGCCATGAGCGTGTCCATCGTCTCGCCTGACTGGCTGATCGAGACGACGAGAGTGTCTGCGCCGATCACCGGGTCGCGGTAGCGGAACTCGTGGGCGAGCTCGACGTCGACCGGGATGCGCGCCCACTGCTCGATCGCGTACTTGCCGACGAGCGCCGAGTACGCGGCCGTTCCGCAGGCCGTGATGATGATGCGGTTGATCCCGAGGAAGAGATCGTCGAGGCCCTCGAGCTCGGGGATGACGACCTGACCGTCATGGATGCGACCACGAAGAGTGTTGGCGACGGCCTCGGGCTGCTCGGCGACCTCCTTGGCCATGAAGCTCGACCATCCGCCCTTCTCGGCGGCGGCGGCGTCCCACGACACGTCGAACGGCTCTGCCTCGACGGGCGTGCCCGCGAAGTCCGTCACGGTGACCGCGTCGGGTGTGATCGAGACGATCTGATCCTGGCCGATCGCGAGAGCCTTGCGAGTGTGTTCGACGAACGCGGCCACATCGGATCCGAGGAAGTTCTCACCCTCGCCGAGTCCGATCACGAGCGGCGAGTTGCGGCGTGCGCCGACCACGAGCCCCGGGTGGTCCTGGTGCAGCGCGAGGAGCGTGAACGCTCCCTCGAGACGGTTGACGACGTTTCGGAAGGAGAGCTGCAGATCGCCGCCGTTGCTGCGGTACTCGCGACCGAGCAGTGCTGCGGCGACCTCGGTGTCGGTCTCGCTGCGGAAGACCACGCCGTCGGCGAGCAGTTCATCGCGCAGCGCGGAGAAGTTCTCGATGATGCCGTTGTGGATCAGCGCGAGCCGGTCGTCGTCGGCCAGGTGCGGGTGGGCGTTGACGTCGGTCGGACCGCCGTGGGTGGCCCAGCGCGTGTGTCCGATGCCCGTGTTGCCGTCCGCGAGAGCGTGGTCGGCGAGCGACTCGCGAAGCGAGACGAGCTTGCCGGCCTTCTTGCGCATGCCCAACGAGCCCTCGCCGTCGATCACGGCGACGCCCGCGGAGTCGTAGCCGCGGTACTCGAGACGGGCGAGGCCCGCGAGAAGGATGTCCTGGCTGGGCCGAGGGCCCACGTATCCGACGATTCCGCACATGCACCCCAGCGTACGGCCGGTATTTTGCGAAGAGCCCGAACGAACCGGAGCCCGCCGAACCTCAGAGCTTGCGCAGCAGCACGCTCTCGACGCTGTGGTCGATGCCCTTGTTGAGCACGAGCCTGGCGCGGTGCTTGGTCGGCATCACGTTCTCGATCAGGTTGGGCATGTTGATCTCGTTCCAATACCCGAGCGCCGTGGTGATCGCCTCGTCGTCGGTCAGGTGCGCGAAGACGTTGAAGTATGACGACGGGTTGGAGAACGCGCCCTCCCGCAGGGCGAGGAACCGGTCGACGTACCACTTCTCGATGTGCGCTGTGTCGGCGTCGACGAAGATCGAGAAGTCGAAGAGATCGCTCACCGCGACGTCGTTGGGCGCGGGCGGCGGCTGCAGCACGTTGAGCCCCTCGACGATCACGACGTCCGGCCGACGAACGACCACGTGCGCATCGGGGACGATGTCGTAGCGCATGTGCGAGTAGAAGGGGGCGCGCACCTCGGCTGCACCGCTCTTCACCTCGGTGAGGAACTCGATCAGCGCGCGGCGGTCGTAGGACTCCGGAAAGCCCTTGCGGTCCATGAGCCCCCGCCGCTCGAGTTCGGCGTTGGAGTGCAGGAAGCCGTCGGTCGTGACGAGTTCGACCCGTGGCGTGCCCGGCCAGCGGCTCATGAGCTCGCGCAGAAGGCGCGCGATCGTCGACTTCCCCACGGCGACGGAGCCGGCGACACCCACCACGAACGGGGTCGTCGTGTCGTCCTCCTGCAGGAACGAGCTCGTCGCCGCACCGAGTCGCTTGGTGGCCGTGGCATAGAGGCTGAGCAGTCGGCTCAGCGGCAGATACACCTCGCGGACCTCGGTGAGGTCGAGCCGGTCGCCGATGCCACGGAGTTCGACCACTTCGGTCTCGGTTAGCGGCTGATCGAGCCCGGCGGCGAGCCGCGCCCATTCATCACGGCCGATCTCCCGGTACGGCGACAGCGGCAGGGTGGGGTCGACGGTGGTCACGGATACATCGTAACGGCGCAGCGGTAGTGTCGATCCGTGCGCCTGGGAGTTCTCGACATCGGTTCCAACACCGTCCACATGCTCGCCGCCGACGTCCATCCCGGTGGCAGGCCGCTGGCGACGACGAGCGACCGCAGCGTGCTTCGGCTCATGCGGTACCTCACCGACGACGGGTCGATCTCCGAAGAGGGCGTCCGGGCACTCGAGGCAGCGGTGTCGCAGGCACGCCGAGTCGCGGAAGAAGAGCGCGTCGACGCGCTCCTGGCGACCGCGACCAGCGCGGTGCGCGATGCCACGAACGGCGCCGAGGTGATCGCCCGTATCGAGGAGGCGCTCGGCCAGCCCCTTCAGGTGCTCGACGGGGAGACCGAAGCGGAGCTGACCTTCCTCGCCGTGCGCCGATGGTTCGGGTGGTCGGCCGGCGAACTGCTGCTCCTCGACATCGGCGGCGGATCGTTGGAGATCGCCGCGGGAGGCGATGAGCTTCCGGATGCCGCGACATCCGTCCCTCTGGGTGCGGGGCGCATGACCGTGCAGTTCCTTCCGAACGACCCGCCCGGCGAAGACGACGTCGACCGACTGCGCGTCCACGCGAAGGAGACTCTCGCCGCGGTGCTCCCCCGGTTCGCGGCACGGCCGCGTCCGGATCACGTCGTCGGCTCTTCGAAGGCCATCCGCTCGCTCGCGCGTCTGGCGGGCTATCCGATGCCCGGATGGTCGGGCACCCAGCGGATGATCCTGCCGCGCGAGGCTCTCGGTTCGTGGATCCCTCGCCTCGCGCGCATCCCAGCGTCAGCACGCCAGGAACTGCCGGGGATCACCGCAGATCGGACGTTTCAGATCGTCGCCGCGGCGGTGTCGTTGCACACCGCGATGACCGCTCTCAGGGTCGACGAACTCGAGGTCTCGCCGTGGGCGCTGCGCGAGGGAGTGCTGCTGCGCTACATCGAACAGCTCGGCCAGCCACGGGCCTGAGGCCTCTCCGAGAATGATCGCTCCCGTCGGGGCCTGCGAGCCCGCGAAGAGACGCGAGAGCGAAGGCGCCGACGAGAGCGACGGGAGCGACGTTCAGAGTGCGAGACGCTCGCGGACCACGTCGACGAGACGGTCGGCATAGGACTGCGCCGACTCGGCGTCGGCCGCTTCCACCATGACGCGAACGAGATGTTCCGTACCGGACTTGCGCAACAGCACACGGCCGGTGTCGCCGAGTTCGGCCTCGACCGCACGCACGGCATCCTGCACGACAGGATCGGCGTCGACCGCGTCCTTGTCGACGTCGCGCACGTTGATCAGCACCTGCGGATAGACGGTCATCACCGAGGCGAGCTCGGCGATCGTCTTGTTCTGCCGAGCCATCTCGGCGACCAGATGCAGGCCGGTGAGCAGACCGTCACCCGTGGTGGCGTATTCGCTCATGATCACATGCCCGGACTGCTCGCCACCGAGCGCGTAGCCGCCCTCGTTCATGTCCTCGAGCACGTAGCGGTCGCCGACGGCCGTCTGACGCACCGTGATCCCCTGCTCGCGCATCGCGACGTGCAGACCGAGATTGCTCATCACCGTGGCGACGAGAGTGTCGTCGGTGAGGTGTCCTCGTTCTTTCATCGCGACCGCGAGGATCGCCATGATCTGATCGCCGTCGATGACCTCACCCTGAGCATCGACCGCGAGGCAGCGATCGGCGTCACCGTCGTGAGCGATGCCGATGTCGGCTCCGAGCCGGACGACGGCCTCTGCGAGGTTGTCGAGGTGCGTCGAGCCGACGCCGTCGTTGATGTTCCAGCCGTCGGGATCCGCGCCGATGACGGTCACGTCGGCTCCCGCGTCACGGAACGTCTCGGGAGAGACTCCGGATGCGGCGCCGTGGGCGCAGTCGAGAACGACCTTGATGCCGGCGAGTCGATTCGGTAGCGAGCCGAGCAGATGCACGACGTAACGGTCTTCCGCGTCGGAGAACCGGATGATCCGTCCCACACCCGCACCTGTCGGACGCAGCTTCTCCCCCGCCATCGCGGCTTCGATGCGCTGCTCGACGATGTCGGGAAGCTTTACTCCACCGCGGGCGAAGATCTTGATGCCGTTGTCCGGGGCGGCGTTGTGCGACGCGGAGATCATCACGCCGAAGTCGGCGTCGCGGTCAGCGACCAGGAAGGCGAGCGCCGGCGTCGGGATGACTCCGGCCTCGAGCACGTCGACTCCCGACGAAGCCAGGCCCGCTGAGACGGCTGCGGTGAGGAAGTGACCGGAGACGCGGGGGTCGCGGGCCACGACTGCGGTGAGGCGTTTGCCTTCGGCCTTGCGAGCCTCCGCAGTACGGCCCTGGCCCAGGACGACAGCAGTCGCCTGGGCCAGGGTGAGCGCGAGGTCGGCGGTGAGGATGCCATTGGCAAGTCCTCGCACGCCGTCCGTGCCAAAGATCGGCATCGGAGCAGTGGACCTTAACGCTTGGAGTACTGAGGCGCCTTACGGGCCTTCTTGAGTCCAGCCTTCTTGCGCTCCTTGACGCGAGCGTCACGGGAGAGGAATCCGGCCTTCTTCAGGGTCGCGCGGTTGTTCTCCTCGTCGATGCCGTTGAGCGAACGAGCGATTCCGAGACGCAGTGCGCCGGCCTGACCCGAGGGGCCACCACCGGAGATGCGCGCGATGACGTCGTAGCCACCGGCGAGGTTCAGGATCGTGAACGGGTCGTTGATCAGCTGCTGGTGCAGCTTGTTCGGGAAGTAGTCCTCGAGCGTGCGGCCGTTGACCGTGATCGTTCCCGAGCCGGGGACGAGACGCACGCGGGCGATGGCCTGCTTGCGACGGCCGACAGCGGCACCCGGGACGCTCAGCACGGGGCGGGGAGCCGCCTCCACTGCTTCGGTCTCGGGGGTCGAGGTCGAGAAGTTCTGGGGGTTTTCGGTGGTGTCCTGGATGTCAGCCACGAGTATGTCCTTTAAGTCTTACGGCGCTTACTGGGCGACCTGGTCGAGGGTGTACGTCTTGGGCTGCTGAGCGGCGTGCGGGTGCTCTGCGCCGACGTAGACCTTGAGCTTCGACAGCTGCTGACGGCCGATGCTGTTCTTGGGGAGCATGCCACGGATGGCCTTCTCGACAGCGCGGACCGGGTTCTTCTCCATGAGCTCGGCGTAGGTGACCGACTTCAGGCCGCCCGGGTAACCCGAGTGGCGGTAGGCCAGCTTCTTCTGGAGCTTCTGACCGGTGAGCGCGACCTTGTCGGCGTTCACGATGATGACGAAGTCACCCGAGTCGATGTGGTTGGCGAAGGTGGGCTTGTGCTTGCCACGCAGGAGCGTAGCGGCGTGCGAAGCCAGGCGGCCGAGAACGACGTCAGTGGCGTCGATGACGACCCAGTCACGCTGGACCTCGCCGGCCTTAGGGGTGTAAGTGCGCGTCACGATAGTGCTGCTTTCTTGTTCGAACGGAGAAGTTCGTGAATCCCACTCCGGGGTGGTTCTTCCCGACAGGGAGGAACACGCCAGTGGAGGGCTCACGTTCGTTAGTACTCGGCAGTCGAGTACCAAAGAAACAGCTTACGTCATTCGCCGCGTTTACCCAAACGCGGCGGACGCCTCAGTCGAAGCGCGTCGTCACCAGGATCGGACGATGGTCGCTGAGCCCCTGCGGCAGGGTCGTCACTCTCTGGATCTCGAAGCCGACAGAGGTCGCGAAGTCGTAGTGACCACGGAACACCCGATACCGCGTGTAGGTGTGGTCGTCGCTCATCGTCAGCGCGTATCCGTGCTCGCGCACCGTCTTGCCGAGGTTCTCTTTGAACACCGGGTAGTTGTAGTCGCCGACCATGAGCTGAGGCAGCCCCTCACCGAGAGTCGCGAGCTCGGTGAGCGCTGCACGGATCTGGTGCCGCCGCAGTGAGTTGAGCGCGGTCAAGGGCGCGGCATGGAACGAGGCGGCGATGAAGTCACGTCCGGTGTCGATGTCGCGCAGGCGCGCCCCGAGCACGCGCTCGTGCGCAGGCTTCGCGATGCGGTCGTGCAACGACTTCTTCAAGCCGATCGTGCGGACGCCCTGCAGGTGGAACTCGCTCTGCCGATAGAACAGCGCGAGGCCGAGGCGGTTGCCCTGGGTCGCCTCGGCGAGCGCGAGATCGCCGATCTGTTCGGGCAGGTCGGCGACATCGCACTCCTGGAGGCACAGGATGTCAGGATCGTGCGCGGCGGCAAGGGCTGCGAGTTCTCCCGCGGCCCTGTGCTTCTGCAGGTTGTATGAGATGACCTTCATCGCCCCTCACGCTAGTGCGTGCGGCTTGGATTCCGGTGTCAAACGCCCGTCAGCTCGGTGAACGATGCACCCGCGTCATCCGCTCGTGCCTTCTCGCCTTGCGCGAGTCTGCTGTGCACGCGTCGCCAGGAGGTCGTCGGTCGGATACCCCACCTCGGTGAGGGTCAGCCCGCGCGCTGCGAGCACCTTGAACTCGCTGGTGCGGGTGAGCGCATCGCGCAGCACGACGAGGTCGTCGACCCCGAGGCGGCCCTCCCCCACGGCGACGCACGCGCCGACCAGCGCGCGCACCATGCTGTGGCAGAAGGCATCCGCCTTCACCTCGGCGACCAGCACGCCGTCCGCATCTCGCGACCAGCGGTAGTCCAACAGGGTCCTGATGGTCGTGGCCTCTTCGCGCGGCTTGCAGTATGCGGCGAAGTCGTGGAGTCCGATGAGGGTCCGTGCCGCAGCATCCATCGCATCCCCGTCCAGCACGCCGCGATGCGCGGTGGTGTCGTGTCGACGGATCGGGTCGTACCCCGTGGACTCGTCCGCCAGGCGGTAGCGATAGCGCCGCCACACCGCCGAGAAGCGGGCGTCGAATCCCTCGGGCGCGATCGACGCGCGGGTCACGGTGGCATCGGGATAGGCGCCGAGCACGCCGCGCATGCGGCGGGCGAGAGAGGCGGCAGGGTCCTGGGGAGCGCGACCGTTTCGCGACTCGACCCTCGCCCACTGCTCGTCGTCGAGATCGACGTGGGCGACCTGCCCCTGCGCGTGCACACCGGCGTCCGTGCGTCCCGCCACGACGAACTGCACCTCGGAGCCGACGATTCGCGCCAGCGCGGCCTCGAGCGTCCCCTGCACCGTGCGCAGGGTGGGCTGTTTGGCCCACCCTCGGAAGTGGGTGCCGTCGTAGGCGATGTCGAGCCGGATGCGCACAGATAGAGCCTAGGGCGTGGCCGTGCGCGATCCGGCTCTGACCGGATGCTGGAGCTCAGATGCCGCCGTCGATCGAACGGATCAGGCCCGGCTCATCGGGCACCATCACCTGGGTGTCGCGGTTGAGGCTCTCGCCGCGGAAGAACCTCTTCGACCGCGGGAACAGGTACCAGACGAACATGAGCACGAGACCGAAGGCGAGCGCCCCGATGCCGATCACGAAAGTGCCGCCGATGCCGAAGAGAACCGTGTAGCCGTAGTCGACGTCCCACATGTCGATCGCCGACTGCACGAAGGCCCAGGTGAGCATGGCCGCGCCCAGCACCGGGAACAGCCCCTTGAAGAAGAAATCGCGCGTCGAGCGGGTGAGGTCCTTGCGGAAGTACCAGGCGCAGGCGAATCCGGTGATCGCGTAGTAGAACGCGATCGCCAGACCGAGCGACAGGATCGAGTCCTGGAGGATGTCGTCGCTGATCAGAGTCATGCCGATGTAATAGGCGATGGCCACGACCCCCATGACGATGGTCGAGAACGACGGCGTCTTGTAGGTCGGGTGCACGTCCTTGAACTTCGCCGGCAGAGCCCGGTAGACGCCCATCGCGAGGGTGCCGCGGGCGGTGGGGAGGATCGTGGTCTGCGTCGACGAGATGGCCGAGAGCACGACTGCGACCACGAGCACCCATCCGAACGGTCCGAGCAGCCCGTCCTTGATCGCCAGGAAGAAGTCGTCGGCGTTGGCCTCGTTGCCGAGTCCTGTGCCCTCCGCCCCCAGACCGGCGTACATCATCGCGGCGATCGTGACGCCGACGTAGGTGACGAGGAGGATGACGGTCGTCAGCAGCGCTGCACGGCCCGGGATCTTCTTGGGGTCCTTGGTCTCTTCGTTGAGCGCGAGGCAGGTGTCCCAGCCCCAGTAGATGAAGAGAGCGAGCAGGATCGACTCGGTGAAGCCGGGCCAGCTGGTGAACGCGAACGGGTTCAGCCACTCCATCTCGAACGGCGTCGGGTTCGGCGCGGTCCCGGCGAAGAACTGCCAGAGAGCGGCGACGACGAAGATCGCCAACGCGAGGTACTGGATGCCCAGCAGGACGTTCTGGATGCGCTCGCCGATCTCGACGCCGCGCCAGCTGACCCAGGTCATCGCGGCGATGAACAGCACCGCGACGAGGACGATCCGCCAGTCGTTGTTCTCGAGATCGAACCCGATCAGCGACCAGAAATAGACCGACGCGATCTGGGCGAGGTTGGCGAGCACGACCATGCCGGCGACTGCGACACCCCAGCCGCCCATCCAGCCGACCCACGGACCGAACGCCTTCGTGCCCCACGTGAACGTGGTGCCGCAGTCGGGGACGGCGTTGTTCAGCTCACGGTAGGCGAAGGCGATCAACAGCATCGGCACGAACGCGATGATGAACGCGATCGGCGCCTGCGCACCGACGGCCAGCACGACGTAGCCGAGCGTCGCCACCAGCGAGTACACGGGAGCCGTCGAGGCCAGCCCGATGACGGTCGAGCCCCACAGACCGAGCGTGCCTGCGGCGAGCCCCTTGCCGTCGGGGCGTTCGAGATGGATCGGCGTCGTAGCTGACATGTTCAGAACATAGGGCTACCGCGTATATCGCGTCAATCCTTTTCTTTCATCGACGGATTTCGTGGATGAATCCACTGATACACAACGGATTCCGTTGACTCAGTCGCGACCGATCATAGTGTCGGCGTGCTCGGCGACCCACTCGACGAGCGGCAGCATCCGCCCCATCAGATCGCGGCCGAGCGGAGTCAGGCTGTACTCGACGTGCGGAGGCACCGACGGGAAGGACTCACGGAACACGAGGCCGTCGTCGGCGAGGGTACGCAGGGTCGAGGCCAGCATCTTCTCGCTGATGCCGCCGACCTCGCGACGCAGCTCGCCCCAGCGACGCGTGCCGTCGGAGAGCGATGACAGGACGAGCACTCCCCACTTGCTCATCACGTGATCGAGAACGACTCGCGTGCTGCATCCGGGTTCGAAGATCTGCGGTGTCGACTCCCGGATCTGCGCATAACTAACCGTCATGTATGTACCTTACTTCAAAGTGGGTACCGGCAGAGAGGAATGCATGGCGGTCGATCCACGGTTGTGGCTCATGTCACTTACGAAAGGAACCCTCATGACCCTCCTCGTCACCGGTGCGACCGGTAGCCTCGGACGCCTCGTCATCGCCAGCCTTCTCGAGCGCGGCGCGGATCCGCAGTCGATCGTCGCCGGCGCCCGCGACGTCTCCAAGGCTGAGGATCTGGGTGTGCGCGTCGCGCATCTCGACTATTCCGACCCCTCGTCGATCTCCTCAGCCCTCGAGGACGTCGACTCCGTGCTCCTGATCTCGGGGTCCGAAGTCGGGCAGCGCGTGCCCCAGCACAAGGCCGTCATCGACGCGGCGAAGGCCGCGGGAATCTCGAAGTTCGTCTACACGAGCGCTCCGAAGGCTGACACGAGCGACCTGGTCCTGGCCCCCGAGCACAAGGCGACCGAAGCGCTCATCGCCGATTCCGGCCTGCCCGCTGTGATCCTTCGGAACAACTGGTACACCGAGAACTATGCGGCAGACCTCGCCCGGGCCGCCGAGACAGGCGTGCTCAGCTCGGGGGCCGCAGACGGACGCGTCGCCTCTGCGAGCCGCAAGGACTTCGCCGAGGCCGCTGCGGTCGTGCTCCTCGAAGACGGCCACATCGGAAAGGTCTACGAGCTCGGCGGCGACGTCGCGTGGAACTACGGAGAGCTCGCGGCCGCGATCGCCGAGGTCTCGGGCCGGGAGGTCGAGTACCGCCCTCTGACGGCGGCAGAGCAGCTGGCGGGCCTGCAGGCGGCAGGTCTCGACGAGGGAACGGCCGGGTTCGTGGTCGCTCTCGACGCCGGAATCGCAGCCGGTGCACTCGCCGACACCGACGGAACGCTCGCCCACCTCATCGGCCGCCCGACCACTCCCCTGGTCGACGGGCTCCGCGCGGTCGCCTGATCACACCCACGCCGTAGAGGCGCCGGTCCGCCATGCGGCCCGGCGCCCCTTGCGGTCATGACGTCTCGCGCGGATGCACGTAGGCGATCGTGAGCCCGACCCGCGTCGCCTCGAGATCCATCTCGACGAGCGCTGCCGAGACAGAGTCTCGTGCGAGGCGGAGCGTCTCGATCGCCGACGAGCTGTAGTCGATGCCGAGCGCCCCGTCGACTGTCGCCGCGCGCTCTGCGACCGTGACCGAGACGACGGGATCGGCGAGCGACGCGATTCCCACCGCTGCCGCGCTCGCACCGACGAGGTTGGCGATCAGAGAGCCCGGACGATAGACGCTGCGCACCCCCGGCGTCGCAAGGATCGCGTCTTCGACCCGTCGGGCGATCTCGCTGCGGTTCGTGTTCATCGTGTGCCCTTCGCCCAGGTGCCGACCTGCTGGATGTCGGTCACGGTGATGTCGATCCCGACCACGTTCAGGTCGGTGTGTCGCCTCAGCCGGTCGGCGATCTCGGCTCTCAGACGCGAGACCGCCTGCGGGATGGCTGCCCCGTAGAAAGCGCTGGCCTCGATCTCGAGGCGTATCGGGACGCCGACTTCGGTGACATCGCCTCGCAGATGGGTGCCTCCGACGAGCAAGCCGTCGACGGCGTTCTCCGCCGACCGCACGAGGCCTCTCACGGCGCCCTCGGTGATCGCGAAGTCGTCTCCGAGCACGTCAGGGGCGAACGGGATGCGCCGTCCCGCCCGAGCGTCCAGGGCGATGCCGTCGAGGATTCGATCGACCCAGCTCTCATCCACCTCCGGCATCGCAGCCGTGTCCGCGTCGATGAGCTGTCCGCCCAGGCCGCGCAGTCGTTGCAGAGCGTCGAGAGCGAGTTGGCACCCCGCCGACCCCTCGATCGACGGGTCTTCGGGCTGTCGTCCCGCCTCGAGGTAGTCCGTCAGCTCGTCGAGCGTGTGCCCGTCGAGGTCGTCGGGTTCGAGCCCGAGCCTTCGAAGCTCACCGGATCCCTGTCCGTCGGTCATCGCCAGGCCTCCATTCGGACGATCATGTACTTTCGTGCACGGGCGAGAAGTCCCCGCGCCGTGGACACCGAGATGTCGAGTTCCTGAGCGATCTCATCGTAGGAGTACCCGCCCATCTCGCGAAGCACCCAGCACTCCCGCTGGGCAGCGGGGAGTTCCTGCAGAGCGAGACCGAGCGCCTCCAGCCCTGCACGGGCCTCGATGACCCGATCGGGCGATGCGTGCAGCGGCGCCGACTGCTCGAGGTCGTCGACGTCGACGGTGGGGCGCAACGCGCGGATCCTGTCCACGGCTTTCCTGCTCACGATGCGCATCAGCCAGCTCTTCACCTTCGCCGGATCGTCGAGATCGGAGAATCGCTGCCAGGCCGTCACGAACGTCTCCTGCACGATGTCGTCGACCTCGGACGACGCATTCAGCATCCTCTGCGTATACGCACGCATCATCGGCGTGTACCTGCGGACGAGGATCGCGAAGGCCGCGACATCGCCGTCCATCGCTCGTCCCGCGACGATGCGATCATCGGCCTGCTCGAGAGCGCTGCGGTAGCGTTCCGCACTCATGCGTCCTCCCCTTCGTTGACATCCGTCGAGTCAGATTCGGAGCGGAGACGAATACGGATCGGTCCGGCAGCTTCATCGCATCCCATTTCTGCAGAGAAGTGCTCTCGAGGGAATGGGGTTGCGCTGGGAGGCGCCGTCCCCACGACGCCTCCCAGCTCCGGCCCTCAGGCCGGCCTTCGGTGCTCTGGGAAAGGCAGCACCGTCGTCGATCGCCGACGCCGCGGGCACGAGGGCCGGGGGCAGAAGGCGACTCCGGTGAGGGCCGGAACGACGGCGGCCATCGCGCAGATCACCGAGGTCTCGTACGGAAACCGCAGCCTCGAAGCGCGATCCCCTCAGCGGCGACGCCGATCCCTGTCGAAGGCGTGCTGTCACACGGCATCCTGCACCTGTCATCATCGTGACTCCTTCGGGATCAGGCTGGCGTCGATCGCACGTCGCCATGAACGCAGCGACACCCCTAAGACGGATGCGGACGGCACTTCGTCACAGATCGATGAGCATCCCTTTCACAGTGCACTCTTAGGTTCAGAGTGCAATATTGCACTCTATGAGCGAGAGTGCAGATTCATTGCGGGAGCAACGCAAGCGCGAGACGTCACGCGCGCTGACCGAGACTGCCCGACGCCTGACCGCCGAGCAGGGTTTCAACGGGTTCACGGTCGAAGAACTGTGTGCAGAAGTCGGCGTATCTCGGCGGACGTTCTTCAACTACTTCGAGAGCAAGGAGAACGCGGTCTTCGGCTTCGCCGCGATCGACCCCCGTCAGGAGGCTCTCGAAGAGGTTTTCGTGGCCGACTCCGGCAACCTGCTCGACGACTTCATCGCTCTGACGACCGCGCGGTTCGACCTCTTCAATCCACTCGACGACGCCCCCGCGCTCTTCGCCGTGATCGAGCAGGAGCCCCGACTCATCAAGGCCGCATTCGAGCAGATCGCCAAGAACGAGCGACGCGACATGGAGCTCATCCTGCGACGGACGGGCGAAGGCGATGACGCCGAGCTGCGCGCCGAGGTCCTCGTCCATTCGGTCGGCGCACTGGTACGCCTGAGCATGGACCAGCTGCTGCAGCACCACTCGACAGATTCCTTCAGCGATCTCGTCAGCCGTCGGCTCGAGGTCGCTCGCACCGTGTACGCACCATCACAGAAAGCCGACTGAATGTCCGCCACAGCCACCAAGGATGCGCCCTTCCTGCTCACGAAGCGCCGCATCTGGATCATCTTCAGCGCCCTCATCGCGGGCATGCTGCTCTCGAGCCTCGATCAGACGATCGTCTCGACCGCCATGCCGACCATCGTCGGCCAGCTCGGCGGCGTCGATCACCAGGTCTGGATCACCACCGCCTACCTGCTGGCGACGACGATCGTCATGCCCATCTACGGCAAGTTCGGTGATGTCCTCGGCCGCCGCAATCTCTTCCTCGTGGCGATCGCCCTGTTCACTCTGGCGTCGGTGGGCTGCGCGTTCGCGACCGACTTCTGGATGTTCGTCACGTTCCGGGCCCTGCAGGGTCTCGGCGGCGGCGGTCTGATGATCCTGTCGCAGGCGATCATCGCCGACATCGTGCCCGCGAACGAGCGCGGCAAGTACATGGGTCCCCTCGGCGCCGTGTTCGGCCTCTCGGCCGTGGCGGGCCCGCTGCTCGGCGGCTTCTTCGTGGATCACATGACCTGGCAGTGGGCGTTCTACATCAACATCCCGGTCGGCATCGCGGCATTCATCATCGCTCTCGTCGCCCTCAAGTTGCCGAGCAAGAAGGCCGAGAAGCCGATCGACATCTTCGGCGTGATCTTCCTCTCGATCGCGACCACCTGCCTCATCTTCTTCACCGACTTCGGCGGCGATAAGGAGTTCGGCTGGGATTCGCTCGCGACATGGGCCTGGGGTGCCGGCCTCGTCGTGGCCGCCACCGCCTTCGTGATCACCGAGGCCAAGGTGCAGGACCCGATCATCCCGCTGAGCCTGTTCCGCAATCCGATCTTCGTGAATGCGACCGCGATCGGACTCGTGCTCGGCATCGGGATGTTCGCCGCGATCGGCTTCGTCCCCACATTCCTGCAGATGTCGTCGGGCACGTCGGCCGCCGCATCCGGGCTCCTGATGATCCCGATGATGGTCGGTCTGATCGGAACCTCGATCTTCTCGGGTATCGCGATCTCGAAGACGGGAAAGTACAAGGTCTACCCGATCGTCGGCACGATCCTCACCGGCATCGCGATGGTGGCGATGACGACGCTCTCGGCCGAGACCCCGATCTGGCTGATCTGCGCGTTCCTGTTCGTCTTCGGCGCGGGACTCGGGCTGATCATGCAGGTCGTCGTCCTGGTCGTGCAGAACGCGGTCCCCGCCGGGGAGATCGGCACCGCCACCAGCACGAACAACTACTTCCGCGAAGTGGGAGCCTCACTCGGCACCGCCGTGTTCGGCACGATCTTCACTACCCGACTCACCGAGAACCTCCTCGGCGTGTTCGCGGATGCCGGAGCGTCGCCGGATGCCGCATCGCAGGCCGCATCGACGATCGACCCCGCCACGCTCAACGCGCTTCCCGACGAGGTGCGGGACGGCATCGTGACGGCATACGCGGATGCTCTCGCGCCGGTGTTCTGGTTCCTCGTGCCCTTCATCGCACTCGCGCTCGTGCTCTCGCTGTTCCTCAAGCAGATCCCGCTCTCGGATCAGGCCGGGCTCGTCGCCCGTGGTGAGGCCATCAGCGGAGAAGAGGCGGAGAGGCTCGAGGCCGAGATGCGCGGTGACGGTCGGCGGATCTCCGCCGTCGCGGACGATGAGAGCCGGGTCGCGGCCGGCCCGAACGAAGCGCCGCCGAGCGCTCGCTGACGCTGTGCCCACAGACGACGGGCCCGCCCCTCGCAGTGAGGAGCGGGCCCTTCGTCTGCGGTCCCGAGTCAGGGGAGGTCGCCGACCTCGAGCTCGTCAGGGCGATCAGCGTTGTCGCCGTCGGCCTTCTGGTCCTCCCCCGGAGTCGCGGGGTCGACTTCGGGGTCCGGGTCGTTCGTGAGGAAGTCGGCATCCACACCGGTCGCATCGATCCCGGAGCCTTCGTCCGGCGCTGCCTGGGGGTCTGACATGTTCGCTCCTGTCGTCGAGAGTGGACGACCAGTGTGACCCCGGCCAGACAGCATGCGGCATCCCCTTGACTCGCTCCGGAATCCGGTATCAGCGTCGACCGTGCCAGTATTCCGCCACGGCGCTCCGCGCTCAGTACATTGGGTCGCATGGAACGAGCGATGCGGTGACCCGCTTCGGACCGCTGCATTCCGTACCGCCCGCGCTCTTCGTCGGCGACCCGACGAGGTCGCACCTCAGCGTGGGGGCCGATGGGCTTCGTCATCTCTCCGGCAACACGACCACGGGTGTCTACAAGTGGGCCGAACTGGATGACGTCACTCTTGACCTCCCGCAGACCGGATTCCGTTACCCCGGGGCCGTCGCGGGGATCGCACTGTCTCTCATAGCGATCGCCACACATGACACCCCGGAGTTCACCTCGAGACACGGCGCCGCGTTGATGGTTCGAGATGGCGTGCAGACGACGGTGCGGATCGACATCCATCATCTCGGCTCATACTGGCGCGGAACGATTCGGGCGACGCAGCTGATGCTGAACCGACTGGTGACCGACCCTGCGAGTCGCGCTCTGCTGGCAAATCCCGATGCTCTGGTCAGAATGGCGGCTGCGTCTCAACGGTGGATTCGGTGACGCAGTGCGAACCATCCGCCCATCGCCCCGGATACGACAAAACCCCCGGGATTCCCGGGGGTTTCATTCTGTAGCAGGAGCGGGGCTTGAACCCGCGACCTCACGATTATGAGTCGTGCGCTCTGACCAGCTGAGCTACCCTGCCGCACTGTATCCGCATCGCAGATACGAACACCGTGAGCCCCGAGTCAGGATTGAACTGACGACCCCTTCCTTACCATGGAAGTGCTCTGCCACTGAGCTATCGGGGCGTGCTGCCCCTCGCGGGGCAACCACACGAGAATACCATCTCCATGGCGTCCTCATGAAATCGAGCCGGTCAGTACGAGGTACGACCCGCGTTCTCGCGCAGCCACGGCAGCGGATCGATCGTGCTGCCGTTGACGATGATCTCGAAGTGCAGGTGCGCACCGTACGAGCGGCCCGTGTTTCCGGTGTGCCCGACGATGTCGCCGACCTTCACCTTGTCGCCGGCCTTGACCTGCAGCGAGCCGTACTGCATGTGCGAGTAGTGGCTCGTGATGACCTGTCCGTCGATGACGTGATCGATGTAGACGGTCACCCCGTAGGCGTTGCCCTGCTCGGTGGCGATGCGCACGACACCATCGGCGATCGCCTGGATCGGGGCGCCCTCGCCCGGCACGAAGTCGATGCCCTCGTGCAGACGACCCCACCGCATGCCGTATCCCGAGCTCATGCCGACGCCGACCTTGAACGGCCACTGGATGGCCGCCTCGGTGTCATTGGTGAAGATCTCGTTCGAGTAGTTGATGCCCTCTTCCGATGCGACCTGGATGAGGGAGATCGTGGAGAAGCTGTCGGAACGAGCCAGCGACTCGTTCTGCACATCGGACGAGGTGACGAAAGCCTGGATCTCATCGTCGGACGACGCCTTCGATGCCGAGCCGGAAGAGGCGACCAGCGACGTCGACGCGAGGGTCTGACCGCCCTGAACGGCCGCCACCGCTTCGGCGGGCAGCGTCATGCCGACGGCGAGCAGACCGGCGAGGCTCATGACGCCGACGGTCGCGCCGATCGCGAGGAAACGGCGAGGCGTCCGACGGCCGACGGCGACGTGAGCGGTCGACGGCTCGACGGTCGGGGACTCGTCGGAAGCCTTCGGCTGGTCGGCGACGGGAGTGCTCCCCGTCGCGACCGAACGGAACACGCGGGCGGCGGCTTCGAAAGCGTCGCCCTCGGTGGACGCTTCGGAAGAAGTTCCTGCGCCTGCCTGCGGAGCCGTGGTCGCTGCCGGAGCGTCGATGATGATGTCAGCGGGGTCGACCGGCGCGGCCGGCACGACGGCATCCACCGACGAATCGGCGTTCGCTGCGGCCACTGCCGTGGCGGCCACGATGATCTCAGCAGTGCTGAGCCGCTGGCGGGCCGCACGACGCGAGCTGGGGGCTTCGGAGACAGTACTGGGGGCTTCGGAGTTGACTGCCGTTGTTCCTGCTGCGGAGGCCTCGGAGGCCGCGATGCGGGGACGGCTGGATCGGCGCGTGGGCGCAGAGGCAGCCTGGGGATTCTCGAAGGGCAAAACAGATTCTCTCGGTTAAACGTCAAGCTCGGGGGCGCTTGTGACTCTCAGCGATTCGGGCCGATGAAAGTAACGATCGGATAAACCCTAGCCTGCTCGACCTGGGAATGCCATGAATTCGTCACGTTTCATCTCCGAGAAGTTCGAGGAGGCGGGAATGGACCTGAGTTCCCCCGGCGATGAGCATGGGTCTCAGCGACGAGGTGTCGAGTCTCGTGACTCGTCCGCCCGCTTCGCTCACGAGCAGGGCTCCGGCGGCGAAATCCCAGGGCTTGAGGCCACGCTCGAAGTAGCCGTCGAGCCGCCCTGCTGCCACGTAGGCGAGGTCGAGCGCGGCGGAGCCGGCCCGACGCAGGTCGCGCGCGATCGGCATGACGGTTCGGACTGTGGCGAGGTCACCGTCGTGAGTTGCGGGGTCGTAGCCGAAGCCCGTCGCGAGCAGCGCCCCGGCGGGCGTCTCGGCAGAGACCTCCAGGCGCCGGTCGCCGATCCAGGCTCCCGATCCCCGCGCGGCGGTGAACAGCTCGCCGGACGCCGGGGCGTAGACGGCCGCGGCGAGCGCCTGCCACTGATCCGGGTGGGCGACGCCTTCGATCGCAGCGATGCTGACGGCATAGGCGGGAATCCCGTACGCGTAGTTCACGGTGCCGTCGATGGGGTCGACGACCCAGGTGACGCCGCTCGATCCCGATTCCGGAGCCGACTCCTCGCCAAGGAAGCCATCGCCGGGCCTCGAATCGCGGAGACGGGCGCGGATCAGGTCCTCGACCTCGCGGTCGGCCTCCGTCACGATGTCAGCGAGGCTCGACTTGGTGGCTGCCAGGTGCACGCCTTCTTCGCGCCTGGTCCGTGCCAGGTCGCCGGCCTCACGCGCCACTCCCGCGGCGAGCTCGGCCAGTCGTGTCGCGATGCTCACTGAGGCGGACGCGGCGGGGCCGGCGGGTAGTCGGTGTACGGCTGCGGTGCCGGAGGAACGGGAGGTGCCGCCGGAGCCGCGGAGACGGGCGGTGCGGCAGGGGCCGGAGGCGCAGGGTTTGCGGCCGGGGCCGGAGGCACAGGCGGGAACGGCGGTTGCACTGCGTTCTGGTCAGGAGGCTCCGGCGCGACCGGAAACGGGATCGTGGCGGATGCGGGCAGCGCAGCGGGGTTGTACGACTGCGGGGCGGACGGGCGGCCCGTGTAATAGGCGTTCCAGTCGGGCGAGCCGTCTGGCAGCACCGGCAGCGGGGTGACCGCATCGGCGTACGTGGGCCATGCCTGCAGAGCCGGGGCGCTCTGCACGGTGCGCGCCTGCTTCTTGGGGGCGAACAGTGCGTTGAGAAGCGGGATGAGCGTCGTCCCGACCGCAGCGAGGATGGTCAGCGCGACGACGATCCGCCAGTAGAGCTCTCCGTACTCGAACGTGTGCGGGAAGGTGAGGAAGAAGACGAGCATGCCGACGAGACCGCCGAGGAACACGACCGTCGCGATGTAGATGATGCGGGTGAAGGTGGTCACATGGCGCTGGGCCGCGGGGGTGAACAGCCGCACGTGGAGCAGCGCGAGCTGCAGGATTCCGACGACCAGCAGAAGTTGGAAGAACCGCTCTCCCGCAGTGAAGGAGTAGGTGTCCTCGGGCAGCCAGATCTTGACTGCTCCGACCAGCAGCGCGACGATCCAGCTCACCATGCTCGCGAGAGCGAGCCAGTCGGGGCGGTTCGGCGCGAGCCCGGCTTCGAGGATCGCGATCCCCGCGAAGGCGGCGAGCAGCAGGATCGTCAGGAACGCCCTGCCGATCAGCCCGTCCTGATCGCCGATGAGCACCCAGACCACGCAGACCAGCGCGGCGGCGATGAGCGCTCCGATGGCGATCCAGATCGCCCCACGGATCAGGAGGGACGTGTTCTTCTTCTCGACCAGTGCCGTGGGCTGCTGGGCGATCTCCGGCTGGGACATCGCGTTCCTCTCGTGAAGCGGCGTTGCGATTCATCCTTGCATGCGAGCACGCCGATGCGGACGTGTTCGCGACCACTGTGCACACGCCGACGCCGCGCGAGCTCGTTCGACAGCGGGCCGAGCTGTGCGGGTCAGCGCCCCGCGCGAGCCGCTGACGTCGCGAACGCGGCGATCCGCGCCTGCGCGTCGGGGGTCTCCAGCGATGCTCCGATGGAACGCGCTTCCTCGCTGAGCTGCTCGACGAAGGTCCTCTCCGGTTGCGATCTCACGAGACGTTTCGCCTGGCCGTAGGCGTCGGCCGCGCCGGCCAGCCAGAACCGGGCGATCTCTTCGGCGCGCGAACGCACGAGGCCCGCCTCGTCGGCGGCATCCGCCCCGGCGACGGCTTCGGCGACGAGCCCCCACTCGATGGCCTCGTCGGCGGTGAGCAGACGGTCCTGAAGCACCAGCTGCAGCGCGCGGCGCTGGCCCACCGCGCGCGCAAGCTGTGCAGAAACGGAGAGATCAGGGGTCAACCCGATGTTCGCGTACAGGCTGCCGAGGCGCGAACGAGCCCCCACGACGGCGTAATCACTACTGAGCAGGATGCCGAGACCACCACCGGCGGTCGTGCCGTGGGCTGCGGCGACCACCGGCACCGACGACTCGGTGAGCGAGCGGATGCCGGTGTTGATCACTTCGGCGAGCGCTGTGATCTCGGCGCCGGACCCCATGGTGGTCGCCATGTCGATGACGTCGCCGCCTGCGCAGAACGCGGGACCCGCGGCATCGATCAGAATCGCCTTGACGTCGGCCCGCGACGTCGCCTCGTGCGTCACGTCTCGCCACGTGTGTGCGAGTTCGGCGTTGAAGGCGTTGAGACGCGCCGGACGGTTGAGCGTGAGTCGCGCCATCCCGTCTTCGACACCGAACAGGATGACATCACTCATGGCTTCTCCTTCGAGCGCTGGGCGTAGTCCCTCAGGCTAGTCGGGATCAGGGGCCGCGCACACCCGGCCGACGAACGTCTCCATGCGCCTGCGGGTTCCGTCCAGGCGGAAGTCCACCTGCCCGGGGGTGCGGATCTCGTTGGGGGCGAGCGGATGCGCGAGCCGCACGTTCTCGTGGCACGACAGATCGGCGCACATGTATGTGCCGACGGAGTCGCCTCGTGCGCCAGCCTCGCCGACTCTGCGGGCGCCGAACAGCGCCACCTGGTTTCCCGGCTGCATGGTGTGGCAGATGTTGCACATGCCCGACCGCCCTCGCCCGGGATCGGAAGCACGCAGCACGACCCCCGAGATTCGGCCCTCGTGCTGCACCACCACGTACCCGCGACGCCCGGCTCCCGGGTCTCGCCACGCGAAGAAGTCGAGGTAGTCCCAGTCGGTCAGCACGAAGTCGTGCGGCATCTCCATGATCCGCAGTTCGTCGGCATCCGCGTTCACGAAGGACGCACGGACTTCCGCTTCGGTGAGAGCTCGCATCTCTCCAGTCTATGAACGGCTTGGCCCACGCGGCTCGCGCCAGCGCCAGCGGTTGCCCCGGACGCGCGGGCCGACTGCCGTCAGTGAGCAGCGCGCTGCATGGCTTCATCCGCCTCGGAGACGATGTTGCGCATCGCCGACGCGGCAGCTGCACCGTCGCCGCTGGCCACCGCGAAGGCGACGTCTCGATGCCACTGCACGGCACTCTGATTCGCGACGTGTGGCATGAGATCGTGAACGGTGCGCCCACGAAGCACCGCCTCGACCGTGCCACCCAGCGCGGCGAGCATCCCGTTGCCGGATGCATCGAGCAGAAGACGGTGGAATCTGACGTCGGCGATCAGGTAACGCTCGCGATCGGCCTCGTGGTCTTCCTGCGCCATCTCGACGACGAGAGAGACGAGCTCGACCTTCTGTTCCGACGAGGCGGCTCCGGCCGCGAGCTGCGCCGCGAGAGGCTCGATGACCGAGCGCAGCTGGCTGAGCTCACGAAGCTGTTCATCGCGGCCGGGCCCAGCCAGACGCCATGCGATCACCTCCGGCGCATAGACATTCCAGTCCGAGCGTGGGCGAACCTCGACACCGGACTTGCGCCGCACCCACACCAGCCCGAACGACTCCAGCACGCGCACGGCTTCGCGGGCGGCGGAGCGGGAGACGCCGCGCTCCAGCGCGAGCTCGACCGTCAGCATCCGCGAGCCCGGCCGATGCCGACCATCCACGATCGCGCGGCCGAGCTCGTCGACGAGAGACTCGTGCACGCTGCCTGCGAGCTTGGAAGCATTCATATCTCGAGTATGCCCGCAGGCGTAGGAACTCGTGGTACTTCACACAAGCTCGACGATGTTATGTTGCGCATGTCTTGGGTGTCGTGCTTATTATGTAGGACATAAGGCAGAACCACCGCCTGGATCAAGGAAGCTCATGGCACTCTTCACCCCCGCCGCGTCCTCGCTCGTGAACGCAGCAACCGACACCGTCGCCACCGTCGACCGCCCCGCCGGTCAGCTGATCGCTGCCGCCGTCATCGGCATCGCGGTGATCATCGTCCTCATCACCTGGGTCAAACTGCACCCGTTCCTCTCGCTCACGATCGGCGCGCTCGCGACCGGCGCGATCGCCGGCATGGACATCGGCGCCTCGGTCACGAGCTTCTCCGCCGGGTTCGGATCGACCATGGGAGGCGTCGGCATCCTGATCGCACTCGGCGCGATCTACGGCAAGCTCCTGGCAGACTCCGGCGGAGCCGACCGCATCGTCGACACCCTCGTGAGCCGGGCGAGCGCCCGCTCGCTGCCCTGGGTCATGGGACTCATCGGCGCCGTCATCGGTCTCCCGATGTTCTTCGAGGTCGGCCTCGTGCTCCTCGTGCCCGTCATCATCCTCGTGGCCCGCCGCGCCGGCCAGCCGCTCATGCGCATCGCGATCCCCACTCTCGCAGGACTCTCGGCGATGCACGGACTCGTCCCTCCGCACCCTGGACCGCTGGCTGCGATCGACGCCCTCGGGGCGAACCTCGGTCTCACGCTCGCCTTCGGCGTCATCGTGGCCATTCCCGCAGTGATCATCTCAGGGCCTCTGTTCGCCCGCTTCGCCGCACGCTGGGTCGACGTCCCCGTTCCCGAGCTCTTCGTGACGGAGGAGGACGAGGGCGAGGAGCAGAAGCGTCGCCCGTCGTTCATCGCAACCCTCATCAGCATCCTTCTTCCCGTCTTCCTGATGCTCGCCAAGGCGATCGCCGACATCACCGCCGCGGGATCGGACGCCCCGTGGAAGCTCGCTCTCGACTTCCTCGGCACCCCCGTCATCGCGCTGCTCATCGCCGTGCTCGCAGGCTTCTTCATCCTCGGTCGAGGTGCCGGCTTCGACCGCACGAAGATCAACGACATCGTGGGCTCGTCGCTCGGCCCGATCGCCGGGATCCTGCTGATCGTGGGCGCCGGCGGCGGATTCAAGCAGGTGCTCGTGGACACCGGGATCGGCGGGGTCATCGCCGAGTTCGTCGCAGGCTCGTCCGTCTCCGTACTCGTGCTCGCGTGGCTCGTCGCCGTCGTGATCCGCATCGCGACGGGATCGGCGACCGTGGCCACGATCACCGCAGCAGGAATCCTTCAGCCGCTCACCGAGACCCTCGACTCCCCCATGGTCGCGTTGCTGGTGCTCGCGATCGGATCGGGATCGGTCTTCCTCTCGCACGTCAACGACGCGGGCTTCTGGCTCATCAAGGAGTACTTCGGCCTGAGCATCCCGCAGACGCTGAAGTCATGGACCGTGCTCGAATGCCTCATCTCCGTCACCGGTCTCGCCGGTGTCCTCATCCTGAGCATCTTCGTGTGAGGCTGTGATGATGACCACCACCGCACCCGTCCTGGTCTTCATGGGCGTCGCCAGCACCGGCAAGTCCACGATCGCCGCGATGCTCGCCGGCCGCCTGGGATGGAGCTTCGAAGAGGGCGACGACCTGCATCCTGAGGCGAACGTCGCCAAGATGGCTGCGGGGCACGCCCTGAACGATGACGACCGCTGGCCCTGGCTCGACCGCATCGCGGAGTGGATCGACGAGCGCATCGCCGCCGGCGAGCCCGGGATCGTGACCTGCTCCGCTTTGAAGCGCAGCTACCGCGACGTGCTCCGCCGCGACGCCGTCACGTTCGTGCACTTCGCGGGCGAGCGCGAGCTCATCCTCGATCGGATGCTGCGCCGACAGGGGCATTTCATGCCGGCGACGCTGCTCGATTCGCAGTTCGCGACGCTCGAGCAGCTCGGCGAGGACGAGAAGCACATCGTCATCGACATCGCGCTCACACCTCAGGAGCAGGCCGCCGAGGTCGCCTCGAGGCTGCGGCTGCACTCCGACTTCTGAGACGATCACGTGGCTCATGACACTGACAGTCATGAGGATCTCCGTGAGCCATGCCGTTCCGACGCTGCTCATGACAGGGCTCTTGCTCGGTACCGGCCTCGTGGGCTGCGCCCCGTCGGGCACGCCTGCGCCCGAGGCGCCTCCTGCCGCGAGTGCGTGCGAGGAAGTCGCGGCGATGCTCACGACCGACGATGCGCGACCGCGCGCCGGCGACGAAATGGACGTGTCGATCGCCCCGGTCGATTGCCCCGTCGACGAGCAGTGGGCGGGAGAACTCATCGTCCGTACTGCGGACGGCGACACGACGACCGGCACCCGCTTCGAGATCGGCGAGACCACGGTCTCGGTCGATCTGCCACCGAGCCTCTCCGGAGCGGCGATGCTGATGCTCGTACCGGATCGCGATTGCGAGGGCGCCGGCATGACCGCCGACTGCCACCATCCCTTCGTGGAAGTAGAGATCCTGCCCTGACGCGCTCGGCTACTCCCGCAGAGCCCGTCGCGCTCGAAGGACACCGAGGCCGATCAACAGCAAGGCGGTCAGGATCGCTGCCACGATCGCGCTGTTCGCCGCGAAGAGCCACAGGTCGTACGTCGTGTCGATCGGATCATGCCAGGCCCGCTGGTACTCGAACTCGATCTTCGCGGGGTAGTCGGCGGGCTCGTACCGCGAGAGGTCCTGGGTGACCCAGCCGAACGGCCATCCGAAGGTCGAGTGGCGGAGCTCATCGTGCGAGTCGACCGTCACACTCCCGGCGATCAGGAAGAAGATCGCACCCACCGCGCCGAGCGGCAACAGGCAGGTGTAGTAGATCAGCGCACTGCGCATCCCTCGGCGGAGCGCACCCCACTCCTCATCATCCACGGCTCCCCCTCGACCTGATCCACATGCAGGATCCATCCTGCCCTCTTCCGTCTCCTCGTCGCGCCGAGACGGAGAGAGCCTCGGGCGACGGGCGCGCAAGGGCTCGCGAGCGCGGGTCAGTGAGGTGTCGGCAGCTTCAGAGGCGGATCCGTCAGCCGAGCTCGCCTGATCCGTAGGGGCGGATCGGCTGCTGCTTCTGGAACTCGTACTCCCCGCCCTGACGCCCGCCGAACGGACGGCCGTGGTCGGCGAACTCCTCGCGGTAGTAAGCGAGTCGCCAGGACCCGATCTCGATCCGCGAGCCGGTGCGAAGGATCCTCGCGTCGTCGGAGCTGTGCGGAAGATTCGGGCGTCCCCCACCGGTGGGGGCGAAGGAGTAGAGGACGTACTCGTCATCCGCGTTGTGCCGGATCTCGGCGTGCCGAGCCTCCAGTCCCTCGAGGCGCAGATCGGCGTCGGGCCCTGAACCGATCACGGTTCGCCCCGGGAGCAGGTCGAACTCTCGCGGCCTGCTCCGGTCCCAATCGCCCGAACCGACGGCGAAGATCAGCCGAGGGCGGCCCGAGCCGGGAATGTAGTGAGTCGTCGTCACCCGCCGACGAACGCCCCTGACGATGGTGGGGATGAGAGGGAACGGCGTCGGCGGAGGCGCCGGGAGACGGATGCCGCTGCCACGACCCGCATGCTGCATCTCGGACAGGAGTGTGGCCAGATGCCCGAGCCTGATGTGCGGAGACCCGGCGACCATCCGTCCGATGGGCCCGGATCTCACGTTCCCCAGCTCGACGAGAGTTCCCTTCGAGCCCTCCACACGGAGGCGGATGCCACGCCGTGCGAGGCCGTCGGCGAGGGGCACGAGAGATGCGAGGTCGTGGCGATTCATCCCTCGGGGGACCGCGCCGTCGTCCAGCGTGACGACCACCTCGTCGCCTGCAGCCTTGACCGAGAAGCCTGCTGCGGTGTCGCCATCCGGGCCGACCTGCTCGACGTGCAGATCGATGTCGAGGCGGATCATGGTCGAACGCTTCGCTAGACCGCGCGGGCGTCGTCCGACGCGCTGTCGCTCGTCGTCACCCGCAACGTGCCGTTGAACTTCCACGTCGCCCGAGGCGCATCCGGTCCGATGTCGCGGGGCACTTCGACGGTCATGTCGTCGAAGGTGTAGTTCACCGCCGCTCCGCGTCCGGTGAGATACGCCCACATCTCCCGCCCGAGATCCGTCCAGTCGGTGATCGACGCACCGTCGGGTCCGGACGGCGAGGAGAAGAGCTCAGCAGGTTCGTTCGAATCGCTCATGGGATGCTCCTTTGCTATGCCATGTCCTGTGAACATGAGTATGCGCTCGAATGGACTCGATGTCCATGGGTATCTGACCCCGGTGCAGGAACTCGTTGCGAGCTTCGAGACGCGGAAAGCCCCCCGATGATTCGGGGGCGTCACGGACGCTTTGATCGCCAAGACCGAGAATGACGCGCACCGACCTAAGGGATGCCAGCTCACATCTCGACCGACGTCCCTGGGCAGCACAGCTGGTACGTGTGGAGCGATCGTCGCGTCGCACCGAAACTAAAACGAATGCCAGAATGCCAGAATGTATAGCCCCATCCGGGAGCCAATAACTGTACCGCGCCCGGGTTGCATGTTACGTTCCTCGGAATCAGCGCGCGTCGCGTGCATTATTTGTCAACGGAGATGAATATGAGAGCAAGAAAAGCAATAGCAGGAGCGGTGCTCACATCGGCACTTGCTTTATCGTTAGTCGCTGCCGGAGCCACTTCAGCGTCGGCTCTCGGGTCCTACAGCGGCGTCTGCAACACTTCCACGAACCGCACTGTTTCCGGTTACAGTAACAGCGGAGGAGCCTCGACCGCAGAAACATCGGCTCCGAATAGTTCAGGCGGCAATTGCGGGGATTCCGGAGTTCGCGCATCGTACACCTTATATAGCGGCTCGCCCGTATACTGGACGGCTTGGAAATACGGCTCGAATGCCGCGACGACAAACCCCGGCAATATTGTCGGTGGCGCTCAGCATAAGGTCACTGCACCCTCATGGGGTGGCCTCGCGTCCTTCAGCACGTGAGCAAGCGCCTCACACTTGCTGCCGGGATCGGCCTGCTCGCGCTCACCGGGTGCGGGCAGGCCGTCGTCCCATCGTCACCTACCGAGCAGTTCTCGGAACAAGTGACCGAGACCCTGGCTGACGGGACAGTCACCTTCGACGAGTATGAAGCCTCCTACAGGTCGTATGTCGGATGCCTGAGCGATGCTGGCTACACCGTTGTCGAAGACCCATCTGACTCTAATGGAGTCTTCAACTACGCTGTGCCCGCTCAGGCAGTAAGTGATGGCGTGGAGGAAAAGTGCTACAACGAGTTATTCGGTCCAGTGGACGCTGCGTATCAAGTCGCAAACGAGGACACGTCAGCGACAGCTGAGATATTGCGAGCGTGCCTCACCGACGCCGGCATTACGCCCGGGGGGAGCGTGGACGAGATGCTCACGCAGTTGGAGGCCGAGGGGATGGACTTAATTGCATGCGCGAACCCAGGGAACTGACAGGAGAAGCCCTAGTCGGCTCCGTACAGGACTCACCTTTGGCATGCCGATTGCCTTCGCCTGGTTGCTCCCGATAGCCGGCCTCTTGTTCACCATGCAACTCGCTTCGACTGCAGAACATGGTTCGACGTCACTCGAAGTGCCCGATTTCGTTACCGCTGGGAGTCGCGAGCTTACCGGCCGCACCTCGGTCGAACTGCATATGGAGTTCGCTGAGCCGGAGAGGCTCACCTCACGTACTGCTGGACTCATCACGAGCGTCCACGTCGCGACGGGCGATTCGCTCCTTCAGGGAAAACCAGTCTTCGGAGTCGACGGAGCCGATGTCTACGCGTTTCGAGGCACTCAGCCTCTCTACCGCGATCTACGCGAAGGAGACAAGGGAGACCTCGTTGCTGCGCTCGGCGATTTTCTTGTGAGCCGCGGTGAGCTTAGTGCGACTGACAACGTCTACGGCCCCGTGTTTCGTGCAGCAGTAATCAGATTCCAGGAGAAGGCTGGCCTCGCCGAACGTGACGGCGTTTTCCGCCCGGCGTACGTCGTATACATTCCGGACTCCGCGCAGCATGTCGGTGCCGTCTCCCTGAGAGTCGGTGATCCTGTGGATGTTGGCGATGTCTTGGCGGAAGCATCTGCAACACCTTCCAGTGGCTACTTTGTCGCCCCCGATGCTCCCGAGGCTCTGAGCACTCTTGCAACCGCACCTATAGAGCTGGCAGCGGGGGACGCAACCTTCGATCTCGAGAATGGAATCGTTCTCTCTGCATCTGAAACGACTGCGATCTACGCATTCCTCCTGTCACAGATATCGGAAGGCACTCTCAGCTCGAATGCGATCACGTGGGATGACAGCTTCGCGAGCGTCGGTGAGATCTTCCTACAGTTCGGGGAACCTCAAGTTTTCGCCTCGGTTCCAAGCACTGCCCTGTACACCTCGCCGGGCGGCACCGTCTGCGTCTTCGTAGAACCGCCGGATGCCCCTCACGATGCACGTCCGGTTGGCGTCACATCAAGCACAGAGGTCGGAATTGCTCTGATCGACCCTGATTTCATCGGCCTCGTCATCTCGGGCAACCCGAGTTCGCTCCCTCGGCAGGAGCTGGAAGAGTGTTTATAGAAGTCGCGGGCGTTTCGAAGTCCTACGGTTCAGAAGCTGTACTCACCGACTTGTCCTTGACCATTCGTGGCGAACGTGTGACCGCGCTGGTCGGCCCGTCCGGCTCGGGCAAATCGACCTTTCTATCCATTCTCGGCGGCACCGCAATGCCCGACAGAGGTGACGTGACGGTCGTCATCGCCGGGGAGCGCTCTGCCCCTCATGAAGAACTCGCTGCGTGGGTCCCACAAGGTTCGAACGCGCTCGCGAATCGAACCGCCCTCGACAACGCCGCTATCGGTGCACTCGCAGGCGGGCACACGCTCGAATCAGCTCACACGCTAGCCCGAACGGCCCTCGATCTGGTGGGGCTGTCGCATATTGCTCCACGACTGGCTCGCCACCTCTCCGGCGGAGAGTTACAACGGGTCAGTTTTGCTCGAGCAATCTGTTCCGAGAGACCGCTGATACTGGCTGACGAGCCGACCGCGAACCTCGACGAGAACAACACCTTGCGAGTCGCGGAGATACTCGACGATCTCCGCCGTCGAGCTACGATCATCGTCGCAACCCACGACCCCATCCTCATGAGCGCGGTCGACGACGTCGTCGACATGCGCCACATGGTGACAGCATGAAGCCTTTGCGATGGCGCTCAGAGGCAGCGATTCGCGAGGGCGTGCTCAACGCGTTCTTCGCAGGGGGAAGGTCGGTTGCGATGCTCCTCTTCGCGGTGCTCATCGGGTCCGGAGCTGTCGCCTTCCATACCTATCAGTGGCAGCGCCTAATCAATAACATCGCTGAGGCGGAGGTGGCCGGACGAGACGTCGTCATTCTCTCTGGCCCTCCGGGCTCCCTCGTCGAGATAGATTCTGAGAGCTGCGAACAGTTGTCCCAGCTGTCCGGTGTGAAAGCGTCTGGAGTGCTGATCGCCGACAGACGCACGTGGATCGACCAGGCGGGCGCGGCGCTCCTCGTCTTCACTGCGAGTCCAACCCTCATTCATGAACTATCGGGTTCCGAGGCGGTAGTCGGTGCTTCGGTGAAGGCTGCGGACGCTGGACGGCTCACCGGACTCGCCGATGGGCCAAGGAACTACACGCGCGCTGAGGCTCGCCCCGCAGGCATCGACATCAACTCGGGCGTCGTCATCCCGAGGTCCGTACAACAGACGACTGCCCCCGCATGTGTCGTTCAACTGGAGCGGTTCGCCGACGCGCGCGGACTCTCAGTGGCGTTCACCTCCTCATTGAGCGCCGCAGGTACCCCCCTCGTGGTGCGACAGGTCGCGGAGTCCTACGACATCGTTGGCAACTACGTCGAGCGCCCCGAGCGTTTCACGCCGCTCGCGCTAGGTGCCATCGGTGCCCTCCTGGGCCTCACGGCGCTGCGCGCCCGAGGAAGCGAGCTCGCTGCTTACCGCCTGTCCGGCACATCGGTCCTCGATATGTATCGCATTGTGCTTGCGGAGCAGTCCGTCTATGCAGGAATCCAGTGGACGGCGGCGGCGGCCACTACGGGGACGCTTGCAACCTGGACCGGTTCGGACGTCGCAACTATTGCTTGGGCCGGCGCGGCTTCCCTGACCTGGATGGCTTTGTTCGCGATAGGTAGCCTTCCTTTGGTCGCGCGCGACCCTACGGCATCGGCAAAGGACCGCTGAGACTGCGGCGTATCGCCATAACTCGCCGCATGAACACGAAAAACCCCCGACCTGGCGTTGATAACACCTAGTCAGGGGCGGTTTCGAAGTGGTGGCGAGTGAGGGATTCGAACCCCCGAATGCAATGCAGTCTGATTTACAGTCAGATCCCTTTGGCCGCTTGGGTAACTCGCCAGAGCGCACCCGTCCAACTTCGACAGCCAACCGGGGGCACGAGAGTCAATCATACCTGCCGGAGCCGGGCACGAGAAATCGAGGCGTCAACTGCCGTAGACGCCGCGATCGGCCTCTGCCAGCGACTCCGGTGTGCGCAGAAGTCCGCCCTCGGCACGGCACGTCGCCGCAGCCACGTCCATCGCCCGTTCGAGCAGGGAGCGCCATGCGTCGAGCCCACTGGGGTCGTCGAGAACGAGGCCGGCAGCGACCGCGGCGAGCGTCGCGTCGCCGGCGCCGACGGTGTCAACGATCCGCCCGGGAAGTGCCGAGATCGGCGCCGTGACGACGCCTGCGTCCGACTCGAGGGTCGCTCCCTCTGACCCTGCCGTGGCGAGCACGGCACCACTGCCGGTCGCGCGAAGACGGGCCCGCAAAGCATCCAGGTCGCCGTCGTAGAGCAGCGACGCGTCGTCGGCGCCGACCTTCACGATGGCGGCGTCGGGCACGAGACGCTCGAACCCGCGCACGAACTCCTCGCGGTCCGTCAGCATCCCCGCTCGTGGGTTCGGATCGATGGCCAGGTGTGCGCCGCGGGTCGCGTCGATGAGCGCGTCTACCTCTCTCGGCACGTCGAACGGGAAGCAGCTGACCACCACGAGACCGGCCTCCGCGATCGCCGCCTTCGCATCGTCGGAGAAGTGGATGCTGCGCCGCTGCGCCGCCTCGTTGAACACGTACGTCGGTTCGCCGTCCGAGCCGCGCTGCACGATCGCACGGGAGGATCCGTGCGGCGCGGTGCTGCCGATAAGCCGCACATCGTGATCGGAGAGGTACTGCCGGATGTGTCTGCCCGGCTCGTCGTCACCGACCATCGCGACGAGTGTCGTGGGCAGGCTGAGCCGCCTCAGCCCCACCGCGACGTTGAGCGCGGCTCCACCCACGAGCTCCCTCACTCCGGCGCCATCGCGGATCTCATCGATCAGAGCGTCTCCGATGACGACGACGGACGGCTGCTTCGGCGCGCTTTCATCACTCATCCAGCCGACACTACTCGCCGTGCAGCTCGAACAACATCCGGCCCGCCTCTGCCGACATCCGGCATCGGAGCGCTACCGTGAGCGCATGAATGCCCGTCTCGCCTCAGGAGCCGCCGCTCTCACCCTCGCCCTGCTCCTCGCCGGCTGCGGCAGCGGTCCATCGGGCGCCGACGGCGATGGCGGCGACAGCGCCTCACCGCAACCGTCGTCGAGCGAGTCGGCATCGGAGACATCCGATCCGACGCCCTCCCCCACTCCGACCTCCACCCCGGTGGCGTTGCCGACGGACTGTCGGGCGATCCTCTCCGAGGATGTGCTCGCGCAGCTCGACGGCATCCCCCTCAACGATGCGAGCGTCGGCCCTTCAGGGGTCGGCGACGACGGGACTCTGACGTGCATCTGGCGCGATCCCCGTGCCGACACCACCAACCTCGTCACGACGATCTCCCTCATGAACCGGGGACCGGCGCTCGACATGCTCAACGCGCTCGTCACGACCGAGGGCTTCAACTGCTTCACCCCCGACGGCGGGACCCGATGCGAGAAGACCTGGCCGAACGAGCAGTACCCCGTGATCGACGGCCGCACCCTGTTCTGGCGCGACGACGTCCTGATCGACACGCGTTACTCGAACCTGGCCCCGGACGGCTACACCTCAAGCATCGTGGCGCACCTCTTCGACTGAACGGTTCACCTCTGTCTGTCTCCCGCTGCCAGCCCGGCGCCTCCGAACCCGAGCACAGCTTCGGATGACGAGCACAACACGCCGGACTGACGGGCCCCGCGACGGCGCGTCGCCACCCGTCTCCGAAGTTGTGCCCGCAAGACAGGCCGCCGCGCCGGCGGCATCCGGACACGAAGAAGGCCCCGGGCGAATCGCCCGGGGCCTTCTCACTCACTCAGTACGTCAGAGCTGAATCAATCAGTTGTACGTACCCGGCGTGATGTCGTCCGTCGAGAACGCGTCGAAGTCGACGTAACCGAAGTCACCGTCAGCGTACGCACCGTCGGATGCGAAGATCCGGTTCGGGTAGCGCTCGCTCTTGGCTTCTTCCGTGGCCTCGACCGTGACGTCGCGGTACTTCGAGAGACCGGTTCCGGCGGGGATGAGCTTTCCGATGATGACGTTCTCCTTGAGACCGACCAGCGGGTCGCGCTTGCCCTGCATCGCAGCCTCGGTGAGCACGCGGGTCGTCTCCTGGAAGGAGGCGGCCGACAGCCACGATTCGGTCGCGAGCGACGCCTTCGTGATACCCATCAGCTCCGAACGGCCGGACGCGGGACGCTTGCCCTCTGCCACAGCCTCGCGGTTGATCGCCTGGTAGCGCTTGAGGTCGACCATCTCACCCGGGAGCAGGGTCGTGTCGGCGTGATCGACGACGGTGACCTTGCGGAGCATCTGACGGACGATGACCTCGATGTGCTTGTCGTGGATCGGCACACCCTGCGAGCGGTACACGCCCTGGACGCCGCCGACGAGGTAACGCTGCACCTCGCGGGCACCCATGACACGCATGACCTCCTTGGGGTCGAGCGTGCCGACCAGGAGCGGCTGACCGACGTTGACGTGCTGACCGTCCTCGACCAGAAGCGTCGCACGCTTCAGGACCGGGTAGATCACTTCCTCGTCGCCGTTGTCGGGCGTCAGGATGAGCCTCTTGGCCTTGTCCGTCTCGTCGATCGTGATGCGGCCATCGGCCTCGGCGATCGGCGACGCGGCCTTCGGCGTACGAGCCTCGAAGAGCTCCTGCACACGGGGAAGACCCTGCGTGATGTCATCTGCAGACGCGGAACCACCGGTGTGGAAGGTACGCATCGTCAGCTGGGTACCGGGCTCACCGATCGACTGGGCCGCGATGATGCCGACGGCCTCGCCGATGTCGACGGTCTTACCCGTCGCGAGCGAACGGCCGTAGCACTGCGCGCAGACACCGACCGCGGAGTCACACGTGAGGACCGAGCGCACCTTGATGCTCTCGACGCCCAGCGCGACCAGCTTGTCGATGAGCACGTCGCCCACGTCTTCGCCGGCAGAGGCGAGGACCTCGCCCTTGCTGTCGACCACGTCGGAGGCCAGGGTACGAGCGAACACCGAGTTCTCGACGTTCGCGTCGCGCACCAGCTCACCCTGCGAGTTCGGAGCGGCGATCGGGAGCTCGAGGCCCTTCGACGTGCCGCAGTCCTCTTCGCGGATGATGACGTCCTGCGAGACGTCCACCAGACGACGGGTCAGGTAACCCGAGTCGGCGGTACGCAGAGCGGTGTCGGCCAGACCCTTACGGGTACCGTGCGTCGCGATGAAGTACTCCGCCACCGACAGACCCTCGCGGTACGAGGAGATGATCGGACGCGGGATGATCTCACCCTTGGGGTTGTTCACCAGACCACGCATACCGGCGATGTTCCGGATCTGCAGCCAGTTACCACGAGCACCCGACGACACCATGCGGTTGATGGTGTTGTCCTCGGGGAAGTTGGCCTTCATGGCGGCCTGGACCTCGTCGGTCGCCTCGGTCCAGATCTTGATGAGCTCCTGACGACGCTCGACGTCGGTCGTGAGGCCCTTCTCGTACTGGGACTGGACCTTCGCGGCCTGCTTCTCGTAGCCCGCGACGATCTCGGCCTTGTTCGGCGGCGTGAGGATGTCGCTCAGGGCGACGGTGACACCCGAGCGCGTGGCCCAGTAGAAACCGGCGTCCTTGATGCGGTCCAGCGACGCAGCCGTCTCGACCTTGGGGTACTCCTCGGCCAGCTTGTTGACGATCTGCGACAGCTTGTTCTTGTCAGCCTGCTCGCGGACGAACGGGTATCCCTTGGGCAGCGTGTCGTTGAAGATCGCCTGACCGAGCGACGCGTCGACCAGACCGTGACGCTCGTAGCCCTCGGGAGCTTCGCCCTCGAGGAACGTCAGACCCGGGATGCGGATGCGGACCTTGGCCTGCAGGTCGAGGGTGCCCTCGTCCTTGGCCAGGATCGCCTCCCCCACCGAACCGAATGCACGGCCCTCGCCGGCTGCGCCCGCCTTGACCGTGGTCAGGTGGTGCAGACCGATGATCATGTCCTGCGAAGGCAGGGTGACCGGGCGTCCGTCGGACGGCTTCAGGATGTTGTTCGACGCGAGCATCAGCACGCGGGCCTCGGCCTGGGCCTCGACCGACAGCGGCAGGTGGACAGCCATCTGGTCACCGTCGAAGTCGGCGTTGAACGCCGCGCAGACGAGCGGGTGCAGCTGGATGGCCTTGCCCTCGACGAGCTGAGGCTCGAAGGCCTGGATGCCGAGACGGTGCAGGGTGGGTGCACGGTTGAGCAGCACCGGACGCTCGCGGATGATCTCCTCGAGCACGTCCCAGACCTCGGGACGGGTGCGCTCGACAGCGCGCTTGGCTGCCTTGATGTTCTGCGAGTGACCGAGGTCGATCAGGCGCTTGATCACGAACGGCTTGAAGAGCTCCAGAGCCATCTGCTTGGGCAGACCGCACTGGTGCAGCTTCAGCTGCGGGCCGACGATGATGACCGAACGGCCCGAGTAGTCGACGCGCTTGCCGAGCAGGTTCTGGCGGAAACGACCCTGCTTACCCTTCAGCATGTCGCTGAGGGACTTCAGGGCGCGGTTGCCGGTACCGGTGACCGGGCGACCACGGCGACCGTTGTCGAACAGTGCGTCGACGGCCTCCTGCAGCATCCGCTTCTCGTTGTTGACGATGATCTCGGGGGCACCGAGGTCGATCAGACGACGAAGACGGTTGTTGCGGTTGATCACACGACGGTAGAGGTCGTTGAGGTCGGAGGTCGCGAAGCGGCCACCGTCGAGCTGCACCATCGGGCGCAGCTCCGGCGGGATCACCGGAACGACGTCGAGAACCATGGCGGCCGGGCTCATGCCGGTCTCCAGGAACGAGTTGACGACCTTCAGACGCTTGATCGCGCGGATCTTGCGCTGACCCTTGCCCTCGGAGATCTGCAGGTGCAGGCTCTCGGCCTCGGCGGCCAGGTCGAACGCCGCGAGGCGACGCTGGATCGACTCGGCGCCCATGTAGGCCTCGAAGTACTGACCGAAGCGGTCCTGCAGCTCGTGGAAGACGTCGTCCTCGGGGCGCAGTGCACCGACCTCGAGGGTGCGGAAGTCTTCCCACACGCGCTCGAGCTTGGCGATCGCCTCGTCGGCACCCTTGCGGATGAGCGACATCTCCTTCTCGGCGGCGTCCTTGACCTTCTTCTTCGCGTCGGCCTTGGCGCCCTCCGCCTCGAGGGAAGCGAGCTCCTCCTCCAGGCGAGCCAGGCGCTCGGCGATCTTCGCGTCGCGACGGTCTCCGAGCGTCTTCAGCTCGAGACGGATGTTGTTCTCCTGCGTGCCCAGGTCGCGGTGACGAGCATCCTCGTCGACCGAGATGACCATGTAGGCGGCGAAGTAGATGACCTTCTCGAGGTCCTTCGGCGCCATGTCGAGCAGGTAGCCGAGACGCGAGGGAACACCCTTGAAGTACCAGATGTGGGTGACGGGAGCGGCGAGCTCGATGTGACCCATGCGCTCACGACGGACCGAGGACTTGGTGACCTCGACGCCGCAGCGCTCGCAGACGATGCCCTTGAAGCGGACACGCTTGTACTTTCCGCAGGCGCACTCCCAGTCGCGGGACGGGCCGAAGATCTGCTCTCCGAAGAGACCGTCCTTCTCCGGCTTCAGGGTGCGGTAGTTGATGGTTTCAGGCTTCTTGACCTCGCCGTACGACCAGGCGCGGATGTGATCCGCGGTCGCGAGACCGATGCGAAGCTCATCGAAAGTGTTTGACTCGAGCACAAATTCTCCTGTGTAGGAATTCTTCTGAAGAAATCGGGGGCTTCGACAGGCTCAGCAACCCAGGGGTTCCTGAGCCTGTCGAAGGGTTAGATCTCGTCGATCGAGGCGGCCTCGAAGCGGCTGGAGATGTTGATGCCGAGCTCTTCCGCTGCACGGAAGGCCTCGTCGTCGGTGTCACGCAGGTTGACGAGCGTGCCGTCGGCCGAGAGGACCTCGACGTTCAGGCAGAGCGACTGCATCTCCTTCATGAGCACCTTGAAGGACTCGGGGATGCCGGGCTCCTGGATGTTCTCGCCCTTGACGATCGCCTCGTACACCTTGACGCGGCCGAGGATGTCGTCGGACTTGATCGTGAGGAGCTCCTGGAGCGCGTATGCGGCGCCGTAGGCCTCGAGGGCCCACACCTCCATCTCACCGAATCGCTGGCCACCGAACTGCGCCTTACCACCGAGCGGCTGCTGGGTGATCATCGAGTACGGACCCGTCGAACGCGCGTGGATCTTGTCGTCGACCAGGTGGTGCAGCTTCAGGATGTACATGTAGCCCACCGAGATCGGCGCCGGGAACGGCTCGCCGGAGCGGCCGTCGAACATCTGGGCCTTTCCGGTGGAGTCGATCAGACGGACGCCGTCGCGCGTCGGGATGGTCGCGTCGAGGAGACCGGCGATCTCCTCCTCGCTCGCACCGTCGAACACGGGGGTGGCGACCTTGGTGCCGGGGGCGGCTTCGAAGGCATCCTTCGGAAGCTTGGTAGCCCACTCCGGGGTTCCCTCGACCTTCCAGCCCTGCTTCGCGATCCACCCGAGGTGGGTCTCGAGCACCTGGCCGAAGTTCATTCGACCCGGGATACCCAGCGGGTTCAGCACGATGTCGACCGGAGTTCCGTCCGCGAGGAACGGCATGTCCTCGATCGGGAGGATCTTCGCGATGACACCCTTGTTGCCGTGACGACCGGCGAGCTTGTCACCCTCGGTGATCTTGCGCTTCTGGGCGATGTAGACCACGACGCGGCGGTTGACGCCCGAGCCGAGCTCGTCGTCGCCGTCTTCGGCGTTGAACTCCTTGACGGCGATGATCGTGCCCTGCTCACCGTGGGGCACCTTGAGAGAGGTGTCACGGACCTCGCGGCTCTTCTCGTTGAAGATCGCGCGGAGCAGACGCTCTTCCGCCGACAGCTCGGTCTCGCCCTTCGGCGTGACCTTGCCGACGAGGATGTCGCCGGGGCGGACCTCGGCGCCGATGCGGATGATGCCGCGCTCGTCGAGATCCTTCAGCAGCTCGGGGCTGACGTTGGGGAGGTCACGGGTGATCTCCTCCTTGCCCAGCTTCGTGTCGCGGGCGTCGACCTCGTACTCCTCGATGTGGATCGAGGAGAGGGTGTCGTCCTTCACCAGGTCCTGGCTGAGGATGATCGCGTCCTCGAAGTTGTAGCCTTCCCACGTCATGAACGCGACGAGGAGGTTCTTACCGAGTGCGAGCTCGCCGTTCTCGGTGGCGGGACCATCGGCGATGACCTCTCCGACCTCGACGCGGTCGCCCTCGTTGACGACGACCTTCTGGTTGTACGACGTGCCCTGGTTGGAGCGGTCGAACTTGCGCAGGTGGTAGTCCTGCGTTCCACCCTCGTCGAGCATGACGGTGACGCGATCCGCAGAGACCTCGGTGACGACACCGGCCTTCTCGGCGGTGAGCACGTCACCTGCGTCGATGGCGGTGTAGCCCTCCATACCGGTTCCGACGAGCGGCGAGTCGCTGCGGAGCAGCGGCACAGCCTGACGCTGCATGTTGGCACCCATGAGGGCGCGCTGTGCGTCGTCGTGCTCGAGGAACGGCACGAGCGAGGTCGCGACCGACACCATCTGGCGCGGCGAGACGTCGATGTAGCCGATGTCCTCCGGGAGGAACATGTCGACCTCGCCGCTGCCGCCCTTGGGGCGGGCCAGGACGTGGCTCTCGATGAAGCGACCGTTCTTGTCGAGCGGGGCGTTGGCCTGCGCGATGTTGAAGTCGACCTCTTCGGAAGCCGTCAGGTAGTCGATGTCCTCGGTGACGACGCCGCCCGTGACCTTGCGGTACGGGGTCTCGATGAAACCGAACGAGTTGATGCGCGCGAAGGTCGCGAGAGCACCGATCAGACCGATGTTCGGGCCTTCAGGAGTCTCGATGGGGCACATGCGGCCGTAGTGCGACGGGTGGACGTCACGGACCTCGACACCTGCGCGATCACGGCTCAGACCACCGGGGCCGAGAGCCGAGAGACGGCGCTTGTTGGTCAGACCCGCGAGCGGGTTGTTCTGATCCATGAACTGCGACAGCTGCGAGGTTCCGAAGAACTCCTTGATCGCGGCGACGACGGGGCGCACGTTGATCAGGGTCTGCGGCGTGATCGCCTCGATGTCCTGCGTGGTCATGCGCTCGCGAACGACGCGCTCCATGCGGGAGAGACCGGTGCGGACCTGGTTCTGGATGAGCTCGCCCACCGCACGGATGCGACGGTTGCCGAAGTTGTCGATGTCATCGGTCGCGATGCGGATCTCGGCCTGCTTGCCCGAGCGGATGCCGTCGAACGTGTCGACACCGGCGTGCAGACGGACGAGGTACTTGATCGTCGCGACGATGTCGTCGACGGTCAGCACCGAGTCGGTCAGCGGCGCGTCGAGACCCAGCTTGTGGTTGATCTTGTAACGACCGACCTTGGCGAGGTCATAGCGCTTCGGGTTGAAGTAGAAGTTGTCGAGGAGCGCGCGGGCTGCCTCTGCGGCCACCTGCTCGCCCGGACGCAGCTTGCGGTAGATGTCGCGAAGCGCATCTTCCTTCGTGACGATGGTGTCCTTCGCCAGGGTCTCCTCGATGGAGGGGAAGCCCGAGAACTCGGCGAGGATCTGCTCGCTGGTCAGACCGAGCGCCTTGAGGAAGACGGTGACGGACTGCTTGCGCTTGCGGTCGATGCGCACGCCGACCTGGTCGCGCTTGTCGATCTCGAACTCGAGCCATGCGCCACGGCTCGGGATGACACGCGCCGAGACGATGTCCTTGTCGGACGTCTTGTCGGGGGTCTTGTCGAAGTAGACACCGGGTGAACGAACCAGCTGCGAGACGACGACGCGCTCGGAACCGTTGATGATGAACGTTCCCTTGTCGGTCTGCAGCGGGAAGTCGCCCATGAAGACCGTCTGGGTCTTGATCTCGCCCGTGAGGTGGTTCATGAACTCGGCCTCGACGTACAGCGGAGCAGCGTACGTCTTGCCACGCTCCTTGCACTCGTCGATCGAGTACTTCTCCGGCTCGAGGTACGGGTTCGTGAACGAGAGCTGCATCGTCTCGCCGAGGTCCTCGATCGGAGAGATCTCCTCGAAGATCTCACCGAGCCCGGAGACCTGGTTGACGTCGGTCCGGCCGGCGGCGTTCGCCTCGGCGACACGGGCCTTCCAGTCGTCGTTTCCGACGAGCCAACCGAAGGACTCGGTCTGCAGAGCGAGAAGGTCGGGGACCGTCAGCGTGTCGGAGATCTTCGCGAACGAGAGGCGGGATGCTCCGCGTCCGTTCTTGGTGGTGGTGGATGTGGATGCGTTGGGAGCAGCAGCCAAGGGAATAACCTCCGTGAGCCCCGCAGGGCTTCTCGATTCCTTTGTCGTCAGGTGGAGTGTGCGCTCACATGCTCAACGAGATGCCGACCACCATATGAGGGCACGGAGAAGTGAGCGCAACTACCAACTATAGACGGGATATCGCGACATGGCAAGTTCAATCCTTGACCTTCTTCGGACGCTGCGGTAATGGCGCCCGAAGAAGGTCGGAATCGTGTCGTCAGGATGCGATGTTGAGTTCGTTCCCGGGGATCGATGCCAGCAGTCGTCGCGTGTACGGGTCGCGCGGATTCGTGAAGATCTCCTCCGACGACGCCGCCTCGACGAGCGATCCGTCCTTCATCACGCACACGTAATCGCTGATCAGGCGCACGACCGCGAGGTCGTGCGAGATGAAGAGGTAGCTCAGCCCGTACTCCCGCTGCAGGTCGCCGAGCAGCGTCAGGATCTGGTCCTGCACCAGCACGTCCAGGGCCGACACGGGCTCGTCGCACACGATCAGCTCGGGTGAGAGTGCGAGCGCCCGCGCGATAGCGACGCGCTGCCGTTGCCCACCCGACAGTTCGGACGGGTACCGACGCAGCATCGACTGCGGAAGGGCCACGTCGTCGAGCAGCTGACGGACGCGCGTGCGCCGGTCGGCACTGCTCCCCCGCTTGTAGAAGTCGAGCGGCTCCGAGATCAGGCGTTCGATCGTGAACATCGGGTTCAGGCTCGAGTACGGATCCTGGAAGATCGGCTGCACCTTCTGCCGGAAGTCCCGCGTCTCGGCGCGGGTGAGCGAGGCGACGTCCTTGCCCTCGTAGCGGATCAGTCCGCTGGTCGGCTCGATGATCTTCAGCAGCATCCGCGCCGTGGTCGTCTTGCCCGAACCGGACTCGCCCACGATCGCGACCGTCTCACCGCGAGGGATCGCGAGGGAGACGTCGTTCACCGCGACGAAATCCTCCTTCTGCCCCCGTACCGGATACACCTTGGTGAGGTTCTCGATCTCGACGATGTTGTCGGCGGACGCGGGCGCGGCGTCGGTCGCCACGGCATCCGACGAATTCGCGGTGTCCACCGGCTGAGCAGGACGCTCCTCGACCAGGAAGGCCTCGGGCCGCAGTCGTGCTGCCGCCACCGACGGCGCTGCCTTCACCAGAGACTGGGTGTACGGGTGCTGCGGCGCCTCGAGGATCTGCTTGGCAGGCCCCTGCTCGACGACCTTGCCGCGGTGCATCACGATGACGCGCTCGGCGCGCTCGGCCGCGAGCCCCAGGTCGTGCGTGATGAGCAACACGGCCGTTCCGAGCTCCCGCGTCATCGCACCGATCTGATCGAGGATCGTCTGCTGCACCGTGACGTCGAGTGCGCTGGTCGGCTCGTCGGCGATCAGCAGACGAGGCTTGCACGCCAGACCGATCGCGATCAGGGCGCGCTGGCGCATGCCGCCGGAGAACTCGTGCGGATACTGCTTCGCACGCTTCTCCGGATCCGGCAGGCCCGCGGCGGTGAGCGCCTCGACCACCTTCTCGTGCACGTTCTGCCTCGTGGCGAGTCCGTGCGCGAGCAGGGTCTCGGCGACCTGGGTGCCGACCTTCGCGACCGGGTTCAGGTTCGACATCGGGTCCTGCGGCACGAGTCCGATGTCGCGTCCGCGGATCGCGCGCAGCTCGCTCTCGGGGGCGCGGGTGATGTCCTTGCCATCGAGGCGGATGCTGCCGCCGGCCACGCGCCCGCCTCCGGCGAGCAACCCGATGATGGCCATCGCAGTCGTCGACTTGCCCGACCCGGACTCCCCCACGATCGCGACGGTCTGCCCCGGAGCGATCTCGAGATCGACGCCCTCGACCGCGTGGACGACGCCGTCCATCGTGGCGAAGTCGACGGCGAGTCCCTCGACCGACAGCAGCGGCGCGTCCGGGTTCCGATTCTCTTTCGCAGCGTTCATCGTGCTCTCGTCCTCGGGTCCATGGCCTCGCGCAGCGCCTCACCGAACAGGGTGAAGCCGAGCGCGGTGACCGCGATGCAGATGCCGGGCAGGAATGCCAGCCACGGCGCGATGGCCAGCTCAGCCTGGGCGTAGGTGAGCATGCGCCCCCACTCGGCCGTCTCGGGACGCCCGCCGCCGAGTCCGAGGAACGACAGCGCGGCCGCGTCGATGACGGCGGTCGCGAGAGTCAGCGTGCCCTGCACGATGACGGGCCCGATGGCATTGGGCAGCACGTGCGACATCGTGATGTGACCACGGCCGAGGCCCAGCGTCTGCGCCGAGAGCACGTAGTCGCTCGATCGTTGCTGCAGCATCGACGCCCGCAGCAGACGCGCGAAGATCGGCACCTGCGACGCACCGATCGCGATCATCACCGCGAACGGTGTCTGACCCAGGATCGCGGCGATCGAGACCGCCAGCAGCAGGTTGGGCACCGAGAGGATGATGTCGACGATGCGCATGATGAGCGTGTCGACCCAGCCGCCGAAGGTGCCGGCGAGCAGCCCGAGGATCATGCCTCCGACCAGTCCCAGCGCCGTCGAGATGACACCGATCAGCAGCGATGCTTGCGCACCCCAGATGAGCTTGGAGAGCACGTCGCCGCCGAAGCGGTCGAGACCCAGCGGGAACTCCGGCAGCTCGCCGGGGCCGGGGATGTGCGTCGGCGTGATGTACTTCGCGCCGGGCAGCGCCGTCTCGGGGTACGGCGCCAGCACCGGAGCGAGAACCGACACGAGCACGAACAGCAGGACGATTCCGGCACCGACCCAGGCGGTGGGATTGCGGCGGAGGCGACGGAACACGTCGTGCCAGAATCCGCCTGGCCCCTCTTTGAGGCCGGCCTGGCCGACCGCGACGGTGTCGACGAGCTCGCCGCTCGCCGCCGACGGGCCCTGTGCGGGTGGGAGCGAGATGGTCATGACGCCACCCCCTTTCGGAGAACGAGACGGGACATCACTGCACCCGCACTCTCGGGTCGATGAAGCTGTAGGACACGTCGACCGCCAGGTTGATCAGCGCATAGGCGATCGCGATGAAGATGATGAACCCCTGCAGCACCGGGAAGTCCCGTGTGAAGATCGCCCTCGCGAGGAAGGAGCCGATGCCGGGGAACGCGAAGACGGTCTCGGTCAGCACCGCCCCGGAGATCAGGAGCCCGGTCTGAAGGCCGATGGTCGTGATCACGGGCAGCATCGCGTTGCGCAGGATGAACCGGCTCCGCAGCGTCGATGATCCGACGCCCTTCGCCCGGCCGGTGCGCACATAATCCGCGTTCTGAACCTCCAGGACGCTGGCCCTGGTGATGCGGACGATGATCGCGAGCGGGATGGTGCCGAGCGCGAGCGCCGGCAGCACGAGGTGCATGAGCGCGTCCCACGAGGCGTCGAACTCGCCGGTGATGATGCCGTCCCATACATAGAAGCCGGTCGGATGCGTGGCATCTATTCGCGGGTTCTGTCGGCCGTCCGACGGCAGCCAGCCCAGCTGCACCGCGAAGACGTACTTCAGGATGAAGGCGAGGAAGAACACCGGGATCGTGATGCCGATCAGGCTCAGGACCACCGACGCATGGTCGGTGAATTTACCGTGACGGCGAGCCGCCCAGTATCCGAGAGGGATGCCGATGCCGACGGCGAAGATGAGCGCGAGGACGCTCAGCTCGATCGTCGCGGGGAACCGGCGGAAGAACTCTTCCGTGACGGGCCGGTTGGTCTGGATCGATGTGCCGAAGTCACCCTGCAGCAGGCGGCCGACCCAGATGAAGTACTGCTCGATGATCGGCTTGTTGAAGCCGTAGAGCTCGTTGACCCTGGCGATGGCGTCCGGAGTGGCCTTCTCACCGAGAAGAGCCACGGCGGGACCGCCCGGCAGGGCCCTGACCCAGGCGAACAGCAGGATGCTGAGGCCGATCAGGGTGGGAATGAGGAATAGCAGTCGTCTGCCGATGGTGCGCAGCAAGAGGTCTCCGTTGATCAGAGGCGACACCGTCCCGGGTCCTCGCGCGCGGCGCGCGAGGACCCGGGAGGCATCTCAGTCGGTCAGACCTACTCGGTCAGGACGATGTCAGTGAAGACCTCGTCGTTCACCGGGCTGGCGGGGTAGCTCTCGACACGCGGGTCGAACGCCAGGGTCGGCGCCGGGTGAGCCAGCGGCACACCCGGGATGAACTGAGCGACCATCTCGTTGATGTCCTCGTAGAGGGCCGTCTGGTCCTCCAGGCTCGAGACGCCGCGCGCCTCGTTCAGCTTCTCGAACAGCTCGGCGTTGTCGAAGCCCCACTCCGAGCTCTGCTGGCCGAAGAAGACGCCGACGAAGTTGTCGGTGTCGTTGTAGTCGCCGGTCCAGCCGAGCAGGTGGATTCCGTGGTCAGCCGTGCCGGTGGTGCGGTCCAGGTACTCGACCCACTCCTCCGAGACCGGTGTCGTCTCGACGCCGACCTCGGCGAGCTGCGACGAGAGGACCGTGAAGATCTGCTCGGGGTCGGGCATGTACGGACGCGAGACGTTGACCGGGTAGTTGAAGTCGAGCTTCAGCGGGTTGGCCTCGGTGTAGCCGGCCTCGGCGAGCAGCGACTTGGCCTTCTCGGGGTCGTAGTCGTAGGTCGTGACATCCGGGTTGTATCCGTTGACCGTGTCGGGCACGAACTCGATCGCCTTCTCCGTGCCCTCGGGCAGGACCTGGCTGATCAGCGCGTCCTTGTCGACCGCGTACGACAGCGCCTCACGCACCTTGGGGTCCTGCAACTCGGGGATCGCCTGGTTGAACGCGAGGTAGAGGATCGTGAACGGAGGGCGCGACACCATCGTGAAGCCGTCGTCCTCGAGCGCCTGGGTGTCGGCCGGGCCGACGAGGTCGTACCCGTCGATCGAGCCGGACTCGAGAGCCTGGCGGCGTGCGGTGGGGTCGTCGATCGTGCGGAAGATGATCTCGTCGATCTGACCTGCGTCGCCCCAGTATCCGTCGTATGCGGCGAGCGTGACCTGCTCGCCCGGCGCCCACTCGTCGAACTGGAAGGGACCGGTGCCGACGGGGTGACCCATCGCGTACTCGGAGAGCACGGGGGCCTCGGCGGAGCCGCTCACGTCGTCAGCTCCGAACTCCGACAGCGCAGAGGGGCTCTGCATGCCGAACGACGGCAGCGAGAGAGGCGATGAAGCCGGCGAAGGGCTTGTTCAGCTCGACCGTGACCGAGTAGTCACCGTCCGGCGTGCAGGACTTGTAGACGGCGTCGGTGGGGTTGTCGGCATAGCCCTTGAAGAGCTTGTTGTAGTAGTAGCCGAAGGCCTCGGAGGCCGCGAGGCCGGTCCAGTTGTACCAGCGGTCGAAGTTCGCGCACACGGCCTCGGCGTTGAACGGGGTGCCGTCGTGGAACGTGACGTCCTCCTTCAGCGCGAAGGTGTGGCTCATGCCGTCTTCCGACGACTCCCACGACTCGGCGAGCAGCGGCGCCGGGTCGGCCGTTCCGGGCTCCGTGCCCACGAGCCCCTCGAAGATCTGCCGCGAGACGCGGAAGCTCTCGCCGTCCTGCGCGAACGCGGGGTCGAGGCTGGCCGGGTCGGAGGACGCGGCGAACACGAACGTGCCGTCGACATCGCCCGAGCTCTCGGCGCCGTCGTCGCCGCGCTCGCTGGCGACGCACCCCGAGAGGACCAGCGCGGCGAGTGCCGCCCCGGATACGGCGAGGAGCCCTCGCCGACGCATGACTGTGTGGTGCATTGTGTGACCTTCCTGTCGAGCGCTGCTGTGCGCGATCCGGAGACGTCTTCGGGTCCGGACGGTGATTCCTCGAAACTACCCAGTGCGCGAGGCGATGCCAAACACCTGGAGGTTTCATTCGTGTTACGGATGTCCGGCCGTCCGGCGATCCGGTAATCTCCAGAGCGTGCCCGACACATCCCCCCTCGCCGTCTGCCTCGGCGAGGGACTCGTCTCGTTCCTCCCGGCCGTCGCCGGTCCGCTCGAAGACGTGCGCACCTTCCATCGCTCCCTCGCGGGGGCCGAGTGGAACACGGCGATCGCGCTGGCATCCGCGGGCGTCAGGGCGGCGGTGGTGTCACGCGTGGGCGGTGACGGATTCGGACGTTTCCTGCGCGCAGAGCTTCGCCGGCACGGTGTGGACGACTCGGCGATCCAGGTCGATCCCCACGCGCCCACGGGCCTCTACGTGAAGGAACTCGCGCCGCTGACCGACGGGTCCGTCGGCGGCAGGATGCACTACTACCGCGGAGGGTCGGCCGCCGCGGCGATGTCGCCCGCCATGATCGCCGATCCGACAGTCGCGCGCCTGCTCGACGCGGCCGCAGTCGTGCACACGACAGGGATCACCCCTGCACTGTCGGCGACAGCGCACGCCGCCCAGGACGCCGTGTACGCCCTCCCCCGTGGATCACGGATCCTCAGCTTCGATGTGAACTGGCGTCCGGCGCTGTGGCGCGGACGCGAAGACGAGGGCCGTGCCGTGATCGCCGACTTCGCGCGCCGCGCCGACGCCGTGTTCTGCACCGCCCCTGACGCGGAGGCCGTGTTCGGCACCTCGGACCCCGACGATGTTCGCGCTCTCATCGCCGAGCCTCGCCATCTCATCGTCACGAGTCCGAGAGGCGCGACGGCCTTCGACGGAATGGAACGGATCGAGAGTTCTGCGCTCGATGTGCCCGTCGTCGAGACGATAGGGGCGGGAGACGCGTTCGCGGCGGGATTCCTGGCCGGCATCCTCAGCGATCTGTCGCTCACGGGCAGCCTCGCCCGCGCGCATCGCATCGCGACACGAGCGCTCCGCAGCACGCGCGACCACATCGACTGAGCTCCCGTGCCGGCGGCCGCAGACGCCGCCCGGAGGAATCAGCGAGCGGGGCGGCGGCGCGGAGCAGCAGCCTCGTGGGTGAGCTGCAGGGGTACCGAGACAGGCTCTCCCCTGTGCTGCACGACACGGACGAACAGGATGTCGACGAGAGCGAGCTGGGCGATGCGACTCGACATCGCCGCCATGCGGAAAGGCGACTCGTGCGCATGCGTCAGCAGTGCGACGTCAGCGGCGAGCGCGAGAGTGGAATCGCCTGCACTCGTGATGGCGACGGACAGCGCGCCCGCGTCTCGACCGACCTCGAGAGCTCGCACCACCTCCGCCGTCTCGCCGCCGTGCGAGAAGCCGATGACCACGTCCTGCGACGAGCGCAACGACGCGGTGGTCACGGCGAGATGGGGATCGGCGGAGTGCGCCACCGAGCATCCGATCCGGGCGAGCTTCTGCTGAAGGTCCTGTGCGGTGAGCGACGAGGCCGCCTGGCCGAACAGGTCGATGTGGCGTGCCGCCACCAGGGCGAGTGCCACGCGATCGAGGGCGGATGCATCGAGCCCCCGGGCGGTCTTCTCGATCGCATCGATCTCCTGCGCGGCGATCTTCGCGGCGATCGCCGCGGGTTCGTCATCAGGGCTGATCGCCGTGGTGTCGAGTCCGAAGCGCGCCTGCTGCGCCTGAGCCAGCGTGACAGTGCGTGCGACGGCCACGCGGAGTTCTCGATATCCGCTGAACCCGAGCGACTGCGCGAAGCGGGCGACGGTCGACAGCGATGTGCTGCACAGCCGTGCCAGGTCGTTGATGGCGAGGTCGACCACCAGCGTGGGATCGCCGAGAATCGTCTCGGCGACCTTGGCTTCCGCCGCGCTCAGGCGCGGTACGGCTCGGCGTACCAGTGCGAGAACATCAGCATCCACGATGCCATCCTGCCTCAGTCGTCCTCGACCGCATCACCCGGTGACGAACCGCGGCCGCGGGCGTATGCTCCGCTCAGCCGATCCCTGGCGGCCTGCGCGCCGATCCGGCTCGCCGCCCCCACCTCGACGACAGGAAGTGCGAGCGGGCGCTGCGGCGGGAGTCCGACGTTCACGACGACGGCCTCTGGGTCGCGTCGGGCCGCGCTCTCGACGAGCGCGCGCTGCGCGTCGTCGGCATCGGGTCGATCGATCAGGACGACGGTCACCCCCTCGGCGGCGATCACGTCGTCGAGCGCCGCATCCTGCTGCTCCGCCGAACTGCGTGCGACATCGAGTCGCGAGACGTGTCCACCGCCCGCCAGGGTCGAGGCGACGTACGCCGCGGCACTGTCGACGGCGAGCGATGCCCGACGCCGAACATCGAGCACCGCGAGCGCCGATGCCTCGCGCTGCGCACCGCGCACGGCACGGCGCACGATCTCCTCGCCCGGGTAGGCGGCATCCGACGATTCCTCGCCACGCGCGTCCACCGACCTGGCGCGCAGTGTCTGCGACAGCGCAGCGACTCGGCGAGCCGCCTCCTCGACCCGCGCGCGCGGGAGCGACCCGTCGCGCAGCGCCTGGACGATTCCGTCGCGTGCGACGAGGAAGTCGCGCTGGTCCTGATCGGGGAAAGTCTCCCTGCCGGGGTTCGTGGGGTTGCCGATGCACAGCAGATCGGCACCGGCGGCGAGCGCACGAGCTGCTCCGGCCCCGATCCCGACGGTCTCGCGGATCGCGGCCATGTCGAGCGCGTCGGTGACGATGACGCCCTCGAAGCCCCACTCCCTGAGCATCCCGAGGATCCGTGGATTGAGGGTGGCGGGCTCCGCCCCCCACGCAGGTACCACGATGTGCGCCGTCATGATCGTGTCGACTCCGGCAGCGACCGCCGCACGGAACGGCGCGAGGTGCACTCGCTCGAACTCCTCGACGTCGAGCGAGATTTCCGGAAGCGCATGGTGCGAGTCCACGTGAGTGTCGCCGTGGCCGGGAAAGTGCTTCACGCAGGCGGCGACGCCCCCGCGCTGAAGGCCCTCGATCTCGGCGACGACGTGCCGGGACACCACGTGCTCATCGCTGCCGAACGACCGCACCCCGATCACCGGGTTGCGCGGATCGGTGTTCACGTCGGCGACAGGACCGAGCACGACGTTGCCGCCGATCGCACGGACGCGGCGCGCGAGCTCGGCGCCGGTCGCCTCGGTCGCTGCGAGGTCGTCGACCAGACCGAGCTGGGCGGCCCCCGGAAGGGTCGATCCCCCGCCGGACTCGAGACGCGTGACGCTGCCGCCCTCTTCGTCGATGCCGATGAGGGCTGCGGGGTTCGCCTCGAGGATCTGGTCGCTCAGCCCCGACAGCCCCTCGCCGACGTTCTGGCCGAAGTACACGGCACCCGCGAGTCCGTCTCGCAGCGCGTCGAGAAGCCATGCCGGAGCCTCGGTTCCGTAGAACCCCGGCCAGAGCACCCCGTGCGCGAGACGCTCGAGTTCGTCGGTCATCCCTTCACGGCTCCGGCGACCATTCCTGCCGACAGGCGCCGCTGCACGATGACGAAGAAGACCATGACGGGGATCGTGATGATCGTCGACGCGGCCATGATGCTGCCCCAGTCGTTGGAGTGCAGACCGAAGAACGACTTCAGACCGATCGACACCGTGTACTGATCGGTCGCACTGCCGAGGATCGTCATGGCGAAGATGAACTCGTTCCACGCCGTGATGAAGCTGAAGATGCTGGTCGCGACGAGACCGGGCATCACGAGCGGCAGCAGGATCGAGCGGAACATCCGCCACCAGCTGGCACCGTCGATGTAGGCGGCCTCTTCGAGCTCCACGGGAACAGCCGCGACGAAGCCGCGCAGCATCCAGATGCCGAAGGCGAGCGACAGTGCCACGTAGACGACCATGAGCCCCAGGATGCTGTTGAGCAGTCCGAGGCTCTTGACCTGCAGGAAGAGCGGGATGACGAGGGCTTCGAGCGGAACCATCTGCACGACGAGGATCATCATGAGGATCGTGGTGCGGAACTTGAACTTGAAGCGCGCGACCGCGACGGCCGCGAGCAGGCAGACCAGTGCGCTGACCAGCACGGTCACCAGGGCGACGATGGCCGAGTTGCGCAGGTACGTGCCGAAACCGCCGTCCGTGAGCACGAACGCGAAGTTGTCGAGTGTGAATTCCTGGGGCAGCAGCGACTGGCCTCCGCTGGAGGCCTTGGCGTCGAGCGCGCTGGAGACCATCCAGTACACGGGGAACAGCGTGAAGATCAGGACCGCGGCGATCGCGATGCCGGTGCCGACACGCGACATGACAGACGGGCGGGGGTTCACAGCTCGTCCTCCTTCATGAGGGACCGGATGTAGACGATCGTGATGCCGATCAGCACGAGGGTGAGCAGCACGGCGAGCGCGGCGCCGAATCCGTAGCGGTTCTGCCCGAACGACTCGACGTACGACCAGACGCCGAGGTTGAGCACCGATCGGTTGCCGCCACCGCCACCGGGCATGAGATAGACCTGCGCGAAGACTTTGAAGTCCCAGATCGTCGACAGGATGATCACCACGGAGAACACGGGCTTCAGGGTCGGGAAGATGATCTTCCAGAAGCGCATCCAGGCGTTGGCGCCGTCGAGCGCTGCCGCTTCGAGCATCTCCTTCGAGACGCCCAGGAGGCCTGCGAGCACCGTGATCGCGACGAACGGGAAGCCGTGGTGCACGACGTTGAGCAGCACGATCGCGTAGAACGACCACTGATTCGTGAACCAGTTGACCGGATCGTCCATGAGACCGAGATCCTGCAGAACGGTGTTGAAGATGCCTCGGTCGGCATCGAAGATGAAGGTCCAGACGTAGGTGCCGGTGACGGCGGGCATCGCCCAGGCCACCATGATGCAACTGGAGACGATCGTGCGCCAGACGGGGCCGAGCTTCGCGAGCAGCAGAGCGACGAGCGTGCCGACCGTCACCGTGACGAAGACGGCGACGGCGGCGAAGCCGACCGTGTTCGGCAGGACGACCGTCCACAGCGTCGGGTTGGTGAGCGCCTCGACGTAGTTGTCGACGCCGATCCAGTTGCTCTCACCGGTGTTGATCTCGCGCAGACCGTAGTCCTGCAGCGAGTAGATGACGACCTGGATGAGCGGCCAGAGCATGAGCACCGCGAGGATGACCAGGCCCGGGGCGAGGAGGAGCCAGGGACGGGCCGTGATCAGCGAGAGTCCCCGCTTGTTCTGCGGCCGGCCGCCGGCCACGGAGGCGGAGGTGGACTCCGTCTTCGTGGCCGGCAGTGGCGCTTGCACCATCGACATGGAGGGATACAGCCTTACTGGTTGAGAAGGTCGGTCATCTCAGCAGCGGCGTCCTTCGTCGCCGTGGCGACGTCCTTCTGTCCGCTGAGGATCGCCTGGATCATCGAGTTCGTCGTCTTCTTCGCCTGCACGGCACCGAAGTTCGGCGTCACCGGCACGGAGGCACCGCCCTCGACCATCTGCTGCGCGAACGGAGCGACGAGCGGGTCGGTCGAGGCGAGAGCCTCTTCCATCGCGGACTGGACGCCCGGGAAGTAGCCGGTCTCATCTGCCCACTTCTCGGCGAACTCGCCCGTGGTCATGAGCTTGACGAACTCCCACGAGAGCTCGGCGTTCTCGGTGGTGTTGAAGACCGACAGGTGCGATCCACCGAGCACGGACGGAGCGATGCCGCCGTTTTCACCGGGGATCACGGCCGCGCCGATCTTGCCTTCGAGGTCGGGGTTCGCCTCGATGAGCGCCTTGGGCGTCCACGAGCCGGAGAGCATCATGGCGACGTTGCCCTGCGTGAACGAGTCACGGAGGTCGGTCTCCTTCCAGGTCGTCGCTCCGGCGGACGAGAAGCCGTGCTCGGTCGCGAGCCCGGTGTAGAACTCGATCCCGGCCTGCGACTCGTCACTGTCGAGCTCGCTCGTCCAGGTGTCGCCGTCGAGGGTCGCGACCTCGCCGCCGGCGCCCCAGACCCAGGGGTAGACCTGGAACTCGGCGTCGCCCGCGACGGGGAACGGCAGCATGTCGGGCTTGGCCGCCTTGATGGCCTCGCCGGCGGAGACGATGTCGTCCCACGTCTTCGGAGCTTCGAGACCGAGCTCCTCGAACACGTCGGTGCGGTAGACGATCGAGCGGACGCCGGCGTACCAGGGCATGCCGTAGAGCTCGTCCTCGTAGGTGCCGGCGACCTCAAGGCCGTCGACGAGGTCGTCACGGAGCCCGTCCTCGGCATCGACGTACTCGTCAAGCGGCTCGAGTGCTCCTGAATAGGCGAACTCAGCGGTCCAGGTGGTACCCGTTTCAGCGATGTCGGGCGTGGTACCACCGGCGATCGACGTCACGAAGCGATCGTGGGCGTCGGCCCACTGGATCTCCTCGATCTTGACCGTCGCCCCGGTCTCCTCCTCGAACGCCGCGGACACCTCGTCGTAGAACGCGCTCGCGTCGGGGTTGGTGCCCTTCATGATCCAGACGGTGAGCTCCTGGCCCTCTCCGTCTGCAGACCCGCCGTTGTCGGTCGCGCCACCGGCGCAGGCCGCCAGGCCCAGGGTGGCCACGGCGCCGAGCGCCACGACCGGAAGAATGCGCTTATGCATCAGGGATCTCCTCTTTGAACGTCCTGGTGGCTTCGGGAACCCACCCGGTTAGGAAAAAGTATTCATCACTAACTAATTCCCTGCAAGTTATTCCCAGAAACGTCACTTGCCCGTAACATCGGGCTTCGGAGCCCCTATTCCGGCCGTTCCACGAGCGCCTCGGGGCCGCGTAGTCTCGAGGAATGGGACGGACACGCGCTCGCGACACCGAGCATCCGCACGCCCGGCTCGACCACGGCGGCGAGGCCCGCATCACCCCGTCCGAATTCACGAGCGGCTATGAGCTCGTGGTCGACGGCACTCCCCAGTCGCATGTCGACCTCGACGATCCTACTCATCTTCACTTCGAGTACATCGCTCGCATGGGCGCCGTGATCGATCAGCTCCCCTCCGGATCGCTCACCGCCGTGCACCTCGGTGCCGGCGCACTCACGATCCCCCGCTACATCGAGTCGACCCGCCCCGGATCCCGCCAACAGGTGATCGAGCTCGAGGCACCCCTCGCCGCATTGGTGCGTGAACACCTGCCGCTCCCCCGCGGTGCCGCGATCCGACTGCGCATCGGCGACGCCCGCGAAGGCGTCCGCCGCCTGCCCCCGCGATCGCGGGCGCCTGCGACCTGGTCGTGTCGGACGTCTTCTCGGGGGCACAGACGCCGGCTCACCTGACAAGCGTCGAGTTCTACCGCGAGGTCGCCGAGCTGCTGAGCCCCGCTGGTGTGCTGCTCGTCAACGTCGCCGACGGGCCCGGACTCGCCTTCGCCCGCCGGCAGGTCGCGACGGTCGCCGAGGTGCTGCCCGAGATCGGGGTCCTCGCAGACGCCCAGGTTCTGAAGGGACGGCGATTCGGCAATCTCGTGATCGCCGCCTCCGCATCGCCGCTGCCGTCGGAATGGCTCCCCCGGATGCTGGCGGCAGGACCGCATCCGGCCAAGATCGCCCAGGGGGCTGAGGTCGCGGCGTTCGTGCAGGGCGCGCGAGTGGTCACGGATCAGGATGCCGTCGCCTCTCCTCGTCCCGACGCCTCGCTGTTCCTGCGCTGACCCGCTCTCGAATGCGACCCGGATGCGGTCGACCCGGGGCGTGCCGACCCCACAAGCCGGCGCACTCGGGGCAGACTGGTGCAGGGGACGCTGCGGAAGGAGAGCAATGAGTTTCATCCGAGGATACGACCGGGAGAGTCTTCGCGAACTGGTCGATCTCGATGAATGCGCGGCGAGGCTCGAGGAGATCGAGGAACAGCGCAGCCTTCCCGCTCTGCTCGAGCGCGTGTGGTTGCTCAAGGTGCTCGGACGTCTCGACGAAGCTCTCTCGCTGGCCGACACGACGGTGCGCCAGGCGCGCATGGCCGGAACCCGCAGGGACGTGCTGCGCGCACGAGTACTGCACGCCACGGTGCTGCAGTATCGGGGCGCCCACGCCGCTGCGGAGCAGGAGCTCGCGACCTGCGCCTCCGAAGCCGAGGGCCAGCGGTGGCTGTCGATCGCAGCCTTCGCCTACCAGCACCACGGCAAGAACGCCTACGAGGCCGGCGACTACGAGACCGCGCGAGAGAGCTTCAAGCAGTCGTTGTTCCTACGCCGTGAAGCGGGCGCGGCCGACAGCGAACTCGAGACGGTGCTCCTCGCGATCGAGGCCGCCGAACGGCGTCGCCCCGCACCTCTCCCCGTGGGCTGACGCCCCGATGCCGAGCGATGTCGGCGGCATGGCTTAGCCTGATCGCATGGCGGAACTTGACCGGGTGCGGGTCTGGGGCGAAGCACTGATCGCGCTGTACCTCGACGACAGCTGGGCCTTCGGCTTCGATCACGCCAAGCGCCGCGCCGGGCAGTGCGATTACACGAAGAAGCGCATCACCGTGTCGAGGTATCTGGCCGCCCGATTCGACGATGACGAGATCCATCAGGTGCTGCTGCACGAGGTCGCGCACGCGCTCGCGGGGCACGAAGCAGCGCATGGCCCCACCTGGAAGAGAGTGGCGCGCGATCTCGGCTATGTGGGCGGCACCACCCATCATGGCGAGACAGCCGTGGAACTCGCACCCTGGGTGGGCACGTGCCCGTCAGGTCATGTCACGTATCGGCACAGGCGCCCCTCCCGTCCGACGTCGTGTGCGCGGTGCTCACGTGCGTTCGATGCTCGATACCAGTTCGCCTGGGCTCGGCGCGAGATCACTGCCGACGCCAGAACAGCCGCGCAGATGTCGCGCTGAGCGGCTCAGCGTCGGTGGTCTGCCGCGGAGCCGGGCTCGTCGGCTCCGGACTCCCGATCTAGTCCGGCCCCCTGGTCGAGTCCGGCCTCGTCGGTGACGGGCGGATGCCCCGCGGCCGCGCGACCGGCACGACGGCGCCGCATCAGTGCCGCTGCGGCGCGCCAGCCGATCAGCAGTACACCGAGCGTGATCGTCGCCACGATGACGAACGGAAGTTGGGCGGTGTCACCCGAGACGACGCGCAGCAGTATCCCGCCCGCGACCGTCACGACCCAGACGGCCGCACCCCACGCGAGCCCCCACGGGCGACGCGGTCGTCGGGGCAGGAGCGCCGCGACGAGATGGCCCACGACGAGCGCCACGAGGAACGGCCACGCGGTGAGGAGGAAACCCGCGGGATTCTCATCGTGCGACGCGCGACCGATCGCCGCGAAGACGAGAACGAAGACCGCGTCGAGGAGCAGAGCAGGGACGTACCGCATCTCCCGACCCTACGTCGTGGTCGTCGGATCGTGCGGCGAAAGCGCGGCCTGTCCTCGACTGCGCCGCCCACGTCGGCTACTCGAACGCGACGAACACTCCGTCGCGCAAGACGGGCACGGCGTCGACCGCATCGAGCTCGGCGGCAGCGGCCGCCGACGTCGGAGCGATGCCCGCCTCAGCCATCGTGGTCGTGGCAGCCACTCCCTCGGTGATCTCGCGTGCGGACCCGCTGGCGCTCACCATGTGACGCAGGGCTCTGCGAAGCGCCCGAAGGCCCTCGGCGGCGACGGCCGCGTCGGGCGACGTGTGGTCGATGCCGAGGTCGGTGAGCGCGTCGATCACCGCGCCCGCCCCGAGGTGATCCTCCACCGCGAACCGCACCACACCCGCCTCGTCGCGCTCACCCGCCGCGATGACGGCGACGGACGTGCGAGCCTGACGCCGGTTCTGCAGGCCGACGACGGCACGAGCGACGGCGCCGGCGTTGCGAAGACTGCCCAGAAGCACTGTGGGACCTTGCGCTGCCGCTGCCGCTGCCACGGGGGCACCGTTGCGCGACCATGCGACAGCGCCCTCGAGAGTCACCTCGGCACCGGCGGCCACGGCATCGGCCACTGACGAGGAGAATCGCAGGACATCGACCACCACGACGATGTCAGCGGGCGCGAGACGCGCGAGTCCCTCGACGCCCCACTCGAGGCGCACCTGATACGTGGACTGGTCGAACGGCGACGGCATCCGTCCAGCTTATGCCGCAGGAAGGGGTCCCGCCGGTGCATGACGCCGACGGGACCTGCCGCCTCAGGTCAGTCGGCCGCAAGCGCCTCGACGGGAGCCACGCGAGTGGCGAGACGTGTCGGCGCGGCTGCCGCGACCAGTGTCAGCACGACCGTGGCGACGACGATGATCGCGATGGGCAGCCAGGGCACGTGCGGCGCCACGAGACCTGCCGGCTCGAAGTCCGGGAGCGTCGGGGTCGAACCGAGCAGCGACTGGGCAGCGACCCATCCGTACACGAGGCCGAGCGCGAGACCCGTGATCGTCGCGGCGACCGTGATGTGCGTCGCCTCCAGCAGCACCATGCGACGCACCTGCCGGTTGGAGAGTCCGATCGAGCGCAGCAGACCGAGCTCGCGACGACGCTGCACGACGCCGATGGTGAGGAGATTGACCAGGCCCACCGCGGCGATCACCGCAGAGACGGCGACGAGCAGCATCATGATCGCGGCGAAGGCGTCGAATGGCGCGAAGAACTCATCGGGGATCGACCCCTCCGACTGACCGATGAGCATCTGTTTGACCGACTCGAGCGCCACCGCGAACATCGTGACGAGCGTGACCCCCATGACCACACCGATGGCCATGCGCGAGGACCGCTCCGGGTACCGCAGTGCATTCTCGGCAGCCAGTCGGGCCGTCGCACTGGACCCGAACATGCGACCGACCAGACGCAGCACCGGAGGCATGAACAGCACGGCGCCGAGAGCGAGGCCGGTGAACGACAGGAGTCCTCCGAAGAACGCCACGACGACCCCCAGCGGATGCACCAGCCCGAGGACCACGCCTCCGGCGAGCAGCAGCGAGCCTGAGACGAGGAGAACCCAGGCCCCGAGGTGGCGCCCGGGGCGCGACATCTCTTCATGAGTGCGTTCGACGGAGCCTCCGATCGCCTGCAGCGGCGTGACCGCGAGCACCCGCCTCGACCCGACCCATGCCGCAGCCCAGGTCGTCAGCGCGACGCCGATCGCGGGCAGCAGGAGGGAGGGCTGCGCGAGCGAGAATCCGAACGGCTGGTGCTCGATGAGCGTCGATCCGACCTGCACTCCGATCGCCGAGAGCAGAAGACCGGCGAGGACCCCGGTCGCTGCGCCGATGATCCCGACGGCGAGGCCCTGCCGCCCCACCTCGGCACGCTGAGATCGAGCAGTCGCTCCGATCAGGCGCATCAGTGCGATCCTGCGGGTGCGCCCCGCGATGATCGTCGAGAAGGTGTTCGCCGTGACGATCGCCGCGACATACATGGCCACCGCCGTGAGCAGCACCGACAGCAGGGCGACGATGACGGCGAGGGTGTCACTGTCCCCGATGAAGGGATCGGCCTGCAGCACGGCGCCGAGGTATGCCGTGACCTCGACGAGGACCACTCCGAAGGCGGCCGACAGCGCGGCGACCAGGATGCTGGCGCCCATGCCCCGCTCGCGCAGCCAGCCGAGTCGAGGGCCCGTGGATGCCGTCTGCGGCACGACCGTGTCGACGACGGGGGCGAGAACGGCGCTCATGCCGCCACCTCGGCCGCGAGCATGTACGCCGAGATCTCCTCGGCGGTCTGACGCGGGTGGTCGGCGACGAGGCGTCCGTCGCCGAGGAACAGCACCCGATCCGCGTGACTCGCGGCGATCGCATCATGCGTCACCATCGCGATCGACTGCCCGTGTTCGCGGCTCGCGGTTGCGAGCAGCTGCAGCACCTCGCGTCCCGTCGTCGAATCGAGGTTTCCGGTCGGCTCATCGGCGAAAACAAGGTCGGGTGCTGTGGCGAGCGCGCGGGCGATCGCGACCCGCTGCTGCTGGCCGCCCGACAACTGGTGCGGGCGGTGCTGGAGTCGCGCGCCGAGCCCCAGCGTCTCGACGAGACCGTCGATGCGCGCCTTCTCGATGGCGCTCGGTCGCCGCCCGTCGAGCTCGAACGGAAGCATGATGTTGCCCATCGCCGTGAGGGTGGGTACGAGGTTGAAGGCCTGGAAGATGAAGCCCACCCTGCGGCGACGCAGGATCGTCAGGTCGAGATCGCCGAGGCCGGTGATCTCGGTGTCGCCGATCCATGCCCGCCCGGCGGACGGGGTGTCGAGGCCCGCCATGATGTGCATGAGCGTGGACTTTCCCGAGCCGGAGGGGCCCATGATGGCCGTGAACTGTCCACGGCGGATGCCGACGCTGACGTCGTCGAGCGCGCGGACGGTTCCTTCGCCGGCCCCGTAGGTCTTGCTGAGGTGCTGCACGCGGGCTGCGAGCCCGAGGTCGCTGGTCGTGATCTCCATGTCCACGACGCTATTTCGGGATGCCCTCGCGCCGCGTCGCCCGCTGGGCTCATTCGCGTACATCGCAAGGATGATCCGCGCGGACACCCTCGGTTCAGGCGAGACCGTGCTCGAAGGCGAACACGACGAGCTGCACGCGGTCACGCAGCGTGAGCTTCGTGAGGATGCGGCTGATGTGCGTCTTCACCGTCGCCTCACTGAGGTACTCGCGCGCGGCGATCTCGCTGTTCGACAGCCCGCGTGCGGCGAGGGCGAAGATCTCCCGTTCGCGGTCGGTGAGGCTGGAGAACTGCTGAGGAACGGGCTTCGGCGCCTCGGCGAAGTGCTGGAAGAGCTCCCGTGTCGCCGATGCGGCGATCACACTCGACCCGGCGTGCACGGTGCGGATGGCCGCCAGCAGGAACTCCGGGTCGGCGTCCTTGAGCAGGAATCCGCTGGCCCCCTGACGGATCGCCCGAGCGGCGGCCTCATCGAGATCGAAGGTCGTCAGCATCACGATGCGGGGCGGATCGGGTTGCGCGAGGATCTCGGCGGTCGCCGCCAGGCCGTCCATCACGGGCATGCGGATGTCCATCAGCACGACATCCGGGCGAACCGATCGCACGAGCGTCACCGCCTCGCGGCCGTCGCCCGCTTCGCCCACCACATCGAGGTCGGGCTGCGATGCGACGAGCATCCGGATCCCCGCGCGGAAGAGCGCCTGATCGTCGACGAGTACGACCCTGATCATGCTGGTTCTCCGATCGGCAGCGACGCATGGACCACGAACTGCACGCCGTCCCGCTCTGCCTGCAGGCTACCGCCCACGAGCTGGGCGCGCTCTCGCATGCCGATGACCCCGTGTCCGCCACCGCCCGGCGCGCTCCCTGCTCGCACGGTGTTGCGGACGTGCACATCGACCCGATCGGGAAGCCAGGCGAGGTGCACGTCGACGGAGCCGTCGCCGTGCCTGATCGCGTTGGTCAGCGCTTCCTGGAGGATTCGATAGACGGCGAGCTGGATCGCGCCCGGCGGCTCGCCGGGAGGCGTCGGGTCGACCGTGATGCGGGGTTCGATCCCCGCCTGGCGCACCTGGGCGAAGAGTGCCTCGAGGTCGGCGAGCGTCGGCTGGGGCCCGTCTCCCTGCCGGTGCCGCAGCTGCGTGAGCAGCAGACGAACGTCACTCAGGGCGCCACGCGCCGTCTGGGCGATGGTCGTCAGTGCCTCGTCCGCCATCTCCGGCTGCGACGCGGCGGCGTACCGCGCGCCGTCGGCCTGCGCGATCACGACCGCGAGCGAATGCGCCACGATGTCGTGCATGTCACGGGCGATCCGCACACGCTCCTGCTCCTCGGCGGCCAGCGACTCGGCCTGCAGCTGAGCCGCACGAGTGCTCCGCGCGCGGAGCACGACGCGCCACAGCAGTCCGCAGACCCAGGCGAAGCCGAGCGCCAATACCGAGACCACGAGGAGCAGAGTGCCGGTGGTCAGCTGATCCCATCCGCTGGCTCCGGACGCGACGCCGGTGACGACCACCAGATAGACCGCCGACACGAACGCGCCGAGCAGCGCTGACCCGAATCCCCACCACAGCACGGCTCGGGACCCCCAGGCCGCGGTCGCATAGAGCACCAGGAGGATCGCGACGTCGATCGGAAGCGGCCCGAATCCGGAGAGCATCTGCACGACGGCGCCCGCCCATGCTGCGCCGAGCGCGAGTCCGGGAGCGAGTCTGCCGATCGCGACTCCGCCGAACATCAGGATGCCCGCGACGACGACGGAGGCGACAGCTGCACCGTCGATTCCCTCGCCGATCGACCCCGGACCGTAGAACACGACCGAGAACGGCGTGAGGATGACGAAGAGAAGCGCCGCGCCGACGATGTCGAGCACGAGCGCCGTGCGAGAGAGCGGTCGGATCACTCCCCCACGCTACGCGGGACGGCGCGCACCACGCATCCGCCTGCAGATGTATCCGAGTGCGGGATCAGGCCCGCGCGATGATCTCTCCGTGCGGCACGAGGTACCAGCCGTCGCCGTCGTCGGCCCAGCGCTTCCAGGCGTCGCTGATGGACTGCAGATCCTCGGGCGTCGCCATCTCGCTGTCGACCAGCTGTCGCGCGAGCGCGGATTCCAGGATGCGGTCAGCCCACATCCCGCCCCACCAGGCGCGATCCTCGGGCGTCGCATACGTCCAGTTGGAGGTGGTCGCCGTGATGTCCTCGAACCCCGCGGCCCGAGCCCACGCCAGCAGGCGCCGACCTGCGTCGGGCTCACCGCCGTTCGCCCGCGCAGCCCGACGGTAGAGGTCGAGCCACCGATCGAGCTCCGGCAGCACGGGGAACCAGATGAATCCGGCGTAGTCCGCGTCTCGGACGGCGACCACGCCCCCTGGCGCTGCCACACGGCGCATCTCCCGAAGCGCCTGCACGGGATCGGCGACGTGCTGCAGCACCTGGTGGGCGTGCACGACCTCGAAGCTGTCGTCGGCGAAGCTCAGGGCGTGCACGTCTTCGACCGAGAAGTCGAGGTTCTCCAGACCTGCGTTCGCGGCGCGATCCCGTGAGAGCGACAGCGCCGTCTCGTCGATCTCGGTGGCTGTGACGTGGGCGACGTGACGGGCGAAGTCGACCGTGATGCTGCCGGGGCCCGCGCCGACGTCGAGAAGCCTCGCCCCGGCGGTGAGGTGCGGGCGCAGGTACTCCGCCGAGTTCGCGATGTCACGACTGCTGTGCGATCGGAGGACAGTCTCGTGGTGCCCGTGCGTGTAGATGGCCATGCCCCAGTCTGGCACAGTGTCGGGCTCGGGCCTTCCGCCCGCTCAACGCACGTCGGCGACTGCCCGGCGGATCGCCTCGCGGTCGGGCTTGCCCGAAACGAGGACGTCGAGCGCGTCGACCAGAATCAGACGTGCAGGTCGCGCATGCTTGCCGAGTTCGCCCTCGACGATCTCCCTGGCATGCGCGAGCTGTTCGGCCTCGGTGCGACGCAGCGCCTCGCCCCGAGCGGCGACGATCACGGATGCTTCGCCCCATCGCTCGTCCGCCACGCCCACCACGACCGCGCCCGTGAGCCCCGGAACACGGCGCACCAGGCGTTCGACGCGGTCGAGGGAGATGTTGATCCCCCCGGAGACGATCACGTTGTCGGCCCGCCCGTGCACGCGAACCGCCCCGTCTTCCACGAGCCCGAGATCACCGGTGTGATACCAGCGGATGCCGTGCTCATCACGCGAGAAGTTCTTCGCCGTGAGTTCGCCGTCGCCCAGATAGCCGTCGGCGAGCATCGGACCCGCGAGGCGCAGCTCGCCGTTGACCGTGCGGACGGCGACGGTGTCCAGCGGTATGCCGTCGTAGACGCATCCACCGCTGGTCTCGGTCGAGCCGTAGGTGCGCACCAGGCGCACGCCGAGGTCTGAAGCCCGCTCGCGCAGCGGCTCCGGCAGGGCCTGCCCTCCGACGAGGATCGCGCGGTACGCCTGCAGCGCGGCCCGCACCGGTGCGTCGTCGGCGGCGTCGAGCAGCGTCGACAGCTGCGCGGGCACGAGCGAGGTGTACAGCTCGGGGATCGCGCCGGACCCGCCCGCCGAGGGGCGGAGCATCGAGAAGGTCGACTCGGCGAACGACACCGGCGAGAACCGTCCGCTCACCGCCACCGGGTGCGTGCCCGCGATCAGCGAGCGCACGATGACCTGCAGCCCGGCGACGTAGCCGGCGGGAAGGGCGAGCAGCCATCGGCCGCCACCGATCCTCGCGGCTGTCGCATCGGCGCTCGCCCGCAGCGCCTCGCCGCTCAGGGCGACGCGCTTGGGGACGCCGCTCGACCCCGAGGTCGCGATGACGACAGCGGTGCCGTCGGGCACGTGCCTGGGTGCATCGCCGAGCATGCCGAACCCGAGCGCCGGACCGCCGTCGAGAGCATGTGCGAGTGCGTCGCGGAGCTCAGCCGGATCCTCGGCATCCGTCGACCTCAGTGCGACCATGTGCGTCTCGATCCACTCGATGCTGTCAGGGAGATCAGTAGTGCCAGGGGAAGGACGACCAGTCCGCGTCGCGCTTCTCGAGGAACGAGTCGCGCCCCTCGACGGCCTCATCGGTGCCGTAGGCGAGCCGTGTGGCCTCCCCCGCGAACACCTGCTGGCCGACGAGTCCGTCGTCCACCGCGTTGAAGGCGAACTTCAGCATCCGGATCGCGGTGGGCGACTTGGTGAGCACGGTGCGCGCCATCGTGAGGGCTTCTCGCTCGAGCTCGGCGTGCGGCACCACACGGTTCACAGCACCGGCCTCGTACGCGCGCTGCGCCGAGTACTCCTCGGCGAGGAAGAAGACCTCGCGCGCGAACTTCTGCCCCGTCTGGCGCGCCATGTAGGCGGAGCCGTATCCGGCATCGAAGCTGCCGACGTCGGCGTCGGTCTGCTTGAACCGTGCTTCCTCCGCCGAAGCGATCGTGAGATCGCAGACGACGTGCAGCGAGTGCCCGCCGCCCGCCGCCCATCCGGGAACGACCGCGATGACGACCTTCGGCATGAAGCGGATGAGCCGCTGCACCTCGAGGATGTGCAGGCGTCCCACTGCGGGCTGCTCCGACGCACCCTGGGTTGCTGAGCCTGTCGAAGCATATTTGTAGCCGTCGCGGCCTCGGATGCGCTGATCGCCGCCGGAGCAGAACGCCCAGCCGCCGTCCTTCGGGCTCGGCCCGTTGCCCGTCAGCAGCACCGCCCCGATGCGCGGGTTCTGCCGCGCATCGTCGAGCGCACGGTACAGCTCGTCGACGGTGTGCGGGCGGAAGGCGTTGCGAACCTCGGGACGGTTGAACGCGATGCGCGCGACTCCGCCGTCGGTGCTCACGTGGGCGGTGATGTCGGTGTAGTCCTCGGCACCGGGCGCGAGCACCCATTCGTCCGGGTCGAACAGGTCTGAGACGAATGCGCTGGTCACAGCATCCAGCCTATTCCCGCCCGGGTTGCACACGCAGACGGCGTCGCCTCGAGGAGGCGACGCCGTCTGGATGCTGCGTTCAGCTGCGGCGAGCGCGTGCCGTCTTGATCCATCCGTCGATGATGTCCCAGAGTGGGAAGGCCACGAGCGCGAAACCGGTGATGGTGGTCAGAACGCGCATGGTCTCATCCGTCACCCCGTTGTCGGTGAAGACGAAACTGAGGAACTCCGGGTTGATCAGCTCTCCTTGCACGAGCAGCGTGAGCGACCAGACGGCGAACACGACCGCGAGCGCGGTGTTGACCACTGCGGCGCCGATCGTCCAGCGTCGCTGGGCGTAGACGACGACCGCGAGCAGCGCCTCGGCAGCGATCAGGGCGAGGAAGAAGGCGATGCCCCACGGCCACAGCCCCGGGTTCAGGAGCGCGATCGGTGCACCGCCTGTCGGGAAGAAACCGATGAAGGCATCCCAGAACACCGCGCCCACACCGAGCAGGAGGAAGACGATCGAGGCGATCGCATCCGCACGGCCCGCGCCGTTCTGCGTCGGCTCGGGCAGTTGGTCGACGTTCCACTTCACGCCGGTGTCCGTGCCGGCGCGCTCGAGGATGAAGAAGACCAGCGTCACCCAGAATCCGACGTGCACGATGGATCCGAGTGCGGCGACCACTGCCGTGCCGATGATCTCGCCGGTCGGCGCGCCGTCAATGAGCTGTCCGAGAACGACACCACCGAAGGCGCAGATCGGCACGATGATGAGCAGGAGCTTCAGCAGTCGCCACCACGCCAGGTAGTACTTCGGTCCGATCAGGTGCAGCGGGCGGTCGGCGTACCCCGCGGCGAGGATGCCGGGGTCGCCGAGTTCGGTGAGGACGGCGCGTTCGGCCGCAGACGGCGTCTCCCCCTGTTCGAGCCGTGCCTCGATCGCGTCGGCGATGGAGGCTTCGAGCTCCGCGCGGACGTCGTCCTGCACCGCGGGGTCGAGGCTGCGGATGGTGGCGCTGATGTAGCGCTCGGTGAGCGTCGCTGTCGTGGTCATGTCAGATCTCCTCAGCTGTGAGGGTGGCGATCGCCGTCGTGAGCGATCGCCATTCTTCGGTCAGAGTGTCGGCGAGCCGGATGCCGGCCTCCGAGGTGCGGTAGAACTTGCGAGGCCGGGCCTCGTCGGTGTTCCACTCGCTCGTGAGGTACTCCTGCTTCTCGAGCCTGCGAAGCAGCGGGTACAGCGTGTTCGCATCGGTGGCGAAGCCGCGGCGCTCGAGGTCTTCGAGCAGCCCGTAGCCGTACCCCGCGGTGCGCAGCAGCTGCAGGCAGGCCAGCACCACCGTGCCGCGGCGCAGTTCCTGCAGATGCGTGTCGAGGGTTTCGTTCATGTCCATCACATTACTGTGCGTCACACACCATTGTCAATCACACATTTATGTGACGGGCAGGAATCGGGTGCCGGCATGCGCGGAGATGCTGCCCCGAGCGGCACGGCGGATGCCGCAGCGCTCTCGACACAGCAGAATGAGCACATGTTCCCACCGCTCGCAGATCTGCTCGGCTCGGCCAGGGTCGTCTCGCTTCCCATGCACACGCGTTTCCGCGGCGTCGACACCCGCGAGGCACTGCTCTTCGAAGGCCCAGAGGGATGGGCGGAGTTCTCGCCGTTCGTCGAGTACGAGGATGCCGAGGCGTCGACGTGGCTCGCCGCGGCGATCGATTTCGCCTGGCGCGTGCAGCCCGAGCCGTTGCGCGACCGCATCGGAGTGAACGCCACCGTTCCGGCGATCGACGCCGCGCAGGTCGCCGAGGTACTGGCGCGATTCGCCGGATGCCGCACCGCGAAGGTCAAGGTCGCGGAGCCCGGTCAGACGCTGGCGGATGACGTCGCCCGCGTACGTGCTGTGCGCGAGGCGATGGGGCCCGAGGGGCGCATCCGTGTCGATGCCAACGGCATGTGGAACGTCGATGAGGCCGAGCATGCCGTGCATGCTCTCAACGAATTCGACCTCGAGTACGTCGAGCAGCCCTGCGCGACCGTTCCCGAACTCGCCGAGCTGCGCGCTCGTGTGAAGTACATGGGCATCCCGGTCGCCGCCGACGAGAGCATCCGCAAGTCGTCCGACCCGCTCGCGGTCGCCCGCGAGAAGGCCGCTGACCTGCTGGTGATCAAGGCGCAGCCGCTCGGCGGCATCACCCATGCGCTGCAGATCGTCACCGCCGCCGGGCTTCCGGTAGTCGTCTCCAGTGCACTCGACACCGCGATCGGCCTGTCCCAGGGTGCGGCGCTCGCCGCCGCCCTTCCGACACTCGACTACGACTGCGGGCTCGGCACCTCATCGCTGTTCCTCGACGATGTCGCCGACCTTCGCCCGGTCGACGGCTCGATCACAGCAGCGAGAGTGACCCCGGATGCGGCGGCGCTCACCCGTCTCGCCGCCGCGGACGACCGTCGCGACTGGTGGCTCGAGCGGCTCAAGCGGTGCTACGCCGTGCTCGACGCGCGCTGACCGACGCTCACTCGGCGAGCAGCAGCTGCACGAGCCGTCCGAGTTCCTCGCCGCCGGAGTGACGCAGCTGGTCGGAGTCCTGACCGGCCATCGCTCCGCGAACCGTCACCCCCTCCCAGATGATCATGAGCATGCGGGCCGCTTCGTCGGCCGGGATCTTCAACTCGAGTGAGCTCACCGAGACGATGTCCGTGATGATGACGGCGATGCTCGACACCATCTCGCGCTCCTGCACGAGGTAGGCGGCACCGAACTGCGCGTCTCGCAGTGCACGGATACGGATCTCGCTCATGAGCATCACACCGAGGCGGTCGTCGCCTCCCGCGTCCATGATCTGCTGCACCAGGTCCACGGGGTCGCACCCGGCTTCGAGTCCGCCCTCTGCGGCGATCTCATCGACTCGATCGCGTACCGCATTCACCCGCTGCTCGGCCACGCTTCCGGCGAGCATCAGGAACAGCTCGTCCTTGGATTCGAAGTTCGAATAGAACGCGCCTCGCGTGAATCCGGCGCGGTCGCAGACCGCCTCGACGGATGCTCCGTCCAGGCCCACTTCTGCGAAGACCTGGGCTGCGGCATCCAGAAGCCTGGCTCGCGTGTTCTCGCGACTACGGGTAGCGGATGTCGTCATCGATTCATCTTCCCACTGGGTTCCTGAGCCTGTCGAAGGATCTCACACCCCGCACACAGACTCCAGGGCTCGGATCACCTTACGATACATCTATGTATTGGATACACATGTGTATCTAATCCCGCATCCCCCTGAGGAGACTCGTGTCCACACTCCTGTCCTCGCTCGGCCGCTGGTCCTACCGGCATCCGTGGCGCGTCCTCGTCTCGTGGCTCCTCGCCCTCGGCATCGCCGGAGCCGGTGCGCTCGTGCTCGGCGCGGGAACGGACAACTCCTTCTCGATCCCCGGCACCGAGTCGCAGGCGGGTCTCGAGCAGCTCAACCGCTCGTTCCCCGCAGTCAGCGGGACGAGCGCGCAGATCATCGTGGTCGCCGCCGACGGAGACTCCATCACCGACGACGCGTACCGGGGTGACATCGAGGATGCGGTCGACGAGCTCGCCGACCTCGACGACTCGGTGCTCTCGGCGACCTCTCCGTACGACGAGATGGTCAGCGGCATGATCAACGACGACGAGACGGCGGGCATCATCCGCCTGCAGTTCGACGGTCAGGCCACCGACGTCTCGGAGCAGACGGAGAACGACCTCAGGTCAGTGGTGTCCGACCTCGCCGCCGATCTCCCCGACGGATCGCAGACCTCGCTCGGGGGCGAGCTGTTCGCCACCTCGATCCCCGGCGTGACGCTCACCGAAGCGGTCGGTCTGCTCATCGCGCTGCTCGTGCTGATCGTCACGTTCCGCTCGTTCGTGGTCGCGGGCCTCCCACTGCTCACCGCGGTTCTCGGTGTGGGCATCTCGATGGCCGGAATCTTCGCCGCGACCGCATTCGCCACGGTCTCCTCGACCACTCCCCTCCTCGCACTCATGCTCGGGCTCGCCGTCGGCATCGACTACGCACTGTTCATCATGGCTCGACACCAGGACCAGGTCCGCGAGGGCGTGGACCCCGAGGAGTCGACCGCTCGCGCCGTGGGCACCGCCGGGTCTGCGGTGGTGTTCGCCGGGGTGACGGTGCTGATCGCGCTCATCGGACTCGGCTTTGCGGGCATCCCGTTCCTCACGACCATGGGCATCGCGGCGTCGGCCGCCGTCGCCGTCGCCGTCGCGATCGCGGTGACGCTGACGCCCGCACTGCTCGGCTTCATGAAGGGCCGGATCGTGGGCCGCCCCCGTAAGGCGCCGAAGGCGAAGAAGGGTGCCCCCGCACCCGCTCCTCGACGCGCGTTCAGCGACCGCTGGGTCGCGGGCGTCACCCGGCGTCCGATCCTCGTGTCGCTGGCCGTGGTGCTCGGACTCGGCATCGTCGCCGTTCCCGCGCTGAGCCTGAATCTCGCGTTGCCGAACGCAGGTGTGCTGCCGAAGGACAGCGAGGCGCGGCAGAGCTACGACCTCGTGGCCGAGGAGTTCGGCGCCGGGTTCAACGGACCGCTGATCCTGACCGGCACGATCGTCACCTCGACCGATCCCCTGACTCTGATGGAAGATCTCGGCGACGAGGTCGCGAAGATCGACGGGGTCAAGGAGGTCGCCCTCGCGACCCCGAACGAGACCGCCGACACCGGCATCGTGCAGATCATCCCCGAGACGGCACCCGACGATCCGGCCACCGCCGACCTCGTGCGGGAACTGCGTGCGCACCACGACGAGTGGCTCGACGAATTCGGAATCGATCTGAAGGTCACCGGCTTCACCGCTGTCGGCATCGACATCTCCGACCAGCTGGGCAACGCCCTGCTGCCGTTCGGCGTCTTCGTGATCGGCCTCTCCCTGATCCTCCTGACCATCGTGTTCCGCTCCCTCTGGGTGCCGATCACCGCGGCTGCGGGATATCTGCTGTCGATCGTGGCCGCGTTCGGCATCGTCGGCGCCGTGTTCGAGTGGGGCTGGTTCGCCGATGCCCTGCACGTCGCGAAGGTGGGTCCCATCATCAGCTTCATGCCGATCATCCTGATGGGCGTGCTGTTCGGACTCGCGATGGACTATCAGGTGTTCCTGGTGTCGCGCATGCGCGAGGACTTCGTGCACGATCCGGAGGGCAAGAGCCCCGATCGAGCCACTCGACGGGCAGCCGCGCTGCGCGCAGTGCGAAGCGGCTTCACCGGGTCGGCCAAGGTCGTCACCGCCGCCGGGCTCATCATGTTCGCCGTGTTCGTCGCGTTCGTGCCCGAGGGCGATTCGTCACTCAAGCCCATCGCACTCGGACTCGCCGCCGGAATCGCGATCGACGCGTTCCTGGTGCGGATGACATTGATCCCTGCACTCATGGCGATCCTCGGCGAGCGCGCGTGGGAGATCCCGGCGTGGCTCGAGCGGATCCTCCCGAGCGTCGACATCGAGGGCGAGGCGGTCGAGCGCGAGCGTCACCTGGCCGAATGGCCGGGAGACGATTCGGTGGTCGCCGCCGACGATCTTCCTCTCGCCGGCGCCGACATCGAGGGACTCCACCTGCGGGTGGGCCCGGGGTCGGCCGCCGTTCTGACCGGTTCGTCTGCGGGAGCGCTCCGCGCGCTGGCGCTCACGATCGCAGGACGTGTGACTCCCGAAGGCGGGCGCCTGCGGGTCGCGGGCCACCTGCTGCCCGGTCGCGCGGCATGGGTGCGGGCGCACGTCGGCGCCGTCGTGGTCGCAGACGCCGGTACCCTCTCGGCAGACCTGTCGGAGGCACTTCGAGGCACGCCCGCTCTGGTCGTGATCGACGGCGTCGACCGGCTCTCCCGTTCCGAGCGCGACCAGCTGGCCGCGCGCCTGCGCGACGCGAACGCGACGACAGCGGTGCTGATGACCTCTCTCTCCCCCGAGGTCGCCCTCGAGGCCCTGGCGGACGCGGGTCGTGCCGCTGCCGACGTGATCGACGTCGACGCACCCGCGGTCGCGCACGACCACCCCCTCTCCACCGCGTCGCACGGCGCAGACGAAACCTCCGAATCGACCGAGGTGAAAGCATGACCCTCCCCATCGAGCGCGCCCGCTCGCGCAAACCGATCACGTGGCTGACGATCCTCGGCGTCCTGCTGCTGCCCGCAGCCGTCGGCGGCATCCTGGTCGCGGCTCTGCAGAATCCGACGGAGCGACTGGATTCGATGACGGCGGCGATCGTCAATCTCGACGAGCCCGTCGAGATCGACGGCCAGCTCACCCCGCTCGGGCGTCAGCTCGCGTCGGGACTCGTCGAGGGATCGGATGAGCTGGACTCCAATCTGACCTGGGTCATCTCGAACGAGGACGACGCGAAGGACGGTCTCGCCGACGGCTCGTACCAGGCCGTCATCACCATCCCCGAGGAGTTCTCCGCGGCAGCGACATCGGCCGGCCAGGCGATCGCCGACGGCGGTGGCGACGCCGAGCAGGCGACGATCGAAGTGACGACTCCTGACGACGGACTCGTCGCCGACGACCTCATCACGAGCCAGATCGCGACCGTCGCGGCATCGAGCCTCGGCACCATGCTGTCGGAGGCCACCACGGAGAACATCCTGGTCGGATTCACGACCATCGGCGATCAGATCGGCGAGGCGGCAGACGGGGCCTCGCAGCTCGCCACCGGCGCGCGGGATGCTGCGACAGGTGCTGCGGCGATTCCCGACGGCGCCACGCAGCTCGCCTCGGGAGCAGCAGATCTCGGAACGGGGGCGTCGTCTCTCGCCGACGGACTCGACACCCTGACCTCGAAGACGCGTGAGGCTGCTGCGGGTGCGTCGCAGATCGGTCTGGGGCTCACGAACGGCGCCACCGAACTGCAGAACAACGCCGACAGCATGACGCAGCTCGTCGGTGCGATCCAGACCGGTACGGGCGCTGCCACCGACGCAGCCTCGCAGACCGCTGCACTGGCGCAGACCCTGGGCGCAATGGCAGCCACCTGCGATCCCGCCACCTCCGGTGAACTGTGCGCCCAGCTCGCGGCCGCGGCCGGCGACGCCGTGACAGCTGCCACCTCGGCGGGCACGGCCTCGGGCTACCTGACGAACGTCGCCCCGGGCGTCGCGGGTCTGCCCGGCGCCTTCAGCACGCTGTCGACGCAACTGAACGAGGCCGGCGCGGGCGCGACGACGCTCGCCGACGGCCTCAACCAGCTCGCGACCGACGGACTCGTCGCCTCCGCATCGGGGGCTCGGTCGCTCGCATCCGGTGCCGGGCAGCTCTCCGACGGCGCCACCCAGCTCGCATCGGGCGCGACGGAGCTCGTCACGGGCCTCGACACCCTCGCCACGGGGACGAACGACCTCGCCGGCGGCCTGGCGACGGCATCCGAATCGCTCCCCTCGTTCAGCGACGCGGAGTCGACGTCTCTCGCGTCGGTCATCGCCGATCCGGTGGCCTCGAAGGGCGCCGACGCCACCACGATCTTCGGTCCGACCGCGATCCCCCTGCTCACGGCCGTCGTCCTTTGGTTCGGCGCGCTCGCCTCGTTCCTCGTGATGAGGGCCCACACTGCCCGTGCGCTGACCTCTCGACGCTCGTCGGCAGGGCTCGCGCTTCGAGCCCTGCTCCCCGCTGCAGTCATCGGCGCCGCCCAGGGGCTGCTGGTCTCTCTCATCGTGCAGTTCGTCGCGAAGTACGACGCGGGTGCATGGTGGGCCTTCGCCGGTACCGCCGTTCTCGCAGGAATCGCATTCGCCGCCGTGAATCAGGCTCTCGTGGCGGTGTTCGGCGGAGTCGGGCGATGGGTCAGCGCGCTCGTGGGTGTGCTGGCGGTCGCCACCGGGCTCATCTCGACGGTGCCGGGATGGCTCGCCGATCTCGGCGCTGCGCTGCCGACGGCTCCCGCATTCGCGGGACTGATCGCGCCCGACGGTGCCGCTGTCGCGGGTCTCGTCGTGTGGGGCGTGCTCTCGCTCGTCGCGACGACCGTGGCCGTGGTCCTCCGGCGCACGACCTCCGCCAAGACGGCTCTCGCCATGGCCTGACCGGCTCCCCGACACTCCCGCCGCGCCCCGGTATATCCGCCAGATCCGCGCGGCACGGCGGGAGGCCCGTAGTGTCGAGACATGCGTCGCCCTTTCATGGACACCCCCGACCAGCTCGCCTCACTCGAGGGACAGCAGTTCCTCGTGCTGCGCCCGACCACCACGGTCGCCGATGTCTTCCGCTCGGAGCAGGCCGCCGCCTTGGGCCGCGCGGACGTTCCGCACCCTCGATCCGGCTACGTCACGCTGCGCGGTTTCGCGGAACCCGATCGCCGTGAGCAGCTGAGCACGATGCTGCACGAGTGGGCTGCCGGACAGCATCCGGTCGATGTGGTCGCCGAGGCGGTCGATGCGTTCCCCGCGCCTCTGCAGATCGTGATGGTCCGCCTCACCCGCACCGCATCCCTCACTTCGACGTATTCGAGCCTGAGCGCCGCGCTGGCGACCACCGACTTCCAGCGACCGGACGAGCGCCCCGTCGAGGCGTCGACGTTCCACATCCCACTGATCCACGCGAAGGACCTCGCCCCGGCGGTGTGGACCGAACTCGCGCACAAGTCGCGGCGTTCACTCGGCTCACGTCCGTCGGAGCGGATCTCTCAGGTGGAGTTCGTCTGGTACGAGGACGGTACCGAGCACGCCGAGGTCATCCACTTCGGCGGTCGCTGAGAGCCGCACCGACCTGTTCGATCGGGAAGCCGAGCAGCCCGGGTCAGCTGAGACCCGAGTAGGCGTGCAACCCCTTGAAGAAGACGTTCACGATCGTGAAGTTGAAGATCACGGCCGAGAAGCCGACGATCGCCAGCCATGCCGAGCGGTTGCCGCGCCACCCGCGCGTCGCGCGGGCGTGGATGTAGCCGGCGTAGAGCACCCAGATCACGAACGTCCAGGTCTCCTTCACGTCGAAGCCCCAGAAGCGGCTCCATGCGTAGTAGGCCCAGATCGACCCTGCGATGAGGGTGAAGGTCCACAGGATGAAGCCGATGATCGTGAACCGGTATGCCATGCTCTCGAGCCGCTCGGAGCCGGGGAACGTCCTCAGGAATCCGGGGCCGGTCTTCTCGGCGCCCTCTGAGACCAGCCGCTCGCGGCGCGACTGCATGAGCTGGATGACGGAGAGCGCGAACGCCAGCGCGAAGAAGGCCGTGCCGAGTGACGCCACGAAGACGTGGATCACGAGCCACACACTCTTCAGCGGATCCATCAGCGGGGAGACATCGACGTAGAAGTTGGTCGCCGCGAGGCCCAGAAGCACCACGACGAGGCCGGTGATGAATGTGCCGAGGAAGCGAAGATCGATGCGAGTCAGCACGACCAGGAAGACCGCCACGATGAGCAGCGTGCCCGTCATCGCGAACTCGTAGAGATTGGCCCACGGCACACGCCCGGCGGCGAAGCCTCGGGTCACCGTCGCGCCGAGGTGGAACAGGAAGGCGAGGATCGTCAGCGACGTTCCGATGCGGGCCATCACGAATCGCTGCGGGGCCTCAGCGCTGCCGGATGCCGCGGCGGCACCATTCGAGCTCTTCGCGCCCTTCGATCCTGCGCCGACGAGTTCGAATTCGCGCACGCTCGCCGCATCGGTCGACAACTGCGACCGGCGAGCGAGGTCGAAGGCGTAGGCCACGAAGGCCGCCGCGTAGATCGCGATCGCCGTCCACAGCAGGACGGGCGAGATCACTTCGAGATCGAGCATGGTGTCAGTCTACTTTCGGGGTGTCGGATGCGGGTCGCCCGGTCTCGGTCTCTGCGGCCGGCTCTGGTTGCGCCGTGGGCTCCGGTGCGGTGTCGATGATGTCCGGGGTCTCGACGGCGTTCGTGACTCCGGCCGCGTCGAGCAGACGCGCATGACCCGCGACGAGATCGTCGACGGCTGCAGCAAGCGTCGGATCCTCCCCGCGGGCGAGACCGGCGTACTCGAACGCGACGATGCCGTCGCCGGCGCTCGCCTTGATCCAGACGCGTCGGCGCGGCACGAACAGCGCGAGCATCAGACCTCCCAGCGCGAGCAGAGCGAATCCGAGCACCCAGACTCCCGACTCGTCGCGGTGGATCTGCAGCGAGGCGAACCGCTTCACCGACTCGGAGAGATCGGTGGCACCCGCCGGAGACTCATCCTCGAAGGTCACGGTCCCGAGGCCGTTCGGCAGGTCGGCGGTCTGCCCCGGAGTGAGCTCGATCGACTCGAGGTCGGTCGTGCGACCTGTCACCTTCGTCATTCCGGTGGTGTCCAGCACGTACACCGATCGGGGGACTCCCTCGTTGATTCCGAGGTCGCCTGTGTAGACGTCGAGGGTGAGAGTCGGGTTGGTGAGGTCTCCGTATGCCGAGAAGAACGCCCCGGTGTCGAGCACTCCGGTCGTCGGATAGAAGAAGCCGACCAGACCCACCTGCTCAGCGAGCCCGTCGGGGACCTTGAGCACCCCGAGCGAGGTCATGTTGTTGTCCTGCGGAAGGAACGGCGTGCTGTTCGTGAACACCACGTCGCCGGCGGGATCGCGCACGGTGATCGTCGGCGCGTACCCGTTGCCGAGCAGGAACACATCGTCGTCGGCGACCGCGAGCGGCTCGTTGACCTTGACAGCGCCGGTGCGCTCTTCGCCGTTCTCCTGCACCGTGACGTTCGCCGAGAAGTCGCCTGCCTGGCCGGATCCCGGCTCACCGAACGGCTGGTAGGTGACGTCGAAGCTGTCGAGGCGCATCGAGTACGGCGCGAGCGCGTCGTCGGCCACGAAGCGACCGCGGTTCATCGAGTCGTAGTCGAGCAGCGTGTTGGCGAAGGTCTCCCCTTCGACCAGCACTCGCTGGCCCGTGTAGGCGAAACCGCCGCCTACACCGATCGTGATCAGCACGCCCACGAGGGCGAGGTGGAACAGAAGGTTGCCGGTCTCGCGCCAGTATCCGCGCTCGGCGGATGCCGAATACGTGCGACCCGAGTCGTAGCGCTCGACGCGGTAGCCGAGCGCCTTGAGCTGCTTCGCGGCGATGTCGACGGATGCCGCAGCATCCGCCTTCGCGTCGGCGGACGACCTGTCGACCGCGCGGTAGTCGGCGAGCCTCTTGAGGCGAGCGGGCGTGCGCGGGGGACGAGCACGGAGCGCCTTGGCGTGGTGCTTGATGCGGGGGATCACGCAGCCGACGAGAGAGGCGAACAGCAGCAGGTAGATCGCCGAGAACCACGGCGACAGGTAGACGTCGAACAGCTTCAGGCCGTCGAGGATCGGGAAGAGATCGGGGTTGTCGCGCTCCCACTGCGTGACGCCGTTGGGGTCGGCCATCCGCTGCGGGAAGATCGAGCCGGGGATCGCCGCGATCGCGAGCACGAGCAGCAGGATGAGCGCGGTGCGCATCGAGGTCAGCTGACGCCAGCCCCAGCGCAGCCAGCCCACGAAGCCGAGGCGGGGCTGGGTGATCGACTCTTCGCCGTCGACGTGGTCTGACGGTCGGAGCGGATCGCTCGACCTGTCGGTAGTGCTGCTCACGTCATCCTTCCGATGCGTCTTCTTCTGATCAGAACGGGAGGGGGACACTGCTGATCACCGCCGTCAGTCTCGACATGATGTCGGTCCACAGACCGGTCACCATCAGCACACCCAGGACGATCAGCAGCACGCCGCCGATGATGTTCACGACGCGGATGTGGCGACGGAGGAACCCGATCGTCTTCGTCGCCCAGCCGAATCCGAGGGCGACGAGCAGGAACGGGATGCCGAGACCGAGTGAATAGGCGAGCCCGAGGAACCCGGCGCGCACCGGGTCGCCGGCGTTGAACGAGAGCGCGATGATCGCGCCGAGCGTCGGTCCCATGCAGGGGGCCCAGCCGATGCCGAGGGCGACTCCCAGCAGCGGTGCGCCGATGATGCCCACCTTGGAGTCGACGTGGAAACGGATCTCGCGCTGCGCGAACCCGAAGGCGCCGAGGAAGATCAGGCCCATGACGATGATGAAAGCACCGAGGATGCGGGTGATCAGATCACCCCAGCGGAGGAAGAAGACCCCGAACGTGCCGCTGAGCACCGTGTACAGGATGAAGACGACGGTGAAGCCCAGGATGAAGAGCAGCACACCGAGCACGAGCCGGCTGCGGGCGGGAGCCTCGACCGTCGAGACGGCGGTGCCGTCTGCCGTGTTCACCGCGCGGCGCGGAGCGACCGCTCCCCCGAGGAACCCGAGGTAGCCCGGAACGAGCGGCAGGACGCACGGCGACAGGAACGACACGAGCCCGGCGAGCATCGCGACCGGGATCGCGAGCCAGAGGGCTCCCGATCCGATGATGGCTTCGGGGTTCACGCCGCTCCCGCGAGACTCACGAGTCCTCCGCGAGCGCGTCCTTGACGAGCGTCGAGAGGATCGAGGTGCCGTCGATCGGTCCGATGATGCGCGCGGCGACCCGGCCCTGCTTGTCGAGCACGAGAGTGGTCGGTGTCGCCTGGATCGGTACGGACGAGGAGAAAGCGAGCTTCGCCTCGGCCGTGTCGACATCGATCAGGCTCGGGTACGTCACGCCGAACTCGGCGGAGAAGGCCTTGGCGGTGTCGGCCTGGTCGCGGGTGTTGACCCCCAGGAAGGCCACCTCGTCGCCACCGTGCTCCTGCCACACGCCCTCGAGGGCTTCGGCCTCGAGCCGGCACGGAGCGCAGCCCGCGTACCAGAAGTTCACGACCGTGACCTTGCCTGCGAGCTCGGAGCTGCTGAATTCCTCGCCGTTCTCCGTGACGCCGCCGAACTCGGCGACCGGAGCCTCGCGGTCGGCGACGGGGATCTCGACGATCGCACCGTCAGCCGCGACGTATCCGGTGTTCTCACCGGAGAGGAACGAATCGCTCACCGCATCCGGCGCGCACGCGCTCAAGCCGATGGCGAACACCGCGGCGAGCGCGACACCGACCGCACGGCGAGGAAGCCGTGTGCGGGAGGAGCGGCCGCTGCGGTTCGGACGAATCGTCGAGACGCGTGGCACGGCATCGATTTTACGCGGGGTTCCTATGCATGGGCCGGATGCCCCCTCTCCCCGGTCGTCGAGCGAGGACCGCGAAGCCCTCTCCCGGTCGTTGAGCGAGGACGGCGAAGCCGCCTTCCCGGTCGTTGAGCGAGGACGGCGAAGCCGCCCGAGACGAAACGCCTCAGAGCCTCGCCAGCACGTCCTCCACGCTCGCGCGGAAGCGCGGGCATGTCGCGATGTCATGCGAGCGGCATCCCATCGCGTGCTCGGTCATCTCTCGCGATCGACGCATGTCCTCCATCCGCCGATCGAGGTCGTCCAGATGCTGCTGCAGCACCTCATGCCGACCCGCGCTGCCGTCGTCGAGAAGAACGGCGATCTGGTCGAGCGTCATTCCCGCGGCCTTGCTGCGCCGGATCACGGCGACGCGCACGACGTCGTCTTCGCCGTATCGGCGTCGCCCGGCCGAGTCGCGCACAGGGCGGAGCAGCCCCACCGACTCCCAGTGCCGGAGCACATTGGTCGGCAGATCGAAGCGCGCGGCGACCTCGCCGACGGACCACTGGCTCTCAGAGCTTGACTTCATGTTGACATGAAGTCACAGACTGAGGACGAATGCAAGCGCTCCCCCTCGGAAGGACCCCACATGTACGACGCGATCATCATCGGAGCAGGACCCGCCGGCCTGCAGGCGGCGCTGACACTCGGTCGGATGCACCGCCGCACCCTGCTGCTCGACTCCGGCGAATACCGGAACGGCACGGTGCTCCACATGCACAACGTGATCGCGAACGACGGAACCGACCCCGCCGAGTTCCGCGCCACCGCGCGCAGACAGCTCGAGGCCTACGACGATGTCGAGATCCGCACCGTCGAGGCTCGCGCCGTCACCGGTGCGGAGGGGCTCTTCACCGTTCTCCTCGCGAACGACGAACCGGTCGAGGCGCGCCAGGTGATCCTCGCGACGGGCATCGCCGACGACCTCCCTCCCATCCCCGGTCTGCAGGAGCTGTGGGGCATCACGGCCTTCAACTGCCCGTTCTGCGACGGCCACGAGCATGCCGGACGCTCGATCGGCATCCTCGGGCCCGCTGCTCGCGCCGAGCATCTCATCGCGCTGCTCGGCCCCATCGTCCGGGACATCACCGTCTTCCCCGTCGACGGAGGGTTCTCCGCCGATGAGATCGCGGCTCTCGAGACCCGCGGGGCGCGCGTCAGCACGGCTCCGGTCACCTCGGTGAGCCGTGACGGTGAGGATGTGCGCATCACCACGGAGGTGGATGAGCGCACCGTCGCCGGGGTCTTCGTCGCATCCGGAACACAGCGCCATCGCGCGCCGTTCGCCGACCAGCTCGGGTTGCAGCTGCTGCCTTCGGGCTCGATCGAGATCGACGAGTTCGGCCGCACCTCGATGACCGGCGTCTTCGCGGCCGGCGATCTCGCTCATCGCGCATCGCTGCCCGGCCCCATGGCCGCCGTACTGCTGGCCGCCACCGCCGGTCAGATGGCAGCGGTAGGAGTCATCCAGGCACTGATGACCCACTGACAGGTTCGAATCGCGCACTGTGCGGATGGTGAGCCCCATGATCCGCCAGGTGCGCGATTCGGACGCGGTCGGCGGTCACACTGCGCCGACGTCGACCGCGTTGCTGGTCGACGCAGGTTCCGCATATGCCACTTCACGCCAGACATCGCCCACCAACTCGAACGATGTGACGCTCGAGAGTGCGCAGCGCCGGGTACGCGGATCGTGCTGCAGTGGCAGGCCGGCGACGCGCAGGTGCGTGATCCAGATCGGCGCCTGATGCGACACCATCACCAGATCACCCCCGTCGACGGAACGCCATGCCTCGGCCATCATGCCCAGCATCCGCTCGGCGATCGACGTGTACGGCTCGCCCCAGCTGGGCAGTGACGGCTGACGCAGATGCCACCAGTTGACCGGGTTCATCAGCGAGCGCTTCATGCGCGTGCCCTCGAAGACGTTGGTCGGCTCGATCAGACGGATGTCGATCTCGGGCGTGAGTCCGAAGCGTTCGGCGAACGGTTCGGCTGACTCCTGCGCGCGCTCCAGCGGCGAGGAGTACAGCGCGGCGACCGGTCTGTCCTGAGCGGCGACGTGCTCGGCGGCCGCCTGAGCCATCTGCCGGCCCGCCGTGCTCAGATGGTAATCCGGCAGCCGCCCGTAGAGCACACGCTTCGGGTTGTGGACCTCACCGTGACGGACAAGATGCAGACGCGACGCCACCATGTCAGATCGCGCGGTAGCGGGAGTCGCCGAAGCCGAGGATCAGGTACCCGATGTAGGGGAAGACGAAGAGCAGGAAGAAGGAGAAGAACCCGCCCTTGCCGAACCGCTCGCCGAGCCTGACCGCCACGAAGATCCCGAAGAAGAACCCCACGATCGGGATGAGATAGAGCAGCGCGAGCCAGCCCGACATACCTGCGATCTTGACGAGGAACACCACATTCACGATGGGGATGATCGCGAGGATGCCGGGGTACCCCGCCTTCGTGAAGACCTTCCACAGGCCGACCACCACGAGGATGTAGAAGACGAGGGCGATGAGGCCCGCCGTGCCGGAGAAGATCGAGGCGAACAGATCCGAGATGCCGTTGTAGTCCATGATGACCCTTTCGCTGGTCGACCGGCTGTCGTGGCGATCCTACTGACCGATATGCCACCGGCGGAGGAGGCGACACCACCCCCGTAGAATGGGCGGGTTCATCATTTCCCAGATCAGGAGGAATCCTCCGTGCTTCGCACCCACTCGGCAGGCTCACTGCGAGCCGAGCATATCGGTCAGACCGTCACCCTCTCGGGTTGGGTCGATCGCCGTCGTGATCACGGAGGAGTCGCGTTCATCGATCTTCGGGATGCATCGGGCATCGCCCAGGTCGTCATCCGCGATGAAGAGATCGCGCACCCGCTGCGCAACGAGTTCGTGCTCAAGGTCACCGGCGAGGTCTCCCGTCGCCCCGAGGGCAACGCGAACCCGAACCTGCCGACCGGCGACATCGAGCTCATCGCGACCGATGTCGAGGTGCTGAACGAGTCCGCTCCGCTGCCGTTCCAGGTGTCGACCGCTGTCGCCGACACCGAGACGGTCGGCGAGGAGGCCCGCCTCAAGTACCGCTACCTCGACCTGCGTCGCCCCGCCACGGCATCCGCCCTGCGTCTGCGCTCGAACGTCTACAAGGCCGTCCGCGATGTGCTGCACGGCGAGGACTTCACCGAGGTCGAGACGCCGACCCTCACGCGCTCGACGCCCGAGGGCGCCCGCGACTTCGTCGTGCCCGCTCGCCTGCACCCCGGCAGCTGGTACGCACTGCCGCAGTCGCCGCAGCTCTTCAAGCAGCTGCTCATGGTCGGCGGCGTCGAGAAGTACTACCAGATCGCCCGCTGCTACCGCGATGAGGACTTCCGCGCAGACCGCCAGCCGGAGTTCACGCAGCTCGACATCGAGATGAGCTTCGTCGACCAGGAAGACGTCATCACTCTGATGGAGTCGCTCATCCAGGCGATGTGGAAGACGATCGGCGTCGAGGTGCAGACCCCGCTGCCGCGGCTGACCTATGCCGACGCCATGGCGAAGTACGGCTCGGACAAGCCCGATCTGCGCTTCGGCCTCGAGCTCGTCGAGGCGACCGAGTACTTCACGGACACCCCGTTCCGCGTGTTCCAGGCCGAGTACGTCGGTGCCGTCGTCATGCCGGGCGGCGCGAGCCAGCCCCGCAAGCAGCTCGACGCGTGGCAGGACTGGGCCAAGCAGCGCGGCGCCCGCGGCCTCGCGTACGTGCTCTTCAACGAGGACGGCTCGCTCGGCGGTCCTGCCGCCAAGAACCTCTCCGAGGCTGAGCAGGCGGGCCTCGCGGAGTTCGTCGGCGCATCTGCCGGCGACTGCGTGTTCTTCGCCGCAGGGTCGACGAAGGAGAGCCGTGCGCTTCTCGGTGCCGCCCGTGTCGAGATCGGCCGTCGTCTCGGCTACCTCAACCCCGACGAGTTCGCGTTCACGTGGGTCGTCGACGCTCCGATGTTCGAGCCGGCAGCGGATGCCGTCGCATCCGGTGACGTCGCCGTCGGTGCCGGAGCCTGGACCGCCGTGCACCACGCGTTCACCGGCCCGAAGCCGGAGTTCCAGGACACGTTCGACACCGATCCCGGTTCGGCACTCGCCTACGCGTACGACATCGTGTGCAACGGCTCGGAGCTCGGCGGCGGATCGATCCGCATCCACCGCGAAGACGTGCAGAAGCGCGTGTTCGAGGTCATGGGCATCAGCGACGAGTTCGCACAGGAGCAGTTCGGCTTCCTGCTCGACGCGTTCAAGTTCGGCGCCCCGCCGCACGGCGGAATCGCGCTCGGCATGGACCGCGTGCTGCAGCACCTCACGAAGACCGAGTCGATCCGCGACGTCATCGCGTTCCCGAAGTCGGGTAACGGCTTCGACCCGCTGACCGCGGCTCCGGCGCCGATCACGGCCGAGCAGCGCGCCGAGGCCGGCGTCGACTTCGAGCCGGAGGACGACGAGGCCTGACCTCGATGCCCGTTCGTTGAGCGGACGACGCGAGACGAGACGCGGTGAGACTTACGACGAGACTCACCGCGTTTCGTCTCGGGCGGCTCCGCCGGCCTCGCTCAACGACCGATCTGCGACTCCGCTTCCGTTCGTTGAGCGAAGACGACGACGTCGACTGAGACGAAACGCCCCGAGCCGACCTCACCACGTTTCGTCTCGGGCGGCTCCGCCGGCCTCGATCAACGACCGATCTGCGACGCCGGCCGCCCCGCTCAACGACCGATCTGCGCGAGCGCGGGCGCGATGTTCTCGTTCCACACGTCGACCCCGAGCTTCGCGATCAGCGCGACCACGACGACGAGGAACACGACGCGGATGAACGTCGTGCCCTTCGAGATGGCCATGCGCGAGCCGAGATAGCTGCCGGCCACGTTCGCGACGGCGAGGATGCCGCCGAGCAGCCACAGCACCGCGCCGTGCGGGATGAAGAGCAGCAGGGCGCCGGTGTTCGTGGCGAGGTTGACGATCTTCGCCTTGGCGCTCGCCTGCAGGAAGTCGTAACCCAGCAGCGCGACGAGCGAGATCACCAAAAACGTCCCGGTTCCCGGCCCGATCAGTCCGTCGTAGAAGCCGATCACCAGACCCGACAACCCCGCCATGATGTGATGTTTGTGTCCACTGAAGCGCAGCCGCGTCGCGGCCCCCATCTGCGGGCGGAACGCGGTGAAGAGCGCGACGGCGAGCAGGGCGACCACGATGATCGGCTTGAACGCCGCTGCCGGCAGCACGGTGGCGACGGCGGCTCCGCCGAACGATCCGACGAGCGCGATCGCGGCCATCGGCAGAGCGGTGCGGATGTCGGGTTTCGCGCGCCGATAGTAGGTGACGCTGCTCGTGGCGGTGCCGAAGACGGAGGCGAGCTTGTTGGTGGCGAGTGCCTGGATGGGCGAGATGCCGGGGATCAGCAGAAGCGCGGGCAGCTGCAGCAGCCCTCCTCCGCCCACGACGGCGTCGATCCACCCGGCCGCGAACGCCGCGACGACCACAAGGATCAGCGTGCCCCAGGTGAGCTGCTCGAGCCCGAGCACACTGCCGATGTCCATCCGTCCAGGATGTCAGACTGCGCGGCGCCTCTCCCGCCACCGCGGTCGGACCCGCCACCCCACGGACACCTGTCGTTCACCCGAGCCGCGATCATCGGCAACCCTCGACTCATAGTGTCCTCTCGCAACCCGAATCCGGCACACAGCGCCGGGCACCGAGAGGACCCTGATGACCAACTTCCACCGCCGCGCGCGCATCGGCGCGGGCATCGCCCTGTTCACCACCGCTGCGCTCGGCCTCACCGCCTGCGCGACGGGCGCGGAGACGCCCGCTGCCGGCAGCGACGAGGTCGATGCCGCAGCCGCGACCTCGGTCGAGGACTTCGGCTCATTCGCCGACCTCGAAGAGGCCGCCAAGGCCGAGGGACAGCTCAACGTCATCGCGCTTCCGCGTGACTGGGCGAACTACGGTGAGATCCTCGACCTGTTCGCCGAGAAGTACCCCGAGATCACGATCAACGAGGCATCGCCCGACGTCTCGAGTGCCGAGGAGATCCAGGCTGCGAAGACGAACGAGGGCCTCGACACCGCGCCAGACGTGTTCGACCTCGGCCTCACGGTCGCGCTGCAGAACACCGACGTGTTCGCGCCGTACCAGGTGCAGACGTGGGACGAGATCCCCGACGAGCTCAAGGAGCCGACCGGTCTCTTCGTCGGCGACTACGGCGGATACATGTCGATCGGCTACGACTCGTCGAAGTTCGACGCTCCCGAGTCGCTCGACGACCTGAAGGATGCCGCATACAAGGGCGCCGTCGCCATCAACGGCGACCCGACGCAGGCCGGCGCGGCCTTCGCCGCCGTGGGCCTCGCCACGGTGCAGTCCGACGGCACGCTCGACGACTTCCAGCCGGGCATCGACTTCTTCTCCGACCTGCAGAAGGCAGGCAACCTGCTCAAGGTCGACGTGACCACCGCGACCGTCGCGAGCGGCGAGACCCCCGTCGTCTTCGACTGGGACTACCTGAACGCCGCGCACTCCGCCGACAACGAGAACTGGAAGGTCGTCGTACTCGACGGCACCGGCTACGCGGGCTACTACAACCAGGCGATCAACAAGGACGCGCCGAACCCGGCGGCCGCTCGCCTGTGGCAGGAGTTCCTCTACAGCGACGAGGCCCAGAACCTGTGGCTCAAGGGTGGCGCGCGCCCCGCTCGCATGGAGGCCATGACCGAGGCGGGCACCATCGACGCCGACCTGGCCGCGGCCCTTCCCGATGTTCCGAGCGAGACGGTCGTCCCGACCGAGGAGCAGTCGACGAACGCCGGCACCCTGCTCGGCGAGAAGTGGGCAGCGGCGGTCCAGTGACCACTGCCACCACTGCGGGGGCGGATGCCACGGCATCCGCCCCCGTCTCCCCCGCAGCGCACAGCGCTGGGCCTGCGACCTCGTCGCGGGCCCAGCGCTCCGCGCCGTCCGTCGCCTGGCTCGGTCTCGTTCCGTTCGCCGCGTACGTGCTGCTCTTCCTCGCCGTGCCGACCATCCTCGCCATCGGCTCCGGCTTCTTCACGAAGGACGGCTCCTTCACCTGGTCGAACCTCTCGGCCCTCGGCGACCCGGTGGTGCTCACCACCTTCGCGAACTCAGCGGGACTCTCACTGCTCACCGCCGTCGTCGGCGCGGTCGCCGGCGCCCTCGTCTGCTACGCGCTGCTCGGCATGAACCCTGACGGCGGCGTCCGGTCGACGGTGGATGCCGCAGCCGGCGTGCTCGCCCAGTTCGGCGGTGTGATGCTCGCGTTCGCGTTCATCGCCACGATCGGCATCCAGGGCGTCGTGACGCTCTTCCTCAAGAACGACCTCGGCATCGACATCTTCGCGAACGGCACCTGGCTCTACGAGCTCCCGGGTCTCGTCCTGCCCTACATCTACTTCCAGATCCCACTGATGGTGATCACGTTCATGCCTGCTCTCGCAGCGCTCAAGCCGCAGTGGGCCGAGGCGAACCTCACGCTCGGCGGCACGCGCTCGAGCTTCTGGCTGCGCATCGGCATCCCGGTGCTCGCCCCCTCGTTCCTCGCGAGCCTGCTCCTGCTGTTCGCGAACGCGTTCTCGTCGTACGCCACTGCTGCAGCCCTCGCCAGCCAGGGCGCGCAGATCGTTCCGCTGCAGATCCGTGCATCACTCACGAGCGAGACCGTGCTCGGCCGCGAGAACCTGGCCGGCGCGCTCGCGCTCGGCATGATCGTGATCGTCGGAGTCGTCATGGCCCTGTACTCCCTCATCCAGCGCCGAGCCGCGAGGTGGCAGTCATGAATCGCCTCGGCCCCTCTCTCGTCACGCGATGGATCATCGGCATCGTGGTCGGTGCCTTCTTCGCGATCCCGCTGGTCTCGACCTTCCTCTACACGCTGCGGCAGACCGACGGCACCCTCGGCTTCGAGCGCTGGGCAGCCCTGTTCGACCCCGCCGAGTCGGCCGCCATCAAGCCGATCTGGATGGGTCTCGGCAACTCGCTGATCCTCGCGATGGTGACGGTGGCGATCGTGCTCCTGCTGCTCGCGCCGACGATGATCCTGGTGAACCTGCGCTTCGGCACGCTCAAGCCGATCTTCGAGTTCGCCGTGCTGCTGCCGATCTCGATCCCCGCGATCGTGCTGGTCGTGGGCCTCGCTCCGATCTACCTGCAGATCGGTCGCACCCTCGGAACCGGCACCTGGACGCTGGCCTTCGCCTACGGCATCACCGTGCTGCCCTTCGCATACCGCTCGATCCAGGCGTCCATCGACGCCGCCGACCTGCGTACCCTCGCGGAGGCCGCCCGGTCGCTCGGAGCGAGCTGGCCGACGGTGGTGCTGAAGGTGCTCGCACCGAACCTCCGGCAGGGGCTGCTCGCGGCCTCGCTGATCTCGATCGCCGTCGTGCTGGGCGAATTCACGATCGCCTCCCTGCTCAATCGCCAGGTGTTCCAGACGGCCATGGTCGTCGTGCAGAAGCAGGACCCGTACGCTCCCGCGATCTTCACGCTGCTGGCGCTGCTGTTCGTCTTCCTGCTTCTGCTCCTCATCGGCCGCGTCGCCCGCGGCACCGGAAAGGCCCGCTCATGACCCTCCCCCAGACCGCCGACAACATGCTCCTCGCCGAGGCCGGTGAGGGCACCCGCGTGCAACTTCAGGGCATCGTGAAGAGCTACTCCGGCAACACCGTGCTGCACGGTGTCGACCTCGACATCGCCCCCGGCGAGTTCGTCTCTCTGCTCGGCCCGTCAGGCTGCGGCAAGACCACGCTGCTGCGTGTGCTCGCAGGCCTCGAAGGACTCGACAGCGGCGCGGTGCTCCTCGACGGTGGCGACGTCTCGCGGGTGCCGACCAACAAGCGCGACATCGGCATGGTGTTCCAGTCGTACTCGCTGTTCCCGCACCTGCGGGTCGCGGAGAACACGGCCTTCGGGTTGCGTCGCCGTGGCGTGGGCAAGGCGGAAGCCGCGAAGCGGGCGCTCGACGCCCTCGCACTCGTCGGCCTCACCGACTTCGCCGAGCGCTTCCCGCATCAGCTCTCGGGCGGACAGCAGCAGCGCGTGGCGCTCGCGCGCGCACTCGTCACCGAGCCGAAGGTGCTGCTGCTCGACGAGCCGCTCTCCGCACTCGATGCGAAGGTGCGGGTGCAGCTGCGTGACGAGATCCGCCGCATCCAGCTGCGCCTGGGAATCACGACCGTCTTCGTGACCCACGACCAGGAAGAGGCCCTCGCGGTCTCCGACAGGATCGCCGTGATGAATGCCGGACGGATCGAGCAGATCGGCACCCCGGAGCAGCTCTACACGACTCCGTCGACCGCGGGCGTCGCCGCTTTCGTCGGGCTCTCGAGCGTCGTATCCGGAGTCGCAGAGGGAGATCACGTGATGGTGTGGGGACAGCGGCTCCCGCTGCAGTCACCCGCCGACGGCCCCGTCGACGTCTACCTGCGCCCCGAGAACGTGCACTTCGCGACGGAGGCGGATGCCGCGACCGACGCGCTCGTGCAGGAGAGCACGTTCCTCGGAAGCATGCGCCGCACCCTCGTGCGCACGGAATCGGGTGAGCTGGTGCGCCTGCAGCACTCCCCCGGCATCCACCCGGCGTTCGGCGATCGCGTGCGCATCGCTGTCGCGCCCGAGCCTGTGTCCGTGCATCCTCGCGGCTGAAACCCGCCCTATCCCTCGACCAGCACTCCGAGATACCGTAATGCGCGAGGGCGTCGCTCCCTCTTCACCGCAGAGAAAGGACGCCTCATGGCAGGCAAGTTCGAGCTGTACACCGACAGCGCTGGTGGTCACCGGTTCCGTCTGAAGGCCGGCAACGGCGAGGTGATCGCGTCGAGCGAGAGTTACACGACTCGGTCCGCCGCGAAGGGCGGCATCGAGTCGGTCAAGAACAACGCGCCAGGAGCAACGGTCGTCGAACTCGACTGACGTTCACCCTCACGCTTCACACAGAGACCCCCTCCCGCTGACTCAGCGGGAGGGGGTCTTGTCGTAGTGCGTCGTGAATTCAGAGCACGCGCGCCAAGAAGTCCTGCGTGCGCGGATGCTGCGGGTTGGCGAGCACCTCGCGCGGGTCGCCCTCTTCGACGATGTGACCGCCGTCCATGAAGATCAGGCGGGATCCGACCTCACGGGCGAAGCCCATCTCGTGAGTCACGACGAGCATCGTCATCCCCTCGTCCGCGAGAGACCGCATCACCTGCAGCACCTCGCCGACCAGCTCGGGGTCGAGCGCCGAGGTCGGCTCGTCGAACAGCATCATGTCGGGGTTCATGCACAGCGCCCGCGCGATCGCGACGCGCTGCTGCTGTCCTCCCGACAGGTGCCCGGGAAAGGCGTCGGACTTCTCGGAGAGCCCGACCCGGCCGAGCATCTCGTGCGCGATCCTCTCGGCCTCGGCCTTCGACCGCTTCTTCACACGCTGCTGCGCGATCATGAGATTGCCCATCACGTCGAGGTGCGGAAACAGGTTGAAGCTCTGGAAAACCATGCCGATACGAGTGCGCACTCGGTCGATGTCGACATCAGGGTCGGTGATGTCGATGCCCTCGATCAGCACCTTGCCACCCGTCGGCTCCTCGAGGAGGTTGACCGAGCGCAGCAGCGTCGACTTCCCCGATCCCGAAGGGCCGATGATGCAGACGACCTCGCCCTTCGTGACGGTGAGGTCGATGCCCTTGAGCACCTCATTGTCACCGAAGCTCTTCACGAGCCCCTGCAGGTCGATCGCAGGAGCGTGGACATCAATCAGGTCGGTGATCATCGCTGCTTCGCCATCCGTCGTTCCAGCCACGCGCTGAATCGCGTGAGTGGGATCGTCACGATCAGGTACAGGATCGCCGCCATGATCAGCGGCGTCGCGTTGGTGTTCTGCGTCGCCGCATCACGCGCGAAGTTCGTGAGTTCCTTCGACCAGATGAACGTGCCTGCGACGAAGAGCAGCGAGGTGTCCTTCAGCAGGAGCACGAACTCGTTGGTCAGCGGCGGGATGATGATGCGGAATCCCTGCGGCACGATGATCCAGAACGTGGTCTTCATCGGCGACATGCCCAGTGATCGCGCTGCCTCTGTCTGGCCCTTCGGAACGGCCTGGATGCCCGCGCGGATGGTCTCTGCCATGTACGCCGACGCGACCAGGATGAGTCCGATGAGGCCGAGGACCACGGGGCCCCCGAGGTCGCGTCCGGAGATTCCCAGGGCGATCGGGAGGATGAACGCGACGCCGAAGATCGTGAGGATCGCGGGGAGCCCGCGGAAGAGCTCGATCCACGCGGTGGCGATCCACCGGAAAGGCCCGATGCTCGACAGCTTCAGCAGCGCCAGGACGATGCCCAGCAGGAGCCCGGCGACGAACGCCACCGCCGTGAACCACAGCGTATTGACCAGTGCGGTCGTGATGATCCCCGGGAACATCTCGATCGCGATCTCGGGGTTGAAGAACAGCGGGCCGATCTTCGCCCAGTCGGTGCTGACCGCCGCCCAGACGACGATGGCGATCAGCACCGCGTAGACGATGTACCGGTACAGCTTGCTCTTCGTGGTGCGCCTCAACGCCATTGTCAAGGTCTCCTTGCTCTACGTCGCTCGCTGATTACTTAGAGGCGAAGTAGGTGTCGTAGATCGTCTGGTAGTCGCCGCTGCCGCGCAGGTCCTCCAGTGCACCGTCGATCGCCTCGCGCAGCGCATCCTTCTCGCCCTTCGCGTAGGCGAAGCCGTAGGACTCGCCGGTCTCGTACTCCTCGACGATCTCGTAGGCGCTGTCGGCCTTCTCGTGCTCGAGGTTCACCGGCTGGTCCTGCAGGATCGCGTCGATCTGGCCTGCCTGCATCGCGGGCCACAGCTCGCCGTCAGAGGGGTACTGCACGAGCTCCGCACCCTCGGCGTTCTCGGTCGCGTATGCCTCGCCCGTGGTGCCCTGCTGGACGCCGACGTTCTTACCCGACAGATCGTCGATCGATTCGATGCCCGAGTCGGTGCGCACCAGCAGCGACTGCAGCGAGTCGTAGTAGGGAGCGGAGAAGTCGATGTTCTCCTTGCGCTCGTCGGTGATCGTCATGGCCGATGCGCCGATGTCGCAGGTTCCCGCGGCGAGCGTGGTGCCCGACTGCAGCGCGTCGAATCCGACATCCTGCACGGAGAGCTTGAGGTCGAGCTCCTTGGCGATCGCGTCGAGGAGGTCGATGTCGAAGCCGGTGTATCCCGTGCCGTTGTCGCCACCCTCGAACTCGAACGGAGCGTAGGGGATGTCGGAGCAGACCGTCAGCGTTCCCGATTCGACGAGGTCGTACTCGTCGCCCGCCGCCGGCTCGCCGGATCCTCCGCTGCCCGCTCCGGTCGCACAGCCTGCGAGGGCGAGGGTGGCGGTCGCGGCGAGCGCGATCCCGGCGATGATGTTGCGACGCTGCATGTCAGCTCCTGAAGGACGAGGGGGTTGTTCCCAGGGACGGGTAGGAGAACATCTAAACATGCGTGCCAGGGCGCACATGTTACTGAGGCCCCTCTGCGGATTACGTTTGTGTTTCAAGTGTGACGGCGTATGACTGCGCCGGCGGAGGCCGCGGCACCGATTGTTCACCTTGCATGAGTATCCTCTGTGCCGAATGCCCGACCGGATGTTCCGGCGACAGAGGGAGAGCGATCATGGCGAAGAAGACCCCCGCACACCGCAACGCGGAAGCGGCCATCGACGCTGCCAAGGACGCGGCGAAGGACGCGAAGAAGCTGCTCAAGTCGCTTCCGAAGAAGTCCGCCAAGAAGCTCGCGCCTCTCGTCGAGGACGCGAAGGACGCGACGAAGGTCTCGAAGAAGAAGCTCGCCGACCGACCGAAGAAGGTCGCGAAGTCGGCCACCGCCGCCACCGAGCGACTCCAGGAGGCCGCGGCTCTGCTTCAGGCACCGAAGAAGTCCGCCACGAAGAAGGCCGCGCAGAAGAAGTCCTCAACGACGTCCACGCCCGATACGAAGGCCGACGCGAAGAAGTCCGCGCAGAAGACGTCTGCCACGACGTCGCAGCCCGCCACGCAGCCCGCCGGAACGAAGGCCGTCCCGAAGAAGGCCACCCCGAAGAAGGCCACACGCACGCCCGCGGTCTCGCCCGCTCCTCTCGCCGAGGCATCCGAGGCCGGCGCGCCCGCCACCGGGTCGACGGCCCCGGCACCCTCCTCCGACCTGAGTTCGTTGACGGTCATCGAGCTGCGGGCCCGCGCCCGTGCGGAGGGTCGCACCGGATACTCGCGCCTGACGAAGGCCGCTCTGCTCGACCTCCTTGCGCGCTGACGTGCAGGAGGCGCTCGACCGGGGTGCCGACGCGCCTCCTCCCCGCACGCTGATCGACATCCTCCGCGACACGACCCAGCGATATCCCGACGCCTCGGCGATCGAGGATGCCGACGGCGCTCTCAGCTACGCCGAGCTGCTCGCGCACGTCTGGCGTACAGCCGCTCTGCTTCGTGACAGAGGTGTGCGCCACGGCGACCGCGTCGGCATCCGAATGACATCCGGGCGCCGCGAGCTGTACATCGCGATCCTCGGAACCATGGCGGCCGGCGCAGCGTACGTCCCCGTCGACGCCGACGATCCTCAGGAGCGCGCGGACCTCGTCTTCCACGAGGCGCGCATCGCCGGCACGATCACCGATGCCGGATACCTGCCCACAGGTGCCGCTGATGCGGCCGGCCTCTTCGGCAGCGAGGCACCGCATCCGAGCACCTCCGCGATCCCGGTCGTCGCACCTCCGACGACCGAGGACGACGCGTGGATCATCTTCACGTCCGGCTCGACCGGGGTGCCCAAGGGCGTCGCCGTCTCGCACCGCTCGGCCGCGGCCTTCGTCGACGCCGAGGCGCGTCTGTTCCTGCAGGACGCACCGTTGGGCCCCGGCGATCGCGTGCTCGCAGGACTCTCCGTCGCCTTCGACGCGTCGTGCGAGGAGATGTGGCTGGCGTGGGGGCACGGCGCGTGCCTGGTGCCCGCACCTCGAGCGCTCGTGCGGTCGGGAGAAGACCTCGGCCCCTGGCTGCTCGGCCACGGGCTCACCGTCGTGTCGACGGTGCCCACCCTCGCCGCGCTCTGGCCGCAGGATGCGATCGAGAACGTGCGTCTGCTGATCTTCGGCGGCGAGGCCTGCCCACCCGAGCTGGTCGCCCGACTGGCCTCCGACGGACGCGAGGTGTGGAACACCTATGGCCCGACCGAGGCCACGGTCGTCGCCTGCGCGTCGTTGATGGACGGCACCGGTCCCGTGCGCATCGGTCTTCCGCTAGACGGGTGGTCGCTCGCCGTGGTCGCCCCTGACGGGCAGCGCGTCGCCGAGGGCGAGACCGGCGAGCTGATCATCGGCGGCGTCGGACTCGCCCGATACCTCGACCCCGCGAAGGACTCCGAGAAGTACGCGCCGATGCCCACCCTCGGCTGGGACCGGGCATACCGCTCCGGCGACGTCGTGCGCGTCGAGTCCGAGGGGCTGATCTTCCAGGGGCGCGCCGATGATCAGGTCAAGATCGGCGGACGCCGTATCGAGCTCGGCGAGGTCGAAGCGGCGTTGCAGGCGCTGACCTCGGTCTCGGCGGCGACCGTGGTGGTGCAGAAGACCGAGACGGGCATGCCCATACTCGTCGGCTATGTCGTCCCCGACGAGGGCTTCGACCGGCAGATCGCGCGCGGCGAGCTCTCGGAGACTCTTCCCGCGCCCCTGATCCCGTTGCTCGCGACCGTCGACGACCTGCCCGTCCGCACGTCCGGGAAGGTCGACAAGGCGGCGCTCCCCTGGCCGCTCGATTCCGGCGACGCGAACGATTCATCCCTGTCGGGCACGGCAGCCTGGCTCGCAGAGCAGTGGTTCGCCGTACTCGGCGTGCGCCCGGGCGACGAGGACGCCGACTTCTTCCAGCTCGGCGGCGGGTCGCTTGCGGCCGCCCAGCTGGTCTCTCGCCTGCGCACCCGCGCACCCGAGTTCACGATGACCGATGTCTACGACCTGCCGCGCCTGCGACAGATGTCGGATGCCGTCGACGACGAGGCCGATGACGAAGACGCCGAGGAACGGGTCTTCAGCCAGCCGGTCCCGACCCCTCGACGGATGCAGTGGGTGCAGACGATCGCGGGCCTTCCCCTGTTCGTGTTCACCGGCATCCGATGGCTGCTGTTCCTGCTCACCGCGAGCTGGATCCTGCGACTGACTCCGGGCTTCGAGTTCCTGCCCGACGTTCCGGTGTGGACGATCATCGTCGGCCTGCTGATCTTCGTCACCCCTCTCGGCAAGATGACGATCGCCGCGGTCGCCGCGCGCCTGCTGCTCGCCGGACTCCGCCCGGGCGACTATCCGCGCGGCGGCGGCGTGCACCTGCGCCTCTGGCTGGCCGAGCAGATCGCCCAGCAGGTCGACCCGGTGGGGCTCGCCGGAGCACCCTGGGTGGTCTACTACGCACGGGCGCTCGGTGCCCGCATCCACAAAGACGTCGATCTGCACACGGTCCCGCCGATCACGGGGATGCTCGACATCGGCTCCGGCGCATCGATCGAGCCGGAGGTCGACCTCACCGGCTACTGGATCGACGGCGACACCGTGCGCATCGGCGGCATCCGCATCGGGGCCGATGCGACGATCGGCGCGCGCAGCACCCTCGCGCCCGGGACGAAGATCGGCCGTGGTGCCGAGATCGCGCCCGGCTCGGCCGTGTTCGGGCGGGTCCGATCCGGGCAGCGCTGGGCCGGGTCGCCGGCGGCGCGCGTCGGCGGAGTCTCCCGGCCGTTCGCCGACGGACGCCCGCCGAGCCGCACCCGGTGGCTGTGGGCGTATGCCGCGTCGTCGGCGTCCCTCGGCGTCCTCCCCATCGTCTCGCTCGCCGCCGGGGCCTGGGTGCTCGCACTGGGCATGCGCGGGGCCGACTCCCTGATCGCCGCTGTTCCGAGCATCCTGGCGCTGCTGGTCCCGGCCGTGCTGCTCTCCGGATTCGTCTTCGCCGGTCTCGTGCTGATTCTCGTGCGGGTTCTCGGAGCGGGTCTCGCCGAGGGCGTCTACCCCGTGCGCTCGCGGATCGCGTGGCAGGCGTGGACGACCGAGCTCCTGCTCGACTCGGCCCGCACCTTCCTCTTCCCGCTGTATTCGAGCATCGCGACCCCGCTCTGGCTGCGCGCTCTCGGCGCCGACGTCGGCCGCGACGTCGAGGCGTCGACCGTGCTGCTCATCCCCAAGCTCACGACCATCGCCGACGGAGCGTTTCTCGCAGACGACACCATGGTCGCGACGTACGAACTGCAGGGCGGATGGATGCGACTGGGCACCGCGCGCATCGGCAAGCGCGCTTTTCTCGGCAACTCCGGCATGGCCGCGGGCGGGCACAATGTGCCGCGCGACGGACTGGTCGCCGTGTTGTCGGTCGCTCCCCCGAAGGCGAAGGCGGGCTCGTCGTGGCTGGGCTCACCCGCGGCGCGGCTTCGCCGAGTCGTCAACGACTCCGATCTCGAGCGCACGTACCGGCCACGCGCAGGACTCCGCCTCGCGCGAGCCCTGTGGGAGCTGTGCCGCATCATCCCGGTGTTCGTGACCTGCACGATCGGACTCGCGGTGATGCTCACGCTCGCGGCTGTGGTCGAGGCCTGGGGGCTCGGATGGGCAGTCATCGTCTCGAGCGCCGTGATGCTCGCGGCGGGTGCGTTCGCCGCCCTGATCACCACCGCCGCCAAGTGGCTGATCGTGGGTCCGATCCGGGCGGGCGAACACCCCCTCTGGTCGAGCTTCGTCTGGCGCACGGAGGTGTCTGACACGTTCACCGAGATGGTCGCCGCGCCCTGGTTCGCCAACTCCGCATCCGGCACTCCCGCACTCGCCATCTGGTTGCGCACACTGGGCGCGAAGATCGGTCGAGGCGTCTGGACCGACAGCTACTGGCTGCCCGAGCCCGACCTGGTCACGCTCGGAGACGGCGCCACGGTGAACCGCGGATGTGTGGTTCAGACGCATCTGTTCCATGATCGAGTGATGAGCATCGACGCAGTGACCCTCGAGAACGGTGCGACCCTCGGTCCGCACAGCGTGATCCTGCCCGCAGCGACCATCGGGGCGGATGCCACGGTCGGGCCCGCGTCGCTCGTGATGCGCGGTGAGTTCGTGCCCGTCGGCAGCCGGTGGAGCGGCAACCCCATCGGCCCGTGGCGCGCGGTCAAGGTGCGCTCGTACCAGGCCTCGAACTCATGACCGTCGACCCCTACACCCCGCACAGCGGCGATCGACGCTACGGGGTGCTGCACTACGACCTCGTCATCGACTACCGGGTGACCACGAACCGCCTCGCGGGCACCGCGACGATCACTCTGCGGATGCAGGAGTCGGCCAAGCACATCTCCCTCGACCTCGTCGGCCTCAAGGCCACGAAGGTGCGGGTGAGCGGTGATCGGTCAGCATCGTTCCGGCAGGACGAGCGGCGCCTCAAGGTGCTCTTCGGCGGCGAACGGCAGAGCGGACAGGAACTCACCGTCACGGTCGACTATTCGGGCGCCCCCTCGCCCCGCCGCACCCGGTGGGGACTCCTCGGATGGGAAGAACTCGAAGACGGCGTGCTGGTCGCGTCGCAGCCGACGGGCGCCCCGACCTGGTTCCCCTGCAACGATGTCCCGTCCGACAAGGCGACCTACCGTCTGGAGTTCACCGCCGATCCCGAATACACGGTCGTCAGCGGCGGCGCCGCCACGCGGTCGACGCAGCGCGGTCGCACGCGCTGGACCTTCGATCAGCCGGTGCCGACAGCGACATATCTGATGACGGTGCAGATCGGCCAGTACGACGACGACAGGGTCGACCTCGACGGGACTCCCGGTCGTCTCTTCCACCCCCGGGCGCTCGCGTCACGCGTGCGCGCGGACTTCGCCGCGCTGCCCGAGATGATGACGACGTTCGTGGCGGCGTTCGGCCCCTACCCCTACGAGTCCTACAAGGTCGTGATCACTCCCGACGTCCTCGAGATCCCGCTCGAGGCGCAGGGCATGGCGATCTTCGGAGCCAATCACGTCGACGGGATCGGCGGCAGCGACCGCCTGATCGCCCATGAGCTCGCGCACCAGTGGTTCGGCAACAGCGTGGGCGTCGCGAGCTGGCAGGACATCTGGCTGAACGAGGGATTCGCCTGCTACGCGGAGTGGCTGTGGTCCGAGGCGTCCGGCGGGCCGACGGCGCAGGCGAAGGCCCAGGCTCATCACGCTCACCTGCGCACGCTCCCTCACGACCTCGTGCTCTCAGACCCGGGCCCGAACGACATGTTCGACGATCGCGTCTACAAGCGCGGTGCCCTCGCGCTCCACGCATTGCGGCTGACGATCGGCGACGCGGTCTTCTTCACGCTCGTGCGCGAATGGACCCGCCGCTTCGCGGGGCTCGCCGTGACGAGCGATGACTTCCTCGGCGTGGTCGACGAGGCGGCCGGCGGCCCGGCACGGGCGCTCGTGCGCGCCTGGATCGACGAGCGCCCGCTGCCCGCGCTCCCCCGCACTATCTGAAGGCGACGGCGTCAGATCGGGATTCCTGCGGTGCCGCTCAGCCGATCGCGATGCTCAGCACGTGACCTGGCGGACCGACGAGAGTGACGACGTCGATCGCGGAAGCCCGTTCGGGGAGAACTGCTGACCACACGGGCGAATCGGAATCCGGCGAGGGCGGATGCAGCACCACGGCATCCGGGTCGACCGCGAAGCCTCGCCCATCCGCCTTGAGAGCCGCCTCGATGCGGGTCCATCCTGCGAGATCCGGCGCGAGCCCGTTCGCGAAGAGCGCTGCCACCTCGGCGACCCGGGCGGACGAGGCCACTGGTTCGACGTCGACGCCGACCGTTCCCGGCCCCAGCCGCACCGCGACCACGACGAGGTCGTCGGAGTGGCTCACACTCATCGAGACCCCGGCGGTCGTCGGTCGGCCGTGCGGAGCCCCGCACCGGTCACACCGGCTGTCGAGGATGACCTCGTCGACGCCGGTGAGCCGACGGACCCGGTCGCGGATCAGAGCCCTGCCCGCGAGGAAAGCCTGAGCACGGGGCCCGTCGAGCTGGTGATATCGGTCGACCTGCGGCTGGCCCATCGCCGCGAGATCGAGCTCGGTGAACCCGTCTGGTTCGGAAGGATGCGCCCACGCGACGGTCGCATCGCGCCAGGTGATCTCACCCACGCCGTCTCCCGGCCCTCATCCCATCAGGGTTCCGGACGAGGATCAGCGGCTCAGACCTCGAAGTCGACGGCCACACGCGATGCGACGACGGACCGCACATAGGCGACGACCTCTTCGTGGGCCGGATGCACCTGGTACTCCTCGAGCGCGGCGACGGAGTCGAAGTCCGCGACGAGCGTGACATCCCAGTTCGTGTCGGGGTATGCGCTGTTCGCGCCTGCCGAAATGGAGCGCAGCTGCGGCACGACTCCGTCGAGGGCGTTCAGCCTGCGGGCGACCTCCGCTGCCTGCTCCGCGCGCTCATCGGCGTCTTCCGCGGCGAGCTTCCAGGTGACGACGTGACGGATCATCGCGAATCCTTCCTCAGCGCGTCCTCCTGGACGGCCTCTTCGAGCGCTTCACGCAGCCGGTCGGCCGACAGGCGCCAATGGGCATGCAGCTCTCCGTCGATGAGGACGACGGGGATCTTCTCCCACCACAGCTCGTAGAGCGCGGGGTCGTCATTGATCGACGCCTCGACGACTTCGATGCGCTCCGCTGCTGCATCCGGGAGCTCGGCCACCACCGCATCGATGATGTCGGATGCGACATCGCAGAGATGGCAGTCGGGCTTGCCGATGAGCGTCAGCGTGGTCACGCCGACGGCACCTCGACAGCGCGGCCCTGAGCGATCCACTCGCCGGTGCCGCCCTCGACGTTGGTCGCGTCGTAGCCGCGGCCCTCGAGCGCCTCGACGACCCGCGCCGATCGTCCGCCTGCCTGGCAGATGACGTCGAAGGACTCGGCGGGCAGCTCGTCGAGCCGGTTGCCGATCACGGACATCGGGATGTTGACCGCACCCGGAACGTGCCCTGCAGCGAACTCGTCCACCTCGCGGACGTCGATGAGCGGGGTGTTCGAGCGCTCTGCGAGCTCGGTGACGGTGATCGACTTCATGGCATGCTCCTGCGACGAGTGGGAAACCGGGGTAGAGACACAAAGCGCCCGTCCGGAGACAGGCGCTCGTGTCTGGTCGCTTACTTCTTGTTGCGACGCTGGTGGCGAGTCTTACGAAGCAGCTTGCGGTGCTTCTTCTTCGCCATGCGCTTGCGGCGCTTCTTGATGACAGAACCCACGGAAACCTCACTAAGTCAGTGGCTGGGCGTCGCACGGTGACGGACACCCGGGTACGGGCACGGAAAATGCCTCGGATCAGTCTAGCAAATCGAACGGGCCTCGCTGTCACCATGTCTGCGACGGGGCGAAGCACTCGCTCGGATCGGCTAGCCGACGTCGGCTATGGGCCTCTGCAGCGCCTCCGCGACAGCGGACTCCGGCACGCGGAAGCTGCGGCCGAAGCGGATGGCGGGCAACTCGCCGGCATGCACCATGCGATACACCGTCATCTTCGACACGCGCATGAGTTCGGCGACCTCAGCCACCGTAAGGAACCGGACATCTGGAACCTCGGGCATCCCACGTACCCCTTTCTCGATTTGAGCACACTCTATGGGGAATCTGGGACGCCTGTAAACCCATGTGGCCCGTGTGATCAGTGAGGCTTCCACGGTTGAGAGCCGTGACACCGCAACGCCCTCGATGCGCGCGCACTCGGGACGCCCCGCAGTCAGTCCGATTTCCTCGCTCTCGCCGACCGCTCGCGCGCCTCGCGCAGAGCCTGCCGTTCGAGTCGACGCGCCGCTCGCAGCACCTTCTCCGCGTCGCGGACGGCCTTCCGGGCCTCTTTGAGGCGCCGATCGCCGGCCGCCTCCGCCGGGTCGAGCGCGATCCATTCGGTAGACGCCTCGTGGACGGCTCCGCGCTCGAGGGACTCGATGTACGTGGCGACGCCGTCGAAGACACGCTCGAGGGCGAACCGGAAGGGATCCTCGGGCGACGTGAACACGCCGTCGTCGATCGCACGTCGAAGCGCAGGAAACTCGTCCTCCGTGATCACGCGATCGTAGAGTTCCGACTCCCGCACCGCGACCTCGTCGGGACTGAGTCCGCTCCCTCGGGACTGCTCGGTGTACCCGGCCTGCACGATGCCGCACCACCGCGCGTCTCCGGTGACGGCGAGCGCCACCGCCATCCGCTCCTCGGCCGAGAGCGGGGTCGCTTCGAGAGCCTCGAGGCTCGCATCCAGCCACGCGGAGCTGTTCGGAGTGATCGGAGAGCCGTTGATCGGCAGCGAGAGCATCCACGGGTGTCGCTGGTAGAGCAGGACCTGCTCCCGGTACAGCGCGAGAAGGCGCTCACGCCAGTCCGTGATCTCGCGGACGGAGTCCGGGGGCACCCCGGTGGCCTGCTCCTGCATCAACAGCAGCAGGTCGTCCTTGGCGCTCACATACCGATACAGAGACATCGGGGTGAATCCGAGCGACGATGCCACGGCCGCCATCGACACCGCACCGATCCCGTCGGCATCGGCCAGCTCCACAGCAGCGTCCACGATCCGCTCGACGCTCATCTCGCGCTTCGGTCCGCGCTGCGGATTCGCCGCGACTCCCCACGCGAGAGCAATACCTCGAGGCAGTTCCGGGGGTTCGTTCTCGGTCATCCGGTCAGTCTACTTCTGTGTAGTACATAAACAGTGTGTTACCGTCATACACAGTTGCGTACGTCGCACACAGTTTTCAGACCTGGATGGAATCGAGAGGAATGCACGATGGATCACGCGATCGAAGTCCGCGGACTGCGAAAGAGTTTCGGCGACGAGCTCATCGTCCACGATCTGGATCTCTCCGTGTCGCGCGGCGAGATCTTCGCGTTGCTCGGACCGAACGGAGCAGGCAAGACGACCACGATCAACATCCTCACGACGTTGATCCCTGCGGATGCCGGCAGTGCGCGAATCGCCGGATTCGACACTCGGACACAGCCGACGGAGATCCGGCGTCGGATCAGCCTCACAGGTCAGGCCGCTGCCGTCGACGACGCGCTCACCGGCAGCGAGAACGTGGTGATGTTCGCTCGACTCGCAGGCCTCGGCCGTGCTGCCTCAGCACGGAGAGCAGCCGAACTCCTTGCACGGTTCGACCTGACCGAAGCCGCGGGTCGAGCCGTGCGGACCTTCTCCGGGGGCATGCGCCGGCGGCTCGACCTCGCGCTGAGTTTCGTCGTCACCCCCGAGGTGCTGTTCCTCGACGAACCCACCACCGGTCTCGACACGCGAAGCAGACGCCAACTCTGGGATCTGATCCGCACACTCGCCTCCGCCGGCACGACTGTCTTCCTCACCACTCAGTACCTCGAGGAGGCTGACCAGCTCGCCGATCGCATCGCCGTCCTGCACGACGGACGGATCGCGGCACTCGGAACCCCCGCCGAACTCAAGGCGAAGGTGGGAGGAGACACCGTCGAACTGCGTGACGGTCAGGGAGAGCTGGTGCGCGAGATCCCCACCGACGGCAGCGTGGCGAGCCTCCGGAGAGCGCTCGATCTGCTCGATCAGGACGGCGACGAGGGCGTCGTGTCGCTTCGACGTCCTACCCTCGACGACGTCTTCCTCGCCGTCACCGCGTCGCAGACCTCGAAGGAGCACGCATGAACAGCATCCTGTCCGCCCCGTCCGCTGCGGCACCGGCTCCGCGCCCCTCGCCCCGCCCGCGCCTGCGCGGCCTGACGGCGGAGAGCATCTTCGTCGGTCGGAGCCTTCGCCATTCGATGCGCGACGGCGAATCGCTGCTGATGGCGATCTTCCTGCCCGTCATGCTCATGCTCATGTTCACGTGGGTCTTCGGGGGCGCGATAGACCCGTCGGGCGCCTACGTCGACTACGTCGTGCCCGGGATCATCCTCACGTGTGCCGGATTCGGCGCCTCATCGACCGCGGTCTACGTCGCGAACGACATGCGCACCGGCATCATCGACCGGTTCCGCACGATGCCGCTGCGCGCGAGCGCAGTGCTCACCGGCCATGTCGTCGCGAGCCTTGTGCGCAACCTCGTCGCGACGACCATCGTCATCGGCGTGGGAATCCTGGTCGGCTTCCGCCCGGACGCCTCGTTCGCGGAGTGGCTGGCACTGGCCGGGCTGATCGCCCTCTACATCCTGGCGATCACCTACCTCTTCGCGGCGATCGGGCTCGCCGCAGGAAGCCCCGAGGGCGCGAACGGGTACGGGTTCATCCTCTTGTTCCTCCCCTACCTGTCGAGCGCGTTCGTTCCCGTGGCCAGCATGCCCGCGTGGTTGCAGCCGGTCGCAGCGAATCAACCGATCACTCCGATCGTCGAGAGCATCAGAGGTCTTCTCACCGACGCGCCAGTCGGCATCGACGCGGCGTGGGCCATCGGCTGGTGCCTCGCGATCCTCGCCGGCTCACTGTGCTGGGGAGCGTGGCTCTTCGGAAGGAAGGCCGCAAGAAGATGACCGAAGCGCGCAGGATCCCAGCGGAGTCATAGGCGGCACGCCGGGTCCGCTCAGAATCGTCTGGGACGCTGGGCGCAGGACCCACGATGGCACCATCTGGGTCCCCGCGGGCTGGGGCCCGCAGCCTCGCCCCCGACGACATGCCCCCCTGTCGCCGGGGGCGATGTGCGTGCGGCGATCAGGCGCCGAGGCGCTTGAGAGCGGTCGCCACGACGTGCTTCGCCGAAGCCGCCGCACGTCCGACGACCTCCGCGGCATGGGCGGCGCCGTCGGGCAGAGGCATGCCGGGATAGTCGATGTCCGGCGCGTCATCGCCGTACGCGTCCATGAGGAACGGCACGAGCCAATCGTCGACGGCACCGAGCGGCTCGACGGCGAGGCTGTAGAACCGGCGCTGCCCGTCTTCTCGCACGCTCACGAGCTCGGCCTCGCGCAGCACCTTCAGATGCTTCGACACGGTGGGCTGGCTGATGCCGAGATCGGCGACGATGTGGCTGACACTCGTTCCAGCGTCGCCTTCTGACGTGCGGCGCAGCAGGAGCTGGAGGATGTCGCGCCTCGTGCCGTCTGCAATCACGTCGAAGATGTCGGTCATGAGATCAGGGTAGTCGTCCCCGGCACGGAGTACCATGACGAAGGCTCGGCGGGAATGTCCGAGCGACCGCGCTCACGCGGAGGTCTAGGTGAAGGGGGATGCGATGTCGGGCCTCGTTTCGGCGTCGTCGCCTGGACAGCGACTGAAGAGCGCCGCGTCGTGGGGGAAGCATCTCATCACCTCGTCGCCGTCCCGCTTCGCGATCGTGATCTTCGCGCTGCTGATCCTCGTGTTCACCGTGCTGCTGTCGCTGCCGATCGCGTCTGCCACCGGGACCGTGACTCCCCTGGCCGATGCGCTCTTCACCGCCGTCTCCACCATCTGCGTCACAGGTCTCGCGACCGTCGACATGGCCAACCACTGGTCGCCCTTCGGGCATGTGCTGATCTTCGTCGGCGTGAACATCGGCGCCCTCGGCGTGCTGACCCTCGCCTCCCTCATGGGAATGCTCATCTCGAAGCGGCTCGGACTCCGGGCCAAGCTCATGGCCGCCGGTGACACGAACCCCATGCGGGCGCACGGCGGCGTGGTCAATGAGAGCCAGACCGTGCGGCTGGGAGAGGTCGGCCAGCTGCTCACGACCGTCGCCCTCTCGGCGCTCATCATCGAAGGCGCCCTCGCGATCCTCCTCTACCCGGCGCTCGTGATGGCCGGCGTCGAGCCGATCGCCGCGCTGTGGGAAGCGCCCTACTTCGCCGCGATGGCGTTCACCAACACCGGATTCGCGCCCAACGACGGCGGGGTGGCCGTCTTCGCCGACGACTACCTCGTGCTGTCGCTGCTGATGGTCGGAGTCTTCCTCGGCAGCATCGGCTTCCCGGTGATCTACACCCTCGCGAAGCACGTGTGGCACGTGAAGAAGTGGTCGCTGCACACCAAGCTGACGCTCGTCACGACCGTGCTGCTGTTCGTGCTCGGCGCCGCGGTGTTCCTGATCCTCGAGTACAACAATCCGAAGACGTTCGGATCGATGGATGCCGCCGACACCACCTTCCAGGCGTTCTTCCTGTCCGCCATGACGAGATCCGGCGGCTTCAACGTCATCGAGATGGACGACCTCAACGGGTCGTCGCTTCTCGCCGCGAGCATGCTGATGTTCGTCGGCGGCGGCTCGGCATCGACAGCCGGCGGTATCAAGGTCACGACGCTCGCCGTACTCGCCATCGCCGTGTGGTCAGAGGCGAAGGGCCGCCAGTCGGTCGAGGCCTTCGGCCGACGCATCCCCAGTGACGTGCAGCGCGTCGCGCTCAGCGTCGTCGCTTGGGGGCGACGATCGTCGCTCTCTCGACGATCATCATCTCCCAGATCACGAAGGCCGACATCAGCTACGTCCTCTTCGACGTGATCTCGGCATTCGGCACGGTCGGTCTCTCGACCGGCCTCACCGCGGAACTCCCCGATTCCGCGTCGTACGTGCTCGCGACCACCATCTTCATGGGGCGCGTTGGTACAGTGACTCTCGCCGCGGCCGTCGCCGCGACATCGCGAACGCAGTACTACTCACTGCCCGTGGAAAGGCCGATCGTTGGTTGAAGTCCTCCGGGGCGACGCTCCCGTCCTCGTCATCGGTCTCGGCCGGTTCGGTGCCGCCTGCGCAGGCGAACTCGATCGCCTCGACCGCGAGGTGCTCGCGATCGACGACAACCTCGAGCTCGTGCAGAAGTGGTCGGATCGCGTCACTCACACGGTGCAGGCCGATGCCAAGAACATCGACGCGCTTCGCCAGATCGGTGCGCAGGACTTTCAGGTCGCCGTCGTCGCCGTCGGGTCATCGATCGAAGCATCGGTGCTGATCACGGCGAACCTCGTCGACCTCAAGGTGCCGCAGATCTGGGCCAAGGCCGTCTCGCAGTCGCACGGCAAGATCCTCGCCCGCGTCGGCGCCAACCACGTGATCTACCCCGAGCGCGAGGCAGGCGAACGCGTCGCCCACCTGGTCTCGGGACGCATGCTCGACTTCATCCGCTTCGACGACGACTTCGTGCTCGCGAAGATGTACCCGCCGAAGTTCATCCGTGGTGTCGGCCTGAACGAGTCGGGCGTGCGCAGCAAGTACAAGGTCACGGTCGTCGGCGTGAAGAGTCCCGGAAAGCCGTTCCGCTACGCCGAGGCGAACACGATCGTCACCAACCACGACCTCATCATCGTCTCGGGCACCAACAGCGACATCGAGCGGTTCGCCGCCCTCGACCGCTGAGCGGAATCCGCTCGCACATCAGGCATCGATGTCGAGCGTCAGGTCGACGATGTCGTCGATCGTGATGCTCTCGCGATTCTGAAGGACCTTCTTGATGGGGACGATGTAACCGCCGTCCTTCGGCCAGAGCGCGGTGGTGACGGTGGTGCGACCGATGGTGACGGATGCGGGAATCATGCCCCACCCGTAGGTGACCATGCTCGCGACCTCGGCGATCATCTCGCTCTCGGCGGGCGGCACGGTGACGAAATGGAACGGCGCAGGACCGCGCCAGAACCAGATCGCTCCCGAGAACCGCAGCCGCATGTCACTCCCCCGCAGCGAGCTCCTTGGCGCGCACGATCGCGGCTTCCGCCCCGGCCGTGAACGCGTCCTCGAACCGGGCTTCCTGCAGCACGGCGATCGCGCGCTCGGTGGTGCCCTTCGGACTGGTCACGCGGCGACGAAGCTCTGCCGGGTGCTCACCCGACGCATCGAGCAGAGCCGTCGCGCCGATGAAGGTGCGCTCGGCCATGAGCCGCGCCTCGGGCTCGTCGAAGCCCATGCGCACAGCCGCTTTCGCGAACTCCTCGATCAGCAGGAAGACGTAGGCGGGGCCCGATCCCGAGATCGTGGAGAGGGCGTCGATCTGCGACTCGGGAACCTCGACCACCGCCCCGACGGTCTCGAAGAGTCGGCGGACGAGTGCGAGGTCTTCGCCGGATGCCGCCGCCCCGGCAGCGAGACCCGTGACCCCCTTGCCGACGGTGGACGGAGTGTTCGGCATCGACCGGATGACCCTGACGTCGGCGCCGAGGTTGTCGGCGAAGGTCTGGAGCGTCACGCCCGCAGCAAGGCTGACGACGATCACGTCGTCAGCGAGATGCGGTGCGATCTCGCGCAGCAGATCGGGCACCATCGCGGGCTTCACGCCCACCAGCACGATGCGCGCCGTCGCGGCCGCCTGCGCGTTTCCGTCGGGCTGCTCCGAGAGAGCGATGCTCGTCACACCCGCGAGGTCAGCGAGGGCCGCTGCCTTCTCGGGAGTGCGGTTCGTCGCGGTGATTCCACCGTCGACGCGGATGCCGGATGCGACCACCCGGCTGAGGATCGCGCCGCCCATCGAGCCGGCACCGAGAAAAGCGAGAGCGGGGAGAGAATCGGCCATATCGTCATCCTACGGCGGGCGCACCCGGCGACAGCGGGCATGCCGATCTAGACTCGTCGCATGAGTGCATCGGGCGGCAGCAAGGCGATCATCGCGGCATTCCTGGCGAACCTGGGTATCGCTCTCGCGAAGTTCGTCGCCTGGGCCCTCTCCGGGTCGGCGTCGATGCTCGCGGAGGCCATCCACTCGGTCGCCGATTCCGGCAATCAGCTGCTGCTCATGCTGGGCGGCCGGAAGGCGAGGCGCGAGGCCGACCGCGCCCATCCGTTCGGATACGGTCGCGAGCGCTACGTCTACGCATTCGTGGTCTCGATCATCCTCTTCTCCGTCGGTGGCCTGTTCGCGATCTATGAAGCGATCGACAAGCTCACCCATCCTCACGAACTCGATCAGACCTGGTGGTGGCTCCCACTCGTCGTGCTCGTGGTCGCGATCGGACTCGAATCCTTCTCGCTGCGCACCGCGGTCAAGGAGAGCAACCTCGTCCGCGACAAGGGCCAGTCGTGGGTGTCGTTCGTCCGGCGTGCGAAGGCACCTGAGCTGCCCGTCGTGCTCCTCGAAGATGTCGGGGCGCTGACCGGACTCACCTTCGCGCTGCTCGGCGTCGGCCTCACCGTCATCACCGGAAACCCGGTCTTCGACGCACTCGGCACTCTGATGATCGGCATCCTGCTCGTGCTGATCGCGATCGTGCTCGGCATTGAGACCAAGAGCCTGCTCGTCGGCGAAGGTGCCACTCCGGCCGACCACGACCGGATCGTCGACGCCATCAACGCCGGCGACGAGATCGAGAAGATCATCCACATGAAGACTCTCTACCTCGGACCCGATGAGCTGATGGTCGCGGCGAAGATCGCTCTCAACGCCGACAAGCCGCTGCGCGAGGCGGCGGTCGACATCGATGCGATCGAAGCCCGCATCCGCGAGGCCGTTCCGACTGCCCGGGTCATCTACATCGAGCCCGACGTCTACCGACCGTCGCTCGACCCCGAGCCCTCGACCGACGTGTTCGTGCTCAAGTCATCCGACTAGGCGGGGTCGCTCTTCGTCGGCCTCAGCGTCGTTGCTCGAAGAAGTCGCGCAACAGAGCGGTGGCGGCGTCCGCATCGACCCCACCGATGACCTCTGCCCGATGAGGAAGGCGCCGGTCGCGGAGCACGTCGTACATGGATCCTGCGGCGCCCGCCTTCTCGTCCCAGGCGCCGAACACCACGCGCCCGATGCGAGCCTGCAGGATCGTCCCCGCGCACATGATGCAGGGCTCGAGCGTCACCACGAGAGTGTGCCCGTCAAGGTTCCATGAGCCGACGGATGCCGCCGCGGCGCGCAGCGCCTCGACCTCGGCGTGACCGGTCGGATCATGCGTCGCTTCGCGGTTGTTGCGGCCCTCGGCGACGATTCGTCCCTCAGCGTCGAGCACCACGGCGCCGACCGGGATCTCGGATGCCGCCGCGGCTTCGGCCGCGAGCTCGAGCGCACGGGCCATCGCGATCTGGTCGGCGGTGGTCATGCGTCGAGCCTACCGACGGCCGCCCTCGTCGGGCGCCCTCGTCGCATCCGATGTCGTGCGCGGGCTCCCGGCGCATTAGCCTGTATCCATGCGTGTTCACGTCGCCGACCACCCTCTCGTCACTCACAAGCTGTCGGTCCTGCGCGACCACCGCACACCTTCTCCGGTCTTCCGTCAGCTGACCGAGGAGCTGGTGACTCTGCTCGCGTACGAGGCGACGCGCAACGTGAAGGTGAGCCCGATCGAGATCACCACGCCGGTGACGACGACCATGGGCGTGAAGATCTCGGAACCGCGCCCGATCGTGGTGCCCATCCTGCGCGCGGGTCTCGGCATGCTCGAGGGGCTCGTCAAGCTGCTGCCGACCGCCGAGGTCGGGTTCCTCGGCATGGTGCGTGACGAGACGACGTTCGAGCCGACGACCTACGCCGAGCGTCTTCCCGACGATCTGAGTGACCGCCAGTGCTTCGCGATCGACCCGATGCTGGCCACCGGCGGCTCGCTGGCCGCGGCGATCCAGTTCCTCTTCGACCGCGGGGCCAAGGACGTCACGGCGATCTGCCTGCTGGGCACTCCCGAGGGCGTCGCCGCGATCGAGGCGCTCGTCGGCGACCGCGACGTCACGCTCGTTCTCGGTGCACTTGATGAGCGCCTGAATGAGAAGGGCTACATCGTGCCCGGCCTCGGCGATGCCGGCGACCGCCTGTACGGAACCGTCTGACTCCGCTCGACGCGAATCCTCGTGGCATCCGTCCTCACGATGCCGCGAAGGAACGTGCCGCGTCACGGCTGCGTCAGTCTGCCGCGCCGACGAGACGGGCGAAGGCGCTCATCCGAGCGACTCCCTCCGGAGTGCGCGGGAGATCGTCGAGCAGTGCCGGGGAGTGGATCAGGTACGCCGCGACCTGAGCCCGCGAGATCGCCACGTTGAGTCGGTTCTGCAGCAGGAGGAACTCGGGACCGCGAGGGGCATCGCGACCGCTCGATGCGGCGAGCGACGTGATCGAGACCACCGCCTCCTTGCCCTGGAAATTGTCGACCGTACCGACCGGCACATCGGGATAGCCTGCCGTCGCGAGCGCGTCGAGAACCAGCTGACGCTGCGCGTTGTACGGCGCGACCACGATGATGTCCTTCTGAGCGAGGGGCCTGGTCGTGGCATCGTCGTCATTGTCCGTGAACGTGCGGCCGAGGAGATCTCTCACCAGCGCCACGACCTGTGCCGCCTCTTCGGGTGACTGCGTGGCGTTTCCGCGATGCCTCAGCGGGACGATGTGCAGCCCGGGGTCGATCCCCTCGAGCGATCTCCGCTCCGTGCCCGGCGCCGAGGCGAGCTGCCCCGCGTAGGCGAGCTTCGACACGGGAGCCGCCACGAACGGATGCATGCGCCACGACCTCGCCAGGAAGTAGCCGTAGTCGGGCCCGACGACGGCATCGCCGTCCATGACCCATCCGAGCGCCGACGTGTCGACCGGCTCGGGGTGTGCGCCCTGGCTGACCTGAGGAAGTTGCTGCGGGTCTCCGAGGAGCAGCAGCCGCTGTGCCCCCGCGGCGACCGCGATCGTCGACGCGAGGGAGAACTGACCCGCTTCATCGACCACGAGCAGATCGAGGCCGCCTCGGGCGACGCGGGACGTGTTGCTGAAATCCCAGGCCGTGCCTCCGACGACCGCGCCGTGCTGCGCGTGCTCGCCGAGGAACGACGCCATGCCGTTCTTCGGGATCACCGTGTAGGACGGGTCAGCCGAGGGATCCTTCGGCGCCTTCGCGACCTGCGCGGCAGGAACACCGTCGGCCACGACCCGCTCGAGCAGGTTCTCGATGATCGCGTGCGACTGCGCGACCACTCCGACGGTGAAGCCGTGGTCTCTGACGAGGCGCGCGATCACCTGTGAGCCGGTATACGTCTTGCCCGTGCCCGGAGGGCCCTGCACGGCGAGATAGCTGCGGTCGAGATCGAGGACGCCGCGAACGATCGCGTCGATCGTGTCGACACCACTCGCCGGCAGCGCATCTCCCGAGATCGTGCGCGGCGGAATCCGACGCAGGATGTCGGTCGCCGCGTCGCGCGGGAACGCCGGTGCCGCAGCGTGCACGGTATCGGCCCACTCGTCGATCGCGCCCTGCAACGCGACCACGCGCGGCGGAGCAGCCGGAGTCAGAGCGAGCGGCAGCTCATCCCAGGTCTGCCCCTGGATCGCCGTCTCGGCGATCAGGTAGCCGTCATCGAGCACCTCGGTGACCGTGACCGTGTGCGGGACGTGCACGGCGCGAGACGGGACCTCGGTGTCGAAGGGCGCGGGTACGGGATAGAGCGCGAACGGCTGGGCCCCGGCACCGAGGGTGGTGCCCGGCGACACCTCGCCGCGGATCTCGATGTCGCGCGACATCACCCGACGCCCCTCTGCGATGCTCCAGTCCCGCTGCACGATCGACGTGCTGCGGTCGATCCGCACCACGTCTCGAGTACCGTCCCACATCGTGACGGGCTCACGGAGCCGCTGGAAATGCGAGACCCAGAAGCTCTTCGCCTCGCGCGGGAAGTAGTCGATCGCGGCGGCCGCGATGCGATGCACCTGCCCGTCTTCGCCCGCCGCGACCGCGCGCTCGGCGTCGGCGAGCAGGGCCACCGACCGCGGAGAGGGCTCGTAGATCACCTCGTCGGCCTCATCGGGCGGCGCGGGGTTCACCCCCTCCTTCTTCGCGATCTCGATCAGCCAGTTGCGCAGGCGTCTGGTCGACACGCAGTCATACCGGTTGTAGTCGGCAAGGTCGGCGTAGACCGCCTCGGCCTCCGTCTGCTCCCCCGCGGCGGCGAACTCACGCGCCGCGACGTACTGCACGATCGAGTCGTCGCCCTTCTGAACGTCGCTCGTGCGCACTTCTTCGCCCATGTACAGAGGCTCGAGCTTCTTGATCGAATACGACCTGGATCCCACCCGCACGGTGCGCAGCACCAGTGGATAGAGGTCGACGAACACCCCCTCGCGCAGCAGCCGGTCGACCTCCCCCTCGCGCACGCCGTGTCGCGCCGCCATGGCAACCAGGTGCGAGGTCTCGTAGGGGGCGTAGTGGTAGATGTGCATGCCCGGATGCGCTGTCCGTCGCACCTTCACGAAGTCGAGGAATCGTTCGAAAGCCTCACGCTCCGCGGCGAAGTCATGGGCCCACAAGGCCGAGTACTGGTCTGCGTTGTCGACCCATCCGAAGAGGTAGTCGATGCCCCAATGAGCCTCGCCGTTCGCCGCGGGTTCGGTGTAGAGCGGGTCGCCCTCGAAGTCGAAGAAGATGTCGCCGTGGCTCGGCACCGGCAGCGTGTGGATCGCCGCCGCGTAGTGCACGTCATAGGTCGGAACGCCCTCTGCATCCGCCCTCAACTGCAGCTGCGCCTGCGCGCGCAGCGTCTCGAATGTGTCGGTGTTCATGCCGTCGGGAACATCGTTCGCCGCAGCCAGCGCGTCGATCGTCTCGATACCGGCCATACGCAGCCGCGCGCGCTGGACCGGCCGCATCCGCGCGACCATCAGCAGGTCGCGATGCGCGATCACCTGCTCTTCGCAGGTTGCACAGCGCCCGCACGCGACGATCTCGAGATCGCCCCGGTCGTCGCCCCACGCTAGCGCCGCGTCGGCGGACGGGTCGTCGATCATGCGGTCGGCGATCAGCGCGCGCAGCCGCGCCCGCCGCACCTGGAACAGGGGAAGCAGATCGTCTACGGCGTGCGTGCTGGTCGACCCGTCGCCGAGCAGGAGGTCGACCTCGTCGGACCGAGGGATTCCGAGCCGGTCGAGCTGGTCGACGTATGCCGCAAGCTGCATGAGCGCGGTGACCCTGGCCTTGCGGGCGAGCTTGGAATCCTGCACCCGCCAACGCCCGTCGTCGTCGCGCTTGAGGAAGTCGGCGAATCCGACGAACTCGGGGGTCGCGAACGCAGCTTGGAAAACGACGACGGCGTCGGACCCGAGCGCCCCAACCGTCTCGTCGACAGCTGCAGCGAGAGCCTCGGCGTCGACCGACGAGACCTTCTCGATGCGGTGCACCCGATCGTCGCCGAGCTCGTCGATGTACCGCGCGAGGACGTTCTGCTCGTGGACGTCGCCGAGCAGCGCAGCGCGCGCCAGTGTCGCGTCTTCAGGCTCTTCGACGGCCGGCACGCGGCCGAGCTTGGCGTCGATCGCCCGGCACCACGCGAACTCGCATTCGGCGGCCGCCTTGAGGTCGCTCGCGCTCCAGATGACGCGCTGCGCCTGAGTGTCGATCCGCACGATGCTCCCGTTCTCTCGGATGCTTCGACACTAGCCGCGGCATCCGACACGGGCCCGAAGCCGCGGTCAGCGCCACCAGGTATCGTCGGGGGTCACCGGGAGATTGCGCTTGTGCTGTGTGGCGAGATAGCGGGATTCGATGCGACCCGCGACGTCGGGGTCGACCTCACGCCCTTCGAGGAAGTCGTCGATCTGCTCGTAGGTGAGTCCGAGTTCGTCCTCATCCGCGCGGCCGGGCTGGCCGTCGAGGAGGTCGGCGGTCGGCACCTTATAGGCCAGACGATCGGGCGCTCCGAGCAGCAGGAGCAAGGAGCGCCCCTGTCGCTTGCTGAGACCTGACAGGGGCAGGATGTCGGCCGCTCCGTCGCCGAACTTCGTGTAGAAGCCGGTCACGGCCTCGGCCGCGTGGTCGGTGCCGATGACGAGCAGTCCGTCGTGACCCGCCAGTGCATACTGCGTCACCATGCGCACGCGCGCCTTGATGTTGCCACGGTTGAAGTCGCTGACGTCGCTCGTGACGGCGAATTCGATGTCCTCTTCGACACCGTCGACACCGTTCTGGATGTTGACCTCGACTGAGGCGTCCGGCGCGATGAACTCGAGCGCGGCCTCGGCATCCGCGGCATCCTTCTGCACCCGATAGGGCAGCCGCACCGCGAGGAACTTCGCCTCTCCGCCTTCGGCGCGCACGCGCTCGACCGCGAGCTGCGCCAGACGACCGGCGAGGGTCGAGTCCTGGCCGCCGGAGATGCCGAGGACGAAGCCCTTCGTGCCGGTGGCGCGCAGGTAGTCGACGAGAAAGCCCACGCGGTTCTCCACCTCGACTGCGGGGTCGATCTCGGGCTTCACACCGAGTGCTTCAGAGATCTGCTGCTGCAGTGTCATTTCTTCCTCCGGTCTACCCGACGTCAGTATCCTCCCCCAGTGTTACATCGAGATGACGTCGACCGCACGCGCGCGACTTCGCCACACCCGTTCCACCTGGCAGGATGGCTGGGTGAAACTTCTCGTCGCAGCCATGGCCTCCGAACTCGCAGCGTTCCCGGAGGAGCTCGAGGGATTCGACCAGCTCGTCACCGGCGAAGGCAAGATGCAGGCGGTGTTCGCCCTGACCCGCGCGCTCGATGCCCAGGAGTATTCCGAGGTCGTGGTCGTCGGGACCGCGGGCGGCATCGACCCCGCACTCGAAGCGACGGTGCACGAGATCGGCAGCGCGCTGCAGCATGACGTGTTCGATCTCGACGGGGTCGCCGGGCAGCACGTCTCGCTGCCCGCACGCGTCTCCACGGGCCGCGAGGGCGTGCTGATCGCCACCGGTGACAGCTTCGTCGGCGATGCCGGGATCACCGCCGTCATCCGACCGTCCGGCGCAGGGCTGGTCGACATGGAGACCTACGCCTACATCTGGGTGGCCGAGCAGTTCGGGGTTCCGATCCGTGCGTTCCGCGCGATCTCGGACCGGGCAGAAGACGGCGCGCTCGTCGACTTCCGCGAGGCGATCGCACGCTGCAGCGTGCAGCTGCGAGAAGTGATCCGCCGAGAGTACGGCGTCTGAGACCGGTCGAAGTCCGACCCCGCGATGTCGGCGACGGACGGGGAGGATACGGTCGGAGGATCAGCGCGCTTCGATGACGCTCGGCCCCTCCGACGTCGCACGCACTCGCAGCTGAGCCGGGATCTGCTCCTGCATCGCCTCGACGTGACTGATCACACCCACGGTGCGGCCTCCCTGTCTGAGCTCGTCGAGTGTGCGCATCGCGACGTCGAGGGTGTCGCCGTCGAGCGAACCGAACCCCTCATCGATGAAGAGGGTGTCGAGCCGGATGCCGCCGGCGCGCGCTGTGACGACCTCGGCGAGTCCCAGCGCCAGGGCGAGAGAGCTCAGAAAGGTCTCTCCGCCTGATAGCGACTGCGCGGGACGCGTCTGCCCGGTGAACGCGTCGAACACGACGATGCCCAGGCCCGACGCTGCTCCGCGAGCGGCGAGCGCGTCGGAGTGGCGCAGTTGGTAACGCCCTGTCGACATGTCTCCGAGTCGACGGTTCGCCGCATCGACGATCTCTTCGAGCTCGGCTGCCAGCACGAATGTCTCGAGTGTCATCTTGCGGGTGTTCGCCCCGCGTCCTGCGATCGTGTCGGCGAGGCCGCGGAGCACTTCGTAGTCGGCGGCTTCGGCTGCGGTGCGGGCATGCTCTGCGGCCGCGGCCTCGATGATCGCGCTGAGCTGCTCGGCGACACCCGTCGCACGCCCTGCTTCATCGACCGCCGCGGACCAGCGCTGCCGCGCTGTGAGCGACGTCAGCTCAGCGGGGCCGAGATCGATCGTCTCCTCCGGAAGTGTGCGGAGCTCCAGCGGGAGGAGGATCGCACGCTCCGTCTCCTTCTCGACCGTGTGCGCCGTGATGCGGCTCTCGAGCGCCGTCTGCGCGGGGGTGGAGCGCAGCGCGGACTCGACCGCAGCGACTCCGTCGAACTCGGATGCCTCGAGAGCCGCATCCCGCTCGACCCGCGCAGCTGTCGCCGCCGCAGCTCTGCGCTCTCGTTCCGCGGCCGCCTCGACCAGGGCCACAGCGTCGCGGACCTCGGCGAGTGTCGCCGCGAGCCTGTCGGCCACGGAGTCGTACGGTCCCCGCGCGTCGGCGATCGCCCTTCGCGCCTCCTCGATCCGCTGGGACACGAGCGCGTGCGCTTCTCGCGCCGCGGCCAGCGCTGCAGAATCACGCTCGCGGTCGCCATCGAGACGACGGATGCGTTCGACCAGAGCGTCGCGCTGGTGTTCGAGTACGTCCTGTCGTGCTGACGCCTCCGTGCTCTCCGTATGAGCGGTCATGGCTGCGGTGAGCTCCGCGACCGCCTCGTCGACTTCTCTCCCGTCTGCGCGGGTCATCGCGGCGGCGAGTTCGGCGCGAAGCGTGGACACTGACTCCGCGGCGTCGCGCTCACGTCGCGCGAGGTCATCGCGCGCGGACTCGGCCTCGTCCACGTCATCCGCCGAAACCGGATCGGCGTGCACAGCAGGAGCCGGATGCTCGTGCGATCCGCACACCGGGCACGCATCGCCGTCGTTCAGGGAGCCGGCCAGCTCGCCCGCGAACCCGTCGAGACGCCGCTGCCTGAGCTGGGCGAGGGCGGTCTGGGCGGCGGCCAGCGCGAGGCTCGCCTCGGTGAGAGCGCGGTCGGCATCGGTGCGGGCGGCTTCCAGACGGACAGCCTCGAGCGCTGCGGCATGCCGCACTGCGGCAGCGTCTCGTGCTGCGGCGAGGTCGGCCTCACGGTCGGCGAGCTGTCTGGCGGCGTCGCGCGCGATCGTGAGGGTCTCCAGCTGGGCGGGGAGCTCGACGCGATCGGCCTCTGCCGCCTCGACGCGCGCTGCGGCCACCAGGACTGCCTCAGAGGCTGCGGCGAGCTCGGCATCGAGTGCGGAGGCCGTCCGTTCCAGCTCCGCTGCGCGCTGCCACGCGCCCGTCTGCCTGGTGCGCTCGGCGACCCAATCCACAAGGTCGTCCACGCCGATCTCACGCGCCTCCCAGGCCGCGCGTGCTCGCGTCTCGGCGTCGGCAGCAGCGTCGAGGGCCGACGCCGCGGTCGCCGCTGCGGCGATCGGAGCTCGCAGCAGCTCCGCGGCCCTGGCATCGTGCAGTTCCCTGCGCGCGTCTGCGATCTGTGGCCCTTCGGCATCGAGACGATCGAGCGCCACTCTCGCCCGATCCCGCTCGATCTGAGCCCGCTGCTCGTCGCGCAGGGTCGCGAGGGCGGCATCTGCGGCTTCCGACTGCTTCTCCGTGTCGAGGCGCTCGGCGGCACGACGCTCGGCCCGGTAGTCGGCACGAGCCTTCGCACGCCGCAGACTCTCGAGGCGCTCGTCGGTGGTCACCGCGAGAGGCTCTTCGTATGTCGAACCCGTCTCGTCTGCCTGCGCCTCGCTGTCGCGCCGGAGGTCGGCGCCGTCGACCAGCCGCTGCGCTTCGTCGAGGCGCGCGGTCACCGTGGCCAGCCGCGCACCGAGGGCATGCTCAGCGGCCTTGCGTCGCTCGTCGAAGCGCGCTTGCACGTCTTCGAACCGCTGGGTGCCGAACAGCCGTCGCAGCAGTGCCTGCCGGTCTTTGCTGCCGGCCAGCAGGAACTCCGAGAATCGGTTCTGCGCGAGCAGGATCACCTGAAGGAACTGCTCGCGGCTGAGTTGCAGGATGTCATCGAGCTCGAGGGCCGCGTCGCGCTCTCTCGCGGCCAACCCCACCCATTCACCACCGACGAGTGTGTCGAGCTGCACGGCGGCGGGCTGCATCGTCATGCCTCCCCCGCGCTTCTTCGGCCGCTCGTATTCGGGAGAACGCGTGACCCGGTACCGACCTGCCGAGGTGCTGAACTCCACCAGGACCTCGGTCACATCGTCGGGTTCGCAGTGATCGCTGCGGACCCGCTTCTCTCCGCCCTCGTACCGGGGAACACCACCGTAGAGCGCGAAGCACACAGCATCGAGGATGCTCGACTTACCGGCACCGGTACGCCCGGCGATCAGGAAGATGCCGTCGTCTGCGAACGCATCGAAATCCACATCCTGACGCTCGCGGAACGGGCCGAACCCTTCGACCTCCAGACGATGCAGCTGCATCGGACTAGATCAGGGCTTCCGCGCGCACGCGGTCATCGAGGATCTCGTGGATCAGTTCGTCTTCGCGCTCACTCGCGCCGTGCCCCGAGCGGACGTGTTCGAGGAAGGCCTCGATACGCTGCGCGTCGGTGACGGCGCCGCGCAGCCGGTCGACGTAGGAGCGTTCGGTCTTCTCCACCGTCTCGGACGGCTGATGCTGCACCATGGCGCAGTGCGGGTAACGCTCGCGCAGCCGCCGCATCGGCTCGGTCTGCGCCAGCGCATCAGTGTAGATCGCACAGACCCAGTCGTCGGCGTGCGCTACGACGTTCTCTGCGGACAGGATCTCGTCGAGGGGTCCGGTGATCGTCACGAGTCTGCGCGGCACGGGCAGATCCAGCCATTCGACCGATGTCAGACCCGTCGCATCGAGGTCGACCAGCCACGAGCCCCGCGGCTTGTCCTGTTCGCCGAAGCTGTAGTGCAGAGGGGCCCCCGAGTACCGCACCCGTTCACTGATCTGCTGGCGACCGTGAATGTGTCCGAGCGCGACGTAATCAGGGCCGTCGAACACCGCGAGAGGCACGACGTCGAGTCCTCCCTGACGCACCTCGCGCTCCAGCCCGGCCGTGGGGTCGACCCCCGCCGCGAAGCAGTGCGCGATCGCCACGGAACGACCGGGGTTCTGCTGAAGTGCCCCGCGGACGATGTCCATGGCGTGCGCGAGCGTCTGTGCCTGCGTGCGCAGCTCGGCATCGCCCCAATGCTGCCTCACGATGGCCGGCTCGAGATACGGGATGCCGAAGAACTGCACAGGCCCGTCTTCGTCGGTCACGGTGACCGGCTCACCGATCGCGAGCGGATCGGTGAGCACGTGGATGCCGTCGCGCAGCAGGCGCGCCTGGAATCCCAGACGGGCGGCAGAGTCGTGGTTGCCGCTGGTGACGATCACGCGAGCGCCGGTCTCGTGCAGGGCGACCAGCGCATCGCCGAGAAGCGTGTAGGCGGCACCGGCAGGCGTCGCGGAGTCGAACACGTCACCGGCCACCACGACGACGTCGACCGAGTTCTCCCGCACCTGCTCGGTGAGCGCCCCGAGCACCTCGGCCAGCGCGTCCATGGTCGAGTTGCCATGGAAGGTGCGGCCGATGTGCCAGTCGGAGGTGTGCAGGATTCGCATGTTCACACGCTACGAACCACCACCGACATTCGGTCCGAGGCGTGCCGCTGAACGGTGAGGAGATACCGAGGAAAGGAGCGGAAGGTCCCCTGACCCACCCTCGTCGCGCCGATCGACACGTGGTGATGCACCGTGCTCATGCGCGGTCACCTGTGTGGGGTGCGGGGCTGCGCGATGCGAATCTGGGCTGCCCTCCGCCCGACAGGGCCGGAATTGCCCCTCCGGCTGGGGGTGTGTCCGCCTCGACGCGACTACCGACTTCCGCTCTATTCCTCCAGTTCGTGGGTCCAGTTCGCCTGCTGGATCCGGTTGTCGAGCTCACGCAGCTCCTTCGCCGCCGCATCCGCCTGTGCCCGCAGATCGGCGACGGGCAGCGCGGCCAGTTGCCGGAGCTCCGATCGCATCTGGCGGAACACGGTCGATGCGCCGGATGCCGCCGCGGCGGCATCCACCAGCAGCGAGTGCCGGAGCCGAAGCACATCCCGCGCGGCGAGCGCGTCGGTCATGGTGCCGTCGACGCCCAGCTCGAGTCGGGAGTTGGTCGCGTTGATCCGGCGGATCAGCTCGCGCAGCCGTGCGAGATCGGCATCCGCTTCCACGAGCAGAGCAGCGGCATCCTCCGCCGGCTCCTCACCCTCCTGGTACCGCGCGTTCGCCGTGATGCGGACACGCAGCTGCTCGATCCGGCGCTGCAGATCGGCACGGGCGGTGAGGGCCTCGGCGAGTTTCATGCAGTCATCCTCGCAGAGCGACACCGTGTAACACAGCGTCACACGGTCTGAAGGGTCACCGTGAGCGCAACAGGGCGGCGTGATCGGGGTGAGCGGCGAACCAGTCAGCGACATACCAGCACACCGCGTCGACCTTGCGATCTCCGCGCGCTTCGATGTCGGCGACGGCGCCCTCGACGACCGCTCCCGCGTAACCGTGGCCACGGAAAGTCGGGACTGTGAAGGCCCGTGTCAGGGCGATCGTGTTCCCGTCGTCGCGATAGTCGAGCACACTGACGAGCTGCCCGTCGCGAACCAGCGTGTACCGCGAGGCGTCTCTCTCGTCGGTGAGGATGAACCCGGATGCCAAGGATGAAGTGCTCACCTGCCTCACGTTACGCCCAGATCCTTTACGAATGACCGTTTTGACACGCCCGGACTTCTTGCGACATAATCCCCCCATGACTACCAACGCAAGCCCTTTGTCCGCCCAGGAGGCGAACAGGACTGCCGGGATGATGATGCCCGGTCGCGTTGGCATGTGTTGCCGAATGTGTCGCTGAACGAACAGCCACCCCGTCTGACCTGACCCTCGCGATCTGCGAGATCGGTCTCCGAGCACCCACCCCTGCTCGCTCTCCCGGCTCGCCCGGTCATTCATGCAACGCATCCGAGCCTCTACTGGCTCACATCCTGAGGACTTCATCATCATGTCGAACACCACTCTTCTCGAGCGTCCCTCCCTCGCCACGACCGTCCGCACTGTTCCGGCGCAGACCGATGGGGGCCCGCTCGCCGCAGATCTCCCCGCGGTGCGCTCTCCGCGAGGTTTCGCTCTCTACGTCGGTCTCGATGAGATCAAGGCCGCAGAGGCCGGCGTGAGTCTTCCCCTGCTCGTCGACGCGCTTCGTCGCACTCTCGCCGAGCTCGCTCCCGGCGCCGAGACCCACGCGACGGTCGCCCTCGCACCTCATGGCTCGGGCGGACGCGATCTCGACGTCGTGCGCCTCGCACTGCAGGAGCCCGGAGCCATCGCCCGCACCAAGGCGGCGGCAGAGGAGGAGACGGTCGACGAAGAAGGCGGCGTCGTCGTCGACATCTCCCGCAAGCGCGTGCTGATCGACGGCGAGTCAGCGGCCTTCACCTACAAGGAGTTCGAACTGCTGCAGTACCTCGTGCTTCGCGAAGGGCGCACGATCGAACGCAGCGAATTGGTGTCGGCCCTGTGGCAGGCGCAGGACGACGAGACCCCGGGCGAGCGCACCATCGACGTGCACGTGCGGCGACTGCGCGCCAAGCTCGGCCGCTACGAGGACATCGTGCGCACCGTGCGTGGTATCGGCTATCGCTTCGACCGCCACGCCGACGTCGTCATCCGCTACGGCCACGGCACACCGTCGCCCGACCGCTTCTGAGGCCGGTGTCAGAACCGCGGCGTACCGTGGGGGCATGTCCCTGACCGCTGATGCCGCAGCCGCCGGAGCGTCTGCATCCGCCGTCACGCGCGAGACCGTCTACCGCCCTGCGCACCCGCTCGATCTGCGTCGCACGGTCGGCATGCTCCGCCGCGGGCCTGGTGACCCGACGATGGTCTTCGACGGATCCGTGATCTGGCGGACCGTGCGCACCCCTCACGGCCCTGCGACCATCGCCCTCCGCTCTGTCGGTGCCGACGTGCATGCGACGGCCTGGGGCGCCGGGGCCGATGAGGCCCTCGACACCGTGCCCATGCTCTGCGGAGCTCACGACGATCAGGAGGGATTCGTCCCTGCGCACCACCCCCTCATCGCAGAGGTCGCGCGGCGCACCCCGGGCATCCGTCTGGCGAAGACCGGCGAGGTCTTCGATGCGCTCGCGTGCGCGATCCTCGAGCAGAAGGTCACCGGTCTCGAGGCGTTTCGTGCGTGGCGCGTGCTCGTCACGAAGCATGGGCAGCGCGCCCCCGGTCCCACACCCCGACCGATGCACGCCGCGCCGACGTCAGCCCAGTGGCGGGCGATCCCCTCGTGGGAATGGCACCGAGCCGGTGTTCAGCCTCCGCAGTCCAAGACGATCGTCCGCACGGCGGCACGAGGTGACAGCGTCTCGCGCGCACTGCTCGCTGCCGAGACCGGCGACGACCGCGACCGCGTGCTCACGAGCCTGCCGGGCATCGGAGTCTGGACGTCTGCCGAGACGCGGATCCGGGCGCTCGGAGACCCCGACGCGGTCAGCGTCGGCGACTACCACCTGGCCCACGAGGTCGGCCATGCCCTCACCGGCCACAGGACCGACGACGACGGGATGCTCGAGCTTCTCGCCCCGTGGATGGGGCACCGACAGCGCGTGATCAGACTCATCTTCGCGAGCGGGATCAGCGAGGCGAGGCGTGGCCCGCGCCTGTCACCTGAGGACCATCGGAATCGCTGACCCTCCGGCGCCCCCGGCACTCTAGGCTGAACGCATGTCCCGCAACGCGCTCCGCTTCTCCGTGACCGCAGGGCTGCTCGTCCTCGGCGTCGTGATCGGCCTGATCTTCCAGAACGTCTGGCTCGGCATCCTGCTGGCCGCCATCGTGTGGCTCGGCTGGTTCATCGGATACGAATCTCGACGTGGGCGGAATGCGGGCGTCAACGACGAAGACCACGGCGTCGAACTCTAACGCGGCTCCGACACCGACCGCCCCACCACAGGATCGTCAGTAGTACACCGCGAGGGGTCCGGACGGGCCGTCGACGACCTGCACCGCGGTGTCGAACACGCGGGTCAGCACCTCGTCGGTCATGATCTCGCGAGGCGACCCGAACTCCACCACCTCGCCGTCCTTCATGGCGCAGATGTGATCGGCGTAGTGCCCCGCGAAGTTGATGTCATGCAGCACGATGACGATCGTTCGCCCGAGCTCGTCGGATGCACGCCGCAGGTGCTGCATCATCTGCACCGCGTGCTTCATATCGAGGTTGTTGAGCGGCTCGTCGAGCAGCACGAACTCGGTGTCCTGCGCCAGCACCATCGCGACGTAGGCGCGCTGACGCTGCCCACCCGAGAGCTCGTCGAGATAGCGGCTCTCGAGTTCGCCGAGATCGAGGAAGTCGATGGCGCGGCTCACGATCTCCTCATCCGCCCGGGTCAACCGCCCCCGCGAATGCGGGAAGCGACCGAACCCGACGAGCTGGCGAACGGTGAGCCGAGTGACGAAATGGTTCTCCTGACGCAGCACCGAGACGATCTTCGCCAGGTCCTTCGACTTCGTGGTCGCGACGTCGTATCCGGCGATCTCGATCGCTCCCGCGTCCATCCCGCCGAGCCGGCCGATCATGGTCAGCAGAGTCGATTTGCCCGCGCCGTTCGGACCGATCAGGGCTGTGATGCCGCCCGCCGGGATCTCGAGGTCGACGGGGCCGATCGCGACCTCGCTGCTGTAATCACGGCGGACGCCGTGGAGTGCGATCACAGTCGGCCCTTTCTGAGGATGACGATGAGGAACACGATGCCACCCACGAGCTCGATGAGGATCGACACCATGCCCTGGGCGTAGAAGACGTTCTTCATCACGAAGTACGCACCCGCCAGGATCGTGAAGGCGGTGAGCACCGCGACCGGGAAGATCAGTCGGTGGTCGTGGGTTTCCGCGAACTGATAGGCCAGAGTCGCGACGAGGAACCCGAGGAAGGTCATCGGACCGACGAGCGCGGTCGACGTCGCCATCAGCACAGCGACCAGGAACAGCACGATGTAGAGCTCGCGCTTGTGGTCGAGTCCGAGCGAGCGAGCAGCATCCGATCCCAGCGCCATCACGTTGAGGCGTCGGGAACGCACCCACAGCAGGGCCGAAGCGGCAAGACACAGCGGGATCGCCAGCGGAAGATACGACGCATCGGCATTCGACACGTTGCCGAACAGTCGCGCCGCCAGCACGTCGAACTCGCTGGGGGTGAGCAGACGCTGCATGAAGGTCGAGATCGCGCCGAGTCCCCCGCCGATGATGATCCCGACGAGGAGCATGAGGTGCAGATTGCCGTACCGGCCCGAGAGCAGCCAGCCGTAGAGCGCCATCGCAAGAGCGACCATGATCACGACCTGGAGCCCGAACTGCCAGACGCCCTGGATGGCGACGAGACCTGCGACGCCGAAGAGATAGACGGTGGTGGTCTGCACGACGCGATACAGCGACTCGAAGCCCATGATCGACGGCGTGATGATGCGGTTGTTCGTGACGGTCTGGAAGCTCACCGTCGCGATGGCCTGTGCGATCGCGACCACCACCATGACCGTCACGTTCGTCGCTCGATGCTGCGCGATGCGCCAGAATCCGGCAGAGCCGACCGCCATCGGGTTGTCCCAGGCGAGAAGGCCGAAGGCGAAGATCACCGAGAGCGCGAGGAGGATGCCGAGCACGACGATGTAGCGATGCCGCGCATGCGGTGTGGTGAATGACCCGGACGCGCGGGTGCCGGATTCCAGCGCGCTAGCCACGACGGCGCTGTCTCAGGAGCAGGAGGATGAACACGACTGCGCCGACGACCCCCAGGATCAGCGACACCGGCACCTCGAAGGGCATGATGATCGTGCGCCCGATGATGTCGCAGACCGTGACGATGGCGATGCCGAGAAGGCAGACCCATGGCAGATTGCTGCGCAGATCGTCGCCGCGCACCATCGAGACGATATTAGGGACGATCAGTCCGAGGAACGGCAGGTTGCCGACGACCACGGTGACGACGCCGGTCGTGACGGCGATGAGGGCAGTGCCGAGCAGGATGACCCGGTCGTAGTTCACACCCACGTTCGTCGCGATCTCCTCGCCGAGTCCGGCGATGGTGAGGCGGTCCGCCACGAAGAAGATCACGACCCCCACCAGGGCGACGATCCAGAGCATCTCGTACTGCCCTCGCAGCACCGATGTGAAGCTGCCCGCGAACCAGACGCCGATCGCCTGCAGAGAGTCGGTGGCGAGCGCGAAGTACGTCGACACCGCGCCCACCACGGCGCCCAGCATGATGCCGACGATCGGCACGATCAGCGACGAGGTGAGCGAGACGCGGCGGAGGAAGGCGAAGAACACCATGGTGCCGATGAATGCGGCGACGATCGCACCGACCATGCGCAGCGGTATCGAGGGTTGCGGCACGAGCACCATCACGGTCAGCAGGCCCAGCCCCGCCCACTCCGTCGTGCCGGTGGTGGTCGGCTCGACGAAGCGGTTCTGGGTGAGCAGCTGCATCACGAGGCCAGCCATGGCCATCGCAGCACCCGCGAGCACGAGCGCGATCGTGCGAGGGATGCGGGTGATCTGGAACATCTCGGCGCCGTCGGCGGCACCCGCGATGTCATAGACCCCGGTGAAGAGCGAGACGACGAGGAGTGCGATGACGATGACGACGCCGATCAGCAGCTTCACGTCGAAGAGCCGCCCGGCGGATCGGAGCGGCCGGGCGGAGCGGAGCGAATCGGTGGAGACGAGACGGTTCATGACGGAGCACCGAGTGACGGCATCCGACCGAGAATCGGATGCCGCCACGCCGGGGGTCACTTCTGTGCGGCCTCGAGGGCGTCGGCGAAGTCGTTGAGGAAGGTCGTGTAGGTCTGGATGCCCTCGTTGAGGTACGTGTCGGTGGGCATGTAGACGATCTGCTCGTCGGCGACCGCGGTGACGCCGGCCAGGGCCTCGGAGTTCACGAGGATCTCGGACGCCTGCACGTAGTCGGGCGTCTCGGCGGCGAAGACCGCGTCGCGGTCGAGCACGAGCAGCCAATCAGGGTTCGACGCGGCGATGGCCTCGACCGAGATGTCGTCGCCCTGGTGGTCGTCACTGGCGTCGTCGACCTCGAGAGCAGGAGTGAGGCCGAGGATGTCGTAGATCGGGCCGAGGGATCGTCCGACGGTCGGAGCGAGGTAGCCGATCTCGCCACCCGAGGTGTTGACCGCCATCACGGTGGCCGAATCGTCGTACGCCGCCTTGGCGCGCTCGACCGCCTCGTCGAAGTCGTCGACGAGCGCCTGCGCCTCGTCCTGCTTGCCGAAGATCTCGCCGAGCACGGTGGTCTGCCGCTTCAGCTCCGCGTCGAAGGGCTCGCCGTCGCGCGGCTCGAGGTCGATGATCGTGGCGTCGGGCACCAGATCGGCGATCGCCTCGTTGTGCTGGGTGAAGCGCTGTCCGCTGATGATCAGATCCGGCTCGACGGCGACGATCGCCTCGAGGTTCGGCTCGCTGTGGAGTCCGATGTCGACGATGGACTCGTCATCGAGGTACGAGACGGTGTCGGGCATGAGGGCGACCGCGCCGGCTGCGAGCTCGACTCCCCAGTCGGACAGAGTCTGGAAGGTGCGGTTGTCGAGGGCCACGACGGATGCCGGAGGCGTCGCGATCTCATGTTCGCCGGTGTTGTCCTCGATCGTGACCGATGTCGCAGCGGCTTCCGTCTCTTCCGGTTCGGCCTCGGCTGCGGTGGAGCACCCTGCGAGGGCGAGAAGGCCGACGATGCCGACGCTCGTAGCGGTGAGGATTCTGGGCACGGACATGGAGAGACTCCTGTTCTGCGGTGTGGAAACGCGCACGAGTGGCGCAGGACAATCGACTTAGGCATACCTAACTTCGATCTGAAAGATAGGTTAGCCTTACTTTATGAGCGATACGAAATCCGGCTTCTCGATCGAGCGTCGCGGGCTCGACCTGCGGTTCCGCACGGTGACACTGAGCGCCAGGCAATGGCTCGCCCCCGACTTCGTCCGCGTGCGCCTCACCGGCGGCGATCTCGAGGGGTTCGACTCGCCCGGATCCGACGATCACGTGCGCCTCTTCTTCCCGTCCGGACCGGTCGACACCGTCGAGGAGATGCGCGCGGCGCCGAGTCGCGAATACACACCCCTCGCCTGGGGCGCGGACTGGCTCGACGTCGAGTTCGCAGTGCACGGCGACGCCGGCATCGCCGCACCCTGGGCAGCCACCGCTCCCCTCGGATCATCGATCGGCGTCGGCGGACCCCGCGGATCGATGGTGCTGACGGGCGCGCCCGGCTCCTGGCTTCTGGTCGGCGACGAGACCGCGATCCCCGCGATCCGGCGCTTCGCGACGCTCATCCCCACGGATGTCGCCGCGCGAATCGTGATCGAGACGGTCTCTGCCGGGCGCGAGATCGACATCGAAGCGCCTTTCGACATCGAGTGGTTGCATCGGGATGCTGCTCCCTCGGGATCGGCGCTCATCGCGTTCCTCGAAGGACTGACGACAGAGGACTCGATCGGCGACGACCCGTTCGTGTTCATCGCGGCCGAGCAGTCGATCGTCAAGCCAGGGCGCGCGCTGCTGGAGCGCTGGGGCATCGAGGCGGCGCGTGCCGTGGTGAAGGGCTATTGGAAGCGCGGCGAGGCTGAGTACCACGCGCCGCATTGACGGAGAGCTCGACGCCGCGGGCCTGTTCTGCACACCAGTGGCACACCGCGAGTTCTCCCCGCTCGTCGGGATGACGGTATACAGCGAGACCGATCCTGATGCGCGGTCTGGAACGATGCGAGGATGACACGGTGCACCTCATGAACGACGCTCAGATCTGGACGATGATCGGTTCGTTCACTGCGCTCATGCTCGGAATGCTGACTGTCGTATCGACCCTGTTCATCCGCGTCGTCCGCGCCGAGATCGGCGGACTCCGCGGGGAGGTAGGCGGGCTCCGCGGTGAGATGAACGCCCAGATCGGCGGACTTCGCACCGAGATGAACGCCCGCTTCGACACCGTGAACACCCGCATCGACGGGCTCGACCGCGACATGCAGGCCGTGATCAAGCGCTCCTTCGGACTCGACCGCGACTGACGTCAGACGATCGGCGCGGCGACCGCCTCGGCATCCGCCCGGTCGGTGAACGCCTCTTTCGGCACGAACACGAGGATCGCGGCAGCCACGAGTGCCGTGACACCGCAGACCACCCAGACGGTGATGTACCCGGCGAAGGATCCGGCTGTGCCCTCTACCGCGCCGCTCACGCCGTTCAGCAGCGCGATGCCGAAGATGCACGAGGCGATCGCCCCACCCACGGTCTTGACCGAGTTCGTCAAGCCCGTCGCGACCCCCGTCTGGGTGGCGGGAGCCGCCGACGCGGCTGCAGCAGGAAGCGCAGCGACGAGCGCGCCGGATCCGAGTCCGACGACGACCATGTTCGTGACGACCTGCAGGTACGAGTCGTGGAAGGGGAGGAACAGCAGGAATCCGACGCCGACGAGCAGCGATGCTCCCATCAGCGTGACGCGCGGAGTGAGGAGTCGGGCGATCACCGGGAACAGCAGGGCACCGGCGATCATCGCGATCAGATACAGGCCGATGATCAAGGAGGTCGCGAAGCCCGTGGTTCCGAGTCCGTAGCCGTACACGCCCGGGTCGGTGCGCGCGAAGGTCGACAGCGGCGCCTGGGCACCGAGGACGCTGACTCCGAACAGGCCGGCTGTCAGGAACACCGGGCCGAGCGCCGGCGAGCGGAACATGCGCACGTCGATGAGCGGATCGTCGCAGCGGAGCTCCCACAGGACGAACGGGATGACGAGCAGGAGGCCGAGCGCGACGACAGCCCACGACCACGGGTTGACTAGCCCGCCCTCGAGACGCAGCAGGCTGAGCCCGCCGGTGAAGCAGATGAGCGCCATCGAGATGAGCACGACGCCGACCGTGTCGAACACGCCACCGGTCGGATCTGGCGACTCCTTCACCCCGAACAGGATCACGAAGAAGCAGACGACGATGAGGATGGCGGGGATCAGGAGCACGACCGTCAGCGGCAGCACGTCGATCAGCGCGCCGCCGACGAGTGCACCGATGATCGCGCCACCCTCGAGTGCCGCGACGAGGAGCCCTGCGGCCTTCGCCGTGATCGAGGACCGACCCTCCATCCGACGCGAGCGCGACCAGATCAGCGCGATCTCCAGCGGCAGCCAGACGACGTAGAACCCCATCAGCGTCCAGCCGATGAGGAAGACCGGGAAGGAGTCGGTGAAGGGCAGGACGAGCGCCGCCGCGGCGGTCAGAGCGGTCGAGATCAACAGCATCCGCTTGTGGCCGACCATGTCGCCGAGCTTCGCGAAGGCCGGCACGACGAGCGCCGAGAGCATGAGCTGTGTGCCCTCGAGCCAGTTGACATCGGCGTCATGGATGCCGAGGTGCCGCGCGATGTCGGTGAGCATGGGCGTGTAGTAGCCCTGCAGGACACCGCTGGTGAATTCGACGAAGGCCAGGAACCCGACGACCGTCGCCAGGGTGCCCAGAGTCCGACTGCGCGTCATCGCGACTCCTCGATGAAAAGGCTGATCCGGGCGTCCAGGCGCCCGGGGAAGGGTGAGATCACCCTAGTCGCTCGAGGAGGGAGCGATGGAACAGCTCGCCCCGCTCGAGGGCGGCGATCTCGACGTTCTCATCCACGCCGTGAATCGACGCGCGCTGTGCGTTCGACATGTCGAGCGGGGCGAAGCGATAGACGGCGGGCGCGAAGCGGTGGAAATGGCGCGAATCCGTCGCCGCCATCATCACGTACGGCACGGCTGGAACGCCCGGGTGCGACACCGAGAGCGCGTCGGCCAGCAGGGCGAACTGGGCGTTGTCGGTCGCAGACTCGGGCGACGGCTCGCTCGCCTCCTCGACCTTCACCACCACCAGCGGATCCCGGATGCGCCGACGCACCCGCAGTACGGTCTGCTGCGTGGTCTCGCCCAGTGCGATCCGCAGGTTCACGGTCGCTGAGGCCTGCGACGGCAGGACGTTAGCTGCCGTTCCGCCTGACTGCATCGTGGGCGCCACGGTCGTGCGCACGAGGGCGGCCGGCTCACCGCCGAGAGCTGCGAAGACCCGACCGGTGAGGAACGGCGCGGATCCGAGCAGACGGAGGAGATGCCGAGCCGGCCCCGGCGTCTGGGCGCCGAGCTGTGTCAGCATCCGCCCGATGGCCTTCGAGGGCCGCGGTCGGAACGTGCGGGGGCCGAGCCGGTCGACGGCCCGCGCCACTCGACGCACGGCGGTGAGCGCCGGGGGCGCCGAGGCATGACCGCCCTCGCCGCGCGCCGACAGGGTGAGCGTCATCACGCCTTTCTCCCCCACACCGATCATGGCCGCACGCCCGGGCACGAACGGCAGCGGAGCGTCGACGACCGCGCCTCCCTCGTCGACGACCAGCCACGGGACGATGCCGCGCTCGCGGAGCACCCGTGCGATCTCCTCCGCCGCGCGGCCGTAGGTCTCCTCGTTCCCGCCGAACGAGAGGTAGACGTCGCGTGCGGGAACGAACCCGTCGGCGAGCAGGTTCTCGACCGCTTCGAGCACGACGATCAGCGGACCCTTGTCATCGAGAGCTCCACGTCCGTAGACGATGCCGTCGGCGATGACACCGGCGAACGGCGGATGCGTCCATGCGTCGCTCTCATCGACAGGCACCACGTCGTAGTGCGCCATCAGCACGACCGGATCTTCGGACGTGAGCCCGCTGCCGATCCAGTGGAGGAGCAGTCCGAAGTCGGTGTGCCGCTCGAGCGTCAGCTTCTCGTGGACCAGCGGATAGAGGTCGGCGATCAACCTGACGAAATCCTCGAACGGCCCGGCCCCACGCTCCTCGAGCTCGGCCGACACCGTCGGCAACTGGATCATCTGCGCGAGGCGCTCGGCGATTCCGGGGCGAGGTTCGGTCACGTCGGCCATCGTATCGCCGCGCCTTCCTGTCTCCGCCTGCACTCCGGTCGCACTTCCTGCCGCCCGGAGCCCGCTCGCACGGCACCGACTGCGACCGGAGCGTGTCCCCCGCGTCCCGCGGAACGCACTGGACGCGAGACAATCAAGGGGTGAGTCTGTTCACCCTGGCCCCCAAGCGCGGTCCGCGCTGGCACCTGGCGACGCAGGCGGCTCTCGGAATCGCCGTCCCGATCGCCGTCATGACCCTTCTCGGCGAACCGTCGCTCGGGTACATCGCGGCATCCGGCGCCTTCACCGTGCTGTTCGCCGGCACCGCGCCTGCCATCGACCGGGCGAGGATGCTGCCCTTCGTCGCGCTGGGCCTCATCATCAGCGCAGCCCTCGGCGTCGTCCTCTCGGCGAACGCCTGGCTCGTGAGCATCGGCGTCGTCGTCGTGGCGATCGTCAGCGCAGCCCTGGCGTTCGGATTCCGTCTGGGTCCTCCCGGCCCCCTGTTCTTCGTGCTGGTCTTCGGGCTGTCGGCCCACGTCGTCGCGAGTTCGCCGATCGCACCGCTCGTCTACATCGCTGCGCTCGCGGCGGGTTGTCTGTTCTCGTATCTGGTCGCGATGGCTCCCCTGCTCCTCCCCCGTGCGCGCACGATCACGGCGCGACCGCTGCGAGAGCTGCTGCCCGGCCCGACCTTCACAGCCGATTCACGCATGCTCCTCCTGCGGGTCGCCATCGTCGCCGTGATCGGAGTGCTGCTGGGCCTGGTGATCGATCCGACGCGGACGTACTGGATCGTCGGTTCCGCCGTCGCCGTGATCGGTGTCGCGGCCGCGCGTCGTGCCGCCGTGCAGCGCGGACTGCACCGGATGCTCGGCACCGTCGTCGGCGCCGGCGTGTACGCGCTGCTCGCGCTGCTGCATCCGTCCGGCCTGTGGTTGGCGCTGCTGCTGGGCGCCCTGCAGTTCACGATCGAGCTCGTCGTGGTGCGTCACTACGCCCTGGCACTCGTGTTCATCACTCCGCTGGTGCTTCTGCTGACCGGCGCAGCGACCGGCGAGATCGGATCGATGGATGTCGCGTTCGAACGCATCGTGGACACCGTCGTCGGGGCAGCCCTCGGCGCCGCATCCGGCCTGCTCCACCCGCGCGCCGACGCCAAGAACGACTGACACTCGACGCCGACCTGCGCGCAGGCCATACTCGCACCATGAGCCGCGCGCCCGAGATCGACGAGTATCACCGCACCCTCGCTCCGCAGGATCGCGAGATCTGCGACCTACTCGCCACGGCGATCGAACAGGGACTCCCCGAAGCTTCGGGCAAGGTGTGGCACGCGCATCCGGTGTGGTTCCTCGACGGCAATCCGATCGTCGGCTACCACCGACTGAAGGATGCCGTACGTCTGATGTTCTGGAGCGGCCAGTCGTTCGCGGGCGCTGGCCTCACCGCGTCAGGGACGTTCCAGGCAGCCGAAGCGAGATACCTCGATGCCGCCGACGTCGACACCGCAGCCCTCACCGGCTGGCTCGCCGAGTCACGCCTGATCCAGTGGGACTACGAGCACATCCGTACGAACCGCGGGTTGGTGAAGCGGACCGAGTTCTGACCCGGCGCCGGGAACACCCAGAGCACGCCGCCGGTTGCACCGGGAGGACTGGAAGGGATCCCGATGGAACTGACGCTCGTCACATCCGCGTTCTGCGGAGCCTGCTCGCGCACCCGCTCGGTCGTGACCGATGCCGCACGATTCCTGCCGGATGCCACGGTCACCGAGATCGATGTGGCCCGCGAGCCCGACGCCGCCGAAGCGCTCGACATCCGCTTCACACCGACCGTCATCATCCGCGACGCCGAGGGCACCGAGGTGTTCCGCGCCGAAGGTGTGCCGACCGTTCCCCAGGTGCTCACGGCCGCGGTCAGGGCGCTGCCCGGCTGATCCTGCGCGCTCGCTCTTGCGAATGTCCGACCCCCGGCGAAGAATGACCTGCAGCGGGTCGGTGCCGACTCCGCATCACATGACTGGGGGCAGCACCGTGGCGAATCTCAACCCGTATCTCTCGTTCCGCACCGAAGCGCGGCAGGCGATGGAGTTCTATCAGAGCGTGCTCGGCGGTGATCTCGAGATCAACGTGTTCGGCGAGTTCCCCGACATGGTCCAGAACCCCGACCAGAAAGACCTCGTGATGCACGCTCAGCTCACGACCTCCGACGGGCTCGTGCTCATGGGGTCCGATACACCCGACGGCATGCCCTTCGAACCGCCGCAGGGTTTCTCGGTCTCGCTGAGCGGCAACACACAGGAGAAGACACAGGCTGTCTGGGACGCCCTGTCCGACGGCGCCGCCATCACGATGCCACTCGACACCCCTCCGTGGGGTGGCACGTTCGGGATGCTCGTCGACCGCTTCGGAGTGCCGTGGATGCTGCACGGCGACCCGGAATGAACCGGGCCGACGTTCGCTGTCAGGCCTCGGCTCAGCGCAGAGCGTTCGCCTCGATGAAGGCGCGGAGCTCATGCTCGTCGTCTGCCATCTCGGTCGTCCGCTGCGGAGCGTCGAGCATCTCGCGCAGCTCTGGCGAGTAGTCGAGCTCGACATCGATCGCCTCGCGGATCGTGTCAGCGAACTTCTGCGGCTTCGCAGTCTCGAGCACGAGCATCGGCACACCGGGCTCCGTGTACTCCCGCGCGACCTTCACTCCGTCGGCGGTGTGCGGGTCGATGATGTCGCCCGTGGACTCGTAGACCGACGCGATGGTCGCGAGACGGTCGTCGTGGGTGGATGTTCCACTCACGATCCCGAACTCTTCGACGAAGCGCGCGAGGTCTGCGGTGAAGTCGAAGTGCCCCTGCGTGTCGAGGTCCTGCCAGGCGCTCACGACCCGAGCCGCGTCGCGGCCGACGAGCTCGAAGATGAAGCGCTCGAGGTTCGACGCCTTGGAGATGTCCATCGACGGGCTGGAGGTCGCGAGCGTCTGAGCGGCACTGCGTGGGCGATACACGCCGGTGCGGAAGAACTCGTCGAGGACGTTGTTCTCGTTCGCAGCGAGCACGAGTCGGCGGATCGGGAGGCCCATCTGCTTCGCGAAGAAGCCCGAGAGGATGTTGCCGAAGTTGCCGGACGGAACAGTGAACGACACCTCGGTCCACCCACCGGCATCCGTCGCCCGCAGCCACGCCCAGAAGTAGTAGACGACCTGTGCGGTGATGCGGGCCAGGTTGATCGAGTTGACGGCACCGATGTTCTGAGCGCGCTTGAAGGCGAGATCACCGGCGAGCACCTTGACGAGGTTCTGGCAGTCGTCGAAGACGCCGTCGACGACGATGTTGTGGATGTTCTCATCGTCGAGCGAGAACATCTGAGCGCGCTGGAACGCACTCATGCGTCCCTTGGGCGACAGCATGAAGACCGAGATGCGGTCCTTGCCACGGAGGGCATGCTCGGCCGCGGACCCGGTGTCACCGGACGTCGCGCCGAGGATGTTCAGCACCGAGCCCTTGCGCTCGAGCGCGTACTCGACGACCTGGCCGAGGAACTGCATGGCCATGTCCTTGAACGCGAGGGTCGGCCCCTCGGACAGACCCACGAGCGTGAGATCATCGCCGATCGAGCGCAGCGGCACGACCTCTTCGGGGAACGGTTCGTAGGCGGCGGCGGTCATGCGCGCGAGATCGACCCGAGGGATGTCGGTGGCGAACAGCCCCAGCACCTCGGTCGCCAGCTGCGGATACGTCAGTGCACGCCAGCGCTCGAGCGTCTCACCGTCGACGGTGGGCATGGTCTCGGGAACTGCCAGCCCGCCGTCGGGGGCGAGCCCTTCGAGCAGGGTCTCGCAGTACGGCAGCGGCTGCATGCCGCCTCGGGTGGAGATGTACTGCACGGGTGCTCCTCGGATCGGAATCGGCACGGGACCTCCATTGTCGCAGGTGGCCGAGAGGTGAGTGCGCGAACGCGCAGATCCCCGCGATCAGAACAAGGATGTGGGCAGCGCCCCCTCGTGTTCGAGCAGCCATCGCTTGGTCGCCAGCCCCTGTCCCGGTGCGCCGCCGGAGTATCCCCCCAGCCCGTCGCCCGCGACGACGCGATGGCAGGGCACGATGATCGGCACCGGATTGGCGCCCATGATCGCGCCGATCCCTCGCGCGGGCACCTCGGTGCCGCTGCGCCGAGCGAGCCGGCCGTAGGTCAGCGTCTCTCCGTGACCGACCGTCTCGTAGAGCGCCATCAGCACCGACCGGGTGGTGTCGGTCTGCCTGCCGAGATCCACGGGCAGGTCGAACTCCCGCAGCGCGCCGGCGAAGTACGCCGTCAGCTGGGCGAGCGCTTCTGCGAGCAGCGCGTCGGGCTCGGCATCCGTCTCGGCCGGTGCCCCCGAGCGCCAGGTGACCCTCCGGATCGCCGCCCCGTCGCTCACGACGCCGATCTCGCCGACGGGAGAGAGCAGGGTTCCGAACGAGGGCATGGCGAGAGGGTACCGCGACTCGGGGCAGCGACCTGGACCTAGCGCCTTTGAGATGTGGAGGCAATGGTATTCCGCTTCCGGTTCTCACCTCTTAGCGTGTACATCATCAACAGAATCAGGAGCCATCATGACTGCGAAGACCCATACCGCGCATGACCACCAGCCCGTAGAAGGCCAGGCTCCCGCGAAAGCGACCACGCCTGTCGAGCCCCTGTACGAACGCGTCGACCTCGACCGCTACGTCGTGCTCCACGACGGCCCCATCGGCTACGTGGAACACGTGCATCCGGTGTTCGTCTGCTATGTCGGACACCCCTATCACCAGGCTGACGAGATCGCGCAGGTGCATGATTTCCATGACGCCGTGAAGACCGTCCTGCACCGCGCCGTCGCGACTCGGCGCGCTCTGTGAGCCACGACGTCTGGCCCGGTTCGCCGTACCCCCTCGGGGCGACCTTCGACGGACAGGGCACGAACTTCGCGCTGTTCAGCGAAGGTGCCGAGAAGGTCGAGCTGTGCCTCTTCGATGACGACGGCAACGAAGAGCGCGTACCTCTCGAAGAGGTCGACGCGTTCGTGTGGCACGGCTACCTGCCTTCGGTGCAGCCGGGCCAGCTCTACGGATACCGCGTGCACGGCCCCTACGAGCCCGCCCAGGGTCAGAGGTTCAACCCGAACAAGCTGCTCCTCGACCCGTACGCCAAGTCAGTGGCGGGGCGCATCGACTGGGGACAGCCGCTCTTCGGCTACGACTTCGGCGACCCCGACTCCCGCAACGACGACGACTCCTCCGCCACGATGGTCAAGGGCGTCGTCATCAACCCGTTCTTCGAGTGGGCCGGCGACCGCCTGCCGAAGACGCCGTACGCGCAGACCGTCATCTACGAGGCGCACGTCAAGGGCCTCACCGAACTGCACCCCGACGTTCCCGAAGAGCTGCGCGGCACGTATGCGGCGATCGCGCACCCGTCGGTCATCGAGCACCTCGTGCATCTGGGGGTCACCGCGATCGAGCTGATGCCGGTGCACCAGTTCGTGTACGACTCCACTCTGCTGGAGAAGGGCCTGACGAACTACTGGGGCTACAACACCCTCGCGTTCTTCGCGCCCCACAACGACTACTCGTCGAGCGGACAGCACGGTCAGCAGGTGCAGGAGTTCAAGGCGATGGTGCGCGCTCTGCACGCCGCGGGCATCGAGGTCATCCTCGACGTGGTCTACAACCACACCGCCGAGGGCAACCACATGGGCCCGATGTTGTCGATGCGAGGCATCGACAACGAGGCCTACTACCGCCTCGAAGAGGACCGTCGGTATTACACCGACTACACGGGCACCGGGAACAGCCTCAACGCCGGCAACCCGCACGCGCTGCAGCTGATCATGGACTCGCTGCGCTACTGGGTCACCGAGATGCACGTCGACGGCTTCCGCTTCGACCTCGCGTCGACCCTCGCGCGCGAGTTCTACGACGTCGATCGCCTCGCGGCGTTCTTCGAGCTCGTGCAGCAGGATCCGATCGTCTCTCAGGTGAAGCTCATCGCCGAGCCGTGGGACGTCGGGCCCGGCGGATACCAGGTGGGCAACTTCCCGCCACAGTGGACCGAGTGGAACGGCAAATACCGCGACACCGTGCGCGACTTCTGGAGAGGAGAGCCCCAGGCTCTGGGCGAGTTCGCGTCACGCCTCACCGGCTCCGCCGACCTCTACGAGCACTCCGGCAGGCGCCCGGTGGCATCCATCAACTTCGTCACCGCGCACGACGGCTTCACACTGCGTGACCTGGTCTCGTACAACGAGAAGCACAACGACGCGAACGGCGAGGACAACAACGACGGAGAGTCCCACAACCGCTCACAGAACAACGGTGTGGAGGGGCCGACCGACGACGAGGACGTGAACCGCATCCGCGCCAGACAGCAGCGCAACTTCCTGGCGACGTTGCTGCTGTCGCAGGGTGTGCCGATGATCGCTCACGGAGATGAGCTCGGGCGCACGCAGGCCGGCAACAACAACGGGTACGCCCAGGACAACGAATTGACCTGGGTCGACTGGAATGCCGCGGATCGCCCCCTCGTCGAGTTCACCGCTGCGGTGGCACGGCTTCGTCGCGACCATCCGACGTTCCGACGCAGCCGCTTCTTCGACGGCCGGCCGGTGCGGTCGGAGGACGGCGAGCGCGTACCCGATGTCGTCTGGCTGCGTCCGGATGGCCGTCGCATGGAACCGGAGGACTGGGATTCCGGCTTCGGCCTCGCGATCGGAGTCTTCCTGAACGGTCAGGGGATCCGCGAGAAGGACCGTCGCGGTCGCCCGGTCACCGACCAGAACTTTCTCGTCTACTTCAACAGCGGGACGGATGCCGTCGAGGTCGCTCTGCCCGACGAGCGGCACGGCCATGCGTGGGAGGTCATGATCGACACAGCGGGCGAGCGGGCCGACGGCGCGACGCTGGATCCGGGCGCAGCGGTCTCACTCGAGGCTCACTCGCTCATCGTGCTGCGCGACGTCGACCGCACCGTGGTGTCGACGGACAATTCGGTCGAGGCGTCGCTGCGCATTCAGACCGAGCAGTCCGAGGCGCCGGCGCCGGCCCCCACCGCGGAGCTGCCTCGATGACCCGACGTCCGCTCTCCACATATCGACTCCAGATCAGGGCGGGCTTCACGCTCGACGACGCCGCGGCGGTCACGGCGTACCTCGCCGACCTCGGCGTCTCCTGGGCCTACCTGTCGCCACTGCTCGCGGCCGTGCCGGGTTCTGACCACGGATACGACGTCGTCGACCATTCCCGGGTCGACGACGCCCGCGGCGGCCCCGAGGGGCTGGAGCGCTTTTCCGCCGCCGCGCGCGCGTCGGACCTCGGCATCCTGGTCGACATCGTCCCGAACCATGTCGGAGTGGCGCTCCCCCGCGCCAACCCCTGGTGGTGGGACATGCTGCGGCTCGGTCGGGCATCGAAGCACGCGATGGCCTTCGACGTCGGCAAGAGGGTGTCAGAGGGTCGGGTGCGACTCCCGATCCTGGGGTCTTCGCCCGCCGAGGTTCTCGCCGCGGGGGAGATCGTCATCGACACGACCCCCGCGGACGATGCTCCCGACGGAACCCTGAGCTACTTCGATCACGTGCTGCCGCTGGCTCCCGGAACCGGAGCTCTGGCAGAGGATCTTCCTGCTCTGCTCGACGCCCAGCACTACGAGCTGCGGTTCTGGGAAGACCAGAACACCGATCTCGACTATCGCCGCTTCTTCGCCGTCTCGGAGCTCGCGGGCATCCGCGTCGAGCTTGCGGACGTGTTCGACGAGTCGCACCGGGAGATCGCGCGGTGGATCACCGACGGACTCGCCGACGGACTGCGGGTGGACCACCCGGACGGGCTTGCGCACCCCGGCGACTATCTGGAACGTCTCGCCGACGCGACCGGCGCCGCCTACACCCTGGTCGAGAAGATCCTGGAGCCCGGCGAGGAGCTGCCCTCCTGGTGGCGCACCGACGGCACGACCGGCTACGACGCGCTGGTCGAGATCGATCGGGTCCTGATCGACCAGTCGGGCGTCGACGAACTCGACGCCCTCGACGCCCGGTTGCGCGCCGAGACCGGTCTGCCGGTCGCGCAGCCGTGGCACGATCTGATCCTCACCACGAAGCGGAAGGTCGCCGACGAGATCCTGCAGTCCGAGATCCGCCGACTGGTGCGCGCGCTGCCGTTCGGCATCGTCGGAGCGGAGGATGCTCTGACCGAGATCATCGCGAGCTTCCCGGTGTACCGCGCGTATCTGCCGGCGGGGCGCGAGCATCTGCAGCACGCGATCGATGACGCCTCCCGTCGACGGCCCGATCTCGCCGAGTCGATCGCCGAGCTCGCGCCGCTGCTGTTCGATACGACGCTCGAGGTGGCTGAGCGGTTCCCGCAGGTCACCGGAGCGGTGATGGCGAAGGGCGTGGAGGACACCGCGTTCTACCGCTTCACCCGGCTGGGCACCCTGACTGAAGTCGGTGGCGACCCCTCGATCGGTTCGCTCTCGGTCGACTCGTTCCACGATGCGCAGCGGTCACGACTCGCCTCATGGCCGCACTCGATGACCACGCTGTCGACGCACGACACGAAGCGCTCCGAAGACGTCCGCGCCCGGCTGTCGGTGCTCGCTGAGGTGCCTGAGCGCTGGTCCGAGACGCTGACGGAACTCCGCGCCGTCGCCTCGACCGGACACGGCCCCCTCGACGCGCTCCTGTGGCAGGCGGTCGTGGGAGCGTGGCCCGTCTCGACGGAGCGGCTGACCGCCTACGGTCTCAAGGCCGCTCGCGAAGCCGCAGAGGCCACTGAATGGCAGCATCCCGACGCCGAGTTCGAGAAGGGCGTCACGGCGATCGCCGAGGCCGCCAACGGCTCGGCGCGAGACATCGTCGAGCGGTTCGTCACCGAGATCGTCGCCCCCGGCCGCGTCAACTCGCTGTCCGCGAAGCTGCTCCAGCTCGCTGGCCCCGGTGTTCCCGACGTCTACCAGGGCACTGAGCTGTGGGACCACTCGCTCGTCGACCCCGACAACCGTCGACCCGTCGATTTCTCCGCACGATCCGACATGCTGCGCCGACTCGACGAGAATGCCGCCCACGGCATCCTTCCTCCGATCGACGACTCCGGTCTCGCGAAGCTGCTCGTCACCTCGCGGACGCTGCGCATGCGGCGCGACCACGCCGACCGGTTCCAGGGCTATCGGCCGGCGATCGTCGCCGGCCAAGCATCCGACCATGCGATCGCGATGGACCGCGGCGGCGCGCTCGCTGTGGCCACTCGACTGCCTGTCGGTCTGGCGCGTCGAGGCGGCTGGGGAGACACCGTGCTGATGCGGCCCGACCTCACCGCCGTCGATGTTCTGACGGGGCGGCGCTTCGACGGAGGCCCGATTCCGCTGGCAGACCTGCTCGACACCTATCCGGTCGCGCTCCTGGTGGAGGATCGATGATCTCGGTGTGGGCTCCCCGCGCGAACACCGTGCGGCTGCGGCGTCTGACTCCCGCGTGCGTGCTGATCTCAGAGCACGACATGACGCCGACTTCGGCGGAACCGGGATGGTGGAGCGCAGACGTCGCGATGGCAGAGGGAGAGCGCTACGGCTTCCTCCTCGACGGCAGGGACGAGCTTCGACCCGATCCACGCTCGCGCCGCCAGCCCCGAGGGGTGCACGGGCCGTCGGCTCTGTTCGACGCCTCCCGCTTCGAGTGGACCGATCAGCAGTGGACGGGGCGGCAGCTCGCCGGAGCCGTGATCTACGAACTGCACGTCGGCACCTTCACCCCCGACGGCACCCTCGACGCGCTGATCGGGCGACTCGACCACCTGGTCGACCTCGGCATCACGCACGTCGAGCTGCTGCCGGTGAACGCGTTCAGCGGCACCTGGAACTGGGGCTACGACGGCGTGCTCTGGTACGCGGTGCATGAGGCCTACGGCGGACCGGCCGCGTACCAGCGCTTCGTCGATGCAGCGCACCAGCGAGGCCTCGCAGTGATCCAGGACGTCGTCTACAACCATCTCGGTCCGAGCGGCAACTATCTGCCCGAGTTCGGGCCGTATCTGCGCGACGGCGAGCACACCTCCTGGGGCGAGTCGGTGAACCTCGACGAGCCGGCGGTGCGCGAGTACATCATCGAGAACGCTCTGATGTGGCTGCGCGACCTGCACGTCGACGGTCTGCGCCTGGATGCCGTGCACGCCCTTCACGATCGAGAGGCGCCGCACATCCTCCATGAGCTGTCCGAGCGCGTCGACGCACTTTCGGCTCAGCTGGACAGGCCTCTCAGCCTGATCGCCGAGTCGGATCTCAACGACCCCACCCTGATCCTTCCCCGCGAGGCCGGAGGCTATGGTCTCACCGCGCAGTGGTCGGACGACTGGCACCATGCGGCGCACGTCGCATTGACCGGCGAGACGGAAGGGTATTACGCCGATTTCGCCGCTCCTGAGGCCTTCGGCAAAGTCACCGAGCACGGGTTCTTCCATGACGGCACCTTCTCGTCCTTCCGCGGGCGGGCGCACGGTCATCCGCTGCCCGCCGATGTGCCGGCATGGCGCCTGGTCACGTTCACGCAGGATCACGATCAGATCGGCAACAGAGCCGCCGGCGACCGCCTCACGGCATCTCTCACCCCGGGGCGCCTGGCGGTCGCTGCGGTGCTCACGCTCACCGCACCGGGTACTCCGATGCTGTTCATGGGCGAGGAGTGGGGCGCCTCGACGCCGTGGCAGTTCTTCACCTCGCATCCCGAGCCCGAGCTTGCTCGAGCCACCGCGGAGGGCCGCATCAACGAGTTCGCGCAGATGGGATGGGACCCCGCCCAGGTTCCGGATCCGCAGGACCCTGGCACCTTCGATCGCTCGCATCTCGATTGGCACGAGCGCCACACTCCGGCGCATGCTGAGCTGCTCGACCTGTACCGCCGACTCATCGCCCTGCGGCGACGGAATCCCGACCTCACTGATCCCGATCAGACGCGCACGAGAGTATCGCTCCTCACCCCCGAGGCTGCGCCTGCGGCCAGGGCGTTCCGGATCGACCGAGGGCAGACGTCGGTACTCGTGAATCTGACGGAGAGCGAGGTCGCGTTCGACGTCGACGTCAGCGCCGAGGTGCTGCTCGAGACGTCCCGATCGCGACACCATCACAGCGGCATCACCGTCGCCCCGGAATCCGCGGTCATCGTCGGACGGACGACCTGAGGCGGTTCATCTCTCGGGAAGAAGATCCCTTGCGAAGCACAGCGAGAGTTCGCTGCCGACATAGTGACCGTACAGCGGGATGGGCGAGTAGCCCTCGCGCTGGTAGAAGCGCACCGCGTCGGGCTGGGCGGTGCCCGTCTCGAGTACCAGTCGTCGGATGCCGAGGCGCTGCGCCTCCGCTTCGAGCGTCCTCAGCACGGCGACCGCCGCACCGGTGCCACGACTCCCGGGGGCGGCGTACATGCGCTTGATCTCGGCGACATCCGGTCCGAGCACCGTGGCATCGAGCGGTCGCAGCCCTCCGCACACCACTGCCTCGCCGACCTCGTTCCTCGCGATCAGGAAGACCGGAACGTCGTCAGCGGTCGGGGCCACCCCGGGCTCATGGTCATCGCTCCCGTACCTGGCGTCGAGCTCCGCCCGCTGCGCTGTGCGCAGACGCTGGGCGTCGCGATGCATCCACTCGACCCGTTCGACCGTGACAACCATGTTCCTTCAGCTCCTCCTCCGTGACTCGATCACGGTACCGACCGCAGGTTTCCGCGGTGTTGCGACGACATCTTCAGAACGCATTCATTCACGCATATCTGAATTCAGCATTTTCTGTACTATGAACCCGTGACCCTCTCCGCCTCTCTCACCCATACCGCTGCGGTGGCACGACTGGGCCACGCCCTCTCGGACTCGACGCGCGCAGCGATCCTGCTGAGCCTTCGTGACTCCTCGGCGTATCCCTCCGACCTCGCCGATGCACTCGGCGTCAGCCGACAGACGCTCTCGAACCATCTGGCCTGCCTTCGCGGCTGCGGACTCGTCGCAGCAACACAGGACGGCCGGCGCACGCGCTACGAACTCGCGGATCGACACCTCGCGCCCGCGCTCGACGAGATGATGCGGGTCGCACTCATCGTCGATCCGACGTGCTGCGATGGCGAAGGGTGCACCTGCTGATGGCGCCGCCCACGCTCTCTTCCTCACGGCGCACGGTTCTCCACCGCCGTATCCGCATCATCGTGGGCATCACGATCGTCTACAACGTCATCGAGGCGGTGGTCGCTCTCGCCGCGGGCACCGTCGCATCGTCGGCGGCCCTCATCGGTTTCGGACTCGACTCGACGATCGAGGTGCTGTCGGCGGCGGCCGTCGCCTGGCAGTTCTCGCGGAAAGATCCGGAGCGGTGGGAGAAACCGACTCTCCGTGTGGTCGCGCTCGCCTTCTTCGCCCTGGCGTTCTATGTGACGGCCTCGTCTGCGCTGGCGCTCTTCACCGGCGAGCGTCCCGAGCACAGCACCGTCGGACTCGTGCTGACGACCGTGAGCGTGATCGTGATGCCGTTCCTGTCGCTCGCGGAGCGCCGAGCAGGGCAGGAGATCGGGTCGGCCACCGCTGTCGCGGACTCGAAGCAGACCCTGATCTGCACCTATCTCTCTGTCGCCGTCCTCGCCGGCCTCGCACTCAACTCGCTGTGGGGCTGGTGGTGGGCGGATGCCGTCGCCGGCCTGGTCATCGCAGCCTTCGCGATCCACGAGGGAATCGAGGCGTGGAAGGGCGATGCGTGTGCGACCTCGATCGGCATGCTCCTCGAAGACGACCACGACCACGACCACGACCACTGAACGACATTCGTGCATGTTTTTCGTGAGGGTGCGTCATCATTTCGCGACCGCGAGGTCTTGAAGGTGAGACGAATGGCGAGCACGGGGGTTCATAGCTCGTTCCACGTCTGGACCGCGCCACTCCCCATTCAGCGCGGTTCGCGGGTGGGGCCCTCTCCCACGGCTCCACCCGCACTTCCGCTCACCGGGTGATCGCGAACCGTGAGCGATTCAGATCCAGCCGCGTTCCTCCGCGAGCAGCACCGCCTGCTGTCGCGTTCCGACCGCGAGTTTCGCGAGAACCGCGGAGATGTGGTTTCGCACGGTCCCCGGCGCGAGCGACAGCGCCCGCGCGATCTGTCCTGTCGTCTCGCCGCGTCGGCCTGCTCGGAGCACATCGAGTTCGCGATCGGTGAGCGGTGCCCGTTCGTCGCTGAGAGCATCCGCCGCGATCTCAGGATCGACGTATCGCGCACCCCCTGCGACCCGTCGGATGACATCTGCGACCTGGTCCGCGCCCCGTGATTTCGGCAGGAATCCCGCGACACCCGAGGCCAGCGCGCGGCGCAGCACGCCGGGGCGAGCATGCCGGGTGACGACCACGCATCGAGTGGAGATGGAACGGTTGAGGCGCTCCGCGACCTCGACTCCGTCGAGCCCCGGCATCTCGAGGTCGAGCAGGCAGACGTCGGGCTTCACCCGGAGGGCTTCAGCCACTGCCTCTTCGCCGTCTGCGCATTCCGCCACGACCTCGATGTCGTCTTCCAGCCGGAGCAGAGCGGCGAGCGCGGATCGGATCATCGCCTCGTCGTCGGCGAGCAGCACGCGGATCATCGCGGAGACTCCCCGTACTCAGAGGCGGTATCGCCTGCCGGCACCGTCACGATCACCCCGAACTCGCCCTCGGTCTCACTGATGTCGAGGGTTCCGCCGGCCTCGGCGATCCGGCGCCGCACGCCGTCGAGTCCCGAGCCGGTGTGATCCCCCGACTCGTTGTGACCGACGTCGTTGGCGATCTCGAAGCGCCATCCCTCTGAGACTCTCGTGATGGCCAGGCGCGCGCGCCGCCCCGCTCCGTGGCGCAGCACGTTGGTCGTCGTCTCGCGGATCACCGGACCGAGCGCCGCGGACGGCGCCTGATCGGCATCCGCGGCGATGGATGCATCGACCTCGAGACCCGCGGCTCGCAGCAGGTCGCGAGCGTTCGCCACTTCATCGCCGAGCGGGACAGTGCGGAACCTCGTCGCCAGGTCGCGCGTGCCCTGCCTGGCATCGTCGACACTGGTGCGCGCGAGGCGCAGCTGCTCGAGCGCGGCTTCGGGGTCTCGCTCCATGAGCCTCTCCGCGAGCTCGAGCTGCAGCGCGATCACCTGCAGGTGATGGCCCTGCAGATCGTGCACGTCTGTCGCGACCCGCAGGCGCTCCTGTGTTGCGGCGAGTCTGGCTTCAGAGGCTCGAGCACGGTCGAGCGTGACCAGCACATCCCACCACCACAGCGAGCTGACCGTCATCGAGGGGATCAGCACCGCGTAGAGGGACGGACCCCAGACTTCCGGGCCTCCGACGGCCGCACCCCGTGCTCCGTCGACGAAGGCGAGCACGAGCATGAGCGCGGTCAGGAAGAGGACCACTCGATAGCGCACTCCGCGCGGCCAGTTGAGCAGCACCGTCGACTGCACTATCGGCATGGCGGCCAGAAGCAGGCTGTCTGCGAGCACTCCCGCCGCAGCGCCGTAAGCGACCGCGATGAGCAGAGGGGCGGCGATTCGCGCCCAGGGGATGCCCGCCTCGGCATCGATTCGACGACGGTAGTCGGCCAAGAGCCACACCGTCGACGACAGCCAGAGGAGTCCTCCGATGCCCACGACCGCGGGCACGAAGGCATCGACGGTCTCGGTGAACACGCGAAGCGTCCAGATGAGCACCAGGAAGAGTTCGAGGAACACCACGGCCGTGAAGGTGTACCACCACGTGGCGGTGATGCCGTGTGCGAGCTGGCGCGCCCCCGGCGGAGGGTCGCCGACCGAGGCAAGAGGGCGCGAGGAACTGCTCATGCACCCCACGATACGGGCGTGACACATGTCACGGATGCGTCGTGCGAACGACCCGGACACGAGTGACGACCCGACACTTCTGTCGGACGCCGGGTCGCGGTGAACTGGATGCATCGCGTCGGACACTCCGTCGCATCGACCCGCAGGAGCACATCATGAACCTCGTCGAGAGCTTCCAGGACATCGTCGCGCAGGTCCCCGACCTCGTGCAGCCCCTCATCGTCGCCCTGGCGGGCGCGATCCCGTTCATCGAGGGCGAGGGGGCGGTGGCCATCGGCATCATCGGTGGCATCAATCCGGTCATCGCCGCGATCGCCGCGATCGTCGGCAACTTCGTGTGCGTCGCCATCCTCGTCATCGCCAGCTCGGGTGCGCGCACAGCGATCGTCAACCGCTCCCGCACGCGTCAGGCGGCAGTCGCAGGCGGAGGCACGGTGGTCGAGGACGAGACTCAGGTCGCGCCTCGCAACACCGCTCGTCGCGAGAAGTTCCAGCGCGCGTTCGAACGCTATGGCGTTCCGGGCGTGAGCCTGCTCGGCCCCCTGCTTCTTCCCACGCACTTCACCGCCACGATGCTCGCAGCGTCGGGGGTCGGCAAGGCACGGATCCTCATCTGGCAGGCGGTCGCGATCATCGGATGGACGACCATCGTCGCGGTGATCGTCGGCAGCGCGGTGTACGCCATCCGTTGATCCCTCGAAGGGTGCGCGGCGCTGCGAGCCAGCGCATGAGAGGGCGGTTGCCGTCGACCACAGGTGTCGACGGCAACCGCCCTTATTCATGTGGTCAGCGCGACGCGCCGGTCCGGCGCCTCGCCGCGATGCCGGTCACGACGACTCCTCCGACGATGAGCACCCCGGCGATCGCCAGGAGCACCTGCCCGGTGCCACCGCCGGTGACCGCCAGCCCTCCAGCCGTGGGCGGTGCCGCAGTCGTCTTCGGCGTCGCAGACGGTACCGGTGACGCCGTCGGAACGGGAGTCGGATCGGGCGTCGCGAGGGGAGTCGGGGTCGGTACCGGAGCTGGCGTCGGAGTCGCTACCGGCGTCGGAGTCGGTACCGGCGTCGGAGTCGGAGTCGGAGTCGGAGTCGGAGTCGGAGTCGGAGTCGGGGTCGGCGTCTGCACGCCACCCCCGTCACCCCCGCCGGTCTCGTCCACGGTGTGAACGGCAGTCATCTCGGTGGTGTTGACGACCGCGTGGTTGCCGAACACCTCACCCGGGAGCACCTGGCCGTCGGCCTTCGTGTAGTAGACCAGCTCGTACGCGAAACCGCTCGTCGGCAAGCCGCTCGCCGTCAGTCGGAACGAGAGGCCGTCGTCGGCGAACACCATCGCATACCGTTCGGGATCGACGGGGGTCCACGTGCCCGTCAGAACCCCCTCCTGCACGGTGCGCTGGCTCAGGCGCATCTCACCCGTGTAGTGGTGAGCGGCGAGATCACCGTCGAGCGTGTCGACGATGGTGAAGCCGCCGTCATCGACGTGGCCGCTCGGAACGCCGACCGTCCATCTGAGTCGGCCCTCTGTCGCTGTCTCGCCGCCGTACTTGTACGGCTCCGCATCCTCGGTCACACGCTCCGGCCCGATCCCTCCGGTGCCGGGCAGATCGACGACTTCGATAGTGTCGCCCAGATCGAAGATCACCGTCTCGCTCGTGGTCGCGGTCGATGCCTGCGCCTGCATCCAGAAGGTGCCGCCGACCGCGTCCAGCCCCTCGACCTCCGCCGTGAGTGTGCACACGATGTCGGGTCCCTGGCCTGATGCGACGACGCAGCTCGCCAACACGGCACCGGTCGCGGGATCGGCGAGTGTGAACTCGCCCGCAGCCTGGCGTCTGAACTCCGTCGGCAGCGTCATGCCGAAGGTCTCTCCCGCGTGCGCCCCGTCGGGCACCGACCACTCCCCCGCGATACGAACGGTGTCCCACTGCCCCACCGCACCGCTCCCGCTCTCAGTACTGAGCGTGAGATCGCTGATCGCACCGGGGTAGGTCACGGTCGGAGCAGCCGCAGCAGGCAGCCCCGCCCCCCACGCCCCTGCGAGCGCGAGCACGACGCCGAAGAGGGCGGCGAAGAGCCGCTGACCTCGTGATCCTCCCCGATCACGACCTGAACTGCCGTCAGTTGCGCGCGTCGGAGCGCGCAGAACACCATTTTCTCCGGTCATCGTCTTCCCCAGTCCGATTCACGTCGCTCCCATGTGCGACCCTTCTACGAGAACAGAGAATCGGTCGCCGATGACGTGTTCACCGGAATACAGCACCGATATTCCGAAACTGCAGGTGACGGCTCAGGGGGGTCGCTCAGTCGGTGCTGCGCACCGAGAGCATGCGCCAGCCCTCGGGAACCTTCGCCTCGAGCGCGGTCATGTCGCCGGCCTCGATCTCCTGCACCCCGTCGACGCGCCAGAAGGTACCGGTGGACTCCATCTTCGCTTCGCCCTTGAGCATGCGTACGGGAGCCGATGCGAGCACGAAACCGGGCTGCTGATGGGCGATGAGCTGGTCGTGCACGTCTTCGAGGGTCGTGCCGATGACGTCGACGGTGCTGCTCTCGACGGGACCGATGAGGGCGATGAGCATTCCCCCAGCCTACGAGGTCAGGCGTTCGCGATCTCGGGTTTGCGGTCGGCGGTTCCGCCCTCGACCGGCTCCGGCGTGATGTACAGGCCCGAGGGCGAGTTGGCCGTGAAGGCGAGCGCATCGACCCATGCGCGGTTGATGGCCGGCTGGCGGCTCCCGAAGTACTTGAACACGAGCGCGCTGCCCGAGTGGATCCAGACCGTCGTGCGTCCGCCGCCGACGCTCGAGTCTTCCTTCCAGGAGAAGGAGAAGGGCTCGCCACGACGCAACTTGGCTGTGATCACGAGCTGCACGTGCGTGAGGGCACGGTCCTCGATCTCGACCTTCTGGCCACCTTCGTAGATGAATCGACCCATCAGAGACTCCTCTGCTTCCACCCCACGAAACCCGTGCCAGAGGGGCGATCCGGGGGAATCGCCGCGTAGGGGTGACTCCAGGTTCTCACGTGGGGATGTACGGATGCTGTTCGCAGACCCGAGCCGTCCTCAGCGCGCAAGAATTCTGCGCCCATCGTCACGTTTCCGATGGCTACCCTTGATATATGGGAATGCTGTTCTATGGCGCCGCCGAGGATCCGATTCGCATCGAGGACCGCGCTCTGGCCCATCTCAAGGTGGCGATCGCCACGAAGCTGCGTCGCCAGGAGAGTTTCACCCTGTCGTGGCGACACCCCGACGGCGAATCGCAGGGACGCTCGACCATCTGGCTGCACCCGTCGATGCCGCTGCGGTTCGTCTTCGACGAGGCAGAGGCCCCGCAATTGAACATGAGATGGATCCAGGAGCTGATGATGGACGCCAGCTCATCGGGAGGCATCAGTCTCGTCGATGAGGTGGAGGATGGTCCAGGCATCGCGGATGCCGGTCTCGCCTGACGGCCTCTGATCGCAGCGCCGCGCAGCGCTCACGCAGCGTGCCGCCATCGCGGAACCACGAGCGGGCTGCCGGATTCGGGATCGGCGATCACGCGCGCATCCACACCGAAAACGGTCGAAACGAGTTCTTCCGTGATGACCTCGGCGGGCGTACCGGTCGCGACGACCTCGCCCTCCTTCATCGCGATGATGTGGTCGGCATAGCGCGCGGCCTGGTTGAGGTCGTGCAGCACCGCGACGAGAGTGTTGCCCTGACGCCGGTTCAGCGATCGGCAGAGTTCGAGAAGCTCGATCTGATGGCTGACGTCGAGGTAGGTCGTGGGTTCGTCGAGCAGCAGGATAGGCGTCTGCTGCGCGAGCGCGACCGCCATCCACACGCGCTGCCGCTGCCCTCCGGAGAGCTCGTCGACGAGACGACCCGAGAGATGGCGGATGCCGGTGGCGTCCATCGCCTCCCCGACGGCCGACTCGTCTTCGGGCGACCACGGCGCGAACAGCCGCTGGTGCGGGTAGCGTCCGCGTGTCACCAGATCGACGACGCGGATCCCGTCGGGCGCGACAGGTCCCTGCGGGAGCAGCCCGATCTCGCGCGCGAGCTGCTTGGTCGGCAGATCGTGCAGGCTGCGGCCGTCGAGGAGCACGTGGCCGCGCGTGGGAGGGAGGAGCCGGGTGAGGCTCTTCAACAGCGTCGACTTGCCGCAGGCGTTCGGCCCGACGATCACGGTGAACGCACCGTCCGGGATCTGCACAGTCACGTCTTCGCAGACGAGGGTGTCGGCGTAGCCGAGAGCCGCGCCGTCGACGGTCAATCGAGTCATCACTTCTTTCCTTCTCGGAGGAGCAGCCAGAGGAAGTAGAGTCCGCCGATCGACACCGTGACGATGCCGACGGGCAGAGGCGAGTCGGGGTGGATACGCTGCGCCACCACATCGGCGAGCAGCAGGAGCAGAGATCCGACGGCGGCCGTCGGCCCCAGAGCGAGGCCGTCAGAACGGACGATGCGGCGAGCGATCTGCGGCGCGGCGAGCGCGATGAACGAGATCGGCCCCACGGTGGCGGTGGCGAGCGCGGTGAGCCCGACGCCGATCACGATCGCCGAGACCTGCACCAGCCGCACGTTCTGTCCCAGCGCGGTCGCGAACGGCATCCCGATCTGCATGATGCGCATGGGACGACTCAGCGCCGCTGCCGCGACGATGAACAGCGCCGATCCGGCGAAGGCCGTCGCGAAGGTCGGCCAGGAGACACCCGACAGATTGCCGGCACCCCAGAGCCCCGCCATGATCGCGTCCTCGACTGTCGCCGTGAGGAGGATCCAGACGTTCACGGACGCGAGCATGGCGCTCACTGCGATGCCGACGATGATCAGGCGCACTCCGCGCACCGCGCCGCGCTTCGACGACAGGAAGAACACGATGAAGGCGGTCGCCACGCCACCGGTGAGCGCCCCGACCATGGTCGCCGCCGATCCCCCACCGAGGAGCAGCATCACCACGAGGGCACCGGTGTACGACCCGGTCTGGAAACCGATCACATCGGGAGACCCGAGTGGATTGCCGGTCAGGTTCTGGAAGATCGCACCGCTCAGCGCGAGGCAGGTACCCAACAGCACCGCCATCAGGATGCGGGGAGCGCGCCATTCGAGCACGACCATGGCGGTGTAGTCGTCTCCCCCGCCTGCGAGGGTGGCGAGCGCCTCGAACGGGGTGATCTGCGCGGATCCCGTGCACAGCGCGTAGACGGCGAGCAGCACGATGGCCGCCCAGATCGAGAGGCAGATCACGAGTGAGCGCGCATCGACCAGGAGAAGAGGGCGCGAGCGCGGTCCGAGGCGGAGAACGCGGCGTCCGAAGTCCAGGGAGGTCACGGGGTCACACCTCCGAGACTCGGAATCGGCGCACCATGTAGATCAGCACGGGGGCCCCGATGAACGCGGTGACGATGCCCACCGGCACCTCACCGGCGGTGATGATGCGGCCGAGCACGTCGGCGAAGCCCATGATCGCGGGCGCGATCAGCACGGAGTAGGCCATGATCCACCCCTGGTGCGGACCGACGATCATGCGGGCGAGGTGCGGCGCGAGCAGGCCCAGGAAGCCGATGGGACCTGCTGCAGCGGTCGCGCCGCCCGCGAGCAGTGCGATCGCGACGAGGGCGACGAGTCGGATGCGCTGAGGATGCGCCCCCATCGCCACCGCCGACGCCTCCCCCAGCGAGAGCACGTCGAGCGATCGGGAGCTGAGGAGAGCGATGACGAGGCCCGCCGCGATGATGGGCACGATGGCGAGAGTGGCGTCGAGGGGCTGGGAAGCGGTCGTTCCCGCCGACCAGCCGCGGAGCCGCTGCAGCATCTCGGAGTTCGACAGCAGCACCGCCGACGTGAAGCCCGACAGCACCGCGCCGAGTGCGACGCCCGAGAGCGTCATGCGCACGGGGTTGCCCCGCGCCGGGCCTGTGTTGCCGATCACGAACACGAGCACCGAGGTGATCATCGCGCCCGCGAACGACCACCACATGTACTGCGAGATGTCGGTCACGCCGAAGAACGCGAGGCCGACCACCACGGCGAGGGAAGCACCGGCGTTGACGCCCAGGATGCCGGGATCGGTCATCGGATTCCGAGTGACCGCCTGCATCAGGGCTCCGGCGACTCCCAGTGCCGCCCCGGCGACGAGCACGAGAACGGTGCGCGGTACGCGCGAGAACCAGATCGTCTGCGAGATCGCGTCGTCGGGGTCGGGATGGACGAGGAAGTGCAGCACGTCGGCTGGCGCGACGAAGCGAGAGCCGACCAGCATGCTGGCGGCGAGCGCCGCGGCGCACAGGACGGCAAGAGCGATCAGCCCGATCCACCGACGCCGATGGTGCTGTCGGGTCGCGGGCGGTCGGGTCGCGGGGGGACGCGGGTCCGCCCCGGACACGAGAGTGTTCGAGGCGGACCCGGATGCCACGTGCTGCGCGTGCATCGGGGCGTCAGGCGACCTTGGTCGACGAGGAGACGAGCTCGGTCAGGTCGTTCAGCCAGGCCGCGTACGTCGAGGCCGTCATCGCGCCCTTCGAGCTCCACGCGCCGAGCTGCTCGGCCTGCACTGCGGGCAGAGCGTCCCAGAGCTCGGCACTGAACGAGAAGTCGTCGTTGTACCCCTCGACGAGCAGGATGTCGGCGCCGAAGGTCGATGCATCCTCCCAGGCGACCTGTCCCCACGGGTTGCCGGTCGCCGGGGCGTCGGCGCCGACGATCGTCGCGCCGAGCTCTTCGAGCATCTCGGCCTGAGCGAATCCGACGCCCGTGTAGAGCATCTCCTTCGTGGGGCTGGTGAGCATGATGTCGAGGTCGCTGCCGGCGATGGCAGCGCCGAACGATTCCTTCGCCTCAGTGAGGTCGGCGTCGGACTGGGCGATGGCGTCGGAGGTCACATCCGCCCCGAAGAATGCCGCGATCTCTCGGGTGTCGGCGATGCGTCCGTCGATCGTCTCGCTGCTCGGCAGCGGCACGAACGGCGCGACACGGGTGATCTGCGCGTTCACCTCCTCGTCGAACCACGACCACCCGTCGGCGGTGCCCTGTCCGATGATCGCGTCGGGTCGCAGCTCGGCGAGCTTCTCGACGTCGATCTCGCCGTCCTTGCCGACGACCGGGATGTCGGAGACGTCTGCATCCCCCATCACGAACGGGTTGTCGCACTCGTACCCGAACAGCGCGACGGGCTCGACGCCGTACGCGTGCAGCGAGCTGTACGCGTAGCAGTCCATGACGATGTCCTGCGGCTGAGCATCGAAGTCGATCTCGAGGCCCTCGAGCGAGGGGTGCGTGAGCGTCACGCCCGCGTCGCCGTCGGCGTTCTCGTCTGCGGCTCCTTCCGACGAGGCGCAGGAGGCGAGAAGCAGGGCGGACGCGGCGACGAGGGCGGCGAGTGAGGACCGGCGGAGCACGGAAGAGACCAATCTGTCGGTGGGTGGGATCGTCACGACCGTAGCAAGCTCCAAGTTAGGATAGGTAATCCTAACCACCATGCCGGGCGTGTCGATGGACGTCGACACCCCCGCACTTCGTCATACCTGAGGACGGGGTATCTCTCTCCTCTTGAGGAGAAGGCATGCGGCCGCCGCGAGGAGCACAGCCACGACGGTGGTGATGCCCAGGGGCAGGATGCTGAGCGATCCGGCGATACCGACGAACGGCGCCGCGATGCCGCCGAACCCGAACCGCACCATGCCGAGCAGGGACGATGCGGTGCCCGCCATCTGGGGGTAGTCGGACAGGGCGAGGGTGGTCGCCGGGGGTGCGGTGATCGCGACGCCGCTCGACAGTGCGAACAGCGCGACGATGACGATCCACAACGGCATCGGCTCGAGGCCCGCGAGGAGGAGTCCCACGGCTCCCAGCCCTGTGACGACGACGCCGATCGCGAGAGTGCCGGGGATGCTCCACCGCTCCGCAGCGCGCCCGGCCAGATAGCCGAACACCATGTGGCCTGCGGAGTTGAGCCCGAAGGCCGCCGCGTACCACTGCGGGGTGAGCCCGTAGATGTCCTGGAGCACGAAGGTCGAGCCTGCGAGATACGCGAACAGCGCCGCGTAGAGGAATCCCTGGTTCAGCACCGCACCGAGGAACACGCGATCGCCGAGCAGGGTGCGGTAGGCGTGCAGGGTCTGCCCGAACCCGCCACGGGTGCGCTGCTCGACGGGAAGGGTCTCCCCGAACACGAGGAGGGTGATCACGAGGATCAGCACGCCGATGACCGCGAGGAAGACGAACAGCCCCCGCCAATCGGTGAAGGTGTTCAGCAGGCCCCCGAGCAGAGGGCCGACGATCGCAGCGAACCCTCCGATGACCGTGAGCCGACCGTAGAAGCGGATGAGGGCCTTGCCCTCGAAGACGTCGCGGCCGGCAGCGGTGGCGATGACGATGCCGACACCGCCGGCGAGCCCCTGCACGAGGCGGGCGAGGATCAGCAGCTCGATCGACGGGCTCAGCGCACACAGCACCGAGGTGAGGATGTACGCCACGATCCCGATCAGAAGGATGCCTCGGCGCCCGAACCGGTCGGACAGCGGCCCGGCGATCAGCTGACCGGCCGCGAGCCCGATCAGGCAGGCCGTCACGGTGAGCTGCGCCACCGAGGTGACCGCGCCGAGCTCCTCTGTGAGTGCCGGCAGCGCCGGCAGGTAGAGGTCCATCGAGATCGGTCCGAATACCGTCAGCAGCAGAAGCACGGACGGCAGCAGACGACGCGTGGTGCCGGTGGGTGGTGACGAGACGAACGACATGATCCCAGTGTCTGCGCAACGCTCTCCGGCAGGGAGTCCCGGTCGAAGGGCGTACCGACAGGGCACCCCACAACACCTGTCCACGCGCATAGCCTGGGCTCATGGAGAACCGAGAAGAGGTGCGCGAGTTCCTCATGACGCGTCGCGCACGGGTATCGCCGCAGGCCGCCGGAATCCCGGCCGGATCGAACCGGCGAGTCGAAGGACTCCGGCGCAGCGAGGTCGCGGCGCTCGCCGGGGTGAGCGTCGAGTACTACTCCAAACTCGAGCGAGGGGCGATCGCCGGCGCATCCGGCTCTGTGCTCGACGCGATCTCTCGAGCACTCCAGCTCTCGGATGCAGAGCACGCGCACCTGCTCGACCTCGCCCGCCATGCCGACGGTGTGCCATCGTCCGGACGCCAGCGGCGCCGGAACATCAGGTCCGGACCGCCTCGCGCCAGCCTCGAGTGGGCGCTCGCCTCCATCACGGATGCCGTCGCCGTGGTGCGGGACCAGCGGCAGAACCTCATCGCCTTCAACACTCTCGGTCGCGCGTTCTACTCGCCGCTGATCGGCGACGGCGGCCGGATGCCGAACTTCGCCCGGTTCCAGTTCCTCGACCCCGCAGCCCACGACTTCTATCCGGACTGGGACACCTTCGCCGACATGTGCGTCGCCGTGATCCGCGCCGAAGCGGGCCGCGATCCCCACGACAAGGGCATCCAGGACCTCGTCGGCGAGCTCTCGACGCTCAGCGACGAGTTCCGCACGCGATGGGCCGCGCACAACGTGCGCACCCATGGATCGGGCACCAAGCGATTCCGCCACCCGGTCGTCGGCGACCTGACTCTCGTGTACGAAGAACTCGCGATCACGGCCGACCCCGGGCAGGTCCTCCTGATCTACTCCGCCGAACCCGGCTCGCCCTCCGCAGAGCGCATGCGGCTGCTGGCCTCGTGGAGCGCCGATGCCGACACGATCACGGATTCGTCTTCGCGAACCTAGACCGTGCCGCCGGCGAGGAGGACCGCGATCCTGCGAGCGGGCGGAGGAACTCTCGCCTGGTGGCGGTGATGTCGGCCTCTTCGCGAGTCGGGTGGACCCGGTTGGTGAGGAGCACGCCGACGCCGCCGGATGAAGTGACGGCGAAGCATGTGCCGGTGAAGCCCGTGTGGCCGACCGCATCGAGATCACCCATCCAGTCCGCGTCGCGGACCCGGAGCCCGACGGCCTGGCCGTACCCGGCGTCGGCGGTGATCGCCGGCGTCGTCATCTGGCGGATGGCATCGGTCGACAACACGCGTCCGCCCGGTCCCGTTCCGTCATCGCGGATCATGCGGGCGAGGGCGGCGACGTCGTGAACCGTGCCGAACAGGCCCGCGTGACCCGCCGGGTCTTCGAGTGCGTGTGCGAGCTCGTCGTGAACCGACGCGCGCACCAGACCCCGGTGCGGCTGCAGCTCGGTCGCGACCGCCACTTCCCGAGGCGGCGCCCAGGTCAGTGTCGTTGCGCCGAGAGCGGCGGCGACGTCGGCGATGTTCTCGGACAGCGGTCGACGTGAGGCGCGGGCGATGATCTCGCCGACGACGATGAACCCGACGTCGGAGTAGCGGTGCGCGGTCCCGGGCCTGCTGCGAAGCGGGCTCCGCAGCACTGTCGTCATCAGCTCATCCCCGACGACTCCCGTCCGCCACGCTCCCGCTTCGGCGGGGAGCCCTGACGTATGCGTGAGGAGATGTCGGAGGGTGATGTCCTCTGCGCCTTCGCCGGTCCCGGCGCGGAGCACGCTTCCGATGGGCGCATCCAGGTCGAGCACTCCCGCGTCGACGAGACACAGTGCGGCGACCGCCGTGTAGATCTTGGTGAGTGAGGCGAGGTCGAAGAGGTGCGCCGAGTCGAGCGGGGTGGGGTCATCGAATGCCGGGGCGCCGCTCAGGGTCAGCTCGTCGGCATCCGCGCCGGGGATGCTCAGCAGAGAGGCCCACGCAGAGCCTGGAGCCCCGTTCACCACGTCGTACTCACTTGCTCATGCCGGAGGTGAGGCCGTTGATGATCTGCTTGGTCGCCAGCAGGAACAGCACGATCAGCGGGATCGTGGCGATCGTGAGGCCGGCGAACAGCTGCGGCCAGTCGGTCGAGTACTCCCCGAAGAACCGGGTGAGGCCGACGGGCAGCGTGTACGAGTCGCGGTCGCGCAGCAGGATCAACGGGTAGAAGAAGTCGTTCCATACCGGCACGAAGCGGAAGACGATCACCGTCGCGAGCGCGGGCCGAACGAGCGGCAGCAGGATCTGGAGGAACGTGCGGAAGGGACCTGCACCGTCGATGCGGGCGGCCTCCTCCAGCTCGATCGGGAGGGCGCGGAAGAACACTGTGAGCACGAACGTCGTGAACGGGATGCCGAGTGCGCCGTAGACGAGGATCAGGCTGAAGATGTTGCTGGTCATCCGGAGCGAGTCCAGCAGATAGAACAGCGGGAGGATCGCGAGGTGCACCGGCAGCATGAGTCCGGAGAGGAAGACCGCCTCGATGCCGCGGAAGAACTTCGCTCTGGCCCGGGCGAAGGCGTACGCAGCGAGAACCGACACGACCGTCGTGACGATGACCGACCCCACGGTGACGGTGATCGAGTTGATGAAGTACGTGTCGAACGAGGCCGTGATCCATGCGCTCTGGAAGCTGGTGAACGTCGGCGGCACGGGCAGTCCGAGGGGCTCGGTGGCGATCTGCTGCTGTGTCCGCAGCGAGTTGTTCACCATCAGCAGCAGCGGACCGATCGCGACGAGGGCATAGCCCCACAGGAAGACGTTGGCGAGCAGGCGTCCGATGAAGGAGGTGTCGGAGGTGCGCCGGCTGCGGCGCCGCGGTGCGGTCGGCCGACCGGAGACGATCGCCTCGGTGGTCGGCTCGGTTCGGGTTTCGGTGGCGGTGCTCATCAGAACAGCTTTCGTTCGGCGCGACGCATCGTGGAGGTGATGACGACCGAGATCACCATGATGAAGATGAACAGGACGGTCGCGAGCGCGGAGGAGACTCCGATCGAGTTCGGGTTCCCCGACTCGAAGGCGGTGCGGTAGAAGAGCAGCATCATCACATCCGTCGATCCGGCCGGCGCTCCGTTGGACCCCGCCAGGGCGAACGGGATCGCCATGGCCTCCATGCTGCCGATGAAGGTGAGGACGGTGATGATGCCGATCGTCGGGGTGAGCATCGGAAGCGTGATGTATCGGAAGCGCTTGCCCGCGGTCGCGCCGTCCAGGGACGCGGCCTCTTCGATTTCCTCGGGGATACCACCGAGCGCTGCACCGTAGAGGAGGATCGGGAAGCCGATCCACTGCCATGCACTGACCAGCACGATCACCCAGATGGCGAGCTGCGGATCTCCGAGCCACGGAAGCGCGAGGCTCTCGAGCCCGACCCCGCGGAGGATCGCGTTGACCGGTCCGAACAGCGGCGAGAGCATGAGCGACCACAGGTAGCCGATGACCATCGGGCTCACGAGGTACGGGAGCGCGAAGATCGTCTGGAAGAAGCGCTTCGTGCGCTTGCGGCGGTGGAGGAGCGTCGCGATGCCGAGACCGAGCGAGTTCTGGAAGACGAGGGCTCCGGCGAAGAGGAGCAGGTTGTGCCCGAAAGCGTTCCAGAGTTCGGAGGCGTACGGCTCCTTCGTGAGCAGCGTGATGTAGTTGGCGACACCGGCGAAGCCACCCTGCTTGGTTCCCTGCCAGTCGAAGAACGAGTAGCTGAGCGCCGCGAGCATCGGATAAAGGATGAGCACGGCGAAGAGCACCGCGGCGGGGAGGACGAACAGCGTCGCAGTCGGGGTCGACAGCGCGATTCCCGTGCGCGAGCGCCGCGCCCTCTCCTGACGGACGGGGAAGGTCAGTGCCATGATGCTTCTTTCGTTGCGTGATGGGGGCGCTGGGACAGCGCCCCCATCACGGTCGGATCAGGATGCGGGGGTGAACCAGGTGGAGACGCCGGTCTGCAGGTCGCTGCCGAGCTGCTCCGGGGTCTTGTCTCCGAGGAACATCGCCTGGATGTCCGGACCGAGCACTGCGGTTCCGGTCGGGTCGCCGTATCGGAAGTCGACGAGCAGCAGGTACGGCGCCGGGTTGGCGGTGTACTGCTCGTTCATCTCCTGCATCAGCGGGTCCGAGTACTTCACACCGGGCAGAGCGGAGAACTGGTCGACCTCGTCGGCGACGAGCTGGCCGAACTCGGCCGTGGTCATCCAGTTCAACAGCTCCGTCGCGGCCTCCTGCTGGTCGCTCGAGGCGTTGATGCCGAAGCTGCCGTCGGCGTAACCGGGGGTCACCGCGTGATCGAGCGCGCTTCCCGGAGCCGGCGGCACCTCGTACACGCCCCACTCGGTGTCCGGCGCCGAGTTCTGGAACGTCGGCAGGTCGAACGATCCGCCGGGCCACTGCGCCGCCTGGCCCGAGGTGAACTGCAGCACCGCGTCGGCGACCGCGATCGCGTTGACGTTCTTGTCGAGATACTTCTGCATGTCCGAGACGATGCCGAGCGACGAGATATAGGCGGGGTCGGTGAAGTCGGCCTCTCCGTTGAGCACCTTCTCTTCGAAGTCGGCGCCACCGTAGTTGGCCGACCCCACGATGTCGTGGAACATCGGGAGCACCCAGTCCTCGCGAGCGCCGAGCGCCATCGGTGTGACGCCCTCACCGAGCAGGGTCTCCTGCAGGTCGATGAACTCATCCCAGTCGGTGGGCTCCTCGAGGCCCATCTCGTCGAACATCGTCTTGTTGTAGAACATCTGCATCGTCTGGTAGGCGAAGGGAACACCGTAGGTCGCGCCGTCATCCTTCCCCTGCGCGGCGCGGAGCACGGTCGGGTCGAACTGATCGAGGCCGTCGACGATGTCATCGATCGGGACGATCTGCTCTGACTGGATTGCCGGCTGGATGCCTCCGTAAGCGCGGAGCATGGCGATGTCGGGACCGTCGCTGCCCTCGAGGCCGGTGGCGAGGATCTGGTTGTACTCGGTGGGCTGGAAGCCTTCGAACTCGATCGTCACCCCCGGGTGCGACTCCTCGTACTTGTCGAAGACGGCCTCCCACTTCGGCGAGGACGATGCCTGCCAGGACCAGATGGTGAGGGTGACATCCTCGACGCCATCAGCCCCGTCCCCGCTGGAGGCTGCAGGTGCGCAGCCCGCCAGGGCAACGCCGGTGACGAGAAGACCTGCGGTGAGGGCAAGTCGGTTGGTGCGGTGTCGCATGGGGTTCCTCTCGGGTTGGAAGAGCCGTCTGACAGAACGGGCGCTTGTGCTGTGAAGCCTGCCGCCCACTTTGGGCAATTTCTTTCAAAAACTCAAGACCTTTCTGAAAATTCCTTCCAATCAGAGGTGACGTCTGCCATCCTGTTCGCGTGTCCACTAGTGCGATGACCGCGATCCATCAACGACTGTCGGCGCTCACGCCCACCGAACGCCGCGTCGCGGAACACGTGCTCGCCGACCCCAAGAGCGTGGTCGAGTCGTCCATCACGCAGCTCGCCTCGGCGTGCGACACCTCGATCGCGAGCATCGCACGATTCACCCAGAGCATCGGCTTCTCGGGGTACCCGGAACTTCGGCTCGCGCTCGCGACGGAACTCGATCGCAGCGCGTCCGATCGCGAGCGGTTCAAGGTGTCGGAGAGCGATGTGAGCCGCTACGACGATGCGCTCACGACCGTGCGCAAGATCGCGTTCGCCGAAGCATCCGCGATCGAGCGCACGGCGCGTCAGATCGACATCGACGAGCTCGAGCGCTGCGTGGGCGCCGTGCGAACAGCGCGCCGCATCGACATCTACGGCGCTGCGGCGAGCGGTCTGGCGGCGCAGGACCTCGAACAGAAGCTGCATCGCGCAGGACTCGTGGCACAGGCGCGCACCGACCTGCACCTCGCGCTCACCGGCGCCGCACTGCTCGACGAGCGTGACGTCGCGATCGCGATCTCGCACTCGGGGCGAACGCTCGAGATCGTGCAGTCCGCCGAGGTCGCCGCACGAACCGGGGCGACGACCATCGCCATCACCAACAACCCTCGGTCGCCTCTCGCGCGCGCCTGCGGACTCGTGCTGGTCACCGCCGTCTCCGAATCGACGTTCCGCTCCGGAGCCATGGCCAGCCGCATCGCGCAGCTCGCGGTCCTCGATTTCCTGTTCACACGCATCGCGCAGGCCGACTACGACACCATCTCCGACAACCTGCAGCGCACCTACAACGCCGTCACCGATCACAGAATCGACTGAAACCATGCTCCTCGGCATCGACCGCCTCATCCGACGCGACATCCGTCCCGAGCTGCTCGCACGGTTGAGCGGCAGCCGCATCGGCATGGTCACGAACGATCTGGCCCTGACGTCGGACCTGCGCCGCGGACGGCAGCCGCTCGGGGAGACAGGATGGACGTTCACGCGGCTCTTCGGTCCGGAGCACGGGCTGAGCGGTCGAGCCAGAGAGGGCGAACCGGTCGACGATCTCGTCGACCCGGTCACGGGTGTCGAGGTGCGCAGCCTCTACGGCGACTCGGTGCGTCCCGCCGCCGCCGACCTCGCCGATCTCGATGTGATGCTCATCGATCTGCCCGACGTGGGCGCCCGTTTCTACACCTACATCTGGACCATGAGCCATGTTCTCGAGGCGTGTGCGGATGCCGGCGTGGCCGTCGTCGTGCTCGATCGTCCGAATCCGATCGGCGGTCGCCTCGACCGCGCCGAGGGTCCGATGCTCGACGAGAGAGCGCAGTCGCTCGTGGGGCGATGGAGCATGCCGATCCGTCACGGCCTCACCATCGGCGAGTTGGCGCGCCACTGGGTGCGCACGCGCAGGATCGACCTCGATCTGCAGGTGATCGAGGTGGAGGGGTGGACGCGCGTCGCACAGGTCGGAGGCGACGGGACCTGGATGCCGCCATCGCCGAATCTCCCCAGCCCCACGACGGCACTGCTGTACCCGGGAACCTGCCTCGCCGAAGGCGTCAACGTCTCGGAGGGGCGCAGCACGGCCGTGCCGTTCCGCGTGATCGCCGCCCCCTTCATCGATGGCGAGCTCTACGCCGCTGCGATCTCCGCGGCCGAGCTTCCCGGCATCGCCGCCGTGCCGTATGGGTTCACACCTCTGGTGCGCGACCACGCCGGGGACGCCTGCGAGGGGGTGATACTGCACGTCACCGATGCGGAGGCGCTCCGCCCCGTGCACACCGGCGTCCGACTGCTCTCACTGATCGAAGAGATCCATCCCGGAGCGCTCGAGGAACGCTCCCTGGTGCCGATGCCCGGCGAATCGGAGTGGTCGCCGATCGAGAAGCTCTTCGGCGTCGACGGCGCATTCGACCAGATCGTGGGCGGCGAGTGGAACGACCCCGAGCGTCTCGCAGTGCCGGATTGGGCGGATGCAGTAGCGGAGGACCTGCTCTACCGTTCCCTGGCGTGAGCGGTGTCGACTGCCGGCGACTGCCGACCGACGACCCGGAACCAGAGCGCGAGGGGTCACCGGGTCAGGAGCCTGTCGGAGTGGGCTCAAGGGTGACGACGAGTTTCTGCGCGGATACGCCGACGCGGAGCGTGTCGATCGCTCCCTGAACAGCAGGAAGCCCCTCGCCCACGATGCGTGCCCTCGGATAGGCACGGTGACGACCCGAGGCGAGAGCTGCGCCGAGGTAGCCTCCCCAGACGGCGGGTCCGACGGGAGAGGTCGCGATGGCGCTCCCCCAGATGAACGACGCTCGGATACCTCGGGCGCGACTACGCAGTTGCAGAAGCGCCGTGCGCGTTCCCAGGCGCAGGAACAGGCGCATCCGGGTCAGGGAGAAGCCACGTCGACGGGGCTGTTCATAGAAGGACACCGGAGGACTCGCCATCGCGATCCGCGTGGCACCGGTCGCGCGCGCGATACGCAGGCAGGGCTCTGCCGACCCGACAGCGACCGCGAGGATGCCTGCGACGACGGCTCCGTTCACCGCCTCGACGATCCGGTCGACCGCCTTCGGGTCGTGGTAGTCGAATGCGGCCTCTGCACCGAGTCGGCGCATCCGCTCATGATTGCTGGCGGATGCCGTCGTGATGACCCGGTAGCCGGCCGCTCGAGCCAGTTGGATCGCGTTGCCGCCGACCGCGGTCGCACCGCCCCAGACCACGACCACCTCATCGCGTGCTTCGGCGTTCCCGAGGCCGGAGTAGCTCAGACCGAGCTGCCCGCTCTCGAAGAGACCGGCAGCCGCTGTGGACACCGCGAGTGGCAACACGGCGCCCTCTTCGAAGGCCAAGTTGTCCGGTAAAGCGGCGGCGAGACCTGCATCGACGGCCACGTAGGCCTGGAACCCGCTCTCGGAGATCGCATCTCGCCCCTTCTCCAGGCCTATGGCGTAGGCGAGGACACGATCACCGATCGCGAAGTTCGTCACGTCGGCACCGACCCCGACGACGACACCCGCGATGTCCTCTCCGAGGATCACCGGGTAGTGCAACCACCCGTACATGACGGAACCGTTGGACTGGATGATCGCGTCGAGAGGATTCACCGCGACCGCACGCACCTCGACGAGCAGCTGCCCGTGCCCCGGCCTGGGCATCGGTGCGTCTCGGACCACGAAGTCGGCGTACGGGGAATCGATCCATGCCGCAGTGTTGTCTTTCATAGCCGTCCGCTCTTCGCTCTCGATGACATCTCGTGTCATCACAGTACACCTGACGACATGCCATGCCATCATGGTCAGATGCCTCGATGGTCACCGGATGCTGCACTGCGGCTCGAAGCTGCCGCGATACTCCTCTTCGAAGAACACGGATTCGGGCCGACCACGGTCCCGCAGATCGCCGAAGCAGCCGGCCTCACCACTCGGACGTTCTTCCGGCACTTCGCGGACAAACGCGATGTGCTCTTCCTTCGCGATCGCGAGTTTCCTCACGCAGTCAGCGACTTCATGGCGTCGATCCCACCTGAAAGCTCGGCGCCGGCCACGGTGCGGGCAGGACTCACCGCAGCGGGTCGCGGCATCCAGGACTGGCGGCAACCGATCGCGCGTCGACGCAGGATCGTCGACGGCGAGCCTGCGCTGCACGAACGCGATCTTCTCCAGCGCCATCATCTCGCCCTCGCGATCGAGGAGTCCCTGAATCAGCGCGGCACCGACCCTCGGCGATCACACACTCTGGCAGCTGTCGCCGTGACGTGCTTCAGCCTGGCGATGGAGCGATGGCTCGGAGGGCCGGCCGATCTCCTGTTCGAGGAGTGCGTGGAGTCCGCATGGAACGACATACGCGACTGCGTCGACGGGTGATGTGGCGAACATCGGTGACCTTCGCGCGGCAACATCCCGCGAGACCGCGCCCAGGTGCTGGGGGAACCTCAGCGCAGGACGGGCACGACCCTCCCAAACATTTCCGTGACCAAACCGTTGCATTCGTTATCTCGCCGTTATAGAGTGATCGCACGGTGAATGTTTGCTGTGGCATACACCGCATGTGATTGCAGGACACTCTTGGTGCAAGGGACAAGGGCCGGTCGGGAGCCTCTCCGACCGGCCCTTTACTGTTGCCAGTACGCTGTTCCCATGACCGATCGCAAGCTCGCCCTCGAGGCATGGGAGAGCCTGTTCCGCGCACAGCACGAACTGTTCACGCAGATGAACACCGACTTCGATCACACCGACCTCGGGCAGGCGGAGTACGACGTGCTGCTCACGGTCACCCGCTCCCCCGGCATGTCTGCTCGGCTTCGCGATGTCACCGCCAACATGCTCATCAGCCAGCCGAGCGTGTCTCGACTCGTCGACCGGATGGTGTCGCGCGGCCTGGTCGAGAAGGGCCCTGACCCCGAAGACGGGCGCGGAGCACTCATCACCGCCACAGACACCGGGGCCCGGGAGTTCCGCGCCGTCGCCACGGTGCACGGCCGATCCATCGCCGAGCGGATGTCGGTGCTCGACGATGCCGAGTTGAAGACGCTCCGCGACCTGGCCGAGAAGCTCCGCGGGCGCTGACCCATCCCGACGCCCTCCGCCGATTTCTGGCAGGGTGGAGCGGAGTTCCTGCATCTCGCGCAGGAACGTCAGACCACCCCCTCGGGGGGACCAGGGAGGTCATTCATGGAGATCGCCGGAATCGTCGGCATCCTCGTCATCGTCGGTATCGCCGTCGTCGCCGCTGTCATCATCCTGTTGATCCTGCTGCTGTTCGCACGCAGCTGGATCAAGGTGGCTCGCGCCGATGAGGCGCTCGTCATCTCGGGACGCAAGCAGAAGGTGGCACGCGCTGTCATCGCCGCGGACGGCTCGACCACGGACGAGATGTCGGAGTCGCCCGTCACTGTCATCGTGAACGGCAAGTCGCTGGTGAACCCGATCACGCAGCGTCACGAGATCATCTCGCTGCGCTCGCGTCAGGTCTCGCTCAACGCCGAGGCGCAGTCGCTCGACAGCGTCACGCTCAACGTCGACGGCGTCGCCATCGTGAAGATCGGCTCTGACCCCATCCTCGTCCGCCGCGCCGCCGAGCGTTTCGCCTCGCAGGACGCCGCGATCGAGCAGTTCACCACCGAGCAGCTCGAAGGTGCCCTTCGCGGCATCGTCGCCACGCTGTCGGTCGTCGAGCTGATGCGCGAGCGCAAGAAGTTCTCCGACCAGATCGCCGCCGACGTCTCTCAGGAGCTCGCCGAACAGGGCCTGATCCTCGACTCGTTCCAGATCAAGGGCATCACCGACGCGGTCGGTTACATCCAGTCGCTCGGCGCCCCCGAGATCCAGGCGAAGCGTCAGTCCGCAGAGATCTCGCAGACCAACGCCGACCGCGCGATCAACCAGAAGAACATCTCGAACCAGGAAGCCAACCTGATCGAGCAGACCGCGCTCGACACGAACACGGCGAACTCGAACGCCGGCATCGGCCGTGCGCGCGCCGAGGCCGAGCAGGCCGAGAACCTCGCCCGCGAGCAGGCTCAGCAGGCCGTTCTGCAGCAGCAGGCCGAGAACCGTCAGGCCCAGCTCGACGCCGACGTCAAGCGCGTCGCCGACGCCCAGCGGTACGAGGCCGAGACTCGCGCCCAGGCCGAGCTCTACACGCGTGAGCGTGCGGCAGAGGCCGGCGCGATCGAGCAGGTCAAGCAGGCCGAGGCCCGCACCCGCATCGCCGAACAGCAGGCCCAGGCCGACAAGGCCAAGGCCGACGGTGAAGCCGCAGCCGCGATCGCTCGCGCGACGGGTGAGGCCGACGCGCTGCGCGCGCAGGCCGAGGCCGAGTCCGAGGCTCGCCGCCTGCGTGCGAACGCCGAGGCCGACGCCATCCGCGCCGAAGGTGAGGCGCGAGCCGCGGCCGTCGAGGCCGAGGCGAAGGCCATCGCCTCCAACCAGGACGCATTCCTCTCGCAGCGCGTGCTCGATGTGCTGCCGTCGATCATGGCGGAGTTCTCGAAGGGCTACGCAGCGATCGGCAGCGTCTCGATCGTCGGCGGCTCGAGCGAAGACGGCGCGTCGAACCTCGTCGGCGCCGACAGCGCCAAGGCACTGAAGTCGGTGTTCGACAGCGTCAGTTCGGCGACCGGGCTCGACCTCGCGTCGATCATCCAGGGACAGGCCGTGGGCCGTGGCATCGGAGAGGGTGTGGCGCAGGCATCCGCCCCGGCGCCGACCCGCCAGCCGAAACCCACGACTCCCCCGCCGGCCGCATCGGCACCGGCGGCTCCTGCCTCGGAGTAGTCAGCACACGGAACACAGCGGATGCCGCGACCGATCGGTCGCGGCATCTTCTGCATCCTGCTCGTTCCGGCAGACTGGAGCGGTGCCGACCACCGCCTTCGACCTCGCCGCCATCGGCGAAGGACTCTCCTTCGCCGCGGCGGTCGATGAGCTCTCCTCGGCTCTCGACGCGCACCGATCAGTCGTCGTCAGCGCACCCCCGGGCACCGGCAAGACCACGCTCGTGCCGCCACTCGTCGCATCGAAGGCGACGGGCCGCGTGATCGTCACCCAGCCCCGCCGCGTCGCCGCACGCGCAGCCGCCCGGCGACTCGCCCACCTCGACCGCACCCCACTCGGCACCCGCGTGGGCTTCACCGTCCGCGGCGAGCGCTCCGCAGGACCCGAGACGCTGGTCGAGTTCGTCACCGCCGGCGTGCTGCTGCGGCGGATGCTCGACGATCCGGGGCTCGACGGCGTGAGCGCCGTGATCATCGACGAGGTGCATGAGCGAGCGCTCGAGACCGATCTGCTGATCGGCCTTCTCTCTGAGGTGCGTGAGCTGCGGGACGACCTGACTGTCATCGCCATGTCGGCCACCCTCGATGCCCCGCGCATCTCCGCCGTCCTCGGCACCGACGATCAGCCCGCGCCGATCGTCGACCACGATGTCCCCGCCTTCCCGCTCACCGAGCACTGGGCTCCGAGTCCCGTGCCGCGACTCGATGAGCGCGGGGTCACCTGGGGATTCCTCGATCACGTCGCCGAGACCACGGCCTCCGCTGCCAGGGAGCTCACCCGAGAGGATCCTCTGGCCGATGTGCTCGTCTTCGTACCGGGCGTCCGGGAGGTCTCCGAGATCGCCCGCCGCCTCCGCACCGCGGGCGACGCGTTCGACGTGCGCGAGCTGCACGGACAGATCCCCGCGGCAGAGCAGGATGCCGTGATCCGCGGCCGCGCAGCGGATGCCCCGCCGCGCATCATCGTCACGACATCGCTCGCCGAGTCGTCGCTCACGGTGCCCGGCGTGCGCCTGGTCGTCGACAGCTGCCTCGCTCGACACCCGCAGCGAGACGCCGCCCGCGGCATGACGGGCCTGGTGACCACCGCCGCCTCCCGCTCGTCGTGCGTGCAGCGCGCAGGGCGCGGCACCCGCCAGGGCCCCGGCATCGTGGTCCGCTGCGTCGACGAGCGCACCTATGCAGCCGCTCCTGCGCGCCCGGCGCCCGAGATCGCGGTGACCGACCTCGCGGATGCTGCGCTGCTGCTCGCCTGCTGGGGCGCCCCTGGCGGTGCCGGCCTGCGGATGATCGACCCGCTGCCCGCCCAGAACCTGGCCGAGGCCCTCGCCGTGCTCCAGGGTCTCGGCGCGATCGATGACGCGGGTCGCGCCACCGCGGAAGGCCGCATCCTGGCGCGCATCCCGACCGATCCCCGACTCGCCCGTGCTCTCCGCGACGGGAGCGCGGCGGTCGGAGCACGACTCGCTGCCGAGGTCGTGGCGCTGCTGGGCGGCGACCTGCGCGTCGCCGAGGCCGACGTCGCGCAGGCGATCATCGCGCTGCGAGGCGGTCGGGCGCCGGATGCTCGTCGATGGCGCAGCGACGCCGATCGCCTCGAGCGCATGGTGCGCCCGACGCCCGGGGTTCGCTCGGATCTCGACGGGGTCGGCCTCGTGATCGCGCTCGCCTTCCCCGAGCGGATCGCTTACCGCGTCGAGCGCACCGCCGAGGGCGCGACGTTCCTGCTGGCATCCGGCACCCGTGCGGGCGTGCGCGGTCCGCTCGCGGCGGTCGAGTGGCTCGCCGTCGCGGACGTCGCGCGTGCCTCGGCCCGTGCGGCAGCCGGATCCGGCGCGATCATCCGATCCGCTGCCGCGCTCACCGAAGCGCAGATCGAGAGCGCCGCGAGTCACCTCATGACCGACCGTGTCGACGCGGAGTTCACCGGAGGCCGTGTCCAGGCTCGTCGCGAGCGCCGCATCGGTGCGATCCTGCGCTCCTCGGCACCGGTGCGCGCATCGGCGCAAGAGGGGCGGGATGCCGTGCGCCGGGCGATGCGGCGAGACGGACTCGGCATGTTGTCGTGGTCCGAGGGCGCAGACGCCCTGCGGCGCCGTCTGGCTCTGCTGCGACGCGAGATCGGCGAACCCTGGCCCGATGTGTCGGATGCCGGACTGATCGCGACCCTGGATGCCTGGCTGGCGCCGGAGCTCGACGCCCTCGCGGGTGGCGCACCCGTGAGCCGACTGGATCTGGCGTCGGCTCTTCGCCGGCTGCTCCCCTGGCCCGAGGCCGCACGGCTCGAGGAGTTCGTTCCTGACCGGCTCGAGGTACCCACCGGGTCTCGCATTCGCATCGACTACCCGCCGCACGACGACGCGACCGCGCGCCCTGTCGTCGCCGTGAAGCTGCAGGAGTGCTTCGGCTGGGCGGAGACCCCGCGGCTGGTCGACGGACGGGTGCCCGTGCTGTTCCATCTGCTGTCCCCCGCAGGGCGCCCGCTCGCCGTCACCGACGACCTCGCCTCGTTCTGGTCCGGGCCTTACGCGCAGGTGCGAGCCGAGATGCGCGGCCGTTACCCGAAGCATCCGTGGCCCGAGGATCCCTGGGCCGCCGCGCCGACCAGGCACACCAAGAACCGCTCCGCGCGCTGAGCGACGGATTCCGTCGAGGCTCAGGGCGTGCGGCGCCGCAGAGTCAACGACGCGAGCACCAGCGCGCCGACCCCGAACGCCACGACCACCAGCAGCGGCCCGTAGACGTCCCACCCGTCGTCGCCGGCCGTCACGGCGTTGATCGTGTCGATCGCATAGCTGAGCGGCAACCAGTCCGAGATCGCGTGCAACACGTCGGGCATCTGGTCGCGCGGCATGAAGAGCCCGCCGAGGATGATCTGCGGGAAGACCAGCAGGGGCATGAACTGCACGGCCTGGAACTCGGTCTGGGCGAACGCGCTGGCGAGCAGCCCGAGCGCCGTGCCGAGAAGCGCGTCGACCACCGCGACGAGTCCGAGCTGCCAGAGTTCGCCCTCGACATCGAGACCGCACACTCCGACCGCGAACGACACCGTGATGACGGCCTGCAGCAGCGCCATGAGACCGAAGGCCAGGGCATACCCGAGGATGAAGTCGGCCTTTCCGAGGGGCGTCGTCATGAGCCGCTCGAGCGTGCCGGATCGCCGTTCTCGCAGCGTCGTGATCGACGTGATCAGGAACATCACGATGAAGGGGAACAGCGCGAGGATCGCACCGCCGAACTGATCGAACACTCCGTCCTGGTCGCTGAACAACCAGGCGAAGAGGCCCACGAGCAGACTCGGGGCGATGAGCATCAGAGCGATGGAGCGAGGGTCATGGCGCAGCTGGCCGAGAACCCGTCCGGATGTCGCAAGCATCCGCCGGCCGTTCATCCGTCCGCCTCCCGTCTCTCGCGCCGCGTGCGTGGTGCAGTGGATCCGTCGTACAGGCGAGTGTCGCGCTCGATCAGCGCGAGGAAAGCCGCATCGGGATCGGCTGTACCGGTGTCGGCGAGGAGAGCCGCCGGCTCGGTGTCGGCGATGATCCGTCCGTCTCGCATCAGCACCAGCCGGTCGCATCGCAGGGCCTCGTCCATCACGTGGCTCGAGACGATCATCGTGACGCCGCGTTCAGCGAGGCCGCGGAACAGGTCCCACAACTCGACCCGCAGCACAGGGTCGAGTCCGACGGTCGGCTCATCGAGCACGATGAGCTCTGGCGCACCGAGAAGAGCCATCGCGAGGGAGACGCGGGTCGTCTGCCCGCCGCTGAGCGAGCCGACGAGCTGCCGCTCCTGGCCGCCCAGCCAGACCTCGTCGATGACCCTGTCCACGTCGCCCTTCGGGGCCTTCAACACGGCCGCCAGGTACGAGAGGTTCTGGCGCACCGTGAGGTCACTGTAGACGGCGGCACCCTGAGTGCCGTACGCGACGCGATGGCGCAGGTTCCGGGATCCCCCGGCTCGTCGAGCACTGACACGGCTCCCGATACGATGCGCTGTACTCCGACGATCGCGCGCAACAGGGTGGTCTTGCCGCATCCCGAGGGTCCGAGCAGTCCGGTGATCTCGCCGCGGGGAATCGTCAGGTCGATGCCGTCGAACACCTGCGTGGTGCCCCTGCGCACATGGAGCCCCGAGATCTCGACCGCCGGACCGTTCGTCATGCTTGATTATCCGCCCGGACAGCCGCGCCGGCGACCCCTAGTCGAGCAGGTGCCGCAGGTAACGCGGCGGGTCTTGCAGGAACGAGCGCCAGTGGTTCACGATCTCGAGATCGCCCCATTCGGCGGGGCGGATCCCCCAGTCACCCACTTCGAGAATGCGAGCCCCCGGCAGCGCGGCGAGCACCGGCGAGTGCGTGGCGCAGAGCACCTGGCCCCCCTCGTCGACGATGCGCTGCAGCACCGCGATGAGGGTGAGCGTCGACTGGAACGACAGCGCCGCCTCGGGCTCGTCGAGACAGTAGAACCCCGGCTCATCGAATCTGCTCTCGAGGAGGGCGAGGAACGATTCACCGTGACTCATCTCGTGGAACGGCACGTCGCCCCGCGGCGAGGGATTCTCTTCGAGGTACGTGTAGAAGGAGTGCATCGTCTCGGCCCGCAGGAAGAATCCCCAACGGTTCGCACCGACACCGCGCTGCAGTTGCAGCCATTCCGACAGTGGAGACTCCGTCGGACGGGTGCTGTGCCTGGCGAACTTCGAACCGCCCTCGGGCGACAGACCGTAGGCGACCGCGATGCCCTCGACGATCGTCGACTTGCCGCTGCCGTTCTCGCCGACGAGAAAGGTCACCCCGGGCGCGAGATCGATCCCCTCTCTGAGCACCTGAGCGACCGCGGGGATGCTCGTGGGCCACACGTGTCCGGGCTCGGGCGCGTCGTCGTCTGCCCGCACGGCGACGACCGGCTGCTCGCGCCGCCGGCGACTGCCGGGGGTCCAGATCGATTCCATCTCCGCGAGACTACCGGCCACCGCCGACATGGCGAGGGGCGTCAGCACTCGATAACGTTGACCGCGAGGCCGCCCTCGCTGGTCTCCTTGTACTTCGTCGACATGTCGATGCCGGTCTGGCGCATCGTCTCGACGACCGCGTCCAGAGACACGTAGTGACTGCCGTCGCCGCGCAGGGCGAGGCGTGCCGCCGTCACCGCGGTGGAGGCTGCGATCGCGTTGCGTTCGATGCACGGGATCTGCACGAGGCCGCCGATGGGGTCGCAGGTGAGTCCGAGGTGATGCTCCATGGCGATCTCCGCGGCGTTCTCGATCTGCCGGTTCGTGCCGCCCATCACCGCGGTCAGGCCGCCTGCGGCCATGGCGCACGCCGAGCCGACCTCGGCCTGGCATCCACCCTCGGCGCCCGAGATCGACGCGTTCGCCTTGAACAGCGAGCCGAGAGCAGTGGCAGTGAGCAGGAAGCGTCGGATGCCGCGGCGGCGGTTCGCCTCGGCGACCGCGTCGGGGTCGTCGATCGCTCCGACGGCGAGGAGCGACGCCTCCGCGCCGAAGCCGAGCAACGCGCTGCCCACGAGCTCTCCATACGGCGTCACCGCGTTGCCGACGCCGAGACCCGAGTCGGCGAGGAACCGCCACCAGTACATGGCGACGGCGGGGAGGATGCCGGCGGCGCCGTTCGTCGGAGCGGTGACGACCCGACCGCCCGCCGCGTTCTCCTCGTTGACGGCGAGAGCGAAGGCACCCAGCCACTCCCCGGGAAGCTCGCGATGCCCGTCGGCCTCGGTCTCTTCGAGCTGCCCGCGGATCGCACTCGCGCGACGCTTGACCTTGAGCATGCCGGGCAGCACCCCGTCGGAGTGCAGGCCGTTGTCGACGCAGGCGGCCATCGCATCCCAGATCGCGTCGAGTCCTGCGGCGACGTCTTCTTCTGAGCGCTGCGCGGTCTCGTTCAGGCGAGCGATCTCAGCGATCGAGAGTCCGTGCTCGTCGCACAGCGCGAGCAGTGATGCGGCATCCGCATACGAGTACGGCAGCGGGGCAGCGGAGATCTTCGCCTCCTCGCCGTCCCGACGGATGAACCCGCCGCCGACGGAGTAGTACGTCTGCTCGGCGACGACGCCCTCGGCGGCGTCCCATGCCGTGATCGTCATGGCGTTCGGATGACCGGGCAGCCGTGTCCTCGGTTCGAACACGATGTCCGTCTTCGAGAATGGGATCTCGTGCACCCCGTCGATCCGCACCGTCGCGCCGTCGCGGAGGTCGGTCCACGCCGCCCGCACATCGGCCGGATCGCAGGTCTCCGGCGCGAGCCCACGGAGTCCGGCGACGACGGCATCCGGCGTGCCATGTCCGATGCCGGTGGCGCCGAGAGAGCCGTACAGCGTGCATCCGACTCGGGCGACGCGGTCGAGCGCTCCGGACGAGCGCAGGCGATGCGCGAACTCAAGCGCGGCGCGCATCGGTCCGACCGTGTGGGAGCTCGAGGGGCCCACTCCGATGGAGAAGAGATCGAAGGCCGAGACGTACGCTGTCACCTCCCCAGCCTACGTCGTCGGGCTGCGGCGACAGGCTACTGTTGGCGCGTGAACGATGACGCCGCCATCCTGCTCTTCCTCGCCGCCGGGAGCGTCGTACTGATCGGAATCGTCGTTTTCGGCATCCTGAGCTCCCGACGCACACGCACCGCGCAGACGCCGAGCTTCACCGTGCGTCAGGCGTGGATCGGCGAGCAGCCGTTCCTCGAGAGCAGCGATCTCGCCCTGGACGACAAACGGCAGGAAGAGCTGTTCCGCCAGACGTATCCGCTGGGTGGAACGCTCACGGTCGCGGTCGCGGGGGCCGACGGCGAGGCGGTCGAGCGCGAGGTCGAGGTCGTGCGCATCGGGCGCAGCCTCCGTTCCGGATGGCCGAACGCGAAGTTGGGACTGTCGGCCTACTTCCGCGAGTGGGATAACAGCGAGTTCCCGACCGCATTCGCGGTGAGGGGCTCCGGCGGCGTGGCCGAGATCGCCATGGATGCCGATGGCGTCATCGCCAGAGATGCCTCCGGCGCCGACATCTGGAGTGCTGCATGGTCGTCGCTGCTCTTCTCGAACGGCCCCGACATCGTCGTGGACGGCGGCTCCGCCGGGACCGTGCGATTCGAGTACGTCGATGGCTCGGAGCTCGAAGAACTCCTGATCAAATACGGCACTCTGAAGCAGATGCACTTCTGATCCTGCGTCAAGGCCCTTCCTCCCCTGGGGTGTCGCGTCGGATGCTGAAAGGGCACTCGATGCGAAAGGGACGATCATGACGAACAGCACACCTGCCCAGGACCCGAGCTCGGGCCTCGACCCCGAGGCGCAGACGCCCACCCCGACACCCACCTCCGGCGACGCCGGCGAGTTCAAGGACACGGGGAACACGGCCGAGAAGAACACCGCCGAGAAGCCCGAGCAGGCGGAGTCACCCGAGGACGCCGACCCGTCTGAGGTTCCGAGCAACGACGAGCTCGAGGAGCCGAGCACCGAGAAGGATCCGTCGGAAGAGCCGAAGGCCCCCGCACGCAACGACCCCGAGCCCGACCATGAGGCGGTCGGGATCGGGGTCATCGACGGTCCGGAGACCGACGAGGACGACTGAGCGACTCCTACCTCGCTCGGCCGCCCGTCCGCTCCCGTCGCGATGCACCCTGCGACAGGAGCGGAAGCGTCACTCGACGAGCTTGCCCTCGGTGTCGACCTCGCGCATGAGCTCCGCGATCTCGGCCGGGATCTCCGGGATCGGCTCGTGCGTCACTCCCCCGGTGGGCGACCAGACGAGGTTGACCTGCAGCGTGGGATCCGTGTCGGGATAGTCGCTGCGGTTGTGGCACCCTCGCGTCTCGCGGCGCTCGAGTGCGGCCTCGATCGTGGCACGGGCGGCGAGCGCCGACGCCTTCAGATCGAACGCATGGGCGAGGTCCTGGAACCCGGCGATGTCGGGGTGGATACCGATGTCCTCCATCCTTCCCTCGATCATGTCGAGGTCGGCGAGGCCGGCACGAAGCCCCTCCTCCGACCGCACGACACCGGCATGCTGGGTCATCGTGTTGCGGATCGCCCGTTGCAGCGCTCGGACGTTCTCCCGGCCGTCCGCCGCGAGAAGGTCGTCGATCTCGGCGCGGGCCTCGGCCACGGCATCCGCCGACCGACGCTGCGCGTCGAGACCCGCCGCATGCGCCATCGCCGCCTGACCGACGATGCGGCCGTAGACGAGCAGTTCGATGAGCGAGTTGCCGCCGAGACGGTTGGCCCCGTGCAGCCCGCTCGATGCCTCGCCGATCGCATAGAGACCGTCGACGTCGGTCTGGTGGTCGTCCGGGCGCACCCACACGCCACCCATCGAATAGTGCGCGGTGGGCGCGATCTCGATCGGCTCGGTGGTGATGTCGAGCATCTGCAGCTCCATCATCGTCTGGTAGACGCGGGGCAGCCGAGTCATGATCGTCTCGCGCGGCAGGTGCGACACGTCGAGCCAGACGCCGCCGTTCTCGGTGCCACGCCCCTCGGCGATCTCGGTGTACGCGGCGAGTGCGACGCGGTCGCGTGTCGAGAGCTCCATGCGCTCGGGGTCGTACTTCGACATGAACCGCTCGCCGAGGGCGTTGCGCAGGATGCCGCCTTCGCCGCGCGCGGCCTCCGAGATGAGAGTGCCGGCGGCGTTCTCGGGCTCGATGATGCCCGACGGGTGGAACTGCACGAGCTCGGGGTCGCGCAGTCGGGCCCCTGCCTCGACCGCGAGGCGGAACGAGTCGCCGGTGTTCTCGTCACGACGCGACGAGGTGCGTCGCCAGATGCGGTTGTGGCCGCCGGCGGCCAGGATCACGGCATCCGCGTGGATCAGGTAGCGCGTGCCGTCTGACTGGTCGAAGCCGTAGGCGCCGAACACGACGTTGTCGCGCACGAGCAGCCGTGTGATGTAGACGTGGTCGAGGATCGGGACCTCGAGCTGCTCGGCCTTGGCGACGAGCGTGCGCTGGATCTCGAGCCCCGTGTAGTCGCCCGCGAACGCGGTGCGGCGGAACGTGTGCGCGCCGAAGAATCGCTGCGAGATGCGTCCATCGTCTTCGCGCGCGAAGTCCATACCCCAGCGCTCGAGGTCGCGGATGCCGCGCTCGGCCCCCTGCGTCACGATCTCGACCGTGTGGGGGTTGGCGAGCAGATAGCTCTCTTTGATGGTGTCGGCCGCGTGCTGCTGCCAGCTGTCGCCCTCGTCCATGGTGCCGAGCGCGGCGTTGATGCCGCCGGCGGCGAGAGAAGTGTGGGCATCCTGTCGGGGGCGTTTGCCGACGGCGAGGACGTCGATGCCGTGTTCGGCGACCTCGATCGCCGCACGCAGCCCGGAACCGCCTGTGCCGATCACGAGGACCGTGGTGGAGATCTGTCGTTCGCGAGTACTCATGCATTTCACGCTAGTTAGGGCGACCTAATAACTCCAATGCATAGTTCTACTGGAATCGATAGACTGCAGGCATGAACCTCGAGCAGCTCCGCGGGTTCGTCGAGGTCGCCCGCCTCGGCCATTTCACCCGCGCCTCCGAGTACCTGCACCTCGCGCAGCCGTCGCTGAGCCGGCAGATATCGACCCTCGAGCGCGAGCTCGGCGCGGAGCTGTTCCACCGCGCGCGCGGCCACATCGCTCTCACGGCCGCCGGCGAGGCTCTGCTTCCGCGGGCGCAGCGGATGCTCGCCGAAGCCGAGGCGATCCGCGACGAGATGGGCGAGCTCGCCGGGCTCCGCCGAGGCCGCGTCCGTCTCGGCGCTCCCCCGACCCTGTGCATCAGCCTCGTCGCCGAGGCCATCAGCGCGTTCCATGCGGCCCACCCCGGCGTCGACCTGCACCTCGACGAGAGCGGCTCCCGCCTGCTGGTCGATCAGCTCGCCGTGGGCGCGGTCGACATCGCCCTGATCACGGAATCGACGGGACCACCTCCCTCAGGATTCAGCCTCACGCGCATGCCGCTGCTCACCGAGGAGCTGGTGGTCGTGTCGGCGGCGTCCCAGCCTCCAGTCGCGGTCACCCCGGCGATCGGGCTCGATCATCTCGCCACGCTGCCGCTGATCGCGCTCGATGAGACCTATGAGCTGCGGGCGACCACCGACGCGGCCTTCCGCTCTGCAGGGATCACGCCGAACCACGTGCTGGTCGGAGCGGAGATGGATGCCGTGCTCCGCTTCGTCGAGCGCGGGGTGGGTGTCGCCGTCGTCCCGGCGATGGTGCTCTTCGATCAGCCCGCTCTGCGTTCGGTGCGACTCACGCATCCGATGATGAGGCGCACCGTGAGCCTCGCGCATCGCGCCGACGTGACCCCGGCGGTGGCAGTGGCCGCGATGCGCGATGTGATCCTCACCACCGCCGCGGACTACGCGCGACGCGACCCGGCGATCACGAGCCTGCTCGACTGATCGCCGGCGGATCCCCCCAGCGCTGGGCGCAGGAAGAGAATGTCCGGAGAAACAGAAAACCCCGCCGCTCTCGCGACGGGGTTTTCCGGTGATGTGCGCCCGAAGGGACTCGAACCCCTAACCTTCTGATCCGTAGTCAGATGCTCTATCCATTGAGCTACGGGCGCTCCTGGACCGCTCAGCGGGCCGTGGAACAGCCTATAACAGTCTCAGCGTGAATGCGAATCGATGCCTCAGTCGTCCTGCTCCTGCTCGACCTTCGAATTCCGCTTGGCCTTGGCGCGCTGCTGCGACGACAGCGCCTGCAGATCGACGAGCCTCAGTGCCTGCATCCTGGCCTCACGCATGCGGTCGTAATCGGGGTCCTGATCGGGGCGCATCCCCTCGACCCGCAGCCTGCGATCGAGGTTGTGTCGCACATCCGCCCAGGCACCCGCGCGGGCCTCCTCGACGATGGTGCGGAGAGCCGCGTCGTCGCCCATCAGCTCGCGCAACTTCGTGGCGACACCGTGGGACTGCTTGGCACGGCGGCGGAGATTGCGCACGTCGCGATCCCGGTAGTCGTGGGTGCCCGACGGGTCGGAGTGCCGCCCGCGCGCCCTTTTGCGCAGCGCGACGAGGTTCTGTTCGACCTCTTCGGACTCCTCGGCCATCGCCCGGAGAGCCTCGCGGGCGTCGGCGATGTACTTGTCCGTGTCGAAGATCCCGTTCTCGGCGATCGTGCCGATCAGGATGTGATTCTTGACGGCGAGGCGCGCGGCGGCGGTCGCGATCGCGACGCCTTCCGCGATGGCATCCGCAGTTCGTCCCACCGCAACCTCCTTGCTTCGAGCGTACCCGTTCCGCTGCCGGTTCCTGTGGGTCAGAATGTTCGCTATCGACTCTGACCGCGCCGATCGGGCGCGGTGGCACTCGGACCGCAGAGGGAGGAGACGGCGTGGCGAGACTCGCACTGGCCCGGAACACGACAGTCGTCACCGGAGCCGCCAACGGGATGGGGGCGGAGATCGCACGCCTCCTCGCCCGACGCGGGGTGCACCTCGCACTGATCGACCATGACGCGGCCGCTCTGTCCACCGTCGCCGCAGAGCTGCAGGGCACCACCGTGACGACTCACGTGGTCGACCTGCGCGACGACGCCGCGGTCTTCGCCACGGCCGACGAGATCATCCGGCAGCACCCTCGCATCAATGCGCTGATCACCTGCGCCGGTTCATCGATGCTCGGGACACTCGACCAGTTGACCCTCGAGGAGATGCGCTGGCTGACCGACGTGAACCTCTGGGGCACTGTGTCGATCACCAAGGCGCTGCTGCCCGCGCTGCGCGCAGCACCCGCCGCGCACATCACCCATCTCGCGAGCGTCTACGCGCTCGCAGCGCCGGCGGGGCGCATCCCCTATGCGCTGAGCAAGTTCGCCGTACGTGGGTTCTCCGAGGCATTGCGTCATGAGCTCGAGGATTCATCGGTGACGGTCGGCGCCGTATACCCGGCCGGCGTGCGCACCGGGATCATCCTGCACGGGCGTCATGCCGCGGCACTCGACCCGGCGGTGGCCGCACGTGCGGCCACCGCGCAGGCGGCGATGTACCGCACAGAGCCCTCGGATGCCGCCGCCGTCATCGTGGACGCGACCGAGAGGCGCCGGGCCCGCACCATGGTCGGGCGCGAGGCTCGTCTCGTCGATGCTCTGGCGCGACTCTGGCCGACGGGCTACTGGAGGGTGATGCGACGCCCGCTGCGACAGGCAGTGGACACGACGACACCCGTCGCCTGATCGCCGATCACCCGACGGCGCCGATCACCCGACGGTGCCGACCCAGATGGCCGAGGCCCACCGTTGCTGTTCGGCATCGCAGCCGACCGAACCGGGAAAGCCCCGCACCACGGCCATGCAATTCGCGAGGAACTCGGGGTCGCCGCCGAACATCGACTCGTAGCCGCCGGAAGAGGTCAGGGCGCCCCACACCCGGAACTGGTAGATGTGCGCGAGTTCGTGCGCCATCGCCCATTCGAGTCGGCCATCGCTCCATTCGACGACGTCGGCCCGGTACTTGATGTATCCGTTGCTGTTGGCGCACGCAGGGGCAGTGCCACCGGCGCAGGATGCGGATTCGTACAGCCCCACCCCCTGCCCGCCGACACGATCGAGAGCGGCTCGCACGCGGGCATAGCCGTCTGGTCCGCTCGACGACCACGCGGGTCCGGACGGATTCGCGTACTGCGCAGCCTGCCAGGTGGCGACATCATCGCCGACCCTGTCGGCCAGCGCGTGAACGGTCGCGGTCGCGGCCGCGACGGTCGCCGGGTCGCTCCGCTCGGCGAGCACGGTCTGCTGGGCAGAGAGCACGGCAGCACGATGCGTCGCGGTGTCGACCTTGCCGTCTGCTCCCGTGACTGCGGCGTCGAATGCCGCGATCTCGGCGAGGAACGCGGGGCGCACCTCGAGCACCGACGCGCGTTGGGCTGCCTGTTTCTCGGCGATGGAGATCGAGCCCTCGAGATGATCGGTGCGCATGAGCGCCGTGCGGGTCGACTGCGAGAGCGCCTCGAACTCGGCGATCACCTCCGCACGCTCGGAATCCAGCGCGGCGGCGCGACTGGCGGCTCCTCCGGCGAGGAGTACCGCGGCGACGACCGCGACCGACACGACTCTTCTGATCACACGGCGCCCCTCATCGCAGGAACCCCGTGTCGTCGGAGAGCTGAGAATCCTGCTCGGCGATATGGGACCGGAGGTCCGTCAGCTTCTCCGCCAAGACGAGGTTCGCGTCGCGGGCCGCGTCGAGCTTCTCCCTGACCTCCGTGACGGCCGCGCGAGCATCGTCGAGAGCGTCGACCCGCTGCTGGTCTGCGACCACGACGAGCACGGCCCCGCCGACCACGAGCAGCCCCCCGACGACCACAGCGGTACCCCGCATATCGCTCCCCAGCTGAAGACGTACGTCCGGAACGATTCCGTAGGGTCAATATATCTGTGGCGGCGAGGGTCTGCTACCTCACGATGGCGGGCGCGGCCGAACGGAATCGACGCAGTCGAAGGCTGTTGAGCACCACGAAGATGCTGGAGAACGCCATCGCAGCCCCTGCGAACATGGGGTTCAGCAGCCCGAGCGCCGCGAGAGGGATCGCCGCCACGTTGTAGGCGAGCGCCCAGAACAGGTTGCCCCGGATCACGCCCAGGGTGCGGCGCGCGAGTCGGATGGCATCGACAGCACCCCACAGGTCGCCGCGCACGAGCGTGAGATCGGATGCCTCGATGGCGGCGTCCGTGCCCGTGCCCATCGCGATGCCGAGGTCGGCCTGCGCGAGTGCCGCGGCATCGTTGACGCCGTCGCCGACCATGGCGACGACCCGGCCGCGCCGCTGCAGCGCCACGATCTCGTCGACCTTGCCCTCGGGCAGCACTCCCGCGCGCACCTGCGAGATGCCGACGCCTTCCGCGACCCGTGCCGCGGCGCGGATGTTGTCGCCCGTCAACAGCACGGGGTCGAGGCCGAGTGCGCGCAGAGCGCCGATCGCATCGGCGCTGGTGGGCTTGACCTGATCGGCGACCACGAGAATTCCCCGCACCCGTCCGTCCCATGCGACGGCGACGGCCGTGCGTGCATCGCCCTCAGCCTTCGCGAACGTCGCTGTGAGCGCGTCGTCGAGACGCAGCGCCCACTCCTCGAGGAACGAGGGGCGCCCGACCAGCACTGCGCGACCGTCGACGACGCCGGCGACCCCGCGTCCGCCGGATGCACGGAAGTCGGTGACCGGCGAGAGGTCGCCGGCGCGTTCGAGCGCGCCGCGCACGATCGCCTGCGCGATGGGATGCTCCGACGCTTCCTCGAGAGCCGCCGCCGTTCGCAGCACGTCGTCGGCATCCTCCCCCTCCGCGGCGACGACCTCGAGCAACGTCATGCGTCCGGTCGTCACGGTGCCTGTCTTGTCGAGCACGATCGTGTCGACGCGACGGGTCGACTCGAGCACCTCGGGTCCCTTGATGAGCACGCCGAGCTGAGCACCCCGCCCCGTGCCGACCAGCAGCGCCATGGGGGTCGCCAGTCCGAGCGCGCACGGGCAGGCGATGATGAGCACGGCCACTGCCGCGGTGAATGCTGCCGCCGAGCCTCCTCCGACCAGCATCCAGGCGGCCAAGGTCAGTGCCGCGATCGCGAACACGATGGGCACGAACACCGTCGCGAGCCGATCTGCCAGACGCTGCGCCTCGGCCTTGCCCGACTGCGCCTCCTCGACGAGACGGGCCATGCGAGCGAGCTGCGTGTCGGCGCCGACTCGCGTCGCCGACACGACGAGACGTCCGCCGACGTTGACGGTGGCTCCCGTGACGGAGTCGCCGGGGCGCACCTCGACGGGCACGGACTCCCCGGTGAGCATGGAGGCATCCACGGCCGACGATCCTTCGCGGACGATCCCGTCGGTGGCGATCTTCTCCCCCGGCCGAACGACGAAGTCGTCGCCGACCAGAAGCCGGTCGAGTGGCACACGCTCCTCCACGCCGTCGCGCAGGATCGCCACATCCTTGGCGCCGAGTTCGCCGAGCGCCCGGAGCGCGGCACCGGCGCGCCTCTTGGAGCGCTGCTCGAGGAAGCGCCCGAGCAGCAGGAACATCGTGACACCGGCCGCGACCTCGAGGTAGATGCTGCCGAGGCCGTCACCGCGTTCGATCGTGAAGCGGAACGGGTGCGTCATCCCCCACATACCCGCCGTGCCGAAGAACAGGGCGTAGAGCGACCACAGGTAAGCGGCCGTCACCCCGACGGAGATCAGCGTGTCCATGGTGACGGCTCGATGTCGCGCGTTCAGCACCGCTGCTCGGTGGAACGGCCACGCAGCCCACGTGACCACGGGCGTGGCGAGAACGAGCGACACCCACTGCCAGCCCGCGAACTGCAGTGGCGTGATCATCGAGAGCGCGATCACGGGAACCGCGAGCGACACCGCGACGAGCAGCCGCAGACGCAGCAGGCGATACGCCGGGTCGGTGCCGCTGTCGACCTGCGCACGGGGAACGCTCGCGGCGTACCCGGTGCGCACGACCTCGGCGATCAGGTCGTCGACGGCGACGTCAGGGCCGGCCTCGACGTGCGCCTTCTCGGTCGCGTAGTTGACCGAGGCGGCGACGCCCTCCATGCGGTTGAGTCGCTTCTCGATCCTCGACGCGCACGACGCACAGGTCATGCCGCTGATGTCGAGGTCGTATGAGACTGCGGTGTCGGGCATCATGCGCCTCAGGCGCGTGCGGCGGTGTAGCCGGCCTCATCGACGGCCGCCAGAACCTCAGCATCGTCGACGGGAGCGTCGGAGGTGATCACCAGCGAGCCGGATGCCGCGCTGACAGCGATGTCGGTCACCTCGGGGAGCTTCGCGACCTCGCGACGCACGGAGCCTTCGCAGTGCCCGCAGGTCATTCCGGTGACGGCGTAGGTGGTGACGGTCATGTCCAGTCCTCTCGATCGGTGTGTCATACCCCAGGGGGGTATCCATCTCTTGACAAGAGCATACCCCTTCAGGGTATTCCGCAGGCGGATCCTCCGGGAATCGGCGCTGTGGCGTCAGCGGGAGGACTCGCGCGCCGCCAGACGGCTCTCCGCCGCCGCCTGGCCGCTGGCGAGGTGCCGAGGGATCAGGATGCGCAGGGCATCCTCGTCACGAGCTGTCACCGCTTCGAGGATCACCCGATGCTCGTCTGCCATCGCGGGCAGATCGTCGTGTTGCCCGAAGAGCCACCGCAACCGGGTGACGAACACCCCGGTCAGCTCGCCCAGCATCTCGTTCCCGGCGAGTCCTGCCGCGATCTCGTGGAACTCCGCGGCCGCGATGCGCGCTGCCTCGACGTCATCCTCGGCAGCTGCGACGACCTCTCGCTCGTACGCCGCCCGGAGCCTCGCGATCCCCTCCTCGGTGTGCCGTTGCGCGGCGAAAACGAAGATCAACGTCTCGATCGCCTCGCGCACCTCGCCGAAGTCCTGGATGTCACGTCGCGTGAATTCGCGCACGACGGCCCAACTGCGGGGCCTCGCGACCACGACCCCTTCGCCGACGAGAGCGCGGATCGCCTCGCGTACCGGAAGTCTCGAGACGTCGAGTTCGGCGGCGATGTCGCGTTCCACGAGGCGAGAACCGGGCAGCCGACGGCCCAGGATGATGTCATCGCGCAGAACGCGTGCCACCCGCACCGACTCGAGTTCGCCGGCAGCCCCCAGATCCGCCATACCGGGATTCTGTCACTAGCGGATGGGCGGGACAAGTTTGGTATCCCGTTCCGGGATCAGGGCAGACGGTTCGCGATCGCGAGGTTGGCCTCGAGTTCCTGCGCGTTCTGACGCACCACGTATGCAGGGCGGTCGCGTTCGACCCGCCACGATTCGCTCAGCGCACCGACGTTGACGGTGTCGAAGCCGGCCTGGTCGTAGAAGCGAGTGACGAAGGCGACCGCTTCGGCGTCGTCGCCCGCGGTCGCAAGGGCGCGGCGGTTCGGGGTTCCTGTCGGCGCGCCGTCGACCGTGATGTCGGCCGCGTAGATGTGGTTGAAGGCCTTGGCGACACGCGAGGTGGGCAGATGCTTCTGCAACAGCTCCGATGTGGTCGTCTCTCCGTTGTCGAGCGCCTCGATGTGGCCGTCGCGTTCGAAGTAGTAGTTGTTCGTGTCGAGCACGATCTTGCCGGCGAGCGGCTCGACCGGCAGCTCGCCGATCCTGCCGAGCGGCACGGTGACCACCACGACATCGCCCGCCTGGGCTGCCTCCGCCGCCGTCGCGGCCTTCGCCTGAGAGCCCAGCTCTGCGACGAGATCTGCGAGCGTCTCGGGACCGCGGGAGTTCGCGATCACGACGTCGTATCCGTTCGCCACCGCGACGCGCGCGACCTGGCTGCCGATGTGTCCTGCACCGATGATTCCGAGAGTGGTCATATCGAGGCCAACGTCGTCCGGGCGCGACTATTCCCGCTGGCCGCTCCGGGTGTCACCCGCGGGAACATCGAGGAGGAACCGCTCCTCGACCCGCTGATACCCGAGACTCTCATAGAGCCGGATCGCGCCGTCGTTGAAGCCGAACACGTGCAGTCCGATCGAATCGGCTCCGAGTCTGCGCGCTTCGTTCTCGGCCGCGAGCATGATGCCACGTCCGTATCCGCGGCGTTGATGGTCGGCCCACACCTCGATGTCGAGGACGAACGCGTGCGGGCGTCCGTCACGCACACGCATTCCGATCCAGAGCACTCCCACCTCGGCGTCGTCGACCTGGGCGGTGAACAGCTCCTGCCCGGCGGAGTGGAGTCCGTCCGGCAGCTCGACCCCCATCTGCCGATTCGATTCGGCTCGGGCATCGACGTCGGAGTACCGGCCGGAGGCGACGAGGTCAGCGGCGAAGGCCGCTTCGGATGCCGCTGCGAAGGTCACGAACCGGTCTTCCGTCATCGGATGCAGGAGCACCGGGGAGCCCGAATCGCGACTCGCCGATTCGCGAGTCGGCAGCGGTTCGACCAGCATCCGGATGGATGCGCAGCGGAAACCCCGGCCGTCGATGAACGCGTGGCCTGCAGCATCCGGCGCGTACAGCGAGAGGCTCACCCGCTCGACCCCGTTGCTCCTCGCCATCGACGTCACGGCGTCGAACAGGTCGTCCGAGACACGCTGATCGGGGATGCCGTCGAGAGCGAGGTCGATGAGATGCAGAATGCCGCCGGTCGCGAGCATCCAGAGAGTGCCGACATCGCGACCGCCGTCGACGATGCGGAGAATGCTCGACGTCTCGGTATCCCGCCCCTCGGGAAGCAGCTGGTCGAGGAACGCGTCGGCATCGGCGACCGCATCGTCTGCGCGGAGGATTCCCGATTCCTGTCGCAGCGCGATCAGGCGCCCCCTGGTCCTCAGACGCCACTCGTCGAAGCGGTCGTCATCGAGCGGGATCAGCTGCATCGGCATGCTTCCATCCTGCACCCGGACAGGGGTGTCGCCGAGCGTGGCGCCTCAGGACTTGTGCAGCGCGTCTTCGACAGCGACCCAGGCGAGCATGGCGCACTTGACGCGTGCGACGTAGCGCGAGACACCACCGAGCGCCGCGACGTCGCCGAGCAGCTCTTCGTCGGGCTCGATCTTGCCGCGAGACCGCATCGCCTCGCGGAACGCCGCGATGCGGACCTCGAGTTCGTCGACCGTGAGCCCTTCGGCGAGCTCGGCGAGAAGCGACGCTGATGCCTGCGAGATGGCGCAGCCGTGCCCCTCCCAGGCGAGCGCTTCGATCGCTCCGTCGGCGGTGCGATGCACCTGCACCGTCACCTCGTCGCCGCAGGTGGGGTTCACCTGATGCGACTGGGCGGCGATCTCACCGCGTAGCCCGTAGCCGTGCGGTGTGCGCGAGTGGTCGAGGATGAGCTCCTGATACAGGCCCTGCAGGTCGCTCATGCGCCCCTCCGGAAGAAGTCGATGGCTCCGGCGACGCCGTCGATCACGGCATCCACCTCGGACCGGGTCGTGTAGAGATACGTGCTCGCCCGTGTCGACGAGGTGACGCCGAGCCGCCGGTGCAGCGGCTGCGCGCAGTGATGCCCCACCCGCACGGCGATGCCGAGATCATCGAGGTACTGGCCGACATCGTGGGAGTGGATGCCCTCCACATCGAAGCTGGCGAGGCCGACCCGCGGCAGCGCGATGCCCGCACCGAGCACGCGGACTCCGTCGATCGCGGTCAGCCCGTCGACGAGGCGTCGTCCGAGTTCGGCTTCATGAGCGGCGATGCGAGTCATGCCGATGCCCGACAGGTAGTCGATGGCCGCGGCGAGCGCGACGGCCTGCGATACGCGCTGCGTTCCTGCTTCGAACCGCTGGGGAGGCGGAAGATACTCGGCCTCGGTCGTGGTGACGGTCGTGATCATGGATCCGCCGGTGAGGAAGGGCGGCATCGCCTCGAGCAGCTCACGACGGCCGTAGAGCGCACCGATCCCCGTCGGCCCGAGCATCTTGTGACCGGAGATCACCGCGAAGTCCACGTCGAGCGCCCGCACGTCGAGCGGCAGATGCGGCGCAGACTGGCACGCGTCGAGCACGAAGAGCGCTCCGACCGCCCGGGCGGCGGCGACGAGCTGCTCGACGGGATTGATCACGCCGAGCACGTTCGACACATGGGTGACCGCCACGAGCTTCGTGTTCTCGCCGATGAGTTCGGCGGCGGCATCGAGCCGCAGCGCTCCGTCGTCGTCGAGCGGGATCACCCGCAGGGTCGCACCGGTGCGGGCAGCGAGTTCCTGCCACGGGATGAGATTCGCGTGGTGCTCCATCTCGGTCGTGACGATCTCGTCGCCCTCGCGCAGACGGAATCTCTCGGCCGCCGCTCCCCCGCGGCCCAATGACGCGTTCGACATCGAGTAGGCGAGCAGGTTGAGGGCTTCGGTGGCGTTCGACGTCCACACGATCTCGCCCTCATCGGCACCGACGAAGCGCGCCACGGTCGCCCGGGCGTCTTCGAAGACCTCCGTCGCCTCCGCCGCGAGCGTGTGAGCGCCGCGATGCACCGCGGCGTTGAGGGTGACCGCGAACTCCCGCTCGGCATCGAGCACGGCGAGGGGGCGCTGCGAGGTCGCTCCCGAGTCGAGATAGGCGAGCGGGTGCCCGTGCACCTCGGCTCGGAGGATCGGGAAGTCTGCGCGCAGTTTCTCCACCTCGGCCTCGGTCAGCGGAGAGCCGCTCGACGCGGCCACGACATCGGCTTCGGGCGGAGTACTCATCCTTCTAGCTTCTCATCTGGCACGTCCGGCCGGGTCGCACCGGGCGGACGCGTCGGTCATTGACGCACGAGGATCTGCTCGACGGCCTCCGGTCCGAGATCGCCGGATGCCGGGTCGACGTAGCGCAGCGTGATGCGGTGCAGGCCCGGTCGCAGGTCGAGCAGCGTCTCGGCACGCGACCCGGTCTCGAGGCGCACTGCGGGACGCTGTTCACCGTCGACGGACATCAGCACCGATGCCCCGGCGATTCCGTGGACCGTGATCTCCACATCGTCGTCCCTGCCGTCGGCATCGAGGTCGGTGCGGTCCACCTCACGAGCCCCTCCTGCTCCGAGCACCGAGGGAAGGTCGAAGACGATCGGGCCGAGCTGAGCGCTCCGAATCTCCCGCGCCGAGATCGGCGACCGATGCCGAGCCGTGATCGTCATGCCCTGATGCAGCGACGAGGGATCGAGCGCGACGGCGAACGTCCCGTCCTCGGCGACCAGGGTGGTGCCGAGGACGCGGTCGCTCTCGTCGAGGATCGAGATCTCACCACCGGGGGTGCCGGTGCCGGTGACGTCCGGCGGCACGGTCGCCGGCTGCGGGATCGTCCAGGAGATGGTCGGAGGCAGGTCGGTCGGCTCGTCCGTCGGCGGCGGGGTCGGCGCCACCGTCGGAGGTGGGGTCGGCTCGATCGTCGGAAGCGGAGTCGGCGCCACGCGGGGTGGGGTCGGCTCGACCGTCGGAAGCGGGGTCGGTGCTGCGCGGGGTGGGGCTGGTCTCTCACCCGGCGGTACCGTCGGCAGCGTCGGCAGCGTCGGCAGCGTCGGCAGCGCCGGTGCAGCAGGACCGGACGGAGCTGTCGCGCGGGGGGCCTGCGTCGCGATGGGCATGGCGTCGAAGGGCCCGGCCGCGTCGCTGGGACCCGTCACCGACCGCTCGACGGCGTCGTCGACCTCGAGCGTGGGCTCGGCCACCGGCATCGGAATCTGCGGCAGCGGAGAGGGAGCCGGTCCCGGCGTGGTCGCGTCGTCGTCGCTCGGAGAGCCGAGCGGTGGCGGAGGGTCGGACTGCGCCGATGTCGGCGCGATACCGGCGGAATCAGGGTCCTGCGCAGGGGCGAGCTGGGCCGCGAAGGCGACAGCTCCCGCCCCGACCACGACGACCACACCGGCGGCGACGAGCCACGGAGCTGCCGCATTCGCCGCCCCGCTCGATGACCCGATCGACGCGGATGCCGGGGCGGGCGACCCCGCTGAGTAGAGCGCAGCCGCCGGGCCGCCGAGAATCAGCGGCAGGAGCACGGCCCGCAGCTTCGACGACGCCTCGGTGATCTCGACGCTCGCGATGGTGCACTGCCGACACGACTCGAGGTGCGCCTCGAAGCGCTCCCGGTCTGCCCGAGCGATGCGTCGACGCCGCCCCTGGGCGACGATCCGCTCGCACGTCCAGCGGCACTCGGGGTCGCGCTCGGGGGCGGCGATATGGGCCTGGAGCCAGGCCGTCTTGAACCCCTCGCGGGCGCGTGCAGCGAGCACCGACACGGCGTTCGGGCTGAGCCCCATGAGCGGGGCGATCTCGCGGGGCTTCATGCCCTCGACCTCGAGGTACCAGAGCAACGTGCGCCAGCGTTCGGGCAGATCTTTGAAAGCGGTCGTCAACAGCGACTTGTCTGAGAGCGTGTCGAGGGAATCGTCGGTGTCGTCGATCGGAAGCTCGTCGATGTATTCGAGGGCGATGTCCTTCTGCCGACCACCCCACGTCGCGGCAGAGCTGCGCACCGCGGCGAACAGATAGGGACGGAAGGCGTCGGTGGGGCCGCCGCCGTTCTTGATCGCGCTGAGGGTCTTGGCGAAGGCCTCGCTGACCAGGTCTTCCGGGTCGATCGAGCTCGTGATCGCGCGTGCGGCGCGCAGTGCGGCCGGCGAGTGCCGATCCCAGAGCACGCCGTAGGCGTTGCGATCGCCGGCTCGGGTCGCCTCGACCAGGTCATTGTCACTGAGCTCGGTGTCCTGGTGCCAGGGCGCCCGGATGAGCGCCGCGCTCACGGACGGACCTTCTCGGGACCGTCGACGCTGTGGATGTCGCGCATCGCGCACTCTCCTGGGTGTGGGGATTCGGCACAGGGACCGGGGTGGTGAACATGTGCCCGATTGCGGGGTGATGGGGCTGCGGTCTACAGGGGTGCCGTGTCGAGGTGGGGAGGCCTGGAGCACATCTGGTCGGGAGCCGGAAATGACCGTATGCTCCGACCACTGACCCCCGAGTTGGTCCTTCCAGTCTTGTGAGGCACCGGTATAACCGATATGTAGATTCCTATGACAGTTGTCGACTCTAGGTGGAGAAAGGTCCATGACTTACGTAGTCCGTGAGCAGGATTCTGGTATTCCAACACTGCGCAATGCGTTGGATGTGGCCGAAGGCACGCTCGCCTTGAGTAGTCCCGATTCGAGGTCCTCGGAGAGGGGCTTCACGGCAGTCGACTTCTTCGATCCCGCCGTCGATGCGTCCGAGTATCGAGGTCACATCGTGCTGTGTGCAGGCATCTCCGATGCCGACACCGACGCGGTCGTGGCGACGGTCGCCTCGGGGGGCGCTGCAGCGCTGGTCCTGCGTCGCTCCTCCCCCGAATCTCCGCCGCCCCGGCGCCGGCCATCCGAGCCGGGGATGCCCGTGCTGACCCACCGCGGCGGCGACTGGGCACAGCTCGCCACCCTGTTGCGCTCGCTGCTCGGCACCCACGCCGTCGAGCACGTGGCGGGGGTGCGCCTCGGCGATCTGTTCGGATTGGCGAACGCTCTCGCCACGCTCTCGGAAGGTGCCGTCAGCATCATCAGCGCATCCGGACAGGTGGTCGGCTACTCCACACATCCTGATCAGCCCATCGACGAGATCCGTCGACGAACCACCCTCATGCTGCAGGAAGACGTCCCGATCACTCGAGATCGCCAGTATCAGGCTCTCCTGCGCGCCTCCACTCCACGTCACTTCCCCCCGACCGACGGTCAGTTCGGGCGCGTGGGCATCGCGGTGCGGGCATCCGGTGAACTGCTCGGATCGATCTGGGTCGTGCAGGTCGATCAGACACTCACGTCGCAGACCGAGTCCTTGCTCGCCGAGATGGCTCCCCTCGCTGCCCAGCACCTGCTGCGGTCGCGCGAGGACACAGCCGATCGCGACCAGCGGAGATCCAGCCTGCTGCGCACCGTGCTCGATGACCGACGCCACGCGCGCAGCGCTGCATCGCAACTCCTCATCCGCCCCGATGCCGGGTGCACGATCGTCTGCTTCCGCGTCGACACCTTCGACGGCGTCGACGCGATGCGCGGACTGCACCGGCTTCTGCACCTGGCCATCAGCCTGTCGGGCACCGCGGACCCCGGATCGCACAGTGCGATCATCGAGGCTCAGGTCGTGACTTTGATCCCCCGCGCAGATCTCGCGCGGGTGCGCGACTTCGCGTCGTCGGTGACCCGCACCGACGACGCGCTGATCGCGGGGATAGGAAGTCGGGCCACCACCGTGCCGGGAATAGCACGGTCGTATCGGGACGCGGCGACCGCCGTCGGCGTGCTCATGGGGTCGACCCCCACGGGCACCGCCATCCGAGAGTCGAGGATCGCCGCCTTCGACGAGATGCGTGATCGCCTCGCGGTCCTCGAGGTCACCGACCTCATCGAAGGTCTCGACGTGGCGGTCGGTGACGCAGCGAGCATCCTGGCCGCTCATGATGTCGCACACGGCACCGATCTCGCGCGCACCGTGCACGTCTACCTCGAGGAGTTCGGCAGCGTCCGCGCCACCGCCGACGCTCTGCACGTGCACCAGAACACGGTGCGCTACCGGCTCGACGTCGTGCGCGATGAACTGGGGATCGCCTTGGACTCTCCTGACACGCGGCTGTGGCTCTGGCTGCGGCTCGCGTCGTCGACCGGTCGCTCCGGCTGAGACCCCGCTGCTTCGCTCACCCGGTGAACAGGGTGTCTGCATCGGGCTGAGTGTCGAGCCATGCTTTGCGAAAGCTGTCACGCGCGCGGAACGCGAGCACGGATACGGCGTTCGGAGTCATCCCCATCAGCGGTGCGAGCTCACGCGGCTTCATCCCTTCGACGTTCAGATACCAGAGCAGCGCGCGATGGCGGGGCGTCAGAGTGAGGAGTGTCTCCACGATCACCGCCCGCTCCGACGCCCGCTCGATGGGGTCGGCCTCGCCCCGACCGAAATCGTGCTCGGACAGGTCGTCGATCGGCAGCACCTCGTCCCAGTGCGCCCACCTGGCTGCAGTGTTGCGCACGGTCGCGAGGAGATACGGGCGGAACGCATCATTCGGGCCGCCCCCGGAGCGCGTGAGCCGCAGGATCGTGGCGAAGGCTTCGCTGACGAGGTCATCGGGGTCGGCCAGCGGTGCGATCAGGCGCGCCGCGCATCGGGCGGCCTCGGCATGGCGGAACCAGAGGAGCGCGAAGTGCCGGTTGTCTCCCTCCCGCACCGCACGGATGATCTGATCGTCGGTGGGCCGCTCGACGTCGCTCTCGAGAGGCGCGTCGGCGAGCAGGGGTGCGTCTTTCGTCATCGTGCTCCGAAATGTCAGGCGTCGCCACCGCAGCACGATCGTGCGAGAGGCGCGGATGCGGATGAGAGGCGAAGCGTGGGGATGCCTCGCCCCTCCGACCCTCACGAGGTCATCTCCGCGGAGCGGGCACCGGCGGGGATCCGGTGCTGAGACCTGTGGCCGTGCTTACAGGACCCTCACGGGGTCGAATCGTGACGCTCGGCGCCTGTATCGCTGAACAGATCGCCGAGATCGCCGAGATCACCCGGCTCACGGCTGCGCGTCGACCTGCGCGAGAGCGAGGAACCGCATGCGATTCTCGCCGTAGAAGCAGGTCTGCACCATGAACTCCCCCGACATGCCGACCAGCGCCTCGACATCGGACCACTTCGGCGTGTGTCGTTCTTCGACCACCTCGTACACGATGTCGGAGCCTTCGACCGTCACCCGTTGACCGAGCTCCCAACCGAGGATGATGTCGCCACCGCAGTTGTTGTGCGCGGCGAACAGAGGAATCACGCCCTCGACCCGATAGCTGATCATCTCGGTGAATGTCCCGTCGCAGTCATCGAGCTGCGGGAGACCGCCTTCTCCCCCGAGCCTGAGCTGCGGAAGGTCATCGGGCGCGAACACCTGATGAAGCTGCTTCTGCACGGAGACCTTGATGTCACCGGTGATCCGATCGACGGCATCCGGCGCGACGGTCGAGGCGACGAGGAAGCCCGAGCCGAGGGTCACGAGAGCGATACTGGCGATCAGCAGACCGGAGCGACTGCGCCGTCGGGTCTTTGCGTCGACAGGGGCCTCCGCGGTCACCGCGGCCGACCGAGCGGACTCGTCGGCCCCGGCGTCATCACCGCGTACGGAGAGCACCTCGATGCTCACGGCGCGTTGGTCTCGTCGGGCACCGGCGTGCGCTGCCGCCCCCTGCGCGGCATGACCACGACGGCCGTGAGTGCCGGGACGCCGATGACGAGGAGCGCCCACCACGGGAACCCTGCGGGGTCGGTGGTGTCTTCGATAGTGGTCACCGTCGCATCGTCGGTCGGTGCGTCGATGCGTTCGGCGCGGACGAGAAGTCGATGCGTGTTGACCCCTGTCGGCGTGCACGTGACCAGCGTGAGGTAGTCCTTGCCCGGCACCTGGCGCAGCGCTTCCGTGTCGTCGGGAAGCACGGTCTCTGTGCTGTCGACCTCGTAGTAGAGGTTTTCGCCGAGAGTCGTGACGATGATGAGGTCGCCCTCGACCAGTTCATCGATGTCGTCGAACAGTGTGGCCTGCACGAAGCCGTTGTGGCCTGTCAGCACCGAGTGCGTGCCGGGGCCTCCCACCGGCAGCGAGGATCCGTAGAGGTGGCCGATGCCGCGCGAGAGCACCTCTTCGCTCGTACCGTGGAAGATCGGAAGATCGGTGTGGATCGACGGGATGCGCACGCGCGACATCGCCTCGGTGCCCTCGGTGGCGAGCGTGTCGAAGTAGGCGTCGGTCCCGTCGCCGATCGCGGTCTGCTGGCCGTCGGCGCCGAGAGCGTACGGATCGCGCAACGGCCCGGTGGGCAGGTTCTGGTTGTAGTCCTCCGCCATGTCGAGCATCTCTGTGAGCTCGTCACCGGGGATCTGCTCGACCGATGACACGTAGCCGTCGACGTCGGTGTCGTGAGTCCACGCCGAGAACCACGACGCGGCGGTCGGGTAGATGAGAACGCCGATCCCTATCGTCGCGATGAAGACGATGATCGTCTGGCTCCACCCCCACGAGGCGCGCCGGGCACGGGTGCTCGCCCTGGCGGGAGCATCCGGTGCGGGTGTGTCGGTGAGGGTCATGGTGGGCTCTCTGTGTCTGCGGCTCGGTGCCTGATTCTGGCTGCGGATGAGTCGATGTTGCTGTGCCGGCCGAGCGCCGGCACGAATGGACCGTGCGGGGGAAGGAGCTCGACACCTCCCCCGCACGGCCGGTCTTCGCTTACGCCTCTGCGTTCACCTTGCGGCGGTTGCGGACGGCGAGCAGGACGGCTCCTCCGAGGAGCATCGCGCCACCGGCGAGGAACAGGGTCGTTCCGGCGCCACCGGTCAGCGGGAGCTTGAAGCCGGCGTTGGACGGGACGTTGACGACCTCGAGGTCGACGCCGACGGCCGTGGTGGCAGCCGTGATGGTGAACTCGATCGGAGCCGCGAGCAGCTCGTAGCCGTCAGGAGCGACGATCTCGGCGAGCCAGTACGTCTGGTATCCGTCGTCGCCTGCAGCGACGGTGGCGTTGTCAGCCCAGTCGGAGTAGCGCAGACCCGAGAGGGTCACGGTGCCGTCGGCGGCGACGGCGAACTCGGTCGCACCGTCGAGGGCGATCGCGTTGGTTCCGTCGATCGCGTCCTGCTGCGTCGGGTAGACGGAGAACACCGCGCCGGTCAGCGGTGCGCCGGCCTTGTCGGTCTTCTCGACCGTCAGGTCGCCCCACTTGGTGATGACCTCAGGGGTCACGACGGGTCCGCCGGGCTCGCCGGGCAGAACCGTGTACGAACCGGCGTTCGGGTAGAGCACCGCGGTGTTCGCGATCTCACCGACGGTGTTGACCGTGGTGGTCAGGACGACCTGGACCTCGGTGGCGGAGTGCGCGGCGAGGACCGCGAGACCCGAGGCGGTGAACTCCACCGTGACGGCGCGCGTGCCGGCGTCGTACACGACCGTGTAGTCGGCCGCGGCGAGCGGGGTGCCGTCGACGAGCGTCACCGCAGCCGCGACATAGTCGAGCTTGGCGTCGAGCGTGTCGACGATCTTGTATCCGTCGATGACGGCGACGTTCGGGATGCCACCCGTGATCGTGAACTCGATCTCGTCGCCGAGCTTCACGTCCTCAGAGTCCTCGACGGTCTTCGTGACCTCGGTGAGGGCGTTCTTCGGGTACACGTGCACGTCGTAGAGCCAGTTGTCGTCATTGGCCGGGTCGGTGAGCGGCACGGTGACGAGGAAGGGCGCGACGCCTGTGGACCCTGCCAGCGGCGAGGTCTCGACGACGAAGTACAGGCCGAGGTCGAGGTTCGTCAGGGCGATCTCACCGTTGGCGTCGGTGAGCGTCTCGCCACCCACCGCGCTCGCGGTGTATCCCTCAGCGGTGAGGTCGGCGACGCTGCCGGGCGCGGCGTCCGCAAGGTCGCTCGCGTCGATCCACCCCTGGTTGGTGGTGAGGTCGACGGTGTCGACCTTGTAGACCGTGAAGCCGACGCCGGCGAGCGGGTCGAGTGCCACGTTCTGCTCGGTGCCGTCGTTCGGGAGTCCGGTGGGCGTCTCAGGAGCCTCGAACTTGTGGATCGTGAGCGAGCCCACGGCATCCGGATCGACGAGGTTGGGGGTCGCTGCGCTCGCGGGCGCTGCGAGGGTCAGCGCGGCGACGCCTGCGACGAGCAGACCTGCCGCGACGCGGGAACCGCGCCTGTCAAAGGAAGTGTTCACTGTTTCTCTCTCGGTAGCCGGGTTTCCCCGGCGGGTTAGGTGTGGAGGTCGGTGTGCAGATCACATCTGCGAGTCATGCGCATCGGCGCGGGCGTGACGACGGCGGACCAGCAAGGCCCACCCACCCGCGACGAGGACGGTGAGGGAACCGGCGATGATGTAGGGCAGTGCGCCCGTGCCGCCGGTCGTCGGAAGGAGCATCGCGGGCACATCGCGCACCGTGATGATCTGCCCCGCTGCCGTCACGGCCTCGCCGCCTGCGGCGAGCACGCTGACCGTGCGGTCGGAGTTGATGGTGAACTGCACGGGCTCGGCGAGCAGGGTGAAGCCGTCTGGCGCCGTCAGCTCGCTGAGCCAGTAGGTGCCGGCCGGGATGCTGTCGATCTGGAACAGCCCGGTCTCGACGTCGCCGATCGTGAACGGGAGAGCATCTCCCGGAACGCCGTCGACGTCTTCGAGCACCGCGAAGGACGAGCCGTCCATGCGCACCCAGTCGTCGGCCCCGGCTTCACCGATCTTCTCGATCTGCAGCGGGATCCGGAACGGCTCGATGGGCGTCTCGGTCTTGTCCTCGTTCGATGTCACGGGGCCGCCGTAGGGATCAGTGCCCGTCGAGAAGGCCGTGTTGATCACGATCTTCGCGTCGACATCAGCCTGGGTGATGACGTACGGGGCATCAGCGACGCAGGAGGACACCTGGGTCGGGGCGATCGACGTCGGCGTGCAGGTGACGGTGATGCCCTGCTGCGTCAGGCGGTCGTCGACCACGGTGATGTCGGCGATCGTGACGTTGCCGCCGTTGGTGACGTCGAAGGCGTACATGATGTGGTCGCCGAGTCCGGTCACGCCGTCTGCGTCGACATCGACGACCGAGGCCGTCTTGTCGAGCACGATCTTCGGGGTCCAGACAGCGGGGATGATCTCGTCGTCGGTGTCGGTGACGTTCGGCCCGGTGGCCGGGGTTCCGGTGGCGCGTGCGACGTTCGTGAGCGGCATGTCGTCGATGTCGCCCTGCTGAACGACGTAGGTGGCCGTGCAGGTCAGCTTCTCACCGCTCGCGAGCGTGACCGGTGCGGGCTTGTCGCACGTGAGGGCGCTCATGTCGCCGACTCCCGAGAAGGTGTCCTCGGTGATCGTCACATTCGTGAGGTTGGTGTTGACCACTGTGTTGGTCGCCGCCTTCGGCGTCGTGTTCGTGGCCACGAACGTGTAGGTCGCGATGTCACCGACCGCGTCGTAGTTCGCGATGTCCGAGGTCTTCACCAGGTCGATCGAGGGCTGGATGACCTCGAGCGTCGCGTTGGCCGGCGGGTTGAGGTTCGTCGTGATGTTGGCCGGACCGTTGATGTAGGTGCCGTTCACCGTCGACGTGACGTCGACCGTGATCGTGCACGAGGTCTGGCCCAGCGCGAGGTCGCCACCGGTCACAGCGACCGTCGTGCCGCCTGCCGGCGCCGTGACCGCGTAGGCTGCTCCGGCGGAATTGACGCAGGTGCCGCCGACGTTGGGCATGGCAGCGATCCTGAGGTTCGACGGAAGCGCGTCGGTGATGAACCAGTCGTTCTTGGCCATCAGATCACTCGTGTTCGTGACCGTCAGCGTCATCGTCGACGTCGCACCGTTGAGGATCAGCGTCGGGCTGAAGGCCTTGTCGAGCTGCGGGGTGACGTCGACGATCTGCGGAAGGTCGAAGGCGACGTCGTTGCCCGCACCGGTGGCGGTCGCGTTGTACAGCTCGAGACCGAGGTTCGCGGTCGCGCCGACCGGCACCATGTAGGCGGCGGACTGCAGCTTCGCCACCTGCGTCTGCCACGGCGTCGGCGACGCGGGGTTGCACGGGTTGAGCCCTGAGCTGAGGACGATGGGACTGCCGTTGACGAGCAGGCTGAACCGCTCGCTCGGCGCGGCCGAGGGGCAGTTGACCGCAGCGAACCATGCGGACACGGCGTAGTAGTGTCCGGCGATCGCGGGGATCGTGTTGACCGTGCGGAACTGCGTGCCGGCCGCGATCGTGGCGGTCGTCGAGTTCGTGTACGAAGTGAGCACCTGGTTGGTCGCGGCCTGGGTGGTGGTCTGCCCCTGCGCCACGCCGAGAGCCCGTGCCATTCCCTGGAGAACGGGCCAGGTTGACGAGAGATTGTTGAGGCACCCGAGGTCGGTGACGGGAGCGGCCGGCGTCGTACCGCTCATGACCCATCCGTTGCACTGATTGCCCGCGGGTGTGTACTGCGTCGACGCCGTGTACGTCGAGTTCGCGGCCGCCGCGCCTCCTGTGTAGTTCAGGATGCTGATCGGCAGGAGCGATGCGTTCTGGTTCGAGAAGTTCTCGGTGTACACCGGCGTGCCCGGCTGCGTGACGCCCGGGGTGCCGGGAACCGTCGCCGCTGCCGTCGTTCCGCTGTTCGGTGCGAGAGTGGCTCCGGCGATGAGCACGCCGGCCACCGCCAGAATGCCGCACAGCCGGCTGAGCGCGCGGCGGCGTGGTGTAGCGACGGCCCGTGCAGCCGTCTGAGTGTGTGAGCGCAGGCTCATGAGCATCCCTATCCCGGCAGGCCCTCCGCCCGCCGCGGCAACGCGACGAGGAGAGGCGCGCGCTGCCCAGTTCTCTGAAAATTCCCCGGTGGTGAGCCGCAGAGGCGGCCCATCACATACCCAGACCACCGCGCGGGCGTTTTATGACGGTCGGGTCGGGAAACTCTTCGGATCGGATGCGTTGGGGTCCCCCGGCTGGCACCGTGCTCAGCGCCGAGGGCTCCGCCGCCTTCGTGATTGCGGCGCGCTCATGATCGCGCTCGGCGCACTCCTGACGATCTGAAGCGAGAAGCCGGCGAGCGCCTGACCTCGAGAATCACATGCGGGCGAAACGCGCCCGGACGATCGAGAAGAAACCGTAGACCGTGAGGCCCACGCCCACGAGCCACAGCATCGGCTCACCGAACGGCAGGTCGGTGATGCTGCGCAGCGCCGCATCGAGGCCGGCCGCCCTGTCGGGATTCTGCGTCCAGGCCGCCACGACGAAGAGCAGGCCGGTCACCGCGATCGCGATGCCTTTGGCGATGTAGCCGACGACGCCGAGCGCCACGATCCAGACGTGCGAAGGCCCCTCGGGCACATCCATCGTCTTCTCGAACCCACGGGTGATCCCGATCACGAAGAAGCCGACGCCGACCCCTGCCACGCTGAGCCCGAGGATGATGAGCAGCACCGTTCCACCGGGAATGGCGAGCACCAGGGCGCTGAGCGTCTGCATCGTCTTCTCGGACTCGATGCGCCCTCCGAAGGCGAACACCAACGCCAACCCGGCGATCACGAGATATGCGGCAGCGATGCCCAGCATCTTGAGGCGCTTGCCCCAACGGCGAGCGTCGTCGCTGCTCGCAGACAGCAGTCCGCTGGCGACCTCCCAGACCGCCAGCGCGATCAGCGCCGCAGCGACCGCTCCCAACAGCAGACCGCCGATGGGCGTCGCCCGGATCACCTCCATGACGCCATCCTGGTCGGCGTCGCCACCTCCGCCGGTGGCGATGGAGACCGCGATCACGCCGATGATGATGTGCACGATCCCGACGACCACGAACCCCGCTCGGGCCGTGCGCCGGAAGCCGTCGGAGCGCTGCGCTGTGCGCGCGACGTCTTTCGGGGTGCCCATCAGAGCAGACTATCTCCGGTCCCGGCCCGCTCCGAGCGGGTCGGGAGCGAGTCGGGTCAAGCGATCCGCTCGACGGGTTGCCTCAGGATCGTGCGCAGCTTCGAGGGGGCCACCCGACGGACGTCGCTGAGGTAGACCTCATGATGCAGGCCGGTCATGCGCAGTCCGTTGTCGGGGATGAACCGGTGGTGCATCTCGTCGAGCACCGGCGCCTCGTCGTCGTACGAGCCGACGTGCAGGGTCTGCACGCAGGTGCCCTCGTCGAGAGTCTCGAGACGGACCGCGCGCAGCGACGGATTCTCCTGCCTCTTCTTCGCCGCCTTCCGCTCGACCGCGTCGACAGCGTCGGCGAACATGTCGGGCGTGACATGGTCGGGAACCAGGATCATCAGCGTCCACAACCATGCCGACTTGTCTCGCCGCGACGTGAACGCCTCCATGTCCGGCGCGTGCCACAGCCCTTCCAACGGCATCACGACGGTATCGATCCCGAGGTTCTTCCTGCTCTCGAACTTGAGCGTGTAGGCGACGGGGAAGAGCGCCGTGACGGCATCCGAATACGCCGGTACCGTGTTCGGATCGCCCGCGCCGTCGATCATCAGATACTGCATCGACGGGACCTCGAGGATGCGGAACTCGCCCTTCTTCGCCCGATACGCATCGAGAGTCTTCTTCGGATCGATCGGCATCGCCGTTCCTCTCGCTGTCGGGCACGACCTCGGGCCGTGGCCACAGTGTCGCACGGACCGAGGACATCGGGTGGGCGAGGGGATGTGCAGCGCATCCCCTCGCCCATCCGATGACGGTCAGGCGGGTTCGACGGCGAGCCAGAGCTCGCACGAGGCGTGCGTGCCGGTGAACTCGAGATAGCGCACGATCGAGGGGCCGGGGCGCAGCCGCCACGGATTCGACGGGAACCACTCGGTCGCCGTGGCAGACCACAGGCTCTGCAGCGTCTCGGGGAACGGACCGGATGCGGCGAACACCGCCCATGCACCCGCATCGACCCGCATCGAGTCGAGATCATCCGGCACGGCCGTCTCCGGGCGCACGGAGACACCGTGCAGATACGTCAGCTCCGTTCCCTCCTGCGCATCCGGCTCGATGTCTCCTGTGACGGCGAGGATGCCGCGCGGCTCGGCATCGCCCATCCGCTTGAGCCTTGTGTGCTCCTCCTGTGGGATCGCCGCGATGTGCTGCTGGATGTGCGGATTGACGCCTTCGTGAATCAGCGGCACCTGCGCTGCGTGGCCGACGAGCACGAGCTCGGGGGCGGTGGTGATGGTGACGTCCATCGGGGTGCTCCCTTCGACGCTCAGGCGGAACCGGAGCGTGGGTTGTGTGCGGAGAGGGCCCCCGTCTCGGCGTGCGTCGACAGGGCCGATCCCGTGAACGGCACGGAACGCACGCCCGAATGCCTCTGCCGAGCTGTAGCCGTGGCGCACCGCGACGTCGAGCACGTTCGGTGCGCCGGCGGCGAGTTGCGCACCGGCGAGAGTCATGCGGCGACGACGGACGTAGTCCGACAGCGACATGCCCGCGAGCGACGAGAACATCCGCCGCAGGTGGTATTCGGTGGTGCCGTGATCGCGCGCGAAGGCGGCGACGTCGAGATCATCCGCCGGCGCGACCTCCACGAGGTCGACCAGCGCGTTGAGCATTCCGATCATGAGGTCCTCCTTTCCTCACCATCGTGCAACTCGCGGACTCGCCGCCACCCGACTTTCCGGATCGGATGCGGTCAGGCCTGCGCTGCCACGGGCTCCACTGCGCCCGGATCTGCGAGCACCTCGGCGAAGGCCAGCTCGGCCGCCCCGATGAGAAGTCTGTCTGCGCCGAGGGCGGCGGGACGGATCTCCAGCCCCTCCGCGCTCTCCGCCATCGCCAGCGCGCGGACATCGCCGTCGATCTGCTCGGCACGCAGCTCGGCGACGGTGGCGAGGAAGCCTCCGAGCACGATGAGAGCGGGGTTCAGCACGTTCACGGCGTTGGCCAGGGCGCTCGCGAGCACGTGGGCCTGCCGGGTGATCTCGTCGGCGACAGCCGGCGAGTCGGTCGTCGACAGCTCGCTCTCGAGCGTCTCGTCATCAGCGCTCTCCAGGCCCACGGCACGGAGAAGCAGCGTGCGGCTGACCTCCGCCTCGAGCACGCCGTCGGCGGTGCGGCGGTCGTCATCGGCCGATATTCGGGGACGGTTCTGCCCGAACTCCCCGGCGTATCCTCCGGCACCGGCGACGGGCGCGCCGTGGATGATGAGTCCGCCACCGATTCCGGAGGCTCCACCGTTGAGGTAGACGATGTCGTCGATCCCCCGCCCTGACCCGTAGCGGTGTTCCGCGATCGCACCGAGCGTGGCGTCGTTGTCGATCACGGTCCGGGTTCCGGTCGCCGCCTGCACCAGCCGGGCGAGCGGAACGTCGATCCATCCGAGGTGCGGAGCGTTGCGCACGACCCCGTCGGACGCGCGGACGAGACCCGGGACCGCGATGCCGATGGCCTCGACTCTCGCTGTGGCGAGGGGTCCGTCTCGCCACTCCGCGATCGTGGCCGCGATCAGCTCGGCGACGGACGCGGGTGTGGGCAGGCTCGCGTTCGGCAGGCGCTCACGCACGAGGATGCCGCGGTCAAGGCCGACGGCGGCGATCTCCACCGCGTCGACCTCGGGGTTCACAGCGATCGCGACGAACTGCGCGGATGCCGTCACGACGGGCGAAGGGCGCCCGACACGACCGGGGAGATCGGGCACACGCTCGTCGACGAGCCCTCGCCTCACCAGCTCGGCGACCAGGTCGGCGATGGTCGAGCGGTTCAATCCCGTCTGCTCGGTGAGGGCAGCCCTGGATTGCGCGCCGTTCTCGTGCACGAGCCGGAGGACGCGGGCGAGGTTGTGCGGGCGGGTGCCCAGCGCGGGACTCGGCTGTGACGGCATCCCCTCACTGTAGGGGGTGGACGCACTCCGCGTCATGAGATATGTTGTGAATCACAACTTATCCGATGACCTGCACAGGAGCAGCCATGCCCACCCCCACCCGCGACGACAAGTTCTCCTTCGGCCTCTGGACCGTCGGCTACAACGGAGCCGACCCGTTCGGCGGTCCGACCCGCCCCCACCTCGACGTGGTGCACGCCGTCGAGAAGCTCGCCGAACTCGGCGCCTACGGCCTCACGTTCCACGACGACGACCTGTTCGCCTTCGGCTCGACCGACGCCGAGCGCCAGACCCAGATCGACCGCCTCAAGGGCGCTCTCGCCGACACCGGCCTCGTCGTGCCCATGGTGACCACCAACCTGTTCAGCGCCCCGATCTTCAAGGACGGCGGCTTCACCTCCAACGACCGCGACGTGCGACGCTATGCGCTGCGCAAGGTCTTCCGCCAGCTCGACCTCGGTGCAGAACTCGGCGCCAAGACGTTCGTCATGTGGGGTGGCCGCGAGGGCGCCGAGTACGACTCGGCGAAAGACGTCCGCCAGGCGCTCGAGCGCTACCGCGAGGCCGTCAACCTGCTCGGCGACTACGTCACCGACAAGGGCTACGACATCCGCTTCGCGATCGAGCCGAAGCCGAACGAGCCGCGAGGCGACATCCTGCTGCCGACCCTCGGCCACGCGATCGCCTTCATCGACTCGCTCGAGCGTCCCGAACTCGTCGGCGTGAACCCCGAGGTCGGCCACGAGCAGATGGCAGGACTCAACTTCACCGCCGGCATCGCGCAGGCGCTGTTCCACGGCAAGCTCTTCCACATCGACCTCAACGGTCAGCGCGGCATCAAGTACGACCAGGACCTCGTCTTCGGTCACGGCGACCTGCACAACGCCTTCTCGCTCGTCGACCTGCTCGAGAACGGCGGCCCTGGCGGAGTGCCGGCCTACGACGGCCCCCGCCACTTCGACTACAAGCCCAGCCGCACCGAAGACGAGAACGGCGTCTGGGACTCGGCGGCAGCGAACATGCGCACATACCTGCTGCTGAAGGAGCGCGCAGCCGCGTTCCGCGCCGACCCCGAGGTGCAGGAGGCGCTCGCCGCTGCGCGTGTCGACGAGCTGTCGACGCCGACCCTCAACCCTGGTGAGTCCTACGACGACTTCCTCGCCGACCGCTCGGCATACGAGGACTTCGACGCGGATTCGTACTTCGGCGGCAAGGGCTTCGGCTTCGTCCGTCTGCAGCAGCTCGCGACCGAGCACCTGCTCGGCGCTCGCTGATCGTCATGCCACTGGTTCTCGGGGTCGACTCGTCGACCCAGTCCTGCAAGGTCGTGGTCGTCGACTCGTCGACAGGTGCCGTCGTGCGCACCGGTCGCGCGCCGCATCCGGGAGGAACATCGGTCGACCCCGAGGCCTGGTGGCAGGCGCTCGACGCCGCGATCGCGGAGGCGGGGTCTCTCGATGACATCGCCGCGTGGTCGATCGGCGGTCAGCAGCACGGGCTGGTCGCGCTCGACGCGGCCGGCAACGTCATCCGCGATGCGCTGCTGTGGAACGACACCCGCTCCGCAGGAGCGGCGAAAGACCTGATCGGCGAGTTCGGCGCCTCCGCACTCGCGACGCGCACCGGGCTCGTGCCGGTCGCGTCGTTCACGATCACGAAGCTGCGGTGGCTGCGCGACCACGAGCCCGAGAACGCGGCGCGCGTGGCTGCGGTCGCTCTGCCACACGATTGGCTGACCTGGAGGTTGCGCGGCTTCGGCCCCGACAACCCGGTGCTCGACGAGCTGGTGACCGATCGCTCGGATGCCTCGGGGACCGGATACTGGAGTCCTTCGACCGGAGAGTACGACCGCGAACTGCTGGTCGCAGCCCTCGGGCACGATGCGTGCCTTCCCCGCGTGCTCGCTCACGACGAGTTCGTCACGGACGCCGAAGGCCGTCTTGTCGGCGCGGGGGCGGGCGACAACGCCGCTGCCGCACTGGGTCTGGGCGCTGTGCCCGGCGACGTCGTGGTGTCGATCGGCACCTCGGGCACCGTGTTCGCCGTCAGCGCGACGCCGATCAGCGATGCGAGCGGCACGGTGGCGGGCTTCGCAGACGCCTCGGGCAACTTCCTGCCGCTCGTCGCGACGTTGAATGCGGCGCGCGTGGTCGATGTCACGGCTGTGCTGCTCGGGGTCTCTCACGACGAGTTCAGCGACCTCGCTCTGAGCGCGGCATCCGGAGCATCCGGTCTCACGCTCGTCCCGTATTTCGAGGGTGAGCGCACACCGAACCTGCCGGATGCCACGGCATCTCTCACGGGTATGACGCTCGCCTCCACGACGCGAGCGAACCTCGCGCGTGCTGCGGTCGAAGGGATGCTGCGTGGACTCGGCGCAGGCCTCGACGCGATGCGCGACCTCGGCATCCCGCTCGAGCGCGCCCTGCTCATCGGCGGCGGCGCGCAGTCGGAAGCGGTGCGCCGCATCGCACCCGACGTCCTCGGCCTTCCGATCGAGGTGCCCGAGCCCGGCGAGTACGTCGCACTCGGCGCCGCCCGGCAGGCGGCCCAGCTGGTCGGCTGAGCTCTTCGAGCACAGGCGGGATGCCGTCAGCCGGCGAGCACCCTGGCATCCCGCTGCGCGATGATGCTGAGCTCCGCCGCGGCGAAGGCATGTTCCTGCGTCATCGCGTGTTCGGTGCGGTCGAGGCAGTCGCGGATGAGCTGACCGAAGAACGGGTACCCGGTCTTGCCCGTCGCGTCGAAGCGGAACTGACCGTCCTGATTCACGAGCAGCACCTGCCCTCCACCGTTGTCGGTCGTGATGTCGGTGTACTTGCGCAGCTCGATGTATCCGTCGGTGCCGAGCAGCACAGTGCGCCCGTCGCCGAAGACGTCGAGTCCCGCCGGGGTGAACCAGTCCACGCGCACGTACCCGGTGGTGCCGTTGTCGAGAACCACGTGCGCGTCACCGAAGTCCTGCAGTCCCGGGGTCTCGGGATGCGCGTAGTTGGCGACCGTCGAACTGACGATCTCACCGTTCCTCGCGCCCGTGTAATAGAGCATCTGCTCGAAGTTGTGGCTGCCGATGTCGCAGATGATGCCGCCGTACTGCTCGGGATCGTAGAACCAGTCCGGGCGATCGGTGCCGATGCGATGAGGGCCGAATGAGGCCACCTGCAGCACCGTGCCGATCGCACCCTGCTCGATCAGCTGCCCCGCCAGGATCGCCGCCTCGGAGTGCACCCGCTCGCCGTAGTAGACGGCGAACATGCGGCCGGTGCGCTCGACGGCGTCTCGCGCAGCGGAGAGGTCGTCGATCGTCGTGATCGCCGGTTTGTCGGCGAAGAAGTCCTTGCCCGCATCCAGCACGCGCACTCCGAGAGGCGCCCGCTGATTCGCGATCGACGCGCTGGCGACGAGCTGCACCTCCGGATCGTCGAGCACTTCCTGCTCGCTCGACGCCGCCCGCGCCTGCGGGAACCGCTCGACGAAGTCCGCGACCTTCTCGGGGTCGGAGTCGTAGACGAGCGAGAGTGTGGCGCCGGCTTCGATGAGCTGCTCGACCATGCCCTGGATGTGCCCGTGCGCCAGTCCCACGGCCGCGAACACGAATTCCCCGGGGCCGACGACCGGCTCGGGCAGCGGTCCGAAAGTGTAAGTGCGGGTCATCGGTCGTTCTCCTCGTCGGTCACGTCGCCATCGGTCACGTCGTAGGTGCGCAGGCGTCCGCACATGCCGAATCCGCGGTCCCCCACCGAGGGTACGGCCTGGTGCACGCGGGCGTCGGCGAGGTGCGCCACAGAACCGGATGCGACGGCCTCGGTGAGCGCGAGCGACTGCTCGGCCTGTGCCAACGGACGCTCTCGCACGAGGTCGCCCCAGTCCCGTGCACGTTCGTGCACGAGGGCACCCGCGGCGATATGGAAGGCGTCGAGAGCCGTGCGGTCACCGCCGACGACCGCATCCCGCAGGGACTCGAATCCGGTCACGGCCAGGTCGCGCCGTGCGGTCGCACGCTCTGCTCGTCCGGCTTCGCCTCCGAGCGACGCCGCAGCAGCGTAGGCATCGGCGTCGGCCACGATGTCAGCCGGGAACGTCATCACGGCATCGCCCGCCTCGGGCAGCCCGGCGTTGCTCATCAGCACGACGACCCGCAGATCGCCGTGGTTGACCGCGCGGTGGATCGTGCCTGGGGTGAACCAGACGACCGATCCCGCCGACAGGGCGGTCTCTCGGAACCCGTCTGCGTCGATCGTCTGCAGTGCGCCGTGCCCCGAGACCACAACGTACGCCTCGGTCGAGACGAGGTGCATGTGCGGGCTCCCGCCGCAGATGCCGTCCGGCGCGGCATCCGTGTAGATGTCGAGGTGCGACAACGACGTGCCGCCGGGGAACGAGGATGCGGTCATGATGCCGCCTCCACGAGCGACGCGGTCTTCTCGTAGAAGTGCGGCGCGTTCGCGACGAGCTGTCCTGCGCGGTAATAAGGGTCGGATGCCGCGATCGGCAGAGACACGAACTGTCGCTCGAACCCCGCTTTGTAGATGGCGGTCACCACCTCGACGGCGTTCCGACCGTCCTGACCTCCCGCGATCGGCGGCCGACCGTCTCGGATCGCGCCGAGAAGGTCGCCGATCTGCCCCGCGTGTCCGAGATGCGCGAGCGGGGTGCGCTCGGCGACGAGCGCCTCGATACGCGCCACCACGTCGGGCGCTCCCCCCTCTTCGGGGAATCCGTCGGCACGGGCACGCTCGGCCGCGACCGAGAACGGCTGCGACACTCGGGCATTCGCCCCCTGGATCACGATCGCCTGCTCCTGCCCGTGGTGCACGACGGAGCTGGTCAGCTGGGCGAGGCCCCGGTCGTAGCGGAAGATCGCGACCGAGAGGTCCTCGACCTCGGCGTTGTCGTGCTGCGCGTTGGCGAGCATCGCGGTGATCTCACTCGGGCTGCCCAGCAGCCACAGCAACAGGTCTATGTGGTGGATGGCGTGGTTGAGCGTGCATCCGCCACCCTCCTTCTCCCACGTGCCGCGCCACCAGAGGTCGTAGTAGGGCAGCCCCCGCCACCATGCCGAGTCGACGCGGACGTGCGAGATCGAGCCGAGCAGCCCGGAGTCGACGACCTCTTTGAGAGTCGCGAGGTCGTCGCGGAAGCGGTTCTGGGCCACGACCGACAGCACCGCGCCCGAGCGCTCCTGCGCCGCGAGCATCGCATCGCATTCTTCAAGCGAAGGCGCCATGGGCTTCTCGACCAGCACGTGGATGCCGGCGTCGAGAGCCGCGACCGCGAGAGAGGCATGCGTCGACGGCGGCGTCGCGATGCTCACGAGGTCGACCAGCCCCGAAGCGATCATCTCGAGCGGATCGTCGAACGTCGCCACAGCTGCGAGATCGAATGCCTGAGCCTTCTGCGCGGCCTTGCCGGGGATCACGTCGGCGAGCGCCGCGATCTCGCAGTCATCCGGGAACGTGAGGTATCCCTCGATGTGCGCGTCGGCGATCCCACCGGTGCCGATGATTCCGATCCTGAGCATCCACTGCCTCCTCGATGAGGTGTTACTACGTATTACTAAGACGTAGTAGATACTATCGAGACCGTCACCGGTCACGTCAAGCCCTGAAAGGACGGATGCCATGGAGAAACGCCCGACCAGCCACGACGTCGCGCATCTCGCCGGGGTGTCGCAGTCGACCGTGTCGTTCGTCTTCACCGGCCGTGCCGGTATCTCCGAGGCCACGCGCGAGAAGGTGCTGCGCGCAGCATCCGAACTCAACTACCGACCGAACCTCGCCGCCAGATCGATGCGCACGCAGCGCACCGGACGACTCGCCGTGGTCGTGCCGATCGCGACGATGAATCCGCTCACGCTGCTGTCGGGGTCGATCGCCGCGGCCCGCGACGAGGGGTACGTCGTCGAGGTCGTGAGCCTGCCCGAGGAGCAGACCGCGCGCGACGAGAGACTGGCCGAGGTCGTCGAGTCCGGGCAGTACGAGGGAATTCTCGCGTTCACGCCGCTCCCCTTCACCGACACGACCGGCGGTGGGCCCATCGTGCTCTCGGTCGGCGAGTTCGACGACGCCATGCACATGACCGGCGAGTTCACCGACTCACGTCCGATCGCCGAGATGATCGAGCGGCTCGCCGCACAGGGACACCGACGCTTCATCCACCTCGCCGGCGCCGAGGACTTCCCTTCGGCACGAGCTCGTCGCGCGGCCTATCTCGATGCGATCGAGCGACTCGGTCTCGAGTCACTCGGAGTCACCGACGGCGACTGGAGCGGGAAGGCCGGAGAGGATGCGATCGCCGCGCTGCCCGACGATGCGCCGCCACTCGCGGTGATCGCTGCGAACGACGTCATCGCCACCGGCGCGATCCGGGCGGCCACCCGACGAGGGTGGAAGCTGCCCGACCATGTCGCCGTGACCGGATGGGACGATCACCACCAGAGCGCCTTCCTCGTGCCCTCGCTGACGAGCGTGGCGCAGGACCGCGAACGCCTCGGCGCGTATTCGATGCACCGACTCATCGCAGCGGTGCGGGGTGGAGAGCCTCCCGAGAAGCCCGCCGGTCTGCTCACCATCGTGTGGCGCGAATCGACCGAGTCCCCTCGATGACTACCGTGGAAGTGGAGGCCCCCATGAAGATCCTGATCCCGAACACCATCGACCTGCCCGTCACCGCCGACGTCGAGGCGGTCGTGTACGACATCGACGCGGCAATCCCGGAAGAGCACCGAGACGCCGAGGTTCTGGTCGTCTGGCACAACTCGTCGGCCTGGCTGCAGGAGGCCGCGCGCGTGCTCCCCCGGCTGCGGCTCGTGCAGGCTCTCGCCTCCGGTGCCGATGTGGTGCTGAACGCCGGGTTCGGCGACGAAGTGCGCGTGTGCTCCGGCCGCTCGCTGCACGACGGTCCGGTCGCCGAGCACGCCCTCGCGCTGATCCTCGGCGCGGTGCGGCGCCTCGATCGACTCCACGATGCGCAGCGGGAGCACCGCTGGGACGAGGACTTCAATGACGTGCAGAGCGCTTCCGGCACGCAGGGGCGGTACACGCTCGCCGGCGCGCGGGTGACGATCTGGGGCTTCGGCTCGATCGCCGGCACGCTCGCTCCCCTCCTCACGGCGCTGGGCGCCGAGGTGCAGGGCATCGCCCGCAGCGCAGGCACCCGGTCGGGATACCCGGTGCACGCGGATGCCGACGCCACGGAGATCCTCGCCGAGACCGACCTGCTCGTCTCGATCCTCCCCGCCACCGCCGAGACCACCGGTCTGTTCGATGCTGAGGTCTTCGGTGCGCTCAAGCCGGGCGCGGCCTTCGTGAACGTCGGCCGTGGTGCCACGGTCGATGAGACCGCCTTGATCGCAGCGCTGGAGTCGGGCCGACTGCGCGCCGCTGCCGTCGATGTCACGAAGTCCGAGCCGCTTCCGGCATCCGATCCGCTCTGGGACGCGCCGAACCTGCTCATCACGCCGCACGTCGCGGGCAACCGGCCGGTCGGTGCCGCGAAGCTCGTCGACCAGAACGTCACCCGGCTGATCGCCGGCGACGATCTCATCAACCAGGTGCGCCCGTAGGTCTGGACACTGCGCGACGAGCGGCGCATGCTGATCCCATGACCGCCTTTCAGACCACACATGCATTCAGCGGCTTCAGCGTCGACGACGTCGACGCCGCCCGCTCGTTCTACGGCGACACCCTCGGGTTGGACGTCACCACCAACGCCATGGGCTTTCTCGACATCCACCTGCCTGACGGTGGCTCGATCCTCGTCTACGCCAAGCCGAATCACGAGCCCGCCAGCTTCACGATCCTGAACTTCCCCGTCGACGACGTCGAGGGCGCCGTCGACGACCTGAACGGACGTGGCGTCGTGACGAAGATCTACGACGACTCGGAGTTCGCGACGGATGCCAAGGGCATCCTGCGCGGTGGCCCGGATCGCGGCCCCGACATCGCCTGGTTCCGCGACCCTGCCGGCAACGTGCTCGCCGTGCTGGCCGCCGGCTGACTCGCGCGGTGCACGCGAGACCCATCGTTGCGCTCGGGACCCACGCGCACGCAGTGGGTCTCGTGCGCGGGCGCCGGTCTCGCGACCCATGCCCCCTCGCCCCGTAGGCTGAAATGGTGACGGGCACCGGTATCACCCTCTCCCAGCTCGAAGCGATCGTGGCGGTCGTCGACCACGGCTCGTTCACCGCCGCAGCCGACGTGCTCGGAATCTCGCAGCCGTCGCTCTCCCGACGCATCCACGCGCTCGAATCGACACTGGGAACCCAGCTGTTCGCGGCGTCGGGTCGGGCGATGGAACTCACGGATGCGGGACTCAACACCCTCGCTGCCGGGCGCCGAGCTCTCGGCGAGGTCGCGACGATCCGCGCGATGTCAGCCTCGACGCGGGCACTCACCACGGGAACCCTGCGCATCGCGAGCCTCCCCTCACTCGTGGCGGCCGCCTCGCCAGCCCTGATCGGCCGATTCCATCGGCAGCACCCCGGGGTGCGCATCGACGTGTTCGGTCTCGAGGAGCCCGTCGACATCGTCGACGCGCTGCGCACCGGACGCGCAGATGTCGCGATCACGACGATCGAGCGGATCCCGAGCGACCTCCAGGCCCTCCCTCTGCCTTCGCAGGTGATGGTCGCGGTACTCCCTCACGGCACGGACTCGACGGACACCTTGCGTCGTGAGCATCTCGTAGATCGCACGCTGGTCACGCTGCCCCGGGGCACGTCGATCCGCGCACTGACCGATTCGGTCTATCGCGAGCTGCGCACATCACCCTCCCGCGTGATCACCACGACCCAACGCGACTCGCTCGTGCCGCTCGCGGTGGCATCCGGGGCGATGACGATCGTGCCCGAGGTGCTCGCGTCGTCAGCCGAGCGCATCGGCGGGGTCATCGTCGAGCTTCCGACCACGACGGAGCGTGCGGTAGGGCTCGTGCACGTTCCCGCCCCCATTCAGAACCCTGCGCTCGCGGAGTTCCTCGAGCTGGCCCGCTGACCCATCGGGTATCGCGCCGCAAGTCATGCGGCGCACAGATCGACGTCCGCACCGCGAGAGGCCGCTTCCACCGGCTGTGAGGGCAACGGCGCCTCCGCGCTCTCTCTCGGCAGCCCTTCGAAGTCGGCTCCGAGAAGCAACTGGATGCCGTCGTTCTCCCCCGCCTCGACGGTCAGCGGTACGCCCAGCTCCTGGGCGAGATTCGCCGCGGTCTCCTGCGCCTCGGGGCTCGCCCCGGCGATCAGTCGACTGACGTCGAGCGGTCCGTCGGCATTACCTCGTAGCGCGACGCTGTATCCGAGGCCGGCCGCCTCGTCGCCGACCCGCCCGGCGAGTCCATCCACACCGCTCCCGTTCAGGACGGCGACGGAAGCGGAGCGTTCAGGTGCGACCGAGGCGTCACCGCCCGCGAGGACGATGGGAACGTCGTCGAGAACAGCGCGGAAGACGATTCCCGCGTCCGAGCTCGCCACGACGCGGTTGGCGTCGCCCGGCGCCGGTTCCCACGGCATCGTCAGAAAGGTGATGTTCGCGAGGGGAACCTGAGCTGCGCGCGTCGCGAGGGAGACCAATGCGGGGATGCCCGCGAGCTCCGGGTCGACCGTCATCGACGACGTCGCCGCATCGAGGAACGAATAGAGCTTGATCGGATTCGTGAGCACATCGGTGCGAGTCACCTCCTGCACGATGGCGGACATCACCATCTGCTGGTGGCCGAGCCGCGAGATGTCGCTCCCGTCCGCCAGCGCGTGACGGGTTCGGGCGAGGGCGAGAGCCTGCGCCCCGTTCACGAGTTGCTCGCCTGCGGGGAGGTCGAGCTGCGCGTGACCGTCCGCCAATGGCTCGGGCAGACAGACGTCGACACCGCCGAGAGCATCGACCATCCGCTCGAACCCCTCGAAGTCGAGCTCCATGAAGTGGTCCACTCGCACGCCCGTCAGAGTCTCGACGGCTGCGACCGAGCATGCGGGCCCGTTGTTGAGCGCCGAGTTCAGCATCCCGCGACCGGCCGAGCGGGCGCCGTCGCCGAGGTCGTCGCACACCGGAAGATCGACGAGAGTGTCTCGAGGCAGCTGGATCGCGTCGATCCGAGATCGATCCGCGGCGAAGTGCGCCAGGACCATGGCGTCGCTGCGCTGCGTGCCGTCGCCGACACCGAACGTCTCGCTCGACAGGTCGCGACTGTCAGAACCCAGGAAGAGCACGTTCAGATCGCCCTCGTCCTCGGTGTCGGGCGCATCGTCGTCGACCGGCGCAGAGCTCGGCCGGATCGGAGCGGTCGCGACATTCGAATCCAATCGAACGACCGCCACCGCCGCGACCGCGATCACGACGACCGCGAGCAGTCCGGCGATCACGCCGACCCGCCTTCTCCGAATGCGTCGACGACGCATCCCCCGATCCGCCTCCGCAGCTCGGGGATCGGTCTCGGTCTCTGTCTCGTCGTTCGGGCTCACCACCCCTTCAGCGCATCACACGCACTGCGGCGAGCGCCAATAGCCTCGACGGCGCGACCCATGCGCTGAGAGTATGCAGCTCCCACCTCGAGACCCGCGCGAGTGCATGAGACCCGTGGCGAAGAGGCGGGGCTCACGCAGGAGAACGGGGCCCGCGGTAATCCGCGTGCCGGCGCCGGCGGTCCGCCGTCAGGCGAGAAGGCGGTCGAACAGGGCGTTCATCGCGGGATCGACGCGCTGCAACTCAGAGTGCGAGTCGTGCCAGTCGATGATCTCTCGCGCCGCGGTGTGCAACGGCACGACCGGGGCGAAGTCGGGCACGATGCTGCGGATCTTCGTGTTGTCGAAGACCACGGAGTGCGCCATATCTCCTCTGAGCTGCCCGGCACGCTCGGGGGCCGCTTCCTCGATCGCCGCGCTCGTCGCGTAGCGGATCTTCGGTTCGGCGCCGGCCGCGCGTCCGAGGATCGAGTAGATCTCGTTCCACGTGTAGACGAAGTCGCTGGTGATCTGGAAGGTGTCCCCGTAGGCGAGCGGGTTGCCGAGCAGCCCGGCGAAACCGACCGCGAAATCGCTCGAGTGGGTGAGGGTCCACAGCGACGTGCCATCGCCGTGCACGATGATCTCCTCACCGCGGCGGATGCGATCGATCGCCGTCCACCCGCCGAACGCGGGAATCGTCCACCTGTCGTAGGTGTGCGATGGGCGCAACACCGTGACCGGGAAACCGCGGTCGCGGTACGCAGCCGTGAGCAGATCTTCGCAGGCGATCTTGTCGCGCGAGTATTGCCAGTACGGATTGCGCAGCGGCGTGGACTCGGTGATCGGCAGACGCGACACCGGCTTCTGATAGGCGGATGCCGAGCTGATGAAGACGTACTGCCCCGTGCGACCCTCGAAGCGGTCGATGTCGCGCTGCACCTGGTCAGGAGTGAACGCGATCATGTCTGCGACCACGTCGAACTCGCGGCCGGCGAGAGCCGCGTCGACCGCCTCGGCATCCGAGATGTCCGCCGTCAGCACCTCGACACCGTCGGCGGGCCCACGACGTGACTGCCCACGGTTCAGCAGCGTCACCTCCATGCCCCGTGAGGCTGCGAGCGCACTCGCCGCCGAGGAGATGATTCCGGTTCCACCGATGAACAACACCGTCGTCGCAGTCATGCCTTCGACTCTATCGACGGGCCGGTGCCAGCGGCCGGGGATGCCTGGCTCTACGCCTCAGACGACGGTGGCGCCGGGCGTGGCCGCGAACTCCTCGAGAGCGGCGATGACGTCGACGGAGAGCACGACCTGGCTCGCCGCGACGGCATCGTCGATCTGGCCGGTGCGAGAGGCACCGATGATCGCCGTGGTCACCACCGGGTCGCGCAGCACCCAGGCGATCGCGAGCTGCGGGATCGACAGGCCCGCGTCTTTCGCGACGCGATCGATGCCGCGGATGCGCTCGAGGTAGTTGTCGGTCAGAGCTGATCCGTTGAGGAAGTGGCTGTTGGCCGCGCGCGAATCGGCGGGGACGTCACCGTCGATGTACTTGCCGGTGAGCAGGCCCTGGGCGAGCGGCGAGAACACCGCGCTGCCGACCTTCAGCTCGCGCAGCGTCGGGAACAGCTCGGCCTCGGGCGTGCGGTCGAACAGCGAGTAGCGGGGCTGGTGCAGCAGCAGCTTCACCCCCTGTTCGGCAAGCAGCTCATACGCCCGACGCGCGAGCTCGGCGGGGTAGTTGGAGATGCCGACGTACAGCGCCTTGCCGCTGCGCACGATGTCGGCGAGCGCCGTCACGGTCTCCTCGAGCGGGGTCTCGGGGTCGGGGCGGTGCGAGTAGAACACGTCGACGTAGTCGGTGTTCATGCGCGTGAGGCTCTGCTCGAGCGAGCGCGTCAGGTACTTGCGCGAGCCGCCGTCGCCGAAGGGTCCGGGCCACATGTCGTATCCGGCCTTGGTCGTCACGAACAGCTCGTCACGGTAGCGGGCGAGTCCGCTGTCGAGCACGGCACCGAAGGTCGACTCGGCCGATCCGTAGGGCGGGCCGTAGTTGTTGGCGAGGTCGATGTGCACGACCCCGCGGTCGAAGGCGTGCAGCACGATCTCACGCTGGCTGTCGAAGGAGCGGTCCCGCCCGAAGTTCTGCCAGAGGCCCAGCGAGACCTTGGGCAGCTGCACGCCGCTGGCGCCGGCGCGCTGGAAAGGCACATCGGTGTACCGGGTGGAGGCGGCTTCGAAGGGAGTCGTCAGGCGGGGGTCATCGGCAGCGATGGGCATGAGGGATGCTCCTATAGGCGAGGCGGGGGAAGGGCTTCAGGATAGCGCTTGCCCGCATGGTGTGCGGCGATCTCCGCCGCTCCGCCATCACTCATCCGAAGAGGGTGAGCGTGCCCCACCAGGCAAGGGATCCGAGGCTACCGTGGGGCGGCAGGCATCACCGGCTGCACGAGGAACAGGAGCCACCATGACACCCGACCTGACATCGCTCGCCAGCGAGGCATATGTCTTCGGCTTTCCTCTGGTGTTCAACCTCGACCAGGTGCAGAGGTACGTGAACGAGGGCGTCGGAGCGAACCCGGCGGCTCCCTTCAATACATTCAGCCATGCGCGCACGATGGCGGGGCCCGCAGACACGTTCGTGACGATCAACAACGACACCCTCTACTCGATGGCTCAGATCGACCTCAGCGTCGGCCCCGTGCTCCTGCAGGTGCCGGATACGGCGGGGCGCTACTACGTCCTGCAGTTCGTCGATGCATGGACCAACAACTTCGCCTATGTCGGACACCGCGCCACGGGCACGCAGGCCGCGGCATTTCTGCTCGTCCCTCCCGGCTGGTCGGGCGACGCGCGGGACGACGTCACCACGATCGAGTTCCCCACCCGCATCGCGTCGATCGTCGGCCGCTGGGCATGCGCTGGGGACCACGACCTCGCATCCGTCGCTGCCTTGCAGGATGGGACCACGTTGACGGCGCTGGCCCCGGACGCACGGCCGACCGGCATCCCGCAGCCTGCAGCCTCCGACTCCGATGCCCTCGTCTTCTTCGACAAGGTGCGCCTGTGGAGCCACGAATTCCCCCCTCCGGAGCGCGACCGGTCGCTCCAAGAGAGTTTTACGCCTCTGGGACTCAACGACTCCGATCGGTCGATACCCGACGTCGACGAGGAGATCGCGTCTGCACTCGCCGCGGGCTACGAGCATGGCCGAGCGCTCATCGAGAAGGTGCTCCACTCGGGCGGCGCGAGCCCCGAGGTGAACGGTTGGAAACTCACCTTCCACGCGTTCGACTACAACCTCGACTACTTCCGGACCGGCGCGCTGGACGATCCACGGTTCACGATCACCGACCCGAAGATGCGGATCATAGAACGAGCGGCCGCAGCTGCAGGAGGCCTGTGGGGGAACCACGCCTACGAGGCGGCGTACATCATGACCTACATCGACGATCACGGTGAGCAGCTCACCGGATCGCGCACGTACACCCTGCACCTCGACCCCACACCTCCTGTCGGCGCTTTCTGGTCGCTGACGATGTACGACGTGCCGAACTTCTTCATGGTGGAGAATCCGATCCGCAGGTACTCGATCGGAGACCGCACCCAGGGCATCGTGTACGAGCCGGACGGTTCGCTGACGATCACGATCAGTCACAGCGAGCCCGCCGACCCCACTGCCCGGGCGAACTGGCTGCCGTCACCCGCCGGCGACTTCCGCCCCGTGCTGCGCATGTACGAGCCGGGCGAGGCAGTGCTCGACCGCAGCTACGAAGTGCCCTCGATCGTCCGCAGCTGACGCACCCGCAGGACACTGAAGACGCGCCGCGCTCGACGGGGCTCGCAGCGCCGGTCGCGGCACATCGGGGTCCCGACCGACCGCTGTCAACCACTCCGACGAAGTCTGACGGGCGAGGTAACGTGGCGCGGAGTCGGCGAACGTCGCATCCATCCGCGCTACGCGGGATACGAGAAGAGGTCCATGATGGGCGGGACCCCACCGTCGAAGCTGTCCGACACGTCGAACGCCATCGTCGTGACCGGAGCACGTGTGCACAACCTTCGTGACGTCGACGTCGCGATACCCCGAGACTCCCTCGTCGCCTTCACCGGCGTCTCGGGTTCGGGAAAGAGCTCTCTCGCCTTCGGCACGCTGTACGCCGAAGCGCAGCGTCGCTACTTCGAGTCGGTGGCGCCCTATGCGCGGCGCCTGATGAGCCAGGTCGACATCCCCGACGTCGACACCATCTCGGGGCTGCCTCCGGCGGTCGCCCTCCCCCAGCAGCGCACCGCCGGCAGTGCTCGATCGACCGTCGGCAGCGCCACGTCGATCGGCAACGTCGTGCGCATGCTGTTCTCGCGCGTCGGCACCTACCCGTCTGGAGCAGAGCCGCTGTTCGCCGAAGACTTCTCGGCGAACACCGTGCAGGGCGCCTGCCCGCGGTGCCACGGGATCGGCCAGGTCTACGACGTGCCTCTGCACCTCATGGTGCCCGATGAGTCGTTGACGATCCGCGACCGTGCTCTCGACGCCTGGCCGAGGGCGTGGCACGGCAAGCAGCTCATCGACAGCCTGATCTCCCTCGGCTACGACATCGACATCCCGTGGCGCGACGTGCCGGAAGAGCAGCGTCAGTGGGTGCTGTACACCGAGGAGTCGCCTCAGGTTCCGGTGTTCACCGACCGCGGCCCGGCGCAGGTGCGCAAGGCTGTCGCGGCCGGCATCGAGCCGTCGTACATGAGCACGTTCGTCGGAGTGAGACAGTACGTGCTCAACACCTTCGCCAACTCGAAGAGCGCGAAGATGCGCGAGAAGGCAGCGAGCTTCATGGTCAGCGTCCGCTGCCCGCTGTGCGACGGGCGCCGGCTGAAGCCGGAGGCTCTCGCCGTGACGTTCGCCGGTCTCGACATCACCGAGATGGCCGGGCTGCCGCTCGCCGATCTCGCTGCTCTCCTCGAGACGGTGCTCGACCGATCCGACAGCGGGTCGGCCGCGGATGCATCCGATCACCCGGCGCTCTCGCCCGAGAAGCAGCTCGCGGCGCACCGGCTGGTCGATGAGCTGCGAGATCGCGTCTCCCCCATCATCGAGCTCGGTCTCGGCTACCTCTCGCTGGATCGATCGACCCCCACGCTCTCGTCCGGGGAGTTGCAGCGGATGCGGCTCGCCACCCAGGTGCTCTCGCAGCTGTTCGGGGTCATGTTCGTGCTCGACGAACCGTCTGCCGGACTCCATCCCGCCGACGGCGAAGCGCTCGTGCGCATCCTTCGCTCGCTCAGAGATTCAGGGAACACGGTCTTCTTCGTCGAGCACTCCCTCGATGTGATCCGGCATGCGGACTGGATCGTCGACATCGGCCCGGGTGCAGGAGCCACCGGAGGCGAGATCGTCTACTCCGGCCCGATCGACGGCCTCCGAGAGGCGGAGCACTCGCAGACCCGGCGCTACCTGTTCCCCGATCACGCGCGCGCCGAACAGCCGACGACACCGGTGTCCGCTTCTCGTGAGGCCGACGGCCAGCTCGTGCTCTCCGACGTCTCACGGAACAACCTCCGCAGCGTCTCGGTGTCGATCCCCCTCGGCTGCCTCACCGCCGTCACCGGCGTCTCCGGCTCGGGCAAGACGTCTCTCGTCACCCAGGCACTGCCCGATCTGCTGCACAAGAGCCTGTCCAGCGAGGTCGATGGCTCGACGATCGACACATCGAGCGACACACAGAGCACCACGGCAGCGGATCCGCTGTTCTCCTCGCCGACGGCCGAGACCACAGGGCGTGCTTCCGGTCCGGCCAGCCGGGTGCGGCGCGTCGTGCAGGTCAGTCAGAAGCCGATCGGCCGCACGTCACGATCGAATGTGGCGACGTATACGGGACTCTTCGACCGTGTCCGCGCTCTGTTCGCCGCCACGCCCGAAGCACGCCGGCGGCGATATGCCGCGAGCCGATTCTCGTTCAACCTGGCGAGCGGGCGCTGCCCCACCTGCAAGGGCGAGGGCACGGTCGAGGTGGAGCTGCTCTTCCTCCCCACCGTCCACGCCCCCTGCAGCACGTGCGGCGGCACCCGCTACAACCCGGAGACCCTCGAGATCGAACTGCACGGACACACGATCGCCGATGTCCTCGCCCTGAGCGTGAACGATGCGCGTGTTCTCTTCGACGACGATGCCGACGTCGCGCGGCACCTCGACGCCCTTCTCGACGTGGGGCTCGGATACCTGCCGCTGGGTCAATCGGCGACGGAGCTCTCGGGCGGCGAGGCGCAGCGCGTGAAGCTCGCTTCCGAACTCCGGCGTGCCCAGCACGGCGACACCCTCTATCTGCTCGACGAGCCCACGTCCGGACTGCATCCGTCGGACACCGATCGCTTGCTCGTGCATCTTCAGCATCTGGTGGATGCGGGCAACACCGTCGTGATGGTCGAGCACGACATGCGCGTGGTCGCGCAGGCCGACTGGGTGATCGATATGGGCCCCGGCGCCGGAGACCTCGGCGGGACGGTCGTGGCCGAGGGGACTCCGCGGGCCATCGCCTCGGCGAGCGGCGGCACGACGGCTGCGTACCTTGCAGCGGCCATTGCAGCGCAGGAACTCAGAATCAGAGCCTGACCGAAAAATCCGCTGCCGCACGGGTCGCCGAAGGCTGCGCATCTCACACCGCCGGATCGATGAAGTGAGGCGTTCGCTCCACAGACGTAACGTCGCGCGTGGTCGCCGGAAACGCCGCTCGTCCATGCTCGATTCAGCTGAGCATCCGTGCTCCCGTCCTGTGGAGGTCATGTGTCATACGTCAAGCCCGCCGAGCTCGCCACCCGCATGGTCGACGCCGGCGCATACAAACTGCAGCTGTCCACGCGCGACACCCTCATCCGCGCCTTCATGGGCGCAGCCCTGCTGACGATCGCCGCGGCCTTCGCCGTCACGGTCTCGACACAGACCGGTCAGCCGCTCCTGGGCGCAGTGCTCTTCCCGGTCGGGTTCGTGATGCTCTACCTGCTCGGGTACGACCTGCTCACCGGAGTCTTCACTCTCGGACCGCTCGCGGTGCTCGACCGTCGCCCGGGAGCGACCTTCGGGTCGCTGATGCGCAACTGGGGTCTGGTCTTCCTCGGCAACTTCGGCGGCGCCTTCCTGGTGGCGATCCTGATGGCGATCTACTTCACCTACGGATTCTCGACCGCACCGAGTGCCGTCGGCGAGGCGATCAGCGAGATCGGACACGGTCGCACGGTCGGGTACGCAGACCACGGCGCCGCCGGGATGCTGACCCTGTTCATCCGCGGCGTGCTCTGCAACTGGATGGTGTCGACGGGCGTCGTGCTGGCCATGGTCTCAGACAGCACGATCGGCAAGATCGTCGCGATGTGGCTGCCGATCATGCTGTTCTTCTACATGGGCTTCGAGCACTCCATCGTCAACATGTTCCTGTTCCCGTCCGGTCTGCTGATGGGTGCCGACTTCACCGTGTGGGACTACATCGTCTGGAACGAGCTGCCCACCGTCGTCGGCAACCTCGTCGGGGGTCTCGCGTTCGTCGGGCTGCCGATCTACTTCACGCACGGACGCCCGAAGGCTCGGAAGACCCGCGACGCACGCGCTGCTCTGCGACGGGCGCGCTCCGTCGTGGCCGAAGCCCCCGCCGACACCGCCTCGGTGGCCCGCCAGGAGGCCGGCTCGGAGCTCGAGCGCTCGCGAGTCTGACACCGAGGGCAAGAGGGCGGATGCTGCGGCATCCGCCCTCTTCCCCTGTGCGAGCCGCTCCTGGCGCTTCGTATGCGCGTCAGGCGGAGCGGAATCGATCGATGATGACGTCCGCGATCCGCGCGTCGACACCGAGAGGCGCGGACACCAGGTCTGCGCCGGACTTCTCCACGAGTCCGGCGAAGTATCCGGGAGCCAGGACGTGGCTCGCCGCGATCACCCGTGTCGCCCCGTCCCGCCGTGCTGCGGCGACGGCGTCGCCGATCTTCGGTTCGATCGCCGAGGCGTATCCGATCGTGATGGGGGTGGGGATGAGACGAGCGAGGTGCTCCGACGCGGCAGCCACATCGGCGACGGCCGCCGGATTGCTCGAACCGGCGGCAGCGAGCACGACGTGGTCGCCCGGGAGCCACACGTCGTCGACGGCCGCACGCAGACGGGTGGCCAGCACCTCGGCGATTAGCGGGTGGGTGCCCAGCGGCTCCCCCTGCAGGACGTTGTCATGCGGTCTCACGGCGTCAGCGATGTCGACGGCCGTGTGGAAGCCCACCGACAGCAGCAGCGGCACCACGACGACGTCGTCGAGCACCCATTCCTGCTCGATCACATCGAGCACTGTGGGCTCCTGCACGTCGACGAACGCCTGCACGACCCTCGAGTCCGGTAGCCGCTGCCGCACGAGGTCGACGAGCGCCTCGATCGTGCGCCGGCCCGCCGGGGAGTCCGTGCCGTGAGAGCAGGCGACGAGTGTGGTCATTCGGTGTCCTCCATGGTGAGCCGATACCCGCGCTTCACGACCGTCTGGATGGCGGTCGCTCCACCGAGCGCCTCGCGGAGCCGTGCGACCGCCACCTCGACGGCGTGCGCGTTCTCGCCGCCCCTCGGCAACACGAGACCGAGCTGTTCCCTGGAGACCACCCGGCCCGCGGCATCGAAGAGTTCGCTGAGGATGCTGGAGCCGGCACGGGAGAGCGGCACGAAGCGACCATCGAGCAGCACGCCGCGGCTGCGCATCTCCATGGTGCCCGCAGCCGTTCGCCTCTGTGGGGCTGCTCCGGAGGCGAAGTGGTCGACGACGCAGCGAACCAGCGAACCGAGCCGTCCACGGGCTGCGAGCATGGTGTTCAGCTCGGCGCTGCGCAGCGGTGCCGCGGTGATCGGGCCGACAGCTGCGAGCAGCAGACGTCCGGCCTCCGCGCGTCGGCGGATCGCGTCGAGCGTGTCCGCGCGGATCGCGGCCCTGACCCACTCGGCCGCACCCGGCGCGGAGGTGAAGAGCACGGCGTCGACCTCACCGGAGCCGGCCTGCACCACGGAGCGGTGCACGATCTGCGGGTCGGGCGGCGGCCCCCAGCGGTAGACGGTGATGCTCACGATGTCGGCGCCGAGGTCGGCGAGCAGCGTGTCGAGTCCGTCGGCACCCGCACCGTGGTGCTGGATCGCGATGCGACGCCCGGCGACGCCTTCAGCCGTGAGGTACTCCGCCACCTCCGCCGAGGTCTCGGACTCCGCGACCCAGTCGGCGGTGAACCCCGCCTGCTGGATCGCGCCGTGCGCCTTCGGTCCCCGAGCGACGAACTGCGCACCTGTGAGCGCGGTCGACAGCTCTTCGGCCAGATCGTTCTCGTGCGCTGCGTCGATCCAGCCGCGGAACCCGACACCCGTCGTCACGATCACGATGTCCGGCGGATCCGCGATCAGATCGCGGGTGCGGGCGAGCAGATCCTCGTTGTCTTCGTTCGGGATGATGCTCAGCGCCGGCGCACGATAGACCTGCCCCCCTCGGCGTTCCAGCGCGGTGACGAGGTCGCCCGCGCGCCGGTCTGCGGCCACGACGATGGTGCATCCGGCCAGAGCCGGCGAGAGGGGGGCACGGGTCGTCACGCCAGAGCAGCCCCGATGGCCGACGGCGAAGGCAGCAGCAGGCGCTCGCTCGCGACCTCTCCGATCACGATCACGGCGGGATTGCGGAGTCCCACAGCGGCGGCATCCTCGACTGCACGCCCGAGGGTCGTACGCGTCGTGCGCTGGTGCGGCGTGTGCCCGCTCTCCACGAATGCGACAGGACGGTCCTTCGGAACGCCGTGCGCGATCGCGGATTCCACCAGACGTCCGAGAGCTGCGACGCCCATCAGGACGACCGTCGTCACCGTCGCATCAGCCATGGCCTCCAAGGTACCCGGCCCGAGCCCGCCCTGCCCGTTCACGACGTGGAAGGCGGCCGCCGTGCCGCGATGCGTGACCGGGATGCCGGCCGACTGCGGCACCGCGATTGCGCTCGTGATTCCCGGGGTGACGTCGACGGGGATTCCTGCAGCGAGGCACGCGAGCATCTCCTCGCCCCCGCGGCCGAACACGAACGGGTCGCCGCCCTTGAGACGCACCACCCGCAGACCGGCAGCGGCGCGCTCGACGAGGATCCGGTTGATCTCCTCCTGCGGGACCGGGTGTCGTCCCGGTTGCTTGCCCACGTCGATCACCTCGACATCGGGATCGAGCCCCTGCACGATCTCGGCTGCGGGCCCCAGTCGATCGGTGACGAGCACATCGGCCTCCGCGATCAATCTCCGCGCGCGCACGGTCATCAGATCCGCAGGACCAGGACCGCCGCCGACCAGGTCGACTCGGCCGCTGCGCGCGCCCCGTCGGCGCCGGAGCGGCAGCCCGCCATCATCGCCCAGAGCGATGATCGCATCGCGCACGGCCATGGAGCGGCGAGGATCCGCACCGACGGTGCTGGTGACCGCGACCGTCACGTCACCGACTCCCGCCTGTGCGGTCAGCCTTGCCGATCCGCGTGAGCCGTCCGAGGCGTTGATGCAGAGGACCCGCTGCAGCTCGCACTGCTCGACGACCGCGCGATCCACATGCGAGTCGCCCGTCGCGGTGTGCACCAACCACGCGCCCGCGAGGTCCGATGCTCGGAACTCCCGACCCTGCCAGGCGACTCCGTGGCTCTCGACGAGCCGCACAGTGTCCTCATGCAGCGCCGGCGCGACGATCCGCACACTCGCACCCTCCGCGAGGAAGCGACGGAGCCGCTTCGCGGCCACCTCACCTCCTCCCACGAGCAGCACGTCACGTCCCGTCAGATTGACACCCAGCATCACGGTCATCGGATCTCCTCGATGTCGAGCTCGACGTGACCGTCGACGACGATCACGCTCCACACCCGCAGCGAAGCGGGTTCCCTGCCCTGTGTCTCGAGGCACTCGCCCGTGCGCAGATCGAACACCTGCTTGTGCATCGGCGACGCAAGGGTCGGTACCTCACCCCGGCTGCCGACGATGCCGCGCGACATGACGTGTGCACCGCTGTACGGGTCGAGGTTCGACACGGCGTGCACCGACGCGTCCGCCAGCAGGAAGAGTGCGACCTGGACCGTCCCGAAGAGCGCCGCCCTGCCGCGCTCGACCTCCAGATCACCGACGGCGCACACTCGGACCCGACTGCCGGTGGTGGTCATCGCCGCACCTCCAGCGTCGTGCCCGCGATCAGCACCGAACCGTCGCTGCGCTCCTCGGCCGTGGCCGGGCGCACCTGGCCTCGTTCCGGCACATAGGCGAGTGATGGGTCGGGGGTATCCGCGGCGTTCACGAACGACTCGAATCGCCGGAGCTTGACCGGGTCCCGCAGGGTCGCGGCCCATTCGTCCTCGTACCGATCGACGTGCACGGCCATCGCCGTGTCGAGGTCATCGCAGATGCCGAGTTCGTCGTCGAAGATCACCGACCGCAGTCCGTCCAGCCCGCCGTCGAGCTCCGCGCACCACCCGGCAGTGCGCTGCAGACGATCCGCCGTGCGAATGTAATACATGAAGAAGCGGTCGATCGCGCGGATCAGACCTTCGTCGTCGAGACCAGACGCGAGAAGCTCAGCGTGCCTCGGCGAGAACCCGCCGTTGCCACCGACGTACATGTTCCAGCCCGTCTCGGTCGCGATCACACCGACGTCCTTCGACCGAGCCTCCGCGCATTCTCGTGCGCACCCCGAGACGCCCACCTTGAGCTTGTGCGGCGCGCGCAGCCCGCGGTAGCGCAACTCCAGCCGCACCGCCATCCCCACCGCATCCAGCACACCGTAGCGACACCACGTCGAGCCGACGCATGACTTCACCGTTCGCAGCGCCTTGCCGTACGCCTGTCCCGATTCGAAGCCGGCGTCGACCAGTCGCTGCCAGATCTGCGGCAGCTGCTCGAGACGGGCACCGAACATGTCGATGCGCTGCCCGCCCGTGATCTTCGTGTAGAGGCCGTACGACTCGGCGATGTTGCCGATCGCGATGAGCCCCGCCGGCGTGACCTCGCCACCCGGCATCCTCGGCACCACCGAATAGGTGCCGTCCTTCTGCATGTTGGCCATCACGTGATCGTTGGTGTCCTGCAGCGACGCGTTCTCACCGTCGAGGACATGCGCTCCGACCAGCACCGCGAGGATGCTGGCGAGGGCCGGCTTGCAGATGTCGCAGCCACGCCCGGTGCCGAAGCGCCCGATGATCGCGCTGAAAGTCGAGAGCTCCGACACTCGCACCGCGTCGAAGAGCTGCCGGCGTGACATCGCGAAGTGCTCGCACAACGCATCGGACGTCGTCTGCCCGAGCTTCGTCATCTCCTGCCCGACGATCTTCTTCACTGCGAAGATGCACGATCCGCAGGTGGCGCCCGCCTTGGTACATGCCTTCACGGCGGCGGCATCCGTGCAGCCCTCCGCGTGGACGGCGTCGCGGATACGCCCGGCGGTCACATTCGAACAGGAACAGATCACCGCGTCGTCTGGGAGTTCGTTGTCGGGGAGAGCGGCACCGCCTTCGGGCAGCAGATAGGCGGCAGGGTCAGCGCCCAGCGGCGCGCCCACCAACGGACGCAGGGAGCCGTAGGCCGAGGCGTCGCCGACGAGGATGCCACCGAGCAGCGTCTTCGCGTCATCGGAGAGGACGAGCTTCTTGTAGACGCCGCTCACCGGGTCGGTGTACACCACGTCGAGGGCATTCGGGGTGACGGCCATCGCATCGCCGAAACTCGCGACGTCGACACCCGAGAGCTTGAGCTTGGCCGATTCGTCGTACCCGGGGAACGTCGCGTCGCCCCCGAGCAGCCGGGTGGCGGCCACCTCCGCCATCGCGTACCCCGGGGCGACGAGCCCGACCGAGCGCCCGTCGTAGTTGGCGACCTCACCGATCGCGAGGATGTGCTCATCGGCGGTGCGGCACCGGGAATCGATCAGCACACCGCCGGACGGATGCACGTCGAGCTGAGCGAGCCTCGCGAGCGAGTCCTGCGGACGCACGCCGACCGTGAAGATCACGATGTCGGTGTCGTGCATGGTGCCGTCCTGGAACTGCAGCGTCGCGACCGCCCCGGATGCATCGGGGTCCAGGCGGGTGGTCCGCGTCCCGGTTCGGACAGCGATCCCCTTCGATTCGATGAGGCGCCGGAGGACGGTTCCGCCCGCCAGATCTAGCTGTGCGGACATGAGCCGGTCGGAGGACTGCACGACGGTGCATCCGACGTCGAGCCCCTGCAGCGCCCCCGCTGCTTCGAGTCCGAGCAGACCACCGCCGATCACCGTGCCGCGAAGCGGCCGCCCGAGCTGCAGCTCACGGCGTGTGACGAACTCGCGGATGGCCTCGAGGTCGTCGATCGTCCGATAGACGAAGCATCCGGGGAGTTTCGCCCCGTCGATCGCCGGCCGCAGCGCGTATGAACCCGTCGCGAGCACGAGCGTGCCGTACGCATGGATCGCGCCTGACCGCGTGCGCACCGACCGCGCGCTGCGATCGATGCTCATGACCCGGTCGTCTCGGATGAAACGCACTCGCTCGTCGGCAAGGACGCCGGCATCGAGCTCGAGGTCATCGGCGCTGGCACCCCCGAAGTATGAGGACAGCCCGACGCGGTCGTAGGGCGCTCGCGCTTCCTCACCGATCAGGGTGACGGAGCGGGATTCGCCCTCGGACCGCAGCAGACTCTCGACGAAACGATGCGCGACCATACCTGCACCGACCACCACGACATCTGCCGATGTGTTGCTTCCAGCGATCACGAGCCCTCCTCTGTCCGTGATCCGACCGTAGGCAACCGGTGTTTCACGGAGAGACGAGTCGCTGTTACGCCGAGCGAACGTTCTGCTCACTTTCCGATAACGCCGATGTGAGACCGTCGCGCCGCTGAGGGATCCACGCGCGGTCCTGAGAGCATGACGCACGACGGATCGCGGGAAGGAGGAAGGCTGGATGAGCTTATGAAAATAGGCTCTGACCGGGAAAATACTGCGGAGACGAGGGGATTTGAACCCCTGGTCCCCGTGAGGGGACTCCACCTTAGCAGGGTGGTGCACTCGGCCGGACTATGCGACGTCTCCAGGCATCCGCTCCGTGAAGACCGGATGCACCTTGCAATCATAACGGGTTCAGCGGGCAGTCACGAATCGCCGTACCGATCGTTGAACGACGACCGGGAAGCTCGCGACGTTTCGTCTCAGTCGACTCCGTCGTCTTCGCTCAACGACCGGGGGTTTCCCTTCCGGTCGTTGAGCGAGGACCGCGAAGCGGCCCGAGACGAAACGCGGTCCATTCCAAAGAACGCCTCGCGACGTTTCGTCTCAGTCGACTCCGTCGTCTTCGCTCAACGACCGGGGGGTTTCCCTTCCGGTCGTTGAGCGAGGACCGCGAAGCGGCCCGAGACGAAACGCGGCCCATTCCACAAAACGCCTCGCGACGTTTCGTCTCAGTCGACTGCGTCGTCTTCGCTCAACGACCGGGGTTCGACTGCGTCGTCCTCGCTCAACGACCGGGGACGCCCGCGCTCGACTCCCGCACGACGAGCTCGGGCTGGAACCGTACACGGCGGTCATGCTCCACTCCATCGAGTTCCTTGAGCAGCAGGTCGACACCGGTCCAGCCGAGCAGCCGAGCGGGCTGGCGCACCGAACTCAGCGGCACGACGGTCGCCGAGGCGAAGTCGATGTCGTCATAGCCGACCATCGCGATGTCCTCGGGCACGCGGATCGCGGATCCGAAGCTGAAGGCCTGCAGAAGTCCGACGGCGAGGAGGTCGTTGGCGGCGAAGACCGCATCCGGGCGCGATTCCGCCGGACGCGCCGCGATCACCTCGCCGGCCGCCCTCCCCTGGAGCACGGTGAGCGCGGACTGCTCGAAGATCTCGAGCGTGACATCAGGGTGAGCAGCCACGGCCTTCTGCACCCCGCGAAGACGGTCGGCGACCTGCTGCACCGACTGCGGGCCGCCGACGAACGCCAGTCGGCGCCGCCCGGACGCAAGCAGGTGCTCGGCCGCGAGCCGCCCGCCCTCGACGTCGTCGACCGACACGGACGGCAGCAGACCCTCCTCCACCTCGCGGTCGACGAGGATCACCGGCATTCCGCCGGAGGCGAAGCGATGCACGGCAGAGAGATCTTCTGACGCGGGGGTGAGCAGCACGCCGTTGACACGCTGCTCCTGGAAGAGCTCGAGGTGCGCCAGCTGCCGTTCGTCGCGCTCGTCGCTGTTGCCGAGCAGCACGGTCATGCCGGCATCCGCTGCTCTGTCCTCCGCGCCTCGCACCACCTCGGCGAAGAAGGGGTTGCCGATGTCGGGTACGACGAGTCCGATGCTTCGGCTACGACCGGCGCGCAGCTGTCTGGCCGCGTCGTTGCGCACGAAGCCGAGTTCCTGGATCACGCGCTGCACGCGCTCGATCGTTCGCGCGGAGACTCGCTCCGGCTGGTTGAGCACGTTCGAGACGGTACCGACCGAGACGCCGGCCGCAGCCGCGACGTCCTTCACCCCTACTGCCATGGCGTGCCTCCGTCCGTCCGCGCGTCTGCCAACGACTACCTTCTCATCCCTCGCGGTTCTCCCGGCGCCGACGACGCCCGGGCACGGCCACGACGGCGAGTGCCGCGCAGCCGATCCCCGCGATGAACAGGGGCGCGAGCGCCCAGGTGACGACACCGGTGAAGATCGCTGCAGCCGCGATGTAGGCGGCGCCCGCGGCATCCGCCCTGATCGCTCCAGGAACGGAGCGAACCGCCGCGACCCATCCGTTCTCGGGGGCCCACGCCCCCGCTGCGAGGAGCAGGGCGACGGCGAGAGCGAGAAGTCCCGCCCAGCCGACGACCGCGATGGCCTCGCCACCGGGCAGGGCACCGGACCCGGCGAGCACCACGTCGATCGTGAGCACGGTCGCGATCAGGGCGGCCGGCACACCGACGGCGAGCGACGGCAGGATGCCGGCGCGCACGTCGCCCCAGAACAGCGCTGTGCGCGAGTCCTCGGCCGCGACGAAGCGTCGCAGGTGACGGATGCCGGCGGCCAACGCGATCGGCAGCGTGACGACGCCGAGCGCGATGATCGTCATGAGCAGCCCGACGGTGAGCACTTCTCCGAACAGACCGAACTTCGCCGCAGCGCCGGGGTTCACCCCCGGCTCGACGCCGGCGACCGTGGGGCCGGCGCCTGAGCGTGCCTCACGCGTCGCTGCCCGCTGGGCCCGACGGTCTCCGCTGATGACCGACATGACTAACCCTTGAGTCCCTGCGTGGCCACGCCGTCGACGAGGAACCGCTGGAAGACGACGAAGAACAGCAGCACGGGCAGCAGTGCGACGAACGAGGCCGTGACCGTCGCGCCGTAGTCGGACGAGGAGGTCTGGTCGTTGTAGAGACGCAGTGCGATCGGCAGTGGGTAGTTCTCGGGGCTGGTCAGGTAGAGCAGCGGTCCGAGGAAGTCGTTCCACGCCCAGATGAACGAGAAGATCGCGCAGGTGATCAGCGCCGGCTTGATGAGCGGCAGGATGATCGACCAGAAGATCCGCAGGTGACCCGCGCCGTCGATGCGCGCGGCCTCGTCCATGTCGCGGGGCATCTGACGGATGAACTGCACGAGCAGGAAGACGAAGAACGCCTCCGTGGCGAGGAACTTCGGCAGAATCAGCGGAATGAACGTGTCGACCCAGCCGAGCTGATTGAAGATGATGTACTGCGGGATGATCACGACATGGAACGGCAGCAGCAGCGTGCCGATCATCGCCGCGAACAGCACCCCGAGACCCTTGAACTGCACCCGGGCGAACGCGTAGGCCGCGAGTGCCGAGGAGAGCACCGTGCCGACGACTGCGGAGACCGCGAGGATCAGCGAGTTCAGGAAGAAGCGCCACATCGGCACTCCGGCGATGCCCTCCATGACCTTGCCGTAGTTGTCGATGGTCGGCGCCTGCGGGAACAGGCCCGGGTTCTGACCGAACTCGGAGTTCGGCTTGAACGTCGACAGGAACAGCCACAGCAGCGGGTAGAGCACCACCGCGGTGAGCACGATCAGTCCGATGAACCAGATGACGGTCTGCCAGGTCTTGCGCTTGATCCTGCGACGAGGGGCAGGCGGGCCGCCGGGCATCGTCTGCTGTGCGGCGAACACCGGAGTCGACGCGGCGCCGGACGTGGTGGCCTGGTTGGAGGTACTCATTTGTCGTCTCCCGAGTAGTGCACCCACGACCTCTGGGTGCGGAAGAGGATGAAGGCGATGATAGCGACGACGACCAACAGAACCCACGCGATCGCAGCCGCGTAGCCCATCTGTCCGTCGGAGAATCCACGCTTGTACAGGTACACGGTGATGAAGTTCGTCATACCGGCGGGGCCGCCCGTGCCGTTGGAGATGATGTACGCCGAGGCGAACACCTGGAAGGCGCCGATCAGACCGAGCAGCAGGTTGAAGAACATCACCGGCGAGAGCATCGGGATCGTCACCGCGCGGAACCGGCGGTACGCGTTCGCGCCGTCCATCTCGGCCGCCTCATACAGCTCTTTCGGGATCTGCTTGAGACCGGCGAGGAAGATGACCATCGTCGCGCCGAACTGCCACACGGCGAGCAGGATCATCATCGGGAGCACGAGGCTCGGGTTTCCGATCCACCCACCGAGGTTGACCCCGAAGATCTGCAGACCGCTGTCGACCGGGCCGTCGGAGGAGAACATCGCCCGCCACACGATCGCGACCGACACCGACCCGCCGATGAGCGACGGAGCGTAGAACGCCGAGCGGAAGAACCCGGCCCCCTTGTCGCGGTAGTTCAGCAGCATCGCCACGGCCAGCGCCGCTGCCAGGGTGATCGGGGTACCGATGAACACGTAGACCAGGGTGATCTGCGCCGACTGGATGAAGTTCGGGTCGTTCGTGAACAGGCGGATGTAGTTGTCCAGGCCGATCCACTTCGGCGGCTGGAAGATGTTGTACTTCGTGAAGGAGAGGTACAGGGAGTACACCATCGGCACACCGGTCAGACCGAAGAAACCGATCAGCCAGGGCGTCAGAAACGCATAGCCGGTCGCCGTCTCGCGGCGCAGGCGGGCCTTCTGACCCGGCCTGTCGAGCTCGTTCTCTGGGCGGCGGCCGCTGCGCAGCGCCTTCCCGCGCCCGGACTTCTTGCCCGTGACGATCGTCCTCGTAGCCGTCGTGCTCATGACAGCTCCTTCCGAAGTGGGTGGGGTGCGGTGGGCCGGACGACTGGTCCGGCCCACCGACGGGATCACTGGTTGAGGACGACGTCCATCTCGGAGAAGAACTGCTCCACGGCCTCATCGACCGTCGTCGTACCGAAGTTCAGCTCGGTGCCGAGCACCCGGAACTTCTCCTCGAGCGTTCCGTAGCCGACGATCGGCACAGGAGGCGCGTCGCCGAGACGGTCGGCGATGGACTCCTCGTAGTCCTTGACGAGCTGGCTCATCGGGTCGAGGTCGGCGGCGTCGAGTGCGGTCTCGGAAGCGGGCAGACCGCGGTTCGTGCCGAAGATCTCACCGGACTCGGGCGAGTTGACCAGGAAGTTGACGAGCGTCGCAGCAGCCTCGGGGTGCTCGGTCTTGGCCGAGATCGTGTGCAGCATCGACGGCTTCAGGTAGAGGTCCTTGGTGCCCTCCTCCGTGACGGGAGGTGCGACCAGACCCAGCTCGGTGTAGCTCTCGCCGAGGTTGGCGAGGTAGCCGGCACCGAAGTTGTCCCAGGTGAGCTCGCTGGCGTTCTTGGCCGCGTCGAACGCGGTGAGCGGGTTGAGCTCTTCGACGGTCTGCTGCGGCACGACGGCACCGTCACGGATGTCGGATCCGGCCTCCCAGAACTCCTTCAGGCGCTCCTCGTCGAAGCCGGGAGTGCCGTCTTCATCGAAGAGGTTCTTGCCCTCGCTGCGCAGCTGGATCTCGAAGTTCTGGATGCGGCCGGTCCAGTCGGACCCGCCCCAGAAGGCTCCGCCGCTCGCGTCGGTGACTTCACCGATCCACTCGTCGTAGTCCTCCCAGTCGCCGCCGGCGAACTCCTCGACACCGGCGGTCTCGAGAAGCTGTGGGTTGGTGAACATGCCCCAGGCGTTGGTCGAGGTCGCGATGCCATAGGTGGTGTCGTCGACGACGCCGATGCCGAGGATGTTCTCGGGCAGCGGGTCGGTCTCGATGACGGAGCCGAGGTAAGGCTCGAGGTCGAGAAGCAGGCCGTTCTCCGAGTACTGACGCAGGTACGAGTAGTCGAACTGCATCACATCGGGCAGTCCGCCACCGGCGGCCTCTGTCTGACGCTTCTCCCAGAACTCCGGGAAGCCGAGGAACGTCGCGTTCACCGTGATGTTCGGGTATTCCTCGTTGAAGGCGTCGATCGCCTGGTTGTAGAGGTCGGCGCGAACGTCGTTGCCCCAGAATGCGAGGTCGAGAGTGACCTTCTCATCGGGGTCGTAGGTGGCCCCGGCTTCGGGCGAACCGCCGCCGGCGCAGCCGGCGAGTACCAGCGCTGCGCTGGTGGCGACGGCCGCTGCGGCCGCCACACGCTTCTTGCTGAACATCGTTGTCCTCTCTGGTGAACGTCCTCGTTCGGCATTGCCGCGGAACGTCAGTGTCCATGTGCTGCGGGTATGTTCTCCCTGGTGCGGGGAAAACGCTTACCTTGCACGGTAATCCAAATTGAAACGTTTCGCAACTGGCAAAATCGATCGCAGTTACATCGTTTACCGCAGGGCTTCCGATCCTCTCACGACCAGCTCGCCGGCCTCGACGTCGAGACGTAACCGATATACCGTCGCTCGCCTCTGCTCACCCGTCTCGGCGTGCACAGGCGCTGCCTCCGCCGAACCGAAGAAGTAGAACCACAGGTCCTCGCCGTGGTGCACATGCGCCCCGTGATTGCCGTGCCCTCCCCCGGGGACATCGGCGAGGACGACCGCATCGTCAGCACCCTGTCGGGTCCACCGGATGCCGTCATCAGAGCGATAGACCCCCATCCCCCGCCATTCGTCCACGATCATCCACCAGAAGCCGCCGAGCTCGAACACCGTCGGACCCTCGTGCGGCCTCCCGCCGATGGCGACCCCGTCGAGACTCCACTCCTGCAGGTCGGGCGACGAGGCGACCATCGTCACCGAGTCCGCGGCCTCGTCCTTGTACCAGAGACGCCAGAGCCCGTCGGGGGTGCGAGCGACCGCGGCGTCGATCACGCGATCACTGCTCAGCGCGAGAGGGCCACGACGTTGCCAGCGCCGGAGGTCGTCGGACACATACTCCACGATCTCGCGCACGAACCCGGGCCAGCGGTCGGGGATGCCGTCGATCTCGGTGAGATACATGCGCCAGCGCGCGCCGTCCCACACGACCTCGGGAGCCCAGTGCGTGCGATCCACCTCGGCTGGTGGAGGGCCGGGCTCCAGGGCCAGATCGGATGCCGTCGGCTCGAGCGTCCCGTCGTAGGTCCACCCGACCCCGTCGTGCGAGGTGGCGACGCCGATCCGGCTGCCGTGGATCCACGAGACCCCGGGCCCGGCGTCGTCGAGGCTCGCCCGACGTTGCGTGTAGAACATCCACCACAGCCCGTCCGCGTCGATCACGACGCGCGGGTCGGTGGCGCCGTCGTAGACGGGGTCTCGGTAGACCTCGATCATCGGCGCAGATCCACCACAGGACTCGCGAAGCCTGCGCGATGCGTGGGATGCGACGCCAGGGCCTCCGGCGTCACGACGGCACCGCCGGCTGCGGCCGAGGCGTAGATCGCCGCCACGATCTCGAGAGATCGCGCGGGAGCATCCGCGGTGGGCGGAAGCGGCTCCCCGTCGAGCAAGGCATCGAACACGTCGCGCAGCAGCGGGGCGTGGTCGCTGCGCTCCTCGGCATCCGGGAACCCCCAGCCTTCTGCCTCGGACTCGAAACCGGGAGCCGGGGTGATCCGCCAGTTCTCATGACCGTGGCCGTAGAGGTGGTCGACAGTGATCGTCGCCTTCTGCGTGTCGATGCGGATCGAGCTCGCCTCGCGGGGCGATACCGCGCTCGTGACCAACTGCGCCACGACACCCTGCTCGAACACGACGGTCGCGGTCGAGACGTCCTCCGTCTCGGTCTCGCGGTCCAATCGCCACAGCTCTCCCCGCACCGACGACCAGTCGCCCAGCAGGTGCGCGAGGAGGTCGATCTGGTGGATGCCGTGCCCGAGGGTCGTTCCTCCGCCTTCGGTCTCCCACTTGCCGCGCCACGGCACGGCGAAGTAGTCGGCGTCGCGGAACCAGAGGGTCTGACACACCGCGACGAGCGGGCGCCCGAGCGCACCGCTCTGCAGCAGCCGACGCACGTGCGCCGCGGCCGTGCCGGTGCGTTGCTGGAACACGACGGCGAGCTGTCTGCCCGCAGCTCCCGCCCCCGCCCGCATGTCGTCGAGCTCGTCGAGCGACGGTGCCGGCGGCTTCTCGACGATCACGTGGGCGCCCGCGGCGAAGGCGGCGAGCGCCTGCTCGCGGTGCGGCCCCGGCGGAGTGCAGACGAGCAGCACATCTGGGCTCTCTGCGGCGAGCATCTCATCGAGGTCTCCGTAGGCGGCCGCGATGTCGTACGTGTCCGCGAACTCCTGAGCCTTCTCCCGGCTGAGGTCGGCGACGGCGACGAGCTCGGCGCGCGGGTGCGCGGCGACGGCGCGCGCATGCGAATTCGCCACGGAACCGGTGCCCACCAGGGCAGCACGAAGGATCTTGTCGGATGTCATCGGTCCTCCTCAGGACGGTGATCGGCTCGGCCACGATTGGGGCGCTGAGCTTGTCGAAGCGCAGTGACCGGCCCTTCGACAAGCTCAGGGACCCAAGACCGACCCCATGTTCGCGCCGGGGTCACCTCAGGCCGTTCTGCACCAGGTGAAGCCGAGCGTATCGCCCGTCGGCAGCGAGCAGCTGATCGTGGGATCCCTGCTCGACGATGCGTCCGTGCTCGAGCACGACGATGCGGTCGGCCTGTCGGATCGTCGACAGTCGATGCGCGACGACCAGAGTGGTGCGACCGCGCATGAGCCGTTCGAGTGCCTCTTTGACCAGCCCCTCGGATTCCGGGTCGAGGGCGCTGGTCGCCTCGTCGAGCAGGAGGATGCGCGGGTCGCGCACGAGTGCACGGGCGATCGCCAGACGCTGCCGCTGCCCGCCGGAGAGCCTCGCTCCACGCTCGCCGACCACCGTGTCCCACCCGTGCGGCTGCTCGCTGACGAACTCCCAGGCGTTCGCGTCGCGCAACGCCTGCTCGACGCGGTCCGGCGTGACGTCAGGCATGCCGTAGGCGATGTTGTCGAAGACAGATCCTTCGAACAGCACCGACTCCTGCGGCACGACCGAGATCGAGCGGCGCACCGTGCGCAGGTCGAGCTCCTGCATGTCGGCACCGTCGAGCAGGATGCGCCCCCTCGTGGGTCGGACGAATCCGAGCACCAGGTTCAGGAGCGTCGACTTGCCCGACCCCGACGACCCGACGAACGCCACCGTCTCGCCGGGCGCGATGCGCAGATCGATCTCGAGAAGGGCATCCTCCTCGGCATCCGCGTACCGATGCGTCGCGGAGTCGAGCACGATCTCGCCGGTGACCGCCGAGACCACGCGCTTGCCCGAGTTCTGCTCGACGTCCGGCTCCTGCAGCACCTCGGCGATCGAACGCACCGACTCGAGGCCGCGGGCGCCCACGGGGATGAGCATGAGCAACTGGGTGAGCCCGCCGGTCAGCAGCGTGAAGTAGCTCGAGAGCATCACGACCTCGCCGGGCGTGATGGGGAGGAACCCGGTGAGCGCGCACACCGCGGCCAGCATGAGGCAGGCGACGCCGAGCAGCTGCATCGCCACCCACGAGATCGAGGCCACGCGGCCGTTCAGCAGATCGAGGTCGAGGCCTGCGCGACGCACGCCGTCGGCCCCGCCGGCGACGCGTGTGATCGCGGTCTCCTCGAGCCCGTGGGCGCGGGTCACCGGGATCAGCGACGCCATCTCGCCGACCCGGGCCGACAGCGTCTCGATCTCGCGTCGGAAGACCTCGTTGCGACGCTGCGAGCGGTTGCGCATTCCGTAGCGGATGCCGATGGCGATGGGTACCGCGAGCGCATATACGGGGAGGAACTGCGGCACCGTGACGGCCGTCATGGCGAGGGCACCGATCATGACCATGGTCGATGACAGCAGCGGATGCGTGACCTGCTGCAGCATCAGCTCGACGTTCTCGACGTCACGCACGACCTTGGTCTGCACGATCGATGAGCTCATGCGCGTGTGGTAACCGATCGAGAGACTCTGCAGCCGTGCGGTGAGGGCATTGCGCAGGTCGGCACCGAGGTCGCGCACCACGGTCATGAAGTTGCGCGTGTAGATGATGTGGTTCGGATAGTTCTGCAGCAGCAGCACGGCGGCGAGCACGAACCACCACAGCACCTCGCTCACATCTCCCTTGCTCGCGACCACGTCGATGATCGCGGCGGTGATGACCGGCAGGAACCAGAGGGGGATCTCCTTGATCGCGAACGCCGTGATCGCGAAGGTGAGCCGCCACGGCCGGCGCGCCACGAGGCGCAGCACAGAACGGGTCGGATGCTGACCGTCGATGAGCGCGGCCGGATGGGAAAGCGCTTTCTGTGCCATGGTTCTATCGTAGAGTCCGAACCGTCGTCGGGGAACCGCGACGACCTGAATCCGTCGGGAGCACGAGATGACCTTCCATGCAGCGTTCGACTGGGCGCGCCGCCATGTGCAGGCGGAGCGCCTGCCCACGGCCGTGCTCGGCATGGCCACGGCTGACGGCATCGTCGACCTCGAGGGGTTCGGAGTCGCGACCGACGCGGTCTATCCCCTGTTCTCGATCACGAAGGTGCTCACCGGCATCACCGCGACCAGGGCGATCGAGCGCGGCCTGCTCACCCCGAACACGCCCCTCACCGAGGCCCTCCCCGATTTCGGCGCCGCCCGCGACGACTCGGTGCGACTGTGGCACCTCGCGTCGCACACCTCGGGGATCGCGGAGCCACCGCTCGACACCGCGGTGCCACTCCGTCAGGAGCTGCTCACCCGGGGGCGCGACTTCGCGGCCGGCAGTGCATCGCGCTACTCGACCCTCGCGTTCGAGGGCATCGCGGCGATGATCGAGCATGCGACGGGCACTCCCTGGGATGCCGGCACTCTCGAGTGGGCCCATGACCTCGGCGCCATCGGCCTCACCCTCGACACGGCACAGTCGGTCGGGGTTCCGGATGCCGCGGCAGGAGGCCTCGACCTCGACCGGTTCCACGCCACGCGCGCGCCGGGCGCCGGCCTTCTCGGGCGCGCCGAGGATCTGCTGCACCTGGGCGCCGAGCTGCTGCGCATCGGGCGCGGCGACAGCAGCGGCGTCCTGTCGCCCGCAGGGCTCGCGATGATGCGGCGCCCGCTGACGGGAGACATCCCCCGGCTCGACCCGTATCCCGACGAGCGGGGCCAGGACTGGGGCTTCACGTTCAACCTGCGCACCCGCGCACCCGGACTCATCGACCGCGACGTGTACGGCCACGGCGGGTGGGCGGGCACCGAATTCTGGGTGCATCCCGCAGCCGGCGTCGCGTGGGTCCTGCTGACGAACAGGGCTGTGCGACCGGGCGTGGATGCCGATGAGCTCGACAACGCGATCGTGACAGGCGTCTGACCTGTCGTGATCGCGGGGCCGCTCAGGCGGAGTGGCGCGCGATCTTGGCGAACATGTCTTCGAGCAGGAATCGCACGTCGACGCTCTCGACCACCAGGATCTCGCGCTCAGGATCCGCGGGCTCGTAGTGTCCGTCGCCGGTGAAGCGCACACCGCTCTGTCGCCGCATCGCCGCGCAGAACGGGTCGATCATGAGAGCGATCGCCGGTGAGTCGCCGAGCGACCGCGACTCGACGGCGACCCGGTGGAACTGCGAGTTGAAATCGACGACCTGCTGGGCGAGATAGCGGCCGAGGTCGCCGTGCGGTTCGACCTTCGCCTCCAGCTCGGCGTACCCGACGTTGACCTGTCGGTAGACATTCGAGGGCACCTGCCACAGGCGGATGCCCGAGTCGAACACGACGTTCGCCGAGGCGATGTCGTTGCGCAGATTGAACTCCGGCCACGATCCGACCGAGACGAGATCGCCGTACGGCGGTCCGCCGATCCAGATCACCGTCGTGTCGGTGTCGGCGATGTCGGGCGCGAGCAGGAGCGCCGAGGCCATGTCGGTGAGAGGCCCGAGAAACGCGATGATCAGCGGCCCTGCGTCGCTGCGGCGTGCTTCCTCGATGATCAGGCGGGCACCGGGGCTGTCGATCGGAGTCTGCTCGTCGACCAGCGCCGCCGGCGCCCCGTCGGCCGTCGGCACCTCGTGATCGAGGTCGAGCAGGCCGAGCACCAGGTCGAGTTCGGCTCGCGACTCCGCGAGGGACTCCGTGGTGCGATGCGTGCCGAAGTGGGCCGGGATCACACCGCGCACGTCGAGCGTGTGCGAGAGGAGCGCGTGCACGATGGCGAACTGGTCGTCCGCCTCGTTCTTCACGTCGGAGTTGATGATGACGCGGCGGGTGCGTCGATCGTCGTTGATCATGTCGTCCTTCGGTGGAATGCGGTCAGAGTGCGCGCTCGGAGAGCAGGCGGGTGGTCGCGGTGGCCATATGCACGGCCATGGCGGATGCCGCCGCATCGCCGTCTCCGCCCCTGACACCGGCCAGCACCGCCTCGTGCTCGGCGGTCGCGACCTCGGCGTGCGCGCGATCGTGCACCGCACGATCGGCGTACACCTGGAGCAGCGAGCGGATCACGTGCAGGTGGTCGGTGAGCGTGTGGTTGCCTGCTGCTTCGGCGAGCGCATGGTGGAAGTCGAGATCGGCGCGCGCGAAGGAGGCGAGGTCGTCGTACGACTCGCGCATGCGGGCGACGTCCTTCTCGAGTCGGGCGATCACCGAGGCGTCGGCGCGCGCGGCGGCGAGGCGGACCACGAAGATCTCGAGACCTTCGCGCAGTTCGAGGAGCTCGGTGGTGTTCCGCTCGCCGATCAGCAGCCCCCAGCGGAGCGTCTGAGGCAGCAGTTCGCTCGCGGCGCCCCGCAGGTAGGTGCCCGACCCCGGTCGCACATCGACGATCCCGAGGATCTCCAGGGCCGCGAGTGCTTCACGCACGGCCGACCTGCCCACCCCGAGCGTCGTGGCGAGCTGTCGCTCGGGCGGAAGGCGCGTGCCGGCGGCGATGGAACCGCCGGTGAAGAGGTCGAGCATTCGCCGGGCGACCTCGGACACCGGGGTGCCGGTGGGGAGGACTCCGAGAGCGGCCGTGATCTCTGAGGACCGGTCGTCAGGAAAGGCGGGCATGTACGACAACATACGGCAGTCCCGTCGATCCGGGCATTGCATTTGGTCAACCGGTTTGGCAAAATGATGGCACGGCGACCTGCGGGTCGCCTCTCTTCATCCATTCTGAGAAAACGTTTCCTGATATCGCGCTCGACGACGAGAGGCCCCCACGATGAGATTCCGACACATGCGCACGACCGCGGTCACGGGGATGGCCCTGGTGGCCGCCCTCGCCATCACCGGATGCGCGGCGAGCGGGCCGGCAGCCGATGCCCCTGCGACCCTCGACCCTGACGAGGAGGTCTCGATCAGCTTCACGTTCTGGGGCAACGACGTGCGTGCCGCGCTCTACGATCAGGCCATCGCGGCGTTCGAGGACCAGCATCCGAACATCGACGTGAAGATCCTCTTCCTCTCCCCCAACGACTACTGGGAGAAGCGGCAGATCGAAGCGGCCGGTGGCGGGCTCCCCGACGTCGTCACGATGGATCTCGCCTACCTCCGGCAGTACTCGGAGAGCGGATCCCTGCTCGACCTCGAGCCGTATCTCGGCTCGATCATCCAGACCGACCCGATCGACAGTCAGGTGCTGTCGGCCGGCGTCGTCGATGACATCACCACGGCGTTGCCCCTCTCGACCAACTCGTGGGGCATGTTCCTCAACACCACCCTGCTCGAGAAGTTCGGCGTCGACGCCTTCGACGGCGGCAGCTGGGACGACTACTACGACTGGATGGCCGAGGTCAGCACAGCAGCCGGCGCACAGGGCGCCGACGTCTGGGGCGGGGTCGATCCGACGACGCGGATCGAGAACTTCGAGCTCCAGCTCCGCGCCGAGGGCGGCAACCTCTTCGAGGAGGACGGCACCCCCGGCTTCGACGAGGAGCGTCTCGCGGAGTTCTGGGACTCGACCGCCGCGCTGCGCGAAGACGGCGGTGTGGCCCCACAGCAGCGGGTCGCCGAGGTGCAGCCGCTGACCGCGTTCGACTCGGCGATCACTGCCAGCGATGCGACCTGGGACAACACCGGCGCGGGCTTCCTCGGCAACCTCGGCGAGGGCTTCGACATCGAACTGATGGCTCCCCCTCTCTCGGAGGACGGTGGCAAGGACCTCTATCTCAAGGCATCGCAGATGTACTCGATCGCCGCGAACTCCGAGCATCCGGCCGCTGCGGCGACCCTGATCGACTTCCTGGTCAACTCTCCGGAGTCCGGCGAGATCTTCGGCACGAACCGCGGCCTCCCGGCATCCGCCACCGCACGCGACGCCGCTGACCTCGACGAGCTGAGCCAGACCATCGCCGACTACGAGTCGTCAGTCACCGATCGCCTCGGCGAGGCGCCGCCGGTGCCGATCGTCGGCTACGGCTCGCTGCACGAGAAGTTCCGTGAGCTCGGCGAGGAGCTCGGCTTCGGCACGATCTCGGTCGACGAGGCCGCCGCGCAGTTCTTCGCGGAGATGGATGTGGTCGTCGACCAGTGATGATGACGCCTCCCACCCCCGCGCTCGGCATCCAGGGGCCCGTGGTGGCCTTCGCGGACCCCTGGGCCGGCGCGGCCTCCGACCTGATCATGCGCACCGGCACCGGCATCCCGATTCCGTCGCAGGACCCTCCGCTGACGCCCGCCCGATTCACCGAGCTGCTGCGCGAACTCGGGGCGGCGTTCTATGTGCACCACCAGGTGCCCGTTCACACCGATGTCGCCGCGATGCTGAGCGATCTGTCGGCAGCGGGCATCGACCTCGTGCTCGGCAACGAGTACGGCAACATCAACGGCCCGTTCGCAGCGGGCACCAATCGCCATGACATCGATCCGGAGATCGTGCGCGAGGCCGCGGCGGCGGGGCGACTGGTCGGCATGCTCTACGACGAGCCGGAGCACCTGCAGATCCACGCCGACCAGTACCGACGCGATGCGCACCTGCCGCACTTCGGGCAGACCGACGGGCTGGCGGCCGAGCAGGCGATCGCTGTGATCGATGCCGCCGTCCGTGGCATCGTCGACGGGATCGACCGGACGACGGACGCCGCGGGCGCGGCACGCGTCCCCGTGCTTTCGGAGCAGGTCTTCCCCGTGATGTTCCACACCCTCGCGCGCGCCGGCATGACGCCGGCGCCGAAGGTCATGAAGGAGTCGTTCCAGCCGCTCCAGCTCGGCACGGCTCTCGGAGCGGCACTGCAGTACGACCGCCAGCTGTGGGTGTGCGCGGATCTCTGGGGACCCGACATCGGCCCCTGGCAGACGAGGGCTCCCGGGTTCCCCGGACACTCCCCCGCCGAGTTCGCCTCTGCTCTGCGTCTGGCCCACCACTTCGCCCCGACCCGCCTGTTCGTCGAGAACATCGACACCCTCGTGCGTCATTGCGGCGGCGGACACGTGGAGTCGACCGAGCACGGCGAGGTCTGGCGGGAGTTCGCCCTCGACTGGGCACCGAAGAACCCACCCGCGTGGTCGTATCGCGACGCACGGCCCGACATCGCGCTCGTGCACGCCGACGACAGCGACTTCGGCAGGGGCGCGCGACCGTTCGGCAATCGACAGGCCGCAGCACCCGACACGGCGCGGAGCATCTTCGCCGCGTGGCATGCGCTCAGCCATGGGCAACTGCCGGATGCAGGAAGCTGCATGCACATCCCGGGCTTCGACTTTCCCCGGCACGAGCTGAACACCGTGCCGCGCCCGGACTTCCCCCTCGCACAGGGCACCACGACACCGTCGCACACGCACGGGCTGTTCCAGGCGGTGCGCGGGGTCATCGCCTACGACGAGCACGTCGCCCCCGACATGCTCGCGGATGCGGGGCTGATCGTCGTCGCCGGCAGCCGCCTGCCGCACACGACGTTGGCCGGGCTTCGCGCACTCGCCGACAAGGGCGCGACAGTGCTCATCGCGTCCTGGCTGTGCGGCCCGCACACGCGAAGCACACGAGTCGGCGTCGGCCGCTGGGTCGTGTACGACACCGTCGACGACCCCGATGCGCAGGAGGCGATCGCCGCGCACTCCGGTGCCCCCGACCTCTGGACGCAGCGCTTCGGTGAGCAGGAGCTGCGGATCCGACCGGCGGATGACGCGGGCGAGAACCTCGAGTTCGAGATCGGCGCGGCGTCTCGTTCTCGTTGACCCGGGCTCCAGCGAACTATCACTTGCAATTGGTCAACCGGTTTGCCAGACTGAGGCGACCGCGATCACCGTCGATGCCAGGAGTCACCGTGGACCAGATCACATCCGCCACCGAGAGCGTCGCCTCATGACCCGCCTGTGGAACGACCCCGCCGCGTTCGCCGACGAGATGATCGACGGCTTCGTCGCCGCCCATGCACGCTCGGTGCGCCGGGTGCAGGGAGGGGTCGTGCGCAGCACGGTGGTCCCCCGCGGGCAGGTCGCCGTGGTCGTGGGCGGCGGCTCCGGCCACTACCCGGCCTTCGGCGGCCTCGTCGGGCAGGGACTCGCGCACGGCGCGGCGATGGGCAACCTCTTCGCCTCACCGTCGACGCAGCAGATCCACACCGTGGCGAAAGAGGCCGAGCAGGGCGGCGGGGTGTTCTTCAGCTACGGCAACTACGCGGGAGACGTGCTGAACTTCGACGCCGCACAGGACAGGCTCCGACTCGAGGGCATCCCCACCCGCACAGTCGCCGTCACGGATGACATCTTCAGCGCCCCGCCCGCCGAGAGGCACCGCAGGCGCGGCATCGCCGGCGACCTGACCGTGTTCCGTTCCGCGTGCGCCGCCGCCGAGGCCGGCTACGACCTCGACGGAGTGGCCCGCGTCGCGGAGCTCGCGAACGAGCGCACCCGTTCGTTCGGCGTCGCGTTCACCGGCTGCACGCTCCCCGGAGCGCCTGCGCCCCTCTTCACGGTTCCCGCCGGTCGCATGGCGATCGGGCTCGGCATCCACGGGGAACCGGGAATCGACGAGGTCGACATCCCCACGGCGGACGAGCTCGCCGAGCTTCTCGTCGAGAGGCTGCTCGCAGAGGTGCCAGACGGAGTGACGGTCGAGGGCGCCCGTGTCGTGCCGATCCTCAACGGTCTCGGCTCGCTCAAGTACGAGGAGATGTTCGTCGTCTATCGCCGCATCGCCCAGTTGCTCGGCGAGTCAGGGCTCACCCTCGTCGACCCCCACGTCGGCGAGTACTGCACCAGCTTCGACATGGCGGGCACGTCGCTCACCCTGTTCTGGCTCGACGACGAGCTCGAGCGCCTCTGGGAGACGCCGGTCGATGCTCCCGCCTACCGTCGCGGATCCGTGGCGACGGCCGATCAGGCGGTGGTCACGACCCTCGACGACGGCGGCGACGACGTGATCGCGAAGGGCGACGAGGTCTCCCAGATCGTCGCGCGCGAGGTGCATGAGGCCCTGCGGGTCATCGTGGCGACCGTCGACGAGCACGTCGAGGAGTTCGGCCGGATCGACTCGATCGCCGGCGACGGCGACCACGGCATCGGCATGCAGCGCGGTTCCCACGCGGCTCTCGACGCGGGCACCATCGCAGCAGACGCCGGTGCCGGTGCCCGCACGACCCTGATCAGAGCCGCAGACGCCTGGGCCGACCGGGCGGGCGGCACCTCCGGCGCGCTCTGGGGCGTCATCCTGCGATCCGTCGCCGAGCACCTCGGTGACGCAGGTCGACCGGATGCCGCCGCCGTGAGCGCGGGGGTCGCGGATGCCGTCCGTGCCGTGCAGGCGTACGGCAAGGCCCAGGTGGGCGACAAGACCATGGTCGATGCTCTCGTCCCGTTCACGGACACCCTCTCCTCCGCCATCGCCGGCGAGGCGGGCCTCGTCGACGCCTGGGCGCAGGCTGCGGATGCCGCGACCGGCGCCGCCACGTCATCCGCCGACCTGCTGCCGAAGATGGGCCGCGCGCGGACCCACGGCGAGCACGCCCTCGGCACCCCCGATCCCGGCGCGGTCTCGTTCGCGCTCATCGTCACGGCACTCGGCGACTCCCTCGCCCGGGTCTCCCACTGAAAGGCACACCATGACCGACCAGCTCCGCCTCGTGATCGGCTGCGACGACGCCGGCTTCGACTACAAAGAGATCCTGAAGCGCGACCTCGAGGCCGATCCGCGCGTCGCCTCGGTGACCGACGTCGGCGTCGATGCCGACGGGCACACGCCATATCCGCGCGTCGCCATCGCTGCGGGCGAACTCGTCGCCCGAGGCGAGGCCGATCGCGCCCTGCTCATCTGCGGCACGGGGCTCGGCGTCGCGATCGCCGCGAACAAGGTCGCCGGCATTCGCGCCGTGACGGCCCATGATTCCTTCTCGGTCGAGCGCGCCGTGCTCTCCAACAACGCACAGGTGCTCACGATGGGCCAGCGCGTGGTCGGCATCGAGCTCGCTCGTCGCCTCGTACGCGAGTGGCTCGGCTATCGCTTCGACACGACGAGCGCCAGCGCCGAGAAGGTCGCGGTGATCGACGAGTACGAGAGCACCGGATCCTGCTGATGCGGCAGGTGACGGTCGGGGTGAGCCTGAAGACGTACTTCGGGCATGAGCGGGCGCGGGCGTGGTTCGACGACGTCTCGGCGCGGGTGCGCGACCACAGCGCGGTCGCGCAGGGTGCGGTCGCACTGTTCGTCACTCCGACCTATCTGCAGGTGCTCCCCGCGATCGCGGCGTTCGAGGGGACTCCGGTTCGCATAGGCGGGCAGGATGCATCGGCCGAAGAGCCCGGCGCTTTCACCGGCGAGGTGACCGCGGCCGAGCTCGCCGAGGTGGGTGCGGGCATCGCCGAGATCGGACATGCCGAGAGGCGACGGCTCTTCGGTGAGACCGACGACGTCGTCGCCGCGAAGACCCGCGCTGCACTGCGGTCGGGTCTCACCCCGTTGCTGTGCATCGGCGAGGCCGAGCAGCAGGATGCCGAGAGCGCGGCGGCGGTCGCCGCCGACCAGTTGCGCTCGGCGCTCGACGGGGCAGACGCCGGCGCGGTCATCGTGGCCTACGAGCCGGTGTGGGCCATCGGCGCTCCGGAACCCGCCGGACACGACCACATCCGTGTCGTCGCGGCCGCCCTGCGCGCGGCGCTCGAGGCAGATCCCGACCGCACGGGATCCGTCGTGATCTACGGAGGGGCAGCGGGCCCTGGACTCCTCACAGCGCTGGGCGACGCAGTCGACGGTGTGTTCCTCGGACGCTTCGCGCACGACCCGGAAGCCCTCATGACCGTGCTCGACGAGGCCGCGGCGCTCGCTGCCCTTCGACAGGCTCAGGGACCCAGCGAGGACCAGGCTCAGGGACCCAGCGAGGACCAGGCTCAGCGACCCAGCGGGGGTTCTTCGTGATCGGCCTCGGCACCTATGCCTACTTCTGGCAGCATTCCGACCGCTCCCCCGATCCGCTGACTCTGGTCGGCGCGTTCGAGGACACGCGGGCCCAGGGAGTCGAGCTCTTCCAGATCTGCGACTACGCACCGCTTCACCGCATGAGCGATGCGGAGCTCCGGGATGCCGCGGCGGCGGCCCGCGACCTCGGCCTCACGATCGAACTGGGCACCAAGGGCATCGGCCCCGAGAACCTCACACGGCATCTCCGCCTCGCCGAGGTCTTCGATGCCGCGCTCGTGCGCAGCATGCTGCACGGCCCCGAATCACGTCCCTCACTCGCCGAGGCCGACATATGGCTGCGCGAGAGCATCCGCTCTTTCGAATCTGCGGGGGTCACCCTCGCCCTCGAGACCTACGAGCAGGTGGCGACGACAGATCTCGTCAGCCTCGTCGAGGCCGTCGGAAGCGCCAGCCTGGGCATCTGCCTCGACCCGGCGAACGTCGTCGCGCGGCTCGAGTTGCCCCGCACCTGCGTCGAGCAGACCGCCCCCTTCGTTCGCAACGTGCACGTCAAGGACTTCGCCTTCGCGCGCCAGGACGGCTGGGTCGGGTTCACCTACTCCGGCGCAGCCATGGGTACCGGCCTGCACGACTACTCGCATCTCGAGCGCACCGTACGTCCGCGCGAGCGGGACATCAATGAGATCGTCGAGCACTGGCTGCCGTGGCAGGGCGATGCAGAGACCACCATCCGAACCGAGCGGGACTGGACCCGCGCCACCCTGGACCACCTGAGGAGCACACAATGAGCGATACTTCGACAAGCTCAGCAACCCACTACAAGATCGCGGTCATCGGCGCCGGAGGCAAGATGGGCATGCGCGTGTCCGACAATCTCGTGAAGACCGACCACACCGTCTGGTACGTCGAGAACTCCCCCGCCGGCCGTCAGCGCACGACCGATGCCGGACGCGAACTCACCGACGCCGGGGCAGCCGTCGCCGATGCCGACATCGTGGTGCTCGCCGTGCCCGACCTGGCGCTCGGCCCGGTGACCGCAGACCTGGTGCCGCAGTTGCGCGCCGGCGCGATCGTGCTGACCCTCGACCCCGCCGCCGCCTACGCCGGGCTGCTCACCACCCGCGATGACGTGATCCAGGCGGTGGCGCACCCGTGCCACCCGTCGATCTTCCTGCAGCGCGAGACGCCCGAGCAGTGGGCCGACACCTTCGGCGGCATCGCCGCGCCGCAAGACGCGATCGCGGCGGTCGAGAGCGACGACCCCACCGCCCGGGCGATCGTCGAAGAGACCGTGCGCGCGATCTACGCACCCGTGATCGACGTGCACTGGGTCACCGTCAAGCAGCTCGCCCAGCTCGAGCCGACGCTCGTCGAGACGGTCGCCTGCATGATCGGCGCGTTGCTCAACGAGGCGCTGCAGGAGGCCGTCACGACCATGGGCGTACCCGAGGCCGCCGCCCGCAGCATCCTGTACGGGCACACCCAGGTGGCGCTCGCCAACGGGCTGCGCGGAGACAATCCGTTCTCCGATGCGTGCCTGATCGCCATGGACTACGGCCGCGAGAGCATCATCAAGGACGACTGGAAGAAGATCTTCCGCGACGACGAACTCGACAAGAACCTCGCACGCATGCTGCACCTCGACCGGATCGAGCGCTGAGATGGGTCGCCTGACCGGCAAGACGGCTCTCATCACCGGCGCGGGCGCCGGCATCGGACGCAGCGTCGCCGAGCGCTTCGCCCGGGAAGGCGCCAGAGTGCTCATCGCCGATCGCGATGCCGCTGCCGCCGCCTCCGTCGCAGGAGCGATCGGCGGACAGGCGCGTGCCGTGGTCGTCGACATCTCGGATGAGCCGTCGGTGGCCGCCGCGTTCGCAGAATCGGTCGCAGACGGTTGGTCGCCCGATGTCGTCGTCGCGAACGCCGGCGTGCAGCTGTTCGGCCAGGACGCCAAGGCCGCAGACCTCGATCTCGACGTCTGGCGCCGCACGATCGACATCAATCTGACGGGCACCTTCCTCACCGTGAAGCACGCGGTCCGGGCGATGCTGACCTCGGGCGGAGGATCGATCATCCTGACCGGCAGCCCGACCGGCGTGAACGGCGAGGGCCAGGACTTCACGGCCTACTCGGCGTCGAAGGCCGGCATCCACGGGCTCGCCCGCACCGTCGCCGCAGCGTACGCCCGCGACGGCATCAGGGTGAACACCGTGGTGCCCGCCTACACGGAGACCGGACTCGTGTCGACGATCTCGGACGATCCCGAGTCTCGCGCGGCGATCGTCAGCCGCATCCCGGTCGGCCGCGCCGGCACTCCCGCCGACGTCGAGGGCATCATGGTGTTCCTGGCGTCGAGCGACGCGGACTTCGCGACCGGAGCCCTCTTCGCCGTGGACGGCGGGATGACCACCCTGTGAGCCGCGGTGCGGGGATCACTCGATGATCCCCGCACTCCCCTACGATTGCGTCACAGCGCATACCGTGAGGGGGTGCCCATGAGCGATTCCCGAGCGAATCCCACCATCAACGCGGTGGCCCGTGAAGCCGGGGTGTCGGTGGGCACCGTGTCGAATGCGATCAACACGCCTGAGCGCCTGGCGCCGGAGACCCTGCTGCGCGTGCAGGAGGTCATCGACCGCCTCGGCTACATCCGTAGCTCCGCGGGGCGGACGCTGATCCGCAACCGCTCCGATGCACTGGGTCTCATCACACCCGACCTCGTGAACATCCTGTTCGTCGAGATCTCGCGGGGCGCACAGCTCACCGCCGCAGCCAACGGCCGCTACCTGATGATGGCGAACAGCCTGTTCAACGCGCACGAGCTCGCCGCGGGCACCGTGCAGCACGACCTCCAGGACGAGTTCCTCGAGCACTTCGCCGAAGCGAGGACCGGCGGGATCATGGTCGCGTCGATGCGAGACCCCACCACGGGGATCGCGCGGATCCGAAACCACGTGCGACCGATCGTGGTCGTGAACTACGACGTGCCCGATGCCGACTGGTGCACGGTTCTGATGGACAACGAGCAGGTCGGCAGAGCGGCGATCGATCACATCGCGGATCTCGGCATCCGACGAGCCTTCTTCCTGTCCATCCCCGATCTCGTGCAACCCGTCGTCGAGCGTCGCCGAGGGCTCCGTGAGGCCGCCGCCGACAGAGGGGTGGACATCACCGAGATCGAGTCCGCCGGACTCATGGCCGCTGACGGACGTCGCGCGGCGGAGAGCATCCTCCCTCTGCTCGGCGGCGAGCGGTGCGCGATCCTGGCCATCAACGACAAGGTCGCTCTGGGCGCCCTGCATCTGCTGCGCGAGCACGGCGCGCTGAGGGTGCCCGAGGACGTCGCGGTGGTCGGCATGGACGGGGATCACCGCGACGACGGGGCGGACTGGATGACGCTGACGTCGATCGAGCTTCCCGGATTCGCGATGGGAGCCGAAGGGGTGCGGCTGCTGGCTGCCGAGGCAGAGCCGGACCACGTGCATGAGCGCGTCGCGCTGCCCGTACGCATCAGCCCGGGCGAGAGCACTCTCGGCTCGGCCGCGCCGCGCACCGAGGTGTGAGCAGCCCGGCGATCTTCACCCGATATTGGTCAACCGGTTAGGGTGGAGTGGTGGACTCGACGACGACTTCCTGGTGGCGCACCGACGAGACGCTCTGGACATCCGGCGGCTGGAGCCTGGCGTTGCGCGGCGACGAGCTGGCCGAGATCCGACATGACGGACGGATGCTGCTGCGGGGCGTCCGCGCGGCGGTGCGCGATCACGGCTGGCTGACGGTTCCGGTCGGCGTGGAGGCCGTGGAGTCAGGCGATGACACCCTGATCCTGACCCTCCGTCACGAAGGCCTCGGCGCGAAGATCTCGTCCCGACTCTCGGTGACGGCGACCCCGCGCCGACTCGAGATCGAGTGGGATGGCGTGAACGACGCCGATCTCGACACCTGCCGCGTGGGTCTCGTGATCCTGCATCCTGCGGCGAGCGCGGGCCGCGGCGTCGAGGTCGCGCACACCGACGGCAGTGGCAAGGCGACGCGCTTTCCCACCGCGATCAGTCCGCACCAGCCGATCAGGGACATCCGCGAGCTGCGCCTCGACGCGGGCCCCACGATCCGCTTCGAGGGCGACATCTTCGAGATGGAGGATCAGCGCAACTGGACGGATGCGTCCTTCAAGACCTACAGCCGGCCGCTCGACCTGCCGTACCCGTATCGTCTGCACGCCGGCGAGCGCGTGCATCAGACGGTCACGATCGAGGCGCCGGGAAGCCCACCGGATGCGCTCGCTGCGGAGGCCGCGGCGGCCGTGATCGAACTGTCGGAGTGCGGCCCCTTCCCGCAGATCGGCGTCGAGGCGTCCACGGCACCCGCCCCCGTCGGCCAGTCCGGCCTCGGAGACTTCCGGGTCGTCGAGCTCGACCTCACGACCCCGCCCTGGGCGGCGGCGCTCTCGCGCGCCGCCGACGACGGCATCCCGCTCGATGTGCGGGTGGTCACCGACGGCTCGTCCGGCCCTCTGCACGATGCCGTACGAGCGCTGTGCGGCCACCAGGTCGCCCGTGTCACCGCATTCGATGCGGCGCTGCACGTGAGCGACGGCCCGACGGTCGACGCGCTGCGCAGGGCGCTCACGGATGCCGGTCTCGAGGTGCCGGTCGTCGCCGGGGCGCGATCCCATTTCACCGAGCTCAACCGCGAACAGCAGCGCATCCCGCGCGATGTGGACGGCATCGCGGTCACGACCACTCCCCTCTTCCACACCCGCGACACCGAGCAGCTCGTCGAGGCCCTGGCGATGCAGCGACTCATCGCGCGGCAGAGCGTCGACATCGCGAGCGGACTGCCGGTGCACATCGGCCCTGTGTCGCTCAGGCCGCGCTTCAACAACGTCGCGACGAGTCCCGAGCCGAAGCCCGCACGCTCCGACCTCGACGAGGGGTACGGCGCGCAGTTCACAGGATCAGACGATGACCGCCAGAGTGCGGCGGAGCTGGCCGCCTGGCTCGTCGCGAGCGCGGCGGCGCTCGCCGTGCCCGGCGTCGCGACGATCTCGTGGTTCGAGACCACCGGGCCCCGCGGGCTCACCGGGACCCCGGCCGAGAAAGCCCTGACGACGCTGCTCGCGCTCGGGGGAGGAACCCTGCTCACCGGCGACAGTCCCGACGGACTGATCTGGGCGCTCGGGTCGCGAACGGATGCCGGTGACGAGATCCTCGCCGCCAACCTCGACCGGACTCCACGACGCTTCTCGGTGCGCACGAGCGACGGCGCCGCGCTCGACGTGGATCTGGGCGGCGGCGAGTGGACTCGCCTGTCAGGCGCCCGCAGCCCCGACTAGCGCCGAGTGGTGTCAGCCGAGCGCGACCGCCAGTCGTACTCGGGGGCGAACCCCAGCCGCTCCTGGATCTTGCGCACCGAGAACAGCGATTCGTGCGAACCGAGGTCGTCGGCCACCGGCACGCCCGGGAACCAGAGCTCGGCAGCTTCACGCGAGGGGGCTTCGATGCCGGAGAGCGGATGCGCGACGTGGTAGATCTCTAACCCCGGCTGTGCGTGCTGCAGCGCCAGGGAGACGGCCTGGGCTCCGTCTCGGGCATCGACCCAGGATCCGAGCAGGTCGCGGCGATACCCGGGCTCGGCCGCACGCGCGAACGTCCCATACTCGTCTGCTGCGACGACGTTGGTGAAGCGCAGGGCGGTAATCGAGGTGCCCTCCGCCCAGTGGACGAGCTGCGCGGCCATGGCCTCCTCGACGATCTTGCCGAGTGCGTAGGTGTTGAACGCCTGCGCGTGGGTCTCGTCGAGGGGCAGGAAGGGAGGCGGAACCTCGTAGGGGAAGCCGGTGGCGGTGATGCTCGATGCGGTGACGACCGTGCGGATGCCCGCCCGCTGGGCGGCGAGAAGCACGTGGTACGACGCCATCACGTTGTTCTCGAACGTCGTGACATCGGGAACGAGACCGTTGACGGGGATGGCGGCCAGATGCACCAGCGCATCGAGCCCCGCATGGCGCGCGGTCACCCCGAGGAACGCATCCAGCACCTGCCCGTAGTCGGCGAGGTCCACCCGTGTGAAGCCGGAACCCGCCGGCCCTGCAAGGTCGAAGCCGACGACCTGATGCCCCTCGTCGCGCAGTCGCGCCACGGTCGCCCTGCCGAGCTTGCCTTCGCTGCCGGTGACACCGATGATCATGTGCAGGCTCCTCCGAATGTGGTGCGGGTCCATACGGCGTAGCGACTGGCGTACGACGCCGCCATTGAATATTCTTTCGTTAGCGAATCATCATGAGATCGCGAGAGAGGACGGCTCTGTTGCCTTCGAACACCTACAGCCGACCGCCCGACGGACAGGTGCGACTGATGACGAAAGTCGCCCGCATGTACCACGAGCGCGGCATCCGCCAGGCCGACATCGCCGACGCCCTCAACATCTCGCAGGCCAAGGTCTCGCGTCTTCTCAAGCGCGCCACGGCCATGGGCATCGTCCGCACGATCGTGACGGTCGCGCCTGGCGTGTACGCCGAGACCGAGGAGCTGCTCGAACAGCGATTCGGTCTGGCCGAGGCGGTCGTGGTCGATGTCGACCCCGATGCGGATCGCGACGAGACCCTGGCAGCTCTCGGCGCGGGAGCCGCTGCCTACCTCGAGGCGACGCTGTCGGGCACCGACCGCATCGGCGTCTCGTCGTGGAGTCAGACGCTGCTCGCCGTGGTCGACCGCATGCGGCCGTTCGCCGCCCGCGGCGCCACCGAGGTCGTGCAGTTGCTCGGCGGCTCCGGGGCACCGGAGGTGCAGGGCCACAGCCACCATCTGCTCGGCGATCTCGCGCGCACCCTCGGCGCCGAGGCCGTGCACGTGCAGGCGCCGGGCATCGTGGCCAATGCCGCGATCAGGGACTCGCTGCTCGACGACCCCTCGATGCAGGAGATCAGCCGACGCTGGCGCGAGCTCACCATGACCATCATGGGCATCGGAAACATCGAGCCGAGCGATGTGCTCGCCTCCAGCGGCAACGCCTTCGCCGCGAACGAGCGTGCAGAGCTGCTGGCAGACGGCGCCGTCGGCGACATCTGCCACCGCACCTACCGACTCGACGGCAGCCCCGTGCAGGAGAGCTTCGACGAGCGCGTGATCGCGATCCCCGTCGACGATCTGCGCCGCATCCCCCGCCGCCTCGGCATCGCCGGAGGTGCGCACAAGGTCGACGCGATCCGCGGCGCACTGGCCGGCGGATGGGTCAATGCGCTCGTCACCGACCTCGGCACGGCGCGTTCGCTGCTCGAGTCCTGAGCGCTGGCGGTCAGCGCGCGGCGAGCGCATCGCGGAGTCGGGTGATCCCCGGTTCCAGGCTCGTCAGCACAGGCACGTCGACGCTCGCCCCGGCCGCCGCGCTCGCCATCGACGCCTGTGCGAGCACGACCACGTCGGCCCGCGCGGCCAGCCGTTCGATGGCCGCCGCGACGAGGGAGTCATGAGTCGCCCGGTCACCGGAGGCCACGGCGGCGAAGGCGCCGTCGACGACCTCGCTGATGATCTCGGGGGCGGCACCCGCGAGCTCCGCCCGCTCGGCGATCAGCGCCGTCGTCGGCGCCAGCGTGGTCGGCAGCGTCGCGATGACGGCGATCCGTGCCCCCGCGGCGACGGCCTGATCGGCCATCGCCTCGTCGATGCGCAGCACCGGGATGCCGACCTTCGCGCCGAGACCCGCGGCGAATCCCGAGATCGACGAGCAGGTCAGCATGACCGCATCCGCCCCCGCCGACTGCGCGGCGCGGACGAGATCTTCGAGGCGATCCTCGACCGACGCGGCACGGTCGGCATCGCCGAGATCGGCCACGATCTTGTCGTCGAGATAGTTCACGGTCGAGGCGTCGGGGAGCAGACGCCTCGCGAGCTCGGCGACCGGCGGGATCACGACGGCCCCGGTGTGCAGGAAGGCGATGCGGGTCATGACTATCCCTTCACGGAGCCGGCGGCCATGCCGGCCATGATCTTCTTGTTGAGGAACACGAACACGATCAACAGTGCCACGATGTTGATGCTGATGGCCGCGAACAGCGGGCCGTACTGCGTCGACCCGTACTCGTCGTTCATGCTCAGCAGGCCCACCTGGATCGTGGCGAGCTCGGGCTTCGACGTGAACGTCAGCGCGATCAGCAGGTCGTTCCAGACGCTGAAGAACTGCACGAGCGAGATCGTGAGAATGGCGTTCTTCATGAGCGGGAGACCGATGACGAAGAACTGCTTGAGCGGGCTGCAGCCGTCCATCGTCGCCGCCTCGAAGACTTCACGGGGCACTGACCGGAAGTACGTGGCCATGAGGAAGGTCGTCAGCGGGAGTCCCATCACCGTGTAGGTGATGATGAGCGGCCACAGCGAGTTGGTCAGACCGAGCTTGAAGTAGACCGTGAACAGCGGGACGAGGATCATCTGTCCCGGCACCATGATGCCGGCGAGGATGAGCAGCAGCGTCGTGTGCCGCCCCTTCCAGATCATGACCTCGAGCGCGAAGCCCGCGGCCACGCCGAGCAGCACGATCAGGGCCACTGACGGCAGGGTGACGAGGAGGCTGTTGCGGTAGTTCGTCGCGACGTTGCCGCGGGTGAAGGCCTGGATGTAGTTGTCGAGGTTGAAGGCCTCGGGCAGCGCCCACGTCGGGTTCGAGAGGAACTCCGCCTGGGTCTTGAACGAGCCGAGGATCATCCACACCTGCGGGTACAGGACGATGATCAGCAGCAGGGTGACCACGAACCACACCGGGATGCGGCGGATCACGCGCAGGAGCTGACGCCCCGCCTGCGGCTGCGAAGGCGCCTTGCGGGAGAGCGGCCGTGCGCTCACCAGGGTCTGCGTCTCGGTCATCTCACGCCTCCGCGTTCTTCTTGCTCGACGACCGGAACACCGCGAGCGTGAACACCAGGCAGAGGATGGTGAGCACGAGGGCGATGGTGCTGCCGTAGCCGTATTCGGCGTATTCGAACGCCGTGCGGTACATGTACAGGGTCAGTGGCGCCGTCGAGGTGCCGGGGCCGCCGCCGTTCAGGGCGAGCAGGCTGTCGAACACCTTGAGCGTGGAGTTGAAGCTGAAGATGATCGAGGAGATCAGGATCGGGAGCGAGAGCGGGACGACGATGTGCCGCACCAGCTTGAGGCCGTTGGCACCGTCGATGCGTGCCGACTCGATGACCTCGTCGGGGATGTCGAGCAGGCCGGTGTAGAGGAGCACGGCATAGAAGCCCATCGAGCTCCACCATGTCATCGCCAGCGCGACGCTCATGGTGCCCACCGTCGAGGCCAGGAACTCGACACTGCCGAGTCCGAAGAAGTTGAGGAGATCGTTGACGGGCCCCTGGTTGTCGCCGACGGCGACGAAGCTCTTGAAGAGCAGGGCGACGGCGACGGTCGGCAGCACCATCGGGAAGAACACCGCGGTGCGCAGGAACGCGGATCCCTTGCGCAGCACGAACACGTACAGCAGCGCGAGCAGGTAGCCGAAGACGATCTGGCCCGCGGTGGCGAGCACCGCGAAGATGATGCTCACCCAGAGCGACTGGATGCCGGCCGGGTCCTGGAAGAACTTCGCGAAGTTGTCGACTCCGACGAACTCGAAGCCGCGTAGGGTGTTGCCCTCGAAGAACGAGAGGCCGAGCGACCAGGCGACCGGGACCAGCTTGAGCGCCACGTAGAGGATCAGGGCGGGGGCGAGCAGGATGATGATCGTCTTGCGATCACCGAAGACTCGATTCATGGGCGTGCTTTCGTGACGTGTGTCGGCCCGGGCCCGCACGGAGCGGGCCCGGGCCGGAGATCAGTGTCCGATGCGGACGAGGGACGTCATCGGTTCTGGTCGATGCTCTGCTGCAGCTGAGACATGTAGTCCTCCGCCGACAGCTGGCCCGAGACGAGGAGCGACATGTTGGACTGGGCGAGGCTGGTGGACTTGCCGTCCATCAGGGCCTCGAACCAGAGCACGGTCTCCTCGACCTCGGCGACCTTCTCCTGGATCGCCTGCGTGGTGACGGGGAGGTCGGCGACCTCTTCGTTCACCTTGAACCCGGAGATGACACCGGCATCCGACAGCGCCTGCGCACCGTAGTTCTCGGCGATGCACGACAGCCAGTCGCCGACCTTGGGACCGAAGGTCTTGGGGTTCATGGCGAAGGCGGTGCCGGCGTTGGCGGGCCACTGATCGATGGTGCCCTTGCCGCCGTCGACCGCGGGGAACGGCATGAAGCCGACGTTGTCGAGACCGATCTGGTTCTCGTCCTCGTTGTTGATGTTGCTGAGGAGCCAGGTGCCGTCGTACTTCATCGCGGCCTTGCCGGTGAGGAAGTCGTTTGTGGCAGCAGCAGGATCCTTCGAGATGAAGCCGTCACCGAAGTAGCCGGCCGCCGCGAGATCGGCGACGGCCTGCGCGGCCTCGACGTAGTCGGGGTCGGTGAGCTTGGCCTCGTCGTCGCGGATCGCGGTCATCGCGTCGGGACCGGCGAGCCGGTAGGCGTACATGCCGATGAGGCGGGTCACGGGCCAGGCCGCGGCGCCGGCCTCGGCCATCGGCGTGTAGCCGGCGGCGAGGAGCGTGTCGTTGGCGTCGAGGAGTTCGTCCCAGGTCTGGGGCTCGTCGATATCGAGCTCGGCGAAGATCTCCTTGTTGTAGAAGATGCCCTCGAGGTTGTACTGATACGGCAGCGAGACCATCTGCCCGTAGACGTTCTCGATGGTCGAGGAGGCCGCGGGCAGGATCTGGTCCCAGACTCCCAGGTCGTCGAGTGCCTTCTTGTAGTCGAGCACGAGGTCGGCGGCGCCGAGGTCTCCGTCGGGGCGCACCATGGCGGTACCTGCGATGAAGTGCGCAGGCAGCGAGTCCTGGCTGGCGAGCAACGTGACCTTCTGCACGACATCGGCCTGGGCGACCGTCTGGTGCTCGAGCGGCAGCGCGTCGTTCTCGGCCTGGCAGGCGCCCTCGGCGAGCGCGTCGAGCTCGGTGGCGAGTGTGGTGTTCTCGTTGGCGCTGAGGACGGTGAAGCTTTCGGGATCGGTGCCCGTCGCACCGCCGGCCGCGCCGCCGTCGCCGCCCTCGGCGGCACCCGTCGAGCACGCCGCGAGCGAGGCGATGGTGAGCAGGGCGAGTCCCGACGCGAGAAGCGCACGGGGAGTGCGGCGAGAGTTCATTGAGGCGTCCTCCTTGACGTCGATGGTGCTGTGTGTCGGTGTGAGTGAAACGTTACGGATTTTGTCGATGCGTGTCAACACTCAGTACTGAAAGAATATTCACTTGGGCTCGAAAACGTGCCATACTGCCATTCGAACGACCGCTCGATTCGACACAGGGACCGCTCAATGACGACCTCTTCCCCCCACGCTCCGCTCCGCCCGCTGCACGCCGCAGAGGCGCGCTGGTCGAGCGGCTTCTGGGGATCCGTGCAGCACCGCACCTTCTCCTCGACCGTGCCCGGCATCTGGCAGTCGCTCAGCGACGGCGACGTGAGTCCCGGCCTGCGCAACTTCCGCATCGCGGCGGGCCTCGAAGACGGCGCACACGACGGCCCGCCCTTCATGGACGGCGACTTCTACAAGTGGCTCGAGGCCGCGATCGCTCAGCTCGAGGTCGCACCCGATGCCGCGCTCGCCGCGCAGATCGAGGAGCTCGCCGAGCTCATCGCCTCGGTGCAGCGCGAGGACGGCTATCTGCACACGCCGGTGCTCATCCAGAGCCGTCACGCCGAACAGGCCGTCGCCCTCGCCGACCGCTTCCACTTCGAGACCTACAACCTCGGCCACCTCATCACGATGGGCGTGCGGCACTTCGAAGTCACCGGCAGCACCACGCTGCTCGAGGTCGCCCGGCGCGCAGCATCCTTCCTCGAAGACCTGGCCGTCGACAAGCCGGTCGAGCTCGCCCGCAGCGCGATCTGCCCGTCGCACTACATGGCTGTCATCGAGCTGTACCGCGCGACTCAGGACCCGCAGTACCTCGAACTCGCAGAGGCGTTCCTCCGCGTGCGCGACGACTTCGACGGCGGCGACGACAACCAGGACCGCCTGCCCGTTCGCGAGCAGAAGGTCGCCGCGGGGCACGCGGTACGCGCCAACTACCTCTACGCGGGGCTCGCCGACCTGGTGGCCGAGAACGGCGACCAGGAACTGCTCGCCGTGCTCGAGGGCGTGTGGAACGACGTCGTCGACACCAAGCTCTACATCACCGGCGGATGCGGGGCCCTCTACGACGGGGCATCGCCCGATGCCTCGCCGTGGCAGCAGGACATCAGTCGCGTGCACCAGGCATACGGACGCGCGTTCCAGCTGCCCAACACCACCGCCCACAACGAGTCGTGCGCGAACATCGGCATGATCCTGTGGAGCGAGCGGATGCTGTCGCTCACCGGCGAGGCCCGCTACGCCGACGTGATCGAGCAGATCGCCTACAACAGCCTGCTCGCGAGCATCAGCCTCGACGGGGCGGAGTACTTCTACACCAACCCTCTGCGCCAGGTGCGCGACCTGCCGTTCCCGCTCCGCCGCCCCGGCGACACCGCGATCCACCCCGTGCCGAGCCCACCGCCCTCCGACGAGCGGCTTCGCGAGCGCTACCTCAGCTGCTTCTGCTGCCCTCCGAACATCGCACGCACGCTCGCCCGCTTCCACGAGCGCGCGGCCTCGCTCTCCCCCGACGGGCTCTTCGTGCACCAGTACGGCGGCAGCTCGATCGATCTCGCCGGCGGCCTGCTGAGTCTGAGGGAAGACAGCGACTACCCGTGGAACGAGCAGATCACGTTCACGGTCACCGCTGCCGCCGAGGGGGGACTGCCGGTGCATCTGCGCATCCCCGGCTGGTCGACAGGCGCGACGCTCACCGTGAACGGCGAAGCCGTCACCGCATCGGAGCCCGGCACCTACACGCGCCTCGAGCGCACGTGGGCCGAGGGTGACGTCATCGTGCTCACCCTGCCCATGCCCGTGCGGGTGCTTCGCGGTCACCGGCTGGCCGAGGAGATCACGAATCAGGTCGCCGTGCGACGCGGACCCGTCGTCTACGCCCTCGAGAGCACCGATCTGCCAGACGGAGTGGTGCTCGAGCAGGCCGCCGTGCGCCGCGGCGCGTCGTTCGAGACGACGACCGGCGAGATCGCCGGCTCCTCCGTGACCGTGCTCACCACACAGCTCGCGGTCATCCCGGATGCCGACGAAGACGCCCTCTACGCCGACCTCGACGACGCGGCGCTGCAGACGGTGCCGGTCACACTCATCCCCTACTTCGCGTGGGGGAACCGGGGCCCCTCCGAGATGTCCGTCTGGCTGCCGGTGGTGTGGTGATGACGACACAGGCGGAACACGTGATCGCGACGTACGTCATCGAGACGTCGCTGCCACTGGCACACGCGGCCGAGGTGCTCGCCGGCGAACAGTCGACCGGCACGTTCGTGCGCGTCGAGCGCGAATCCGACGAGGTGCGTGCGCGCTTCGCCGCCCAGGTCGAGAGCCTCACCGAGATCCCGCTCACCGGCGCGTCGCCGCTGCCGGGCGCCGTGGGTGACCCCGCCCTGCGTCGCCGCGCCGTGCTGCGCCTGCGCTTTCCCCTCGACAACTTCGGACCGTCGCTGCCGAATCTCCTGGCCGCCGTCGCCGGCAACCTCTTCGAGATCAAGGAGCTCGCAGCGATCAAGCTGATCGACCTCGATCTGCCGCCGGCCTTCGCCGCGCGCTACCCCGGCCCCAAGTTCGGCGTCGAGGGCACACGACGGCTCATGTCGCGCCCGGAGGGGGCGATGATCGGCACGATCGTGAAGCCCAGCATCGGGCTCTCGCCCGAGCAGCTCGGCGAACTCGTCGGGGAGCTCGCCGCGGCGGGCGTCGACTTCATCAAGGACGACGAGCTGCAGGGCAACGGGCCGGCGGCACCGCTCGAGGCCCGCGTCAAGGCGGTGATGCCGGTGCTGCTGCGGCACGCCGACCGCACCGGTGTCATGCCGATGTACGCGTTCAACATCACCGACGACATCGGGCGACTCGAGGCCAACCACGACCTCGTGGTATCGGCCGGGGGCACCTGCGTCATGGCCTGCGTGAACCTGGTGGGCTTCGCCGGACTCGAGTTCCTGCACCGCCACGCCGAGGTGCCGATCCATGGTCACCGCACCATGCTCGGGGGCATCATGCGGTCGGAGCAGGTCGGGATAGGGTTCCGAGCATGGCAGAAGATCGCACGGCTCTCCGGCGCCGACCACCTGCACACCAACGGCATCAGCAACAAGTTCTACGAGACGGACGCTGAGGTGCTCGACTCGATCGCCGCGGTGCGGCAGCCGCTTCTGGGCATCACGCCGACCGTGCCCGTGCTCTCCAGCGGTCAGTGGGGCGGGCTGGCGCACGCGACATACGCCGCCGTCGGCACGAGCGACGTGCTGGTGCTCGCCGGCGGCGGCATCCACGGGCATCCCGACGGGGCCGCGGCCGGCGTCTCGAGCATGCGCGAAGCCTGGGCATCGGCCGAACGCGGCGAGACGCTCGACGACGCGCTCCGCGCCTCGGCCGAACTGCGGCGGGCGGTCGAGCGCTTCGGACCGGCCCGTGTCTGAGGCACCGGAGATCACGACCGCGAGACGGATGCGCGTCGGCTACTACGGCGACGACTTCACAGGCAGCGTCGACGTGCTGCTGCAGTTCGCGCGGCACGGGTGGTCGGGAAGGCTCTTCGTCGGGGTTCCGGATGCCGATCGGCTGCGCGAAGCGGCATCCGCCCACGACGTCGTGGGGATCGCGGGCATCGCACGCTCGTTGCCCACCGCACGCATCGAGGCCGAGGTGCGGCCGGCACTGGAGGCGCTGCACGCCCTCGCACCGCAGATCATCCAGTACAAGGCGTGCTCGACGGCCGACTCCTCCCCGACGATCGGGAGCATCGGGCGCGTCATCGAGGTCGGACGCGAGGTCATCGGCGACGCCGTCGTACCGATGCTGTTCGCGCAGCCGGACTTCGGGCGCTACACGGTGTTCGGCACGCATTTCGCGGCGGAGGACGGAGTCGTCCACCGGCTCGATCGCCAGCCGACGATGTCGACGCACCCGTCGACGCCCATGCACGAGGCGGATCTGGCTCGGCACTTCTCGGCACAGACCGCGCTGCCGGTCGGCGGCATCCACCACACCGAGTATGTGGACCTGGCCGGCGCCCTGGCCCGATCTCCGCATGCGGCGGTCGTGCTGGATGCCGTCGACAACGACGACGCGGTGGTCGTCGGCCGGGCCGTGCTGACCGCGCCCGCCCCGGTGTTCGCGATAGGCTCCGGCGGTCTCAGTTGGGGCATCGGCGCAGCCGAACCCCGAGACACCGTCGCGCTTCCCTCCTCTACCCCGGCCCTGGGCCCGGTGCTCGCCGTCTCGGGGAGCCGCTCGGCGCAGACGAGACGCCAGATCGAGCACGCGCGGGAGGCGGGGTGGATGGTCACCCCGCTGTCGTTCGCAGGCGGCTCCACGCAGATCACCGCCGTGCGCGACGCTCTCGCCGCGGGCCGCAGCGTCGCCCTCACCTCGGACGACGCCCCTGTCGCGCCCGACACCCTCGAGCGCATCGCCACGGTCGCCGCCGAGGCGATCCGGGGCGTCGCCGACCTCACGCGCCGGGTCATCGTGGCCGGCGGCGACACCAGTGGCCGCGTCACCCGCCTGCTCGACGTGACGTCGCTCGAGATCGCGGCGAACCCGGTCGGCAACGTGGTGCTGCTGCGAGCCGCCTCCGACGCCCCCGACATCGACGGCCTCGAGCTGCTGCTCAAGGGCGGCCAGGTCGGAGCGGACTCGCTGTTCGACGACATCCGCGCGCTCGGCGCCTGAGGCATCTCCGCCCTCCCGGTGTCGCCTGAGGCGATCCGGGAGGGCGGGGCGCATCACCCGACCGAGAGGCGCAGTCTCCAGGTCGTGGATTCCCGGGGAATCCGGTACCGCTCGGGCGTCGCCGGCCCCACGGATGCGGACCCGAGCCCCAGCTGTCGGTGGTCGAGGTTGAGCCAGACGTGCCCACTGTCGGCCAGTTCGTAGGGACGAGACGCCGCCTGCAGGTCTTTCGACGTCCACCGACGCGCGGTGAAGTCGAACACGCTGCGTCCGTCGACGCGCAACACCGGCAGATCCGGCCCTGACAGCAGCAGCAGACTCGTGTCGATGTGATTGCCGTTCTCCTGCGGCACCGGATAGTGCACCTGCAGGTCGTCGATGCCCGAGCGGTAACGCCCCAGGGGCGCCGCCTCGAAGGAGTCGACATAGGTCTCACCGGGGCCGCGACCCTGCCACTCGACGTCTGCATAGCCGCCGGGCAGCGCGAGCAGCAGCCCCAGCCGAGGCACCCAGATGTCCCGGTGCATGTAGGGGGTGTCGGCCCAGGGCCCGACGAAGTCGGCCGAGACCGACAGCTCGAGACCATCGCCCTGCTCCTGCCACAGCATCGTCCAGGCGACGCCGTGCGGGTGGGTCGATGGCGCCGTGCGACCGGTGACCTCGAGCCAGCCGTCGCCCGCGCGCACGCCGTCGGTGCGATGCTCCAGGCGGTCCATCCCGGTCTGATGCCACACCTTGGCGATGTTGTTCGTCTCACCCTGTCCGCGGTCGTTCTCGGTCGGTGCACGATGCAGGTCGATCCAGGGACCGTCGGCCTCGACCCCGCCGAGCGAGAGCAGCCGACCGCTCGCGCCGTCGAACTCGGCCGTGCCGAGACGCAGCGGGCCGGGTTCCGGTCGCGATCCTCCAGTCGGAGCGACGATCGCGGGCGCGGTCTGCGGCGCCTCGTCACGCTGCCCCCACGCCACGACATGGCCGGCATCCGCCCACGACGTGGTGTCGCGCAGCACCGCGCTCACGGTCACGAGTCCCTCACCGGGGGGCACGGGGAACGTCGCGGAGTCGCCCGCCTCGATCGGTGGCGCATCGATCTCACCGTCGGCGACGGGCTGCGCTCCCTGCTCGATCCGCCAGATCAGCCGCAGGTCCGCCGTGGATGCCGAGTGGCGATCGTTGTGCACGACGATCACGTCGGCATCGACCTCGATGCGCAGCGGCGCATACGCCTTCGACAGCTCGACCAGACCCGACGTCGGAGTGCGATCGGAGGTGACCAGGCCGTGCAGCGAGAAGCGCCCGCCGTTCGGCTCGTACTCCACGTCCTCCCCGTGCATGATGTAGCGGATGCCGTCGGGGGTCGTCGTCGCGAAGCCGTGGTCGATCCACTCCCAGACGAACCCTCCGCAGATGCGGTCGTGCTCGCGCATGATGCGCCAGTAGTCCGACAGCGAGCCCGGACCGTTGCCCATCGCGTGGGCGTACTCGACCAGCAGGAACGGCAGGCCGCGACGGCGCTCATCGACCGGATCGACCGGCGCATCGGCATCCGCATCCTTCTCACCGAACACCATGCCGTGCATGCTCAGTCGGCCGCCCCTGGGCTCCTCGCGTCGACCGATCTGGTCGAGCAGCTCGAGCGAGGGATACATGAGCGAGTAGAAGTCGGAGTCCTGGTAGGTGGGGTCGCGCTCGTACAGCACCGGGCGCGACGGGTCGCGATCATCGAGCCAGCGACGCATGGCCGCGAAGCCCTCGCCCGTCATGCTCTCGTTCGCGAGCGACCAGATCACGATGCTCGGGTGGTTCTTGTCGCGCTCGGCGCTGCGCTGCATGCGATCGAGGATCGTCTCCTGCCACTCCGGCATCGCAGGCGGGTTGTGCTCCCACCCCTCGTAGATGAAGCCGTGCGTCTCGAGGTCGTTCTCGAGCACGACCCACAGGCCCAGCTCGTCGCACAGCCGCAGGAAGTCGGGATGCGGCGGGTAATGGCTCGTGCGCACGGCGTCGATGTTCGCGCGCTTCATCAGGACGATGTCCTCGCGCATCGTGTCGAGGTCGAGCGTGCGTCCGTGGTGCGGATCGTGCTCGTGACGGTTGACACCGCGGAAGGTGACGGCGCGTCCGTTGACGGTGAAGATTCCGTCGACGATCTCGACGTGGCGGAAGCCGACCGCGAGCTCGACCGTCTCACCCGCAGAGCGCAGTGTGCCGCGGTAGAGCGTCGGTGTTTCCGCGCTCCACGGCTCGACCGGCACCTGCACATTCGATCCCGCCGGCATCGAGATGCCGAGCTCGGGGATCTCGACCACGGCGTCGACGCTCGCCTCGACGCGCAGGGTGCCGAGTCCGGTGCGGTGGTCGTAGTCGGCGTGCACGAAGTGGTCGTCGATCGCATCGAGGGGTCGGGCGATCAGATCGACGTCACGGAAGATGCCCGGAAGCCACCACATGTCTTGGTCTTCGAGATACGTGCCCGCCGACCACCGGTGCACGCGCACGGCGAGCACATTGCGACCGGGGCGCACGGTGACGTCGAACTCGAACGGCAGGCGGCTGCCCATCGACCATCCCAGCTCCACGCCGTTGAGCCAGACCTTGGCGCACGAGTCGACGCCCTGGAACCGCAGCACGGCGTTCTCGAAGCCGTCGGGGGCGTCGAAGACGAGGCGATAGTCGCCGGTCGGGTTCGCTTCGGAGACGTGCGGGGCATCGAGCGGGATCGGGTACGCCGTGTTCGTGTACAGCGGCCCCTCGGCCGTGCCGAGCATGCGCCGCCGCTCACCGCCTGCGAGGGGTGTGAACTCCTCGAGCACCCAGTGCGACGGCACCGCCATGGGGTCCCATCCGGCGTCGTCGAACTCGGCGGCGAGGAACGCGTCGCCGGTTCCGGCAGTCGTGTCGCTGAGACGGAAACTCCAGGTGCCGTTGAGGCTGAGGCGCGGTGCGTCCGTGATCGCGTCAGCGCGGGGACGCCGGCGCCCGGCGCCCGGTTCGGTGCTCTCCCAGTAGCGGTCGGTCATCGCTGCCCTCCGCCTTCGAGATCGTCGATGGGTGAGGGTGCGGGCATGTGGGAGGACACCAGTGCATATCCATTCGTCTATGAATTCAATAACAACTATAGCGTGGGGGGCAGCACCGGGCGCCACCCGGCACCTTCACCCCGACGATCGGAGAATCCGTGGCCGCCCTCCGCGTGTTCGTCCCCACACCGCTTCCCGACGAACTCTGCGCTCTGATCGCAGAGCGCGAACCGAGGCTCGACCTCATCCGCGAGCCGGAGCTGCTCCCCCCTCAGCTCTATCAGGGCGACCACCTCGGCGATCCCGCGTTCCGGCGTTCGAGCGCACAGCAGCAGCGGTTCGAGCGACTGCTCGACGAGGCCGAGGCGCTCTACGGCGTCCCCGACCAGTCCCCCGCTCAGCTGCGGCGCACCGCTGCGGCGAATCCCGCGCTGCGGTGGGTGCACACCACTCCGGCCGGCGGCGGCGCGCAGGTCAGGGAGGCCGCGCTCACCCCCGAGCAGTTGACCCGCATCGTGTTCACGACCTCGGGCGGCGTGCATGGCGGGCCGCTGGCCGAGTTCGCAGTGCTGGGAGTGCTCGCCGGAGCGCAGGATCTCACCCGGCTGCTGGCAGACAAGAACGATCGCGAGTGGGGTGCGCGCCGCCCGGTGCCGCAGATCGATGGGAGCCACGTGGTCGTCGTCGGGCTCGGTGGCATCGGTCGCACCGTCGCGCGCAAGCTGCACGCACTCGGCGCGCGCGTCACCGGCATCCATCGCCGACATGTCGACGCCCCCGGCGTGACCGTGATCCGCCCGCCGGCGGAGCTCGCGGACGCCCTCTCGACAGCGGATGCCGTGGTTCTCGCCCTGCCGGGAACAGACGCGACCCGCGACATGCTCTCGGGTGCGGTGCTGACGCAGGCGAAGCCGGGACTCACTGTCGTGAACGTCGGGCGGGGCTCGACCGTCGATGAGCCCGCGCTCATCGACGCTCTCGCGAGCGGCCTGGTGGGCTTCGCCGCCCTCGACGTGTTCGCCGTCGAGCCGCTGCCCGACACGAGCCCGCTGTGGGCGATGCCGAACGTGCTCATCAGCCCGCACAGCGCCGGAACCGACACCGACGAGGAACGCCGCCTCGCCGAGCTGTTCGTGGCGAACGCGACGCGGCTCATCGACGGCGAACCGTTGATGAACCGCGTCGACACGGTCGAGTTCTACTGAGCAGAGTTCTCCTGAGCAGAGTTCTCCTGAGCGGAGGTCAGGAGCGCGCCGTGTTCAGCGCCTCCAGGCGTCGCTCCACCGCCGCGCGGGGCTCGGGACCGAGAAGGCGCGCGAACAGATCGCCGAGAGTCAGCCGGCTACTCCACTCGGTGTTGTCCCGGAAGTCCTCCGCGATCGCGGGACGGAGCTCGGTCAGCACCTCCACGATCGCCCGGTATGCCTCGCCGTCGTCGATGATCTCGGCCAGGCTCGAGTCCGGTCCGACCTCGGCCGGTTCGCGGCGCGGTTCAGGCGCGTCCGACGTCCACCGGTGCGACCCCGAGCCGACGGTGTGCCGTCGACCGTCCGGCAGCACGACATCGGCCTCGGTGTTCGCCGGCACCGTCGCCTCGACGATGATCGAACCGCCGGACCGATGCCACCGCACCCGGGCCTCGCCGTACGGGGTCGAGTGGGATGCCTCGGCGTCGTCGAACCCCTCGAGCGGGTGCGGCTCGATGGCGATCCGTGCATAGCCGGGCGCGGCCGGTGCGAGTCCTGCCACGGTGCGATGCAGCCAGTCGGCGATGGCGCCGAGCGCATAGTGATTGAACGAGGTCATCTGCCCCGGGTTGATCGTGCCGTCGGGCAGCATCGAGTCCCAGCGCTCCCAGATCGTCGTCGCCCCCATGGTCACCGGGTACAGCCACGAGGGGTTCTCGGTCTGGGTGAGCAATCTCGTCGCCGTGTCGAGGTGGCCGGTGCGGGTGAGCGCATCCTGGATGATCGGCGTCCCCACGAACCCGGTGCCGATGCGATAGCCGCCGAGCCGGGTGAGCTCGGCCAGCCGATCACCGAGCGCCTGCCGGCGCTCTCCGTCGACCATGTCGAACACGATGGCCAGCGAGTAGGCGGTCTGGGCGTCCGAGACCATCCGTCCCGACGTCGTCACGTACTCGGCGACGAATGCCCGACGCACCTCCTCTGCGACCTCCGCGTACTCGCGCGCCTCCTTCTCGCGCCCGAGCAGGGCAGCGGCCCGTGCGGTGAGATCGGCGGAGCGGAACACGTACGCCGAGGCCACGATGTCGGCCGAGGTCTTCGCCTTGGCCGGATGCTGCGGAGGCGCGTCCGGGTCGAGCCAGTCGCCGAACTGGAACATGCCCTCCCACAGACGCCGATCCCCCGAGTAGCCGACGATCACGTCGGTCCAGGCCTTCATGCTGTCGAACTGGCGCTCGAGCGTGTCGAGATCGGCGAAGCGCTCGTACAGGACGGTCGGGACGACTGCCGCGGCATCTCCCCACGCCGCGGCAGGGCGCGCGGGACCGAGCACATTGGGCACCACGAACGGCACGACACCGTCGACCTGATCGATCTCGAGGTCGCGGAGCCAGGAGTCGAGGAACCCCCGCACGTCGTAGAGGAAGCTCGCCGTCGGCGCGAACACCTGGATGTCGCCGGTCCACCCCAGACGCTCGTCGCGCTGCGGGCAGTCGGTGGGGACGGAGAGGAAGTTGCCGCGCAGCCCCCAGACGACGTTCTGGTGCAGCTGCCTCACGAGCTCGTGCGAGGTGTCGAACCACCCGGTGCGCTCCATGTCGCTGTGGATCACGACGGCGGTGACGTCGGCGGGGTCCAGCGCGCCGGGCCAGCCATCGACCTCTGCATATCGGAAGCCGTGGAACGTGAACTCGGGCTCCCAGACCTCCACGCCACCGCCCGCGAGCGTGTAGCGATCGGTGGCCGCCGCCGCACGCAGCGGCCGGGTGCCCAGTTCGCCGTGTTCGAGAACCTCGGCGTGGCGGAGGGTGACGACCGTGCCGGTCGGCCCCTGCACGCGGATGCGCATGCGCCCCACCAGGTTCTGGCCGAAGTCGAGCACGGTGCGACCGGACGGAGTCGTGATGACCTCGACGACCGGCACTTCTTCGATGCGACGCACGAACGGCGACACGCGGGCACCGGGCACGGGAACGTCTTCGACGACCGCCACCGGCGACCAGTCCGACGCGTCACGGCGAGCGTCGTGCTCTTCGCCCGCATAGAGTCCGCTCGCCGTGATCTCGTTCGGCGCGCTCTGCCACGACTCGTCGGTGCGCACCGTCTGCGTGCGGCCGTCCGCATACTCGATCAGGAGCTGCGCCGCGAAGCGTGGCTGCTCCGCGTACACCGATGCCGCGTTCTCGCGGAAGCCGTAGTGCTCGGTCGCCCAGGCGCCTGCGAGACGCACGGTGATCGCGTTCTCCCCTTCCCGCACCAGCGCGGTGACGTCGGTGCTCTCGTGCACCGTGCGGGCGTGGAACGGCGTCCAACCGGGCTTGAGCACCTGATCGTCGACGTCCGTGGCGTTGAGGGCCGCCTGATAGACCCCGACAGCCGTGGCGTAGAGGGTCGCGCGACGCACATCGCCATCCACGTCGAACGACGAGCGAAGGGTCGCGGGCTCGGCGTACGCCGTCGGCGCCGCGACGGCGATCGTGCGCGCCGTCCATTCGCCGTCGGCGAGGAACCCGGCGGTGATCCGCCGCGGCTCGCTCCACGGGGAAACCACGCCGTCGGCGCCGGTGACGCGCACCCGCAGCGCCGCCTCGTCGCGAGGAGCCAGGGGCCGGAAGGGCCACCGCAGCCGCACCGAGTCCCGACCGATCACTCGGTGCGTCTGTACGTCGCCGTCGAGCGCGAGCTCGAGTTCGGCTTCGCCCTGGGTCCACCCGGGGGACTCGGCCTCGCTCACCCATCCGATCGCCGGGGTCGCTGTGGCGACCGTGTCGCTGCCGTGCGGCGCGTCGACGGTGACGCGCGCGACTGTCAGATTCATGTTTCTCCTGCACCTCTCATCGTCGGGCGACGGCGGGTGCCGTCACCGTGATCTCATGCGTTCCCGCGCCCACCCGCGCAGCGGCCTCGCCGCCGTCGACGGTGACTTCGGAGCCGGCGGTGACCGGCAGGTCGAGGTCGGCTGTCGTGCCGAACGGCACCTCGAGTGAAATGCGCAGCACGTCGCCGTCGAGTCGCCACTCGATCGCGAGACGCCCGTAGGGGGTGTCGACCGACGCCGCCGCCTCGTCCATGCCGACCGCAGGGTGCGGCGCGATGTGGGACACGCGGTAGCCGGGCTCCGCCGGCGCGATGCCCGCCACGTTCCGGTACACCCAGTCGATGACGGCTCCGTACGCGTAGTGGTTGAAGGAGAGCATGCTTCCGCCCTCCTCCTTCGAGCCGGCATCCATGGCTCCCGAGTGGATGCGCCCGTCCGGCAGGATCGCGTCCCAGCGCTCCCACACGGTGGTCGCACCGCGATCGACCTGGTAGAGCCAGCTCGGTGCGTCACGGCGGAGGAGCATCAGGTAGGCCTCGTCGAGATGGCCGTTGTTCGACAGGGCGAACAGCACGAGCGGAGTCCCGAGGAACCCGGTCGAGATGCGACCGGCCTCCGCGCGCACGTTCGCGGCGAGTCCGTCGGCGATCGCGACGCGCTCGGCATCCGGAGCGATCCGGAACTCGAGGGCGAGCGCGGCACCGGTCTGGGTGGCGACCGCCTCGGTCCCCCAGCGCCGCCATGTCTCGGCCGCGACCCGATCGGCCAGGGCGTCGTACTCCGTCGCCCGCGCCTCGTCGCCGACCAGTGCCTCGGCCCGTGCGAGCAGGCGGGCCGAATGCACGTAGAACGCGTTCGCGACGTAGTCGCTCGACACCTTCGCCTGCCAGGGCTGCGCGCCGGGAGCATCGGGGTCGAGCCAATCGCCGTACTGGAACGGCTCGGTGGGCAGCACGACGTCGTCGCCGGCCCTGGTGCGCAGGTGCTCGACCCAACGGCGCATGCTCCGCAACTGCTGACGGAGCACCTCGTCGCTGCCGCTGGCCTCATAGACCGCCCACGGCACGATGGTGGCGGCATCCGCCCACCCGGCCCTGCCCATGTTGTCGACGTACGCCGAGCCCATGCGCATGTCCTCGAAGCGGATGATGTCGGGAACCACCGACGCGACGCCGCCCTCGTCGGTCTGATCGATCTCGAGGTCGCGCAGCCAGCTGCGCCAGAACGCCTCCGCATCCATCAACGTGCTCGCTGTCGCAGCGAACGCCTGCGCATCGCCCGTCCAGCCGAGACGCTCGTCGCGCTGCGGGCAATCGGTGGGCACCGACACGAAGTTGTCGCGCTGCGACCAGAAGACGTTGGAGTGGAAGCGATCCAGAGCCGCAGATGCCGAGCGGAAGCTCGACCGCTGCGGCAGGTCGCTGGAGATCGCGATCGCCGTCGCCGAGATCACCTCGACATCGCCGCTGATCTGGGCGTACTGGAAGCCGTGGAAGGTGAACTGCGGTTCGAGCACGTGCTCGCCGTCGCGGTCGAGGATGTAGCGATCGGTCGCCGCGGCGCTCCGGAGCGCCGCGGTGTGGAGCTCGCCCGACGGCTCGAGGATCTCGGCGTGGCGGATCGTGATCTGCTGTCCGGCCTCGCCGCGGACGACCAGTCGCACCCAGCCCGTGACGTTCTGCCCTGCGTCGAACTGCGCTCCCCCGCGGTGCACCGTGCGAGCCATGTCGAGCTCGGCGACGACGCGCACCGGCGGAGCCGAGCGCGGCTCGAACCGAGCGAGATCCGGTTCGATCACCTCGGCCGAGACCCAGCCCGAGTCGTCGAACCCGGGGCATGCAGCCCTGCGGGCGTGTGATTCAGGTCGATCGTGGTGCCGTCGTAGATGCTCGCCGATCGCACGGCGCCGAAGCCGCCGCGCCACGAGGCGTCTGTCGCGACGAGCACGCCGTGCTCGGTGTCGATCTGCGCGACGGCTCCCGACCGGTCGCCGTAGATCCGGGTGCGCTGCGCGAACCCCATCCGCCCGCGATACCAGCCGTCTCCGATCTCGAGCACGATGACGTTGGTCCCCTCGCGCAGCAGCCCGGTGACGTCGACCGTGTCGAGCAGCACACGCTCCTGATACGAGGTCCAGCCGGGGGTCAGACGTGCGTCGCCGGCGCGGTGTCCGTTGATCCACGCGTCGACGAGTCCCAGCGCGCTCAGCCGCAGGCGCGCCCGCTCGGGCAGCCCGTCGACGACGAACTCGGTGCGGAGCAGCGCTGCGGGCCCTTCGACCTCGCTGGGGATGCCGACCACCCGGGCTCGGAGGTCACCGGCGTCGAGTGCCGCCTCCACCACGAGCGGTGCGCTCCACCCGGTCCATCCGTGCGCCGTGGCGATGCGGACGGCGAAGCTGCGCCGCTCACCCGATCCGAGGTCGCCGGCAGGGACAGCCACGGAGTCCCGCGAATGGACCACCTCGCCCTGCTCCGGCTCACCGCCGACGGCACCCGAGGCGAGCTGGTACGCGAGCTGATCCGCGCCTTCATGGCCGCTCGTCCACTTCCAGGTGAGCCGCAGTCCGTCGCCCGGCACCCCGAGAAGATCCTCACCATGCTGCGAGCGAAGGCTCACCACCCGACTGGATTCGTCTGTCAGCGAGGGATCAGGGGCTGCCGCCATGGCGAGGGTTCCTTCCGGGTGGGTGCGTCATCGCATCGTGCGGCAGAGTTCGCCGCGCACGATCACCATGTTGAATGCATTCAATGATCGTGTCAAGGATCGTGCCGACTTCCGCTCGAATCATTGACGCGGGCTTTCGATCGTCGTATCTTACCGAGAGTTGAATGGATTCAACGCCATTCGGCCGCACCGGCCCTCGACGATGAGGACGCGTCCGGAGTCCAGCTTTTACAGAGAGGTAAAGGATGAACATCACCCGCACCCGGAGAGTTCTCGTCGCCGCAGCAGGCGTCGCCGCTCTCGCACTCCCCCTCGCCGCTTGCAGTTCCGGTGGCGGCGGCGGAGACGGCACGACCGAGATCACCTTCCTCGTGCCCAACTCGGGCACGAACGTCGAATCGGCCGAGGCCATGATCGCCGCCTTCGAAGACGAGAACCCCGACATCACCGTCAAGGTCGAATCCCAACCCGCCGGCACCGAGGGCGACAACCTGATGAAGACGAAACTCGCCACCGGCGAGATGGCCGATGTGTTCTGGTACAACTCCGGTTCGCTCTTCCAGGCGCTGAACCCCGACCAGAACCTCGTCGCCCTCGACGACCAGGACTGGGTGGGCGACATGCAGGACAACATGGCCGCGGTGGTCTCGACCGAGAACGGCGTGTACGGCGCCCCCTTCGGCGCCACGCAGGCCGGCGCCGTCGTCTACAACAAGAAGATCTACGCCGATCTGGGGCTCACCGTCCCCACGACCTGGTCCGAGTTCGCCGCGAACAACGAGGCCATCAAGGCCGCGGGCATCGCGCCCGTCATCCAGACCTACGGCGACACCTGGACCAGCCAGCTGTTCATCCTCGGCGACTTCGGCAACGTGCTCGCGCAGGATGCCGACTGGGCCGAGGGCTACACCGCCGGCGAGCGCAAGTACGTCGACGAGCCCGCGCTGGCGGGATTCGCGAACCAGCAGGAGGGCTTCGAGAAGGGCTGGTGGAACGAGGACTTCGCCTCGGCGCTGTACGACGACGGTGCGCGGATGGTCGCGACCGGCGAGGGCGCGCACTACCCGATCCTGACCGGCATCGTGTCGACCTTCCAGCAGAACTTCCCCGACGATCTCGACGACATCGGCGTCTTCGCGCTGCCAGCCGCGGATGCCGACGACACCAAGCTCACGGTGTGGCTGCCGAACGGCGTGTACATCCCGAAGACCACCGAGGGCGATCAGCTCGCGGCGGCGAAGTCGTTCATCGCCTTCATCAACTCGCCCGCCGGCTGCGACGTGCAGAACACGGCCATGGTCCCCTCGGGACCGTACGCGATCAGCACGTGCGAGCTGCCGGCCGACGTGCCCGGCCTGCTCACCGACATGCAGGTGTACTTCGACGAGGAGCGGACGAACCCCGCGCTGGAGTTCCTCTCCCCCATCAAGGGCCCGAACCTCGAGAACATCACGGTCGAGGTCGGCAGCGGCATCCGCGGCGCGGACGACGCGGCCGCCCTCTACGACGAGGACGTCAAGAAGCAGGCTCAGCAGCTCGGCCTCGACGGCTGGTGATCACGCGCTGATTCCGGGATGCGGGTGCGCCGAGCATCCGCATCCCGGGATCCCCGACTCGACGGAGAGACCATGACCGCACTCGCCACGCCACCCACCACCGCCGCGTCCGCCGCGAAGAACTCGCGCGGACGCCGAGGACTCAGCAGCTCGTATCCGACCTGGTTCTACATCCCGTCGGCCGTGCTGTACATCGTCCTCTTCGCGATACCGACGTTCGCCTCGTTCTACTTCAGCCTCACCCGCTGGTCGCTGTTCGACATCGAGTTCATCGGATTCGACAACTACGCGCAGTTCTTCACCGAGCCGATGCTCGTGCAGGGCTTCGTCAACACGTTCGTCTACGGCTTCGTCACCTCTGCGCTCAAGGTCGTCCTCGGCCTGGCGCTCGCGCTGCTGCTGACCGGATCGATCCTCGGGCGCGGATACCTGCGCTCGACGATCTTCTTCCCCGTGCTCGTCTCGACCGTCGGCATCGGCATCACGTTCAAGGTGCTGATGGACCCGTTCGACGGACTCATCAACCAGACGCTCGAGACCGTCGGAATCACCGGCCCCGGATGGCTCACCGATCCCGCATGGGCGCTGCTGTCGGTCGCGCTCGTCGACGTCTGGAAGGGCGTGGGTATCGCCACCCTGATCTTCATCGCCGGCCTCGTCGCCATCCCGCAGGAGTACTTCGAGGCGGCGAAGGTCGACGGAGCGAGCGCATGGCAGCGGTTCAGGAACATCACGCTCCCGCTGGTGCAGCCCGCCACCGCGACCGTGATCCTGCTCTCGCTGATCGGCGGTCTTCGTTCGTTCGAGCTGATCTGGGCCATGACCAAGGGCGGCCCCGGCTTCACCAGCGACGTGATCGCCTCGGTGATCTACAAGCAGTACCAGGCCGGCTTCTACGGGCTCTCGACCGCCGGCAACGTCGTGCTCTTCCTCGTGGTGACCGCGATCGTCGTGCCCATCCAATACATCCTGAACAAGAGGCAGGTGGAGCAATGACGCTCACTCGCACCATCACGACCGCCGGATCGTCGAAGGCGAAGATCCGGCGGGCGGACCGCCGCCCTCTCACCCCCAGGCTGTTCGTCACGCGCTATCTGATCGGGATCGTCGCGATCCTCGCCTCGATCATCGTGTTCATCGTGCCGTTCGCGTTCATCTTCCTGACCGCGGTGAAGAATCCCCAGGAGGCGGCGCTCTTCGAGTTCTCGCTCCCGGCGCAGGGCTGGTTCCTCTGGGAGAACATCGTCACCGTGCTGCAGACCAGGGACTGGATGCTGGTGACGGCGTTCATCAACTCCACCGTCCTCACGGTCGCGAGCGTCGCGATCATGGTGGTGTTCGCGGCGATGGTCGGGTACATCCTGCAGCGACGAAAGTCCCGCTGGAACCACGTGATCAACGTGTTCGTGTTGGCGGGGCTGATCGTGCCGCCCGCGGTGGTGCCGACCATCTGGGTGCTCCAGGGCATCGGGCTGTTCAAGACCATGCCCGGCATGATCCTCATCGAGGCCACGTTCGGCTTGAGTTTCTGCATCCTGCTGTTCCGGGCGTTCATCTCGACCATCCCGCGAGAGCTCGACGAAGCGGCGGTCATCGACGGAGCAGGGCCCATCCGCCTCTTCTTCCAGGTCGTGATGCCGCTGCTGAAGCCGGTCGCCGTGACCGTCGTCGTCGTGCAGTCCGTCGCCGTGTTCAACGACTTCACCGGACCGCTGTACTTCCTGCCCGGCGACGCGAACGCGACCGTGCAGCTCACGCTGTACAACTTCCAGAGCCAGTCGCTGAATCAGTGGAACCTGCTGTTCATGAACATCCTGCTCATCACCATCCCCCCGCTGGTGATGTACATCTTCTTCAACCGGCAGATCGTCGCAGGAATGACCAGTGGGGCGGTGAAGGGCTGAGTGGCATCAGAAGAACTCCGCGGGGATCGTCCCTCGGAGCCAGGCCAGCTCGTTGTCACGGATGAAGATCGAGAGCGACTCGTCCCGCGTCTGTCCCGCGCCGAGCCACTGATCCAGTCGGGCGATCAGCGCATCGCCCGACTCGGTGCCGGGTGTCTCGAGCGCCCGGTCCCACGCCTCGACGAAGCCCACAGGTGTCGGCACCTCGCGCACCAGGGCATGGATGTACTTGGGTCCGGGCATCAGCGTTCGCGCGGCCGCGAGGGCTGCCCGCGCCGCCGCCAGCGTGAGATGCGTGGTCGCGTGCTGCAGCAGGAACGGGTCTTCCCGCTCTTCGGCCTGGCGGAGGAAGTAGCCACCGTACAGGTGGGCCTGCGCGACATGCGAGCGGATGCGCTCGGCCCAGACATCGTCACCGAGCACGCTGATCGCGTCGACGAGCCCCGCCAGTTCGTCGCTGCGGCTGAACGCCACGCGCGCGTCGACGAAAGACGCCCTGGTCGGGTCGTCGCCGCGATCGGCGGCCGTGCGCAGGTAGTCGAGATCGGCGAGCTTGACGTCGATGTACGACCCCGGGTAGTCGATGCCGACGCGATCGATCCATGCCCAGCGATCCTCGGCGGCCGCACGGGCGAAAGCCTCCTCGGTCACCACGAGATACACGTCGACATCCGACCCCTCGCGTTCGGTCCCGTGGGCGACGGAGCCGACGAGCACGACCCCCACGACATCCGCGTCCTGCGAGACCTGCTCGACGTAGGCGCTCAACGCCCGTTCCTGATGCTCCACACCCGCTCCTTCGCGTCGGTGACGACATTTGTGGATGAAACGATACAAGCCCGCGCGGCGCGCTTGCGCGAACGCGACCGCGTCCATACACTTGAAACGATTCATAAACCAACCCAGGAGTCGTCGACGATGACAACACCCACCCGAGTGAGCTTCCGCCTGCAGGTGCGACCCGAGCTTCTCGACGAGTACCTCGACCGCCATTCACCGGTCTGGCCGGAGATGCTGGCCGAGATCGCTGCCGCCGGTCGCCGCAACTACTCGATCTTTCTCGCCGAGGGGGGCACGCTGTTCGGCTACTACGAGGTCGACGATGACGACGCGGCGCAGGCGTACCTCGCCGCATCTCCGGTCGCCGCCCGCTGGGAGGCCGAGATGGGCCGCTTCTTCGTCGGCCTCGACGGGCGTCCCGACCAGGCGGCCGCCACACTCACCGAGGTGTTCAACCTCGAAGACCAGCTCGCCGACGCCGGCGACTCCGCAGCATCCGACACAGACAACCGCAACGACACCGAAGGCAGCGCCTCATGAGCATCCTCTCGTCCGACAACCTCGCAGCTCTCGAGCAGCAGGGCATCGAGCTCCCCAGCTGGGCGTTCGGCAACTCCGGCACCCGCTTCAAGGTGTTCGGCACCCCCGGCACCCCGCGCGACCCGTGGGAGAAGATCGCCGACGCCGCACAGGTCAACAAATACACCGCACTCGCTCCGTCGGTCGCGCTGCACATCCCATGGGACCTCGTCGACTCGTACTCCGACCTGCGCAAGCATGCCGAAGACCTCGGCGTCACCCTGGGCACGATCAACTCGAACACGTTCCAGGACGACGACTACAAGTTCGGCGCCCTCACCCACGAAGACGCGGCGATCCGCCAGAAGGCGATCGACCACCACCTCGCCTGCATCGACGTGATGGATGCCACGGGCAGCCGCGACCTGAAGATCTGGCTCGCAGAGGGCTCGAACTACCCCGGCCAGGCCGACCTGCGTGGCCGCCAGGACCGCCTGCAGGAGTCGCTGCAGCAGATCTACGCGCGCCTCGGCGACGACCAGCGCCTCGTGCTCGAGTACAAGTTCTTCGAGCCGGCTTTCTACCACACCGATGTTCCCGACTGGGGCACGTCGTACGCCCAGGTGTCGTCCCTCGGCGACAAGGCGATGGTGTGCCTCGACACCGGTCACCACGCCCCCGGCACCAACATCGAGTTCATCGTCATGCAGCTGCTGCGCCTCGGCAAGCTCGGCTCGTTCGACTTCAACTCGCGCTTCTACGCCGACGACGACCTCATCGTCGGCGCGGCAGACCCGTTCCAGCTGTTCCGGATCCTGTTCGAGGTCGTGCGCGGCGGAGGCCTCAACAACCCCGACGTGGCGTTCATGCTCGACCAGTGCCACAACGTCGAGGACAAGATCCCCGGGCAGATCCGCTCGGTGCTCAACGTGCAGGAGATGACGGCCCGCGCCCTGATCGTCGACCGCGAAGCCCTGACCGCCGCGCAGAAGTCGGGCGACGTGCTCGCCGCGAACGCCGTGTTCATGGACGCCTTCTACACCGACGTGCGCCCGGCGCTCGCCGAGTGGCGCGAAAGCCGCGGCCTGCCGGCCGACCCGATGACGGCCTACGCCGAGTCGGGCTACCAGCAGAAGATCGCCGCCGAGCGCGTCGGCGGCGTGCAGGCCGGTTGGGGCGCCTGAGCGCTCCCCGGTCGACATCATGAGACCCGTCGGGATGCGGGAGCCGATCCCCGCATCCCGACGCCCCACGACAGAAGGACGGATGCTGTGAGCGACCAGATGCTCGACGGACCGCACGGCCCGCTACGGGTGCGCGTGTACGAGCCGGAGAGGCCTGCGGGCCCCGGCCTCGTCTGGGCGCATGGCGGAGGATTCGCCGCCGGCGAGATCGACATGCCCGAAGCCGACTGGGTCGCGCAGCGCTTCGCCGAACGCGGGATCGTCGTCGTGTCGGTCGACTACGCCCTGGCGCCCTTCCCTCGCACCTGGGCGGTCGCCGCCGGCGCGCCCGAGCGCGACGGCGTGCACTACCCGGTCGCCTCCGACGAGGTCGAGCACGCGTTCCGCTGGGCGGTCACGTCGGGTCTCGCCGACGGCCCCTGGTCGATCGGCGGAGCCAGCGCCGGCGGCAACCTCGCCACCGGTGCGGCGCTCCGTCTCAGCCACGGCTCGGGTCCCGTCCCGGCGCTCGCGGTGCTCGCCTACCCGACGCTGCACGCGGTGCAGGGTGGGCCGGATGCCGCACTTCGTTCCGCTCTCGACGCGGATCCGGAGGCCGACACCTTCGGGCCCGACCCCGTGCGCGTCATGTACGAGAACTACCTCGGCGGCACCGTCGATGCGGCCGAGGTCTACGCGGTGCCAGGCACGGCATCCGTCGATGAGCTGCAGAACTTCCCCGCCACGATCATGATCAACGACGAGATCGACGAGCTGCGCGTCTCGGGTGAGGCGTTCGGTGCCTCACTGCGTGACGCGGGCATCGACCTCGACATCTCCACCGAGCCGGGCACCCGCCACGGTCACCTCAACAAGCCTGATCTCGCAGCGGCGACAGCATCGATCGACCGCTTCGCCCGCCGCATCCTCGCCACGTCTCCCGAGAACAAGGAACAGCCATGACCAACCCCACCGCCGCCGCCCTCATCGAGCGGTCGAACCGCCTGGGCGCCGACCCCAAGAACACCAACTACGCCGGCGGCAACACGTCGGCGAAGGGCACCGAGACCGACCCCGTCACGGGTCAGCCGGTCGAGCTGATGTGGGTCAAGGGCTCCGGCGGCGACCTGGGCACCTTGAAGGAGCAGGGTCTCGCCGTGCTGCGTCTCGACCGCATACGCGCTCTCGTCGACGTCTACCCGGGCCTTGACCGCGAAGACGAGATGGTCGCCGCGTTCGACTACTGCCTGCACGGCAAGGGCGGCGCGGCTCCGTCGATCGACACCGCGATGCACGGACTCGTCGACGCCGCACACGTCGACCACCTGCACCCCGACTCGGGCATCGCGATCGCGACCGCGGCCGACGGCGAAGCGCTGACCGCGAAGATCTTCGGCGACAAGGTCGTGTGGGTGCCCTGGCGCCGTCCCGGCTTCCAGCTCGGACTCGACATCGCCGCGATCAAGGCACAGAACCCGCAGGCGATCGGCACGATCCTCGGCGGCCACGGCATCACGGCCTGGGGCGACACGTCGGAGGATGCCGAGGCCAACTCGCTGTGGATCATCGACACCGCCGCCTCCTACATCGAGGCGAACGGCAAGGCCGACCCGTTCGGTGGCGTCCGCTCCGGCTTCGAGGCACTTCCCGAGACCGAACGGCGCGAGCGCGCGGCCGCCCTCGCCGGCACCATCCGTGGCATCGCCTCGACCGACAAGCCGATGGTGGGCCACTTCACCGACTCCGACGTCGTGCTCGACTTCCTGGCCTCCGACCGCGCGCCCGAGCTCGCGGCTCTCGGCACCAGCTGCCCCGACCACTTCCTGCGCACCAAGGTCAAGCCGCTGATCCTCGACCTGCCCGTCACGGCCTCCGCCGACGAGCAGATCGCCCGCTTGCACGAGCTGCACACCGAGTACCGCGCCGACTACCAGGCCTACTACGACGCGCACGCGACGAGCGAGTCGCCCGCGATCCGCGGCGCCGACCCGCTCATCGTGCTCGTGCCCGGCATCGGCATGTTCTCGTACGGCGCGAACAAGCAGACCGCCCGCGTCGCCGGCGAGTTCTACGTCAACGCGATCAACGTGATGCGCGGCGCCGAGGCGCTGTCGACGTACTCCCCCATCTCCGACGCCGAGAAGTTCAACATCGAGTACTGGGCGCTGGAGGAGGCCAAGCTGCAGCGCATGCCGAAGCCGAAGTCGCACCAGGGCCGCATCGCCTTCGTGACGGGAGCCGCCAGCGGCATCGGCAAGGCCATCGCCACCCGTCTCGCGGCCGAGGGCGCCTGCGTCGTCATCGCCGACCTCGATCTCGAGAAGGCCCAGGCCGCTGCGGCCGAGCTCGGAAACACCGACGTCGCGATCGGCGTCGCGGCGAATGTCGCCGACGCGGATGCCATCCAGGCCGCGCTGAACGACGCCGTGCTCGCGTTCGGCGGCGTCGACCTCGTCGTCAACAACGCCGGCCTCTCGCTGTCGAAGCCGCTGCTCGAGACCACCGAGAAGGACTGGGACCTGCAGCACGACGTCATGGCCAAGGGGTCGTTCCTCGTGTCGAAGGCCGCAGCCCGCGTGCTGATCGACCAGAAGCTCGGCGGCGACATCATCTACATCTCGTCGAAGAACTCAGTCTTCGCCGGCCCGAACAACATCGCCTACTCGGCGACGAAGGCCGACCAGGCACACCAGGTGCGACTGCTCGCGGTCGAGCTCGGCGAGTTCGGCATCCGAGTCAACGGCATCAACCCCGACGGCGTCGTGCGCGGCTCGGGCATCTTCGCCTCGGGCTGGGGCGCGAACCGCGCGGCCACCTACGGCGTCGCCGAAGAGGACCTCGGTCAGTTCTACGCCAACCGCACGATCCTCAAGCGCGAGGTCGTTCCCGAGAACGTGGCGGATGCCGTGTACGTGTTGACGGGCCCCGAGCTCAGCCGCACCACGGGTCTGCACATCCCCGTCGACTCCGGCGTCGCCGCGGCGTTCCTGCGATGACGGTGACGCGAGAGCGTTCCGTCTCATCGCTGCGCTCCTCGCTCAACGACCGGGACATCCACCACCGGTCGTTGAGCGAACGGAGCGAGACGAAACGCGGTGACTGGCGTCGAACGCATCGACACCGCGTTTCGTCTCGCTCGGCTTCGCCGTGCTCGCTCAACGACCGGGACACGGCGAGCCCCCGGAGCAGCTCGTGACCGTGCGGTCCGTCGCCGCCGTCGACCTCGGGGCGACCAGCGGGCGCGTCATGATCGGCCGGATCGGCGACGGCCGGCTCGATCTCGAACTCGTCTCGCGGTTCCCGAACGGGCCCGTCGAGCGCGAAGACGGCCTGCACTGGGACTTCGGCGCGCTCTACGAGCATGTCGTCGCAGGTCTCGCCGAGGCCGTGCGCCGCGAGCCGGGCATCGAGAGCATCGGCATCGACTCGTGGGCCGTCGATTACGGCCTGCTGAAAGACGGCGAGCTGCTCGCCGAGCCGTTCCACTACCGGGATGATCGCTCGACGCGCGGGGTCTCCGAGGTGCATGCGATCGCTCCGTTCGCCGAGCTGTACGGGCGCAACGGGCTCCAGTTCCTCCCGTTCAACACGCTCTACCAGTACCGCGTCGACGCCCACCTCAGCGATGCCGACACCGCACTGCTGATCCCCGACCTCATCGCTTTCCTGCTCACCGGAACGGCTGTCGCCGAGCGCACCAACGCGTCGACCACCGGCCTGCTCGGCGTCGAATCCGGCGAGTGGGATGCGGAGCTGGCCGAACGCCTCGGCATCCCGTCTGGCATCCTGCCGACTCTCGTCGATCCCGGTGAGACGATCGGTGTGCTTCGCTCCGATCTGGCCGCGCGCATCGGCAAGGAACTGCCCGTCATCGCGGTCGGCTCGCACGACACGGCATCCGCTGTCGTCGCCGCTCCCCTGTCGACGCCGCACTCGGCCTACATCTCGTGCGGCACCTGGGGCCTGGTCGGCGTCGAGCTGACCGACCCGGTGCTGACGGATGCTGCGCGCGAGGCGAACTTCACGCACGAACTCGGCGTCGACCGGCGCTTCCGCTTCCTGCACAACGTGACGGGGCTCTGGCTGCTGAGCGAGACCGTGCGCGCCTGGGAGGACGAAGACGGATCGTCGATCGACCTGCCGGAGCTGCTCGCTGCGGCATCCGCGGTCACCGACGACGTGCCGGTCTTCGACGCGAACGACTCGTCGCTCAGCGCACCGGGAGACATGCCCGCGCGCATCGCGGCGGTGCTCGGCTCGGAGGCCCCGTCGACGCGACCCGCCTTCGCCCGGTCGATCGTCGAGTCGATCGCGACGGCGTTCGCCGATGCGGTGCAGACGGCATCCGATCTGTCGGGACGCGAGCTCGACAGCATCCACCTCGTCGGCGGCGGCTCGCTGAACCGCCTGCTGTGCCAGGCGACGGCCGATCGCACCGGTCTTCCGGTGTTGGCCGGCCCCGTCGAAGCGACCGCTCTCGGCAACGTGCTCGTGCAGGCGCGGGCACTCGGTGCCGCATCGGGGTCTCTCGAAGAGCTGCGCGCGCTCGTCGCCGCGACCCACGAGCCCGAGCGCTTCGACCCGCGCTGACCCGAAGTCCCCCACGGTCTGCCCAGATGGCTGCCCGGATCACGGATGGATGCCGAGAACACCCTTTCTCGGCATCCATCCGTGTTTTCGGCAGCCATCTGCACCGGACCGGCAGCCATCCGCACCGGAGCGGCAGCCAGCGCAGCCCGCGGACACACGAAAGGGGCGCCGGAGCCGAAGCCCCGACGCCCCTCACGGACGGCCCGACTCAGAAGTCGAACTCTCCGATGTTGTCTGCGTTGAACTCGAACGGGTCGCCGAGCAGCACCACGCCGTCAGCGCCGACCTCGTACTCGCCGAGCTCGCCCGCCTCGAACGTGTCGCCCTCTTCGCCGGTGATGTCGCCCTCGATCAGCGCCTTCGATGCGAACGCTGCCAGGTAGCCGAGGTCGGCCGGGTTCCACAGCGCGAACGCGGTGACGGTGCCGTCTTCGACGTACTCGCGCATCTGGTTCGGCGTGCCGAGCCCGGTGATCGCGACCTTGCCCTTGTAGTCCGAGGTCGAGACGTAGCGTGCCGCAGCAGCGATGCCGACCGTCGTGGGCGAGATGATGCCCTTCAGGTTCGGGTGGCTCTGCAGCAGAGCTGCGGTCTTGTCGAACGACGTCTGGTCGTCGTCGTCGCCGTAGACGGTCTCGACGATCGTGATGTCGGGGTACTCGGTGGCCACGTACTCCTTCATCAGGTCGATCCAGGCGTTCTGGTTGGTCGCGTTGGCGGATGCCGACAGGATCGCGACCTCGCCCGCTCCGCCGATCTGGTCGGCGATCAGGTCGACCTGCACCTTGGCGATGCCCTCGGAGTCGGCCTGGTTGATGAACAGGTCGCGGCATTCGGGGTTGGTGTCGGAGTCGAAGGTGACGACCTTGACGCCGGCGTCACGCGCCTCGTTCAGGGCGTCGCAGATCGCCTTCGGGTCGTTGGCCGAGACGACGAGCGCGCCGACAGCCTGCTGCGTCGCGGTGTTGATGTAGCTGACCTGGGCGTCGGGCGTCGCCTCCGCCGGGCCTACCTCGGCGAACGTGCCGCCGAACTCGTCGACGGCGGTCTTGCCGCCCTCGCTCGAGGTGTCGAAGTACGGGTTGCCGAGGTTCTTGGGCAGGAACGTGATGGCGAGGTTGTCGGATCCGCCCTCACCCTCAGAGCCCGAGCCGCCGGAGCCGCCGCTGGTGTCAGCGCAGCCGGTCAGCACGAGCGCGGCGGCCACGGCGACAGCCGCGAACCCCGCGATCTTCTTACGTGCAAACGTCATTGTTCTTCCTTTCGTGATGATCACCACTGGCGGGTGCCGGCGATGTGAGGCTGCCTCATGGTGCGGGAGAGGCTGCTACGCGGAGGGGCGGACCGGCCTTCGCACGCACGCGCTGCGCCCAGGTGAGGACGCTGGCTGCGACGACCGAGAAGATCAGCAGACCGCCGGTGATGATGTTGATGACGTCGGAGGTGACGCCGGCGAGGCGCAGGCTGCTGCCCAGCACCCCGATGAGCAGCACCGCGGCGACGACACCGTGCAGATGCCCCCGGCCGCCGAAGACCGAGACCCCGCCGAGCACGACGGCCGCGATCACCTGCAGCTCGAGCCCCGTGGCGTTGTCGCCCCGGGCGCTGCCGAACCGCAGTGTGTAGAAGATGCCGGCGAAGGCTGCCACCACGCCCGAGAGCACGAACAGGATGAACTTCGTGCGCTCGACGTTCACGCCCGAGAAACGCGCGGCATCCTTCGAGAGTCCGATCGCGAAGATGCCCCGACCGAACGGCGTGAAGTGCAGCAGCACCGCGAACAGCACCAGCAGGATCAGGAACGGGATCACGATGTACGGGATCGTCGTTCCCGCGATCTTGGCCTTCGCGAGAGCCGTCCAGGTCTCGGGGAAGTCGGTCACGGCGGTGGTTCCGAGCAGCCCGACGGCGAGACCGCGGAAGAGGGCGAGGGTGCCGATCGTGACCGCGAGCGACGGCAGCCCGACTGTGGTCACGAGAAATCCGTTGAACGCACCGCCCACGACGCCGACCAGGAGGGCGGCGAGGGCGGCGACCTCGAACGGCGCACCGGACTCGGTGAGCACGCCGGTCACGACACTGGCGAGCCCGACCATGGATCCGACCGAGAGATCGATCTCTCCGGTGATCATCACCAGGGCCATCGGCAGGGCGATCAACAGGATCGGTGCGACGTCGAGCAGCAGATAGTTCGCGGTGATCGGCTGCGCGAACCCACGGATCGATGCCGCGGCGACGACCGTCACGAGCACCAGGAGGGCGATGATCGCGAACTCACGGTTGATGAAGATGCGCCGCCAGAGCGGACGGTCGTAATCGCGGATGACGCGCGTCGACGTGGTCGTCGTTGTCATGGTCATGATTCGTCCCTCGCCTCGATGAGCTGGCGTCTCTGTCTGACCGCGAGCACCCGGTCGAGCACGATGGCCCCGATGATGAGCACGCCGACGACGGCGCGCTGCCAGAAGTCCGGGATGCCGAGAATCGGCAGCGCGCGGTTGATGGTCATGAGGAGCATCGCGCCGATCGCCGCACCCCAGACGGTGCCGACACCACCCGTGATCGCGATGCCGCCGATGACGGCGGCGCCGACCGCATCCAGCTCCCAGCCGCTGCCGGCCTGCGAGCTGATCGACCCGTACCGCGCGGCGTAGAAGACGCCGGCGAGCCCTGCGAGCGCACCCGAGAGGACGAATGCCGAGAGCACCCGACGGGTGACCTTGAGTCCGTAGAGCTCTGCAGCCGAGGGGTCGGATCCGATCGCGTAGTACTCGCGGCCGCCGCGGGTGTTGCGCAGATACCAGGCGGCGAGGGCGAGCACGATCACCGCGATGATCGAGAGCACCGGGATGAAGAGGATCTGCTGTGTGCCGAGCGCGAGGAAGTCCTTGGGCATGTCGGAGGCGTTGATGCGATCGCTGCCGGTCCACAGCACGTTGATGCCGCGGTAGGCATACAGCGTGCCGAGCGTGATCACCATCGCCGGCACCTTCGCGAACGCGACCAGCGCGCCGTTGACGAGGCCGAGGAAGGCGCCGAGCAGCACGGCCGCGATGACGACGAGCACGATCGGGATGCCGGGCACATCGACGAACAGGCGCCCGGTCAGATACGCCGTCAGCCCCATCACCGATCCGACTGAGAGGTCGACGTTGCGGGTGATGATGACGATCGCCTGGCCGACGGCGACGAGCATGAGGATCGACGGTGTCAGCAGCAGGTCGCGCCAGCCGTCGGAGCTGAACAGGAAGTTCGGGTTCTTGGCGGTGGCGGCGATCACTACGAGCAGGAGCGCCGCCAGGATGCCGAACTCGCGCGCCCGGCCGACCCCACCGAACGACTTCTTGGCCGCTGCGGGTGCGAATGCTGTGGTGGTGGCGCTCATGCGTGCAGCTCCGATGAGTGGGTGGCGGCGAACATGACGTTCTCGCTGGTGGCGTCGTCGCGGGAGATCTCCGCGGTGATGCGGCCTTCGCGCATGACGAGCACTCGGTCGGCCATGCCGAGGACCTCGGGCAGCTCGGACGAGATCATCAGGATCCCCATCCCCTCACCCGCCAGCTGCGACAGCAGCCGGTGCACCTCGGACTTCGTGCCGACGTCGATGCCGCGGGTCGGCTCGTCGATGATCAGCACGCGCGGGTCGGTGGCCAGCCATTTGGCCAGCACGACCTTCTGCTGGTTCCCGCCCGAGAGCGTGGATGCCACGGTGTCGAGCGCGTGCGTCTTGACCTCGAGGCGCGATGCCCATTCCTTCGCCGCTCGGTTCTCGATGCCGCTGGTGATCAGGCCCCACTTCGCGAGGCGTCGACGGATCGCGAGGGTGATGTTCCCCCGACGCCGGCGTCGATGACGAGGCCCTGCTTGCGCCGGTCCTCGGGCACCAGTGCGAGTCCGCTGCGCATCGCCGCGGACGGGTTGCGACGGGCGACGCCCGTGCCGAGCATCCGCACCTCTCCCGCGTCGTACGGGTCGACGCCGAAGACGGCTCTGGCGACCTCGCTGCGACCGGCACCGACGAGGCCGGCCAACGCGACGATCTCGCCCGCGCGCACGGTGAACGAGATGTCGTGGAAGACGCCGGGGCGGGTGAGTCCTGTGACCTCGAGCAGCGGTTCGCCGATCGCGGCCACCTGCTTGGGGAACAGCTCGGTGACATCGCGGCCGACCATCTGCCGCACGAGGTCATCGACCGTCGTCTCGGCGATGGCGGTGGTGTCGATGTATGCCCCGTCGCGCATGACCGTGACCGTGTCGCACAGATCGAAGACCTCGTCGAAGCGGTGCGAGATGAAGAGGATCGCGCGGCCCTCGTCGCGCAGGCTCCGGGCGACCGCGAACAGCCGGTCGACCTCGACGCCGCTGAGTGCGGCGGTCGGCTCGTCCATGATCAGCACGCTCGCGTCGAGCGAGATCGCTTTGGCGATCTCGATGATCTGCTGGTCGGCGATCGACAGACCTTCGGTGATGCGGTCGGGGTCGAGCGTCACGCCCAGGCGCCGGAAGATCTGGTCGACCTCGGTGCGCATCGCCTTGCGATCGATGCGGCCGAGGAAGCCGGTGGGCTGGCGACCCATGAAGATGTTCTCCGTGACCGAGAGATCGGGGAACAGCGTCGGCTCCTGGTAGATGACCGCGATGCCGGCGGCCTTCGACTGGGCCGTGCTGGTGAAGTCGACGTCTTCGCCGTGCAGGCGGAAGTCGCCGGAATCGCGGCGGTAGAGACCGGCCATGATCTTCACGAGGGTCGACTTGCCCGCACCGTTCTCGCCGATGAGGGCGTGGATGGAACCGGGGCGGAGCGTCAGACTGCCGGAGCGGAGTGCGACGACGGGGCCGAACGACTTCACGACCCGGTGCAGCTCGAGCGCGGTGGGGGGAGCGCTGCGGGCGGAGGCTGCGTCTACCACTGGCTTTCCTCTCCGTTGAGGGGGATGATGATCGGAATGAACTTACCTGAATCGATTCAAGCTCGTTTCAGGCTAGTGTATGTGATGCCGGTCCCAGGTCAACCCCTGATGCCGAAGCGTGATCCGCCCGAGGACGAGAGGACAGCAGAATGCCGGTCAGCATCCGCGATGTCGCCGTCCTCGCCGGCGTCTCCGTCGGCACCGTCTCGAACGTCCTGAACCGCCCCGACGAGGTCTCCAGCGACTCGGTCGAACGCGTGACGAAGGCCATCGACGAGCTCGGATACGTACGCAATGACGCTGCCCGCAAGCTCAGAGCCGGCGTGAGCACGACCGTCGGGTTCGTGGTGCTCGACGGACAGAACCCGTTCTACAACGACGTGGTGCGCGGCGCGGAGGATGAGGCGTCGAGCCACGGCATCGCGATCCTCTACGGCAACACCGACGACGACCCTTCGCGCGAGAAGGTCTACCTCGACCTGTTTCGCGAGCAGCAGGTTCGCGGCCTGCTCATCGCTCCCTACGGCGATGTGATGACACAGTTGCGCAGATTCCGCGCCAGCGGCATCGCCACCGTGCTCGTCGACCGGTTCAGCGCCGACAGCGGCTTCTCCTCGGTCTCGGTCGACAGCGTCGCCGGCGGTCGGCTCGCGGTCGAGCACCTGATCGAGGGAGGGCGGCGGCGCATCGCGTTCGTGGGCGGCCCGTTCGACATCCGCCAGGTCACCGATCGTCTCGCCGGAGCCCGCGCCGCCGCCGAGAACGCATCCGTCCATGTCGATCTCGAGGTCGTGCCCACCGGCGCCATGACCGTCGAAGAGGGCGTCGCTGCGGGAACCCGCCTGCTCACCCGGCCTCGCCGCGAGTGGCCGGATGCTCTGTTCGCCGCCAACGATCTGCTGGCGCTCGGCCTGCTGCAGTCGCTCGTATCGGGCGGACGCGTGCTCGTGCCCGACGAGATCGCGCTGATCGGGTTCGACGACAACCCGTTCGCCGCGGCCGCCGCCGTGCCGCTGTCATCGATCCGCCAGCCCAGCCGCATGATCGGCCGCACCGCGCTGCGCATCGTGCTCGAAGAGGCGGCCGACCCCGAGAACATCCCCCGGCAGACCGTGTTCCCTCCCGAGCTGATCGTGCGGCGCTCGACCGGAGGCTGATCGTCGTCCGCGCTCACCGGTCTGCCCAGATGGCTGCCCGGATCACGGATGGATGCCGAGAACACCCTTTCTCGGCCTCCATCCGCGTTTTCGGCAGCCATCTGCACCGGACCGGGAGGACGTCGGCTCATCACCGACGTCCATCCTTCCGTCGGTAAGCGCTTTCCTCTACGATGGAAAGACAACCGGAAGGCGGACACGATGATCCATGACGTACTGCTCGTCGGCGCTCGCGGATTCGGCGCCTCGCATCTGCGCACCCTCGAGCGGCTGTCCGACCGCGCACGACTCATCGCCGTCGCCGACCCCGCAGGGGCGCCTGCAGAGGGATTCGGATCGGATGCTCCCGCATACCCGAGCCTGGATGCCGCCCTCGCCGCCGGCCTGCGCCCCGACGTCGTGATCATCGCGACCCCCACCGGCACGCACCACTCCCTCGCGCTCGCGGCGCTCGCCGCCGGTGCCGACGTCTACCTCGAGAAGCCTCCCGTCGCGACGATGTCGCAGTTCCTCGAACTGCTCGCCGCCGAGCAGACCGCGGGGCGCAGCGTGCAGATCGGCTTCCAGAGCTTCGGATCGCACGCCCTCGACGATCTCGCCGCCCTCGGCACGCCGACCTCGGTCGCGACCTGGGCGACCTGGTCGCGGGACACCGCGTACTGGTCGCGTTCGGCATGGGCGGGCAAGCGCCTGCTCGACGGCATCCCCATCGTCGACGGCGTCGTCACCAACCCGCTCGCACACGCCGTGGCCACAGCACTGCGCATCGCGGGAGCGCGCCGTCGCGAAGACGTCGAGCGCATCGAGCTCGAGCTGTTCCGCGCCAACGAGATCGAGGCCGACGACACCTCGAGCGTTCGGGTCACCCTGCGAGACGGACGCCGTGTCACTGCCGCCCTGACGCTCGCGAGCCCCGAGCAGACGGCCCCGCTGATCGAGGTGCGAACGAGCGACGCCGACGTGCTGTTCGCATACACATCCGACGACCTGACCTACCCGGACGGACGGGTCGTGCACACGGGCCGCACCGATCTCGTCGAACAGCTGCTCGACCACCGCGAGCACGCCATCCCGCTGTCGGCCCCGCTGGTCGAGGCCGGAGCATTCATGACGGTGCTCGAGGCCGTGCGCCGCGCCCCGCGTCCGAAACTCGTACCCGCATCCGAGATCACCGTCCTGGTCGACCGGGAGGCACCGCTGGCCACGATCGCGGGCATCACAGAGACCGTCGAACGGGCCGCCCGCTCGGGCGCGCTGTTCAGCGAAGTCGGGGCGGCTTTCGCGGTCTGACCCGGACCCGTATCCCGGTACCGTCCTTCGCCCGGGGCTCAGTACCCGCGCGCGAGGGGGCGCCGCAGACCCTCGTACTCGACGGAGGGCCAGCGGTCATCGACCGTGAGCACCTCCCAGCCGCCTGCGGTGCGCAGCATAGTGTCCTCGACCTTGAGCCCGGGCGCGGACGGGTTCCAGGCGAACGCCTGGTTCTCGACCAGCAGATCGCGGGTGGATGCGGTGGCCCGGGGATCCCGTCCCGCATAGCCTGCCGGACCGCCCTGGTGATGCCGCTGCCACTCCCGGGAGTCGAAGCCGAAGCGCTCGTAGGCGGCGCATCCGGCGGCGAACGCCTCGTCGAGTCGGACTCCGGGCGCCGAGGCGTCGAGGAACGCGCGCTCCACGGCGAGAATCGGCTCGTCGTCGACGCCGTCGCCGATCCAGCGTGTGGCGTTCGCGATCAGGCCGTCCCTGCGCCCGCACACCACGATCATGGCCCGCTCGCCCAGCCGCGCGTGAGTGGGCAGCGGATGCCGATACGACACCCGCGCCGCGCCCGTCACCAGCACGACCAGCGGATCGATGCCACGCGACACGAGTCCGCTCGCGACGACGGATGCCGCGTCCCACTCGCTGCTCTCCGGACCGATGCGACTCGGCCCGATGCCGCTCGCCAGGGCATCCGTCAGGGTGCGGGCGACGTCGCTCCCGAGCGCGCGGTAGCGAGAGGTCTCGGCCGGCAGCATCCGAGCCCGTGCCGCGCGCAGCTCCGCGGCCACCGCCGCCTCACCGACAGCCGATGCCGACCCCGGGTCCTCCGCCGCTGCGACCGCCGGCGGAGTCCACCACGGCACCCGCACGAGGCGATCGACGTCCGACGGCAGCAGCTCCTCGGCGATGAGTCGATCCGCCTCGTTGTCCGCCACGAAGAGCGTGTCGCCGTCGGAATCCGCCCGCACCGCCAGCACCGGCGGGCCCGCGAGCGACACATGCGTGCGCACCCCCTCGAGGTACCACGACACCGCCTCGTGAGAAGTCATCAGGATCGGCGCCCCGGCACCCCGGCGCACTCCGGCAACTCTGTCCTGCTTCTCGATACGATCCTTATGCGACCCGACCATGCGAACTCCTAGCAAACGTTTTCTCACATATGACCACATCCGCCGTCATTCGCGGAAGAGGGGATCCTGATGACACGCTCCACCCGTGCAGGCATCACCGACGTCGCGAAGCTCGCCGGGGTCTCTCTCTCGACGGTCTCGCGCGCGATGAACGGCAACCCGACTGTCGACCCTGTTCTCGTCGAACGAGTGCGTGCCGCGGCAGCCGAGCTCGGCTACACGGCCAACCCCCTCGCTCGCAGCCTCGTGCTCGGGCAGACGCAGACGGTGTCGGTCATGATCCCCGATCTCGCGAACCCCACGTTCCAGGCCATCCTGCACGGACTCAGCCGGGCGGCCGCGGCCGACGGATACCACGTGCTCATCTCGGACACCGCCGAGCAGGTCGGCGATGAGGTCGCGCTCGCCACGACCACTCGGCGTCGCACCGACGGAGTGATCCTCTGCGCCCCGCGCCTGCCGCAGAGCGATCTTTCGGCACTGCTGCCGACGGTCGCGCCCGCCGTCGTGATCAACCGCCCGCCGCAGGCCGATGTGCCGACCGTGGCCGCCGACTACGGGGCCGCCATGACCGAACTGATCGCGCACCTGCGCGACCTCGGGCATCGGCGCATCGCCTTCCTCTCGGGAGTCGTGGCCAGTGCATCGGGCGCGGCCCGCGCGCGGGCGATCGCCGATGCGCAACGGAACGGCGATCTCGAGTTCGTCGAGATCCCCGCCGGCGTCGACTTCGACAGCGGCGCCGCGGCAGCCGACGCCGTCGTCGAGAGCGGCGCGACCGCTGTGCTGGCGTTCAACGACCTGGTCGCGATGGGTCTGCTGTCCGCGGTGACGACGCGGGGTCTGCGGGTGCCCGAGGATCTCTCGATCGCAGGCTTCGACGACATCCCGTTCGCGGCGTACACCACGCCCCCGCTCACGACGGCGACCGTGCCGGCCGCCGAGATCGGACGCCTGGCCTGGGGGGCGATGCACGCCCTGCTGACCGGCGGCGACCCCGTCGCGTCGGCGACATTCACGCCGAAGGTCGTCGTTCGCGCGAGCACCGGCCCCGTCAGGGCCTGAGCCCCGGGACCGTTCCACGGGGCCCGCGGCTCGGCGAAGCGCCGCCGCGAACACGGCAGCACGATCGCACAGAACTGCCTGTTGTCCACTCCCGCCACCCATGCTAATCTCGGGAAACCGGTTACTCGGGGAAACGCTTTCTCTCGTTCTCCCCCACCCGACCTCGATGACGAGAACAGGAAGGCGCACCGATGGTGAGCGTTGACGCGACGGCAGGGCACGCACCAGCCACGTACCGGAAACGCCCGTGGTGGCAGAGCATCTGGCGCCAGCGGGCGCTCTATCTCATGGCCATCCCCGGCATCGCGTACTTCATCGTCTTCAAGTACGTGCCGATGGGCGGCCTCGTCATCGCCTTCCAGGACTACTCGCCGTTCCGTGGCATCGCGGGCAGCCCCTGGGTCGGTTTCGAGCACTTCATCCGGTTCTTCAGCGAGAGCACCTTCGTGATGCTGCTGGTCAACACGGTGACCGTTTCGCTGCTCCTGCTCATCTTCGCGTTCCCGGTGCCGATCATCCTCGCGCTGCTGCTGAACGAACTGCGCTCGAAGCTGTTCCAGCGCAGCATCCAGACGGTCATCTATCTGCCGCACTTCATGTCGTGGGTCATCGTCGTCTCGCTCTTCTACGTGCTGCTCACCACCGACGGCGGCAGCATCAACAGGCTGCTGGAATCCTGGGGCATGCAGTCGGTGCCGTTCCTGACCGATCCCGACTGGCTGCGACCGCTGTACACGATCCAGGAGATCTGGAAGACCGCCGGCTGGGGCACGATCATCTACCTCGCCGCGATGACCGGCGTCGACATGGAGCTCTACGAGGCTGCCGAGCTCGACGGCGCCGGACGCTGGCTGCAGACCTGGCACATCACGCTCCCGGCGATCCGCCCGACGATCATCGTGATGTTCATCCTCGCGATCGGCGACTTCCTCGAGCTCGGATTCGAGCACATGTTCCTGATGCTGAACTCGCTCAACCGCGAGGTCGGTGAGATCTTCGACACCTACGTGTACACCGCCGGCATCCAGAACGGCCAGCTCAGCTACGCGACCGCCGTCGGCCTGTTCAAGGGCCTCGTGGGGCTCATCCTCGTCATCGGCGCCAACAAGCTCGCGAAGAAGCTCGGCGAGGAAGGGGTGTACTGATGTTCTCGTACGAGGCGTTCATGCGCCTGAACCTGTTCCTCCGGGCCGTCTATCGGGTGGCGTACCTGAACCTCCTCTGGGTCGCCGCGACCGCGCTCGGACTCGTCGTGTTCGGCGTCGGACCCGCCTCGTACGCGGTCGCCGCGTACATCGACGGCTGGTTCCGCCGGGGCGAGACCCCTCCTGTCACGGCCGCGTTCATCGGGCACATGCGTGCGCACTACTGGCCGACCACAGCGATGGGCGGCATCCTCCTCGCCGCCAGTGCGATCGTCGTGACCAACATCTTCACCGGCGCCAGCTGGCTGCTGCAGTTCGTCAACGTCGTGGCGCTCGTCGTGATCGGCATCATCGCCGCGTACGTGTTCCCGGTGATGGCGGCCACCGACATCCGCGGCATCCACCGTCAGATCGCCGCCGCGCTGCTGATCGGTCTCGGCTCGCTGCACTGGACGATCGTCGCCACCGCCGCCGTCGTCGCGGTCGTGTGGCTGCTCGCCTCCTTCGCCCTGCCGATCCTCGTGCTCTTCGGCATCGGCATCCCCGCCGCCGCGATCGGCGCCGTCACCCGCACCGTCTTCGGCCGGCTCGCCGCCGAAGAGACACCGACCTCACCCCCCACGCCGCGCGAGACCTCGCCGGCCCGTCTGCACCTTGCGAGAGGAAGATCACAATGAGGAATCACTCCAGGCTCGGAATCGTCGTCGCTTCCGTCACCGTCGCAGCACTCGCGCTCACCGCGTGCGGCTCGTCGGGCGAAGCGACGGGAGGCGGCGGAGGCGATGCCGAGCCCGCCGAGAGCGTCACCTGGATGACGATGCTCCACACGCCCACGACGCCGGAGTCGGACGGTCCGATCCAGACCGCGCTCGAGGAGTACACCGGCACGGAGCTCAACTTCCAGTGGGTGCCCGATGCGTCGAAGGACGAGAAGATCAACGCGGCGCTCGCCTCTGACACGCTCGCCGACATCACCTCGATCACGAACACCACCAACACCTCGGTGCGCCAGGCGCTCAAGTCCGGTCAGTTCTGGGACGTCGAGGAGTATCTGGAGGAGTTCCCCAACCTGTCGCAGATCGACGAGCAGACCATCGCCTCGGCCCGCGTCGACGGCCACCTGTACGGCGTGCCGTTCCAGAAGCCGAAGGCCCGCTACGGAGTGCTGATCCGCCAGGACTGGCTCGACAACCTCGGCCTCGAGACGCCGCACACCATCGAGGAGCTCAGCGAGGTCGCGGTGGCGTTCGCGACGCAGGATCCCGACGGCAACGGCCAGAACGACACCACCGGCTTCATCGACCGGCTCGAGAGCTTCAAGCTCGGCTTCAAGTCGCTGGCAGGTCACTTCGGCGCAGGGAACAACTGGGCGGTCACGGATGATGACGAGGTCGTCCCGTCCTTCCAGACCGACGAGTTCAAGCAGGCGATGGAGTGGTACCGGGGCCTGTACGAACAGGGCGCGGTGAACGGCGAGTTCGTGACGATGCAGAAGCAGAATCAGCAGGACGCGATCGCACAGGGCAAGGGCGGAATCGTCGTGACGGGTCTGTTCGAGGCGAAGAACTACATGAACCTCGCCCTGAGCGCCGACCCGAACACTCCCATGGCATGGGCCCTCGTCAACGACATGACCTTCGAAGACGTGCCGCGTCGCACCCTCTCGGACACGGGCGGCGGCTTCGGCGGATGGTTGGCGCTGTCGACCACGCAGGTCAAGGACGAGACGGAGCTGAGGTCGATCCTCGCGTTCATCGACAAGCTGCTCGACGAAGAGGCGTTCGCACTGATGACGAACGGCATCGAGGGCGAGCACTACTCGGTCGACGGCGACGGCGTCGTCTCGATCACCGATCAGGCCAAGTGGGAGCAGGACGTGCAGCCCTACAACTCGTCGCGTCCGTCTGACATCGTCACGACGTTCAAGAGCTCCGCACCCTATGTCGACGAGGGCAACGAGAAGATCGCCGAGAACGCCGAGTTCGCCATCGTCGATCCGACGCAGCCCCTGTCTTCGGCGGCGTTCGATCAGAGCTGGTCGACGATCCAGCAGGCCGCGAACGACGCGTACAACAAGTACATGGTCGGCCAGATCGACATGGACGGCTACGAGGCCGCGATCGACAAGCTCGGCAGCCAGGGACTCGACACCATGATCGAGGAGTTCACCGCCTCGTACGCCGAGAGCAAGTGACATGAACGGAACGCAGGTGCAGAGCAGCGAGAGCAGTGTCGTGCGCACCACGCGCGCGCTTCAGGAGGCCATCGATCGGGCAGCCGCCGCGGGTGGCGGCCGTGTGAGCGTCACTCCCGGTGTGCACGAGACCGGTGCCCTGCGCCTGCGTTCCCGGGTGGAGCTCCACCTCGAGGCGGGGGCCGTGCTGCGATTCGTGGCCGACCCCGCCCTCTACCCGCCGGTCGCCGCACGCTGGGAGGGTGCGGCGACGACCATCCACTCCCCGTGCATCTACGCCAAGGATGCCGTCGACGTCGCGATCACCGGCCGCGGCGAGATCGACGGCGGCGGCGCCTGGTGGTGGGCCGCGTTCCGTGCCGGGGCTCTGGCGCACCCGCGTCCCACCCTGATCGGCCTGCACGGATGCTCACGGGTCGAGATCGCGGGTGTGACGCTGCGGGACTCCCCCGCCTGGACCGTGCATCCGCTGCTCAGCGACGACGTGCGGATCACGGGCATCCGCATCATCAACCCGCCCGACTCCCCCAACACCGACGGCATCGACCCCGAGTCGTGCCGGAACGTGCGCATCAGCGACTGCCACATCGACGTGGGCGACGACTGCATCGCGATCAAGGCCGGCAGTGAGGGATCACCCGATCGCGTGCCGTGCGAGAACATCGCGATCACGAACTGCACGATGATCCACGGCCACGGCGGCGTCGTGATCGGCAGCGAGATGTCGGGCGGCGTGCGCGGCGTCGTCATCTCGAACTGCGTCTTCCAGGGCACCGACCGGGGCATCCGCATCAAGTCGCGGCGCGGTCGCGGCGGCACCGTCGCCGACGTGCGCGTGTCGAACATCGTGATGGACCGGGTCATGTGCCCGCTGGTCATCAACCCCTTCTACTTCTGCGGCCCCGACGGCAAGCTGCCGATCGTGTCGGATCGCACGCCCCAGCCGGTCGACGCGGGAACCCCGCGGTTCCGCGGCATCCATCTGTCGCACATCACTGCGACGAACGTGCAGTCGTGCGCCGCTTTCATCTGCGGCCTGCCGGAGGCGCCGCTCGACGATGTCTCCCTCGACCACGTGAGCATCTCGTTCGCGCCGGATGCCGAGCCCGCCGTCCCGGCGATGGCTGACGGGGTTCCGGCCATGGCCTCGGCGGGTATCCACGCGCAGTTCGCCACCGGACTGCGTATCTCGGGTCTGCGCCTCGACGGAGTGGTCGGCCCGGACCTGCTCGTCGACGACACCGTGGAGCTCGCACGATGACGGCCACGGCGGTCCGGGAGGCCGAGACCATGACCCCTCCGTTCCGGCGCCGAGCCGAGCTCATCGTCGCCGGCATCGGCATGGCCGCATCCGCCGTGCTGCAGGGCGGCTTCGCGCTGGTGATCACTCGAAGCGACGACGCGACCCTCCGATCGACGATCGTGCCCGCCCTCCGCGCCGCGGGCCTCGACCTGGCCGATGCCGACGCCCACGTCGTGCTCAACACGATGGCCGCGTGGTTCGGGTTCTCGTTCATCGTGGTGGCGCTGTGCACCGCGATCGGCTTCTTCTTCGCCCGGCTGCGTCCCCGCCGCCGTGCGACCGGCCTGTGCTTCCTCGCCGCGGGACTCGCCTGCCTGTTCGGCACGCAGTTCGTGCTGTATCCGGTCGCCTTCCTCTTCCTCGTCTCCGCCGCACTGTTCGCTGTGCGCCCCGCAACCCCTCGGAGTTCGTCATGACCAGCACCCTGCCCCGCGTCGACGACGCCACCGTTCCGATCCGCGTACGCGAGGCTGCGCGCAAGCGCCGATCGGTCACGCCCGGCCGCCGCGTCTTCATGGTCGTCAACGCCGTGATCCTCACGGCGTTCGCCCTGGCCTGTCTGCTGCCCTTCGTGAACGTGCTGGCGAGTTCGCTGGCGACGCCGGGTGAGCTCGCGACGCGACCGTTCATCCTGTGGCCCGAGACCTTCAGCCTCGACGCATATCGGTACATCCTCTCGACCCCGACGATCTTCCGCGCTCTCGGGGTCTCCGCCATCGTCACGATCGGCGGCACGCTCATCAGCCTCATCCTGACGGCGTTCATGGCGTACGCCCTGTCGAAGAAGCATCTGAAGGGCCGCCGGGTGATCAACTTCCTGGTGCTGTTCACGATGCTGTTCTCGGGCGGCATGATCCCGACGTTCATCGTCGTGAAGAACCTCGGCCTGATCGACTCGCTGTGGTCGCTGATCATCCCGGTGGCGATCAACGCGTTCAACTTCGTGATCATGCGCAGCTTCTTCCAGGGCATCCCGGAGAGTCTCGAAGAGGCGGCACGCATCGACGGATGCAGCGAGCTCGGCGTGTTCTGGCGCATCGTGCTGCCGCTCTCGCTGGCCTCGATCGCGACCATCGGACTCTTCTACGCCGTCTACTACTGGAACACCTACCAGAGCGCGATCCTCTACATCAACAGCTCCGAGCTGTGGCCGATGCAGGTGCTGCTCCGCCAGATCGTGATCGTGGCCAGCGGCATGAACGCCGACGGCGCGGCAGTCGAGGTCGTGCCGCCCGCTCAGTCGGTGCGGATGGCCGTCATCTTCGTCGCCACCCTGCCGATGCTGCTCGTCTACCCCTTCGTACAGCGCTACTTCGTCAAGGGCGCTCTGATCGGCTCGGTCAAGGGCTGACCTCGACTTCGCGTGAGGCTCGATCCCGGACGGGATCGAGCCTCTTGTGATCACGGAGCCAGATAGCTGCCGCGCCAGGTCCATTCGGGTCCGATCTCGGGCCCGAACCCCTGCGACATGACGGTGAGGATGCCATCGTCGGTGGCGACCAGTCGCAGACGGACCGATGCGATGTCGGCGGCGGCCGCGCTCACCCGCACGTCGAGCACGCCGGGCGATGACCAGCCGGCTGTCACGACCGCATCGCCGAGCGGCAGCGTGGTCACGCTCGGGTGCGCGGTGTCGAACCGCAGAGTCGACCCGGCGACCTCGATCACTCCACCGCCGCCGTCGAGCTCGACGGCGAGTCGCTGCGGGGCTCCCTCGCCGGACACCAGAGTGCAGATGCCCCGCACCGCATGCGCCGACGCCGGATCGTGCGAGGGCGTCGGCGCGCGCAGCTGCACTCCGGCGCCGACGCCGGCGCCGACGTCGAGTCCGAGCGCCGGCAGGAGCAGGTCGACGAGGCGCTGATCGCCGCTCGCCAGGGTCGTCGTGTCGGCGGTGACCACCGCGGCGATCCGGCGCGACGGGTCTCCGTAGACCAGCTGACCGCCCAGGCCGAACATCAGCCAGCATCCGTCATCGGGCAGCCACACCTGGCGCCCGTACCCGTGGCGCAGTGCCGCACCCCAGGTCTGCGTCGCCGGGGTGCTGCGGCGTTCGAGCAGTCTCGTCCGAACGGATGCCGGCAGCACCTCGACCGTGCCGTTCACGGCCTCCGCGATCCGCAGCATGTCTCCCGGCGCGGCGATCAGCCCCGAACCGCCGTGGCTGATCCCCTCGGGTCCGGTGAGGAACCTCATGGTGCTCCCCACCCCGAGCGGATCCAGCAGCCGGGGCCGCAGGTAGTCGAGCATCGGCATTCCCGACAGCCGTTCGACCAGCGCGCTGAGCACGTAGCTCGCACTGGTGTCGTAGGTGAACAGCGTGCCGGGGCGATGGGTCGGCGGCACCCGGAAGTACGACTCGAGCCATCCGTCGCCATCGGCGACGTAGGTGGTGCGACTGTGCGGTCCCGTCATCGCGAGCATGTCGTCGATGCGGGTGGCGCCGAGCCATGGGTGCACCGGACCCATCTCCGGAAAATGGTCGACGATCGGGTCGTCGAGGCTCAGACGCCCCTCTTCGGCGAGCAGGAGGATCGCGACGGCCGTGATCGACTTCGACACCGAGTACATCCGATGCGGCACGTCGTGTCCCCACGGAGGCACCCCGGCCCGCACGACCTCGTCGCCGTCGATGCTGACCGCGAACGAGTGGATCGCGATGTCGGCCGCGTGCGCACGTTCGAGCAGGTGCTGCAGATCGTCGGTCATCGCTCAGGCGCTCAGCCGACGTGCGACGGCTGCCGGATCGACAGGGGGGCGATCGAGGATCGCGACGCGCAGGTCGAGGTGCAGCTCCTCGCCGGCGTCGAGAAGTCGGCGCCCGGTGGCGGCCACCCCGGGCCCGAAGCCGACGTAGCCGTCGGCGCGGACGAACCAGGGCATGTCGTGGTTCGAGGTGGTCGCGACGAGCGAGACGCCCGGCCCGTCGACGGCGAGCCACGGTGAAAGCGAGCCGTGTGCGGTCTCCGCCCCTTCGCCGCCCGCGCAGCGCACCCGACCGGTGAGGAACGACGCCCGCCAGAAGATACCGCCGTAGAACGCACCGTCGCGGCCGTTGGTGTGTGGGCTGCCGATGCTGACAGCGCCGTGGGCGGCGGTCAGCACCGTGCTCCAGAGCACGTCGACCCCGTCGACGCCTGGGCGAGCGACGATGGTTCGCCGCTCGTCGAGCAGCGGGGTCTCGTCGGGGCCGACCCAGACCAGCTCTTCCGTGACGCGTCCCTGGCCGACCTCGCGTGATCGCTCCACCTGTCGGCCGTGATTCGCCAGCATCCGCGACCCCTCGTCGCGCACGAAGGTGCGGCCGCCCCAGAACGTCGTGCCGTCGACATCGGGGATCGCCACACTCGCGCCGAGATGATGCCGGTGGTCGTCGGGTCCGACGGCGGTCGCGGCGACACCGCTCGCCGTGGTGGCGGTGAGGTACGGGCGAGGGGACAGCAGCGGGTCGACGTCGACGCCGTCGTGATAGCGGACGCCGCCGAGATCCGACTCGAGCAGGTCGACGCTCATGAGATCGCCTTCGTGCTGGCGCGGGTCGCCAGCTCCGGCGAGAACATGATGGGCTCGCGGATCGGATCATCTGTCATCTCGGCGCGCAGCACCTCCCAGATGCGCGCGCCGATCTCCGACAGCCTCGACGTCATCGTGGTGAGAGACGGAGAGGAGAAGCGTGAGAACGGGATGTCGTCGAATCCGGCGACCGAGATCTCCCCCGGCACCGAGACCCCCTCTTCGGAGAGACGACCGAGAAGCCCGAGCGCCACGACGTCGTTGTATGCGATCACGGCCGTCGCGCCGGTCGCCCGCAGTGCCGGCCAGACGTCGTAGCCGTCTTCGAACGAGTGGCCGCACGGCACATCGATGATCTCGACGTCGGATTCCGCGCCGCGCAGCTCGTCGAGACCGCGCTCGCGCTCCCAGTTCGCACGGGCGTAGGCGGGGCCGGCGAGGAACGCGATGCGGCGGTGACCGAGCCGCATCAGATGACGCGCGAGCAGGATGATCCCCTCGTGGTAGTCGATGAGCACCGATCCGGCGTTCTTGCCGGTGGTGCGGTTGAACACCGCGACCGGTGCCACGCGCGGCAGCAGCTGCAGCAGGCTCTCCCTCGGCATCCGAGGGGCGAACAGCGCCACGGCGTCGGTGCGGTCGCGAAGGTCTCTGGCGAGCTCGGCCTCGGCGTCCGCGTCTTCGAACGCGTCCGTGACGATCACGTGATAGCCGTCCTGCGACGCCGCACGATTGAAGCCGTGCAGGACCTGGTGGAACATGGGGTTGCCGAGGTCGGGCAGCAGCACACCGACCGTGCGGCTGGAACCGAGTGACAGCGACCGGGCGGTCTGGCTGGGCGTGTATCCGAGCTCGTCGATCACCGCGCGCACCCGCTGCGCGATCTCTTCGTTGACGGTGCTCACGCCGTTGGCCACGCGCGACACGGTCGCCTTGGAGACCCCAGCCACCCGGGCGATGTCGTTGATCGTCGTCTCGCGCGTGGGGGCGCTGCGTGCTCGTCTGGTGGCCATGCTCAGCTTTCCTGCGCGTCGATCGTGAAGTCCGCGAAGCGTCCGATCGCCTCGGGGGCGCCGTACGGGGCCGCGGCGAACAGCGACAGCGACGCGCCGACCCAGTGTCCCTCGACCGCGGTGAACTGCGGATCGACCGGGGTCGCGCCGAGCGTGAACCGCACGCGGGCGGCGGCGTCGACGGTCACGCCCACCCGGATGCGAGCGTCGTCGAGCGGGATCGTCGCGATCACGCGCTCCGCCTGGTCATCGCGGCTGCGCACCGCGACGACGGCCTCGACACCGGCATCCGTGCGTCGCATTCCCGCCCAGGCATAGTCTCTGCCGAGCACGGCGATCCCGGCGCGCTCGTGGGCGCCCGAGGTCTGCAGCGCGACCTCGACAGCGGCGACGCACGGCTGTCCTGAGAGGTTCTGAGAGAGCACCCGCGGCAGAGTGCGCACGTTGCCGCCGTCAGGGCTGCTCCGAAGACCCAGGCCCGGCCCCTCGCCGACCACCGTCTGCGGCTCGACTCTCGCCTCCCACTGCCAGTGACCGCTCGGGCGCCCGTCGGCGAAATCGTCGGAACGAGCGAGCGTACTCGGGCCCGGCGTCGTGCCGAAAGGAGTCGGATGCCGCAGCACCGGCTGCGCGGCACCGCCGCTCACCGCCTCGCCCATCACCGGCCACCCGTCGGAACCCCACGCCATCGGCTGCAGGTGCAGCACCCGGCCGTAGACACCGCGGTCTTGGAAGTGCAGGAACCAGTCGCCACCCCTGCCGTCGTCGACCCACGCCCCCTGATGAGGGCCGTTCACCGGCGTCTCACCCTGCGCGAGGGTGACGCGATGCTCGTACGGCCCGAACGGCGTCGGCGCGCGGAACACGGTCTGCCAGCCGGTGGCGACACCGCCGGCCGGGGCGAAGATCCAGTACTCCCCCTCGCGCGTGTAGAACTTGGGGCCCTCGAGCGTCGAGAAGCCGTCGAGCAGATCGCCGTCGATGACGTCGACGGCCGAACCGATCGGATTCCTCAGCTCGGCATCCACCTCGATCACGGTGACGATGTTCTTGCGCCCGGCCCGTGAGCGCGCCCAGCCGTGCACGAGATACGTGCGACCGTCGTCGTCCCACAGCGGGCACGGGTCGATGATGCCGAGCCCGGGGAGCAGCAGATGCGGCTCGGACCAGGGACCTGCCGGGTCGGCCGCGGTGACCACGAACACGCCCTGGTCGGGGTCGGGGTAGACGACGTGGAAGAGCCCGTCGTGGTGGCGGATCGAGGGCGCCCACACGCCGCCGCCGTGCCGCGGCTGCGCGAACCACGCCTGCGGCACCGAGCCCTCGAGCGCGTAGCCGATGCGCTCCCACGTGACCAGGTCGTCAGACGCGAAGATCGGCAGCCCCGGGGCGCGATGAAAGCTCGATGCCACGAGGTAGAAGCGATCTCCGACGCGGATGGCGTCGGGGTCGGGAACATCGGCATCGATGATCGGGTTGCGGTACGAGCTCACATCGTCGATGAGTTTCATCCGTCTCAAGGTAGTCGGGAAACCGGTTCCTGTCCACGCCCGACCTGACCCTGTCCGCGAAGACGACCTTCCGGAGGGCCGCAGTTCCTGTTACTCTGAGAAAACGTTTCCTGAGATTCGGAGAGTTTGATGTCCCGTCTGCGTTATGCCCTCGCCGGTGCCGGAGTCCGCGCACAGATGTATGTCGATGCGATCACCGGCACACACCGTGACCGCGCCGAACTGGTCGCCATCGTCGAGCCCAACCCGGTGCGCGCGGCCTTCCATTCCGCACGCGCGGTCGACGCCGGTGCCGCAGCTCCGCGCCTCGCGACCCCTGATGAACTCGAGCAGGTGATCCGCGACGAGCGCGTCGACCGGGTCGTCATCTGCTCGCGCGACGATCTGCACGCCGAGCTCATCGTGCGATCTCTCGAGGCGGGCGCCGACGTCGTCGTCGAGAAGCCCCTCACGATCGACGCGGCGAGCGCCGCGCGCATCGAAGAGGCGGTCGAGCGCACCGGCCGCCAGGTCGTGCTGACCTTCAACTACCGCTACTCCCCCCGCAACAGCGCGCTGCGCCAGATCATCCAGGACGGCACGATCGGGCAGGTCACCTCGATCGACTTCCAGTGGATGCTCGACACCAACCACGGTGCCGACTACTTCCGCCGCTGGCACCGGGACAAGAAGAACTCGGGCGGCCTGCTCGTACACAAGTCGAGCCATCACTTCGACCTCGTCAACTGGTGGATCCGCTCGCAGCCGACCCGCGTCTACGCATCGGGCGGCCTGCGCTTCTACGGCGCCGACAATGCGGCCAGCCGCGGCCTCGGTGAGCGACCGGCACGAGGAACCCACGACGGGGGCGACCTCTTCGAGCTCGACCTCCGCACCGACGAGCGTCTGACCGCGCTCTACCTCGAGGCCGAGCAGCACGACGGATATGTGCGCGATCTCGACGTGTTCAGCGAGGGCATCACCATCGAAGACAACCTCGCACTCGTCGTCGACTACGCCTCGGGTGCCACGCTGTCGTACTCGCTGAACGCGCACTCCCCGTGGGAGGGCTACCGCGTGGCGGTCAACGGCACGCTCGGCCGAGTCGAGCTCGAGGTCGTCGAGCGCGGTGCGGTGCTCGCCGGCGAAGGCCTGCACCCGCACATCGACCCCAGCCTCTCGGGTGGTGACGGCGCGACCGAGCTGCGGCCCGAAGGCGAGCGCATCCTCGTACAGCGGCACTGGGAAGCGGCCTATGAGGTGCCCATCGTCAGCGGCGACGGCGGTCACGGTGGCGGCGATGCTCTGCTGCTGTCCGATGTCTTCGAAGGTCCGGGTGACGACCCGCTCGCGCGGCCGGCGGACTGGACCGACGGCATCCGCTCGATCGCTGTCGGCATCGCGGGCAACCGCTCGCTCGACACGGGACTCCCGGTGAAGGTCGCAGAGCTCGGCATCGCCCTCCTGGAGTCGGGCAGATGAGGATCGCCGTCACCGGCGGGTCCGGTCGCCTCGGCCGGTCTCTGGTGACCGGTCTCGCAGAGGCCGGACACGAACTCGTGTCGATCGACCGCGCGCCGAGCGAGCATCTCGAACGCCCAGGGATCACGCAGTTCTCTCTCGATCTCACGGATGCGGATGCCACGGCTTCGGCGCTCTCGGGCACGGGCGCCGATGCGCTCATCCATCTCGCAGCGATCGCCGTCCCCTTCTCAGCGCCCGAAGACGTCATCCTGCGCACCAATGCGTCCCTTGCCCAGTCCGTGCTCGGAGGTGCGGTGCGCGCCGGAATCCACCGGATCGTCGCGGCGTCGAGCCCGACCGTCATCGGCTACGGGGCTCCTCGCGGATGGGCGCCCGACCGTCTTCCCCTCGACGAGGAATCAGCCACGGAGCCGTGGAACGCCTACGCGCTGTCGAAGCTCCTGATCGAGCAGACGGTCGCCATGCTGCGGCGGCAGACCGGTGATGACGTGCGCTTCGCCTCGTTCCGTCCCTGCTACGTGATCGCCCCGGAGGAGTGGGCGGGCGCGCCGACCCAGCAGGGCCACACCGTGCTCGAACGCCTCGACGACCCGGCTCTGTCGGCACCCGCTCTGTTCAACTACGTCGATGCGCGTGACGTCGCGAGCTTCGCAGACACGCTGCTGGCCGCGCTCGACGACATCCCCAACGGCGAGGTGTTCTTCGTCGGCGCCGATGACGCCCTCGCCCGCCGCCCCTTGAGCGAGCTGCTGCCGCAGTTCCATCCCGGCACCGAGCGTGCGGCGTCGGTGCTCACCGGCACTGCGCCCGCCTTCTCCTCCGCCAAAGCCGCTCGACTGCTCGGCTGGCACCCCGCCCGCACCTGGCGCGATGAACTCGTCACCGCGCAGGCCCCCGCATCCGTCTCCTGAAAGGCTCGACATGGACTTCGATGGAATCCTGTTCTTCCCCGTCACCCCGTTCACCAGCGAGGGGACGATCGACCACGAGATGCTCGCGGCGCACGTCGCCACCGGCGTCGAGGCCGGCGCGGGCGGTGTCTTCCCCGCCTGTGGGACCGGCGAGTTCCACGCACTGTCGGCGAGCGAGGCCGCTGCGGTGACCCGTACCGCGGTCACCGCTGTCGCCGGCCGCGTGCCGGTGATCGCCGGAGCCGGCGGACCCCTGGGCCACGCGATCGAGGTCGCTCGATCCGCGGCGGATGCCGGCGCCGACGGCCTGCTCGTGCTGCCTCCATACCTCGTCGGCGGCACCCAGTCGGGCCTCGCGGCCTACGTCGAGCAGATCGCCGAGGCCGCAGACCTGCCGGTGATCGTCTACCACCGCGGCAGCGCGCAGTACTCGGTCGACACTGTTCGTCGACTCGTCGCGAACCCCCGGGTCGTCGGCTTCAAAGACGGCACGGGCGACATCGGCACGACGCAGCTGATCGTCCGGGCGGTCGCCGAGGAGGGGCGCACCGACTTCGCGTTCTTCAACGGTCTGCTCACTGCCGAGCTCACGCAGGCCGCGTACCGGGGCATCGGGGTGCCGCTATACTCCTCGGCGGCCTTCGCCATGGCACCGGACATCGCCAACGCCTACTACCGCGCCTACGCCGACGGCGATGAAGAGCGGCGCCTCGCCCTGCTCGACGGCTTCTACCGCCCCCTCGTCGAGCTGCGCGACGAGACGCCCGGCTTCGGGGTCTCGCTGATCAAGGCCGGGCTGCGCCTCGCAGGACTCGCGGTCGGTTCGGTGCGCGCACCGCTCGTCGACCCGACCCCCGCCCAGGAGGCGCGTCTCGCCGAGATCCTCGCCGCGGGCCGCGCACTGCTGTGACGACCATCCGCAGTCTGACGACGCGTCTGCAGCGAGTGCCGCTGACGCGGCCGTGGGCTGCCGACGTGACCTCCGTCGGCATCATCGCGACCCATGTCGTCCGCTCCGACGGCGGCGAGGGATGGGGCTTCTCCTGGAGCCCGCAGATCGGCGCGCCCGCGGTCCATGCGCTGCTCGAACACGACATCGCCCCGGCATCCGTCGGCCGCTCCGCCGTTCCCGGTGAGTGCTGGCAGGGCCTGTGGGAGCACCTGCACGAGGCGGGCGGTGGGGGCATCACGACGATCGCACTCGCCGGGCTCGACCTCGCACTCTGGGACGCCGAGGCGCGATCGGCAGGCACGTCGGTGTCACAGCTGCTCGGACGCCGCCGACAGCGGCTGCGCGCCTACGGGTCGGGCGTCAACCTGCACTACTCGCTCGACGAGCTGCTCGCCCAGGTGCAGCGCTGGATCGACGCGGGTTTCGAGGGAGTGAAGATCAAGGTCGGGAAGCCCGACCTCGCCGAGGACCTCGACCGGGTCGCCGCCGTGCGCGCACTGCTCGGGCCGGATCGGGCGCTGATGATCGACGCGAATCAGCGGTGGGACCTCGATCGTGCGACCGCGTCGATCGACGCCCTCTCGCGTTTCGACCTCGCGTGGATCGAAGAACCGCTGCGCGCCGACGACCTCGCCGGCCACACCGAGCTCGCCCGGCGGATCGACGTGCCCATCGCGGTCGGCGAGAACCTGCACACCGTGCACCGATTCGGGGATTTCCTCCGCGCGGGAGCCGCGCAGATCGTGCAGCCCAACATCGTGCGGGTCGGCGGCATCACGCCGTTCCTGCGCATCGCCGAGCTCGCCGCAGCGCACGGCGCAGCCCTGCACCCGCATCTTCTTCCCGAGCTCTCCGGTCAACTCGCGCTCGCACTTCCGGATTCCCGGCACGAGGTTCTCGTCGAAGACGTCGAGGATGCCGGTTTCGGCGCGCTCGGCGCGCTGGCCGACCCGACGCCCGTCACGATCGCCGACGGGTATCTGACCGAGAACGAGCATCAGGGGCTCGGCATCCGCTTCGCTCCTGTTCTCACCGATGACCCGGCGCTCACCGCAGGAAAGGAACCCTCGTGACCACCTCCCCCGCAGACCTCGACGCGATCGTCCACGCCGCTGCCTCGGCTGCCCCGATCTGGCGACGCTCCACCGCCTCCACCCGAGCGGGCTGGCTGCGCGCCGCCGCAGACGTGCTCGATGCGAACGTCGCCGAGCTCGTCGCGATCGCCGACGAGGAGACACGCCTCGGCGTCCCCCGGCTCACCGGCGAGGTCGCACGCACCAGCGGACAGCTGCGGCTGTTCGCCGCGGTCGTCGAGGAGGGCTCGTACCTCGAGCTCACGGTCGACGACGCCGACGCCTCGGCGACGCCACCGCGGCCGGAGCTTCGTCGCCTGCTCACCGCTCTCGGGCCCGTGGCCGTCTTCTCGGCATCGAACTTCCCGTTCGCGTTCTCCGTGGCGGGAGGCGACACGGCGTCGGCGCTCGCGGCCGGCAACCCGGTCGTCGTGAAGGCGCACTCGGGGCATCCGCGCCTCTCGGTCCGCACGGCCGAGCTCGTCGCCACAGCCCTCGAGGGGGCCGGCGCCCCCGCGGGATCCCTCTCCCTCGTCGAGGGACGCGAGGCGGGCAATGCGCTCGTGCAGCATCCGCTCATCCGCGCCGCCGGCTTCACCGGATCCGTCTCAGGCGGTCGTGCACTGTTCGACCTCGCCTCGGGGCGACCCGACCCCATCCCCTTCTACGGCGAGCTCGGCAGCATCAATCCCGTGGTCATCACCGGGCCCGCGGTGTCGGCCCGCGGCGAGGCGCTCGCACAGAGCCTCGTCGGATCCTTCACGCTGGGTGTCGGGCAGTTCTGCACCAAGCCGGGCGTGGTTTTCGTCCCGGCAGGATCGGGATTCGAAGACCTCGTCGCCGCACACGTGCCGAGCGCCTCAGGGGGTCCGCTGCTCACCGAGCGCATCACGGATGCCTTTCCCGCAGGACTCGCGCACCTCGAGGGCGACCCGTCCGTCGAGGTCGTGGCCGAGGGCGTCGAGGTCGACGGCGTGCGGCCGGTCGCGCTGCTCACCGACGCACGCGCGGTCGCCGACCGGCCCGAGGTGCTCCTCGAGGAGTGCTTCGGCCCCGTCACCCTGCTCGTGCGCTACGACTCCGACGACGACCTGCACGCGGCTCTCGCCGTCGTGCCGGGCAGCCTCACCGCCACGCTGCACGCCGAGCCCGACGAAGACCCCGTCGAGACGCTCGAGCTGCTGCAGGAGCGTGCGGGGCGCGTGCTCTTCGCCGGCTGGCCCACCGGTGTCGCGGTGACCTGGTCGCAGCAGCACGGAGGCCCCTGGCCCGCGACGACCTCGCTGCACACATCGGTCGGCGCATCCGCGATCCGCCGGTTCCTGCGTCCGCTGGCGTTCCAGGATGCCCCGCAGTCGCTGCTGCCCGAGGCGCTGCGCGACGAGTCGCTCGCGCAGCTGCCGCACCGGCGCAACGGCACGCTGGTGCTCCCCGCCTGACCGTGCTCCTCCCCCGACCACAGGGGGGGGAGTCGTGACAACATCGAACGCCGTTCAGGATTAGGGTCGATGCATGGCGCGACGAGGTTCATATGCGAAGGGCATCGCCAGACGCGAGGAGATCCTCGAGAGCGCACTCGACGTGATCGCGACCCGGGGCTATCAGAACGCCTCGCTCAAGCAGATCGCTGAGGTCGTCGGGGTCACCCCCGCCGCTCTGCTGCACTACTTCGGGTCCAAGGAGGAACTGCTCACCGAGGTGCTGCGCAAGCGCGACGAGCACGAGGGCAGAGACCCGCAGCAGCTCGATCCCGGCGAGGCCAAGACCGTGTTCCTCGAGGTCGTGCGCCGCAACACCCGGACTCCCGGCGTCGTCGAGCTGTTCTCACGCCTCGCGGTGGATGCGGTGGACCCGGCCCATCCCGCGCACGACTTCTTCCTGGAGCGCAGCGAACGGCTCCGCGAGACGATCGCTGTGAGCTTCGAGACCGACATCGATCGTCGCGCGGTGCTCGACCCCGAGACCACGGCCCGCGTGGTGCAGGCCGTCGCGGACGGCCTGCAGCTGCAGTGGATGATCGATCGCTCGGTCGACATGCCGGGCATCGTCGAGTCGCTGCTCGACGTCCTCTACCCGCCCGAGAGCGCCTGAGCTCGGGATCAGCCGTCGACCTGGCCGTTGGAGCAGGTCTGCTGCGCGGCCGAGTTGCCCTTGATCGAGTCCGGCAGCGCGACGACGCCCGGGGTGGTCGCAGCAGGATCCGGGACCTCTTCGGTGGGGGTGCCTTCGGCCGGAGTCTCCACGGGTGCGCCGGTGTTCGGGTCCTGCAGGATCACACCGTCGTTCGCCGTGTTCTCGTGCGTGACCTGCAGCTGCATGTTCGCGTTGATCGCGTCCCACATCGTGGTAGCCGACTCCTTGTCGGGCACGACCCGGTTGGGGTTGTCGGGGTCGGTGAACGTCGGGTACTGCAGGAAGACGATGTCCTCGAACGGCACGGACTTCACCGCGAGCGCGATCTGCACGATCTTCATCGGGTCGGCGAGCGACGTGCTCGCCTCGACGTTGTCGAGACCGGTCGTCGCGAGCTTGAGCATCATCGGCACGTTGCCGAGCGTCTCGCCGCTGATGAGCTTGCGGGCGAGACTCGACATGTACTGCTGCTGATTGCCGATACGGCCGAGGTCACTGCCGTCGCCGACGCCGTGCCGGGTGCGCAGGAACTGCAGGGCGGTGAGACCCTCGATGACGTGGTTGCCGGCCGCGAGGTCGAGACTCGTGTGGCGGTCCTTGATCGGCGAGGCGAGGCAGACCTCGACGCCGCCGATCGCGTTCGTGATCTCGATCACGCCACCGAAGGTGACGGATGCCGCGAACTGCACCTCCTGATCGGTGAGCTCGGTGATGGTCTTCGCGACGCAGTTGAGGCCGCCGTCGGTGTAGGCCACGTTCAGCTGCTGCTTGCTCATGGCCGAGTGGACGTTGCCCTCGAGGTCTTCGCACTCCGGGATCGGGATCATCATGTCGCGAGGGAAGCTCACGACGGTGATGCGGCGGGGCTCCTCCGAGACGTGCAGGAGCAGGTTCACGTCGTTCAGCGTGGCTTCGGACTCCCCGTCGCTGCAGCGATCGCCGAAGTACTGTGCGTACTCCTCTTCGCAGGCGTCGACGCCGGTGAGCAGCAGATTGAATCCGCCCTCGTACGCGCCGATGTCCGGCGGCAGATCCTCCTGGCCGTCGAGGTCGACGGCGTTCGCCGACACCGTGCTCGAGAGGTCGTAGACGATGTACGCGGCCACGCCGAAACCGCTGACGAGCACGACGGCGAGTCCGATCGCGATGAACTTCAGAAGCTGGCTGACAGCACCGGGGGTCTTCTGCTGCCCGTGGCGGGCGACGGTGCGGCGGCGGGTGTTCTGACTCACTCGGGGCCTTTCGGTTCGGCGTACCGGTGCGGGGACACCGTGCTCAGGAAGCGGAGGGTGTGGGATTCGAACCCACGAGACATCTCTGCCCACTGGTTTTCAAGACCAGCTCCATCGGCCGCTCGGACAACCCTCCCGACAGACGAATCTGCCGACAAGCCGTGAGTCTAGCCGAGTTCTATTCTCCCGCGCTGACCTGGGCGGCTGCTGGAAGCGTGTCCAGCGCCGTCGCGAGGCCGCCCGCGTCGACATCTTCGGTCACCTCACCCGCTGCGGCCTTCACCTCGTCGGGGGCCTGACCCATCGCCACCGCGCGCCCGTCGAGCCCGAGCGCCCACCCGAACATGCCGATGTCGTTGCGGCCGTCGCCGGCCACGAGCACCCGACCTCGCTCGAACCCGAGCTCGGTGCGCACCCGTTCGAGCGCCGTGCCCTTGTCGACGCCTTGAGGGGCGATGTCGAGCCAGGCCGTCCAGCCGATCGCGTACGACACCTCGTTGAGGCCCGCATCCGCGACGAGACGGTGGAAGTCGTCTTCATCGTGTCCCGGCGACACCACCACGACGCGGGAGACCGGTTCAGCGGCGAGCTCGTCGAAGTCGACCTGACGGCCGCCGTCGAGGGTCCAGTCGTCCAGGTGCTCGGTGTACAGGCGCTTGCCGTCGCCCAGCTCGACCATGTACCTGGCCTCGGGCAGCCGCTCGCGCAGAAGGGCGAGCACGGGCGTGGGATCGAAGGTCTCGACGTGCCACCGTTCCCAGTCGTCACCGACCCGTCGCATGGTGACCGCGCCGTTCGAGCACACCACGAACTCGGCCGTCAGCTCGAGCTGCTCGACGTAGCGCCGTGTCGCCATCCAGCTGCGGCCCGTGGCGATGGTCACCTCGTGGCCGGCATCCCGCAGCCGTGCGACGGCCTCGGGCACGCCGGGGCTCATCGTCTCGTCCTGCAGCAGGATCGTGCCGTCGACGTCGAGGCCGACGAGCCAGGCGCTCACGCTTTCGATCCCTGAGCACGCCGAACGGCAGGCTCCAGCACCTCGAGGCCGCCGAGGTACGGTCGCAGAACCTCGGGCACGCGCACCGAGCCGTCTGCCTGCTGGTGCGTCTCGAGCAACGCGACGATCCAGCGCGTGGTGGCGAGGGTGCCGTTCAGGGTCGCGACGGGCTGCGTCTTCGCCGCCTGCCCCTCCTGGGCTTCGGGACGGTGGCGGATGTCGAGGCGACGGGCCTGGTAGGTCGTGCAGTTCGAGGTCGACGTCAACTCGCGGAACGCACCCTGCGTGGGCACCCAGGCCTCGATGTCGTACTTGCGTGCGGCGCTGGATCCGAGGTCGCCGGCGGCGACGTCGATCACGCGATAGGCGAGCCCCAGCGAGGTCAGCATCTCCTCCTGCAGCGCGACCAAGCGCAGGTGCTCGGCCTCGGCATCCTCAGGCGTGGTGTAGACGAACATCTCCAGCTTGTTGAACTGGTGCACCCGGATGATGCCGCGGGTGTCCTTGCCGTGGGATCCCGCCTCGCGGCGGTAGCAGGTCGACCAGCCGGCGTAACGCAGCGCTCCCTCGCCGAGATCGAGGATCTCGTCCTTGTGGTATCCGGCGAGAGCCACCTCGCTGGTGCCGACCAGGTAGAGATCGTCATCCTTGTCGAGGTGGTAGACCTCGTCGGCGTGCTCGCCGAGGAATCCGGTGCCCTGCATGATCTCCGGCCGCACGAGGGTCGGCGTGATCAGCGGGACGAAGCCGTTCTGCAGAGCCTTGTCGAGCGCGAGGTTCATGAGGGCGATCTCGAGGCGCGCACCGATGCCGCGCAGGAAGTAGAAGCGAGCGCCCGACACCTTCGCGCCACGTTCCATGTCGATCGCGTCGAGGATCTCACCGATCTCGAGGTGGTCGCGGGGCTCGAACTCGAACGCGGGCACGTCGCCGACACGGCGCAGCTCGACGAAGTCCGCCTCACCGCCGGCAGGCACACCGTCGACGACGACGTTCTCGATTCGTGCGAGCGCGGCGGATGCGGTGCCGGCGGCCTCGTTCGCGACCTGCTGAGCCTGCTTCACGCGCTCGGCGAGATCCTTGACCTGCGCGACGAGCGCGGCCTTCTCCTCCTTGGGCGCCTTCGCGACCTGCTTGCCGAAGGCGTTCTGCTCTGCCCTCAGTTCCTCGAATGCGGCGAGAGCCGCCCGACGCGATCGGTCGGCCTCGAGTGCGATGTCGACGGTGCCCTGGTCGTTGCCACGGGCGGCCTGAGAGCGGCGGACGATCTCCGGATTGTCGCGGAGGAGTGCGAGGTCGATCATCCGTCAAGTCTATGGTGCGCGCCGGGCGCGTCAGCCGCGGCCGACGAGCGAGCGCCACGCGTGGCTGAGCCTCGCGACACCCTCGCGCAGGTCTTCCGCGCTCACCTCGGAGAACGACAGCCGAGCGAGACCGGCGAACCCCTCGCCCTCGGCTGCGAACCATTCGCCGCGCTGGTAGGTGACGCCCCGGTCCTGCGCAGCATCGAACAGCGCCGCGAAATCGACGTCACCCCTGAAGCGCGCCCAGGCGAAGAAGCCGCCAGCGGGGTCTGCGACCTCCACGGCATCGCCGAACTCGTCGCGCAGGGCACCGGTGAGCGCGCCGGCCTTGAGCGCGTATGCCTCTCCCGCAGCGACGATCGACGGATCGAGCCGTTCGTCCTGCAGCATCCGCTCGACGACCGCCTGCGCGATGCCGCTCGTCTGACCGTCGAGCCGGTTGCGCAAGCGGGTGTATGCCTCCGACGCGTCTGCGGGGAGCACGATCCACCCGAGGCGGAGCCCCGGCCCGAGCGTCTTGGAGAACGTGTTGACCGCGAGCACGTGATCCGAGCGTCGGAAGGCCGAGCGATCGGGGACGACGGTGCCGGGGAATGCGATCGCGCGGTACGGGTCGTCGGCGATGATCGTGAAGCCGTACTTCTCGGCGAGCGCCACGAGAGCGACCTCGCGTTCGGGGCTCAGCGTCACGCCGGAGGGGTTCTGGAACGTCGGCACCGTGAACAGGGCCTTCGGGCGCAGCCCCTCGCTCAGTCTGCGTTCGAGATCGTCGGTGTCGATGCCGTCGGATGCCACGGAGACGGGCACCACGGAGACGCCGATCAGGTCGAGCACCCGGAGGAAGAGCGGGTACACCGGGTCGTCGACCACGATGACGTCGCCCGGGTCGAGTGTCGCCAGAACGGCCAGCGCGAGACCGTGAGCCCCGCCGTTCGTGATGAGGATGCGATCGGCCGACACGCCTTCCCTCGCCGCGATCACCGCTCGGAGCGATGACAGTCCGACCGCCGGCGTGTACTTCAGCAGAGCCGGGAAGTCAGCCCCCTGCGTGACGACTCGGAAGGCATCCTGATACACGTCGATCGGCAGCAGGTCCGTCGCGGGGTTGCCTCCGCCGAGGTCGATGGATCCGGGGGCGAGACGGATGAGGGTCGCATCGCCGAAGCCCTGGCGCGCCGGGAGTCCGGCCAGCAGAGCGCTCGGGGTGGTGGCGGTGGCAGTCGTCATGATTCGTCCGATCGGTCAGGGCGCAAGGGCAGGAGTCGGGGGTCTGAGTCGCCGTGCAGATCTCGGGCGACGAGTTCGGCGAGCAGCGCCGCGAGGGTCACGCCGCTGTGGGTGAGGGCCACATAGACATCCTCGCTCACCGGGCCGACGACGGGCAGGCCGTCGGGGGCGTGGGGTCTCGACGCGTGCTCCATCCGGATCACCGCGTCATCGGGCACGATCCAGTCGAGTCGCCGAGCGAGTTCGGTGCGCAGCGCGGGCCAGACGCTCTCGACCGAAGCGGGGATGCCGCAGCGATCGAGCGCCTCTTCGATCACGAGGCTCTGGGCGGCGACCCGGCCGGCACCGTCCGGTCGCACCTGCAGTCCTCCGACCGAGCGCACCCGGTCGATCGGATGATCGTCCACGTCGATGCGAACGAGGAATCCCGACGGCCCGGTCGACGACGCGAGCCGCGCGGGGCGAAGGCCATCCGAGGCGACGAGCTGTGCGGTGGCGGTGCCCGCGGCGACCACGATCGCGTCGACCGGTCCGTACCTCCGGCGCACCTCGTCGAGGCTGTCGACACGCATCGGCGGTTCGATGAGCCCGCCGGCACCGGCGAGATCGTGCAGATGAGCGGCGAGAAAGGCGTCCACGTCGACCCATCCCTCTTCGCGATGGATGCCCTGATCGTTCTCGGATCCGGTCTGCACGAACCACGGCCTCGGATGCGCCTCCGACAGTGCGACGTGACGGCGTATCGCCTCTTCGCTGATCCGCCGGTACGATTCCGGGGTCTTGCCGTGGGCGTTCGCCCAGGCGAAGCTCGCCCGCGACACCGCCGTGCTGCCGATCGGCTCCGCGGAGAGAAGCACGACCTCGCTCCCCCGCTCTGCGACCCGGGCGGCGATCGCAGCGCCGATGACGCCCGCACCGATCACGACGATGCGACGAGCACTGTTCTCTGGCCGACCTGTCATCCGTCGATGAAGTGCCGCGCGATGCGGTTGCCGATGAACTGCACGAGCTGTACGAGTGCGATCAGCACGATGATGATCAGGATCATCACGGCGTAGTCGAACCTCTGGTATCCGTACGTGAGCGCGAGGTTTCCGAGGCCGCCGCCGCCGACCGCGCCGGCCACCGCAGTCGCATCGATGAGCGCCACGAATATGAAGGTGAGCGACAGCAGGAGCGGTCCGAACGCCTCGCGGACCACGAAGCCGAACAGGATGTGCAGGGGTGAGGCGCCCACGGCCTTCGCCGCCTCGATCACCCCCGGATCGACGGCGACGAGATTCGTCTCCGCGACCCGCGCGATGCCGACGGATGCGGCGATCGTGAGGGGAAGGATGGCCGCCGCGGGGCCGATGCTGGTGCCGATCAATGCTCGGGTGAGCGGTGTCAGCGCGATCAGCAGGATGATGAACGGAATCGGCCGCAGAGTGTTCACGACGATGTTGAGCACCGTGTGCACGACGCGGCTGTGCAGCAGCTGCCCCGGTCGCGTCGCGTACAGGAAGATGCCGAGGATCAGTCCGATGATCGACGCGAGGAAGAACGCGACCGTCACCATGAACAGGGTCTCACCCAGCGCGCGTGCGACCTTGGGGATCACGACATCGAGCTCGAGGACGTCGAGAGTCACCATTCCACCACCGCCGTCTTCTGGGCGAGCGCGTCGAGGAAGCGCTGGATGGCGGCGTCCTCTCCGTGCAGCGCGAGACTGATCTGCCCGTACGGCAGGTCCTTCACTCGAGCCACGCCTCCCTGGATGATCGAGAAGTCGACCTCGTGCGCCCGGGCGAGGGCCGACAGGAGCGGCCCGTCGGCCGCTTCGCCGTCCATCGACACCGAGATGCGTCGCCCCGTGAACCGTGCGGCGAGCGCGTCGCGCTCGGCGTCGGTCAGCCGGGTGCGGGTATACGAGCCCACGAGACCCGCTGTCACCGGATGCTGCGGTCTCGCGAGGATCTGGTGGATGTCACCGGATTCCACGACCTCGCCGTCGCTGAGGATCGACACGCGGTCGGCCAGACGACTGACCACATCCATCTCGTGCGTCACGACGACCATCGTGATCCCGAACTCGGCGTTGACGGACTTCAGCAGGTCGACGATCTCGGTCGTCGTCTGGGGGTCGAGGGCGCTCGTCGCCTCATCGGCGAGGAGGACCGATGGCTTCGCGGCGATCGCGCGTGCGATGCCGACGCGCTGCTTCTGCCCGCCGGAGAGGCGGCGGGGACGCGCGAACGCCTTGCCGCCGAGCCCGACGAAGTCGAGCAGCTCCCCCACGCGCCGCGAGATCGCGGCATCCTCCCAACCCGCCAGTTTGAGCGGCGTCGCGATGTTGCTGAAGACAGTGCGCGAATTCCACAGGTTGAACTGCTGGAACACCATCCCGACGCCGTGCCTGAGGGTGCGCAGCTCGGCCGGTGCGAGACCGTGCACGTCGACGCCGTCGACGAGCACGCGCCCCTCGGTCGGGGTCTCGAGCCCGTTGATCATCCGCAGCAGGGTCGACTTGCCCGCTCCCGAGCGGCCGATGAGGCCGTACACCTCACCGGCGCGCACCGAGAAATGCACGTCCCGCAGCACGCGGATCGGCTCTCCTTTGCCCGCGACGGGGTAGTCCTTGGACACTCCGACGAGCTGGATACGATCTGTCATTCGAACCTCAGACTGATCGCGCGGACACTGCCGCGCGACGCACGATCACTGGGCGGTGAGCTCGTCGAGAGCGGCGCGCAGGTCGTCGACGGGCAGCTCGACGATCGTCGCCTCGCCGCGCTTCTCCTCTTCGAGCGCACTCACGACGCGGTCATCGCGGTAGGTCTTCTCCAGCAGCTCCCACGCGGGGTCGTCTGCGCGATCCGCGGTCGTCGCGACCACGATCACGTACGGGCTCGAGGTCGTGGCGGACGAGTCCTCGAGAACGAGCGCATCGTCGCTCGTGATGCCCAGCGCCGGGTCGAAGTCATCCGTCGCGATGACGACCGCCTGGATCGTCGGGTCGCTGTACCCGGTCTGCACGGACTCGTGCGCCAGTCGCACCAGCTCGATGCCGAGTGGGTTCGAGGTGATGTCCTCCTCGGTCGGGAAGACCCCCGCGTTCTCGTCGATCTCGATGACACCGGCCGTCTGCAGGATGAACAGGGCCCGCGAGAAGTTGGCGGGGTCGTCAGGCACCGCGACGCGGGCTCCCTGCGGAAGGTCGTCGGCGGACTCGAGGTCCTCGGCGAAGAGTCCCCACGACGAGATGACGGTCGAGAAGACGGGCGTGATGTCCGCCTCGTTCTCCTTGTTGAACTGGCTCAGCCACGCCACGTGCTGGAACGAGTTGCCGTCGACCTCTCCCTCCAGCAGCGCGGTGTTGGGCAGATACGGGTCGTCGAAGTTCACGAAAGTGAGGTCGAGCCCGTTCTCCCGACCGACCTCGACGATGGCATCCTGAAAATCGCTCTGGGCGGTGTCTGCGATCGTCAACGGGATCAGCTCGTCACCCGTGCCCGCCGCGGTCGCTGTCGCGTTCTGCACGACGATCGGGATCGTGATCGCTGCCGCGACCGCCACGACCGCCACCGACGCACCGATGATCCACAGCTTCCGTCGCGACTTCTGCTTCGACAGATGCGCGTCGATCTCGTTCTGGGTCTGGCTCTGCTCTGACATGTCGTTGGCTCCTGCGGGGCGAGGCGGGCGGGGTCTTCGGCACTGCTTTCATCGACCCGGCCGGCCTGATTCGGGACAGGCGTGGACTTCTGCGGGGATGCGGTCTCACGGTATCCGCGCTCGCGTCTCAGGCACCACGCCGACGGTAATGCGCCGACACAGAAGGCGGCCGACGCTCGGCGGACCCGCAGCGCGATCCGAGAGCGCGCCCTCATGACGCGGCTAGAGTAGCGCCATGACCCAGAGCGCCCCCGTCCGACGGCAGGCGGCACTCATCTACAACCCCATCAAGGTCGACGAGAAGCACTTGCGCGAGCGGGTCCGCTCCCTCTCGAGCGATGCGGGATGGGAACGCCCCGCCTTCTACCCGACCACGATCGCCGATGCAGGGCAGGGAATCACCGCGCTGGCCCTGGCGCGCGGTGTCTCGGTGGTGCTCGTCGCAGGTGGCGACGGCACCGTGCGTGCGGTGTCCGAGGCCATCGCCGGCAGCGGCGTGCCTCTGGCCATCCTGCCGAGCGGAACGGGCAATCTGCTCGCGCGCAACCTCGGGCTGCCCCTCGGGCACCCTGATGAGATGATCCGCGCAGCACTGGGCGACTTCCGCCATCCGATCGACATCGGCTGGGCGCGTCTCACCAGAGAGAACGGTGAGAGTGAGGAGCACGCATACGTGGTGCTCGCGGGCATGGGGCTCGACGCCGACATGATCGCCAACACTCGCCCCGACCTCAAGAAGTCGGTGGGGTGGATCGCCTATGTCGACGGAGCCGCACGGTCGCTCGTCACGGCCGAGCCATTCCGTGCGGTCTTCCAGATCGACGACGGCAGGCTGCACACCACCAAGGTGCACAGCGTCCTGTTCGCGAACTGCGGCACCCTGCCCGCAGGCATCGCGCTGATACCCGATGCGTCGATCACCGACGGGACGCTCGACGTCGCCGTCATCCAGCCGGCCGGAGTCCTCGGATGGTTGGGCGTATGGCGCAAGATCTGGTGGGACAACTCCGTGCTTCGGCGCTCGCGTGCGGGACGCCGAGTGCTTGAGCGCCGGGGACGCGACGCGTCGGTTCACTACTTCCGCGGCGTGATCGCCGAGGCGGCGGCTCCTCGGCCAATTCCGATCGAGCTCGACGGTGATGAGTTCGGACTCGCCGTGCGCGTCACCTGTCGGGTGGACCCCGACGCTCTGCTGCTGGCGCTGCCCGTCGGGCACCCGGTCTCGGCACTCTGATCAGCCGCGCACCTGTCTGATCAGCCGCGCACCTGGACAGTTCCGTCGAGACCGCCGCCGACGAGCGTCAACGTGAAGTCGTCGTCCTCGACCTGATCGTCGCCGAACGAGAGGAGAGTCGCTCGCGGTGCCATGTCCATCGTGCACGCCTTGTCGTCATCGGTGACGAACGTCACCGATCCGGTCGCTCCGGAGCCGGAGAGCTCCTCCACGACCGGCGGGCACCCCGACGATCCCCAGGTGAGCAGCACCAGAGAGCCGTCGTCGATCCACCCCGCCGACGGCGTGTACTCGGTCGATGATCCGGGCGCTCCCGTGAATGAGGCGCTGCCGTCGAGATCGACGTCATCCATCACATCGCCGTAGGTGACCTGCAGGGAGATCTCCTTCGTGGGATCCACACCCTCGGGCAGGGCACCGACGCTGGCGCGCTGCGCCATGTCGGCCGTGCACACGGCATCCGCGTCGGTCTCGACGAGCTCGACCGACACCGTCTGGCCGTTCGCCGACACCGTGTCGACCTGCGGAACGCAAGTGGAAGACCCCCAGGTCACGACCGCGAACATCCGACCGTTGTCGAGGATCGTCGCCTCGATGTCGTCATAGTCGTCTTCCCCTCCGGCACCGGCCGAACTCGACGGCACGGGTGTCGAACTGGGCGCGGTGGCACCCGGCCCCGCCGTGCATCCGGAGAGCATCAGAACTGCGGCAGCAGACAGCGCGGCGGCCGACAGAGCAGCGGCGGCGCGAATGGGGAGGGCCATGCCCCACAGATTATCGCCCGGAAAGCCTCGCTGACACCCCGAGAAGTGCCAGAGTCGCGCTACTGCAGTGCCGAGGTGAGTCGCGCGAGATTGTCGAGGACCGTCGAGCGCAGCGGCTGCTGCATCCACTCCGCAAGGGTCAGTTCACGGCTGAGCGAGCGATAGTGATCTTCGACCTCGCGCATCTCGGCGACGAACTCCTCTCCGCGCACCAGCATCGACACCTCGAGGTTCAGACCGAACGAACGCATGTCCATGTTGCTCGAGCCGATCACCGCGACCTGATCGTCGATCGTGAGGCTCTTGGTGTGCAGGATGTAGGGCTTGCGATACATCCAGATGCGCACGCCGGCCTTCAGCAGCACCTCGTAGTAACTGCGCTGGGCGTGATAGACCATCGCCTGGTCGCCCTCTTCGGAGACGAAGAGCTCGACCTCGACGCCGCGATCGACGGCGGCGGTCACCGCCAGAAGCAGCGCCTCGTCGGGGACGAAGTACGGGCTGACGATCATGATCCGTTCTTTGGCCGCATAGAGCAGCCCCAGGAAGAGGCGGAGGTTGTTCTCCACCTCGAACCCCGGACCCGACGGGACGACCTGGCAGTCCAGGTCTCCGGAGCCGGTCTCGGCATGCGAGATGTCGATCTCCTGCAGCACCTCGTCGGTCTCGCTGTACCAATCGCTGAGGAAGATCGCATTGACGCTCAACACCACAGGACCGTCGATGCGCACCATGAGGTCGACCCAGTGGAGTCCGCGCTTGATGTTCTTCGGCAGGTTGTAGGTGGAGTCCGTGACGTTCTGCGATCCGAGGAACGCGACCTTGCCGTCGACCACGAGGAGCTTGCGGTGATTGCGCAGATCGGGTCGCTGCATGCGCCCCTTGAGCGGCTGCACGGGCAGCATGAGATGCCAGTGCGCGCCCATCGCGTTCAGCCTCTTGACCGTGGCCCGGTATCGGGGTTTCCACCTGTTCGCCCAGTGGTCGAGCAGCACGCGCACGTGCACACCACGCGCTGCGACCTCCTCCATGGCGCGGAAGAAGTTGTCGGTCGACGCGTCGGACTGCAGGATGTAGAACTCGATATGGACGTAGTCCTCGGCCTTGCGGATCTCGTCGGCCATCGCGTCGAGGGATCCCTGGTAGTCGGCGATCAGGTGGGCGCCGTTGTCGCCGGAGATCGGAAGAGCGCCGAGGCGATGGTTCATCTCGACCAGCGGCGGGAACCAGCTGGGGGCGTTCGGGCGCAGAGTGCCGAAGTGCAGATGCTCGCTCGTCTCGGCGATGTACTCGTTGATCTGATCCTGTTTGCGGCGCCGAGCCCTGGGCAGGCGCGGGTTTCCGATCAGCAGGAAGAGGAAGACTCCGACGAACGGGATGAAGAAGACGGCGAGCAACCACGCCATGGCTGCGGTGGGGCGACGATTGCGAGGGATCACGATGATCGCCGTGATGCGGATCGCCAGGTCGAGAAGGAGGATGAACCCTGCGATCCACGCTGCCCAGGTGTCGGGTGTCATACCTCGTCCTCCCGACGGGTCGGCACTTCGACGGGATGCGCCTCAGTGGGCACCGGTGGCGGTGCGTTTGGCTACACAGTAGCGGATGGGACGGACACCGCTCAGGAGCGCGGCGGAAGACCGCGCGCTGCGCGCTCTTCGGCTTCGATCCGGGCATGCACCTTGCGCTCGGTGCGATCGAAGCGGAGGATCCCTCGGATCACGAAGAAGAACACCACGCTCACGCCGACGGTCGGAAGGAGCGACCACGCGACGGCGACCCAGAAGTTCTCCATGGCTCCATGGTACGCGACCCCGAAGAGCCTCGACCCACTGCTCCTGCACACGACGGCGCCTCAGGTCAGCCGGCGTGCGGGCCTGTGGAGCCCTCCCACCGGGTGGCTGCGCAGACGACACTCGCCGGATGACCACAGTGCTCCGGGCCTCCGGCTCCTCCGAATTCCTCCGTATCGTCCCGGCCCTCGCCGGCTTCACACCCCGGCGGAGCCTCGTGCTCCTTCCCTTCCGCGGCACCCGCACCTACGGCGCGATGCGTCTCGATCTCCCCGACGGCGATGTCTCGCTCGAGGAGTACGCCGATGCTGCCGTCGGCCTGGTCGCGAGGGTCGAGAACACGGATGCTGTCGCCGTCGTCGTCTACACCGACGATGAGGCCTACTCCACCCGCGACGGTCTGGTGCTCCCGTACACGGTGGAGATCGACGAGGTTCTCGGGTGCGCCGCGGACAGCGGTCTGCGCATCGTCGACGCGCTCTGCGTGACGCCCTCCGGCTGGTCGAGCTATCTCGACGACGAACCTGCGCTCTGCTCCTTCGAGGCGGAGACGCCGGAGGTCGCGGGCCTCGGCGATGTGTCCGGCGATCAGCTGTCGGGCACCGACCTGCCGCCCACCGATCTCGCCGAGCGAGAGCGAGTCGCGCGAGCCCTGCGCGACCTCGATGAGCTGCTCGTCCAGGAGAGGATCGGCGGCATCACCGGGCGGCAGAACCCTCAGGCGATCGCGGCGCTCGCACTCCTCGAAGACATCCCCGCCTTCTTCGAATCGGTGCTCACGGGTCCCGACGAGCTCCCACCGTTCGCCCATGCCGCCCTGCTGTGGTGCCTCGACCGCCCGATCTTCCGCGATGTCGCGCTCACCCAGTGGGCCACGGATCTGCGCGGCGGCGTGCGCACGCTCGATGCGCAGCTCGCCTTCTCGGGCGGGCGCACCACGGTGCCCGATGACCTCGGCGACGTCTTTCTCGGCCGGGGACCCGCACCGGATGCGGCTCGGCTGCGCCGCGCTCTCGAGACCGTGCGCGCAGCCGCAGCGCGGGCGCCGAGACTGTCTCGCCCGGCTCCTCTCACGGTCGCCGCATGGATCTCCTGGGCGCTGGGTCGCGCGAGCCACGCAGGGCACTACCTCGACCTCGCCCGCGCCATAGAGCCCGAGTACGGACTCGCGTCGCTGCTCGACACGATGATCGGTGCCGCGGTGCTGCCCGAGTGGGCGTTCAGACGAGGTTCGGGGTCAGCCGCATGAGCCGCGCGGCGATCCCGCGCCCTACTTCACGAGGGGGAACAGGATGGTCTCGCGGATGCCGAGTCCGGTGATCGCCATGAGCAGGCGGTCGATCCCCATCCCCATGCCTCCGGACGGCGGCATGCCGTGCTCGAGTGCCCGCAGGAACTCCTCGTCGACCGGCATCGCCTCGACATCGCCGCGCGCTGCGAGCTTCGCCTGCTCGACGAAGCGCTCGCGCTGGATGACGGGATCGACGAGCTCGGAGTATCCGGTCGCGAGCTCGAAGCCTCGGATGTACAGGTCCCACTTCTCGACGACGCCCGCGATCGAGCGGTGCTCGCGTACGAGAGGAGAGGTGTCGACGGGGAAGTCCATCACGAACGTCGGGCGCACGAGGTCGCCCTTCACGAAGTGCTCCCACAGTTCCTCGACGAGCTTGCCGTGCGTCGCCTGAGGCGGCAGATCGACGTCATTGGCCTCGGCGAAGGCGATGAGGTCCTCCACCGAATCCTGAGGCGTGACCGTGCGACCGGATGCGGCGGAGAGCGACTCGTACATCGAGATGCGGTCCCACTCTCCGCCCAGGTCGTATTCGGTGCCGTCGGCCCAGGTCACGGTCGTCGAACCGGACACCGCGATCGCCGCCTGCTGCACGAGTTCCTGAGTGAGCGCGGCCATCTGGTCGTAGTCGCCGTATGCCTGGTAGGCCTCGAGCATCGCGAACTCGGGGCTGTGGGTCGAGTCCGCGCCCTCGTTGCGGAAGTTGCGGTTGATCTCGTACACGCGCTCGATACCGCCGACGACGGCGCGCTTCAGATACAGCTCCGGCGCGATGCGGAGGAAGAGCTCGGTGTCGAAGGCATTCGAGTGCGTGATGAAGGGGCGAGCGGAGGCGCCGCCGTGCTGCACCTGCAGCATCGGCGTCTCGACCTCGAGGTAGTCGTGGCTGCCGAACGTCGCGCGCAGGCTGGCGTTGACGGCGGCACGCGCCCGAACGGTGGTGCGCGCCTGCTCGCGGACGATCAGATCGAGGTAACGGCTGCGGACGCGGCCCTCTTCGCTGAGCTCGGAGTAGGCGTTCGGGAGCGGCAGGATCGCCTTCGACGCGATCGCCCAGGCGTCGGCCATGATCGAGAGCTCACCGCGGCGGCTGGAGATCACCTCACCGTGCACGAAGACGTGGTCGCCCAGGTCGACGTACTCCTTCCACTCGGCGAGCGACTCCTCGCCGACGTTGGCGAGCGAGATCATCGCCTGGATGCGCGAGCCGTCGCCCGCCTGCAACGTGGCGAAGCAGAGCTTGCCCGTGTTGCGGCTGAACACCACTCGGCCGGCGACGCCGACGACCACGCCGGTCTCGGCACCGGCCTCGAGGTCGTCGTAGTCCGCGCGCAGCGCAGGGATCGTGTGGGTCACGGGCACGCCGACGGGGAAGGCCCCGCCGCCGGCATCCGTCCGCTTGGCGATCAGTCGCTCCCGCTTCGCGAGACGCACGGCCTTCTGCTCGTGGACGTCTTCTTCGGTGGCGGCGGGGGTGGTCGGCTCGGGCGCGGCAGACGCGTCAGTCATTCGTGGCTCCTTGAAAGTCCTGTCCAGTTTACCGAGGTCTTCTCCGCTCCCTGCGGCCGACTCTGGGTAGCCTCGAAGAATGGCAGCCTTCCGACTCGTCCATGCTCTCTCAGCCGTCGCTCTCTGCGCCGCGGCGGTGATCGTCCCCGCCTCGGCGAGCGCCGACTCATCACCGTCCACCGTCGCGCCGGCTCGCGCCGACACTGTCGTCCTCGCCGACGAGAACGACTTCTCGTATGCCTCGTGGGATGCACAGTACGAGGTCGGCCTCGACTCCGAGGGGCGGGCGCAGATGCACGTCACCGAGTCGCTGACCGCGCGGTTCCCCGATGTCGACCAGAACAAGGGCATCGTACGAGGGCTCCCGACGAGCTACGAGAACGCCTGGCTCGACGTGCGCGTGATCTCCGTGACCGACGAGACCGGCGCAGACGTGCCGTATGAGACCGACGAGGACGACGGTCTCCTCTACGTGCTGACGGGCGACGACGACTATGTGCAGGGCCTCGCGACATATGTGATCGAGTACGAGATGCGCGACGTCATCCTGGCTGCGGACACCGGAGTCGACGAGTTCTACTGGGACCTCCTCCCCCTCGACAGCACGCAGCCGATCGAGAGCTTCCGCGCCGACATCGTCTTCGACGACACGATGACCGACCATCTCACCGGCGACGCCCGGTGCTACACCGGCTACTCGGGCTCGACCGACGAGTGTCCTCTGACGAACGACGGGTCGACCTTCACCGTCGAGTCGAGCGAACTCGCCGCGGGACAGGGAGTGACCGTCGCGGTCGGATTCGAGCAGGGCACCGTCACGCAGCCGACGTCCCGGCAACCGAATCCCGTCACCGACACGGTGCCCGCCGTCGCGGCACTCGGCGCACTCGGAATCTCGGTCGCGGGCTGGTTCGCCGTCTCGGCGTTCAAAAGATCGCGACGGACATCGACCGGCATCGTCATCGCGCAGTACGACGTGCCCGACCGCATGCCCCCGCTTCTCGCGGCCGCGATCGTGCCCGGCGCGAAAGACGCGATTCCGGCAGAGATCGTCCATCTCGCCGTACGCGGCACGCTGCGCATCGAAGAGGGCTCCGACGTCGAACAGCCGCGTCTGCGCCGTATCCCCGGCAGCCGCATCCCCGACCAGCTCGACGTCGACGCACTCGACGCGCTCTTCGCCGACGCAGCCTCCGATGAGATCGCCGAGCTGCCCTCCGAGAGCGAGACCTTCGCCGCACGCATGAAGGCCCTCGTCCAGAGCGGCACGGATGCCGCGGCATCCCGCGGTCTGACGACGAAAGCTCGCAGCCGCGTGGCCATGCTGCTGCAGTGGCTCGCGATCGCCTTGGTGCTGGCGGGCTTCGGACTCGGCCTGTGGGGCATCATCGCCGGCCGGGTGACTGCGCTGCCCGCCTTCGTGGCGATCTGCGTCGGGACGTTCCTGGTGCTGCTCTCCTCGCTCTACGCCTTCTCGCGGCATACCGTGCTCACGCCCGAGGGCGCCCGCGAGCACGAGTATCTGATGGGAGTGAAGGAGTTCATCCGCGTCGCAGAAGCCGACCGGCTGCAGATGCTGCAGTCGTACTCGGGCGCCGAGCGGCGGCAGGACGGCAGCGCGAACGTCATCGTCGTGTACGAACGGCTCCTGCCCTACGCCATGCTCTTCGGCATGGAGGACGAGTGGGGTCCTGTGCTCGAGCGCGCGTACGCCTCCGAGCGGCGCGGCGCCTCGTGGATCGGCGACCCGTCGACACCCTTCGTGCACGCGCAGCTCGCGGCGTTCGCGGTGTCGTCGAACGCGGCGGCGTCGTACTCCGCCCCCAGTTCAGGCAGCTCGTCGAGTGGCGGCGGATCCTTCGGCGGTGGATTCTCGGGCGGCGGCGGCGGAGGGGGGTTCTCGGGCGGTCGCTGAGAACGCCCGTCCGCGGTCGCGGGCTCTCGCGTCTAGAGAAGCGGCTCCTGAGGCGAGGCGTCTCGAAGCGCACCCTCGACGGCCGACTGCACGAGCGCCGAGAGATATCCGCCCGCGTTCTCCACGCCGATCGCGCTCAGCCGGGCTGTCGATTGCGCGATGATCGAGCGGGAGAACTCGGTGACCGTGTGGATCGCGTCCGCATAGGCCGCCCGGTCGCCCTCGGCGATCACGACCGGCTCGCACCCGATCTCCACCGCCAGTGCTTGGGCGATCGGCAGCACGGCCGCAGGTGCGGTGACCGCCGCGTATCCCGCACGCAGCTGACGCAGATCGACCGACGTGCCGGTGAACGTGATCGCCGGATGCACCGCGAGCGGAATCGCCCCTCGTTCGGCCGCGGGACGAAGCACCTCGATGCCGTGCCCCGGGTCGGTGTGCAGCACGAGCTGTCCGAGCTGCCAGCCGCCGACCTCAGCGATACCCGCGACCAGCGAAGGCAGATCATCGTGCGGCACCGCGAGCACGACCAGCTCGCTGCGACGCACCACCTCGAGCGGATCCAGGACCGGCACATCGGGCAGCACCGCGGACGCGCGATCGTCATCCGAGCCGCTCGTGATGCCCGTGATCGCATGGCCCGCACCCGCGAGGGCGGCCCCGATCACGGGGCCGACGCGACCCGCCCCGATGATCCCCACTCCGAGACGACCGTCGCGACGCGCCGGCTCACTCATCGCGTGGAGCCGGGGGCATGACGGGCGGAGCCTGCGGAGCCGCGGGGGGAGCTGCAGGACTCACCGGAGGAGCCGGCGGAACAACCGGGGCGGCGGGAGGAGCGGCACGCTCGGCCGGAGGGGCCGGCGGGGCCGGCGGGGCCGGCGGAGCCGGCGAGACGAACGGCGGAGCAGCAGGGGCAGGCGGAGCCGGGTACGCGAACGCGGGCCCCGCCGGTGCTGCCGGGAGGGTCTCGTCGGCGAACGCGACGTCGTCGCCGTCCGCGGCCGCGTGCTCGCCCCAGCGGTGGCTGTGGTCTCGCTCTGCGGCCGCCGCCGCGGCGGCGGTCACTCCGTCGATCAGGAACAGCGCGTCGTCACGCTCGAACCCCGAGAGATATCCCGTGATGAGTCCCTGCACCGAGTGCACCTGGGCCCCCGACACACGCTGAGCGCGATCGATGGGTCCCTGCGAGAGCGACACGCCCTGCAGCCTGGCCAGCGGGAAGATCGCCAGCTTGCGCCACATCACACCGCGACGCAGCAGGAGCCCCATGTCGGTGAGCACGTAGCCGTGACGCTTCCACGAGAGAGGCCGGCGCCACCACGCGCGGCGGGCCATGACGCGGTACGGATCGCCCTCGATGGGACCGAGGATGCCGTGCTCCCACACCATCTGCATCTCGGCGGGCTGCAGATCGGGGAGGATCAGCGACAGCACGCGCTCCACGTCGGCGCGCTTGCCCACCGGCAGCACGACGTTGAACTGCTGGGCCGTGCCCGATGACTGCTGCGCGGCGCTCTTGCCGCTCATGCGGTTGATCCTGATGGTCCACCACCCGAACGGCCGCCACAGCAGCGACTGGGTCACCTCGACCGCGAAGATGCGGCCAGGAGGCAACGTCTCGGTCACCGTCGTCAGAAGGCCGTAGGTGATGCGGACGCCATCGGGGGTCGGGGCGATCGAGTACCGCAACGACTTCGAGATCTGCGCCCAGGTGATACCGACGATCGCGATGATCATCGGGATGCCGATGCCCAGCGTGATCCCGAGGCCGAGGAACCCGTCCATCGGATCGCCGTCGATCATCGAACCGATCACGACGCCGCCGATCGCGACACCGAAGATCACGGCGAAGAAGACGAACCACAGCACGCTGGAGATCAACTGCGATCCCACCAGCCGACCGGTGGGGATCTTGACGACGCTCTCGGGTTCGACATCGGCGAGATCCACGCCGCCGATCAGCCCGTTGACGCCCTCGTTCATCGATCCCACGAGCTGTCCGCGGGCGGTGACGGGCGCACCGGGCGCCGCACCGACACCGGGCGCTGCGGCGGCACCGGTGTTGCCCTTGCGGGCGGCTCGAGCTCCCGACGCGAGGCGCAGGATGTCGGATCGCACGGACTCGGCGCGGCCGGTGGCGAGGTACTCGAGATCGACGTTGGAGTCGGTTCCCGCGCCCACGACCTCGAGCTTCGCGAGACCGATGATGCGGGCGGGGAACGGCCGGGTCAGGTTCACTCCCTGCACGCGGTCGAGCGGAGCCCGACGGTGCGATCGGAAGACGATCCCCTTGCGCACCTCGACGTGGTCGCCGGTGATGCGGAACTGATGGAAGCGCCACAGGAACCAGAAGATCCCGATGAGCACCAGTACGAGAGCGAGCACGCCGAGCAGCGCGATGAGGATCAGGTTGTTCTCGAGCACCCAGTCGACCGGGTCTCCGCCCGAATAGTCGCCGTAATGCGCCTCGGGTGAGAACAGATCGACGGCCCACGCGATCAGGCGGTCGCGCATGTTGGCCACCACGATGCCCGCGATGATGATCAGCGCCAGCCCGCCCTTGAAGAGCGGGGTCAGCGGATGCATCCGATGCCACTCCCCGTCGGCGAGAGTCGTCGGGGCTTCGGGATCCGTCGGCGCCGGGGAGGCCGGGGTCGGCGAGGCCGGGGTCGGCGAGGCCGGGGTCGGCGGCAGCTGCGGCTCGCTCACAGGCCGGTCCGGCGGGTCTCGGCGACCTCGATGAGCGTGTCGCGCAGTGCCTCAGAGGCTGCCTGGGTGAGCCCGGGGATCTGCACGCCGGTGGTCGCCGCGGCCGTGACCATCTTCAGCTGGCTGACGCCGAAGGCACGGTCGAGGGGGCCCTGCGTGATGTCGACGAGCTGCATGCGGCCATAGGGCACGGCGATCATGCGCTGCCAGAGGATGCCCTTTCGGAACACGATGTCGTCGGAGCGCAGCATGTAGCCGATCGCCTTGGCCTGACGGGGCAGGATGATCAGGGTGATCAGGGTGATCAGCACGATCACCCCCGCCGGGATCCATGCCCAGGTCTGGCCGAGAGCCAGCGCGAGCACGGCGGCCACGGCGACCACGAAGGCGAGGAAGATCACGTTCTGCACGATCTGAGACACCACGTACCGCGGTGAGATCTGGTGCCAGGTGCCGTCGAGCTCGAGCCTGGCGGGGTTGCGCGCCGTGCGCAGCTGCGGGTAGGTCCCCTGGTCGAGGGCCCCGAGGTCAGTGACCTCCGCCGAGTTCAGCGGGGCCGGGGTCTCCGGCTCGGTCTGTGGGTTCTGAGTCATCAGGATCCTTCGGCAGGGTGCAGAACTGTTCGGCGATGAGCGCGGCGACCGCGAGCACGACCGCGCTTCCGATCAGTGCCAGCATCGCCACAGTCGACCCTACCGGGGGATCGATCGGCCGGGAGAGGAGGAAAGCGAGAAGCCCGGCGCCGAACCCTGCCATGATCGCTCCGACCAGGCTCGACGCTCGAGCGAGGGTCACGGCGCGCGTCGCCCGGAACGGGTCGATGCGCAGGCCGTTGCGGACACTCGATCGCACGGGCCAGGCGACGGCGAGCGATGCGGCGGCGATCAACAGGAGCAGCAGCGGCAGCAGGAGCGACGGCGTGAAGGTGGTCCGCCCCATCACCGTCAGCAGGTGGTCGAGCAGGAACCCACCGCCGGCAGCGAGCAGGGCGAGGACGGCGAGGAGCGCGACCGAGGTGCGCTTCATCGCTCTCCCCGCCGTGCGGGCTCTCGGCGCGCAGTCGGGCGACGAGGTCGGCGACCCGGCCGTATCCGGCAAGATCCGCCTCGGCGTCGAGGGAGAGCCATGGTTCGAGGACGAACAGACGCTCCGCCGCCCGCGGATGAGGCAGCTGCAGGCGTTCGTCGTCGGAGGTCTCCGCTCCGTACGCGATGAGGTCGAGGTCGAGGGTGCGGTCGCCCCACCGCTCGTGCCGCTCGCGGCCGTACTCGTCTTCGATCGCGTGCAGCATCCCCAGAAGGATCGACGGCGCGAGTCGGGTGCGCACGAGCGCCGCGGCGTTCACATAACCGGGCGCGTCGGGATCGGGACCGTCGAGTCGCAGCGCCACCGTCTCGATGAGCGGCGACAGTCGCACCTCGCTCACGAGGGGCAGCCGCGAGATGCGCTCGGCTGCCGCGCGGATCGTCTCCTCGCGATCGCCGAGGTTGGCTCCGAAGGCCACCACCGCTGTCGTCTCCGGGCGTCCTTTGCGCGGAACGGGCTCCCCGAGCGGCTTCGTGAGGTTGCGGCTCATCGCGAGAACCCCACGGCGGCATGCAGCTGCGCACGATGCACAGTGACTGCGACATCAGCGAACGTCAGCGAGATGGGCGCATGCGGCTTGTGCACGGTGACCGTGACCGAGTGCACCCGGTCGTCTGTGAGCGCGACGTCGGCGATGCGCTCGGCAAGTGTCTCGATGAGGTTCACGGGGTCGCCGGCCACCACCGCGGCGACCTTCTCGGCAAGCTCGCCGTAGTGAACGGTGTCGACCACGTCGTCGGATGCCGCGGCCTCACGCAGCGGCATCCGCAGCGTCAGGTCGATCGTGAACTCCTGACCGTTCTCGCGCTCGTGGTCGTAGACGCCGTGGCGCCCGAACACCGTGAGTCCGGTCAGGACGATCTCGTCGAGGAAATCCATGCGTCAACGATCCCACGCGTGTGTGATCGCCAGAGCATCCCGTGTGGCGGCCACGTCGTGCACGCGCACGGCCCACGCCCCGGCTCGTGCGGCCAAGGCGCTCGTCACGGCCGTCGCGAGGTCGCGGCGCTCTTCGGATGCCGCCTCCTCGGGCGCCGCATGCTGGAGGATCTCGGCCAGGAATCGCTTGCGAGATGTGCCGACCAGCACGCGCGGCCCCAGGGCGACGATCTCGTCGAGTCCGCGCAGGAGCTCCCAGTTCTGTGCCCCCGCTTTCGCGAATCCGATACCGGGATCGACGATGAGACGAGACGGGGCTATCCCCGCCGCGGCGGCCTCGCCCATGCGCTCCTTCAGCTCGCCTGCGACCTCGCGGGCGATGCGGCGATAGTCCGCCTGCGCGTACATGTCATCGGAGAAACCGCGCCAGTGGCCGATCGCGTAGTCGGCTCCGGTCTCGGAGACGGCCGCGAGCATGTCGGGGTCGGCGAGTCCGCCCGACACGTCGTTGACGATGCGCGCCCCTGCCCGCACGGCAGCGGCGGCTGTCGAGGCGTTGAAGGTGTCGATGCTGACCGGAGCGCCCGCGGCGACGAGCTGCTCGATCACGGGCAGCACGCGCTGCTGTTCGACCTCGGGACCGACGCGCTCCGCTCCCGGTCGTGTGGATTCGCCACCGATGTCGAGCACCGTGGCACCGTCGTCTCGAAGCCGCAGGCCGTGTGCGACAGCCCGATCGACGTCGAGATAGCGACCGCCATCGCTGAACGAGTCGGGAGTGACGTTGACGATGCCCCAGATGCCGGTCATCCGTGCGACGCCCCCGAGCTGATCAGCGCGATGAGCTCGGCACGAGAGACGGCATCGGTGTACTCGCCCCGCGCGGCGATCGTCAGCGTCGACGCCTCGGGCTGGCGGCCGCCGCGCATCGTGACGCAGCCGTGGCTGGCATCGAGCACCACGAGCACCCCGAGGGTGTCGAGGTTCTCGGCGATCGTGTCGGCGATCTGCTCACCGAGACGCTCCTGCACCTGCGGCCGGGTCGCGAGGATCTCGACGACGCGCACGAGCGCCCCGAGCCCGACGACCTGCTCGCCGGGGAGGTAGGCGATGTGCGCACGACCCGCGAAAGGCAGGAGGTGATGCTCGCACACCGACCGGAACCGGATGTCTCGCAGCAGCACGGCTCCCGAGGCCAGCGTGTCGGGCGCAGGGCCCCGCGTCACACTGATCGTGTGCGCGAGGGGCGCAGCGGGATCCTCCCCCACACCGGCGAAGAACTCGGAGTACAGCTCGGCCATGCGCGACGGGGTCTGCTTCAGCCCCGGGCGGTCCGGATCCTCACCGATCGCCTCGAGCAGCTCACGTGTGATCCGCTCGACGCGTGCGCGGTCGACGGACACGGGTCAGGCCGTCGCGGGTCGCGTCTGGCCGGCACCGGCCGATCCCGGCTGCGTGCGCGGAGCCGACGCCGGCGCTTCGGCGGATGCGACCAGCGAGACGTCCTTCTTCGGAACCTCGATCGGCGGCAGTTCCGAGACCGGACGCGCCTCGCTCGAGAGCCACAGCGGGCGCTCGGGCAGCTTCTTCACCTCGGTGAAGATCTCGGCGATCTGGTTGTGGTCGAGGGTCTCCTCCTCGAGCAGCGCGAGCGCGAGCTTGTCGAGGATGTCGCGGTTCTCGCTGATGACCTCGTACGCCTCGTTGTGCGCCTGCTCGATGAGCGCACGCACTTCGGCATCCACTCGCTCCGCGACCTTCTCCGAGTACTCGCGGCCGCGTCCCATGTCACGACCGGCGAAGGGCTCTCCGCCCTCGCTGCCGAGCTTCACGGGGCCCACCTGCGTGGTCATGCCGTACTCGATCACCATCCTGCGGGCGATCGAGGTCGCCTTCTCGATGTCGTTCGAGGCACCGGTGGTCGGGTCGTGGAACACGATCTCCTCCGCGACGCGGCCTCCCATCGCGTAGGTGAGCTGGTCCTGCAGCTCGTTGCGCGTGACGGAGTACTTGTCGTCGAGCGGCAGCACCATCGTGTAGCCGAGAGCCTTGCCGCGCGGCAGGATCGTGATCTTCGTCACGGGGTCGGTGTAGTTCATCGCCGCCGCAGCGAGGGCGTGCCCGCCCTCGTGGTACGCGGTGATGAGCTTCTCCTTGTCCTTCATCACACGCGTGCGGCGCTGGGGGCCGGCGATCACGCGGTCGATGGCCTCGTCGAGCGCACGGTTGTCGACCAGCTGCGCGTTCGAGCGAGCGGTCAGCAGCGCTGCCTCGTTGAGCACGTTCGCGAGATCGGCACCGGTGAAACCGGGGGTCTTGCGGGCGACGACCTCGAGGTCGACGCTCTTCGACAGCGGCTTGCCCTTGCTGTGCACCTCGAGGATCTTCTGACGGCCGCGCAGGTCGGGGGCGTCGACACCGATCTGGCGATCGAAGCGGCCTGGACGCAGGAGCGCCGGGTCGAGGATGTCGGGACGGTTGGTCGCCGCGATCACGATGACGTTCGCGTTCGGGTCGAAGCCGTCCATCTCGACGAGCATCTGGTTGAGCGTCTGCTCTCGCTCGTCGTTTCCGCCGCCCATGCCGGCACCACGGTGGCGGCCGACGGCGTCGATCTCGTCGATGAAGATGATCGCGGGCGAGTTCTCCTTGGCCTGGTTGAACAGGTCGCGTACGCGGGAGGCACCGACACCGACGAACATCTCGACGAAGTCGGAACCCGAGATCGAGTAGAACGGTGCGCCCGCCTCACCGGCGACGGCGCGGGCGAGCAGCGTCTTGCCTGTTCCGGGAGGGCCGTACAGCAGCACGCCCTTCGGGATCCGCGCGCCGATCGCCTGGAACTTGGCCGGGTCCTGGAGGAACTCCTTGATCTCGTGGAGCTCTTCGATCGCCTCGTCGGCACCCGCCACATCGGCGAAGGTGACGGTCGGCGTCTCCTTGTTGACGAGCTTCGCCTTGGACTTGCCGAACTGCATGACCTTGCCGCCGCCACCCTGCATCGACGAGAGCAGCCACCAGAAGAGCAGTCCGAGCAGGACCAGCGGAAGGAGAAGGGAGAGGATGCCGTCGAACCAGGTCGCACGGGGCACGGCGTCGTTGAAGCCGTCCTTCGGGTCTGCGGCGTTGATCGCCTTGACGACCTCTTCGGCACGCGCCTGGACGTAGTAGAACTGCACGTCCTCAGAACCCTCGAACGCCTTCGACAGCGTCATGTCGACGCGCTGGTCGCCGTCGGTGGTGACGACCTCGGTGACCGTCTCGCCGGCGAGCAGCTCGAGGCCCTCCTGCGTCGTGATCTGCTTCGGCGCGCCGAGGTTGGAGATCAGCAGGAAGCCGCCGAACAGCAGCAGACCGATCAGAGCGACGTAGATCAGCGGGTTCCGCGTGAGCTTCTTGACATCCATGGTCGGATCAGCGTATCGCGCAGGCGCTAGGTGGCTGCTGTGCGTTCACCCACGGCGTACCCTTCGACGGGCTCAGAGACCCACACGGTGTCCCGCTGGCTTGCTGAGCCTGTCGAAGCGTCAGCTGTAGACGTGCGGCGCGAGCACCGCGACGTCACGCAGGTTGCGGTAGCGCTCGTCGTAGTCGAGGCCGTAGCCGACCACGAAGTCGGTGGGGATGTCGAAGCCGACATACTTGCAGTCGATGACGACCTTGGCGGCCTCCGGCTTGCGCAGCAGCGCGAGGACCTCGATCGACTCGGCGCCGCGCGACTCGAAGTTCTCGAGCAGCCAGCTGAGCGTGAGGCCCGAGTCGATGATGTCCTCGACGATCAGCACGTGCTTGCCGTTCAGGTCGGTGTCGAGGTCTTTGCGGATCTGCACGACGCCGCTCGACTTGGTGCTCGCGCCGTAGCTCGACACGGCCATCCAGTCCATCGGAGCATGGAACGGCAGCGCGCGGGCGAAGTCCGCCATCACCATGACCGCGCCCTTCAGCACGCCGACGAGGATGATCTCCTTGCCCGCGTAGTCGACCGCGACCTGAGCCGCGAGCTCGTCGAGCTTCGCGATGATCTCCTCCTCGGTGACGAGGATCTGGGCAAGGTCGTCCTGGATTTCCGCGGCGCGCATGGATCGATTTTAGGCGACGCGCACCGATGCTCCCGCACAGGATCCGCAGATCGGCAACCAGAATTCCGGATGCGCCGACGGCATCCGCACTACTCTGAGCCGTGAGACGGGCGGATGCCCCCGACGGAAGGAATCTCCATGGCTCTTGACGACATCCTCAAGCAGGTCCCGATCGACGACATCGCCGCGAAGCTCGGAGTCTCCCCCGACGTCGCCAAAGAGGCGGTCGAACAGGGCGGCGCCGTGCTGCTCGGCGGGCTCGCGAAGAACGCCTCGACCTCGGAGGGGTCGTCCGCGATCGAGAACGCACTGAAGCGCCATGAGGGCGCGACCGGGGCGTCGAAGGTCGACGACATCGATCAGGCCGACGGCGGCAAGATCGTCTCGCACATCCTGGGCGCCGACGAGAAGAAGGTGACCGAGAAGCTCACCGAATCGCCGAAGACGGCCGGCATCGACTTCGGAAAGCTCCTGCCGATCCTGGCCCCGATCGTCATGGGTCTCATCGCGAACGCGAACAAGGACAAGAGCACGAAGACAGAGACCGCAGAGGCGCAGTCCGGTGGAGGCGGCATCGGCGACGTGATCGGCGGACTGCTCGGCGGCGGCAAGTCATCGGGAGGCGGCGGCATCGGCGACCTGCTGGGCGGCCTCCTCGGCGGCAAGAAGTAAGACGCGCGACCCGCACCACCCCGGTCGTCGAGCGACGACGGAGACGAAACGTCGTGAGCCACCTTGGCGCGTTTCGTCTCGCTCGGCTCCGCCGTGCTCGCTCAACGACCGGGGGCTCAGCGCACGGCGACCACGAAGCACCCGCACCATCCCGGTCGTTGAGCGACGACGACGAAGTCGACGGAGACGAAACGTGGTGAGCCGACCTAACGCGTTTCGTCTCGCTCGGCTCCGCCGTGCTCGCTCAACGACCGAGGGTCAGCGTGCGGCGACCACGAAGCACCCAAACCACCGCGGTCGTTGAGCGACGACGACGAAGTCGACGGAGACGACACGTCGTGAGCCGACCTAACGCGTTTCGTCTCGCTCGGCTCCGCCGTGCTCGCTCAACGACCGGGGGTTAGCGCACGGCGACCACGAAGCACCCGCACCATCCCGGTCGTTGAGCGACGACGACGAAGTCGACGGAGACGAAACGTGGTGAGCCGACCTAACGCGTTTCGTCTCGCTCGGCTCCGCCGTGCTCGCTCAACGACCGAGGGGTCAACGCGCGGCGACCACGAAGCACCCACACCACCCCGGTCGTTGAGCGACGACGACGACGTCGACGGAAACGTCGTGAGCCGACACAACGCGTTTCGTCTCGCTCGGCTCCGCCGTGCTCGCTCAACGACCGAGGGGTCAGCGCGCGGCGAAGGCGATGCGCCCGCACCATCCCGGTCGTTGAGCGACGGAGACGAAACGTCGTGAGCCGACCTAACGCGTTTCGTCTCGCTCGGCTCCGCCGTGCTCGCTCAACGACCGGGTGGTCAGCGCGCGGCGAAGACGATGCGCCCGCCGAGCCTCGACGCCGAGCATCCGGGCAGATCGATGGGGCCCTGGCCCGACCAGTCGGTCGCGAGCCGCGCGACCTCGAGCGTCTGCAGGCGGGTGAGGCTGACGCCGAACTCGCTGTCGACCACGAGACGGATGATCCTGTTGCGCAGGGCGGCCGGGTTCGCAGCGAGTGCCGCGACGCTCACCGAGATCCCCGCTTCGGCATGCTCGACGATGTCTTCGATGGTCTCGTGGATCATCTCGTCGAACGCCTCGGCATCCTCCCTGAGCTGCTCCGCAGTACGGGCGAGGGCCTCGGCGATTCCGGGACCGAGCTCGGATTCGAGCACCGGAAGAACCCGCTCCCGCACTCGCACCCGAGCGAACCGCTCGTCGGAGTTGTGGGGGTCGTCCCAGGCATCGAGAGCGGATGCCGTGCAGAACGCCCGCGTCGTCTCGCGACGCACGGCGAGCAGCGGCCGCACCCAGCGCAAGCCGTCATCGTCTGCTCTCACCGGGGCCATGCCCTGCAGGCTGGCGGCGCCGGATCCGCGGGCGAGGCCGAGCAGCACCGTCTCGGCCTGATCGTCGAGTGTGTGTCCGAGGAGCACGGCAGATGCTCCGACATCTGCGGCGGCATCCTTCAGCACCCGATACCGGGCCTCGCGTGCCGCAGCCTCCGGACCGCCTTGTTCTCCGACCTCGACCCGCACGATGAGCGCATCCAGCCCGAGAGCCGCCGCTGTGCGCGCAGCGCGTGCAGCGACGGCATCAGAGTCGTCCTGCAGCCCGTGGTCGACGGTCAGGCTCGCCACCCGCAGGCCGAGCTTGGGCCCCTCGAACGCGGTCGCCGCGGCGAGGGCGAGCGAGTCGGCACCTCCGGAGAGAGCGACGACGACGGTCGATCCCTGTGGCAGATCGGCGAGCGCGGTGCGCACGGCGAGGCGGATCTCGGCGATGACAGGTGAGAGTGACGGCACGGCTCCACGGTAGTTCAGGTCCGCGGCGGATCACGCGGATGGATCGCCGCGCAGTGCTCGCGCTGGAGGTGCGCCAGGTCCTAATCTGGCGCCGTGACGGATCGCACAGTGAGATTCAGGACCGAACGGTTCAAGGCGTTCGTCGATGCGGTGGTGGCGATCGCGATGACCCTGCTGATCCTTCCGCTCATGGAGTCGGTGTCCGATGCCGCCTCCGGCAAGCTCAGCACGGCCGAGTTCTTCGTCGACCACTCGGGTCAGCTGCTGAGCTTCGGGCTGAGCTTCACTCTCATCGCGACCTTCTGGATGGGCCACCACCGGCAGTACCGGGATGTGGAGTGGGTCACGTCTCCGCTGATCTGGATCAACGTCGCCTGGATGGCCACGATCGTCTGGCTGCCTGTGCCGACCGCCATGATCGGGCAGATGGAGACGGACTCCCTGCAGCCCGTGGTCTACATCGGGACTCTGATCCTCACGCAGATCACGACTCTCGCCGGCTGGCTGTATCTGCTCCGCCATCCCGACTTCACCACCACCCCCGTCGACGTCCTGCGGGCAGGGGTGCTCGGAGATCTCGCCGCGATCATCCTGTTCCTGATCGCTCTCGCGCTCGCGGTGTTCCTCCCGTCAGTCGGTTACGCGGGGCTCCTCGTGCTGCTGCTGAGCGGCGTCGTCTCGCACCTGCTGAACCGTGCATCGCGGCGGGGGCCGAGTGCCTCCACCGGCCGCGGGTAGGCTAGTGCGCGGCATCCACCCGTCATTTCCAAGGAGCACACGCATGGGCGCACACGACGCCGTCATCGAGATCCCGCGCGGCAGCCGCGTGAAGTACGAGGTCGACCACGAGACCGGACGAGTTCACCTCGACCGCGTGCTCTACACGACCTTCGGATACCCGGCCGACTACGGCTACTTCGACAACACCCTCGGCGAGGACGGCGACCCGCTCGACGTGCTCGTGCTGCTCGACCACGCCATCTACCCGGGCGTCGTCGTCGAGGTCCGCCCCGTCGCGGTCCTCAAGATGAGCGACGAGGCCGGCGGCGACGACAAGCTCGTCGCGGTGCTCTCGAAGGACCCTCGCTGGGCGCACATCCAGGACATCGGCGACATCGCCGAGTACACGAAGAAGGAGATCGCGCACTTCTTCGAGCACTACAAGGACCTCGAGCCCAACAAGTGGGTCAAGGTCGACGAGTGGGGCGACGCCGCCGAGGCGCAGCGCATCCTCGATGAGGCGATCGTCCGCGCGAGCGAGCAGGGCCACTGACACCGCATCCGCCGGGCCGCTGAGCCCGACGCACGAGACCCCCGGTTCCGCTCAGCGGCCGGGGGTCTCGTGCATGCGGGGAGGAATTATCAGACCGAGATGCCGCGTCCCGCCAAGAAGTCGATCGGGTTCGTGTAGCGGCCGTCGATGTAGACCTCGAAGTGCAGGTGGCAGCCGACGGATGCTCCGGTGTTGCCCGCCCAGGCGATCACATCGCCCGCGTTGACCCATTGTCCGCCGCGCACATTGAACCCACCGGGCTTGATGTGCGCATAGCCCGTGGCGACGCCGCCGCCGTGCTGGATGCGGATGTAGTTGCCGTAGTTGCCGTTGGGGCCCGCGTAGTCGACGGTGCCCGACTGTGCAGCGAAGATCATGGCGCCGCAGCCGTTGGCGAGATCGACGCCGTAGTGGAACGCCGAGCACGCCGGGCAGGGACGAGGACGCGAGCCGTAGCCGGCGCTGCGGTAGCCGCCCTGCGGCCGAACCCATCCGCCGGTGCCCGGCTGGCCGCCGGTGCCTCCACCGCCACCGCCGCCGCCTCCTCCGCCACCGCCGCCTCCCGCTGCTGCGGCAGCGGCGGCCGCTGCCGCAGCAGCCGCGGCGGCTTCGGCCTCACGGCGCTTGCGCTCCTCTTCGGCGACGCGCACACCCTCCTGGTAGCCGGCGACAGTGGTCGCGGTCTGGTCCTTGAGCGCGGCGAGCTGCGCCTGCATCGTGGCGAGGTTGGCGGACTGCTCGTCGAGAGCGTCCTGCGCGGCGTCGGCAGCGGCCTGCGCCTCGATCATCTTCTGCTCCGCCACCTGCTGCAGGCGGTCGCGCTCGGAACGGGCGACGACGGCCTGGTCGGTGAGCGACTGCGACGCGTCGCGCGCAGCGGTGGCCTTGTCGCGCACCGTCTGGTTGTACTGATAGACCTTGTCCATCGTGCCGAGGCGCGAGAGCAGTTCGTCGGCGTTCTCGGCCGACCCCGCGAAGAAGAGTTCGAGGGCGGTGTCATCGCCGCCGTTGCGATAGAGCTGGGCGGCGAGCTGCGCGGCCTTGCGCGTCGCGTCGTCGGCGATCACGGCCTGAGCATCGGCCTGGGCCTGCAGCTCGTCGGCGATCGCGATGGCTTCGAAATAGGCCTGCTGGGCGGCGTAGAACTCGTCACCGGCAGCGACCGCTGCGGCTTGGGTCTCTGCGACCTTCTGCTGCAACGAGGCGATGAGCCCTTCGATGCGCGTGATCTCCGCGGCCTTCGACGACTCGTTGCGCATGGCGTTCTGCACGTCATCCCAGCTGGGATATGACGCCGCGTACGCGGCGGTGACGCCGTTGGTCACGCCGAAGGCGCTGAGCGCGACGACTCCCAGCGCGCCGAAGCCGAGGCCGAGAGCGCCACGACGGCTCATCGAGCCCTTCTGCCAGAAGGCGCGGCTCTCGGCGGGCGTGGGCGCGCAGCCGCAGTCCTCGGATGCCGCTGCGGCAGCAGCATCCACAGGTGAATGCATGTCGTTCACGCGGCCCCTTCCGCCGGATTCACAAATGCCACAGTAACAACAACTTTCACATCCGCAACAGAGCGCGGGCGGGGTCGATCGACACGGGCGTAGGACTCCATCGTCCTCCCGAACACGCCCGGGCGGAAGCAGACTCGCCCTCGATTCGCATTTTGCTCAGATCTACCCTTATGCTTGAGCGTCGGCAAGGAAGTCCTCCGGGACAGACTTCGGCCCCATCGTTTAGCGGCCTAGGACGCCGCCCTTTCACGGCGGTAGCACGGGTTCGAATCCCGTTGGGGTCACTCCTTCCGGTACAATTGAAAACAAGTATGGCCCTGTAGCGCAGTTGGTTAGCGTGCCGCCCTGTCACGGCGGAGGTCGCGGGTTCAAGTCCCGTCAGGGTCGCTCTAAGCGACGGGCCTTTCTCTTCGAGAAAGGCCTTTCGTCTAGATGCGGCAGGTCAAGCCGGTCGCATGGCTCTGTAGCTCAGTTGGTAGAGCGCACGACTGAAAATCGTGAGGTCACGGGATCGACGCCCGTCGGAGCCACAAGGACCATCATTACAGTGGTCCCAGAAACCCTCGCCTAGCTTCTACATGGCGGGGGTTTTGCCTTTGCCCCAGACTGATCTGTGTGGCGGGCCAAGCGACATGAATCGCACGCTCGCGTTGACCCTGTTGCCGGAACATGGTGTTCCCTGCTCAGCATGAAGCGATCGAACAGCAGCCCATCACCACAATCCGGAGTGAGGCGGCCTTTGCGCGGAGGCTGGCGCGCCGTCTCCGGAGTCGCGCTCGTCGCAGCCCTCGCCGCCGTGCTCGCGGCGTGCACCGCACCTGGCGGTGTTCCGGCGGACGATCCCCGGAGCACGCCGATCGTCGCGCTCGAGAAGTTCCAGACCCAGGAACTCGCGTGGGAGGACTGCGCCGACTACGCGATCACCACGCAAGACGAAAAGTACTTCCCCCTCGCTCCGGAGGCGGAATGCGCGCGGATGCAGGTGCCGTTGGACTACGCGGACCCCACGGGCGACACCGCGTCCGTCGCCGTGGTGCGGGTACCGGCACGGGGCGAGTCGCAGGGCTCGCTGTTCTTCAACCCCGGCGGCCCCGGCGGCGCCGGACTTCTCGGCACGATCGGTGCATCCTCACTCATGACCGAGAGTGCGATCACCGAGAGCTTCGACCTGGTGGGGTTCGACCCGCGCGGTGTCGGAGCGACGGAGCCCGCCGTCGACTGCAAGCTGACCGACGGATCCTCCGACGGTGCGGATCTGCTCGAGAGGGTCGGCGCGCCCATCCCGACGCTCACCGAAGGCGACACGAAGGAACTCGCCGAGCGTTGCGCACAGGGCTCCGGCGGCATGGAAGCTCTGGCGAATGTGGGCACCCGCACGACGGCGAAGGACATGGATGTGCTGCGCGCGGTCCTTGGAGAGGACAAGCTGAACTTCCTCGGCCAGAGTTACGGCACGCGGCTGGGCGCCATCTACGCCGAGGAGTTCCCGGAGAACGTGCGGGCCATGATCCTCGATGGCGCCTTCGACCCGAACCTCGGATCGCAGGAGCGGCTGCTCGCGTCGTTCCGAGGTTTTCAGTCATCGTTCGACGACATGGCCGCGTTCTGCGCCACCCAGCTGGATTGCCCCCTCGGAACAGATCCGAACGGTTGGACCTCCGCTCTTCAGAGCATCCTCCAGCCCCTCGCCGACGACCCCGTGCCGGCGGGCGACACCGAGCTGAACTTCGATGCCGGACTCGGGGGCGTGCTGGCCAGTTTCTACAGCCCTGACCTCTGGCCTCTGGCGATCGAGGGCCTGCGTGAGGTGCAACAGGGTCGCGGCGACCAGCTGCTGCAGCTGGCGACCGGGATCGCCGGCGTCGCCGACGAGGGGCAGAGCTCGAACCAGACCGACGCGTCCATCGCGATCAACTGCGCCGATGAAGACCTTCTCGGTGCGGACGAACTCGCTCAGCTGCTCAAGGACACCTACGCGCAGGTGCCGATCATGGACCCGGGCACGACGACCGAGGCGCCCACGCGCGACAAGTGCGCGGACTTCCCGGTCACGGGCGAGCTGGGCATCCCCTACGCGCAGGACCTCGAGGATCTTCCGTCGACGCTGGTCATCTCGTTGACAGGCGACGCGGCGACGCCGTACGAGGGCGCCGTCGAACTCGCGGAGACGCTCGGAGGCACGCTCCTCACGGTGGAGGGCGAGGGACACACCGTACTCGGGAAGGGCATCAGCGGCTGCGCCGACGCGATCGCCGCGACTTACCTCCTCGACCTCGAACTGCCGGAGAACGCGCCGGAACTGCGGTGCGCGGTGAGTCCGTGACCCTTGACCCTGTTGCCAGGACACGGTCTTCAATGAAGCACCATCATTCGACGAAAGGAATCTGATGACCGTGCACCTCAGCCACCCCGCAGGTCTCCTCGAACAGGAGGAGTACTCGCCGGTCGCCAGCGCGACCGGAACCCGGCTGCTGCTGCTCGCCGGGCAGGCATCCGTCACTCCGTCAGGAGAGGTGACCTCGGCCGACCTGGCGGGCCAGGTCCACACTGCCCTGCAGAACGTCGCCGTCGGCGTCACCGGCGCCGGCGGCTCGGTCGCCGACATCGCTCGGCTCACGATCTACGTCGTGGGCTGGGCGCAGGAGATGGCGGAGCCGCTCTTCGACGGTCTGGCGCGCGCGCAGGCATCCGACGGTTTCGCCACCCCGCTGCCGCCCCTCACCGTGATCGGCGTGCAGGCGCTGTGGACGCCGGAGCTGCTGGTCGAGATCGAGGCGACGGCGGTCCTGCCGTGAACGACGCTTCCGATCGGGAGAGAGGTGCCCTGGTGAACCCTCTCGCCGGGGATCATCATGAGCCATCGCCCCTGACCGATCCGCGCGGGGCCGGCGAGGTGCACCCCGGTCCCGCGATGCCGCCCCTGGACGGCAGTCGCCCGTTCGGCGTTCATTACCGGATGGCGTGGTGGAAGTCACTCATCGTCATCGTGGCGCTGCCGCTCACACTGGTGATCACGCAGCTCGGCCTCTACCTGCTGGCGGGTCTGGCGGAGGGACGCGACCCGTTCGCTCAGGAGCTCACTCCCCTGAAGCTCCTGGGCGCCAACCTCAGCACGGGCCTCACCGCGCTCCTGGCGCTGGTGTTGGTCGGGCGATTCGCCAAGGTTCCGTGGCGGATCGTGTTCAGCGCGCCGCGCCGTTTCGATGGTCGTCGTCTGCTGATCTACTTCCTGGGTTCAGCGGTGATCGTCGGCGTCGCTTTCTCGGCCGTCGGGCTCATCTCCCCGGAGAGCGTGGGATGGACGACCCTGAGCGTCACCGGCACGACCGTGGGCATCCTCGTCGTCATCCTCCTGTCGACGCCGATCCAGACGGCCGGCGAGGAGGTCATCCTGCGCGGAGCGATCCTGCCGGCCGCAGGATCCTGGTTCCGTGCCGTGAAACCGGCGTTCATCACGGGACTGATCGTCTCCAGTCTGATGTTCGCGTACCTGCACGGATCGACCGATCCTCTGCTGTTCGCGTACTATCTGGTGTTCTCGGTCGCGACGGCAGTGATGGGCTTGATCACGAGGGGCCTCGAGGCGGCAATCGCCTTCCACACCGCCAACAATCTGGCAGTGACCACGATCAATGCCCTGTTCGCGGGAGGCGGCGCGATCGCTGTGGAGCGCTCGGAAGGTGCCGCCGGCGGTCTCACGCTGCTCATACCTGCCGCCGCGAGCCTCGCCGCGCTGGCGATGGTCGCGTTGCGGGAGCGCAGGCGGCGCGGCGCCTGAACCCAGGACGTGGCGCAGGCGGAGCCCGGCGAGAGACCCTGTCCGGCGCCCCGACCGGTCCGTCGCTCAGGGGACGCCCTCGATCCCCCGCACGGGGGATGCCCTGGGTCCGCGGCCGCCGATAGCGTCGAGTCATGGCCACGAGAACCCTGCAATTGACCGGCATCACCAAGAGGTACGGCACTCGTCGAGTACTCGACGACGTCACATTCTCTGTTCCGAGCGGCCACCTCACCGGCTTCGTCGGAGGTAACGGCGCGGGCAAGACCACGACGATGCGAATCACCCTCGGGCTGCTCACGTCGGACGGCGGATCGGTGACGCTGGGGGGCACCGAACTCACCCCCGAGACCCGCCGAGGGTTCGGCTACATGCCCGAGGAGCGCGGCCTGTACCCGAAGATGAAGGTCGTCGAGCAGGTGGTGTACTTCGCTCGTCTGCACGGCTTCTCGAAATCGGATGCCACGGCGCGAGCCACCGCGCTTCTCACAGAGCTGGGCCTCGAAGAGCGCCTGAACGACAACGTCGAGGCGCTCTCTCTCGGAAATCAGCAGCGCGCGCAGATCGCCGCGTCCCTCGTGCACGACCCCGAGGTGCTCATCCTGGACGAGCCGTTCTCCGGTCTCGACCCGCTCGCGGTCGAGACCGTGGCCAGCGTGCTGCAGGAACGCGCATCGCGTGGCGTCTCGGTGCTGTTCTCGTCCCACCAGCTCGACGTCGTCGAGCGCCTGTGCGACGACCTCGTCATCATCGCCGGCGGCACCATTCGCGCCGCCGGCCCCCGTGAGGCGCTGCGCGAGCAGTATTCCGAACCGCGGTGGGAGATGGAGAGCAGCGGCGATGTCGGATGGCTGCGCACCGAGCCGGGTGTCGAGGTCGTGGATTTCGAGCGCGGGAACGCCGTGTTCGACGTGGACCACCCGAGTACCGCGCAACGCGTCTTGCGTCGAGCTCTCGACGGCGGAGACGTGACGCGCTTCTCCCCGCACCACACGTCGCTCTCGCAGATCTTCAAGGAGGTCATCCAGTGAACACTTCGACCAGCACATCACTCTCCCCGGGCAAGGGAGCCTGGCTCGTCGCCGAACGCGAGATCAGCACGCGCGTGCGCAGCAAGTCGTTCCTCATCTCCATCGGCATCCTCATGGTGATCGCTGTCGCGGGCATCGTCTGGATGGGCTTCTCCGGTGGGTCCTCCGGCACGACATCGATCGCGGCGACCAGCGAGGCGTCTGCCGTGCTCCCCGACACCGAGCAGTTCGAGGTCACCGAAGTCGCCGATCGTGCAGAAGCCGAAGCTCTCGTCGCCGATGGCACGGTCGAAGCCGCGGTGCTCGTCGACAGCGACTCCCCCACGGGAATTCTGATCGTCGCCGACGAGTCCGCACCAGACGCCCTGGTCGCGATGATGTCGGTCGCACCTGCCGTCGAGCTCCTGAATCCTGACGCACCGGACTTCGGAACGCGGTACATCCTCGGCCTGATCTTCGGGCTCGTGTTCATGATGACGGCGATCACGTTCGGTTCACCGATCGCGACGAGCGTCGTCGAAGAGAAGCAGACCCGGATCATCGAGATCCTGCTGTCCGCGATCCCCGCCCGCGCGCTCCTGGCCGGCAAAGTCATCGGGAACACCCTGCTCGCGATCGGGCAGGTCCTGCTGCTGACCGCAGTGGCGGTGGTCGCGCTGATCGCGACCGGTCAGACCGACCTCCTGCAGGGAATCGGCGGATCCATGCTCTGGTTCGCCGTGTTCTTCCCGTTCGGCTTCCTGCTGATCGCCTCGATGTTCGCTGCCGCAGGCGCGCTCGTCTCACGCCAGGAGGATGCCGGCGCCACTTACACCCCCGTCATGTTCCTCACGATGATCCCCTTCTATCTCGTGATCTTCCTCGGCGAGCAGCCGATGGTGATGACGATCCTGTCGTACGTGCCCTTCTCCTCCCCGGTCGCGATGCCGATCAGGCTCTTCTTCGGCGAAGCAGCATGGTGGGAGCCGTTCGCATCGCTCGCGCTGATGCTGGTCGCCGTCGTGATCGTGATCATGATCGGGGCGAAGATCTACGAGAACTCCCTGCTGAAGATGGGCGCTCGTGTGAAGTTGCGCGACGCTCTGCGCGGCTGAGGGGAGGGGCCGGTCGCCACGAGGGCCGCGGGATCCAGGGTGCTCGCGGCCCTGGTGTGAGGACGTCCCGAGGTCATCCCTCAGACGGATGCCGATACCTCGCACGCACGATGATTCGGCCACGTCCTCGGGCGAGGGTGGATGCATGAACGCACGAACCGCCCTCGCCGCCCCCGCACTGATCGTTGGCGGGCTGATCTCCCTGACCGGATGCTCCGCCTACGACAGCATCGTCCACAAGCAGTCCACGTCGACCTTCGCCGACGCGGAGGCATTCGGCGAGGGCACCGCCGTCGCCGTCGACTGGATTCCCGCGGACGCCACCGAGATCACCGTGCGCACGTCGACGATCGAGAATGCGGCGGATGCCGTCGTCCTGCTCGCCAGCGGATCCACGCTGCCCGGTGACTGCACCGAGGTCGAGCGTCGGTCGGCACCCGCCTGGGTGCTCGACGACGCCCCCGACCCTTACAAGGCGAAGACGGTCTTCGCCTGCGGCGACTGGAGCGTCATGACCACCGGCGACGGCTGGTTCGGCTGGACTCCGAACTCGCAGGAGGAACGGGCTGCTGCATTCGCCGGCTGATCTACCTCAGACGCGCGGCCAGTCGCTCGACAGGTAGGTCCCGGCGATGCGGGGAGCCGTGCGATCGGCGGCGGGGAGCCGTGCGCTCTGCAGCGGGGAGCTCCGCCATCACTTGCAGAAGCTGTCGCTCGCGAGCTGCGACGCCGGTCAGCTGCCCGCACGCTCCCGGATGACGACGACTCCACCGGCAGTGACCGAGACGGTTCCCGAATACTCGTGCCCGGTCAGAAGGTCGACACCCGAGGCCTCGGCCCACCCGTCCTCGGCGGCGTGGTTGATGAGGAAGAGATAGCCGGTGTCTTCCCCCACCCGCCGCACCGCTTCGATCCCGGGTGACACCAGGGCGGTCGGAGTGATCTCGGTCTCGTCGAGCAGCCGATCGACAAGCGCGCCCAGGCTCTCGGCGTCGAGATCGACCGACAGGTAGTACGCCGTCCCGGCCCCGGCCCGCCGCTTCGTCAGCGCCGGGCCGCCGGCCAGCGCGCCCTCGGCATGACGGGCCAGCACCTCGGTGCCACGGCCGGGCTCCGGCTCGCGCAGCCGCTCCGCCCAGCGGCGCACCGTCCACCCGTTGTCGAGGCGCAGGCTCTGGTCTGCATCCAGCGGCGAGAACTCCTCGCTGGTCACGCCCAGCAGCTCTCGGAACGCTCCGGGATACCCGCCGAGTCGCACGGTGTTGACCTCGTCGACGATGCCCGAGAACCAGGTGACGAGCACCGTGCCACCGGCCTCGACGAAGTCATGCACCGCACGGGCGTTCTCATCGGAGATGAGGAAGAGCCCTGGCACGACCACCAGCCGGTACGCATCGAGAGAAGCCCAGGGCGCCACCACGTCGGCCGTGACCGCGCGGGCGAAGAGGGCGTTGTGCACGGCTCGCGCGGTGTCGGCGTAGCGCAGGTCGTTGCTCGGCTTGAGCCCCGACTTCAGCGCCCATCCGGCCTCGTTGTCATGCAGGAGCGCGACGTCGGACGGTTCGACCGTGCTGCCACGCACCTCGGCGAGCGCAGCCAGCCCCGCCCCCAGGTCGACCACATCGCGGAAGACGCGGCTCTGCGGTCCCGAGTGCGGGAGCATCGCCGAGTGGAACTGCTCGGTGCCCGATCGTGAGGCGCGCCACTGGAAGTACATGACACTGTCCGACCCGCGGGCCACGTGCGCGAGGGCGTGACGTGCGAGCTCTCCCGGTGCCTTGGGTTGATTGATGCGATGCCAGCTCGATGCTCCGGTGGCGTGCTCCATGAGCATCCACGGCTCTCCTCCGCTGAGCCCGCGCATGCGATCGCCGCTGAAAGCGAGGTCCTGATGCCGCAGCGGGTCGGGGCCGAAGGTGTAGTGATCGTTGGCGACGATGTCCATCTCGTCGGCCCAGCGCGTGTAGTCGACCACGTCGGGCCCGAGACCCACCATGAAGTTGGTCGTCACCGGCACGCCGGGGGCGAGCCGCCGCAGCACGGCCTTCTCGGCGCGGTAGTGGTCGAGCAGCTCGTCGGACGAGAACCGCTCGTAGTCGAGGAGCTGCCCGGGGTTGTGCGCCGTCTCACCCCACGGCGTCGTGACCTCTTCGAACGACGAGTAGGTGTTGCCCCAGAACGCCATGCCCCACGCCGCGTTGAGCGCGTCGACCGTGCGGTACTTCGCCTCGACCCACTCGCGGAATCGGGCGTTCGAGACCGGGCAGTGGCAGCGCGCGTTACCGCCGCCGAGCTCGTTGCTGACGTGCCACAGGCGCACAGCCGGGTGCCCTGCGACATGTTCGGCGAGACGCTCGACGATCCGCAGCGCGTATCCGCGAAAGACCGGAGACGACGGGCACCAGCCGAGGCGGCCGCCAGGCGCGAGCGGATGCCGGTTCCTGTCCTGCGGAAGGATCTCGGGATGCAGCCGGTGCAGCCACATGGGCACGGCGGCCGTGGGTGTGGCGAGATCGACCGCGATGCCGTTCTCGTGCAGGAGGTCGAGCATGCGGTCGAGCCACGAGAAGTCGAAGACCCCCTCTCGGGGCTCGTGCACGGCCCAGGAGAAGACGCCGAGGGTGACGAGGTTGACCCCGGCCTCGCGCATCAGCGCCATGTCTTCGAGAACCACCTCCCACGGCCACTGCTCGGGGCTGTAGTCGCCCCCGAACGACAGGGCCTCGGTCGGCCACTGCACGGACCTGGGCTGCGATGCGACGCGCTCAGGCACGGGCCGGCTCCCGATCCGCCGTCTCCCACGACTGCGTGTAGTGGTTGAAGCACACGCTGTTGTCGAGCGACGAACGGTCGGTGACCACCTCGCCCGAGACCACTTTGCCGATCTTCTCAGGGTCGGGGGCTGCGACGGCGAGCAGGCGCGTGTACGCGTGCTGCGGGTTCAGGATGACGTCATCCGCCGGCCCCCGTTCCACGATGCGCCCGCGATACAGCACGAGGATCTCGTCGGAGAAGTGCCGCGCGGTCGCGAGGTCGTGGGTGATGTAGAGCAGGGCGAGGTCGTCTTCGCGCTGCAGCCGCCCCAGCAGGTTGAGCACACCAAGCCTGATCGACACGTCGAGCATCGAGACGGGTTCGTCGGCGATCAGCACCTCGGCGCCCGGGGCCAGGGCCCTCGCGATCGCGACACGCTGCCGCTGTCCACCCGACAGCTCATGCGGCCTGCGCGCGGCGACCTCAGCCGCAGGATGCAGGTTGACGCGCTCGAGCATCGAGACGACCTTGTCGTGCACGACGCGGGCGTTGCGATCGGGGTGGTGGATCCGGATCGGCCGGGCGATGTGGTGCTCGATCGTGTGGAACGGGTTGAGCGACGCGAAGGGATCCTGGAACACCATCTGCACGTGCTGACGGTAGAGCGAACGGGGCACGGGGGTGCCGTCATCCCGAGTGACGTCGATGCGTCCCGACGTCGGCTTCTCGAGCCGCGACAGGATCCGCGCAATCGTGGACTTGCCCGACCCCGACTCCCCCACGAGGGCGACGGTGCGCCCGGGGACCAGCTCGAACGAGACCCGGTCGACCGCACGGAATGCGCTGCGCCCGAATCCCTTCTTGATCGTGAAGTCCTTCGTCAGCTCGGACACGCGGATCGTGGTCATCGGTAGTCCCCCTGTCCTTCGTCGTCTCCGGTGCGGATGAACCCTCCGCGTGACCCGCTGAGGCTCGGGAACGACGAGAGCAGCTGCCTCGTGTACTCGTGCTCGGGCTCACGGTAGATGCGCTCGGCGGTTCCGAGCTCGACGATCTCGCCGCGCAGCATGATCGCGATGCGATCGCTGATCTCGAGGAGCAGCGGCAGGTCGTGGGTGATGAAGATGACGGCGAAGTCGAGTTCATCCCGCAGCCGCACGATCTCGCGCAGGATGTCGCGCTGCACCACGACGTCGAGGGCCGTGGTCGGCTCGTCCATGATCATGACCTGCGGTTCGAGCAGCATCGCCATCGCGATCATCACTCGCTGCCGCATTCCGCCCGACAGCTCGTGCGGATACGACTGCAGACGCGCGCGGTCCACGCCGACACGTTCGAGCACATCGCCCGCACGTTCGACGCGCTGCCGCTTGGAGAGCTCCGGACGATGCGTCAGCAGCACATCGCACAGCTGCGCCTTGATCGACGTGACGGGGTTGAGAGCGTTCATCGCGCCCTGGAAGACCATCGACAGCTTGGTCCAGCGGAAGGCTCGCAGTTCGTCGTCCTCGAGTGCCATCAGGTCGAGGTCGGAGCCGTCGCGATCGTGGAACGTGATGGTTCCCGAGGCGATCCGCGCCGGCGGCTTGTGCAGTCGGTTGATCGCGTACGCGAGCGTCGTCTTTCCGCATCCGGATTCGCCTGCGAGCCCGAGGATCTCACCGGGGGCGAGCGTCAGGCTCGCATGCTTGACGGCCGTGACCGGGGTCTCGACCTCGTAGACGACCGAGAGATCGTCGATGCTGATGACCGCCTCGCGCTGGGAGCGGCGAGGGGGCGCTTCGGTGAGGGTCATGCCAGGGCCTTTCTCTCGCGGTTCTCGCGGGCGGCGAGCGCGCGCTCTTCACGGGCCGCGATCTTCGCGCGGCGGCGATGCAGCCGCACGTTCTTGAGCTTGGGGTTGATGATCTCGTCGATCGAGAAGTTGACGAGCGACAGTCCCATGCCGAACAGGGCGATGATGAGCCCCGGCGGCACGAACCACCACCAGGCACCGAGCGACAGGGCGAAGCCGTTCTGCGCGTAGAACAGCATGGTTCCGAGCGTCGACGAGTTCGAGGCGCCGAGTCCGAGGAACGACAGCCCCGCCTCTCCGAGGATCGCCGCGATCACCGCGAACACGAACTGCGAGGCGAGCACGGGAAGCAGGTTCGGGAGGATCTCGACCGCGATCACACGGCCGGCCCTCTCGCCCGCGACCCGGGATGCCGCGACATAGTCGCGATTGCGGATCGACAGCGTCTGGGCTCGCAGCACGCGGCTGGATGCCGCCCACCCCGTGATCGCCAGCACCACCGCGATGGTCCAGAGACCGCGCTGCTCCTGAGGCACGAAGCCCGAGATCACGATCACGAGCGGCAGGCCGGGGATGACGAGGAACACGTTCGAGAACAGCGAGAAGGCCTCATCGGCGAAGCCGCCGATGTATGCGCCGAGGATTCCGAAGAACGCGGACAGGATCGTGGCCAGCACACCGACGATCAGACCGATCTGCAGCGAGCCCGCCGTCGCGTAGGCGAGCTGCGCGAACACGTCCTGCCCCGTCTGCGTGGTTCCGAGGATGTGCTCGGCGCTCGGCGGCTGCAGCCCCGTGTCGCGGATGGTCGTCGGATCCTGCACGAAGAGCGGCCCGAGAACACCGAAGAGTGTGATGCCGCCGATGAGGATCAGTCCGAAGGCGAGCCACGGCGTCATCGTCGGGAGCATCATGCGCCAGGCGGAGCGCGGCGGCTTGCCCCGCTCGGCCCGCGCGGTCGCGAGGGTCATCGTCGAGTCGGCGACGGTGGGCTCGGTGCGAGGTGAGAGGTTCGTCATGCGCCGGATCCTTCCGAGAGGTGGAGCGCGGATGCGGGGTGCGCGGTGACCGCCCGGCGCATCATGCGTTCACCCGCGTACGGGGATCGATGAGGCCGTAGAACAGATCGACGATCAGGTTGGCGCCGAGCACGGCGAGGGTGATGAACAGGAACAGGCCCTGCATCAGCGCATAGTCGTTGTTGGTGACGGCCGAGAGCAGCTTCGAGCCGATGCCCGGGTAGGAGAACACCTGCTCGGTGACGATCGACCCCGATACGACGAAGCCCAGCGAGATGGCGAACCCGGCGATCGAGGGCAGCACCGCGTTGCGGGCGGCATAGCTGCGCAGGATGCGTCCGGGCGTGAGCCCCTTCGCCTGGGCGGTGACGATGTAGTCCTCCGACAGCGTCGACACCATCATGTTGCGCATGCCGAGCAGCCACCCGCCGACCGACGCGATGACGATCGTGAGCGCCGGGAGGAAGCCGTACTGGATGGCGGATGCGATGAACTCCCAGCTGAACCCGGGGTCGAGCACCACGTCGTATCCGCCCTGCGACGGGAACATCTTGAGCGTGGAGGCGAAGAAATACACCAGGATCAGCGCCAGCCAGAAGTACGGCACGGCGGCGAGCAGGGTCGTGGCCGGCACCAGAGAGTCGAGCCAGGTGCCCGGCTTCCACCCGACGATCGCGCCGAGGGTGACGCCGATCACCGCGGCCAGCACGGTGGCCACACCGACGAGCACGATCGTCCACGGCAGTGAGGTGCTGATGACCTCGGTCACCGGGGTGGGGAAGTAGCTCACCGAGACGCCGAGGTCGCCCCGGAAGACGTTGATGAGGTAGTTCCAGTACTGCAGGAGCAGCGGCTGATCGGAGTCGCCGCCGAGAAGGAGCTCGTAGGCGTCGCGAGTCGCGGGGGTGACGATTCCGCCCCTCTGCTGCAGCTTCGCGAGCAGGATGTCGACCGGGTTGCCGGGCAGCAGCCTGGGGATGAGGAAGTTCAGGGTCAGCGCAGCCCAGAGGGCGACGAGATAGAACCCGAGCTTTCGAACGACGTAGTTCACGGCGTGCGTCCTCCGTCCCGACCGACGGGCTCCTTCGCGGCGACGATCACGATCACTCCCCCGTCGGCTTCAGCGCCTTGAAGATCTGCGCGTTGTCCGGCGACGCCCAGATCGCGGGGAACGCGTAGAGGTCGTCGAGAGTCGGCCAGCCGGTGAACTTGTCGGCGTGGAACTCGCTCGTCGTGCCACCCGTGAGCACCGGGATGTACGGCATCGACGTGACGATCTCGGCCTGGATGATGTCGAACTGCGCCTGACGCGCGGCGGTGTCCTCAGGATCGGTCGCCTTGAGCACCGCGAGCGCGGCATCGACGTCGGGGTCGCTGAAGCGGGCGACGTTCTGCGGGGCGACCTCGCCCACCGGGGCGGTGAACTCGGTGTTGAAGTACTTGTCGTAGAGGTAGTACGGGTCGGATGCCGCACCCTGCCCGAGCGAATCGATGGCCAGCTGGTAGGTGCCCTTGCCCTTCTTGTCGGTCCACTCGTTCCACGAGGACTGCGATACCTTCAGCTCGATGCCCGCGGCCTTGAGCTGCTGGGCCATCGTGTCGATCGCCGTGATGTAGTCGGTCCACCCGGTCACGACCTCGACGGTCAGTGCGAGCGTCTCGCCGTCTCGGGCGTAGATGCCGTCGGCGCCCTTGGCCCAGCCCGCAGCCTCGAGGATCTCGGCGGCGCCCTCAGGGTCCGGCGCGCTCGGCGCGAGCGGCTCGGCGACGGATGCCGAGATCAGGTCGCTCTGCGTCGTGGTGAGCGCGAGCGTCGGGGAGATCTCGCTGGCGGTGTTCTGGAAGGCGAGCGAGTTGATCTGGTCGCGGTTCAGCGCGAGGTAGATCGCCTGCCGCACAGCCGGGTCGGTCTGCGGTCCTGCGCAACCGAGCTCGGCGCTCGAGCAGGTGAGCAGCGCCACCTGGTTCTGCGGGATCGTGATCGCGTCGTAGCCCGGGTAGGTCGTCGACACGTTCTGGATGTCGGGCACCGGCCCCGTCTGCCAGTCGATCGTGCCGGCCTTCAGCGCGTCGGCACCGGCGGTGTTGCCGGACAGCGAGAGGTAGCGCACGGCCTTCACCGCAGGCTCGCCGTCCCAGTAGTCGGGGTTCGACTCGAGCGTGAACGCCTGCGGCTTGAAGTTGCCCAGCGTGTACGGGCCGGTTCCGACGGGCTCTGCCATCACGTCGGTGGTCGGGTCGATCCCCGACCAGATGTGCTCGGGCACGATCGGCGTGCGGCCGAGCAGCGTCGGCCCGCTCACGAACGCCGGGTAGTCCCACGTGAAGACGACCTGCGTGTCGTCGACGGCTTCGACCGTGCCGTCGAACCCGCCGTTGTTCAGCGACGGGGTGTCGAGCATCATCTGGAACGTGTACGCGACGTCCTTCGCGGTGAACGGCTCGCCGTCCGACCAGGTGACCCCGTCGCGCACCGTCACGGTCAGCTGGGTGCCGTCGTCGTTCCACGCGTACTCGGTGCCGAGAAGCGGGACGTACGGATCGTTGTTCACGTTCGTGACGAAGAAGAGCGATTCGTAGATCGTGCCGATTCCGCCGATCTGCGACGGCGAGTACGGGTTGAAGTTGATCTGGTAGTCGCCGGACTGGCCCGTGTAGGCGACGAGGGTGTCGGCGCTCGACGACGAGGACGATCCTCCCCCGGCGGGCGCGCATCCCGACAGCAGGACTGCGGCGGTTGCGACGGCCGCGGCACCCGCGATCCAGAGTCGCGCGGACGGTCGTGCTTCGTTCTTTCTGCGGAACATCGTTGGTCCTTTCTCAGGCGCGTCCGCTGAGAGCTGTCGGCGCCGACTGTGTGGTGGTGGACGGGGAATCGCACCTTCCGGCCCCATTGTTACTTAGCTAAACTATGTCCGTCAAGCGTTTTCCGAGAAGCACTCCGAGCGCACCCAGCCGCGAAAGGGCACCATGACCGACCTCGCACTTCCTCCCGCGCACAGCACCGACGCTGCGCGCCGCGACAGCACCGACCCTGCGCGCACGTCCGCCGAAGCGCGGTTCACCCACCTCCGTCGTGACGGCGTCTCGTTGCTGATCGAGCACTCGGCGGGCCCCGCACCGGAGGGGGCGACCACGAGCCTCCCCCAGGTGCTGTTCTGGGGCGCTGACCTCGGAACGGTGTCAGCCGACGAGCTCGACGATCTCGCCGCAGCCGTCAGCCGTCAGCACTCGTCGGGAGATCTCGACGCCGCCTGGCAGGCCTCGATCCTGCCGGTGGACCGCGACGGATGGGCGGGCCGCCCAGGACTCGCCGTCTCACGGGGCGGACTCCCCGTGCACCCCCGATGGGATCGGGTCGACTGCTCCGCGTCCGAGGACGGACATGCGCTCGCGATCGTCGCCGACGACACCCGCAACGGTATGCACCTCTCGTCGACCATCGAGATCCAGGTCGGCGGAGTAATCACGGTCGAGCACGCGCTGACCTCGACCCTGCGCGACGACGACGCCACCGGCGGGCTCTCGGTCGGCTGGCTCGAAGCGACGCTGCCCACGCCCAAGGCCGTCGACCACCTGACCACGTTCTCGGGGCGATGGACCCGTGAGAAGGCCCCGCAGACGACCTCGATCCCCCGCGGGTCGACCGCGCGGCAGACGCGGCGCGGCCGCGGCGGACACGACTCACCGATGCTCTACCTCGTCTCGATCGATCCGCCGCGCGACCGCGACGGCGAGCTCTGGGGCGTACATCTGGGCTGGAGCGCCGACGTCACGTACCGCAACGATCGGCTGCCCGACTCGGTCGACGTCCTGGGCGCGGGCGAACTGCTGCGCACCGGCGAGGTCACCCTGCGGGGCGGTGAGACCTACACGACCCCGACCGCGTACTTCGCCTGGTCGGATGCGGGACTCGATGGGCTGTCCGCGCGCTTCCACCGGTTCCAGCGCGCACGCCCGCAGCATCCGATCCGCCCGCGGCCACTGGTTCTGAACACCTGGGAGGCCGTGTACTTCGACCACGATCCGGCATTCCTGCGCACTCTCGCCGACCGCGCGGCGCACGTGGGCGTCGAGCGGTTCGTGCTCGACGACGGGTGGTTCCTCGGACGGCGCCACGACCGGAGCGGCCTCGGCGACTGGATCGTCGACCGCACGGTCTGGCCCGACGGGCTCGGCCCGCTGGCCGATCACGTGCACGCGCTCGGCATGGAGTTCGGTCTCTGGTTCGAGCCGGAGATGATCAACCTCGACTCCGACCTCGCCCGCGAGCATCCCGACTGGCTGCTGCACCCGGCCGATCACCTCCCGACCCCGGCGCGACTCTCGTGGCGGTCGCAGTACGTGCTCGACATCGCGCGGACCGAGGTCTACGACCACATCTTCGGCCGCATCGACTCGTTGGTGTCGGAGCTCGGCATCGACTTCATCAAGTGGGACCACAACCGCGACCTGGTCGAGGCCGAGCACGACGGGGCCCCCGGCACGCACGCCCAGACACTCGCCACGTACCGGATGATGGCGGAGCTCAAGTCCCGGCATCCGGGGCTCGAGATCGAGTCCTGCTCGTCGGGTGGAGCACGCAGCGACCTCGGCGTGCTGAACGTCGCCGATCGGGTGTGGGCGAGCGACTCGAACGATCCGGTCGAACGGCAGGACATCCAACGGTGGACTCAGCTGCTGCTCGCGCCCGAACTGGTCGGTGGGCACGTCGGTCCGACGACCGCGCACTCGTCGGGCCGCACGACCTCTCTCGCCTTCCGTCTCGCGACGAGCCTCATGGGATCCGCCGGCTTCGAGTGGAACATCGCCGATTGCACCCCCGAGGAGGTCGAGATCCTGCGCCGATGGGCGGCGCTCTACAAAGAACTCCGCACCACGATCCACACCGGGACCGCCGTGCATGCCGACGTCCGCGACCCCGCGCTTCGAGTCGTCGGTGCGGTGAGCGTCGACCGAGCCGAGGCCGTGTTCACGATCGCGAGCGTCGCGACCCTTGAAGACTCGCTGCCCGAGCGCATCCGACTGCACGGACTCGACCCCGATGCGCGGTACCGCCTCAGGGTGCGTGACGAGATCGGGGCGGCACCGCACGGCTTCGCGACCCCCGAGTGGCTGAAGTCCGGGGGCGTGACGCTGTCGGGACAGGTGCTGGGCACCGTGGGCCTGCAGATCCCGCCCTTCTGGCCCGCGCAGGCGGTCGTGCTGCACCTCGTGCGAGTGTGACGAGCTCTCGCTGACACACGGGAATCGCCCGGCCGGTCGCTCTGCGCGATCGGCCGGGCGAGACCCTCCGGGGTGGACTACAGCGCGAGCGAGCGCCCGCGCAGCAGCGCGTTGCCGTGCTGCAGCACGGCGGGATCCTGCAGCATCGCCGGATCCCCCGAGCCCGTGACGCGGAACACGGCGGTCTCGCCGGCGAGCAGGGTGACGAGTCCGCGATCGACCGTCGCGTCGGCGGCGAACCGATCGACGAGCAGCGTGATGTCCCGCACATACGCGCGGGCGGTCACGTGCACGAGCGTCACGTCAGGTGCGTCTTCGGCCGCGCGGACCTCGACCTCGAGAGCATCCGGGTCGAGCTGCTGCGCGACCAGCTCGACCGGGTTGTGCACGGCGGTGGCGAAGCCGTCGAGGCGGGCGACCACGATCTCGGCGGCCGGGTCGGCGAAATCAGTGAGCTCGGACGGGAGAACGACGGTCGCCTCGCCGCGGGCCGGGACCGACTGCGACAGCACCGACTCGGCGAGAACTCGCCCGTCGAACGTGGTGCGCTGCAGCACGACCTCGCCCCGCCAGGGCTCGGCGGTGTCGTTGAGCACGACGAGCGAGAGACCCGACTCACGCGGCTGGAACGTGGCGAGACGGGGCTCGTACACATCGCGGAGCGCGAACCAGAGCGGCTTGCGGCGTTCGGCGAAGTCGACCGCCGCCCACGACACGACGGGCCAGCTGTCGTTGAGCTGCCAGACGATCACGCCGGTGTTGCGCGGCGAGAGCGAGCGGAAGTGCTCGATGCCGAACCGCACGGAAGCCGCCTGGTTGAGCTGCGTGGCCCAGTGCCACTCCTCGATCGACCGCGGCTCGGGCAGATGACCCGTCATTCCGCGCTCGAGCTTGAGGTTGCCGTCTGCCGCCTTCTGGTGCACGAGCATCTGTCGCCCGTAGGGGTCGAGCGGGTCGTCGTGCACCGCATCGACGAGGGTCGTCCACGCGGGCGGCCCCTGGAACCCGAACTCCGACGCGAAGCGCGGGCGGTGACGCCGGTACTCGGAGTAGTCGAGGGTGTTCCACACATCCCAGATGTGCATGGTGCCGTGCGACTCGTCGTTGGGATGCAGCTCCTCGTCGAAGGAGTACGGGCTGGCCGGCGAGTAGAACCTCGTCGGGTCGAGCTCAGCGACGAGCGCGGGCAGCAGGGAGAGGTAGTACCCGAGGCCCCAGGTGCGACCGTCCAGCGGCTCCTTCCAGCCCCAGTCCTCATGCCCCCAGATGTTCTCGTTGTTGCCGTTCCAGATCACCAGCGAGGGGTGCGGGCTGAGTCTCGTGATCGCCTGCCTGGCCTCGGCTTCGACCTCGTCGGCGAGCCACTCCTCCTCTGCATACGCGGCGCAGGCGAACAGGAAGTCCTGCCACACGAGAATGCCGGCCTCGTCGCACACCGCATAGAAGTCGTCGGACTCATAGATACCACCGCCCCACACGCGTAGGAGGTTCATGTTCGCCTCGACCGCATCCCCGACCCGACGCCAATACCGATCCGCGTCGATCTCGGTGACGAAAGCATGGTCGGGGATCCAGTTCGCGCCGCGCACCTGGATGGGCTCGTCGTTCACGAACAGCCCGAAGGGCCTGCCCTCGGCATCCGGTGTCGTGTCGACCCGCACGGTGCGGAATCCGACGCGCGACGACCAGTGGTCCACGTCTGCACCGGCCCGTTCGAGGGCGATGTCGACCGGGTAGAGCGGCTGGTCGCCGCGACCGGCGGGCCACCAGACACGCACATCGGGGACCGCGACCCGCAGCACCATCCCGGCCACGCCCTGCGCGACCTGCTCGGAGACCGTCACCCCGCCGACCGTGGCCGTCACCAGCACCGGCTCTCCCGTCGAGACCTCAGACCACTCCAGGTCGATGTGCGCGTCGAGCACTCCGTCGACGCCGCCCTCGCGTCGCGCGAGGTCGACGAGTGGCCTGACGGCGGCGATGCGCACACCCGACCAGCTGTCCAGGCCGATGGGTCGCCAGATACCGCTGGTGGCCACGTCGATCCCCCAGTCCCAGCCGAAGTTGAACGCGGCCTTGCGCAGGGCGTTGTACGGGTGATGGTTCACGTGCGGGCGCGGACCGTGCTCGGCGCTGCGCGACTCGGCCTCGTCGACCGGAGCGCGGAACGTGATCGCGAGGGTGTTGGCGCCGTCGCGCAGATGCTCTCCGAGGTCGAAACGGTAGCCTCGATGCTGGTTCTGGGTCTCGGCGACCCTTCGCCCGTTCACCTCGATCGCGGCGACGGTGTCGAGGCCGTCTGCGACGAGGTCGTGGCGGTCCGATCCGTCGTCGTGCCACTCGAACTCGGTCTCGTAGCGCCAGACCGAGCTGCCGATCCACTGCTGCGCAGATTCGTTGTCGCCGTCGAACGGCGCGTCGATGAGACCGGCCCGGTGCAGATCGGTGTGCACGCAGCCGGGCACGGTCGCGGGGACCGCCGCGTGTGCGATCTCCTGCGGGATCGAGCCGGAGACGGGGGTCAGGGTCCAGTTGTCGTGGAGAAGTCGAAGTGCCATGAGCATCCTTGCGTCGAGCTACTTTATTACCTAAGTTTACAAAGTGAGGCCAGTATAGCCCGGAGGTAAGATCCGGGTGTCGATGAACCGAAAGCAGGACAGGTGACCGAGCATGACACGGGCGCGGAGCTGCGTACCTGGCCCCACCTGACTGGCGTCGAGCGCGGAGCGCTGCGCGAGCTGCTGATCCACGGCCCGCTGCCTCGGGCAGAGCTGGCGCGGCGCCTTCAGGTGTCACGGGCGAGCATGACCCGCGCCACGCGCCTCCTCGTCGAGAACTCGCTGATCGCGGAAGACGAGATCACCCTGCGCGGGGCCATGGGTCGCCCCAGCGAGATGCTCGTCGTCAGTGAGGAAGAGCACCATCTGCTCGGCGTCAAGCTCACCGGCGATGCGGTGTTCGCCGTCGTGACCACCCTCGGCGCTCGGCTCGTGGCCTCGATCGAGGAGCCTCTGGTCTCGAACTCGGTGGAGGACACGATCGACCAGATCGTCAGGATCCACGCGCGCTTCTCCGAGACGTTCACCGACATCCACGCCGCCGGCGTCTGCCTGGCCGGCGACCTCGCGACCGTCGACGGACAGCAGATCGTGGTCGCCTCGTACTTCCTGCGCTGGCACGACGTGCCCCTCGCCGCGCTGCTCAGCGAACGCCTGGGCATCCCCGTCACCGCAGACAACGACGTGCGCGCCCTGACCGCGGCCGAGCACTGGTTCGGCGCCGGGGCGGGGTGCGATTCGCTGGCACTCGTCACCGTCGGCGCGGGAATCGGCTTCGGACTCGTGGTCGACGGGCGAGTCGTGACCGGGCACAACGGTCGCGCCGGACAGCTCGACCACCTGCTGGTCGACACCACGGGGCCCGAGTGCGGGGTCGGGCATCACGGCTGCGCGAGCGCGTACCTGCCGAGTGCGTGCATCGTTCAGTCCATCCGCGACGCCGATGCCGACGCCGCCGCCGATCTCGACTACGACGGTGCCGTCGAGCGGGCGCGGGCGGGCGACCCGATCGCCCTTCGCGCCTTCGGCGATGCAGCACGCGCGCTCGGCATCATCATCGGGACGATCCTCAACGGACTCGACCCCGAGAAGATCGTGCTGACCGGCGACGGCCTCGCCGTGATGGACCTGCAGGGCGAGACCGTCATGCAGACGATCGAGACGACACGGATGCCGAGCGCGCTGCCCGTGCCGCTCGACGTGCAGCCGTTCGAATTCACCGAGTGGGCTCGCGCCGGCGCCGTTCTCGCCATTCGCAGCCTGCTGCGCTTCTGAGCACCGAGACCGGGTGCGACTCAGCCCTGTCGACCTTTGAACCTCGGGTTGAGCTTGTTGATCACGAACACCCGGCCGCGCCGTCTGACGACCTGCGCCCCGGGCTGCGCCTTGAGCGACTTGAGTGATGCTCGAACTTTCATTGCACTCTCCTTATTGAGAACCGTTATCATCTTCAAGATAGGCCCCGAAGCGCCTGAACGGAAATGAGAAACGTGAGCACCACCCAGATCACCGTCGTCGCCGGACTCCGCCCCGACTCCCGAGCGGCGATCGCGCGCCGCGTCGCGCGGCGACAGCGCTGCTCCCACGTCCCCGCCGAGATGCTCTCCGACATCCGATCGGATGACACGCTCGCGACCCTCCGCGCCACGGGCGCAGCCGCCGCACTCGACCGAATGGTGATCGAGCTGCCGGCAGAGGCGTCGGTGGAGACCACGATCGGAGTCTTCGACGACGAGGAGGACATCGCCCTCGCCGAACTGGTGTGCGTCGTCGAGGCGGCATCCTTCTTCGACGATCTCCTGGTCGACGACTACGTGTCGGTCGCGAACAGTCACCCGCCGCTGTTCGTGGCGCGCTCACTGCGCATGACTCAGCACATCGAGCACGCGAGCACGATCGTGATCACCGACTGGGACGACGTCGCGACGAGGGATCTGTCGGTGCTGCTCGCGACCCTCAGCCACCTCGCTCCGGCCGCCAGGCTGCGCCTGGATCGAACGTCGGATGCTGCCCCGCCCTCCGCATTCTCGCAGATCGACAATCAGCCCGGTTGGGTGCATCTGCTCAACGACGAACATCGACCGCACATGAGCGACATCCGGGTCAGCGCCTTCCGCTACGAGCAGTTGCGGCCCTTCCACCCCGGCCGTCTGCACCAGCTGCTGCAGGACCAGTTCCCCGGCGGTGACTTCGGAGCCATCCTGCGCTCCGCCGGTTTCTGCCGGCTCGCCACCCGCCCCGGCATCGTCGGAAGCTGGGACCACGTCGGTCAGATGATCTCGCTCGAACCTCTGGCGCGCGACGAGGGCTTCGACGGTGAGGTGCTCGCTCTCGGACAGGACATCGGATTCATCGGCGTCGATCTGGATGCCGCGGCACTCTCCGCGGCCCTCGACAGGGCCGCGGTCTCGGACTCCGAGTTCATGGCAGCGGCCGCCGGCTGGCCCGAGCTCGATGACCCCTTTCCGCGCTGGCCCTCGAGCATCCGTGCTGGAGACTGAGCACCGCACGCGGCGCCGTCAGGCGTGACGCGCGCCTGACGGCGCGATCACTTCGCGAAGAGTTCGCCGACCGGCACGGCCACGTCGAGAACGTTGCCCGGCTGCGCGAGCGGGCACGCCCACGCGGGGTCATAGGCGCACGAGGGGTTGTACGCGAAGTTGAAGTCGAGCACGATCGTTCCGCGCTCGGCATCGGATCCGAGGTCGGCGCCCTTGATCGTGTCGATCAGATAGCGCCCTCCCCCGTACGTTCCCCCCGACGCGCCGGCGAGGGCATCGCGCACCGGGATGAACAGACCGCCGCCGTAGGTCGTCAGCCGCCAGACGTCGAGCGAGCCGGTGTCCGGCACCTCGACCCGCCCGATCCGATCGAACGGCACGACACCGTCAGTGCCCGTCGCGAACTCGAACCCACCCGGTTCGGCGGGGAGGATCGGGAGTTCGAAGCGCCAGGACGGATCGTACGAGGCGATCGGCAGCCCTTCGAAGAGCAGCCGATCATCGGGCAGCAGGGGCGTCGCCGGGTGGTGCAGCATCAGCTCGTCGCGTTCGATCCGCCAGAGTTCGTGCGCCTCTTCCGGGGAGTCGCCGTGCCGCACGGCCGAGTAGAGGGCGAAGACGCGACGGCGCCAGTCGGCGACCTCGAGGGTCGTGCGGGCTGTGGAGGTCATGCGGCCAGGCTACGCCGACCGCCGCAGCCGAGCGGCGCGACTCACGCGCCGCGCCACTCGTCTGCCGGGGTCAACGGCACGAGAGCCGGCCGCTCGACCGTGGTCGACAGCCTCTCCCGCACACCCGAGTGCGCGGAGACCGAGAGAGTCGACATGATCTCGAGCACATGCAGCGCCATCGCGCCGCCTGCTCGCCCCGGGCCTCTCGCGAAGTCGATCAGGCCGACACCGCGACCGGATCCCACGAACCCCGCCGACGGCGGAAGCACCTGCCACTCTCCGCCACGTGGATGCAGCCGCACCTCGCCGGCGAAGCCGTTGGGGTCGGGCACCTGGAGCGATCCGTCCACCCCGTGCACCTCGATCGGCGAGGCCGTCGAGCGCACCCCGTCGAAGCTCATCGTGACCGTCGAGATCGCCCCCGACGCATGGTGCAGGATGCCGGTGAGGTGGGTGTCGACCTCGACGGGAATGCTCTCGCCCGCTCTCGGGCCCGAGCCGATCACGCGTTCGTCCCTCGACCGCGATGCCGCCCCCGAGACGGCGACGACCGAGCCGAGCAGCTGCACGAGTGCCGTCACGTAGTAGGGGCCCATGTCGAGCAGCGGCCCGCCGCCCTGGCGGTAGTAGAAGTCGGGATGCGGATGCCACGATTCGTGACCCGCCGAGACCCACATCGCCGACGCGGACGTCGGTCGGCCGATCAGCCCCTCATCGATCGCGGCGCGTGCGGTCTGCAGGCCGGCCCCGAGCACGGTGTCGGGTGCCGCGCCGAGTCGCACACCCGCGGCGGTCGCCGCATCCATCACCCCAGCCGCCTCCTCGAAGGTGGCGGCGAGAGGCTTCTCGCCGTAGACGGCCTTGCCGTGCGCGATCGCGGCGAGCGCGACCTCGGCGTGCGCGGCGGGCACGGTGAGGTTGAGCACGACATCCACGTCCGGCGCGGCGACGAGCTCTGCGGTGGTGAGTGCGCGGCATCCCTCGATGCGATCCGCTGCCGACCGGGCCCGATCGAGGTCGAGATCTGCGACCGCCACGATGCGCACGACCGGCGCCGAGAGCAGGGTCGCCAGGTACTGCTCCGAGATCACGCCGAGGCCGACGATGCCGACGCCGATCACCGCGCCGCCCACAGCATTCCCCGCTCGATGACGGTGCGTACGTCGCTGTGCTGCAGCACGTCGAGGCTGTGCCCTGGTGTCGAGACGAACACCCGGCCCTGCCCCCAGTCGCGGGTCCAGATCGCCGGCGACACGATCGGACGATGCCAGGGGTGGTCAGGGCTGCACGGGATGCGTGGTGGTCGCGAGCACGTCGATCAGGTCGTCGTGCAGCACCCAGTACTGCTCCGTGGTGAGCGTGAAGTCCTCGATGCCTCGCGTGATCTCGTGGGTGCGCCCGAGCTCGGTGAGCGCGACCGTGTGCTCCAGGTAGTTGTCCGTCTGATCTCCGACGACCTCGTCCGGATGCTTGGACGGGTGCGTCGCGAACTGTCCGCCCACGAGCTGCAGGTAGTCGGAACTCGCGCGGAACGAGTCGGCGATCCCGCCGTGCCACCCCGCGAGTCCCGTGCCGGCGGCGACAGCGTCGCGCAGTCCGCGCACGGCCTCGTTCGAGCACTGCGACATCGTGACGGACTGCACGACGAGGTCGACCTCCGCCATGCGCGCCGCGTCGGCGTACACCTCGGGGTCGCCCTCCACGGCGACGTCGAATCCGTTGTCGCGCAGGAAGGGCAGGAACAGTTCTGTCGCTTCGACGGGGTGATGCCCGTCCCAGCCGCCGCGGACGACGAGAGCAGTGCGTGTCATCGAAGATCTCCTTCGCCGGAATGGATTCCGGTATCGGTGCCGTCATCGGTATCGACCGGGGTGAGGATGCTGTCGTGCTCCACACTGGTCTCGACGGCAGCGAGCACCCGCTGCACCTGGGCGGCCTCGGCGAATCCCGGAGATCCCGTCGGTTCGCCCGCCACGGCCCGCACGAAGTCGACCGCCTGGTGCGTGAAGAGATGTTCGTAGCCGAGGCCATGCCCTGCGGGCCACCAGGCACCGGCGTACGGATGCTGCGCTTCGGTGACCTGCACACGCCGGAACCCCTGGGCCACGTCGGCCGCCGCGTCGTACACCTCGAGCTCGTTCATGCGCTCGAAGTCGAAGGCGATCGATCCGCGATCGCCGTTGATCTCGATGCGGTTCGCATTGCGTCGCCCCGTGGCCATGCGCGTCGCCTCGAACACTCCCAAGGCTCCACCGTCGAATCGAGCGGTGAATGCCGCAGCATCGTCGACCGTGACGGGCAGCCGGTCCGACGCATCGTCGGCACTGCCCCCGAGCCCCTCGACGCTCGAGCGCCGGGGACGCGAATCGACGAAGGTCCGCAGCGCGGCCGACACCGCCGAGATCCGCTGTCCGGCGAGCCACTGCGCGGTGTCGATGCTGTGCGCTCCGATGTCGCCCAGCGCCCCGGATCCCGCCCGGTCACGATCGAGTCGCCAGGTGTGCGGAGAATCGGGATCACTCAGCCAGTCCTGCAGGTACTGCGCACGCACGTGGCGGATCTCGCCGATGCGCCCTTCGGCGATCAGCTGCCGCGCGAGGGCGAGAGCAGGTGTGCGGCGATAGCTGAAGCCGCACATGGCCACGACGCCGTCGCGCTCGGATGCCTCGAGAGCCGCCACCGTCATGCGCTGGGCCTCGGCCACCGTGTTGGCGAGGGGCTTCTCGCACAGCACGTGCTTGCCTGCGGCGAGCGCCGCGAGCGCGATCTCCTCGTGGGTGTCTCCCGGGGTGCAGATGTCGATCACGTCGATGTCGTCGCGGTCGACGGCCTCGCGCCAGTCGAGCGAGTGATCCGACCAGCCCCACCGTGCGGCGGCGTCGGCAGTCGCGTCGGAGCGGCGCCCGACCAGCAGCGCGAGCTGCGGCGCGAGCGGCAGCTCGAAGAATCGTGGGGCGGTGTTCCAGGCCTGCGAGTGCATCCGCCCCATGAAGCCGGTGCCGATCATCGCGACCCGCAGCGGTGGTGTCGTCGTCGTCATCTCACCCTCCTGACCTCGACGATGCCATTCGACGTCGTCGACGTCGAGAAGTTTGCGCAAAACCTCGCATCGCGCAAGGGTGGGTCCATGCCCGATCACCCAGACGTCGCCAGGCCGAGACGGGCGACGCTCGCCGCCGTGGCCGACGCCGCCGGTGTGAGCGTCGCGACGGCATCACGCGCGCTGACCGGGCGCGGCGATCTCGCGGCGGCCACCCGTCGGCGAGTGCACGCCGCCGCGCAGGAGGTCGGCTATGTGCGCGAGCCGTCGGCCGGCGGCCGCCCGACTCGATCTGCGCGCCTCCTGGACCTCGTGCTCGGGGCCTACGGCGACGACTACTCAGACGAGGTGACAGCGGGCGCCCGCAGCGCCGCGGCCGACGCCGGCTACGACCTGGTTCTCACGGAGGAGCGCGACCACCCAGACGACGACTGGCCGCTGCGCATCCGCCGCCGTGGGTCGGCCGGGGTCGTGCTCGGGCTGATCTCGCCCACGGCGTCGCAGCTCGGCACCCTGGCGGATGCCTCGATCCCGGTTGTCCTGATGGATCCGCGGAGCGACGATCCGCGAGGGCTCACGAGCGTGCGAACCACCGATCACGAGGGCGGGCGCGCTGCGGCCGCCCACCTCGTCGAGCGCGGCGCGACGTCGTTCGCCGTGCTGCTCGGGCGTCCTCGCTACCGCTACGGCCGCACGAGACATGCCGGATTCCGTGAGGGGATGAGTGAGGCGGCCCCGGGCGCAGGCATCACCGTCGTCCAGTCCGCGTGGCGAACGGCTGCAGCCCGCGATGCGATGATCCCGCTGCTCCGAGCAGTCGGGCCGGGTGAACGCCTGGGCGTCTTCGCGTGCTCCGACGAGCTGGCAGCCGGCGTGTATGCGGCCGCGGCCGCGACCGGGCGAGGCATCCCCGATGACGTGCTCGTGGTGGGTTTCGACGATCTTCGCGGCGCGAGGTGGCTCAGCCCCGGTCTCACCACGGTGCGTCAGCCGATCCGAGAGATGGCTGGCGCCGCAGTCACTGCTCTCGCCGGCGCAGCCAGGGGCGACGAGCTGTCCGCGACGCCGATCGTGCTCCCCACACGTCTGATCGTGCGCGGATCGACCTGATCAGGTCGCCGCCTGCGGCGCATTGATACGGTCGAATCATGTTCGTCGTGGGAGTGATCGCCGCCGTCGCCGGAATCGTCCTGTTCCACACAGCCCTCGGCAGGACGATCTCGGCGAACCCGACGGCACATCTGCCCTTCGAGCGCAGACCGCCGATCAGTCCTCGCGGAACCGTGCCGATGAGAGCCCTCGGGGCAGGTCTGATCGTCCTCGGGGCGGTGCTGGTCGGGACCTCCGGCTGGCAGTGGATCGCCATGGTCGTGCTGGCCGGACCGGTCGCAGCTCTGGCCGTCATCGGACTGCACAACCGTCGCGTACGCCGAGACTCAGACGCAGAGGTGTGATGCGTCCGGGGCGATGACCGGAGGAGTTGGTTCCGGCCCCCCATGCCCGAACAGGGGGACCGGAGCAGTCGTATTTGAGAAGGCACGCAGGCGCGCCCACTCCCATCTTCGTGCTCGAGACCGAGAGAACCCGAGGACGACGTCTGGTTCGACCGACGGAGAGCGGCGCGTGGCGGCTCGACGTGTCTTCAGCGTACGGGGAACGATCCGCGGACGCCGATGACGCCTCGACCGTTGACTCGCCGCCCGCCGGTTGGTAAGGGGATAACCTCGAAGGGTGCTCGAGACTCTCACCGGATTCGCCGTCGTGGGTGTGGCGATCATCCTGGGATACGTCATCGGGCGCATCGATCTGCTGGGTCCGCACGCACGTCATGTGCTCGGACGCCTGATCTTCTTCGTCCTGTCGCCGTTCCTGCTGTTCACCGTGCTCGCTCACGCCGACGCCAAGATGCTGTTCTCGTCGCTGCTGCCGGTTTCCGCGATCGCCGCGATCGCCGTCATCGCGATCCATGTCCTGATCGCCCGGTTCTGGTGGAAGCGCTCGACCGGCGAGACCCTGATCGGCGCGCTGTCGGCCGGCCAGGTCAACTCGAACAACATCGGCATCCCTCTCTCCCTGTATCTGCTGGGCAGCGCGGCGTATCCGGCACCTGTGGTGCTGCTGCAGCTGCTGGTGTTCACGCCGATCTCGCTCATGATCCTCGACGCCATCACGAGTGACGGCGCCTCGCTGCGCAGGACACTCGTGCGCACAGCGACGAATCCGATCATCATCGGGTCCGTGCTCGGCACGCTCGTCTCGGTGTTCCGCATCCCGGTGCCCGAGATCGTGATGGAGCCCGCGCAGCTCATCGCCGACGCCGCCGTGCCCGTGCTGCTGATCAGCTACGGCATCTCGCTGCACGGCCAGCGGGTTCTGGGAGCTTCCGGTCGACGCCGCGACGTCCTTGTCGCGAGCGGTCTGAAACTCATCGCGATGCCGCTCATCGCCTGGGTCGTGGCCGAGTTCGTGTTCGGGCTCTCCCCCGCCGAGGTGCTGATCGTCGTGGTCCTCGCCGCGCTCCCGACGGCACAGAACGTCTTCAATTACTCACAGCGCTACGACGTCGGCGAGACGATCTCGCGCGACACCGTCTTCCTCACCACGGTCGGATGCCTGCCCGTACTCGTGCTCGTCATGGTGCTCCTTGGCTGACCGCCCGCTCTCGACGCCTAGGTTGTAACGGTGGACAACCCGCTCATCTTCGTCGTGCTGATCGCCGCGATCATCGTGCTCGCGATCTTCCTCCCTCGGTGGGTCCGGCGTTCGACCGCCTCGGCGGGAGGCCGCGCAGAGGGTCGGCTGGTCGAGTCTCGCCGCGCAGACGCCCTCCGCGACCTCGGAACGACCGTCGTCGTGCACGCACCCGAGCCCGTCGTCCGCGAGCTGGTCGACGCGATAGTCCTGCAACGTCCACGAGAATTCACTCCGCTGACCGACGGCGGCTATGGCATCCGCTTCGTCGAACCCGATGATGCGATCGTCCGGCTCGTCGCCGACGGCACGACCACGAGGATGCAGATCGAGCGCGCACGCGAGTATCTCGGTATGCCACAGGGCGGGTCGTTCTGGAACGACCTGCGTTCACTCCTCACCGCCCGCGCTGCCGCGGAGGGGATCGCCGTCACGAGCGAACTCGGCCGAGCGGAATCCGCCTGACGCAACTAGGCTGTCCAGTGCCGACGACCACTGACTCACGCCCGTAGTCGGACCACGACGGCACCACTTCTCCTCACAGTTTCCGTGTCTGTGACCTGCGCCGGAAAGGCTGACCCATGAGCGAAACCCCCTCCAACGACCGCACGCCCGACTTCTTCGACAAGCTGATCGAAGAGAGCCCTCGTGAGCAGTCCGGCTTCACGGCATCGTTCCGCGGCTACGACAAGGCCGAGGTCGACTCCGCGCTGAGCACGCTGCGCAACCAGCTGCAGCAGGCCAAGGCCGATCTCGCCGAGGCCGAGGCGCGGCATGAAGACGCCGTCGAGGCGATCCGCGATGAGGAGCGCTCGGCCCGCGACGAGCTCGAGGCCGAGATCACCACCGTCAAGGCGAAGGCCGCCGAGACCGAGCAGCAGGTGCTGACTCTCACCAACGAGCTGGTCGACACCCCGCGTGCCGACGGGCAGGATGCGCCCTCGCGCGAGCAGTTCGAGACGATCCTCCGCGTCGCCGAGGATCAGGCGAACGTGCTCATCCAGAACGCCGCGGTGCAGGCCGACCGCCTGATGGAGGCCGCCCGCGAAGAGGTGACCACACAGCGCGCCGAGGCCGACGCCGACGTGACCCGCATCATCTCGCAGGCTCAGCACGACGCCGACCAGATCCGACTGAAGATCGACACCGAGTACACCGCGCACGAGGCGACCATCGAGCGCGAGGCGGCGCACGCCGCCGAGAAGGTGCACCAGGCGACGCAGGAGGCCACCGCCATCCGCACCGAGGCCGAGAAGGGTGCCGCTGCGCTCCGCTCGCTCGTCACGCGAGAGACGACTCAGCTGCGCACGGATGCCGAGCGCGAGGTTCGCGAGATGAACGCGCGGGTGCTCGAGTTCGAAGAGACCCTCACCCGTCGGCAGGACGATGCGCAGCAGGAGTTCCTCGTGCTGCACAATCAGGCGGTCGCCCATGCCGAGCGCGTCACCGCCGACGCCAACGAGCAGGTCAGGACCTCACTCGAGCACGCCCAGCGCATCTCGGGCAAGGCCGACGACTCCGAGCGCCTCATGCGCTCGCAGGCGCAGACGATCGAGGCGGATGCTCAGGTGCGAGCCCGTGACACGCTCGACCGTGCGCGCGTGAAGTCGCAGAAGATCGTCGACTCCGTCACCTCGCACACCTCGCAGGTGCTGCGCGATGCCGAGGACCAGGCTCGCCAGCTGCGCTGGCAGCAGCAGCAGCTCGCCAGCTTCATGGCCGAGGTGCGCGAGCTCATCCGTCCCGATGGTGTCTTCAGCGACGCGGCGCCCACGTCGGCCTCCGCCGCCGGCACGTCGGTCGCGGCGTCGGACGCCAGTGTCTTCGACGAGGCCGCGGACGACGAACTCGAGACCGTGCACGCCGAGGTCGTCGACGAGTCCGACGACGATTTCGACGCCGACACGCAGGTCGAGGAGTTCCGCGGCGACGAGGCACTCGACGACGAGCTGCTCGACGACGAGGCCGCCACGATCGACGGCAAGATCACGATCGAGGTCGTCGAGGCAGACGAGAACACCTCGCGCTGAGCATCCGTCCCTGACGCGAAAGAGGTCCTCATCCGCCGGTCGGTGGATGAGGGCCTCTTCGCTCGATGGCTACCGCCCGCGCCTCACGACGGGCACGCTGGAGACATGACAGACAGCGTGATCGAGGTCCGCGACCTCCGCAAGGACTACGGCGGGTTCACCGCGGTCGACGGCATCAGCTTCGACATCCACCGGGGTGAGACGTTCGCTCTGCTCGGCCCCAACGGAGCGGGCAAGTCGACGACCATCGAGATCCTCGAGGGATACCGGCATCGCACCGCCGGCGACGTGCGCGTGCTCGGTGTCGATCCTCAGCGCGGCGGGCTGGACTGGAAGGCCCGACTCGGCATCGTGCTGCAGTCGACCGGTGAGGCGGGCACCTTCACGGTCCGCGAGCTGCTCACAGAGTTCGCCGGCTACTACCCGAATCCGAGGGACATCGACGAGGTGATCGCCGCGGTGGGGCTGGAGCAGAAGCAGCGTTCGCGAGCGGGCAGGCTGTCGGGCGGCCAGCAGCGCCGCCTCGACGTGGCTCTCGGCATCATCGGCCGGCCCGAGCTGCTGTTCCTCGACGAGCCGACGACGGGCTTCGACCCCGAGGCTCGGCGTCAGTTCTGGGAACTGATCCGCTCACTCAAAGCCGAGGGCACCAGCATCCTGCTCACCACCCACTACCTCGACGAGGCCGCACAACTCGGCGACCGCGCGGCGGTGATCGTGGGCGGACGCATCGCCGCCATCGGCGAGATCGGAGAGATCGGCGGCCCCGAGGCGCGAACCCCCGTGGTGCGCTGGATCGATGCCGCCGGCGTGCTGCACGAGCAGCGCACCACCACCCCCGCTGCCGTGGTCGCCGACCTCCATCGCGACGCGGGCGAACCGCTGGGGCTGGAGATCGTGCGACCCACCCTCGAGGACATCTACCTCGGGCTGATCCGGGCGCATGACGCCGCCGCACTCACCGACGTCACGGAGCCCGCATGAGCACCACGACCGCACCCACCCGATTCGGGCTGTCCCGCACGATCCGCCTCGGCGTGCGCCGCATCGGCTTCGAGCTGCGGCAGTACTTCCGTGCCGGCGATCAGGTCTTCTTCACGTTCCTGTTCCCCACCGTCATGTACCTGATCTTCGCGACCATCTTCACCGGCGACATCGGCGGCGGACCCGACACGATCAGCATGGCCACCTATTACCTGCCGGGGCTCATCGCCGGAGGCATCCTCCTGTCGGGTGTCCAGGGGCTCTCCATCGAGATCGCCGTCGAGAAGAGCGACGGCACGCTGAAACGGCTCGGCAGCACGCCGATCTCGCCCGTGACCTACTTCATCGGCAAGATCGGCGAGGTGTTCGTCACGGCCGTCCTGCAGATCGCACTGCTCCTCATCGTCGCGGTGGTCCTGTACCGCGTCGAGTTGCCCACCGATGCCGAGGCGTGGATCCGCTTCGCCTGGGTGTTCGTGCTCGGCCTTCTCACCTGCGCCCTGCTCGGCGTCGCGCTCTCGGCTGTACCGCGCTCGGGCAAGACGGCCTCTGCGGTCGTCATCCCGGTGGTCCTGCTGCTGCAGTTCATCTCGGGCGTCTACATCGCCTTCACGTCGCTGCCCGAGTGGCTGCAGAACGTGGCCTCGATCTTCCCCCTCAAGTGGATCGCCCAGGGCATGCGCGCAGCCATCCTCCCCGACTCCTTCAAGGCGGTCGAGCCGGGCGAAGAGTGGGCGCTCGGCATGGTGGCGATCATGCTGGGCGTCTGGCTCGTCGCCGGTGTGATCCTCAGCCGCGCGACCTTCCGCTGGATCCGCCGCGACGGATGACCGCGAGGGCGGGTCGCGGATCAGCCCCGGGCACGCAGAAGGCCCCATCCCGAGGGATGGGGCCTTCGTCACGTCGTGCTCAGGCGCGGCCGAACTGCGACACTGCCGGGCAGTCGAACGGATCAGCACCGGCGGCGAGGCCGACACGGTTCAGGTACTCGATGACGATCGCGTACGAGCGGCCGAGGCTGGTCTCGGTGTACGGCACATCGTTCGCCAGGCAGTAGTCGCGCACGATCCCACGAGCCTTCGACAGGTGCGGGCGGGGCATGTTCGGGAACAGGTGGTGCTCGACCTGGTAGTTGAGACCGCCCATGAGCCACGTCGCCCACCATCCGCCACGGATGTTGCGCGAGGTGCGTACCTGCTTCGAGAAGAAGTCGAGGCGGGCATTCGGGTCGATGATCGGCATGCCCTTGTGGTTCGGGGCGAATGACGCGCCCATGTAGACGCCGAAGACCGCGAGCTGCACGCCCATGAAGGCGAATGCCATGCCGAGAGGCAGCATCAGGAACACGGGGATCAGGACGATCGCGAATCGAAGAGCGATGAGCCCCAGTTCGATCCAGCGGCCCTTGGCCTTCTTGCTGGTCACGAGGTGCTTGACGCCGAGGTAGTGGAGGTTGAGGCCCTCGAGCGTCAGCAGCGGGAAGAAGAACCATCCCTGCTTGCGCGTGATGAGGCGCACGAGGCCGCGCGACTGCGCAGCATCCGTCTCGAGGAACGAGATCGTGTCGACCTCGATGTCGGGGTCTTTGCCCACCTGGTTCGGGTTGCCGTGGTGCTTGGTGTGCTTCGAATCCCACCAGGAATAGCTGATGCCGACGACTCCGGCCGCGAGGATGCGCGCGAGGCGGAAGTTGGCGGGGCCCGACGAGAGGATCTGTCGGTGCGCTGCCTCATGGGCCAGGAAGGCCACCTGCGTGAGGATGATGCCGAGCGCTGCGGCCATGAGCAGCTGGAACCAGCTGTCGCCGAGCAGGATGAACCCGGTGATGACGCCACCGAGAGCGACCGCGAGGGCGGCTCCCACCATGACGTAGAACCATCCGGCACGCTGAAGCAGGCCGGTCTCCTTCACAACTTGCGAGACCTGCTTGTAGGCCTTCGCCATGGGAGGGAACTCGGCGTTGCCGGAATACGTCTGGCGAATCGGTCCGAGTGTGGCTGCGGTCTTTTCGACCTGTGCAATGGAGATGATGCTCTCCTGTCGATTGGAGCCCGTGAGCTGTCGAAAGCCCAAGGCAGATCGCCCAACGCTTAACTCAGGCTAGCCCGCACCGCATGCACCGCGCGGAATACTTCGGGATGCCCTGACAACTCACAGGTCTCGGCCCTCGAACTCAGGCGCGAGCTCTGCGAGGACGCCTGCGCAGCAAGCGCGGCAGAGCGAAGGGAAGGCTCCGCGAAGACTTCTTCGAGGCCTGTGCGCCCTCGAGCGCCTCCTGCGCCTCGTCGAGCGAGACGAAGGCGCCGAGTTCGGTGCCTCGCTGGTCACGGACGAGGTGGGTGGTGCCGTCGAACTCGACGAAGCCGGCGAACTCGCCGGCACGGGTCGCGACGTGCACATCGGTGTCTGCCTGTTTCCAGGTCAGCGGATCGGAAGTGGGAAAGGTGGTCGTGCTCATGGTGATACTCATTGCTGTGCGGCGGGCACGCGCTGTCGCGACCCGCAAGATGATGAGATCGAGGGCGGATGCCGCGCGCATCGATGCGCTTGGTCCGTGATGGCCCTGATCAGTGGCTTCGTGGTGGCCTAGAGGGGGGCCAGAACACACGCTGCACCGTCAGCTTAGCAGATCGGCATCCACAGCACGAGGAGCAGTTTCTGCGGGCACCCAGACACGACGGGGATGACCTGACGACCCGGCAACCGCCCAGGTGCCGACGGGAGGAGTGCCGACCGCGTCGGGCCGCCCGCCGGCGGGAGCATCGGCGGCGGGAGCATCGGCGGCGGGAGCATCGGCGGCGGATGCCTCCACGGGGAACCGCGACTTCCGCGGTCTCGGAGGCAGCCCATGCCTCGCGGATGATGCGCCGGGGGTCGTACTGCCGAGGGTCCAGGGCCGTCCAGTCCTGCCGGATCGTCGCGACACCGGTCTCCTGCTCGGCGCGACGGGCGGCATCGCCTGCGAGCACGGTGAGCCGCCGGATCAGCCCGCCGAGCCTCCCCGCGTACTCCGGAAGGCGACGGGGACCGATGATCACCGCGGCGAGCAACGAGACCAGGAACAGCTTCTCGATCGTGAGTCCGAACACGGTTCATCCCTCCGTCGAGAGCCGGCGATCCGCCGCCCGATCGTGGAGCCAGGCGATGAGCAGTGCCACGAGGAACAGTGCGGTCATGGGCACGGCGATCAGGAACATCGACAGCACATCGGCCGCCGGGGTCACGATCGCACTGAAGAGGACGATCGCCACGACGACGATGCGCCAGCTGCGAGCGATCGCACGCGCAGGCAGGATGCCGAGCAGATTGAGCACCACGAGGAACACCGGCAGCACGAAGGCGACACCGGTGGCGAGCACGATCTTCAGGATGAAGTCGACGTAGTAGGAGGCCTGCAGCAGCGTGCTGTCCTCGGTCGATGCGAAGCCCGCCAGCAGCTCGACCATGTGCGGGAAGAGAAGGAGACCCGCCGTGCAGCCGGCGGCGAAGAGCGGGACGGACGCCGCGAGGAACCCGAACGTGTACTTCTTCTCGCGACGGTCGAGTCCGGGGGCGAGGAACGCCAGCAGTTCGTACATCCAGATCGGACTCGACAGCGCGATGCCGGAGAAGAGGGCGATCTTGAGCTTGAGATCGAACGCCCCCGTGATGCTGTCGTAGTTCAGGCTCGCGTCGCGGGACTCGGCGAGCGCGGTGATCGGGGCCCGAACGATCTCCATGACCTGGTCGGAGAGGAGGTAGCCGGTCATCACCCCGATGAGGAGCGCCGCCACCGCCCGCAGGGAGCGCGTGCGCGCCTCCCGCAGGTGCGATGACAGTGGCATCCCGGCGGAGGCGCCGGCCGGCGTGGCCGAGGCGGAGGCCCCGACCACGTCGGGAGCGAGCGCGGTCATGACCCTACTCCGCGGTGCGCGCGATGGGTCGGGCGAGGCCGTCCGAGCCGACGGCGTCCACGTGGTCACGAGCGTCCCGTGTGGTCACCGGCCGCGGCTCGACGTGCGGCTCGACCGCAGGGTCGCCCGCAGCAGGCTCGGAGACCTCGGACTTGAGGATGCGCATGGACTGTCCGACGCTCTTGGCGAGGGCGGGGAGCTTGGCGGCGCCGAAGATGAGGACGACGATCGCGAGGATGATCAGGGCGTGCCACCCTGTGAGGTTCTGAAGCATGTCTTCTCTCCTTTCGTGAGAGCGTCAGTTGGACGGCGGCTGACCGCCACCGGGGCCGCCGTCGCCACCCGAGGGTGCGGATCCTGCGGTCGGAGTGGTCGTCGTATCGACGCCGACCACGAGAGTGGTCGAGTAGCCGCCGGCCACATCTCCCGTGATGGTGGGAAGCTGCAGCGCGCCGGAGTCGTCGCCGAAGACGTTGTCTCCCGAGAGGCTGGTCTGAGACAGGTTCTGCGAGGAGCCGTCGTAGCGGGAATCCGCATAGACCGCGGTGCAGGCGTCTTCGGGGAGCGCCATCTGCGAGGTGGCGATCGCATTGGCGGAGTCCGTGATCGAGTCGACGTCCGGGTACACCTCGAAGTGGATGTGCGGCCAGCGCCCCGAGTAGCATCCGGGGAAGATCGATGCGAACGAGACCTTGCCGTCGGCATCCGCCACCTGCACGCCGCGCAGGTACGTGACGTCCTCCAGCCCTGAGGAGTACATCGAGTACCCCCCCTGCGCGGTGCAGTGCCAGGCGTAGACGGCGACTCCCGCGAAGGGCACTGCGCCGTTGGCGAGGTCGAGCACCTGGAACTCGAAGGTGAGCGGGATTCCTTCGGCCGTGGCCGAGCCGTCGATGGAGGTCGTGATGTCCTGACGCACGATTCCGGACTCCTCCAGAACGTCGGGGCCGTTGGATCCGTCTCCGGGGTAGGGACCGGCGGTCTCGTCGGGGATCTCGCCCGCTGCTGTCGCGGTGTCGGTCGACGTGTCCGTCGACGTGTCGCTCTCGGTCGTCGCCGAGGGCGCGCTGCTGCTCGTGCTCGACGTGCCGGTCGCTGCGGGGGCGCAGGCGGCCAGGACGACGGCGCCGACCCCGAGACCTGCGAGACCGAGCACTCCGCGGCGGGTCACGAGGGTGCGGATGTCGAAGGCGGCGCCCTGATCGACGACCTCCTCATCGACCCGGTCGAGCAGCCGCCCTTCGTAGGTGGGGCCCTCAGGGGTCTGGAAGGGTTCAGGGATGCGGCTCATGATCGTGCTCCTCTCGATGGGGTTCCGATGTCGATGTCATCGTCGATGTACCCATGGTCACGGAGGAGCCGATCAGCGAGCTATGCCTCGCCTATGCGATGGCTATGACCTTCTGTCCACAGGCGGATGCAGCACGAGCACGACGACGATCGCCACGAGCACCAGCGCCGTGATGGCCACCGGGATCGGCAGGATCGGGTCGAGGAGAACGACGACGGCGCCGATCGGGACCACCGTGTTCACGACACGGTCGGCGTTCTCGCGGATGGCGACCCACCAGATCCCCAGCAGGAAGATCGCGATCGGGATCGTCACCGTGAACGAGGCGACGACGTTCGAGAGATGGCTCTCGCCGGTGAGCACATCGAGCTCGACCTCGATACCCGCCGAGAACGCGGCCGCCGCGGCGAACACCACATAGTGGGTGTACCCGTAGCGGAGCGAGCGTCCGAACGTCGTGATCGCCCGGTGGTGCGGCGGCCAGAAGTAGATCCACCACAGCGATGCCGTCACTGCGAGGGTGAGGACGGAGATGGAGATGAGGGGAACGAACGATTCGAGCTCGTGACTCGCGTCGATGATCGCGTTCGCGGATGCGAGCAGACTCTCACCGAGCACGATCAGCGTGAAGAGACCGTACCGCTCGGTGATGTGATGCGGATGCCACGGCGTCTGATGCCGGTACTCCGCGAAGACCGGCACGCTGACCTCGATCACCGCGCACACCACGAAGGCGACGATCTGAATCGGCCCGGCAGGGACCAGCAGGAACAGCACCCACAGCACCTGCACGGCGGCGATGCCGAGAGCGTAGCGGCGCGCGGCGGAGCGAAGCTCGCCTGCGCCACGGGATGCTCGCAGCCACTGCGCGACCATCGCGATGCGCATCACGATGTAGCCGAGGACGGGCACGGTGAAGTCACCGTGCTCGAACGCCGCGGGAATGCCCGCCGCGAAGACGAGCACACCGCCCATCTGAACGATCGTCGTGACCCGGTAGAGCCAGTCGTCGGTGTCGAAGGAGGTCGCGAACCAGGTGAAGTTCATCCACGCCCACCACACCGCGAAGAAGACCATCGCGTACGAGGTGATGCCGTGCACGAAGTCTCCGTGACTGAGCGCGTGATGCAGCTGCGCCGAGGCGATGCTCACAGCGACGACGAAGACCAGATCGAAGAAGAGCTCGAGCGTGCTGGCCGCGCGATGCGGCTGCGCGGGATCGCGCGGCAGCATGCGGCTCAGGTGGAATCGAGGCGAGGGCATGATGGTCACGCGGTCAGGATATCCATGGCCACAACACTCGTATTCATGAGTATCGGAATTCCAGTTCGTCCAGTCATGCGAATTACCTTCCGCTGAACGTTCGGTTCCGCTAGAGTGAACGAAGTCTGCAGTACCTGCTGCCAGCAACACCGTGTGGGACGGTGTTCGCACACCGTGATGTGGGATCACGGATGCATGCAGGACCCGAGGGGTCGGGATGCGGACGACACTGGGGACGTGGGGTCCCTGGTCTGGGGAAAACACTGGGGAAACACATGGCGCACTGGGGAATTTTGCGTACCTGTAAGGCTCAAGGGGCCTCGGCATGACTTCCGTCGAGGATGCTCTGAGCATCACTCGCACGGGGTCGGTCTTCACGCCGATCGCCGCTCCGCGAGCCACCAAGTCGGTCACGCGCACGGCGGTCACGCCGCGTGTGTCCGCGACGCTGGAGCGACGCCGTCAATGGGAGCGGCGTTATCGGATGCGACTGCGGGTCACGGATGCCGGGGTCATCCTTTTCGCGGTCGCGATCACAGCAGCAGTCCAGTTGGTGACCGGTGTCGCAGGGGAAGAGGCCCTGCGCACCGGCATCCCACTGGCCGCGCTCTGGTATCTGATGCTCGGCGCTCTGCATACGCGTGATGCAGCGCTGTTCCGCGCCAGTGCGACGGAGTACCGAGGCGTGGCGCATGCCAGCGGATTGGCGTTCGGGATCATCGCCATGTTCGGTGTCGTGCTCGGGTGGCAGTCGATGCAGCTCGTGCTGATCGTCGGGCTGCCTCTCGGCGTCCTCACGCTGCTCGTCACCCGCTGGGTGTGGCGGCACTGGCTGACGGCGCAGCGTGCGCGGGGGCGGTTCGCATCGCGCACGCTCGTCGTCGGCAACAGGGATGACGTCGAATACGTCGTCCGCACACTGCATCCGATCGGGGCGTCGGGCTATCAGGTCGTCGGCGCCACGCTGCTCGACGGCAACGCCCGCGACGTCGACATCGACGGCGTGCGGTTCCCGGTTCTCGGCAACGTCAACACCGTCGCCACCGTCGCCACCGAGCTCGGGGCCGACACGATCATCGTGGCGAGCCGCCCCGAGGGCAACCCCGACTTCGTCAAGCAGCTGAGCTGGCAGCTCGAGGGCACCGCCGCCGAGCTGGTGCTGTCGAGTCGTCTCACCGATGTCGCCGGTCCGCGCATCTCCTTCGCCTCGGTCGAGGGACTCCCCCTCATCCAGGTGCAGATCCCGAGCTACGAGGGCGGCAGGCACGTGCTCAAGCGTGCGCTCGACATCATGGTCGCGGCTGTGGCGCTGATCCCGATCGCGCTGATCACTCCGCTTCTCGCGCTTCTCGTCAAGCTCGATTCTCCGGGCCCGCTCTTCTTCTTCCAGGAGCGCGTGGGTCAAGACGGGCGCACCTTCAAGATCGTGAAGTTCCGCTCGATGAAGACCGATGCCGAGCAGCAGCTCGTCGCGCTCAAAGAGCAGAACGAGGGGGCAGGGCTTCTCTTCAAGATGAAGGACGACCCTCGGGTGACACGCGTCGGTCGAATCCTGCGCAAGCTCTCGCTCGATGAGCTCCCGCAGTTCTGGAACGTGCTCGTCGGCGACATGAGCGTCGTCGGCCCGCGTCCCCCGCTGCCCACCGAGGTCACCGCCTACGACGGCACGGTCTACCGCCGCCTGTACATCAAGCCCGGCATCACCGGTCTGTGGCAGGTGTCGGGTCGCAGCGACCTCTCCTGGGACGAGAGCGTGCGGCTCGACCTGCGCTACGTCGAGAACTGGTCAGTGATGAACGACCTGCAGATCATGTGGCGCACCGCCAAGGTCATGGTGCAGCCCAGCGGGGCATACTGAGCGGATGAGTGAGAGGAATCCGATCGACGAGACCACGTCCGTCGACATCACGGGCGTGCGCGTCGAGTCGTTCACCGAGACCGAGCTGATCGACCGCGTGCTCGCGATGTCTGCGGGTGACACCGCGCAGGTCGCCGTGGGAGTGAACGCGCACGTCTGCAACCTCGCTCGCACCGATGCACGATTCCGACGCCTGCTCGACTCGAGCATCGCGTACGCCGACGGCCAGTCGGTGGTCTGGGCGGCGAAGCTGCTCGGCGGCCACCTGCCCGAACGCCTCGCGACGACCGATGTGGCCGAGCCGCTGCTCCGCGCGGCCGCCGCCGAAGGGATTCCGGTCTACTTCTTCGGTGCCGCCGAGGGCGTGGCCGAGCGGGCTGCGGGGATCATGCGCGAACGCATCCCGGGGCTCCGCTTGCGCAGCCACCATGGTTACGTCTCGCCGGATGCGATGCCGGCGGTGCTCGACGACATCGCGTCGCATGGCACCCGCATCCTCTTCGTCGGCATGGGGGATCCCGCCCAGCAGTTCTGGGTCGATGCCCACCGCGAGAATCTGCCTCCGGCAGTGCTCACCTGCGGCGGCCTCTTCGACTGGCTGAGCGGGTCGAATCGCCGTGCCCCGGAGTGGATGATCCGCGCCGGACTCGAATGGCTCTGGCGCCTGATGATCGAACCTCGACGACTCGCGAAGCGCTATCTGCTCGGCAACCCGTCCTTCATGGCCGCCGTCGCCGCGCAGAGGCTTCGCAGGTCGCCCGCATGAGCAGCGCTCCCACCGCACGAGCCGAACTCGCTCGCGGAGGCGCACTGAGCTTCGTCGGCTCGGCGGTCAGCGCCGTGATGGGGCTCGTGCTGATCATCGTGCTCGGTCGGCTGCTCGGCGACGCGGGCTCGGGTGTCGTTCTGCAGGCGGTCGGCGCCTTCACGATCGCGCTGGGCGTGGCACGCTTCGGCATGGACTCGGCCGCGATCTGGATCCTGCCGCGCCAGCTCGAGGACGACCGCGACATGCTGCGGCCCACAGGAGCCTTCCTCGTGCTGGTGTCGGCGATCGCGGGGCTGGCGTGCGCCTGCATCCTGTTCGTCGCGGCGCTGATCATCGAGGCGCAGAGCCCCGGTGATGCCGTCGCGCAGGCGATCCGCTCGATCGCATGGTTCCTCCCCGTCGCCTCCGTCATGCTCACGGCACTCTCGGCGACGAGAGCGCTCGGCAAGGTGAACGCCTACGTGCTCGTCGGCAACGTGCTGCTGCCGACCCTGCGCCCGATCGCCACCGCGATCGCGGTGGGCGTGGGCGCAGGTGCCGTCGGCGCCGCCGTCGCCTGGGCGCTGCCTCTGGCCCCTGCTGCCATCGCAGCGGTCATCGTGGTGCTGTGGCAGTTGCGCAAGCTCGGCCGCGCGACCCAGCCGGGTTTCCTGCGCTCCGGCGTGCCGGCACGCACCATCCGGTATGCGCTCCCCCGCGTCGTGTCGTCCGGCCTCGAGCAGCTCCTGATCTGGCTCGCGGTGATCATCGTGGGCGCTCTCGCGGGTCCTGCCGCCGCCGGGGTGTACGGCGCTGCCAGCCGCTTCGTCGCAGCCGGGATGATCATCGACACCGCCCTGCGCGTCGTGGTCTCGCCGATGTTCAGCAAGATGCTCCACCGCGAAGACACCGCGGGCCTCGAGAGCGTGTACCGCACCGCGACCGTGTGGCTGGTGCTCTTCAGCACGCCTGTCTACGTGCTGCTCGCCGTCTTCGCACCCGTCGCGCTCTCGCTGCTCGGCGGCTCCTTCGCCGACGGAGAGCCTGTGCTCATCGTCATGGCGATCGGGTCGATCGTGACGTTCCTCGCCGGCAACATCCATTCCGTGCTGCTCATGAGCGGCCGAAGCGGACTCGCCGCCATGAACAAGGCCATCGCGGTCGCCCTGAACGTGGCTCTCATCTACCTGCTCGTGCCGATCTGGGGCATCACCGGCGCGGCTGTCGCGTGGGCCGTGGCCTGTGCGATCGACGCCGCTCTCGCCTCGGTGCAGGTGCGATTCGTCCTGGGGCTCCGCGTCTCGCCTCTGCCCGGGCTGTATCCGCTGGTGGTCGCACTGCTCACGTTCGGTGTGCCCGCGATCGCCCTGCGGCTGACCCTCGGAGCGACCTGGCTCAGCCTCTTCGTCGCCGCCGCCGCAGGCGCACTGCTCTTCCTCATCTGGTGCCGTCTCGACCGGCGCCGGCTGCATCTCGACGAGCTGCGGAGGCCCTCTGCATAGCCGCTGAGAAAGTACTGGTGAGAAGTTCACGCTGTGTGATATTCTGCGCCTGGGGAAGCTTCTCGCCTCTTTGTGCGAAGAAGCCCGCTCGGTGGGACGAGCAACTACTAATTGGGGATATAGGGGATGTCTGGGGACGTTTTAGCGACGCCTGTCGCGCGCAAGCGCAGGGCTGTATGGATTTCACTCGCCGTCGCGGCTGTCATCGCGACCGGCGCGATCGCCACCTACGCGGTGACGACCTCCGGCGGCGGGGGCACTGCTCCTGACGCCGGATCAGGCGGGGGCTCCGAGTCGAGCGACACCGCGACACCGACGCCCGCTCCGACTCCGACCGTCACGGCGACGCCCGCACCCGCGGCACCGCCGACGGTCGACGGCGAGCTCGACGACGACGCGGCCCTGGTCACGGTGGAGACGGCTCTCGCCGCACCGATCAGCACCATGGGCACGTCGGAAGACCTCGCCGTGCTGTTGAAGGACGTCGCGGTCGACGCGTATGCGGCCGAGATCGAGGCGCAGTGGCAGGAGCTCGTCTCCCAGGGCTGGACCATCACGGGTGAGCCCGCGCTGGTCTCCAGCGACGTCACCGCTGTCAACGCTGATGTCGAGCCGGCGACCGCCGAGATCACCGCATGCATCGACTCGTCGGCAGTGGCGATCCTCGACGCGAACGGCGACCGCATCGGCGACGAGTCGGCCACCGTGCCGCGCGCGCTGCACCTCTTCTCCCTGGTCCAGGGCGACGACGACATCTGGCGCATCGCCGGCCACACCTTTCCGAATGACCCGACATGCTGACCTCTGCCGCCCATGAAAGGCGCCCCGAAATGATCATCAAGCCGACCCGCCGCAAGGGCCGCCTTCTCGTGGCCGCGGCGACAGCCGCACTCTCCATCGCGGCGATGTTCGTGCCGGTGACGGCCGCCAGTGCCGCTGAGGCACCGCTGCCGACAGCAGACGGCCTCACCGAGATCACCGCCGCCGCATCGTGCTGGGAGATCAAGCAGCGCAATCCGCAATCCGCAGACGGCGTGTACTGGCTGAAGACGCCCGCGATGGTCGCGGCCGATCAGTTCTACTGCGACCAGACGACCAACGGCGGCGGCTGGCTGCTCGTGGGGCGCGGTCGCGAGGCGTGGTCGACGTCGACCAACGGATCCGGCTCGCCCGAGCAGGTCCGCACCAATGTCACAGGCACCGCTGCGTTCACACCGCGCCAGCTCTCCGGCGAGTTGATCGACCAGCTCAACAACAACCAGCCGATCAAGAACCTCGCCGAGGGTGTCCGTCTGGTCCGTGCCACCAATCAGGCCGGCACCACCTGGCAGGATCTGACCTTCACATTCTCCAGCCCGCGCGACAAGTGGACCTGGATGTTCAACAACGAGCAGCGCGTGGCCCAGTACAAGATCGGCAACACCACCCGCAGCGGTGGACAGACGTCGAACTTCGGCAACGACAACAACTATGTCCGCGTGCGCACCATCACCGGTGCCACCGAGGGCTGGGCGATGGGCTTCGGATTCGGCAGCAACATCCGCGGAAACCCCGCCTCGACGAGCTTCCTGTGGTCGAAGGACACCAACACGGGATACGCGCGGCCCTTCACGCAGGTCTTCATCCGCCCGCAGATCTCGACGGACTCGTTCACGCCGATCGCCGCGTCCGGTACTCCGGCGATCGCGAACCAAGCCGTCGTCGACAGCTTCGCGCAGACGCAGAACTGGGGAGTGGCCGGTCTCGGCGCGGGCCCCGCGTCGGTCGAGGGCAGCAACGAGGTCTCGGCGTTCGCCGAGATCGGTGGCACGGTGTTCGCCGGTGGCAACTTCACCACGGTGCAGAAGACCGCCGGTGGCGGCAGTGCTCAGCCGCAGGCCTACCTCGCGGCGTTCCAGCGTGATTCGGCGGAGTTCATCCCGACGTTCCGCCCGACGTTCAACAACCAGATCAAGGCGCTGGCCGCGCTGCCTGGTAACCGGCTCGCGGTCGGTGGCTACTTCACGCAGGTCAACGGTCAGAACGTCGCGGGCCTGGTCGTGCTCAACGCCACGACCGGCGAGATCGACCCGGCATTCACCGGGCGCCTGATCAATGCGCTCAGCGGCGGTGTGCCGATCGTGCGCACGCTCGACGTGCAGGACGGCTGGTTGTACGCGGCCGGATCGTTCACCCACTCGGCGAGCGGCACCTCTGCGCAGACCTACACCCGCGGAGCCGCGCGCTTCAACGTGAACACCGGCGCTCCCGACGGTACCTGGAACCCGGAGTTCAACGGAACGGTCATCAGCGTCGACGCATCGGCACGCGGCGACCGCGTGTACTTCGCCGGATTCTTCTCGACCTCGAAGTCGCGCCCGGCAGACAAGGCCGCAGCGATGTCGTCGACGAGCACCGACCTCTTCCCGTGGGCGGTCGTCTTCTCGAACCGCAACTCCGGACGCACCGGCTACCAGCAGGCGGTGCTCGAAGTGGGCGACAAGGTGTGGCTCGGCGGGTCGGAGCATTCGCTCTTCAGCTATTCCCGCGATGCCCTGACCCTCGTGAGCTCCTCGGTAGGAAACGCCGGTGGTGATTTCCAGGCCATCGCGACCGACGGAAACGCTGTCTACGGCGGATGCCACTGCTTCGAGACCCAGTACGACGGGTCAACGACGTGGAACCCGATCGGAACCGCGTGGACGTCCGCGAACGCGGTGTACGGTTCGGGCGCCTGGAGCGCGACGACCGGCGAGCGCATCCCGAGCTTCAACGGCGACTTCGACACGAACCGCGGAGCGGGCTCGTGGGCTCTCTTCGTCGATTCGACGGGAACACTGTGGCAGGGCGGTGACTGGACGTACTCGACACGGCCGGGGTACATCCGGCAGTGGTCGGGCGGCTTCGTCCGCCACGCCCAGCGCGACACGACCGCACCCACGACGCCCGCCAACCTGGTCGTCAAGACCACGGCCGACGGCGTCGCCCTGACCTGGGGCACGTCGGCAGACGATCGCGGCGTCACCGCGTACCAGGTGCTGCGGAACGACCGCGTGGTCGCCACGCTGACCGGTACGACAGCGGCTCTTCCCGCGGCCCCCGCCGGCACGCTCTACTTCGTGCGAGCGATCGACGCGCGAGGCAATGCATCGGCATCGACGGCCGGAGTCACCGCGGTCACTCCTCCTGCGCAGCCGGCCTCTGCGACGCTCATCGCAGCCGGGTCCAGCTGGTCCTACGTCTACGACGCGACCGGCCCGGCCGGGGCCTGGACGACCGCCGCGTATGACAGCTCGGCATGGCAGTCGGGCGCAGCGCCCCTCGGATGGGGTCAGCCGACCCTCGGCACCACCTTGACCACGGCCGTCACTCCGAAGCCTCTGGCGTCGTTCTACCGACACGCCTTCCAGGTGGCAGACGCGTCGAAAGTCGAGTCGGTGAAGATCACGACCAGAGCGGATGACGGTATCGTCCTCTACGTCAACGGCACGGAGGTGCTGCGCAAGAACGTCAACGACGGTGCCGCCGGCGTCGGCACGTACGCGAACGTCGCAGTCGGCGCAGCGGCGGCCGTGGCCACCCCGCAGGTCGTCACGGTGCCGGGAAACCTGTTCACCACCGGGGTCAACGTGATCTCCGCGTCGGTGCACTCGAACTACCGCTCGACCCCGAGCCACAGCTTCGAGCTCGAGGCCGTGGCGACGATCGGTACGCAGCCGACACCGCCCGTGGTGGAGCCGGAGCCCGAGCCCGAGCCCGAGCCTGAGCCCGAACCCGAGCCCGAGCCCGCCGTGACGTCGGTGGTCGCCGCCGGATCGACCTGGGCATACCGCTTCACCAATGACGCCACGCCGGCGAACTGGGCGGCCGTCGACTTCGACGCGGCGTCCTGGACCACCGGTGCCGGAGCCTTCGGCTGGGGCCACACCGGACTCGCGACGCCGCTCGACACGACACTGTCGCCGCGCCCGATCACGAGTTACTACCGTCAGCCGGTGACGCTCGATGCACTGAACTTCTCGAAGGTGACGGTCACGACGCGTGCGGACGACGGGGTCGTGGTGTACGTGAACGGCGTGGAGGTCGCCCGCAAGAACATCAGTGCCGGAGCCGTGACGCAGAGCACCTACGCCAACGCCGCCGTCTCGGCGACAGCGGCGGTCGGTACACCGTTCGTGTTCGACGTCCCGGCATCCGCCTTCCAGGTGGGCGCCAACGTGATCGCCGTCGAGGTGCACTCGAACTATCGCTCGACCCCGAGCCACAGCTTCGAACTCTCGGCAGAGAAATCATGACCCAGGTGACCTCTCATCCTCGGCCCGGATTCCGCGATCACCTCGCCGATCTCAACCGTGCTCAGAAGAGCGGGGCCGGCGTTCCCGCCTACACACGATGGGTGAACCGCCGGCTCGCCCGGGGCGTCGCCGCATCCGCGGCGGCCCTCGGGCTGTCCCCCAACGCCGTCACGATGATCAGCGCCGGCCTCTCTGCGGTCGGCCTGGCGATCATGATCGTCGTGGAACCCTCCTGGTGGTCCGCCCTCGCGACCGCGGCGCTCCTCGCCGCGGGTTATGTCTTCGACTCGGCCGACGGTCAGGTCGCGCGACTCACGGGAACGTCGAGCCCGGCCGGCGAGTGGCTCGATCACGTCGTGGACGCGATCCGCACCCCCGCCATCCATCTGACCGTGGCCGTGGCGGTTCTGCTCCACCGCCCCGATCTGATCTGGCTCGCGGTCATCGCACTTCTGTTCACGCTGATGAGCGTCGGCCAGTTCATGAGTCAGATCCTGGCCGAGCAGCTGGTCCGCAACACCGGTGGAGAGTCCGCAGAGGCATCAGGCACACGCAAGTCGTTCCTGCTGCTGCCCACCGACACCGGTGTGCTGTGCTGGAGCTTCGTCTTCTGGGCCGCTCCCCCGGTGTTCCTCGTCGTCTACGGGGCGCTCTTCATCATCAACAGCGTGCACTCCGCGGCATCGATGCGCCGCAAGTACAGCAAGCTCGTCGCTCGCTGACGGTCTCGCCGACCGATCAGGAGTCGGCTCCGACCTCGACCTTCGCCGCCGCCCGTGCATTCGCACGGGCGGCGGTTCCGCGTTCCGTCCGCGTCGCGAACGGCCAGGTGATGCCGGCCGCGTCACGGCGACCGTGGCGCTCGCGTCGCTCGGCGACCGCCCCGAGCACCGCCGTGTCGATGGCCTCGGCCTCTTCCCGCAACCAGCGGATCTCGGTCGTCGTCGTGTCGTGCTCGCGCGTGACGACCACGACCGACTGCGCCAGGCGGAGACCGGCGAGGATGCTTGCGGGATGCGCCGACGACGGCAGCACCAGGAAGGTGAGGGTCTCGTCGCCGGCACCGGCGATGGCGGTGTGCGTCTGCTCGGTGAGGAGCAGATCCCCCTGACGCTCGTCACCGGAGTCCGAGGCGGTGAAGACCCTCAGCGCGGGGACTGTCGCCGAGGCGGCGGCCCCGTCTTCTGTCTCCTCCAGCGCGAGCGCGCTCGCCAGGTGCTCACGGAAGTCGTCGCTGCCCGCCGGCACGATCAGCTGCACGTCATGTCCCACCTGCGCCGTCACGACGGCGAGGTTCACGGCCGTCGGCGAGGTCTCGTCGGAGTGCGTCGCATCGATCACGAGCACCGTGGTGCCGAGATAGATGTCGACGAGCAGCCTCTCGCGCGTGACGCGGAGCGCATCGGCCGCCGCGCCCTTCGCGGGCACGTCTTCCCGCTTCGCGTCGAGAGTCGCGAACACGGGGGCACCGAGTGCTCGAGACATCTCCGACGCGTTGCGCAGCCGCCGGTCGAAGGGATTCCAGACGAAAGCGGCGATGATTCCCACGACCAGTCCGGCAGCGAGACCTGTCAACAGCGTGACGGTGCGTCCGGGAGCGAAGGCCAGTTCGTTGTCCTCTGCCGCCGAGAGCACGATGCCACCCGTCGTGTCGACACTCTGCAGACCGTTGCGCTGGGTGAGCAGTCCGTCGAGTTCGGTGATGATCTGCTGCCGCTGCGTCGTCGCCTGGGCGAATGCAGCGCTGTTCGAATCGGCGGAGACGAGCTGCTGGTTCACTTCGCCGAGAGTCGTGTTGAGCGCGTCGATCCGCTCGTTGAGGTTCGTGACCATCACGTCGATGCGTTCCTGCGCCTGCTCGCTGCGGAACGAGAGGTAGGCGGATGCCACGGCATCGGCACCCCGCACCGCGGCCGCGGCCGTCGGGGCGTCGTAGTCCACGGTGACCACGGCGGCGCCCGACGAGGTGGCCACGGTCGACGCGCTGCGGATCTCGCTGGCCGATGCATCTCCTTCGAGAAGGTCGGCCGCGCGCGACGCCACGACGTGCGATCGCGCGATCGCCGTCTCGGTGGCGTCGTCGAGGAGGCCCGATGCCGCACGCTGCGCGCTGAACGGCTCGGTGGTGATGACGTTCAGGTTGATCGTCGTCGTCGCCGTGACCGTCTGCGGGGCAAGGAGCAGGTAGCCGCCTGCGGCGATCGCGCCGAGCACGGTGGCCACGATGAGAAGGCGCCACTGCCGCCTGAGTACGAACACATAGTGGTCGAATCCCAGAGTCGCCGAGCCTGCCTGATCGTTGTCGTCCATGGACGAATCCCCCTCGCCTTCACACTGCCGCGGAGTCGTCCCCAGTTTTTTCCGCCTAGATAACAGCCTGTGCGCCTATCCTAGGGGCGAACCCTGGGGACATGGAGGACGGGTGAACTCGCATTTCGCACTGGCGGGCGGAGCACGATCGCTCACGCCCCCTGCGGGCACCCTGCGCTCGGAGCTGCCCCGGTGGCCGTTCACCGCGATGCTCGCCTTCTTCCCGCTGTGGTGGGTACTCGGGTTCGCCGAGATGGCGTGGATACCGCTTGCCGCCTGCATGGTGGTGCTGATGGTGCGCCGAGGCGGCATCCAGGTGCCTCGTGGCTTCGCGATCTGGCTGCTCTTCGTCGTGCTCATGTGCGCCTCTGTCATCGGCGTCGACACCTCAGGGCGGTTGATCGGGTTCGTCTATCGAGCGCTGTTGTACGTCATGATCACGGTGGTCTTCGTCTACGTCTACAACGCACGCGAGACGCTGACGCTGCGCTACGTGCTCGGAGTGTTCACGCTCTTCTGGCTCTGGGCCGTACTGGGCGGATTCGCCGGCATCGTCGCTCCCGAGTTCTCGTTCCGCACGCCGCTCGGCTACATCCTGCCGCAGGGGCTGCAGGCGAACGAGCTCATCGGCGAGATGGTCGTGCGACGGCTCACGCAGTACAACCCGGACAGCTGGCTCGCTCTCGATCCGCGCCCTTCCGCGCCGTTCCTCTACACGAACGGCTGGGGAAACGTGTATTCGATCACCCTGCCGATGGTGGTCGCGTACCTCACCGTCATCCCGCGCGGACGGCGCTTCTGGTTGATCCTCCTGGCGATCCCGCTCTCGCTCATCCCCGCGTTCCTCACGCTGAACCGCGGCATGTTCATCGGCCTGGCTGTCGCCGCGGCCTATCTCTTCTTCCGCTTCGCCCTCGCCGGCAAACTGCGCGCCGTCGCCCTCCTCAGCGTCATCGGAGTGATCGCGGCGGCCGCCGCCATCGCCCTCGACATCGGCAGCAAGCTGACCGACCGTGTCGAGACGAGCTCGTCGACCGAGGACAGGGCGAACCTGTACGAGGAGACGTTCGTCCGCACGCTCCAGTCTCCGCTCTTCGGATACGGCGCGCCCCGTCCCTCGTTCACCGACGGCGCGCCCTCGGCCGGCACGCAGGGCCATCTGTGGATGGTGATGTTCTCGCACGGGTTCCCCGCGCTGATCTGCTTCGTCGCTGCGCTCGTGTGGATGTTCTTCGCGACGATCCGCACCGGCAACACCGCCCTGATGATCCTCAACACCGTGCAGCTCGTGATCCTCGTCGAGATCTTCTTCTACGGCGTGCTGCCGAACGGCCTGATCCTCACCTTCCCCGCAGCGGCTCTGGCCATGCGCGAGCTCCGCAGCACGTCATTGTCCCCACCTGCACCCCTCCGCTAAGATGGGCTGATCGCACTTTTGGGGAAGTGCGGCTTTCTACCAGACTTTGGGGAGTCAATGGTGCAACCGCTAGTGAGCGTCGTCATGGCGACGCGCAACCGCCCGCAGCTGCTTCGTCGCGCTGTCGCGTCCGTCTTCGCACAGGAGACCGTCCAGCCCATCGAGGTGGTGCTCGTCTACGACGGCACCGACATCGACGAGCTGACGGATCTCGATCGAGGGCCGCACACGCTGCGTGCCGTCAACAACACTCGTACTCCTGGGCTCGCAGGCGCCCGGAACACGGGCATACTCGAGGCCACTGCTGATCTCATCGCATTCTGCGACGACGATGACGAATGGAAGCCGAGCAAGCTCGCAGCCCAGCTTCCGCTGTTCGACGACGAGGATGTCGTGCTCGCCGCGACAGGCATCGAGATCCATTCCGCGGGAGGCACTCACGCCCGGCTCTCTCCTGCATCGGTCACTCTCGACGATCTGCTGCGTTCTCGCATCACCGAACTGCATCCGAGCTCGTTCGTGGTGCGCGCCGGTGCTCTCCGCGGTGCCATCGGGCTCGTCGACGAAGAGCTGCCGGCCTCGTACGGCGAGGACTACGACCTGCTGCTGCGCGCCGCCAAGGCGGGCCGCGTGGTCGCAGTCCCCGAGGCGCACACGATCATCCACTGGGACCGCACCTCGTACTTCAGTGAGAAGTGGCAGGGCATCGCAGACGGACTCAGCTATCTCCTGGCCAAGCACCCCGAATTCGTGCGCAGCGGCGAAGGGCAGGCCCGCATCGAGGGCCAGATCGCCTTCGCGCACGGCGCGCTGGGCGACCGCCCCCGTGCGCGTTCGTGGGCGCGCCGAGCGATCGGCCACGACATCCGGCAGCCGCGCGCGTATCTCGCCATGGTCGTCGGAATGGGACTCGTCTCGGGCGAGCGCGTCGTGTCAGCGCTGAACAAGCGCGGCAGAGGCATGTAGAGATGCCTCGCCTGTCCGTGATCGTGCCTGCCTACAATGCGGCGGGCACCATCGGCTCGGCGGTCCGGTCTACGGTTCGCGCGCTGCCGCGCGACGCCGAGGTCGTGATCCTCGACGACGGCAGCAGCGATGCCACGGCCGATGCTGCTCGCGCTGTCGACGATCCTCGCGTCCGAGTGCTCTCCCGACCCAACCGGGGGGTCGCCGCGACACTCAACGATCTTCTCGATGCGACCGACAGCGAGTTCGTCGCGAGGATGGACGCCGATGACATCGTGCTCCCGGGCCGCTTCCGCCGCCAGTTGCGCGCGGTCGATCAGGGGGTCGACGGCGTCTTCAGCACGGTCGTGACCTGGGGATCCGGCTTACCGGGCGTGCCGCGACCTTCGGGCATCGCGCCGGAGGATTTCGGGATGCACCTGCTGCTCACCAATCCGGTGGCACACTCGACGTTCCTCGGACGACGCTCTGCGGTGGTCGACGCGGGGTCGTATCGGGAGATCCCGACCGAGGACTACGACCTGTGGCTGCGCATGGCTGCGCGCGGCATGCGCCTGACGCGGCTCGCCGTGCCCGGGCTCGCCTATCGCGTGCATCCAGGACAGGTCACAGCATCCGACGAATGGCGCCGGTCATCGTGGCAGAACCCCGACATCGCAGAGGCATACGCCTCGCTCGCCGAACGACTGCTCGGCTCCCCCGCGGTGCGCATCACGTCGCTCTCGATCGACGGCACCCGCACCGGAGCCGAGAAGCTGGCCGAGGTCGACCGTTTCGCGGTCGAGTTCGATCGCGCGGTGGGTGCACACTCTGAGACCGCGCAGCGGGCGCTGCGGCGAAAGCTCGCCGAGCGCCGCGCCTGGCTCGCGACTCGCGTGCGACAGGAGCCGAGCGGCACTGCGGCAGACGCCTCCTCGAGCCCGACCCCGCACCCGAGCCGGACCCCGCGGCAGGCATATCGCGAAGCCGTCGCCGCGGATCGCAGGGCCAACGCGTCGTACCCCAAGAGCCGTTTCATACTCCGCTGGTTCCGGCGCGCTCAGCGCTGGCGCACCGCGCGCGGGCCGCTCGCACGCCTCGTCTTCCTGCTCGTCGGCGGCTCGTACAAACTGGTCACTGAGGGATTCATGGGCATCGAACTGCCTGTGAGCACCAGCGTGGGCCCCGGCCTGCGACTGCGTCACGGGGTCGGTGTGGTCGTCAACCCGGCGAGTCGCATCGGGGCAGGCGTCATGATCCGGCAGGGCGTGACTCTGGGCAATCGCAAGAGCTCGGATGACTGCCCGACGATCGAAGACGGCGTCGAGATAGGCGTCGGGGCGGTCATCATCGGATCCATCACCGTCGGCGCAGGCGCAAGGATCGGGCCCAACGCCGTCGTTTTCAGAGACGTCCCCGCGGGGGCGGTCGTACTTTCGCCAGCCGCCGAGGTACGGGTCTGAATTCCTTGGAGCGAATACCCAGCAGTCCGGCATACTGTTGTATGGCTCGGCCGTAATTTGACCGCGGCGGGCATGCATGCTGTGATGAAAGCGTTATTTTTCCGCGGAGGGGGTTCCGACGGAATGAGTTTTCCGAAATATGAGCATCTCCCGAAAGACGTCTCTCGCTGCGCTCAGCGCAGCCATACTCACCATTTCCATTCTCGGCGGGGCGCCAGCCACCGCCGCCGATGATAAAGATCTGCCCGGCTGGATCCACCAGGAGGACGTCGATCTGTCCGACGCCAGCAGGTGGACTCTGGAGACCGGTCAGGCGGCGAACACCTCGTCGTACGACATCCCGAGCAACGTCTCGTTCGGTTCGACCGGACTGACTGTGCGGGGTGCCGCCGAGTCGCGCGGCAGCGCCGCGTACACCTCTGGCGACGCGAAGGGACTCGACATCGAGATCCCGAACTACTCGCGCGTCGAGGTCACCGGCTCCGTGCCGTTCGGCTCGGGGCTCTGGCCCGCTCTCATGTGGTTGCGTCCTCTCGACAGCGCTCACGGCGAGATCGACCTCATGGAGGTCTTCGGCGACGACGCTCGCCCCGCCGCGACGCTGCACAACGAGTACGGCTCCACGCATCGCAGCCTGCAGGGCTCGGTGCGGTGGGAGCAGCTGCCGAACTCCAACCCCACGGGCGTGCACACGTACGTGATGGAGAAGACCCCGAACCGGATCGTGATCAGCGTCGACGGCCACGTCATGCTCGATGCAGGTCCGGAAGACGTGCGGCCGGGGTTCGACTGGAAGGCCATCTTCGAGCGCCCCGGCGCGACCTGGTACCCGCGTGTGACCCTGCAGATCGGCTGCCCGCCGGTCGACCCGGGTTGCGGCATCGGCCTTCCCGCCTCCGGCTGGAAGGGCGGGCAGATGAAGCTCGAGACCCTCAAGATCTGGCGCATGGCCAAGCCGGGCGAGCAGCAGCCGCCGGTCGTGGAGCCCGCACCGCAGCCGCCGGTTGTGGAGCCCGCACCGCAGCCGCCGGTCGTGGAGCCCGCACCGCAGCCGCCGGTCGTGGAGCCCGCCCCGCAGCCGCCCGTGGTGGTGGAGCCGCCGGTCGTCGAACCTCCCGTCGTGCAGCCGCCCGCTGATGAGGCAGGAACCTTCGCCCTGAGTCCAGGGCAGGAGATCCGTCACGACTACGAAGGTGGTGACACCGAAGGCACCGAGGGTTCCGTCACGTTCACCGTGCCCGAGAACATCGGTACGGGAGTGATGTATCACTCACTGCAGGCGCTCTCTTCGGACGACGGCAAGAACGGCTACCGCGCGACCGTCACCCTCAAGGGTTCCGGAAGCATCCGTCTGACCCTCGCCAAGGTGACCGCCAACAAGACCGAGGTCTTGAAGGACGTCGTGGTCGCGGGTCGCGGATCGTACGAACCCGGTGACGACGTGCGCGTCTCGATCCGAGTCGTCGACGGCACCGTGCTCGCCAAGGCCTGGGCCGCCGACGCCAACGAGCCCGACTGGCAGCTGCGCGCTGCGGGTGGCGCGAGCGCGTCGACCGGCGATGGGATCCGCATCCTCGGCTACCTGTCGAAGGTGGCGCCCAACGCCGTCAATGCCCCGTGGTCGGAGCTGAGCGCCCAGCTGCGCTAGAGCTCCCCCGGCTTCATCGCCTCCGCGTCGATCGCGCGGAGGACACGGATCGCGGCGGTGTCCGGCTTCGGCTCGGACACCGCCGCTTCTGTGCGCTCGCGGCGTGCCGGCGCATAGACGACGAGCGAGTGGAAGAGGAACCGAGCGAAGAACGCCACGATTAGCGACAGCCCGGTGGCCAGCACGCTGGAGATGTGCCAGGTCTCGACCATGAGCGCCATGACGGGGATGCGCAGTGCGGCCTCGACGTTGTTGAACGTGAACGAGGCGGCGAACCGTCCGCCGAGCCCTCTGGCGTCGGTGCGCATGTCGGCGAAGACGAACTTCTCCTGCAGGATGAAGTTGCCGATGATGGTGACTTCGGCGCCGATGATCGCGGCCCAGATGTAGGGCACTCCGAGGGCGGTGAGCGCCCACATGATGCCGAGGTTCGCCAGGGCGCCGACGGCTCCGATCATGGCGAAGAGCGACATCTTGCCGAACCTCAGCCGCGTCAGATGGGCGACGAACGTCGCTCCCTGGCGGAAGCTGGCCTTGGAGGTGCCATGACGTCTCTCGGCGAATTCCATCGGGATCTCGGCGATGCGCAGATCGGTGCGGGCGAGGATCTCGAGCAGGATCTTGAAGCCCTGCGGCTTGAGGGCGTCGAGGTCGAGGCGGCTGCGGTCGACGAGGAAGAACCCGGTCATCGGATCAGTGCTCCGCGCGAGTCGGATCGGGAACATCGATCGGGTGAGCCAGGTGGCGGCCCGCGACACCCCGAAGCGCACGGCGGTGCCGAGCCCGCTGGTGTCGCCGCCTCCGACATAGCGTGAGGCCGCGACCACATCGGCGTCGCCCTCAGCCTGACGCGCGAGCAGTGCGGGCAGCAGTTCAGGCGGATGCTGCAGGTCGCCGTCCATGACGATGCAGAGATCGAATACCGCCGCGTGCAGCCCCACGACCACGGCGCCGCCCAGCCCGCCGGTGTTCTCTTCACGATGGATCACCCGCACGGGGACCGCGGCGTCTGCGGCCACGCGTTCGACCTCGGCCGCGGTGTCGTCGGCACTGTCGTCGACGAAGAGGATCTCGACGTCGTAGTCGATGAGCGCCGACGCGGTGCGCGCGACGAGTTCCACGACGTTATCACGTTCGTTGAAGGTCGGCACGATGACCGTGACCCCTGTCGCCACGAGCATCCCCTCTCCCCCTGTGCGCGCGATAGCTGCGGCATCCATAGTTCCACGTGATCCTGTGCGCCGCGAAACCCGCACCTGCTACACTTCGGGAATGCGGCTGTGGGAGTCGCTGAGTGGATGGGGATCCGCTCCTGGGGAAATCACTGATCTGGGGAGATCATGGGGACGCGCATCGGCTACGCCGTTGGTGCCTTCGACCTGTTTCACGTCGGGCATCTGAACCTTCTTCGTCACGCAAAGCAGCACTGCGACGTTCTCGTCGCCGGTGTCGTCAGCGATGAGATGCTGCGGCAGGTGAAGGGCATCGAGCCCGTCATCCCGACCGCGGAGCGGGCGGAGATCGTCCGTCACATCTCGTTCGTCGACGACGTGTACGTCGAGACCACTCCGTCGAAGATGGATTCGTGGCGCGACGTGCAGTTCACGCACTTCTTCAAGGGCGACGACTGGCGCGGCACCGACAAGGGCCTGCGCCTCGAGCGCGAGTTCGCAGTGGTCGGGGTCGAGGTCGTGTACTTCCCGTACACGGCGCACACGTCGAGCTCGTCGCTGCGGCGCGCTCTCGACGCGATCACTGCAGGGGCGACGCTCGGCGGCTCTGCCCGCGGCGGCTCGGCGCTCGCAACGGTCTGAACCGCGACATCGGTCCTCGGCGTCAGTTGGCGACGCCGAGCAGGCTCCGCGCCATGCGCGCGACGTGCGGCGGGGTGTGCGAACCGAGCCACACCGTCCACTGCGCCGGAGGTTCCGAGCACGTCCACTCGATCAGCCACGAGTGCACGGCGGTCGCGAGCCGTTCGCCCTTGGTGTGCTGACGCGCCCCGTCACCGCGCAGGAGCCAGCGCACCGAGACGCCCTCGGGCACGTCGATGTGGCGGAACTGGATGCGTGCGGCCGCCTCGAGCAGGATCACGCCGTGCGCGTCCCAGGGCAGGCGGGCAGCGATGCCGGCGATCACGGCCGCGTCGGCCGCATCGCCCGCGATGAGCACGGCACCCTCGATGTTCTCCCAGTCCGGATCGTCGAGGTGCTCGCAGGCGTGATTCATGCGACCAGTATAGGTAAGGCTTGCCTAAGTTATCAACGTTCGGAGTCCAGCGCCCGTCCAGTCCGTCGGCCCTAGGCTTGACGCATGACCTCTCCTGCAGATTCCGCGATCACGATGTTCGGCGCCGACTGGTGCCGCGACTGCATCCGCACCAAGAAGCAGCTCGACGCGCTCGGCGTCGACTACACCTACATCGACCTGGTCGTCGAGCCCTCGGCTGCCGACGTCGCCAAGGAGATCTCGGGGCGCACGAGCATCCCGGTCGTGGTCTACCCCGACTCGTCGCACCACGTCGAGCCGTCGAACGCCGACGTCGAGGCGAAACTTCGCGAGCTCGCCCTCATCTGAGCCACCGTCAGCGCCCGCGGCCTCGGCCCGCGACCGGGGTTCTGCGCACCGCTACACTGACGCGATGAGCACCGCGGCCCGGCCCGAGCGAGCATCCGTCCGCCTGTCCGGCCGCACTGTGGCCCTGTATGCCGTCGGTTCGCTCGGCTCGGGCGGCTATGCGACCCTGCCCGGCCTGGTGCTGACCTACTTCCTCACCGACAACCTCGGGGTCTCGGCACTCGTCGCAGGCGTCATCGTGACCGTTGCCAAGATCTGGGACGTCGTCATAGACCCGGTGATCGGCGCGGCATCCGACCGGCAACTCGCCCGCACCGGCTCTCGCCGTGGCTTCATGGTCGCAGGCGCGCTCACGCTGCCGTTCTTCTTCGCGGCGACCTTCGCCGTGCCGCCCTCCTGGGGTCCGACGGCGGGAGCGGTCTGCGTGCTGCTCGCCTTTCTCGCGACCGCGACGGCGTTCAGTCTCTTCCAGGTGCCGTACATCGCGCTGCCCGCCGAACTCACCTCCGGGTACGACGAGCGCACCCGGTTGCTCGGCTGGCGTGTCGTCGTGCTCACCGGCGCGATCCTGCTGTTCGGCGCGGGCGGACCGGAACTGCGCAGCGCTGCGTCCGACCCGGTGCTCGGATACCTGCTGATGGGCGTCGTGGCCGGCGTCGTGATCGGGCTCGGCATGTGGGTGGCGTCACGGACTGCGCGCACGGCCGCCAGGGCGGCCACGGCAGCGCGGCGCTCGGTCCCCTCACCGGGGCTGCGCGCGCAGTATGCGGCCGGCGTGTTCGCCCTTCGTCGCAGCCAACCGTTCCGGGCACTGCTGGGCACCTATCTGCTGCAGGCGCTGGCGACGGGAACGATGCTGGCAGCCGCGCAGTACATGGCGACCTGGGTGCTGGGTTCGGAAGATGCCGTGACACTCGTGTTCGTCGCACTCGTCGGCCCCGCACTGATAGCGACCCCCGCGTGGGCGGCGCTGGCCCGAAGGATCGGCAAGGAGCGCGCGTTCGGGATCGCCACCGTCCTGTTCCTGATCGCCGCGGCGACGCTGACTTTCGCCGTGTGGCGGCCGGGAGACTGGATCTATGCCTCGGTCGCGGTGGCGGGCGTGGCCTACGCCGGCCTGCAGGCACTGCCCATGGCCATGCTGCCCGACGTGATCTCGCACGATGAGCGGGCGACCGGGCGCGAACTCGCCCAAGCCGGCACTTTCACCGGGGTGTGGACTGCCGGCGAGACGGTGGGGTTCGCTCTCGGCGCCACCACCGTCGCGCTCACGCTCGCCGCGACCGGATACGTCTCGACGATCGCCGGGTCGACGACACAGCAGCCCGAGGCCGCTGTCGCCGGCATCGCGCTGAGCTTCAGCATCGTCCCGGCCGCTCTCATGGCCGTGAGCCTCGTCACGCTGCGACGTTACCGCCTGAGACGATCCGACATCGACGTCGCACCCGCGGCATAAGCTGAGATCCCGTCCGAAGGAGCCGCCGATGACCTCTGCGACCACGCCGTCCACCTCGACGAAGGCCACGAAGACCGAGAAGGCCGCGAAGACCCCGACGGACCCTGCCCCGAAGGCCGAGGGCGGAGCCGCCGATCCCGGAGAGGCGGCACGCGCGCGACTCGACGCCGCGATCGGAGAACTGCACCTCGGCTCGCGTACCTGGTCGGCTCTGACCCTCGACCAGCGGGTCACCTTGCTGCGCGGCGTGCGGACCAGCGTCGCCGCGGTCGCGGAGGACTGGGCGGCGACAGCGGCGTCTTCCAAGGGACTGGACTCGCGGCACCCGTTGCGCGGCGAGGAGTGGCTCAGCGGCCCGTACAGCGTGTTGGGCGCGATCGACGCGTACATCGAGACACTCTCACGACTGGCAGCCGGCACCAACCCGCTCGACGGCATCCGCCTCGACCGTGCCCCGGGCGGACGCACCCGCGTGCATGCCTTCCCGTTGACAGGGATCGACCGTTTTCTGCTCTCAGGGTTCACCGGTGAGGTCTGGCTCGAACCCGGTGTCACGCCGAGTGCCGCGCGCTCCGCTGCAGGCCTGGCTCAACGCACCCCCGGCGTCTCGGGAGGTGTGGGGCTCGTGCTCGGCGCGGGCAACGTCACCTCGATCCCCGTGCTCGACGTGCTCTACGAACTGCTGGCTCACAACCGCACGGCTCTGCTCAAGGTCAACCCCACGCAGGACTCACTCGTGCCGGTGTACAAGCGCGCGTTCGCACCGCTCATCGCGCTCGGCCTCCTGCGCATCGTGCGCGGAGGCCCCGACGTCGGTGCCTATCTGACCGCACACCCCGACCTCGCGCACGTGCACATCACCGGCTCCGCCACGACGTTCGACGCGATCGTGTGGGGCACGGGCTCCGCTGCCACGCGACGCCGCAGCGACGAGCGCCCGCAGCTGACGAAGCCCATCACCGCCGAACTCGGCGGGGTCTCGCCCATCATCATCGTGCCCGGCGAATGGACCGACGCCGACCTGACCTACCAGGCCGAGCATGTCGCGACGATGCGACTGCAGAACGGCGGACACAACTGCATCGCCGGCCAGGTGGTCCTCCTCTCGTCGGACTGGGCTCAGGCCGACGCGTTCCGCGCCGCGCTGCGGCGTGCCTACGCGAACGCCCCCGAACGCCCCACCTGGTACCCGGGATCGTCGTCGCGCATGGATCGCGCGGCAGAGGACTATCCGGATGCTCTCGTGCTGGGAGACCGGGTGCTGGTGGAGATCGAACCGGAAGGCGACGCCTCGGCCCTGCAGCGCACCGAGTACTTCGCCCCGGTGCTCGGCGTCGTCTCCCTGCCCGGAATCGGGCAGGAGTTCCTCGACGCGGCCGTCGAGTACGCGAACGATCGCTTGGAGGGCACGCTCGGCGCCAACCTGCTGATCGATCCGGTCACGGAGAAGTCGCTCGGCAGCGGGTTCGACCGGGCGATCACCGCACTGCGCTACGGCTCGATCGCGATCAACGGCTGGACGGCCTTCGCGTTCATCACGCCCACCCTCACCTGGGGCGCGTTCCCCGGCAACACGCTCGACGAGGTGGGCAGCGGGATCGGGATCGTGCACAACGCGCTGCTGCTCGATCGCGTCGAGCGTTCGGTCCTGCGCGCGCCCTTCCGCCCGTTCCCTCGCTGGATCGCCGGATCGCTGCGCCCATCCGGCCGGCGAAGCCGTCGCACGATCCTGCCGAAGCCGCCGTGGTTCGTGTCGGCGCGCACCGGTGCGGCCGTGAGTGAGGGCCTCACCCGGTTCCGTGCCGACGGCGGCGCGCTCGGGCTGGTGAAGACGCTCGCCAAGGCGCTTCGCGCCTGAGCCGCAGCGCTCCGCCCCGGTCTCGCGATCGGGGCGGGGATCAGCCTGCGAAGCGGTCGGTCGCCTCTCGCAGCGCGACCTGGATGCCGGGTTCCGACGCCGAGTGGCCGGCATCGTCGACCACGACGAAATGCGCCTCGGGCCACGCGCGGCGCAGGTCCCACGCGGTCATCATCGGAGTGCAGACGTCGTGGCGCCCCTGGACGATGACCGCGGGGATGTGACGGATGCCGTCGACCCCGGCGATCAGCTGCCCCTCGGTCCACCAGCCGCGGTTCACGAAGAAGTGGTTCTCGATGCGTGCGAACGCGACGGCCGCGTGCGGATCCGACATCGCCGCGATCTGGGCGGCATCCGGTCGCAGCGTCACGGTCGACGCCTCCCAGCGCGACCATGCGAGAGCCGCCGGCTCATGCACCGCGGGATCCGGGTCGAACAGACGACGGTGGTACGCGTCGATCATGTGCGAACGCTCGAGCACCGGGATCTGCGCGATGAAGTCCTCCCACAGATCGGGGAAGAGGGCCGCGGCGCCGCCCTCGTAGAACCACTCCAGCTCTTCGCGGCGGAGGGTGAAGATCCCGCGGAGCACGAGCTCTGAGACGGCATCCGGATGCGCCTGCGCATAGGCGAGTGCGAGGGCACTCCCCCAGGATCCTCCGAACACCTGCCACGTCTCGATGCCGAGGTTTCGGCGCAGCAGCTCGATGTCGGCGATGAGATGAGCTGTGGTGATGAAGCGCAGGTCGGCGCCCGGAGCGCTCGCGTGCGGGGTGCTGCGACCGCATCCGCGCTGATCGACGAGCACGATCCGGTACCGCTCCGGGTCGAAGAAGCGGCGCTGCCAGGCCGAGGTGCCGCTCCCCGGGCCGCCGTGCAGGAACACCACGGGCTTGCCCTCGGGGTTGCCGCTGACCTCCCAGTAGACGCGGTGCCCGTCGCCGACGAGCAGCTCCCCCGTCTCGTGGGGTTCGATCGGCGGATACAGCGCGTCGAGGTTCATGAGTCCAGCCTCACAGGTCACCGGCCGAGGCGGTGAGAGGCTCGGCGCACGTGTCGAGACCGTATTTGTAGCCGGTCGCGAACCATGCCTGACGCTGAGCGCTCGTGCCGTGAGTGAAGCTCTCGGGATTCACGAAACCGGACTGCTCCTGAATATGGTCGTCGCCCACCGTGTACGCCGCGTTCACGGCATCCTGCAGCTCCGCCTCGGTCGGCGTCTGCAGGTACGGCACGCCGTTCTTGTCGGTCTCCTGCGTCATCTGCCCGATCCAGGCCCCGGCATAGCAGTCGGCCTGCAGCTCGATGCGCACGCCGTTGCTGTCGGGACCGGTGCCGTTGTTCGGATACCGCTCCATGTCACCGGTGATGTACTGGATGTGGTGGCCCCACTCGTGGCCCACGATGTAGAGCTGGGCGAGGTTGCCGGCCGATGCGCCGAACTGCTGCTGCATCAACTCGAAGAACGAGGGGTCGATGTAGACGGTCTCATCCGGCGGGCAGTAGAAGGGCCCGACGGCATTCGACGCTGTGCCGCACCCGGTGGCCGTCGCACCGTCGACGATGATGAATCCCGGAGCGCGATACCCGTCGACGTGGTCCTCCCAGAAACCGTCGAGTGCGAGCTGCGAGCTCGCCACGCGGCAGTCCACCCTCTCATTGGCGTCCTCACCCGTCAGGCAGTTCTCGATCACGCTGCCCTCAGCGGGCTCCGAGCCGCCGCCTGAATCGCCCGCACCTCCGAGCAGACCCGTGAGGTCGATGCCGAGCAGCGGGCCTGCGATCAGAGCGATGATGCCGAGCAGCCCGACTCCTCCCGCGCCTGCGACCACCGCGCCGCGGCCGCGACGGCGGGCAGTGTTTCCGGAGACATCGGCGTCGGGATTGAAGGTCATGCCATGAGGGTACTCCGCGCACGGATTCCCAGGCACACCGGCATCCTGCGGTCGTAGGCTCGTGTCATGACCACCACGATCACCATCACCGGAGCCGGCGGACAGATCGGATACGCGCTTCTCTTCCGCATCGCCGCAGGAGACCTGCTGGGCTCGGACGAGAAGGTTCGACTGCGACTCCTCGAGATCCCGCAGGGACTCGGAGCAGCCGAGGGCGCCGCTCTCGAGCTTCAGGACGGAGCGTTCGGGCTGCTCGAGCATGTCGAGGTCACGGATGATCCCGCGGTCGGCTTCGACGGCTGCGATCTCGCCCTGCTCGTCGGCGCACGTCCGCGTGGTCCCGGGATGGAGCGCGGCGACCTTCTCGCTGCGAACGCCGGCATCTTCGGGCCGCAGGGCGCGGCGATCGCCGCCCATGCCTCGGCGGATGTGCGCGTCACCGTGGTCGGCAACCCCGCGAACACCAACGCGCTGATCGCCTCGGCCGCCGCCGACGGTGTGCCTGCCGAGCGATTCAGCGCCCTGACCCGGCTGGATGAGAACCGTGCACGGGCTCAGCTCGCGCAGACGCTCGCCGCTCCCGTCGACACGATCCGACGGGTGCCGATCTGGGGCAACCACTCGGCGACCCAGTTCCCGGACGTCTCCCACGCCACGATCGCCGGGCGCCCCCTCGCCGAGGCGCTGGAGGCCGTCGTCGGCGACGTGCCCACCTGGCTCGCCGACACCTACATCCCGAGGGTCGCGAAGCGTGGCGCCGAGATCATCCAGGTGCGTGGTTCGTCGTCGGTCGCCTCCGCGGCGAGCGCAGCGATCGACCACGTGCGCGACTGGGTGCACGGCACCGATGAGTGGACCTCCGCAGGCGTCGTGTCGCACGGTGAGTACGGTGTGCCCGCGGGACTGATCTCGTCGTTCCCGGTGCGTTCGGTCGACGGCGAGTGGCGCATCGTCGAAGGACTCGAGGTGAGCGACTGGGCTCGGGCCCGCATCGACGCCTCCGTCGCCGAGCTCGTCGACGAGCGAGAGACGGTCAGGGCGCTCGGGATGCTCTGAAAGGCCACCGCGCGGCCCCGGTTCAGGGCAGAATGGGTGCTGGAGGTGCGCGATGAGCGAGACGATCGATCCGATGAAGGCGACGACATCCGTCGACGAGGCCCTGACGAGTCCGCTGCATCTGCCGCACGCGGCGGCGGAGTGTCCCAAATGCTTCACCGAGCTGCAGCAGAATCGCGACTTCTGGCTGGCCCGTCCCGACGGCTCGCGTCTGGTCGGTCTCGTCGTCTCGCGCGAGGGCATGCCGTCTGTCGTGCAACAGCGCGACGATCTGACTCGGTTCGGCGTACCGATCCACGGCTTCCGTCACCCCGCCCCTGACATCCTCGAGAGCTGGAGCGACCGGCTGTCGCGCCTCATCGCGACCCTGAACAAGGGCGATGTGCTGGTCGTGGCGAACATCAACGCCCTCGGCCGCGACGCGGATGAGGGCGTGCGCACAGCCGCCGAGCTGCGCCGACACGGGATCATCGTCAAGGTGCTCAGCCACGATGCCCGCCACCTCGCCGACGCGGTGCGCTGAGACCCGAGCCCTGAGCCCTCAGCCCTGGGCCCTGATATGACAGGACGCCCCGCCGATGTCATCGGCGGGGCGTCCTGTCATCACAGGCTCATCACTGATACTTCGGCGGCACCCACAGGAGCTGGGCGGAGACGAGACCGCGATCGCGGCTGACGATCTGCGCACGGCCGGGGATCGCCGGAATCGCCTTGACCTTGCCGATCAGCTGCCCCTCCTCCGGGTTTCCGGAGAGCAGGATGCCTGTCGCCCCCAGGTCGGTCATCCGCTGGATGATGGGGTCGTAGGCGGCGCGGCTCGCTCCACCGGTGCGGCGGGTGAGGATCACATGCAGGCCGAGATCCGCTGCCTGTGCCAGCAGCGGAGCGAGCACGGCGACCGGGTTGCCCTGCGATGTCGAGACGAGGTCGTAGTCGTCGATCAGCACGAACCCCTCGGCACCGCTCCACCATGACCTGGTGCGCAGCTGATCGGGGGTGACGTCGGCACCGGGGATGCGACTCTGGAAGAACTGCGCGAGCTCGCTCATTCCGCCCTCGGTCATCTCGTGCGAGGTGAGATAGGCCCCCAGGTACTCCTGGGGGATCTCGCCGAGCAGAGCGCGTCGATAGTCGACGACGAAGATCTTCGCCTCGGAGGGCCCGTAGAGGCGTGTGATCTCATGCACGACACCGCGAAGCATCGAGGACTTGCCCGAATCGGCGTCACCGTAGAGGTACAGCAGCGGCTCGGCGATCGGATCGATGGAGAACGGCGCGAGGTTGGCCTCGTCGATGCCGAGCAGGATCTCGCGCGGCTCGGTCCCGTCCGGCGTCGCGGCTGCGGCCACGGCGCGCAGGTCGGCGTGACCGATCTGCGACGGGAGCAGTCGCAGCTTGGGCCCTGCCGGGCCGTGCCAGGCGGCTGCGACCTTGCGCGCCAGATCGTCGATGCCGTCGGACAGGGAGGAGGCGTCGTCGACGCCGTCGATGCGCGGCAACGCCGTCAGCATCTGGAGTCCGTTGTCGTTGAGACCGCGGCCGGGGAGCGACGTGACGTTCTCGGCCGCCTTGCGATTGACCTCGGAGTCCGAGGGGTCTCCGAGTCGCAGTTCGATGCGCGTGCCGATGAGGTCCTTGAGATTGGCACGCACCTCCATCCACCGCGCAGCGGTGATCACGACGTGCACCCCGTAGGTGAGGCCGCGGGCGGCGATCGCCTGGATCTGCGGTTCGAGCATGTCGAACTCGGCACGGAGGGTGCCCCAGCCGTCGACGACCAGGAAGATGTCTCCGTATCCGTCATCGGCCATGCCCTGAGCGCGACGCTGTCGATAGGTGTCGATCGAGTCGATGCCGTTCTGCCTGAAGTACACCTCGCGCGCATTGAGCAGGCTCGTGACCTCGGCCACCGTGCGTCGGACGATGTCGGGCTCAGAGCGAGTCGCGACTCCACTGACGTGAGTGAACCTCTGCAGACCCGCGAAGCTGCCACCGCCGAAGTCGATGACGAAGAACTGCACCTCCTGCGGAGTGTGCGTGAGCGCGAGCGCGACGAGCGCGGTGCGTGCGAGCGTGCTCTTGCCGCTGAGCGGAGCACCGACGATGGCCATATGACCCGCAGCGCCGCCGAGCGAGACCGCGAGGGTCTCGCGACGCTGCTCGAGCGGCACATCGACGATTCCGAGCGGAACGGTGAGTGCGGCGGCACGACGCCAGCGCGGCGAGATGAGACCGAGTGCGGGGTCCTCGACGAGGTCGCCGAACATCTGGTCGAGTGTCGCCGGGGTCTCGAGCGGAGGCAGCCAGACCTGGTGCGCGGAAGGGCCGCGGCCGCTCATCATCTCGACCGCGATCTCGAAGGTGTTGCGCTTCTCCTCCGGCTCGGCGTCGACGACGACCTCGGGCTCGTCGACCGGTGTCTCGGCACGCCACACCGGCGCAGCGGTGAACAGTTCGACCGCCGTCGAGCCCGTGCTCTGCGTCGAGCCGGACGATGCCCGGCGTCGACGTCGCGGCGGAGGCCCCGACACGTACGCCGCGCGGAACTGCGTCATGGTCTCGGTGTCGGACTTCAGGATGCCGGCACCCGGCTGGGTGGGCAGGTGGTACGCATCCGGCACACCGAGCACGGTCCGCGACTCGGCGGCCGAGAAGGTGCGGAGGCCGATGCGATAGGACAGGTGCGTGTCGAGTCCGCGCAGCTTGCCTTCTTCCAGCCGCTGCGAGGAGAGCAGCAGATGCACCTGCAGGGACCGACCGAGACGACCGATGTTGACGAACGTGTCGACGAACTCGGGCTTCGCGGAGAGCAGTTCGGAGAACTCGTCGGCCACGATCAGCAATGCGGGCAACGGCGCGAGATCCGTGCGGCCCCCGCGGCGCGCCTTCTCGTAGTCGGCCACGTTCGCGAAGGGACCGGTCGCACGCAGGAGTTCCTGCCTGCGCACCATCTCACCCTGCAGCGCGTCCTGCATGCGGTCGACGAGCGAGATCTCCTCACCGAGGTTCGTGATGATCGCCGACACGTGAGGCATGTCAGCCATGCCGGCGAAGGTCGCGCCACCCTTGAAGTCGACGAGCACGAAGTTGAGCTGCTCCGGGGAGTGCGTCATCGCCAGGGCGAGCACGAGCGTGCGGAGAACCTCCGACTTGCCCGAACCCGTCGCACCGATGATGAGGCCGTGCGGCCCCATACCCTGCTGCGCCGATTCCTTGATGTCGAGGATCAGCGGGCTGCCGTCCTCCGCCTGCCCGATCGGCACCCGCAGCCGGTCTCGCTCCAGACGCGGCGACCAGGCCGCGTCGAGGTCGAGGTCGCGCACGTCCGGAAGCCCCAGGAGCTCCACGAGCTCGGCCTGATCGGTCGCGCTCTTCTTCTTCGCGATGGCCGTTCCGCCGGAGTACAGCGGCATGAGACGACGTGCCGTCGCCTCTGCCTCGACGATGCTGATCCCATCGGCGTCGAAGGGACGGGGCGACACCTGCAGGCTGACCAGCTCGGCGCGCGATCCCTTCGAGGCGGGGTCGAACGCGATGCGGAGGGCGTGCGGATCCTCGAGATCGGCCCACCGCGACGGCAGGTCGATGACCGTGACTCCCTGAACCCCGTCGCCGCTCACGAGCACGTCGTTGAACGCGGTGCTGGCGCCGTCGGTCAGGATCACGATGTGCGGGACGGTGGGGGACGAACCGTCTCTGGCGTACCGTGGACGTTCGCGCACCTCGGACGGGAGCATGTCTTCGAGCTCCGACAGCTGCGACCCGATCATGCGCGCCGCGCCCAGTCCGTCGCGTACCGTGCGCGAATGGGTGTGCGGAAGCCACTTCGTCCACTCCCACTGCGGCAGTACGGCGGCGTCCGCGGCGACGACGATCTGCACCGAATCGGGATCGTGCATCGTCGCGGCGTGCAGCAGCATCGCTCGGGCGAGGGCCCGCGACTCGGTCTCGTCACCCGTGATCTCGATGCGTGCGTAATCGCGCAGCGTGATGCCGACCGGGAGGTTCTTCTGCATCTCGTGCGTCAGCATGAAACGGTGGGCTGCCGACGCAGCCACAGGGTCGAGCTGTGCGAGCGGCGGGAGCTCGGGAGCCTCGAGGCTGATGCACAACGGCTGATCGCTCGTGCCGACTCGCACCGAGAGGAAGTCGGGATCGTTGACGCTGCGCTCCCACACGCGGGTGCGCTCCTCGGCGATGTAGGGAAGCGCCGACGGCGCGGGCAGATGCCAGTTGGCCGCACGACGCTGCTGGCGGGCAGCGACGCGCACGGTCTGTCGCATCTCGGTCAGATACGCGAGGTACTCGCGGCGTGAGCTGAGAGTGGCCGCCTGCCGCTGCGAACGCTGCCGCCAGCCGTTGACCGCCACGAAGCCGAGGGAGGACAGCAGGAACATGCCTCCGGTGAGGAGACCCGTCACCGACTGGTTCGACATCGTCACCATGACGATCGCGCCCACGCTGCCCAGCATGGGCAGCAGCGACCCCAGGACTCCCATGCCTCCGTCATTCGGCTGGAGCTCGGGCGGCGCCTGGACGGGGACCTTGCCCGAGGGGACGCGGGGCGGTGCGAGACGGGGTCCTGTCATGCTCTCTCTCCGACACTGCTGTCGGTGCCCAGCAGGAGGTTGATGGTGAAGCTGCGGTTGCCGATTCGAACGCGATCGGCGTCGTCGAGGAGCATCCGCTCGCCCGCGACGAGCTCGGTCGTCTGCCCGTCATCGGAGCGCACGTCCGATCCGTTGGTCGATCCGAAATCGGTCACCCACGTGCGGCCGCGCGAGTGCTCGATGCGCAGATGGGTCTTCGAGACCGAGGAATCCGGGTCGGTCACGACCACGAGTCGGTCGTCGTGAGCACTGGCGACAGGCCCTCGACCGAGGTTGACCGCGAGCGGAAGCGGCAGCTGCACACGCTGCCCCGTGTCGAAGATGAGCAGCAGTGCTCCGGTGTCCGAGGCGGAGGCGGTCGGTGATTCCGTGACCGGCTGCTGCCCGGTCTGCGGCGCGACGGCGAACAGCGGCTTCTCTTCTGCCGCGGCCGCGGGGACCTGAGGATCGGCACGGTGCGACGCTGCACGCGCGTCGGTCGGCTCAGAATCCTCGTCGACCGTGGCGGGATGGGATCCGAGTGCGACGACCTGGGGTGGTGCCAGGGATTCGACCGCGACCGGCTGAGGCGTCTGCTGCGACACTTCGGCGGAGGACTCCGGTGAAGTGCGAGCAGGCACCGAGACGACCACCGTTCCTGCGATGCGATCGGCCCAGGTCTGGCGTCGACCGCCGCGGTCCCAGGCGCTCGACGCGACGACGACCCAGCTGCCCAACGCCACGAGGAAACCCGCCCCTGTGATCGCCCCACGCACGAACTGCCGACCCACACCCGGCGAGTACGGGCGATCGCCGCGTGCGGTGCGCAAGCGCAGCACGAGGTTTCCGAGGGTGAGTCCCGTCCGGGCCTCGAGCACCCAGAAGAAGATCGCGAGCTCCGCGACGGTCAGACCGGCGAGCAGCAGGCTGCGCGTCGTGATGAGCACCACGGCGGCGGTGAGGATCACGACGGCGGCGTCGAGGGTGAACGCGGCGATGCGAAGTCCGGTGGATGCCGGAATCCCGGCGAACGCAGGGCCGAGACCATCGGCAGGGCGCCGTTCTCGCGCACGTGACGTCACCAGTGGCGTGGGTGCGGCCGGCGCGGAGTCCTGCCGCAGCGGCGCGCCGTCGACGCCGGGAGGCGCAGCGATCAGCGCGGGCGGCAGAGCCGGGACCTCGCCCGGCTGCATCACGCCCGGCTGCATCATGCCCGGCTGCATCGGGGGGATCGGGCCACTCGCCGGCCGGGGCTGTGGTTCACCGTTCCCGCTCATCACGCCATCATTCCACGGAGCAGGGACAGAGAATCCGCGAAGAGCAGTGCGGCGGGAAGTGACAGCGCCACGGCGAGCCACTCGAACGCGTCACCGAAGCGCGACCAGACGAGCGAGCTCGAGCCGCGGGAGATCGGGACGACGACCGCCACCGCGACGAGTGCGACGGCGAACAGGGCGGCGGCGCCGAGCAACTGGAACCCGGCGCCGAGGGTGAGTGCGGCCTGCAGCGCGGCGACGAGGAAGACAGCACCGGCGGCGGCGCGGGGCAGCCAGCGAAGGATGCGGGAGGTGGTGTGACGCGGAGTGAGGAGCAGAGCGAGGATGACGCAGACGAGGAGAGCGATACCACCGGAGACCACGAACGGATCGGCAGACCAGGGCCGGAGGAAAGCGACAGGGGCCATCACCGCGGCCACGACGCTGAGCACGGCAGTGCCTGCCACCAGCCTCGCCGACGAGTCGTCGACGACCGCGGTGATCCTCTCGGTCCGCAGCACGCCCACGGACTCGGGGATCGCGCCGCGGACTGTCCACCGGCTCGTCATGAAGTGCTTGTAGTCGATGAAGTAGCCCTCCGGAAGGTTGACGAGGCTGCTCGGCAGCGCCCGAAGGCCCAGGGGGACGAGTCCGAGCGAGATCGCCGCCGCGTCGGCGGGGTTCCACCGCAGCAGCAGCGCGAGTCCCCACACCGCCGCCAGGCTGACGAGCAGCACCGTGGCCGTGCCGGCAGCCGCCCGCATCGGACGCGCTCGGGCGGAGACCGCCACGATCGCCGTCGTGATGCCTGCGGCCAGGAAGCCGGATGCCGTCGACAGATGCGCACTCGCCTCGAGCGACGCCGGAATCAGCAGCGCACCCGCCGCGAAGGACATCACCACCGGCGCCAGCACGCCGAGGATGCCGCGGACGCCGGCCATCGAGTCGCGGCGGGCCCAGGCGATCGCTCCGCCGAGGGTTCCGACGACGAGAACCAGAGCGACCAGCAGACGCAGCAGCGGGTCTCCGGCGCCCTGGGCGAACACGGCGACGAGCAGAAGCCCGCTGACGGCGAGCATCCACCACCGGGCTCCGTGATCCGCTCTGGTGGGAGCATCCGCCCTCGCGCTCGGCGCGCGGGGCGCGAGTGCCGCCCGATCGATCAGCGCATACAGGCCGCCGTCGACGAGGTCTTCGCACTCGGTGTCGCCGGGCACCTCGAAGCCTCCCGGGCCGACGGTCACGAATCGGTCCGCCGTCGACAGGCCGCTCAGCACCAGTGCATCGTCGAGAGTCTCGTCGAACGGAAGCGAGAGGTCGATACGCCGATCCTCGCTCTGGAGCACGATGCGGCGCCGCTCTACGATATCGACTGACACACCTGCACCCTATCGACCGCGTGCGACCTCGGCCGCACGCCCCCTCTTCCGCTCACGCGGATCAGCCTGCGTGGTCGTCGCGAGAACCCGCCTGCGCACCCTTGGCGCGGGGTCCTCGTTCTTCCTCGTCTTCGAGCTTGGGAGCGATCGGACCGCCGAGACCGGAGCGCTTGGCCTTCTCCTCCTCGTCACCGCCGGCGCCCATCATGCCCATGCCGGGACGCATTCCCGACCCCGCTGCACCCGATGAACCGCCCGCGCCGCCCGCGCCGCCGGCACCACCGACGCCGCCGACACCACCGATGCCTCCGGGGCGGCCGGCACTTCCCGCACCACCGGCGCCGCCGGCCGCGGAGTTGCCCAGCAGACCACCACCGGCCTTGAGACCGGCTCCGGAAGCGCCGCCGAGACCGGAGCCTCCGAGGGCTCCCATGCTGCCGATGCCCGCGATCTTCGATCCCGCGGCGATCGCCGCGGCTCCGGCCCCGCCGCCGACGACTCCGCCGATGCCGCCACCGATACCGCTGCCACCGCTGGGGAGGGTTCCGCCCGGGAACGAGCTGCCCGGAGTGAGTGTGTTGCCGCCCCCGGTTCCTCCCGGACCACCCGGCAGCACGCCGCCGCCCGGGAAGTCGACGGTCGGGTCGCCATTGTCCGAACCACCGGGGCCACCCGGCCCGTCGGGGTCGTACTCCCAGTCGCCCGGGCCGTCAGGGAACGTCGGATAGGTCGGCGGGGGGAAGTCCGTCGGATTCGTCGGATAAGTGGGATAAGTCGGGTCCGTCGAGATCGGCGGCTGATACTCGCCGACATCTCCGGTCGGAGGCTCGTAACCGCCTCCCCCGGGGGTGTAGCCCGAGGGGCCGCCGCCGATCCCAGGAGTTCCGACGATGTGCGGGCGGTCGACCTGCGTGTGCGAGAACGGGTCTTCGGCTCGCTTCGAAGGATCCGATGCGACGTAGTCGAACTGGTTCAGTCGATTGGTCGCGGCATCCAGCTTGGTGGTGGGTTCGACGAGTGAGGTCTCGACGTCGTTCACGATCTGTCGCGCACGGTCTTCTCGCTGGTTCCCGAGGAAGTCGCCGATCGCATCGAGGGCGCTGTCGGCCGCGAGCGGCCCCAGCACGGGGTGGACGACGAACGACGCCCCCTTCGCGGCGTTCGCCCAGAACGGATCGATCGATGCCGACGGCAGCTCGGCCGCCGCGATCTCGCGTCGCGCTGAGTTGCCTTCGGCGATCGCGGTGTCCACCGCCTTCACCGTCTCGAGGATTCCGGAGACGTTCGCGCGGATCTCGTCGATGTCGGCCGTGGCGCCGTCAGCCGAGGACCCCTGCCAGTGCTCGGACAGCCGCACCGCCGACAGAGCGCGTTCGAGCGAGGTGAAGGCGTTGATCACTGCCGACATCCTCGGGATCATCGCGTCATCGAGCGTGCGGATGCGCTGGAGCTCTGCCTCGAATCCGCCGCCGCCCATCTGCTTACCGGCCATGGTTCCCCCCTTGTTCGGTGGTCTTGCGTCGTGACGATCGTGTCAGCACGATCGCGAGGATGATGCCGCCCACGACCAGCAGCACCAGGATGATTCCCCCGCCGATCAGCCACGGGGTCAGCGGCGACTCCTGGGCCTGCGGTTCGTCTGCGTCGGGCTGGGTCGTCGGAGCGACCGTCTGACCGCCGTCACCCATCGCCGCCTTCGCTTCGTTGACCTCTCGGACAGACGGCTGGGCGTACGGGTCTTCGGTGTCGAAGAGCGGATTGACGTCCGGGTACTTCGTCGGGTCGACCGAGAGCATCCCGGTGAGGGACGCGGCGCCGTAGCCGGTGCTGTCGTTCCACTCGGGCTCGTGCTCGCCCTTCGTGCCCGTGTTGTGGATCAGGCTCTGGATCAGCTGCGCCCCGGTCGCCTCCGGGTACTTCTGCTTCACGACCGCGAGGAACCCCGCGACGATAGGCGTCGCGAACGACGTTCCCGAACCGATCTCCTGCTCGTCCCAGGACGCGGGTGACCCCGGAAGCAGCAGACCGAGACCCGGCGCTGCCACGACGACGTCATCCGTGAGATTGGGGGTGCCGTTGCTCCCGTTCTGGATCTTGCCGTCCTCGCCGAAGGCCTGCACCGCGACCACGCCGTTCAAGGCCGCGGGCCACAGCGTGACACCGTCTTCGTTCGACATGCCGGCGACCACGACGACGCCGGCGGCGTAGGCGTCTGCCAGCCCCTTGTTGACCGTGGTGCTGCTCTCGGAGGAGATCGAGATGATGTCCGCACCGTCGGCCACCGCATCCGAGATCGCACGATCGAGAGCGAATCGCCCGTCGTCGCCGAGTTCCTCGCCGTTCGCCTGCAGGCAGTCGATGGCGTCGCCGTCCGCATCGTCGACGACGCCACCGGCGGAGTAGTAGAGCACCTCGGCACCGGGAGCCACGCCCTTGACGGGTGTGCCTCCTGCCGGTGCCTCACCCGTGCCGGCGATCATCGAGGCGACGCGCGTGCCGTGGGACGAGGCCGCGAAATCGGTGGAGACGAGGGGATAGGGCGTTCCCGACCCGTCGACGCAGTACGAGGACTCGTCCATCGTGAGGTTCGCGCCTCGGAGCCCGGCGACATCGGGGTTGATCTGGCTGTCGATCACCGCGATCTTGATTCCCGCGCCGTCGAACCCCGCATCGTGCGCCTCTTGGATCTTTCCTCGATCGAACCACCACAGGCCCGAATCGGTCGACGCCGCCGTCGCGCTCGACGGCACGATGAAGCCGACGGCCAGCGCGAGTGCACCGACCGCCGCCATCACTCCACGACGCCCTCGCCTCATCAGTAGTCGGCCTCTTCGGGCTCTCCTGAGTCGGACGGCGCGGGCGCCGATGCGGGAGCTCCGCCCGAGGCCCCGCCCTGCGCGCCGGTGGATGCTCCGGTCGGCGAGGTCGTCCCGTCTTCAGCCTGCGCGACCGCGGAGTCGAGAAGGGACACGATCAGCTTCGCCTCGTCGGCGAGGGACGCATCCTGCTCGGCGATCTGCTCGACGGCCGCTCGAATCGAGTCGTGCGTGTCCTGGAGCTTGATGAGCGTCCTGTCCGTGACATCGCCCATCGCGACCGCGGAACGCGCGACGGCGTTGCGGAAATCGAAAGTGGCTTTCGACGATCCCCCCTCGGAGACCCCCACCTCGGCCGGGTTCGGGAACTCCTGCAGCTCACGCAGAAGTCGCTTCAGCTCGGCGAACACTCCATCGAAGTCGATTGCGATGCTCATCGACGCCCCTCCTCTTCACAACGGCAATGATTCCGAATCATCTGCACTGCTCTCCGACCACGAGGCCGAACGGCACAGCAGACGGCGCGGACCCGGGCATCTCTGCCGCGGGCCCGCGCCACGGGATCAGGCCCCGAACCGCCCGGCGGCCGACTTGTCGGTCTGCACGTACTGGCCCGAGATCTCCTCGGTCTTTCCTGCGATCTGCGTGAGCAGCTGCTGCATCTCGCTCAGCGAACGGTTCCACTTGGCCTGAGCCTGGTCGTAGGCCTGCTGAGCGGAGCCGTCCCAGGCTGCGCGGAGCTTGCCGACCTCGGACTCGAGACGGTCGAGCTCGGAGCGGATGCCCTGCGAACCGCTGCGGATCTGAGCTGCCAGAGCGTTGACCTGCTCCGGGCGAACTGACATCGACTGCATCATGTTCTCCTTATAGTCCTGTGAATGCGCGCGCTCAGGCGCCCGACATCATCGAGCCGAGGCCCGAAATGGTCTGCTGGTGCGCCTCTTCGGTCGCTGCCTGGTCGCGCTCGGTGCCGGCGAGGGCATCTTCGAGGGTCACGAGGACCTCGTTGAGCTGACGAGCCTGCTCGTCCCACCGGGACATCAGCGTGCTGAACGATGCGGCTGCCGCACCCGTCCAGAAGCCGCGCAGCTGCTCGATCTCGCTGCGGACCTTCTTGGTCTGCTGGTCGATCCCGGACTTGGTCTCCCGCACCGCCTGGGCTCCGCGGCGCAGAGCCCCTTCTTCTGCGGAGATGACATCAGCCATAACTCACTCCCTCCGGTCCTCACGGACACACGTGCGGGGAGCGCATCCCTGAGTTGGGACGACTTCGAAACAACCCCCCACGATTCGTTTCAGGTGACAGGTTAGATCAGATCCGCGCGGATCGCCAGAATCCTGGGAGGATCCGGAGGGAAATTGTGCACTCGATGGACAAATCCGACTCCCTCACGACTACGCGTTGTCGCACGCCTCAACTAGGGTGAGAGGCGGAATGCGCAGCCGCACGTCATCGTTGCGGCTGTACACCATGGAGGGGGCATCGTTCCATGACTCAGAGCAGCGCCACGGCAGGTACCGTGCTGCGACTTTCCGTCGTCAGCGATGACCGGCGACTCGATGTCGGCGTGCCGTCACAGGTGCCGCTGATCGAGATCATCCCCGGCTTCGCTCGCAGCCTCGGCGTGCTCGATCCCACGCTCACGCACGGGGGCTATGCACTGCAGCGCGCCGACGGCACACCACTCGATCCGTCTCGCGGTGCGGCCGCACAGGGCGTGCACGAGGGCGAACTGCTCACGCTCGTGCGCGGAGGGCTCACCAGCGAACCGCGCGTCTACGACGACGTGGTCGAGGCCGTGATCGACGCCACCGCCGAGCAGCACGGGTCATGGACGCCGGCCGACAGCTCGCGCACGGCCCTCTTCATCAGCATGACCTTCCTCGCGCTGTGCGCCCTGCTGCTGGTGGCCACTCCCCCCACGTCTCTGATCCCCGCGATCATCGCCGGCTCCGGGGCCGTGGTGCTGAGCGTGGCTGCGGCGGTGCTGATGCGGCTGCGGCAGCCCGAAGCCGGTCACGCGCTCGGTCTCGCGGCCGCGGCATACGGTGGTCTCGCCGGCTATCTCGCGGTGCCGGTGCAGAGCATCTGGGGCTGGCCGCTCGCCGCGATGGGGCTCGGCCTCGTGATCGTGGGAGGCCTCGGACTCGCCGTCACGCAGGACAAGCCCGAGATCCATCTCGTGCCGATCGCTCTCGGCGCATCGATCGGCATCACGGCGACCGCGGCGGCGATCTTCGGCGACGAACTCGCCCCATACGCGATCATGCTGGCCACGACGGCCCTTCTCGCCAACGGCATCCCCTGGCTCGCCCTCAGCTCCACCCGGATCCGGGTGATCTCGCCCCAGAGCGACGCCGACATGTTCTCAGCCCCCGAGCCGATCGACGCCGACGAGGTGAAGCGACGCGCGGCCGCGGGCACGCGCACCCTCATCGCGCTGCGGGCGGCGCTCGGCCTCGCGGCACTCATCGCGACTCCCCTCGTCGCCGCGAGCGGCGTCTTCGGTGCTGTGCTCTGCGTTCTCGCCTTCGTGGGGATGATGTTCCAGTCGCGGCAGATTCACGCACGCCTCGGTGTGCTCGTTCTGATGGCGATCGGCGCGATAGGCCTCGCGGCGACCGGCATCACGGTCGCGCTCGCCCTGCCCGACGTGCGCACCTGGATGCTGCTCGTGCTCGTCGTCGCCACCGTGATCCTCGTCGGCCTCACCCTGCTGACGCCGCGCGCACGTCTCAGGCTCACCCGCCTCGGCGACACGGTCGAAGTGATCGCACTCGCGCTGCTGCTGCCGCTGGGCGTCATCACGGCAGGGCTCGTCTGACCGATGGCGACCAAGAAAGACCTGATCGAAGCCCAGGGCTTCAGCCGACGTCGTCTGCTCTCCGCCTTCACCGGCGGTGCCCCCGGCGGCAAGGAGCTCGACCCGGCGAAGCCGCTGCGCGCCGTGGTGGCGGGCGTCGCACTCACAGTGGGCGTGATCCTCGTCGGAGTTTTCTGGGGCATCATGCAGCCGGGCCTCCCCGGCGACTGGCAGAACAACCGCCTCATCGTCGCGACCGACACGGGGTCCCGCTACGTCTCGGTCGAGGGCACGCTCTATCCGGTGATCAACACCGCCAGTGCACGTCTGCTGATCCCGGCGGGCGAGTTCAAGGTGGTGCGCACCGATCAGGCCGCGCTCGACGGCATCCCGATCGGTCCCGCGATCGGCATCCTCGGCGCTCCCGACGATCTGCCCGCTCCCGGCGCACTCATCAATTCGTCGTGGACTGCCTGCATCGACGACGGCGCCGGCACCGCGGTCACCGTCTCAGACGATCCCGTCGCCACGATCTCGACCGATACAGGAGCCGTCGTGAAGCGCGGCGATGATCTGTTCGTCATCGCCGACGGCCTGCGTCACGCGGTCGCACCCGCCGATGCGAACGCGGTGCTGCGCGCAGCAGGTCTCGGCGCGAGCGAGATTCTCGAGGTCGACGGGCGCTGGCTCAACCTGTTCGAATCCGGCGACGAACTCGGCCCCATCCGCATCGACGGTTTCGGGGCCTCCGTCGCGGGCACCGATCTGACCGCCGGCACGATCGTGCACACGCAGGGAAGGCCGGCCGACGAGCGATACGTCGCGCTCGCCTCGGGCGACCTCGCACTTCTCAGCCCCCTGGCCTATCAGCTCTACCTGCTCGGCAGCGGCGAGCAGGCACGCGAGGTCGAGGTGTCCCCGGCCGAGGTGGGCGACATCCCGACCATCTCGAACCTCGGCGGCACCGACTGGCCCGCGCAGCCGCTCGCCACCCTCGAGTCGGGTCAGACGCCCTGCGCGGTCCTGGCCGAAGACGCCCGCACCGTGCTCGGCGCGACCACCGCCGAGCTGCCGGAAGACCGCTCTCGCGTCGACGTCACCGTCGGCGGCGGCGCGCTGATGCAGGTGACCGGTGGCTCGGAAGACGCGGTGGGCATGGCCGTCCTGATCGACGAGTCCGGAACCGCATACGCGATTCCCGGTGCGACGCTCGACGAGAGTTCCGAAGACGCCGCCAGCGGTGCGATCGCCCAGCTCGGATACTCGGTCTCAGACGTCGGCCGTGTGTCCGACGCGTGGATCGAGTTCTTCGCAGCAGGTCCGGCGCTGAGCGCTGAGGCGGCACGGGAGTCCCCCGGCTCCGGAACGAACTGATGCGTCGCCGCCTGAACGCCGTCGCCGCACTGGTGCTGGGCGCCGTGGTCTTCGGCGCCGCGTCGCCCGCTGCCGCGACGCCCACGTCCTCCCCTCTCGACAGCGGCATCCCGTCGAGCATCGTCCGGGCCGCGACAGCAGGTGACGCCTGCACGCCGGGAACCGTGGTGTTCTCTCCTGATGCCCCCTCAGCACTCGCGCAGCTCGGCGCGGAGGACGCGAACCGTCTCGCCACAGGCAAGGGAGTCGTCGTGGCCATCGTCGACTCCGGAGTCGACGCCGGCAACCCGCATCTGGCGGGCACCGTGATCGGCGGAGTCGATCTCGTGGGTGACGGAGAGAGCAGCGACGGGCTGACCGACACGACCGGACACGGCACGGCCATCGCGGGTCAGATCGCCGCGCAGCCGGTGCCCGGTTCCGGAGTGGTGGGCCTCGCCCCCGACGCGAAGCTGCTCTCGGTCCGCGTCTTCCGCAGCGACGCCAAGCAGGATGTCGACAAGGGCTTCGGGCCCACATCCCAGCGACTCGCCGACGGCATCCACTGGGCGGCCGACAACGGCGCCGACATCATCAACGTGTCGATGTCGCAGACATCGGATTCTGCGGAGCTTCGCGCCGCCGTCGAGCACGCGGCCGCCGTCGGCGCTCTCGTCGTCGCGAGCGCGGGCAACCGGGAATCCGATGCCGACGCCGCGGATGCCGCGCGGTATCCCGCCGCGTACGAACAGGCGCTGGGCGTCAGCGCCGCCGACCCGCGCGGACTCGCGACGGACTCGTCGATCCACGGCCCGCAGGTCGACGTCACCGCGCCCGGCAGCAACGTGCTGACGGCTTTCCCCGGAGGCGGAGACTGCGTGTTCGCCGCCGATGCTCCGGCATCGAGCTTCTCCACGGGGTACGCGAGCGCGGCGGCCGCCCTGGTCGCCGAAGCGCACCCCGACGATCCTCCGGCCGGGTGGGCATACCGCCTGGCAGCCACGGCTCTGCGTGCCGACGCCGACAACCGCGACGACGTGAACGGCTGGGGCTTCATCCAGCCGACGGCCGCGATCGAGCTGCTGCCTGACCCGACGACACGGGGGCCGGTCAGCCCCTTCTTCGACACGGTGGACAGCGCCGATCGTCCCCCCGTCGCCGAGGTGAGTCCCGACCACGGCGCATCGCCGTTCCTGCTCACCCGCGACGCGACTCTGCTCACTGCGATCGGCGGAGCGAGCCTGCTCGGCGTGCTCGGCATCCTGATCGTGCTCCGACGTCGCAAAGAGGATCCGGTGGTCGATCAGGTCGAGATCGACCGTGAAGGCGGATTGCTGAACCGGCCGGACCCGCACGCGGAGACCACCCGGGTCAGCTGACCCTGGCAGACCATCACCGCAGAAGGTCCTCAGCCCAGAGCGAGGAGACCGACTCCGACCAGGCCGGCGACCGAGACGACGCACGCCACCGCGAGTGCGGCCAGCGTGAGAACGCTCCATCGGCGGGCCTGCTTCGCCACGGACGGCCGCTCCGGATCGTCGACGCGCGTCGGCGCCACGGCCCCGACGACGACCGGAGGTGCGCTCGCCCCCTGCGGCGCAGGGCGCGGCTTGTAGATCGATGGGGTGGGCCCTGCCGGCGCCGCGAAGGGTTCCGCCTCGGCATCCGCGGGCTCGGCACCCGCGGACTCCGCAGCCTCGGGCTCGGCAGCGCGGCGCGAGCGGCGCGGAGGACGCGAGATCACGACAGTCGCCTCGTCGACGGATCCGGGGGCGTCGGCCTGGCCGACTGCGTCGTCGGCTGTATCGCCCGCGCCTATCGGAGGACGAGCGACGACGATGGTCGCCTCGTCATCGGCGGGAAGCTCATCCTCGGCGGGACGCGCATCATCAGCGGGACGCGCATCATCAGACGAGCGCGCATCCTCGGCGCCCGGCCCCGCCGTCGACTCGGCCGCCGCCTTCGCTCCCGCCCGTCGACGGTCTCGGCGTGTGAGCATGACCGTCTCTTCGACGTTCTCGTCGTCGGTCATCTCGCCCGCACCGGAATCGTCGTGCCCTCGAGCATCGAGTCGGTGAGGGCGGATGCGCCCGCGCGGCCCGTCACGCTGTCGTCGGTCGGTCGCGTGCGCGCGCCGCCGGACACCACGTCGATCACGACGACCGACACGTTGTCGCGACCACCGGCCTGGAGCGCGCGACGGATGAGCGCCGCGGCGGCCGTCTCCGGGCGCCCGTTCATGGTGAGCGTCGCGCGGATGCCCTCATCGCTGACCTCGCCGCTCAGCCCGTCGGAGCACAGCAGCAGCCGCTCGCCGTCGACCACGGGCAGCAGCCAGCTGTCGGCAGTGCTGTCGGGCCCGCCGATCGCCCGGGTGATCACATTGCGCTGCCCGAAGGTGGCGAGGTCTTCGGCGCGCAGTTCGCCGGCATCCACGAGCTCCTGCCCGAGGGAGTGGTCGATCGTAAGCTGAACCAGCTCGCTGCCGGACAGCCGGTAGACGCGAGAGTCGCCGACGTTGAACAGGAGCCAGTGCGGCGCACCCTCGTGCTCGAGCAGAGCCACTCCCGACACGGTGCTCCCCGCGCCGCGCTTGTGTTCTGCCGCGATGCCCTCGACGACATCCGCTGCCCGGGTGAGCGCATCGCGCACGTCGTCGATCCGGATCGTCTCACCGACCAGCGGCTCGAACGCCGCGACGACGGCCGCGCTCGCACGATCTCCGGCTTCATGTCCGCCCATGCCGTCAGCCACGAGGAACACCGGGGTCGCGGCGAGCACCGAGTCCTCATTCGCGGCGCGCGTGAGTCCGGTGTCGGAGAGCGCCGCGACGTTGAGGACCACAGAGGCGACGGTCACGAATCGCGCTCCGCCACCACGTGCATCCCGACCTCGCCGAGAATGAAGCGACCGTTGCCCGTGACGCTCTCACCCGGATCGAGGAGCGTCTCGGTGCCGTTCTCCTCGACCACGACGACACCGTTCGTGGCATTGAGGTCGGTGAGACGCCATTCGTCGTCGTGCACCACGAGGCGCGCGTGCGTCTTCGACAGCGTGCGGGTGGTGTCGGAGATCGCGAGTCGTTGTTCGCCCGGATCACCGATCGGGTTGCGCCCGATCACGACGCTCGCCCCGGAGAGCGCGAAGGTGCGGCCGTCGTCGAGCACGAGCGAACGGCGCACTCCGCGACGGCGAGCCACCACGACCGTCGCATCGAGATCGTCGTCGGTCGGACGTGGAGTGACGACCGTCTTGTCGACATCGGCGACGAGTCCGCCGTCGGCGAGACCTGCGACAGCACCCCCCTCGGCACCCGTGGCCGGCGCGGGCGGTATCGACGGTGCGGGCGTCTCCGCGCTGACCGACGCGGGTGCCGGGCGGATGCTCGGCGCCTCCGGCGCGACAGGAGCAGAGTCCGCGTCGCGGAACGACGGCGGCACCGGACGCACGACGCGGGCCGGCGACTCTGCGACAGCGGCGTGCGGCTCGGCGGCAGGGTCACGAGGTGGGGGCGAGAACTGCGGAGGAGAGGGAGGCGCGACCTGCTGATCCTGCGTGGCACCAGTGCCGGCGGGAGACTCAGGTGCGGGCACCTCATCGGCTGCGACAACCGCGGGCGTGGACGTCGGTGCCGCTGCGGGTGGCGTCTGAGGCGCCGACGGCTCTCCGCCCATCGTCGCCATGATGCCCGTCGCCGGAGGCGCCTCGGTGGCATCCGCATCCGCATCCGATGCGGGCGCGGCCGGCGCGGACGCAGCGGAGTCATCCGCGTACGCGTCGAACTCGGCATGCCCGCTGAACTGCGGAGCCTCGGAGGAGACATGCGGCAGCGGAACGGCAGACGGGGCGAGCGGCGGCGCGGGCTGCGGCGGCGCGGGCTGCGGCGGCACGGATGGCTGCTGGGGCTGCGGAGCGACGAAGGCGGGTGGCTGTGGCGCGAACGGCTGAGCCGGCACCGCCGGAGTCGCGGGAGCCACCGGGACGGCAGGAGGCTCGGAGGCGGCCGGCGGCGCGAACGATGCTGCCGGGGCACCCGGAGCGACCGGAGCACCGGCGACCGGGGGCTGCGGCGGGGCGCCCCAGACCGACGGCGCAGCTGCCGGCGCGGCCTCGGCCGAATCAGGAGCTGTCACCGGCTGAGCAGGGCGAGGCGGAGCGGCGTAATCGGGGAAGATCAGGCCGGGGGTCTCGGTGGGCGCAGCGCTGTGCGGCGCCAGCGACGGGATCGTGTAACCCGAGGCATCACGTGCCGGGGCAGCAGCCGGGGGCGTGCCGCGACGCGGCTCCGGCTGGAGAGCTGCGAGGCGCTCGCCTTCGGGATACGGCGCCGCACCCCAGGCGAGCACGGTCGCCCACACGGGCGGCAGCAGGATCGCGAGCACGGTCATTCCCGCACCCCGACCGAAGCGGCCGTTGATACGGTGCGTCGCGACGACCTTGAGATAGAGACCGTAGAGCTGCACGATCGGGATGAAGTAGAACACCACCGACCACGCCGGGACTCCCCCGCGCGCGAGGATCTCCGCCTCGTTGAGGACCGGTACCCAGCCCTTCCATCCCTCGCCACCGATGCGGGGGAACAGGCGCGACAGGGCCAGGGCGTACCAGACGTACACGGCGATGCCGATGAGCAGGCCGAGGCCGCCCACGATGGCGAGCATCGTGATGAGGCCGGTCTCCGCAGAGGCGGTCATGAGATCCCCTTCTTCCGATCGTCGAGCGATCCGGTCAGTCCGAGCGTACCGAGCATGGGCCGCACGCCGAAGAACGCGGCATCCTTCGTCATTCGCACCCGGCCGACGAAGGATCGGGGGCGCACGCGCGTGACGAGTCGTCGCCAGCGTCGTTGCGAACGCGCGAGAGCCGAGCGCTCGGCATCCACGATCGCCCATGCGGCTGATGCATCGTCATCCGTCGGCGGATGCTCTGCGAACACTCCGCGATCGACGAGCGCCGCGAGCCGACCCGCCGCCTCACGGTCGATCGAGCGCGCTCGCTGAGTGCGGGTGCCCTGTGCGTCCATCGCGATGTCATGATCGGCGTACACATCGGCGAGCTCCTCCCACGCTCCGGCGAGGCGGACCTCCGGGTCTTCTGCGGTGCGACGGGTCCTCGCGCGCTGCCGCTTGGCGAGCAGGAGCACCAGGAGCGGAAGCAGCAGCAGAGCCACGGCGAGCAGCCCCAGCCCGACCCCGCGGAGGATCGGCAGCAGAACCGAGAGCACCGCGGACTGCGGCTCGTCGAGCGGCTGCGCATCGTTGTTCGAATCGCTCTGCGCCAGAGGAGGATCGAGGGCCTCCGACCGCGGCTGCTCGGGGACCGTCGGATGCTCAGGCAGCTGTTCGCCCTCTTTGATGGAGCTCGGCAGCATCGCATACTGGGGCGTCGTGTCGACCGTCGCCCATTCGCCGCCGGAGGCGCGGACCTCGACCCAGGCGCTCATGCTGGCGCCGGTGCAGACCTGGTCGCACGCGGGGATGCCCGGCACCTCGGCCGCTCCTTGGAGCCGGGCTCCGATCACCACCCGCGATTCGAGACCGAAATGCTGAGCGAGCAGCGCAGCCGCGACCGAGAACTGCTCGTCGTCGCCCACCGCAGACACCAGCATCTCGGGCGGCGCATCGGAACCGGCGCGCCGTTCCTGATCGATGAGCTCGGTGAAGAGCTCTTCGATGCGCGCCACCGAGTGGCCCGCATAGCTCGGTGCGAAAGCGTAGCCGTCGGCCTCCTTGAGCGAGGCGATCCACGCCTCGGCGGAGGTGTTCTCGAGGAGTGCGTGGCTGAGGTACCCGCGCGAGAGCAGACGATCGATCAGCTCGAGGTACCCCGCCCCCGACCGCGGCAGCTCCTGGAGTTCGGTCCACTCCGTGAGCGCGGGGTAGTCGTCGGTGTCGAGCTTCGAGTTGCCGCCCTGGGCGGCGGTGAGGTCGATGCCGTCCGGCGGCGCGTCGACGAGTACCGAGTAGGTGTCACCCGGAACGAGCCCCTGCGCGCCACCCGGTGCATCCGCGATCGTGATGGCAGTGTCGCCGCCCTCGTTCACATGGAAGCCGTCGGCGAGATCGTCGGCGCGTTCCCCACCGAACTGCGGTGCTTCGGCGAGACCGGCGGGCGCGGGCACCCAGATGCCGCGGTAGGCATCGCCGATCGTGAGGTCGAGCGATGCGCGCCCCGGCTGCGGGAGAGCCGTGCGGGGCAGCCTGCTGAATCGGTCCTCCGGAGCGATGTGGAAGTCCTCGCCGTCGTAGGAGTCGAGCGTGACGAGACGGATGCGATCGATGGGCCCGGGGTCGCCGGCGACCTGCAGAACGGTCTCGTCGAGTCGCTCGGCGGTGAACCACGAACGGTAGGAGCTGAGCGGGCTCGCCTGCTGTTGCACGACGACCATCGGTTCGACCTCGTCGCGCAGCACCGAACGATCGCTCCATCCCGCCGCTGCCGGTGCGATGGCGACTCCGGCGACGAGCGCGATCACGGCGATCCCGGCCGAGAGCAGGTGGCGACGCACCGTCAACCACGCCGGCGTCGCACTGCGCGAGATGTTGGCTGCCGCGACGACGCGCAGCGCCTGCGCGCGCTGCAGGCGAGTACGTCCGATGAGCCACACCAGTGCGGAGACGAACACCGCGACGCCGATCAGCCACTCACGCGCAGCCGGAAGCGCGAAGCCCAGCACCGCGACCGCTGACGACGTGCCGCTCACCCCGAACGCGATGCCGAACACGCTCATCGCGGCCACCACCGGCACCGCGATCGTCGCGCGACGCCCCTGCTCGAGCACCAGCAGGGTCGCGAAGAACGCTCCGAAGAGCATCACCACGAGGAACGGGATGAGAACCGCCTGATACTCCCCGAGTGGCGGGTTCAGGGTGAGCATCTGCTTCCACCCCAGCGCCACGCCGAGAACCGCGTCACGCAGACCGCCGAGGAAAGCGGGCACCGACGTGAGCGCCGAAGGGATGGCAAGCGGCACGGCGACGACCAGGTAGGTGCCTGCCGCGGCGAGCGCTGCGAGGAGCAGACCCCAGCGCAGCATCCTCGCGGCGATGGCGACGGCCATGCCCAGGAGGCCGCCGACGAGGCCCACGACGATCGCCCGCGGCGCCTCGTACACGGGCCAGGTCGCCGCCGTCGCGAGCAGGATGCCGACGACGACGTAGCCGAGCGACCACAGCGTGAGCGCGGAGAGCGCGAACGGACGAGGAGTTCCCGCACCCCCACGCGGGGCGATGCCACCGCGCCGGATGCCGCGCCGGCCACCGCCGCGCTTGCGACCCGCGGCGCTCATCGGAGGGCTCCTCGGGCGAGCAGCTGCGGCAGGTCGCCGAGAGCACCGAGGGTCATCACCGCGAGTTCACGCGCCGTGCGCATGGTGGGCTGCTCGCCGAGCTCGCTGCGCACGGCCACCGCTTCGACCGCGGCCGGGAGCTTGACGGCGGCGTGACGGAGTCGCTCCAACGGCATCCGGGATCCCGTCAGCAGGAATCCGATCGAGAGGTCGGGGTAGGACTGCACCGTGAGTGCGGTCACCGCCTCGAGACGCATGACCCGATCGGCCGCATCGATCGTCGAGGTGGCATCGAGCAACGCCTTGGGCGTGACCGTGGGCAGAGTGCGGATCGAGAGCACCTCGGCTCGACTGTGCTCGGGAATCTCATTGCTCACCGAGAACAGCACGTCTCGTCCGTCGCGCACACCCTGCAGAGCGAGGGATGCCGCGGCGCTGACCGTGTTCTCGAACTCGTCGTCGCTCTCGTACGACTCGGCATCGAGGTCGAGGATGATCGCGATGCGCGCGTGCCGCGACTCTTCGTACTGGCGGACCATGAGCTTGCCGGTCTTGGCGGTCGACTTCCAGTGCACGTGTCGCTGCGAGTCGCCGACGACGTACTCGCGCACCGCGTGGAACGACAGGTCGGCGTCGACCAGCGCGGTGCTCGGCGTGCCCTCGAGGTCGCGGATGAGACCCGCGCTCGTGCTGGGCAGGCGGACAGTGACCGGATGCACGTGGATCCTCTGCACATCGGGCCAGCGCAGCTCGCGGCGCAGGATGCCGATCGGGTCGCCTCGGGTGATCGTCATGGGGCCGACGTCGATCACGCCACGTCGATGCGCGGCGATCGTGAGCTGCTCACGGTGATGTGCACCCGGGCGAAGCAGCGGGACATGTGCTTCGACGAGCCCCTCCCCCACGGGAACGTCGACGATGCCCGGCAACGACAGACGCTCTCCGTTGTTGCGCACGTCGAGGGTCGCACCGATCTCCGCCCCCGCGACGACGCGATCGCGATCGAGCTGGAGGTCGATGCGGTAGTCGTGCGCGCCGAGGATGAAGGGGATGCAGACGAGCAGCAGCACCAGGGCGATCGCCGCCACCGCCCACGCCTCGACCCAACCGAAGAGCAATCCGGCGATGACACCGAGGATCAGAGTCACGCAGACCAGCAGGCCCGCGGCCGTGACGGTCTCACGCACCCACTCCGCAGCACGACGGATCGCGCGCCTCGTCGTGCGCATCGCCCGACGCACGCCGAACACCGCACCGCGGACGGGGCCGCGGCGCGTGCGGTCGTAGCGCGTCACCGTCGACGTGCGGGTCGAAGTGCTCGTGCCCGCCGTGGTGCGCGTCAGTCGCGATTCGGTGCTGAAGCTCACGCAGTGCCGTTCTCGCGGGGCGGCTCGACGTCGAGCAGGATCTGGCCGATGACGGCGACAGCGGTGACGCCGTCGAACTCGGCCTCAGGCTCGAGCACGAGGCGGTGCGCCAGCGCGACCACCGCGAGTTCTCTCACGTCGTCGGGCGTCACGAACGTGCGTCCGTTCTTCGCCGCCCAGGTCATCACCAGGCGCGAGAGCGCGAGCGCTCCACGCACGCTGGCGCCCAGGCGCACCTCGGAGGCACGGCGGGTGGCATCGACGATGCGCATGATGTAGTCGGACACCAGCGGGTTCACATACACGCCGCGCGACATCTCGGTCATGGTGAGGATCGTGTCGGTGCTGACGATGCCGTCGAGCACGTGCTTCGGCTGCCCGGCGCCCTGCAGGATGCGCATCGTCGCCGCCTCGTCGGGGTAGCCGATCGAGGTCTTGATCATGAAGCGGTCGAGCTGGGCCTCGGGCAGACGGTAGGTTCCGCCCTGCTCGATCGGGTTCTGTGTCGCCATGACGAGGAACGGCGACCCGACGGGACGGGTCACGCCGTCGACCGTGACCGTGCCCTCTTCCATGACCTCGAGCAGCGCGGACTGCGTCTTCGGGCTCGCACGGTTGATCTCGTCGGCGAGCACGATGTTCGCGAAGACGGGGCCGGCGTGGAACTCGAATGCGCCTTCCTTCTGGTCGTAGACCGTGATGCCTGTCACGTCGCCGGGCAGAAGATCCGGGGTGAACTGGATGCGGGTGCTCGTGCCGGTGACGGTCTGCGCGATCGCACGCGCGAGCGCCGTCTTGCCGGTGCCGGGGAAGTCCTCGAGCAGCACGTGCCCGCCGCTGACCGCCGCGGCGAGCACCAGCTCGACCACGTGCCTCTTGCCGAGGATGGCCTGTTCGACGTTGGCGGCGAGGATCGAGAACGTCTCGGCGAACCAAGCCGCCTGTTCGGTGGCGATGGTCACGGGAGCAGCGGAGGGAGCAGGCATAGGGCAACCGTTTTCGTCTCGTGTGCCTGCGCTGTGCAGGGCGATGGGGAGTGGGGAATGGTCATCGGGGCGCGTTCACCCCTCGGGATCGACCGGGGGGACACCGGGGAGCACCGGGTCGGTCGGGTTCTCTGGCTCCGGCTCCGGCTCCGGCTCCGGCTCCGGTTCCGGCTTCGGGGGCTTCGGGGGCGGCGGCTGTGTGCACAGCGGCGCCTGGTGGCTGATCGGCTTGAGCGCGGCGTAGGCGCCGGTCCAGGTGATCCTCGCCTCGAGCATCGAGACGCCGTCGATGATCTTCGGGGTGAGGATCGACGAGTACGAGCCGCGTGCGGCCGCGGTCACCGTGAACAGGTCGTTCGGGTTCGCCGGCACGCAGCGCTGGAACTGTACGGCCACGGTGGTGGGTGCCGTCCGCGGCACGATCTCGACCGGGTCGGAGCAGTACACGGTCAGAACGGTGTGGCACGAGCGCGCAGTGACCGGCAGCGGGGAGGAGTCGGTGTTCAGCTCGAAGTTCGCGCGCCACGATCCGTACATGTTGTACTGCGGGGCGAAGCCGTCTCTCGCCGCGATGTTGGGCGCGGATTCGAGCACGTAGGCGTAGCGGTTGTCCTGGAAGGCCGGCTGGGTCGCGACCGTGTAGCTGGCGTTGCCCTTCGGCCCCTCCACGAACACGAACGTGAACACCTCGGTCGTGGCCGACTCGGCGACGCCGTAGCCGTTCGAGGCACAGGCCTTGACCTTGTACATCGAGTATTCAGCGAGTTTCGTGAGCGTCGCGGAGGCCGACTGCACTTCCGCGCCCGAGACGACGAGCCGCCCGTTGCCGTCTGCCGTGCAGCTGGCATTGCCCGATCGCCACGCGAGGTACACGACGTCGAGGGCCTGGGCGCTGCCGTTCGCCTGCGCCCGCACGCCCGCGACGTTCACCGAGGTGTTCGATGCCGCGGTCGCCTGAGTGCCTGCGGGGTCGAAGTACACGGTTCCCGCGACCGTCACCGAGGTGCGGAAGGCACCGCCCTCGTTGCCGCCGTCTCCCGTCGGGGGCTGGAACTGGCTGATCGGCACGAGCGTGAGCGTCTGCGCACCGGGAGTGAGGGTGATGTCGGCCGTGGTCGTGGGGCCGGTGCGCTCGATGATCTGCCCGGTCTCTTCGATGCGGAACGCCCTGGCGTCGTCGGATGCTGCCACCGACAGTGCGGCCACCCCGCGTCCGCGCTCGGTCACGCCGGGACGGTAGACGGGAGCCGCCGTCGCGTTCGACACCTCCGGGGCTGCGTACGCCCAGGTCGTGTGGGCCGAGGTCGCGGCCGACGTGCCGACCGCATTCACGGCAGAGGCGGTGAACGCATGGGGCTCACCGTTGACGAGGCCGCTGACGGTGCAGCGGTAGACGCCGCCGCCCGCCGGGCTGCACGAGGCATTCGCCGGAGCGCCGTCCTGGAGGATCGTGATCGCGCTGACGGCGGGGTGCGCTCGCCCGGCCTCGCCGAGCGGCACCTCGAGATCGACGGTCGACCGGGTGAACCCGACGGTCGACACACTCGCGGGCGCCTGCGGGAAGCCCTGCAGGTCGAGAGTCAGCGTTCCGGTGCCGGTGCGGCCCTGGGCGTCGGAGACGACGAACGGGATGACGCACTGACCGCCGGGCGCCTGACCGCCCCCCGGCCAGCTGGCGGTGAGCGACGTGCTGCCCGAGGTCGAGATCGACGCGACGTCGCAGCGCGCGCCGTCGCCCAGCGACACCAGTCGCAAGCCGGAGCCTGCCTTGCCGGCGAACGGATCGTATTCTCCCGCGACGTCGACGACCTCGATCGAGCAGCTGGGGTTCGTCACGACGCACTGCCTGGTGAACGTCGCCCCTCGAGGAGCATCCGGTGGTGCCGCACCGACGACGAGCCGGACGGATGCCGCCGGCTCACCGTACTGCGGCACCGTGATGCTCACGTTCTCGGTGTTGCCCGGACGAGCATCCGCTCGAGCCTCGATGGTGAGCGACGAGCCGTTCTGGGTGACGATGAAGGCCGAGCCGTTGTACACGACGCGGTAGTCGAGCGTTCCGACATCGCCTTCACGCCCGCCCTCCCAGCTCGCCATGGTGGAGTACAGATCGATGCTCTCCGTCGCGCCGGGGGCGATCGTGTGCGAGATCGAGGAGAGCAGCAGCTGAGGCTCCGCCGGGCGGATGCTGATCGGCACGTCGATGTACGACCATCGCTCCTGCCCCTGCAGCCGCACCGGAACGAGGCACGTGTCTGCCCACGGCGCTTCTCTGCCTGCCTGATAGGTCGCGACGCCCGCGCCGTCTGCCGCGCAGCTCGCGGCGGCGCGCTGCGCGGTGAACGCGCCGGTGCCGACCTCGATGCTGTCGGAGGCGGGCAGATCGACGTAGTCGGCGAGTGCGAACGAGACCGCCGCATCCTCATCGACCACGACCGGGGTGGTGCCGGGCTTGATCTGAACCTGCATGTCGTCGAAAGCCGGGATGTGCAGGAAACCGTGGCCGACCACGTCGCGCCCGCCCGCAGCCTTGCCGGTGAGCTGGAAGGGCACGAGCGCACCCGCTTCGGGTGCCTCGCCGACGATGCGGTCGCCCTGCACCGAGAACCCGGGCTGATCGCCCCAGAGGCTCAGTGTCAGCGAACCCACGTCGCCTGAGGGCCAGCTGACGCGATCGGTCACGACGTCGATGCCGCGTTCGGCGATCTCGTCCCTGTCTCTCGCCGTGAGAACCGTGTCGGCGACCGTGGGCTGGTCGGTGACGGCCCCGTCGGTGACGGTCACCACGATCAGGCCCTGCGATGTGCTCGACGACCGCGTCGATTTGACCGTGTAGAAGTAGGAGTTCGTCCCTGCCGTGTCGCCGGCGCGCAGCACGATCCGACCGTCCTTCAGCGACGTGTCCGGGTCGATCAGCGAGGTGAGCCGGTCATACAGCGGGTTGCCCTTGACCGGCGGGGCGTTGGGCACCAGCTCGGTGATCTCCAGCTCGCTCTGCGCGGGGTCCAGGTCGTTCGAGCGCGGGTCGAGGACGACGGGGGTCTCCGAGCCCGCTTCGACGCGCACGTAGTCGCTGAAGGTCACCGGGGCGGTGTCGTCGACATCGGCATCCAGGACTCCGACGCGGACGATCCCGGTTCCCGTCTCACCCTGCGGATCGCGGACCGTATACCGGAACGACGCCTGTCCGCCGGGCACTCCCGTGGAAGGCGCCCGGTAGACGATCGACTCGCCGCTGGCTGAGATCGTCGCCGTTCCCGAGCCGCGCTCGGGCTGATCGACCCCGGTGAGGACGACGCGGTCGCCGTCGCTGTCCATGCCGGTCGCCGGTACCGGCACCGACACCGTCTGACCGCTCAGCACCCGCCCGGTGAGGGTGGTCGGCGTCGGCGCGCGGTTCGTGCCCGCCGGGAGAACGGTCACCGTGACGGAGCCGTTGTCGTACAGAGAGGGGTTGCGCTCGAGCGACACCGAATAGGTGAGGCGATAGGTTCCCGGAGTGGTCGGTGCGAGGTATCGCAGTGCGTTGCCGTCGGCGAAGACGAGCTCGCCGGCCTCGCCGGAGCCTGTGACCTCGGGCAGCACGACGAGCGGCTCGCCGCGAGGGGCGACGTCGTTCGCTGCGACGCTGATGCGAGTGAGAGATCCGGCGCGCACAGTGACGGCGTCGGGGAAGACGATGGGCCTCGTGACCGTCGAGGGCGGCGCCAGGAAGACCGTGACGGTGCCCTGCACCGCGGCTCCCGCCCCGTCTGCGACAGTCACGGCTGCCGTGCCGATGACCCCGGGGTCGCCGCTCTCGGTCGTGCCGTTGACGCGGATGCTCTCGTTGCCGACGACTCGAACATTGAGCTGCGGCGTCGAACTCACGGCATCCGAGAGCATGAGCACCCGGCCGCTGGTGTTCTGTACGGAGTCGAGGACGTCGACAGTGGTGTCCTCGCCGTCACGCACGAACGCGGTCAGGGGTGCCATCGCCAGCGCCGAGGAGCCGTCGACCGCGGTGACGCGGATGACGGCGGACTGCTCGGCCTGTGTCGAGACGTCCTGCGCGGTGTAGGTCACGACGTATTGACCCGGCTCGGCGACCGTCAGCTCGACGGTGCCGCCGGCGGTGTTGGGGGTGACCTCGAGTCCCTGCGCCGTCGCCGCGGTCTGCACCGCATCGACGAGACGGTATGAACCGGAGCCTCCGGAGAGGTGGTCGGAGATGCGGATCGACTGCCGCTCACCGACACGGGCGGTGAGGGCGACCGGTGCGGCGATCAGAGCGGGGCTGCCGGTGACCTGGACTTCGAGGGTCTTCTCGGCCCTCGCTCCGTGAATGTCTTCGACGACCACGGTGACCGGGATCACCGCATCCGCAGCGTTGGGGTCGGTGTGACGGATCGCGACGCGCCCGTCGGACATCGGGACGACCATGACCGGAGACGACGGATCGGTCTCGTAGGCGTCGCTGAGGACGAAGGGGTCTCCCTCGGGATCGACCCATCCCGAGAGGGCGGACACGATCGTGCTGCCGCCCGGCAGGAGCTGCGGTGTCGGCCATTCCTGCTGGCAGGCCTCGACGCCGCACCAGACCGGCGCGGCGTTCGAGGCGTCGTCGACCACCGTGAGCGTGACCGTCGCGGGAGCGGAGGTCGCCGCGCCATCCGTCACCGCATAGGTGAAGCTGGTCTGCCCTGAGTCCGCCCGCACGGAGACGACCAGCGACTGCCCGTTCGCGACGAGCGACACGTCGCCGAACCCGGCGTCTGCGAGACCGGAGACGGTTGCCGGGTCGATCGACAGGACGTCCTTCTTGTTCGGATCGTGATCGTTGAAGAGCACCGGCAGGATCACCTGCTGGCCGGAGCGCACGCCGAACGCGTCGTTCACCGCGACGGGGGGCATCTGCTCGGCGACGTCCTCGACGATGACGGTGCCTTCCTCCTGCTCCGTCTCGTCTTCGATGGCCCACTGCTCGAGAGGGATCAGAACACCCTCGGGGGCGGTCCAGATGAGACCGGTGCCGAGTTCGCTCAGCACCGCACGGTCGCCGTTCGTCTGGAAGACGGGTTCGATCGTCGCTGAGTCGAGCGCCTCGTCCGGGACGATCAGCGGCACGGTCTCGCCGCCTGACCACAGGGTGCCGGATGCCGTGTCGAGCCATGCGGCGAAGGTCTCCCCGCCGACCACGACCGGGGTGGCCGGAACACCTGCCGCATCGACGATCCGCTCGGATTCGGCGGATGCGAGATCGACGGACACGAGCCCGTCGGAGTCCGCCACGACGAGGTCGTCGCCGCGCGCGGTGCCGGCCTGAAGCTTCGCGTCCTCGGCGACGTCGAGCTCTGTGGGCTCGTCCCGACCGGAGATCCAGAGGTCGCCCGACCCTGCCTGCAGCATCGCCCACCGGTCGCCCACCACGGTGAGTGCGAGGTCTTCGCCGGCCTCGGGGGCGCTCGCGACAGCCGTACCGTCGTCGAGGAAGCGGTATTCGTCGATGTCGAATCGTCGAACGGCGCCCTCCTCCGCGGAGTAGAGCACGAGCAGTCCGTCAGGAGAGAGACCGACGGCATCGGCCGTGTAGGTGGGAGGGTCTTCGCCCTCTTCGACCTCGACGCCGGAGAACGGATCGACCAGGGCGGTCGCGGCCCCGGCTTCCAGGGTCGTCACCGAGACCTGCCCGGTGTCGGTGCGGTATGCGATGTAGGGGCCGGCCGAGATGATCTGGCGTGTGCCCGCCGGTGTCGGCTCCGAGGCGATCGGGGCGCCTTCGGCCGAGGGATCGGAGAGGAGGTCGGTGGGGCTCGCCGGATCGACGTCCCACCGCTGCCGGTTTCCCTGCGCGTAGAGAACCGCCTGCGAACCGCTCTGCCACACGGCTTCGGGGTCGTCGACGTTGCGCACCGTGTCGATCTCGGCGAGTTCGGTGTTCACGCGGGCGTACTGTCCGCTGTCGCGCATGACCCAGACCGCGGATTCGAGGCGCGGCACCTCCTGCGACTCGTAGCCCTGGGCGGTGATCGCGAGCGTGGTGACGACGGCCAGCGCGGCGATGCCCGAGATCGTGGCGATGAGGCGCCGACGGGGGCGCGGGGTCTCGTCGCTTCGGGTGCGGTCGCCGATCGCCATCACAGGACTCCGGTCAGGAAGAGGACTGCGATGCCGACCCCGGCGAGAACCGCTGCTCCGATGACGGCGCCGATCACACCGGCGACGAGCGGCGAGCGGGTCTTCGTGCGCGGCGTTGACGGCAGCTCATCACGGTCTCGCGGGGCAGCCTGCTGGCGAGAGGCTCGGGCGGCGCGGCGCGAATCCGGTGCGACGGTCGTGATGACGGGGCCTCGGGGTGCGGAGTCGGAGAAGCTCACGGGTGCGGCGGCGGCCCACTCGGCCGAGGCTGCCTCGAAGGCGGTGGGGTGGATGCCGAGTTCGTACTGCGCCCAGCGCAGACGTTCGGCGAATTCCGCCATGCTCGTGAATCGCTTCGCGGGATCACGTTGCATGGCGGTCGCGAATATGTCGTCGATGATCGGCGGGATGCCGTCGACCGGAACAGCTGTGTAGCGCGCCTTGATGATGCGGTCGGTCAGTTGGTCGCGGGAGTTGGATCCCCGGTCGGCGCGCTCGAACGGGCTTCGGCCGGCGAGCAGCGTGTACAGCGTGGCACCGAGGCTCCAGATCTCGCTGGGGACGGATCCGGTCACGCGTTCCTGCAGCACTTCGGGAGAGCTCCACGGCACCGACATGGCGATCGTCTCTCCGTCGCCCTCGTCGATGACGGCGGCGGCGATGCCGAAGTCGGCGAGAACCGGCGCCCCGAGGGAGTTGATGAGCACGTTCGACGGCTTGATGTCGCGGTGCAGGAGCCCGGCGCGGTGCACGGTCTCGAGCGCGCCGGCGATGCGCACCCCGGTGTCGAGCACGTCTGCCAGCGGCAGCGGCGCCTTCTTGTACCGCGCGCTCATCGTGTCGGGGCAGTACTCCATGGCGAAGTACGGTCTGCCGTCGGCGGAGATGGAGGCCTGGTAGATCGTGACGATCGAGGGGTGAGCGCTGAGGCGGGCGGAGATGTCGGCCTCGACGTTGAAGGTGCGCAGCACTTCGGGGTTCACGGCGTCGGCGAGCAGCACCTTGACGGCGGCGACGCGGCGAGGCATGTCCTGCTCGTACAGGAACACGTCGGCGAAACCGCCGGAGCCGAGAGGGCGCACGTAGCTGTAGCCCGCCAACGTCGGCGGGGTCGATGCCATGCGCGTGGCCACTCATGCTCCTCACGGTCGGTGCAGGGAGACCGCGCCGTGCCTGAGCCTGACGCTACGCGCAAGGCGTTCCCCCCGGTCACCGAGTATATCCGCGGTCGAGTGGGCTGCATGGCGCCGAGTCGATGAGGCCGGGCGACTCGGCGTAGGAGCTCTCGTCAGCCGCGCCAGCATCCGATGACGTGGTCATCGACCATCCCCGTCGACTGCATGAGCGCGTACATGGTCGTCGGCCCCACGAAGCGGAAGCCTCGCCGCCGCAGCTCTTTGCTCATGGCCGTCGATTCGGGCGTGACCGCGGGGACGTCTGCGAAGGACGCGGGTCGGATGCCGGGCGTCGGAGCGAACGACCACATCAGCTCGTCGAGTTCGCCGTCTGTCATCGTGCGGACGATGCGCGCATTGCCGATCGTGGCCTCGATCTTGGCGCGGTTCCGGATGATGCCGGCGTCGGCCATGAGCCGCTCGATGTCGCTCTCGTCGAACTCGGCGACGGCCTCGACGTCGAACCCGGCGAAGACCTCGCGGAAGCGGGGGCGCTTGCGCAGGATCGTGATCCAGGAGAGCCCGGCCTGGAAGCCTTCGAGCGCCATCTTCTCGAACAGAGCCCGGTCTCCGTGCAACGCGGTGCCCCATTCCTCATCGTGGTAGCGGCGGTATTCTGCGTCGTCGCCCACCCAGGCGCAGCGCGCGCGATCGTCGGGTCCGATGGCGAGGGAAGTCATGCTCTCACCGTATCGGCAGGCTCGGACACGCCAGATCCTCGCGACGTCAGGCTGAGTCGTGGTGTTCGCCAGTGTTGGTCGGGGTCCCACCAGGCGGGGCCTCTGACTTGCGGGGTCCCGGTGTCCATGCGGATCTCCCATCCGGAGCCGTCGAGACTGCGGTGGTGGTGGTAGCAGAGGGGGACGCCGTTGTCGGTGTGGGTGGGTCCGCCGTGGGCGTGTTCGGTGACGTGGTGGATCTCGCACCAGGTGGCCGGGGTGTGGCATCCGGGGATGAGGCATTCGTGGTCGCGGGCGATGATCGCCCGGCGTTGGTGGGCGGTGAAGACCCGGTTGGTGGTACTGATTCCGATGATGCGCCCTTCATCGAGGATCACGCGTTGGATGGTGCCGGTGCAGCCGGTCTGTGCGGCGACGCGGGCCGGGACGTGTCCAAAGGGGTGGTCGTGCGCTCCGGGGAGACGTGCCCATCCGGTGCCGTCGGCGAGGTCTTTCGCGTCGATGGTGACGACGAGGGTCGGTGCCGCCCCACCGAGGGTGGGCATCGACGCGTGTCGGGCGGCGATGCTGATCGCGGTCGCGAGGGCGTCGTGTCGTTTCTGGTCCGCGGTGCGCGGATCGATCACACCCCGCGGGTCACAGTTCGCGGGGTCTGCGGTATCGGGAAGACCCTCGGCTGCCGGGTCGAACCCGGCGCGGGAGCCACCCCGGTCCGAGACGTCGCCATCGGCATCGACATCGACATCGACGCCGCCATCACCGTCACCGTCACCGTCACCGTCACCGTCACCGTCACCGTCACCGTCACTGTCACCGTAGACGCTGCCGTCACCGTAGACGCTGCCGTCACCCCTGTCGCTGTCATCGCCGTCGCTGTCGTCGTCTCCGCCGGAGGGCGTGAATCGCACGCCTGCGTTGCCCGCGTTCTTGGGGTTGTTGATCGCGTCGAAGATCGTCTCTAATTGGGCGGCGACTTCGGGAGACAACCACCCGCGAATCGAGCGGAGCCCGTCTTTCAACCGTCCGATCGTGATGCCGCGGCGGTGCTGGGCGTTCTTGTCTGTGGGTTCCGCGCCGTCGGGGTCCATCAGGGCGACGAGGGCCTGGGCGAGGATGTGCAGATCCGCCGGTGTCGGCTTCGGACCTCGCGGGACATCCCGTCCCGCATCCGTGTCCCGGAGCCCGCGTGCCTGGTCGGCGAGGAACTCATCCGCCCGCACCCGGTCCTCGAGGGTGATCCGGTCCCCGCACTTGTCCACCGGCCCCACTGCCGCAAGAAACCCCTCCACCGTGAGTGCGCCATCCAGCAGTGCTTCCCGCAGTGCGGGCCAGCGGGCAGGGAGACGGTCACCGGAGACCAGGTTGACGTTCCGGTGCACCAGCCCCACGACTTTCCCGAACCGGCCCGCCGCCGACACGTCAGTCAACAGGGTGCGTTGCAGCAACTCGTTCTCGGTGCGACACCCGGCCGTGTGAGCCAGATCCGTCGACGTCACAGGAGCGGTCGCGAGAGCCTCCACGACGACCGCCTCCACCCGTCGGAATGCCGCCCCCGCGGTGACGAGCACGTCGATGCGCTCCGCGTCTGACAACCCGACCAACCCGGGGCCGGACAGCACCTCGCTCAGGCAGGAGACGGCCTGGTCGAGGAGAGCGTGTGTGCGGGTGGGCATGACCCCATCCAACCCGCCACCACCGACATTCACACCCCGAAACAGGCCGGTTTATGACCAGATCAGGAGCATATTCCGGAACACCAGACCACCGTTCCGGGATACCGAAGAACCACCACCAGCGAGACCCACCGCACGGCCCTTTGACAGACTCAGGGACCCAACCAGTCAGGCTCAGGGACCCAACCCTTCGACAAGCTCAGGGGCCCAACCAGTCACACCCAGGGACCCAACCCTTCGACACGCTCAGGGACCCAACCAGTCACACCCAGGGACCCAACCCTTCGACACGCTCAGGGACCCAACAAGTCACACCCAGGGACCCAACCCTTCGACACGCTCAGGGACCCAACCCCAACAGGCTCAGAGGCCCGGGCGCACATCCCCCGGGTCCGCCTCCCGGGGGATGTGTGTTCATCCCGTACGTGGTGTAGTCGGGCCGTGGGGCTGATGATTCGAGGAGGAACAGTGGACGTTCTCAACAGCTGGCGATCGCGAAGGGCGCTGCGGGTCGTCAGCATCCTTGCGATCGGTGGTGCGGGCGCTGCCGCTGTCTGGTTCGGGGTCGCCGCCGCTCATGCGTCTGGCGCGCAGATGGCCGCGGCCAGCGCGATGTTCGCTGCAGTCGCCAGCGGGTGGGCGGGCGCTTTCGCAGCCATCAAGGCGAAGTTGAGACCGGACGAGGTCGCTCAGGTCTGACTGAGTTCGTTCGCCCAGGCGACGACGCCCTCGCCCCCTCAGATCAGTCCGCGAAGGTCGACCCGTCGATCACGAAGCGGTACCGCACGTCCGACGCCAGCACCCGCTCGTACGCCTCGTTGATCTGAGAGGCCGAGATGACCTCGATCTCGGCGGCGATGCCGTGCTCGGCGCAGAAGTCGAGCATCTCCTGCGTCTCACGGATCCCGCCGATGTTCGACCCAGCCAGCGACCGACGACCGCCGATCAACGACGACACGGTGACGGGCAGCGGCTCGGCCGGTGCGCCGACGCACACCATCGATCCACCCACATCGAGCAGCCCGAGGTACGCGCGCAGATCGACCGGGGCGCTGACGGTGTTCAGGATGACGTCGAAGGAGTTCCGCAGCGAACGGAACGTGTCGGCATCGCCGGTCGCGAAGTAGTGGTCGGCGCCGAGGCGCAGGCCGTCGTCCTTCTTGTTCAGCGTCTGCGACAGCACGGTCACCTCGGCGCCGAGCGCGTGCGCGATCTGCACACCCATGTGCCCGAGGCCGCCGAGTCCGACGACGGCGACTCGGGATCCCGGGCCGACGTTCCAGTGCCGCAGCGGCGAGTAGGTGGTGATGCCGGCGCACAGCAGCGGCGCCGCAACATCGAGCGCGAGGGCATCGGGGATGCGGACGACGAAGGACTCCGTCACCACGACCTGCTCGGAGTACCCGCCCTGCGTGACGCTGCCGTCGCGGTCGGTGCTGCCGTAGGTGAAGATCGCGCCGTTCGAGCAGAACTGCTCGTCTCCGCGCAGGCAGCTGCGGCACTCGCCGCACGAGTTGACGAGGCAGCCCACTCCGACGCGGTCGCCGACCGAGTGCGCCGTGACCTCGGACCCGACTGCCGCGACGGTTCCGGCGATCTCATGCCCGGGCGCGAGCGGATACTGCTGCGGACCCCAATCACCGCGCACGGTGTGGATGTCGGAGTGGCAGATGCCGGCGAATGCGATGTCGATCAGGATGTCGCGCGGGCCGAGCTCGCGACGCTCGATGACGGTCTTCTCGAGCGGCGCAGCTTCGCTGGGGGCGGCATAGGCGGTGACACGGGTCATCTCGGACTCCTCGGGTCGATTCGGGTGGGCCGCATCGACACTACTCGCGCACTCCTCTGCGCCACCTGACCGCGCACGACACAGGCCGGGATCATGCGATCCCGGCCTGTGTCCGAAGAGATGCCTATGCGCCTCAGCGCTTCGCGTTCTTCTTCAGCGTCTTCTCCTGCACGGGGGCATCGCCGGATGCCGCGAGTTCGGCGTAGTACTCGCGGGCCTCGTCCTGACGCTGCTTCTCGGCACCCGAGGCGATCGGCGCACGCACGTGCTCGGGCTCGTAGCCGAACGCGTCGACGAGGTCGAGGGCGTAGGGGCGCAGCCTCGCGCACAGACGGTCGATGTACCGCGAGACCGCAGCCGCGCGCTGCGTCGAGAGGCGGCCGTTGATCAGGTGCCAGGCGAGATGCTTCTCGATCAGCTGCAGGCCGAACAGGTCGCGCAGCCAGGTCAGCACCTTCTTCGTGTCGGCGTCTTCGACACGGTGGACGGCATCGGTGAACGCCTCCCACTGCAGCAGCTCGCCGTGGGCGCGCGCCGCCTCGATCAGCTCCGCCTGGTTCTCGTTGAACAGCTGCGCACCGAGAACCTTGTCCTTGCCAGCGGCACGCAGACGGCCGGCCACGTCCGCCACCATCTGCTGCACGCGCTCAGCGAGCAGCTGATGCTGCTGCTCCTCGCGCAGCCCGTTCTCGACCGAGCGGGCGACCTGTCCGAGGTCGACGACGGACTGGCCGAACTGTCGCAGGCCCGCGCCGTGGAACACCTTGCCCGCCGTCATCCCGACAGCGAACTTCGCCAGCGCGGCAGCATCCTTGCCTGTGAACTGCTTGGCGTAGTCGGTGAGCAGACGCTTGCCGACGAGCTGCAGAAGCACGTTGTTGTCACCCTCGAAGGTGACGTAGATGTCGAGATCGGCACGGAGACCGACCAGACGGTTCTCGAACATGAAGCCGGCCCCGCCGCAGGCCTCGCGAGCCTCCTGCAGGGTGTCGAGAGCATGCCACGTCGACAGCGGCTTCAGTGCTGCAGCCAGGGTCTCGAGGTCTTCACGGTCGGCCGGGGTGTCGATGCGTCCGGAGAAGACGCCGTCGAACTTCTGCAGGAACTCGTCGTGCGCGAAGATCTGCGCATACGTCGTCGCGAGGCGCGGGAAGAGACGACGCTGGTGCTTGCCGTAGTCGAGAAGCACGACCTCCTGGCCGTCGGCCCCGTCGAACTGGCGGCGCTGCGTCGCGTAGGTGATCGCGATCTTCAGGCCGAGCGCGGACGCCCACGATGCTGCGCCGTCGAGCGAGACACGCCCCTGCACGAGAGTGCCGAGCATCGTGAAGAATCGACGACCGGGGCTGTCGATCGCGCTCGAGTACGTGCCGTCGGCGGCGACATCGCCGTACCTGTTGAGCAGGTTGGTGCGCGGGATGCGCACCTGATCGAACGACAGCCGGCCGTTGTCGATGCCGTTGAGTCCGCCCTTGAGCCCGTCGTCCTCACGTCCGATGCCGGGCAGGTCGACGCCGTCGTCCCCGCGCAGCGGCACGTAGAAGCAGTGCACACCGTGGTTGACGCCGTTCGTGATCAGCTGTGCGAACACGGTCGCCGCGACTCCGTGCAGGGCCGCGTTGCCGAGGTACTCCTTGGTCGCCCCGCGGAACGGGGTGTGGATCACGAACTCCTCGGACTCTGGATCGTAGGTCGCGGTCGTGCCGACAGCGGCGACATCGGAGCCGTGCCCGATCTCGGTCATCGCGAACGCACCGGGGATGGAGAGATCCATGACGCCCGGCAGCCACTTCTCGTGGTGCTCGGCCGTGCCCAGCTGCAGGATGGCGGAGCCGAAGAGCCCCCACTGCACGCCCGACTTGATCTGGAGGCTCGGGTCTGCGACCACGAGCTCCTCGAACCCGGCGATGTTCGCGCCGTTGTTCTCCTCGCCCCCGAGCGACTTCGGGAACGCGCGGTGCACGGCCTTGTTCTCGACGAGCAGGTGCAGCTGGCTCAGCACGCGCTCGCGATGCTCGTCCTTGCCCAGCTCGTCATCCCGCCAGAACGACGGGTCCTTGATCAGCTCTCGCGCCTCGCGACGGGTGTCGGCCCAGGTGCCGAGCAGCAGCTCGGTGACCCGGGCGACATCGATCTTCAGCGCGGCATCGGATACCTCAGGGGAACCGTGAGCGGGAGTCGTCTTCGGACGGACAGCAGCGTCGACCATGTGCATTCCTCTCAAGGAGAAGTAGGGATGCTTTCATGGTAGGTCTGCGACAACCAGCAGTGAAGTCACCTGTGGGCATCCTCCAATGCAGCCCGACCCTGTCGCCGCGACCGGTTGTCGTCAGGCCACAGTCCCCGGCGGCGCCCCACTCGCCGCCGGACGTTTCGTGGCATCCCACCGTCGCACCGTGCCCGCGCTGAGCCGCGCCCAGGTGCGGTCACGGATGAAGATCGAGTCGATCGCGATCATCGTGAGCGAGAACCAGGGCAGCCCCATGAGCACTGCGATGCCGATATGGAACGACAGGATGCCGAGCAGACCGAGCAGTCGGGTGGGACGAGTCAGCAGCATCAGCGGGAACGCGACCTGCAGGATGATCGATCCCCAGCTCGCGACGACCACCATGGGCCCCCACGCGGTGACCAGGTCGCTGAGCACCGGCCACGTGCCGAAGCGCGCGGTCTGCAGCGGGTTGTAGACCGCGTACCCCTCTTTCCACGGTTCACCCCCGGCCTTGAACAGCGCACCCGAGGCGTAGACGAAGCACACCTGTGCGGTCAGGGCGACCAGTGTGAGGTTGTGGAACATGGTGCCCAGGAGAGCAGGCTGACTGTTCGGCGGGAACCAGTCGCCGCTCTTGGCCCGACGTCTCGCATCGAGCGACCACCGGGCCGCAGGATCGGCGAAGAAGAGCAGGAACAGCGCGATGCGGAACATGTTGTCGCCCTGGTCGCCCACCATGTCATTGGCCTCGATGAAACCGACCCAGAGGCAGAAGAAGACGGGGAGCACGATACGGAAGCGCCAGCCGAGCACGAACAGCACCGCGAGCACTCCGAGCAGCACATACAGCGCGGTATAGAGGACGTCGTTCCCCATCGCCGCGTGGAACGCGCTGAACAGCCAGATCTTCGGGAAGTCGCTGACGGGTTCGGCGAGTTCGCCGTTCCACGCCGACCCGGAACCGAACGTGTAGAGACGTGTGCTGAAATTCGATGCCAGCAGCCCGATGGCGGTGACTCCGAACAGGATGCGCGTCACGGCGAGTCCGTACAGCGCCTTCTTGCCGTTGAAGAGCCAGTCGGCCACGAACGCCGAGATGCGGTCGATCGCCGTGAGGACCATGGCCCACAGCCCGCCGATCATCGACGACAGGAAGGTGAGGACTCTCACGGGGAACGAGACGGTCGACTCGCCCGCCGTCGGCGCGGATGCCGGGGCATCGGGCTGCTCAGCACCGGTCTCCTTCGCCGAGGTCTTCGGCGCCGCGGTCTTCGATGCCGAGGTCTTCGTCGGGGCGCTCACGGCTGAGTCCTCTCGAACTGGCTGCGGAAGGTGTTCGCGAAGTTCTCACGACTCTGCCCTTCCTCTTCTATAGGGGAACGCCAGCCCGTGGTCGAGAAGGTCGGGTCAGGCCGCTGCGCTCCGGGATCGTTCCGGTCCGCGTAAGGCACCACGTTCTGACGGCTCACCCGGTACTGCACCTCGACCACGGCATCCGCTCCCCAGATCGCATAGGCGACCTGGGTGGCGTATGCCGTGGAGAGACGCTCCTCGGCCATGTAGGCCTCGGTCGACGGGTTGTCCCCCTCGAGCTCGTCGAAGGAGCGGACCATCCAGTCCTCCCATCCGTCGTCCGTGAAGTCGAGTGCCACGACCGCCTGTTGCTGCTCGTTCAGCTTGTTGAAGGCACCCATCTGACCGCTCGCCACCTCAGTGGACTGGATGCCGGCGCGGGGCGGGAACAGGTTGTAGCGGATCATCGAGAGCTCGACATCCGTCGCACTGACCCATCCGGTCTCGGCTTCCTCGCCGTCTTTCTCGATGACGGCGCGGACGTTGAAGTGGTAGTCGCCGTTGATGGGTTCCGGCGCGAACACGCTCCACGACTGGCCGAACATCGGCAGCATGTAGCCCGCCAGCACCTCCTGCGTAGGGATCTCCCGCAACGCGGAGTACGGGGCGATCCACAGGAAGGACGCGCCGATGTGCCACAGCGTCAACAGACAGGCCGCGAAGGCGATGAGCTTGACCCACCACGTGGGGCGGGGCCTCTGGGCCGCTGCCGCGGGGAGAGTCTCGTCCTGTGCGTCCGGTGACGTCTGGGTCATCGTGCTCATTCCCATACCTTCTCATCACCGAAGGTCGGGACCGCCGCATTGACGGCCCCGACCTCTCAGCGTTTCTTACTCAGTACTCACTCCGTGTCGACGAGCGGCCGGCGTGAACGTGCGAGCCGCATCGTTCCCAGTCCGAGCATCAGCAGCAGCGCCGCCAGTGCGATCCATCCGCCCTGCACCTCTCCACCCGTGGTGGCGAGGCCCGCCGCCACGACCTGGAACGTCGTCGAGATGCTGCCGGAGGTGGGTCCGGTGAGCGTCACGGTGTGGGTTCCGAGGTCGTTGTCGGCCGGGATCGTCCAGGTGAACGAGACCGTGCCCTGCTCGTTCGCCACCTGAGTGCCGAGCGCGAGCGGGTCGGAGGTCATCACACCGGTGACCACCTCGCCCGGCCGGAAGCCGGTTCCGATCGCCGTCTGCTGCTCACCGCGCTCGATCACCGGGACCACGACTCGGATGCCGAGCTGCTGCGCCGGGTCGGCACCCGCGTCGGCCGAGGCCGAAGCCTGTGCCGTCGCGGAGGCGGATGCCTCAGCCGAGGCTTCCGCCGAGGCGTCGGCCGCTGCACTCGCGGAGGCCGTCGCCGACGCCGAGGCGTTGGCGGCCGCTGCCGCAGAGGCGTTCGGATCGGCATCGGCCGAGGCCGAGGAGTCTGCCGCACTGGTCGACGTCGCGTCGTTCTGCGCCGCAGCCTGCGCTGCTGCCGCCGCCGCAGCGGAGGCGTTCGCGTCGGACGTCGCGGTGGTCGAGGCGTCGGTCGACGCGTCGTCGGTCGCTGCCGCCTGCGCTGCCGCGTTGGCCGTCACATCTGCCGCCGCAGAGGCCGAGCTCGTCGCGTCGGCGAGTGCCGCAGCCTCTGCCGCGGCCTGCGCCGAGGCATTGCTGTCGTCATCCGCCTGCGCCGATGCCGCCGCCGAGGCCGAGGCGTTGGTGTTCGCCTGTGCTGCGGCCGCAGCCTCGCTCGACGCATCCGTCGACGAGTTCGCGATGGCCGCCGCATCCGCCGCCGACGAGGCATTGGCGTTCGCGACCGCCGAGGCCTGAGCCGCGGTGTCGTCGGACGCATCTGCCTGAGCCGCCGCCTGCGCCGCGACAGCGGCGTTGGCGTTGGCCGCCGAGGTCGCGTCGGCCGTGGCCGCCGTCGATGAAGTCGCCGTGGCCGCCGACTGCGCGGCTGCTTCGGCCGCAGGATCAGCCGCAGCCGAGCCCTCAGACGTCGCGTCTGCGAAGGCCGCCGCCTGCGCGGAGGCTTCGGCGACCGCAGCCGTGGTGGCATCGGCGTTCGCGGAGGCAGAGGCCGAAGCCGCCGCGTTCGCGTTCGTCGAGGCATCCGCCGAGGCGTCGTCGCTCGCATCCGCCACGGCTGCAGCCTGGGCTGCCGTCGAGGAGTTCGCGTCTGCGACTGCCGAGGCCGAGGCATTGGTGTCGTCCGAGGCATCAGCCTGCGCCGCCGCCTGAGCCGCGACTGCTGCCTGAGCGTTGGCGTCGGAGGTCGACGTGGTCGAGGCGTCAGCCGACGCGGCGGTCAGTGCCGCTGCCTCAGCCGCCGATTCGGCGCTCGCATCCGCCGCAGCCGACGCGGTCGAGGTGGCGTCGGCGAAGGCCGAGGCCTCGGCCGCGGCCTGTGCGGAGGGGTCACCGTCTGCCGTGGCGTCAGCGGATGCAGAAGCGGAAGCTGCCGCATTCGTGTTGGCCGAGGCTTCGGATGACGCATCCGTCGACGAGTCGCTCGTCGCCGCCGACTCCGACGAGGCCGCGGAGTTCGCATCCGCTGCCGTCGACGCCGAGGCGTTCGCGTCGTCCGAGGCGTCTGCCTGCGCTGCCGCCTGCGCGGCGGTCGCTGCCGATGCGTTCACATCAGAGGTCGCGTCGGTCGATGCCGCCGACGAGGCGTCGGGGGTGGCTGCAGCCTCTGCTGCCGCCGTCGCGTCTGCCGTGGCTGCCGCCGAGGCATCCGATGTCGCGTCGGCCAGAGCCGCGGCCTCCGCCGCAGCCTGGGCGGACGGGTCACCGTCTGCGGTGGCGTCTGCCGACGCGGATGCCGAGGCAGCCGCGTTGGTGTTGACGTCACCCGGGTCGCCCGCCGTCACCTCGGTGGTGTCGGTGGCCGTGATCGCGCCTGCGGTCGCCGTGATCGTGTAGCCGGTGGCCGGCGTCGCATCAGCGGGGACTGCATAGACGGTGGCGAAGGCTCCGAAGCCGTCCGTCGTCACATCGACGGGTCCGCCCACATCAGCGCCACCGCCGGGGGCGGTCAGCTGCAGCGTCACCGTGGTGTTGATCGGCCAGCCGGATCCCGTGACCGACAGGTTGGTGCCGGCCGGGACAGAAGCCGCCGCGTCGACGACGACTGCTGCCGCCGTGACCTCGGTGGTGTCGGTCGCGGTCTGCGTGCCCGCCGATGCCGTCACGGTGTAGCCCGTTCCCGCCGGCGTTCCGGCCGGAACCGGGTAGTCGAGCGTGAAGGCACCGAGCGCGCCGGTCGTCACGGTCTCGGGTCCGCCGATGGTCGCGCCGCCGGGAGCGGTGAGCTGCACCGTGATCAGGGTGTTCGCCGGCCACCCGGCGCCCGTCACCGTCAGGTCGGTTCCCGCCTCGACCGTGTCAGCAGCATCCACTGTCGCGGCTGCGGTGATCTCGGTCGTGTCGGTCGCGGTCTGGGTGCCCGCCGTTGCCGTCACGGTGTACCCCGTGCCCGGCTCAGCGTCGGCCGGAACCGGGTAGTTCAGCGTGAAGCCACCCGTTCCGTCGGTCGTGACCGTCTCGGGACCACCGACCGTCGCACCACCGGGAGCGGTGAGCTGCACGGTGATCTCGGTGTTCGCCGGCCAGTTCGTGCCGGTGATCGGCAGAGCTGCTCCGGCCTGAGCCGTGTCCGCAGCGTCCACCGCGGCCGCTGCCGTGATCTCCGTCGTGTCGGTCGCGGTCTGCGTGCCCGCCGTCGCCGTCACGGTGTACCCCGTACCCGGCTCAGCGTCGGCCGGAACCGGGTAGTTCAGCGTGAAGCCACCCGTTCCGTCGGTCGTGACCGTCTCGGGACCACCGACCGTCGCACCACCGGGAGCCGTGAGCTGCACCGTGATCTCGGTGTTCGCCGGCCAGTTCGCACCCGAGATCGGCAGGTCGGTCCCGGCCTGAGCCGTGTCCGCAGCGTCCACCGAGGCGGCCGCCGTGATCTCGGTCGTGTCGATCGCCGACTGTGCGCCGGCCGTGGCCGTCAGCACATATCCGGCGCCTGCGACAGCGGATGCCGGAACCGGGTAGCCGGTCGTGAAGGCCCCCGTGCCGTCGGTGGTGACCGTCTCGGGTCCGCCGATGTCTTCGCCGGTTCCGGGTGCGGTCAGCTGCAGGGTGATCACGGTGTTCGCGGGCCACGTGTTACCGGTGACCGGCAGATCCGTTCCGGCCTGCACGGTGTCGGCTGCATCCACGACCGGCACCGGAGCCGCCGTCACCTCGGTCGTGTCGGTCGCCGTCTGTGGGCCTACGTTCGCGGTCACGGTGTAGCCGGTCGCAGCGGGGGTACCTGCGGGAACCGGGTAGTCGAGGATGAAGACGCCCGCGCCGTCGGTGGTCGCCGTCTCGGGGCCGCCGATCGCGCCGCCACCGGGAGCCGTCAGCTGCACCGTGACATCGGTGTTCGCCGGCCAGTTCGATCCGGTGACAGCCAGATCGGCACCCGCCTGCACAGCCGGCGCGGCATCGATCGTCGCTGCTGCGGTGATCTCGGTGGTGTCGGTCGCGGTCTGCGTGCCGGCTGTCGCGGTCACGGTGTATCCCGTGCCCGGCTCAGCGTCGGCCGGAACCGGATAGTTCAGCGTGAACCCACCTGCACCGTCGGTCGTGGCCGTCTCCGGTCCACCGACCGTCGCACCACCGGGAGCGGTGAGCTGCACCGTGATCTCGGTGTTCGCGGGCCAGTTGGCGCCCGTGATCGGCAGAGCGGTTCCGGCCTGAGCCGAAGCCGCAGCGTCCACCGAGACCGCGGGAGTGACCTCGGTCGTGTCGATCGCCGACTGTGCACCGGCTGTCGCCGTCAGCACGTACCCGGCGCCTGCGACAGCGGATGCCGGTACGGGGTAATCGGTGGTGAAGGCACCCGTGCCATCGGTCGTGGCCGTGATCGGGTCACCGACGTCTTCGCCCGTGCCGGGAGCCGTGAGCTGGAGGATCACGTCGGTGTCGGCCGGCCAGGTGTTGCCACTGACCGCCAGATCCGTTCCGGCCTGCACGGCAGGAGCTGCATCGACGACCGGCACGGGGGCCGCGGTCACCTCGGTCTCGTCGGTCGCCGTCTGCGCACCGGCCGTGGCCGTGACCACGTATCCAGCGGCGGCAGGAGTCCCTGCCGGCACCGGGTAGGCGAGCGTGAAGACACCCGCACCGTCGGTCGTCGCCGTCTCAGGACCGCCGATCGCGGCGCCGCCGCCGGGAGCGGTCAGCTGCACCGTGACGAGGGTGTTGCCCGGCCAGTTCGAGCCGGTCACCGCGAGGTCAGTGCCCTCCTGCACCGCAGGCGCCGCATCGATCGTCGCCGCGGCCGTGACCTCGGTGGTGTCGGTCGCGGTGACAGCACCATCGGTCGCCGTCACCGTGTAGCCCGCACCGGGAGTCGTGGCGGCGGGGATGAAGAAGTCCGTCGTGAACGCTCCGTTGACATCGGTCGTCACGACGATGGGGTCATTGACGACCCCGCCACCGGGAGCGGTGACAGCGATCGAGACGTCGGTGTTCGCCGGCCAGCCGGATCCGGTCACGGGCAGGCTGGTGCCTGCAGGCACGGTATCGGCCGCGTCGATCGCGGCGACCGCTGCGACAGCGGCCTTGACCGTCGAGGAGCCGAGATCGAGCTCGACGCCTCCGCCCACGGCGGGGAGCAGGTCGATGCCGAGAGCGCGGACCGTGAAGCTGTCGCCGGCGATGTCGCCTGGTTCGTTCTGCTCGTTGATCGTGATCGTCGCGACACCCGAGAGCACGCCCTGGAGCACAGGATCGAGGGTGCCGAGGAGCGGGCCGGTGGTTCCGGCGAGTGTGGTCTGCAGACTCGGGACGACGCCGTTGAGCACACCATTCACCAACGGTCCGGTCGTGCTGCCGATCGCACCAAGAACCGCACCGAGTACCGGGTCGATGATCGTATCGAGATCGAGATCGATACCGAGCAGGTCGATGTCAGCGCCCACGTCAACCGGCTCAAGGTCTGTGCCGGCGAACTGAGCCAGGGTGCCCTGCACTGTCACAGTTCCGCTGGCGATCGGGACGAGCACGGTGAGGTCCACATCAACCGCGAGCGTCACCTCGAGAGCGTTGAGGGCTTCCGTCAGGATGGTCGACAGCTTGCCGTTCAGGCTGTTGGGGTGGGTTCCCGTGAGTGCAGACGTCACCCCCTGCTGGATCGCGGATATGGTCGATGCTGAGAGTACGGGTGTGTTTGCCGGAAGACTGTTCAGGTCGGCTCCGGCCTCCGTCTCGACCAGAATCTTGGCGAGGTCGACCGAGATCGTTCCGGTCTCGAGGTTGACGAACACCGACCCGGTCGTGTTCTCGAGCGGAGTGCTGAGAACCTGTGCCGCAACGTTCGCGCCGATGGTGTCGAGCCCGGCGATCGAGACATCGGAATCGGTTGCGTTCACGCCGATTACCGGGATGCCGACCGCTGAAAGACTGAGTGCTTCGAGCGTCGATGTCACAATGCCGAGCAGCGAGTTGAGTGCACCGCCGGGTTCGACGAGGGCGTTCACTGGCGCAATGGCACCTTGAACGGTCGTATCGAGGGTGTCTGCGAGGCCATCGAGGAGCTGGCTGTGAAGGTCGACGCCGAGATCCGCGATGCGGTATTCGGACGCGACGACGTCTTCGTTCGACTCGGCGCTCGAAGCGAGTGCGCCGATGCTCACGGATGCCTCGTCGACGATGCCGTCCGTCACGCCGTCAAGCCCGAGCTGGTCGAGCAGGCCTGTGAGTTCGAGGCTAGCGGGGCTGCTACTGCCGTCGATCGCGCCGGTGTCGATCGCGCCACCCGAGGTGATCGTTCCCGACGACGCGATCGACTGCGTCTGCGAGGGCGAGGAACTGTAGCTCTGCGTGGTTCCGAGGTCACCGAGCTGCAGAAGGCCGGAGTTCGTCCCGTTGGACAGGAGCGGCAGGTTCACCGCCCCGATCTGGAGGTTCAGCGCTTCGAGCGCTGTGACATCGAGTCCGCCGAGCTCTGGACCTGCCGCGGCCGGGTTGCTCGTGAGCGTGTGCCCGAGCGATGCGATGTCCAGTCCACCGAGCAGCGGCGCGGGCAGCTGGATGATCTGCCCCTGCGCGACTGACGGATCATTCGGATTCGCTGCATCGAGCGCATTCGCCGCCGATGGGACCAAAACACTCGCGAGGACGACCGCGGCGGCTGTAGCGCCGGCGATTCCCCCTCCGATGGCTCTGCGCGTGCGCAGAGTCTTCCCCTCCATGTTGCCCATTCGCCTCTCCCGTGATGCAGATAATCCGCGTCATAGGCCCTCCCCAGGTGTCGACGACTTCATCGACAGAGCGCATGTGGGAAAAGTATTGCCGTTTCTCACGGCCAAAGTCCAGGTTTTGTCTTAAGGCAACCCGTCAGAGGGAGACGTTTTGAGACAATCTGCAACTTGACTGGGCGTTCAATCAACTTAACGTAGATCTGAATATCCGTTCAATCAACAGAATGCCCAGGGGTGAATCGCTGTTCGTCATCGGCGTGTCGCAGCGTCGACCGCGCTCGCGACGTGGGGCGGCAAGACGCAGAACGCCCCGCAGGAGTGAAACCTGCGGGGCGTTCGGGGCGCTGAGGAAGGCGCTAGAAGGTGAGGCCGTGGCCGAAGCGGAAGAGCGGATCAGCCGTGTCGAACGGAACATCCGGCCGCGCGGCCTCGACTGCCGCCATCGATCGCGGAAGGTCGAACGGGAGTCGCCCTCCGGCGCTCGATCGGCCGCTGAGAACGTCGAGCAGTGCGGCACCGGACGCACCCCAGTTCACGGTGACCGCGGCCGCCGCATCCGTGATCGGCTCGAGGATCGGCGGGCGATCCGCGAGCACGTCGACGACGGTGGGCACCTGACCTGCGATCTCGCGGACGTGCTCGACGACCTCCGCGGCGAAATCGAGGGATCCCGCGTGGAAGAAGTTCTCGAAGGTCGTGTCTCTCTGCTCGAACGGTGCCTGCAGACGGATGATCGCGAGATCGGCCTCGGCAGGCGTGGTGACGACCTCGCCGTACGTGGCGGCGACCGCCGCATCGACCCCCTCTACGTAAAGCTTGATCCCGGAGGCGAAGGGCAGGGCGCCGTCATTCGTCAGCACGGTGATCGAGGCGCGCTGCGCCTCTTCACCCGCGGCACGGAAGTCGGCACGGCCGACGATCCGGTCGGCGGCATCCTCGTCGACGAACGGGTTCTCGAAGAGACCCAGCTCGAACTTCTCGCGCAGGATCCGTCGTGCCGAGACATCGAGCCGGTCTTCCGAGACAGAGCCGTCCGCGACGAGTTCGAGGAGCAGTTCGGGACAGTCCTCACCGCCGAACTGGTCGACACCGGCATCCAGGACCTTGAGCATCCGCTCGCGCGGAGTCAGCGACTCGACGCCCCACGCGCGCGCAGGGAAGGGCTGGCCGAAGATCTCCGCGTCGTTGATCAGGCCCCAATCGGTGCACACGAGGCCGTCGAAGCCGAAGCGCTCTCGCAGCAGCCCCGTGATCACTGACTTGTTGAATCCGAACCCGACCTCTTCGAACTCGGTGCCGACGGGCATGCCGTAGTACGGCATCATCTGACGCGTGCCCGCGGCGATGGCATCCTCGAACGGCTTCAGGTGCAGCTCGAACTGACCGCCGGGGTAGACCTGCTCGCGGCCGTAGGGGAAGTGCGGATCCTCTCCGTCCTTCTGCGGCCCACCACCGGGGAAGTGCTTCGTCATGGTCGATACGGAGCCCGGCCCGAAGGACCCCCCCTGGAATCCGCGAATATATGCCGTACCGAGAATGCCCGCGAGTTCGGCGTCTTCCCCGAACGTCGCCGTCTGCCGGGCCCAGCGCGATTCGGTCGCGAGATCGACCTGCGGATGCAGCGCGACGCGCAGGCCGACGGCCGTATATTCCTGACGAGCGATATCAGCGAACCGCTCCACCAGCTCTGGGTCGCGCGCGGCCGCGAGCCCCAGCGTCTCGGGCCACTGCGAAAACGGCCCGGCGAGGATCGATGCGCCTGGGTTCTCGCTGAACGAGTGCCGCGGATCGGTCGACAGGGTCACCGGGATCCCGAGGCGAGTCGACGCCGCGAGCCGTTGCAGGGCGTTCTGCCATGCGGCGATCTCCCGCCCGGTGGGAGCAGCGCCCAACAGGTTGAAGTGCGTCATCTGCTTGACGTCGACGAAGTCGCGGGCGCTGGGCGTGCCGAAGATCGGGTTCTGCTCGTCGAGGTCGCCGATCGCGATCATCGTGTGGAAGAACAGCCCTGCCTTCTCCTCCACGGTCATCTCCGCGAGAAGCAGCTGCACACGCTCGTCGACCGGCAGGGCCGTGTCGAGCCAGGGACGCTCGGTGGTCGCGTCGATCGAGTTCGCATCGGCCATGGTCACTTGACCCCCTTGATGCGGTACACGAGCACGGCGCCCGCGAGCGCGACCAGCGCGCCGAAGAGGTACCAGGTGGTGTAGCCGCCGAGAGGAGTGGCGGCGCCGATCGCGATGATGCTCGGAGCGATCGCCGGCGCGATCGACTGCGGGAGCGCGTTGGCGATGTTGAGGACGCCGAGGTCCTTCGCCACGTCGTCGGGATTGGGGAGCACCTCGGTGGCGAGGGCGAGATCGACGGACAGGAACGATCCGGCTCCGAGACCGATGATCGCCTGAGCCACGATCACGATCGCGATCGAGGGTGCGAGGGCGAGGATCACGAGCCCGACGACCATGATCAGCCCGGCGATGGCGACGAAGGGACGCCGCTTGCCGATCTTGTCGGAGAGGAAACCACCGAGCGGCGCAGAGATCGCCATGGCCGCCATCGAGGCGAGGTTCGCGAGGAGGATCGTGCTCACCGCGCCCTGCTCGTCGAGGCCGAACTTGGTCACGAGGTAGAGCGGCAGGAAGGTCGCGATGCCGGCGTAGCCGAACATCACGAAGAACTTGGTGAGCCAGGTCCAGCCGAAGTCCGGGTGCTTGCGGGGGTTGAAGACGAAGGAGCCGAAGAAGGTGCCGATCGTGAAACGGGTGGCGGGCTTTTCGGTCAGGCGGCGGTCCTTGAGGGTCAGCACGAAGATGACGACGAGGATCAGGGCGATCGCACCGGGCACGACGAACCGCTCGAAGTCACCGGGAAGGAAGTTCACGATGAAGCTTCCCGCGAGGATGCCGAGGGGAGTCGTGATGCCGATGATCCCCGAGACCTTGCCGCGGCTGGAGACGGGCACCTGGTCGGGCAGGGTCGCGTTGGCGGCGGCGAGCACCGCGTTCATGGATGCCTGGACGAGGCACCAGGCCAGCAGGACGACGAGCACCGAGGTGGCGGCGCCGATGATAGCGAAGCCGCCGAGTCCGACGATCGCCCCGCCGAGGATCCACGGTCGACGCATGCCCCACTTGGAGGTCGTGCGGTCGGAGAGTCGCCCGACCAGCGGGTTGGCGATGAGCGCGAAGGCCGCACCGACTCCCATGACGAGACCGAGGCTTCCCTCGGTGTTGACCGGGTCGAGGCGCTGGATCTTGAACGCCATCGACACCATCACCGGGGTGAGCAGCGCCAGATACACGCCGAAGTTCACCGCGGCGAGTCCGGGCGCGTACCCGCGGGGAGTTCTGCGGGGCGTGGTGCCGGGCGCTTTGAAGCCGGTCGTTCCGACGGCGGCCGCAGTCGCGGCCGATGACAGCTCTGTCATGAAGGGGGGTCCTCTCGAGCACAGGTGCGCCGATCCTCCGCGATCGGCGTCGAAAGACGACGATACAGCAAAACCGACCGTGTGGTAACTGAATGTCGACCGATTGGTAATGAGCGAGAATGGGAGGGAGGGGGCATCGATGATGACGACGGCAGCGACCGGGTCGCGACAGGCGCGCGCAGCGGAGACGCGCGTGCGGATCGTCGACGCCGCCCGCGAGCTGTTCGTCTCGAACGGCTACCGATCCACGTCCCTGCGTGACATCGCCGCAGCGGCATCCGTGAGCCACCCCGGTCTTCTCGGACACTTCGCCTCGAAGGATGATCTCCTCGCCGAGGTCGTCGCCGGCTTCGAAGACGAGAACGAGAAGGCCTTCGACCTGATCGCCGCCGCGTCCGAGCCCGGTGAGCTGATCTTCGCCGAGGTCGCCCGGCGCAATGCGACCGCACCCGGATACATCGAGCTGTTCGCAGCGCTCACCGGCGAAGCATCCGCGCCGGATCACCCCGCGCACCAGCGCATGCGAGAGCGGTACGCGCGTCTTCGAGCGATGACCTCCGAACTGTTCGAGGACGCCGTGCTGCACGGGACGATCGACGCGGATCGCGACGTCGACGACGAGACCGTGCGGCACATGGCCGGCTGGGACGGACTGCAGCTGATGTCGCAGTATCTGCCGGAGCGCGTCGACGTGGTCGGGATGCTCGAAGAGCGCGAGGCGCTCTGGGCTCTGCCGCTCGCCTGGCGAGACCCCGCGCAGCCGCCGCGTGCCGAGGACGCCGCCGGACCACTGCCCGCACTCATCGAGACGACGGTCGGAGTTCCGTCGGAGATCGACCCCGGGTATGCGGTCGGGCGACGCCGCCGGGCCCAGATCCTGGTCGATGCCACGCGACTCTTCTCACGCACGGGATACGGCGACACCAGTCTTCGTGACATCGCCGAGGCGGTCGGGGTCTCGAAATCGACGCTGCTGCACCACTACTCCTCGAAGGAACAGTTGCTCAGCGCCGTGCTCTCGGAACGCGATCGCTCGATCCAGGAGCGCACCTCAGCCGACCAGCACACGCGAGCGATCGATGCTCTGCGCTCGACCCCCGAGGGCGCTCAGGTGAACGCCCTCGACGAGCCGGGCCTCATAGAGGTCTATGCGGTGCTGTCATGTGAAGCGGTACCCGCAGCGCATCCGGCTCACGCCTACTTCGCCGAGCGCTTCCGTCGCGTCATCGATCATTTCGCCGGGCTGTTCGCGCTCGCGCAGGTCGACGGCGACCTGCCGGAGCATCGTGACCCCGAGCATGAGGCGATCTGGCTGCTCGCACTGTGGGACGGCCTGCAGTACCAGTGGCTCTACGACCGCAACACCGTCGACGTCGCCGCGCACCTGCGAGCCCATCTGGACGATGTGCTTCCCCGGGGTGAGCACCGCAGTTCCGGTCAGGCGGCCGCGATGACCGCGAGCACTCCCTCGCCGTAAGCATCGCGCTTCTTGGCTCCGATGCCGGTGATGCCGTCGAGATCGCCCAAGGTTCCAGGACGATGCTCGGCGAGCGCCCGCAGCGTCGCGTCTCCGAAGACGATGTACGCGGGCACGCCCTGTTCGCGAGCCGTCTCGGCGCGCCAGGCTCGCAACGCCTCGAAGAGGCCGCGATCGGTCGCATCGAGAGCATCCGCCGCGCTCGCCTTGCGTGCTCGTGGGGTGGATGCCGGGCGCCCGATCGTGTCTTTGCGCAACGGCACCGGGGTCTCGCCCTTCAGCACTTCCCCGGCCTGCTCACCCGGAGCGAGGGTGCCGTAGTCACCCTGCGCGGCGATGATGCCGCGGGCGAGCAGTTGCCGCACCACGCTGCGCCAGTCCTGGTCTGAGAGGTCGGCACCGATGCCGTAGGTCGCGATCTTCTCGTGGCCCTGCTGCCGGATCCGCTCGGTCGAGGCGCCTCGGAGGATATCGATCAGGTGTCCGGCGCCGAACGCCTGGTTGCGCTCCCGCTTGAGCCGCACGATCGTCGAGAGGAGCTTCTGCGCGGGCACCAGTCCGTCAAAGGTCTCGGCGGTCTCGAGGCAGGTGTCGCAGTTGCCGCAGGGCTGGGATTCCTGGCCGAAGTAGCCGAGCAGGTTCTGCCGACGGCACTCGACCGTCTCGCACAGGGCGAGCATCGCGTCGAGGTGCTGTCCCAGACGCATCTTGAAGGTGCGGTCGCCCGGGCTCTGGTCGATCATGCGCCGCTGTTGCACGACGTCGCCCAGACCGTAGGCCATCCAGGCGATCGACGGTTCGCCGTCACGCCCCGCACGACCGGTCTCCTGGTAGTACCCCTCGACGGACTTCGGCAGGTCGATGTGCGCGACGAAGCGCACGTCCGGCTTGTCAATGCCCATCCCGAACGCGATCGTCGCGACCATCACGACGCCGTCTTCGCGGAGGAAGCGCGACTGGTTCTTCGCGCGCACCTCGGCGGGAAGACCCGCGTGGTAGGGCAAGGCGTCGAAGCCCTGCGCCGCGAGATAGGTCGCCGTCTGCTCGACCGACTTGCGGCTGAGTGCATAGACGATGCCCACCGAGCCCTCGGGCTGCGCACGGATGAAGGCCACGAGCTGCTTGCGCGGGTCGACCTTCGGCACGATCCGGTACTGGATGTTGGGACGGTCGAAGCTCGCGACATAGTGCTTCGCGGCGTCCAGGCGCAGCCGCTCGGTCAGTTCCTTGTGCGTGGCACGCGTGGCGGTCGCGGTGAGCGCCATGCGCGGCACACCCGGGAACCGCTCGCCGAGATCGCCGAGTGCGAGGTAGTCGGGGCGGAAGTCATGACCCCACTGCGACACGCAGTGCGCCTCGTCGATCGCGATCACGCTCAGGGTGCCGCGCTGCAGAAGTGCCGTCGTCTGCGGCGACGACAACCGCTCGGGTGCGACGTAGATGAGATCGAGCTCCCCCGCGACATACGCGCGCTCGACCTCACGACGCTCGTCGATCGACTGGGTGGAGTTGAGATACGCGGCGCTCACACCGTTGGCACGCAGAGCATCGACCTGGTCGTGCATGAGGGCGATCAGAGGGCTGATCACGAGCCCGGTGCCCTCGCGCACGAGTGCGGGAACCTGGTAGGTGACACTCTTTCCGCCACCGGTCGGCATGAGCACGACGGCGTCGCCGCCGCCGATCACATGCTCGACGATCGCGGCCTGATCACCACGGAAGGCGTCGTATCCGAAGACCGTGTGCAGCGCCTCGGCCGCGGTCGGGTACCGGCTGGGGGTCGCCCGGCGTGCTGTCGGAGCGGATGCGGCCGTCGCCTGTCGCGCCGGGGTGACGGGTCCCGGACCCCAATCGAGCGGAGGCTCATACCCCGCGCCCTGCGGCTCCCAGTCCATGGGCTCGGGGGGCTCCGACGGCTCCCATCCGGCGCCGTCCCACGGCTCGTCCGCCCCTTCGACAGGCTCAGGGACCCATCCTTCATACGGGTCACGGGGAGTCTTCGGCATCCCTCCAGCGTAACGACCCCCGCCGACCTCGGCCCGCCCGTCCACAACTCGGCGGGCGTAGGTTGGACGCACACGCCCGAAGGAGAACTCGATGACCGACATCACCGTCACCCGCAACGACGACGAGTCCCGCTATGAGATCCGCACCGACGGAACGCTCGCCGGCTACGCCGAGTTCCAGCTGCGCCCCGGTGCGATCCGCTTCATCCACACCGAGCTCGACCCCGCGTTCCAGGGGCAGGGTCTCGCCGGCATCCTCGCCGAGCGCGCATTGACGGACGCCTCGGCATCCGGTGACGCGATCGTGCCCCTGTGTCCGTACATCGCCAAGTACCTCACGACCCATGAGATCCCCGGTGCGGAGATCCGCTGGCCGAAGCGCCCCGGTGATGCTCCGACGGAGGCGTGATGATCGGAGAACGCCGCATCATCCTCGAACCTCGCGAGGTACCGCTCGGCGGAGTGCGCGGCATGAACGTACTGCGCGTGCTCCCGCACCGCAATCTGCCGACGATCGGCGCGTGGTGCTTCCTCGACCGGTTCGGGCCGGCAGACACCAGGATGCGCGTCGAACCGCACCCGCACATCGGCCTGCAGACGGTCACCTGGCCGCTGGTGGGTGAGATCCGCCACCGCGATTCGCTCGGCAGCGACGCCGACCTGCGCCGAGGTCAGCTGAACCTCATGACCGCAGGCAACGGCATCTCCCACTCGGAGTATTCGATCGGCGACGACCCGATCCCGCTCGATGCGCTTCAGTTCTGGGTGGTGCTCCCCGACGGCGCTCGCCAGGGCGTCGGCGGCTTCGAGCGTCACACCGAGCTGCCTCGAGATCGCGATCGATGCCGAGGAAGGAGCGGATGCCACGGCCACCGTCGTACTCGGGGAGTTCGCCGGCACCGCGTCGCCCGCGACCGTGCACACCCCGATCGTCGGCGCGGAGATCTCGATCCCCGCCGGCACGAGCGTGCGCCTGCCGCTGCGCACGGAGTGGGAGCACGGGCTGATGCTCGTCGAGGGCGATGCGACCGTGTCGACCCACGAGATGACGCAGAACGACATGCTCTACCTCGGCGACTCGCGGGATGCCGTCGAGGTGTCGAGCTCGCGGGGAGCACTGCTGTTCCTGGTCGGCGGCGAACCCTTCGACGACGAGATCGTCATGTGGTGGAACTTCGCCGGCCGCACGCATGAGGAGATCGTCGATGCGCGTGCGGACTGGGAATCGGCGTCCGCCCGCTTCGGCGTCGTCGACGGCCACGATGTGCGGATCCCCGCACCTCCGCTGCCCGACGTGCGGTTGATGCCGCGAGGTCGGAAGATCTGACGCGACCCCGGTCGTCGAGCGAGGACGACGGAGTCGACCCCCGTTCGTCGAGCGAGGACGACGCAGTCGACCCTCGGTCGTTGAGCGAGGACGACGCCGTCGACCCCCGGTCGTTGAGCGAGGACGACGCAGTCGACCGAGACGAAACGCGGTGAGCCGACCCTGCAGACCCACCACGTTTCGTCTCGCTGCTCCGCCGCTCGCTCAACGACCGAGACGGAGGTCGTTGAGCGAGGACGACGCAGTCGACCGAGACGAAACGCGGTGAGCCGACCCTGCACACCCACCACGTTTCGTCTCGCTGCTCCGCCGCTCGCTCAACGACCGAGACGGAGGCCCTCCGCTACTGCGCGTCGACCGTGACGATCGTGCGCACGTCCGACTCGCCGTACTGCACGAGTCCGAGGTAGCGGGTGCCGGCGGTGAGGCCGGTCCAGCTGAGCTCGTAGCTCGTCGCCTCGCCGCGGACGGCGTCGATCGGGTTCGGGTTCGCGGTGAACGCACCCTCACCCTCCGGCTGCACAGAGGCGTGGGTCATGTCCCACGTCATCGGGGCCGAGGTCGAGTACACGTTCGCGACCACCAGGTAGGTGCCGGCCGTGGGAGCAGGCAGCGTGACCTGCTCATCCGCCGACCCCGTCGCCGACTGCCAGCGCTCGTAGTAGCGCAGGTCGTCGGGGCTCACGACCCGATAGACCGTGAGGTCGAGGTCGCTGCCGGTGTCGTCCGACGAGTCGAGGTCGAAGCGCGAGAGCGTGGTGCCCTCGGGCACATCGACGATCCACGACACGTCCTTGTTCTCGTCTCCCGACGCCTCGTCGCCCGAGTGCCCGACGACGCGGCCGTCGGGGTCCTCGAGCAGCGTGAACGGGGTGAGTCCCGAGAGTCCCAGCGCGAGCTCACCGTCGACACCGGGGGTGACGTCGACCGTGGCGACACCGTCGACGCCTGTTCCCGACACCTCGGCCGGAGCATCCGCCGTCACGGGGAACACCGCGATCGGTGACCGCACCGTGTTCTTCTTGCTCGTCCAGGTGAGCGATCCGGTCGCCCACTGCTCGACCGGTGCGCTCTGATTGTCGAACGTGACGGTGTAAGTCGCGGTCTGGCCGGGCTTGTCGAACGTGAGCGTCGAGGGCTCGACCGTCACGTTGACTCCCGGCAGGTCGACGGATGCGGTGAACGTGCCCTTCTCCGTCGCGGTGACCGTGCGGGTCACCGTCTGCGCGCTCGCGAGCGATCCGATCGAGAAGGACGCGATGTTGAGGTCGCTGCCGTCGATCGGTTCGACGCCGTCGAACTCCGCCAGCCCCTTGCCCTCGAGGAACGCCGCCCAGTCGGGCACGTCGTTCAGGTAGAGCAGACCCGGGGTGAAGAAGCGCTTCGGATCGACCTGACCGGCGCCCTGCTGGAACGGATCCCTGTTCGCAGAGCCGTCGGCGTTCACGGTGTCGTATGCGGTCGTCATCATCGCCGACTTGACCTCGGCGGGCTTGGCGTTCGGACGCTCACCGAGGTAGAGCGCGGCGAGACCGGCGATATGCGGTGACGACATCGACGTGCCAGACAGGATGCCGAAGGTCGGCGCCTCGCCGGGAGCGTTCTGCGTCGCCGCGAGGATCGCCACGCCGGGCGCTGCGATGTCGGGCTTCATGATGTCGCTGCCGTCGGCCAGCATCGGGCCACGGCTCGAGAATCCGGCGATCTGCGGCACGGGCGTCACGACCCCGGTCGTGTTCTCGCCCACGAGCGTGATCGGACGATCGACCCCGCCCTGTACGTAGGCCAGCACGGCCGCGCGGTGCACCGACGAGAGGTGCACGGTGGGCACCGCGTGGAAGTCGTTGTCGAGCGAGTCGGCGGCGCCGGGTACGTTCACGAGCACGACGCCCATGCCTCCGGCATCCTTCACGACCTGCGACTTCTCGGCGCGGGCGTTGCCGCCGCGGTCGCAGACCACGATGTGACCGGCGACCATCGCCGGATCGAGGCTGCCGGGAAGGCACAGCGCCGCATCGGCGGCCGCCTGACCGGCAGCCGGTGCGTCACCCGCGTAGACCGAGGGACCTGTGACCGTCGTGCCGAACGGCACGCTCACCGAGGCTCCGGCCTGGGCGAAGCCGTCGAACTGCACGGTGCCCTCCCAGGTCGGGACGGTGGATGCCGCGACCGTGGTGTACCACGGAGACGCATGGTCGGCGGTGACGGGATCGGGGCCGTCGTTTCCTGCACTGGTGGCCACGAAGACGCCGGCCGCTGCTGCGTTGAAGAACGCGATGTCTTCGGGGGCGAGCACGGTCGATGCCGCGCCACCGCCGATGGAGTAGTTGATCACGTCGACTCCGTCGGCCACGGCCTGATCGATCGCCGCGATGAGGTCGCTGCCCGCGCAGATGTCGTCGGTCGTGACGGCCTCGTCGGGGCCGATGTAGCAGGCCTTGTACGCCGAGACCTTGGCACCCGGAGCGACGCCCGAGATCCTGCCGAATTCGGTGTCCTCGATCGAGGCCTCGACGCCGAAGTTGCCTGCCGCGGTGCTCGCGGTGTGCGATCCGTGGCCGTCGCCGTCACGCGGCGAGAGGTAGTCGTATTGGAAGTCGAAGCCCGCCGCCTCGGCGCCCGCGTGGAAGTACTGGGCACCGATGAGCTTCGACGAGTAGTCGCTCTTGTCCCAGTCCTGGCCCTCGACCATCGCGGCCTGGAACTGCCCGCCGTCGGACTTGTCGAAGTACACGTGGGTGCCGTCGGTGTAGGGCTGCGAGCCCTTGTGTCGCTTGTCGTTCTTCTTCTGCTTCTTGAGCTTCTTGCCCTCGAACGAGGGGTGTTCCGGGGCGATACCCGTGTCGATCACTCCGACCACGACGCCCTCGCCTGCCTTCTCGACGCCCCCTGTCTGCTGCCAGACACCGCCGCGACCCTTCCGGTCGTCCCCGAGACCGAGGAAGTCGGTGGAGGTCTGGGCATCCGGATGCCGGACGAAGTCGGGGTAGACGCCGTAGACGTCCTTCGACGCGCGGAGCTGGTCGACCTGCTCGCCCGAGAGGTCAGCGCTGAAGCCGTTGAGGACCACCTGATAGGTGGTGTCGGGAGTGACGCCGACCTCCTGCGCCAGCGTCTGCTGCTGCGTCTCGAGGTGCTCGACGTAGCGCTGCGAGTCCTGAGACTGCGTCTCGAGCTGCTCGCCTTCGGCGGGCTTCGTCGCCTTGAGGCCGTTGACATCGCCGGTGTAGCTCGCGAGCGGGTCGGACTTCATCACGACGATGTAATGCCCTGGCGTGCCGTCGACCGGAGTGGGGTGGTTCACCTCCTCCGCCGCATAGCCCGTGGTTGCCGTCGATGCGATGAACAGCGTGGCCAAGGTGGTGGCCGCTGCCATCCGGAGGGGTGTTCGACCCATGTGCTTCTCCCGATGATCTTCGTGCGACCGGGTTGCCGCACCGCCGCTCAAGCTACGCCTCAGTCAGCTGCCGGTTCCAGGTTCCAGGGTTATTACTGGACGATCGGCCAGCCGACTCGCCATTGGTCGACAGTAGGCTGAGAGGGTGGCCCCCTCCCCGTCCTGACGACCCGTGTGCTGCTGATCTGCGCCGCGATCGGCGTCGCCACCGGCATCCTCGGCGGGATCGCCGGACTCATCACACCGGGCGTCATCGTGCTCACTCCGTACCTCTACGGGCTGGTGCTGGGGTCGCATGTGCTGCCGGGGATCATCGCGCAGGAGGTGCTGCGCCGACCGTTCGTCGCCCTCGTCACGCACCTGATCGCGGCACTCATCTCGAGCGCGTTCAACCCGGCCTGGGCACTGCGGTTCATCGGCACGGCGCTGCTGTTCGGCGCGATCCAGGAGGGCATCGCCGCCCTCACCCGTTACCGGTCGTGGGGCCCGTGGCGCTTCTTCATCTCGGCCGGGGTGATCGGTGTGATCGTGGCGGTCGTGGTCTTCTTCGCGGTCGATCTGGCGACCTTCGCCCCGTGGGTGCAGATCGCCTATCTGGCGATCTCCGTGCTCGGTCCCCTCGTCTGGACCGCGGTCGGACTCGCCATCGGCGCAGCCCTGTCCCGCGCCGGCGTCGCGCGGCGCTGACGCCCTCGCCACCCGAATCCGACGCGTGGCGATTCAGGTAAGGCTCAGCTAAGTTAGAACGGTACCGATCCGCAGAACCGGGGTTATGCCGTGCGCACATCTGCGCCTCTTCTCCGCGTGCGTGACCTCTCGATCACCCACGCCGATTCCGTGCACCCCTCTCCCGAAGACGTCACCTTCGACATCGCCGAAGGGGAGGTCGTCCTGCTGCTGGGCCCCTCGGGCTCGGGCAAGTCGACGCTGACCCTCGCGCTCAACGGGCTCGTCCCGCACGCCGTGCCGGCCACCATGACCGGTGCCGTCGAGGCCGGCGGCGTCGACACGGCCCACGCGACCACCGCCGAGCTGAGCACGCGGGTCGCGATGGTCTTCCAGGATCCGGATGCCCAGATCGTCACCGGAACCGTCTACGACGAGGTGGCCTTCGGCCCCGAGAACCTGCTGCTCCCCCTCGCGGAGGTGCATCGGCGCGCCGAAGACGCGATCCGCCGAGTGGGGCTGTGGGATCGACGCGACGAGAATCCCGACCGGCTCTCGGGAGGCGGTCGGCAGCGTCTCGCGATCGCCTGCGCACTCGCGATGGGGTCTCCGCTCGTCGTGCTCGACGAGCCCACCGCGAACCTCGACCCGCAGGGCATCGACGACGTCTACTCGGCGCTGCGTGACGTGATCGCTGCCGGCGATCGCGCCATCCTGCTCGTCGAGCACAACCTCGACGCGGCCATGGGATTCGTGACCAGGACGATCGTGCTCGATCGCGCCGGGCGTGTGGCATTCGACGGACCACCGGCCCAGATCATCCGTGACCACGTCGACGAGCTGATCGCACTGGGCGTCTGGCTGCCCGCGGCGACGCTGGCCGCGCTGCGCCTGCGGGATGCCGGGATGCAGTTCGCCGAGCTGCCGCTCACGCCGGACGAGCTCGCAGCGGTACTGGCCGCGGCCACGACTCACGACGTGTCGTCTCGCTCCGCTCGCTCGACGAGCGAGGAGCGCAGCGGCGAGATGACACGCGCTGACGCGGCCGAGGCCGCTCGCTCGACGGCCGAAAAGGCCCACACCGCACCGATCATCACCGCCCGCGGTCTCACCGTGCACCGCCGCCGCACCGAGATCCTGCGCGGTGTCGACCTCGACGTCGACCCGGGCACCCTCACCGCGATCATCGGCACGAACGGCGCGGGCAAGACCACGCTGCTGCAGGCGCTGGCCGGTGTCGTGCCCCCACCCAGACGACAGGTGACGGTCGACGGCATCGACCCGGGATCCGCATCGCCTCGTGAGCTCGCGAGCCGCATCGGCTTCGTGTTCCAGAACCCCGAGCATCAGTTCATCGCGCACACCGTGTTCGACGAGCTCGCGCACGGACTCCGGCTGCGCCGCACCCCGGATGCCGAAGTCGGCGAGCGCGTCGACTCGATGCTCCGGCGATTCGGGCTCGAGGCGAAGGCCGCAGTGCATCCTTTCCTGCTGTCCGGCGGGGAGAAGCGGCGCCTGTCGGTCGGGACGGCGCTGATCACGCGCCCTCGAGTGCTCGCACTCGACGAGCCGACGTTCGGGCAGGATCGCGCGCGGGCATCCGAACTCCTCGCGCTTCTGAACGACCTGCGAGACGAGGGCACCACGATCCTGATCGTCACCCACGATCTGCAGCTCGTGGCGGAGCACGCGTCGCACACCGTGATCCTGAAGGACGGACGTGTGCACGCCGCCGGCCGCACCGGCGACCTCTTCGCCGATGAGACGCCGTTCGTCGAGGCGGGTCTGCGTCTGCCCGCACTCCAGCGGATGCTGGCCGCGACAGGACAGGCCATCGCATGAGCGTGCAGACCTTCGATCCGTACGCCGGCGTGGCGGCATCCGCTCCCCGCCAGTTCCTCTACGCGCTGAACCCGCTCGCGAAGGTCGCCGGCGTCGCACCGGCGATGCTGGTGCTCATCGCCGTGCGCGATCTCGCCACCCCCGCCACCTTCCTGATCGTGGCCCTCGCCACGATCGTCGTGGGATCTCGGCTCACTGCGCGCATCGCGGCCCTGCTGTTCGCCGCCCTGCCGATCGGCCTGCTCGCGATCGGCGTCGGATTCTCGCTGTGGGTCGATGCGGGGCTCGTCGACGGCACCACTGCGGTGGTGGAGCTCGGTGACTGGACGCTGTACCGGGGCGCTCTCGCGATCGGCTTCGCGACGGCACTGCGTCTCGGCGCCATCGTCGCACTGGCGCTCATCGGCGGTCTGACGACGAGCGGCCCCGACCTCGTGCGCGCGAGCGTGCAGCAACTGCGGGTGCCGTATCGAATCGGATACACGGCGCTCGCGGCCTTCAGATTCGTCCCGCGCTTCGGGCACGAGCTCGCCGTGATCCGCGCGGCGCATCGGGTTCGCGGACACCACGGAGGCAGTGGGCCCTTCGCACGCATCGCGCGCGGGTGGGGCTACATCGTGCCCCTGCTCGCCGGAGCGATCCGCCACGCCGAGCGGGTCGCGCTCGCGATGGACTCCCGCGCCTTCGGCGCGCACCCGACGCGCACCGAGCGTCACCTCGTACCGTTCCGCACGCGCGACACCGTCTTCATCGTCGTCTGCGTGCTCGCATCCGCCGCGATCTTCACGTTCTTCTTCCCCTGGCAGCTGCCCTGAAAGGCGCCCGCATGGCATACAGCAAACTCGTCAAGCCCGAGTCGTCCGAACTCATCCACCTCAGCGTGCTGCGCACCGAACGACTGTCGGAGCACTGGATGCGGATCACGCTCGGCGGCGGTGAGATCGAGAAGTTCCGGCCGATGGGCTTCGACCAGTGGTTCCGCCTGTTCCTGCCGATCGGTGGGGATGCCGGGCTCGACCGCGTGCCCGCCAAGGCCAACAGGATGTTCGGGTACATGAAGTTCCTGCGCATCCCCGACGGCGAGCGCCCGGTGATGCGCAATTACAGCGTGCGCGCATACCGGCCGGCGACCGCGGATGCCGGGGCCGAGATCGACGTGGACTTCGTGCTGCACGGGTCTGCCGCTGACGGAACCGCCGGCCCCGCATCCCGGTGGGCCGAGACCTGCGAGCCCGGCGAGAACGTGCTGATCATCGACGAGGGACTCACCTTCAACCCGCAGCGCGGCACCGATCGCGTCGTGCTCATCGGAGACGAGACGGCCCTGCCCGCGATCGCCTCGATCTGCGCCTCGCTGCCGGCAGACGCCACGGGCACGGCCCTGATCGAGGTGCCCACAGACGAGGATGCTCTCGAGTTCGCGCATCCGAGCGGTGTCGACGTGGTCTGGCTCGTGCGCCCGCACGAGTTCCCTCCGGGGTCGTTCGCGCTGGCCCGACTGGGTGAGCTGACGCTGCCCGAAGCGCCGTTCCACGCGTACGCGGCCGGTGAGCAGTCGCTGGCATCCGGTGCCCGCAAGCATCTCGTCGGCGAGCGCGGTGTCGACAAGAACGCCGTCAGCTTCTGCGGCTACTGGAAGATCGGCGCGGCGTCGCCCAGCTCCAAGGCCGCCCGCGACGCGGCGGCGGAGCCCCTCTCGTGAGCGGTCCGGATGCCGGCGGCACGAACCCGTACGTCGATCCGCGTCCCGCTGCGGAGCCAGAACCGCATCCGAATCCGGCATCCGGGGTGCGGAATCGACCCCGCACAGGTGGCGGACGCTCACGCTTGCGCTTCCCGACCGCGATCCTGCTGACCTGCGCGGCGCTCGGCGTCGCCGGCGGCGCGCTGCTCGCCCCGGCGAACTGGATCTCGACGATCCTCTTCCCCGGCCTGCCGTTCGTGAGTGTGGGACTCGCCGGACTCTGGCTGCTGCCCTCGGTCGTCGCCCTCCGACTGCTGCGGCGCCCGCTCGTCGGCCTGCTGGTGGGCCTCCTCGCCGGCCTCGTGATCGTGCCCTTCTCGGGCTACGGCTTCAGCAGCGTCGCGACGAACCTCTGGTGGGCGGCGTTCACCGAGTTGCCGTTCCTGTTCGTCATCTGGCGCTATTGGCGAACCTGGCTCCACTATCTCGGGGCGGCGATCGTCGGCATCGTGTACCCGATCCTCGCCTGGGCGTCGTTCGATCTCGGAAGCTTCAGCGTCGCGCTGCAGATCACGTTCTTCGCCGTGACTCTCGCCAGCTGCCTCGGCGGCACCGCCCTCGGCATCCTCATCGCGGACCGACTGCGCAAGGCCGGCGTCGGATCTCGCCTGCCGCGCTGACCGGCCCTTCCGCACTCCGGACACAGCTTCGGAGTCGGGAGCGTCAGAGTGAGAGATGCAGACGAAGGGCATCATCGATCGCGGCGATGAGATCGGCCGGCACCCATCCGATCGGGCGCACGATCCGAGTGACGGCGATGGTGCGCACCTGCTCGGCCTGCGCCTTCGAATCGTGATCAAGGCCAGTCGCGTCGGCGGGCAGCAGCACCTGGAACGGCCAGATCCGCGTCGTGTTGGACGTGACCGGCACGACCGTCACCGTGGCGCGTGGCGACCGCATCGCTTCGGCATTCGCCGCATTGTTGCTCACCAGCACGGCGGGCCTGATCTTGCTCGCTTCGGAACCGACCGCCGGGTCGAAGGACACGAGCATGATCTGCCCCCGGCGCAGGAGGGGGATGGACGAATCGGTCATGCGGACGCGAGGCCGTCGGCGTCAGCGGCATCCCACGCGTCGTCGTACCCCTCGGCGAACGCCTCTGCATAGGCATCAGCCAGCCGGCTCTCGCGCAGGAGTCGAACGGCATCCTGCACTGCGGCAGAGCGAGAGGCGTATCTGCCGCTCAGCGTCTCCAGATCGAGGAATGCGACGTCAGCTTCGCTCAAGCTCAGACTCACCTTGGCGTTCGTCATACCTCGATGCTACCCAAGTAGGAATGTTCCTACCACCGTCAGCACGGCAGAAGGGCCCAGGATGCCGGCACCCTGGGCTCTTCTCCAGAAGACTCGTCAGCGCTTGCCGACGATCTGGCGACCGACGAGGTCGCGCATGATCTCGTTCGTGCCGCCGTAGATGCGGTGCACCCGGGCATCGGTGAAGGCGCGGGCGATCGGGTACTCCATGATGTAGCCGTAGCCGCCGTGCAGCTGCACGCCCGTGTCGAGCACCTCCCACTCGCGCTCGGTCGCCCAGAACTTGACCTTCGCGGCGTCCTCGGCGGTGAGCGTGCTGTTCTTGTAGGCGATCAGCGCGCGGTCGATGTACGCCCACATCGCGTCGGTGGTCGCAGCCATGTCGGCGAGCCGGAAGCGGGTGTTCTGGAAGTCGGCGATGCGTTCGCCGAACGCCTCGCGGTCTTTCGTGTAGGCGACGGTCCAGTCGAGAGCGGCCTGCGCAGCCGCGGCCGCGGCGACGCCGATCGACAGACGCTCGAGCGGCAGGTTCAGCATCAGCTGGATGAAGCCCTGCCCTTCCTTGCCGCTGATGAGGTTCTCGTCGGGGATGAACACGTCGGTGAAGCTGAGCTCGGCGGTGTCCCAGCCGTGGAAGCCCATCTTGCTGAGCTTCTTGCCCTGATCGAAGCCCTCCATGCCCTTCTCGACGAGCAGCAGACTGAACGCGTCGGGACGGTTGCCCTCGCCGGTCTTGACGAAGGTGACGACGACGTCGGCCGTCGTACCTGAGGAGATGAACGTCTTGGCGCCGTTGAGGATGTAGCCGCCGTCGACCTTCTTGGCGTTGGTCTTGATGCCTCGCAGGTCGGAGCCCGCACCGGGATCGGTCATGGCCAGAGCGCCGAGCACCTCACCCGTGGCCATACGGGGCAGCCACTTCTCCTTCTGCTCCTGCGTGCCCATGTGCACGAGGTAGGGAACGGCCAGATCGTCCTGGATGCCGAAGGCACCGGCCAGCGAACCCGCGCCCGCGGCGATGACCTCTTCCATCACGACGGTGCGGAAGCGATAGTCCTGCAGCATGCCGGCTCCGCCGAACTCCTCGGGGACGGACAGTCCGATCAGGCCGGCCTCACCGGCCGCCAGCATGGTGGGCCGATCGATCTCACCCGCGGCATCCCACCGCTCGATCGCCTCATTGCTCACATGGCGCTTGACGAAGTCCTTGACGAGGTCGCGGAAGGCCTCGTGATCCTCTTCGTAGATGTCGCGTTCCATTGCGTCCTCCCGAACGTCTCGTGCGTCTTTGCTCCCGGCGATTCTATGCCGGTTCGCCGACACGGCGACAGACCGTTGTGGGAATGCATCTCACAGACCGTGAGACTGGGTCTCGCACTTGTCGGATGCCCTCAGAGCGCCTTTAGGGCTGGTCAGTGGGTGTAATCAGGAGCCGCGGGAAGTGCGAAGAACTCCTCGAGCGTGTGATAGCCGCCCTGGTGATAGGCGGCGGCGAGCTCGGGGCCGAGATACCGGAGATGCCACGGCTCGGGCTTGTACCCGGTGATGCCCGACCCGACCTGCTCGTAGCGCACGATGAAGCCGTACTCCCACGCGTTCTCGGCCACCCACGCGCCCTGGGCTGTGCCGCCGAAGGCATCGATTCCACCGCACGCGGGGCCGCAGGCCACGAGATCGAGCGCGAGCCCGGTCTGGTGCTCGCTGTGACCGGCACGCGCCGACGACGCATCCGCCCCCGCCTGGCCGCTGTTGCGCACGTGCGACGCGTGCGTGACGACCTGCAGATCATACGAGCGGTAGCCGTTGTTCGCGCCGATGGTGCCGGCTCCTTCGGCGGCAGCATCCGCAGCCAGCGCGCCGACCGCCGCGGCGACGTCGGACCTCGCCTGGCCCGACCGTGTGGTCATCTGCACGGGGAGATCGGCGAGCGACGCCGGCGCGAACTCGATCGGATCGAGCGGGCGCGCCTTGTTGACGACGACCCAGACGTGCGCAGGGTCGGAGAGCGAGACGCAGGGTGCGTTACCCGCCACGACCGCCGCCCGGAAACTCTCGCCGCCACCGAATCCCGCGATGATCGCCGAATCGTCGGCCACCGCGATCGCCTCGAGGACGCTCGGCTCGGAACACGGATCGGCCGCGGTGGTCGCACCGACCTGCACCTCCGGCACCGCCTGCACCACCACGGGCTCGGGAAGGATCTCGAGCGCAGCCTGCGGGGCCGCAGCCACCGGGGCACTCGCTATCGACAGCAGGATGCCGAGGGCGGTCACCGCGAGTCCTGCCGGGAGAGCGGGTCCGCGGATCGGAGATCGCGGCGCAGCATGCTGAGGCTGCAACGCGGAAGTCATGGATCCATTGTCCCTTAACTCGAGTAGAAGAGATGTCCGATCCGGGTTGACGCGACTGTCGTCTTTATGTTCGACTGTAGGCATGCGGTGGCAGGGACAGAAGGTCGGAGACGTCGACGACTCTGCGCTGCCCGGGCTCGAGAACCGCGCCGGCATCGTCCGCTCCGTGACCACCCCGGAGTTCGCGGGCATGACCTTCCACGAGGTGCTGTCGAAGTCGGCACTCAACCACGTTCCGGGCGCCTCGCGTATGCCGTTCGCGTGGACGATCAACCCCTATCGCGGATGCAGTCATGCATGCGTTTACTGTTTCGCTCGCGGAACGCACGAGTATCTCGATCTCGACGGCGGTTCCGATTTCGACTCGCAGATCGTCGTCAAGACGAACATCGTCGAGGTGCTGCAGAAGGAGCTGCGACGAGGCAGTTGGCAGCACGAGACCGTCGCACTGGGCACGAACACCGACCCGTATCAGCGCGCCGAAGGTCGCTACAAGCTCATGCCCGGGATCATCGAGGCGCTCGCGGCATCGGGCACCCCGATCTCGATCCTGACCAAGGGCACACTGATCCGGCGCGACATCCCGCTGCTCGTGAAAGCCGCTCGGCGGGTGCCCATCGACATCCAGATGTCGATCGCGATGTACGACGACGAGCTGCAGAAGGCGATCGAACCGGGCACCCCGACAACCCAAGCGCGACTCGACACGGTGCGAGCCCTGCGCGATGCGGGGTTCCGTGTGACGGTGTTCCTGATGCCGATCATGCCGCACATGACCGACTCGCTCGAGGCGATCGACACCGCATTGCGTCGCATCAGGGAGGCCGGAGCGAGCAGCGTCGTCTACGGCGCCCTGCATCTTCGGGCCGGGGTGAAGCCCTGGTTCATGCAGTGGCTCGGCGAGCACCGCCCCGACCTCGTGTCGTCGTATCGCGGGCTGTATCCGGGGGTCTCCGCCGAGGCCCCGAAGGGCTACCGCCAGTGGCTCGCCAAACGCGCGCGACCGCTGATCAGACTGCACGGGCTCGACGGACAGCACGAAGACGACTATCCGGTGCGTGGCATCCGGGCCTCTGCACCTCACGGGCGCCCTGCGCCCGCGTTCACGCCGTCGCCGGCTGCCGCGCAGCCGATGCTGTTCTGAGGGCAGAGCCTCTGATCGCACCGACGTCGAACGCGTGCGCCGCAGGCGCGTAGGCTCGTTCGTTATGGCTACCGGCTCCACGATGCACACGTTCGACGTCCAGCTCGCCGACATGGATCGCGGCGTGTATGACGACTTCGCACTGCGCGCCGCGCGGCATCCGTCCGAGACCGATGCCTACATGCTCACCCGGGTTCTCGCATACGGACTCGAGTTCACCGAGGGGATCACCTTCGGCGGTGGCATCTCCCAGACCGACGAGCCCGCTGTCCTGGTGCGCGACCTCACCGGCCAGATCACCGCCTGGATCGAGGTCGGCGCGCCCGACGCCGAACGCCTGCACTACGGCAGCCGTCTCGCCGAGCGTACGGTCGTCTACACGCATCGTGACCCGGCGAAGGTGATGGCGCCGTGGGCAGACAAGCGCATCCACCGCGCCGAAGACCTCCGCGTCTACAGCTTCGACCCCGGATTCGTCGACTCCGCCGCGCCGCTCATCGCGCGCCGCAACACCATGACGATCACGCGCACCGAGGGCACCCTGTATCTCGACCTCAACGGCACGAGTCTGACAAGCGGCGTGCACGAGCACGAGCTCGGCTGAGTCGACGAAGGCCCCGCCCCCGCAGATGCAGGGACGGGGCCTTCGTTGTGACGGATCAGGCCGTGAGGTCTGCCGCGGTCGGCACGCGACCGGCGATCTCCTCGATCAGGTCGTCGTTCAGGCGAGCGTTCTCGAACGGCGCGTCGATCTCGGCGCGCTCCAGCAGCTCGGTCATGCGACGCTGGCGCTGACGCGTGATCAGCGTGACGACGCGACCCGAACGACCCGCGCGGCCCGTACGGCCCGAACGGTGCAGGTACGTCTTGTACTCGTCGGGAGCGTCGGCCTGGACGACCAGGTCGATGTCATCGACGTGGATGCCGCGGGCGGCGACGTCGGTCGCGACGAGCACGCTCACGCGGCCCGAGGTCAGGCGCTCGAGGTTGCGCGTGCGCTTGGCCTGGTTGAGGTCACCGTGCAGCGAGACCGCGGGGATGCCGGCGTCGTCGAACTGCTCGGCGAGCATGTCGGCGTACGCACGGGTGCGCGCGAAGACCAGGGTCTTGCCGGCGCGGTCGACGAGCGAGGTGAGGATGTCGGCCTTGTCGCGGTGCTCGATCACGAGCACGCGGTGCTCGATCGTGCTCGAGTCCTGGTCTTCGCCGGCGACCTCGTAGACGGCCGGGTCGACGAGGAACTCGTCGACGAGAGCCGCGACCTCACGGTCGAGCGTGGCCGAGAAGAGGAGCTTCTGGCTGCCGTCGGCCGTGTGACGCAGGATGCGCTGCACGGGCTCGACGAATCCGAGCTCGCACATGTGGTCGGCCTCGTCGAGCACCGCGATACGGCAGTCCGAGAGGTCGAGCTTGCCCTGGTTGATGAGGTCTTCGACGCGACCGGGCGTGCCGATGACGATGTCGACGCCCTTCTTCAGTGCACCCACCTGGCGGCCCTGCGGCACACCACCGTAGATCTGCGTGGTGAAGAGGCCCACGCTGCGGGCGATCGGCTGGATGGTGCGGTCGATCTGCAGCGCGAGCTCGCGGGTCGGAGCGAGGATGATCGCACGGGGCGACCGACCGAACTCACGACGCTTGCCGGCCTGCGACTGCAGCACGCGCTCGACGAGCGGTGCACCGAAAGCGATGGTCTTGCCCGAGCCGGTGCGGCCACGCGCGAGCACGTCACGACCGGCGAGCACAGCGGGGATGCTGGCGGCCTGGATCGGGAACGGCGTCGCCGCGCCCATGCCGACGAGGGTCTCGACGATGTTGGATCCGAGACCGAGGTCACCGAAGGTCACACCGTCGACCTCGACCGCTGCGACGGACTTCGCCTCGAGGCGCTCGTGCACGACGTCATCCGTCTGCTCGAACTTCTTGGCGGGTGCCGCCGTGGCGTTCCAGTCGTTGCGGCTGGGACGCTCGTTGCGCGACGGCCGCCCGCGGGTGTCCGACGTCAACGGGCGGGGACGCTCGGTGCGGTACGCGCCACCGGTCGAGGGACGCGAACGCTCGTCGCGGCCGCCCTCGATCGAACGCTGAGTGCGGTCACGGTCGAAGGCACGACGAGCACGGTCGGCGTCGTAGGAGCGCTCAGAGCGCTCGGCGCCACCACGGTCATCGCGACGCGGGCCTGCGCCACGGTCATCACGACGAGGACGGTCGTCACGGTCGAAGCGCGGACGCTCGGTGCGGTCGCCCGAACGGGCAGGGCGGTCGTCACGGGTGAAGCGCTGGCCACCGCGATCGTCGCGGAAGCCACCGGAACGCTGGTCACGGCGGTCGTCACGGCCCGGACGGCCGCCATCGCGGTGATCGTTGTCACGGAAGCCCTGGCGCTGCGTGCCCGCACCGCGGTCGTCACGGCGAGGACGCTCGTCGCGCTGGCCGCCGCGCTCATCGCGGTACGTGCCGGGACCGGTCGGACGCTGGCCGCCACGGTCATCGCGACGCGGACGATCGAAGCCCGCGGAGGAGCGGTCGTTGTAGCGCGGGCGGTCGTCGCGGTTGTGCGGCGCCTCGCGGCGACCCGACTCCGCGCGGTTGCGGATACCACGGGCCTCGTCGCGGCCGGCGCGCTCCTGCGACGACCAGCGCTGCTTGGGGGCACCGCCCTCTTCAGCCGGACGGTAGCCACGGTGGCTCGCGCTGCGGCTGCCGGGGCGACGGTCGAAGCCGGCAGCCGGGGTACGGCGCTCGCCGGCGTCCGCTCGCCCGCCACGGGCATCGCGGGAGTCGCGCGTGTCGCGCGCACCGTCGCGGCCGCCCGAGTTGCGGTCGTGGAACGAGGTCTTGTTCGCGCCGTAGCGCGGCTCGAAGTTGGCGGCGGGGCGTCCGCCGCGGGGCTTCTTGTTCTTGGGCATGGGGATGTCCTTCTGAGTTCTCGCACGAGAACGGCGCCGCGCACACGCGCGAGCACCCTGCGCCGGATCGGATGCGATCGGGCGGGGTTCCGGACTGTCAGCGGCCGGGGCCATTCATGTGATGGTTGATTAGCGTCGAGCGACGCTCACCATCGGCCCCTGGACTCACACTTCTTACACAAAAACGTCCGCGCACTGCGCGGGTGTCCGAAGCCGACCCAGCAATTGTAGCGGTCGCTCCTGAAAATCCGCCCAGTCCCCCTGACACTCACGCATCGCCATACGATTGCGGGGTGAACTCCGCATCCCCCACCGGCACCCAGGTGTACCTCCAGCTCGGCGACGTCAGCGCGCAGGTCGCTCAGGTCGGCGCCTCCCTCCGATCGCTGCGCATCGGCTCGGTCGATCTGATCGCCCCCTACCCGATCGACGCCCCGACACCGTCGTGCTCGGGCGTGGTGCTCGCACCGTGGCCGAACCGTGTTCGCGACGGGCTCTGGGACGACGAGGGCGCCGCGCGCCAGCTCGCGGTCACCGAGCCGAAGTTCCGCAACGCGAGTCACGGACTGCTCCGCTTCACGGCGTACGACATCGAGGAATCCGCGTCGGCGACGGCGCTGAGTGCCACGATCTTCCCGCAGACCGGATACCCGTACCTAGTCGAGACGAGCGTGACCTACGTGCTGCACGCCGAAGGCATCGACGTCACGCACACTCTGACGAACCGCTCGGCCACGGCTGCGCCGGTCGCCCTCGGAACGCATCCGTTCGTCACGATCGGCGACGTGGACGCGCACGATCTGGTGCTGCGGGTGCCTGCGCAGACGCAGTTCACGACCGATGAGCGGATGCTGCCGACGGGCACAGTGCCCGCGGATGCTGCGCTTCGCGACGGCGTGCGGCTCGGCGATGTCAGCCTCGACACGGGGTATACAGACCTCGACCGCGATGCCGACGGACTCGTGCGTCACTCGCTCACCGCCCCCGATGGCCGGCGCGTGACCCTCTGGCAGGGCACCGGCTTCGACGTCGTGCAGGTCTATACGACCGACAAGTATCCGGGGCAGCCTCTCGCGGTCGCGATCGAGCCGATGACCGCGCCCGCCGACGCGTTGAACAGCGGTGTCGGCCTGCGCCGCCTCGCCCCCGGCGAGACCTGGACCCTGCAGTGGGGCATCCGACTGGACTGAGCTCGGCCGCGCGCCGTTCACAATTCAGCGTGGGCGCGACGACGCCCGCCCGAAAAGCGGTTCCGGGCGGGCGTCAGGCACTCGGCTGCTGAACTGTGAACGCGGCAGCGACTACTCGCCGCGCTCTCGAAGCTCCCGGCGAGTCAGCTGGTTCGCGTGGGGCAGGCCGGACTCACCGGCATCTGACCCAGCACCGGCCATCGCGAGCTCGCCCGCAGGCGCAGGGCCGCCGGTCGGCTCATCACCGCTGACCGGTCCAGAATCGTCGTCTCCCGATCCGGCCTTGCGCGCCCGGCGCCGCTCCTTCGCACCCTCGACGAGGTTGTAGAGCGTCGGCAGCACGATCAGCGTCAGCACGGTCGATGAGATGAGTCCGCCGATCACGACGATCGCCAGCGGCTGCGAGATGAATCCGCCGTGCCCGGTGATGCCGAGCGCCATCGGGGTCAGCGCGAAGATCGTCGCGAGTGCCGTCATGAGGATCGGGCGCAGACGCTTCTCGCCGCCGGCCTTGACCGCGTCGAGAGTCGACAGCCCCTTCTCGCGATACTGGTTGACGAGGTCGATCAGCACGATCGCGTTCGTCACCACGATGCCGATCAGCATCAGCACACCGATGAGCGAAGCGACACCGAGAGGCACACCGGTCACGATCTGCAGCAGGATCGCGCCGGTCGCCGCGAACGGCACCGACACGAGCAGCAGCAGCGGCTGGCGCAGCGACTTGAAGGTCGCCACCATCACGACGTAGACGATCAGGATCGCAGCGAGCATCGCGAGACCCAGCTGCGAGAACGAGTCCGCCTGCTGCGTCGCGACACCGCCGACCTCGGCCGACGCGCCGTCGGGAAGGTCCACTGCGGCGAGCGCCTCGGTCACCGACTGGGTCGCCACGGCGAGGTTGTCGGATGCCGGGGGCACGGTGATCGTCGCCGTGCGGCGCCCCTGCTCGGTGGTGATCGACGTGGGGCCGTTGCGCTCTTCGACCGTCGCGATCTCCTGCAGCTGCACGACTCCGAGCGGTGTCGGGATCGTCAGCTCGCGCAGCGCCTGCGCGGTGGTCGGCGGTTCGGCCGATGCGAGGTAGATCGTCAGAGCGGTGTCATCGATCTCGACCGTGCCGACCTGCTGCGGGCGCATCGTGTTCGAGACGATCGACCCGACGGCCACCTCAGAGAGGCCCCGCTGGGCGGCGGCATCCCGATCGACGACGACGGCGAGGTAGGGAAGGGCGGCGGCGAGGTTGTCGGTCACCTGACCGATGCCGTCACGCCCGTCGAGTTCATCGACCACTGCGGTCGTCGCGGTCTGCAGGTCTTCGGCGTTCGAGGCCGAGACCGAGATCTCGATGTCGCTCGACCCGAAGCCCGCCGCCGATGCGACCGTCACCTCGCCGACGTCGGTGAGGTCCTCGACGGCATCCTGCACCGAGGCGCGCAGCTCTTCCTGGTCGGCATCGGCATCGGTGAGCACCGAGTAGGTGATGCCGGCACCGCCCGAGAACGCGTCGCGCAGCGCCGAACCGCTGGAGCCGATCGAGGCCTGCACCGTGGTGACGCCGTCGATGTCGAGCAGGGCATCCTCGACCGCGACCGCCGCCTCCGACTTGGTCTCGAGGCTCGCGGTCGGACCGAGGTCCTGTGTGACCGTCATGGTGTTCTGCCCGGAGTCGCTGAGGAAGTTGACCTTCATCAGCGGCGCGGCGGCGAGGGTAGCACCGAGCACGACGACCGCGAGGATCACGGTCACGCCCGAGTGCTTCAGCGTCCATCCGAGGATCGGGCGGTAGGCCCGCTGCAGCGGCGTCGGCGGCGCAGCCGGATCCTCCGGATCGATCTGCACGCCGTTCTCGTCGAGCAGCGGCTTGCCGGGGCGCAGGAACCAGTAGGCGAGCACCGGCACGATGGTCAGCGAGACGAGCAGCGACGCGACCATCGCGATCGACACCGTCATCGCGAACGGCCGGAACAGCTCGCCGACCATGTCGCCCACGAACACGATCGGCAGGAACACCGCGACCGTGGTGATGGTCGACGAGGTCACCGCCATCGCGACCTCACGCACAGCGAGGCGGATCGCGTCGCCCTTGTCGGCATCGCCGACGTAGTGCCTCTTGATGTTCTCGATCACGACGATCGAGTCGTCGACGACACGTCCGATCGCGATCGTGAGCGCGCCGAGGGTGAGGATGTTGAGCGAGTATCCGAACGCCTGCAGTCCGATGAACGTGATCAGGACGCTGGTCGGGATCGAGATCGCCGTCACGAGCGTCGACCGGATCGACAACAGGAAGACGAGGATGATGATCACGGCGAAGACGAGCCCGAGCAGCCCCTCGGTCGCGAGCGTCTCGATCGACTGCTGGATGAACGGCGCCTGGTCGAAGATGATCGTGAACGTCGCGTCGGGGAACGCCTCGCCGATCTCGTCGAGTGCCGCGAGCACTCCCTGCGAGACCTCGACGGTGTTGGCGGCGGGCAGCTTCGTGATCGAGATCGAGAGGGCGTCCTCACCGTCGACCCGCGAGATCGACGAGACCGGATCGCTCTCCTGCACGACCGTCGCGACCTCTCCGACTGTCGCCGTCGTGCCGACGAGCGGCAGGGCCGCGATCTCCTCGACGGAGGTGATCTTGGCGCCGGTCTGCACGGTGAGGGTCTGACCGTTCTCGGTGATCTCGCCACCGGGGAACAGCGTGCCGTTCTGCTGCAGCGCGGTGCTGATGGCCTGCGTGCTCTGTCCGAGCGCTGCGAGGGCGGCGGCATCCGGAGTGATCGTGATTCGCTGGCCGACCCCGCCGATGAGCTGCGCGGCGTTGACGCCGTCGACGTCTTCGAGCTCGGGGATCGCGATGCTCGTCAACTCCGCCTGAGCATTCTCGGCATCGTCGAAGCCGGTGACCGCGACCTGGATCACCGGGAAGTCATCGATCGACACGGCGAGCACCTGGGGGCTCAGGTCTTCGGGCAGTTGCCCCGAGATGCGGTTGATCGCTTGCTGGATCTTCTGCTCGGCCGTCGCGAGGTTCGTGCCGTACGCGAACGTCGCCTGCACGATCGACGCGTTGGTCGTGCTCGTGGCCGTGGTGCCCTCGAGCCCCGGCACCCCCTGGATCGCCGACTCGATCGGCGTCGAGACGTCGTTCTCGACGACCTCGGGCGAGGCGCCGGGGTAGGTCGTCATGACCATCAGGTTGGGCAGCTCGAGCGACGGGATGAGCTCCTGCTTGAGGTTCGTCAGAGCGAGCCCGCCGAACACGGCAGCGACGATCGTGATCAGTGCGATCAGTGCGCGGTTCTTGAGACTCAGGACGGCGAGGTTCGACAAGGCGGGTTCTCTCTCGATCGGATCAGGCGGATGCTGCGGCGGCGGATGCGGAGGGGGACGCCGGAGAAGGAGTGAGGATCCCGGCGAGGGCGTCGCGGATGAGCTCTTCGTCGAGCGGCTCGTCATGGATCTGTGCATGCCAGAGTACGCCGTCGATGAAGACGGCGGCTGCCTTGGCGCGGTCCGGTCCGTGAACGGGTGCGATGAATCCGACGACCTCGTCGGACCACTGTCTGGCGAACGCGCGAACCCGGGGATCATGCACCGCAGCGGTGACGACGGCGCGGTCGGCCTGGATCGCCCGCGCATCGGTGAGCCCCTGATGCACCAGCCTCGCCAGGCCCGCAGGAGTGACGCCCTCGACCACCACCGCACGGCGGGTCTCGTCGATGCGCGCCTCGATCTCGGCGGCGAGCGCGCCGATGGCGGCCTCACGCAGGTCGTCGAGCGTGGCGAAGTACTGTGTCGTGGCCCCGAGCGGCACACCGGCTCGCGCGGCGACCTTGCGATGGGTGAGTGCGTCGACACCGATCTCGACGATCAGCTCGGCTGCGGCGGTGACGATCTCGAGACGGCGCGCCTCAGGGTCGCGGCGGCGGCGTGTGCCTTCGCTCATCCGATCCCCCTGCGCTGTCTGCCTGTACACGCGTACATGTACATCTGTACATTCTGCCTCGCGAACCTGGAGATTCGCCCGGCGGGAGAGCGACATCCAGGCAGATCAGAGCAGTGAGCCGAGCGCCAGGCCGAGGCCGGCCGCGAGCAGCCCCAGCAGCAGCATCCCGATCGCATTGAACGCGGATGCTCGACGTTCGCCGTCACGCCAGAGCGCGACCGTGTCGAGCATCGCCGTGCTGAAGGTCGTGTAGCCCCCGAGCAGTCCGGCGCCGAGCAGGAAGGCCTGATCGGGCAGGGCAGCGGTGACGAACCCCAGGGCGAACGACCCGCTGAGGTTCACCACCAGGATGCCCCAGGGGAAACGGCGTCCGGCGACCCTCGCGACGCCGAGGTCGACGAGATATCGGAGCACGGCGCCCACTCCTCCCGCGAGTGCGGCGGCGACGAACAGCAGCGGACTCACGCGTCGGCTCCTGCCGGACGGGAAGACAGGCGAGGACGCCCCAGACGGAGTCCCAGAGCCGCGGCGGCGAGACCGAGCAGCAGACCACCCGCGGCGTATGCGAAGGCCAGCAGTGGCGCATCCGCCCAGAGAGTGACCGTGCCGGTCATGGAGGCGCTGTACGTGGTGAAGCCTCCGAGCACGCCTGTACCGAGAAACACCCGCAGCCCTGCGGTCGAGGCGAACCGCGCCGCGACCACTCCGATCAGCAGCGCGCCGAGAACGTTGACCAGGAGTGTGGCGTACGGGATGCCGCCGGAATCCGGTATCCAGAGGCCCACGGCCAAGCGAGCCGCTGTGCCGAGGCTGCCGCCCGTGAGCACGAGGAGCAGGCACCGAGGGGTCACGCGGCAACTCTAGTCGCGCCTCGCCGACGCATCCGTCTCTTGTCAACCGGGTGCGCGCCGAGCGGGCCTGGGTCGAGACTGTCACCATGAAGCCACTGTGGAAGCTCGACCGGACTCCGCCCACCGGCACACCGTTCGACCCCGGCGCACGGCACGACGTCATCATCGTCGGCGCCGGCCTCACCGGACTCACCACCGCCGTCATGCTCACCCGTGCGGGCCTCGACGTCGCCGTGATAGAAGCCGGCGAGGTGGCCGAGCTCGCGACCGGCGGCAACACCGGCAAGCTGTCGCTGCTGCAGGGCAAGCGGCTCGCCGAGATCCGAAGGCATCACCCCGCATCCCTGGTGCAGGCCTACGTCGAGGCCAATCGCGATGGCATGGACTGGCTCACAGCCTTCGCCGACCATGCCGGGGTCCCCTACGAGCGGCGTACCGATCACTCCTATGCGCAGGACGCGAGCGGACTCGAATCCGTGCGCGAGGTGCACGCGGCGGCCCGCGAGGCCGGACTGCCGACCCGGATGCTCACGCGCGATCAGCTGGCGTCGACGCCCTTCCCCGTGTTCGGCGCGGTCGCGCTCGACGAGCAGGTGACCATCGACCCGGCGCTCGTGGCTCAGGCGCTCGCGGAGGAGTTGCTCGCCGCCGGCGGCACGCTGCACACCGGCATCCGGGTGACGGCGACCCATGCGCTGCCCGACCCGCGCGTCGAGACGACAGCCGGCCCGATGTTCGCCGAGCACATCGTGATCGCGACCGGTTACCCGATCCTCGATCGCGGTCTGTATTTCGCGAAGATGCGCGCGTTCCGCTCGTACTGCGTCTCGTTCCGGGTGGGCGGCCCGCTGCCCGAGTCGACGTTCATCTCAGTCGACGGAGCGACCAGGTCGATCCGCCCGGTCTCCGACGCGGACGGCCCGGGCGGCGATGCACGGCTCGTGGTCGGCGGCAACGGGCATCCGGTCGGACGATCGGACAGCGAGGCCGCCGCCGTCGACGACCTCGTCGCGTGGACGAAGAGGTACTTTCCGGATGCCGAAGAGACGCATCGATGGTCGGCGCAGGACTATGAGTCGCACAACCAGATCCCCTTCGTCGGCGCGATGCCGCGAAGCCTCGGCGTCATTCGCTTCGCGACGGGCTACGCCAAGTGGGGCCTGTCGAACGCCCCGGCCGCCGCGTTGCGCCTCACCGCCGAGATCCTCGGCGCGAGCTGGCACGATCGGCCGTCGTGGATGGTGAAGATCGGCACGAGACTGACGGTTCCCGCCGACCTCGCACGGGGAGCGGCTGAGGGTGCGAAGGTCGCAGCCGCCGCGACGACCGGATGGGTCGATGCGGAGCGCCGACCCGTGCCCGTGACGAAGCCGGCCGAGGGAGAAGGTGTGGTCGCGAACCGCGGCGGGCGCCCTGTGGCCATCTCGACGGTCGACGGCGTGACCCGTTCGGTCTCGGCCGTGTGCCCGCACCTGGGCGGAGTGCTCGCCTGGAACGACGCCGACTGCACGTGGGACTGCCCGCTGCACGCCTCGCGCTTCGAAGCCGACGGCACTCGGATCGAGGGCCCCGCATTGCAGGACCTCAAGGCGCTGCCCCGCAAGAGCGGGGGCTGAGGGTCAGCTCGCCCCCGGTGCTCCCGCGCCCGGGGGCGGGGCATCCCAGCCCTGCTGAGGCTCGTCGCAGTTCTCGCGGAACACGTACTGCGAGGCGAGCTTGCGCTGATGGCTCGACCAGTCGATCGCCGGGCGGCGCTGCTCGGGCGGCAGGTAGCCGAGGCGGTAGACGGCCATGAGCTCGAGGTCGTCGGGCACGCGCAGCAGCTTCACGATCTCGTCCCACTGCCCCGGAACCTCCATCGGGAACGAGATGAACTGGATGCCCATGCCGAGCTCCACCGTGGTGAGCCAGACGTTCTCCATGGCCGCGCCCATGCTGAACACCGAGTAGAACGACGAGAGCTGACCCGGCCGGTACTCGCTGCGATCGAGCATGACGCCCAGCAGCAGCGGCGAGCCGGCGACGAGCTTGTGGTTCTCCTCGCCCAGGGTCTTCGGCACCCCGAAGGTGTTCATCAGCTTCTGGCCGCGCTTGGTGAACACCTGGCTCGTGAACGGGCGAAGGGCTGCAGGGAGCTTGTCGAACAGCATCCCGCTGCGCTTCTCTTCCATCTCGGCCTGGCTGAAGCGGAAGTACGGCTTGTAGCGCTCGAAGAACGTGCCGTTCGACATCGCCTCGGTCATGCTGTCGCCCGAGATGCGGGCGATCTTGTCGATCGTGTCGCGGTTCTCGATGACCACGAACCGCCACGGCTGGCTGTTCAGCTGCGAGGGCGCGCGGCCTGCGGCTTCGAGCAGGATGCGCTGATGCTCCTCCGACACCGGGTCGGGCAGGAAGGGCCCGTTCGTGGTCTTGCGGCGGCGGATGGCGTCGAGCAGTTCCATGCGTTCACTTCCGGTCGGTGGCGAGGCGCGAGCAGATGAGGCCCGCGATGATGAAGGGGGCTGCGGCGAGCGCGATGAGCGGATGCCGGCGGCCGTGCGTGCCGAGGTACGGGATCGCGGCGAGCGGTGCGGCGGCGGGCGCCAGGGCCAGAGCGGCACGGCGGCTCGCGGGCCTCGGCGTACCCCAGAAGATCGCCGAGAAGGCGGCTGCGGAAGCCACACACGTGGCGATGTAGATCGCGTGGTGCAGCCAGCGGAAGTTGCTCGTGTCGATGAGTCTGGCCGCGACCGCCGACCCGAGGGCGACGTTCGCACCGTAGGCCACGGCCGCCACCGCGAACAGCGGCGCAGCATCCGTGCGTCTCCGTCGGTGGCTCATGCCCCGACCCTACGCCCACCCCCGGCATCCGTTCTCGGTCTTGCCCTGGTGTCTCCATCTGTGCAAAAGCGCCCTGCCCCGGGTCGTCGAGCGAGCACGGCGAAGCCGAGCCCCCCGGTCGTTGAGCGAGCACGGCGAAGCCGAGCGCCCCCGGTCGTTGAGCGAGCACGGCGAAGCCGAGCGAGACGAAACGCGCCACCTGAACGAGATCGGCTCACCACGTTTCGTCTCCGTCGACTCCGTCGTCGTCGCTCAACGACCGAGATGGCTTCCCGGTCGTCGAGCGAGCACGGCGAAGCCGAACGCCCCCGGTCGTTGAGCGAGCACGGCGAAGCCGAGCCCCCCGGTCGTTGAGCGAGCACGGCGAAGCCGAGCGAGACGAAACGCGCCACCTGGACGAGATCGGCTCACCACGCTTCGTCTCCGTCGACTCCGTCGTCGTCGCTCAACGACCGGGGACGGTCTACAGGTTGCCCTCCGCGTAGATGCGGAGCGCATCGCGGACGAATTCCGCGCCCTGCGTGCCACCGGCGGACGTCGCGTAGTTGGCGCCGAAGCGCGGGTCTGCGACATACATCTCACCGAGTCCGATGACGTAGGCCTTGACGTCACCGCCCGGCACTGCCGCGGGGGTACCCGAAATGCCGGTGAGCCACTCGACGTGGCGGCGGGCGACGTCCTGAGCCTCAGCGGATGCCGGGTCGATGCCGCTCTCCGCGGCGGCGATCCAGTCCCGACCGAGGTCGGAGACGCGCTGCTGCCAGTCGGCACGCTCGGCGTCGGTCATCCCGCGCCACCAGCGGTCGCTGTCGGCGTAGGTCTTGCGACCCCAACGCTGTTCGACCTCCTCCTTGTACTGGGTGTGGTCGAAACCGTCGAACATGTTCTCTGCCATGAGTTCTTCACCTCCTCTCAATGCGTTGATGGTGTTCTCGACCGACGCGATCTGTCGCGCCAGCCGGTTCTGCTCCTCACGCAGCAGCGCGAGGTGTGTCTCGAGAGCGGATTCCTCGCTCTGCCGCGCAGTCGCCGGGTTCAGCACCTCGGCGATCTGCGGCAGTCCGAGTCCGAGCTCGCGCAGCAGCAGGATGCGCTGCAGGCGCACGAGCGCAGCCTCGTCGTAGTGGCGATAGCCGTTGTGCGCAATGCGCGAGGGCGGCAGCAGGCCGACGTCGTCGTAGTGACGCAGCGTTCTGCTGGTGGTGCCAGCGAGTCGGGCGATCTCCTGGATCGACCAATCACGACCGGTCATCGCCTCCTCCTTCCGTGGTTCCGTTCTTCGATGACTCCACGGTAGAAGTTGACGCTGCGTCAAGGTCAAGCCATCGTCCGAACCAATATTCTTCATCCGCTCGTCACACGATTCCGCCCGGCGCTCGCTACGGTCGTCACGTGCCCGAATCACGCTCCTCTCTGCATCCGCTCGCCCTCGCCCCCGTGATCGCTCCGCCGAGCACTGCGGATGAATTCGCGAAGCGCTTCCTGCACAACCTGAACTTCGACCGAGGCGTCGCCCTGTCGGCATCCAGCGCGAACGATCGCTACCTCGCGCTCGCCCACACCGTGCGCGACTACCTGATGGCCCGCTGGCTCGAGGATGTGCGGCACCAGAAGGCGGTGCAGGCGAAGGGCGTCTGCTATCTCTCGGCCGAGTATCTGCTGGGGCGCCAGCTCGACAACAACCTGCTCGCCGCCGACCTCACCGACGTCGCGACCCAGGCCCTGGCATCGTGTGGCATCGACCTCGACGAGCTGCGCGCCCACGAGGTCGAGCCCGGCCTCGGCAACGGCGGACTCGGACGCCTCGCGGCCTGCTTCATCGACTCGCTCGCCACGATGGCGGTGCCGAGCATCGGCTACGGCATCCGCTACGAATACGGGATCTTCCGCCAGACTTTCGTCGAAGGCCAGCAGGTGGAGCAGCCGGATGCCTGGCTCGCGCTCGGCTCGCCGTGGGAGTTCGCGCGCCCCGAAGACGCGCAGACCATCGCATTCGGCGGGCACACCGAGAAGTACGACGACGAGGGCGTCACCCGCAGCCGATGGGTGCCCGCCTGGAACGTGCAGGCCGTGCCCTACAACTACATGGTCCCGGGGTTCCAGAACGGCCGCGTCAACACGCTGCGTCTGTGGAGTGCCGTCGCCACCAGCGCCTTCGACCTGCGCATCTTCAACTCGGGCGACTACGAAGAGGCCGTGCGGGCGCAGACATACGCCGAGAACATCTCGAAGGTGCTCTACCCCGAGGACTCCACCCCGCAGGGCAAAGAGCTGCGCCTGCAGCAGCAGTACTTCTTCGTCGCGGCCTCCATCCACGACTTCCTCGACAACATGCTCGCCGAAGACTTCGATCTCGCGAACCTGCCCGACCGTGTGATCTTCCAGCTCAACGACACCCACCCCGTGATCGCGGTACCCGAGTTCATGCGCGTGCTCATCGACGAGAAGCACCTCGAGTGGGATGCCGCGTGGGCGATCACCCGGCAGTGCTTCGCCTACACGTGTCACACGCTGCTGCCCGAAGCGCTCGAGGTGTGGCCGGTCGAGCTGATGGGCCGACTGCTGCCCCGGCACCTCGAGATCATCTACCGCATCAACGACGAGTTCCTCCTGGCCGTGCGCGAGCGTTTCGGCGACGACGAGATGCTCGTGCGCAACATGTCGATCATCGCCGAGCATCCGGTCCGTTCGGTGCGCATGGCTTATCTCGCCACCGTCGCCGGCGCGAAGGTCAACGGCGTCGCCGAGCTGCACTCGCAGCTGCTGCGCGACAAGGTGCTCCACGACTTCGATGCGTTCTTCCCTGGCAAGTTCACGAACGTCACGAACGGCGTCACCCCTCGGCGGTTCCTGCGTCTCGCGAACCCCGAGCTCTCGTCGCTCATCACCGCGGCGATCGGCGACGGCTGGACCACCGACCTCGAGCGGCTGCGCGAACTCGAGCCGTTCGCCGAGGATGCCGAGTTCCGGGCGGCCTTCGCGGGCGTGAAGGCCGCGAACAAGCGCCGCCTGAGCGAGGTGCTGCGCGAGCGCGACGGCGTCGAGATCAGCGACGGCCACATGCTCGACGTCATGGTCAAGCGTCTGCACGAGTACAAGCGCCAGCTGCTCAAGGTGCTGCACATCGTCACGACCTACGAGGGCGTGATCTCGGGGCGCATCGCCGTGTCGCATGTCGTTCCCCGCACCGCGATCTTCGGGGCGAAGGCGGCCCCCGGGTATGCGATGGCGAAGCGCATCATCCACCTCATCAACGCCGTCGGTGAAGTCGTGAACACCGATCCTCGCCTCGAGGGCCGACTGAAGATCGTCTTCCCGCCGAACTACAACGTGACCCTCGCCGAGCGGGTGATCCCCGCCGCCGATCTGTCGGAGCAGATCTCCCTCGCCGGCAAGGAGGCATCGGGCACCGGGAACATGAAGTTCGCCCTGAACGGCGCGCTCACGATCGGAACGGATGACGGGGCGAACGTCGAGATCCGCGAGCTCGTCGGCGATGACGACTTCTACCTGTTCGGCATGAGCGAGCCCGACGTCTCCGACCTGTCGGCTCGCGGTTACCGACCGCAGGAGTTCTACCAGGCCGACGAGGGCCTGCGTCGGGCGATCGATCTGATCGCATCCGGCGCCTTCTCGCGCGGCGATCGCTCGGTGTTCGAGCCCGTGGTCTCGAATCTCCTTTACGAAGACCGTTTCATGGTGCTCGCCGACTACGCGTCGTACATCGAGGCACAGGGCCGAGTGGATGCCGACTACGCCGACCAGGATGCGTGGACCCGCTCGGCGATCCTCAACGTGGCCCGCACCGGGTTCTTCTCGTCCGACCGCTCGATCCGCGACTACATCGACCGGATCTGGCACACCCCGCCGCTCGTCTGACGCGTTCTCCGGCGCTGTTTCCTGTGTTTCAGCTCCGGTCATCCAGACCGTTTGCAGGACCGAAGCACGTCTGCAGGAGCATCCCACGCGAACTCTCCTGCAGAAGTGCCGCGCTCCTGCAAACGGCACACCCATGCACCCCCTCTTGACAAAGTCGAGATATATCGTGTTACGCTTCCCAGACACGATATATCGTGATCCCTCAACACAGGAGAAGCAGACATGACCGAGAAGTGGCTCATCGCCCCGGGCGAGGAACGCGTCGTCGACATCGAGAACGTCACCCGACTGAAGATCGGTCTGGTCGGCGGTCAGGTCGACGTCATCGCGCACGACGAACCCGGCATCCGCATCGAGGTGCACGGCGTCACCACCAAAGACCTCCGCATCGAGGCGCACGACGGCGAGGTCGAGATCGACCACCCGCAGCTCGGCTGGGACAACTTCCTCGAGGTGTTCCGCAACTTCGGCTCCGGCGGCCCCAAGGCCGAGGTCAGCGTCGCGGTCCCCCGCTCGATCGCTCTCAACCTGGGCGTCGTCAGTGCCGGCGCCCTGGTCTCTGGCATCCGCAACGACGCCCGCCTCAACACCGTCTCGGGCGACATCATCGTCGACACCCTGATCGGCGACCTGTCGGTCAACTCCGTCTCCGGCGACGTGCAGGTGCGCGGACTCACGGGCTCCATCACTGCCAACAGCGTCTCGGGCGACGTGGCCGTCACCGGCACCGTGCGCAAGGCCACCGTCGACATCGTGTCAGGCTCGACGCTCGTCGATGCCGCAGGCGACGTGAACACGATCAACATCAATTCGGTCTCGGGCGGCACGACCGTGCGTCTCGACGAGTCGCTCGCCGCGAACTACGTCATCCGTTCGCTGAGCGGTCGACTGCTCATCGACGGTGTCGAGCGCGGCTCATCGGGCATCAACAACTACACGGGATCGACGGGCGAGCTCGCAGGACGCTTCGTCGATCTGCGCGCCAACTCCGTCTCGGGCGGCGTGACCGTGCTGCGCCGTACCCCCGCATCGATCACGGATGACGCGGAGTGGGAAGCATGAGTCCCGCAGTCTTCTCGCACGGCGATCTCAGGCTCTACCTGCTCTCGCTGCTCGCCGAGGCGCCGCAGCACGGGTACGGCATCATCCAGGCGCTGACCGATCGCACGGGCGGCACGTACACCCCGAGCGCCGGCACCATCTATCCGCGACTCGCGAAGCTCGAGGAAGAAGGCCTGGTCACCAAGAGCGTCGACGGCCGCACCACGATCTACGCGATCACGGATGCGGGCCGCGCGGAACTCGCATCTCGCGAAGGAGACCTCGCCGGAATCGAGGCCGGGATCACCGACTCTGTGCGGCTGATCGCCAATGAGGTGCGCCAGAGCGTCAAGGAGGCGATGAAGAGCCTCCGCGCCGATCTCGCTTCGGCGGAGAAGGACGACCGCGCGGCATCCAAGTCCCGGCCCCGCAGCGCCGGCGACGACGAACGCCTCGTCACTCGCGAGGAGATGCACCGGGCGGATGCCGTGATCAACGCGTTCCGCGCGCGGGTGAGAACGGACCTGCGCACCCACGTCGCCAAGGGCGGCACGCTGCCGGCATCCGTCGTGTCCGACCTCGAAGACGGACTGGATGCCGCAGCCCGCGGCATCACCACCGCGCTCGCCTCGCTCGGACGCTGACCCCGCTTCACGGCGCGTTTCGTCACTTCGACTCGCTTCGCTCGCTCAGTACGGCGCTCGCTCGGCTCCGCCGGGCGCGCTCAACGACCGGAAGACCACGGTCGTTGAGCGAAGCCGACGAAGTCGACTGAGACGAAACGTCGCAACCCGATCTCGCACCGAAGCCACGTTTAGTCACTTCGGCTCGATCGGATGCGACGCCTACTCGGTCCAGATCTCGGGCTGGGAGTCGGGCACGGGCTCTTCGAGCGGCACGACGAGCACCGACCGATGCTGGCGATGCGCGAGGCGGGCGGCGACCGATCCGGTGAAGAACTCGCGGATCGACTCGCCGATGCCGCGCTTGCGCGTTCCCACCACGATCAGCTGGGCGTCGAGCCTGTTCGCGAGCTGCTTGATCGCGAGGGCTGGGTCGCCCACCAGCTGCCTGGCCGTCCAGGTGATCCCGGTGCCGTCGAGTGACGCTGCCGCCTCGGCCTGCACAGCCTCGAACTCGGCGGTGCCGGCATCGAGATTGAGGTCGATGGGCGCGGAGTGCACGTATCCGTCGGGATCCTCGTACGTCACGAACCGGGTGACGTCGACGTGAGCGACCACGAGCGGCACACGCAGAAGCCGCGCGAACCGCGCCGCCTCATCGATGACGCGTGCGGCCTGCCCCGGCTGCATCCCGACGATCACCGCTTTCTGCAGCGTCGCGTTCTGTGCCGCCTCGTCAGAGGGCGTGGAGATGTTCTCGGTCATGATGATCGCTCCATTCACCAGCTGCGAACGGGCCAGTGCGGTCTGGCCGCGTGCTATTCTGAATGCTACTCTTACCGGCCTTGAGCCGGTGTCGTGAATGACTCGGGCCGCAGATTGCCCGCAGCTTAAATCGTGAGGGGGTCTCAGGCATGGGCCGTGGCCGTCAAAAGGCGAAACACACCAAGATCGCCCGCGAACTGAAGTCGTTCAGTCCGTCGGTGAACTACTCCGCGCTCGAGCGTGAGCTTGCACATCCGAGTGACTCGGACGCATACGTCGACAAGTGGGCCGACGAGTATGCAGACGAAGACGAGGACGAACTCGAAAAGGCCTGACCGCCGATTCGTTCGTCGTCGACTCCCCCGTGCGACACACGGGGGTTTCGTCATGTCCAGAATCCTGGAGTTCAGCAGCATCCCCGCCAGCGCGCTGACGTGTCGGCGCCGACTGGCCTGAGAGGATCGTCACATGGCCCAAGTCGTCTCCCTCTTCCGTCATCCGATCAAGGGCTTCACCCCCGAGTCCGTGGACTCGCTCACGGTTCAGTCCGACGGCCGCATCGCCGGCGATCGTGTGCTCGCGTTCCGCTTCGCCGACGCGGTCAACCCCGAGGTCCGTGACGGTCTCGACCACTGGCCGAAGGCGAGGGGACTCTCGCTGCAGGATTTCCCCGGCCTCGCGGCGCTGCGCACGAACTACGACGATGCTCGGAAACGGGTGCGGATCGAGCATGAAGGATCGGTGCTCGTCGAGGCCGGACTCGACGACGCCGGACGGGTGGAACTCGCGGATGCCGTGACCGAGTTCGTTCTCGCGAGCCCGGAGGGCCGTCGGATCCAGCGCCCGGGACGCCTGCCGCTCGTGCTCGTGGGCGACGGTGTGACCTCGAGGTTCCAGGATCGCGCTCGCGGGTACGTCTCGGTACACGGTCGCGGCAGTGTCGACGCACTGAGCGATGCGCTCGGTTTCGGCATCGATGACCGCCGGTTCCGCTCCAACGTCGTCATCGACGACGCTCCTGCCTGGTCCGAGCTCGACTGGGCGGGTGAGCTGACCATCGGTCAGGTGACTTTCCGCGCTGCGGGACCGATCGTGCGATGCCTCGCGACACACGCCAATCCCGACACCGGAGTTCGCGACGCGAAGGTGCTCAAGACGCTCACCAGCGCCCTCGGGCAGGAGGAGCCGACTCTCGGGCGGCTTCTGCTGCCGCCGCATGCGCCGTCCGACGATTCAGCCCCCTGGGTCGGCGGAACGATCAGCATCGGTGACGACGTTCGCGCACACTGAGCGCAGCAGCCGCAGCCGAGCGTGCGGGTGCGGTCACCAGCGCCCGTGTCGGCGTTCCCAGTCCTCTTCGATCGTGCGGCGTCGACCGGCGATCCATCCGGCGGGGATCACGGCGATCAGCACACCCACGAGCAGCCACAGCGGAACCAGCCAGCTGTCGGTCGCATCGTGCAGCAATCCGATCAACAGCGGGAAGAGCGCTGCCACCGCGTAGCCGATGCTCTGCACGAACCCGCTGAGCGCGACGGCGCTCTCAGGGGTGCGGGCGCGGATGCTGAGAAGCACCAGGGCCAGCGGGAACATGGCGGGCGCGAGGCCGAAGAACACGACCCAGAGCGGAAGGCCCACCGTCGGGAAGAAGAGGAAACCGAGGAGTCCGATCAGCCCGGAGGCGACGGCGATGAAGAAGACCGGGCGGGTCGCCTGGAAGCGCACGATGAGGATCGGTACCAGCAGCGAGCACGGCAGACCCATGAGGCCGAACAGCGAGAGCAGCAACCCGGCGTTCGACGGCGAGACTCCGCCGACATCGATCATGATCGTCGGCAGCCAGGCGAACGACACGTAGGCGACGGTCGATGAGGCCCCGAACACGAGAGCGATCGACCATGCCATCGGCAACCGCCACAGTCGACCGAAGACGCGCGGACTGGCGGGCGTCGTCGCGATCGGACCGGTGGCCACGGATGCTGCGTCGTGGCCGTCACGCTCGACCTCGTACTCGTACGAATCGGGGTCGAAGTCGGAGTCGGAGTCGATCTTCGCCGGCACCGCGGCGACGGCATCCGCTCGACTCGTGATGAGCATCGCCACCCATGGCACCAGCGCGATCGCGGCGAACACGCCCCACAGGCCGAGCGAGACGCGCCACCCCGCCGTGTCGGCGATCGGCACGGCCACCAACGGCGGCACGAACGTCGACACCGCCATCGTGGTGGAGTAGACGGTCATCATCAGCCCGAGGCGATCGGGGAAGTACTTCTTGACCAGAGGCGGCAGCAGCACATTGCCCGAGCCGACACCCGCGAACACCACGGCCGTCGCGGCGAGCAATGACGTCGAGTCGACCGAGAGACCGCGCAGCAGCAGACCCGCGGCGATCAGAGCGATCGCCACCACCGCGACCCGCTCGAGACCGAACCGCCGCTCGAACAGCGGGGTCAGAAGGCCGAACACGGCGAAGCAGACGGGCGGCGCGGCACCGATCATGCCGATCACGACCGACGACACCGTGAAATCCTCGGCGACATGGTCGATCACCGGAGACAGGGACGCCACGGCCGAGCGCAGCGAGAAGGCGACCAGCACGATGCCGATCAGGGCGAGCGCACGACCCCGCCAGAGCGGTTGCGCACCCGCGGTCACGAGGTCTGCGACCCCTCCACCCACGCGAGGTACTCGTCTGAGACCGTTCCGGTGACGTACCGACCGTCGAAGCAGCTCATGTCGAGATCGCTGAGGACGGAGCCCTCGGTGATCGCAGCCTTGAGGTCTTCGACCTCCTGGTAGACCAGGTGGTCGCAGCCCAGCTCTTCGGCGATCTCGGGGATCGTGCGGCCGTGCGCGATGAGCTCGTGACGCGACGGCATGTTGATGCCGTAGACGTGCGGATGTCGCACCGGCGGCGCTGCCGAGGCGAACGTCACGGAGGTGGCACCGGCATCCCGAGCCATCTGGATGATCTGCTTCGAGGTCGTGCCGCGCACGATCGAGTCGTCGATCAGGAGCACGTTCTTGCCCTGGAACTCGGTCGACATGGCGTTGAGCTTCTGTCGCACGCTCTTCTTGCGCACGGCCTGGCCCGGCATGATGAAGGTGCGGCCGACGTAGCGGTTCTTGTAGAAGCCCTCGCGGTATTCGATGCCCAGCTTGCGGGCGACCTCCATGGCTGCGGGTCGCGCAGAGTCGGGGATCGGCATGACCACGTCGATCTTGTCCATCGGCACGTGCTTGGCGATGGTGTCGGCGAGCTTGTCGCCCATGCGCAGTCGCGATTCGTAGACCGAGATGCCGTTCATGACCGAGTCCGGACGCGCGAGATACACGTACTCGAACGCACACGGCGCGAGAGTGGCCTCGGTGGCGCACTGCTTGCTGTGCAGCTCGCCCTCGCTGGTGATGAAGATCGCCTCACCCGGCTCGACCTCACGGACGACGTCGTAGTCGGCGTTCTCGAGGACCAGCGACTCACTCGTCACGACCCACTCGTCGCGGCCTTCGGCCCCGGCGACGGTCGACGGACGACGTCCGAGGATCAGCGGGCGGATGCCGAACGGGTCGCGGAACGCGAGCAGACCGTATCCGGCGATCACCGCGATGACGGCGTAGGCGCCCTCGATGCGCTCGTGCGTGCGCGCGACGGCCTCGAAGACGCGCTCGGCGTCGAGATCGACCGTCGACGTCGTGTTCTGCAGCTCACCGGCGAGAACATTGAGCAACAGCTCGGTGTCGCTGGAGGAGTTCAGGTGACGACGGTCGCGCTTGGCCATGTCGGCCGTGAGCTCACGCGTGTTGGTCAGGTTGCCGTTGTGGATGAGGATGATGCCGTACGGCGCGTTCACGTAGAACGGCTGCATCTCCTCCTCGTTCGAGGCGGTGCCCTTGGTCGCGTAGCGCACGTGGCCGAGCCCGACGTTGCCGAGGAGTCCGCGCATGTCGCGGGTGCGGAACGCCTCGCGCACCATGCCCTGCGCCTTGGCGTTGTGCATGACGCCGTTCGCCTCAGCGGTGGCGATGCCCGTCGCATCCTGGCCGCGATGCTGCAGCAGCAGGAGTGCGTCGTAGATGTCCTGATTGACCGGGGCAGAGCCCACCATTCCGACGATGCCGCACATGGACTCTTACTTCGCTCCGTCCGCGTAGGCGCCGACCAGGCGCACTGCTCCACCGTCGACGCCCTTGGCGCCCTGTTCGAATTCTCCTGCCGGGCGTGCGCCGAAGCCCACGGTGGCGACCTGCCATGCGGGCATGCCCTCGGCGGCGAGGGCCGCGATCGCGGCATCCTTCTGCTCGGCCGAGATGACCGCGAGGAACCCGATGCCGAGGTTCCAGGTGCCTTCTGCGGACTCGAGCGTGGAACCGGCGATGTCGCTGAGCACGCGGAACACCGGGCTCGGCGACCAGGTGCTGCGGTCGACCTCGGCCCAGCTGCCCTGCGGGAGCACGCGGGCGAGGTTCGCCGCGATGCCGCCGCCGGTGACGTGGCTGAGCGAGTGGACTCCGCCCGTTCCTGCGCCGCCGCCGAGACGCTCGATGAGACGCAGCAGCGGGAGCGTGTAGAGGCGCGTCGGCTCGAGAAGAGCCTCGCCCCAGGTCTTGCCGAAGTCCGCAGCGTTGTCGCCGTAGCCGATGCCGGCGTTGGTGACGATGTGGCGCACGAGCGAGTAGCCGTTGGAGTGGAGTCCGCTCGACTCGATCGCGAGCACGACGTCTCCGTCCTGCACGCGGTCGGCACCGAGGATGCCGTCGGCCTCGACGACGCCCGTAGCGGCTCCTGCCACGTCGTAATCGCGCGGGCCGAGAAGGCCGGGGTGCTCTGCGGTCTCGCCGCCGATGAGCGCGGTGCCGGTGGCGGTGCACGCCTCGGCGATGCCGCGCACGATGTCGGCGATGCGCTGCGGGAAGACCTTGCCGCAGGCGATGTAGTCGGTCATGAAGAGCGGCTTGGCACCCACCACGACGATGTCGTCAACGACCATGCCGACCAGGTCTTGACCGATCGTGTCGTGCTTGTCGATGGCCTGCGCGATGGCGACCTTCGTGCCGACTCCGTCGGTGCTGGTCGCGAGCAGCGGGCGACGGAAGTCGCGCAGTGCACTCGCGTCGAACAGGCCGGCGAAACCGCCGACACCGCCCAGCACTTCAGGGCCGTGCGTCGCGCGCACGGAAGACTTCATCAGCTCGACGGCGAGATCGCCTGCAGCGGTATCGACGCCGGCTTCGGAATAGGGATTGGTGGGGGAGGCAGCCACGCCCCCAGCCTACCGCCCAGCGAGGCCCCCTTTCCCCTCCCCGCATCTCCTACGATGGGGCCATGGCCGACAAGCCGCAGTGGTTGATCCGCGAAGACGCGAGCGTTCCGGTGCTCGTCGCGCTCGCGCTGCGCCAATCGCTGGGCATCCGCGCCCCCGAAGACCTCCCCAGCCTGCGGGATCTGCCGGTCAGAGCGCCGGATGCCGTCGAGGTCACCCCCGAGCTCGAGAAGCAGTGGCGCGACTACTGGGACATGACGATCGAGCCGCGCGCGCATCCCTCGGGCGTTCCGCTCGAACTGATCGACGGATTCGACACGCTGGTCGCCCTTCCCGCATCCGGCGCGGAGCAGCTGGCAGCGGCGATCGTGCCGCACGCGGAATCGGCCCTGCACTTCGCCCGCGTCGCGCACGACCGGTATGTGTCGTCGATCCGCAGCTCGATCGCGACCCGCTCGGGCAGCGGGACCATCGGCGGCGAGGCCTATCGTGCGTACGCCAGCGCCATCGCCGAGTTCGAGCGCGATGTCGGCCGTCGGGCGCACTCGTTCGAGTTGAACGTGCAGGTGCTGCCGTTCTCACAGCGCGGCATCTGGTGGATCGGGGCGCTGACCGTGGCCGTCACCGACGGGCTGCGGCGCGACGTGGTGTCGTTCGACGCGGCGATCCGGCCGATCATCGCCGAACTGGCGTGATCGCGCCTGAGGTCAGTCGTTCTCGATGATGGTCTCGTGCTGCACGCGCACCACGTGATCGTGGCGGCGGGAGGTGCGCTCGAGGATCAGCGCGACCACGCTGGCGAGCGCGATACCGATCGGCACCGTCCACAGCAGCAGGAACCCGAACACCTGGCCGGGAGGGTAGACGACGTTCACGGCCTCGGAGGGCTCGTAGCTGCCGACCATCGTGAGGATGCCCGCGGCGATGACGCCGAGCACGACCCCGATGCCCATGAACACGCCGAATCGTGGCACGCGGCGAACGGTCGCCTCGACCGTCTCGGAGGAATCGTGGGAGGACATGCCTCCATTGTCCCACCGATGCATGCGTGCCGCATGCGGCTCTGCGCGGACGCTGTCAGGGACGCAACGGCAGCACGTCCGCGAGGTCGGCGCGGGTGCCCGACGCGCTGATGCGACCGGATGCCGCAGCATCCGCCCAGTGCTCCGCACCCGTCGCGACGGCGATCCAGGTGGCGGGGTCCATCTCGACGACATTGGGCGGAGTGCCCCGGGTGTGACGCGGCCCCTGGATGACCTGCACTGCGCCGAACGGCGGCACGCGCACCTCGACACTGTTGCCCGGCGCCTTCTCGTCGAGCAGCTGCAAGAGGTACCGCACCGTCGTCGCGAGCGCTGTGCGCTGCGGCTTCTCGCCCGCGGCCTCGGCTGTGCGCACCGCGTCGAGAGCGGCGCGGCCGTCGACGATGTCGATCTTGCGAGAGGGCATGCACCCCAGAGTACGCCGGGCCGACCGGCGGGGTCACAGCGGGCATAGGCTCGAGTCGATGAGCCAGAATCCCGACACTCTGCACGGCGCACGCGCCGAGCTGCTCGCCGCTGCCCGGCGCACCGACGCCTGGGCACGACCGTTCCCTCCGGTCGTCGGCAGCGCGCATCCGGCATCCGTGCTCGTGCTGTTCGGGCGGCTCGACAGCATCCCGGCGCAGACCGACGAGCTGACCGTCGCAGCCGACCTCGACGTGCTGCTGCAGCGTCGCGCCGCCACCCTCTCGTCGCATCCCGGCCAGGTGTCGTTCCCCGGCGGACGACGCGAGGAGCAGGATGCGGATGCCGTCGCCACGGCCCTCCGCGAGGCGCAGGAGGAGACCGGACTCGACCCCGCGGGTGTCGACGTGCTCGCGACCCTCGCCGAACTCCCGCTCGCCGCGAGCAACCACCTCGTGACGCCCGTGCTGGGCTGGTGGCGTTCGCCGTCGCAGGTCGCGGCGGTCGACCATGCCGAGACTGTCGAGGTCTTCCGTGTGCCTGTGGCGCAGCTGCTCGACCCCTCGACGCGATTCACCTCGACGCTCAGCCGCATGGGCCGCACCTGGAAGGGCCCCGCGTTCGATGTCGACGGCACCATCGTCTGGGGTTTCACCGCGATGGTGCTCGACGCGCTGTTCGACGCGACCGGGTGGACGGTGGCGTGGGACCGGTCGCTCGAACGCCCGATCGCGCTCTGACCTCGCCCCGTCGCGCGTTTTCGTCACTTCGACTCGCTTCGCTCGCTCACCGGCAGGTGGTCGTTGAGCGAAGACGACGAAGTCGCCTGAGACGAAACGCTGTGAGCCGACCGGGGGCCTCACCGCCGAAACCCCGCGGCCCGCGTCGGTAGTCTGGACGGGTGAAGATTCTCGTCCTCGGTTCCGGTGCCCGTGAGCACGCGATCATCCTCGCTCTGCGAGCTGAAGAGGCGGAGCACGAGATCTTCGTCTCCCCCGGCAACGCCGGCATCGCGCAGGACGCGACGCCGGTCACCCTCGACATGCTCGACGGCGCTGCGGTGACCTCCTTCGCCAACGAGCATGCTGTCGACCTCGTGGTCGTCGGCCCCGAGGCTCCGCTGGTCGCCGGTGTCGCCGATGTGCTGCGCGCCCACGGCATCCCGGTGTTCGGTCCCGGCAAGGCCGCGGCTCAGCTCGAGGGATCGAAGTCGTTCGCGAAGCGGATCATGGATGCCGCGGACGTTCCCACCGGTCGCGCAGTTCGCGCCACCACGACCGCAGAGGTCGAGGCCGCGTTCGACGAGCTCGGCGCCCCGTACGTCGTGAAGGCCGACGGGCTGGCAGCCGGCAAGGGCGTCATCGTGACCTCCGACCGCGCAGACGCGCTCGCCCATGCCGAGCACTACCTGCCTTCGGGCCCGGTGCTGATCGAGGAGTTCCTCTCGGGCCCCGAGGTCTCGCTGTTCTTCCTGAGCGACGGCGACACGGTGCGTGCACTCAGCCCCGCGCAGGACTTCAAGCGTGCACTCGACGGCGACGCGGGCCCCAACACCGGCGGAATGGGCGCGTACTCTCCCCTGCCGTGGCTCGCCGACCAGTTCGGCAGCGAGCAGGCGTTCGTCGACGAGGTCACGCGCGATGTCGCACTCCCCGTCATCCGCCAGCTCGACAGCGAGGGCACCCCGTTCATCGGACTGCTCTACGCCGGCCTCATCCTCACCCCCGCCGGCGTGCGCGTGATCGAGTTCAACGCCCGCTTCGGCGACCCCGAGACGCAGATCGTGCTGCCTCGCCTCGTGACGCCGCTGTCGGAACTGCTGCTCGCCGCGGCATCCGGCACTCTCGAAGACCAGCCGGAGCCGGTCTTCAGCGACGACGTCGCCATCACCGTCGTGCTCGCGAGCGAGGGCTACCCCGAGGCGCCGCAGACCGGACGCCCGATCGAGGGCCTGGCCGAGGCCGCTGCCGTCGAGGGCGTGCGCCTCGTGCACGCGGCCACCGCGAGCCCCGACGCCCCCGGCGGATCCCTCATCGCAACCGGCGGACGCGTGCTGAACGTCGTCGCCGTGGCATCGGACTTCCGCACCGCCCGCGACCGCGCCTACGAGGCGATCGGCCGCATCACGCTCGACGGATCGCACTTCCGCACCGACATCGCCGCGCGCGTCGCCGAGTAGTCCGGGTCCGCTCCGCCGAGTACGACGCCCCCAGAGACGACGAAGGCCCCCACCCGACACCGGGTGGGGGCCTTCGACATGGGAAACCTGTCAGAGCACCTTCGAGAGGAAGTCCTTGAGGCGGTCGTTCTTCGGAGCGCCGAACAGCTCGGCGGGCGGCCCCTCCTCGACGACGACACCGGCATCCATGAACACCGTGCGACCCGAGACCTCGCGGGCGAAGCCCATCTCGTGCGTCACGAGCACCATCGTCATGCCGCCGGAGGCGAGGTCGCGGATGACCTGCAGCACCTCGCCGACCATCTCGGGGTCGAGGGCGCTGGTGGCCTCATCGAACAGCATGATCTCGGGATCCATCGCCAGCGCACGGGCGATCGCGACGCGCTGCTTCTGACCGCCCGAGAGGGATGCCGGCTTCGCATCCGCCTTCTCGGCGAGGCCCACGCGGTCGAGCAGACCCAGCGCACGTTCCTTCGCCTCGGCCTTCGACAGCTTGCCGAGCTCGACCGGAGCGAGCGTGATGTTCTCGAGCACCGTCATGTGCGGGAACAGGTTGAAGTGCTGGAACACCATGCCGATGCGCTGGCGCACCTCATCGAGCTTGACGCTCTTGTCGGTCAGGTCGACGCCGTCGATGACGACCTGACCCGAGGTCGGCTCCTCGAGCTTGTTGAGGCAGCGCAGCAGGGTGGACTTTCCCGAGCCCGACGGACCGATGACCGCGACGACCTCGCCGTCGTCGACCGTCAGATCGATGCCCTTGAGCACGTGGTTGTCGCCGAACGACTTGTGCAGGTCTCTGACCTCGATCTTGCTCATGCGTTGAACTTCCTCTCCAGGCGGTTCGCGAGCAGCGTCAGCAGCGTGATCACGACGAAGTAGATGATGGCGACGATGGTCAGCACCTGAGCCGACAGGTACGTCGAGGCGATGATCTGACGCGACACGAACGTCAGCTCGGCGAGGCCGATGACGCTGATCAGCGACGTGTCCTTGAGGGTGATGATGCCCTGGTTCACGAACGACGGGATCATGATGCGGAACGCCTGCGGCAGCACGACCTTCTGCATGGTCTTCCAGTGACCGAGGCCCAGCGACCGCGAGGCCTCGTTCTGGCCCGGATCGACGGCCTGGATGCCGCCACGGATGATCTCTGTCATGTACGCACCCGTGTTCAGCGAGAGCGTGATGGCCCCGGCGACGAACGGGTTGAACGTGAGGCCGGGGAACAGCTGCGGGATGGCGAAGAACACGAAGAACGCCTGCACGAGGATGGGTGTGCCGCGGAAGACGAACACGTACGCGGTCGCGAGCCATCGGAACGGCAGGAACTTCGAGATGCGTCCGAAACCGAAGACGATGCCCAGGATGAACGCCGCGACGAGGGCGACGAGCGTCGCGAGGATGGTGAGCCACAGGCCCTCCATCAGCGCCGGCCAGTACTTGACGGCGACCGAGAAGATGTCGGTGGCCTGCGTGGTCTCCTCACCGCCGGCGAGGTAGGTGTCGACGATCTCGTCATACTCGCCGGATGCCTGGAGGTTCGCGAGCCCCTCGTTGAACTTCTCGATCAGGTCGGGGTTCTGCCCCTTGTTGACCGCGAAGCCGTACTCGCCGCCGAGTTCCGGATCGCCGACGAGGCGGAAGCCGGATCCCTGCTGGATGCCGTAGGCGAGCACGGGGAAGTCCTCGAAGTAGCCCACTGCCTGTCCGGCCTTGACGGCGTCGACCATGTCGGTCGTGTCGGAGTAGGGCGTGACTCGGAAGCCGTACTCGTCCTGGTTCTCCTCGGCGAAGGTCTGCCCCTGAGTGCCGGTCTTGACCGCGACCGTCTCGCCGTCGAGGTCGTCGAGCGACTCGATGTCGCTCGCGTCGAGCACACCCAGCTGGATGCCGCTGGTGAAGTACGGATCGCTGAAGTCGAAGATCTGCTGACGCTCATCGGTGATCGACATGCCGGCCATGACGGCATCGACCTGATTCGACTGCAGAGCCTGCAGCGCCGCGTCGAAACCGAGCTGACGGATCTCGACCTCGAAGCCCTGGTCCTCTGCGATCGCGCGCAGCAGATCCATGTCGATGCCGACGAGATCACCGTCCGGAGAGGTGAACTCGAACGGCGCGAAAGTCGTGTCGGTGCCGATGACGTAGGTCTCGGAGTCGTCGGCCGCGGTGGCGGCGGACGCTCCACCGAGCAGCGCGCCGGCCGCGATGAACGCCGTGAGCGCCATCGCCCCGGCAGTGCGTCCGAGAGTGCGCAGACGCGCAGACGCAGAAGAGGGATTTCGGATCACGACGGATGCTCCTCGGATCGGATGGGCGACAGGATGCTGCCACCGGGATGGTCGTCGACCATCAACCCTAACCGGCGACGGCGTGTCGCCGTGCGCCGAGGTCGGTTCACGGACTCGGCGTCAGAGCGTGATCCAGTAGCGGCGCAGCATGGCGTGGCCGCGCTCCGACTGATCGCTCACGTCGTGCAGCACGCCTCCGGCGCCTTCGATCGTGCGGAAGGACCCGACGTTGTCGTCGTCGCAGGTCACCATCACGCGCTCGAGTCCGATCTCGCGCGCACGGTCGAGTCCGAGCCGCAGCGCGGCCGCCGCGTAGCCCTGGCGGCGACGTGACTCCCGCACCGAGTAGCCGATGTGCCCGCCCACCAGGCGCAGGTAGTCGTTGAGCTCATGCCGGAACGAGAGGAAGCCGACGACCTCGCCGGCATCCACGACCCAGTACAGGTCGTTGTGCACGAGGCCTTCGGACAGCTGTACCGACGTGTCGGCGAGCAGCCTCGACTTCTCGATCAGCGCGTCGAGCGTCGCGCGGTCCGGCGTGACCGGCGCCTGCAGACCCGACCCGTCGATGTGCCGGTCACCGAACTCGGCGACTGCGGCTGCCCAGGAATCGAACAGATCTGCGGTGGGCCTCATGAGCTCGATCGTCATCGCCAGATGACATCACACCGGGGCCGTCTGTCGCAAAACCGGTCAGTGTCGGCGCAGGAGTCCAGCGGTCGAGACATCCTCATCGAGGCGGGTCCAGTGGATCCCCTCTCCGGAACCGATCAATCGCCAGTCCGCACGATCCGCGACGCTCGCGTTCGCGAGTCGAGGGAACCACGCCAGAGGTGCACTGATGGTCCGGCCGTCTCTGATGCGCACGCGCATCTCATGCTCGTCGATGGACACATCGACGGCGATCGCATCATCCACCGAAATGCTCATGCCACGCCTCCTCGAAACGATCACCATGACGCTCGACGAGGCGTTGCAGGACACGCAGTTCATCGTCGTTGAACCTCGATCTTGCTGCCGATTCTACGGGCGCAAGCGAGAACTTGGCAGTCATTCCGGAATGCTCCACGTGCACATGCGGCGGCTCCGATCCCTCGTTGCTGTAGAAGCAGAATCGGTACCCGACCCGGCTCGTCGTCAGGCGTGAGTCATGCCGCAGGCGCGGGTGCCTCCGCCGGTCCGGCGGCCGCGGCATCCGCCTTGTCGTAGCGCCCGAGGAACAGTGAGGCGATGAGAGCGATGACCATCACGCAGGCCGGCAGCAGGATCGCCTGCGACATGCCGGCAGCGAAGCCCTCGGCGACCTGCGGAGGCAGCGACCCGCCACCGCTGATGCCCGAGGGAGCGTCGGCGAGACCGGGCAGGTTCGCCTCGAGACGTGACTGCATGAACGCGGCGATGGATGCCGAGCCGATCACCGATCCGATGGTGCGGGTCGTGTTGTAGATGCCCGCACCGGCACCGGCCTGGCGCGGAGGCAGCTTGCGGGTCGCGGTGGTCGCGAGCGGACCCCACATGCCCGCGTTGCCGATGCCCATCAGCGCGGACGGCATCAGGAACATCCAGATGGGGGTGTCCATGTTGATCAGCGCCGAGTACCAGACGAGCGCGACGATGACGCACAGCAGACCCGGGATCAGGATGATGCGAGGGTCGATCCGGTCGAGCAGCTTGCCGGCGACGGGGGCGAGCACGCCCGACAGCACGGCCATCGGGATCAGCAGCAGCGCCGCTTCGGTCGGGGTGAGTCCTCGCGCCGTCTGCAGGAAGAACATCATCGGCAACGACATGCTCGTCACCGTGAAACCGACCGCGGCGATCGCGACGTTCGCTCCCGAGAAGTTGCGATCCCGGAAGAGGTCGAGCGGCACGAGAGGCTCGCTGCGGGTGCGCGCCTGCTGCACGATGAAGAGCGTGAGCATGACGAGGCCCGCGATGATGAGGGTCCACACCGAGATCGGCCCCCAGATGACACCCCAGTCGAACTTCTCGCCCTCCTGCAGCCCGAAGACCAGGAGGAAGAGCGCGACCGCGCTCAGCACGACTCCGACGAGGTCGAAGCGATGCGGGCTGGTGGCGAGCTTCGGAACGAGACGCCAGGCCAGCACGAACGCGACGATTCCGACCGGGATGTTGACGAAGAAGATCCACTCCCAGCCGAAGCCGTCGACGAGCAGACCGCCGACGAGGGGGCCGACGAGCGTGGCGACACCGGCGGTCGCGCCCCACAGGCCCATCGCCGCCCCACGACGCTCGGGCGGGAAGGTGCGCGTGATCACGGCCATGGTCTGCGGCGTCATGAATGCGGCGCCGAGTCCCTGCACGGCACGAGCGGCGATGAGCATCTCGAGCGAGTCCGAGAGCCCGCACCAGAGCGACGCGAGCGTGAAGACGGCGAGACCGATCAGATAGATGTTCTTCGGCCCGAATCGGTCGCCGAGTCGTCCGGTGATCAGGATCGGCACGGCGTAGGCGAGCAGGTAGGCGCTGGTGACCCACACCACGTTGTCGAGGTTGTTGGTGGTCGGGTCGAGGGCGGCCTTGATCGCGGGGTTCGCGACCGAGACGATCGTCGTGTCGACGAGGATCATGAAGAAGCCGATGACAAGCGCCCAGAGTGCGGGCCAGGGGCTGGCCGGGCGGTGCCCGGCGGCGAAGGTGCCGGTGTCGGGACCCGACTTCTGGCGGGGTTCGGTCATTGCTGTGCAGCCTTTCGCTGTGCGCGGTAGCGGTCTGAGTAGTCGAAAGCGGAGGGCCCCCAGGGGAACTCCTCGGCCTCGAGTCGGTCGATCAGCGAGTCGATCCAGCGCAGCTCCGCATCGAGCAGCACCTCCTGGCGCTCGAACTCGACGAGCACCTGCTCGGGCGCCCCCTCGGCTCGAGCGCTGATCAGCCCGTCACGGTGCAGCCCGTGACCCTCATCGAGGGCGGCGCGTCTCGCGCGCAGGCAGACGATCGTGTCCGCACGTTCGAGGTTGTGCGCTTCGGCGAGCGCGATCCGGAACTCCGACGGCCGGTCGATCGCCGACAACTCCTGACGCAACCAGATGAGGAGCGCCTCGCGGCCGGCATCCGTGAGCGTGTACGTGGTGCGCTCGGGACGGTTGCCCTCACGATCGATGCCCACTTCATCGAGGAGTCCGGCTCGCTGGAGTCGTCCGACCGTGTGATAGAGCGTGCCGTTCGTGATCACGAGCAGGCGTTCGTCGCGGCGAGCGCGCATGAGCCGCACCATCTCGTACGGGTGCATGTCGCCTTCGCGCAACAACGCGAGGATCATCACGCCCATCGGGGTCAGTCGCTGCATCGGCCCCTCCCCAGATGGCTCCGTTCGAAATAGTCCATGTGGACTATACGCCTGCGCTCCGTCCACGACAAGGCGGTCGCCGGCGCGGGCGTGTCTACCGCAGGGCGGCCGCGAGCTGGGCGGGTGTGAGTTCCCGGTCCGCGTAGACGAGCCTGATCACCGAGGGGTCGGGGTTGCCTGCATCCGGTGCCCGATGCACGAGTTCGAGGCCGAGTTTCTCGGCGACGCGAGCGGAGGCGCGGTTGTGCTCCACGAGGTAGGCGATCACCGGGCGATCCGGCGCGATCGATGTCGCCTCCTCGACTCCGGCCCGAGCCAGCTCTGTCGCCAGACCTCGGCCGTGATGGTCGGCTGCGATCCGGTAGCCGATGTTCCACACCTCTCCCCCGAGAAGGGTGCACCCGCCGTTGCCGATCACCTCATCCGTCTCGCGCAGGCGAGCCACCCAGGACCCGAGGCCCGCCTCCGTCCAACTGCGCTCCCAGCGATGCATCATCTCGACGGTCTGAGCAGGGTCGGTGTGCCTGAGCGTCGGATAGTGCGTCCACACGCGGGGATCGTTCTGGATGGCGAACACGGCGTCGAGATCGGTGGGAACAGCGCGCGACAGTCGCAGCCGGTCGGTGAAGGTGTCAGTCACGTGTCCACGCTAGACAGCCCCACCGACACTCGGGTCTCGGACGATGACGGCACTCAGCTGCTCAGCTTCCTCAACGCCGACCCCTTGTGCGCCGCCTTGTCACCGCTCTTCTCCGACGTCACGATGTACGCGGGCTCATCCTCGGAGGCCGTGAAGCTCTGCCCGGCGAACCGGAAGTCCTTCGTCCTCTTCTCCTCGACCGTCCCCTGCGTGCGCCCCTGGGACGTGTTCCAACTCACCCGGTCACCCGTGGACAGATCCTTCGTCATGCCATCTCCGATCGTCTCGGGTCGAGCCTCGCCGATCGACGGGCATCCGCATCGGGCCTTGACACGCACCGGGATTCACGGCCGGTGATCGCTCGGATCTCGCGCGACCTCGACCAACCGGGATAATGGGCGGGTGAGCAATCCTTCGGACAGCACCGCACAGACCATCCCCGGCTGGCGCCACATCTATTCGGGCAAGGTCCGCGACCTGTATGCCTCGGAAGACGCCGCCGACACCCGCATCCTCGTGGTCGCGTCCGACCGCGTCAGTGCTTTCGATTTCGTGCTGTCTCCCGGCATCCCCCAGAAGGGCGCCCTGCTCACGCGCCTGAGCCGCTGGTGGTTCAGCCAGCTCGCTGACGTCCCCAACCACCTCGCCGAGGGAGAGATCCCCGCGAGCGTCGCCGACCGCGCCATGCTCGCGCAGTCGCTCGAGATGCTGCCGGTCGAATGCGTCGTACGCGGCTACATCACCGGTTCGGGGTGGGCCGAGTACACCGAGAGCGGCACCGTCTGCGGCATCCCGCTGCCCGCCGGCCTGCAGAACGGCGACCGCCTGCCCGAGCCGCTGTTCACCCCCGCCTACAAGGCGCCGATGGGCGAGCACGACGAGAACATCACCTTCGAGCAGACCGTCGAGCTCGTCGGCGCCGAGCGTGCGGCCGAGCTCCGAGACGTGTCGATCGCGCTCTACACGCGCGCGGCGGCGATCGCCGAGGAGAAGGGGCTGATCCTCGCCGACACCAAGTTCGAGTTCGGGACGGATGCCGAGGGCATCCTGCATCTGGCCGACGAGGTGCTCACGAGCGACTCCTCGCGCTTCTGGGACGCTGAGGCCTGGCGCACCGGCACGACCCCGACGGAGCGGATGGCGAGCTTTGACAAGCAGATCGTGCGCGATTGGCTGGCCTCCCACTGGGACAAGCAGGGCGAGCCGCCGGTTCTCCCCGAGGACATCGTCGAGCGCACCGCCGACCGCTACCGCGAGCTGATCGAGCGACTCGGGGCCTGAGGGTCGCTCTCGCTCGGCTGCGCCGTGCTCGCTCAACGACCGGAGGACGACGGTCGTTGAGCGAAGACGACGAAGTCGACTGAGACGAAACGTCGCGAGCCGATCTCGCATCGAAGCCGCGTTTCGGCTCGCTCGGCTCCGCCGGGCTCGCTCAACGACCGGGAGAAGCCGTGAGGCTCCGCCGACCCCGGCATCCAGGGAACACTCAGGGATCGATAGTGTTGCTCCAGCACTCCCACTCCCCCCGAAAAGATCCTGAGGAGCCCGCATGCCCCTGTGGAAGACCCACGGAAACGGCCGCACGGTCGAACCCGGCGCCGTCGTCAAGCCCGATGAGCGCCTGAACTGGCCCGCGACGATCGCGATCGGCGCCCAGCACGTCGTCGCGATGTTCGGCGCCACGTTCCTCGTGCCGACCCTGACCGGCTTCCCGGTCTCGACGACCCTGCTGTTCAGCGGTCTCGGCACCCTCATCTTCCTGCTGATCACGAAGAACCAGCTGCCCAGCTACCTCGGTTCGTCGTTCGCATTCATCGCGCCGATCACCGCTGCGGTCGCCGCGGGTGGCACAGGCTCGGCACTCGCGGGCGTGGTGGCTGTCGGCATCCTGCTCACCGTGGTCGGTCTGGTCGTGCAGTTCGCGGGCCTCCGCTGGGTCGACGCACTCATGCCTCCGGTCGTCGCCGGCGCGATCGTCTCCCTGATCGGCTTCAACCTCGCCCCCACCGCGTGGAACAACTTCCAGCTCGACCCGGTCACTGCGACCATCACGCTCGTCGCGATCATCCTGTTCGCGGTGCTGTTCCGCGGATTCCTCGGCCGCATCTCGATCTTCCTCGGCGTCGCGGTCGGCTTCATCTACGCCGCCTTCACCGGGTCGTTCGACGTGCCCAACGCGCTGCGCGGAGGCAAGACGCCGGCAGAGCTCATCGCGGATGCACCCTGGATCGGCCTTCCCGAGTTCCAGCTCCCCGACTTCGTGGAACCGGGCACGTGGTCGACCATCGCGATGTTCCTGCCCGTCGTCCTGGTGCTCGTCGCCGAGAACGTCGGCCACGTGCGCGGTGTCGCGACCATGACGGAAGACCCCGCGATCAACAAGCACACGGGTCGCGCTCTGATCGCCGACGGCGTGGCCACCACGATCGCCGGTGGCTTCGGCGGCTCGGGCACGACCACGTACGGCGAGAACATCGGCGTCATGGCCGCGACCCGCGTCTACTCGACCGCGGTCTACTGGGTCGCCGGTCTCTTCGCGATCCTGCTGGCGTTCTCGCCCAAGGTCGGTGAGGTGTTCAACTCGATCCCCGCGGGCGTGCTCGGCGGAGCGACCACGGCGCTCTACGGCCTGATCGGCATCATCGGCATCAAGATCTGGGTCGACAGCAAGGTCGACTTCTCGCGCCCGGTCAACCAGTACACCGCGGCCGTCTCGCTGGTGATCGGCATCGCCGGCTTCTCGATGCAGCTCGGCGACTTCACCTTCGGCGGCATCGTGCTCGGCACGGTCGCAGCTCTCCTGATCTACCACGTGGGCAACGCGATCGCCCGCGCGCGCAAGACCGGAGCCGACGACCCTCGCCCGCTCGAGGCCGTGGGCCCGCTGGGTGGCGACCCCGCGTAATCACGATCGACTCATGAACACAGAGATCCCGGATGCTGCCGCTGCGGCATCCGGGATCTCTGCGTTCGGCCGAGGATCGTGTTCAGCGATCGACCCGCTCTCAGGCGATGAGTGCGAGCACCGTGTCGGGCGCGATCGAGGCGGCGAGCTCCGCCCGGTGCGACAGGGTGCCGTCACGGTGAGCGGTGACCGTGGTCTCCATCTTCATCGCGTCGAGCACGGCGACCGGATCGCCCGCCGCGACGCTCGACCCGTCGTCAGCGAGCCAGCGCACGAGCGTTCCGGGTGCCGGAGAACGCAGCTCGGACGGATCGGATGCGGGCGCCGCTGCCCCGGCATCCGCCAGCCCGCCGAGCCCAGCGAGCAGCGCGATCGGGAGTCCGAGCACGACCCTGCGTCCATCGATCTCGACGGGGAAGCGCTGGAGGGCGGCATCCGATACGGGAGCCGGTCGCAGCTGCGGCTCGAGACGCGGCAGCAGTGTGCTCTCTATCCACTGGGTGTGCACCGCGAAGGTCTCGGTGGCGAAGGCCTCGTCGTCGAGCGCGAGCAGATCGAACGGGATGACGGTGGCCGGGCCCTCGACGAAGAGTTCGCGCAGCGCCCGACGCGCGCGCACGAGCGCCGCGTCGCGGTTGTCGGCGTGCACGACGAGCTTCGCGATCATCGAGTCGAAGGCAGGCTGCACGACGTCGCCCGCCTCGATGCCGCTGTCCCAGCGCACCCCGGGTCCGCCGGGGATCCGCAGCGACTCCACCCGACCGGGGCTCGGCAGGAAGCCACGACCCGGGTCTTCGGCGTTGATGCGGAACTCGAAGGCGTGCCCTGACGGCACGGGCGTCTCGGTGAACGAGATGCCTTCGCCGAAGGCGATGCGGAACTGCTCGCGCACGAGATCGGTGCCGGTGACCTCTTCGGTGACCGGGTGCTCCACCTGGAGCCGCGTGTTCACCTCGAGGAAGGAGATCGTGCCGTCGGCCGCGAGGAGGAACTCCACGGTTCCCGCACCGCGGTACTGCACCTCGGCGCAGATCGCCCTGGCCGCGTCGTGGAACCGCGTGCGCTGATCGCTCGTCAGGCCCGGCGCCGGCGCCTCTTCGATGAGCTTCTGATTTCGGCGCTGCATCGAGCAGTCGCGGTCGCCGACGACCACGACGCCCCCGTGTCCGTCACCGAGCACCTGCACCTCGATGTGGCGCGGACTCTCGAGGAACCTCTCGACGAAGCACTCCCCGCGCCCGAACGCGGCGATGGCCTCGCGCGTCGCGGCCTCGAAGGCATCCGCGACCTCCGACAGCTCACGCACGACCTTCAGTCCTCGGCCGCCACCTCCGAAGGCCGCCTTGATCGCGATCGGGAGTCCGTGTTCCTCGGCGAAGGCCACGGCCTCCGCGGGGCCTGCCAGCGGCTGATCGGTGCCGGCAGCGAGGGGCGCTCCGACACGCTGCGCGATCCGGCGCGCGGTCATCTTGTCGCCGAGCGCGTCGATGCTGTCGGGCGACGGCCCGATCCAGATGAGGCCCGCGCCCTCGACAGCCCGCGCGAACTCCGCGCTCTCCGAGAGGAACCCGTAACCGGGGTGCACGGCATCCGCGCCGCTCTTCTGCGCAGCGTCCAGCAGCGCTTCGATCGAGAGGTACGTCGCCGCAGCGGTGTCTCCGCCCAGGCCCAGGGCTTCATCGGCGAGCCGCACGTGCAGCGCATCGGCATCCTGGTCAGCGTAGACCGCGATAGACGTGTAGCCGGCTTCGGCGCAGGCGCGGATGACGCGCACGGCGATCTCTCCGCGATTCGCGATCAGCACCTTGGTCATGAGGTCTCCTTGACGGTGAAACGGACGCGCACGCCGGGCGGCAGCTGCCCGGCGAGATCGAGGCTGCGATCGGTGAGGGCACCGATGATCGGGTACCCGCCGGTGAGCGGATGATCGGGGAGGAACAGCACGGGCTGACCGTCGGGCGGCACCTGGATCGCCCCCGTCACGGCGCCCTCACTGGGCAGCTCGCCCCTGACGGATCGCTCGAGGGGCACGGCGCCCTCGAGTCGGATGCCGACCCGGTCCGACCGCGGGGTCACTGTCCACTCCTGGCCGGTGAGCGTCTCGAGTGCCGCGGCCGTAAACCAGTCGTCGCGGGGGCCGAGAGTGATCTCGAGATCGACGACGTCACCGGATGCCGGAAGCGTTCGCAGTGCGACATCCGGCTCGACGGGGTGCCGTGCGGAGTCGCCGATGCGAATCACATCGCCTGCAGCCAGCGGAGCAGGGCCGAGCCCGGCGAGGGTGTCACTCGCACGACTGTCGAGCGCCGGGTCCACGGCGACACCACCACGGACCGCGATGATGTAGCGCAGCCCGCTGGTCGGATGCCCGAGCGTGAGCTCGTCGCCGTCGACGGTGGCGAAGGGCGCGCCATGTGCGACGCGACGGGCCACGCCATCGGCGTCGATCAGGTCGAGCGACCCGACAGCGCCCGTGACGGCGGCGACCCCGGCACCGCGGAACCGCAGCACCGCACCGCCGACGCTCTCGAGCACGGCGGCGCCGCTCGTATTGCCCACCGCACGGTTCGCCTCGCGCATCGCACGACGATCGGCCGCGCCGGACGCCGAGACGCCGAGCGCCGCAAAGCCGGGGCGGCCGGCATCCTGCACCAGCAGCTGCATCGACGGACGCACGATCTCGACGGAGGCGGCGGCCGGAGAACCCGGATCAAGCGCGTCGGCGGCGGCGTGTCGCTCGGTGACGCGCCGCGCGTCGGCGAGATCGTCTGGCTTTTCCGACATCACGACCTGCTCACGCACCTGCTCGAACCGAACGGTCGTGCCGGGCGACAGCAGTGCAGGCGGGTCGCGGTCGATGTCCCACATCAGGGCATCCGTGCGACCGATGAGCTGCCATCCGCCCGGGCTCTCGCGCGGGTACACCCCGGTGAACTGTCCAGCGAGGGCCACGGATCCGGCCGGCACACGGGTGCGGGGCGACGAGCGGCGGGGCACGTCGAACAGGGGGTCGCTGCTCACCACATAGCCGAAGCCGGGAGCGAAGCCCGAGAAGGCGACCTTCCAGTCGGCGGCGAGGTGGCGGTTCACGAGTTCAGCGGCAGACACCCCGAGCAGGGATGCGGCCTCGTCGAGGTCTTCCCCGTCGTAGCGCACCGGCACGGTGACCTCGCCGGTGGCGGGTAGATGAGCCGTGTCGATCTCGGTCGCTGAGAGCGCATCCGCGAGGTCGGCGGCCGAGACGACGAGAGGATCGAACCGCACGAGCACGGTGCGGGCACCGGGAATGCGCTCGACCACGCCGCGCACCCCATCCCAGGCGAGGTTGAGACGCATCGCCTCATCGAGGTCGGCCGCCTCGACGAGAAGCGCATGGTCGGATGCCGTGAGGATGCGCATCAGACCAGGTACTCCGCGTCCGGCACATCGGTGATGAACATGTAGCCGGGTGCGTGGGTGATCGCGAACGGCGGCTTCGAGGCCATGATGGCGGCCTGCGGGGTGACGCCGCAGGCCCAGAACACCGGCACCTCGCCTTCGCGCACCTCGGGCGCATCGCCGAAATCGGGGCGGGCCAGGTCGACGATGCCGAGCGATGCCGGATCGCCGATGTGCACCGGGGCACCGTGCACGGCAGGGGTCCGGCCGGAGATCTGCACGGCATCGGCCACCTGCCCTGCCGGGATCGGCCGCATCGACACGACCATCTCGCCGCTCAGCCGGCCAGCCGGGGTGCACGGCACCGAGGTGCGGTACATCGGCACGTTGCGACCCAGCTCTTGGTGGCGGATCGGGATGCCCGCCTGCACGAGACCCGCCTCGAACGTGAAGCTGCATCCGATGAGGAACGAGACGAGGTCGGGATGCTCCGCCCACGCCGCGGTCGCGTCGGCGATCTCTTCGACCAGTTCACCGTCACGCCAGATGCGGTACCGGCCGATGTCCGTGCGGATGTCGCTGCCCGGCGCGAGCCGCGACTCCACCTCGCCCTGTTCGATGACCTCGAGCACGGGGCACGGCTTCGGGTTGCGCTGCGCGAAGAGCAGAGTCTCGAAGGCCCAGTCGGCCGGCACCGAGATCAGGTTCGCCTGCGTCAGCCCGACCGCGACACCGCTCGTCGGCTCGGCGTGCCCCGCCCGGATCGCGGCCCGCGCCGCACGCGCGCCGGCGAGCTGTTCTGCGGCGGCGAGAACGACCACGTCAGACTCCCGCGAACGGCGCGATCGTGATGCCGGCATCCTGCAGCATCCGCTTGGTCTCCGCGGCCATGGCGATCGATCCGGGGCTGTCGCCGTGCACGCAGATCGACTGCGCGCTGACGGGGACGTCGGTGCCGTCGATCGCCCGGATCACTCCTTCGCCGGCGAGGCGCACCATGCGCTCGGCGACGGCTGCGGGATCGTGCAGCACGGAGCCCGGTTCGGTGCGCGAGACGAGCTGACCGTCGGGCTGATACGCCCGGTCGGCGAAGGCCTCCGCCGCGATCTGCAGTCCCGCGCGCTCGGCGACGTCGAGCACGACACCTCCGGCGAGGCCCAGCAGCACGAGGCTCGGATCGATCGCGCGGATGGCCGCCACCACATCCTTCGACTGACGCTCATCACGGGCGATCATGTTGTAGAGCGCTCCGTGCGGCTTGACATACGAGACCGTGCCACCGACGGCAGAGGCGAGACCGATCAGTGCTCCGAGCTGGTACTCGACATGCGCCTGCAGGGTCGCAGAGTCGATGTCGACCTTCGTACGACCGAAGTTCTCATAGTCGCGGTAGCCGGGGTGAGCACCGATCACGACGCCACCCGCCACGGCGCTCTCGAGCGTCGACCGGATGCCCTCGGGACTGCCCGCGTGGAATCCGCACGCGACATTCGCGCTCGTGACGAGGCGCAGCATGCTCTCGTCGTCGCTGACCACCCGGTCGGGCACGTTCTCGCCGAGATCGGAGTTCAGGTCGATCGATGTCATGGGGTCACGCTCCGATTCCGAGGAAGGCGAAGATCGGGCCGACCGAGACGATGCCCATGTACCAGGTGAGCAGCGTCACGAGCGTCCCTGCGACGAGCAGCCACATCGGGTACTTCTTCGAGCCGAGCAGGTCGCGGCGGAACCAGCCGATGTACATGAAGACCGTGAGGCCGATGGGAAGGATCAGCCCGTTGAATCCGCCGACGAAGACGAGGATCGCAGCCGGCGCGGTGCCGATCGACAGGTAGACGATCAGCGAGACGACGATGAAGGCGACGGTCGCCAGCTGCAGGGACCACCCGCCCCGGAGCTTCTTCGTGAAGGTCGAGAGGAAGGTCGCAGACGTGTACGCCGCGCCGATGACCGAGCTGATGGCCGCGGCCCAGAAGATCGCGCCGAAGATGCGCAGCCCCGCCTCGCCGAGCACGGCGCCGAAGGCCTGTCCTGCCGGGTTCGCGGCCTGGCTCGACAGATCGAGCGAGACGCCCGAGGCGACCACGCCGAGGATCGCGAGGAAAAGCACGTAGCGCATGACGCCGGTGACGAGGATGCCGTTCGCGGCGGCGCGCATCACCGGACCCGCCTGCTCGGGACCGGTGTGACCCGAGTCGAGGTACCGGTGGGCGCCCGAGTAGGTGATGTATCCGCCGACGGTTCCGCCGACGATCGTGGTGATGGTGGCGAAGTTGAGCTCATCCGGCGCGAACGTCTGCCGCAGCGCCTCGCCGATCGGCGGTTGGGCGATGACGGCGACGACCACGGTCATCACGATCATGCCGATGCCGAGCACGACCAGCACGATGTCCATCACCGGGCCGGCCTTCTTGATGAGGAAGATGATGATGGCGAGAGCCGCGGTGAGCATGCCGCCGAGCTTGGGGTCGATGCCCAGCAGCGCGTTCAGGCCGAGGCCGCCACCGGCGATGTTGCCGATGTTGAAGGCCAGGCCGCCGATCACGACGAGCACGGCGATGACGTGCCCCGAGAACGGGATGGCACGGTTGGCGAGCTCGCCGGCGCGCATGCCTGAGGAGGTGATCATGCGCCAGATGTTCAGCTGCACCGCGATGTCGACGAGGATCGACACGAGGATCGCGAAGGCGAACGCCGCCCCCATGGTCGCGGTGAAGGTGGCCGTCTGGGTGATGAATCCGGGGCCGATCGCGCTGGTGGCCATCAGGAAGATGGCGCCGATCACGGCGCTGCGGCCTGCACGTCTCTTGGCTCCGGCGAGGCGGGCTTCGTCTTCTGCGGACAGCGGGGGTGCGGTGTTCTCTGACATTGCGGGGGATTTCCCATCGTCGTTGGTGGGTGTCGAGTGACACCCAGTGTAGAACGGATCGAGCAATATTGTTCAACAACTTTGTTTCCGCTGTGCTACGACGGAGTTGCATTCGCATGATGCCGTCGTCGCTCCCGCCTACGATGAAGGCATGAACCAGCAGGGCATGCTCGCCGATGCGCTCCGACAGCAGATCATCGACGGTGCCTTCGCGCCCGGTTCACGACTGTCGGAATCGGCCATCGCCGAGCACTTCGGCGTCGCGCGCAACACACTGCGCGAGGCGTTCCGCGCCCTCTCCGAGCAGGGGCTCCTCGAGCACGTGCCGCACCGCGGCGTCTCGGTGGCCTCTCCGTCGATCGCCGACGTGATCGACATCTATCGCGCGCGACGGATCATCGAATGCACCGCGCTGCTGCATTCCGAACCCGAGCACCCCGCGGTCCAGCAGATGCAGGATGCGGTGCTCGCCGCAGAGGCAGCCGCCCAGGACGCGGTCCTCGACGACGCCGAGACCTGGCGCGCGGTGGGCAGCGCCAACATGGCGTTCCATGTCGCCCTGGTCTCGCTCGCCGACAGCCCCCGACTGGCGCGGACCTATCGCGACCTGGCGGCCGAGCTGCGACTCGCGTTCCTCAAGATCGACGACCCCCGATCGCTGCACGAGCCGTTCGTCCGCAAGAACCGCGCGGTGCTCGACACCTTCCTCACGCGCGGGTCAGCGGAAGGCGCCGCAGAGCTCGAGCGCTATCTCGTGCAGTCGGAGCGCGTCGTGCTGGGCGCGTTCGCCCGGATGGAGCTGGGATGACCCGCCGCGACGGGATCAGTGGGCGGGACGCACCGCGCGGATCGCTCGCAGCCTGACGTCGGCATCACGCGGTGCGATTTCCAGCGGCAGCGGTTCTTCGGGCTCGCGCAGGTCATAGACCCGGTACATCCAGCGGCGTGCGTCTTCGAGCGGGAACGAATCGCCGTACACGGCGTACTTGATCACGATGCCCTCGAGGTTGCTGCGGAGCATGATCTCCTCCAGCGCGGGATCATCGGCGCCACGCTCGCGGAAGATCCCGCGCACGATCTCTTCCGACGCCGTGGCCTGCTGCTCGAACCGCTGCTCCGACTCCGCGAAGAGTCGATGGGTGTCGGGCTGCTGCTGCGCGGCGAGCACCGCACGCTGAAGGGGCAGAGCGAATCCGGTGGCCCTGAGCACCCCGTCGATGATGCCCGCGAGCATGTCGTCGGGCGATCCCTGTCGCTGCGGGATCTCGACCAGCACCTCGAACCATCGATCGATCACGGCGCTGATCAACTGATCCTTGGACCCGAAGTAGTAGTTGGCGAGGCCTTGGGCCACGCCTGCCCGCCTCGTGATCTCGGCGATGCTGGCGCCTGCGACGCCCTTCTCACCGAACACCTCGATCGCCGACAGGAGGATGTTCTCGCGGGCCCGTTCGCGCACCTGCTGGTTGCGCTCTTCTGATGAAGCCACTTCTCGTCCTCTTCCCCAGAAATCGGACGACTTCGAAAATCGAAGCCCAACCTATATATTAGTCGTTGAATGACCGTTCAGGCTAAGCGGGGGCTGAGAACGCCTGACGTCATCCAGCCCGGTTTCGGGTAACCGGGCATCGACGCGGTGCGGGCCTCTCCGAGGGGCGTGGGGTCCGCACCCGCGCTCGACCAAGCCTACGCCGACGCGCGCACCACGAGCTCGGTCGGCAGGATCGTCAGGCGCTCGGGGTCTCGGCCCTCCAGGCGCGAGAGCAGCACGCCCGCCATCGCCTCGCCCTGGGCGTACATGGGCTGTCGCATCGTGGTCAGCTGCGGATCGGTGCTCAGCGCCACGGATGAATCGTCGAACCCGACGATCGCGATGTCTTCGGGCACCCGGATGCCGGCACCGCGCAGAGCGGTGATCGCCCCGCGCGCCATGAGGTCGCTCGCCACGAAGATCGCGTCGGGGCGCCCGACGGCGAGGATGCGCCGCGCGGCATCCGCTCCGCTTCCCTCGCTGTAGTCGCCTGCCTCTTCGGCGAACGGCGTCAGCCCGGCATCCGCCAGCGCACCGCGGAATCCCTGCACCCGATCGACGGACGAGACCATCGTCACCGGCCCACCGATCGTCGCGATGCGCCGACGCCCACGCTCGATCAGATGCGTCGTCGCCGTGCGTGCGCCCGCGACGTTGTCGACGTCGACGACGTAGTCGCCGTCGCGGAATCGGGTGGGGCGGCCGCCCCAGACCACGGGCACCGCATCCGCCACGCGCTCGATGAATGCGTCACTCGTGTGGTGCGACACGATGAGCGCGCCGTCGACACCGCCGTTGCGCACGAAGCTGGTCATCTTGTCGCCGGGGTCGTCGCTCGCGATGAGCAGGTTGAGCAGGTAGTCCGAGCGACGTAGCGCGCCGGTGATGCCCGCGACGATCTCGGCGAAGAAGGGGTCGCCGAAGAATCTGGTGGTGTCTTCGGGAACGATCAGAGCGATCGCGTGGGTCTGCCTGGACGCGAGCGAGCGTGCCGCACGGTTGGGCACGTAGCTGAGTTCCTCGATGGCGCGTTGCACTGCGACGAGGGCTTCCGGGCTCACGGCGGTGGAGCCGTTCACCACACGCGACACGGTCGATCGTGAGACCCCGGCGGCCGACGCCACCTCTTCGATGGTCGCTCGTGACGACACAGCACTCCCTTCGGTCCTGACACGCCTCGCGTCTCGAATCGCTCATCTGCCCCTTCCCCGGGGAGATATCGGGTCGGATGAGCGATTCGACAGCGCCCGGCTCAGAGCGAGCGAGCGGCGATGATGCGAGCGTACTCCCGGCCGGAGTCCTTGAGAGACCGCTCCTGGGTGTCGTAGTCGACCCGCACGATCCCGAAGCGCTTGTCGTATCCCCAGGCCCACTCGAAGTTGTCGAACAGGGACCAGTAGAAGTAGCCGCGCACGTCGACCCCGGCATCCGCCGCGTCGAGCACCGCGCCGAGGTGCAGACGCAGGAACTCGGTGCGATCGTCGTCGTGCACGCGGGTCTCGCCGTCTTCGACGACCGCGACGTCGTCATAGGCGGCGCCGTTCTCGGTCATGTAGAGCACGGTGCTCGCGGGCTCGGCGTACTCGGTCCAGACCCGCTGCAGCAGGCGGGTCAGCCCCTCGGGCTGCACCTCCCAGTTCTGCGCGGTGCGCGGCAGTCCGCGCTCGACCGCATGGATGCCGTCGCTCGAGGGGTAGGGGCTGCGACCGGGGCGTTCTGTCGCCGGTCCCCCGCTGACCGGGGCGTCGGCCGGCGCCGCACCCGAGACCAGATCGCCGTGGTAGTAGTTCACGCCCTGCGTGTCGATGCGCTGCGAGATCGTATCGAGGTCGCCGTCGTGCACGGCAGCCGTGAAGCGCGCCACGGCATCGGCATCCACGGCCCTGATGTCTCTGATGATGTCGTCCGGGTAGACGCCGCGGTAGATCGGGTCGAGGAACCAGCGGTTGAACTGGCCGTCGACGCGGCGCGCGGCGTCGACGTCGGCCGGGTTCGCGGGATCGGCCGGGTCGGCGACCGTGTGGTTCAGCGTGATGCCGAGGTTGAGGTTCGCGTCACGGCCGCGCAGCTCACGCACCGTCTCGCCGTGGGCGAGCAGCAGGTGATGCGCTGCGAGCAGACCCTCGGCGACGCTGGTGTGCCCCGGCGCGTGCTCGCCGCCGGTGTACGAGAGGAACGACGAGCACCACGGCTCGTTCAGGGTGGTCCACACGTTCACCCGGTCGCCGAGTGCGTCATGCATCGTGCCCGCGTACTCGAGGAACCGCGAGACGGTGTCGCGATTGGTCCAGCCGCCGGTCTCCTGCAGCGCCTGCGGCATGTCCCAGTGATACAGCGTCAGCCACGGCAGGATGTCGGCGGCCAGCAGCTCGTCGACGAGGCGCTCGTAGAAGTCGACACCCTTCGCGTTGACCGCGCCGCCGTCGGGACGGACGCGCGACCACGAGGTCGAGAAGCGGTAGGTCTGCAGTCCCAGCTCTTTCATGAGCGCGACGTCCTGCGGATAGCGGTGGTAGTGGTCGCACGCCACATCGCCGTCGTCGCCGCCGATGACTGCGCCAGGCACCTTGCAGAACGCATCCCAGATCGATGCGGTGCGCCCGTCTTCGAATGCCGCCCCTTCGATCTGATACGCCGCTGTCGCGGCACCGAACAGGAAGTTCTGGGGGAAGGCGCGGGTCATAGGGGTCATCCTTTCACCGCGCCGGCCATGATGCCACTGACCAGCTGCCGGCCCGCCACGACGAACAGGACGAGCAGCGGAAGGGTCGCGAGCACGGCGCCTGCGAGCACGATGGAGTAGTCGATGTAGTAGCCGGACTGCAGCTGGCTGAGCGCCGTCTGCAGGGTCGGGTTCTGCGGGGAGAGCACGATCAGCGGCCAGAGGTAGTCGGTCCACGCGGTCATGAAGGTGAAGAGGCCGAGGATCGCCATCGCAGGACGGGCCGCCGGGATGCCCACAGTGAGGAACGTGCGGAACTGGTTGGCCCCGTCCATGCGCGCGGCCTCGATCAGCTCGTCGGGGATCACGTCGACCAGGTACTGCCGCATGAAGAAGACGCCGAAGGCCGTGACCAGCGTCGGCACGATGACCGCACCGATCGAGCCCGTCCAGCCGAGCTCGCGCATCAGCATGAACAACGGGATGATGCCGAGCTGCGTGGGGATCGCCATGGTCGCGATCACGAAGATCATCAGACCGTCGCGACCCTTGAAGCGCAGCTTGGCGAACGCGTAGCCGGCGAGCGTCGAGAACGTGACGACGGAGATCGTGATGATCGCCGAGATGAGGAACGAGTTGCCGAGAGCCAGCCAGAACGGGATCGCGTCGAACACCTTGGCGGCGTTCGCGAAGAAGTTGCCGCCGGGGATCAGCGGCAGCGTCTCGCCGCGGGTGGCGTTGGTGCCGCTGGCCACGACGACCGACCACCACAGCGGGTAGACGCTGCCGATGATGAACGCGGCGAGCAGGCCGTAGGTGAGGAATCCGGGGCGGCTGCCGATTCCGGCGTTTCCGCCGACGGCGCCTCGACGGCGGCGGATCTTCTCGGGGACGCTCAGCGCCTGAGTGGCGGTCATCGCGCGTTCTCCTCGGTCGTGGTGGCGATCGTCGTGGTGGCAGCGGCCGTGGCGGCCGCGGTGGCGGTGCGTGCACGGCGGCGGGCGGCGCGGTTCTTGGGGGCATCCCCGGTCGAGATGCGTCGCGAGATCAAGAAATTGATGATGCCGATGCCGACGATGAGCAGGAACAGCAGGATCGCGACAGCGGATGCTTCACCGAGGTCTCGACGGAAGAAGGCGAGCTCCCACAGGAACAGCACCGTCGTCTGGAACTGCCGGTCGCTGCCGCCGATGCCGCCGGCGGTCGAGACGTCGAACAGTCGCGGCTCGGCGAAGATCTGCAGGCCGCCGATCGTCGCCGTGATGATCACGAAGATCAGGGTCGGGCGAATCGTGGGGATCGTGATCGAGAAGAAGCGGCGAGCGGCTCCCGCACCGTCGAGGGCGGCGGACTCGTAGAGATCGCGCGGCACCGCCTGCATCGCGGCGAGCAGGATCAGGGCGTTGTAGCCGGTCCAGCGGAAGTTCACCATGACGGCGATCGCGATGTGCGACAGGGCGGTGTCGTGCTTCCACTGCTGGTCGGCGATGCCGATCAGGTTGAGCAGGTTGTTGGCCAGGCCGTCGGCCTCGTTGAAGATGCTCGAGAAGATGATGGCGACGGCCACCGGGGTCACGACGAACGGGATGAGGATGCTCATGCGCCAGAACGTCGGGGCGCGGAGGCCGCGGTCGAGCAGGTACGCGATCACCAGGGCCACCGCGAGCTGCGGGATCGCCGAGAGCAGGAAGATGCTCAGCGTGTTGAAGATCGAGTTCCAGAACATCGCATCGCCGAGGATCTCGACGAAGTTGCCGGCACCGATGAACTCGCCCTGGCCCTTGAGCAGATCCCACTCGTGCACGGCCACCCACACCGTGTAGAGCAGCGGGAAGAGCCCGACCAGCCCGAAGAGCAGAAAGAACGGCGAGATGTAGAAGTACGGCGAGGCGTTCTGGTCGAACCGCGAGAGGCGGTGCCGCCAGGGACGCCGGCCGGCGGCATCCGTCTTCGGCGCATCGGATGCCGTCTCGCGGCGTTCCGCTGTGAGGGTCATGAGGGTTCCTTCGTGTGGGTGGCGCGTTTCGACTCGCTCAAAAACCGGAAGAGAGGCCTCGGTCGTTGAGCGCGTTTCGTCTCGCTCGGCTCCGCCGTGCTCGCTCAACGACCGGAAGAGAGGTCCCGGTCGTTGAGCGAGGAGCGAAGCACCGAGACGAAACGTGGTGAGCGTCTCTCGTCTCGCTCAACGACCGGAAGAGAGGCCCCGGTCGTTGAGCGAGGAGCGAAGCACCGAGACGAAACGTGGTGAGCGTCTCTCGTCTCGCTCAACGACCGGAAGGGTCAGTCGACCAGCTCGTTCAGGAGCGCGATCGCGGCATCCCAGGCACCCTGGGTGTCGGTGTCTCCACGGTCGAGCCCGCTGAGGGCCGGGCCGAAGACGTTCTCCTGGATCACCGAGTCGTCGGCGCCCTTGAACTGGGCGACGACGCCCTTGGCGCGCTCGGCGAGGATCGCGCCGGTGGGCGCATCGTTGAAGAACTCGTTCGGGGTGGCATCCGACGAGAGCGTCTCCTGAGCGCCGATGGTCGACGGGAAGTTGCCCGCAGCCTCGGACTGCTTGACCTGCTGCTCGGGCTGCGTCAGCCAGTCGGCGAGTTCAGCCGCGGCTTCCTTGTGCTGCGAGCTCTCGGGGATCGAGAGGAAGGCACCGCCCCAGTTGGCCGCTCCTCCGGGGAAGACGTCGGCGAAGTCCCAACCGGTCGACGCGTCGCCGCCGCCGGCCTCGACCTGACCCTGCACCACGCCCAGCATCCAGCCGGGGCAGACGAAGGTGGCGAAGCTGCCGTCGACGAACGACTTGCCGCCGTTCCAGTCCCACGCGGTCTCCGCAGCGGACTGGCCGCCCTCGGTCGCGGCACCGAGCAGCTCGAAGCGCGCCTTGAGCTCGGCGTTGTCCTCGACGTTCAGCTCGCCGTCGGTCGTGTAGTAGCCCTCGTCGAGCTGGTTGACCATGGCGTTCCAGACGAAGCCCGAGTGGTCGTACCAGGCCTTGCCGGTCTTGGCGGTGTAGTCGGCGCCGACCGCGAAGTAGTTGTCCCAGTCGCCGTTCAGCAGCTCGGCGACCGACTCGCGGTCGCTCGGCAGACCTGCCGCCTCGAAGGCCGCTCCGTTGTAGCAGATGCCGCTCGGACCGATGTCGGTGCCGTAGCCGATGACGCGTCCCTCGGCATCCGTCGCCTGTCCGTACTTCCAGTCGACCCAGTCGGCCTTGCGGTCTTCGATGCCGTAGTCGCGCAGGTCGACGAACGTGTCGGAGACGTCCATGATGGCGCCGAGCCAGCCCTCTTCGATGGCGACGACGTCGCTGAGGCCCGAGCCGGCAGCGATCTTGGTGAACGCATCGGTGCGGGCGTTGCCGCCGGTGTCGATGTTGGTCGCCTCGATCGTGACGTTCGGGTTCGCCTTCTCGTACTCGTCGTAGAGGTCGTCGTATCCGAAGGTGCCGAACGTGGTGACGGTCAGCGTGACCTTCTCGTCGCCTGCTGCGGCGTCGCCGGAGTCGGCGGAGGCGCAGCCGGCGAGGGCCAGCGCCGAGACGGATGCGACGGCTGCGGTGGTCAGGATCCGCTTGCGGGCACGTGTGTTCACAGTTCACTCCTTTGTGGTGGGTCGTGCGGTGGTGCTTTCGGGGTGGTGCGTGAGAGTCCCATGGAAAATTCTGTGGGAGCGCTCCCACGCACTGTCCAGTGACTCTATGGGAGCGCTCCCACGGTGTCAAGCCCGACCGGTCGGTGACGCTTCGCGGATCCTGTGACGGATCACGGACGATCCGCTCCGAACACTCCGAGAACCGTCCGGCACTCCGTGAATCGTCCGGTCACCGCAACGCGGCGTACCCTTGTCCGGTGCCCGACACCGAACTCTCCCCCGCCCTCGTCCGCGCCGAATCGCTGATCCGCAGCATCCCGGACTACCCCGAGGCCGGGATCATCTTCCGCGACATCACGCCGCTGCTCGCCGACGCCGAGGCGTTGAAGGCCACCACCGAGGCGATCATCGCCCCGTTCGCCGGCCAGTTCGACGTGGTCGCCGGCATCGAGGCCCGAGGGTTCATCCTCGCCGGGGCCGCAGCGATCGCCGCGGATGTGGGTCTCATCCCGATCCGCAAGGCCGGCAAGCTGCCCCGCCCCTCGGCATCCGTCGACTACGCCCTCGAGTACGGCACCGCGACCATCGAGATGCACGACGACTTGCCCGCCGGATCCCGCGTGCTGTTGATCGACGACGTGCTCGCCACCGGTGGCACGCTCGCCGCCGGGCGCGAGCTGGTCGAGCGCCTGGGCAGCGACGTGGTCGGCATCTCGGTGCTGTTCGAGATCGACGGACTCGGCGGACGCGACGCGATCGGCGACCTGCACACCGTCTTCCACGCGTGAGAGCTGTCACCCGCGAGGGCGCGCCCCGCGCGAGCCGGTAGACTGGACGCGCCCGTCCGCCCGCGACTCCCGGAGCCGTTCATGCCCACCATCGTCGTCGACGTCATGCCCAAGCCCGAACTGCTCGACCCGCAGGGGAAGGCCGTCTCCGGCGCATTCTCCCGTCTGGGCGTCGAGGGCTTCTCCGATGTCCGCATCGGCAAGCGCTTCGAGCTCGCCGTCGAGGGCGAGGTCACCGACGAGATCCTCGCCGAGGCCCGTCGCCTCGCCGACGAGGTGCTCTCCAACTCCGTGATCGAAGACGTCGTGGGCATCGAGGTCACCGAGTGACCACGCGCATCGGGGTCATCACGTTCCCCGGCTCGCTCGACGACCGCGACGCGCAGCGCGCCGTTCGCATCGCCGGCGCCGAGCCGGTCGCACTGTGGCACGGCTCGCACGACCTCGAGGGCGTCGACGCCCTGGTCCTCCCCGGCGGATTCAGCTACGGCGACTACCTGCGCGCCGGTGCCATCGCAGCGCTCTCGCCCATCATGAGCGAGGTGAAGGATGCTGCCGCGAAGGGCATGCCGATCCTGGGCATCTGCAACGGCTTCCAGATGCTCGTCGAGGCGCACCTGCTGCCCGGCGGGCTGATCCGCAACGACCACCAGCACTTCGTGCGTCGCGATCAGAAGCTCATCGTCGAGAACTCCGACACGGCGTGGACCAACCGGTTCCGCACCGGCCAGGAGATCACGATCCCGCTGAAGAACGCCGACGGCGGGTATATCGCCGATGAAGAGACGCTCGACCGTCTCGAGGGCGAGAACCTCGTCGCGTTCCGCTATGCGGGCGTGAACCCGAACGGCTCGCTGCGCGACATCGCCGGACTCACCAACGAGGCGGGCAACGTCGTGGGGCTCATGCCGCACCCCGAGCACGCCACCGAGGCGGGCTTCGGCCCCGACACCGCGGCCGCCATGCGGTCGGGCATCGACGGGGTCGACTTCTTCACCAGCGCCATCGCCGCCGTCGCCCGCGTCGCCGCGTAAGCAGCGGTCGCGCGCGCCGACCCGCGGCCGGTTCCTTCGCAGCGCTTCCGATCCCGGTGCACGCGGCATCCGCGCGCTCAGCCGGAATCGGCCCCGAATGATGTCGAGGCAGCGCGGCCGGAGAGGGACGGGCCCGATGGCACCCGCCGGACGCCTCACGATCAGGGGGCGACGGGAAGACGGAACGGATTGTCCCCAGCCGCCGCGAGCAGGTACCAGGCCGTCGCGCCGGTGTGCAGGCTGGCGTAGTACAGATCGCCGAAGCCCGAGTCGAGGCCGTCGGTCGAGGTCGCGACGATGCCCTTGCCGTCGCCGTTCGGCGCATCCCGCTGACCGAGACGGATGCTGCTCAGCAGCGATTCCACCCGATCCGCGTCGCCCGGGGCATCGCGAAGCTCGAGCGCCAGTGCCAAATGGCTCGACCCCTCGAACCACACCTTCGAGACATCGGCGTCGCTGATCGATGCCCCCTGATACGGCCCGTCGGTGGCGATCAGGTTGCCGAGGGTCCAGTCGAGTGCCGTGCCGTAGCGAGAGTCGCGCGTTGCCAGGGAGCTCCACGTCTGCGCGTCGAGCGGAATGGGCCGCGTGTTGACCGTCGATCCGTCCAGCAGTGTGCCGGTGTCGACGTGGCCGTCGGCGCTCTGCATCGCCGCCACGAAAGCCGATGCCACGGCCGCGCGATCGGCCCAGACCGAATCGCCGGTGAGTTGCGCGAGCTGCCCGAAGAACCCGGCGATGTCGCTGTTGTGCTCGGTGGACTTCCATTCGAGCGATGAGCCGTTCTCGAGCTGGCCGCCGGTGTAGCCGAAGGGTGCCCGCGCCATGTCGACGGTGTTCGTCTGGATCCATTCGGCGATCCGCAGAGCACCGTCGAGGTACTTCTGCTCCCCGGTCGCGTGGAACAGCCGCGCGAGCGCCATGCCCGTCCACGCCTGGTTGCCCGTGAAGGTTCCGGGGCCGGTGATCTCGACTCGCCCCTGGCGGATGCCGTGCGGCTCGTACGACGTGCGCACGCGGCCGTCGCCGATGGGATCGTTCGCCTGCACGAAGAGAAGGGTGTCGCCGACCGCCTGCGCCCGGCGGAGGTCATCCGGCAGCCCGCGGGCCGTATAGGCGATGATCACGAGAGCATCGTCGTAGACGAACGAAGGTGTGAAGTCCCATGTCGGCAGGTCGGTGAAGAACCCGCCCTCGTAGCTGCGAGGCAGGCAGTGCCCGTCGCCGTCGCAGAACTCGTCGACGCGTGCGTCGAGGAACTCGTAGGCCAGAGCGACCGACAGCGTGGGATCCGAGGCGACGTCGGCTGTTGAGTCGTCTGAGGGTCCATCACCGGATGCCGCGGTGGTCGCACCCGCGACCAGCGCGGCGGCGATGAGTGCGGCAGCGATCATCCATGGCGCTGACCGACGCGATGACCCCGACATGACGACCCCCTCGGTCCGAACCGCGGTCCGAGATCACGACCGCAGGCGACCCGATGGTCACATCAAAAATGCTGGCATACCAGTGAGTCCTGCCGGAAGGGGCAAAGGTCTAGTCTTTCGCCGCATCCGGCGTGTCGCACCCCGCGAGTAGCATGCGACCCATGCCCATCAGACTGGAGAACGTCGGCATCGCCGTGCGCGACCTCGAGGCCGCCATCGCCTTCTTCACCGACCTCGGCCTCACGGTGCTCGGACGAGACGAGGTGAGCGGCGAGTGGGCCGACACCGCCGTGGGTCTCGACGGCAACCACGCCAAGATCGCCGTGCTGCAGACGCCCGACGGTCAGGGTCAGCTCGAGCTCTTCGAGTACATCCACCCTGAGGCGATCGAGACCGAGCCGACGCTGCCGAACGAGATCGGGATGCATCGTGTGGCGTTCTCGGTCGATGACATCGACGCGTCCCTGGCCATCGCCGCGCGACACGGCTACCACCCGCTCCGTGGAGTCGCGAACTACCAGGATGTGTACAAGCTCACCTACCTGCGGGGCCCGAGCGGCATCCTCGTGATGTTCGCACAGAACCTGACGAAGGGCGCCGCGACGAGCCAACCCGACCCGACGAGCTAGCCCGACGAGCTAGGCGAGTGCGGGCGGCCAGACCCCGATGATGATGGCCATGATCACGATGGTGACGAGCTCGTGCCCGATGTTCATGGTGGTCAGCGAGGTCGGGCGACCCTCGAACGCATCGTGCGTGATGAACCGCGCGGCGGTGAACCCGGCCCACAGCAGAACTCCGGTGACGACCGCAGCCCAGAAGAACGATCCGTCGTAGAAATGCCAGGCGATGGCGGATGCTCCGGCCAGGACCCACGCCGTCGCGAAGCTCACGATCACGGTCGTGATGATCGCCATCGTCGCGCTCGAACCCGGCCGATCCATGTCGACGTTCGCGAGCTTCGACCAGCGAGTGCCGAACACCTTCGGGGAGTACCAGACCGAGCCGACGATCATGCTCGACGCCGTGGCGATGAGGACCGCCCAGTAGTTGATCTCGGGAACCATGACAGCCTCCAGTCATCGGATGCCCGAAGCATACTCCCGGACTGCAAGCCGTGGTCCAGCGGCAGGGAAGATCGCATGTCCGAAACGATTCGATCTCAACGGTGGCAGACCTGTAAGCGTTTGCACTAGCCTGTTGCCATGGCACAGCTTGAGCAGATCGCAGCCCCCGGTTCCGAGTGGTGGCGCAGCGCGGTCATCTACCAGATCTACCCCCGTTCGTTCGCCGACGCCTCGGGTGACGGCATCGGCGACCTGCCCGGCATCACCAGCCGGCTCGACTCCCTGAAGGAGCTCGGCGTCGACGCGATCTGGCTGAGCCCGTTCATGACGAGCCCGCAGCGCGACGCCGGGTACGACGTCGCCGACTACCGCGACGTCGACCCGCTGTTCGGCACGCTCGACGACTTCGACACCATGCTGAACGCGGCGCACACCCGTGGCATCCGCGTCGTCGTCGACCTGGTCCCGAACCACTCGTCGGCCCAGCACGCCTGGTTCCAGGAGGCGCTCAAGGCTGCCCCGGGCAGCCCCGAGCGCGCGCGGTACATCTTCCGCGACGGCAAGGGCAAGAACGGCGAGCTGCCCCCGAACAACTGGGAGTCCGTCTTCGGCGGCGGCATGTGGGAGCGCATCACCGAGGCCGACGGCACCCCCGGCCAGTGGTACCTGCACATCTTCGATGCGACGCAGCCCGACTTCGACTGGACGAACGAGGAGGTGCGCGAGGAGTTCCGCTCGATCCTGCGCTTCTGGCTCGACCGCGGCGTCGACGGCTTCCGCGTCGACGTGGCCCACGGCATGATCAAGGCCGACGGCCTTCCCGACTACACCCCGCCCGCCGATGCCGACTCGATGGGCGGCGGCGAGGCGAACGTGCCGTACTGGGGCCAGGACGGCGTGCACGACATCTACCGCGACTGGCACAAGGTGCTCGCCGAGTACGACGGCGACCGCGCTCTGTGCGGTGAGGCCTGGATGCCGACGCTGAAGCAGACCGCTCTGTGGGTGCGCCCCGACGAGATGCACCAGACCTTCAACTTCCCGTACCTGATGACCGAGTGGGACGCGAAGGCTCTCGGCGATGTCATCCGTGAATCCCTCGACGAGTTCGGCGCGGTGGGCGCTCCCAGCACCTGGGTGCTGTCGAACCACGACGTCGTGCGTCATGCCTCGCGCCTCGCGCTCACGGCGGAGAACCCGCAGGGTGAGGGCATCGGCCCGAACACCCCGCACAAGCCCGACACCGCCATCGGTCTTGCCCGTGCTCGCGCGGCGACGACCGTGATGCTCGCCCTGCCCGGATCCGCGTACCTCTACCAGGGCGAGGAACTGGGCCTTCCCGAGGCGATGGAGATCCCCGACGCGTTCCGTCAGGACCCGACCTGGTTCCGCACGAACGGCGAGCGGTACGGACGCGACGGATGCCGCGTACCGCTGCCCTGGGAGGCGGATGCTCCAGCCTTCGGCTTCAATGAGACCGGCGCCTCGTGGCTGCCGCAGCCGGCCGACTGGGCCGCATACTCGCGCGAGGTCGAGGAGCAGGACGAGACGTCCACCCTCTCGCTGTACAAGCAGCTGCTGGCCGGTCGCCGTGAGCACGGCTTCGGCAGCGGCTCGCTGGTCTGGGAGGACGCCGGAAAGCACGCCGTCGCGTTCCGCCGCGGCAGTGTGCACGTGCTCGCGAACCTCGGCAAGAAGCCCATCGCACTGCCCGCCGGCGCCGGCGTCATCGTCGCCAGCCAGCCGTTCGAGGGCACCGACCTGCCGGTGGACACCGCCGTCTGGTACACGAAGGCCTGACCCGCACACCGCGCACCGCGCATCGCGCATCCTGCCGAGACCCCGCTTTCTGCACGAGACCCCCGCTCCGGCGGTGGGTCTCGCACCGGAAGCGGGGTCTCGCACCCCGCACCCCGCCGAGAGGACTCCCATGGCGAGCATCGATGAGGTCGCCCGGCTCGCCGGCGTCTCGACGGCGACGGTCTCGCGCGCGCTGAGCGGTCGCGGTCACGTCTCGGAGTCCGCGCGCCTGCGAGTGCAGGAGGCCGCCTCCGCGCTCGGTTACGTCGTGTCGTCGCGGGCATCGAGCCTGGCATCCGGCCGCACCCGCAACATCGGCGTGGTCGTGCCATTTCTCGACCGCTGGTTCTTCAGCACCGTGCTCTCGGGAGTCTCGGCGGCGCTGATGCGTGAGGGCTACGACATCACCCTCTACAACATCACCGCCGACAAAGACGTGCGCCGGCACGTGTTCGACACCTTTCTTCGCCGACAGCGCGTGGATGCCGTGATCGCGGTGTCGATCGAGCTCGACGACGACGAGACGCAGTATCTGCTCGACCTCGGCATGCCGGTCATCGCGATCGGCGGCCCGAACCCCAAGCTCGACACCCTCACGGTCGACGATGTCACGGTCGCCCAGCTCGCGACCGAACACCTGATCGGTCTCGGACACCACGACATCGCGCATATCGGCGCGAACCCCGAGTTCGACATCGACTTCCACATCCCGACCAACCGGCGCCTCGGTTTCGAGAAAGCGCTGGCGAAGGCCGGCATCCCGCTGAATCCCGCCTTCCTCGAACCCGCCGACTTCACCGTCGAGGGCGGCTACCGGGCCGCGAAGCAGCTGCTCGGCCGCCCGGGCCCGCGGCCCACCGCCGTGTTCGCGGCCTCCGACGAGATGGCGATCGGCGCGATCCTCGCCGCACGCGACCTCGGTTTCGCCGTTCCCGGCGACCTCTCGATCGTCGGCATCGACGGTCACGAGCTCGGCGAGTTCTTCCGCCTCACCACCGTCGATCAGTTCCCGTTGGGTCAGGGCGAGCGGGCGGCGGATGCCGTGCTCGCCAAGCTCACCGAGGGCGATGCCGCGGGCATTCCGCCGGAGCTGCCGTACGAACTGAATGTCCGCGGCACAACCGCGCGCCTGGTCCCCTAACCCGCAGCGGGCGAGCGCTGCGCCGTTCACGCCCGCCCGGCCGCTACGCTGGCGCGCGTGACGAACATTCGCGACATGGTCCTGATCCCCGGCGGCACCTTTCGGATGGGGTCTGAGGACTTCTACCCGGATGAGCGTCCGGTGCACGAGCGCGAGGTGACATCCTTCGAGATCGACCGCTACGAGGTGACGAATGCCCAGTACGCGGAGTTCGTCGATGCCACGGGCTACGTCACGGTGGCCGAACGTCCGCTCGATCCTGCGGCGTTCCCCGACGCCGACCCGAAGGACCTCATCCCCGGGTCCATGGTGTTCACCCCGACCTCCGGCCCGACGGACCTCCGCAATTGGCGCAACTGGTGGCGCTGGCAGGCGGGCGCATCGTGGCGGCATCCGTTCGGCCCCGACTCGTCGATCGACGACCGGCTGCAGCATCCGGTCGTGCACATCGCGTTCGAGGATGCTGTCGCCTACGCCGACTGGGTCGGGATGCGGCTGCCCACCGAGGCCGAGCACGAGTACGCCGCCCGCGGCGGCGTCGACGGGGCCGCGTTCGCGTGGGGCGACGAGACCTATCCCGGCGGCGAAGCTCAGGCCAACTCATGGCTGGGGCGCTTCCCCTACGACAATCAGGGGGTGGGCGGCACGGCACCTGTCGGCTCCTACGCTCCCAACGGCTACGGCCTCTACGACATGATCGCGAATGTCTGGGAGTGGACGAGCGACTTCTACACCCCGCGGCACCTGAAGCTGTCGGACAAGCCCGTCGATCCCGGCAAGCGGGCGAACCTCCTGGCCGCGGCGAGCGCGCAGGAGGGGTTCCCGAGCATCCCGCGCCGTGTGCTCAAGGGCGGGTCACACCTCTGCTCCCCCGATTACTGCCTGCGTTTCCGGCCGGCCGCCCGCTCGCCGCAGGCCGAGGACACCGGAATGTCGCACATCGGATTCCGCCTCACCCGTTCGGTGTGAGGGGGCCCTGGGCATCCACCGATGCTCCTGATTGGCTGAGCCGCACGGGCACCTGCCCGGCTTCACCGCCGACCGAGGAGCGAACATGTCCGACAAGCCCAACATCCTCATCATCTGGGGCGATGACATCGGCATAGCCAATCTGAGCACCTACACCGACGGCCTGATGGGCTACCGGACTCCGCACATCGACCGCATCGCCGACGAGGGCGTGAAGTTCACCGACTACTACGGCGAGCAGAGCTGCACCGCCGGTCGTGCGGCGTTCATCACCGGCCAGAACCCTTACCGCACGGGCCTGACGAAGGTGGGCATGCCGGGAGCGAAGCTGGGCCTGCAGGCCGAAGACCCGACCATCGCCGACGCCCTCAAGCATCACGGCTACGCCACCGGCCAGTTCGGCAAGAACCATCTCGGCGACCGCGACGAGCACCTGCCGACCGCGCACGGCTTCGACGAGTTCTTCGGCAATCTCTATCACCTCAACGCCGAGGAGGAGCCGGAGCACCCCGACTACCCGACCGACGAGGAGTACCCGGGGTTCAGCGAGAAGTTCCGCCCTCGGGGCGTGATCCACTCGTGGGCGAATGACGACGGCACGCAGCGGATCGAAGACACCGGCGCGCTGACGAAGAAGCGCATGGAGACGGTCGACGAGGAGTTCCGCGACGCGGCGGCGGACTTCATCCGCCAACAGGCCGACGACGACACCCCGTTCTTCGTGTGGTTCAACTCGACGCACATGCACTTCCGCACCCACACGAAAGAAGAGAGCAAGGGGCGGGCCGGACGCTGGCAGTCGGAGTACCACGACACGATGCTCGATCACGACGATGTCGTGGGCAGCCTGCTCGACCTGCTCGACGAGCTGGGTCTCGCCGAGAACACGATCGTCATGTACTCGACCGACAACGGCCCGCACATGAACAGCTGGCCGGATGCCGGCATGACACCGTTCCGCAACGAGAAGAACTCCAACTGGGAGGGCGCCTATCGCGTGCCGGCGATGGTCCGCTGGCCGGGGCACATTCCTGCCGGCACGACCCTCAACGGCATCGTCAGCCACAACGACTGGTTCGTCACTCTGCTCGCGGCGGCCGGCGACACCGACATCGCCGACCGCCTGAAGTCGGGCACCGAGCTGCACGGCACCGAGTTCACGGTGCATCTCGACGGGAACAACCAGCTCGACTACATCACCGGGGCTGTCGAGCACAGCCCGAGGCGGCACTTCTTCTACGTCTCGGACGACGGCGACCTCACAGCGCTGCGCTTCGAGAACTGGAAGTTCGTCTTCCTCGAGCAGCGTGCCGTCGGAACCCTGCAGGTGTGGCAGGAGCCCTACATCGAGCTGCGGTTCCCGAAGCTGTTCAATCTGCGCACCGATCCGTTCGAGCGCGCCGACATCACCTCGAACACCTACTGGGACTGGGTGCTCGACCACATCTTCCTGTTCATCCCCGCGCAGGCCTACGTCGCGACCATGCTGCAGACCCTCATCGAATTCCCCGCTCGGCAGGAGTCGGCGTCGTTCACGATCACCCAGGTGATGGCGAAGCTGCAGTCGACGGTCGGCAGCTCCTGAGGCCTCCCGCCCCGGTCAAGAGAGCAGCTGCGCTCGGCGGGCGAGCGCGTTGCGCCGCGCCAGAACCAGCCCGCCGACGACCGCGGCGACCAGGGAGCCGATGAGCACGCCGATCTTGACGTGCTCATCGGCGACCGAGCTCGCTCCGTAGGCGAGTTCGCCGACGAGCAGCGAGACCGTGAACCCGATGCCGGCGACGAAGGCCATGCCGACGAGATCCGGCCAGCGCAGCGATTCGTCGAGCCGCAACGCCGGCAGGCGGCTGAGCAGGAAGGTCGTCGCGAGGATGCCGATCGGCTTGCCGATGACGAGTCCGACGATGATGCCGATGGTGATCGGGTCGGTGAGCGCCGAGGCTAGTCCTTCCATCCCGCCGATGGTGACCCCCGCGGCGAAGAAGGCGAAGACCGGAACCGCGAACAGCGTCGCCACGACACCCCACCGGTCGGCGAAGTGCGGCGCCATGCCGTCGTACAGTGGCTCGCCGTTCGCATCTTCCCCCGCCCGCACCCGCGCGCGCTCGGACGGCACCACGGGCACCACGAATCCGAGGAGCACACCGGCGACTGTCGCGTGCACGCCTGCGGCGTGGATGCAGACCCAGACGGCGATCGCGAGTGGCAGCAGGATCCACCACGCGCGCACTCCCCGCTGCACGAGGAAAGCGAACCCGGCGAGGGGGAGCAGTGCGAGAGCGAGCCACGGGAAGCTGATCGTGTCGGTGTAGAACGTCGCGATGATCGTGATGGCGATCAGGTCGTCGATGATCGCCAAGGTCAGCAGGAAGACGCGCAGTGCCGGCGGCAGGAACCTTCCGACGACGGCGATCACCGCCACCGCGAAGGCGATGTCGGTCGCGGTCGGGATCGCCCAGCCGCGCAGCACGTCGGCACCACCGCCGAGGTTGATGAGCACGAAGAACAGCGCGGGCACGATGACTCCCCCGACTGCGGCGGCGATGGGAAGAGCCGCCTGACGCGGGTCGCGGAGGCGGCCGGTCACGAACTCCTCCTTCAGCTCGAGGCCGACGACGAAGAAGAAGATCGCGAGCAGACCGTCGGCCGCCCAGGCGCCGACGCTGAGGTCGAGATGCAGCTCGGGGATGCCGAAGGTGAAGTCGCGAACGGACTCGTACCACCCCACGGCCGAGGTGTTGGCGAGGATCAGTGCGGCGACGGTGGCGGCGAGCAGCAGGGAACCGCCGAGCACATCGCTGCGGGCGTTGGAGCGGATGCCGCGCCACAGTTCATGCGGAGCAAAGCGGAGACGGGACGGAGAAGTGGACACGAGAAGACCTCACGCGGAAGAAGGGGGTGGGATGGCGCAGATGACCACACCCCTCTCGAGGCGTGATCTAGTCGCGTGGCGGCGGGCAGCCCGCGATCTCACCGTGTGAGAGGGTGCCCCAGACGCTCGTCCATCCATTCGTGCCCGGGTGCATCACCACACGCATCGACGTCCTCATCGGCGTCGCCGAACGCAGCTCCTGCGGAGCGCGCGCCGAGGCGGCGATGAGGGTTGCGGGCATCTCCCCAGCCTAACCGGGCGCGCCTGAGGAATTCAGATGCCCTTCAGCGCCTCTCCGGCGGCCTCGAGCGCACCATCGGCGAGCGAGAAGTACGCCCACTTGCCGCGCTGCTCCCGGGTGACGAGCCCCGCCTCCGCCAGGAGTCTCATGTGGTGTGAGACGGTGCCTTGTGACAGGCCGACCGGGTCGGTGAGATCGCAGATACAGGCCTCACCGCCTTCCGCTGACGAGATCAGCGAGAGCAGGCGGATGCGCGTCGGGTCACCGAGTGCCTTGAACAGCTGCGCGATGCGTTCCGCTTCGGCGAGCGCGAGAGTGGATGCCGCTCGCGGCGTGCAGCAGGCCGTCTGCTCGATCGTCACCGGAAGGGTCATGGCGTCATCCTCTCACGTATTGACAATCTTCGATACGTGAGCGACGCTTCTCGTATTGAAGTCTTTCGATCTGAGGAGTCGTCGTGTCAGAGCTTCCCGTCGTCGTCATCGGAGCGGGGCCGCAGGGTCTCGCCGCTGCGGCGCATCTCGTCGAACGCGATCAAGACGTCGTCGTCATCGAGCGCGGGCATGGTCCTGCATCCGCCGTCTCCGAATGGGGGCACGTGCGACTCTTTTCGGCGTGGCCCGAGCTCACCGATGCTGCCGCACGGCGCCTGCTCGAGCCCACCGGGTGGAGTGCCCGCACCTCCGGCTACCCGACCGGAGCGGAGTGGGTGAGTGACTACCTCGCCCCTCTCGCTGAAGCTCTGGGCGACCGCATCCGCTACGCCACCACCGTCACCGGGATCGCTCGCCAGGGTCGCGACAAGGTCGTCGATGCCGGACGCAAGAGCCAGCCGTTCGTCGTGCACACCGTCGACGCCGACGGCAATGATGCACGTCTCCTCGCCCGTGCCATCATCGACGCGAGCGGAACCTGGGGTCTTCCCCATCCCGCCGGGGCCGACGGCTTTCCGGCACTCGGCGAGGCGGCAGCATCCGATCTCATCTCGTACCGCATCCCCGCCGACGTCGCGGATCTCGCGGGTTCGCATGTCGTCGTCGTCGGCGCGGGGCACTCCGCCACCCATGCCGTGCTGCGCCTGGGTGAGCTGGCCCGCCGGACGCCGGGAACCCGCGTGACCTGGCTGCTGCGGCGAGGGAGTGCGGCGAACGTCTTCGGCGGCGGAATCGGAGACGAGCTGCCCGAGCGCGCTGCGCTCGGCTCCCGCGCACGAAAGGTGATCGACGACGGGGTCGTGGAGCTGGTGACCGGATTCCGCGTCGCCGAGTTCCGCCGCAGCGACGACGGACTGACGATCGTCGCAGAGGACGGGCGTGAGGTGTCGACTGTCGGGCGCGTCTTCGCACTCACGGGCTTCCGGCCCGACACCGCGATGCTGCGGGAGGTCAGGATCGACCTCGACCCCGCACTCGAGGCCGTCGCCGGCATCGCTTCGGAGATCGATCCCAACATCCACTCCTGCGGCTCCGTCGCGGCGACCGGCGCCCGCCAGCTCGTGCAGCCGGAAGCCGGGTTCTTCATCGTCGGTGTGAAGTCGTACGGGCGCGCCCCGACGTTCCTCGCTCTCACCGGGTACGAGCAGGTGCGCAGTGTCGCAGCCCACTTGGCCGGAGATCACGAGAGCGCCGCCCGCAACGAACTCCGGCTTCCGGACACCGGTGTGTGCGGCGGATCCGGCGAGTTCGACGACAACGCAGGCAGCTGCTGCGCAGCCCCCGCCGTGCTGCAGATCGGCAGCTCGCGGCTGAACGCCTTCGACCCCGCACGCTCGCTTACCCTGGAGACATCATGACCGACACCAGCGCCAAGCCCTCCGTCCTGTTCGTCTGCGTGCACAACGCAGGACGCTCGCAGATGGCCGCCGGATTCCTGCGCGACATCGCCGGAGACCGCATCGAGGTACGCTCTGCCGGCTCCATGCCGGCCGATCGGATCAACCCGATCGCGGTCGAAGCGATGGGCGAGCTCGGCATCGACATCACCGCCGAGCAGCCCAAGGTGCTCACGACCGAGGCCGTGCAGGCATCCGATGTCGTGATCACGATGGGATGCGGCGACGCCTGCCCGTTCTTCCCGGGCAAGCGCTACGAGGACTGGAAGCTCGACGACCCGGCAGGTCAGGGCATCGACTCCGTGCGGCCGATCCGCGACGAGATCCGCCGTCGCATCGAGGAGCTCACGGGCGAGCTGCTCGCCTGACGCCGTCCCCTGCCACAGCCCTTCGGAATCCTCGGCAGAACAGCGTCAGCGCGCGACGATGAGGCCCTGCGTCTTCTGCTGCACAGCCTGGAAGCGGCGCTGCACGTCGGACCAGTTGACCAGCTCCCAGAACGCCTTGACGTAGTCGGCGCGCACGTTGAGATAGTCGAGGTAGTAGGCGTGCTCCCAGACGTCGAGGTGCAGCAGCGGCGTCACGCCGAGCGGCGCGTTGCCCTGCTGGTCGAAGAGCTGGAAGATGACCGGGCGCGCGCCGACACTGTCCCACGCGAGCACGGCCCAGCCTGAGCCCTGCACGCCGAGCGCCGTCGCCGTGAAGTGGGCGCGGAAGGCGTCGATCGACCCGAACGCGTCGGTCAGCGCCGCCTCGAGCTCTCCTTCGGGGTTTCCGCCGCCGTCGGGCGAGAGGTTCTCCCAGAACACCGAGTGGTTGATGTGCCCGCCGAGGTTGAAGGCGAGGTCCTTCTCGAGCTTGTTCACGGCGGCGAAGTCACCCGAGTCGCGGGCCGCGGCCAGCTGCTCGAGGGCGGTGTTCGCACCGGTCACGTAAGCCTGGTGATGCTTGGAGTGGTGCAGCTCCATGATCTTGCCGGAGATGTGCGGCGCGAGAGCCGAGTAGTCGTAGGGCAGTTCGGGGAGGGTGTACACAGCGGACATGCTGTTCCTTTCAGTCGTTCTGATCGGTGGGGAGTGAGTGGAACCGGCGGTCGAGATAGACGAGCGGTCGGCCAGGCCGCCCCAGCAGCACCTCGTCGATCTCGGCGACCACGACGGTCGACGAGCCGACCGCAACCGTCGACATCGTGTGACCGCGCATCGCGGCACGCGCCTCGGCGAGATACGGCTCACCGGTCGGAAGGGTGCTCCACCCCTGGTCGGGGGTGAAACGGTCGGCGCCGCTCACCGCGAAGCTCTGCGCCAGAGCCGAGTGCTCGTCGTCGATGAGGTGCACGACGAACGACTCGGCGTTGAGGATCGAGCCCGCACTGCCGGTGGCCCTGGTGACCGAGAACACGATCGCCGCAGGGTCGACGGCGACGGATGCGACGCTGGAGGCCGTGAGACCGACCGGGCCCGCGGGGGTCATCGCCGTGATGATCGCGACACCGGCCGGATGCGCGCGGAAAGCCGCTTTGAGCCCTTCGCCGACCGCTGAGGGGACGGGGGCCGCGGGATGCTGCTCGGTGCTCATTCGGGTGACTCCTGTGGGGGAAGGGCGGCGATGATCGAATGGTCTCGCTCGATGACGCCGAGCTTGGCGGCACCACCCGGCGATCCCATCTCGTCGAAGAACTCGACGTTGGCCTTGTAGTAGTCCTGCCACTCGTCGGGCAGGTCATCTTCGTAGTAGATCGCCTCGACGGGGCAGACCGGCTCGCACGCGCCGCAGTCGACGCATTCGTCGGGGTGGATGTACAGCGAGCGCTCGCCCTCATAGATGCAGTCCACCGGGCATTCGTCGATGCACGCACGGTCCTTGACATCGACGCAGGGCAGCGCGATCACATAGGTCATCGGTCACTTCCTGTCGCGGTCACGTGTGCAACCGTAAGACCTCAAGTACGCTTGAGGTCAAATCGAGGGAGGTCGGGATGACCGCGGAGACAGATTCCGATCGGGCCGTCCATGGGCCGGACGAACCGCTGACGATCGGCGAGATGAGCCGGCGCACCGGCGTCGCGCCCTCGGCGCTGCACTTCTACGAGAGCCTCGGACTGATCGCATCGACACGCACCGCCGGAAATCAGCGCCGATACGCGCGCCACATGCTGCGACGGGTCTCGCTCATCACTGTCGCGAAGCGCCTCGGCATCCCGCTCGCCGACGTGCAGCACGCGTTCGCCGACGTGCCTCTCACCCAGACCCCGAGCCATGCCGACTGGCAGCGCGCGTCGAGACGATGGAAGCGCGAGCTCGAGAAACGCCGCGAGGGGATCGAGCGTCTCGAGCGCGAACTCACCGGATGCATAGGCTGCGGGTGCCTGTCGATGAAGGCGTGCGGCCTGCTCAACCCCGACGACGCTCTCGGCAGCCAGGGCGCAGGACCCCAGCGTCTGCGTGACGAGGACGACGACGCCTGAGCGCCGAACCGGCGAGAACCTGATCCCCGCGTGAGACCCACGTGCAGAACGCGGGTCTCACGCAGACACCGCGGTTTCGCGGCGCCCAGAGTTCGGAGTGCGGAGTGCGGAGTGCGACCCTCAGGCGACCGTGAACGGCGTCGCCAGCAGCACCTCGTCGCGCGAGCTCGGGCCGACGAGCAGCTCGAACGCACCCGGCTCGACGAGGCGGATGCCGGCGGCATCCACGATCGAACACTCCGCGACGGGCAGCTCGAGGCGCACGCGCGCCGACTCCCCCGGCGCGACGTCGACCTGGCGGTACGTCTTCAGTTCCTTGTCTGCCCAGCTGACACTCGTCACCACGTCGCGCACGTAGACCTGAACCGTCTCACGCGCTGGGCGGGACCCGGTGTTCGTGACCGTCACCTCGGCGACGATGGTGTCGTCGAGGCCCACGACCTCGGTCGCCAGCGACAGATCGGAATACGAGACCGTCGAGTACGACAGCCCCTCGCCGAACGCCCAGGCCGGCGACTGGGTGAGGTCGGCATAGCGGTCGCCGTGCTGTCCGCGGATCTGGTTGTAGTAGGTCGGCTGCTGGCCGACGTGGCGGGCGAACGAGATCGGCAGGCGACCCGACGGCTCGACAGCACCCGAGATGATCTCGGCGAGCGCGCGGCCTCCCTGCATGCCCGGGTTCGCGGCCCAGATGACCGCTGCTGCCTGCGACGCGGATGCCGGCAGCACCAGCGGCTTCGATGCCAGCAGCACGATCACCACGGGCGTGCCCGTGGCGATCAGCGCCTCGAGCAGGGCGTTCTGTCCACCGATCAGCTCGAGAGTCGCGGTCGAGCGCCCTTCGCCGACGAGCTCGATCCGGTCTCCGACCACGGCGACGACGACATCGGATGCCGCAGCGGCCGCCACCGCCTCCGCGATCAGGGCGTCGTCGGCCGATGCCGGCACCACCACAGAGGGCCGAGGCTGCCCGTCGGGGAAGGTCGCCCCGCGCGGGTCGTCTTCGAGCGTGAGGATCTCGGCGCCGCGAGCGTGCGTGACCGACCATCCGTCGACGCCCGCGAGGCCGTCGAGCACGGTCGTGATCATCTCGCGCGGCTGCCCGTCGAGCCATCCGGCCTGACCCGAGCCACCGGCCCAGTCGCCGAGCTGCGTCTGGGCGTCGTCGGCGAGCGGACCCACCACCGCGACCTTCACCGGCGTCGCGGCATCGAGCGGCAGCACTCCGTCGTTCTCGAGCAGCACGATCGAGCGGCGAGCCGTCTCGAGGTTGAGCTGCGCGTGCGCGGCGCTGCCGACCACAGCATCCATGGCGTCCTGCGGAAGCCGCGGGTTCTCGAACAGTCCCAGCTCGAACTTGAGGGTGAGGATGCGCGCGACGGCGTCATCGAAGGCGTCGTCGGCGAGCAGACCGTTCGACACCGCTTCGAGCGCCCCGGCGAAGAAGCCGGGGGTGTTCATGATCATGTCGTTGCCGGCGGTCACCGCAGCGGCCGAGGCGTGCGCATAGTCGGGCTGCACCTGCTGCTCCCACACCATGCGGCCGACGTTGTCCCAGTCGGTGATGAGTGTGCCGGTGTAGCCCCACTCGCCCCGCAGCACATCGCTGAGCAGCCAGTCGTTGACGGTGATCGGCACGCCGTCGGTGGTCTGGTAGCCGAGCATGAACGTGCGGCATCCCTCGCGGGCCACGCGCTCGAACGGCGGCAGGAACCACGACCGCAACTTGCGCCGCGAGATGTCGGCCTCGCTCGCGTCACGGCCGCCCTGCGTCTCGGAATATCCGGCGAAGTGCTTGGCGGTGGCGAGGATGGCGGTCGGGTCGTCGAGTCCCTCGCCCTGATACCCGCGCACCATCGCCGAGGCGAGCTCGCCGATCAGGAACGGATCTTCGCCGAAGGTCTCATCGATGCGACCCCAGCGCAGGTCGCGGGCGATGCACAGCACCGGAGAGAAGGTCCAGTGGATGCCGGTCGCCGCGACCTCGACGGCGGTGGCCCTGGCCACCTTCTCGACGAGCTCGGCATCCCAGGTCGCTGCCATACCGAGCTGGGTCGGGTAGATGGTCGCACCGGGCCAGAACGAGTGGCCGTGGATGCAGTCCTCGCCGACGAGCAGCGGGATGCGCAGCCGGGTCTCGGAGGTCAGCTCGTTCGCGCGGATGATGCGCTCGGGCGAAGTGTGCAGGATCGAGCCGACGTGCTTGCCGAGCACGTGGTCGTCGAGGTCGTCGCGGGCATCGAGCTGCAGCATCTGCCCGATCTTCTCCTCGACCGTCATACGGTCGAGGAGGTCGGCGACGCGTGTCGCGATCGGCAGTTCGGGGTCGAGGTACGGCAGGGATTCGGTCAGGGTCTGAGAGGTCATCACTCGGCGTTCTGTGTCTTCGTATCGGTCTTCGTATGGGTCGTCGTCGCTGTCGCCGCGCTCTGCACGGTACCCGAGCCGGTCGTCGGCACACTGCGCACCGCCGTCACCGGGTCATTCACGTTGAGGCCCTTCTTCTTCATCGCGCGGGCGCGCTCTCCCGCCGACCGCAGCCTCGGGTTGACGTACTCGTCGATGCCGAAGTTGATCAGCGACAGGGCGACGCCGATGATCGCGATGCAGAGCCCTGCGGGCACGTACCACCACCACAGCCGCGGGAACGCGCCGTTCTGCTGCGCCCAGAACAGGATCGTCCCCCAGTTGAGGTTGCTCACCGGGATCACGCCGATGAACGCGAGTGTCGTGAGACCCAGGATCGCCGCGGTGACGGTGCCGACGAAGCTCGACGCGATCAGCGCCATGAGGTTCGGCAGCATCTCGACAGTGATGATGCGGTGCAGCGGTTCACCGTTGGCGCGGGCGGCCTGGATGAAGTCGCGGTTGCGCAACGACATGGTCTGCGCCCGCAGCACGCGCGCCCCCCAGGCCCAGCCCGTCAGCCCCAGCACCGCAGCGATCACGATCAGCGGCGGATTCTCGAACTGCGAGGCGACGATGATGATCAGCGGGATGCCGGGAATCACGAGGAACACGTTCGTGAGCGCCGAGAGCGATTCGCTCTTCCAGCCGCGCACGTAGCCGGCGATGACGCCGATCGTGATGGCGATGATCGTGGCGATGATCGCCGACAGGAACCCGACCACGACGACGCCGCGGGTGCCGAAGATGAGCTGGCTGAGCACGTCTTCGCCCATGTGCGTGGTGCCCAGCCAGTGGTCGAGCGACGGCGGCTGGCGGAGCGCCGTGCGGTCCTTCTGAGTGGGGCCGTAGGGCGCGAGCACCGGGGCGAAGATCGCGATCAGCACGAACACCCCGAGGATGATCAGCCCGGCGATCGACTTCGGGTTGCGGAACATGGCGAACGACTGCGCCATCTGCGACCAGAACGTCTTGCGTGGGGGCGTGACGTCGCCCGCGGTGCGGAACGTCGCGGTCTCGGGCATCCCGGTGGGGATCGTACTGCCGTCGGGGGCCGTGGTCTCGGTCGAGGTGGGAACACTCATGTCAGGCCTCCGTCTGGCGCGTGCGCGGGTCGAGGTATGCGTAGACGATGTCGGCGAGGATGTTGGCGACCAGCACCGACAGCGTGATCACCAGGAACACGCCCTGCATCAGGGCGAAGTCCTTCGCATTGGTGGCGTCGAGCAGCAGCTTGCCGACGCCCGGGTAGCTGAAGACCATCTCCATGACGATCGTGCCGCCGACGATGAAGCCGATCGACAGCGCGAAGCTCTGGATCTGCGGCAGCACCGCGTTGCGCGCTGCGTACGCCCACAGCACCCGCCGGTTCGGCATGCCCTTGGCCTGCGCGACGGTGATGTAGTCCTCGTCGAGCACCGTGAGCATCATGTTGCGCATGCCCAGCATCCATCCGCCGAGCGAGGCGATGATGATCGTGACGGCGGGCAGGGTGCCGTGCATGATGACCTGGCCGATGAAGTCGAGGCTCCACTCGGGCGATTGCCCCTTGTCGTAGGCGTGCGACGACGGGAACCACTTCAGCGTCGACGAGAAGATCGCGATGGCGATGAGACCGAGCCAGAAGTACGGGATCGTGTTGAAGAACGTGGTGATCGGGATGAGCGCGTCGAGTCGGCTGCCGCGCTTCCAGCCGACGATCGCGCCACCGACCGTGCCGAGCACGAACGAGATGATGGTCGCGAGACCGACGAGCCCGAGGGTCCACGGCAGCGCGGATGCCAGCACCTCGCCCACCGGACGCAGGCCGTGCAGGGTCGAGATGCCCAGGTCGCCGCGGAACAGCATCGCCCAGTAGTCGATGTACTGCTGCCACATCGACTTGTCGGAGTCGATGCCGAGCAGGATGCGCAGCGAGTCGGCAGCCTCCGGGCTGATGTTGCGGTTGCGGGCGAGGTACGAGCTGACCGCATCGCCCTTCATGAACCGAGGGAGGAAGAAGTTGATCGTGATGGCTGCCCACAGCGTGAACAGGTAGAAGCCCGCCCGTCCGGCGAAGAATCGCCACGGCACGATCTTCCGCCCCTTCTGCGCGGTGGTCGCGGTGGTGCCGACTTCGAGAGCGTCACGGGTCTCGTCGTCGACGAGCGGAAGCTGAGGGGATGCGGTGGTCACTGGGCACCTCCGTGCGAGCCGGCCGTCGCGAAATGCTTGTCGGGGTCGGGAGACGCCGCTCGCAGCTCGCGCGTGTAGGGGTCCTGCGGGTTGAGGATGACCTCGTCGGCGTCACCGAACTCGACGACCCGACCCTGGTTGAGCACCATGATCCTGTCGCTGAAGTGGCGGGCGGTCGCGAGATCGTGGGTGATGTAGAGCACGCCGAGACCCTCTTCGCGCTGCAGATCGGCGAGCAGGTTGAGCACGCCGACGCGGATCGACACGTCGAGCATCGAGACCGGCTCGTCGGCGACGAGCAGCGCGGGCCGAGACGCGAGCGCGCGGGCGATCGCCACGCGCTGACGCTGACCCCCCGAGAGCTCGTGCGGGCGGCGGTCGATCACGGCATCCGCGTCGAGGCGCACGCGCTCGAGCAGGCGGCGCACTTCGGCCTCGGTCTCTTTCTTCGGCACGACGTCGTCGAGGCGGATCGGCCGCTCGAGGTGGTACCTGATCGAGTGATATGGGTTGAGCGAGGCGAACGGATCCTGGAACACCATCCGCAGCTGCTGCCGGTACTTGCGCAGCCCCTTGCCTCGCCGAGGGATCGGCTTGCCGTCGAGAAGAACCTCACCCGATGTGGGCGTCTCGAGCTGGGTGAGGATCTTGGCGATGGTCGACTTACCGCTGCCCGACTGCCCGACCAGACCGATGGTCTGACCTGAGGTCAGGGTGAAGCTCACGTCATCGAGCGCCTTGAGCTGGCCGGCACCGCGGACGTTGTAGACCTTGGTGACATTCGCGAACTCGAGAGTGGTCATCGGGTCAGCACTCCTCTCGCACCGGTGAGACGGGGGAACGACGACAGGAGCGTCTTCGTGTAGTCGTGCTGCGGGTTCGTCCAGATCTGCTCGGCTGAGGCGAGCTCGACGATCTCGCCCGCGCGCATGATCGCGATGCGGTCGCTGATCTCGAGCAGCAGCGGCAGATCGTGGGTGATGAAGATCACCGAGAAGCCGAACTCATGGCGCAGCTGCGAGATCTGCTTGAGGATCTCGCGCTGCACGAGCACGTCGAGCGCGGTGGTCGGCTCATCCATCACCATCAGCTGCGGGCGGAGGGCCAGCGCCATCGCGATCATGACGCGCTGGCGCATGCCACCCGAGAGCTCGTGCGGGAACGAACGGGTGCGCTGGCGCCCGACCTTGACGATCTCGAGCAGTTCCTCGGCCTCGGCCCTGCGCTGCCGGCGGGTCATGTCGGGCCGGTGGATCTCGAAGACGTCCTCGAGCTGCGAGCCGATCGTGGCCACCGGGTTGAGCGCGTTCATGGCGCCCTGGAACACCATCGAGACCTTGTCCCAGCGGAACTTCTGCATCGCATCGACGTCGAGCGCGTTGATGTCGACGTCGATGCCGGATGCGTCGTGGAACGTCACGCTGCCGCCGGCGATGACGGCCGGCGCCCGAAGCAGGCGCTGCACTCCGTAGGCGAGCGTCGTCTTGCCGCATCCGCTCTCTCCTGCAAGGCCGAGGATCTCGCCTCGTTGCAGTTCGAGCGTCACGTTCTTCACCGCCTCGACGGGCGGATCGACGTCGTACACGACCGAGAAGTCGCGCACGCTGAGCAGGGGTTCTGACATGGGGTGTCCTTCGTCGGGGGGCGCGTTTCGTCTCGCTGCGCTCGCTCAACGACCGGGAGGTGCCGGTCGGAGCGGCGCGTTTCGTCTCGCTGCGCTCGCTCAACGACCGGGACTCACCGGTCGTTGAGCGAGGAGCGAAGCACCGAGACGAAACGCGCCTGCGGGACTGCTTACTCGGCAGGCTGCAGCTTCGTGAGGATCATCACGATGTTCTGCTGCGTCGGGTCGCCCGACGCGTAGGGGTCTTCCTCCGACGGCCATCCGACGTAGTTGCGGGTGTTGTACTGGCCCAGCAGCGGGTGGGCGCCGAGCGGAATGGCCGGCACCTGGTCGACGAAGATCTGCTCGAGCGTCGTGATCGCCGACGTGCGCACGTCGTCGGACGACGCGTTGGCGTAGGCGTTCAGAGCCTCGGTCGCCGCCGGGTCGTCGAAGCGTCCGAAGTTGAATCCTGCGATGCCCTCGGGCGAGATCCAGCGCGGGTCCATGGTGGAGGTGTAGAGGCCGTAGGCCGTACCGCTGTCTTCGAGCCAGTGGATGATGGACGAGAAGGTGCCCTCGTCACGGGGCCCTGCCCAACCGCCCCAGTCGGGCATGTCGATCTTGACCTCGGCGCCGATCGCCTCGGTGACGTCTTCGGCGATGAGCTCCTGCGCGGTGTTCCAGTCGCTCCAGCCCGAGGGCACCGAGAGGGTGAACGAGACGGGCGTGCCGTCGGGGTCGATCAGGGCGTCGTCCTTCCAGGTGTAGCCGGCGCTCTCGAGCAGGTCGCGCGCCTTCTCGGCGTCGACCGAGTAGTCCTGACCCTGGAACTCGGGCTGGATCTCGTCCTCGAGGATCGACGAGAGTCCGGTCACCGACCAGACCGGCTCGCTCGCACCCTCACGGGCGATGTCGACATAGGCGTCGCGGTCGATGACCCAGGCGAGGGCCTGGCGGAACGCCACGTCGTCGAACGGCTTCTCCTGCAGGTTCATGAACAGCGTCGCAGAACCGGTGGTCGGCGCCACGAAGTACTTGTTGTGCTCGGGGTCGGCGTCGAGGAACTGCTCCTGGATCTGCGGGATGAACGCCTGCGCCCAGTCGGCCTCGCCCTGCGCGAGAGCGGTGGTGAGGGCCGTGTTGTCTCCGTACGACACGTAATGCAGCTCGGGAACTGCGAGGTCGCCGCCCCAGTAGTCGTCGCGGGCCTCGAGCGTGACCGACTCGGTCGACCAGTTCGACAGTGCGTAGGGACCGGTTCCGACCAGATCGTCGCCCTTCACGGGGTCGGTCGCCGGTGAGTCGAGGTTCTCCCAGATGTGCTTCGGCACGATCGGCACGTGCAGCACACGAGCCTGGTTGACGTACTTCGACTCTCCGAAGGTCAGCGTGACGGCGTCGCCCTCGACGGTCGCGCTTTCGAACTTGAGGCCGGCGGTGTCGAGCTCGGGCGTCGAGACGAGCTCATAGGTGAAGACGATGTCCTCGGCGGTGAACGGCTCGCCGTCGCTCCAGGTGACGTCCTTGCGGGGAACGACGGTGACGGCGGTGTAGTCGTCGTTCCACTCGATGCTCTCGGCGAGCCAGGGCGTGACCTCGCGGTCGCCGGTCTGGTTCACGAGGCCGAGGGTCTCGAAGATCACCTTGCCGTAGCCGTACTTCGAGGCCGACGAGTCGCCGACGTAGGGGTTGTTCGACTCGGTGGTGATCGCGCCGTCGGGCTTGGCGATCGTCAGGGCGGCACCGCCTGCTCCGGCGTCGCCGTCACTCGATCCGCCGGCTGCACAGCCGGCGAGGGCCGAGACGCTGAGGGCGGAGATCGCCGCGACGGCGATGAGGGACTTTCTGAGCTTCATTGCTTCTCCTTGGGCACGGGTCTTTGTGCTGTGTGAGCGCCGGCTGACGAGCATCCGACGACGATTTGCTTACTGGCGAGAAAGTAAGCTGATGCGAGGTTACCCGTCAGTAAGTAGAGTTGGCAAGTACGATCCAGACCAGATACCGGTACAGGAGAGGATGGGCAATGGTGAAGGATGCTGATGCTCCCGTGACCGTCCGTCCTGCGACGCGTGAGAAGCGCGAGCAGATCCTCAAAGCCGCCGTCGAGATCTTCGGCAACAAGGGCTCGACCAACGGCACGCTCGCCGATGTCGCCGAGCAGGTCGGCATCACCCATGCCGGCGTGCTGCACCACTTCGGATCGAAGCAGAAGCTGCTGCTCGAGGTGCTCGCCTACCGAGACCAGGCCGACGTCGCCGAGCTCGCCGAGAAGCACATCCCCGGCGGCCCCGAACTCTTCCTGCACCTCGTGCGCACCGCGATCTGGAACGAGCGGCGACCGGGCATCGTGCAGGCCTACACGGTGCTCTCGTCGGAATCGGTGACCGACAACCACCCCGGCCGCGACTACTTCGAAGACCGCTACACGACTCTCCGCCGCGAGGTCACCGACGCGTTCCACCTGCTGTGCGCGCAGGAGGGTGTGACCGAGCCCGAGACGGTCGCGACCGCTGCCGCGGCCATCCTCGCCGTGATGGACGGCCTGCAGCTGCAATGGCTGCTGCACCGCGACGTCATCGACCTGGGCGAGGCGAGCGAGTTCGCGATCCGCGCGATCGTGAACGGCGTGCTGCACCCCGGCCCCACCCTGGAGTCGTACCGCCGCGACTAGGCTCGGGGCCATGACGATCGACCTCGAAGCGCTCTACATCGACCTGCACCAGCACCCCGAGCTCTCGTTCCAGGAGACGCGCACCGCCGGCATCGCCGCCGGCCATCTGCGCGACCTCGGCCTGGAGGTGCACGAGGGCATCGGTGTCACCGGAGTGGTCGGCATCCTGCGCAACGGCGAGGGCCCGGTCGTGTGGGCGCGCGCCGACATGGACGCCCTGCCCGTCGGCGAGGAGACGGGCCTCGCCTACGCGAGCACCGCGACCGGCATCGACCCCTCCGGCAACACCGTGCCCGTGATGCACGCCTGCGGGCACGACATGCACGTCACCGCCATGATCGGCGCGGTCGAGAAGCTCGTCGCTGAGAAGGCCGACTGGACGGGCACTCTCGTCGCACTGATCCAGCCCGCCGAAGAATACGGTGCCGGTTCCCGAGCCATGCTCGACGACGGTCTGCGCGACCTCGTGCCGCACCCCGACATCGTGCTCGGCCAGCACGTCACCCCTCTTCCCGCCGGCACGATCGGCGTGCGCCCCGGCACGCAGATGGCAGCATCCGACGGCCTCACGGTGACCCTGCACGGGCGCGGCGGCCACGGTTCACGCCCGCACTCGACGATCGACCCGGTGGTCATGGCCGCGGCGACCGTCATGCGCCTGCAGACCATCGCCTCTCGCGAGGTCGACCCGCGCGACGTCGCCGTGGTGACGGTCGGCTCGATCCATGCCGGCCTGAAGAACAACATCATCCCGGCTGAGGCGAAGCTCGAACTCAGCCTGCGCTACCCGAACGACGAGATGCGCGACAAGGTGCTCGCGAGCGTCGAGCGCATCGTACGCGCCGAGGCCGCGGCATCCGGAGCCGAACGCGAGCCCGAGATCCGCACGGACCACACCCTTCCTCCCACGATCAACGACGCGGAGGCCACGGCACGCGTCACGTCGGCGCTGCAGCGCGCACTCGGCGAGGCATCGGTCGTCGACCCGGGCATGTTCACCGGCAGCGAGGACGTCTCGTGGTTCGCCCGCGACACCGGGGTTCCGCTCGTGTTCTGGTTCTGGGGCGGGGTGGATGCTGCGACCTTCGCGGCGTCGGCCGCCGCGGGGACGCTCGACAAGGACATCCCCACGAACCACTCGCCGTTCTTCGCACCCGAGATCCATCCGACCATCGAGGTCGGCGTCACCGCACTGTCGTCGGCCGCGCGCGAGTTCCTCGGCTGACTTCAGGGCTCATCAACTCGGTGGCCCCGGAACGCACCCCTGCGGTTCGGAGTTGCCACTGATGGTGAAGTCGCCGCAGGTCAGGAAGTGCTCCTGGTTCGCGCCGAGCGCGAACGAGGCCACACCGACCACGACGACCGCGATCACGACGAGGAATCGCCGACTCCTGCTGATGTCTTCGCCGAACTCGGGCCACATGACGCGGGCGAGCACCCAGATCGTGGCCGGCACGCTCAGCAGCGCCACGAAGACGGCGAGGAGATCGATCACGACCGTCAGCACATCGTCGGAGTCGAGCGGCACGAACGACAGCACCAGCCAGAGCGACGGCACCAGCAGAGCGAGCGCCTTCAGCACCCGCGGCCGTCCCCGGGGTTGGAAGAGAACGACGATCAGCGCGCCGACCGACGCCGCCCACACGGTGAGCAGTTGATCGAAGAAGAACGTCCCCCACGCGCCCAGCGTGAACGCCGGCCACCAGACCGCGATGCTCATGGCGATGATGACGACGCCCGTTGCACGCGCAGATGCGGGCGACCTCACGCCGACCGGCACGGGATCCGGGCGGCCATCGAGAGAGTCGGGTGACGGGCTGCTCACGCGCTCACGGTAACAGCCACTCCGACGTCACGACAGCGTTCCGCGGGAATGACGGGCGTTGACCGCGCTCAGCCGCCGATGGCGTTCATTCCGCGCGCGGGCTGCAGGAACGACGGGTCGTTGATCGCGTGTCCGGGCAGCTTGCCGTGCACGCACGAGCGCAGCATGGCGCCGATCCCCTCGGCACGCCGACCGGGGTCGGATGCCTCGTCGCCGCGCAGCACGCCGATCAGGTCGTACTCGGCGTTCGAGAACAGGCAGTTGCGCAGCTGACCGTCGGCAGTGAGGCGCAGTCGGTCGCAGGCTCCGCAGAAGGGCGCGGTGACCGAGGCGATCACACCCACCTCGTGCGGACCCCCGTCGATGCGCCATTTCTCGGCCGGCGCACCGCCGCGTCCGGGAACAGGCTCGAGGCTCCACCGCGCGCTGAGTTTCTCGAGGATCTCCTCGCGGGTGACCATCGACGCGCGGTCCCACGTGTGTCCGGCGTCGAGCGGCATCTGCTCGATGAAACGCAGCTGCGCACCGACCTCCATCGCGAACGCGACCAGATCGGGAAGCTCGTCGTCGTTCACGCCCCGCATCGCCACCGTGTTGAGCTTGAGCGGGCGGAGTTCGGATGCTGCCGCTGCCGCGATGCCCTCGAACACGTCGTCGATGCGATCGCGCCGTGTGAGGTCCGCGAAGCGCTGGCGATCGACCGTGTCGATGCTGATGTTCAGACGGGTGAGACCGGCGTCGATCAGGTCGGGCAGGTGCTTCGCGAGCGTGATGCCGTTCGTCGTCATGGCGACCTCGACGGGGCCGTCGTCACCCTCGATCGCCGCCACCCGACGCACCACGTCGACGATGTCGGCACGCAGCAGCGGCTCACCGCCCGTGAGCCGGAAGGTGCGGATGCCGAGGGATGCGGCGACCTGCGCCACCTCGACGATCTCGTCGGTCGACAGGATGCTGGTGCGTGCGAGCCATTCGTTGCCCTGCTCGGGCATGCAGTAGGTGCAGCGCAGCGAGCAGCGGTCGGTGAGCGAGATGCGCAGGTCGCGGTGCACTCGACCGTGGGTGTCGACGAGACCCTGCGACGCGGGCGCGGCGGCATCGAGGACTGCGGCGCTCGGCGCTCGCATCCCGATCACGACCGGCACGGCCGTCATCGCCGTCTCCCTCTCCCCGACATGTTCCGAGACTACCCGCGCCTCCGGCACCGTGGCCCGTGCGGGCACGAAGACCGGCATATTGCCAGGTCTCGGCGCCGGTCGGCTCAGACGAGGCCGCTCAGCTGCGGGTGGCCGGCGGAGAGGCCGAATCCGATCAGCCATCCGGGATTCCGTCAGCCATCCGGCGCAGCGGGGCGGACTCAGGTGACGGCGACGAACCGCATCAGCGCAGGATCCACCCGCAGCCGCAGCCTGTCGCCGACCGCCACCCCTCCGGCAGCATCCAGCGACAGGTCGACGGCCCCGGCATCGGTGTGCACGCGCACGCCCCCCAGCGTGGGCTCGATACGCGTCGCCACCGCCGGCCACGACTCCGGTCCTGCACTGGCGAGCCGCGCATCGCTCGGACGGAAGACCGCGGCGAGCGCAGCACCGTCCGTCGCAGCGAGAGCACGCGACGCAGGATCGTCACTGGTCAGCAGCACCTCGCCGCCGCGCCACCCTCCCCCGCTCGCCTCGCCCACCAGGCGGTTCAGGCCGGCGATCGAGGCCACAAACCCGGATGCCGGTGCGCCGAGCACATCGCGCACCGGACCCTCCTGCGTCACCCGACCAGCCTCGACGACGATCAATCGGTCGGCGAGTGCGACGGCATCCGCGGCATCGTGCGTGACCGCGACGGTCGTGGTCGAGACGAGCTGGTCGCGCAGCATCCGCCGGATATCGCCTGCCGTCTCGGGGTCGAGGGCGACGAGCGGCTCGTCGAGCAGCACGACCCGAGGGGATGCGGCGAGCGCACGCGCGACCGCGACGCGCTGCTGCTCGCCCCCGGACAGCTCGTGCGGCATCCGCCCTCCGGCTCCCGGGAGCCCGACGCGCGCGAGCCAGTCATCGGCGCCCGCTCGGGCGGCACGAACCTCGGTGCCCGCGGCTCGCGGCCCGAACGCCACGTTCTCGCGCACCGAGAGATGCGGGAACAGTCGCGGCTTCTGCCCCAGCAGCACGACACCGCGGCGCATCGGCTCGGTCCGCACCCGTGGCTGCGCGACCCGGTCGACGACGCGACCCTCGACCGCGATCTCGCCCCCGCCCAGCGGCTCGAGTCCGGCGAGTGTCTGCAGCAGCGTCGACTTGCCCGCACCGCTCGGCCCCATCACCGCGACCGTCTCGCCGACACCCACCTGCAGCGAGACGTCGACGGTGAAGTGCTCCCGCGGCACGACCACCTGGGCGCGCAGGCCATCCACCGCGCTCATCGAGCTGCCCCCGGTCGCCAGCCGCGCACGAGCAGCAGCACGAGGATCGCGGTGGCGAGCAGCAGCAGCGCCAGAGCGACCGCGGCGCCCTGGGTCACTCCTGCGCCGTTGAACGCGGTGTAGATCGCGAGCGGCATGGTCTGCGTGACCCCGAGGCGGTTGCCGGCGAAGAGCGCCGTGGCACCGAACTCGCCGATCGCTCTAGCGAAGCAGAGCACGACTCCCGCGACGATCCCCGGGGCGGCGAGCGGCAGTGTGATGCGACGCAGGATCGTCCAACGTCCGGCACCGAGCGCGGCGGCGGTGCGTTCGTACTCGACCCCCGAGGTGCGTACGGCACCCTCGACCGCCAGGACGAGGAAGGGTAGCGCCACGAAGACCTGCGCGAGCACGACGGCCGGGGTGCTGAACGAGAGCCCCAGCCCTCCGAACCACCCTGCGCGCCCGAACAGATAGAGCAGTGCGACGCCGCCGACCATCGGCGGCAGCACGAGCGGGATCGTGACGGCGGCACGCAGCACGGCGGCGAGACGAGGGCCAGAGCGGGCGATCGTCAGCGCCAGCGGTACCCCGATCAGGATGCACAGCACGGTGGCGATGAGGCCGGTGCCGAGCGACAGGAGCAGGGCCGATCGGGCGGCATCCGACGTCACGTCGGCGAGGAAGGTCGACCACTCGACCCGGGCGACCAACGCCGCGAGCGGCAGGATGAGGAACGCGAGGCCGATCGCGGCGGGGACGGCCAGCGCGCGCGGCGCGTATCCGCGCGCCCCGGACGCACTCACGGTGCTCCGAAACCGAAGTCGGCCAGGATGCTCTGGCCCTCCTCCGACAGCACGAAGGCGACGAACGCCTCGGCGGCGGCGCGGTGCGACGCCTCCGACAGAGTGGCGATCGGATAGTGGTTCACGACCTCGTCGGCGCCTTCGGGGACGATCACCTCGACGTCGTCGCGGTCGATCACATCGGTCGCGTACACGAGCCCGGCATCGGCCTCGCCCGCTGCGACCTTGGTGAGCACCGCGGTCACGTTCTGCTCGAGGCTGGCAGCGTCGACCGTGACACCGGCGTTCGAGAGCAGCGTCGCCGACGCCGTGCCGCACGGCACCTCGGGGGCGCAGAGCACCGTGGTGACGTCGGCCAGGTCGTCGAGGGTCTCGACGCCGCCGGGGTTGCCTGTCGGTACGGCGATCACGAGAGTGTTGGACGCGAACAGGGAGGGGTCGCCCGCGGCATCCTCGAGTTTCTGCATGTTCGCCTCATCGGCCGAGGCGAACACGTCGGCAGGGGCCCCCTCGAGCAACTGGGTGACCAGCGTCGACGATCCGTCGTACACGCCGCTGACGTCGACGTCGGGGTTCGACTCGGTGAACGCCGCGCCGATCTCGTCGAACGCCGCCGACAGCGAGGCCGCGGCGTAGACGGTGAGCTCGCCGCTCACCGAGCTGCCTGAGGCATCGTCAGTGGCAGCCGGCGTCGGTGCCCCGGCGCCGCCGGCGCATCCGGTCAGAGCGAGTGCTGTGGCGGTCAGGACGACCGTGGCCGTTCGGCGGAGAGCGCGGTTCACGGCTCAGCCCTTCGGCACTTCGACGACGACGGTGGTCGCCTTGACGGATGCGGTGGCGAGAGACCCCACCTCGAGATCCAGTTCGCGAGCGGCCTCGGCGGACATGAGAGAGACGACGCGGTGCGGACCCGACTGCAGATCGACCTGCGCGATGAGTCCGTCGATCTGCACGCGGGTCACGATGCCGACGAAGCGGTTACGAGCGCTCGAGAGCGCGTGATTCGACTCCTGCGCCTCTTCGGCCAGCTCCACCGCGCGTGCCGCCAGCGCATCTCCGGGGATCTCGGCCGGGACGGCGTCGGTCGTCGGCAGCAGGCCCTGGTCGATCCAGCGCCGCACCGTGTCATCGCTCACCCCGAGCAGCTGTGCCGCGCGTGAGATCCGAAAGCTCTGCATGGTCGAACATTACCGCAGAAGCGGATGCTGAGGGAGAAAAAAACCGCATCCGCGGAACCGTTTTGCTCCTGGCATGACCGTCCGCTCCGAACTCCGGCCGAATCCCCCTGCACCCGCCGCAATCGCGCACCCCGGGCATAGCCTGGGGGCATGCAGCCGCTCGTCGCTCCCGCGCCCGCCCTCGACCCGGCCGAACTCGTGCGCACCGCCAGGCACGCGGTGCTCGCAGGCATCGGAGAAGAGGGGCAGCGCCGCCTCGCCGCCGCCCACGTCACCGTCGTCGGCGCCGGCGGCCTCGGCTCCCCGGTTCTCCTCGCCCTCGCCGCGGCAGGAGTCGGCAGCATCGCGGTGATCGACGACGACATCGTCGAGTTGACTAATCTGCAGCGTCAGCTCGCACACCGCGTCGAGGACATCGGCAGACCCAAGACAACCTCGGCGGCGCGCGCGATCACCGCACTGTCGCCTGGGGCAGAGGTCGTGACGGCGGCGGAGCGGCTCGACTCCGACAACGCCGAGCGCTTATTCGCGGGGGCCGACATCGTGGTCGACACGAGCGACTCCTTCGCGACCCGGCGCGATGTCTCCGCCGCGACCGAGGCCCTCGGCATCCCCCTCGTGTGGGGCGCCGTGCAGGAGTGGCACGCGCAGGCGACCGTGTTCTGGTCGGATCCGCCCGAGGGGCACCCGCCCGTCGTCCTGGCCGATCTCTTCCCGCTCGGCACAGAGGGCGAGCCGCCGAGCTGCGCGCAGGTCGGCGTGCTCGGGGCCCTGTGCGTGCAGGTGGGCGGGATGCTGGCGGGCGAGGTCGTGAAGCTCATCACCGGCGCGGGCGAGCCGCTGCTCGGGCGCCTCGCCATCATCGATGCCCTCACCTCGAGACAGCACGAGATCGCGATCCGATCGGCGGTGTCGGCATGAGCGCCGCGGGCGGCAGCCGCCGCACGGTCGAGGAGCAGCTCGCCCTCGTTCTCGACGCCGCACGCGTTCTCCCGACCGAGAGTCGTGCGATCCGCGACGCCGCCCACCGCACCCTTGCGGAGCCCGCGACGGCGGCTCACGACATCCCCCTCTTCGACAACTCGGCGATGGACGGCTTCGCGGTGCGCGCGGCCGACGTGGCCGCGGCATCCGCCGACGACCCGGTGGTGCTGCGCGTGGTCGCCGACCTGCCCGCCGGGGTGTCCGACGACCCGCCTCTGGATGCCGGCGAGGCCGCGCGGATCATGACGGGCTCACCCACGCCGACCGCCGCTGATGCGATCGTGCCTTTCGAGGACACCGCCGGAGGACTCGCCGACTCGCTGGGCGAAGTGCGGGTACTGCGGGCACCCGCCGCACCGGGAGCATTCGTCCGCCGTCGCGGCGCCGACCTGCACGCGGGCGATGCCGTCGTGCTCGCCGGCGAGCGCCTCGGCGCGTTCCAGCTCGCGGCGGCCGTCGCCGCCGGGGTCGAGACCGTGTCGGTGACCCGGGCGCCGCGCGTGGCCGTGGTCTCGACGGGCAGCGAGCTGCTGTCGCCGGGTGAGCCGGCTGCCCGTGGTCGCATCCCCGACTCGAACGGCCCCTTGCTCGAGCTCCTCGTCGCCGACGCCGACGCAGAGGTCGTCCTCGTCGCCCGTGTCGCCGACGACGCGAATGCCGTGCGCGCGGTCACCGAGTCGGCGGTCGAACGCGGCGCCGATGTGATCGTCTTCACGGGCGGCGTGAGCGCCGGCGCCTACGAGCCGGTACGCGGAGCGTTCGACGGCCGCGGGGCCGTCGAGTTCGCGAGCGTCGCGATGCAGCCGGGCAAACCGCAGGCGTTCGGCGCTCTCGACTCCGGCACGCTCGTGTTCGGCCTGCCGGGCAACCCGGTGAGCGTCGCGGTCTCGTTCGAGGTCTTCGTGCGGCCGGCGCTGCTCGCCCTGCAGGGCCGCGCCGAGATCCAGCGCCCTCGCGCATCCTTCACGGCGGATGCCGCCTGGACCACCCCGCCTGGACGCCGCCAGTACCTGCCCGCCGTCGTCGATCTCGCGAACCGCACGGTGCGCCCGGCGACGGCCGGAGGCTCGGGATCGCATCTGGCGGGTGGGCTCGCGCGGGCGCGTGCGTTCGCGATCGTGCCGGCCGAGGTCGAGGCCGTCGCCGTGGGCGATGCGATCGATGTCATGCTGGTCGAATGAGCTTCACGCATCTCGATTCGGCCGGCCACGCGCACATGGTCGACGTGACCGGCAAGCAGCCGACAGTCCGCACAGCCACGGCTCGCGGCTTCGTCCGCTGCAGTCCCGAGGTCATCGCGGCGCTGCGCGACGGGACCGCCCCGAAGGGCGACGTGCTCGCTGTCGCCCGGATCGCCGGCATCCAGGCCGCCAAGTCGACGCCGACGCTGCTGCCGCTCGCGCACGTGATCGGCGTGCATCGGGCGAACGTCGAGCTCGACATCGTCGATGACGGCGTGCACGTCGAGGCGACCGTGGGCACTGCCGACCGCACGGGCGTCGAGATGGAGGCGCTCACGGCCGTCTCGGTGAGCGCCCTCGCGATCGTCGACATGATCAAGGGGCTCGACCGGTCTGTGGTCATCGAAGACGTGCGCGTCGTCGCGAAGTCGGGCGGACGCTCGGGCGACTGGGCGCGCGAGGGAGAGCCACGATGACGGTCCGCGTGCGCTACTTCGCGGCCGCCGCCGAGGCCGCGGGAGTGGATGCGGAGGATCGCGGCGAACACACCCTCGAGGCGCTTCGGGCGGCCGTCGTGGCCGAGCATCCGGCCCTCACCGACATCCTCCCGCGGTGCGCGGTGATGGTCGACGGTGTGCGCAGCGACGACGACCGCTCACTCGCCGACACCCAGCTGATCGACGTGCTGCCGCCGTTCGCCGGCGGCTGAGACGAGGGCCCAGTGCGGGCCGGCCTCGGCGCGGGCACGGCGCAGCTCGGGCGCGGCTCGGGCGCGACTCGAGCGCGGCTCCTTCTCACCGCGCCAGATCCGGTCAACCGCGCCAAACCCGGACCGCCCCACCCGAAACATCCGCATCTCGCGCGGTTCACCGGATCTCAGCAGGGGTCCCGGCCACAAACGGGCCCGGATCTCAGCCGCCGATGCCCTTCCACGCGGTCGTACCGTCTGACTCGAGCTGACGCTTCCATACGGGCAGTTCGCTCTTGATGTCTTCGATGACTGCACGGCACACCGCGAAGGCCTCAGCCCGATGCTCGGCGGCGACGGCGATCACGACCGCCGCGTCGCCGACGTCGAGGTGACCGATGCGGTGGCTCACCGCGACGACGACGCGCTCGTCGCCGACCGCCTCCTCCGCCGCCTTCTCGGCGATGCGCCGCAGCGCGGCCTCGGCATCGGGATGGGCGCTGTACTCGAGGCCCACCACCGGCGTCTGCGCATCGGGGTCGTTGTCGCGCACACGACCGATGAAGGTCGTGACTCCCCCCAGCGCGGGGTCGTCGACTGCGGCGAGGTGCGCCTCGAGGTCGAGCGGCTGCTCCGAGATCGCGGCGATCCGAACATCGTTCATGAGTGGTCTCCTCCATCGGTCTGATCCACGACATGTCGTGCGACGGTCAACACGACGGGAATGCCCGAGGCCACGGCCCTGGTCGAGCCGGGCAGGTTCACGATCAAGGCGCCTGCGGGGTCGGCGACCCCGGCGATGCCCCGCGACAGCAGCGACAGCGGGGTGTCGGCGAGCCCGGATCGACGCAGCTCCTCGGCGATCCCCGGAACCTCGCGCGTCACCACCTTGCGGGTGCCCTCAGGCGTCTGGTCCCGGGGCGAGACGCCCGTGCCACCCGTGGTCACGATCAGGCGCACGCCGCGAGCGACCGCCCGACGCAGAGCATCCGCGACGGAGTCGACGCCGTCAGCGATGATTTCGGCATCCGGGCAGTGCCACCCGGCATCCCGCAGCAGCCCCACGGCGATCGGGCCGCCGCGATCCTCCCGCTCCCCCGCGAACGATCGATCCGACACGGTGATCACACAGGCGGGCAGCGACGTCATGGCTCCACCCTAGGGCGCGCCCCGATGCGACGCACGGATCAGTTGACCCGCACGAGCGAGCGCTGCCATCCCGACGATCCGTTCGGGGCGATGGCCGCGCGCTCCTCGATCTGCAGGTCGCCGTTCTTGTTGATCGCGCGCACCGCCACGTAATGGGTTCCGGGCGTGGCATCCCACTCGAGGAACCACTGCACCCAGGTGTCCTCGTTGATCGGCGCCGAGAGCGTCGCGGGGGTCCAGTCGCCCTCGTCGATCTTCACCTCGACCCGCTCGATGCCCACCGACTGCGCCCAGGCGACCCCGGCGATCGGGATCTTCCCGGCGTCGACGGCGGAGCCGAGCTTGGGGGTGTCGATGCGCGACGAGAACTTGATCGGCGCCTCGGCGCTGTATCCGCGGGGCGTCCAGTACGCCTCGTCCTTCTCGAACGTCGTGACCTTGAGCTCGGTGAGCCACTTGGTCGCCGACACGTATCCGTACAGGCCCGGCACGACCATGCGCACCGGGAAGCCGTGCTCGAGAGGCAGGGGCTCGCCGTTCATGCCGACGGCGAGGATCGCATCGAGGTTGTCGTCGGTCAGAGCCGAGAGCGGCGTGCTGGCGGTGTATCCGTCGACGCTCTTCGACAGCACCATGTCGGCCCCCGACTTCACGCCCGCCTTCTTCAGCACGTCGCGCAGCGGCACGCCGAGCCACTTCGCGTTGCCGACGAGCTCGCCACCGACCTCGTTCGAGACGCAGGTGAGCGTGATCGCGTATTCGTCGAGACCCATGTCGAGGATGTCCTGGAAGCTCATCTCGACGCGCTGGTCGACCATGCCGTCGATCACGAGACGCCAGGTCGAGGGGTCGATGGTCGGCACGGTCAGTGCCGTATCGACGCGATAGAAGTCCTTGTTCGGGGTGAAGAGCTTGCTGAGGCCCGGGATGTCGAGCTCCGCGCCCTGCGGCACGGTCACCTTCGTTCCGGGAGAGGGGAGCTTGAGGGCCTCACGGATGTTCGCGACAGACGCCACCGTCATGCTCACTGCGCGTGAGGCGACGCCGACGATCACGGCGGATGCTCCGGCGATGCCGGCGAGCAGGAAGAACTGTCGGCGCCCGATCGGCTTCGCGATCGCGGGTGCATCCGCATCCGCATCCGCGTCCTGGGTCTCGACGCGGTCGTCGCCGACCGGCGCGACCGACGCCCGCCAGGCCCTCAGACGACGGACCAGGAGCACCATGATGATCGAGCCGGCGATGGTGCCGAGAACGGGAGGAAGGAAGGCGAGCGGCGTCACACCGGCCCGCGTCACGATGGCCGCGGTCGAGAGCGCCCCCGCGATCACCAGCGCGACGACTCCGAGCGGCGGTCGCACAAGTTGCAGGATGCCGCCGATCGCCGACGCGATCACGACGGCCAGACCGAGCCCCGCCAGCAGCGCGATCTTGTCGTACTCGCCGAAGGTCGCGATCGCGAACTCTTTGAAGGGCTGCGGCACGATATCGATCACGAAGCCGCCGACCGCCAGGATCGGACTCGCCGAACGGGCGAAGATCAGGGCGAAGAGCTCTGCGGTGGCGAGGAAGACACCACCGCTGATCAGCCCCGCGAGGGCTGCCCAGAAGAAGAAGCGGCGCCCTCGGCCGTGTGGCTTTGCCTGCTGTGACATGCTCTGCTCCTCGTTCGCCGCGACACTGTGGTCGAGGGTTGTTCGGAGCGGGGCCGCTATCGGATGGAGCAGCGGGCCGGCGGGGTCGCGTCAGAGAGGGCGGGCGGTGATCGTGTCGGCGCCCTGTGACTGGCGCAGCGTGCGCAGGCAGCGGGAGCAGAGGATCTCGACCGTGCGCGGATGGTTCTCGCCGCAGCCGCAGTCGATCGACACGCGCCACTTCGCCTTGCGGCCGCACGCCTCATAGGCCTCTTCGCCGCCGTGGTCGCATTCGCAGCGCTGCCGCCCGCGGTCGAGACCCGCGAGCTCGTCGAGAATCAACGCCTGATCGGCGTCGAGAGACCGGGATTCCGCTGTACTGACCACCTGCTGATGGTGCCAGGGTCCGGATGCTCGCGCAACATCGTTGTGAACGCCGGCGGCACCGCCGAACGGCCTTCCTCGTCGTCAGACCTGCACGACGTGCGGAGGAGGCGGGGGTGCGAGCTGCCGCTGCGGCACGCCGTGGGCCTCGCGGTGCAGGCGCTCCATGCGGCTGTCGAGCTCGGCGGCGGCCTCGGCGGCATCCGTCAGGCTCTCCACGAGATGCGAGGGCACCTGGTTCGAGAACTTGTAGTAGATCTTGTGCTCGAGGCTGGCCCAGAAGTCCATCGCGATCGTGCGGAACTGCACCTCGACCGGCACCGACAGCGCACCGGTGGACAGGAACACCGGCACTTCGATGATCGCGTGCAGGCTCTTGTAGCCGTTGTCCTTCGGGGTCGCGATGTAGTCCTTGACCGTGCGCACCGTCACATCATCCTGCGCGGTGAGCAGGTCGAACAGCCGGTACACGTCGGCGACGAAGCTGCAGGTCACGCGCACACCCGCGATGTCGGTGATCTCGGAGCGGATGCGTTCGAAGTCGGGCTCGGCGATGCCCTTGCGGGCGATCTTCTCGACGATGCTGTCGGGTGTCTTCAGCCGGCTCTTCACGTGCTCGATCGGGTTGTAGGCGTGGTGGTGGGTGAACTCATCACGCAGGATGCCGATCTTGGTCTCGACCTCCCGCATCCCGAACTCGTATTCACGCAGGAAGCGCTGGAACTCGTCACGGAGCTCCCGAGTCTGCTGGATCGCGTCGTCGGTGACCTGAAGGGACGTCATGCCTTCGACGTTATCCGTCCGTGATCGGAAGTGGCTGTGGATCGTCGATGAGAGTCGAGCGCCTTGACGATGTCGGAGGCCCGGTCTAGAACGGAACACATGACCACCCCCGGAGAGAAGTGGACCGCCGCGTACGTCGAGGCCTGGAAATCGAACGATCCCCAGCACATCGCCGCCCTCTTCAGCGACGACGCGAAGTATCTGACGAACCCCGATTCCGAGCCGCGGGTCGGGCGCGCCGACATCGTCGCCGGCTGGCTCGAGGATCTCGACGAGCCTGACGCGTGGACGTTCGAGTGGTGGATCGTCCGAGAGGATGCTGGTTTCGTCGTGATCGAAGGACGCACGAAGTATCCCGCGGAGCGCGACTACCTGAACCTGTGGATCGTCCGGCTGGATGCCGAGGGGCGGGCGACGGAGTTCACGGAGTGGTACATGCCGCGCCCGCACCAGGACTGACCAGCGACGACGCCAAGGCCGTGAGGTTTGCGTTAGGGACGCCCGTGCGGCCGTAGGGATTCCGTGAGGATCACGTAAGGGACGCGTGTGCAGGCGTAATGTCGCCCGACGTGTCAGATGAAACCCGCGACGTCACGGACGCCCCGCCCCGCGTCAAGCGCATCCTCATCGGCGACCCGCTGACGAGCGCTCAGGTCGACGATCAGCTGCTCCCCAAGAAGATGGCGCTGCCGATCTTCGCGTCGGATGCACTGAGTTCGGTGGCGTATGCGCCGCAGGAGTTGGTGATGATCCTGCTCATCGGCGGGCTGACCTTCCTGTCGTTCACCCCGCTCGTCGCTGTCGCGGTCATCGTGCTGCTCATCGTCGTGGTGCTCAGCTACCGCCAGCTCATCAGGGCCTACCCCTCGGGTGGCGGTGACTACGAGGTCGCGTCGAAGAACCTCGGCGAGATCCCCGGCGTCATCGTGGCGGCGGCTCTGCTGGTCGACTACGTGCTGACGGTCGCGGTGTCGGTGGCATCCGGCGTCGACAACATCATCTCCGCGGTCCCCGGGCTCGACCCGCTGCGAGTCGAGCTCGCGGTCGGCTTCGTGATCCTCATCATCCTCGTGAACCTGCGCGGGGTGCGCGAGGCGTCGCTCGTGTTCGCGATCCCCACCTACGTCTTCATCGGCTCGGTCGGCTTCATGATCGTGACCGGCCTGATCCGCACCTTCCTCGGCGATGCGCCCGTCGCCTCCAGCGCCGAGTTCGCGGTGCACTCCGAAGACCTCGGGCAGGCCGCGGTGATCCTGCTGATCCTGCGCGCCTTCTCGAGCGGATGCTCCGCCCTCACCGGCGTCGAGGCCGTGTCGAACGGCGTGCCCGCGTTCCGCACGCCGAAGGTGCGCAACGCGCAGACCACACTCGTGCTCATGGGCTCGATCGCCGCGTGCCTGTTCGCCGGCCTCACCGCGCTCGCGCTGATCTCGGGTGTGCACTACGCCGAGAACCCCTGCGACCTGATCGGCTTCGACTGCTCGAATCCGCAGCCGAGCCTCATGGCGCAGATCGCCTCGGCGACCTTCGGCGGCGGCAGCATCCTGTTCTTCATCATCCAGGCGGCGACGGCCTGCGTGCTGCTGCTCGCTGCGAACACCGCCTTCAACGGCTTCCCCCTGCTCGGCTCGGTACTCGCCCGCGACGGCTACGCCCCCAAGTCGCTGAACACCCGCGGTGACCGACTCGTGTTCTCGAACGGCATGATCGTGCTCGGCATCGCCGCGATCGTGGTGCTGGTCGTGTTCCAGGCGAAGCTGACAACGCTGATCCAGCTGTACATCATCGGCGTCTTCGTGTCGTTCTCGCTGGGGCAGATCGGCATGGTGCGGCACTGGCGGCGAGCACTGCGAGGCCCGGATCCCGTCGAGGGCAGCGATCGCCGCTCGGCGAAGATGGGGCTGCTCATCAACTCCGTCGGTGCGGCGATGACGGTGACCGTGCTGCTGATCGTGACGATCACCAAGTTCACGCATGGCGCGTATCTGGTGTTCTTCGCCATTCCGGTTCTCGCGTTCCTGATGATGGGCGTCAAGCGCTACTACCGCGATGTGGAGCATGAGATCGCCCTCGACGACACCACCAGATTCGGCGCGACCGGCGATCTCGCCATCGTGCTCGTCAATCGGCTGCAGAAGCCGGTCATCAAGGCGATCGACTACGCGGTCGCGGCCAAGCACGGCAAGACCCTCGCGGTGCACGTCGCCGTGGCATCCGACGATGCCGCCCACCTGCAGAAGGAATGGGCGGATCACCTGGTGCCGATCCCGCTCGTGATCGTCGAGTCGCCCTACCGGTCGTTCGCGCAGCCGGTGACGCAGTTCATCACGCAGTACCGCGAGAAGCACGGGTCGTCGGTGGTCACCGTCTACCTGCCGCAGTACATCGTGGGGCACTGGTGGGAGAGCTTCCTGCACAACCGTCGCGCCCGCCGCCTCGCCAATCAGCTGATGCTCGTGCACGGCGTGACGATCACACTCGTGCCCTGGTTGCTCGACTCGTCGGAGCTGATCTACGGTCGACGCTCGCGGCCGTTGCCCGGCCAGGAGCGAGCCGGGCGTCCGGTGGTCGTGCAGGGCCGTCGCGCGCACCGCCCAGAAGGCCCGCCGGAGAGCTGAGCCCCGAGTCCCGCCCTTCCGGCGAGACCGACATCTTCGGACGAGACCCACGTGCAGGCGGTGGGTCTCGTCCGGCGAGGTCGGTCTCGACGGGTCGGCTTCTCGACGAGGCGGCTGCTCGAGGGGTCGGCTGCTCGACGGGGCAGCCGTCAGGATGCCGCGAGCACCCCGCCGAGGATGCCGGCCGCCTCGACGAACCTCGACGGGTCGGCGTTGGCGTAGTTGAGGCGCACATACTCGCCGGAGGGCTCGGCCGGGAACCATTCGGAGCCCGGCGAGATGACGAGTCCGCGAGACTCGCACCCGCGCACCACCGCGTCGACATCCGTGCCGTCGGGAAGACGTGCCCACAGGTTTAGTCCCCTGACGGGACTGTCTCGACGACCGCCGCCGGGGCGTGCTCGGCGAGACTCGACAGCAGCAGGTCTCGCCGCATCCGCAGCTGTTCGCGGAACCCGCGCAGATGGGTCGTCCACGCGGGCTGCGTCACCACATCGAGAGCCGCCGTCTGCAGCAGTCCGCTGACGTACATCGACTCGGCCGCGCGGTCGGCGAGGATGCGCTCACGCGCCGGCCCCCGGGCGATCACAGCCGCGACGCGCAGAGCCGGCGACACGCTCTTGGTCAGCGAGCGCAAGTACACGACGTGGCCGTCGTCATCCCGTGCAGCCAGCGGCCGGACATCACCGTCGATCGCGAGGTCGTGCGCCCAGTCGTCCTCGATGAGGAAGGCACCGTGGCGGCGCACCGTCTCGAGCACTGCCAGTCCTATCGCTGTGGGCCATCGCGCGCCGGTCGGGTTCGCGAACGTCGGCTGTGCGTAGAACGCGCGAGCGCCCGTCTCGGTGAAGGCCCGGTCGACGGCATCCGGATCAGGACCGTGCGGCCCCGACGGGATCGGCACCAGCACGACACCTGCCTGCTCGGCCGCGAGCAGCGCCCCCCAGTACGTGGGCGATTCGATCAGCAGCGGCTGACCGGCGCCGACCACGGCCCGGAAGATCGAGCTCAGACCGCTCTGGCTGCCCGCGATCACGAGCGCATCGCGGGCGGATGCCGGGGTGACGTCTGCCGGCGCGGATGCCGCGAGCTCGGCCGCGAACCACTCCTGCAGCTCGGGCAGTCCCGCCGCGGGCGAGCGGGTGAGCGCCGATGGGGTGCGGGCGGCGCGGGTGATCGCCTGACGCACGAGGCGCTCGGGAAGAAGGTCGACCGCGGGGTACCCGGAGTGCATGCCGATCGCATCCGGTGCGACCGTTCGCTGGGTCGATGTGAGCCCGGCGAGCCGCGCGGGGGGCGCCCCGAGAGCTGCGGTCTGCCATCCGTAGTCGGCGGGATGCCGCGGGCGCTGCGCTCGCACGAAAGTTCCCGCGCCCGGTCGGGATTCGACCAGGCCGAGGCGCGCCAGCTGCGCCATCGCCTTCTGCACCGTGACCGGGCTCGCCCCGTACTCGGCCACGAGAGCCCGATTCGACGGCACCCGCGCCCCCGGCGTCGCGGTGGAGACCCACGCGCGTACTCCGCGCACGATTCTGTCGCTGCTATCGTTGCCCATGACAGTAGATAGTAGCGTTATCCACCCCGAGCGGGGAGTGCTATCCCGACGAGCGGGTCTGGGATGGGGTCTGCTCGGGGTCGTGGGGTTCTCGTTCACCCTCCCTCTCACACGCATCGCGGTCGGCGGACTCTCGCCGCTCTTCATCGGGTCAGGCCGAGCGGTCGCCGCTGCGGTGCTCGCCGCCATCGCGCTCGCGGTCACGCACCAGCATCCGCCGACGAAGACCCAGTGGGCACGACTCGCGATCGTCGCGGCCGGCGTGGTGGCCGGGTTCCCGCTGCTCACCTCGTTCGCGATGACCACTGCGCCCGCCAGCCATGGCGCCGTCGTGATCGGGCTGCTCCCCGCAGCGACCGCCGCGCTCGTGGTCGTGCGCACCCGCGAGCGACCGCCCGCCTCGTTCTGGCTGTTCGCCGGCGCGGGTGCCGGCGCTGCCGTGCTGTTCGCCTCGATGCAGAACGGAGGCATCGGCGACCTGAACGGGGCTGACCTGCTGTTGTTCGGCGCCGTTCTCGCCGCCGCGATCGGATACGCCGAGGGCGGCCTGCTCGCCCGCGAGCTCGGCTCGTGGCAGACCGTGTCGTGGGCGTTGGTGGTCGCCGCTCCGGTCATGACAGCACTCACCATCGTCGCCGCCGTCGACCAGCCACCCGCGGCGACATCAGGCGAATGGCTGGCCTTCGGGTATCTCGCGGTCGTGAGCATGTTCCTCGCATTCTTCGCCTGGTATCGAGGCCTCGCCATCGGGCCGATGGCGCAGGTCAGTCAGATCCAACTCGTCCAGCCCGTCCTGGGCATCGCCTGGGCCGCACTGCTGCTGCACGAGACCGTCGGATGGTCGACGGCCATCGGCGGCCTCGCTGTCATCGCCTGCGCCGCGCTCGCCGTGCGCACGCGATCGCCGGGCATCCGCTCTCGCCGTTCCGTCCGCCCGCCCCGCCACCCTTCCGAGGAGTCCTGATGCGCCACACACCCCGCTACCTGATGACCGATCCGCTCGAGGTGAAGCGCCTCATCCGAGACAATCCGTGGGCGACGTTCGTCTCGCCGACGAGCACCGGCCTCGTCGCCTCGCACTATCCGGCGCTGTTGCTCGACGACGAAGACGGCATCGTCATAGCCAGTCACTTCGGTCGCCCCGACGAACAACTGCACGAGCTCGGCCTGCACGAGGTGCTCGTGATCATCCAAGGGCCGCACGACTATGTGTCGCCGAGCCTCTACGCGCCGGGCGAGCTCGTGCCGACGTGGAACCACGTCACCGCGCACCTGTACGGCACACCCGAGATCCTCAGTGAGGACGAGAACTACGCCATGCTCGCGCAGCTCACCGACCACTTCGAGAGCGGCAACCCGCATGGGCGAAGCCTCTCGGACGACGAAGCCGGCACCCGTCGCGCGGCGAAGGGCACGGTCGGGTTGCGCCTGCGCGTCGAGCGCTTCGACGCCCGCGCCAAGCTGAGTCAGAACAAGTCGCCCGAGGTGCGTGAGAACATCGCCGCCAGCTTCGACGAGACGAACCCCGCGCTCGCCGTCGAGATGCGGGGGTCCTCCTCATCGGAGTGAGTCCACCGAGACCCATCGTCCCGGCCGAGACCCCCGCGCAGGCGGTGGGTCTCGGCCGCCGCGGTGGGTCTCGGCCGCTTGAACAGGCTGGGGCTCAGAGCTCGGCGACCCCGTCGATCACGAAGATGAACAGGTCGCGCACGATGTCGACCGCCTCGTGTCTGTCACGGTCGCGCACAGCGGTGACGAGGGCGTCGACAGCTGACCTCAGCATCGCCGGGTTGCGCGATCGACTCAGCGAGCGGATGCCGAACACCAGCGCCGTGCGCTTCGACGCGTGCGATTCAGCGAGGTAGGGATTGCGGGAGAACTCCGCGAGCATGTGCAGCAGGTCCCAGAGTCCTTCGGCGCCGACGACCTGATCCTGGGCATCGTCCGACCACAGCGTCGCGACCTCGGCCGCCCGCTCTGTGAAGCTCTCGACCTGCGCATCCGTGGCAGCGACCACGCCGAGATCGGCGGCGGCGATCGACAGGCCCGAGCACTCTGCGGCGACCGCGACGAACCAGGCGCTCGTGGGAGTCACGACCGCCGAGGCGCGGTTCGGTCGATGCTCGACCAGGTGCATGGCATCCAGGACGCTGAGGGCTGACCGCACGGTCGCAGCGGCGACGTCGAGCCGGTGCACGAGCGCCGTGACCGAGAGCGAGTCGCCCGGGCCGAGATCTCCCGCCTCGATCGAGCGTGCGAGCGAGTCGACGACGGCATCCGCCCTCGATCTGACGAGCGGTGGCACGGGAGCCGTCCGCCCCAGCAGACGAGTCGAGAGCAACCTGTCGATCCGCTCGTCGGGCATCGTCATTCCCCGGCGGCTTCAGCGCGAAGGGGTTCAATGACCGAGCGCTCGAACAGGGGCTCGATGAGTCCGCGCAGCCCCTCGCCGTCGCGGTCGCGCAGCAGTTCACGCATTCGTTCGAGCACCGTGCGCATGTACGCCATGAGCTCTTCGTCGACCGGCTGATCCGGAACGGTCCTCGTCAGGTGCATGGCGAGACGGCCGTCGAGGATGTCGACCATGGTCTGGTTGTGCGCGCTCAGCACGAGCTCTGCCCACAGCGCGTACCAGAGCGCGAGGCCTTGGCGATTCGTGGTCCACGCGAGCTCGCTCGCGAGGATGCCGTCGATATGGACCTCCATCGCCGCGACCTGCTCATCGGTGTAGGTGGGCACGACCTTGACCGCGCAATAGCCGATCATCGCGACGGCGGTCTCGACGCGGTCGGCCTGCGCGTTCAGGTCGACGGGTGCGACCCGGGTGAAGCGGTTGGTGCTGACCTCGATGAGTCCGAGGTCGGCGAGGCGGTTCAGAGCCTCACGGATGGGTGTGCGGGAGATGCCGTACTCCGCCTGGAGATCTTGGTCACGGATCTCCTCGAGAGGCGGCCGGACGCCCGTGATGATCTCTTCGGCCAGCGTGGCGAAGACCTGGTCGCGGATGAGCTGCCGCGGCCGGATCGGCAGAGGAGCGCTGACTTCGTCCACTGGCACACTTTATGCCCGCGACATATCGGTGCACCACACATCAGGCACTGAAATTTCAGCGGGTTCTCGCGGGTGTGCGTAGCGTTGATACATGGGGCAGCGGTTCACAGACGGCGCAACTCCCCTTTCAGCGCCCGGATTTCCCCAGATCCCCTTGACCTGAGTCGCTGCCCTCTCTTCTCCCTGAAGCGATGCCCCGCACCCCAGCGGGCTCAGCAGTGGCGCCTATGGGCGCTTGAAGACGTCATGGTCGCCGACGCGACGCCAACGGATTCTCACCTCACCGTGAACCGTGATGATCTCGAACGTGGCGCGACCGTCGGGCGAGGAGAACGACCACGTCATCTCGAGGATTCCCGGGGCTGATCGTACGGATTTCACTCTCAGCGAGGCTGGCCACGGCGTCGAGGGGGCCTCAGCGTAGGCATCGCAGGCGGGGATGAACTTCTCTCGCAGCACCTTCCTGAACTCAGCCAGGTGCACGGGTTTCAGTCTGCGGACGTCACCGTCGAAGCTCGGAGTGGTCTCGAACTTCACTGCTCGGACTCGACGGCGCCGAGACTTTCGAGGAAGTCCTCCGCGCTGGCGAAGGAGGTCACATTCCCTGCCTCCACGTGCTGGTCGACTTCACGCTCTCGCTTCTGCCAACGCTCGGTCCAGAACCACGCCTGGTCTGCAGGAACTGGTACCGCTGCCCGAAGCTCGACTACTCCATCCGGGCGTTCGGTCACCTCGAGCTGGGTTCCCGGCTCGTTGAGGCGCAGACGCTCGCGGACACTCGCTGGGAGAGCGATGAGCCCTCGACTCTGGACCCCGACATACCCGTGAAACTCTGCGGTGGACATACGTCGATCGTATCGCAATCAGCTTCACCGAAAAGCTGTTTAGCAGTATTCCGGTTGCGCAACGACGAGAATGCGGGTCTCAGTCCTCGTCCCAGGGGAGCTTCACCACGGGCAGGATGTAGATCCTCCCCATCACGGCGCTCGGATGCTTCGCCATGAAACTCGCGGCCTGGTCGATCGACTCGGCGGTGACGATGTCGTAGCCCGCGAACCACTCCTTGAACTCGGGGAACGGGCCGTCGGTGACGAGCACCTTGCCGTCTCGCACTGCCACCGACTTCGCTTCCTCGGGGCCGGCGACGGGAGCGCCTTCGCCGAGACTGTCGGCGGCCCTGCCCTCATCCGCCCAGTCTTCGAGCAGGCGCTGATCCTCGCCCTGCGACATCGTGCCGCCGGTCGGGTCGGTCATGTGGATCACGAGGTACTTGTTGCTCATCTGCTCTCTCCATTCGGTGTGCGCCCGGGGTCCCCGGGGCGAAAGGCGCCGCGAGCTCGTCGCGGCGCCGGGTCAGGTGGATGATCTCGGCGGCGTTGTCAGCGAGGTCGATCGCGCGCGCATAGGCAGCCAGCGCATCGTCCGGTCGGTCCGCGGCGCGCAGCAGCTCTGCGCGTGTCACGTGGAAGGCATGGAACCGGTCGAGCGCGTCGCGCAGCGTCTCCACGATCAGCAGCGCCTCTTCCGGTGAGTCCCGCTCAGCGACGGCGACCGCCTTGCTGAGCGTCACGACCGGGCTCGAATCGATCCGCTCGAGCTGCTCGTAGAGCCCGACGATGCGCGCCCAGTCGGTCTGCTCGGCATCCGTCGCCCGCACGTGCACGGCGTTGATCTCGGCCAGCAGCCGGTGACGACCGGGAGCCGCGGTGGGTGGCCCGTCGAGCAGTGCGAGGCCCCGAGCGATGAGTCCCTGGTCCCACGCCCCGCGGTCCTGTTCGTCCAGGCGCACCAGTTCACCGCCGTCGGTGACTCGCGCTGCGGCTCGCGCCTCGCTGAGCAGCATCAGCGCCAGCAGACCCGCGACCTCCGCGTCGTCGGGCAGCAGCTCGCGGAGCAGCCCGGTGAGCCTGATGGCCTCCCCTGTCAGCTCCCGACGCAGCGCGGGCACTCCTGACCCCGACGCGAAGTATCCCTCGTTGAAGATCAGATAGAGCACTGCGAGCACTCCGTCGATCCGGATGCGGAGGTCGTCAGCAGCGGGCATCCGATACGGGATCCGGTCGGCCTTGATCTTCGCCTTGGCGCGGGTGATGCGCTGCCGCACCGCGGACTCCTGGATGAGGAATGCCCGGGCGATCTCCTCGACGGTGAGCCCGCCCACGATCCGCAGAGTCAGGGCCACGCGCGCCTCGAGCGACAGCGCAGGGTGGCAGCAGGTGAAGAGCAAGCGCAGACGATCGTCGTCGATGGCGCCCGTCGGCTCCGGCGGTTCGGGATCGTGCAGCATGAGCGCCTCCCGCTGCTTGGCATCACGGAAAGACTCGCGACGCAGCCGATCGATGGCCTTGCGGTAGGCCGTGGTGGTGATCCAGCCTGCGGGGTTGGGCGGCATGCCCTCCTCCGGCCAGAGCTCAGCGGCCGAGGCGAACGCCTCAGCAGCCATCTCCTCGGCGAGGTCGAGATCACCGCACCGTCGGGTGAGACCTCCCACGATGCGCGCCCACTCGTCGCGATAGACCTGCGTGACGCGCGCTGCGACGTCGGCGCTCACCGAGAACCCTCGATCCGACCCCGTCGCCGCGTCACCTGTGCTCGCTCCGTCCGCTCGGTCGAGCAGGTTCCGTTCCGATCCTGCCGTCAGGACGATCATCCCGGTTCCCCGCTTCCGCCGGAAGAGATGCGCGCCCAGAGGCGGCGAGCGCGCACCCGGAGAGAAGGACGCCGGATCAGCCCCGGATGCTCGAGCGCCTCCCGACGTCGCACGATCAGCTCCTCGGCGTGTTCCGCCTCGAGCCGGTAGACGAGGTTCGCCACCATCGGGTCGTTGTACATGTCACCACCGCGCCTCTCGTGTCTGAGGCCACCCGACTCGGTCGCCTCCTACCTTCACCACGAACGACGACGGACGGATGCGACAACGAGGCGAAAAAACTCGCACGAGTCCGAGATGTGAGCAAGTCGCATGCATCCTGCACGGCCCCGTAGGCAAAGCGTGAGGATCGCCATATGCCGGTCCGCACGGGAGTTGTATCGAGTCTCGTGCTCGACATCATCTACATCGCGCTGACTCTCGCGCTGTTCGCCCTCGTCTCCCTGGTTGCGAAGGGGGTGGAGCGGCTGTGATCGTCTTCGAGATCATCGCCGCCGCCCTCGCCGTGGCCGCCGTCGTCTACCTCGTGGTGGCTCTCGTCGACCCGGAGAAGTTCTGATGGGCGCGGGCACCGAACTCTGGTTCGGCATCCTGCAGGCCGCGGTCCTCATCGTCGCGATCGTGCTGCTCTACCGCCCGATGGGCGACTACATGGCGCACGTCTTCAGCACCCCGCGTGACCTGAAGGTCGAACGGGGCATCTACCGCCTGATCGGTGTCGACCCGGCATCCGAGCAGACCTGGCGGGCCTACGCCCGCAGCGTCCTCGCGTTCTCCGTCGTCGGCCTGCTGCTCGTCTACGGCCTGCAGCGACTGCAGGGGTTCCTGCCCGAATCTCTCGGACTCCCGGCGGTTCCTGAGGGCCTGGCCTTCAACACCGCGGCGTCGTTCGTCGCGAACACCAACTGGCAGTCGTACTCGCCCGAGCAGACCATGGGCTACACCGTGCAGCTCGCCGGCCTCACGGTGCAGAACTTCGTCTCGGCCGCCGTCGGCCTGGCCGTCGCGGTAGCACTGATCCGCGGTCTCTCACGGCGCGGGTCGACCACGATCGGCAACTTCTGGGTCGACCTGATCCGCGGACTCGGACGCATCCTGCTGCCGATCGCTCTCATCGCCGCGATCGCCCTCATCTCTGGCGGCGTTGTGCAGAACTTCGCCGGCTTCACGGATGTGACCACGGTCTCGGGTGGCACGCAGACGATCCCCGGCGGACCGGTCGCCTCGCAGGAGGCCATCAAACTGCTCGGCACGAACGGCGGCGGTTTCTTCAACGCCAACTCCGCGCATCCGTTCGAGAACCCGACCGGCTGGACCAACCTGCTGCAGATCCTGCTGATCCTCGTGATCCCGTTCGCGCTCCCCCGCACGTTCGGGCGCATGATCGGCGACAACCGCCAGGGCTATGCGATCGCGGCCGTGATGGGCACCATCTTCCTGATCTCGACCTTCGCGCTCTCGGCCCTCGAACTCGCCGGCCGCGGCAGCGCCCCCGAGCTCGCGGGTGCGGCGATGGAGGGCAAGGAGGTGCGCTTCGGCATCCTCGGCTCCACCCTGTTCGGCAGCGCCAGCACGTTGACGTCGACCGGTGCGGTCAACTCGATGCACGACTCGTACACCGCGCTCGGCGGCATGATGCCGATGCTCAACATGATGCTCGGCGAGGTCGCCCCCGGCGGCGTCGGCTCCGGCCTCTACGGCATGCTCGTGCTCGCGATCATCGCGGTGTTCGTCGGCGGACTGCTCGTCGGCCGCACCCCCGAGTACCTCGGCAAGCGCATCGGCCCGAAGGAGATCAAGCTCGCGAGCCTGTACATCCTCGTGACGCCGACTCTCGTGCTGGCAGGCACGGCGCTGAGCTTCGCGGTTCCCGGCATCCGGGCGGATGTCGAGTCGACGAGCATCCTGAACCCCGGCGTGCACGGCATGAGCGAAGTGCTCTATGCCTTCACCTCGGCCGCGAACAACAACGGCTCGGCGTTCGCCGGACTCACCGCGAACACCCCGTGGTTCAACACCGCGCTGGGCATCGTGATGCTGCTCGGCCGGTTCCTGCCGATCGTGCTCGTGCTGGCTCTGGCCGGATCCTTCGCCGCACAGCAGCGCGTGCCGGAGAACACCGGAACACTGCCCACGCACCGACCGCAGTTCGTCGGTCTCCTCGCCGCCGTCGCGGTCATCATCACGGCACTCACCTACTTCCCCGTGCTCGCACTGGGACCCCTCGCTGAAGGACTCGTCTGACATGACTTCGAACGTTTCGTCTCGCTCCGCTCGCTCAACGACCGGGGAACCTGAACAGCAGGATGCTGCGGCATCCGACTCCGCTCCCGCTGCACCGCCGCGCTCGTTCGGCTGGGCGCAGCTGACGCAGGCCCTCCCCGGGGCCCTGCGCAAGCTCAACCCCGCATCGCTCGTGCGCAACCCCGTGATGCTGCTCGTCTGGGTCGGAGCCGCGTTCACGACCGTGCTCGCGATCGCCGAGCCGTTCCTCGGCGGCCCCGCCGACTCGGGCGGAACGTCGGTGCCCGCACCGTTCACCTGGGGCATCGCGATCTGGCTGTGGCTGACCGTGCTGTTCGCCAACGTCGCCGAGTCGGTAGCCGAGGGGCGCGGCAAGGCGCAGGCCGCGAGCCTTCGCAAGACCCGCACGAGCACGATGGCCCGCAAGGTCGTCTCCTCGGTGAGCTCAGGAACCCGAGGAGGTTGGGTCGCTGAGCCTGTCGAAGCGCCCGAGACGATCGACGTCTCATCGGCCGAGCTGCAGCGCGACGACATCGTGATCGTCACGGCGGGTGAGCTGATCCCCGGCGACGGCGACATCGTCGCGGGCATCGCGACCGTCGACGAGTCGGCGATCACCGGCGAAAGCGCCCCGGTCATCCGCGAATCCGGCGGCGATCGCAGCGCCGTCACGGGCGGCACGCGAGTGCTGTCGGACCGCATCGTCGTGCGCATCACGTCGAAGCCGGGCGAGACGTTCGTCGACCGCATGATCGCGCTCGTCGAGGGCGCCAGCCGTCAGCGCACGCCGAACGAGATCGCACTGAACATCCTGCTCGCCAGCCTGTCGATCGTCTTCGTCGTTGTCGTGCTCGCGCTCAACCCGATCGCCTCGTACGCGGCGTCGCCCGTCAGCATCCCGGTGCTGATCGCCCTGCTCGTGTGCCTCATCCCGACCACGATCGGCGCCCTGCTCTCGGCCATCGGCATCGCCGGCATGGACCGTCTCGTGCAGCGCAACGTGCTCGCGATGTCGGGCCGTGCGGTCGAGGCCGCGGGAGATGTCACGACCCTGCTGCTCGACAAGACCGGCACCATCACCTACGGCAACCGCCGCGCCCACGAGGTGTTGCCCCTGCCGGGCGTCGACCCCGACGAACTGCTGCGCGTCGCGGCGCTGTCGTCGCTCGCCGACCCGACCCCCGAGGGCGCCTCGATCGTCGAGCTGGCGCTGAGCCGCGGCATCCGGGTCGACGAACCGGCGGATGCCGTGGTCGTGCCCTTCACTGCCCAGACCCGAATGTCGGGCCTCGACCTCGCCGACGGCACGCAGATCCGCAAGGGGGCAGGCTCGGCGATCAGCGCCTGGCTCGGACTCGGGTCAGATGCCGAACTCGCCGGTCTTGTCGACGGAGTCGCGTCCAGCGGCGGGACCCCGCTGGTGGTCGCCGTGCGGATGGCTGACACCGCCACCACCCGGTCGTTGAGCGAGGACGCGCCAGCGACCGAGACGAAACGCGGTGAGGAAGCGCTCGACGCAGGTCACCGCGTTTCGTCTCGGGGCTTCGCTCCTCGCTCAACGACCGAGACAGGGGGCTCCGCTCCTCGCTCAACGACCGGGGAGGAGGGCGTGGGCCGGGTGCTCGGCGTCGTGCACCTCAAGGACATCGTGAAAGACGGCCTGCGCGAGCGGTTCGAGGAGCTGCGCAGCATGGGCATCCGCACGGTCATGATCACGGGCGACAACCCGCTGACCGCCGCCGCGATCGCGAAGGAGGCGGGCGTCGACGACTTCCTCGCCGAGGCGACTCCCGAGCAGAAGCTCGAGCTGATCAAGCGCGAACAGGAGGGCGGGCGGCTCGTCGCCATGACCGGTGACGGCACGAACGACGCCCCGGCCCTCGCCCAGGCCGATGTCGGCGTCGCGATGAACACCGGCACGTCGGCCGCGAAGGAGGCCGGCAACATGGTCGACCTCGACTCGGATCCGACCAAACTGATCGACATCGTGCGCATCGGCAAGCAGCTGCTCATCACGCGCGGAGCACTCACGACGTTCTCGCTCGCGAACGACATCGCCAAGTACTTCGCCATCATCCCGGCGATGTTCATGGGGGTCTTCCCCGGGCTCGCGGCGCTCAACATCATGCAGCTGCACTCACCGGCATCCGCCGTGACCAGCGCGATCATCTTCAACGCGATCGTGATCGTGTTCCTGATTCCGCTGGCGCTTCGAGGGGTGAAATACCGGCCGGCGAGCGCGTCGCAGATCCTGCAGCGCAACCTGCTCGTCTACGGCCTGGGCGGGGTGATCGCGCCATTCATCGGCATCAAGCTGATCGACCTCGCCATCACCCTCATCCCCGGTTTCTGACCCCACATCGTGAGGCCGACACTGCGTTTCGTCTCAGGGCTTCGCTCCTCGCTCAACGACCGGCGAGGGGTCAGCCGCTCCTCCCACAACCCTCCAGACCCTGAAAGGCCTCTCATGTCCTCCTCCCGCACCGCTGCCCGCACCGCCGGCGTCGCGATCCGCGCGATGCTCGTGTTCACCCTCGTGCTCGGCATCGGCTACACGCTGGTCGTCACCGGCATCGGCCAACTGCTGCTGCCGTTCCAGGCGAACGGCTCTCCGCTGGCCGACGGTAAAGGCAGCTCGCTGATCGGTCAGAGCTTTGCGGATGATGACGGCGACGCGCTTCCCGAGTACTTCCAATCACGCCCGTCGGCAGCCGGCGACGGATACGACGGCCGCGGATCGAGCGGCAGCAACCTCGGCCCCGAGAACCCCGACCTCGTCGCCTCGATCGCCGAGCGCCAGGCCGCCATCGCCGAGCGCGAGGGCGTGAACGAGGATGCCGTGCCGGCCGACGCCGTGACGGCATCCGGATCAGGCCTCGACCCGCACATCAGCGTCGCCTACGCGCTGCTGCAGGTGCCGCGCGTCGCAGACGAGCGCGGCCTCGCCGAGCAGGAGGTGCGCGACCTCGTGGAGTCTAAGATTCAAGGGCGGGATCTGGGATTCCTCGGCGACGAGCGCATCAATGTCGCAGAGCTCAATCTCGCTCTCGATGAGCGGGAGGGCGAATGACGGCAGAGCGTCACGGCACGCGCGGTCGACTCCGCGTGCTGCTCGGCGCGGCACCCGGCGTCGGCAAGACGTACGAGATGCTCGCCGAAGGCAAGCGGCTGCTCGACGAGGGCCGCGACGTCGTGATCGCGATCGTCGAGACACACGGCCGCGCGGCGACCGCGGCGCAGACCATCGGCATCCCCGAGGTGCCCCGACGTGTCGACCAGCACCGGGGCGTGCCGCTGAGCGAGATGGATCTGGATGCCGTGCTGGCACGCCACCCCGAGATCGCGCTCGTCGACGAACTCGCCCACACGAACACCCCCGGTTCGCAGAACGCCAAGCGCTGGCAGGACGTCGACGCGCTGCTGGCCGCCGGGATCGATGTCGTCACGACCGTCAACGTGCAGCACATCGACTCGCTGAACGCGGTGGTCGAGAAGATCACCGGCATCGCCCAGCAGGAGACGATTCCGGATGCCGTGGTGCGCGCGGCCGACGAGATCGAGGTCGTCGACCTCGCTCCGCAGTCACTGCGCGACCGTCTCTCAGCCGGACTCGTCTATCCCGCCGAGCGGATCGACGCGGCCCTGTCGAACTACTTCCGCCTCGGCAACCTCACTGCTCTGCGCGAACTCGCGCTGCTGTGGCTCGCTGACGAGGTCGACAGCGCGCTGCGCAGTTATCGCGCCGACCACGGCATCGAGGGCACGTGGCAGGCGCGCGAGCGCGTGGTCGTCGCCCTCACCGGAGGCCCGGAGGGCGAGACGCTGCTGCGCCGTGGCGCCCGCATCGCAGCCCGCTCGGCCGGCGGCGAACTGCTCGCGGTGCACATCGCCGCGCAGGACGGGCTTCGCGACGAGACGCCCGGGGCTCTTGCGGCTCAGCGCACACTCGTCGAATCGCTCGGCGGCAGCTTCCACCAGATCATCGGCGACGACATCCCGGGCACCCTCGTCGAGTTCGCGCAGGGAGCGGATGCGACCCAGCTCGTCATCGGCGTCAGTCGCCGAGGTCGACTGGCGGCGGCGCTGACCGGGCCCGGAATCGGCGCAGAGGTCATCCGCCGCTCCGGCGACATCGACGTGCACATCGTCACCCACGCCGCCGCCGGTGGACGTGCAGCGCTCCCCCGCATCACCGGCGGCGCGCTCGGATGGCGGCGGCAGCTGCTCGGCTTCGCGGTCGCCCTGGTGTTCGGACCGCTGCTGTCGTGGGCCATGTTCGCGTTCCGCAGCCCCGAGTCGATCACGGTCGAAGTGCTGGCCTTCCAGCTGCTGGTCGTGATCGTGGCACTCGTGGGCGGGGTGCGTCCTGCAGTCTTCGCTGCGGTGCTGTCGGGTGTCACCCTCGACTTCCTGTTCGTCGCGCCGCTGTTCACCATCACCATCGCGCATCCGCTGCACGTGCTCGCCCTCGCGCTCTACGTCACGATCGCCATCCTCGTCAGCATCATCGTCGACCAGGCCGCGCGTCGAGCGCGTACCGCTCAACGAGCCGCCGCCGAGGCCGAACTGCTCGCCGCGGTCGCCGGCAATGTGCTGCGCGGCGACAACGCCGTGCTCGCCCTCGTCAGCCGCACGCGTGAAGCATTCGGCCTCACTGGAGTGCGCCTGCTGAGCGCCGACGGTGAGGTGCTGGCGAGCGACGGCGAACCCGTTCCCGACGGTCGCGCGACGACGATCACTGTCGACTCGGGCCCTGCGCCGGCCGTGCTCGAGCTGCACGGCGAACCTCTCGACACTCCCGCTCGACGCCTGCTCGATGCGATCGTCGCTCAGCTCGCGGCAGCGATCGAGCACACCGACCTGCGGGCGACCGCGCGCGAGGTCGCCGCGCTCGCCGAGACCGACCAGGTGCGCACCGCCCTGCTCTCGGCGGTCAGCCACGACCTGCGCCGACCGCTCGCCTCGGCCGTCGCCGCGATCGGCGGACTCCGCGGGGCGCACTCGCTGTCGGCATCCGACCGCGAAGAGTTGCTCGCCACCGCCGACGAGAGCCTCGCGACCCTGTCGTCGCTCGTCACCGACCTGCTCGACGTCAGCCGCGTGCAGGCCGGCGTGCTCGCCGTCTCGACCATGCGGCTCGATGTCGCAGGCCCCGTGCTGGCGGCCGTCGACGAGCTCGGTCTCGGCCCCGGCGAGGTGGATCTCGCGTTGGATGCCGACCTGCCCGCGGTGTCGGCCGATCCGGTGCTGCTGCAGCGCGTGCTCGTGAACGTCATCGCGAACGCGCACCGGCACTCCCCCGATGACAAGCGGGTGATCGTGTCGACGAGCACGATCGCCGACCATGCCGAGATCCGGGTCATCGACCGCGGATCCGGCGTTCCCGCCGAGAAGCGAGACCAGATCTTCCAGCCGTTCCAGCGCCTCGGAGACACCGACAACAGCACCGGGCTCGGTCTGGGTCTCGCCCTGTCGCGCGGATTCGCCGAGGGCATGGGCGGTACCCTGACACCCGAGGACACCCCCGGCGGTGGACTCACCATGGTCATCTCCCTGCCGTTGGCGGGGACCCCCGATCTCATGCAGGAGGAGACGGAGTGAAGCTCCTCATCGCCGACGACGACCCGCAGATGGTGCGGGCATTGCGCATCACGCTCGCCGCTCACGGATACGAGGTCGTCGTCGCGTCCGACGGCGCCGCCGCCGTGGCCGCCGCCGCGCAGACGCATCCCGACCTCATCATGCTCGACCTCGGGATGCCGCGACTCGACGGCATCGAGGTGATCCAGGCGCTGCGCGGATGGACGAACGTGCCCATCATCGTCGTGTCGGGTCGAACCGGATCAGCAGACAAGGTCGAGGCTCTGGATGCCGGGGCCGACGACTTCGTCACCAAGCCCTTTCAGGTCGACGAGCTGCTCGCCCGGCTGCGCGCGCTGTCCCGTCGCTCGGTTCCCGCCGGCGGGGAGTCGACCGTCGGATTCGGCGATGTCGTGGTCGACCTCGCGACCAAGACCGTCACCCGCGCCGGTGCGCGCGTGCACTTGACGCCGACCGAGTGGCGCATGCTCGAGCATCTCGCGCGGCATCCTGGAGCACTGGTCACCCGGCAGGATCTGCTGAAGGAGATCTGGGGCAGCGAACAGGTCTCCGACTCGGGCTACCTGCGGCTGTACATGTCGCAGCTTCGCAAGAAGCTCGAGGCCGAGCCGAGCGCGCCGGTTCATCTGCTGACCGAGTCGGGGATGGGCTACCGGCTGGTGGTCTGAGGGCGAGCGGATGTCGGCTGCCCCGCTTCGCTGCTTCCCGCCGATCCTCCCGCCGAGATCCGGTCAACCGCTTGAGATGCGGAAGCGAACGCCAGAAGCATCCGCATCTCGCGCGGTTCGCCGGTTCTCGAGTCAGGGTGTCAGGCGGATGCCGGCTCGCGGTGACGACGCAGTCCGCCGACGATGCCGGCAGCGACGAGCACGACGGCCACGATGATTCCGGCGATCGCTGTGACCGTGCTCTCGGGCTCATCGGTGAGGCGTCCGACGGCGAGCCAGCTGAGCCCCCAGGCCGTCGCGAGGGCGGGAGCGAGACGCTTGGTCACGAGTGCGCTGGCGACGCCGATCACCATCACCACGGCGAGCACGGCGACAGCCCAGATCTCGGCCTGGTCCTCCCAGCTCGCGGGAGCGATCTGCGTGAACCATGCCGCGGTGTTGGCGACCGTCGCGATGGTGACCCACCCGAAGTGCAGGCCGTTGGCCCCGTCGACGACGATGCGCTCGGGCCAGCTGCGGGCCCGGCTGCGTCCGAGAATCACCATGACCCGGGCGAGAGTCGCGAGAAGCACAGCGATCATGAGCACGGTCAGCGGCAGGGACAGGAACTGCGCCGTCACGAGCCACAGCCCGTTCAGCACCATCGACGCGGCGATCCATCCGCCGACCGCGCGCTGGCGCTCATTCGAGCGCTGCGCGGGAAGCGCCTGCCACACCGTGTAGGCGATGAGCCCGATGTAGATCAGCGTCCAGATCGAGAAGGCGGGTCCGGCCGGAGCCAGGTACGACCCCTGGGCCGAGAGCGCTCCGTCCTGCAGTTCACTCACCGAGGTGCCGCCGAAGGCGCCCGATCCGACGGCTGCGGCGATCAGCATGAAGGTGGCCGCGGCGATGATGGCTGACTGGCGGGCGATGTCCTGCGTCCGGGATTCCATGCTCGAAAGATATGCGCGTCTGCAGCAGCGCCACAGACCCTTGACACTAGAGAGGCTTACAGCTAGCCCGGCTAGCCAAACAGTGTGGACCCACGCCTTTCGACCCGTCTTGTCCGGAAGCCGCACCCCGTTGGCGGCCAACCGCGTTGGGCGGCCAACACCGTATTGGGCGGCCTTTCAGACAGCATCCGTCCGCCCAACACGGAGAGTTCCGCCCAACAAGGCGCAGACACCAGGCGGTCACCGTCAGCCAACGCCCCGCCCCGCGCGAGGGCGCGCGCGTCAGGCGGCGACAGCAGCGTCGATCAGCACCTCGGCGGCGTTGCGCGCCTGCACGGCGACCTGCGGATCGGCGGCGATGGCCGCGGTGCTCTGCGCACCCTCCGCGAGGATCGACAGTTGAGCAGCGAGGGATGCCGGGGCACCGGCGTCGACCACGAGACTCGCCATGTACGCCTGGAACGACGCCTTGTGATCGCGCACGATCTGCGCGACCTCGGGGTTCGTGCCACCGAGCTCGCCGAACGCGTTGATGAAGGCGCAGCCGCGGAAGCCGTCGGCGCAGAACCAGTCCTCGAGGTATCCGTACACCGCCAGCAGTCGTTCGCGCGGGTCCGCACCGGCATCCGCCACCGCGCCCGTCAGGCCGGACTCCCACTCCGCATGCTTGCGCGCGAGCACTGCGGTGACGATGTCGGTCTTCGAGGGGAACAGTGCGTAGAGACGGCGCAGCGACACGCCGGCCGCCGCTCGCAGCTCATCCATGCCGACAGCAGCGTAGCCCTTGCGGTAATACAGCTCATCGGCCGCCGCAAGGATCTGTTCACGCGCTGTTCCGTCGGTCATGATCCCAGTGTACTTGACACGAGAACGAGCGTTCTCTACAGTGGACAACATCAGGCGAGAACGATCGTTCTCACCGCACCGAAAGGATCAGGATCATGGGCTACATCACCGTCGGAAACGAGAACAGCACCCCGATCGAGCTCTACTACGAAGACCAGGGATCGGGTCAGCCCGTCGTCCTGATCCACGGCTACCCGCTGAACGGACACAGCTGGGAGCGCCAGACTCGCGAGCTGCTCGCTCAGGGCTACCGCGTCATCACGTACGACCGCCGAGGCTTCGGCCAGTCGTCGAAGGTCGGCACCGGGTACGACTACGACACGTTCGCTGCCGACCTCAACACGGTGCTCGAGACCCTCGACCTGCGTGATGTCGTGCTCGTCGGCTTCTCGATGGGCACCGGCGAACTCGCCCGCTACGTCGGCACCTACGGCCACGACCGCGTCGCCAAGCTCGCGTTCCTCGCCTCGCTCGAGCCGTTCCTCGTGCAGCGCGACGACAACCCCGAGGGCGTGCCGCAGGAGGTCTTCGACGGCATCGAAGCCGCGGCGAAGGGCGACCGCTATGCCTGGTTCACCGACTTCTACAAGAACTTCTACAACCTCGACGAGAACCTCGGCAGCCGCATCAGCCAGCAGGTCGTCGACGCCAACTGGAACCTCTCGGTCACCAGCGCCCCCGTCGCCGCCTACGCCGTCGTCCCGACCTGGATCGAGGACTTCCGCAGCGACGTCGACGCGGTGCGCGACTCGGGCAAGCCCACGCTGATCCTGCACGGCACGAAGGACAACATCCTGCCGATCGATGCGACCGCCCGCCGGTTCCACAAGGCAGTGCCCGCCGCGACCTATGTCGAGGTCGAGGGCGCCCCGCACGGCCTGCTCTGGACCCACGCCGACGAGGTCAACGCCGCGCTGAAGGACTTCCTCAGCAAGTGATGCACCATGCCGCGGCATCCGGAACCCGAACCGGATGCCGCGGCATTCGTCTGCGCACGGAACAGATGACTCGCACAGCCAGCGGCACGAGCCGCGACCGGAGCGGTTAGCGTGAGTCGATGAGCGACGGAAACAATCCTGCAGCGCTGGTCGAGCACCAGGACGGATGGACGCATCGCGCAGGGCGGATGCTCTCGACGCTCCGCCCGGCCCTCGACGGGCTCTCCGGCATCGAGGCCGCATCCCTCGACCACATCGGCTCGACCGCGGTTCCCGGGCTGCCGGCCAAACCACTGCTCGATCTGCAGCTGCGGATCTCTCCACTCCCCGACGACGCCGACCTCTGTCGCAGGCTCGAACCGCTCGGTTATGTGCGAGCACGCGGATCCCGCCCCGACTCCCCCGGCGTCGATCGTGACCAGCCACGCGGTTCGGTCGCTGTCGATCCCGCAGTCTGGGAGAAGTCGCTGTTCTGGCACGAGGGCGAGCAGGCGATCCTCCATGTCCGGCGCTCCGACTCACCCTGGGGCGTGTACACGGTCTGGTTCCGGGACTGGCTGCGCGCGGTCCCAGACGCTCGCGACCGCTATGCCGCCGAGAAGCGCAGACTCAGCGCGGAGCAGGTCGGCAAGCCCGACTTCGACGACTACACGCGGGCGAAGACGGGCTTCTTCGACCTCGTGCAGTCGGAGTTCGAGAGCTGGGCCACCGCCCACCCCGCCGCGTTCGAATCGCGCACCTGACCCGATATCCACCGGAGATGGGGCCAGGTGAGCGATTCGAACGCGGCGGGGATTCCGGATCCGGCCCCCCGTGGCTCAGCCCTTGACGGATCCCTGGGTGAGCCCGCCGACGATGTACTTCTGCAGCGAGAAGAACAGCGCGAGCACGGGCACGGCGGCGACCACGACGCCGGCGGCGAAGAGCCCCCAGCGAGAGGTCAGCTGATTCGAGACCCACTGGTACATGCCGACGGCGAGGGTCCAGTTGTCTTCGGAGGTGAGGATGATCTTCGACAGGATGAAGTCGCCGAAGGCCGCGAGAAAAGCGAGCAGCGCGACGACCGCGAGGATCGGCACGACCAGCGGCATGATGAGCCGCCAGAAGATCTGCGCGTGGGTCGCCCCGTCGATCTTCGCCGACTCGTCGATCTCGACCGGGATCGTGTTGAAGAAGCCGTACATGAGGAACGTGTTCGCGCCGAGCGCGCCGCCGAGGTACACGCAGATCAGGGCGATCTTCGAGTTGATGCCCAGGGCCGGCACGACATCGCCGAGCGTCTGCAGCATCAGGAAGATCGCGATGAACGCGAGCGCCTGCGGGAACATCTGCAGCACGAGCAGGGTGGTGAGGCTGGCCCGTCGCCCGCTGAACCGGAAGCGCGAGAACGCATACGCACCGCAGGCGCCCATGAGCACCGAGCCGACCGCGGTCACGCCGCCGATCAGCAGGGTGTTGCCGAACCACACCCAGTAACGCGATTCGCCGAGCGCGATGTAGTTCGCGGGGTCGAACGCGCTGAACAGGGCGCTGGATGCCGCCAGGCTGCCGTTCGGGTTGAGCGACGCCGACAGCACGTAGACGAGGGGGAACGCGGCGAAGAACAGCACGCCCGCGGCGAGGATGTACTTCCAGCCGACCTCGCTCCACCACCGGCGCCGACGCGCACCCGCACGCGCAGCCTCGGCATCCTTCGACGAACCGGTCACGATGACTCTGGTCTCACTCATCACTGGTACTCCTCGAGCTTGCGGGTCTGTCGGAAGCTCAACGCTGAGATGAGACCGACCACGATGAAGGCGATGATCGACAGCGCACTCGCGAGGCCGTAATCGGCCGCACCACCTGAGACGCCCGAGACGTCGTAGATGGCCGAGACGAGGATGTCGGTCGAGCCCAGTGCATACGGTGCGCCGGCGATGGCCGGCCCGCCGTTGTTGAAGGTGTAGATCACGGTGAAGTTGTTGAACGCGACCGCGAACGAGGCGATCAGCAGCGGCGCGGTCGAGACGAGCAGCAGCGGCAGCACGATCGAGCGGAAGCGCTGCAGCTTGTTCGCGCCGTCGATCTCGGCAGCCTCGAGCGTCTCGCCCGGGAGCGATTGCAGTGCACCGGTGCACACGAGGAACCAGTACGGATAGCTCAGCCACACGTTGACGAAGATCACCGCGGCTCGGGTGAGCCAGGGATCGCCGAGCCAGTTGATGTTCGCGCCGAAGAAGAGCAGGTCGTTGATCACGCCGAACTCGGCGTTGAACATGCCGCGGAACAGCAACGCAGCCATGAACGCGGGGAACGCGTAGGGGAGGATGAACAGCGCCCGCAGGAACCGACGACCCTTGACCCGAGGATCGTTGTAGACGATGGCGAGGCCGAGTCCCACGGCGAAGCTCAGCACGACCGACAGGATCGCGAATGCGAAGGTCCAGACCGTGACGCTCAGCAGGGTCCCTGCGAGGTTCGCATCGGTGAACAGCTTGAGGAAGTTGGCGAAGCCGACGTTGACCGACCAGCCGGTCGGCAAGGCCGTACCGTCTTCCGCGACGAACGCACCGAGATCGGTGGCGGTGTAGACCGTGCCCGACTGCGTGTCGGTGATGGTCTGCGCGTCGTCATCCCACACCAGCGTCGGCTCGTAGACCGAGCCGGTGGATCCTTCGCGGGTGCGGATCGAGCCGTCGTTCGGGTCGTCCGAGACAGGAACCCGGAGATCTTGGATCGTCGCGCCCAGCGTCGCATCCGTCAGCACCGACGCCCGCGGGACGACCGTCCACCCCGGCACGTCGCTCGGGGCACCGGTGGTGCCGACCTCGGCGCCTGCGACGTCGGAGAGCGGCTCGGTGGCCGATCCGACCTGCACGTCGCCGTCGTCGTCGACGATCGCGAAGCCGAGCTCGCCGCCGCGCTCGACGATCGACAGCGGGTATTCGGACGAGCCCTCGACGCGGCGCTCGCCCTGGATCAGCGCAGCCTCGACCGCCTGCTCCTGGGTGCCGACGTGCCCGGTGCCGTAGTTCGTGAAGGCGATGTACGCCGTGTATCCGAAGATGAAGACCTGGAAGACGAGCAGGAAGATCAGCCCTGGCAGCAGGTACTTGAGCGGCAGCGCCCTGCGGGTGAAGTACACCCAGTCGGCGATGATGACCAGCAGCACGACGACGCCGAGGACGATCCACGACTCGGCGCTCCAGGCCGAGATCGCCGTCATGATGCCGAAGGCGTTGACCAGCGCCATGAGCGCGAGCTTGATGAGGAACCCCCAGCCGAGGCCGCGGAAACGGCGGGCGTGGGATTCGCGCGAGGGCTTCACCACAGGGGTGGGCGCCTCGGTGGGCGGTGTGCCTGGATCGTCATGTCATCAGTCCTGTCCGGTGGGGCGTTTCGTCTCGCTCCGTCCGCTCAACGACCGGATGCGGTCGTTGAGCGAGCGGAGACACCGAGACGAAACGCCCCACGAGTCGGGTCAACCAGCGAGAGTCGTCTCGAGGTCGGCGACCATGGTGTTCCACGTCGACACCGGGTCGGCGCCGTTGATGATCTGCGCCTGCGCGGCGTTCCAGAGGTCCCACACAGAGCCCATCTCGGGGATCGACGGCATCGGCACGCCGCCCTGAGCGGATGCCACGAAGCCGGCCGTGATCGGGTCGGACGAGACCTCTTCGGCGAGCGTCGACCACGCGGGGATGCGGGGGTCGGCCTCATACAGCGCACGCTGCGCGTCTTCGGTGCCGAGGTAGTTCGTGAGGAACTCCTGGGCGAGAAGCGCGTTCTTGCTCTTGCTCGACAGGTAGAAGCCCTGCACGCCCACGAACGGTGCGGCCGTCTCGCCACCGGCCGACGGGATCGGGTTCACCGCGACGTTCACGCCCTCGAATGCGCTGATCGCCCACGGCCCCTGGATCGTGTACGGAGCCTTGCCCGAGGCGAACAGCTCGTTGTTGATGTCGTAGTCGATCGTGGTCGAGATGTAGCCGGTGCCGTTCGCGCCGTTGGCGCCGAGCCAGCTGGCGAAGGCCTCGCCGGGCGCTCCGCCCATGCCGACCTCGCTCGTGTACGAACCGGTGTCGTCCTGCACGAAGACAGGGGCGCCGAACGAGGTCTGCAGTCCGTACATCGTGTATCCGTCGCCGGTCTCGCCGCCCGTGTTGATGACGAAGGGACGCTCGGTGCCTGCGGCCACGCCCTTGGCGATCATGTCGTCCCAGGTGGCGGGGGCTTCGGCGCCGACGAGGTCGACGTTCTGCACGAGCGCGATGGTCTCGAGCGAGTACGGCAGCGCGTAGAGCTGGCCGTCGTAGGTCATGGCGTCGAGGGCGACCTGCTCGAACTCCGTGGCCTTGTCGCCCAGGTCGATCGTGTCGACGACACCGGCGGCGACGAGTGCGCCGAGCCAGTCGTGCGCGCCGACGGTGATGTCGGGGCCCTCGCCGGTCGGCACCTGAGCGATGAAGTCGTTGCGGAGGTCCTCGAAGTTCTTCTGCACGAGGGTGACCTTTGCCCCGGTCTCCTCCTCGAAGGCCTCGGCGGCTGCGGTGATCGCGGCTTCGCGCTCGGCATCCGTCCAGATGACGAGCTCGGCCCCGTCGCCGGATGCCGCGTCGTCGCCGCCCTCCGGCGCGCCGGCCGAGCAGCCTGCCAGGAGGACGACCGCGGACAGAGCGAGTGCGCCGACTCCGATGTGCTTGCGCATGCGTTTTCCTATCTGTTGTGGCCGACGATGCGCTTCGCGTCATCGCGACCTGTGGTGGGTATTCGGTTGGTGCCCTTCGACGGGCTCAGGAACCCGTCGAAGGAGTGGTGGTGCGGATGACGGCGACGCCGCCTGCCGCGATGGTGAGCGAGCCCGAGATCTCGGCGCCGGTGAGCAGATCGACTCCCGACGCGTCGAGCGTGACGTCGTCGTCGTTGTGGTTCACGGCGATGCGGTAGACCGCGTCGGCGCCGTGGCGCGTGACGACCTCGACGCCTTCGGCGACTCCCGACGGTGCGATGTCGGCATCCGCGTAGACCTCGTGCAGCAGCGCGCGCATGCCCGTGGCATCCAGGCGGGTACCGACGTACCAGCCGGTGCCCGAGCCATGGCGGTGACGGGTGATCGCCGGTTCGCCCTCGCCGGGTCCGCCCGAGAAGTTGGCGACGACCTGGGCTCCTTCGAGCGCGATGTCCTCCTGCCAGACGTCGGCGACGATGCCCTCGTGGTCGACCCAGTCGAGTCCGTGACTCTCGCCCTCGCGCAGCGGCAGGAACTCCTCGACCGTGAGGCCGAGCGCGTCGCGCAGCGGGGCGACGAATCCGCCGGCGTGCACGGCGTCGTTCTCGTCGACGATGGCCGAGAAGAACGACACCAGCAGCGTGCCGCCGTCGTTCACGTAGGCGGTGAGGTTCGCGGCATCCGCGGCGCTCAGCATGTACTGGGCCGGGGCGACGACCAGGCGGTAACCCGAGAGGTCGTGACCTGGCAGCGCGAAGTCGACCGTGATGCCGTCGCCCCAGAGCTGCTCGTAGAAGCGGCGCACCTGAGCTGCGTGCGTCACGTCTTCGGACGGACGCCATTCGAGATCCTGTGCCCAGAACGACTCGAAGTCCCAGAGGATCGCGACGTCGGCCTTCACCGTGCTGCCCTGCACCTCGTCGAGGCGGCCGAGCGCTGCGCCGAGGTCGACGACCTCGCGGAAGACGCGCGACTCCGCTCCGGCGTGCGGCAGCATCGCGGAGTGGAACTTCTCGGCACCCGAGCGCCCTGCACGCCACTGGAAGAACAGGATGCCGTCGGCTCCGCGACCGAGGTGCGTGAGCGAGTTGCGCGTCATCTCGCCGCGACGCTTGGCGATGTTGCGCGGCTGCCAGTTGACGGCCGAGGTCGAGTGCTCCATCAGGATCCACGGCTTGCCCCCGCCGACCGAGCGGCTGAGGTCAGCGGCGATCGCGAGACCGATGTGCGCGTCTTCGTCGGCCGCCCACAGGTAGTGGTCGTCAGAGACGATGTCGACCTCGCGGCCCCAGGCCCACAGATCCGTGGTCCAGCTCTGATTCGCCATGAAGTTGGTGGTGACGGGCTGGTCGGCGTGCGCGCGGATCGCGTCGCGCTCGGCGATGAAGCACGCGCGCAGCTGGTGGTCCGTGAAGCGGGCGAAGTCGAGGCGCTGGGCCGGGTTGACGACGCTCGGGGCGATGGCCGGAGCACCGACGTGCTCCCATGCCGAGTAGTGCTGACCCCAGAATGCGGTGCCCCAGGCGCTGTTCAACGCGTCGAGCGAGCCGTACTTCTCCTGGAGCCAGAGCCGGAAGGCGGCGACCGCGTTCGGCGAGTAGTCCTCGCCGACCGGAACGCCGTACTCGTTGTGCACGTGCCAGAGCACGACCGACGGATGCTGCGCGTATCGCGCCGCGAGAGCATCCGCGATCCGCACGATCGCCTCGCGGTAGGCCGGGGCGGAGTGCGAAGCCATGCCGCGCGAGCCGAAGCCCATGGTGCGACCCTCGCGGTCGATCACGTGCGCGTCGGGGTGGTTCGCGAAGAACCAGGCGGGCGGTGACGCGGTGGGGGTGCCGAGATCGACCTTGATGCCGTTCTCGTGCAGCAGGTCGAGCAGCTCGTCGAGCCAGGTGAAGTCGAACTCGCCCTCGGCGACCTCGATGAGTGCCCACGAGAAGATGCCCACGCTGACGAGATTCACGCCCGCCTCGCGCATCAGGACGACGTCTTCGCGCCACGTCTCGGGCGACCACTGCTCGGGGTTGTAGTCGCCGCCATAGGCGATGCCGCTCAGGTCGGGCCAGGCGTGGGGGGAGGTCATCGGCACTCCATCGGGTCGGTGCGGTCGTGGTGCGTGTCCCGACATGCTGTCGCTCATTCGACTGGGACCGGTCTCAGCCTGACTCATGGGACGGACTGGGACCGGTCTCAGTTCTACCCCAGGCACCCCGTCGATCACAACCGCCGTTACCGAACTGAGACCGGTCCCAGGTTCGACTACCGCTGGACGGGATGCTGTGGGTAGAGTCACAGGCGATGAGTGATGTCAGCGCGAAGCGCAAGCCGACGATCCGCCAGATCGCGGCGCAGGCGGGGGTCTCCCGCAGCACGGTCTCGCGCGTGATCAACGGCGGGCACTGGGTGTCGCCCGACGCCAGGCAGGCTGTGGAAGAGGCGATCCTCGCCACCGGATACACCGCCAACCATCACGCCCGCAGCCTCGCCACCGGTCGAGCCGGTTCTCTGGCCTTTCTGCTGACCGAACCGCAGCAGCTGCTCTTCGACGACCCGACCTTCGCCCTCCTGCTGCGCGGCGCCGCCGAAGCGCTCGCCCAGCGGGCGATGACGCTGGTGCTGCTCGTCGCCGGCACCCCGGCCGAACGCGAGAGCGTCGCACAGTTCCTCAGCGCCGGGCACGTCGACGGCGTCATGCTGATCTCGTCGCACGAATCGGACCCGCTGCTCGACCAGCTGATCGAGGTCGGCATTCCCACCGTCTGCTGCGGCCTGCCGCTCGGACATGAACGCGAACTCTCGACGATCTCCGTCGACGAGATCGCCTCCGCCCGCGCGATGGCCGCGCACCTCGTGGCACAGGGGCACCGCCGCATCGGTATGATCGCCGGGCCCGACGACACCCCCGGCGGCCGCTACCGCCTGGTCGGGTTCCGAGAAGAGCTCGGCGAGTTGTACGACGAGACGTTGGTCGAGGTCGGCGACTACTCGTTCGAATCGGGGCAGGCCGCGATGACCCGGATGCTCGCGCACGACGTAGACGCGGTGTTCGCCGCCTCCGATCGGATGGCCGCGGGAGCCATCGCCGCCGCCCGCCGCGCCGGGCACCGCGTGCCGGAGGACATCGCGATCGCCGGCTTCGACGACTCGGGCCTCGCAGCCACGCACGAGCCGCCGATCACGACCATGCGCCAGCCGTGGGACCAGATCAGTGCACAGATGGTCGCCGTACTGCTCGAGGTCATCGCGGGAGCATCCCCCCGCTCGGTCGTCCTCGACACCGAGCTCGTGGTGCGCGAGAGCGCGTAGCGCCCGCGCTCCGGTCGCAGTTCGCGTCGCCCGCCCGCGCCTACTGCCCGCTCCCGTCGCAGTTCGTGCCGCCGACTACCGTTCCCGGTCGCAGTTCGCGTCGCCTGCCCGCGCGTTGGGCGACACTAAGTGCGACCGAAACGAATCGCCGAGCCATGGCGCGCGTGGGGGGATGCTACGCCGCGTCGAGCACCTCGCGGAGCTTCGTGGCGAAGGCTTCGGGCTGGCCGGCATAGCCGAACTCGCCACCCATGAAACCGCCGTGGTGGCTGGGGAAGACCGTCGCCTGCTGGCCGAGCTGCTCGGCAAGGGCGATCGCGGTGCGTCCGGTGTAGACCTTCAGCGATTCCTCCCCGACAGCCACGACGATTCGCGTGGGCGCGGTCTTCAGCGCCTCCAGATCCGGCACGTAGAGCGGCACCGCCCACGAGTGCTCCGACAGCAGCGGGTCGTCTCGTGTGCCGTCGTCTTCGGTCGGCATCCCGAAGGCCGCCGGGTCGGGCGCGGGCTGGGAGAGGAACTCGTCGGTGACTTCGCCCTCCCACGAGGTCATCGCGACGAACGCCGCCATTCCGGCGCCCCACCCCTTGTCCTGATACACCCGCGTATAGGCCACACGCGCTCGGTGCACCGCCTCGGCATCCGGCAGCACACTGTCGATCGGCGGTTCGTGAGCGACCAGAGTCGCCACGTCGTGCGGGTGCGCGGTGACCAGAGCGAGTGCGCTCACGGCTCCGCCGCTGCTCGCGAGCATGTCGACGGGCCCCGCACCCAGCGCCTCGATGATCGCGTGGACGTCCTCCGCCTGCACCTCAGGATCGTTCGTGACCTCGCCGTCTTTGCGCGTGCTGCGCCCGAGGCCGCGCGGGTCGTACGTCACGACGGTACGGTCGTCGAACAGCGCCACCTGCGCCTGGAATCCGCTCGCATCCATCGGCTGACCGATCATCATCAGCGGAGGTCGACCATCCACCGTCGGCAGCGGCCCGTGCACGTCGTAGACGAGGTCGACCTCGGGGAGCTCGAGCATGTACTGCGTCATCAGCGGTCTCCTTCGTCGGCGAACGGTTCCCTTCGGATGCTACGTCGCAGCATCCGCCCCGCACCAGGGGTCAGAACAGACCCCGCACAGCGACGAAGACTCAGCGCGTCGTGGGATCAGGAAAGCGCGGGTCGAGCGCGTAGTCCCGCTGCCGAACCTCGAGCGCGGCAGCGACCTGGGCAGGAGCGTCGTCGCCGATCAGCACCCGGAGCCGAGGGTCATCCGCCTCCGCGACGCGGGCGAGGATCGCCGCCGCGGCCTGCTCCGGCGTCGTGCCACCGCCCGACTCTCCCGCAGGCCACGGCACCTCTGCGGTGCCGAACAGTTCGACCCGCTGCTCGTCGTATTCGCGCAAGGGCGCACCGAACCGCATGCTCGCGCCGGCCCACTCGGTGTCGAGCGCACCCGGTTCGATCAGAGAGACGCGGATGCCGAATCGTGCGACCTCCGCCGCCAGCGCCTCGCTGAACCCTTCGAGGCCCCACTTCGAGGAGTTGTAGAGCCCGAGCATCGGCATCGTCCCGACGGCTCCCACCGTCGAGATCTGTACGATCTGCCCGCCGCCCTGATCCCGCATGATCGGGATGACGGCCTGACTCAGCCACAGCGGCCCGAGCAGGTTCGTGTCCATGATCGCGCGAGCATCCTCCTCCGACACCTCTTCGACGGCCCCGATCAAGCCATAGCCGGCGTTGTTCACGAGCACGTCGATGCGGCCGAGCTGCGCACCAGCACGCTCGACAGTCTCGTGCGCCGCCGCACGGTCGCGCACATCGAGTGTCAGCACCGTGAGTCGCTCGTGGCGAGGCAGGTCATGGTCAGCTCTGACCGTCGCCACCACCGCGTGCCCCGCGTCGAGTGCAGCGAAGGTGAGCGCGCGACCCAGACCCCGACCGGCTCCGGTGATCATCCATGCCTGTGGTGAACTCATGCCGCGATCGTATCGCGAACTGGACGCTCCGTCTCGTTTGTTCCTGTATCGTTCGGAGCATGGCCCGTGAGAGAACCCGCAGCAAGGTGCACGCCGCTGCGCTGTCATTGGCCGGCGATCGCCCGGTGGCGGCGATCACGATGGAGGGCATCGCCGCGCGAGCGGGGGTCAGCAAACAGACTCTCTACCGGTCGTGGTCATCGACGGGCGACATCCTGTTCGACGCGCTCCTGGCCCGCAGCCTCGATGAGAACGGCAACGTCACGGTGCCGAACTCGGGCGATCTCGACGTCGACCTCGCAGCTCTGGCGACCGGCATGATCGACGAGCTGAGCGACCCGGCCCAGGAGCGGCTGCTGAGAGCCGTCACGGCCGAGTTGCAATCCGACGACGCCCTCGCGGCCCAGTTCCGCGAGCTGCTGCTCACTCCGCAGCTGACCGCGATCTCCGACCGACTTCGCGCGTCGGACGTGCGCGACCCGGACGATGTCACCGAGCTGTTCGTCGGCCCGATCTTCCACCGCTGGCTGCTGCGCAGTCGTCCGTTCGACGCCGAGTGGGTGACCGCTCACGTCGAGCGCGTCCTGAGAGCCGCCGGCGCGCGGTGACCTCTTATCGCCGCAGGCTCAACCGCAGGTCCCCGCAGACTCAGCCGCGCATGGCGACACCGTGTCGCCAGTACCCCATGAAGGCGACCTGACCACGGTCGATGCCGAGGTCCTTCACCAGGTGACGGCGCAGCGTCGTCACGACACCGCTCTCGCCGGCGATCCAGAAGTAGCGCTCCGCGGGAGCATCCGCCGCCCCGATCTCCTCCCCCAGACCCGAGTATTCGGGGGTCTCCCAGAGCAGATCCTCCGACTCGATGTCCGTCACGTCAATCTCGCCCGCAGCGTCAGCGTCGCCCAGGTACCCGAGCACGGCGGGGATCAACCGCACGCCGTGAGGCTCGCCGATATCGCGGGGCAGCCAGTGCACCTCGACCCCCGACGGAGCCTCGATGCGCAGGACGTCGGCGGGCGACGGCACCTCGATGAACGCCACTCCGCGCAGGTCGCTCGGCGCGTCTTCGAGGATGCGGGCGATCGCCGGCGCCGCGGTCTCGTCGCCGGCCAGCACGACCGAGTCCGCGGAGCCGGGCTCGTACTCGGCGCCGTGATGGTCGGCGGCTGAGACTCCGCGCCGCGGCCCGACGATGAAGAGCTCCTGGCCGATCGCGGCAGCATCGGCCCACCGCGATGCGGGCCCGGTGAGGCCGGGCGCGAGATGCAGCACGAAGTCGACGTCGAGCTCGGTGCCCGAGTCCACGACGCGCAGGTCGCGCACCGAGTACGTGCGCATCGAGCCGCGCTCCGCCTCGGGCACTGCGAGGTAGGAACCCCACCAGTCATCGGTCGCACGATCGAGTTCCGGAAGGATGCCGGATGCCGGCGGGAAGACGAGCTTGATGCGCGAGTCGAAGGTGTCGCCCGGTGTGCCGAACTCCTCGAGCTCGGCGCCACCGAAGGTCACCCGCACGAAGTTCGGCGAGACGCGTTCGACTCCGCGCACCTCAGCGCGGGCCAGCACGTAGGTGGGGCGGTCGGTGGTGGTCTCAGCGGACATGATGCCTTCCGATCGGGGTCACCATCGGCTGGCCGGAGACAGGGTCGGTGGTGATCTGGTTAGCGAGGCCGAAGACCTCTTCGACGTGCTGCGCGGTGACGACGTCGTGCGGGGTGCCGGTCACATGCACGCGACCGTCCTTCATGGCGACGAGTTCGTCGGAGTAGCGCGCGGCGAGGTTGAGGTCGTGCAGCACCATGACGATCGTGGTGCCGCGCGAGACACTGAGGTCGGTGAGCAGGTCGAGCACCTCGACCTGGTGCGCGACGTCGAGGAACGTGGTCGGCTCGTCGAGCAGCAGGATGTCGGTCTCCTGCGCAAGAGCCATCGCGATCCACACCCGCTGACGCTGGCCACCCGACAGCTCGTCGACGCTGCGGTCGGCGAGCTCGGTGGTGCCGGTGGCTGCGAGAGCATCCGCCACCACCTCGTAGTCGTGGGCGCTCCATCGGGAGAGGATCTTCTGATGCGGATGCCGTCCGCGACCCACCAGGTCGGCGACGGCGATGCCCTCGGGCGCCACCGGCGACTGCGGCAGCAGGCCGAGCACGCGGGCGACCTCTTTGGTCGGGCGCGCATGCACCGACTTGCCGTCGAGCACCACCTGTCCGGCCGTCGGCGAGAGCAGGCGCGCGAGGGAGCGCAGCAGCGTCGACTTGCCGCATCCGTTCGCGCCCACGATCGTGGTGATCTTGCCCGGGGCGATCTCGAGATCGAGGTCTTCGATGATCGTGCGGTCGCCGTAGGCGAGGGTGACCGATTCAGCGGTCAGGGTGTGCGCCTCGGTCACAGGGAGCCTCCCGAGCGGTTGGTGCGGATGAGCAGATAAATCAGGTACGGGGCACCGAGCACACCCGTGATCACGCCGACCGGATATCGGGCGCCGAGGGCGAACTGTCCGATCAGGTCGCTCGCCAGCACGAGCACCGCACCGACCAGGGCGCTGGGCACCAGCAGATTGGCGCCAGGTCCGGTGATGCGCGCGGCGACGGGGCCCGCCATGAACGCGACGAACGCGATGGGCCCGGTCGCGGCGGTCGCGAAGGCGAGCAGCGCGACCGCTCCGACGATGAACAGCACTCGCGTGGCGTTGACGCGCACGCCGAGACCGGATGCCGAGTCGTCGCCGAGCTGCATCGCACCGAGCGCACGCCCCTGCGAGAGCATGAGCGGCACGATGACGGCCGCGGCGATCGCGAGCGGTGCGACCCGCTCCCACGAGGCGTTGTTCAGGCTGCCCGTCAACCACTGCATCGCCGTCTGAATGTCCCAGCTCGCGGCGCGCGACAGGATGTACGAGGTCACGCTCTGCAGCATCGCCGCGATGCCGATTCCGATGAGGATGAGCCTGGTGCCGGCGAACCCGTTCTTGATCGACAGCAGATAGATCACCGCCGCGGTGAGCAACGCACCGCCGAGCGCGAACAGCGACACGATCGGACCGTTGAGCGAGAGCACGACGATGCCGATGACGGCCGCGGCGCCCGCACCGTTCGACAGCCCGATGATGTCGGGCGACGCGAGCGGATTGCGCAGCAGCGTCTGGAACGTCACGCCGGCCATGCCGAACGCGAGTCCGGTGAGGATCGCGAGCACCGCACGGGGCAGCCGCAGCTCGCCGACGGTGAACGAGGCACCGGGCACGGTCCCGCCGAAGATCACGCGGATCACTTCGTCGATCGAGTAGAACGTGTTGCCGATCATGAGCGCCACCGTGAACAGCGCGAGCAGCAGCACGCCGAGCACGATCGTCGCGATCGCGTGCCTGCGGTGACGGGCGCGGCGCCCCGCGATGACGGCGGCGACCTGCGCACTGCCGGATGCCGGCGGCCTGGTCTGCGAACGGGCGAGGCGGTTCATGGTGCTCACAGTTCACGCACCTTGGTGCGACGCACGATCCAGATGAAGAACGGTGCGCCGATGATCGCGGTGATGATGCCCACCTGGATCTCCTCCGACGAGGGCGCGATGACGCGGCCGATGATGTCGCTCGCGAGCAGCAGTGCGGCCCCGGCCATGGCGGAGAACGGCAGCAGCCAGCGGTGATCGGTGCCGATCAGCATCCGGCAGACGTGGGGGATCACCAGGCCGACGAATCCGATCGGACCGGCGATCGCGGTGGCGGCACCGGCGAGGATCACGGCTCCGAGGGCCGACATCAGTCGCGTGCGGAAGACGTGCTCGCCGAGGCCCTTGGCCATGTCGTCGCCCAGTGCGAGGGAGTTCATGCCGCGGGCGCTCATGAAGCAGATGAGAGCGCCGAGGGCGAGCACGGGAGCGGTGATCGCGATGCGCGGCCATTCGGCTCCGCCCACACCGCCGATCTGCCAGGACTGGAACGCCTGCAGCAGGTCGACACGGGGCAGCATGATGGCGCTGATCAGCGAGGCGAAGGCGGCGGAGGTCGCGGCACCGGCGAGGGCGAGCTTGAGAGGAGTCGCACCGCCGCGGCCGAGGGAGCCGACGGTGTAGACGAAGGTCGCAGCGACCGCGGCACCGGCGATCGCGAGGGCCATCTGACCGTAGGGGTTCGTCAGGCCGAGAAAAGCGAGTCCGAGCACGACCGCGAGCGATGCGCCGTTCGAGACACCGAGGATGCCGGGGTCGGCGATCGGGTTGCGGGTCACGGCCTGCATGGTCGCCCCGGAGAGGGCGAGGGCTGCGCCGACGAGCAACGCGAGCACCGTGCGCGGGAGGCGTTTGATGATCGCGGCCTGGGCCAGGGTGTCGTCCTGGCCGGCGAGGGCGGCGAAGATGTCGTCGATGCTCACGGCGCGCACGCCGAAGCTGACCGAGAGGATGCAGAGCACGACGAGCACACCGGCTCCGACGAGGAGCCAGAGGGTGCGCGCCCACGCCGGGCGCCGCAGATCTGCGGTGCCCGGCGCGGGAACGGTTACAGCGGTCACGAGTGGTCGGGTCAGGCGGTGACGCCTGGGATCACGGCGCGAGCGGTGCTGCCAGGAGGGCGAGGTAGTCGCTCAGACCCCACGGGATCGACAGCGGCGACGGGTTCGCCGAGGCCGCGATCGGGGTGGCGTCGGGAAGGATCGCGATGCGGCCCTCGGCGATGGCCGGGATCTTCGACAGCAGCGGGTCGGCCTGCAGCGTCGCGATGAGCGACTCGTCGCCGTAGGTCACGAACAGGTCGACATCAGCGAACTTGTCGGCCTGCTCGGAGCTGACGGAGAGGTAGAACTCTTCGCTGTCAGCGCTCTCCTCGACGATCGCCGGAAGCGGCAGCCCCAGGTTGTCGTGCAGGTATCCGGGACGCGTGTCCGCAGCCGTGTAGTAACCGACCTGGCTCAGGTCGGTCGGGTCGACGTAGGCGAACAGGACCTTCTTGTCCTTGAGGACGCTGTTCTCTTCGAGTGCGGCCTCGCCGTCGGCCTGCAGCTCTTCGAGCAGGGCCTCACCCTCGGCCTCGAGGCCCAGAGCCTTGGAGTTCATCTCGACCATCTCGTCGACGGTCGTTCCCCACGGCACATCGGGGTATGCGACGACCGGGGCGATCTTCGAGAGCTGGTCGTACTGCTCCTGCGTCAGACCCGAGTACGAGGCGAGGATCACGTCGGGCGCGGTGTCTGCCACGGCCTCGTAGTCGATGCTGTCGCCGTCGTCGAACAGCACGGGCTCTTCGCCGCCGAGCTCTTCGAGCTTCTCCTCGACCCAGGGCAGGATGCCGTTGTCGTCGTCGTCGCCCCACGTGGCCTTGCTCATGCCGACCGGAACGATGCCGAGAGCCAGCGGAACCTCGTGGTTGGCCCAGGCGATCGTCGCGACGCGCTCGGGCTTCTCCTCGATCGTGGTCTCGCCGTAGACGTGCTCGATCGTGACGGGGAAGACGCTGTCGTCGGCCGGGTTTCCGGCGGCGGAGTCGGAGCCGGAGTCGGTGTCAGCGGCGGGCGTCGCGCAGGCCGCGAGGCTCAGAGCGAGCGCGGCGGCCGTGCCGACGGCGGCGAGAAGACGGGAGGTGCGCACAGGCGGTCCCTTCGGGTTCGGGGTGAGGGTAAGCGGCGCAGAAGGACGCCAAGGCTTTGGTAAGCCTGGCCTAATCTAACAGAAAGTTAGGCAAGCCTCATCTTCGTGGGCCGGGGCGGAGTGCGGGCGGGGCCGGACAAGCATCCGACGGGCCAGACGGGGCCAAAAGCGCATCCCGCGCGACAGACGGGGTCGAAAAAGCATCCGAAACCGGCTATCGGGATGCGAAAGTGACCCCGCACGGGCTCGCGATGCGAAAGTGACCCCGCCCGAGCGCGCGGACTGGGTCGACCGCACCGGGTCAAGCGCGCGGGAACAAAAGCGCACCGACGGGCCAGACGGGGCCAAAAGCGCATCCCGGGCGACAGACGGGGTCGAAAAAGCATCCGAAACCGGCTATCGGGATGCGAAAGTGACCTCACCTGAGGGCGCGGATGCGAAAGTGACCCCGGCACGGCAGGCGGATGCCGGGAGAAGTCCCCGGGCACAAAGAAAGCCGGCCGGATCCGTGAGGATCCGGCCGGCTTCAGGAAGCCTATGCGCGATCAGAGACCGCGGATGTTCGCCGCCTGCATGCCCTTGGGGCCACGCTCAGCGTCGAATTCGACCTTCTGGTTCTCACGGAGCTCCTTGAAACCGGAGCCGGTGATTGCCGAGTAGTGGGCGAAAAGGTCGTCCGTGCCGTCATCGGGAGCGATGAAGCCGAAGCCCTTTTCCGCGTTGAACCATTTCACAGTGCCAGTGGCCATGTGTTTTCTACTTTCTGTTTTCTACGGCCGCTTGCGCGACCTGCGCTGTGACGGAACGTCCGACATACGCGCCTGCTCAACGTACCACGCCAGACTGACCAACGGCACTGAACTCCGACTTCTTCTGGATCACGGCCGCTTCGGTGCGCGACCCGACACCGAGTTTGCGCAGCACTGCCGACACATGAACGCTCACGGTCTTCGCGCTGATGAACAGCCGTTCACCGATCTGTCGGTTGCTGAGGCCCTCGGCGATGAGTTCGAGAACCTGCCGCTCCCGGGCGGTGAGCGCGTCGGATTCCGCGACAGCACGGGAGGACTCGGATGCTGCGGCAAGCCCCGCCGCGGCCGAGAAAGCCCTCACGGTCTGCGTCAGCGGAACATGCCCGAGCCGTTCGGCCTCACCGAGCGCGTGGGCGAGGACGGCGGCCGCCTCGGTGCGCTCTCCCTCGTCGACCAGCAGGCGAGCGAGCTCGAGTCGAGTCGTCACCCGGAAAGTCACGGGCACGTCGTCGTCGTCCGCGAGGTCGACAGCGGTCCGCATCGACGGAACCGATGGCGCGAGCAGTGCCTCGAGGATCATCCCCCACCGGTCTCCCTGCAGCGAGGCCGGCTGCGCGAGCCATGCTCCCCGCACCGCACCGCTGTCCTCCGCGACGTCGACACCGGATGCCCGGAGCTCGGCGATCATCCACGCCGCCTCGAGAAGAAGACGGCGCTGGTGGAGAAAGACGGGGCCGGCATCCGCCAGCATCGTCCTGACCTCGGCGAGCGCCCCCGCGTGATCACCCCGCCCTTCGGCGACGGCGACCCGCATCATGACCTCGTCGTACCAGATCTGCCTCTCGACGCGTCCGGTCTCTTCGAACGACGGATGCCACTCGCGCAGAATTTCGGCCGCCTGCTCGTGCCGGCCGCGCCACGACAGCACGCGGACGCGCGTCATCGTGGAGTACATGTGCGAGATACGCAGCGTCCGCTGTGAGAGCTCGCGCGTCAGCATCCCCTCGACACGATCGATCTCACCCATCTCGAGAAGAGGAACCGCCATGTTCTGCGTCATCAGGGCCCCGGTCGTGCGCTCGACGCCGAACGCCCGTGCCGGGGCGAGGCCGTCTTCGGCGACCTGCACGGCGTCGCGGTAGCGCCCGAGCAGCCCCAGCAGATCGGAGTAGTTCACCCGGTATCGCATCTCGGCGTTCGTGCCCTTGGCCAGCTGCAGGGCGAGTGCGTACTCGCGATGCCCGGCGTCGAGATCGCCGAGATGCGCGCGGGCGCCGCCCCGGACGTTCGCGGCGATGGAGGCCTCATCGTCGGACCCCGACCGAACAGCGCGCTCTCCCGCCTCGATCGCCAGCGTGATCGCCTCGTCGAGGCGCCCCGCGATCATGTACCTGCTCGCCAGCTGGTTGAGGATCGACGCACGGAGCCGATCGTCGTCGACCCTGCCGTCGAGCACCTCGAGCGACTCATGAAGCAGCGCGATCGACCCTTCGCGCCCGAGGTTCATCAGGTAGTACGCCTTGTCGCGCAGCAGCCTCGCATGCGTGCGCGGATCGACGGCCTCGGGATCGACCTCGCTGAGGGCCACGTTGACCACGGCCAGCGCCCGCTCACCGTCTCCGGCATTGCGGAGCACCGACCCGAGGGTGCGCAGCAGCTCGAAACGCTCGATGTCGACGACGCTGTCGGCGTCCGGCACCTGGATCCACAGATCGAGGGCGAGCTCGCCGAATCGGGCGGCGCTCGCGAACGCGAACCGTGACTTGGCGTCGAGCATGGCGGTGACGGCTGCGGCGAGCGCACGTCGGTCGTCTTGCGCGAGCTGCCAGTGATAGGCGAGCGCGGCGGGATCTCCACCGTCGGTGCCCGTGCCGTTCTCTTCGAGTGCCTCGGCATATGCCCGGTGCAGTCGCGCCCGCTCACCGGGGAGCAGGTCGTCGTGCACGGCCTCGCGGAGCAGCGCATGCCGGAATCGGTAGTCGTCGTCGACCACGACGAGGATGCCGCTGAGCGTCGCCTCACGGATCGCGTCGTCGAGGCGCGCCTCGGGCAGACCGGCGAGCCGGGTGACCAGCGGATGCGTGAGCGGCCGTTCGGCGCCCGACACGACCTGCGCGACGCGCCTCGCATCGTCGCCGAGCCGGTCGAACCGGGCGAGCAGCAGGTCTCGCAGACTGCCGGGGAGCGGCCCTGTCGAGCATCCGGCGATCTCCTCGACGAAGAACGGGACACCCTCTGCACGCTCCTGGATGCGCTCGAGCGCCGTGTCGCTGAGCGGCTCTCCGGTGATCGTCTCGACGAGCTGTCGCACGGATGCCGTCTCGAGCCTCTCGACCGTGACCCGCTCGAGAAGGCGCGCGCGGCTGGACTCGCCGATGAACCGGCTCACCGCGTCGCCGCGGCGCACGTCGTCGGTGCGGCAGGTGAGGACGATCATGATGCGCCCTCGCGCCAGTGTGCGCAGCAGGAAAGAGAGGAGCGCGAGGGTCGATTCGTCGGCCCAGTGCAGGTCTTCGACGACCAGCACCTGCGGAGCGAGCTCTGCGGCGGCCTCGATGAGCGACGCGATCGCGTCGCGCAACCGGTCGGGGCTGGTCTGCGAGCGGTCGGTCGGGTTGAGCTCGGGGAGCAGCATGCCCAGCGCCTCGACTCCGACGCCGAGCTCGTCGCGCACGCGATCAGCACCCATGAGAGCGACGATCGAGCGGAGGATGCCGGTCAGCGGCCCGAACGGCGTGCGCGATGCCCCGAGGTCGAGACACCAGCCGACGTGGACGTCGGCGCGGTTCGCCACCTCGGCTCCGAACTCGCGCAGCAGGCGCGACTTGCCGATGCCCGCCTCGCCCTCGACCAGGACGGCGACGGGGACTGCATCGACCACCCGGTCGAAGAACCCGCGCACGATCGCCAACTCGGCGTCGCGGCCGACCATCGTGGCGCTGGGGGCGGACGGGGGCATGGATTCATCGTCCCACCCCCGTCCGACATTCAGGGCGCTCTGCGCATCTGCCGCCGGCAGTGCCGAGCTCACCGGGCTGCGACCGGTTCGCACCCGGTGGAGGCTCGGCGGTCGGCGGATGCGGCGGCATCCGTGGCGGTCGCGCGTGCGCCGGTGATGGCGCGCAGCATCCGCTGTCCTGCCCGTCGGATCGGGCCGGCTGCCCGCGGGACGATCTGGTCTGCGCGCTCGGCGAGGAGCCGACGACGCTCGGCCGTCTGCTGAACGCGGTGCTGCTCGTACTCGGTCACCGTGTAGGCGAGATAGGGGTGCTCGTACATGACATCTCCTCGGTTCGGGATGTCCCTACACTCCGCTCTGAGGTGCCCCGCCGGCATCGGGAGGATGCCCTATCTTTCGCCCTCGATCCGCCTCGGCCCCCCAGACACAGAACGAGGCTCGAACGGCAGTGGGGACGACCGCCGTTCGAGCCTCTCGCCTGGTGTGTGTCAGGCCTCCACCTCACCGCGCCACGCGCCGGTCTCGGCACCGTGCTTCTCGATGAACGCCTTGAAGTTCTTGAGGTCCTTCTTCACCGCGTGCGAGCCCGCGCCCACGAGGGATCCGACCTTCTCGAGGAGCCCCTCGGGCTCCCAGTCGATCTGCACGGTCACGCGGGTCGTGAGGTCCTCGATCTTGTGGAACGTCACGACACCCGCGTGCTCGGTGTCGCCGCCGACACTCTTCCACGCCACGCGCTCGTCAGGATGCTGCTCGGTGATCTCGGCGTCGAACTCGCGCGTCGCGCCGCCGACCTTGACGGTCCACCGGTTGTGGGTGTCGTCGACCTGGACGATCGATTCGACCTCATCGAGGAACTGGGGGAAGCTCTCGAACTGGGTCCACTGGTTGTACGCGACGTCGATGGGGACGTGGACGTCGATGGTCTCGATGATCTGCACCATGTGATGCTCCTCACTGCTCGTCGTTCGTGTCGTCCCATTCAGCGCCGGTGGCGCGGTGTTGGCGACGGGGTTGACATGGGCGCTGGGCAGGGGAGCTTCCCGAGTAGCGTTGTGCGCATGCGCATCCACGCCGCGATCCGCGCCTCTAAGCGCTCGCCCCTGCTGCAGGTGGTGAAGTCCGCCGCGGCCACGATTGCCGCGTGGCTGCTCGCGGGATGGGTCGTGCCTGGCCAGCTCCCCGTGTTCGCCGCGATCGCCGCGCTGCTCGTCGTGCAGCCGAGCGTCAACCAGTCGCTGTCGAAAGCGCTGGAGCGCAGCATCGGGGTGATCGTCGGGGTCGTGATCGCCGTCGCGCTCGGGCTGCTGCTGGGCTCACCGAGTTGGATCGTGCTGCTCGCGATCGTGGTGGCGATGCTCGTCGCATGGGCGCTCCGCGCCACCCCCGGCACGGGCAACCAGGTGGCGATCTCGGCGATGCTCGTGCTCGCCCTGGGATCGACGCCCGACTACGCGCTCGCCCGCATCGTCGAGACCCTGATCGGCGTGGCCATCGGCATCGTCGTCAATGCGCTCATCGTGCCGCCGGTGCTCGTCGCCCCCGCTCGTCGCGACCTCGGACTGCTCGGCGCAGAGCTCGCCGCGAGCCTCGACCGGCTGGCCGATGCCCTGCCCGAACCGCAGACCCCTGCCCGACTGCAGGAGCTGATGCTCGAAGCGCGGCTGCTGCGTCCGATGAAGGATGCCGCCGAGGCGTCGATCGAGGCGGGCGAGGAGTCACTCACTCTCAACCCGCGCCGCTCGACGCACCGTGAGGAGCTCGTGGAGATGCGGGCGCTGCTCGAGCGCCTCTCGCCCATCGTGACGCAGACGATCGGCATGACCCGCGCCTACTTCGACCATTACGACGACTCGATCGGGCAGGAGCCAGCCGTCACGGCCATCGCCGAACAGTTGCGGCGAGCCGGTCATGATGTGCGACTGGCCGTGCAGATCGCCGATGTCGCACCCGAACCCGACACGTTGACCTCGGCGATCCCCGCGCTCACCGCGCCGCTCGTGATCCGTCCCCCGGCGTCGACGCACTGGATCCTCATCGGGTCGCTCATGGAAGATCTGCGGCGCATCCGCGGCGAGCTCGTCGACGAGGAGTGAGCGCGGGCTCCCGGACACCTACCCTTGACACATGTCTGACACCACCGTCGCCGAAGCGCTGGCCGCACTGGCCGCCATCGAGGATCCGAAGATGCGCGCCGCGAACGAGAAGCGCGGCGACGACCACGGCATGAACCTCAGTCGGCTCCGCGGGGTGGCGAAGCGGATCAAGACGGATCAGCCACTCGCGAAGGAGCTGTGGGCGACGGGCGAGACGGGTCCACGCCTGCTCGCTCTGCTCATCTGCACACCGAAGCAGTTCACCGCCGACGAGCTTGACACGATGCTGCGGCAGACGGAGGCACCCAAGGTCAACGACTGGTTCGTGAACTACGTCGCCAAGAAGACTCCGCTCGCCGAGGAGCTGCGCCTGCGCTGGTTCGACGATTCAGACCCGACGGTGGCTGCGGCGGCGTGGTCGCTCACGACCGTGCGCGTCGCGAAGGATGCAGACGGTCTCGACCTGGAGCACCTGCTCGATCTGATCGAGCGTGATCTGCAGGATGCTCCGAAGCGCCTGCAGTGGTCGATGAACGAGACGCTGGCGAACATCGGCATCTTCCACCCCGAGCTGCGGGCCAGGGCGTTGGAGATCGGCGAACGCCTGCAGGTGCTCGCCGACTACCCGACGGCGCCGGGCTGCACCTCGCCCTTCGCCCCCGCCTGGATCGGCGAGATCGTGCGGCGCCGCGAGGGCTGAGCATCCTCATCGGTTCCCTCATCAGTAGCGTCAGTACGCTGGATCCATGAGCACGCACATCGCCGCAGCGCCCGGTCAGATCGCCCCCATCGTCCTGTTCCCCGGCGACCCGCTGCGGGCGAAGTGGATCGCCGAGACGTTCCTCGACGACGCCGAGCTGTACTCCGAGACCCGCGGGATGCTGGGCTACACGGGCACCTGGGAGGGCCACCGCGTCTCGGTGCAGGGCTCGGGCATGGGCCAGCCGTCGATGGCGATCTACGCGAATGAGCTGTTCGAGGAGTACGGCGTGCAGACGATCGTGCGGGTCGGCTCGTGCGGCGCGCTGACCGAGAAGCTGAAGGTGCGCGACATCGTCATCGCCAACGGAGCCTGCACCGATTCCGGCATCAACCGGGTGCGCTTCCACGGTCTCGACTATGCGCCGGTCGCGGACTTCGGCCTGCTGCGGGCCGCGGTCGAGGCGAGCGAGACACAGCCGCTGGACTCGGCAGTCCACGTCGGTCTGCTCTTCTCGAGCGACCAGTTCTACAGCACCCGCCCCGAGCTCACCGAGCCGTTCGTGCAGCACGGCGCGCTCGGCGTCGAGATGGAGGCGGCGGGTCTGTACACCCTCGCCGCGTACTACGGCCGTCGCGCCCTCGCCATCTGCACGGTCTCGGACCACATCGTCACGGGCGAGCAGACCACGGCTCAGGAGCGCGAGCAGACCTTCGGCGACATGATCCGCATCGCGCTGCGGGCCGCGACCTCGGTCTGAGTCTCGCGCTCGTTCGCAGGAGGCGCCGGGCCGAAGGTGGGATGATCGACAGACCATGCCTGCGATCCTCGACCCGACCACACTGACCGACGGATCCGATGCGGATGCCGTCTACACGGCGTTCGTCGAATGGGCCGAATCGACCGGCATCAGCCTCTACCCCGCGCAGGACGAGGCGGTCATCGAGATCGTCTCGGGCAACAATCTGATCCTGTCGACGCCCACCGGCACCGGAAAGTCGCTCGTCGCGGTCGGCGCGCACTTCGCCGCGCTCGTCGAGGGCCGTCGCTCGTTCTACACGGCGCCGATCAAGGCGCTGGTGAGCGAGAAGTTCTTCTCCCTCGTCGACGTGTTCGGCGCCTCGAACGTCGGCATGATCACGGGCGACTCGTCGGTGAACCCCGACGCCCCGATCATCTGCTGCACGGCCGAGATCCTCGCGAACCTCGCACTGCGTCAGGGCACGGATGCCGCGGTGCACCAGGTCGTCATGGACGAGTTCCACTTCTATGCCGACCCCGACCGCGGGTGGGCGTGGCAGGTGCCGCTGCTCGAGTTGCCGCAGGCGCAGTTCATCCTCATGTCGGCGACCCTCGGCGATGTGTCGCAGCTCTCGAGCGACCTGACCCGCAGGACCGGCCGCGACACGGCATCCGTCACCGGCGTCGAGCGTCCCGTGCCCCTGCACTACTTCTACGAGACGACGCCGATCCACGAGACGATCGACGATCTGCTGGGCACCGGCCAGGCGCCGGTGTACGTCGTGCACTTCTCGCAGGCCGCGGCGATGGAGCGCGCCCAGGCGCTGTCGAGCACCAAGGTCGCCACGCGCGAACAGCGCGACGAGATCGCGGCGCTGATCGGCGGATTCCGCTTCACCACGGCGTTCGGCAAGACCCTCTCACGGTTCCTCCGGGCGGGCATCGGCGTTCACCATGCCGGGATGCTGCCGAAGTACCGCCGCCTGGTCGAGCAGCTCGCCCAGCGCGGCCTGCTGCGTGTGATCTGCGGCACCGACACCCTCGGCGTCGGCATCAACGTGCCCATCCGCACGGTGCTGCTCACGGCGTTGACGAAGTTCGACGGCACCCGGATGCGCCAGCTCAGCGCCCGCGAGTTCCACCAGATCGCCGGTCGCGCGGGTCGTGCGGGATTCGACACCGCCGGCACCGTCGTCGCGCAGGCGCCGGAGCACGAGAGCGACAACGTCGCCGCGATCAAGAAAGCCGGCGACGATCCGAAGAAGAAGCGCAAGATCGTCCGCAAGAAAGCACCCGACGGTTTCGTCTCGTGGGGCGAGCCGTCGTTCCGCAAGCTGATCGACGCTGAGCCCGAGACCCTCACCTCGCACATGCAGATCACGAGCGCCATGATGCTCAACGTGATCGGTCGCGGCGGCGAAGTCTTCGGCAATATGCGCGCCTTGGTATATGACAACCATGAACCGCGGAAGAGGCAGCGCGAGCTCGCCCTGCGCGCCATCGGCATCTACCGCACACTGCTCGAATCGGGGGTCGTCGAGCAGGTTACGGTCGTTGAGCGAGGACGCGAAGCGACCGAGACGAAACGCCAGGAGATCCGTCTCACCGTCGACCTGCAGCCCAACTTCGCTCTGAACCAGCCACTGTCGCCGTTCGCGTTGGCGGCGTTCGAGCTGCTCGACCCTTCGACAGGCTCAGGGACCCAGGAGGGGATGGCAGGCTCAGGGACCCAGGAGGGGATGACAGGCTCAGGGACCCAGGAGGGGATGACAGGCGCGGGCACCGGCTCATACGCCCTCGACATGATCTCGATCGTCGAGTCGACGCTCGACGACCAGCGCGCGATCCTCGGTCAGCAGGAGTTCCTCGCGCGTGGCGAGGCCGTCGCAGCTATGAAGCGCGAAGGCATCGAGTACGACGAGCGCATGGAGCTGCTCGAGGAGATCACGTATCCGAAGCCGCTCGACGAGCTGCTCACTGCGGCGTTCGAGACGTTCAGCGCGGCACAACCGTGGATCCGCGACTTCGAGCTGCATCCGAAATCCGTCGTGCGTGACATGTACGAGCGGGCCATGTCTTTCGGGGAATATGTCGCCTACTACAAGATCGCGCGCTCCGAGGGCGTCGTGCTGCGATACCTCTCCGACGCCTATCGGGCGGCCTCGCAGACGATCCCCGAGGAAGCGAAGGACGAAGACCTGCGTGACCTCATCGAGTGGCTCGGCGAGCTGGTGCGCCAGGTCGACTCGAGCCTGCTCGATGAGTGGGAGGAGCTGGTCAACGGCGTGCTGCAGGGCCCCGACGACGAGCCGATCGTGCCGCCGGCTCCGAAGCGCCTGACGTCGAACACGCGCGCTTTCCGCACCCTCGTGCGCAACGAGCTGTTCCGCCGCGTGCAGCTCGCGGCTCGCGAAGACGTCGCTGCTCTCGGCGAACTCGACACGGCGTTCGGTGCGGATGCCTGGTCTGACGCGCTCGACGGCTACTTCGCCGATCACGACGAGATCCTCACCGGTGCGAATGCCCGCAGCTCCCAGCTGCTTTTCCTCACCGAAGGCGCCACCGAGTGGACGGTGCGTCAGATCCTCGACGACCCCGCCGGCGACCACGACTGGGGCATCTCGGCCACGGTCGATCTCGCCGCCTCCGACGAAGAGGGTGCTGCGGTCGTCACCGTGACGGGCGTCGACCGGCTCTAGCCACCGGCACTGCTGCGGTCACCGCTGGGTCCGCGGGTCGGTCGTCGGGTTGTCGTACATGACCGGACAGCCGTTCGCGACAGCCCCCGGCCGTAACTCGAAGTGCCAGCGCTCATTCGCGTAGATCTGGCAGAGCCCGAACTCGGCGCCGCGCTGCGCAAGCCAGTCCTGCGCTGTCAGGGGCCCGAGGTCGACCGCGTCTCCCGAGACGTGCTCGGAGTTCTCCGGCGTCGCGACCCAGCGGGCTGCCTCCTCGGCTGAGCCGTACTGCTCGACGGCTTCCTGCTGCAGCACCTGCTGGAGGCCCGACGAACGCCACCCGCTGTTGACGTGCATCGGCACACCGTCCCCTGCGGCGGCGTCGGCCGCCGCACGCACGGCCGTCAGCAGGTCGGAGTCGAGGTTCGAGACCGCGGGCACGTCGTCGTACACCGATACGGAGCCCTCCGCGCTGATGACCCCGTCGGCCTCGCCGAGCATCGCCCGCGACACGGTCGGCGAAGCCGCCGCATCCGACTGCTGCCCCCACAGCACGAGCGATCCGATGATGAGGCCCATGAGCATCAGGACGGCGACGGCTGCGACGACGCCGGGGCGGGTGAAGGAAGTGCGTGAGTTCATGTGCTCAGTCAAGAGAGACGTCTGTTGCCGGGGCGTATGCGCTTTTGCATACGCCCGCGATATGCGCGGATGCGTAAGCTCTGAGCACATGGGAGTCCTGTCGTGCGCGTGCTGATCGTCGAGGATGAGCCGTACCTCGCCGAGGCGGTGCGCGACGGTCTCAGGCTCGAGGCGATCGCCGCCGACATCGCCGGCGACGGTGACACCGCCCTGGAACTCCTGAGCATCAACACCTACGATCTGGCCGTGCTCGATCGCGACATCCCGGGCCCTTCGGGTGACGAGGTCGCCCGCTCGATCGTGGCATCCGGCAGCGGCATCCCGATCCTCATGCTCACGGCCGCCGATCGCCTCGACGACAAGGCGAGCGGTTTCGAGATCGGCGCCGACGACTATCTGACGAAGCCCTTCGAGCTGCGCGAACTGGTACTGCGGTTGCGTGCACTCGACCGTCGACGTCAGCGCGCGCGGCCCCCTGTTCTCGAGATCGCGGGGCTGCGTCTCGATCCGTTCCGCCGCGAGGTCTTTCGTGACGGGAAGTACGTCGCCCTCACCCGCAAACAGTTCGCGGTGCTCGAGGTGCTCGTCGATGCCGAAGGTGGTGTGGTCAGCGCCGAGCAGCTCCTCGAACGCGCGTGGGACGAGAATGCGGATCCCTTCACGAATGCCGTGCGCATCACCGTCTCCTCGCTGCGCAAGCGGCTCGGCGAACCGGGTCTGATCCGCACGGTTCCCGGCGTCGGCTACCGCATCGGAACGGATGCCGATGGCTGACCTCGCGCGTCCTCCGCGGCGCCGCGGCGTGAGCGCCCGGTGGAAGCTCACCCTGACCTACGCGGGCGTCGTCGTCGTGACCGGCGTGGGCCTGCTCACCGCCGTCGCCTTCTATCTGCTGCGATACGTGCCGGACGTGCAGTTCACCACCGAGAGCGGTCTGTTCGTGCCCAACAGGTCAGACCTGATCCGCGCGTTCGTGCCGGCGGCGGTCGTGGCGATGCTCGCGCTGCTCGCGCTCGGATTGGCCGGAGGTTGGCTCATCGCCGGACGGATGCTGGCTCCGCTCGACCGCATCGGGCGCGCCGCTCAGCTCGCCGCTCAGGGGTCGCTCTCGCACCGGGTCGCGCTCGCAGGGCCGCGCGACGAGTTCCGTGACCTGGCCGACGTGTTCGATTCGATGCTCGATCAGCTCGAGGCGCACATCGACGAGCAGCAGCGGTTCGCGGCGAACGCCTCGCACGAGCTGCGGACTCCCCTGGCGATCTCGCAGACCATGCTGGAGGTCGCCCGCAACGACCCTGCCCGAGACGTCGACGCGCTGATCGACCGACTGCACGAGGTCAACGCGCGTGCGATCGAGCTGACCGAGGCGCTGCTGATGCTCAGCCGCGTCGATCGCCGCGCCTTCACACGCGAGCCGATCGATCTGTCACTGCTGGCTGAGGAGTCGGCCGAGACGCTGCTGCCGTTGGCCGAGCGCCGCGGTGCGACGATCGACGTCGGCGGCGACACGGCGACCGTGCTCGGGTCTCCGGCCCTGCTCCAGCAGCTGATCACGAACCTGGTGCACAACGCGATCGTGCACAATCTGCCCGCCGACGGCACGGTCGTCGTGCGGACTCACGTGCTGCCGCACTCCGTGGCGTTGGTGGTCGAGAACACCGGCGACCTGCTGCCCGCCCACCTCGTCTCGACGCTCGCCGAGCCCTTCCAGCGGGGCGCCGACCGCACACGCACCGAGGATCACGGCGGTGTGGGTCTGGGTCTCGCGATCGTGCAGCGCATCGCGCAGGCGCACGACGGATCGCTCGTGCTCACCGCTCACGAGGGCGGCGGACTGAATGTGACGGTGTGGCTGCCGCATCCGCATTCCTCCGCGCGCGACTGACGTCGATCGTCTGAGGCGGGTTGTCTGAGGCGGGACGGCAGTCGGTCGTCCGGAGGTCCTGGTCTTGGGCCCTCTGCAGGACCGAGGCACGGATGCAGGACCAGAAACCGTGTTCTGGACCTGCATCCGTGCTCTGATCCTGCAGACGGGACACTGGGATCGGCAGGACCGCTCCGGATGCCGGGTCAGGCGACCTGGTCGCCCCGAAGCGCTGCCAGCTCACGACCGTAGGTGCGCGCCGACTGTTCGGCGTTCTCCTTGAGTTCGAGGGCGGTGTCGGCGAAGGCATCCAGCGCCGGGTTCACTCCCACGAGGGTGAAAGGACGCTCGACGATGCGCAGGTCGAGGCCCCAGACGTCTTCGAGCACACGGCGCAGCCAGCCGGTGGAGTGGTCCCAGCCCTCCTTGGGGGTTCCGGGGGCGTAGTTGCCGCCGAGCACCGTGACGAGGGTCGCCGGCTTGCCGCGAAGCGCTGTGCCCTGGGGGTCGATGCGCGAGTCCGTGTAGGCGAGGTCGAACCAGGTCTTGAAGTGCTGCGAGACGCCGTAGTTGTAGAGCGGCACGGCGAACAGCAGAGCGTCGGCGCCGATCAGCTCGTCGGCGAAAGTGGTGGCGAGGGCGCGGGCCTCACGCTGCGCCGGAGTGCGCTGCGAGTCGTCGACGAAGCCGCCGGTCACGGCGTCCGCCCAGGCGGTGGCGGGCACGGGGTCGGCTGCGAGATCGCGGCGGGTCACGGTGGAGTCCGGGTGCGACGCGGTCCACTCGGCTTCGACGAGGTCGGCGAGCGAACGGCTGGCGGACGACGCGGGAAGGATGCTGGCATCCAGGCGGAACAGGGACATGACCGTACCTTTCGTTTTTCGTAGTCGCTCCGTTTTTCTTAGCGACTTCGGTTAACGTAGCACAGGTATGATGGGGCTATGGCCGAGGTCGACGAAGAACGTCACGTGTGCGACGCCGCCGTCACACTGGCCTTCAGCGTGCTCGGCAAGCGCTGGAACGGCATGATCGTCTCGTCGCTCGGAGGCAGCCCCTCGACGTTCGTCGCCCTGCGTCGCGCGGTCTCCGGCATCAGCGACACCGTGCTCTCCGACCGCCTCGCAGAGCTCGCCGAAGCGGGACTCGTCGCCCGCGCCGTCGACGCCGGTCCCCCGGTCACCGTCTCCTACGCGCTCACTCCGAGCGGCCGCGGGCTGCTGCCGATCCTCGATCAGCTCGGCACCTGGGCGTCAGCGAACCTCGAGCTCCGCGCGCACTGACGACGGCCCCGATGCAGGGTTTCGAATCGCGCACTTTGCCGTTTTTCGACCGCTAACCCTGCAAAGTGCGCGATTCGAAGCCCAAGGGGGCGGCAGCCGGGCTCACCAGGGGCTGGGCTCGTAGTCCTTCAGGAAGACACCCTGCACGTCTTCGCCGGCCTCGCCGCGCACGATCGGGTCGTACACGCGAGCGGCGCCGTCGACCAGGTCGAGCGGGGCGTGGAAGCCCTCTTCGGCCAGGCGCACCTTCGTGTAATGGGGGCGCTCGTCGGTGATCCAGCCGGTGTCGACGGCGGTCATCAGGATGCCGTCGGTCTCGAGCATCTCGCCGGCGCTGGTGCGCGTCAGCATGTTCAGCGCGGCCTTCGCCATGTTCGTGTGCGGATGCCCCGGACCCTTGTAGCGGCGAGAGAACTGCCCCTCCATCGCCGAGACGTTGACCACGTACTTGCGACGCGACGACGAGGCGGCCATCGAGGCGCGGAGGCGACTGATGAGCAGGAACGGCGCCGTCGTGTTCGCGAGCTGCACCTCGAGCATCTCGAGCGGATCGACCTGATCGATCGACTGCACCCAGCTGTTCGAGGTGTTCACGTCGGGCACGAGGCCACCGGCGTCGATCGCGGTGCCGTCGGCGTGCTTCTCGAGCGACGACGATCCCGGGGCCATTGCGAGCCGCGCGAGGTCTTCGGCCGTCAGCGCCTGGCCGCCCTGCTCGGCGACGGTGCCGCCGAGGGCTGCGACCGACAGCAGCGGATGCGCATCGACCGACGCCTGCAGCGCCTGCGGATGCGGATCGGCGGTGTGCCCGAACGTCTCCATCTCGGGCAGCGGTCCGTCGGGGAGAGGCTGCAGCTCGGCATCCGCCAGCAGCGAGTACGAACCGGGCGAGCGACGCACGGTCTGCGCGGCGTTGTTGATGAGGATGTCGAGGGGGCCCTGAGCCGCGACCGAATCGGCGAGACCGATGACCTGGGCCGGGTCGCGCAGGTCGATTCCGACCACGCGCAGGCGGTGCAGCCAGTCGGCAGAATCGGGCAGCGCCGAGAACCGGCGAACGGCGTCGCGGGGGAAGCGCGTCGTGATCGTGGTGTGCGCGCCGTCACGCAGCAGGCGCAGCGCGATGTGCATGCCGATCTTCGCGCGGCCGCCGGTGAGCAGTGCGCGCTTGCCGGTGAGGTCGGTGCGGGCGTTGCGCTTGCCGTGGCTGAATCGCGCGCAGTCGGGGCAGAGCTGGTGATAGAACGCGTCGACGACCGTGTAGGGCTGCTTGCAGATGTAGCAGTTGCGGGGCTTCAGCAGCTCGCCGGCGATCGGGGCGTCGACGACGCTGGTCGCCAGGTCGTGGCCGCGGGTCTCGTCGTCGATGCGGTCGGGGGCGCCGGTGGCGGTGCGGGCGACGACGGCCTTGTCGGCCTCGGCGATCGCATCGCGGATCTCCTTGCGGCGCACGCGCTTGACGGCCTTGAACATCGCGGCGGTCGCGTGGCGCACGGCGACGAAGTCGGGGTGCTCGTTGTCGATCTGGTGCAGTTCCGAGAGCACCCGCAGCGTGGTGGCGAGGTCTTCGGGGTCGATGCCGGGTCCGAGGTCGGGTGCAGCGTCGGAGGGGGCATCGGTCATTGTGCCGATTTTACGCGAGGAATCTGGGATGTCGCCGCCCGGGGTCGAGGCCCCGCACGAGAGCCGCGTCGGCACCCCCGCGTGGGGCGGCCTTCACCCCGTAGGGAGGCCGGATGCCGCGCGATCCTCCGCCCGACGCGGAGAACTCCTCCCATGGCGACGCCCCGGGCGCCCCCTCCTCAACGTCCGACCCCCGGCGTAGGGTCTGAACATGAGCAGCCACATCGACGCCCGCGGAATCGTCCCCTCCTACCTGCTCGCACGGCTGGCGGAATCAGGCCGCTATCCGGGCGCCGCAGCCGCTGCCCGCCATACTCTGACGGCCGGCAGGCCGCCGTTCCGGGCGCGGCTCGATCTGTCCATCGACGAGAACGGCGACCTGGTGGCCGCGCTCTCCGATGCCCCGAACCGCACGATCAGCGACGCCGGCAACACCCAGACCCTCCCGGGGGCGGTCGTGCGACGCGAAGACGACGAGCCCGTCGCCGACGAATCGGCGAACCAGGCCTTCGACGGTCTCGGTGCGACGTTCGAGATGCTGTTGTCGGCGTTCGGCCGCAACTCGCTCGACGATGCGGGTGCTCCACTCGACGCGACCGTGCACTACGGCGTCGACTACGACAACGCCTTCTGGGACGGCGAGCGCATGGTGTTCGGCGACGGCGACGGCGAGGTCTTCGTCGGCTTCACCACGTCGACCACGGTCATCGGGCACGAACTCGCACACGGCGTCGTGCAATACACCGCGAACCTCGAGTACCAGGGGCAGCCCGGCGCACTGAACGAATCGATCGCCGACGTCTTCGGCGCTCTCACCGAGCAGCACCTCCTCGGGCAGAGCGCGGCCGACGCGACCTGGCTCATCGGCGCCGAGATCTTCACGGATGCCGTGCAGGGCAAGGCCCTCCGTTCGATGATCGAGCCGGGCACGGCGTACGACGACGACGAGCTCGGAAAAGACCCGCAGCCTGCGCACATGAACGACTTCGTGCGGACGACGGAGGACAACGGCGGGGTGCACATCAACTCCGGCATCCCGAACCGCGCGTTCGCCCTGTTCGCCATCGACCTCGGCGGCAATGCCTGGGAGACCGCCGGCACGGTCTGGTACCGCGCGCTCACCGGTGGGCTCTCGAGCACCGCGACCTTCACGGAGTTCGCGGATGCGACGGTTGCCGCCGCATCCGCCGTCGACGATGCCACGGCCACAGCCGCTCGACGCGCGTGGTCGACCGTGGGAGTCTATGAAGATGAGCGAGTCCCCCGCACCGACTGATCCGCAGGTCGTCATCGCGGTGGTGCGCACGGGGGGCATCGCCGGCATCCGTCGTCAGTGGCGGGTCGAGCCCGACCCCGCGGATGCTCCCGAGTGGCTCACGATGATCGACAGCTGCCCGTGGGATGTCGACGGAGATTCGTCGACGGGAGCCGACCGTTTCGTCTGGCTGATCCGCGTGCGCACGCCGTCGGAGAAACGGGAGCGCGAGCTGCCCGACTCCGCACTCGATGGGCCCTGGCGCGACCTCGTCGACGCGGTGCGCACGGCGGCGAAGGCCGCAGACCAGACGGGCTGACGCTTACGCTGTAGGCGGGTCGGCGCGATCTCGCCGGCTGCGCACACCGGAGCACAGGGGGACGACATGCTGACAACTGACGAGGCCGCACGGCTGCTGGATCTCGCGCGCGACGCGCATACCCGCGGCGATGTGCTGCTGCACCTGCAGGTCGAGGTCAGCCGACTCACCGGCGAGGCGTCGTCGTGGGGATCAGCCGACAACCAGTTCACGAGCAATGAGAGCGTCGGGTACTTCCTCGGCGAGGTCGAAGGCGTCGGCTGGCGCCTCGAGCACACCGGCTACACGTTCATCGAGTCGGGGGCGACGACCTCGGCGCGCATGCTGAGCACCGGCACCGGGGTGGTCAATCACGGCGCCGTGGCGGCGTACTTCACGTTCCGTCGTGTGAGCTGACCCAGCATCCGCTCGAATCGAGCAATCCGGTGTGAATCCGACCGGCTCAGCGGCCGTCGGGGCGAGAATGGTGCCCATGGGTCTTTTCCAGCAGCGTCCCGAAGAGCAGGAGAACGAGTGGGCTCTGCCCTCTGAGCCACTCGAACGTTCCGAGGCCGAGGTGCTGTCGACGGCACCGACCGTCGATCCGCTGTCGCTCGGCATCGGCCTGGAGTCCGGCGGCTCGGTGACCTCGATCGTCTTCCCGGTCGCTCCCGTTCCTCCTGCCGCAGAATCGCCCGCCGACTCCGGCGAACCCGAGGACTGAGACCAGGTCGAGGACTGAGCGACCCGACTCCCCTCAGTCCGTCCCGCGCGCCGCGAGGTCGACACGGGTGCGGGGAAGAGCCTCGGGATGCTCGTGCTGCAGCCACTCCATCAGCTTCTCGCGCACCTCGCAGCGCAGCGTCCACTGGTCGTCGGAATCCTTCGACGACATGACGAGCCGCACGGTGACGAAGCCGCCCTGGGTGTCGGTGACCACCGCGCTCGACGAGCGGCCGTCCCAGGCCGGTGACGCCTCGATGATGCGCTGGAACTCCGCGCGCAGCTCAGTCATCGGCACACGCCAGTCGAGGTCGAGGTAGACCGTGCCCAGGATCTTGTCGGAGCGACGCGTCCACGTCTCGATGGGGTTCGTCGTGAAGTAGTTGCACGGCACCACCAGCCGTCGCTCGTCCCAGATGTAGACGACCACGTACGAGAGGTTGATCTCACCGATCCGCCCCCACTCACCCTCGACGACGACCACGTCGCCCACTCGGATCGCATCGGTGAACGCCACCTGCACCCCGGCGATCAGGTTGCCGAGGATCGACTGGGCTGCGAGGCCGGCGATGATGCTCACGATGCCGGCCGAGGCGAGCAGACTCGTTCCCACCGCGCGCATCTCGGGGAAGGTGAACAGCACCGTCCCCAGCGCGAGCACGGCGATCGTGACGAGCACCAGGCGATGGATGACGAGCAGCTGCGTGCGTCGGCGCCGCGCCTCCGGCCCCACGAGCAGGGTCTCTTCGCGAGAGATCAGGCGCTCGAAGCCGAACGAGACCGCCGCGGCCAGCAACCACGAGCCCGTCAGGATCGTCGCGATCAGGAAGAACCTCGAGACGGCCGGCCACCACGTCTGCGCCGCGGGCTCGGTGGTCGCGGCGGCGATCCAGATCGCGACCACCGCCGTCGTCGCGATCATCGCGTTGCGCACCCGTCTGGCGAGATCGCGCACCCACGGCACCTTGCGGCTGACGAGGGCTGCGACCAGAGCGAGCAGCGCGAGAGCGGCGGTGGCGACGACGAGCGCGGTGGCGAGCGCCGCCGCGGTGCCGACCCAGGAATCCCATGCGAAGTCGGTAGGCATCCGCCCACACTATGTCGGCAGCGCGGCAGACGCGAAAGCCGTCGAGGCGGGCCGCGTCGGCCGCCGCGGCTACGGTTGAGGGATGACGATCACCGCCGCCGCAGACGGCTCCGCCCTGGGCAATCCCGGCCCCAACGGCTGGGCCTGGTACATCGACGACGCCAACTGGGCCGCCGGCGGGTCCCCGCACGGCACGAACAACCAGGGCGAGCTGCGAGCCGTGCTCGAGCTGCTGCTGGCGACGGCCGGCATCTCTGAGAAGCTGATGATCGAGTGCGACAGCCGCTACGTGATCGACTCGGTGACCAAGTGGATGCCGGGGTGGAAGCGCAAGGGCTGGCGCAAATCCGACGGCGGTCCTGTGCTCAACCGCGACCTTCTCGAGGGCATCGACGAGGCGATCCGCGGACGTGACGTCGAGTTCTCCTGGGTCAAGGGCCACGCCGGTCACCCTCTCAACGAGGCCGCCGACGAGCGCGCGAACGCCGCAGCCAAGGCCTACCAGGCGAAGCAGGAGCCGCGCCGCGGGCCCGGCTTCACGATGGCATCGGATGCCGGGGCATCGGTCGCCGCATCCGCACCGATCGCGGCGGCAGCACCGTCATCCCCCACCGCATCCGCCCCCTCTGCCGCTGCTGCGACGACCACACTCGACGAGCCGCTCTGGGCCGAGCCGTCCGATCTGCTCGACGGTCTCGATCTGTCCGTCGACGATCCGATCGTGGTGAGTCTGGCGCTCTCCTCCGACGAACACGCGCGCCTGCGCGACAGCGCCGAGGCGCAGGGCATCTCCCTCGAAGAGGCGCTCCGCCGCCTGATCTGAGCCGGGCGCGTGACCCCCGCGTACACTCGCACCATGTCGAAGAAGAATGTCGCACGCACCATCGGTCGGGTCTTCCTCGGCTCCTTCCTCGTCTTCGCCGGCGTCTCGCATCTGACGTTCGCGCGCGAGGAGTTCCAGGCGCAGGTTCCCGACTGGGTGCCGCTGGATCCGGACATCACCGTGCTCGCCTCGGGTGTCGTCGAGGTGGGCCTCGGCACGGCCCTGCTCTTCGCGCGCAAGCGTCGAGGGCTCGTCGGCGTGCTCACGGCGCTGTTCTTCGTCGCCGTCTTCCCGGGCAACATCGCCCAGTGGGTCGAGCACCGCGACGCCTTCGGCCTCGACACCGACATGAAACGTTTCGTGCGGCTGTTCTTCCAGCCGGTGCTCATCGCGCTGGCGATCTGGTCGACGCGCAGCTCACGCCGCGCCGATCGCAAGGCCGCGCTCTGACCTCGCAGCCGCTGCTCGTGCACGATTCAACATGCGCGATGGCGCGAGCACAGATGAGGAGGCGATTCTCGAGAGAACCGCCTCCTCATGCTGAATCGTGAACGTCAGACCGTGAGCAGTTCCCGCTCGAGGCGTGCGTACGAGGTCTCCATGCCGTCGGCCATGCCGGTGGCGAGGATCATGTCGCGCGTCTCCTTGTCGGGGTACTCGATGTAGAGCGTGATCAGCGTCGCGCCGTCTTCCTCGTAGAGGTTCAGGTCGTTCAGCGTCTCGACCGGCATCCCGATCATCCGCTCGGTCTGCACCGAGCGCCGCGGTGCGTCGATCAGCAGCGCCTCACCCTCGAATCCGAAGGGCTGCCCCTCGGTGTCTCCGACCGGAGCCCACGAGTTGCGATACGTCTGGCCGACCTCGGTGGCGACGACGCACTCGGTCATCTCCCACCCGTCGGGTCCGAGCAGCCACTTCTTCATGAGCTCGGGCTCGTTGTGCGCCTTCCAGACCAGGTCGCGCGGCCCTTCGACCAGACGCGTGATGCGCACGTGCACATCGTCGAGCAGCTCCACCCGCGTGCCCTTGCCCTGGGCGTAGTCGCGGAGGTCCTGCAACACGGCGTCGAGCTGGCTCATCGCGAGCGTGGTGCCCTCGACCGCGCCCATCGCGACGACCTGCTCGAGTGCATCGGCGGTCGCGAAGTGGCTCGTGTTGACCATGCGGGTACCCGCGGCCGTCGATTCGAACGTGAAGACCATGCGCATCGAGGGCAGGTCGGCGTCGGGTGTGCCGTCTTCGTCGGCGAACGCGTCGAGCACCTCGAAGCTGTGAGGGGCGTCGATGCGCAGGAACTCCCACGTGCCCGATGCCTTCTCGCCGCGAGGCCCGTTCATCGTGTAGTTGGCCTTGCCGCCCACGGTGTGGTCCCAGGCGGTGAACGTGGCCGGCCATCCGGGAGGTCCCCAGAAGCGCTCGAGCTGACGCGGGTCGGTGTATGCGTCCCACACGCGCTCGATCGGTGCCGCCAGGTCGGCGACGACGGTCATGGTGAGGTTGTCGGCATCGGTTACGACGTCGGTGACAGGCATTGTCAGACTCCTTCTTCGTTTCGCGGATCTTCTGTGGTGTCGGTGCTGGTGGTGTCGGTGCTGGGCTCGCCGGTCCCTGAGCTCGCGCCCTGGGTCCCTGAGCTTGTCGAAGGGCCGGCCAGCAGGTCGTCGAGTCGGGCGATGCGCGACCGCCACAGCTCTTCGTATCGGGCGAGGAGCGCCCTGGCGCGGGCGATCATCTCGGGGTTCGCGCGGACGAGCCGCTCGCGTCCCTCGGCGCGCTTGACGATGAGCTCAGCCGCTTCGAGCACGGCCACGTGCTTCTGCACCGCGGCGAACGACATCTCGTATTCGGAGGCGAGGGTCGAGACGGACTGCTCCCGCTCGATCGTCCGGCGCAGGATGTCACGCCGGGTCGACGTCGCCAATGCGTGGAACACACGGTCGACCTCCGCTTCGCTCAGTTCTCTTTGTGCAACCATTTGGTTGTACGTTATTCCTGGGTGAAGCGGTTGTCAAGAGGTTCATTGTGAATCGCGTCTCTAGACCGGACTAGCTCGTTTACATCGGACTACACGAGGTTGAACCGGACTGAGTCCGATCTAAAGCAGAGCGCTGCGGCCACCTCAGCTCGGAATGGCGATGAAGCCAGCTGGGATCGCGGGGAAGATCAGATCGTCAGGCGGACTCATGCACGACGACGGTTGAAGGGGCAAACCTTCGCTCCGAATACGGGCGGGATGGTGGTCGACAGAATGTGCGCCGATACCCATACACCACCCGTTTCGGTGCCCTACGGTTTCGGCAGGGGGTTACGGCGGGCGGCGCTCGGCGTGTCGCGCTTCCCCAGCACCACCACAGGTACCCGGCCGCAAACGATGGGTTTTGAAACGGGAGTATGAGACAGATCCACTGCCTACAAAGGGGCAACACCCGCCATATGGCTTCACGCGGCCGAGTAAACCCCAGCGATGAGCATCGACTGCAGGCACTCGAGGCACGGTGGGTTCGGAGAGACCGGGCAAGGCGTCCTCGACCCAGGCGCGCTAGCGTTGCTTAGGTGACGCGTCTCAACGCACTCGGTCCCTCGTCGATGTTCGCCGAGTTCATCGGGCTGGCTGGGTACGCGGTCGGCAGCGACGGTGAGGACGTCGAAGTGTGGAGCAGGGGTGGCGAAGAGCGCCACCGAGTCCGATCAAGCGATGCCGGCTATCTGGTGGCCGGAGCATCGCGATCGGGAAGCTACGTCACGGAGCTTCAGGCGTCACGACTCGAGGATGTCGAGCGCTACCTGACCTTCCTCATCGGCAACGCATCGGTCCGGGGGACGCTGGGACACGGGCTGCTGGCGACAAGCACTCAGGCAGCGCTCTCCGCTGGCACCGAGTCGGCGACCGACGGCGAGGGGAACGTTCGTCTCTGGAGCGTGGCCGATCCGAGCCGAACAGTGACCTTCCTTCGCGGGATTCCTTGGGAGCCCCCAACGTTCAGTCACCTCATGGGTGTGCCCCTAGGGATCCTTCGACGAGCGCTGCTGGACGCACACGGATCTCCCGTCTTCGACGTCGTGCAACCCCAGGTGAACCCGCACGTCGTTCTGTCCTGGTCACCTGCGTGGCTGTTCTCAACGGCCTTCCGCGAGTTCGTCGCGCTCGGCGGCGCGGAGGTGACCGAACGTGGTGAGGTGGTGCTCGTCGGTGACTTCGAGACTGGCTACGAAGTCTCGGACACTGAAGGGTGGTGGTGCGTTCGCCGGTACTCCCGCGGCCTTCACGACACGAAGCTTCGAGCGCACGGCGCCGATGACGTCGAGCGCTACCTCCTCCTGCAGTTCGGTCCGGCCGCCCGGCACGCTCCCCACCTCGGGCTCCCACTCCTCGTCGAGCCCGCTCCTCCCGCCGAAATCGCGGACGGCCTGCGGTTCGAGTCCGTCGCACCTGGGTGGGTGTCCGTGCGCGGGGCAGACGGCTCGGAGCGAGGCATCGAGATCGCCGATGCTGGAATCACCGCAGCACGGGGTGCCTGCGACTTCACCCACCTGCTGCGCTCGACGCCCCAGGACATCCGCGAGTCATACCTCGACGCGGCGGGATCACCAGCCCTATCGTCCATCCTCGTGCCCGTCAGTCGTGGGGATGCCGTGCCACCCTCGGTCGATTGGGCACGGCTTTCGGCATCGGACCGCCGACTCGCGGACTCGGGATTTCGTCTCTTCTGCTCCCTCAGCGAGAAGCGGGGGACGGCCTTCGGCGATCCCGTGTCCGCGGCCCCGTTCGATGGGGGAGTCGCGGTGTTCCGATCGATTCGCGGCGGCGGCATGATCCTCGTCGCGCACGATGGATCCGTGCTCTACCGGTCCTCGTCGTACTCCTTCGAGCGGGCCCTCGACGAGTTCCGAGAAGGGCAGCGGACACCGCTGGACTCGTTCGGCGGCTGATCGGCCCGCTCAGTCTGATGGTCGAGTGCCGGGGCGCAGCAGTGGATTGTGCTCGTCGGGCAGCGGCTTGTACAGCTTGTTCCGGAGCGCGGCGTCGAGTGCCTGATAGCGCGGGCCAGTGTGCGAGATGAGTGGCAGATTGTGCGTGCGTCGCCGATTCTGGTCCCAGGAAATGCCGACGAACACGGTCCGGTCGGCGTCGGCTGTCCAGATCATCACGACCGTCTGCCCGCCATCTACCTGGTGAGGAAAGGGTGCGAACACTGACGGATCACCGGTCGCGAATCGCCGGTGCGCCTCATGAAAGAAGGTCTGATCGCTGAGATGGAAGCCGTAGTAGCGCTTGCGCAGCCGCGTCCCGGTCGCAGCGACATGCCACGGGCGAGCACCGACGATGAGGAGGTACACCCCCCAAGCGATGCCAACGAGTTCGATCGCGATCATGACAAGCGGCGTGACGCCCGCCATGCGATTGCGAACCAGCGCCGAGTCCTCGCCTCCCGCGCGGGCCCACTCGGCGAGAGGGATGAAGTTCTGCCCAGTGAACACGATGCAGACGAAGCCCGCCAGGATGAGCACGATCCCGAACCAGGTGAGACCTGCGACTCGTTTGCGCGCGAACCGCGGATCGGCCCGGAACGTCTTGTCGAAATGGGTGCTCACCGCCCCATACTCTCCCCTCCAGCTGGCCACGGTCGGACACGGTCAGGCGGCGTGTCCACGACGACTAGCGGAAGGCTGGCGAGGAATCACGTACTCGTGGCGATCACCCCGACTTCTCACAACCCATAGGTTTCGCGATGGCTTCGAGGTGCTGCGCGTGGGCCCGTGCCCGCAGCACGAGACCCCTCGCATCTGGCCCGACTCAAACGGGCTGCCACTCTCTCCATGATGCGGGCGGGACGCCCCGTTACTTTCTTCTGACCCGGTTGAGGAGTGATCCTTGGAGGGTGTCGACGTAGGCGACAACATCGTGGTCAGTGTGCAGCCTGACGTGTGCGTGATGACGGCAACCGCGGTGAGGGAGGTCACCGCAGGCCGCCTTCGGGAGTCCATGTCAGGCACTGGACGAAGGCCTGGGCCGTCCACTCCTACCCACCAGCACATGCGGGGACCCATTCACGTCACCCACCCCACTCGGGTTGCGCCCATGCGATACCGTCGGGGCTTGGATTGGGCCGATGAAGAGGGAGATCATGCAGGAGATAGCTGTCGCCCAGGATGCCGCAACCTCGCCGACGATGATCGGTGAGCTCTTCGAGCGCCAGCCGCCTCGGTGGGGCATGCGTGGAGACGTTCATTTATGGAGCGAGCTGCAATCCGCACTGGAGGCGATCGCGCTCCCGGCGAGCCGGTGGGAATTCGAACGTATCGTCGAGGATGCCTGGCGGGACGCCACGGGCGTCTCGCTGAGCGAGTCAGCCGAGGCGTTGTATATCCAACGCCTCGATCCGGGACACGGGATGTCGGCGGGCAAGGTTTCCCCCGCATGGTGGCACGCAACCGGAATGATGATTCTGCTCGACCGCTACTTCGCGGCGACCGGCGATTTACCGTAGGTCTCCTGCTCGTCGGGTTCGCGAGGGTGCACGCGGCCGGCCATCCTCCCTCGCACGCATTCGCGCAGCAAAGGGGGCTGACCTGCCCGACAGCACGCAGCCACAGTCTAAAGACCGGCGCTGATGCCCGCGTCGTCGGTACTGGAAAGATGAGCGCGTGACTCTCTACGACCCGACCCTCGCAGCCACGCCTGGCCTCGTGCGGCGCCGCTCGGCTGTGCGCACGGTGTTCGCGATCGTCGTGCTCGCGGTGGCGATCGCCGTGATCGTCCACACGTTACCGAACATCGTCGAGTTGTCGGAGCAGGCGCGGGAGAACGCGCAGGACGCTTCGCGGGCGCGGTACCGGTTCGGCGGCGGTTTCTTCCCGATCGCGCAGATCATCCTTTTCGGCGCTTTCGCTGTGGCCGCGATCGTGGCGCTCGCGGGAGCCGGCACCCGCGTATGGGTGCGAAACGACACGGGGACTCGGCTGCGCAAACGGTTCGAGGGCTATCACGCCCTGTCGGCGGAACAATTCGAGCAGCTACACGCCGGCTTCGCTTCGGGCGATCCAGCCGCCTACACGCCACTGCCCGATCAGGTGAGACGAGGGAACGCGGTTGTCTTCGTATGGACCGCAGACACGGACCGCTGCGGCTACATCGGCCTGACGTGGGGCAGCGCAGCGAAGACCACTCACAACGCGCCGCTCATCCAGCTCGAGGGCGAACACTTCGATCAGCTCGACGAGGCACTGCGCCGCGGACTGAGACGACAAGCCCCGCGCCCTTCGTCCGTTGCGCCACTCGAGCCGGTTCCCGCTGCGTCACCCGACCCGACTCCCGCGGCGGAGAGGGCACCTGCACCTCCGGTGGCGCCGCAGCCCGCGGCCCCCGACGCTCCCAAGCCGCGCCCCGCACGCATCTACGCCCTCGCCTCGACCCGGTTGCACTGGCAGCCCGGTGACCCCTTCATCTACCCCTACGCCGTCGACCTGCGGTGGGATGGGCAAGAATGGCGCGTGGAGATGAGCGAGGGTGTGACGTTCAGCGCCGTAGCCGCGATCGTGAGCGTCGACGAGGCCCTCTCCCCCGCGTGGGCGGCCCACCTCGCGAAGGCCGGAGCGGAATGGCTGCGACCCTATCTAGAGCGCATCGCTGCTGGGGAGGACGTGAGCGGAGACGAGATCGTCGCCGCTTTCGAGGAACGACACCACCGTCCCCTGGACGGCTGAGCGGGGCGATCTTTCGTCCGCGACATACCTTCGCGAGCTCGACAATCCTCGCAGTGCGCCGAAACCGCCTGCCGAAACCAGGTTTCGGATGACGTATGCGACACGCCCCAAACGGCAAGGGAGTGCGAGCCGCCGCAAACGATCGTTTTCGGTTGAGGCAATTACCTCATCAGCCGCGATGCGAGCAGATCTAGAATGCGCTCTCTGGTGGGGTACCTGTCGCTTGGATCGCTGTGTGATCCGCCCGCGGCGGGGCTGACCATCACTTCGTCGATGCCGAGCTCGCTGGTGAATGTGGTGAGTCTGTCGGCGACGGCTTCCGCTTCGCCAATGAACAAGGTGTCAAGCAATGCGTTCGCAAGTTCAGCTTCTGACTGTCGAAGCACCGACTTGGCTGCAGCCTCGACGGTGTCCATCGGCCCGAGGGCGGTGCCGCTGCTGAGGCGCGCCATGTGATGCACTTGCGGGAGGGCGAGTCGGCGCGCCTCCTTCTCTGTGTCGGCCACGACCAGCGTCACAGTGAGGAGGGCTTTTGGTGTGAGAAGACGGTCGTTGGGCGTGAATTGACTCCGGTAGAGGTCAAGAAGGCGACTGGTGTGTGCCTCGGACGACTGGTGTGCCAGAGCGTAGGGCAGTCCGAGACGCGCGGCCAACCTCGCTGAGTAGTCGCTGGTCCCTAGCAGCCAGATCTCCGGAGATGAGGTGGCGGCTGGGGTGGCGAAGAGGTTGTAGTGACCTCCGCCGGGCTGCCGGAAAGTCGCGCCCGCTGGTGATGCCATTGCCTGAATCTGCTGCACGCTTGAGGCGTGCTGACCTACATCGCTGGCATGACCAGTTGAATGGAGTAGCCCGGTCACAGTCGAGTCTGAGCCAGGGGCGCGTCCGATGCCCAGGTCGATCCTGCCCGGCGCGGCGGCTTCGAGCAGCGCAAACTGTTCAGCGACGACCAACGGGGAGTGATTGGGGAGCATCACACCGCCCGAGCCGAGGCGGATGCGTGATGTCACCCCGGCCAGGAGACCGAGCAGAACAGCCGGATTTGTGGACGCCACTGAGGGAACGTTGTGGTGTTCACCCATCCAGTAGCGCGTGAACCCGAGCTTGTCGGCACACCGGGCTAGAGCGACTGACGCGGCGACGGCGTCAGTGGAGGTCTGACCCGAACGGACGGGGACTAGATCGAGGATGGATACCGCGAGCGGAGACATGAGAATTCCTGTCGTCAAGGCGGGAGAGGGTACGAACATGAATGCGATGCGCTCGCACCCTCTCTCCGCGTGAGCGGTTTGGTCAGACGGACAGTTCGGGGTTGCCGGGCGCAAGGTTTCCGGTCAGGCGCTCCATGACGACAGCTACCGTCGTCCGCGATGCGATCTTGAGGCCGTCCTCGGTGCGAACGAACTCGTCGTCGTAGTAGCCGGCGCTGTGGTCGACCGTGGCGGTGTCATCGCGATGCTGCAGGAGTGCGTCCCCGTACGTGCGCGCGGTGAGGGGGTTCGTGCCGGTGATGACAATGTTCGTCATCCGGTGCACGCTGAGCCCCGCGGGCGAATGCGACTCCCGCATGAATGCGGTGAAATCGTCCCCGCTTGTCCACGAGCCCATGAACGGCCCGTAATCGACCTTCGCGTCGTCGGCGAAGGCACTGCGGAAGAGAGCCCAGTCACGGCGGTCGATGCCGCTGGCGTACCGGGTCACAACGTCGACGACCTCGGCGTGAAGCGCGAGATCATCCTGAGTCACAAAGGTCATGAGGTTCCTATCGGGTGTGAGATGACAGTTCGGATGAACCATCCGAACTAAATGGGGGGCAACCCCATTTAACTATATGGGGTGTCACCCCACTTGTGTCATCATGGACACGAAGCTCGTCACGAGTTTCATGACGTCGAACGAAGTGGAGGGTTCCGGTGACTGGAGTCGAGCGGAGCATGCGAGCGGACGCGATCCGCAGCAGAGAGCGAGTACTTGAAGCCGCCGTGGAGCTGATCGCTCGGGATGGCGCGGGAGCTTCTTTGGAAGCGATTGCCCGCGCAGCGGGGGTCGGCTCTGCGACATTGCACCGCCACTTCCCGAACCGCTGGGCGTTACTCGAGGCAATCTTCAAAGACCGAGCTGCGCAGATCGCTGGCCGCGCTGATGATCTCCTCGAGTCAAAAACCGCACACCCGTTCTCCGCGTGGTTCGCCGAGCTGGTCGAGATGACCAGTGCCACCTCTGGCCTCGAGGCCGTCATCGAGCCCATTGATAGGGAGCGCAGCACTCAGCCTCCGAGCTGCCACGCCACCATCGCGGACGCCGGAAACCGACTCCTCGCAAAAGAGAAAGCGGACGGAACGATGCAGCCGGACGTGCACATCGATGAGCTGATGGTGCTCGCCATGGCAATCAGCTCATTGCCCGCCGCCGACGCGCGATTGCGGCTGCAGCGCATCACCGCCCACGGCTGGACTGCGCCCAACAACCGCACCCCCTGATCGGGCTCACCCGCCCATCCGGCACCCACAAGAGAAGGAATAGTCATAATGCAGATCGCTGGTTCCATCGCACTCGTCACTGGCGCAAACAGAGGCATCGGCAGAAGCTTCGTCGATGAGCTTCTCGCGCACGGGGCTCGAAAGGTGTACGCCACCGCACGTCGCCCCGAGGACATCGTTGGGGAAGACCCCCGGATCGTCCCTCTTCGACTGGACCTCCTCGACCAGCGCTCCATCGACGAGGCCGCCGCAACCGCACAGGACATTGACCTTCTCGTCAACAACGCCGGCATCACCACCGGCGCCACCTTGCTCACCTCGCCGATCGACGACATCCGCACCGACCTCGAAACCCACCTGTTCGGAACCTTGCGCGTCACCCGCGCAATGCTGCCCATCCTCCGCCGGCGCGAACACGCTGCAATCGTCAACGTCCTCTCCGTGCTGTCGTGGGTCGCAACGCCCGCAGGCTCTGGGTCATACTCGGTCGCGAAAGCTGCGGAGTGGAACATGACAAACGGGGTCCGGGTCGAGCTACGCGGGGAGAACATCCTTGTCCAGGGAGTCCATCTCGGCGGCGCCGACACCGACATGATGGCTGGCGTCGACGGCCCCAAGATCGATCCCGCGGATGTCGCCCGTGCCAGTCTCGCCGGGATCGAAGCGGGTGCCATCGAAGTGCTCGTCGATGACCCGTCACGATACGTCAAAGCCGCCCTCGCGTCCGATCCCGCACAGCTCTACGGCTGACCCGTTCCGCGATCCCCGCTCCCTGCTGCAGCCGTCGCGGAGCCCTTACCTACGCCCGCGCGGGAACGCGTAGGTGCGGCCGATGGTGACGGCCACGAGGGCGACCACGGAGAGCCCGATCATCGCAACGGGGAGGGCGGCCGGTCCGCTCCCGTCCACGAGGAGCGCACCGATCGCTGCTCCGCCGAAGATGGCGAGGTTGAAGGCGGTTGTGAGCATCGCATTCGCGACGTCGACGCTCTCGCCCGCAGCGTCGCCGATCGCCGTCTGCAACTGGGTTGCGGAACCACCGAACGCGACACCCCAGAGGACGATCGCCATCACCGTCACCGGGAGCGACGCTGCGAAGACCAGCAGCAGAGCGCCAGCGACGACGAAGGCTGCCGTGCTCATGAGGGCCAGTCGTCGGAGTGACCTGTCGACGAGAGCGCCCGTGATCCAGATACCGACCAGCGCGGCGGCTCCGAAGATGAAGAGCGCGAGATCGGGGCGCAGCGGCACTCCCGCGTCATCGAGGTACGGGGCGATGTAGGTGTAGAGCAGGTTGTGGGCGAGCATCCACACGAACACCACGCCGAGCACTGCCGCGACGCCCGGGATCAACAGCACGCGGCCGAGCGGGAGGCGCGAGCCGGATCGCTGCCCCGGGGCGTTCGGCACGAAGGCCACCACCAAGAGCACAACGACAACGGTGAGCGCGGAGACGCTGGCGAACGACCATCGCCACCCCACGGTTGCCCCGAGCCATGCTCCGAGCGGTGTTCCGATCGAGAGCGCGATCGGGGTGCCCGCCATCGCGATCGCGAGAGCGCGACCGGCGTATTTCGGGGCCGCGATACGTCGCGCATAGCCTGCGAGCATGCCCCAGATCAGCCCAGAGAACGCTCCTGCGACGAAACGCACCACGAGCGCGAGCGCCAAAGACGGCGCGAACGCCATCAGCGTGTTGGCGATGAAGAAGCCCACGAGGCCGACGACGAGCAGCGGCTTGCGGGCCACCCCGCGCGTCATCACGATCGTAGGGATCGCGGCGACGATCGTTCCGAGCGCGTATGCGGTGACGAGCTGGCCAGCGCTGCCATCACTGACCTGGAAGTCCGCGGCGAGCAGTGGGAGCAGGCCAGCCGGAAGCGTCTCGGTCATGATGATGATGAAGCCACTGCAGGCCATGAGCACAAGGGCGAGGACGGGCAGGCGCCCGTCGCTCTCGGTATGTCTGGCAGCGGAATCGTGAGGAGGCGTGGGCACTGTTGCGCTTCTTTCTATTTCGGAACGAACATTCCTATAATCGGCCAGTTGCCTCCGTGTGTCAAAATGGAACGACCGATCCGAAAGGGGTGAGATGGCAAAGCGGGGACGACCGAGGATCTTCATCGAGCACGATGTGCTCGACGCCGCGATGGAGGTGTTCTGGCGCCACGGATACGCGGCGTCGACCATCGCGCAGTTGCGTTCGGCAACCGGGCTCTCCGCCGCGAGCCTGTACGGAGCCTTCACATCGAAGGAGCGTTTGTTCGAACGTGCGGTCGAGCGGTACATCGCCGGCCCGGGACGTGTCAGTGAGATCGTCAGCGACCTGACGGTCGACCCGTTCGTCGCGCTCGGCGGGATGCTGCACGGGACCATCCAGATGCAGTCCGACCCGACACATCCGGGCGGGTGTCTTGTGACGTTGTCCGCGACAGTCGGTGCAGAGGGTGACGATGACACCACGGCGAGGCGAGTCGTCGCGGAGCGTCGCGCTCAGGACAGGGCGGGTATCGAAGCATGCATCCGAAGAGGCGTCGTCGAAGGCGTCCTCCGACCCGACCTCGACCCCGAGGTGACCGCAGCCCTGGTGCACTCATTCGTGCTCGGCGTCTCCACCCAGCTGCTGGACGGCGTCTCCCCAACCGCGCTGCACGCCGCCGCCGACATGCTCCTGGACGGCACAGTAGGCCCAGACACCCACCGGAAACCCCAACCAGAACCCGGATTCGACTGACGTTAATGGCGACCGCCCCGGGCGAACAAACGCCACCTCGCCAGAACGATGGTTTTCGGTTGGTTCCTGCCGATGGCAGAGCCCGCTCTGTAGGGTCGGATGGTGCACAGGATGACGAAGGCCCTCACGAGAGACGCGTTCCGGCACGCGCTTGCATCGACCATCGCCGCCGCCGTCACGAGCCTCGTTCTGTTCGTGGGACAGGGCACGGGACTCTTCGACGCCGGGGCCGCATTCACGTCGCTCTTCATCACCATGCTCTTCGGCCTGTACGGCCCCGTGTTCATCTTCCTGACGTGGTGGAGCTTCCGTGATCTCCATGGCGAGGAGCTCCGTGCGCGCCTGAATCGCACCGACGAGCGGAGCAGGCTTCTGCGCTGGCTCTTCCTGTCGAGCCCCGCGTCGTGGGCGAGCACTGTCTTGATCATCGGGATCATCTCCGTGGTCCTTCTGACCGTCGGCGATGGCAGCAACAACGGGTGGATCATCCTGATCTGCATCGTGGGCGTCGCCGGAAGCTGGGTTCTCATGGTCGCCGTCATGGCGGTCGAGTACATGCGACGGTGGGCGAATGACGATTCCATGACCTTCCCCGGCCCGGAAGCTCGCTCCTTCACGGACTTCGTGTATCTGTCGGTCCAGCTCTCGACGACTTTCTCCTCCGCCGACGTGCAACTGACTCGACGAGGAATCAGACAGCTGGCCACCCTGCACTCCGTGCTCGCCTTCGCCTACTCGACAGCGATCATCGCCGTCTTCGCCTCGCTGCTCATCTCCTTCGCCGTGTGACGAGGGCGGATAATTGAAGAGACGGCTCCGAGCGCCCACGCCTCCGCACCGCGCGGCAGACCGCTCGGGCGCCAGGAAGAAGTAGTTCATGAAAGCCCTTCGTTACGTCGAGATCGGCAAGCCCCCCGTCGTCGTCGACATTCCGATTCCTCAGCCCGGCCCCGGTCAGGTGCTGCTCAAGATCACCGCGGGCGGCGTCTGTCACTCCGACGACTACGTGATGGGCCTTCCCGAGAAGGACTATCTCGAGCAGAGCTATCCGCTGCCGCTGACGCTCGGCCATGAGGGCGCGGGCATCGTGCACGAGATCGGCGAGGGCGTCGACTCGACGCTCAAGGTCGGCGACGCCGTGGCGGTCTACGGCCCGTGGGGCTGCGGCCGCTGCCACAACTGCTCGCAGGGCATGGAGAACTACTGCACCAACGCCGCCGCCGAGGGCATCCGTCCTCCCGGGCTCGGGAGCCAGGGCTCGATGGCCGAGTACATGATCGTCGACGACGCCCGCCACCTCGTGCCGCTCGGCGACCTCGACCCCGTGCAGAACGTCTCGCTGACGGATGCCGGCCTCACCCCGTACCACGCGATCAAGCGCTCGCTCCCGAAGCTCGGCGCCGGCACCTTCGCCGTCGTCATCGGCACCGGTGGGCTCGGCCATGTCGGCATCCAGATCCTGAAGGCGATCTCGGGCGCCACCGTCATCGCTCTCGACGTGAACGACACCAAGCTCGAACTCGCCACCGAAGTCGGCGCAGACCACGTGCTGATCAGCGATGCCTCCGCCGCCGAGAAGATCCGCGAGATCACCGGCGGTCTGGGCGCGAACGCGGTGTTCGATTTCGTCGGCGCGAACCCGACGATGACCCTGGCACAGAGTGTCGCTGCCCTCGATTCCGACGTGACGATCGTCGGCATCGGCGGCGGAACCATGTCGCTCGGCTTCGGCACGATCGCCTACGACGCGGCCGTGCGCATCCCCTACTGGGGATCACGCTCGGAGCTGATCGAGGTGCTCGACCTGGCGCGCGCGGGAAAGATCCACGTGCAGACCGAGACCTACTCGCTCGACGACGGCCCCCAGGCATACGAGGATCTCGCCTCGAACAGCATCCGCGGCCGCGCGGTCATCGTCCCGTAGACCGACGACCCGGCGGATGCTCCGCTGATCACGGCCGCTCCGGCTCACCGCCGCCGGGGCGGCCGCTGCCGTCTGCACCGGTGATCGGGCACCCTCACCCTTCGACGATGTCGATCCTGCCGAGCACGGGTGACACCTGCACGGCACCGGTCTCGACGGTCTCGATGTCGCGCCGCCCGGTGAGGCGAGCCACGGCGTCGTCGAACTGCTCGTCGAGCGCGTCCAGCGCCGTCGCCTCATCGCCACCGACGATGGCCTCGATGAGCGCAGCGTAGGTCGGAGACACGGATGCGGGAACGGTGTATCCGTCCGTCGCGCTGAAGCTGGCGATGCGGGTCTCGAGCGCCAGCGACACCATCGCCCGCGACAGTCGGGGGCTGGCCGCCGCGTCGACGAGACGCTGATGGAAGACGATGTCCGCATCGCCGATGGCCATGGCGTCGGCCTGCTCGCTGGCCCGGTTGAGATCGGCCAGAGCGGCTTCGAGATCGGAGATCGCGCTCGCGGAACGGGCCTGCGAGAGGATGCGCACCGCCTCGCGTTCCACGGCACGGCGAGCCCGGTAGAGATCGGCGATGCCCTCGACGGGGATGACGCTCACCCGGAGCCCGCGACCCGGCAGTGCCGTCAGCACGCCCTCCTGCACGAGTCGTTGCGCGGCTTCGCGCAGCGGCCCGCGGCTGACGCCGAGCTGAGCGGCGATGTCGACCTCTCCGAGCTGACTGCCGACCGACAGCGCTCCCGAGAAGATCGCGGAGCGCAGTTCGGCGGCGATCAGATCGACGGTCGACGGCCGCGCCATGCGGAGGACCGAGCCGGGCAGCCCGGTCGGGGCAGGCGTGAGTGGCATGAGCGCTCCTGAGGGTCGATCGACGGTGACTCCATTCTGCCTCCCGGCGCGCGCTCAGCACGCGCCGGGAGTTCCTCACGATAACGAGTTTGTATAGATGTAGACAATCCGACAGTCTGAATGTGCACATTCGAGCGATCCGCCCTAACGTGGCCGACGGCCTGAACTCGACGGCAGCGTCGTCCGGCAGCACCGGACAGACCGCCCGACACCGAAAGAGGAAACGCATGACCTCCACCCGAACGCTTCTGCGCGCCGGCGCAGCACTGAGCGCCGCCACGCTCACCGTGGGCCTGGCCGCCTGCTCGTCCGACACCGCCTCGGAGGGCGGCTCGACACTCGAACAGCTACAGGATTCCGGCACGATCACCGTCGCGATCGCCGACGAACGCCCGTACTCCTGGGTCGAGGGCGGCGAGCCGACCGGCGCGACCATCGCCATGCACCGCGAGATCTTCTCGGGCATGGGCATCGACGACGTCGAGGTCGTGGAGGTCGACTGGAACTCGCTCATCCCCGGGCTGAAGGCCGGCAGGTTCGACGCGATCAGCGCCGGCATGTCGATCCTTCCGGAGCGCTGCGAGGAAGCCTCGTTCAGCGATCCCGAGATCATGTACACCACCGCGCTGATGGTGCCCGAGGGAAACCCCGCAGGGCTCACCGACCTCGACTCCGTCGTCGACAACGGCGACGTGACCCTCGCCGTACTCGGCGGAGGCATCGAGAGCGGTTACGCCGAGAAGCTCGGCATCACGAACACCGTCACCGTCGACAACGCGCAGTCCGGCATGGACCTCGTCGCCAACGGGCGCGCGGATGCCTTCGCGATGACGGCGATCTCGCTGAACTGGATGGCGGACAACAACCCGGATGCCGGTGTCGAGACGACCGAGGCCTTCGTGCAGGAGATCGACGGCGTGCCGCAGATCGGCGCCGGCTCGACCGTCTTCCGCACCGGCGACACCGATCTGCTCGACGCGTACAACGAGCAGCTCGCCAAGGTCACCGGCGACGAGCAGACCTACCTCGACCTCGTCGGCGAGTACGGCTTCACCGCCGAGAACCTGCCGCCCGCCGACCTGACCACCGCGCAGCTGTGCGCGGGAGAGCTCGGCTGAGGCCACTGACGAATGGACAATCTGTCCGCGCTGTGGGCGGCTCTGCCCGCGATCGGCGACGGCGTGCTCGTCACGCTGCTGCTGACCGTGGGCGGAGCGCTCCTCGCTCTGATCGTCGCGGTGGTCCTCGGCCTCACGGCTCGCGCCGAGAACGTCGTCATCCGCGGCGCCTCTCGCGTGATCATCGAGTTCTTCCGTGGCACATCGCTGGTCGTGCAGCTCTTCTTCCTCTTCTTCGTGCTGCCGCAGCTGGGCGTCACGATCTCGCCGATCCTGTGCGGCATCCTCGGACTCGGCCTGAACTACGGCGCCTACGGGGCCGAGGTCATCCGCGGATCCATCAACTCGGTCCCCACCGGACAGTGGGAGGCGACCACCGCGCTGAGCATGACGCGTGCCCACCGGATGCGTCGGGTCATCTTCCCGCAGGCGTGGGCGCTCATGATCCCGTCGCTCACGAACCTGCTCATCCAGCTGCTCAAGGGCACCGCGATCGTCGGGTTCATCACACTCGTCGACCTGACCGTCGCCCTCGATCGTCTGCGCATCCAGACCGACACCCTCTTCTACGGCATCGTCGGCCTGGTCCTCTACTTCGTGATCGCGTACGTGTTGACGCTGGCGATGAACGCCCTCGAGGTGCGCGCGAAGCACAAGCTCGGCCGCGGTGAATCGCTGGCCGAGACGCTGCGCTTCCGCTCGCCCGTCACCCGAGGGGAGACGGCAGCATGAACGGCCCCGTCTGGAACTGGGACACCGCATGGGCGGTGCTCCCCCGCCTTCTCGAGGGCTTCTTCACCGTCACCCTCGTCGTGACAATCGTCGGCAGCGTGATCGCCGCCGTGCTCGGCCTCGTGATCGCCGTCGTGCGCCGCAGCGCGCCCCGGCCGATCGCCGCGATCGTCGGCTTCGTCGTGAACTTCATCCGGATGACGCCGATCGTCGTGCAGCTGCTCTTCGCCTACTTCGCCCTGTTGGCGGTCGATCCGCTGATCATCGGCATCGGGGTGTTCGGCATCCACTACGCCACCTATATGGCGGAGGTGTACCGCGCCGGCATCGACGCGGTACCCCGAGGTCAGTGGGAGGCGACCACCGCTCTGAGCATGTCGCGCGGCCGCACCTGGACCGCCGTCGTACTGCCGCAGGCGATCAGAGCGACCGTCCCCTCTCTCGGCAACTACGTGATCTCGATGCTCAAGGACACCCCGTTCCTCATCGCGATCACCGTCGCCGACATGGTCAGCAACGCCCTCGAGTTCGGCGGCAACAGCTTCCGCTACCTCGAACCCATCACCCTCGCCGGCATCATCTTCTTCCTCGCCAGCTACCCGGCATCCATCCTCGTCCGCAGATTGGAGAAGCGCCTTGCCTACGCCTCCTGAGAATCCCCGTCCTGAGAACGCCACTCCCGCCATCCGATTCGACGGGGTGCACAAGAGCTTCGGCGACCACGTCGTGCTCGACGGCCTCACCTTCGACGTGCAGCGGGGCGACCGCGTCACCCTGATCGGACCGAGCGGTTCGGGCAAGACGACGATCCTCCGCCTCGTGATGACGCTCGAAGAGGCCGACGGCGGATACATCTTCGTCGACGGCGAGCCGCTGACCCACGTCGAGCGCGGAGGCAAGCGTGTGCCCCTGCGCGAGAAGCACCGCAACGAGGTGCGCAAGCGCATCGGCATGGTGTTCCAGCAGTTCAACCTGTTCCCGAACATGACCGTGATGGAGAACCTCATCGAGGCCCCCGTGCACGTGCTCGGGATGTCGAAGCAGGCGGCGACCGCGAAGGCATCCGATCTGCTGCACAAGGTCGGCCTCGCCGACAAGGCCGATGCTCACCCTCTACAGCTCTCGGGCGGGCAGCAGCAGCGTGTGGCCATCGCCCGCGCGCTGGCGATGGATCCCGAGATCCTGCTGCTCGACGAGGTCACGAGCGCGCTCGATCCCGAGATCGTCGGAGAGGTGCTCGGCGTGCTGCGTGATGTGGCCGAGACGACCGACATCACGATGCTGATCGTCACCCACGAGATGCAGTTCGCTCGCGACGTCTCGAACCGTGTGCTCATGTTCGATCAGGGCAGCATCGTCGAAGAAGCCGACCCCGAGACCATGTTCTCGTCACCGCGCGAGCAGCGCACGCGCGACTTCCTCTCCGCCGTGCTGCACGACTGAGCATCCGCGGGAAGATTCATTCACGCGCATCCATCTACGCGCAACGGGCGTAGGCTGAAGAGAAGGACGGACCGTCCGAGAAGATCTCCCGGAACCGTGACCGCCCGGGAAGAAGCCCACCCATGGCTCAGTACGATGTCTCGAACCGCTCGGCGATCGTGACGGGAGCAGGCAGCGGCATCGGACGCTCGACCGCCCTGCTGCTCGCCCAGAACGGCGCATCCGTCGTCGTCAACGACCTCAACGCAGACAACGCGAACGCGGTCGTCGAGGAGATCCGCGCCGCCGGCGGTACCGCCGAGGCATCCGTCGGAGACGCGACCGACACCGCGTGGATCGCCAGCTCGGTCGAGCTCGCCAACTCGCTCGCCCCGCTGCGCATCGGCGTGAACAACGCCGGCATCGGCGGAGCATCCGCCCCCACCGCCGAGTACGACGACGCCGCGTGGGACAAGGTCATCTCGATCAACCTCAACGCCGTCTTCCGCAACATGAAGGCGCAGATCCCCTCGATCCTCGCGAACGGCGGCGGCTCGGTCGTCAACATCGCGTCGATCCTCGGCAGCGTCGGCTTCGCGAACTCCCCCGCCTACGTCGCCGCCAAGCACGCGGTCGTCGGCATGACCAAGTCGGCCGCCCTCGAGTACTCCGCGCAGGGCGTGCGCGTGAACTCCGTCGGCCCCGGCTTCATCGACACCCCGCTGCTCGCGACCATGGGCGACGAGGCGAAGGAGTTCCTCGTGAGTAAGCACCCGATCGGACGCCTCGGCCAGCCCGAAGAGGTCGCGAACCTCATCGCCTTCCTGGCCAGCGACGCCGCCAGCTTCATCACCGGCAGCTACCACCTCGTCGACGGCGGCTACACCGCTCCCTGAGTCCGGTTGGCGCGCAGCGACCGGCGCCACCACTTCGGGGGCCGACACACCAGATGTCGGCCCCCGAAGCGCGTCCGGTTCGGCACGTGGCGTGTCGGCCCCCGAAGTGACGCACCGAACGCCGGATGCCGACGCCGGATGCCGGATGCCGGATGCCGGATGCTGCCGCTGCCGCCACCGCGCCGCCGCCGCGCCGCCGCCACCGGCCGGCCGCCGCCGTCAGCGCCGCGGCGTGCGCCCCGGCAGCACCCCGGCCAGCAGCACGGCGACGAACGCTGCGGCGGGTGCGACGATGAGCCCCGCGCGCAGACTCTCGTTCTCGGCGATGAACCCGACGAACGGGGGCGAGAGCAGGAATCCGAGGCGCAGCAGCCACGACACGATGGTGAGGCCGACGCCGGCGCGCAGACCGGGAAGCTCGTCGGCCGCGTGCATCGCGGCGGGGATGAGCGTCGCGATGCCGAATCCCACAGCCGCGAAGCCCGCGATCGTCCCCGGAACGCTGGGGAACACGAGCGCGAGCGTCATGCCCGCCGTCGCGATGAGGCCGCCGACCCTGGCCACGGCGCGCTGGCCGAAACGGTCGGTCATGCCGTCGCCGAGCATCCGTCCGACGAACTGCGCACCGACCAGTGCGATGAAGCCGAGCGGAGCGACCGCCGCTGCGGCTCCCAGCGACTCCGACAGATACAGCGTCGCCCACGAGTTGCCCGCGTCCTCGGCGATCGCGCCGGCCATGGCGATGAGGGTGAGGGCGATGACGGCGAACACGACGCGCGGGGTGACGCCCCGCCGCACGGCCGCCTGCAGCTGCTCGGGATCGGCGGTCGCCTCGGCATCCGCCTCTTCATCGCGTCCGGGCAGGCAGAAGCCGAGCGCGGTGATCGCGACCGCGGCGAACACGGCGGTCGAGATTCCGAGATGCACGCCCAACGGCAGCTGCAGGGCGATGGCGGCGGCCGCCATGCCGCCGCCGAGCACGGCGCCGATCGACCAGATCGCGTGGAACGAGTTGATGATCGATCGCCCGAACTTTCGCTGCACACGAAGCCCGTGCGCGTTCTGCGCGACGTCGGTGATGGCATCGGATGCTCCGCCGAGCAGGAGTGCGAGCGCGAACAGGATGCCGGAGGGCGCGAGCGCCGCAGCGAGCAGGCCCAGCCCCGTGGCGACGGTGCCGATGACCGCGATCTTCGCGGAGCCGAAGCGACGGATCAGAACGGCAGCGAGAAGCCCGGCCGCGATCGCGCCGGCCGGGAACGCCGCGATCGCGAACCCGTAGCCGACGTTGTCGAGCCCGAGGGTCGACTTGATCTCGGGATACCGGGGAAGGATGTTGGCGAAGAGCGCGCCGTTCGTGAGGAACAGGGCCGAGACGGCGATGCGCGCGCGTCGGGCGGCTCGATCCGGGGCAGATCGTCGAATCGATTCGGCGGAAGTCATGCGTACGATCGTACACGCCTCATGGCGGAGCGCAGCGACACTCTGGAAGGACGGCTATCGGCCGTACCCGCGCGGGCGCCGGCCACCGGCGCCGATCGTCAGACCAGGGACTCCGGACCCACCGGATGCGCGCTCGCGCCCGCAGCCATGATCACGGCTTCCTTAGCTTCGTCGAGCTCGTCGAACTTGCCGACGAACTCCGAGCTCGGGCCGAAGGCGCTGAACCCGTCGGTCTCGCGGGTGATCGACCCGAGGAATTGACGCTTGTCGTTGCCGACGTGGAAGCCGGGGTCGACCTCGACCCACAGACCTCGGGGTTCGACAGAGGCGGTGCCCCTCTTACCGGCCGAGGAGGCTTTGGCCGCCTTCGCAGCCTTGCGTATGCGTGTCGACATGGCTCATGCGCTCAGTGCGTGCGGCTCGCGGGCGACCTGCAGGGCGGACGAGAACTCGTCGCTCGTGAGATCGAGCCCGCGAGCGGAGTTGGCGGCATTCATCATCGACACCAGCAGCGCGCGGTCGAGAACGTGGTCGTCTTCGTGCATCACGAAGCGCAGCGGGATGGACGCATGGATCCAGAGCGTCTCGGCGACCCCGGAGGAGGCGTCGATCGTCAGGGGGAAAGACTCGTTGCGCCGCAGCTTGGTCACGATCACCGTGCGCAGGTGCGCCATCATCTCGTCACCGATCTCGATCGGCGTGCTGGTGTTGCCGTAGGTCAGGTAACCCATGATTCCTCCTCGTCGCAGACGATTCGATCGCGAAGACCGCAGGCGAATGGCTAGAAGAAAGATTACTAGATTACCTAGCTAAATAGCAAAGACCGGCTAACCGAGATCGTCACTCGCGGTCACGGAAGGTCACCGATCTCCTCGGCGAGACGGCGGAGGAATCGGGTGACGACCTGAGTCTGATCCGGCGTGAACTCGCTGGCGATCGACTCGATGCGCTGCGTGAGATCGTCGACGGGCGAGCCGCTCTCACGGGGCGACGGGCGAAGCACTTTCGACCGCGCGTCGGCGGGATGCGGCGCGACGATCACCTGACCGCGATCCTGCAGCCGACGGAGGATGCTCGTGACCGCTGCTGTGCTCACACCCAGGTGCGCGGCGAGTCCACCCGGGGTCGCAGGGGCGTCGTCGGTGGCATCCGCGATGAAGCGCATGGCCTCGCGGTCGGTGTCGTTGGGCGCGCGCACAGCGGAGAGCCGTCGCGCGAACTGTGCTTCGGCTCTGCGGAGTTCATCGACCCTCGTCACGAGTTCCGACGTGATCGTGCGTGTGTCACCCTGGATTGTGCCGGCCATCGTCACCTCCTGAACGCTCCATGCTACTCGAAAGTCATGTAACGAGTCGGACTAGCGATATTCCGTGCCACTGTCCGCTCCGTTCGGGTGCGAAGATGGATGTCTGCCGGAAGGGACGTCATGGTCGAGCAATTCACACTCGAGGAGGCGGGGTACATCTCGTACGCCGAGATGCTCGAGCGCCTGCGCGAGCGGTTCCCTTCCGTTCCGGCGTGGCGGCTCGACCAGATCGTCACGGCAGAACACGACGCGATCACAGGCGGCATCCTGCAGATCGTTCCCTCCGAGGTGGAGTCCGGCGCGATCGAGATGCTCGAGCGTGAACGACAGGACAACCTCCGCGACGACGGCGAGATGGCACGATGACCGGTCCTGAAGAGTTCTCCCGCAGCGGGTACTGGTATCCGGAATCCGACAGCGCGAGCACCGTCGACGTCCTCAACCTCCTGCGCCGATACCGCGGCGCCGAGACCGCGATGCGCGCCCGCACCCGAGCATCGATGGGCATGAATGAGACCGATCTCGTCGCCCTCCGCTTCCTGCTGCGCGAGCAGCGCGCCGGCCGCATCGTGCGCCCTGTCGACCTCGCGCGCGTGCTCGACATCTCGACGGCATCCACCACCACCCTCATCGACCGTCTCGAGAAGGGCGGCCACGCCCGCCGCGAGCCGCACCCCACCGACCGCCGCGCCGGCGTCGTGGTGCCCACCGTGAGCAGTGATGACGAAGTGCGCGAGACGCTCGGCGCCATGCACCGCCGGATGCTCGCCCTCGTCGACGAGATGACCGACAAGGAGCGCGCCGTGGTCACGCGGTTCCTCGCCGGAATGACCTCGGCGATCGAAGAGGCGACCGACCTCGACCAGGAGCTCCGCGACGTCATCCGCTCGCATGAGGAATCTGAGGGCACGGGCGAGTAACCGCCGAGGGCCGGCCGAACGCCGACCGGCCACCCGACGAATCGATCAGGCCTTCTCGACCTGACCTTCGTTCTGTTCTTCCGTCTGCGCGTCCTGGTGCGCCTGCTCGGCGAGCTGCGCCACGTACTCCGCATTCTCGAGGCGCTCGGGGAAGAGCTCGTCGAGATCGAGGTCGGGGTTCTCCTCCTGCGTCTCGACCAGCTCGATCGCCTCTTCGATCGTCTGCACGCTCGGCATGGCACCGGGCAGCGGCCGGCGCGCCGACTCCTTCAGCACGACCACGGCGATGAAGCCGGCGATCGAGGTGCCGATCACGTAGAACGCCGGCGCGAGCGACGACCCGGTCATCTGCACGAGCGCCTCCATCACGACAGGCGCGGTACCCGCGAACAGCGCGACGGCGAGGTTGTACGAGATGCCCATGCCGCCGTAGCGGGACGAGGTGGGGAAGAGTGCCGGCAACGACGAGGCGAGGTTCGCGACGTAGAACGTCACCGGGAAGGCGAGCAGCGCGAGGCCGAGCAGCGTCGACCAGATCTCGCCGTGCATCATGAACAGGAAAGCGGGCACGGCCAGCACGATCGCCGACACCGAGCCGACGAAAAGCACCTTGCGGCGCCCGATGCGGTCGGAGAGCTTGCCGGTGAGCGGGATGCTGAGCGCCATGGCGACGAGCACCGGCAGCGTGAGCAGGGTGCCGTGCACCTCGTCGTACCCCAGGGTTCCGGTCAGATAGGTCGGCATATACGAGGTGAGCGCGTAGCCGACGGTGTTCGCGGCGGCGACGAGTACGAATGCGGTGAGCAGCTCGCGCCAGTAGGCGCGGATCAGCGCGATGACGCCCTTGGGAGCATCCGCAGATGCCTTCGCGTCGTCGGCGGCGCGCGCCGCCGACTCCTGCGCCTCCTGGAAGGCCGGAGTGTCTTCGATCTTGAGGCGGAAGTAGATCGCGATGAGTCCGAGGGGCAGCGCGACGAGGAACGGGATGCGCCAGGCGAAGCCCTGCATGACCTCGGCCGAGAGCGTGAGCTGCAGGATCGACACGAACGCGGCGCCGATGGCGAAGCCCATGTACGAGCCGAGATCGAGCAGCGAGGCGTAGAAGCCGCGGCGCTTGTCCGGCGCGTACTCGGTGATGAAGGTCGTGGCCCCGGCGTATTCGCCACCGGTCGAGAAGCCCTGCGCGAGCTTGAGCACGATGAGCAGGATCGGCGCCCAGACGCCGATCACCGAGAAGTCCGGCAGCACGCCGATGAGGAACGTCGCCGCCGCCATCATGATCAGCGTGAAGGCGAGCACGCGCTGGCGGCCCATGCGGTCGCCGAGCTGCCCGAGCACGATGCCGCCGAGCGGACGCGCGACGAACGTCACGGCGAAGACACCGAGCGAGAACAGCGACTGGGCTCCGGCCGAGGCATCCGGCAGGAATGCGCGGCCGATGATGACGGCGAGGTAGCCGTAGACGCCGATGTCGTACCACTCCATGAGGTTGCCGACCACGGTGCCGGCGACAGCACGGCGCAGCATCGGTCGATCGACGACGGTCACGTCATCGACAGTGAGGCGACGGAGCTCGTCGTCCTTGACGAGACCCATTCGGCGGCCGAGGCGCCGCCACAGGGAGTCCTTCTTCACGGTGCTGTTCGTGACCGTGTCCGACATGCTGTCCTCTTCTCTCCTGCATTCCGGCTCGTCAGGCAACGCGCCGGAACAGACGACGGGGAGGCGACCGATGTCGCCTCCCCGCACACTGTGACGGCTCTCAGTTGAGCGCGTCCTTCACGTTCTCTCCGGCCTTCTTGACGCTGGCCTTGGCCTGGTCTGCACGACCCTCGGCCTCGAGCTTCTCGTTGTCGGTCACCTTGCCGACGGCCTCCTTGGCCTTGCCGGTGAGGTCCTGAGCGGTGTTCTTGATCTTGTCGTCGAGTCCCATGAGGGGTTCCTTTCTCTCTTCCTACGGTGGTCTGTGTGGTCTGTGTGGTCTGTGTGGTCTTCGGATCAGAGCGGCAGCAGCTCGGCGATCAGCGCGAGCGATCCGGCTGCGACGAGGGCGACGAGACCCGCGACGCCGAGCGCTCCCCACAGAGGGGAGCGTGCGACTCCGATCGCCACCGGTTCGATGCCCGTCGAGCGGCCGACGGCCTCCCGGGCCGACAGCGGAGCGAGGCTGATCGAGTCCGCCGCGGCGAGTGCACGGCGCGAAGAACGCGTGCTTCCGGCGCGGGTCTGCATGGTCGTGGACATGTGATCACCTTCCTCGGGCAGAAGATTACTAGATGAACTAGTCATATACCAACCTAGTGAAAAACTCAGCCTTGCGGCCTACGCTCGGGAACATGACAGAGCTCACCCAGCCCACGGGCCACGAAGAGGCACTGCGAGCCCAGCCCCGCGATGACGGTTCGACACCGCGGGCACTCGTGCTCGGCGCCACCGGCTACATCGGCGGACGCCTCACGCCACGGCTGCTGAACGCCGGATACCGGGTGCGCACCCTCGCCCGCGACGCCGCGCGCGCGGCATCCTTCCCCTGGGGAGCCGACTGCGAGATCGTCGAGGGATCGGCCGACGACGCGGATGCCGTGGCCGAGGCCATGCGCGACGTCGACGTCGTCTACTACCTGATCCACTCGATGACCGCGGGCAAGGGTTTCGAAGAGAGCGATGAACGCGCGGCGACGACGGTGGCGGATGCCGCGGCGAAAGCCGGCGTGCGACGTATCGTGTACCTCGGCGGCCTGCATCCGGAAGACGCGAAGCTGTCTCCGCACCTGCGCTCGCGGGTCAGGGTCGGCGAGATCTTCCTCGAATCCGGGGTGCCGACCCTCGTGCTGCAGGCCGGCGTCGTGATCGGCTCGGGATCGGCGTCGTTCGAGATGATCCGCCACCTCACCGATGTGCTTCCGTATATGCCCGCCCCGAAGTGGGTGCGCAACCGCATCCAGCCGATCGCCGTGCGCGACGTGCTGCACTATCTGCTCGGCGCCGCCCGCGTCGACGACGGCGTGAACCGCGCCGTCGACATCGGCGGGCCTGATGTGCTGCGCTACGGCCAGATGATGAACGGCTATGCGCTCGAGGCGGGCCTGCGTCAGCGGGCGATCGCATCACTGCCGGTGCTGACGCCCGGACTCGCCTCGCACTGGGTGAACCTCGTGACGCCGGTGCCGCGGTCGATCGCTCGCCCCCTGGTCGCCTCGCTGCAGAACGAGTGCATCGTCAAGGACCGCACGGTCGACGAGCTGATCCCGCCGCCCACCGGTGGGCTGACACGGTATCGGCAGGCGGTCGCGATGGCCCTGGGACGCCTGGACGCCGACACGATCGAGACCAGCTGGCAGGATGCCGAGGTGTCGGGCGCACCGAGCGACCCGCTGCCGAGCGACCCCGACTGGGCAGGACGCACCGTCTTCACCGATGCCCGGTCGCTGCGCACGAAGGCCCCGGTCGACGGACTGTGGCGGGTCATCATCGGCATCGGCGGATCGAACGGCTGGTACTCGTCGAAGTTCCTGTGGGCGGTGCGCGGATGGATGGACCGGATCGTCGGCGGTGTGGGCCTGCGCCGGGGCCGCCGCAGCAAGGTCGAGGCGCGTGTGGGCGATGCGATCGACTTCTGGCGGGTCGAGGCGGTCGAAGAGCCCGGCCGCGCGACCGAGGACTCCCCCGCGAGCGGCGGGCTGCTGCGGCTGCGCGCCGAGATGAAGGTGCCGGGCGAGGCGTGGCTCGAGCTTCGAGCACTGCCCGACGGCGAGGGTTCGCGCTACGAGCAGCGCGCGGTGTTCTTCCCCCGCGGGCTCGCGGGGCGCCTGTACTGGCTGGCCGTGCTGCCGTTCCACGGCTTCATCTTCGCGGGGATGGCCGCCCGGATCACCGACGCCGCCGTGCCTGTCGAGACGGTCGCGCCCGGGGTGGAGGGTTCGAAGGCTGCCGCGGTCTGAGGCCCGCGACCGGTCGGATGCGGGGCCAGTTTCGCATCCGGGGTGTGTGTGCGGGGTCACTTTCGCATCCGGGGTCACTTCCGCACCGGAAACGGGCGATTCGGATGCAGTACTGACCCCGCACCGTGCGGAAGTCGCGTGCGGGGTCAGTTGCGCACTTGCGTCAGGAAGGCCGCTCGGCGAGGCCAGCGGGGCCCGAACCGGGCTCGGCATCCGCGTCGGCAGCGGCACCTGAATCGGCATCCGCGTCGGCACCCGCATCCACACCGGCACCCGAATCCGTCCCGGCCTGCGGGATGATGTCGATCGCCTCGGTCGCGGTCGCGTAGACCTCGGCGAGGCTGTCGTCGACGTCGGCCTCGTCGATCCAGTCGAGGTCGTCCTCGGAGTGGTCGTACTCGACGGGCACGAGGGCGAAGTCGTCGCCGTACTCCTCGAGACCCGCCATGACACTGTGCCGCACGGCCATGCGGGCATACCGGTCGCGCAGGATCATCGGGTCGCGGCGCAGGTCCTTCATGAAGGCGACCATCATGAACGCCATGATCACCGCGAACGGCAGCGCCGCGATGATCGTGACGTTCTGCAACGATTTCAGCCCGCTGCCTTCTTCGCCGGTGACGAGCAGCACCGCGGCGATCACTCCGACCAGCACACCCCAGACCACCGCGACCCAGCGCGAAGGCTCGGGGCGGCCCTGCTGCGACAGGGTTCCCATCACGAGCGAGGCGGAGTCCGCCCCCGTGATGAAGAAGATCGAGATCAGCAGAATGAGCACGATGCTCGTGATCAGAGGGAAGGGCAGGTTCTCGAGCACCCCGAAGAGCACTTCCTCCGGCGGGTCGACGGTGAGGCCTGCGCCGTCCATCTGCTGCTGGATGGCCGTGGTTCCGAAGATCGCGAACCAGACGAGCGAGATGACGGCCGGTACGACGATGACGACCGAGACGAACTGGCGGAGCGACCGGCCGCGCGAGATCTTGGCGATGAACATGCCGACGAACGGCGACCACGAGATCCACCACGCCCAGTAGAAGATCGTCCAGCTCGAGAGGAACATCTGCGCCTCATCGCCCTGCGAGGCCGAGCGGGCGACCATCTCGGGCAGGTCTCCGAGGAACTGCACGGCGACCGAGGGGATGACGTTGAGGATCAGCATCGTCGGGCCGACGAAGAACACGAAGAACGCGAGCAGAAGTGCGACGACCGCGTTGATGTTCGACAGCGCGCGGATGCCCTTCGAGACACCCGACACGGCGGATGCGATGAAGCACGCGGTCAGCACAGCGATCGCGGCGATGAGGATGCCGTTGCCGAGCTCTCCGATTCCCGCGACGAGCTCGACGCCGTGGCCGATCTGCAGGGCGCCGAGACCGAGCGATGCGGCCGTGCCGAAGAGGGTGACGATGATCGAGAAGATGTCGATCGTGCGGCCGAGGGGGCCGGTCGTGCGGCCCTCGCCGAGCAGCGGGGCGAAGATCGACGAGATCAGCGGGGTGCGGCCGCGGCGGAACGCACCGTAGGCGATCGCACCACCGACGAGCGCGTAGAACGCCCACGCCTGCGGGCCCCAGTGGTAGAGCACCTGGGCCTGTGCGGTGTGCATGGCCTCGAGCGTGTTCGCTTCGACGGTGCCGGGCGGCGGGTTCTCGAAGAAGGTGAGCGGCTCGGCGGCGCCCCAGAAGACGAGGCCGATGCCCATGCCGGCCGCGAACAGCATCGAGATCCACGAGAACATCGAGAACTCGGGCTCTTCGTCGTCGCGGCCGAGAGGGATGCGTCCGTAGCGGCTGAAACCGACGAACAGCATGAAGACCAGGATGACGGTGGCGATCGTCGTGAAGAAGAAGCCGAAGTACTCGACGACCCAGCCGAGCACGGCAGTCGTCGTGCCCGAGAGGTTGTCGCCCGCGAACACACCCCAGGCGATGAACGCGATGGTCAGTGCGACGGCGACGCCGAAGACCAGCGGATCGGTGCGGTAGGTGCGACCCGTCTCTTCGACCGAGACTCCGGGCACGAGGGCCGGATGCACGCCACGCGGCGGCACGGCGGCGATGTCGCGAACGATCTTCTGGGCGGTCTCGGTGGCCTTCGCGGCCTGCCTGATCGCGGCGGTGGAGGTCTTCGGAGCGTCGTTCCTCGGGGGCGTCTTATCGTCCGGAGTGTCCATGAGAACCCATTCTCCCATGCCGGCATACTGCGGCCGGGACGGGAAAACCCAGATCACCTCACCGATCCGCGGCGCGTCGGGGCACGGCTCGCCGAGGGGATGCCGGATGCTCTGGGTTTTCCGGGCGCGTCAACTCGTGTCAGCGCGTGTCAGCGCTGGCGACGCCCGCCGAAGACCGAGTGCAACAGAGGCAGGGCCGAGACGCAGAGGAGAGTGATACCGAGGGGCGGGATGGCAGGCACCAGCAGCGCTCCACCGACGAGCATCGCGGCGAAGAGCACACCGGATCCGATGCGGCGGGCGATGCCCTCGAGGCGGTCGAGTCGGCGTTCGAGGGCCGAGGTGTCGAACGTGACGTTGCCGTCGTCGACGCGGGTGATGATCGCATCGATGCGCTTGGGCAGGCGGTAGGTGACGGCAGCGGTCTCCATGGCCTGCTGAGCCATGTCCTGCATGAGGTTGCCCGACTCATCGCGCAGCAGTCGACCGGCGTAGGGTTCGGCGGCGTCCCACACGTTGAACGTCGGGTCGAGACTCGAGCACATGCCCGAGGTCAGCGACACCGCGCGGATCAGCAGCAGCATGTTCTCGGGCAGTTGCAGCGGAAGCGAGCGCACCATGTCGCCGAACTCGTCGGCGAAATCCTTGAACTCGCGAGGATCGACGGTCGCGAGTTCCGCAAAACCCATGCCCCCGAACCGCGAGAACAGAGCGCTCAACGCTCGTTCGAGCTCGGCCGTGTCGGCGGAGGGCAGCAGCACGCCGATCTCCTGGGCGGCCTTCACGAGTCCGCGGCTGTCGCGGGCGGTGACGGCGATGAGCAGCATCCGCAGTCCGTCGCGGAGGCTGGCGGGAACCTCGGCCATCATGCCGAAGTCGATGAACGTGAGGCGGAAGTTCTGCCCGGTGTCGGATGCCGCCTCGGGCGTCACGAAGATGTTGCCGGGGTGCGGGTCGGCGTGCACGAAGCTGTGCGTGAAGACCTGGTCGAACATGACCTCGGCGAAGGCGTCGGCGACGGATGCCGGGTCGATGCCGGCCGCACGGAGAGCATCGGTGTCGTTGATCTTGATCGCCGTGACGTCGGACAGCGTGAGCACGCGACGCGTCGAGCGCTCCCAGACGATCTCGGGGGTGTCGACGCGCGGATCGGCGGCGAAGTTCTCGCGGAATCGCTCGGCGCTCGCAGCCTCGTGCAGGTAGTCGATCTCTTCGAGGCTCGTCTCGGCGAACTCCTCGACGAGTGCGGGAGCGTCGACGCGGTCGGCGACCAGGCGCACGCGGGTGAGCCATTTCGCGACGCGGCGGAGCGCGGCGAGGTCGACCGCCACGATCTCGTCGATGCCGGGTCGCTGCACCTTGACGATGACGTTCCCGAGCCCGGTGTCGGCGGCATCCTGGGCCGCGAGGCGAGCACGGTGCGCCTGACCGAGGGATGCTGCGGCGACCGGTGTCTGGTCGAACCAGGCGTAGGCGCTCTCGAGCGGGATGCCGAGTTCAGCTTCGGCGGCCGAGCGGATGTCGGCGAAGGGCACCGCCGGAACCTCGTCCTGCAGCCCTTCGAGCTCCTTCGTGATCTCGGGCGGCAGCACGTCGAGGCGCGACGACATGAACTGCCCGACCTTGATCATGAGGCCGCCGAGTTCGACGGCCAGCACGTGGAAGCGCTTCGCGAAGCGCTGCATCCGCGGGCCGCGCGTGCGCTCGGCGATCGAGGTCATGCCGAAGCGCGGCAGCACGAGTTCGAACCACCAGATCTTGATGAACTCGCGCGCCGCGAACGACAGGATGCGGCGGTAGCGGGCGCGGTGGGCGCCCTGCGCCGCGGCATCCGTCATCTGTGCTCCCTGCTGGTGTGCGTTCAGTCCTGAGCGAGGATCGTGTACAGCCTACGGCGGGCCTCGTCGAGGATGTCGACGGCCTGCTGCACCTGCTCCGGGCTGCCGCTGCGTCCGACCTGTGCTGCCGCGGCGGCGAGGTCGACACCGGCCTTGGGGAGCGCGGTGTAGCGGGGGTTGTCGTGCAGACTCTCACCCTTGGACTGGGACTCCCACGGGGCGGGTGTCTCGGTGCTCTCGACCGCGACCTCGCGACCGGCCTCGGTGAGCGAGTACGTCTTGCGACCGTTCTGCTCTTCGGCTTCGATGAGGCCTTCGTCAGCGAGCAGCTGCAGGGTGGGGTAGACGGAGCCGGCACTCGGCTTCCACGATCCGCCGCTGCGCTCGGCGATCTCGTTGATGATCTGGTAGCCGTGCATGGGCTTCTCGGCGAGCAGCGAGAGCACGGCGGTGCGCACGTCTCCCTTGGCCATGCGCGATCCGCCGCTGGGGCGCTGCTCGAAGGACTTCTCGAAGCTCTTGCGGAGCTGATCCATGGCGTCGAAGATCGCGGATGCGGGGCCTCCGGAGCCTGCACCGAAGCCGGATCCGCCGAAGGGGTTCGAGGGGAATGCGTTGTTCATGGTGACCTCCCTGGAGTGGTGAGCCCAGTGATGAGCCCGGTGATGAGCGATAGTCAACGATATATCGCTGAGCCTGAGTGTGGGGTGGGAGTTCGCACGCCTGCACGCACAGCCGGCTGAAAGCAAGCCCCGTGTGCTCCACAGGTCGTGATGTTTGACTGCGGAGGATGTCGAATCTGCGTGTGAGTGTCGTCGTGCCCGTCTTCCGACCCGGGAAGGCCATCGACGAGCTCATCGCGTCCTTGGATCGACAGACCCTGGATGCCTCACTGTTCGAGGTGCTGCTCTGCGACGACGGATCGGGGGAGGAGACGCGTGAGCTCCTGGCGGCGGTGGCCGCCGAGCGTCCGAACGTGCGGGTTCTCGAGCTTCCGCATTCCGGGTGGCCGGGCACTCCCCGCAATCGGGGTGTCGAGGCGGCGCGTGGCACGTACGTGCAGTTCGTGGACCAGGACGATTGGCTGTTCGATTCCGCGCTCGAGAGTCTGTGCGACTTCGCCGATGAGCACGGCTCGGATGTGATCGTCGGCAAGGAGGTCGGCATCGGGCGACGTCTTCCGACGCGGATCTTCCGCCGCGATGTGGCTCACGCTCGCCTCGGCGAGGATCCGCTGCTCGAGATGCTGACGCCTCACAAGATGTTCCGCACCGACTTCCTGCGCGAGCGCGGCATTCGCTTCCCCGAGGGCAAGGTGCGCCTCGAGGATCACCTGTTCGTGATGAGGGCATACTTCGAGGCCGACACGATCTCGATCTTCGCGAGCGAGCCCTGCTACGCCTGGGTGAAGCAGCCCGGCAGCGCGAGCTCGTCGCGCATAGACCCCGAGTCCTACTTCCCTCATCTGGAGGCGGTGCTCGACCTGGTCGAGGAGTACACGGCACCGGGCAGGTTGCGTGATCGCCTGCTGCGGCACTGGTTCCGCGGCAAGGTCCTCAAGCGACTGGCGGGAAAACGGCTGGTCGCCTACCCGGCCGAGTACCGCGACCGACTGCTCGATGTGGTCACCCCTCTCGCGCAGCGCCGTTTCGGGCCAGGGGTCGACGGCGGACTGGCGTTTCCGCAGCGGATCCGCGCCGCGCTGCTCCGGTCGAACCGGCGTGATGACCTGCTGGAGTTCGCTCGCTTCGAGGCCGCGATGTCGTGCCGTGCCGCTGTCACAGAGGCGCACTGGTCGCGCGGAGGCGGACTGTATCTGACGATCAGCGTGGCCGTCACGCGCGACGGCGCAGAGGCACTCGTGTTCGAACCCGGCTCGGGCCGCCTGACGTCTCTCCCCTTCTCGACGGCCGAGCTGCCGTCGGATCTGCTGCTCGCCCGTCGCGAGCTCGAGAACGATCAGATCGAGCTGTTTCTGCGTGACACGTCGAACGGCGATGAGCGCCGTATCGCCGCGTCGTCGTTGCAGGATCGCAGCTCGGTGACGATCGCGATCGACCCCCTCAGGGTGTTCGGCCCTTCGGACGAGACGCAGGGTGCGCGACTCGTCGTCAAGGTGCGGCGGGCCGGTTGGACCTTCGACGTTCCGCTCAAGTCGGATGCCGCGACGCTCGCCGGCGCCGGTCACTCGCCGTTGCTCGCCGGTCGCACCTGCACTCCCGTGGCGACCCGCGGAGGGGTGGTCGAGCTGCGGCGCGTCTGGCCCGGCGGCCGCCTCAAGGACCTCGCCGGTCGAGCCGCGCGCCGGGTGCGCAGCAAGTCGCGCGGGAACTGACCGGGCCGGGTCACCGGGGCGAGGTCACCGCGCCAGGGTCAGGATCTCTGCCCCATCGTCGGTGATCGCGATCGTGTGCTCGGTGTGCGCGGTTCGGCATCCAGTCGCGCTGCGCAGCGTCCAGCCGTCGGCATCGGTGATGAGCCGGTCGGTGTCGGCCATGACCCAGGGCTCGAGCGCCAGCAGGAGTCCCGGCCTGAGCCTGTAGCCACGCCCCGGGCGTCCGTCGTTCGCGACGTGCGGATCCTGATGCATCGTCGAGCCGATGCCGTGCCCGCCGAACTCGAGGTTGATCGGATACCCGGCAGCGGTCAGCACGGAGCCGATGGCGTGTGACAGGTCTCCGATGCGCGCCCCTGGACCGGCCGCGGCGATGCCGGCCGCCAGCGCCCGCTCGGTGGCGTCGATCATCGCGAGGTCGGCTGCCGCGGCTGCGCCCCCGACCACGAAGCTGATCGCCGCATCCGCCGCGACGCCGTCGAGCGTGACCGCGAGGTCCAGCGTCAGGAGGTCTCCGTCGGCGAGAGCGTAGTCGTGCGGCATCCCGTGCAGGACCGCGTCGTTGACCGCCGTGCAGATGTAGTGACCGAACGGTCCGCGCCCGAACGACGGCGCGTAGTCGACGTAGCAGGACTCGGCCCCTGCATCCTCGATGAGCTCCTTGGCCCATCGATCGATGTCGAGCAGATTCACCCCGACGACGGCCCGTTGCTTGAGTGCCTGGAGTATCGAGCCGACCAGTGCGCCGGTCTCGCGTGCGCTGTGGAGTTGTTGCATGCTGAGGATTTCGATCATGACCGGTAATACTATCCCGGTATTACTATGGGTGCATGATGGTTCGCCTGCCCCTCACTCCCGCCGATGTCGAACGCGGCGAACGCCTCGGTGCGCTGCTGCGGCGAGCGCGCGGCCCGCGGTCGATGCTCAGCGTCGCCCTCGATGCGGGCATCTCGCCCGAGACCCTCCGCAAGATCGAGTCGGGCCGCGTCGCCACCCCCTCGTTCTCGACGATCGCCGCCGTCGCCGGAGTGCTGCATCTCTCGCTCGACGCCGTGTGGGCCGAGGTCGAGCCGACGAATGCCGCCGACAGGACCCGCGTCGCCTCCTGAGAGCCACACGCCCGCGTCATGCGGCCACGTCGAATCGAGCTCGGCCGCCCAGCCGCGGCGTGCGTGCGGAGTCGACGTAGCTCGGCGGGATGAACCACACCCTCGCCGCCACGCCCACACCATCGATGCGGATCTCCCACCCGTTGTCGTGAATCCGATGGTGGCAGGTCTCGCACAAGAGCACACCGTTCGACAGATCGGTCGGCCCGGCGTCCCTGCTCCACCATCTGATGTGGTGAGCTTTGGTCATTTCGGGTGGAAGCCCGCACATCGCGCAGCCGCCGTCTCGTTCGACGAGCGCCATTCGTTGCGCTCTCGTGAAGAGGCGCTTCTCCCTCCCCCAGTCGAGGACCTGACTGTCACCGCCGAGCACACAGGGAATCACGCCGCCGCTCGCCGCCATTCTGCGCGCAGCCCCGACACTGATCTTCTGCCCGATGCCGTCAATCTCGGCCGTGCCGCAGCCTGACTCCAGGTCGTCGAGGGTCATGCGCACCACGACGGTCGCGCCCGCCAAGGGCATCCGTTCGCCGCGGCATCCGAGGACGTGTGCGCAGAACATCGACAGGGCATCGGCCTGCAGCATGGCGACGCTCCGACTGTCTGCGTCGGCAGCATCGGGATCGGTCGCGTCTTTGCGCGCCGCGAAGGCAGCCGTGACGTACCCGCGGATCGCCGCGACGATCGGCGCAGCAGCCTCGGGATGGAAGCGCCCGTTGAGATGGACCATGCCGTCCCGCTCGAAGATCGTCAGCGAGCGCCGCGACCGCCGCTCGTCATCTCGGGGTTCACTGCCGTCGGGATCCAGCCACCCCTCGGCCCGGTCGACGATCTTGCGCACGTCGTCGAGCGCCAGATCGGACGCCGCGTCGACGAGTGTCTTCTCCGCCTCCGCGATCTTCTGCGCACCCACCGCGATGCGACACCTCTCGAGAAGCGCGATGATCAGCGCCGCCGCCTGCACGCCGAGACGCCCCGACAGCAGGGCCTCACGGATGAGCGGGTACCGTGCGGGCAATGGCGTTCCGACCAGATCGGCCCGTGGCGCGGTCGCCTCGCCGACCTTGATCAGTCGCGACGCTTCGGAGAAGGACATGCCCGTGGTCGAGGCGATCAGCTTTGCCGCCGACCGATGACCGTGCTGCTTCGCGAGGCCAGCGGCACCGAGCTCCGGCCGTGACTCGCTCGCGATGCATGCCGCGATGTCGATATGCACGGCATCCAGCTGCCGTTTCATCGCGTCGATCGCCGCGTTCATCGCGAGCAACTGCCCTCGGGAAAGACCCGACGCCGCATCGGAGTCAGCCCACACCTCATCGAGGCGGGACATCGCCTCGTGCAGACCGACCAGCTTCGACATGCTTCGAATCTAGTCGTTCGACAGAAGACTTTCGAAGGTATGTACGAGTGAATGCCGAGACTCCGGCATTCACGAGAGCCCAAGAAGAACTGCGGGCTAGCTCCGCAACACGGACTCCAGAAGCCCCGGGAAAAGCACGTCGAGGTCGTCGCGCCGGAGAGTCAGCATCCGGCGTCGCCCGTTGGGCTCGTTGCGGATGACGCCCGCCTCACGCAGCACCTTCATGAAGTGCGATTTCGTGGACTTGGGAAGGGCGGGGTCCGTCGCGTGACACTCCGCCATGTCGAGCGGACCGTCGGCAAGCTGCCGAGTGATCGCGAGCCGCTCGGGGTCGCTGAGCGCGAACAGCACGTCCGTCAGCTGGATCTCGGACCGCTCGGGGTGCGGAAGTTCGCCTGGCATGGTTCGAGAATAGTTGAACAATCGCGCCGAGGCGAGTACGCTCCAACAGTTCGATGATTCTCGAACCGAAGAATCCCGACGCCGAGGAGAACCATGACGATGACCGCCCCGACACCCGTCGCGACAGCCTCCGTCCGCCGTTCGCGCTTCGGATTCGCCCTCGCGATCGTGGCCCAGATCGCGATGATGGTCGGTGCGAGCGCGCCGTCGCCGTTCTACCCCGTGCTCGCGGCCGAGATCGGCTTCGGGTCGATCGTGATCAGTGCGGTGTTCGCCGTGTATGCGATCGCGCTTCTCCTCGCTCTGCTCAGCGCGGGCTCTCTCTCCGACCACATCGGTCGGCGCCCGGTGGCCATCACGGGCTTCTTGCTGCTCGCCGTCAGCATGGTGCTGTTCTGGCATGCCGATACCGTGGCCACCCTCGTACTCGCGCGGGTACTGCAGGGCGCGGCGAGCGGCGTGCTGATCGCCACGCTGTCGGCGGCGGCACTCGACCTCGCGCCGAAAGGCCAGGCACGCATCGCCGCTCTGTGGAACGCTCTCAGCCCCGGAATCGGCCTCGGGCTGGGCGCCATCCTCGCGGGCATCGTGCTCGACGTCACCGGCGAACCGCTGCTCGACGTGTTCGCTCCGCTGACCGTGATCTATCTGGTGCTCGCCGGGCTCTTCCTGCTCGCCCCCGAGACAGCGCCACTGCGTGCGGGCGCGTGGGCATCGCTGCGGTTCCGTCTCTCCGTTCCTGCCGCTGTGCGCGGTGACTTCTGGCGGGGAGCACCGGCCGTGATCGCCGGCTGGGCGACCGGCGGCCTCTTCCTCTCACTCGGCGCCACCATCGTGCACAGCGAACTCGACGGCGAGGCTCACTCGTGGCAGGGGCTCTCCGTCGGGATGCTCGCCGGCGTCGGCGCGATCACGGCGTTCCTCATGCGCCACCGCAGCCCTCGCACCTCGGTGATCTTCGGCACGACCGCCCTCGCGACCGGAACAGCCCTCTCGCTCGTCGCCCTGAGCGCGGCGTCACTCCCCTTCTACCTCGCCGCCACCGCGATCACGGGTATGGGCTTCGGCACCGCATTCTCGGGAGTCGTCGCCTCGCTCGCGCCGCGAATTCCGGCCGCCGAGCGCGCCGACACGTTCGCGGTGATCTACGTGCTCGCGTATTCGGCCTTCGGGGTACCGGCGGTCATCGCCGGCATGCTCGTGACGCCGCTCGGCCTCGAGACGGTGTGCGTCGGCTATGGCGCGGTCGTGATCGTGCTCGCGGTGATCGCACTGGTGCTGCGGGTGCGCCGGGCGGAGTGACGCACGGCATCCGCTCGTCGCCGGGATGGGCGGATGACTCCCCGATGGGCGGATGATCGCGCCTCAAGAGTCCGCCCAACAGGGAGAAGTCCGCCCGACCGGAGAAGTCCGCCCGACAGGGAGAAGTCCGCCCAACGCGGAGCGCCCCGGAACAACTGAATACCGGAACGCGTCGAGAAGCGCCCGCCTCACTCCCCCGCGAGCAGCTCCCGCAGTCGCGTGATCTCGTCGGCGGGCATCCCGTACGTATGCTCGGCCGCCGGGTACGCCCCCGAGCGCACGTCCGCGGCGTACGCGGCGACGCCGTCGACAGAGACGCCTCGCACATCGGCGTAGCGCTTGACGAACTTCGCGGCAGGACCGTCGTAGATCCCCAGAAGATCGTGGAAGACGAGCACCTGGCCGTCGGCATCCGCTCCGGCGCCGATCCCGATCGTCGGAATGCGCAGCAGCGGGGCCAGCTCAGCCATGAGCGGCGACGGGACCGCCTCGACCACGATGAGCGAGACACCGGCATCCTGCAGCGCGAGGGCATCGCCGATCACGGCGAGCGCGGCCGCGGCGGTGCGGCCCTGGGCGCGGTAGCCACCGAGTGCGGTCGCGGTCTGCGGCGTGAGCCCGACATGCCCCACGACCGGGATGCCGGCGTTCACGAGCGCACGCGCGCGGTCGACCGTCGTACCGCCACGCTCGATCTTGACGAGGTCGACGCCCGCCTCTTTGATGAAGCTCTGCGCGGTCGCGATGGCCAGCTCGTCGGATGCCTCGTAGGAGCCGAACGGCAGGTCACCCACCAGCAGCGGTCGCGTGAGGCCGCGGCGCACCGCCTTGGTGAGCATGAGCATCTCATCGGTCGTGACAGGCACGGTGCTGTCGTAGCCGAGCACGGTCATCGCCCCGGAGTCGCCGACCAGCACCATGTCGACGCCGGCCTCGTCGGCGATCTGCGCACTCGGGTAGTCGTACGCCGTGACCATGACGATCGGTTCGCCGGACGCCTTCTTCTTCGCGATGTCGCCGAGAGTCAGACGGGCGGTCGGTGCGGCGTGGGCGCTCATGAGGCGACCCCTCTCAGCAGATGGTTGTCGATCAGTCGGGCGGCGCCGACGCGGGCCGCCACCAACAGAAGCGCATCACGGTCGACGCGCGTCACGGGCTGCAAGGTCTCGGCATCCCGGAGTTCCAGGTACTCGACATCGATCGACGCGTCCGCGAGCACCCGGCGCGCGGCAGTGCGGATGCTCTCGCCATCGCGTTCCCCGGCCGCGAGAACCGCCTCCGCCGCATCGAGCGCCCGATTGAGCGCTGCGGCCTGCGCGCGAGCGTCCGGGTCGAGGTAGACGTTGCGCGAGCTCATGGCGAGGCCGTCGGGCTCGCGCACGATCGGGCACGCCTCGATGCGCACGTCGAGGTCGAGGTCGCGCACCACCCGGCGCACGACGAGCACCTGCTGCGCATCCTTCTGGCCGAAGTAGGCGACGTCGGGCCGGACGATGCCGAACAGCTTGGTGACGACCGTCGCGACGCCGTCGAAGTGGTGGGCACCTCGGATCGCACCGTCGAGCACCTCGGTGATGCCCGCCACGTGGATGTTCGCGACGAACCCCTCGGAGTAGATCTCGGCAGGGAGCGGTGCGAACAGGATGTCGACGCCCTCGGCCTCGGCGAGCGCCGCGTCGCGCTGCTCATCGCGTGGGTAGGTGCTGAGGTCTTCGTTCGCGGCGAACTGCGTCGGGTTCACGAACAGCGAGACCACCACGAGGCCGTTCTCGGCGCGGGCCTGCCGCATGAGCGACAAGTGCCCCTCGTGGAAGGCGCCCATGGTCGGCACGAGCCCGACGGTCTTCCCTTCGGCGCGAGCTGCGCGTATCTCGGCGCGCACCTCTGCGATCGTGCGGAGGATCTTCATGCGCGCGTCTCCTTGGGGGCGGCGTCGGTGCGAGCGGTGTCGATGCGGACGATGTTCCGGGTGGCCGCGGCGAGCGCGTCGAAGAGTTCGGCGAAGTCTGCGGATGCGGCGCGCTGCCGCGCGACGGTGTCTTCATCTCCGCGGACGATGGGTCCGGTGAGCGCGGAGGCGGCACCGCTGGCCACCCAGTTGTCGACCGTCTGCCGCACGAGCGGGGCCAGGTGTGCGCGGTCGACGCCTGCCCCACCCGCGAGATGCTCGGCCGCGTCGAGCACGGTGAGCACGAAGTTCGAGGCGAAGGATGCTGCTGCGTGATACTCGGCCCGGTGGGCGTCGTCGACGCGGAACGGGTTCGCACCGAGCACCCGGGCGAGCTGTTCGGCGACCTCGAGCGCCTCGGGAGTGCGGCCGTCGACGGCGGCTCCGATGCCGCGGAACATCTCGGCACTCTCACGGCCCGTGAACGTCTGCAGCGGATGCAGGCTGAAGTCGACGTCGGTGAGCGGTGTCGCACCGGAGACATGCCCGACGAGACGACTGTGCGGGCGAGCAGCGAAGGCCACCGCCGGGATCGCGGCATCCGGAACGCAGAGCAGTGCGATATCGGCATCCGGCACTCGATCTTCACGCCGGAGCGGCCCGATGACGACGAAGTTCGCGGCGCGGAGTGCCCGCGCGAGTACGCCACCGAGACGGCCCGCGCCGACGATGGCGATGGTCGTTTCAGGGCTGAGAACAGGGGTGCTGTGCATGTCGATTCCCCGGCCGAGTCGGACGGCGCGGATGGGATGAGTATCCGCCCGAGTCGGGGTGCGCGCAAAATCTGGGAGCAGAAAGACAAAACGAGCTTCGCAGTACTGCGCATAGCAGTCACGCTCGAATCCTTCCCATCAGCGCACAGCGAGCCACCTCTCGCATCGCGGGGGTGACGAAACCATAGGATCCGACCGCCGACAGCATGCCGAGCCGCTCGGCGATCTCCCCCACTCCGCCCGCAGTCTTCGAACTCGTGCGTCTCGCCCACTGCGAATCCCCATCGTCGAGATCGACTCGCACGTCAGACTCGGCGAGCGCTCGCGAGCCGTCGAGGACGTGATCCGCAAGGTCATCGAGATGCTGCGCGATCCCGTCCGCGATCGCAAGCAGAGCGATCGCTTCTTCGGCCCGGGCCCGAGTCGAACGGAAGTCGTGCCACCCGGACTCGGGGGCCGTGATCATCGCCGCGAGCGTATCGAGGGTGAGTGGCGAGGGGACGCGCACTTTCCGCGCGAGAGCCGTCGGGACGACCTTTCCTTTGAAGCGGCGGATCAGTTTCGCCCGACGCGCACAGGAGACCAATGCGTCCCCTCGCTCGCGCGCCTCTGCGGCCGTTCCGTCCCAGCCGAGCGAACGCACGAGCCGGTCCATCTCGACCTCCGGAATCCACCCCTTCTCCGCGTCTTGCTCGATCCCGTCGGTGCCGAGCATGTCGAGAAGCTGCGTGAGCGGCGCCAGGGCCGACTCCGCCTCGTGCAGGTCTGGCGCAGCGGTTCGCAGCAGGTCGGTCTCGTCGATGTGGGCGAGCAGCGCCAGCCGTCGCGCGGGCGTCACCACCGCTGCGAGCGTCGCGATCGGCGACGACATCGGCAGCCGGGGGTCGACGAACCAGAGATCACTGTCGTCGAAATACGGCTGCACCACACCGTGGCGGCGCAGCAGCTCGCGGTTCACGTCATCCTCACGGAACGGCGCCTGCCCGGTCAACCACCCGGATGACGGCGCCGCGGCCCGATCGTCCACGGCATCCGACAGGGAAGAGACCGAGAGCCACGGTGTGCCGATCGGCGGAGTGTCGATCGTTCGGATGAGGACAGCCGGCTCGTGAGGCAGTCCTGGGATCTCGTCGGCTCCGGGGACCGAAGGCCACGGATACGCGTAGGCCTCGTCGTGATGACAGTGGTCGATGCCGTCGTAGTCCGAGCTCTCGTGATGCTCGAGCCCGAGGCTCAGCCGATAGGCCTCGGCGATCCAGCCTCGTGGCGAACGGGCGGGCAGCTCGATCGCCCGATCGAGGTCGGGATGCCCGTCGACGGTGAGTTCGACGCGCATGAAGGTGGGCATTCGGACAGGAATCTGAATCGTCATGGGGTGAGGCTATGAACCGGAGCCGACACCAGTGCACTGCCCGCCCGGTGATTGTGTGTGGCGCCACTCCGGCGGGGGGCTGTGCAGAACTCGACATGAGCGCTTCCGCCCGCATCCGCCCGTACCCTTAACTGTTCGGCCTCCCCTTGGCCGCGTTCTCTGGAGCATCCCATGTCAGCATCCGCGATCGATGATCGTGCCCGTTATCGGGCGAAACCGTCTGTGCTCGACGCACTGAAGAGCCCTCGGATGCTGACGCGCGAGGTGCTCGCGGGGCTCGTCGTGGGCCTGGCGCTGATCCCCGAGGCGATCGCGTTCTCGGTGATCGCCGGGGTCGACCCGAAGGTGGGTCTCTTCTCGTCATTCATCATGGCGGTGTCGATCGCGTTCCTCGGTGGACGCCCGGCGATGGTGACCGCGGCGACCGGCGCCGTGGCCCTGGTGATCGCACCGGTCGCGCCGACGTACGGGATGGACTACTTCATCGCGACGGTGATTCTCGCGGGCATCTTCCAGGTGATCCTCGGGGTGCTGGGCATCGCGAAGCTGATGCGCTTCATTCCGCGCAGCGTCATGGTCGGCTTCGTCAACGCGCTCGCGATCTTCGTGTTCAGTTCGCAGTTCCCGCAGTTGATCGACGTGCCGTGGCTGGTGTATCCGCTGGTCGCGCTGGGAATCGTCGTGATGATCGTGATGCCGAGGATCACGAAGATCGTGCCCGCTCCGCTCGTCTCGGTCATCATCGTGACGGCCGTCGTGCTGACGATGGGCCTCACCGTGCCGACCGTCGGCGATCAGGGCGAGCTGCCTCAGAGCCTGCCCTCGCTGTTCCTCCCCGACATCCCGTGGACGTGGGAGACATTCGGCATCATCGCCCCGTTCGCACTCGGCGTCGCCCTGGTCGGACTCATGGAGTCGCTGCTCACCGCGAAGCTCGTCGACGAGATCACCGACACCCACTCGAACAAGACTCGGGAGTCGTGGGCGCAGGGTGTCGCGAACATGCTGTCGGGCTTCTTCGGCGGCATGGGCGGATGCGCGGTGATCGGCCAGACCATGATCGGCGTGAAGGCATCCGGCGCCCGCACCCGCATCTCGACGTTCTGTGCCGGTATCTTCCTGTTCCTGCTGGTCGTCGTGTTCGGCGACTTCGTGAGCACGATCCCGATGGCAGCCCTCGTCGCCGTGATGATCATGGTCGCGATCGGAGCCTTCGACTGGCACAGCGTCAAGCCCTCGACACTCAAGCGGATGCCCAAGAGCGAGACGTTCGTGATGATCGCGACCGTTGTTCTCGTACTGCTGACGCACAACCTCGCGGTCGGCGTCGTCGGCGGGGTGCTCGTCGCGTCGGTGCTGTTCGTGCGCAGAGTCGCGCACTTCGTGTCGGTGTCGCGCACCGTCGCCGGCGACTCGGCGACGTACACCGTGACGGGCGAGCTGTTCTTCGCGTCGAGCAACGACCTGACGACGCTGTTCTCGTATTCGGACGACCCCGAACGAGTGGTCATCGACCTGACCGGATCGCACATCTGGGACGCGTCGACGGTCGCCGCGCTGGATGCGATCGAGACGAAGTACGCGGCTCTCGGCAAGACGGTCGAGATCGTCGGAATGAACGAGAGCAGTCAGCGGATGCGGGGACGGTTGACCGGCGGGTTCGAGTAAGCGCGTGCAGGCGCCTTAGACCCGCGTGCTGCGGTGAGACCCACGTGCACGACGTGGGTCTCGTCGCCGGATGTGGGTCTCGGCGGATGCCGGGCATCCCCCGAGCCCGAGACCGCCCTTTCGCGGCGAGACCCACATGCACGACGTGGGCCTCATCGCCGGATGTGGGTCTCATCGCCGGATGTGGGTCTCGCCGGATGTGGGTCTCGCCGGATGTGGGTCTCGCCGGATGCCGGGCATCCCCCGAGCCCGAGACCGACCTTTCGCCATGAGACCCACATGCACGACGCGGGTCTCATGACGGAACAAGGGTTTCGCCGGATGCCGGGCATCGCCCGAGCCCGAGACTAGCCTCCCGTGATGAGACCCACGTGCACGACGTGGGTCTCATGACGGAACGTGGGTTTCGCCACGAGACCGCGCCCCGAGACCGCGCCCCGAACCAGCGCACGCCCTCACACCGGCTGAGCCAGGAGGATGCCGGTCTCGTCACGCGTCCAGTTCAGGTTCGAGCTGTCGCGGAACCACATACCGGCGATGTATCGCCTCTTGGACTTCGCCAGGGGGCGGATCTCATCTTCGAAAGACCGGAGTCGAGACGGGTAGTTCCAGGCGAAGGCCTTCACGCTCTCTTCGAGGTAGAAGGATCCAGGCGGCAGGAAAGCCAGCTTGATCGGCGTGCGTTCCACGCCGTTCGCTCCCACCACCCGCACCATCACGTCGTAGATCGCCTGGTCAGACGAGTTCACGACGACCGCCCCGTATGCCGCCGCCTCGCCGTCGACCATGCGAGCGGCGACCCACGCGAAGACTCGGCTCGCCTGCGCCTGCCTCTCGCGCGCGGCGGCGTTCTTGTCGCGCTTCGCCTCGACGGCGAAGAGCCGAGCGGCGTGCTTCGCGCCGACGACTGCCGCGAAGAGAGCGCCGATGGCAGTGAGGGCGGTGATGATGTCTGCGAGGGATCCGAGGTTCACCGGCTCGACGCTAAGTGCCGAGCAGCACACATCGGCGCCGCCACGTGCGGGTAGCGAAGGAGCATGACGGCATTCTGCATAGGCCTGGTCTGATCGAGGCGGTGCAAGTACAATTGCACTCGCGACGAGAGGTGCCGCCCCGCGCCTCGGAGAAGAGTCACGACATGCCCGAGACCCACGCGACCGCCCACGCCCCTGTCGGCCCCACGGCGCACGGCGCGCGCCGCCCGCTGAGGTCGGCCACCCTGATCGACAGCGGGCTCCTCGACGAGTGGCATGCGCGCAATCGACAGGTCACGCTGCCGCACGGCATCCGGATGCTCGAGGAGTACGGCAACCTCGACAACCTGCGTCGCCTCATTGGGGAGTCCGATGCCGAGTTCCGCGGCATGCTCTTCGCCGACTCCGACATCTACAAGACGCTGGAAGCCGCGGCGTGGGAACTCGGACGGGAGGAGGATGCCGGCATCCGGGAATTCTTCGACCGCACTGTCGCCCTCATCGAGCGAGCACAGCAGGACGACGGCTACCTCGATTCCGCCTACCTCGCCCGCGCAGACCGCACGCCGTGGACCGATTTCGCCCAGGGCCATGAGCTCTACTGCCTCGGCCACATGGTGCAGGCAGCGGTGGGAGCGCACCGCGCGATCGGCGACGACCGTCTGCTGCGGGTCGCCGAGCGGTTCGTCGACCATGTCGTCGCTCGCCTCGGCGCCGACGACGCGGTGGAGTACTGCGGGCATCCACTCATCGAAGCGGCTCTCGTCGAGCTGTATCGCACCACCGGCGCGGACGCGCCTCTCGCTCTGGCCGCCGCTCTCGTCGGGCGACGCGGCGCCGGCTTTCTCGGCGGCGTGATGTTCGGCGCCGAGTACTACCAGGACGAGCAGCCCGCCCTGCAGGCCACGCGCATGCGCGGCCATGCGGTGCGCGCGCTCTACCTGAACCAGGGCATCACCGACCTGTACCTCGAGACCGGCGACACCGCGATGCTCGACACGATGCACACGCAATGGACCGATCTGGTCTCCCGCCGCCTGTACGTCACCGGCGGCACGGGCGCCCGCCACGAAGACGAAGCCTTCGGTGAGGCCTTCGAACTGCCGCCGGATCGCGCCTACGCCGAGACGTGCGCGGGAGTCGCCCTCTTCGGCTGGTCCTGGCGGATGTACCTCGCGACCGGCGATGCCGGATTCATGGATGTTGCTGAGACGGCGCTCTACAACGTCGTCGCCGCGGGCATCTCGACCCACGGCGACTCGTTCACCTACGTCAATCCGCTGCAGGTGCGCGACGAACGCCCCTACGGCGGCCAGGCACCGGCGGCCCGGCGGCGCTGGTTCAGCTGCGCGTGCTGCCCGCCGAACCTGATGCGCACATTCGCGACTCTCGAGCACCACCTCGCCGCCGAGCGCGCGGACGGTCTCGACATCGTGCTCTACGCCTCGGCCACACTGCACGCGCACGGCGCATCGGTCACGATCGACACCTCCTACCCGGCCGACGGCCGCGTGCACCTCAGCGTGCTGGGAGACGCCGACGACGGATGCCGACGGCTCGCCCTCCGCGTGCCGGAGTGGGTGTCGGGGCGAGAGGTCACGCTGCTCCGCAACGGCGAAGCCGTGGATGCTGTCATCGACGGCGGGTGGATAGTGCTCGAGGACGCCCTCGTAGACGGCACCGAGATCGAGCTGCGTCTGCCGGTCGAGATCGACGTCATCGAGCCGCATCCGCGCATCGATGCGGTGCGCGGCACCGTCGCCGTGCGCCGCGGACCGGTCGTCTACTGCGCGGTCGGCGACGTCGACGACCTGGAGGTCGGGACGGATGCTCTCGCGGAGGCGACCGTCGCCGACGCTGCCGGCGCTGGGGGTGCCGAGGGCGCCGGGAACAAGGCTGCGGGGGACGAGGGTCGAGGGCTGCTCGGGCCGAGGCTCACGGTCGCCGCCCGCCGGCTGCACACCGACCGGGGGGCGCTGTATGCGCGCGACCGCGATGGCGCAGCCTCCGAGGATTTCGAGGTCGAGTTGCGTCCGTTCGCCGAGTTCGACGGCGGCACGGCGATGCGGGTCTGGATGCCTACCTCGACGTTCTGAGCAGTAGGCGGAACGGGGGCGGTGTGGTGCGCTGCCGCGCGATGCGGGGTCAGATACGCATCGGAAACCGCCGTACGCGATGCGAAATTGACCCCGCGCGGGGGACGGCTCCAGGCGGGGCCAAAAAAGCACCGGAAACGGGCGTGCGCGGTGCGAAATCGACCCCGCATGGCCGGGCCCACCACCCCGCACCCCACACACCACAGCGGATGCCGCTCCGAGGATCGGCATCCGCTGTGCGCGTCAGGTCAGAGTCCCCGCCTGATCAGGGCAGGATCAGGATGCCGTCGACCCGCCGCGCGATGCTCAGCGGGTTGCCCTCTTTGAGCACATCCGGCAGCAGAGCCTCGGGCACGTTCTGGTAGGCGACCGGTCGCAGGAACCGCGTGATCGCGGCCATGCCCACCGAGGTCGTGCCGACTGCCGTCGTGGCGGGGTACGGTCCGCCGTGCTGCTGCGCCCAGGTCACCGAGACTCCGGTCGGCCACTGGTTCCAGAGCACGCGCCCCGCCCGCTCCGACAGCTTGGGCAGCAGGTCGACGGCGATCTCGTCGTCGTCTTCACCGATGATCGTGGCGGTGAGCTGTCCTTCGAGGCGGTCGGCGATCTCGAGCAGTTCGCTCTCGTCGTCGTACGTCACGACGAGCGCCGCGGGGCCGAACATCTCGCTCATCAGGGTGTCCATCTCGGCGCGCAGCGTCTGGCTCGACGTCGCGAACAGCACGGCCGCTGGGGCGTCGGATGCATCGTCCGCACCCGCACCGAGCGTCCGCACCCCGGCGACTCCGCTGGTCGAGGCGACGGACTCCCGGAATCCGCTCTCGATCCCCCCGTTCAGCAGGGGCGTCGCAGCCGGAAGCTGCTGGGCCTCGAGCTCGGCGACGATCGATGAGTCCGCCGGCACGAAGAGCACCCCGGGCTTGGTGCAGAGCTGTCCGGCGCTGCCGGTGACCGAGGCGACGAAGTCGCGGGCGATGCCTGCGGCATCCCGCTCGGCCGCGCGCCGCGTCACGAACGCGGGGTTGGTGCTGCCGAGCTCGCCATAGAACGGGATCGGCTCGGGACGGCTCGCGGCGATGTCGAACAGGGCACGCCCGCCGCGCACCGAACCGGTGAAGGCCGCAGCCTTGATGCCGGGGGCGCGCAGCGCGCGCACACCCGCCTCGGTGCCGTAGATCGTCTGGAAGAGACCCTCGGGTGCCTCCGCCGCGGCGAGCGCATCGACCACGACGGCTGCCGTCGCCGCCGAGAGGTCGGGATGCCCGTGATGAGCCTTGAGCACCACGGCGTTGCCTGCGGCGAGCGCGCTGGCGGTGTCGCCCCCGGCGACGGAGAAGGCGAACGGGAAGTTGCTCGCGGCGAACACGAGCGTCGCGCCGATCGGCTCGAGCTGACGGCGCAGGTCGGGGCGCGGGGCTCCCATCGGCCAGTCGGCGTCGGCGTGGTCGATGCGGGCGTCGAGCCAGAGTCCTTCGGGCAGCATCTCGGCGAACATGCGCAGCTGGAAGCTGGTGCGGCGCAGTTCGCCCCGCAGCCGCGCCTCGGCGAGGTGGGTCTCGCGCTGAGCGATCGGGATCAGTTCGTCGGCGTGCTGGTCGAGAGCATCCGCCACGGCGTCGAGCGCCCGGGCGCGCTCCGCGATGGTGGCGCGCTTCCACTGCTCCGATGCGCGCACGGCGCGGTCGATGATCTGGTCCACGTTGTCGTCAGACGTATCGTTCATGGTCATGACTCCTCCTGGTTCGGGTGGTGCGGCACCAGCGCGGCGAGGTCGCCGAGCGAGACGGGCACGCCCACCTGTCGATTGGTCAAGGATTCGAGGGCGGGGGCGTCGACGACGCTCCCGGTGCCGGTGGCGACGAGCTTCGAGAGGGCGAATCCGCACACCCTCCCCTGGCAGAGCCCCATGCCCGGGCGCGCGGTGACACGCACGTCTCTCGCGTCGTCGGCGCGGAGGCCGTCGACGGCGTCGGTCACCTCGGCCGCAGTCACCTCTTCGCAGCGGCAGATGTGGGTCTCGGGGGTCAGCCATTCGTCCCAGGCTTCGGGAACGGGGCTCGCCCGGTGCATCCCGATCGCGAAGCGGCGTCCGCGCCGCAAGCGCCGGCGGTGCCGTGCCATGCGTCGCGGATCGGTCGAGAACCCCAGATCCTGCGCGACGGCTGAGCCCGCGAGCTCGCCCTCGGCGCAGGATGCGATGGCACCGCCGATGCCGGTGACCTCTCCGGCGGCGAAGACGAGACGATCCGACGAGCGCAGGTCGTCGTCGACGTCGATCACGAGCGATCCGTCGACGTCGATGCGGGTGCGGAGTCCGAGTCCGACGGCGAGTTCGAGCTGCGGGGTGAACCCCCAGCCGAACGCGACGAGATCGGCGGTCACGGTGCGCGACGTGCCGGGGCGCACACGCCCCGATCCGTCGACGCGAGACAACTCGACCTCGGACGCTCTGCCGGTGCCGCGCACGGCGGTGACGACCGTGCGCGTGCGCAGCGGCACGCGGTGTCGCAGGAAGGTGCCGGCGTACTGCACGCCCTCCCACAGCTTGCCCGGCTCCTGCAGCGCACGCAGCGGGGTGGCCGCCCAGCGCGAGAGCGCGTTGGCGTCGACGACCTCGACGACCTCGACCCCGGCTTCGGCGAGCCCGGCGGCGACCGAGAGCAGAAAGGGGCCGGTGCCCGCGACCACGGCACGACGCCCGGCCTGCACCTGGTTGGCCTTGAGCATGGCCTGCACTCCGCCGGCGGCCATGACCCCGGGCAGCGTCCACCCGGGTACGGGCAGCTGGCGATCGTAAGCGCCGGTCGCGATCACGAGCCGTCGCGCCCAGGTCGTGCGCTCGGCGAGGGGCAGGCTGTCGACGCCGGCGACCGAGCTGGTGCGCAGCGCCACCCGGTCATCGAACGCGTCGGTGCGCCACACCTGGCGCGCGGCGAGGTGACGGAGGCGACCCGAGGCGACGGATGCGGCGAGCCGCTCGCGCAGGTCGGTGTAGTGCGCCCAGTCGTGATGACCGGTGTGCTCGGGCGCCGAGAACGCGTCGCGATGACGCTCGTCGGGGTGGCGCCAGTACTGCCCGCCGGTCTGTCGCCCGGCATCGATCAGCACGACCTGCAGTCCGTGCTCGGCGGCGACGACCGCGGCGCTCAGCCCCGCGGGGCCCGCGCCCACGACGGCGACATCGGCGAGAGTCGGTGCGGATGCCGGGATGCTCTGCTCAGTCATGCGATTCCTCCGAACTCCGGCCGTCGGACAACGGCGACTCGGACATCGGCACCTCCGACACCGGCACCCCCGACATCGGCGACGACACCCGCGACTCGAACACCGGCGGCGACACCGGCACCTCCGACAGCGGCAACGGTTCGTCCGGATCTGCGCTGCGCACGTCCTGCCCCGCGCACGCCTCGACGAGGCACGCGCGCTGGCTGCGCACACCGTCGACCGTGACGAGGCAGTCGAAGCAGACTCCGATGCCGCAGAAGAGTCCGCGAGGAGCGTGGTCGCGACGCGTCGTGCGCCACGACACGATGCCGGCGCCCGCGAGGGCACCGCCGATCGTCTGCCCCGGGGTGAACGGCACGGGGGTGCCGTCGAAGTCGATGCTGGTGACGGATCCAGCACCGGAGCCAGGCCCCGACCCGGCACTGTTCACGGGGTCGGTGCCGTCGATGCGCGTGCGTGTCATGCGGCGACGAGCCCTTCGAGTCGTTCGGGGCGGAAGGGGGCCAGGTCGAGATCGGTCGCTTCCGACCGCAGCGCCTGCGAGAGCAGTTTGCCCGTGCCGACCGAGAGGCCGACGCCCGCGCCCTCGTGCCCGGCGGCGTGCCAGAGCCCGGGCATCCGAGCATCCTCCCCGATGGCCGGAAGGTGATCGGGGCAGTACGGGCGGAATCCCGAGTACGTGCGCTGCACGCCCACGTCGCGCAGCGCCGGGAACAGGCCGAGCCCGCTCGCGGCGATGCGGGCGACCGCCTCGGCCGAGAACGCTCTGTCGAAGCCGACGCGTTCGCGGCTGGCGCCGAGCAGGATCGTGCCACTCGGGGTGCCCTCGACCACCGGTGAGACCTGCAGCCCGGCATCCGAGCTCGCGACGTCGCCGACGTATTCGGCGGCGTATACCTTGTGGTGCACCGTGATCGGCACCGGCTCGGTGACCAGCACGAACCCGCGCCGCGGCAGCACGGGCAGGTGCACGCCGGCGAGCGCTGCGACCTCGCCGCTCCAGGGTCCTGCGCAGTTCACCACGGCGCCAGCCGAGATCCGCCCCAGAGAGGTGTCGACGCCGACGGCACGACCGTGGTCGGTGAGGATGCCGTGCACCGAGGTTCTGGTGTGCAGCTCGGCGCCGTGCTCGATGGCGAGACGCAGCAGATGGTGGGTGGCCAGCAGCGGCTGCACCTGTGCATCGTCGGGGTAGAACGCGCCGCCGACGAGGGCGGGGTTGATGTAGGGCTCGGCCTCGCGGAGTCCGGCGTTGTCGTCGATGATCTCGGCGCGGATGCCCAGCTCACGCTGATGCGCGACGAGTTCTGCCAGGCCCGCCATGCTGCCCGCGCTGCCGGCGACGACGAGACCGCCCTTGGATTCGAACTCCCACAGGGCCGCGTGCTCGGCGAGGTCCTCGCGCCACACGCGCTGCGAGTACAGCGACAGCTCGAGTTCGGGGCCGACCTCCTTGTCGGAGACGAGGATGTTGCCCTCGCACCGGCTGCTCGTGCCCGAGGCGATCGATCCGCGCTCGATCACGACGGTTCGAAGGCCGGATGCCGCGGCGAAATACGCCGTCGCGGCACCGACGACCCCCGCCCCGACGATCACGACGTCGGCGCGTGCTGTCGATGAAGCCACTAGCCGTTCGCCTCCGCGGGGTGGGGTTCGCCCACCGTGTGACCCGACCAGTCGCCCTTCACGTGCTCGATGTGCGAGAAGACGAGGTCGCGAGCCTTCACCGCGTCGCGCGCCTCGATGGCATCCATGATCGTGTGGTGCTCCTTGGCGGAGGCGGTCAGGTGGCCGCGCTCGAACAGCTCGGCGAGACCGAACAGGCGAGTCTGCGACCGCAGCGACTGGATGAGCTGGGTGAGCCGGGCGTTGCCCGCGTACTGCAGGATCGCCAGGTGGAAGTCGCTGTCGGCGCTCAGGTACTCGACGAGATCGCCGCGCTGCGCCGCCGCGACGATGTCGTCGGCCTTGCTGCGCAGGTCCGCGAACGCGCTCTCGGGGATCAGCGGGGTGGCCTTCTCGACCGCGGGCGGCTCGAGGAAGAGTCGTAGCTCGGTGACCTCGGCCAGGTCGTGCGACGACACCTCGGTCACGCGGAAGCCACGGTTGGGCATCGCGACGACGAGGCCTTCGCGCACCAGATCGAGCATCGCCTCGCGGATGGGCGTCGCCGACGTGCCGAACTCCTCGCCGAGACTCGGCGCCGAATAGACGCGGCCGGGCTGCATCTCGCCGCTGATGATGGCCGAGCGCAGGGCACGAGTGACCGTGTCGCGGACGCTGGGCTGCTTGCTGAGCCGCACGAGGCTGCGCGTGTCAGTTCCGGACATCTGTGTTCCCCCTCTGAGGCGATGCATCAGCGCGCTGCGCCGATCTCAGGATCCGCGCCACCACGGCGAGATCCTCCCAGCTCATCCCGACGCCCGTATAGACGGCCGGCCGAGCCTCACGGCGCACGAACGCACCCGCGACCAACTCTCGCAGATTCGTCACCGACTGCGCACCCGCCTGCCAGTCGGCGAGGTCGCGGGCCTGCAGCAGGTTGCCGTTCTCGCGCAAGGCCGAGGCCCTCGCCTCGACGACCAGATCGGCATCCGTCACCAGATCGCCGGCGAGCTCGCGATGCTCGGTGCCGTGCGAGCCGACGGCCGCGACGACGGCGTGATCCCCGACGTCTGCCCGGCTCAGCACCGGCGTGCTCGACGACGTCGCCGTGATGACGACGTCGGCGGCACCGACCTCGGCGACCGTCGCGGATGCCGCGCGGATGCCGCTCTTCCGAAGCCGCTCGACGAGTTCGGCCGTGCGGTCGGGGTGGCGACCGACGATGCTCACGGCGCCCACGGGCATGAGGTCGGAGAGCGTGCGCACGTGCGCCTCTGCCTGCGGACCCGACCCGATCACGGCGAGCGAGTCGATGCTCTCCCGTGCTCCACGAGGGGCGGCCTGCAGCATCCCTCGGATCGCGACGGCGGTGACCGCGGGCGTGCGCAGGATCGTGAGGTGGGCTCCCTCGAGGATCGCGAGCGGGCTCAGCGTCGCCGCATCGAAGACGAGGTACCAGGCCTGGATCTTGGGCAGCCCGAGTTCGGTGTTGTGCGGGGCGATCGTGACGACCTTGATGCCCGCGTGTTCGGGTGACTGGGTCGGCATGAGCAAGAACTCGCCGCTGTCGAGCGGGCTGAACAGGCGCGGCGCGTCGGATTCGATGTCGACGCCCTCGCGCAGCGCGGCCTCGATGGCCTCGACCGCACCACGGCGGTCGATCGCCGCATCGATCTCGTCGACGCCGATGACAGGAACAGACGTCACAGCACGAACCCCTGCGGGAACGGATCGCTCGGGTCGAGCATGTACTGCGCGGTGCCGGTCACCCATGCCCGGCCGGTGATGGTCGGGATGACCGCGGGGATGCCGGCGACCTCGGTCGTCTCGACGAGGCGGCCGGTGAAGCTGGTGCCGATGAACGACTCGTTGACGAAGTCCTGGTCGAGCGGCAGCTCGCCCCGCGCGTGCAGCTGCGCCATGCGGGCGCTCGTGCCGGTGCCGCATGGCGACCGGTCGAACCAGCCGGGGTAGATCGCCATGGCGTGCCGCGAGTGCTGTGCGGTCGATCCCGGCGCCTTCAGGTAGACGTGGTGGCAGCCGCGGATGGTCGGGTCGATCGGATGCACCGGCTCGCCCTTCGCCTCGATGGCCTCCATGATGCGGAGGCCGGCCGCGAGCAACTCGTCTTTGTGCGCGCGGTCGAACGGCAGCCCGATCTGCTCGAGCGAGACGATCGCATAGAAGTTGCCGCCGAACGCCAGGTCGTACTCGACGGCGCCGAGCCCCGGCACGTCGACGACCTGGTCGAGGGCGACGACGAACGAGGGCACGTTGCGCAGGGTGACGCTGTCGACGTGCCCGTCGGAGACCTGCACCTCGGCGATCACGAGACCTGCGGGGGTGTCGAGGCGGATCGTGGTGACCGGCTCGACGACCGGGACCATGCCCGTCTCGACGAGCACGGTCGCCACACCGATCGTGCCGTGCCCGCACATGGGCAGGCATCCGGAGACCTCGATGTAGAGCACGCCGAAGTCGGCATCCGGTCGCGTCGGCGGCTGCAGGATCGCACCGCTCATGGCGCTGTGGCCACGGGGTTCGTTCATCAGCAGCAGACGCAGGTCATCGCTGTTCGCCATGAACCAATGCCGGCGCTCTTCCATCGTCGACCCCGGCATCACGCCGACGCCGCCGACGATCACACGCGTCGGCATCCCCTCGGTGTGGGAGTCGACGGCGTGGAAGACGCGTTGTGCTCGCATGAGATGTGTCTCCGGATCAGCGGTAGCCCTTGGCCAGAACGGCCTCGGTGTCGGCGATGATACGCGTGCGCACCTCGTCGGGAAGCGGCAGGCGCGGCGGGCGGGTCGTGATGCCGGCGGGCGCGACTCCCGCGACCTCCTGCGACAGCTTGATCGCCTGCACGAACCAGGTCTTCGAGTCCCAGCGCAGCAGCGGGTGCAGGTCGCGGTACATCTCGTGCGCCTTGGCCCAGCTGGCGGGGTCGCCCGAGGTCGACAGGTTGTAGAGCTCGACGGTGGATGCCGGGATGGCGTTGGGGTAGCCGGCCACCCAGCCGACGGCGCCGTTGATGCCGAGCTCGAGCACGACGTCGTCGGAGCCGATCGAGATGTCGAGACCCGGTGCGAGCTCGCGGATCGCGTAGGCGTTGCGCACGTCGCCCGAGAACTCCTTGACCGAGACGATGAGGTTCTCGTCGAACAGGCGCGCGAGCAGCTCGGGGCGCAGGTCGATCTTCGTGTCGATGGGGTTGTTGTACGCGAGGATCGGGAGCCCCACAGCGGCGACGCGGCGGTAGTGGTCGACGACCTCGTCATCGCTCGCCCGGTAGGCGTTCGGGGGCAGCAGCATGACGGCGGGTGCGCCGTGCTCGGCGGCATGCTCGGTGAAGCGCACGCTCTCCATCGCGCCGTAGGCACCGACACCGGGGATCACGGCCACACCCTCGGGCGACGCCTCGACGGCGGTGAGGTAGACCTGCTTGCGCTCCTCTTCGGTGAGCGTCTGGTACTCACCGAGCGAGCCGTTGGGGATGATGCCCGTCACGCCGTTGTCGGTCGTGAAGCGGATGTGCTCGGCGTAGGCGTCGTAGTTGACGGAGAAGTCCGGATTGATCGGCAGGGTCGTGGCGAGATTGACGCCGTGCCAGGGCTTCTTTTCGGTCATGAGTCAGAACTCCAGTGCTTACGGCGCCCCTCGGCACCAGGGTGAGTGGTGAGTACAATTGCAATGTTAGTGGTCGGGGCGAGTCCTGTCCACGACCCGCGTCGATTCATCATGAGGCGTCTCCCCGAGCCGGCAGAATCAGCCGCTGACGAGCCTCTTCGTTGCCCGCTCGATCGGTCGCCGCGAACTCGACGATCTGCTCCTCGTCGCTGAGCGCGCGCACGAATGCCTCCTGGAACGTCGCCCAGAACGTGCCGGGCCCCTCCCACTGGATGCGCTCGACCCCCGACACCTCGTCGGTCGCCGTCAGCGTGATCTCGACGCTCGATCCGAGTCGGCGCACGGTCGCCTGCGACACCGGCGCACCCGTGTCGACGGCCACCTCGCGCGATGCATGGCCCATCGCCCCCGAGTCATCCGTCGCTCGCGCGCGCACCCGGTGCTCGCCGTCGCCGGGCAGCGGGAACGGCGCCGTGTACGGCATCCAGTCCCCCTCGCCCAGCGACACCTCGACGTGCAGACCGGAGGCACCGGCGGCCCCGGCGAGATCGTCGGCGGCCACGGTGATCATCGGGATCTCGGTGAACCAGCCCGAGGGTGCGGGCAGCACTCCGGTCGTGATCGCGACGGCCGGCGCGATCGCCGCCGCGGCGAGCGCGCGCGGCACGAGCCAGTCGACGACGCGGATGCCGTCGGCGCCTGTGCTCTCACGCCAGGTCACGGTGTCGGTCGAGGTCGCGGTGTCGGTCGAGGTCGCCGCGCCTGCCTCCGCGCCACTCTCGCGCACGGCGCCACCGGGACGCACCCCGAGGCCGTCGACGTCGGCCGTGACGGCGGCGCGGAGCACTTCGACGAGCTCGCCCTGCGAGAGCAGCCCATCGCGGCGAGCCGTGGTGGCGGTCGCGGCGACCCGGTCGAGGAACTCGGCGCGCGTCTGGGGCAGGGGCTCGCGCCACACGTCGTCGAGCAGCGAGGTTCCGTCGTGCCGCACGCGCACCGGCACGTCGGTCTCGGCGCCGACGAACCCGATGCGGGCTCCTGCCGCGCGCACGTACATGTGGTACCGCTCGTCACTGCCCGTCCAGATCGGCTCGAACCGCACGCCGTCGATGTGCACGGCGCCGTCGGCGCGCAGCGCGGCCTCGACCGCATCCGCCGACTCGATGCCGGACGGTACGAGAGCGACATCGGCGCGCACCGAGCCGTCGAGTCGGCGCCGCTGGGCGAGGGGAAGGTCGAGAGCGGTCGTCGCCGCCGATCGCGCGACCAGCACCGAGGGTCCGAACTCGATCGACTGCAGGGTCGGGTCGTCGGGCGTCGACACGGCCCGCAGTGCGGCGCGCGTCTCGATGCGCAGCACGTCGCCTGACGACCACGGCCGGCGCACCACCAGGTAGCCGTCGTCGAGCGCGGCGGAGATCGTCTCGTCGCCGACCCTCAGGCTCGGCGTGCCGACGGTCCACTCGGGAACACGGATGCGGAGCGTCAGCGGGGAGCCGTCGACGAAGTCGCCGTCGCCGTCGATGCGCAGCTCGGTCACCCCGCCGAGGGGCTGCGTGGTCTGCATCCGCACCGTCGCGTGCTGCTCGCGCCAGTCGAGCGTCGCGGGCACGAAGAACGAGACCCACAGCTCGGCATCCGCATCGGCATCCGCAGACGTGAAGAAGATCGTGTCCTGGTACTTGACGTGGTTCTCGAGTCCGGTGCCGCCGCAGCAGGTGCCGATGTTGTCGAATTCGGCGACCGTGCCCGGGTTCACCGGGAACATGTAGGCGACCTCGGGACTCGTGTCGGAGTCGACGTCGCGCCGCGAGGCGAGGATGTGATTCAGCACCCCGCGCTCGTAGTAGGCCATGAACCGCGCCTCGCGGGTGAGGGCGAAGAGGTGCCGCGCGATCTTGAGCAGGTTGTAGGTGGCGCAGGTCTCGGCGTTGCGGTGACCGATGTCGCCCGCGACCGTGTTCGGCGGCCCCCACAGCTCGCTCTCGCCGGTGCCGCCGTGCGCGAAGGTGCGACCGGGCACGATCTGATCCCAGAGGCCCAGCACCGCATCGAGGTAGCGGCGGTCGCCGGTGAGGTCGTATTCGTGCAGGTATCCGATCAGCTGCGGCAGGTGCTGGTTCGCGTGCATGTCGGTGAGCACGTCACGACGCTCGGCGCCGGCTGTGAGCAGGTCGTCCTGGTCGAAGAGCCGCGCGACCTCGAGGAAGAGCGGCTCGTCGGCCACGACGCTCAGACGCGCCATCGTCTCGTTCATGCCGCCGTACTCGCCGGCGATGTACAGCGACCACATGCGCTGGATGCGTTCGTGATCGAGCCGCGTCAGTCGGTGCGCCACCCAGTGGCCCATCGATACGGCGATCTCGCGCGCCTCGATGTTGCCGGTCAGCTCGTAGGCGTCGAGCAGCCCGGCCATGATCTTGTGCGTCGTGTAATACGGCGCCCAGATCTCGCCGTAGGGGGCGTAGTCCTCGAGACGCGAGAACTGCCATTCACCGTAGGCGGCGAGAAAACCGGGGTGCGAGTAGCGCCCGGTCGCGGCGAGCGCACGCTGCACCTCGCCGAGTCCTGCGACGAACTCGTCGACCTTGGCGCGCAGCGTCTCATCGCGTTCCCCCGCGTAGGCGAGCGACAGCATCGACAGGAAGTGGCCGGCGTAGTGCCCGCGCAGCAGGTTCGCCGTCTGCGCACTCTCACGCCCGGGATAGTCGTGCTCGCCCCAGGCCTGCTCGCGCGGGTGCCCGAAATCCTCCCAGTTGCCGGGCGCCAGCGCGCCACGGGTGTCGAGCCCGGCGTTGGCGCGGAAGACGGCCAGCAGCCGATCGACCGGATACACGCGCGCCAGGTGCAGCATCTGGTTCTTCGCCCGCGCGAAGACGCTGTCGTCATCGATGCGCACGCGATCGAGTGGGAAGGGGCGCAGCACTGCAGACGAGAGGATGCCGGATGCCGTCGCCGCCCCCTCGACGCGGTCGGCCGCCGCACCCCAGGCCATCGCGTTGCCCCGGTTCATCGCGCCTCGCCCGGGGTCGTCGCCCACTGCCGCTTGGTCCACTCCTCGATGCCGGTGGCGTCGATGGGTAGGCCGTCGGAGAGCACGTCGGATCCGGTCGGCGTGACGAGGATGTCGTCTTCGAGCCGCACGCCGATGCCACGCAGCTCGGGCGGCAGCGTGAGGTCGTGGGCGTGGAAGTAGAGTCCGGGCTCGACCGTCATCACGACGCCCGGCTCGAGATCGGCACCCATGTAGTCCTCGTAGTGCGCCTGACTGCAGTCGTGCACGTCGAGGCCGAGGTGGTGGCCGATGCCGCACGCCAGGTAGCGGCGATGCTGCTGCCCCTCGGGCGACAGCGCCTCGTCGACCGAAACGGGCAGCAGACCCCAGTCGTGCAGGCCCTGGGCGACGACCTGCATCGAGGCGAAGTGGAAGTCGAGGTAGGGCGTGCCGGGGCGGATCTGCGCGAGACCCGCGCGGTGCGCCTTCTCGACCAGGTCGTGCACCTCGCGCTGCGCGGCGCTGAACGTGCCCTCGGCGGGCACCGTGCGCGTGACGTCGGCGGTGTAGAGCGAGCGGGCCTCGACACCCATGTCGAGCAGCAGCGCCTGGTCGGGGTGGATCGGACCGTCGCAGCGCACCCAGTGCAGGATCGGCGCGTGCGAGCCCGAGCCGACGATCGTCGAGTATCCGGGGCCGTTGCCGTGCGTGCGCGCGTGCCGGTCGAACGTGCCCTGCAGCCAGCGCTCACCCAGGCCGTCAGAGATCGCGCGCGGGATCTCGGCGGCCACGGCGGCGAAGCCCGCGACGGTCGCGTCGATCGCCAGGCGCAGCTGGCCGATCTCCCACTCGTCCTTGATCATGCGCAGGCGCGAGAGGGTGCGCTCGAGATCGGCCGAGACCTCGAGGCCGTGTTCGGCCGCCAGCGTCGCGGCCGAGCGGGCGGCGAGCGCACCGCGCAGGTCGGCGGCGCGGGCGGGCAATGCCTCGAGGGGCTCGACCGTCACCTGCAGCTCGTCGGCCCATTCGGCAAGTCCGGCCGAGGGGCCGACCCAGAGCTCGCCGTGCAGCGCGTTGCTGAAGAAGCCGTCGTCGCCGGGGCGGAACGGCGCGGGCATGTAGAGCACGGCGTCGTGGCCGCCGGGGCGCGCCCACATCACGAGGGTCGCGTCTTCGGTCTGGCATCCGGTCGCCCAGACGAAGCTGCTGTCGGCGCGGAAGCCGTACGACGAGTCGTCGTTGCGCACCGGGGCGATGCCCGAGCTCAGCACCAGGGTCGTACCCGGCATCGCCGCGCTCAGTCGCTCTCGATGCGCGGCCGCGGCCTGCGCGGTGCCGGCCGGCAGGTCGGGACGCGTCGGCACGTCATCCCACCCCTGTGCGATGAACTCACGGAAGGCGGGGATCTGCGCCAGCCTCGGGTAGCGGGTGCCCGCATACGGCGGGCGTGTTCCGGTGGTCGTGTCGCTCATGCGCGCTCTCCTCCGCGGTCTCTGACGAGTTCTCGCAGGCGCGTCAGCGTGCGGCCCGATCCGATCCCGTCGTGTTCGTATTCGTTGGTCACCCAGTACTGCGAGTTGCCGACGCCCTTGAGCGTCTGCAATTGCAGACCGGAGTCGACGTACATGTCGTCGAAGTAGACGACCGCAGCCACCGGCACCTCGTTGCTCTGCAGAGCCGCGGCGTCGTAGAGCGGCGACCAGTCGGTCTTGGCGGCGAGCTGATCGACGGCAGTGCGGAAGCCGCGCAGCAGTCGCACCTCGTCGAACATCCACGGGAAGGCCATCTCGCCGGTGAACAGCAGCGGTCGGCGGGCCTCGTCGAACTGCGGGCGCCGCTCGCGCTCGGCCTGCGCCGCCCACGCGGTCGCGCCGCTCTGCTCGTCGCCGTAGATGGATTCCTGCAGGGTCCAGAACAGGGGGTTGCCGGCGCTCGACGACAGCGTCATGACGTCCTGAAGAAAGCCCGTCGACAGCTCGCCGGGTCGCACGAACGCCTTCTCGACGAGCCAGTGCAGACGCTCGAAGCCCGGCTTCATGCCGAAGTCGATGCCCAGCGACTGCCAGCGCTTGACCGTCAGCAGGTCGCCGTCGGGCAGGAGCACATCGCCCGCAGCCAGCCGGTCGGCGATGCGCGCGACCGCGGCCTCGTCGTCGGGGAAGCGCCGGTAGAACTCGGCCGTCTTGGCCTCGACGCGGTCGAACGTGCGGCGATAGACCTCGCTCGCGCGCGGCGGCATGCCGGGCACTCCGCCGCAGATGTAGCTCGCCGTCAGCCCCTCGGGGGCGAACGACAGGTAGGTCATCGTGATCCAGCCGCCGAAGCTCTGCGCCAGGGTCGCCCAGCGACGCCCGTCGTAGAGAGAGGTGCGCACGTGCTCGAGGTCGCGCACGATCGAGTCGGCGCGGAAGCACGCGAGGTACTCGCCGCCCGCATCGCCGCGCTCGGCGACGATCGCGGCATCCACCGGCGTGCTCCGCCCCGTGCCGCGCTGGTCGACGAGCACGACGCGGTAGTCGCGCAGCGCCTCGTCGATCCAGCCGTCACGTCCGAGCGGACGCGGGTTCGCACCGCCGGGTCCGCCCTGCAGGTAGGTCAGCAGCGGACGTTCGGCGGTGTCGGATGCCGGGTCTACCAGCTCGCGCACGAAGAGCTCGATGGTCTCGCCGTCGGGGGCGTTCCAGTCGAGCGGTGCCGTCGTGCGGTACTCACGCACGCGGATGCCGGGCAGCATGTACTGCGCGGTCGGGGTCGCGGTCGTCGTGCGGGTCATCGGGTCTCCTCCGTGCTCGACGCGGCGGGCGTCGTCTCGGGCGCAGCGGCCGCAGCGGCATCCTGCACGGCATCCGCACTGCCCGCACGCGCGGCCTCGGCCTTGCGGCGCCGAGCATCCCACTCGGGGTTGATGCGCGGCACGGCCTGCAGCAGCGTCTTCGTGTACTCGTGCTCCGGTCGCTCGAAGATCTCGTCGCGCATGCCCGTCTCGACGATCGCACCCTGCGACATCACGGCCACGCGGGTCGCGATCTGTCGCACCACGGCGAGGTCGTGGGCGATGAAGAGGTAGCCGAAGCCCTCGTCGGACTGCAGATCGCGCAGCAGGTTGATGACCTGCGCCTGCACCGACACGTCGAGGGCCGACACGGCCTCGTCGCAGATGACGAGCTTGGGCCCCACCGCCAGCGCACGGGCGATGCCGATGCGCTGCGCCTGTCCACCCGAGAACTGCGAGGCGTAGCGCTCGGAGTGCATCGGGTTGAGGCCCACGCGCTCCATGAGCTCGCGGGTGAAGGCGCGGGCCCCGCCGGGAATCTTGCGCCCCTGATACACGAGCGGTGCCGTCACCAGGCGCTCGACGGTGTGCTTGGGGTTCAGCGACGAATACGGATCTTGGAAGATCACCTGCACCGCCCCACGGAACTCCCGCAGCTCCGAGCCCTTCGCGCGGGTCACGTCGGCGCCCTCGAACTCGAGCGTGCCGCTCGTGGCATCCATCAACCGGGCGACGAGTCGCGCGGTGGTCGACTTGCCCGAGCCCGACTCGCCGACCACGGCGAGCGTCTCGCCGCGGTGCACCTCGAGAGAGACGTTGTCGACAGCGCGGAAGGTCTTCGACTTTCCGAGCGGCCCGGCAGAGCCGGTGGCGAACTCCTTCACCAGGTCGGTGCCGCGGAACAGGGGTGTCGTGGTGTTCGTCATGCGCTTCTCCCGTCCTGCACGGTGATCTCGGTGGTGCGCAGCACCCCGATCTCGTCGTCGATGCGCGGCACCGCGTCGAGCAGACGCCGGGTGTAGTCGGCCTGCGGATCGCTGAAGACCTGCTCGACCGCGCCGCGTTCGATGGTCTCACCCGCGCGCATCACGACGATCTGGTCGGTGACCTCGCTCACGACGGCGAGGTCGTGGGTGATGAGGATGAGTCCCGCGCCGGTCTCGCCGCGGATCTCGTCGAGCAGGTCGAGGATCTGCGCCTGCACCGTCACGTCGAGCGCGGTGGTCGGCTCGTCGGCGATGATCAGGTCGGGCTCCATGCTCAGCGCCATGGCGATCATGATGCGCTGGCGCATGCCGCCCGAGAACTGGTGCGGGTAGTGGTCGACGCGGCGGGCGGCGTCGCGGATGTGCACCCGCTCCATCGCCTCGATCGCGACTGCGCGCGCCTGCTTGCGCGAGACTCCGCTGCGGTGCGACAGATACGCCTCGGCGATCTGCGTGCCGACCTTGTAATAGGGGTTCAGCGACGACAGCGGGTCTTGGAAGATCATCGCGATGCGGTCGCCGCGGATGCGCCGCTTCTCGCGCTCCGGCATGCCGATCAGTTCCGAGCCGTCGAACCGCACCGACCCGGTGGCCGTGCCGCCCTTGGGCAGCAGGCCCATGATCGCGAGGCTCGTCATCGACTTGCCCGATCCCGATTCGCCGACGATGCCGAGCGCGCCGCCCCGCGGCACGTCGAACTCGAGGTTCTTCACGACGTTGACGGGGCCCTGCGCGGTGCGGAACGAGACGGTGAGGTCTCGCACCGACAGCAGCGGGCTCGCGTCGGGCATCCCGTTCCGGATGCTGTTCTCGGTGCCGGTGTTCTCGGTGCCGCTCATGCGGTGGCCCCCGTTCTGACTCGCGGATCGATCGCGGTGTACAGCAGGTCGACGACCATGTTGCCGATGATCACGAAGAACGCCGACAGCAGGGTGACGGCCATGATGACGGGCTGGTCGTTGGCGGTGATCGAGTCGGCGGTGAGCTTGCCGACGCCGTTGAGGCCGAACACGGTCTCGGTGATCACGGCGCCGCCGAGCAGTCCCGCGACATCCATTCCGAAGATCGTGACGATCGGGGTCAGTGCCGGGCGCAGCGCGTGCCGACGCCAGACGAGACCCTGCTGCAGACCCTTCGCCCGCGCGGTGCGCACGAAGTTCTCCTGCAGGGTGTCGATCACGTTCGCGCGGGTGAGGCGCGTGTAGACCGCCGCGTAGCCGACCGCCAAGACGATCCACGGGAGGATGAAGTTGAGGAACCACTGCACCGGGTCATCCGAGAACTTCACGGCCTGCGGGAACGGCAGCCAGCCGAGCGCCACCACGAAGATGAACTGCAGCGCGAGCGCGAGCACGTAGTTCGGGATCGACATCGAGCCGAGCGTCAGACCGGCGAAGAACCGATCGAGGAACTTGCCCTCCTTGACAGCGCTGAGCACACCGGCCACGACACCGCCGAGCAGCCACAGGATGGCCGCGCCGATCGCGATGGTCGCGGTGATGGGCAGGCGCTGCACGATCATGTCGCCCACCAGCTGGCTGGTCTGGAACGAGTAGCCCAGGCACGGAGCCGCGCACTCGACGGCGGCACCGGCGACCATGAAGGTGCGGCCGGTGAACAGTCCGCCGACGTAGCCCCAGAACTGGGTCCAGAAGGGCTGGTCGAGGCCGAGGTTCAGGCGGATCTGCTCGATGCGCTCTGGCGTGCAGTTCTTGCCGCAGATCTGCACGGCAGGATCCGCCGACAGCAGGAAGAAGATCGCGTAGGTGAACAGCGTGACCAGGAACAGCACGACGAGCATGCCGAGCAGGCGTGAGCCGACGATGCGGATCATGAGCGGGCCTCCCCACTGGTGGCGATGGTGCGGATGCGGTCGCCGAGGGTCGTGAACGACAGCACCAGGAGGAAGAGGAACGCGCCGGGGATCACGAAGTACATCGGGTCGACGGCGTACCAGGGAGTCGCGGCGGCGATCATCTGGCCCCAGCTCGGAGTGGGCGGAACCACTCCGACGCCGAGGAACGAGAGCCCCGCTTCGGTGCCGATGTAGCCGGGCACCGCGAGGGTCGCCATGACGATGATCGTCGACTGCAGGTTGGGCAGGATCTCGCGGAAGATGATGCGCACGCTGGTCGCTCCGGATGCCTTCGCGGCCTCGACGAACTCGCGCTCCTTGAGCGAGAGGGTCTGCGAGCGCACGATGCGGGCGAGGTACGGCCAGCCGAAGAGCGAGATGACGACCACGAGCAGGAAGACGCGGTTGTCGGCGGGGAGTGCCGAGAGGATCGCGATCATGAAGATGAGGGCGGGGAACGCCATCAGGAACTCCATGACGCGGGAGATCACGAGGTCGATGAGTCCGCCGAAGTAGCCGGCGAGCAGGCCCATCACGGTGCCGATCACCGTGGTGAGGAGCGTCGCCGAGAGGGCGACCGTCATCGAGACGCGGGCACCGTAGGCGATGCGGGCGAAGATGTCGCGACCGCTGCCGGGCTCGACGCCGAACCAGTGCTCGGCGCTGATGCCGCCGAAGGGTCCGATCGGGATGGCACCGAGGTTCGGGTCGATGGCCGACTGGTCGAACTGGTACGGACCCCATCCGCTCAGCATCGTCAGCAGCGGCGCGAAGATCGCCATCAGGATGATGAGCAGGATGTAGGCGCTGGAGAGCATGGCTCCCCAGTCGGTCAGGAACGCGCGAAGCAGCCGCCGGCCAGAGGCCGGGGGTGACTCCAGTGTCGTTTCGAGACTGGAGTCACCCGCCGGCGTGGCTTCGGACTCGAGCGATGTCGAGCTGAAGGTCATGCTCAGCCCTTCGAGGGGTCCTTGAGACCGATGATCGTCAGGTCCGTCAGGCTGGTGCTCGGGTAGTAGCCGGCGATGTTCTCACCCGGCAGGAAGATGGCCTTGCTGAACACGAGCGGAGCGATGGGCGAGAGACCCATGATCTGCTCGTCGAGGTCGCCCCACGCGGTCTTCGCCTCGTCGACGTCGGTCATCGCGGTGATCTCGTCGATGCGGTCGTTGATGGCCGGGTCGTTGATCTGGGCGAGGTTGGAGTTGCCCTTCTCGTAGATGTTCCGGCCGTCGAACAGCGGCGGGATGATCGTGCTGGCGCTCGAGGCCCAGTCGGGGCACCATCCGGTGATCGCGGCATCGTTCTGCTGCGCCGGGGTGCCGATCGTCTCGTAGTAGATCGAGGTGTCGATCACGTTGAGGTTGACCGTGATGCCGAGCGGCTCGAGAGCCTGCTGAATCGCCTCGGCCTGCCCCTGCATGAGCGGCTGCGAACGGATGTCGAGGGTGAACTCGAATCCGTCGGAGAGGCCGGCTGCGTCGAGCAGCTCCTGCGCCTTCTCGGTGTCGCCCTTGTCGCCCTCGGACTCCCACAGGTTGAAGTCCTTGAAGCTCGAGACCACCGGGGGGATGATCGTGTACGCCGGGTCGGCGAGCTGCGTGCCGCCACTCGCGTTCACGAGAGCAGAGCGGTCGATGGCCCAGTTGACGGCGTCGCGCACGTTCACGTCGTCGAACGGCGCCTTGGTGGTGTTCATCGACATGTACGTCGTGCAGAAGGCATCCGCGGTGATCGCACGGTCCTTCAGCTGCGGGGTCTGCAGGCGAGGAAGAGTGGCCGCACTGACGGTGCCCGAGATCGCGTTCTGGTCGTCGCTCTGGCCGGCGATCATGCGCTCGTCGATCGTGGCGGGGTCGATGCCGATCTCGAACTCCCAGTTGTCGGGATAGGCCTTGCGCACGTCATCGGTCGAGTCGTCCCAGTACTCGTTGCGCTCGAGCACGATCGAGCTGCCGGGGGTGTATTCGGCGAGCGTGTACGGCCCCGAGGCGATCACATCTTTGATGAACTCGTCGCCGGCGCCGGTGCCCTCGGGGAACGGCACGGCGTTGGGCTGCGCGAGCACGTTGTCGAACTCGGGGAACGGCTTCTTCAGGTGGAAGACGATGGTCTTGTCGTCGGGCGTCTCGATCGTGGGCAGGTCACCCGAGACGTAGGGGCCCTGGTAGTCCTCGGGGGCGTCGATGACCTGACGCAGGTAGGGCGAGCCGATGCCGACCTGGGGGTCCCACGAGCGCGAGATGCCGAACTTCATGGCCTCGGAGGTGATGGGCGTGCCGTCGTCAAAGAAGATGTCGTCCTTGAGCGTGTAGGTCCACGTCAGGCCGTCTTCCGACGCCTCGCCGAGCTTCTCGGCCAGGTCGGGGACGATCTTGTTCGGGTCGTCGGCGTCACCGGCGGCCTGCATGGTGAGACCGCGGTAGATCAGGCGGTAGAACGCGTTGACTCCACCGTCGAACCCGCGGGACGGGTCGAGGTACGAGAAGTCGGCGTTCTGCAGCATGTGCACCGTGCCACCGGTCTGGGGCGTGCCGTCGGTGCCTGGCTGGGAGGCGTCGGGTGCGCCCCCGCCGGCCGAACAACCGGTAATGAGCAGAGCGGATGCGGCAGCCGCGGCGATGAATGCGGGGAGCCTCTGAGATGCGGTCACGAGACCAGACCTTTCTGTCGATTGCGCCATTGCGAATGGTTTCCATAGAACCCCATGACAGTGCAATGTACAACTGTACTGGTGAGACTTTTCTAGTCGAGGATCGTGCGGAGAGGCGGTTTTGTAACAGGATCGTCATGCGGGATGCCTCGGCGATCCACTGCGGATTTAACCTCTGATCAGCGACACTCTGATCCCCGGTCGTTGAGCGAAGCGAACCGCGCCACCCCGACCCCGCGGTCGTTGAGCGAGCACGGCGCAGCCGAGCGAGACGAAACGCGCCACCCTCCCAAGATCGACCCACCACGTTTCGTCTCAGTCGACTTCGTCGCCTTCGCTCAACGACCGACACCTCTACCGGTCGTTGAGCGAGCACGGCGAAGCCGAGCGAGACGAAACGCCCCTCCCGGTGTTCACCCCGCGCTCCCCCACAGTTCATCTCCGCCGCCTATCTTGGGTGCGGTCGCGCGAACGCGGCTAAGAATTAGACAGATCATTGTACGGAAACCACAACACCGAGGTAAAGTCAGTCTCAGACTCACCTCGATGACGAGAAAGGCGACCATGGTCGACATCCGAAAGAAGCGCTGGTCTCTCCTGGGTATCGCGGCCGTGGCGGCCGTGACCCTCACCGGATGCGCGGGCGGAAGCACCGAATCCGACGGCGGCGGCAGCAGCGAGGGCGGGTCGGATGCGACCCTCATCGTCTACACGAACTCGAACAGCGACGGCCGTGGCGAGTGGATCACCGAGCAGGCCTCCGAGGCCGGCATCGACATCGAGATCGTGGGCCTCGGCGGGGCCGACCTCACCAACCGCATCATCGCGGAGAAGAACAACCCGGTCGGCGATGTGGTCTTCGGTCTGAACAACATGTTCTTCGAGCAGCTCAAGGCCGAAGAGGCGATCACCGCCTACGAGCCCGAGTGGAGCGGCGAGGTTCCCGCCGACGCGGGCGACCCGGCCGACGGTGCATTCTGGCCGCTCGTCGAGCAGGCGATCGTCACGGTGTACGACGAGAACACCATCACGGACGCTCCCTCCGACGAGGAAGACCTCTGGACCGAGGAGTACGCGGGCCGCTACGAGGTCAACCCCGCACTCGGCCAGGCCACGCCGCAGCTGGTGCTCGCCAGCATCCTGTCGCGTCACCTCGATGAAGACGGCGACCTGGGTGTCAGCGACGAGGGCTGGGACGTGGTGAAGTCGTACTACGAGAACGGCTCGCCCGCGGTCGAGGGCACCGACCTCTACGCCCGCATCACGCGTGACGAGGTCGACTACGGCGTGCTGCCCTCGAGCGGCATCGCGGCTCGCGACGAGGAGTACGGCACGAAGACCGGCATGATCGTTCCGGACTACGGAGTGCCGTACGTCACCGAGCAGATCGCGCAGATCAACGGCACCGGCAATGAAGACAAGGCACAGGAGTTCATCGACTGGTTCGGCAGCGCCGAGGTGCAGGGCGAGTTCGCGGCCGAGTTCAACGCGATGCCCGTCAACGAGGGCGCAGTCGAGCAGGCCAACCCCGAGGTCGTCGAGCTCATGGGCACCCTCGACCGTCAGGACATCGACTTCGGCTTCGTGAGCGAGAACCTCGGCGCCTGGGTCGAGAAGGTCACGCTCGAGTACATCGGCTGATCGAACCGAACCCCGCTCCACCAACCAGCCGGAAAGACAGCATGATCCGTTTCGAAGATGTCGAGGTCGCGTTCGGCGATCACCGCGCGGTCTCGCACCTCGATCTGGAGATCCAGGAGGGTGAGTTCTTCACCCTCCTGGGTCCGTCCGGATGCGGCAAGACCACGGCCCTCCGTGCCCTGGCCGGGTTCGTCGAGCCGACCGGCGGGCGCATCCACATCAACGGCCGCGACGTGACGCGCGTGCCGAGCGAGAAGCGCGGCGTGGGCATGGTGTTCCAGAACTACGCGCTCTTCCCGAGCATGAACGTGCGCGAGAACATCGCTTTCGGCCTCTCTGTTCAGAAGACGTCGAAAGCCGAGCAGCGTCGCCGCGTCGACGAGATCGCCGACCGCACCGGGCTCGCGCTCTCGCAGCTCGAGAAGAACGTGTCGGAGCTCTCGGGCGGGCAGCAGCAGCGCGTGGCGATCGCGCGCGCACTCGCCCTGACCCCCAGCATCCTGCTGCTCGACGAGCCCCTGTCGAACCTCGACGCCAAGCTGCGCGTGCAGCTGCGCGAGCAGCTGAAAGACCTGCAACACGAGGTCGGCGTGACCACGGTCTACGTCACGCACGATCAAGAAGAGGCACTCACTCTCAGCGACCGCATCGCCGTGCTCGACGCCGGCACCCTGCAGCAGGTCGGCACTCCCGAGGAGATCTACGACCGCAGCGCGACGCCGTTCGTCTGCCGGTTCATCGGCGAGAACAACCGCCTCAGCCCCTCGCAGATCACGAGCCTGGGCGCAGGGCTCGATGCCACGGCCGAGAGCTACGTGCGCCCCGAGAAGCTGCACCTCGCCGAAGCGGGAGGCAGCTCCACGGCATCCGCTTCGCTCGATGGCACCATCGTCGATCGCACGTACCACGGCAGCCACAGCGTCTACACGGTGAAGGCCGAGGATGCTGCGCTGCGCGTCAGCGTGCCTGCCGCGGCGAGCGCCCGCCAGTGGAATCCGGGCGATGCGGTGCGCGTCGACGTCGACCCACGCTGGATTCTGCAGTACCCGGCGGCGTGACATGTCGGATGCGCAGAAGCCCCAGAAACCCTCAAGCCCCGCGGTCCCGCCGTCAGCGGCCGTGACCGGAGAAGCCGGCTCCTTGACGACCGAAGCTGTCGTCGAGGGTCAGACGGCGGGACCGCGGATCCGCAAGAGAGGGCGCCCCGGCAGCGTGAAGGCGATGCTGCGCTCGCCGCTCGCCTGGATCACGGGCATCATCGTGATCTGGTTCGCCGCCGCCTTCCTCGTGCTGCCGAACGCCGCCCTGCTCGGCGTCACCTTCTTCCCCGACGGGCAGTTCAGCATCCGCGCCGTCGAGAAGCTGTTCGGCAGCGAGCGCGCGCTGAAGACGCTCGGCAACAGCTTCCTGCTGGCGGTCACGCTGTCGATCACGGTCAACGTGGTCGGTGTGTTCATCGTGCTGGTGACGAAGTACTTCCAGGTGCGCGGCGCGAAGATCCTCTGGCTCGGCTATGCCACCACCCTGATCTACGGCGGCATCGTGCTGGCCGCCGGTTACAACTTCATCTACGGCCGGTTCGGGTTCTTCACGAACATGATGGTCAACGTGTGGCCCGACATGGACCGCGATTGGTTCTCGGGCTACTTCGCCGTCGTCTTCGTGATGACCTTCGCGACCACGACGAACCACATGCTGTTCCTCTCGTCCTCCCTCGGCAAAGTCGACTACGCGTCGATCGAGGCGGCGAAGCTGATGGGCGCCTCGACCTGGACGATCCTGCGCCGCATCGTGCTGCCGGTGATGAAGCCGATGCTGTTCGCCGTGACGGTACTGACGTTCCTCATCGGGCTCGGCGCGCTGACTGCTCCGCTCGTGCTCGGCGGGCCTGACTTCCAGACCGTCGCGCCGCTGATCATCGATCTCTCGCGCAGCCCGATCACGCGTGACATCGCGGCCCTGCTGGCGATCGTGCTCGGCATCGCGACGATCATCCTGCTCGCGATCATGAACCGCTTCGAGAAGTCGGGCGTGTACTTCTCGGTCGCGAAGGTGGCGACGCCGATCCAGAAGCAGAAGATCCGCAACCCGTTCGCGAACGTCGTCGTGCACGTCATCGCCTACCTGCTGTGGGTGATCTATCTGATCCCTGTCGTGCTGATCGTGATCTTCTCGTTCGTCGATGCGCGCAGCATCCTCGCCGGTTCCATCACCCTCGACAGCTTCACGCTCGACAACTACATCACCGTGTTCTCGAGCGCCGAGGCGATCCGTCCGTTCATCGTCAGCGTCGTCTACAGCGCCGTGGCGTCGCTCGTCGTGGTCGGCGGCCTGCTGTTCGTGGCGCGGATGCTGCAGAAGCACCGCAACCTGCTCACCACTGCGATCGAGTACGTGCTGCACATCCCGTGGATCCTGCCGATCGTGCTGATCGCGCTGGCCCTCGTGACCGCCTTCGACGAGCCGCGGGCGATCGTGGGCGGGTTCGTGCTCACCGGCACGCCGATCCTGCTGCTCATCGCCTACATCTGCGTGAAGATCCCGTTCACGCTGCGCCTGCTCAAGGCTGGGTTCGCGTCGGTGCCCGATTCGCTCGAAGACGCCTCACGCATCCTCGGGGCGAAGTCGCTCACGACGTTTCGCAAGGTGCTGGTGCCGCTCGTGCTGCCGACGGCCGCGGCGATCACCGCGCTGAACTTCAACAGCCTGCTCGACGACTACGACGCGGCGATCTTCCTCTACCACCCGCTGTTCAAGCCGCTGGGTGTGGCGATTCAAGAGAGCACGCGCGGCGAGAACAATCTCGACGCGATGCCGATCACGTTCGTCTACACAGTGCTGCTGATGATCATCATGGGTGTCACCATGTATCTCGTGTATGGACGAGGTTCGCGCGCAGGAGCGCCCCGCAAGGCCAAGAAGGCGCGCGCGTGAGTTCGTCGGAGCCCGGCGGGCCGGGGCTGCGCGTCACGGTCAGCGATGTGGCCGCGGCTGCAGGAGTCTCGCGGGCGACCGCGACCAGGGCGCTGAAGGGAGAGGGGCGCTTCGCTCCTGAGACCCAGGAGCGGATCCTCGCCGAGGCCGAGCGCCTCGGATACGTGCGCAACACGATGGCCGCCGAGCTTGCCGCCGGCCGCACCGGCACCGTCGGGCTGATGCTGCGCGATGCGAGCAACCCGGCCTACGGTCTGCTGTTCTCGCGGCTGCAGGATGAAGCGCACAGGCGTGGCCTCGACCTGGTGACCGTGACGATCGGCGCCGACGTGCAGGGAGCCGAGCAGGTCAACGCGCTGCACCGGCTGCTCGGCATGCGCGTCGCCGGACTGATCGTCGCGACGGGTGGCATCACGGCCGCACAGCTCGAGCCGTTCGCCGACCAGGTGCCGATCGTGCGCGCGGGGCGGGTCGAGACGGCCGAGCGGATTCACACCGCGCACTATGACGATCCGGAGCACGGGCGTCTCTTGGCCTCGCACGTTCTGTCGCTGGGGCACCGGCGGGTGGTGGTGCTCTCTGGCGCGGAGGATGTCTCCTTCGCTGAGCATCTGCGGGCGTCGGCGATGGAGTCGACGTTGATCGCCGGTGGGGCTTCGGTGACTCGGGTGTCTGCGGGGGCTGCGCCGACCGATGGAGTGGATGAGGCGCTGGATGCCGTGCGCAATGGGGCCACGGCAGTGATGTGCGCGTCGGACTATCGGCAGCTCGCGGTCATGCGCGGGTTGCGTGCTGCGAGGCTGTCTGTGCCCGGGGATGTGAGCGTGACGGGGTGCGACGGCATCCTCCCCGGTGCCGACCTGCTGGGGCTGACGACGCTGCGGATTCCGGTCGAGGCCGTTGCGGCCGCGGCTGTCGAGACGATGCAGCGGCTGCTGAGTTCTGATGCTGACCCGGATTCCTCCGAGACCGTGCGGCAGCCGTTCGTCGGAACCCTCGTGCCCGGGTCGACTGCCGCGGCCATCTGACTTCTGTCCTGTACTTGTTCGTCGTCTCACTGGAAGAGAAATGATCCTCACCGAACACTCTCGCCCATCGCACACCTTCGTGCACATCTCCGATACGCACCTTCCCGGTGAACGCTCGCCGCTGTATGGCAGCGGGGCGGATGCCGATGCGAACCTGGCTTCTGTGTTGTCGCGGTTGGTGTCTTCGGGGCTTCGCCCTGATGCTCTGCTGTTCACGGGGGATCTGGCTGACCGGGGGGATGCTTCGTCGTATCGGCGGTTGCGGAAGTTGGTGTCGCCGGCGGTGGATGCGCTGGGGTGTGAAGTCGTGTGGGCCATGGGCAACCACGACGAGCGGGGGGCGATGCGGGCGGAGTTGGGGCTTGCCGGCGGCTCTTCGGATGCTGTGGTCGAGGTGCGGTGGTTCGGGGGGATACGGGTGATCGTGCTGGATTCGACGGTTCCCGGGCACCACTGGGGGCGGGTCGATGAGGCGCAGCTCTCGTGGTTGGCAGCCGAGCTGTCTGTGCCAGCGCCGGAGGGTTCGCTGCTGCTGATCCATCACCCGCCGCTACCGACGGTGCTCGACCTCGCGGTCACGGTCGAGCTGCGTGAGCAGGCTTCGCTGGCGGCGGTGCTGGCTGGCTCGGATGTGCGGGGAATCCTGTCGGGGCATGTGCATCACCCATCGTTCGGCACGTTCGCGGGCATCCCCGTGTCGGCCGCGTCATCGAGCGCGTACGGTCAGGATCTGGCTCAGCCGGTCGGAGCCACCCGCGGGCATGATGCGTCGCAGGGGTACAACCTCGTGCACGTGTACGACGGGACGATCGTCCACTCGGTCGTCGGGCTCGAGGTCGGTGCGGATGTCGGCGAGCCGGTGGCGGCGGACGAGGCCGGGCGGCGGATCGTGGGGCGCGGGATCTCTTGGCGGGAGCGCTCCACCGTCCCCTGAGCGGGTCAGATGCGTCGCGGGACGCGACGCGGTCTGAGTGGTTGAGCTGAAAGTCAAGTTCGCGTATGACGCACGCGAGCTTTGCTATGATCGCGCTGTGCATGAGACCAGCGTCTACGTCTGGACGCCTTCGGACGTGTTCGGCGGCCTTCAGCTGGCCGTGGCGATTCTCGGTTTCGGGATTGCTATTTGGCAGCTCGTGAGGACCGCCAATGCCACGTCTCAGTCCGCTCGCGCCCTTGGGCGGCGTTTAATCTCTAACGATCTCCTGGTCCTTCTCCCGGATCTAGAGCGCCTCGAAGACGCTCTCGACGCGGCAGTAAAGACGACCAAGCCGGACAAGGTCGGGATCGCCCTCGCGGACTACTCGCGCAAGGCACAAAGGATTCACGGACACCTCAAAGCATCGCCGACCCTCAGCGGAGCCGCACTGGTGGACTTGATCGAGGCGAGCGTGGGCGAGGCGAGAACCGCAAAGGAGGCGCTCTACGAGGGAGGCGCTGTGGACGTTGTCAGCGTTTCACGCGCAGCAAGGCAGAGCATCGGTAAGGTCATTTTGGAGGCAGCCAGTTTTTCTGCCTCACTTCAGAAGGGGTCCGAAAGTGGCACTCAGCAAAAGCGAACTTGGTTCCGTCCTCGACAAGCTCCTGGCCAGAACTGACGCGGGTGATCTTCAGTGGACTGAGTCGAGCGAGCCCACGGAGTACAAGGCCGAGACAGAGAAGTTTCGGTACTACATCAAGACTCGCGATGAAGACGGCATTCCGCCGTTCAGGTTCCAGGTCTATAGAAAAAGGCCCGCGGGCTCGCTCAAACTAGCCGAGGAGTTCTCGGTCGAAGAAAATCACGCGCTCTTGGAAAAATTCGAAGCGCTCCACGCGCGAGCCTTCCGATCCATTGCTGGACTTACTCGCGAGTTGAGCGAGGAGATCTTGGCGGACCTTGACGACATCGAACCGTTCTGAGGGTTCATCGCGTAGACCGTGTGAAGGAGATCGCAGGATCCTTCGCAGGCCTCGCGGGGCGCACGTTCAGGCGTCGCGGTTCGAAGGACGAGCCCCACGAGTGAGCGACACCCCTGCAGCCACCAACGGTGACGCTATCGCCATCACGTATTTCGGCCAGTTCGCCATGCCGAAGCCAGTGCGCATCACCGGACGCAGTTCGAGCATCACGAACTCGTTCGTGAACGGCGTCATTCCCGTCGTGGTTCCGACGGAGGCCGAAGTGCGGGAAGCCCTGAAGATTCTCGGGATGCTCGAACGCGTGACCTGCTCCTACTGCGGCGACACGAGTACGGAGTGGGATCACCTCCGCCCACTCGTGGAGCGCCAGCGGCCCACGGGGTACATCTCTGAGATCCACAATCTTGTGCCCGCGTGCGGAAAGTGTAACCAGAGCAAGGGCAACAAGCATTGGCTCACCTGGATGCGCAGCACCGCTCGGCTATCGCCTACGGCTCGGGGCGTCGCTGACATCGAGGAGCGGATAGCGCGACTGCAGGAGTACGAGGACCGCGGCGTTCCGACAAAGATCGACTTCGAAGCGGCCGCTGGCGCCGAGCTGTGGGAGAAGCATTGGGCCCACCACAAGAAGCTCTTGGAACTCATGCGCGTAGCCGACGAGGAAAGCTCAGGAGATCCGAGTGCGGGTCCGAGCGGCCTACGCCGAGCAGCGTGCTGCGCTCGACTGACACAGCTGGTCGCGGCGTGGCCCCGGATACGCGAACACTGCCGGCCGGGGCCAATGTGGCGATCGAAGTGCCGATCGTTACGGGACGACGATGACCTTGCCCGCGATCGGCCCTTCAGCTGCTTCCGCATGCAGCGCCGGAAGCTCGGTCAGCGGGATGCGCCGCGTGACCTCCAGGGCGAGCAGCCCGCTGTCGACCAGCGACACGAGCTCAGCAAGCTTCTCCGCATCACTCCGAACGAACACAACCACGGACTTCGCACCACGGCCAGCGTCATCCGGCGCCGGCATCCAAGCAGTGGTGCTCACCACGACTCCACCGTCGCGCACAAGTCGCACCAGAGCGGTGAACTCGTCCGGCTCGATGGGCGCAAGGTTGAGCAGGAGGTCTACCTGCTCGGTGACGGCATCCAGGATCTCGGTCTCGGTGTGGTCGATGATCTCGTCGGCACCCGCTGCACGCACGGCATCCGCACTCCGCGGGCTGGCCGTCGCGATGACGTAGGCGCCCGCACGCTTCGCCCGGGCGATCGCGTACTTGCCGACGACTCCGCCGGCACCCACGATGAGCACTCGCTGCCCCGCCTCGAGGCCGCCGTCGTCGAACAGCGCCTGACGTGCGGTCAGCGCGACCGAGGGGAACCCTGCGGCATCCGCGAGCGGCACGCTGCTCGGCGCGGCGACGAGCGCATCCGCCGGGGCGACGACGTACTCAGCCGCTCCGCCGTCGGTCGCCATCGGCAGGAACGCGATCACCGCGTCACCCACGGCGAAGCCGTCAACTCCGTCGCCCACGGCGTCGATCGTTCCTGACACGTCGTAGCCAGGGATGTGCGGGAGCACTACCGGGATCGGCAGGAATCCCGCACGCATGCCGTTGTCGGCGGGACTGAAAGCGGATGCTGCGACGCGCAGCCGCACCTGGCCGGCGCCCGGGACGGGCTGGGCGACCTCCTCGTACTGCAGAACCTCGGGGCCGCCCACTTCGTGGAACCGTACTGCCTTCATGATCTTTCCTCTCGTCAAGTGCTTCGAATTCGAAGTAACAAGTTGAAGGTAGCACTGCTTCGAATTCGAAGCAACACATATACTGGATCCATGAGCACACGACCCCCTCAGCTGTCCCCGACAGAGCTCGCGGCCTACTTCGCCTTCACCGAGGTGAGCAGCCTGCTGCGGCATGCGGTCGAGAAGCAGCTGCGCGACGTCGGCAAGCTCAGCTACGTGCAGTTCCAGCTGCTCGCGCGGCTCGGCGATGCGCCGGATGGTTCACAGCGGATGACGGACCTTGCGGATGGCGTCGTGTACAGCCGAAGTGGGCTGACCTATCAGGCGCAGTCTTTAGAGGAGCGCGGGCTCGTCACGCGCGGGCCGTCACCGGAAGATGAGCGCAGCACCATCGTCGCGATCACGGACGAAGGGCGGGATCTGTTGGCGAAGGTGTTCCCGGGGCACATCGAGGCCGTGAAAGTGCATCTGTTCGAGTCCCTTAGTGCGGGGGATGTGGAGATGCTCGCGCGGGTGATGACGCAGGTCAGCGGGCATCTGCGGGCGGAACCGCCAAGGAGCGCTACCCCGCGGCGGCAGAGAAGAGCCTAGGCAAATAGTCTCGTCCAGCGCACAACACGCGCATCGAGACGCGCCCGCGCCTCGCTCGTAACCGCCTCACGGAGGAAAGATATGGTGAACGACGAACGAGCATGTGACGGGCAACTGCGGGGGACCGATGGTGAACGAACTCAGAACTGCGGAACGAATCCGAGTCGCGATGGAGGTGCTCGCGGAGCGCGCACCCGACGGTGACTATGTGTCGATCAACGATCTTTGGGATACCTCGCTCGCACGGGTGCCTCTTACGCCGCACGAAGCTGAGCTCAACACGAAGGGGCTAGCACGCGGTGACACGAACTGGCGGTTCGCGAGCTCGGAGTTCATCGCACCAGGCTGGCTGAGGAAGAATCCGTCGCTCGCTGGCGAGTGGGCGATCACCAAGTCGGGCATCGCGGCGCTCGATGAGTATCCCGGCGACGACCTCTTCGTTGAGGCTCAGCGGATCAGCGGTACCGAGCGCGTGCGTGTGCGAGACGAGACAACCAGGTCTTTGCGAGAGAACTGGCTCCCTACCGACAAGTCGCAGCGGCGGCTACTTGCCGCCGCGGACGTCATCGTCCAAGAGGGTCTCCGACAAGGGCTCTCTGCGTTCGCGCCGGGGCGGGAGGTTTGGTCAGCGCAGAATATCCACGACGTCCACGCACTTTGGGCCTCAGCCGAGCGAACCGATGGGCAGAACTTCATCGGCAACCTTCAGCTGCAGTTTGCCGAAGCAACGGATGATCAGCGCCTGCTTATGGCAGAGGTGATCGCTCTCCAGGTTCTGCCCATCGGTTGGATCATCGGACACGCGAAGAAGCGTGAGCGTGTGCAGACGATACTTGACCTCATGGATCACCCGGTACAGATCCCGCGTGTGTTCGACGAAGCCTTTAGCGGTGGCGCCTTCAATCCAGGGCAGGGGATGCAGACGCATATCAACCGTGCCATTACTGTCATCCTCGACGTTTTACTCGCCTGGACCAGGCTCGATGATGACGCACAAGCGGACGCGCTCAGCAACCCCAACGCGTGGCGAGATGTCGTCATGACCACAGGCGACGCCTTCCCGACGCAGCGATATGCCCTCCTCTATTTGGTGCATCCGGGATTCTTCGGGCCCATCGTCGCTCCTGACCACCGCTCGCGTATTCGCTCGGCCTTCATCGGCGAGATCGGCGGAGCATTCTCCGACGACCCTGACGCCGATCTGCAGCAGATCCTCATCGCGCTGCAGACGAAGGAGGGCAAGCCTGTAAATCTGTACGACGAGCCTTTGCGCAGTTCTTGGCAATCGGAGGATGCAGCGGTCATCGAGCCGCTGCATGAAGAACCGACGGCATCCAGCGGCACCGACGCGCGATCACACCCCCGCGGCTTCTTTCCGAGCGAAGTCGACACGACCGCGCTCGCCGCCGCGACTCATCTGCATGAGGAGTGGCTTGTTAAGGCCACGAAAGCGCTGCACCGTCGGGGACAGGTAATTCTTTATGGCCCGCCCGGAACCGGCAAGACTTACGTCGCCCGGGCCCTCGCGGACCGCCTCGGTAAACCGGGGAGCGTCGTGAAGCGCATCCAGTTCCACCCCTCGTACACGTACGAGGACTTCTTCGCCGGATATCGGCCAGTGACCGATACTGCGGGCCAGTTGTCGTTCTCGCTGACGCGGGGTCCGCTGCGCGAGATCGCTGACGAGGCGCGCAAGAACCCCGATGTGCCGCACGTGCTGATGATCGACGAGATCAACCGTGCGAACATTAGCAAGGTCTTCGGTGAGCTGTACTACCTGCTCGAATACCGCGATGACGCCATCGACGTGCTGTATGCGGGCTCGGGTGATGACGGGGGCAAGTCGTTCACGCTCCCGGCAAACGTGCTGATCATCGGCACGATGAACACCGCGGATCGCTCGATCGCCCTTCTCGACTCGGCCATGCGCCGCCGCTTCTCGTTCTTCGAGCTGCACCCCGATGTCGCGCCGGTGAAGGACATCCTCGTTCGCTGGGCCACACACCACCCGCAGAGTCTTCCTGTGGCTGAGCTGTTCGAGCGCCTCAACTCAAGCATCCGCGATCGCGAAGACCGCGTGGGCCCAAGCCATCTGTTGCGACCGGACGATCTGAGCGTGGACGACCTGCACGCGGTGTGGGAAGAGAGCATCCTGCCGTTGCTCGAAGAGCGGCACATCGGAACCGGCGTCGATGTGCACGCGAAGTACGGGCTGAAGGCGCTGCTTGACGGTCTGGGACCTTCTGATGCCGCGGTGGCAGCGTCTGGGACATGAGATCGACGACGTTCGGCGTTCGCGTCGAGGAGATCGCTGAGAAGGGCGAGTCATTCGTCGCGCTGAGCACGTCGCAGGCAGTCCGTCTACAGGAGCTGAAGTTCTGCCGAGTGTCTCCGACCAGAGATGCGGGAATCTGGCGCATCACCGACGTCACGCGAGTGGGCGTCGTTGGTCTAGACGAAGTTCGGCTGGTCGTGCGGCCGAAGACGCCGCTGCGGAGCCTGATCTTCATGGCGTCGTACTCGGGCGTGCAGGCCGACCTGAGCCACGCGACGTTCGCATTCGAGGCCGATCAGGACCTACCCTCGGCCCTGGCATCGGCGTTGATCCAGGGGGTCAACGCGGCGACAGGGCGAGGACTGTTGAAGGGATACGTGTCGGTCGAGGAGACGGGCACGGTGATCCGCGGGCGATGGGATGTCGCGCGGCAACTCAAGGCGCGGCCGGGCATCCCGGTGCCGGTAGAGCTGACGTACGACGACTACACCGAGGACGTCGCAGAGAATCGAATCGTCAAGGCCGCGCTGCGCGCGCTGGTGCGGCTTGAGCAGCTGGCCCCTCACGTCGTCGATGAACTCGGCCCTCTGCTGGGGATGTTCTCCGAGATCTCTGATCTGCGGGCTGGCGGTCGGGTGACCTTGCCGGCGGAGACCCGGCTGAACGGGCATTACCAGCCGGCGCTTCGCCTCGCGCAATGGATCCTCGAAGCGACATCGTGGGCGCACACAGAGGGCGCGAGTTCCGGCTCGGCGTTCTTGCTCAACGTCGCGAAGGTGTACGAGGACTTCGTCGGGTCGGTGCTCCGGGCGACGCTGAAGCCCGAAGGGTTCGAGGTCGATCTGCAGGTGTCGGAGTGGCGGTTAGACACCGGCGGGAAAGTGCGAATGCGGCCGGACATCGTTATCTCGCGCGGCGGCCGGGTTGTCACTGTGGCGGACACGAAGTACAAGGTGTGGGGCGAGAGCGACGGCTCTCCGCCGAACGCCGACGTCTACCAAGGACTGGCGTACGCGGTCACGGCACACGTGTCTGAGGTGCATCTGCTTTACGTGTCAGGAGATGTGGAGCCGCGGCGGTACGAGATCGCGGCCACCGGGACTGTGGTGGTGGCCCACGCTGTCGACGTGAGCGGGGGGCCGGAGGAGGTCGTGGGGCGGGTCGCAGATCTGGGACGCGTGCTCGTTCGCCCGGCTGGCGTCGGCGCAACTTGAGGCGTCAGCTGCGTGCCGCTTCAAGAACAGTCAATCAACAACTGGCACCGCTGAGTCGTGACTGAGCGCCGGCTCGATGCGACGTCCGCGGCGAGGTCCAGAGCCCAACCTCCCGGACGAATGATCGGTGGGGTAATCCGACCACCCGCCGACCGCCTTCTTCAGCGCGAGGACCGCTGAGCAACCCATGCCAACGGGTACTACCGCCGATACACTGGAATTATGAAGGACGATGTCACCGCAGCGATCCGATCCGGCATAACCGCTAGGCGAGAGATTCTGCGGCCGCTCAAGATCGACCAGCGCGTGAAGCTATTGGAGCAACTGTTCATCGATCTGTTTGGTCGCGCGCATGTAACTCTTCAGAAGTGGGCAGCTCTGACAGGGCAATCCGCACAGGTCGATTCAGGTTATATCGCACAATTCGTCGCTTCAATTGTGCTGGGCGAGCCCGGTCAAGGGTTCCGCGGCAAGGGAGACGACCTTGCTGACGGTAGCGAAGTGAAGAGCGCCGCAAATATTTCGGGCGTCGACCGACCCCGATGGAACCACAATATGGGGAAGCTTGCTGACGACGTGAAGCGTCGCGCACGGGGCATGGCGACCAACTCGGAGGTCTATCTCAGCTCGCCCCACCTGTTCTATCTTCTTGTCGACAGACCCCTCGGCGAGGCAACCGGGGATACGGTGCCATTCCGGATACGCGCCTGGTGCCTGGACGCACAACAAGACTCTGCATGGCGAGATCTCATCCAGCGCTACGTCGCTCAACGTTCTGGAGACCAGTACAATCTTCAGCTTCACCCGCCCGTGGGATACGACGACGACATTGTCGTCAATACCCTTGGCAATTTGGACTTCGCTGACGTGCTATTGTTCGATGCTCGACTGAGCCTAGACGACCGCGAGCACCCTCGGGTGACGTGGCACAAGCCGCTTGTGGAGGGCTATTTGCCTGTGGCGGGGAGAACAAAGGCAAAAAAGTGGGGCGATCCTAAGCGCCCGAGCAACCTAACTGATGCGGGGGACCTTGTAGCCGACGCAAGAGTCATCCATCAGTTGTTCCCTGAGCTAGGCGCTTCGAACGTCAGCGACATCGTCAGCGCCACCGAGCAGGAGATCGAACACGCGACCGATAGCGAAAATTCAGATCGCTAGATCGAATCATATAGCCCAGTTAGGCTGGTGCGACCCGCCTCTATCGCCCTTACATGCGATCCTACGCGGTCACCCAAGATGACCAACTCATTGGGCGAGAGGGCCGGAACAATCAGGTCCAATACGTCTTGAGCCACAATTCGTCGGCGAGAACTTGAAGTCCCACTGCCGAGCGGACGTAATTGTGCGCGGACACGTGGGTTGTATAGCAAGCCAAGGATTGCGTAAGGATTGTGTACGGTATGGAAGACACCGAACTCAGCCGAACATTCCACCAGTTCGGCCTCAGGGCTTACCACCCCAGCTCGAAGCTTGCTCGGGTTGAGTAGCGATACGAGGATATCCCCAGCCCATGCAGATTGGCCGGACGTCACGGGACGGTAGTTGTTTGCCTCGTCCCAGTCGATCGCCCCATGAGCGTCGACATGGAGGACAGAAACGAAAGGGACGCGCTCGCTTCTCTTGACTCGGCGCTTACTCACCGTGGTCAAGTACCTCCCGAGGGGAACACCGCCTGCCGCCAAGAGTTCGTGACGAGATCGAACGGACTCTGGATCCAGGCGGTTTGGGTCAACACTCATTAGCCCATTCGATGGCACAGATGCAACAAGCGGATGACTCGAGAGGTTCTCAATACCGTCTCCGACGAAGGCTGATCGGAGCCCCTTCAACAGGCCAGCGGTCATCGCCTGGATCTCGCTGCCCTGCGGGTCGGAAACAGCCTTGCCCCCCTGTTTCAGGAATCCCACGTGATCAACGCGCGCGAGCAGCGTTCGGGCTCCGCGGGGAACTTTTCGAATAAAGACAGCGCTGGTTTTCGCGACCGTGCCGCTCAGCGCGAAGGTAACCGTGGGCAGGCTGACCGCGGCGACAACGTGGAACTCGGGGTTCGCGAGGATGTCCTTGAACTGCCGTCCGTTTACAACACCCTCAGGTAGAACGATGCCAAGGACGCCTCCCGGTCCAAGGAGATCAAGCGAGAGTGCCAGACCGGCGATCGCGGGGTCAATCGACGTTCCGAGGCGCACGCTTGGAAAGAGCGTTTGGGTTTGTCGGATGCCAGCTGGGTCGTCATATTTGCCCCCCCCAAACGGAGGATTAGTCAGCACCGCCGCAAGGGTTCCGCGTAGTGCTGCGAGACCCGGATCGGTCATCGAGTCTCCCACAACGTAGATGGCTGGCCGAAGCGCCCCGTACAGGAAAAGATTCAGCCCCGATTTTGCGACGGCGGTGGTTGACTGGTCAGCCCCAATAATTCCCCCGTTGAGGAGCCCGCCCAGGTCAGCGCCTCGGGCGGATTCCTCAGCGGCGTCGAACGCAGCGACGAGGAATCGGCCCGTTCCACAAAACGGGTCCGCAATCATCGGAGATGTCACTTCTTGCAAAGCCTCACTGGGCAGCAGTTCGAGCACGACCTCGGCCATCATGCGAGCCACCGAGCTCGGAGTAAGGAACGTCCCCAGACCACCCGAATGGTCGTATCGACCACTCAGGAACGCGTCAAAAGCAGTACCCAGAGGATCCGCAACTCGCGTCCCGCTCGCCAGGATGTCGTCAACCAGCGTTAGCGCCGTTTGCAGCACCACGGGCTCGGAGAGCCGGAAGGGTTCGTCATAGGGCCAGAGAGGGCGCTTCGACCCGTCCGCTGCACGAAGAGACATTTGGTCCTCATGAAGCACGCGCGTGAACGCCTCTTTCGTAGATTTGACCACATCCGCGTTCGGGACCAGTCCATTAAACAAGGAACGAAGACGCACACCTCCAACGGAGGCTTCCTCATCTCTGCTGAGCCAGAGCCGGAGCAGGAGCAGCTTGCCAACCTCTTCGATTGCAGCGTTTGTGGGTCGAACACCGCCGCGCACATATAGCAGTTGGTGCAGTTCGTCGAAGCGCGCCGCGAGTGCGAGTTCGCTGTCCGTAGCGTTGCCCGCAGATCCCAGCAACGGAGGTGAGACGTCTTCGGGAAGCGAGGCTGAGGCAGTTTCGATCGTCACAGTGTTCGATTCTACTTCGGGGCCCCGACACCATAGTCACCAGGAAACGATCTTGAGGCATCAGCGCAGCCGGGCCGTCTCCACGATCGCGACCGTCCTCAGTATTGACGCTGCTCGAGCTCGGCCATACCACGTCGACGGTAGCATCTGTCCCCCAGTTCCCCTGGGCAGGTGAGGAAGCGGGCGAGATGGATGCCTTTGTTTGCGACGGTTGCTCGCCCTCGATGCAGCTTGAGGCAAGGCTTGCGTGTTCGGGAGTTGTGCCAGCCCGGTTCGGCCTCAGGGCCACAACTCGGGTTCTCGAGTCACCAAGCGTGCGATGCATCGTTGTGTTTCACGCGGAGCACAAATGTCTCGTTCCCGATGGAGGCGTATACTGTCCGATAAGTAGACGCACCGTTGCGAAACCCAGCCTCAAGGAGCTCGACCATGGCCCTCACCGCACACTCCACCATCGGCGACTGGCTGAACGACCCGACCGGCGGGCCACTCATCCGCGCACTCTTCGAGCAGACGGGCGCCGACCCCGAGCTCCTCACCCCCGTTCTCGGGCTGCCGCTACAGCAGCTCGTCGCGATGAGCCAGGGCGCACTCCCGCAGTCGGTCGTCGATGACCTCGTGCGCGCAGCCAACGGTGGCGAGATCCCCGAGGCCGACGAGCCCGAGGGCTGGACAGAGAAGCCCACCGCCGGGCGTTTCGCCGGCAAGACCGTGATCGTCACGGGCGCAGCATCCGGAATCGGCAAGGCCACCGCATCGCGCATCGCCCGCGAAGGCGGACGCGTCATCGCCTCTGACATCGCCGCCGACAAGCTTGACGCCCTGAAGGCCGAGCTGCCGGATGCCGACATCACCACCGTCGCCGGTGACCTCACCAAGCAGGACGCGATCGACGCCGTCATCGCCGCCGCGGGCGACCGCATCGACGCTCTCGCGAACGTCGCCGGCATCAACGACGACTTCTCCCCCGCGGGCGAGACCACGGATGCCGTCTGGGATCGCGTCATCGCCATCAACCTCACCGCCCCGTTCAAGCTCATGCGCGCGGTGCTGCCGATCATGGAGAAGGCCGGCCGCGGCTCGATCCTCAACGTCTCCAGCGAAGCGGGCCTGCGCGGCAACTCGTCGGGCAACGCCTACACGGCCAGCAAGCACGGCATCATCGGCGTCACGAAGTCTGCTGCGTTCATGTACGGACCGAAGGGCATCCGCGTGAACTCCGTCGCACCGGGCGGCGTCGCCACCGGCATCCCCATGCCTCCGAACATGTCGGAGTACGGCTCCGGTCGCCTGGCCCCGTTCCAGCAGTCGATCCCAACGGTCGCGACCGCCGAGCACCTCGCCGCGTCGATCACGTTCCTGCTGTCGGACGACGCCGTGAACATCAACGGTGCTGTGCTGGCATCGGACGGTGGATGGTCGGTGCAGTAAGCACCCCGATGACCACGCCCCTGCCGACCCGAACGGCAGGGGCGTTCTTCCTTTGATTTGTGTGCTGAACACGCCGTAGGCGACCATCCGCCGCGTTTGATGAGCTCGTCGATAAGTTCGATGCGTGCACATAGACCGAGTAGACGTCGAGCGATTCCTGGGCTTCGAGAAGCTCAGCCTGGAGATCGACCCCAACCTTCAGCTGATCGCCGGCCCGAACAACGCTGGAAAGTCCTCACTGCTCCGTTTGCTCGAAACATTCTTCAGCGATCCGGCGAAGAAAGATCTGCAGCGGCTCAAGCCATTGCACGACTATTACACCCATGGTGGACCTCGAATGATGTCTAGCATCCAGGTGCAGTTCTCCGGCCTCACTGACGACGAGGCTGACTTCTTCGATGACGCGATCACCCGGGGAGCTTCTGGATCAAGATCTCCTGCTCACGTACCGGCAGCATCAGCTACCACGCAAGTCGACGTTCGACGCGGGCGCGCGAACTCTATGATCGCGTCCTTGAATCGTTCAGCTTCGTCAAGATCCCATCGGTGCGTGTTAGCGAGACTGGCGAGGGCGAGAGCGACCAGTCGATGCTGCGCCTGTACGAAACTCTCGAGGGCGTCCTCGTGCGAACGGGAAGTTCTCGCAAGACCCAACTTCAGAGAGACTTTGAAGAGGCGATCCAGCCCGTCGAGGAGCTCGTACACAAGGTTCTCACAGAGTCGGTGGACGCGGTGGCAGCGGAACTGCCATTCCGCGAACGCGACCTTGGCATCAAGCTCCCCGACTCGAGGCATGCTCTGCGCGGCATGCTCCAGCAGGCGGTCATCACGAGCAAGGACGAGATCGAGGTGTCCATCGCCGAGCGCGGTACCGGATTTCAGTCGGCGATGGTGCTCGGGATCCTTCGCTACGTCGCCTCTCGCAGCAAGCAGACAGCAGGCAATGTCGTGTTTGTTATCGAGGAGCCTGAGGCTTTCCTTCATCCGCAGACGCAGCGCGCGATGGCGAAGATCCTGCGCGAGATATCTGCCGATGCGCAACTTCTCGTCACGACCCACAGCCCAGTCCTCGTGGACTCGTTCTCGGTGAGCCGCATTGTCAGACTCCCGCTCAGCCCTGGCGGGGTGACCTACACGGCGAAGCGGCAGGACTTCACCGAAGCCGACGAGGGTCGCCTCACGAGGTACTGCGACGCCGCAAACAGCGAGCTGGTCTTCGCGAACGCCGTCATCATCGTCGAGGGGTATGGCGACAAACTGGTCGTGGACTACATGCTCGAGCGGATCACCGGAGGAGCCGGCGGACACTACGCGATGGGCATCGCCGTCATCGAAGCCTCAAGTATCGACACTATCCCCCACCTTCTGAACCTCGCTCAGGTCTTCGATGTCCGCGCTTACGTGATCACGGATAAGGACGGTGTGCACAAGGCCGGCGGTACCGGTAGGCGCAAGCTGTTCGAGATCCTCAAGGTAAAGGATCGACGGTTCACGCAGGACGAACAGCGAGTTCTGCACGAGATCGCGGACAGGGAGATCACCAACCTTAAAGCGGCGCTTGAGCAGCAGGCCGAGCTAAACGAGAAGCTCGCGGAGTGGGACGCCTTCGTCCTCGCCTCCGATCTAGAGGGACTTTTACTCGACGCCGTTGGCCAATCGGGGCTGGCAAGGTTGCTCGGCCCCGATGTTAGCAATCAGGTCGATCGCGCAACGGCGGAACGCTACGCGCAGGGCGCCGCCGGCTACGAGGAGATGGCTTCCTGGCTCGGGTCCAAGGGGTGGAACTCAACACGGAGGTCCTCATCTAAAGCGAAGCCACACCTGCCGTCCGCACTCCTGCGAGAGCACCTCGGTGCAACTAAGAACCTCCCTCGTGCTGTGAAGCCGCTCGATCTCGGACTCCGCAAGATTGTCGACGACCATGAACGTTCGCCGCTCTGAGTGCAGCCTCACCGAGACAACGATCCCGGTCGCATTGGTCCGATTTCTGTCCTAGCCCCATCCGCGGCGCATCAGCCGAATCCGGACTACTTGAATGTGGGCCTGGAAGTTCCTTTACCCGAAACCCTGAATGCCATCGCGCCCTCGTGTACCGCAGAACCATAGCTAGGCCAGCAATAGCCCTCACATCTCCTCTCGCTACCCTGACTCCCATGAAGAAGCTCCCCGCGCTCGCGTCGCTCGCCGTCGGCATCCTCCTCCTCTCCGGATGCTCGCAGGCGTCGACCCTCGCAGCCTGCGGTCAGGTAGCAGGTCAGGCCGTGCAGGTTGCCGGCGTGCTCGAGAGCTTCAGCTCACCCACTCCCAAAGCCGCGCAGGCGGCGCTCGGTGAGGTCAGAGCGGTAGCCGAGAAGATCCGCGGTATCGACGGTCCCGCGGAGTTCGTCATGCTCCGCGACGAGTGGACGACGAGCATCGACGCGTACGCCACCGAGGCCGAGAAGGCCGTCACGGGCGACGTCAGCGGCATGGATGCGGCAGCCGCCCAGCTGCGCACGGCGACCGACGCGATGGTCGCCCACTGCACCCCGAGCTGAGCCCCGTCAGTCGTTCGGCTGAACCTTCATCGCGACCTCGAAGCAGTCAGCGATCACGCGCCCGCCGTCGAACACAGGCTCTTCATCGAGCGTCTCGGTCACGCGTGGATCTCGCGTCGCGGCAGCGGCGCCTCGGTCACGCACCTCGCGTGACGGCCAGGTCGTCACTGTAACCACGATGGACTCCTCAGCGCTCGCCCCCGCGAGGTCGGTGATGCTCTTCAACTGGCCCGATTCGAATGACGCTCCGTCTGCGTGAAAGTCGGACTGGTCGGCTGACTCGCTCGACTGCCAGTAGTCGACGACGCTGGTCGCCCCATGATCGCGATACACCTGGGCCATGCGCTTCGAGAAGTCCAGGTAGGCGGCCTTGCGCTCCGTCGGCACCGGAACGACCGTGATGTCAGCGAATGTCATGCTCAGCTCCCGTCCTCGGTGTCGAGTACAGGGCAAGGGTATCCAGCGCCGGCCTCACCCGACCAGACGTTCCTTACCGCGCGATCCCCCGCAGCAGCCGCGTGACCGTCTCTTCGACCCGCTCCGCGCTCAACGGCTGACCGATCAGTGCCGCGTACGACGCCATGGCGATGACCTGGTCGGCGATCGCGTCGGCATCCACGTCCGCCCGCACGTGCCCGCGGGCGGTCCGACCAGTGCCCAAGGAACGGATAAGAACCGCGAGCAGCTCGGTCAACGAAGGTCCGATTTCGTCTTCGGCGGCGGTCACGTCGAGGGCAGACGGGCGGCGAAGGCCTCTACCGAGCAGCACCTCTACGAGGTCCATCACCTTCGAGGGCCGCCAGTGGCACGACGTCTACTTCGCGACGGCAGCAGATTCTACGGCTCGTTCTAACATCAACGCATTGGAGGTTCGGGCGTCGATGGCTGCGCGAACGCTCTCGAGTACGCACTGCCACGCGGCTTCATTCCAGCATTCCGATGCGGCTTCACCGGTGTCACGCCGGTACGACGTTCGATTGCCGGTGACGCGAACTTCGTTGCACGCAAAGATGCTGTCTTTCGATTGGCGCGCAGGAGTGGAGTCCCCCCAACGGGCGAACCATCGATCGGGAACGGATAATAAAAGGCCAGCCGCTGAGGATTGGACCCCCAGCGGCTGGCATTTCGTTCCTGCGGGGCGAGCCCGTTAGTTCGCATCAATGTGCACGGGCTTGATCGCCTGGCTTCCCTTTGTGGTTCACTCAGCTTTGGACGCTAAGCAAGAATCCGAAGAACTAAAGATCATGATCTCTGTCGCAGACGTTACCACAGAATCGGCTCATTCACAACAGTCGCACCGGATGTACGGTCCTGTTGACGGGATACTCCGCGAGTTTTGCCTCAGCCCTAAGGCATCCCCGACGGCTCCGCGACCGGCACATCAAGTCGTCGCATACGTAGCGTCGCTCTCTCACAAATCTTTGCCGTCTTTGCTTAAATTCTCTCGGAACGAAGCGATCAAAAGCCTTAGCAATTCTCCGTCGGGCAATGAAGTGGTACCACCTTGAGTAATCGCAGCATCTCCCCGCGCGCCTTCCTCGATTTCGAGAGCTGCGACATCGTTCGAGCTCGGCCCAGCCCATGCTTCAGGCTGTCGGTACCTTTTCGCGAGGCGATAGACATTGCGCCTGAGTCGTCGATGAGTGTTGAAGTCTAGGGATTCTTCGACGCGAACAGTCAGTACACCCCGCTCCATCAGTTCAGTGAGACCTCGCTTGCGGCTTGAACGAGAAATCCCGTAACGCTCGTCGAAGTGGGCTCCAGCGATGAAGAACTCAGGGTCATCAGTCCGCGTCAACGCCAAAGAGCACAAGTACATAGCGACCCCAGCACCTGAGAGCTCGCCCGCAAGACCACTTACCCAAAAGGATCGGGGAACTGGGATGTACTGCTCAAGACCGTAAGGTGCAAGGTAAGGAATAGGTTCTCCACTTTCACCCTCTGGCCGAGATTCGTTGCAGAGCGCGATCTCTAACCTGGACCCCGCACTACGCAGCTGGATCAACCCTCGATCAGCGAGGTCGTGGAGCGCATCGCGGATTGCGCGCGCCCCTGTGCCGCCAGGATCCTCTCGGCCGAGCAACTCCGCCCAATAGGGAGCCACCCGATTGGTAACATACGGTGGTCGCGCTGTCACCCAAATCAAGGACATTAGAAGCGTAATCCGCAAACCGCCACCTTTTCCGCCGGTCTGCCCTGCGGTGCGAAGCAGAGTTGCTAGTGGCGTGAGGTCGGTACTCCCTTCCGGGCGCTCAACGAATGAACGCCGGAGAGGACACGAGTCTCGCTTCACTGCCTGCGCTAGCGGGTTTACCATGGCCCACTTCCTTAATCTTTGCCTTCGAGGAACGGGAGGGTATAAGCTTTCGTCAGGAACTGATGCGATCTGATGGAAGGTACCTCTATAGGGGTCCCGTTAAGGCTATATTACATCTTCCGTAGAGGTACAGACAAGGGCCCCGTTCCCAGATCCTCCGACTATCCGTCCTACCGCGCGATCCCCCGCAGCAGCCGCGTCACCGTCTCCTCCACCCGCTCCGCACTCAACGGCTGACCGATCAGTGCGGCATACGACGCCATGGCGATGAGCTGGTCGGCGATCGCGTCGGCATCCACGTCGGCCCGCACCTGCCCGTCGACCTGACCACGCGCGATCCGTTCAGCGACCCACGCCCGGATCGGCGCCGCGAGCCGCTCATTGAGTGCGAGCCCGAGTTCATGGTCTGTGGCGGTCACCGCGATCAGAGCCCGCGCGAGTGCCACACCCTCGGGTCTCGCGATCCCGGCAGACATCGCGGAGAACCAGGAGTGCAGGTCGGCCCGGAGGTCGTCGCTCGTCGCGACGGATGCCTCCGCGAGAGGTATCTCTCCCTCGAGCAGCGCCTCTCCGAGGATCGCCGCCTTCGACGGCCACCAGCGGTAGATCGTCTGCTTCGAGACTGCCGCGGATTCCGCGAGTCCCTCGATCGTCACGGCCTCGTAGGAACCACCCACGACGGCGGCGCGCATCGCCTCGAGCACGGACTGGCGCGCGGCTTCACTTCGGGGGCGGGGCACCTGACAAGGCTACTCAGGTGCGGGGCCGCTGCTCTCCGCGATGGTGCCGTCGCCGCGGAGGATAGAGTCGCCGCATGGGGGAATCCGTGGCAGCCGAGACATCCGCACAGCGCGTTCCGACGCTCGCACTCACCGTCTTCGGGTTCGTGCTCTTTCCAGTTGTGATGGCGGCCGTGCAGGCGGCGATGATGATCCCTCACCTGCCCGACTCGCAAGCCGGTCTCGGATGGATCCTCTTTCTCATGATGATTCCGTCGGTCATCACGGGGATCGTCTCGGGTCTGACCGCTGCGCTCGGCGCATACATCGGCAGGCGCATGTCGACGAACGCGGCGGGCGGATCCGTCGGGTGGAAGGTCAACGCCGGAGCGGGCCTCGGAGGAGCGCTGGGCAGCGTGCCATTCCTGCTCTATGTGGCCTGGTGGTACCAGAACGGGCCCGGGCCATGGATCCTCGTGCTGGGGTACATCGCGATCTTCGGTGCATACGCGGGGTTCACCGCGCTCTGGATGAAGCGCAGACGCCGGACCGTGTGACTCACGTCGATGCCCTGGAGGTTGCTTCGAGCCTCGCGCGGATCTGACGTTTCGCGCTCGACAGACGAGATCGAGCGGTCGACGGCTTGATCCGCAGCACGGCCGCTGCTTCATGCGAACGCAAGCCATCCCAGTAGACGAGCCGCACGAGCTCCGCGTCATCGGCGCTGAGCGACTCGATCGCTTCCCTGACCTCCGCTGACAGGCCGTCGCTGTCGGAGGTCGGATGCATCGAGCGCGCATCCTCGACGAACCGCTGGACGGCCGCTGAGCGCCGGGCAAGCGAGCGTCGCGAGTTCAGCAGCACGTTCCGCGCGGTGGCGAAGAGCCACATCCGGGCATCGAGCTCATCGGCCGGCATCTTGCGCCTGATCTTCCACGCGGTGAGAAGCAACTCCCCATAGGCCTCAGCGGCGTCGGCTGAGTTCAGCATCCGTCGCTGAAAGTAGCGAGACAGATCCTCGCCGTTCCGGCGGATGAGGGCATCGAACCGGGCGGCTGATTCACCGCCGCCCATCAACGGCACTCCGTCGACTGCGAGTAGAGGCTGACCTCGTGTCCTGGCGACATCTCATGTCCGCGAGCTTCGAGTTCCGCGAACAGCGTCTCGGCGACGACGCGGTTGACGGCGTCGCGCGTCACCTCGGTATCGCTGGCCTCGATCGGACTCCGCTCACCGTCTTCGTCGACGGCATTCGCGTAGTCGTCGCGCACCGCAGCCTCTGCTGCCGTGAGGTCGAGGGCTTCGAGGTCCATCGTGCCGACGATCGTCTTCGCGTCTTGCACGATCGGGTCGTCCTCGGCCAGGCCTTCCCATTTGACCAGGAATCCTTGGAAACATGCCGAGCCGTTGGTGCTCTCGATATTGAAGACGTTGTCGGCGACCCATCCCCACGGCGTCTCGTTGCCGCCACCTGCCATCGCGACCGAACCCCCGCCGATGGCCACGATGCCGGCGACCGCTCCGACCACCCAGCGCATGCCACGCCCTCGACGCTGCCTGGCCTCTCGCAGGATTCGAGTGCTGTGAGCGTCGAGGTCGGCGGGCGTCGTGACCTGCGGTGCGGCATCGCGCAGTAGCGTTCCGAGCTCGTTGTCGTTCATCGATGCAAGCCTCTCTCGCGGACGTCTTTTGTGCAGTACATGTCCGCAGGGCTGCGTATTGTCCGAGCTGTCAGAAACTCGCCGGACTTCTGCCGCCGGCACGCTCACAGACGCGGCCGATAGCTCTGCATCCCCGCCCCCGACACGAACTCCGAATGATCGTGGTCGCGAAGGCCGCGATCCGGGTTAAGCCGACGATCCGGCGAGGAAGACCGCGCGGAGTTCCGACGAGGCGATGACTCTCGGGAGCCCCAAGAACGCCTCCAGCGGTTGGTCCTAGATCACAGAATCTAGGACTCGACCTCTGGAGGTTGCGTCACGACCCCTCTCTCAACGAAGAACGCGCGACGCCGCTCAAATCTCGCAGGCGGTCGAGGAAGGTCTGACAGCGGAGGCAGCCCCGTCTCCGATAGACCTTTTCGATAGTCCCAGTAGTCCTCGGGGCTTCGCTCGGCGTGGTCTAGCGCAGAGACGATATCCGGGATAGCGCCGGCGGGATCGATAGCCCAGAGGCGAATCAACGAGAGCACCCGCACCCTCCGATACGGCGTTACCCCCTCGAGCAATTTGCTGCGGGCGTAGATGTCGCCAGAGACGCGGCGGTCCGGCATGTACATCTCGTCAGGTACGTAGTCGTAGAGGTGATCGACTTCCAGCTCGACCAGTTCAAGGAGTTCGTCCGCCCCTGGCACAAGGCTTTGCTCCAGCAACACACGCGCCTCTGCTTCGAGCGTCGGGCCATGCACAGATTCGCTCACCTTGTCTAGCTCGGCGCGCCTCCAACGATGGGTCTTCGCTGCAGCGTTCACCCAGCGCGTCAACGCTCGCGCTTCCGTCACCGCCATGTCCTGCATGCGCTCTTCGCTTGCCCGGCGATCGCGGGTGTGTTCAGCCGCTACTCGTTGCTCCTCAACCTGATTGGCGAGGAGAGTTGCGCGATGTGAGATGACCAGTGCGACGACGGACACAAATACTGTGACGAGGCCTAGAGCGGTGGGAATCCAGATCTCGGCGAACCACTGGAAGAGGTCATGGTCTAGTGCGGCAGGCACCGGGCTCGCTTGTTCGATCAATGGGTTCCTTCGTGTGGTGAGATTTCACGGCGTGTTCGATAGCTCAAAAATAAGCAAAAGCCGCATTTGGTGCACGATCGAACGTAGATGGTGGACAAGTCCGCCGAGACCGAAGCCCCGGCCCTCACGCAGAGAACACCGGGGCTTCGATGTGCCGGGATCAGCGGTTAGAAGGGTGGATGCTTGCGGCATCAATCGCACGGAGTTCTTCAACCGTCAGGTGGTAGGCATCGACATCGAAACGACGCTCACGCGGCTTCATGATCCTCCGGAACTCGGTGAGCATCCGCATGTAGGCCTCAAGCATGCGCATGTGCGAGTTCCCGTTGTCTGCCGCCTCGGCCTGAGGCTGGAGCTCGGACCACCGGTTCTTATCACGCATCTGGTACCGGACGTACCGCGCCATGTGTCCTTCGAGCGCGTTGTTGTGGTCGAAACCGCGAAAGCGCAGTCCATAAAGCAGCCCCTCGTCGAGCTTCTCCCCCTTCTTCTGGAGGCGCTCGACGCTGAAGGTGATGATCCGGAACATCTCGAGGATGTCGACCACCCGCCTGCAATCCTGCAGCGAAAGCTCGGTTTCAAAGCCTGCCACCTCGAGCCAGTACTCGCCAGCGAAGCCGGACTCGAGGATCGCTGCCCTCTGAAGCTGGTCCTCCAATTTGCCTTCCTCCCCGTTCGCGTCCTCGGGGAGTACACGACCCAGAATCCTGTGCAACAACGACAGGACGAGGCGGTCCCTCGTTGAGAACGACTCCGGTGCCGGCTCGTCGCCGTGCTCCACCGAGACCGGGACTACAAACTCGAGCAGACGGTCGCGGACGAACTCACTGATGGAAGCGCCTTCGGCCTCCGCGAGGTGCCTCAGCCTCTCGTAAACGTCGTCGTCCAGTCGGACGTTCAATACTGCCATGATCTTCCTTTCGCGTATGACGTGTTTGTCATCTTGTCATACTAGATTACATTCGCATGTCGCAGAGGGCAAGAGGCCCGAGTCGAGGCGAACGACCATGGCGATCTCCGAATACCAGAAGGCCGAAGTCCTCGCGCTCCACGCCGCGGGACACGCACACGACGAAATCGCTCGCCGTATCGACATCAGCGCCGGATCCGTCACCAACATCTGCCACCACGCCGGTCTGACCTTTGACCGGTCAGAGACGAAACACGCAACCGAGGCGCGTGCCGTGAATCTCGCGGCGGGTAGCCGCGGACATATACCGCGGTGAGACTCCGGATGAGGCTTGACGAGATCGAGCGGTCCGCGTCTCGCGCGCAGATCCACTACACGTCCGGCGCACTCTCAGCCCGCATCCTGAGGCGTGAGGTCATGTCATCGGTGCACACAACGCCGAGGCCGTCGGACGCATCCAGGGTTCGACGGTGGCGCTCGCGTGCGTCGATGAGGCGGCGCTGCTGCCCGAGGCGTTCTGGAACATACTCGTCTCGCGACTCCGTATCGAGGGTGCACGTCTTCTCGCGACGATGAACCCGGCGTCCCGGAACCACTGGATCGTCCCGGGCGCGGCGATGAACCTCATCTCGTTCCACTTCACGAAAAAGGACAACCCGAACGTGCCGGCCGAGTACATCGACGACATGGCACGGTCCTTCGCCGGGGTCTTTTACGACCAGATGATCAAAGGCGAGTGGACGAACGCCGAGGGCGCCGTCTACCCGATGCGAGCGCCGGCCCGTCACGTCATCCCGTTCGAGCAGATGCCGCGGCTCCGCGATGTCATGGGGATCGGGATGGTCTACGGCACGACGAACACGACCGCAGCGCTCATGCTCGGCGTCACCGACGATCAGAAGGTCGACCGGTACGGGCCGCCTCGAGCGGCATCTCGGCGGTCCGGGGGCGCATCAGCTCGTCGTCGTCGAAGCCGCCCCGGGCCCTGACCGGGTGGGAAGACCCAGAAGGTGGAATCGTTACGGTGGAGCCATGAGTAACGACGTTCACAATGTGCTGGCGGCTTTGTCCACCATCTCGGACCCATGGCAGCCCCACCGTCTGACCAGCATCAACGATTACGACGTGAAGGTCGTCAAGCTTCACGGCGAGTTCGTGTGGCACACGCATCCCGACACAGACGAGCTCTTCCTCGTCGTGAGCGGCGAGTTGACGATTCAGCTCCGTGACCGCGACGTCGTTCTCGGGCCCCAGGACATCTTCGTCGTCCCCAAGGGTGTCGAGCACTGCCCCAAGGCCGAGAACGAGGTTCAGGCGCTGCTGTTCGAACCGCACGGAACGGTCAACACCGGCGACGCCGGAGGGGATATGACCTCGCCCCTTCGCGAACTGGGCGACGATGACCGATCCGATCGGGAGTGAGAGATGTTGATTCGACACCGCGACCTCGAACCGTCGGTCGATCCGGAGGCGTACGTGGCTTCGTCAGCCATGCTCGTCGGTGACGTCAGAGTTGCTGCCGGTGCTCGCGTGCTCCACGGTGCGGTCCTCAGCGGTGAAGACGGGTTCGTGTCCATCGGCGAAGACACCGTCATCATGGAGCACGCCCTCGTGCGGGGCAGGGCCACACACCCCGCAGTGGTGGGAGCCGCCGTCATGGTCGGCCCCCACACGCACATCAACGGCAGCACCATCGAAGACGAGGCGTTCATCGCCACCGGGGCATCGCTGTTCCCAGCGAGTGTGATCGGTGCAGGTGCCGAGGTGCGAATCAACGGCGTCGTCCAGGTGAACACCACCGTCGATCCTGGGATGGTCGTGCCGATCGGCTGGGTCGCCGTGGGGAACCCGGCCCACATTCTGCCGGCTGACCGTCACGATGAGATCTGGGAAATCCAACGGAAGTTGGACTTTGTCGGCACCGTCTATGGGGTCGGCAACGACGCGTCGATGCGTGACGTGATGCGCAGCCAATCGCAGTTCTACGGGCACCACCGCGATGACGTCGCTCTCGACCAGAGCTGACGGCCATTCTCGGACGCCATGACCAGTTGATCGGGGCGTCGAGCCCCGACTCGCGGTAGCGGGTGAGCCCTTGTCCCAGAGTGATCAAGCACCGCCCATAGACCGGTACCGCTGCATCACCGCTCCCGACCCGAACTCCCGCCGCTCCACCAGTTCGAGTCGCACCCGCTCACTCAATCCGTCGAGCAACCGCGGCCCATGCCCCGCGAGCACCGGATGCACGACGAACGTGTACTCGTCGATGAGTCCGAGTTCGGCCAGCGCCAACGGAAGCGTCACGCCACCGACCGACAGCCCGTCACCCGGCTGCGCCTTGAGCAAGCGCACCGCCTGTCCGAGGTCGCCGCGCACCAGCTCGGCGTTCCAGTCGACCGCATCGAGCGTGCTCGACACGACGTGCTTCGGCATCCGGTCTAGGGCATCCGCGAACGGATGCTCCCATGACTCCATCCAGTCGGGCCACACTCCGGATGCCGGGCGACGCCAGGCCGACTGCATCATCTCGTAGGTCACACGGCCATAGAGCACGGCATCCGCCCGCTGCATCTCGGCGGTCCAGAAGCCCATCAGCTCTTCATCGGGCGCGACGCCCGCCTCGTGGTGCACGCAGCCGTCGAGCGTGACGTTGATCGCGTAGCGCAGCGGTCTCATCTCGCCGATCTCCTTCGATGCGGGCATGTTCCCGGCCCCACAGCTGAGACCGGGATGCCTCAGGCTAGCCACGCGGCACCACCAGCCACCACAGAACCGGTGTATCAGAGCTTTGTTGTGCGCTCCAACTAAAGCGTTATAGTCTGGACAGCAACCTCCGACGAAGAAGGGCCCCGATGCACGACCACCTCCGCGATACCTTCGAGCGTCTCACGCGAGTGCGACGTGACCGAATCGCGCCGCTCATCCATCAGCACGTCGCCGACGTCGACGTGTCGTCCTGGCTCGTCGCCGACGACGGCGAGCCCGTCACGGCGCGGCATGCCCTCGGCCTGGGCGACGACGCGGGGCGCGCACCGGCGTCGTACTCGCCCTTCGAGGTCGGCAGCCCGTGGGGCCAGGCCTGGGCGACGCGCTGGTTCCACGTCGAGGGGCGGATTCCCGCCGACGTGTCGGGCGAGGTCGAACTCTTGTTCGACCTCGGCTGGTTCGACCACTCGGTGGGTGGCCACGCCGAGGCACTCGTGCACTCGCGCGACGGCGTGCCGGTGAAGGGCTTGCACCCCAAGCAGCGCTGGGTGCGCGTGCACGGCACGAACACGCATCCGGCCATCGCGAGCGACGACGACGGTTCGGTCGACCTCTACATCGAGGCCGCCGCAAACCCGCTGCTTCTGGGCCTTCCTCCCTTCGTCGTCACCGAGCACGGCGAGAAGGGCGCTCCCGACTTCGAGGAGTTCATTCTGCGCACGGCCGAGCTGGCCGTGTTCCGCCGCGAGGTCTACGAGTTCGCCGTCGACCTCGACGTGTGCGGCGAACTCGTCAAGACGCTCACTCCCGACTCCCCCCGCTACTGGCGACTGCTGCGCGGCATCGAAGAGGCGCTCGACATCTACGACGAGCGCGACGCCGTGGCATCCGCCGTCACCGCCCGCGCGGTGCTGGAACCGCTGCTGGCACGGCCCGCCCACGCGAGCACCCTCGAGGTCACCGCGGTGGGGCACGCGCACATGGACTCGGCCTGGCTGTGGCCGCTGCGCGAGACAGTGCGCAAGCTCGGTCGCACCGTCTCGAACGCGCTCGCCCTGCTCGACAGCGACCCGACCCTGATCTACACGATGACGTCTGCCCAGCACTTCCACTGGCTCGAGACGCACTACCCCGACCTGTTCGAGCGCGTCTCGCGCTATGTGGCCGAAGGCCGCTTCGTGCCGGTCGGCGGCATGTGGGTCGAAGTCGACGGTGTGATCCCGGCCGGCGAATCGTTCGTGCGGCAGATCGTGCTCGGCAAGGCGTACTTCGCCGACCGCTTCGGCCTCGACAGCCGCGAGGTGTGGCTGCCCGACTCGTTCGGCTACAGCGGCGCCCTGCCGCAGATCGCACGGCGCTCGGGGTCGGATGTCTTCCTCACCCAGAAGATCTCGTGGAACGACACGACTGTCTTCCCGCACCACAGCTTCTGGTGGGAGGGCATCGACGGCACCCGCGTCTTCACGCACTTCCCCCCGGCCGACACCTACGCCGCGAGCGTCACGGCCGATGAGCTGGCGCACACGGTCTCGAACTTCAAGGACAAGGCCATCGCGACCCACGCCCTGCTGGCCTACGGCTATGGCGACGGCGGTGGCGGACCCACCCGCGAGATGGCCTCGCGTCTGCAGCGGTTCGCCGACCTCGAAGGCGCACCCCGGGTGACCTCGCGCTCGCCTGAGGACTTCTTCCGCGACGCCGAGCAGGAGCTGCGCGACCTGCCCTCGACGTCGGCCATCTCGCCCGTATGGCACGGCGAGCTCTACCTCGAACTGCACCGCGGGTCGCTCACCTCGCAGCAGGCGATGAAGCGCGGCAACCGTCGCTCCGAGGCACTGCTGCGCGAGGTCGAGCAGGCCTCGGCCGCCGCCTCGATCCTCACCGGCGCCACCTATCCCGCGGCCGAGCTGCAGGAGATCTGGCAGGGCGTGCTGCTGCACCAGTTCCACGACATCCTGCCCGGCACCTCCATCGCCTGGGTGCACCGCGAGGCCCGCGACTTCTATGCCGAGACCGAGGCGCGCCTCGAAGAGCTGCTCGAGCGCGCCACCTCGCGACTGCAGGATGCCGGGGCGTTCGCCCCGGCATCCGAGAACCTCTCCACGGCCACCGAGGTCGTGGAGGATGCCGAGCGCACCGTCCTCGATAACGGCATCCTGCGCGTCGAGTTCGACGAGACCGGACACGCGACCTCGCTGCGCACCGCGAACGGCACCGAGTACATCACCCGCGGCGCTCGCCTGAACGAGTTCGTGCTGTTCCGCGACGAGCCCGTGCGCTGGGACGCGTGGGACCTCGACCGGCACGTGCTGCGCCACCCCCGCCCCGTGCACGACGTCACCGAGATCGAGACAGTGCGCGACGGCGACGATGTGGGTGTGCGCGTGGTCCGCTCGTTCGGAGACTCGCACCTCACCGCGACCACCTGGTTGCGCGCGGGCGCCGAACAGCTCGAGACCGAGGCCGAGATCGACTGGCGCGAACGCGAGCAGCTGCTCAAGGTCGCCGTGCCCTTCGCTATTCGCGGTCGCACGGCGAGCTTCGAGGCCCAGTACGGCAACTCCGAGCGCCCGCTGCACGCCAACGACGCGGGCGACGAGGCGATGTTCGAGGGCGCGCTGCAGCGGTACGTGCACGTCGCAGAAGGCACACGTGGTGCGGCGGTGCTCGCCTCGACGATCGCCGGCGCCGACGCACGCACCGACGAGTCGGGCATCGGCACCACCGTGCGGCTGTCGCTGCTTCGCGGGGCACGCTTTCCTGACCCCGACGCCGATCTCGGCATCCACCGGTTCGCGTGGGCCGTGCGCCCCGACGCCTCGCTGCCCGACGCGGCCGAGGCGGCTCGGCACTTCGCCCGCCCGGAATCGGCGCACCCGGGCCTGCCGACACTGGCATCGCTCGACCTGCTCGGCGGGCACGCAGTGATCGACTGGATCAAGCTCGCCGAGGACGGCTCGGGCGACGTGATCGTGCGGCTCTACGAGACGCAGGGTGCCCGCGCCTCGGCACGCCTCTCGGTGCATCCTGCGCTGGGCGACCGCACTGTCGCCGAGACGGATCTACTCGAGCGCCCGGCTCCGGCAGACGGCCCGCGGCTCGCGCTGCAGACGGATGCCCGCGCGACCGCCGCCTCCGGCGCGCTGCTCGATCTCGCTCCGTACCAGCTCTGCACTCTCCGCCTGACCTCCGCGCGATGACCGCGCGGACCTTCGAAAGGAAACCTTCAATGACGATGAGAAGACCTCTTGCCCTGACCGCCGCAGTCGGGGTCGGCGCGCTCGTGCTCGCCGGATGCGCCGGCGCCACGCCGGGTGCCGATGGCGACACCGCGGGCGAGATCACGTTCCAGACCTGGAACCTCAAGAACGACAAGTTCACCCCGTACTTCGAAGACCTCATCGCGGCCTTCGAAGACGAGAACCCCGACGCGAAGATCAAGTGGGTCGACGCGCCGGCCGAGGGATATCAGGACAAGCTGTCGGCGGATGCTGCAGCCGGCAACCTGCCCGACGTGGTCGATATGGGCCCCGAAGCCGCGTACACGCTGGCCCAGGCCGGCGTGCTCGACGACATCGCCGCGAGCGACGCCGAGGCCGAGGACCTCTATCTCGACAAGGCATGGGAGGCCATGACGTTCGAGGGCCTCGGCGGCGGCACCTACGGCTACCCGTGGTACCTCAACACCGGTCCGTCGTTCTTCAACACCGCGCTGTTCACCGAGTGCGGCCTCGACCCCGCGACGCTGCCCACCGGCTACGACGAGCTGTTCACACAGGCCGAGACCCTGACGGCGACGTGCCCGCAGGCGTCGATGATCGCGCGCATGCCGGCCATCGAGAACTTCGGCGAATACGGCGTCGACCTCATGAACGACGAGGGCACCGAGTTCACCTACAACAGCGACAAGGGCGTCGAGTTCGTGCAGCGCTTCGTCGACCTGTACGCCGGGGCCGGCCTCACCGAAGAGTCGCTCAACAACCTGCAGACCGCCGAGGTCGACGACTTCAAGGCCGGTCGCCTCGCCTACCTGCCCGGCAGCTCGTACACCTACAACGACCTGAAGGAATCGGCTCCCGACGTCTTCGACTCGCTCGGCATCGGCCCGCGCATCAACGACTCGAGCCCCAACATGTACATCGAGTCGCTCGTCGTGAACGCAGGCAGCGAGAACGTCGAGCTCGCCCGCGAGTTCGCCAAGTACGTGACGAACTCCGAGAACCAGCTCGCCTTCGCGCAGGCCGCATCGGTCTTCCCCTCGTCGGAGGGCACGCTCGACGACCCGTACTACACCGAGGATGACGGCGACGGTGCGACGGCCGTGCGCCTCGAAGCCGCAGCGCAGGTGCGCGAAGCGGTGGTCTGGTGGCCGGCAGCCTTCTCGGGTGGACCGGATGCCGCGACGCTCCGCGAGGAGATCGCCCTCGCCGTGCTCGGCGAGAAGACCGCCAAGGAAGCTCTCGACGCATCCGTGGAGTACTCGAACAACCGGCTGGCCGCGACACGATGACGTCAGCAATCGACGCTCCGACCCGGCGGGAGGCCCCAGCCTCCCGCCGGCCGGGGCGGCGCGCGAGCACCCGTCGGTCGCGCGCCCTCGACACGCACCGCTGGGGGCCGACGCCCTGGCTGTTCCTCGCCCCGGCGCTGCTCGTGATCATCTGCTTCATCGTCGGACCGTTCGTGTCGACGGTGCAGCTCGCCTTCACCGACTCGCTGCTGCTGCGCGCCGGAGAGTTCGTCGGCCTCGACAACTTCGTGCGCCTGTTCGGCGATCCCCGCTTCGGCACCGCACTGCTCAACTCCACGCTCTACATGCTCGTGGTCGTGCCGTTCATGGTGGTGCTGCCCCTCGTGCTCGCGACCCTGGTGGCCGGCGCCGGGCGCTTCCTCGGCTTCTTCCGCACGGCCGCCTACCTGCCCGTCATCATGTCGCCCGTCATCGTCGGTCTCATCTGGACGAACCTGCTCGACCGCCAGGGCCTCGTCAACGAGCTCTTCGCGACCCTCTCGGTGATCTCCGAACCCATCCCGTTCCTCACCGACCGGTGGCTGCTCATCTTCTCCGCCATGTTCGTGACCATCTGGATGGGCATGGGCTACTACATGGTCATCTACCTCGCGGCGCTCGCGAACATCGACCCCTCGCTCTACGACGCCGCCGCGATGGACGGCGCCGGCCGCATCCGCACCTTCTTCAGCGTCACGATGCCCGGAGTCCGCAACACGATGGGCCTGATCGGCATCCTCTCGTCGGTCGCCGCGTTCCGTGTGTTCGGGGAGGTCTACGTGCTCACCGGCGGCACCGGTGGCGTCGGCGGATCGGCCCTCACCATGACCATGCTGATCCAGCGCGAGGGCACCGGCCTGCAGGCGCAGACCGGATACGCCGCCGCGATCAGCCTCGTGATGTTCGTCGTGCTGGGCGCTCTGCTGCTGCTCCAGCTCGTCTTCCAGCAGAAGCAGGCCAACCGATGAGCGACCTCCTCTTCGCCGGACGCCGCACCGGAGCCACCGAACCCCCCACGCCTCCCACGTTGCCACCGCGTGCTCCCTCGCAGCGCCGCCGCAAGAAGCGCGGCCTCTCGGCATCCGTCTCGCGCTACATCGCCCTGACGATCATGGTGATCGTGCTCGCCGGCCCGCTGGTGTGGCAGCTGTCGCTGTCGTTCAAGGGCGAGGGCGACGACCTGTACGCCCGCCCGCCGCAGCTGCTGCCGTCGGACCCGACTCTCGACAACTACACCGACGTGCTCGCTCGCGTGCCGGTGCTGCACTACGTGGCGAACTCCGCGATCGTCGCCGTGATGGCCATCGTCGGCAACGTCGTCGGTGCCACGCTCGCCGGCTACGCCCTGGCCCGCCTGCGGTTCCGCGGTCGCGGCGTCGCACTCGGACTCATCATCGCCGCGCTGCTGATCCCCATCGAGACGGTGCTCATCTCGCAGTTCCTCGTGATCCGCGGCATGGGCCTCACCAACTCCCTGATCGGGGTCGTGCTGCCCACCGTCGTGTCGGCGCTGAACGTGCTGCTCATGCGCAACGCCTTCATGAGCCTGCCCGAAGAGCTCGATCAGGCCGCTCTCGTCGACGGCGCCAACGCGTGGCAGCGGTTCTTCCACATCGCGGTGCCGCAGGTGAAGGGCGTGATCACGGTGGTCGCGATCTTCGCGTTCGTCGGCTCGTGGAACGACTTCCTCTGGCCGCTCATTGTGCTCTCCGACGAATCGAACTTCACCCTGACCGTGGGCCTCAACAGACTGCGCGGCACGTTCACCGACGACCCGCAGCTGATCGCCGCCGGCACGATCATCGCGCTGCTGCCGATCATCGTGTTCTTCGCGGCGCTGCAGCGGTACTTCTTCAAGGGTCTCGAAGCCGGAGGGCTCAAGGGATGACGTCACCAGACACCTCGGCACGCGTCGAGCAGGCGCTCTCGCGCCTCGACTTCACGCAGCGAGTCGGGCAGCTGAACCAGCGCCTGCTCGGCTGGCGTGCGGTCGAACGCACCGCGAGCGGATTCCGGATCACCGACGAAGGGCGCCGCGAGATCGATCGGTGGGGCGGCCTCGGTTCGCTCTACGGCCTGTTCCGAGCGGATGCCTGGTCGGGGCGCCGCTGGCAGAACGGCATCCTGCCCGAGGACCGCGCCGAGGTGGCCGCGCTCGTGCAGGACGAGGTGCGTCGTGCAGGAGGACTCGGCGTGCTGCTGAGCGAAGAGGCCCCGCACGGCCACCAGGCACTCGGCGGCACGATCATGCCCGTGCCGCTCGCCTCGGCCGCGACCTTCGACCCCGACCTGATCCGCGAGGCCTCGGCCGCGGTCGCCGCGCAGCTCGCCGCGAGCGGCGTGCACCTGGCTCTCGTCTCGACACTCGACCTGCTGCGCGACCCGCGCTGGGGTCGCAGCGAAGAGTGCTTCGGCGAAGACCCGCTGCTGGCATCGCTCATGACGACCGCAGTCGTCGACGGGATGCAGGGCGCGGGGCGCGAGGCCGTCGGCGGTGCCGGCGTCGCCGTGGTGCTCAAGCACCTCGCCGCGCAGGGCGAGTCGATGGGCGGACGCAACGGGCAGTCGTCGGTCATCGGCGAGCGCGATCTCGCCGAGCTGCACCTGCCGATGGTGCGAGCCGGCGTCGACGCCGGAGCCCTCGGGTTCATGGCCGCGTACAACGACATCGACGGCATCCCCTGCTGCGCGAACCCGGCACTGCTGCGCGACCTGCTTCGTGATGACTACGGCTTCGACGGCATCGTCATGGCCGACGGATTCGCCGTCGACCGCCTCGAGGCACTGACCGGCGACCTGCCCGCGGCGGGGCGCCTCGCCCTGCTCTCGGGCGTCGACCTCTCGCTCTGGGACGAGGGATTCAGCAGCCTCGACCGGTTCGCCGACGACCCCGAGGTGCGGGCCGCGGTCGACACCGCGTGCCGGCGCGTGCTCGAACTCAAGGACCGGTTCGGACTGCTCGAACCGGTGGCACCTGCGCCCTCGGCTGATGCGCTGCGCGAGTCGATCGAGCTCGGTGAGCGGCTCTCACGTCGTGTGGCCGATGCCTCGCTGGTGCTGCTGGAGAGGGCCTCCCTGCCGTGGTCTGCCGACGGCATCGGCGACATCCTCGTCGCCGGCCCGTTCGCCGACGATCACACCGCTCTGCTCGGAGACTACGTCGCACCGCTGCGCGACGGCGCACCGAGCATCGCCGACTCCCTGCGGCGAGCGCTGCCCGACGCCACCGTGCACGTCACGAACGATCTCGACGAGGCCGAGTCGCGGGCCCGAGACGCGGATGCCGTGGTGCTGGTCGTCGGCGGCACGAGCCACCGCTCGTACGACGACGACTTCGCCGACAACGGCGCGCTGGCCTCCGTCGCGGCTGCCACGAGCGGCGAGGGCGTCGACCTGGCAGACCTCGACCTGCCACCCGAGCAGCGCGCGCTGATCAGCCGGGTGGCCGCGGCGACCTCCGCCCCCATCGCGGCGATCGTGGTGGCGGGGCGTCCGCACGTGCTCACCCCTCTGGTCGATGCCGGTACCGCGATCGCCTGGGCGGGCTTCCCCGGCCCGCACGGCGGCGACGCGGTGGCCGACGTGCTGCTCGGCGTGCGCTCGCCCACCGGGCGCCTCCCCTTCACGGCTCCGCGATCGAGCGGTGTCGTGCCCGTGCACCACAACGACCGTCACGACGCCTCGTCGGTGTACCGCGACGTGCCCGACCCCGTTCTCTTCCCGTTCGCTGCGGGCACCGGATACGCCGAGCCGCAGGCATCCGATCTGTCGGTCGAGGCCCACAGCGACGGTCTGGCCGTCTCGGTCACCGTGACGAATCCGCACGACACCGCCGTGACCGCGGTGCTGCCCGTCTTCGTGCACCGACGGGGCGGCATCGTGCTGCCGCGTCGGCAGGAGCTCGTCGGAGTGATGCGCGAGCAGATTCCTGCGCGAGGCGACCTGCGACTGCGCCTCGACCTTGCGGCATCCGCCGTGCGGGCACCCGCGGTGCGCGCGTCTGACGTGCCGGAATCGTGGGTGCGCATCACCGTCGGCGATCTCACCCGCGAGATCCGTCTCGACTCGGCACGGGGAGGTCCCGTCACGATCCACTGATCGCCCTCACTCGCACAGGTGCCCAGGAACCCCGCTCGCACACGACCCCATCGACACGCTCAACGAGGAGAACCGTCATGACCCCACCCCGCACCCCGTCGCGCACCGCCCGCTTTCGCCGCTGCGCGCTCGCGACCACCGGCGCATCCGTCGCCCTGACTCTCGTGGCCACCGGCGCCTATGCCTCCGACACCCTGCCCTGGGAGGGCGAGAGCGCGGTCGGCGCCAACCAGCCCTATCAGCACGGGTACACCGCACCCGATGTGCTCGACTGGGACCCGGCATCCGACCCCTACGCCGAGATGCTGCGATCGCATGTGCCGCTGCAGCAGCGCAACGACCCGAACGCCGAGTCGCAGCGCAACCCCGAGCTGTCGGCCGACACCCAGATGCTCACCCTCGCCGGCGACTACGGCAACGCGTTCTTCGAGAGCCACCAGCAGACCAACGAGTTCAGCCAGTACCTCTTCAACTTCTGGCAGTACACCGACATCTACGCGCCGTGGCACGGTATGGCCAGCGCCGGCACGCCGCCCGAGCTCTACGACCCCTCACTGGAGTGGACGCAGAAGTGGTTCGAGTTCGGGATGCTCAACCTGCCGAACCCCGCCTACACGAACGCCGCCCACGCCAACGGCGCACTCTCGCTCGGCTGCATCTTCTTCTCCACCAACGACCGCGGTGACCAGAGTTACCGCGAGCTGCTCGTGCGCGACGCCGACGGCGGCTTCCCCGTGGCCGACAAGCTCATCGAGATGGCGGAGTACTTCGGCTTCGACGGGTACTTCATCAACCAGGAGGAGTCGGCCGGGGTCGCCGCGGCCGATGTGCCCGTGTACAAGGAGTTCATCAAGGCGCTCCGCGCCGGCGGCGTGTACGTGCAGTGGTACGACTCGACCGACAGCCCCTCGGGCGAGCTGCGGTACCAGAACGAGTTCAACGCCGTGAACAGCCCCTGGGTGCAGGATGCCGAGCAGGGCCGGGTCTCCGACTCGATGTTCCTCAACTACTGGTGGAACGCCGACATGCTCACGGCGTCGCGCGATCACGCGGTGTCGCTCGGGCTCGACCCGTACGAGACCGTGTACACGGGCGTCGAAGCAGGCGGCGACCAGTTCGACCAGGAATACGACCTCGACCAGATCTTCGACGAGACCGGCGTCCCGAAGACGTCGATCGCGACGCTCGGCGCCGACTTCGTCTCGTCGGACTACGCGAACAAGACCGACGACGCGATGCAGTGGGAGGTCTTCGACCGCGAGCGGCGCTGGTGGACGGGCTCGTCGACCGGATCGACCACCCCCGAAGAGGGATGGGACGGCGTCTCGAAGTACATCGCCGAGCGGTCGGTCATCGACGGCACGACCTTCGCCACATCGTTCAACACCGGCCACGGGCTGGCGAACTGGACCGAGGGCGCGCTCACGAGCGAGGCCGAGTGGGGTGACATCAACCGCCAGGACATTCCGACGACCTGGCAGTGGTGGATCGACTCGGCGAGCGCGACGCCCCTAGTCGCCGACTTCGACTACGGCCCCGAGTACGTCCCGGCCGAGCGGTTCTCGTACCAGCCGGTCGGTGGTTACACCGGCGGCAACTCGCTCGTGCTGAGCGGCGCGCTCGATGCGGATGCCACGGTGCGGCTGTTCCAGACCGACCTCGACGTCACCTCGACGTCGACCGTCGAGCTCACCTACACGAAGCCCCGCACCGACGACTCGGAGCTGCGGGTCGCGGCAGTGTTCGCCTCGGCACCCGATGAGGTCGTCGAGCTGCCGGTCGCCGACAGCGGCCGGGCGACCGACGGATGGACCACCGCCAGCGTCGACCTCGGCGCCCACGAGGGCGACCGCATCATCACGCTGGGTCTGACCGCGGGTGCCGGAGCCGCGCCGATCGCCGACTACCAGGTGAACGTGGGCGCGCTGCGCGTGCTCGACGGCACCTCGCAGACGCCGGATGCACCGAGCGGACTGGCCGTCGACGAATACCTGCCCGACACCGGTGAGGCGTATGTCTCGTGGGATCTCGAGTCGTATGACGACGTGCGTCGGTACGAGCTGTTCCTCGACGACGAGTTCCTGGTGGGCGGCTACGACGAGCGCATGTACGTGAAGAACATGCCGGCCCGCAGCGGTGAGCTGCGCCTCGTCGCCGTGTCTCCCGACGGCACTCGCAGCGACGCGGCGACGCAGCGCTTCGACGTGACCAAGGCCGTCACCGGCATCACCGCCGAGCAGACCGGCGACGAGCTGACCGTCTCGTGGACCGCGGCCGAGCGAGGCCGCAGCGCGGCCGACATCACCGTGCGTTCGACCTCGGGCGAGACCCTCGCCACGACGGGCGTGAAACCGAACCGCACCACGGCGACCCTGACGGGCCTGCCGCAGGACGGCACGGAGTACGTGATCGAGATCGCGACGAAGGGCAACCACGTCGCGGCGACGCTGCGCGGCGCACTCGTCGACACCACGATCGAGGCGTACCCGGCCGAGGCGGTGACCTTCGGCGATCGCAGCATGGTGATCACCCGACCGACAGCATCGGACTGGAGCACGCTCACGATTCTCGAGGACGGGCAGCCGCTGAACTTCGCGACGACGTACAGCCAGGGGCCGCGACCGTACATCATCCGGGGTCGCACGACCCTCGCGGCGATGAGCCCGCAGCTCGCCTCGAACACCAGCCGCGTCGTGGCGGTGCTCGAGGACTACTCCGGCAACACCGTCGAGACGGTGCTTCGCGAAGGCGAGTAGACCGCACCCCCGGTCGTTGAGCGAAGCCGACGTCGACCGCACCCCCGGTCGTTGAGCGAAGACGACGAAGTCGCCTGAGACGAAACGTCGCGAGCCGACCTCGCAAAGTCACCACGTTCCGTCTCGCTCGGCTCCGCCGGGCTCGCTCAACGACCGGGGGTCCGCCCCACGGGCCTCGCTCCACGGACCGAAAGGTCCCGGTCGTTGAGCGAAGACGACGAAGTCGACTGAGACGAAACGTCGCGAGCCGACCTCGCAAAGTCACCACGTTTCGCCCCTCGGGTTGACCTTGCCCCTGCGTCAGTGTTTACGCTCGATCGACATGACCCTCACCCTGATCGACAGCGCGACAGCGACCGCCCGCATCCTCGACGCACCCTCGGAGTCACGCGAAGACCTCGTCCGCGAGATGTGGGAGCCGATGGCCGGCATGTACCACTTCATCCCCGGCGGACCCGACCTGGCGTCCGTGCACCGACAGAACTTCGGCTTCGAGACGGACGGCGACGCCGACGGCCGGACCGGTCAGTTGCGCGAAGGGCTGGATGCTCTCATCGCAGCCGATGCCTGGCCACGGATAGAGGCGGCGCTGCACAACGGGATCGCCGCCCTCGAGGCATCCGTCCCCGACCTGACCGTGCCCGACCTGACCGTGCTGCTCGTGCTGGGCGACCCGACGAACCTGCACTTCGTCGACGAGGTGCAGGGCCTCTCGGGCTTCGGCGGCATCAGCGGATACATCAGCTTCACCCTCTGGCCCACGCCCCGAGTGCTCGACCAACTCGAAGCCATCGCCGTGCACGAGCTGCACCACAACGTGCGCTACTCGCCCGGCGGGGTCGTGTGGGATCCGGCGACCGTGACGGTCGGCGAGCACGTCGTGTCCGAAGGTCTCGCCGACGTGTTCGCGACCGAGCTCTACGGCGATGCCGGGTACACCCACTTCGTCGCCGACGAGACCCGCACTGACGACGCTGTGCTGGCGAAGGTCGCGAGCGGACTCGACGTCACCGGCATGCAGGACTTCGCCGCGTGGGTGCTGGGCGACGCGACGGCCCGGATGTTCGACTCCGCGCCCGTCGGGCTGCCGACCGGTGCCGGTTATGCGGCGGGCGCCCGGATCGTCGAGGCATACCGCGACGAGACAGGGCGGAGCGCGGCCGAGGCGGTGCACGTTCCGGCATCCGAGATCCTGGCCATCGCGTTGCCGAGGCTAGGACTCGGGCCCGGAGGATCCCGCACCGTCTGACCACCATCCGACCTCTGGAGCGCTCGATGGAGTGGACCGTCAACGAACTCGCCGAACGGGCGGGCATCACCGACCGCGCCCTGCGGCACTATCACCGCATCGGGCTTCTCCCTCCCGACCGCATCGGCGCGAACGGTTACCGCTACTACGGACCCGACGCGGTCGCGCGGCTGCAGCGCATCCTGCTGCTGCGAGACACCGGCATGGGTCTTGCCGAGATCGCCTCGGCGCTCGACGCACCGGCTCAGCCCACGAGCGAGGTCGCCGCACTGCGGTCGCATCTCGACCAGCTGGCGGCGGAACGGGATGCGGTCGACCGCCGCATCGCCGCAGTCGAGCACACCCTGTCGATGCGCGAGCAGGGACTCGAGCCTCGCATGGACGTGATGCTGCAGGGGTTCAACGACGCGTACGAATCAGAGGTCGTCGAACGGTGGGGGCGTGACGCCTTCGATGCGTCGAATCAGTGGTGGCACGGCAAGTCCGTGCGCGCGCAGCGCGAGTGGAAGGAACGGGCCGAGGCGCTCGTCGCCCGGTGGCGCGAGCTGGAGGAGGCGGGACACCCGGCGGATGCTCCGGCTGCTCGAGAGCATGCCGCCGCGCACCTCGCCTGGTTCGCCGAGATCCCCGGAACACCCACGCACGCCGGCGATGCCGAGAACTCCCGAGCGATGGTGCTCGGCATGGCCGAGATGTACGAGAGCGACCCCGCGTTCCACGTCACCTTCGGGACGGCCGCCGCGGCGCGTTTCGCGGCGGAGGCGCTGCGCCGCGCTCTCGAGTCGGATTGATCCGGTCGTTGAGCGAAGACGACGACGTCGATTGAGACGAAACGTAGAGAGCCGACCCCGGAAGGTCACCACGTTTCGTCTCGCTCGGCTCCGCCGGGCTCGCTCAACGACCGGGGAACGCACGGTCGTTGAGCGAAGACGACGCAGTCGACTGAGACGAAACGTCGCGAGCCGACCTCGGAACCTCACCACGTTTCGTCTCGGGCCGCTCCGCGGTCCTCGCTCAACGACCGACGCACGGTCGTTGAGCGAAGACGACGAGGTCGACTGAGACGAAACGTCGCGAGCCGACCCCGCAACCTCACCACGTTTCGTCTCGCTCGGCTCCGCGGGCCTCGCTCAACGACCCGGGAACGCACGGGCGTTGAGCGAAGACGACGAAGTCGACTGAGACGAAACGTCGCGAGCCGACCTCGGAACCTCACCACGTTTCGTCTCGCTCGGCTCCGCCGGGCTCGCTCAACGACCGGGGAACGCACGGTCGTTGAGCGAAGACGACGAAGTCGACTGAGACGAAACGTCGCGAGCCGACCCCGGAAACCTCACCACGTTTCGTCTCGGGCCGCTCCGCGGTCCTCGCTCAACGACCGGGGAACGCACGGTCGTTGAGCGAAGACGACGACGTCGACTGAGACGAAACGTCGCGAGCCGACCCCGGAAGGTCACCACGTTTCGTCTCGCTCGGCTCCGCCGGGCTCGCTCAACGACCGACGCCCGGTCGTTGAGCGAAGACGACGAAGTCGACTGAGACGAAACGTCGCGAGCCGACCCCGGAAACCTCACCACGTTTCGTCTCGGGCCGCTCCGCGGTCCTCGCTCAACGACCGGGGACGCGCGGATGTGAGAAGAACGTAACGCGGGGAGTACGACGCAGATACACCGCGGAAACATGGATACCGAACGATGTCCATCAATGGATACATCATTGGCCACATCGCAGGATCCGGGCTCCGAGCGCCGGCGTCCCGCCCGCATCCGCGTCTATGAGCAGCTGCGGGCCGAGCTGCTCACCGCGGCGTATTCGCCCTTCCACCGGTTCACCGAAGAGAACGTCGCCGAGCGCTTCGAGCTGTCTCGCACCCCGGTGCGCGACGCCCTGGCGCGACTCGAAGCAGACGGCCTCCTCGTCAAGCGCGACGGAGCGCTGTACCGCTACATGCCCACGCTCGAGGAGTTCACCGACCTCTACGAGCTGCGCATCCTGCTGGAGTCGCAGGGCATCGATCGCGCCCTCGACGACCCGACGATCACGCATGAGCGGGCTCAGCTCACCGCCGAGCAGGACCTCTGGATCTCTCGGCTCGAGGCGGGCATCACCCCCGATCCCGGTTTCGTCGACGCCGACGAGCACTTCCACCTCGCGCTCCTGGGCGCCGCGGGAAACCGCGAGCTGGTCGGTGCGCTGGAGCGCGTGAACCGCCGCATCCGCCCGATCCGCATGCACGACTACCTCACCCAGGACCGGGTCGACGCGACCATCACCGAGCACCTCGAGATCCTCGAGCTCGTGCTCACCGGGCGCCTCCGCGAAGCCCGAGACTTCCTGCGCACACACGTCGGCCAGTCGCAGTCGATCGTCGAGGCCCGCGCAGCCCGCGCCATGCAGATCTCCCACATGAACCCCGGATTGGACCCGCACCGATGATCACCCTCTCCTCTTCCGAATCCGTCTCCGCAAACATCGCGGCACTCGAGACCGCGCTGGACGCGGCGCCGGCCAGCATCTGGATCACCCGCCGCAGCGCCGAGGAGATCCAGGCGGATGCCGAGAGCGTGCGCGCCCGCGTCGCCGAGGGAACGGCTCTCCCTCTCGCCGGTCTGACGTTCGCCGTCAAGGACAACATCGACGTGGCCGGCATCCCGACCACCGCCGCACACCCCGCCTTCGCCCGGGTCCCGGCGAAGAACGCGACCGTCGTCGCTCGGCTGCTCGACGCGGGTGCCGTCCTCGTCGGCAAGACCAACATGGATCAGTTCGCCACGGGACTCGTCGGCACACGCAGCCCCTACGGCATCGTCACGAGCGCGCTCGACCCCCAGCGTGTCTCCGGCGGATCGAGCTCGGGATCCGGCGCCGCCGTCGGGCACGACCTCGTCGACTTCTCGCTCGGCACCGACACCGCGGGCTCGGGGCGGGTCCCGGCCGCCTTCAACGGCATCCTCGGTGTGAAGCCCACCCTCGGACTGCTGCCCCTCGACGGAGTGCTGCCGGCATCCCCCTCGTACGACACGGTCTCGGTCTTCACCCGCACCACCGGCCTGGCCGCCCGCGTGATGTCGGTCGTCGCAGGCCCGTCGTCGAGTGATCCGAAGAGCAGGCCGTGGGCGCTCGACGCCCCGCAGGCGGCACCTCCGCGACCGGTGATCGCCGTGCCCCGACGCGCCGACCTCGCCTCTCTCTCACCGGCGGTCCTGACCGCGTTCGACGAGACGATCGCGCGCTTCGAGGCGCTGGGCGCCGAGACCCGCACGATCGACATCGCTCCGTTCCTGGCCACCGCCCGGCTCCTCTACGGCGGCGGCCTGGTCAGCGAGCGGGCCTGGTCGTACGGCGCCTTCCTCGCCGCACATCCGGAGGAGGCCGATCCCTCGGTCGCCACGATCGCCGCCCGCGCCGGAGAGATCGACGGCACGACGGTGATCGATGCCCAGCAGGCCGTCGCCGCCGCGACGCTCCTCGCCCGGGAGGTGCTCGACGGCACGGATGCCCTGATCATCCCGACCGCGCCGATCCACCCGACCGTCGCCGAGGTCGCGGCCGACCCGCTCGGCGTGAACAGCGCCGTCGGCACCTTCACGAACTTCGTGAACCTCATGGACATGGCGGCCGTCGCCGTGCCGACGGGCGAGGTCGCCGGCGAGGGCCACTTCGGCATCTCGATCGTGACGCCGACCTTCCACGACCAGGTCGCACTCGATCTCGCAGCCCGCCTGCTCGGCGAGTCGGAGCCGGATGCCGCGCTCGACGTCCCGGGCGTCGACGTCGCCGTCTTCGGTGCGCACCTCAGCGGCGAACCGCTCAACCCGCAGCTGCAGGCTCTCGGCGCCCGGCTCATCGGCGAGGTGCGCACCTCGGACAGGTTCCGGATGCTGCTGGTCGAAGGCGCTGTCGACCGACCGGCGGTCATCCGCTCGACCGAGGGCGCAGAGCTCCCCGGCGAGCTGTGGCGCCTGTCGCCCCTCGCGCTGTCGACGCTGCTGCGCAGCATCGCCGCTCCTCTCGCGCTCGGCGAGATCGAGCTCTCCGACGGCTCGTCGGCACTCGGCTTCACCGCATCCGTCGACCTCACCGAACGAGACATCACCGCCTTCGGCGGCTGGCGCGCCTATCGCGCGGCATCCGCACTCCCCGTGACCGCCTGACCCCTGCACCAGACCGCCCGACTCTGCACCAGACGTCCTGCCTGACCCCGCCCACACCAGGAGAACACATGACCTTCCGCACTCCCTCCCGCGCTTCCTTCCGCACGCCGTCGCTCGCCGTCGCCTCCCTCGCCGCCGCGGCGCTCGCGCTCACCGGCTGCTCCGCCGCATCCTCGTCCGCCGACTCCGAGAGCGGCGACGGCGGCGGACAGTCCGTCACCATCGGGACGCTGCGTGCGCAGCCCCACCTGTTCAGCCCGTTCTTCTACGAGGAGGTCGCCGAGGAGGGCATCGACGTCGAGATCGTGCTCTTCGACACCTCCAGCGACATCAAGAACGCGATCGTCTCGGGCTCCGTCGACTTCGGCGTGACCGGCGCGGCATCCGTCATCTCCGGCGTCGCCGAGAAGCAGGATGTGCGCATCGTCGCCTCGGCCGCCGACGGCGGCACCCGCATCGTCGCCACGGAAGACATCGAGACGGCAGACGACCTCATGGGGGCGAAGGTCGGCTTCCCGATGGGCGCCACCCAGGAGATCCTCCTCAAGCGCACGCTCGAGGCACAGGGCATCGACCCCGCGAGCGACGTCGAGCTGGTCAATCTGCCCTTCGCCGACATGGCCACCGCGTTCGCCTCCGGGCAGATCGACGCGTTCATCTCCGCCGAGGTCGGCCCGTCGATCGCGATCGAGGGCGGCGCTCACGAGCTGATGTCGGCCTACGACACCCCGATCGGACAGACGAACATCGTGCTCGCCACGAGCAACAGCCTGATCGAGTCCGACCCCGAGCTCGTGCAGTCCGTCGTCGACACCCACGTCGCGGCGGTCGAGCACATGGCAGACGACACCGCAGCCTGGGCCGACGGCCTCGTCGAGGAGTTCGCCCTCGACCCCGCGATCGTCGACCTGGCCATCGAGAACATCTGGCCGCGCTGGGATCTCGACGCCGACTACCTCTCGACGCTGGCCGCGATGAGCGAGGAGATGCTCGCCTTCGACCAGGTCTCGGCCGAGGTCGACCAGGATCTCCTCACCGACGCCAGCTTCGTCGAGACCGCACGGACGGAGTGATCGTGACGACGACCGCACTCGCCGATCCGCCCCAGGGCGTCGCGAACTCCGAGACACCGCCCGACGGCATCCGCACCGCCCGGCCGCGCCGCCGCCTGTCGTTCGGATGGGCCATCGCGCTTCCCGTTCCGATCCTCATCCTCATCGGCTGGCACCTGGGCGTGCAGAACGCCTGGACGCTGCCGTTCGACATCAAGATGACGTTCCTGCCCACCCCCGGAGAGGTCGCGCTGAGGGGTGTTGACTTCGCCATCGGCGGCGTCTACGACGACTCGTTCAGCGGAACTCTGTGGGGCCACCTCGGCGCCTCGACGCTGCGCGTGCTGCAGGGCTTCGGCCTCGCGGTCGCCGTGGCCGTGCCGCTCGGCGTGCTGATGGGCCGATCGAAGCTCCTGTTCCGCATGCTGGAGCCGACGATCAACCTCGTGCGCCCCATCCCGGTCACCGCCTGGGCGCCGCTGACACTGCTCATCATCGGCTTCGGCGACCGCTCCACCGTGTTCCTCGTGTTCATCGCCGCGGTGTTCCCGATCCTGCTGAACACCATCAGCGGGGTCCACCAGGTGCCGGGGCGTCTGCTCGAAGCCGCCGCGATGCTGGGCACACCCCGCCTGCAGTCGCTCTACAAGGTCGTCATCCCGGCTGCCGCACCGCAGATCATCAGCGGCATGCGCATCGCGATGGGGCTCGCGTGGGTGATCCTCGTCGTCGGCGAGACGGTGGGTATCAGCACCGGTCTCGGCGCGCTCATCACCCAGGCCAGGGAGCAGTCGCGCACCGACCTCATCATCGTGGGCATGGTCGTCATCGGCCTGGCCGGCTTCATCGCCGACCGCCTGCTCACGCTCATCTTCGCCATCGCCTTCGGGCGCCGACCGATCCAGAAGTGAGAGATCGCATGAGCATTCCTCCCCAGCACGCCGCCGACATCGTCATGACCGGTGTGGGCAAGAGCTACCCCGGCTCGCCGATCGCCGCCGTCGACGGTGTCGACATCACGGTCGCTGCCGGCGAAGTGGTCTGCATCGTCGGCGCCTCCGGATGCGGCAAATCGACGCTGCTGCGCATGGTCGCAGGCTTCGAGACGATCACCGAGGGCTCCCTCACCGTCGCAGGCACCGAGGTCACCGGCCCCGGCCCCGACCGGGGCGTCGTCTTCCAGGACTACGGGCTGTTCCCCTGGCTGACGGTGCGCGAGAACATCGAGTACGGCCCGAGGCAGGCTCGCCTCCCCCGCGCGGTCGTGAAGGAGCGAGCGACCGCCGCGCTGGACTCGGTCGGACTCAGTCGCGTCGCGGCATCCTTCCCGCACCAGCTGTCGGGCGGCATGCAGCAGCGCGTCGCGATCGCGCGGCTGCTCGCGAACACTCCGTCGGTGATGCTCATGGACGAACCGTTCGGCGCACTCGACGCGCTCACGCGCACCGAGATGCAGCACGAGCTGCAGCGCATCCAGCGGGATGCCGGCATCACCGTGCTGTTCGTGACGCACAGCATCGAAGAGGCCGTCTACCTCGGCGACCGCGTCATGGTCATGGCGGGCGGCACGGCCCACGGCATCTCGGGGCACGTGCGAGAGATCGTGACAGTCGACCTCCCCGGCGAGCGCGACGTGAACTCCCCGGAGTTCAACGCCATCGAGCGCCGGATCGACGCCCTCGTGCACGCCGGCAACGATCACCGGGTGGATGCCGCGCTGGTCTGAGTCCGGTACCCGGTCGTTGAGCGAAGACGACGAAGTCGACTGAGACGAAACGTCGAAAGCCGACCTCGACCCGTCACCACGTTTCGTCTCGCTCGGCTCCGCCGGGCTCGCTCAACGACCGCCGCCTCCCGGTCGTTGAGCGAAGACGACGAAGTCGACTGAGACGAAACGTCGAAAGCCGACCTCGAAACCTCACCACGTTTCGTCTCGCTCGGCTCCGCCGGGCTCGCTCAACGACCGGGGAGGAGCCGCTCCGCGGGCCTCGCTCAACGGACCGGAAGAGTCCCGGTCGTTGAGCGAAGACGACGAAGTCGACTGAGACGAAACGTCGAAAGCCGACCTCCGACACCTCACCACGTTTCGTCTCGCTCAACGACCGGGGAGGAGCCGCCCCGCGTGCCACGCTCAACGACCGAAGCCCGGTCGTTGAGCGAAGACGACGAAGTCGACTGAGACGAAACGTCGCGAGCCGACCTCGAAACCTCGCCACGTTTCGTCTCGCTCGGCTCCGCCGGGCTCGCTCAACGACCGGGAAGTAGCCGCTCCGCGGGCCTCGCTCAACGACCGGGAAGGAGCCGCTCCGCGGGCCTCGATCAACGACCGGGGGCCGTCACTCCGACTCGGCCTTGCGCGCACCCGCCTCCAGCACATCGCCGGCAGGCAGCTCCTGGTGTCCGCCGAACTGCAGGCGCATCGCCGACAGCACCTGGTTCGCGAAGTGGTCTTCATCGCGAGACGCGAAGCGCTCGAACAGTGACGCCGCGAGCACCGGAACGGGCACTCCCACATCGACGGCGGCCTTGACCGTCCAGCGCCCTTCCCCCGAGTCCGAGACCCGACCGGCCAAACCGTCGAGCTTCGGGTTCTCGGCGAGCGCGGCGGCGGTCAGGTCGAGCAGCCACGACGAGATGACCGAACCCCGGCGCCACAGCTCCGCGACCTTCGAGGTGTCGATCGGGAACTGGTAGAACTCCGGCTCTTCGAGCGGGGCGATCTCGGCCGAGTGCTCGGCCTCGCGCACTCCGGCATCCGCATTGTGCAGCAGGTTGAGCCCTTCGGCGATCGACGCCATGATGCCGTACTCGATGCCGTTGTGCACCATCTTCACGAAGTGTCCGGCACCCGAGGGACCGCAGTGCAGGTAGCCCTCCTCCTCGGGGGTGAGGTCGCCGCTGCGACCGGGCGTGCGCTCGATCTCGCCGACGCCCGGGGCCACCGAGCGCAGGATCGGCTCGATGCGCTGCACCGCGGCATCCGGTCCTCCCACCATCAGGCAGTAGCCGCGCTCGAGGCCGAAGACGCCGCCGCTCGTGCCGACGTCGACGTAGTGGATGCCGCGCTCGCGGAACGCCTTCGCCCGCCGCACGTCGTCGCGGTAGTTCGAGTTGCCGCCGTCGATGATGATGTCGCCCTCGTCGAGCACGTCCGCGACCTGGTCGGCCACGGTTCCGGTGAGCGAGGCGGGCACCATCATCCACACGGCCCGCGGCGCCTCGAGCTTCGACGCCAGGTCGGCCATGCTGTCGGCGCCGGTGGCTCCCTCGGCGACCAGCGCCTGCACGGCATCCGCGTTCACGTCGTAGACCACGCACTCGTGTCCCGCGCGCATGAGTCGGCGCACGATGTTTGCGCCCATCCGGCCGAGTCCGATCATCGCCAGCTGCATGAGATTCCCTTCGTCCCCGCCCCCGGTGAGCCGAGTCGGGGCAATCCTGGCACGGGTGGCGAGGGGGCTCAATGGTGGGGCGCGTGTCGGGCGGCCGGTGCTGCGGGCACAGGCGCAGCTGCAGGCTCAGATCACGGATGCAGGTCCGAATCGCCGTTCTCGGCATGCATCCGTGATCTCGACCTGCAGGTCGAGCCGCTGCGGGTCACCAGGTGACCTCTCCCCGATCGTCGTCGATGAACGTCAACGAGTGATTGCCTCCGCTGCGGTAGCCGGCCAGCATCACCTGGCGCTGTCCGCGCATCCACGCTTTCCTTTCGGTGATGTACGGCGGCGGCACCTCGGCCTCGCCGATCAACCCTGAGAAGTACTCGGCGAGCGCCGCGCGCCGCTGCGGCAGATCGTTCACGACCACGCCGACGGGATGCAGTCCCGCACCCAGGTCGACGGCGAACGACATGCGCTCCGGACGTTCGTGCACGAGCGGCGCGCGAATCAGCCGCTCGGTCGGATGCATGATGCCGGCGCCTTCGGCATTCGCCCACTCGGAGAACGGCACCCCCGACATCCAGGCGACGACTGCCGCTCCGACGGATTCGAGCGACCGCTGCGGACGCGCCGCCACCGTGACGATGTCGTCCACGCGCAGCTCGCAGATGAACGGACCCGAGCTGTAGACCTTGTCGGTGCCGGTCGGCTTTCCGAGCGCCTTCGAGATCGCGGAGCGCAGCTTTCGACTCACGCCGACGGCATCCTCTGAGTGCTGAAGTCGCAGAGAGCGCCGGTCGTCGATCCGCGAACGAGGGAAGTGTTCCAGCCCCTCCTCGAGCGCGATAGCCCGCATCCGCTCGATGTCGTACTCGGCGACTTCGCTGAGCCGGGAGAGCGCCGTGGGAAGTCGGGCCACGAGCTCGTCGCCGGTGTACGCATGCGCCATCGCCCCATCGTATCGACGTGATCTCGGGCCGGGCTTGGCTTCCGTGAGTGCAGCTGCAGGCTCAGATCACGGATGCAGGTCCGATTCGCCGTTCTCCGCATGCATCTGTGATCTCGGCATGCAGGTCGGGCCGAGGCACCCGGTCGGGTGAAAGGATTGAGTCATGACATCCGGCGCCTTCGATCTGCTCACCGAACACGACCTGCGAAACGCCGGCAGCCTTAAATGGACCACCTTCCCCGACATGATCGGGGCTTTCGTCGCCGAGATGGACTTCGGACTCGCGCCCGCGATCAGCGGGGCACTGAAGGATGCTGTGGATGTCGGCCTCACCGGATACCTGCCTGCCCGAGTCGAGACCGAGCTCTCCGAGGCGACGTCGCAGTGGTACGCCGATTCGTATGGGTGGGAAGTGCCCGCCGACCGCATCCACCACGTTCCCAATGTGATCGCCGCGTTCCGGCTGGCGATCGAGAACTTCACCGCGCCTGGAGCCGCCGTGATCGTGCCGACGCCCGCATACATGCCGTTCCTGCTCGTGCCGCCGATGCACGACCGTCGCGTCATCGAGGTGCCGAGCATCGAGGTCGACGGCCGCTGGGTCATGGACCTGGATGCCGTGGCACAGGCGTTCCGCGACGGCGGCGAGATGCTCGTGCTCTGCAACCCGCACAATCCCCTCGGCACCGTCGCGACCCGCGACGAGCTGCTCGCGATCGAGGCTGTCGTGACGGAGGCGGGCGGGCGCGTGTTCTCCGACGAGATCCACGCACCCATCGTCTACGCGCCGGCTCAGCACATCCCCTACGCCTCGGTGTCGGAGGCCGCGGCGTCGCACACCCTGACCGCGACATCGGCCTCGAAGGCCTGGAACCTCGCCGGGCTCAAGTGCGCGCAGATCATCCTGTCGAACGACGCCGACGTCGAGCTCTGGGCTCGGATCGGCTTCTGGGCGGGAAACGGAACCTCGACCCTCGGCGCGATCGCCAACACCGCGGCGTACACGGACGGACGCGAGTGGCTCGAAGAGGTCGTCGACTACCTCGACGGCAACCGGCGGATGCTCGCGCAGCTGGTCGACGAGAAGCTGCCCAACGTGCGGATGATCGTGCCCGAGGGCAGCTACATCGCGCTGCTCGACTTCCGCGAGACGGGCCTCACCGGCGACCTCGGCGAGTGGTTCCGCGAGCACGCCGGCGTCGCGATGACCGACGGCGCCGCGTGCGGCGAGGCCGCGATCGGGTACACCCGCTTCGTGTTCGCCCTGCCCCGCCCTGTGATGGTCGAAGCTGTCGAGCGCATCGCCCGGGCACTGGGCGAGCGGGCTGGGGCTGGGGCTGGGACTGCGGCGTAGGTCGCGCACCCGGGGCTCGAGCGGGGCCAGTTGCGCATCCGCTGCGCGAGCGGGGCCAGTTCCGCATCCGCTGCGCGAGCGGGGCCAGTTCTGCATCCCCCGCCCGAGTCGGCCTACGCGATCACCCCGAGGGCGACCCGCAGCTCATCCTTCGCCCGCGCATATCGCGATCGCGCCGTGGCCGCCGGGATGCCGACGATGCCCGCGACCTCCGCGAGGGTGAAGCCGTCCCAGTGCACGAGTTGCACGATCTCGGCGAGCTCGGGCTTGAGGCGCGACATCGCATCGCGAACCTCGCCACCCTCATCCGCGGCGGCCGCAGCCGCACGCCCCGGCATATGCGCGCGCACCCTGTCGACCAGAGCCGAGCGGCGGCGCTGGCCCCGCGAGTGGTTCAGCAGCGTTCCTCGAGCCAGCCCGAACAGCCACATCCGCGCCTCGACCGCATCGTCGGGCAGATCGTCGACCCGCCGCCACGCGATCAGCAGGGTCTCTCCATACAGATCTGGCGCGTCGTCGGACCCTACCCGTCGATGCAGGAACCGCAGGATGTCTCCCTGGGATTCTCGGAGCGTCGACGTGAGCAGTCGTTTCTTCGCGGCGAGCGATGTCATGGCGTCACGACCTCGCAGTGCATCGCCTGCTCACCGGTGAAGCCCCACACGACTCCGGCCTCGGTCGCCTGCTCGCCGACCTCCTCGCCGAACGCGACCCAGTGCGCGGCCGCATACAGGTCGTCTTCCGTCGGTGTGCCACCGGGGCCCGGGTCGTACCATTCGCCGTCAGTACCGAGCATCTGGATGATCGCCTGGTCATCGGAGCGGATCTCTTCGGCCCAGCGCTCGACAGCGGCGTCGTCGACGGCGAGCAGCCCGACGTTCGCGACGAACGCGTTCCAATCGCCGACGTTCTCCAGGGGCTCGACGACCGAGCGGATCTCGCATTCGCGGCCGCTCGGCAGTGTGAAGACGTAGGCGGCATCCGGATCCTGCGCCCAAGGCAGCCAGTCGAAGCCACCCGACGCCACGGCAGCACCGGCACCGCCGGTCAGCAGCACGGCGAGGCCGACGCCGGCGACGACGCGAGGCATCCGTCGGGAAGGTCGCCGCTCCGACGCGACCTGAGACCGGGCCGCGAACGCGACCTGATCGAGATCGCGAGCCAGGTCGTCGCCGATGTGCAGTGCCGTCGGCGCTGAGCGCTCGAGCATCAGATCGAGAGGGTCTCGGGTGTCCATGTCATTCCCATCGTGAGGTGTCGTCACAGGGGATATGTCCGGCGACGCGGCAGATGATGACGGATGCCGGAGATTCAGCGGCTCTTCGCCTCGAGCGGCATCCGCACGACCGTGCCGACGATCGCGATCCCGAGTGCTGCGACGACCGTGTCCAGCACGTCGAGGCGGTGTCACCCCTCGGCGGACTCCTCGCGCTCGAACCACGCCGCGCAGAGACCGGATTCTCCGGCCTCTCGGAAGACCGGATCCTGCCAGTCGAGAGAAAGGGGAGCGCTCCAGCCGGGGAACATCTCCGGTCGCTCGGCCATGGCCTCATTCACGCGCGCGAGCAGGTGATCCGCCTGTGCGACATCGCCGGCATCGACCGCCGTCCACGCGGACAGGAGCACGGCACATCCCCACCATGCGTAAGCGAGATCGTCGCCCCATGACGTGCTCATCGCGAATCCCGTTTCCGGAGCCTCGGCGGGGAACTCGTATCCCGCCGGCATCTCGTAGGGAAAATCCGTGATCGCGCCGGGCCACCGCGAATCGCGGTACGCGTTCGACGTCGACCCGTCATTCGCGGGCGCCGACGGGGTCGACGCGACCGGGCTCGGACTCTGCGACGGCGGCTGCGACGGACCCGCTTCGCCGGTCGGCGCGCAGGCTGTCGTGACAGACAGGATCAGCGCGGCGCCGAGAACGGTGACCCACCGACGCGAAGGAACGTGAACGGTCCGATCCCGGCAGGAGATGCTCCCGTGCGCTGCGACAGGAGCGATCATGCGGATTCGCGGCCGGTCGAGCCCTGCGGAACGGATGCCGGATGCTCTCGCTCGACCTCGCGTCCGCCAGCACGCCCGACCAGCATCCGCACGACAGTGCCGACGAGGGCGATCACCAGCGCGACGACGACCGTCAGCGCGCCGTCTTCTGCGAGCAGGGCCGGGAAGATCCCGACGCCCGTGGCGACCATCTCGGGGAAGTCGCCGAGGATCAGCCGGAACCCGAGCGCGGACAGGATCGACATCAAGACCGCCGGCAGCAGCCACAGAACCAGCAGCGACGCCGCCCAGACGAGGAGCCGCTGGAGCGGACGCATCCCGCACCAGACGAGTGCCAGGCCGACCACGATCGCGGGAACCCACTGCACCACGGCCGGCAGGAACACCGGCGGGAAGACTTCGCCGGTGAACGCGAGAAACCAACGCCCCACCCACTCGCCGAACGGCACCGCGGCGAGCGCGACGCCGAACGCGGCGATGCCCACGGATCGGTGCGACGTCATCCAGAATGCGAGCTGCGCGAGGGCCGCGACGACGACCGTGCCGCCGAGCAGCCCTGCGAGATAGATGACGGCCTGGGGGTCGGAGCCGAGGGCGAGGCCGGATGCCGTCATGCCGAAGCTCTCGACGATCGCGAGCACGTGCACTGCCAGCACACCGAGGGCTGCAGGCCACACGGCGAGGGTGCGACTGCGCGCGGCGATGCGCAGTGCGAGGCCGGCGAAGACCCCGCCGAGCAGCACGATCGAGAACAGCACGATCACGTAGTACTGACTCACCGGCAGCAGCACCAGCGGCATGTCGTCGGGCATCGTCGAGAGCACCCACAGGTTCTGCAGCGGCAGGCGGGCACCGCCGACGATCCACGGCAGGAGTCCCAGGATGCCGCCGCCGACCCCGATGAGGAACGGCAGCAGGCGCGAGGGCGGCGTCGCCGCGTGGGCGGCGGTGTCGGCAGTCATGACAGTCAGGCTGGCACAGGATGCTCGTTCGGGCGGCGAACCCCGGGCGGTCGTGTCGTGGGCCGGTTCGCGATCGGGTCAGGCGGGGTCACACACGCACCGGGGCGCACCCAGCCGGGGCCAGAAACGCACCGGCACATCCAGCCGGGGCCACAAACGCACCGCAACGGGCCGATTCCGATGGTTCATCGACCCCGCACAGATGACCAGCCGCGCCGCCGCGATTGAATCGTTACTTGTCCAGTGCGTCTCGTAACCGATATACAGGTCGAGGCGCTCTGGGGGCGCCGGCGATTCGTCGCCTCATCGTTGAGGGGAACCTTCATGTCTCAGCCGCCTGCCGCGTGGCATCCCGATCCGGAGAACCCGAACCAGCTGCGCTGGTGGGACGGGCATCAGTGGAGCGCCGCCACCGCGCCGTCACCTGCTGCGGCGGTGACCTCGCAGCTGCAGCAGCATCCTGCACCTTCCTCTGAACCGACTCCCGCGAAGCGCCGCACCGGATGGCGCATCGCCGGGGTCGTCGCAGGATCGCTCGCGGTCGGCAGCATCCTCGGACGATTCGCCCCCGTCGTCATGATCTTCGCGATCGTCGCGGCGGTCATCGTGGCGCTGTTCGTGCTGCTGGTCAGGCCTGCGCCCGCGCTCGGACTGCGGTCGCGGCCATCGGGATTCGTCGCCCTCGGCGTCGCCGCTCTGCTCGTCACCAGCGGCGGCATCGCGAGCGCCAGCACGGGCTCAACGACACCGACGGCATCCGAGGCCCAGACGTTCGCGGCGCTGCCGACGGCCACCGCCACCGCGACGCCTTCGGCCACTCCGACGCCGACTCCCGTTCCGACGACCTTCCAGACGGCGACCGAAGAGGTGCTCGTGCCGTTCGAAGCCACGACCACCGACGATCCGAACCTCGACCAGGGTGCGACCGCGCTGGTCGCCGCCGGCGTCGACGGGCTGAAGGTCATCACATATCGCGTCACCGTGGTCGACGGCGTGGAGACCGCGCGCGAGATCGTCAGCGAGGTCGTTCAGACCGCGCCGGTGAACGAGGTGACGGCCATCGGAACCAAGGCGCCCGCTCCTCCGCCCGTCGCGGCGGCACCGGCACCCGCGCCCGAGGTCGTTCCTGCGGCGCCTGTTCCGGCTGCCCCGGTTCCGGCGGTCCCCCAGCCAGGTGGATGCGACTCGAACTACGCGGATGCCTGTGTGCCCGTCGCGAGCGACGTGGACTGCGCGGGCGGCAGCGGCGACGGCCCCGCGTACGTGCAGGGTCCCGTGCGGATCGTTGGATCCGACATCTACGACCTCGACCGCGACGGAGACGGCATCGCCTGCGACAAGTGAGGGCGGGGATGCCGAGACGCACCCTGCGGTGCGGGCAGCGTGATGCGGTGCGGTGCGGTGCGGTGCACGGGGATCAGGCCGCGCGGAATCAGACCGTCACGTGTCGGGCCAGAGATGTACCGCCGACACCATGCGGGGCCAAAAGCGCACCCCGCCGCCGTGCGGGGCCAAAAACGCACTGCAAACGGCCGAATGCGACGGTTCATCGACCCCGCACGAATGAGCAGCCCGGGGTCAGGCCGACTACGGATCGCGCGGAGACGCCCCTCCACAACCGTGCGGGGCCAAGAACGCACCGTTGACACCCGTGCGGGGTCAAAAGCGCACTCTCGCTGCCGTGCGGGGTCAAGAACGCACTGCAAACGGCCGAATGCGATGGTTCATCGACCCCGCACGAATGATCAGCCCGGGCGAGGGCGAATCCGGATGCGGAGTGGGCCCCGGCATCAGCCGAGACCCACTCCTGTGATCAGACCTTGCGCCGGCGGAGAGCGAAGGTGATGCCGAGTGCCACCGCGCCTGCTCCGAGCGCGATCCAGAGGAGCGCCCAGTCACCGTTGATACCGGTCGTGGCGAGTGGATCGCCAGCGGCATCCGTTCCGTTGCCTGAGGGATCCGGAGGGGACGGGGCAGTCGGATCCGAAGGCGCACCTGGATCGCTCGGGGTTCCGGGCTCACCCGGCGTTCCCGGCTCACCCGGCGTTCCCGGCTCACCCGGCGTTCCCGGCTCACCCGGCGTTCCCGGCTCACCCGGCGTTCCCGGCTCACCCGGCGTTCCCGGCTCGGCCGGCGTTCCCGGCTCACCCGGCGTACCCGGCTCACCCGGCGTACCCGGCTCGGCCGGCGTTCCCGGCTCCCCAGGCGTACCCGGCTCCCCCGGCTCAACCACCGTCACGGTCTGCCATCCGACGATCGTCCCGTCCGCGGCGTACACCGCGAGCTTGTGCGCACCGACCGGCACGGTCGCCGGAACAGTGAACGCCACCGCATCCGCGGCCACCGTCGCCGTTCCGAGCGCGATCGGCGTCGAGAACAGGTACCCGTGGACCGACTGACCGTCGAGACCCGCCGGCAGTGACACTGTCACGGTCGACCCTGCAGCGAACGATGCCGGGTCGACGGTCACGACGCCCTCGAGCTCGGCCGTCAGGTCGGCATCGCTCGGCGCCCAGGGCTCGGACGCTTCACCGATGGTCAGCACTCCGGCGAACGCGGCGCCCGAGCGGCTGCCGATCGACTGCGCGACCGACACCGCGTGTGCTCCCGAGCCTGCGATCGGCGTCGTCAGCGGCACGCTCCACGAGCCGTCGGACTGAACCTCCGCTGCGCCCGCGGCGACGCCGTCGACCGTGACCGACACCGAGGCGCCGGTGTGGCCGGTGCCCTCGAGGGAGGGGATCACCGCATCGGAGGGACGCACGGTCGCGAGATCGGTCGTCACGGCCAGCGACGAGTCGAGGTCGACGCGCTGGTAGAGGAACTCGCTCGACGTCAGCGCATGGTCGACCACGCGGGTCTCGCCGACGCAGCCGTGCCAGCCGTGCTCGACCTCGGTGTTCCAGGTCGAGGCACCGATGATCCAGGGCATGAAGTCGGCGGCCATCATCCCGCCGACCTTCGAGGCGTTGCGCAACACCGGCACACCGTCGACGTACATGACGGCCGTGTCCGCGGCGGGATCGTTGACGATCGCGACGTGGTGCCACGAGCCCTGCATGATCTCGCCCGACCACAGCGTGTACGAGTTCTTGGTGTCGGTGTCTCCGGCAGACCACTGGTACTCGCGCAGGCTCGAGATGCCGAGCCATGCGGCACCGGCTCCCGGGTCCGACGAGTCGTTGATCCCGATCCACTGGCGCGCGCCGCCGCGGGTGAGCGCGGCGCTCCAGCGGTTGGCCGCCTCGGTCCAGTTCGCGTCGAGCTGCAGGAACGCCTCGACCGTGTATCCCGACGACGAGGTCAGGTCGGCGAAGGTCGCGGGGGCTCCGTACTCGGTCGAGATGTACGACATGTTGTCGGGGCCGCTCGCGTTGCGGTGCACGTCGGCGAAGCACACGGCGCCGCGGTCGGCCGAGTAGAACGGCACGTTCGAGTGCGAGACCTGCACGTCCTCGAGCTTCTCGGGAGCATCCGTCTTGTCGATCGCGCTGCGATACATCGGGCTGGCTCCCTCGACATCCGGGATCACGGTGTTCTCGTCGACGACTCCCTCGTCGACCGTGCCGAAGCGCCAGTGCGCCACGGTGCCGTCGACGTCGATGTAGTCATCGGCTCGTCCGGCCGCTGCCCACTGCTCGCCGACTCCGTCGCCGTCCCAGTTCTCGAGGACGATCTCTTTCGCGCGCTCCGACAGGTCGAATCGGGTCGCCGGGGCGGGTTCGTATCCGAACCGCGCCTCGAAATCCATCGGGATGCTGAATGACTGCCACTGCCCGTCGAGCACCGGGGTGTCGTTGGCGGTGAGTGACTGTTTGTCCTTGACGGGCACCCACGGCGACACCGATTCGACGTCGATCGAGTCGTTCGTGAGGTCGAACTCGAACAGCGTCATGTAGCCGTTCCCGCCGTCGGCGGCCATCTGGTAGTCCGTCAGCACCTGGTAGACGGGATTGCCGAAATCGTTGGTGCGCTCTCGCATCGTGGTGCCGTGGAAGTGCCCGTTGACCGTGACGATGATCTCGTCGTTCGTGCGGATCAGCCGGTTCCACAGCTCTTCACCCCACCACCAGTCGGCGGGCGAGGTCTGGTCCTGCGCGATGTTGATGATCGCGTGCGACGACAGCACGACGGGGATGCCGGGATGCGCGTCGAGCACGCCCTGCGCCCAGGCGAATGTGTCGTCCGAGGCGTTCCAGGCGAGCGCGAGCGACATCCACTCGTGGCCCTCGGCCTCGAAGATGTAGGCCGTCGAGAGGCCGTTCTGATAGCTGTCGACGAACGTCGCACCTCCCTGCGCCTGCATCTTCGCCGCGTCGAAGCGCTGCAGGTACTGCCACGAGTTGCCCTCCGACGACCGCGCGTTCATGTCCTTCACATCGTGGTTACCGGGAACCACCGAATACGGCACGCCGCCGTCGGTGAGGATCTTCATGGCGCGAGCCGCGGCATCCCACTCGCCCGTCACCCACTCCTGGTCGACGACGTCGCCGACGTGCACGGCGAACGGCACGTTGAGCTCGTCTTGGTGGTCGACGATCCACTCGGTCTGCACCTCGAACGGGTCGGTGCCGTACTTCGGGTAGAACTGCGACTCGCTGTAACGCGAGTAGAACTGCGTGTCGGGGATCACCGGCAGCACGAAGCTCGAGCGCAGCTCGGCCGCAGCGGTCTGGGCGCTCGCGGACAGCGCGCCGGATGCCGGCGCATCGGATGCCGGAATCTCGGCGGATGCCGCGGCGGCGGGGGCCACGGCGGTCGCCAGCAGACCGGCCGCGAGGGCTGCGGCGGTGAGGGTTCGCCATGAACGGCGAGGGGCAGCGGAAATCATCGATCGTCCTCGGATCTCGGTTCGGATGCGGGTCAGCCGGCGAGTCCGGGGCCGTAGGCCTCGACCTCGGACAGGCTCATCCAGTTGTCGTTCGACTTGTTCGTGATGACGACGCGCAGTCCCGTGGCGAGCACGGGAGCGCTGTCGAACTCGAGCGCCAGGTTCGGCGTCGCGTTCGCGTAGGGCCACGACGTGGCATCCGTCGGCATGCTCGTCCAACCGCCGATGAGGTCGCGGTACTGCACCGTGACGCCGCCGATGTTGTTGCGGCCGTTGTTGTCGAACACTGCAGCGCCCGTCAGCTGGCGTGGCTGGTCGAAGTAGAACGACACCGTGTTGGGATTCACGCGGTTCGTGGCCCCGCCGCTGCGCCAGTCGTCGAAGCCGGCGACGTCGCGGTTGCCGTCGGTGAGGGCGAAGTTCGTGCCGTTGAGGTGGGTGTAGTCCCAGTGGATGCCGGGTCCGCGCAGAATGTTCTCGCTCTCCGCCTGCGTGATCGTGATGACGAGGCGGGCATCGAAGCCGGTGCTCGCTGTCGCGGGCACCGCGATCACTCCCGCCTGGCTCGTGGCATCGGGGGTGACCGTCGCCCAGTCCCACGTGACCGGACTCGTGACCGTGGTGGTCGAGCCCGAGATCGTGCGCTCGACGGTGGTCGGCGCGTGCATCTGCAACTCCTTGAGCGTCATGCCGACGTAGCCGGTCATGGCGGCATCCGCGGCCCCGCCGAGTGAGCCGACCAGGTACTCGGCCCTCACCTGCACCGTCTCGCCGAAGTAGCCCGTGGCCGTGCCGTCGACGGTCACGGTGCCGTCGACCGTCCATATCTCGGCGGCGGGCGGGTTCCAGACGATGTTCGCGAGCGGTGTGGTCAGGCCCCAGCTGTAGCGACCGGTCAGCTCGGTCGGGAAGATCGGAGCCTTGCCGGTGTCGACGCGCTGCTCGACGGTCGAGACCTCCGCGGTCAGCGGATGCAGTCGCCACTTCTGCACGTTCGCGCCGCCCGCGTCATAGGTCTGCACCTCGGAGCCGGCCGCCGTCGCCCAGTTGTACATGTCGAGGCCCGCGACGGTGCCGTTCGCATACGCCTGCGCGTTGCGCAGATACGCGTACCCCCCGCCGGCATCGCTCATCGTCCACTGCGCCGCGGGATCGGCCGCTGCCTCATCGAGCGTCAGACCGGGAATCACGAGGTATCGGTAGTTCGGGTCGTCGTTCGTGCGACGCGCCAGCACCTCGCCCTCGGCGTTCGCAAGCACGAACCTCTCGGGCGACGCCTCGACCGGGTATGCGAGCACGGCCTGGGCCTGCAGAGCATCCGCCGTCTTCGCGAAGGGAAAGACGGCCGCGGCCGCCGGCGTGTTGTCGGGGATCGTGGCCTGTGCCGCCGGGTTGCCGATCTCGACGATCTTCCCCGGGGCCGAGAGGCTTTCGATCAGATACGGCGTCGGGTCGCCGAGCAGTTCGGGGTCTTGATCGGCCTGGGCGACGGCGACCGTGGGAAGAAGTGCGACGGCGGTGAGCGCGGTCACTCCGAGCGCTGCGATGGCACGCCGACGGGCACGCCGAGTGGGGGGTCTCATGCGGGGGGTCCTTTCGACGGCGCGCGCGATCAGGGTCTCGCCGCGCCGACGACGAAGCTAGTGACGCCGGATGCCGATCGGGGACGCCCGCGTGAATGAAAGGTGAACTCGGTTCGGCATTCACGTGAATCGGGGCGGTGCCCCCCTCGCGTCTGAATGTCCGAGGCTGCGCCCATGATCATGTGACGCGAGGCCGGGGATAGATCTACTACTTCTACTAGTTCGAGCGTAGAATCGGAGAATGGCCACGGTGTCGAAGACTGAGCTGAACCAGCAGACCGCGAAGGTCCTGGCTCGCGTCGCCGCGGGCGAACGCCTGACCATCACCGATCGGGGCCGCCCGATCGCCGAGCTGAGCCCCCCGTCGCAGAACCCGTGGGAGCGACTCGTCTCGTCAGGTCGCGTGTCCCTCCCCTCGAAGACCGGGGCTCTCCGCATCCTTCCGACGAGCAGTGATCACACGACCCGAGAGATCCTGCACGATCTCCGGAGCGATCGCCTGTGATCTACCTCGACACGTCCGCAGCAGCCAAGGCGCTCATCGAGGAGGACGGAAGCGATGCGGTGCGACAGGCCTTCGCTGACGGCGTCCCCTTCGTCTCGTCACGACTCCTGGCCGTAGAGTTGCACGCCGTCGCCGACCGCCGCGCGGTCAGCGCCGATGCCGCACAGGAACTCCTCGACAGGGTCGCTCTCGTCTCGCTCGCAGACGACACCCTCACACGTGCGGTGGACATGCACAGCGGTCTGCGCACACTCGACGCGCTGCACCTCGCGACGGCGATCGAGATCGGAGAAGCGCTCTCGAGCATCCTCACGTTCGATGTCGAGTTCGCCGCGGCGGCGACTCGACTCGGCATCCCGGCATCGTCCCGTATTCCGGGGTAGCGACTCCCGCCCTTCGCATCGACCTCAGTGCGACGCGATCGCGTCACCCATCGCGGCGAACGCCTCACGCAGGATCGGCCGGGGCGTCGCGAACACGACCCGCACGAAATCCTCGTACCCACGCCCGAGCAGCGCCCCCTCGGTGAGCACGACGCCCGCGCGTTCGCGGAAGAAGGCCGCCGGCGGTCCGTCGATCCCCAGCGCACTCGTGTCGATCCAGCCGATGTAGGTCGCTTCCGGCTGTCGATACTCCGCGCCCGGCAGGTGCTCTGCGACGAGCGATGCCACGACCTCGCGCGATTCCGAGAGGTAGTCGATCACCCCGTCGAGCCAGGGCTTGCCCTCAAGATATGCGGCGGTCGACGCCACCACCCCGAGCGTCGCTGCGCCGTGCTGCACCGAGAACCCGAAGCGGCGATAGAGCTGCTGGTCGGCCTCGTTCGACGTGATCAGCTGTGCGGTCTTGAGCCCGGGGATGTTCCAGGCCTTCGACGCGCTCGTGCCGGTGACGGTGTGCGCGGCCGTCGCCTCCGACAGCGAGGCGTACGGTGTGAACGGCCGACCGTCGAAGCGCAGCGGCGCGTGGATCTCATCCGCGAACACCCGACCACCGTGCCGCTCGACGATCTCGGCGAGCGCTTCGAGCTCCGAGCGCTCGACCACGGTTCCGGTCGGATTGTGCGGGTTGCAGAGCACGAGAGTGCGGGCGCCGGCGGCGAAGGCCTCGTCGATGCGCTGCAGATCGTGATGCCAGCGGACTCTGCCGCTCGGATCCTGCACCGCGACACCGGGAATCTCGATCACCGGATGCCCGATCGCAGGCAGATATGTCAGAAACGGCATATATGCCGGAGTCGGCACGATGACGGGCGAACCGGCGGGGGCGTATTCCTCGACGGCGACCCGCAGGGCTGCCATCACATCCGACACCGGATGCACGCGCTCGGGATCGATCGTCCAGCCGTACTCGCTCTGCATCCACCCGGCCGTCGCTTCACCGAGCCTGCTCGCCAACGGCGGCGACAGATATCCGAGGTTCTCCTCATCGATCGCTCGATGCATCGCCTCGGCGATCACCGGCGCGACGCCGAAGTCCATCTCTGCGACCCAGGCCCCGATACTCCCCGGATGCAGGCTCCACTTTCGACTCTCGGGTCGATCGAGGGCGAACCTCGTGCGGGAATCGAAGGGATGCGGATCGATGTGCGCTCGGTCGGACACAGCTGCTCCTTCACGGCATCATTCACGGCGGGAGCTTCCAGACTAAAGATGTCTCCTGTGGTCTCGTGATTCTCGTGTCAGTGAGTGACGGTCTCGGTCCGGTTGCTCGGTACGGTCATCCGACCCTCAGGAGGCGGACGTGAACCCGGATGCCGCGCGCACCAGCGCCGCGTTGTCGGGTGCGCTGCGTCCGTCGGGCAGCACGAGCGTGTCTTCCAGTCCGATGCGGGAATCGAACCCGAGCTCGACGGCGAGGGCGAGAGCCGGCCACGCAGACCGCTGCTCCCCGTGCAACAGGATCGGCATGCTCGGCTCGTCGAGCCGAACATGTGCGATCAGCCCCTCCGCGTGATGCCGCACCATCTCGGCGGCCTCATCGGGCAGCTCGATCAGCACCCTCGTGCACTCCGCGCGCGACGGCGAGCCACTCCAGGCGTCGAGCCCCGCGGCATCCCAGATTCCCGCCTCGACCCCGATGCCGCGGCCCAGCAGCAGCGCGGCGACGCGATCGGCTCCTGCCTCATGCCAGTTCACCGACGCATGATCAGGCAGCTCGGTCCACTCGGCGATCAAAGCCAGACGCTTCTCGACGTCCGGCTCGATCCATGCTCCCGTCGTGACCCCGATCGGCACTTCGGGACAGGCCGATCGCAACGCCCGCAGCCAGGCCGCGACGGCATCGGCATCCAGCGTGTCCCGACCCTCAGCATCCTTCGGGTGCACATGGATCTCTTGCGCCCCGGCCGCCACCGCTCGTGCCGCATCAGCAGCGGCGAGCGATGCATCGGCGCTCAGACCCGGATGCTCGGTCACATCACGCGCTCCGTTGATGCATGCCTGCACCAGCATCCGTCGCTCCGATTCGTCGGGAATCGCCCCCATCAGTTCATGAGGTCGCGCGGATGCCAGTCGTGCAGGTTGCCGGAGTCCGAGGGCCCTTCCTCGGCACGCACCGTGTGCACGACCTGCCGCGCAGCGGCTGCTCCGCGCCCGACCCGGACGGCCTGTTCTTCGGTCTCGAAGCTGGACCCCAATGTGCGGGATTCGCCCTCGATGCGGTTGAACCAGATCCCGTCACGTTGGAACGTCTCGATGTCGCCTGCGGCCATGACCACCCTTTCGATCTTCCCCATTCATACCCGGGGGTTCGGACACTGTGAGAGGCCCTTGACAGCTTTCGCTGCGGGCTCCGTGCGCCTCATCGAGGCGCCGACGCCTGGGTCGCACGGCGTGCGATGCCGGCGCGCGAGAGTCGGATCGCCGAGTTGGCGTACGCCGCACCGATCACCAGCAGGACGACCACAGCGACGGCGCCCGGCACGACCAGTGGCGGCGACCACGTGCTGAAGAACGAGAACGCTGACTGAGCCAGGAATGCCGCAGAGAGCAGCGCGCTGGAGAGGGGGGCGTCCGTCATGCGCCACCACGGCCGCGGCGCCGTCGACTCCTGCGCACCGCGGAATGTCCGGGCCGCGAAGACCACGAGCGCCGTCATCGAGACGAGCATCCAGACGGCGCCCCACCAGGGCGTCACCACCGTCAGTGCCACGCCGATCATCGGCATCAGGACCACCGCGACGACCACGATTCCTGCCTGAACTGACCCGGCATATATCCGCATGAGAGCTCCCTTGCGGTTCGCGGCGTTGATAGGGAGCGTAGCCAGGCGAGGTCGCGGTCTCCACCCCTGCGGGGCGCCGTCATCGCGCATACCGGAATGGGATGCCGGCAGGAGCTTTCACCGATTCGCGCGCGCGTCAACCCCGATGACGACCCCGATACTCAGACGTAGATTGATGTGATGCATTACCCGGATGCAGCCATGAGGAGCGCTCGATGACGTTGGAAGTGATGTCGCCGACCGCGGCACTGCTCGATGGACGATACGTGTTGCACGATCGCGTCGGCCGTGGCGGCATGGCGACGGTCTATCGCGCCGAGGACTCGCATCTGGGGCGAACCGTCGCGATCAAGATGATCCACGAGGGCGAAGGGCCCGTCGCGTCGATCGAGCGCGCCCACACCGAGAAGGCTCTGCTCGCCTCGTTGAGCCACCCATCGCTCGTGACGCTGCACGACGCGCAGCTCGTACCCGGCCGGCCGCAGTACCTCGTCATGGAGTTCGTAGACGGCCCGACTCTCGCCGAGCGCATGGCCGCCGGACCACTGCCCCCGCGCGATGTGGCCCGCATCGCCCGCGACCTCGCCGAAGGACTCGCTGCGGTGCATGCCGCGGGAATCGTGCACCGCGACGTCAAGCCGTCGAACGTGCTGCTGGCCAAGGGCCGCTCCGGTCGCCCCGTCGCGGCGAAGCTCGCCGACTTCGGCATCGCGTGCTCGGTCGAGAACCCGCGACTGACGACGCCGGGCATCGTGCTCGGCACACTCACCTATATGGCACCCGAGCAGCTGCGCGACCTCGACCCCGGCACGCCGGTCGATGTCTTCGCCCTCGGGCTCGTCGTGCTCGAGGCGCTCACCGGAGAACCCGGGTACCCGTCGCTGATGTCGGGGCGTGCGGCGGCGATCGCCCGACTCGCAGAACCGCCGACGATCTCCGAGACGGTGCCCGAGGAGTGGCGCGACCTGCTGACGCGCATGACCCGACTCGAGCCGACTGAGCGTCCGGCGGCAGACGAGGTCGCGCGGGCTGCGCGCAGCCTGCTGCGTGGATACTCCTCAGACACCGAAGGAACGGCCGTCGCGGCGGCGGCCGCGGCGATCGTCGCCTCCGCCGGGACGACCCCTCGTGCGGCGGATGCCACCACGGCCCCGGCGACGCCTCCAGAAGCGACGGCTGCAGAGTCGACGGCCGTGATGCCGCAATCGGATGCTGCGGCGACGCCGTCCACCCGCGCAGATGCGTCGTCGACCGACGCCACTGCGGTTCTCCCCGCAGCCGGCGCCAGCGAGCCGCGGTCGAGCACGGAATCCCGCACTCGCAACCGCAACCGCAACCGCGTGATCGCCGGTGCCGCCGGGCTGGCCGCGACGGGAGCGCTCGTCGTCGGACTTGCCGCCTTCACCACGCCGGCCTCCGATATCGGGCGCGTCGCCTCGGGAACGCTCGTGCGCACCGCATCGGTACCTGTCGACACCGCCCCGGAGGAGGCCCCTGCGGCACCCGTCGAGGTCGTCAGCGAACCGAGCAACAACGGGAATTCCGGGAACAACGGCAACTCGGGGAACAACGGGAACTCGGGCAACTCCGGGAACTCCGGCAACAACGGCAACTCGGGCAAGGGCAGCAACGGCAACTCCGGCAAGAACTGAGCCGCACGGCCCGTTCACGTCGAGCGCCCAGCGGGTCACGCCGAATCTGTCGCACCGGACCTCATGCGGGGCCAGAAACGCATCCAGAAATCCAGGCGGGGTCAAGAACGCATCCCGATCGAGCGAATCAGATGCACAATCGACCCCGCACGAAACCGGCCTCGCCGCCACCCTCGCCGCCCGCATCGCCGCCGCATCCTGACCGGCCATCGACCGCAGCATCCCCCGGTAGACTGGCCATGCCCCGCCGGCCCCTCATCTAGGAGTGCGCGTGACCACCGCCCCTGCACCTGCCCACAAGCACGTCCCCGACTCCGTCGAGAACGCCACCGCGACTCCGGAGAAGGAGCAGCCGTACGCAGCGCTGGGCCTCAAGGACGACGAGTACGCCCGCATCAAGGAGATCCTGGGCCGCCGCCCGACCTCCGGCGAGCTGGCCATGTACTCCGTCATGTGGTCGGAGCACTGCTCGTACAAGTCGTCGAAGAACTACCTGCGCCGCTTCGGCCAGAAGGTCTCCGACGAGATGAAGGAACGCCTCATGGTGGGCATGGGCCAGAACGCGGGCGTCATCGACGTCGGCGAGGGCTGGGCCGTCACCTTCAAGGCCGAGTCGCACAACCACCCCTCGTTCATCGAGCCCTTCCAGGGCGCGGCGACCGGCGTCGGCGGTATCGTCCGCGACATCATCTCGATGGGCGCACGCCCGGTCGCGGTCATGGACGCCCTGCGCTTCGGCGCGATCGACCACCCCGACACGGCTCGAGTGGTGCACGGCGTCACCAGCGGCATCAGCTTCTACGGCAACTGCCTGGGCCTGCCGAACATCGGCGGCGAGACGGTCTTCGACTCCGTCTACCAGGCCAACCCGCTCGTCAACGCGCTCGCGGTCGGCGTGCTCCGCCACGAAGACCTCAAGCTCGCCAACGCCACTGGCGTCGGCAACAAGGTCGTGCTGTTCGGCGCTCGCACGGGTGGCGACGGCATCGGTGGCGCCAGCATCCTGGCATCCGACACCTTCGCCGACGGCGGGCCCACCAAGCGCCCCGCGGTGCAGGTGGGCGACCCGTTCGCCGAGAAGGTGCTCATCGAGTGCTGCCTGGAGCTCTACCGCGACGAGCTCGTCGAAGCCATTCAGGATCTCGGTGCCGCAGGCATCTCGTGCGCGACCAGCGAGCTCGCAGCCAACGGCAACAGCGGCATGAAGGTCTCGCTCGACAACGTGCTGCTGCGCGACCCGTCGCTCACGGCTGAGGAGATCCTCATGTCGGAGTCGCAGGAGCGCATGATGGCGATCGTCGCCCCCGAGAAGCTCGACGCGTTCCTCGCCGTCGTGAAGAAGTGGGACGTCGAGACGTCGGTGCTCGGTGAGGTCACCGGAGACGGCCGCCTCATCATCGACTGGCAGGGCGAGCGCATCGTCGACGTCGACCCCTCGACCGTCGCGGTCGACGGCCCGGTCTACGACCGCCCGGTCGCGTACCCGACGTGGATCGACGCCCTGCAGGCGGATGCCGCCGAGAACCTGCCCCGCTCGAACGACCCCGAGGTGCTGCGCGAGCAGTTCCTCGACCTGGTGGCCTCGCCGAACCTCGCCGACACCCGCTGGATCACCAACCAGTACGACTACTACGTGCTCGGCAACACGGCCCTCTCGTTCCCCGACGACGCCGGCATGATCCGCGTCGATGAGGAGTCGGGACTCGGCTTCGCGATCTCGACCGACGCCAACGGCCGCTACTGCCAGCTCGACCCGTATGCCGGTGCGCAGCTGGCCCTCGCCGAGGCGTACCGCAACGTCGCCGTCACCGGTGCCGTGCCGACCGCGATCACCGACTGCCTGAACTTCGGCTCTCCCGAGAACCCCGAGGTCATGTGGCAGTTCGGGCAGACCGTCGACGGCCTGGCCGACGGATGCTACGAGCTCGGCACCCCCGTCACCGGCGGCAATGTCTCGTTCTACAACCAGACCGGCGACGTGCCGATCCACCCGACTCCGCTCGTCGGCGTGCTCGGCATCATCGACGACGTCTCGCGTCGCATCCCCTCGGGGTGGCAGGACGAAGGCCAGAACATCTACCTGCTCGGCACGACCTCGACCGAGCTCTCGGGTTCGGCATGGGCCGAGACCGTGCACCAGCACCTCGGCGGACTGCCTCCCAAGGTCGACCTCGCGGGCGAGAAGCGCCTCGCGGGTCTGCTCGGCGCCGCCCGTGACGAGTGGCTGATCTCGTCGGCGCACGACGTGTCGGAGGGTGGCCTCGCGCAGGCTCTCGCCGAGGGCGTCTCGCGCTTCGGCGTCGGCGCACGCGTCTGGCTCAACGAGATCATCGATCGTGACGGTGTGGATGCTGCATCCGCTCTGTTCTCCGAGTCGACCGGTCGCGTCATCGTGACGGTTCCGCGCGAGGACGACGTCAAGTTCCGCGGGCTCTGCGAGGGCCGGAACTACCCGGTGATGCGCATCGGTGTGACCGACTCCGAGGGTGCCAAGCTCGAGGTGCAGGACGTCTTCACCGTTCCGATCGCCGAGATCCGCGAGCGTTCGCAGGCGACCCTGCCCGCAGCCTTCGGCCCGACAGTTTCCGAGCCGGTCGACGCATGAGCGGTGACGGCCTGAGCGAGGACTACGGCGACCTCGGCGAGAAGCGCAACCGGCGCATCCGCATCGTCGCCTGGACCGTCATCATCGCCCTGATCCTCGGTGGTGGCGGCGCGACCGTGCTGACCCTCATCTTCGGCTGAGTTCCCGATCCTCGTGGCCGGCGGCTGGACCGGCCGCCGGGGTCCCTGAGCTTGTCGAAGGGTCCCAAGCGGGCACAACCTCGGACCTGACGGACGACACCCCGGTGACTCCGGCGTCATGACGGCGTGTCGGCGTGCGGATCCGAAGCTGTGCCCGGCCGAGCGCCGGCATCCTTCCCTGCACCGGCATCCGTGATCTGGCGTTCTGCACAGGCACCGGAAACCGACGTCCGAATGTAGGTGCTGCCGTGGAACATTCAGGGCATCACGAACCCAGGGGGATGCCATGACCGAAGCCAAACTCGACCTGATCGCCAAGCTGCTGGCGAAAGCCGAGAGCACGACGCCTGAAGAGGCAGAGGCCCTGACCGAACACGCCGAACGCCTGATCGTCAAATACGGGATCGAGCAGGCGCAGATCGACGAGCGGCGTGGGCGTCTGGGGCAGACGCAGGAGCAGATCGTCACAGAGCGGATGCTGTTCCGCGGCGTCTATGCGAAGGATCTGCGCGAGATCGGCATCGGCGTGGCCAGAGGTCTCGGCGCCGTGCAACCGCTCCTGGCCGAGTATCCGCCGATCGCCGGACTGCTGCTGGTCGGCCACGCGTCCGACGTCGCTCAGGTGCAGACTCTGACCGCCAGCCTGCAGGTGCAGGCGATGGTCGCGATGCGCAGCTGGTGGCTCGAGCACCGCCACTTCTACGTCGAGCAGCGCGAAGGGGTGAAGCGACGTGCGCGCAGCGGGTTCCTCCGCGGCTTCGCCGTCGGTGCCATGAGCCGCATCGAAGAGAGCCGTCGAGTCACCGTCGAAGAGAGCAGCGCGGGCACGGAGCTCGTTCTCGCGTCTCGCCGGAGCCGCGTCGATGCGGCGGTCGACGCGATGCACACCTCGCACGCGAGACGTCGACGCACAGCGGATGCCGGCTCGTGGTCGTACGGGCATCGATCGGGGCGGCAGGCGCAGACCGGTGGCCGTTCGGTGGCGGCGGGATGACCTCGTGTCCGCGCGACGATTCCGACGTATGCCCGCGGTCGTGCGAGCGCTACCCTGCACAGATGGACGAGTCCGGATTCTGGTTTCTCGGCGGGGCATCGGCCCTCGGGGCGTCGATGCTCATGCTGCCGACCGTGCAGCCCGAGTGGTGGTCGATCCTGACCATCGTCGTGACACTCACCGGCGCTGCGGTGATGTTCACCCGCGGTGCAGCGGACTGGCGTGCCGCACGACGTCGGGCCGCCGCGTGCTCGGGGGCGCCGTCGACGTGATGCCGGAATTCCTCGGTGGTCGGCGTCAGCGCCGGAAGAGGTAGCGCGTCAACTCCACGATCGACTCCGGCTCATGGGCCTCTCGACCGAGGGATTCGACGATGATCGCGCCGAGGATGGCCCGACCCAGCTGTTCGACGGGGGCGTTCTCGGCGACCTGTCCATCGCGGATGCCACCACGGATGCGCTCGGTCAGGTACTTCTCGACCCCGAGGCTCTCACCGAGGTGCGCTCCGACTCCGGCGTCCTCGGTCGCCGCGGCGACGAGAGACCGGAGGAGGGCTCCACCTTCGGGAGCTTCGAGGATCGAGAGCACGCTGCGCAGCCAGGTCTCGACGTCGGCGGCGATGTCGCCCGTGTCGGGCACGACGAAGTCGACGGGAATCAGACGCCCCTCCGCGAGGCATTCACCGATCAACGCGCCGCGGGACGGCCACCACCGGTAGATCGTCTGCTTGCCGACGCCGGCCTCTTTCGCGATCCCCTCGATCGTGAGACGGTCGTATCCCTGATTGTGGAAGAGCCTCGCGGTCGCGGCGAGGATCGCCTCGCGCGCAGCCGTGCTGCGCACAGGTCCGCTCCGATGCTCGTTCACCACACGTTCAGGATAACCACAGAACGCTAGACGATACGCACCGTATGATCTATGAGTCTGAAGGAGATGATTCGTGGCTTCACTGCTCTACCGTCTGGGTTCCCTCGCTGCGCGCAAAGCGTGGACGGTGATCGTCTCGTGGATCGTGATCCTCGGCCTCGGGGTCGGCGCGTTCCTCACGCTCGGCGGCACGCTCAGCAACAGCTTCGACATCCCGGGCACCGCCTCGGGCGCAGTGACCGATCAGCTCGCCGAGAAGCTGCCCGACACCGCCGGCGGAACGGGCACGGTGGTCTATCAGACGACCGACGGCTCGGCCTTCACCGATGAGCAGAAGCAGCAGATCTCCGAGCTCGCGGCAAGCGCAGAAGACCTCGAGGGCGTCGCCTCGGTCGTCGACCCCTTCGATGCGCAGCAGCAGCAGGCCGATCAGGCGCAGCAGCTGGCCGATGGCGAGACGCAGATCGCCGACGGTCGCACGCAGCTGGATGCCGGGCAGGCCCAGCTCGATGCCGGGCGCGCTCAGCTCGACGCCGGCCTCGAGCAGCTCACCGCCGCGCGTTCGCAGGCGGAGGCCGCGGGAGCCCCCGCCGAGCAGCTCGCCGCACTGGACGCCCGGATCGACGCACTGAACGCGCAGGCCGCCGAGGTCGACGCGCAGCAGAAGACCATCGACGAGTCGCGCGCCGAGCTCGACGACAGCGCCGAGCAGGTCGACCTCGGATCCACCCTCCTCGACCTCACGAACGGCATCGGCGTGGTGTCGGACGACGGTTCGACCGCCATCGTCAACGTCTCGTTCGAAGATCCCCGCCTCGAACTCTCCGAAGAGGTCAAAGAAGGCACGATCGAGCACTTCGAGTCGTCGCCGATCGACGGCGTCGAGGTCGACTTCGGCACCGACATCGCGCAGGGCGTGCCCGAGATCTTCGGCATCGGCGAGGCCATCGGGCTCGCATTCGCCGCGGTCGTGCTGATCGTGATGCTCGGCTCGCTCATCGGCGCCGCCCTGCCGATCGTCACGGCAGTCGTCGGCGTGGGCGTCGGCGTGACCGCATCCCTCGCCTTCTCGGGTGTCGTCGACATGGCATCCGTCACTCCGGTTCTGGGCGTGATGCTCGGCCTCGCGGTCGGCATCGACTATTCGCTCTTCATCGTCAACCGACACCGCAAGCAGCTGCTCAACGGTGTTCCGGTGCGGGAGTCCATCGGGCTCGCCACCGGCACCTCGGGCACCGCCGTCGTGTTCGCGGGAACCACGGTCATCGTGGCGCTCCTCGCTCTCAACGTGACCGGTGTGCCGTTCCTCGGCCTCATGGGCACCGTCGGCGCCGTCTGCGTCGCAGTCGCCGTGCTCGTCGCGATCACGCTCGCGCCGGCGATCCTCGGTCTCGTCGGCACCCGCCTGCTCAGCGGCAAGGCCCGCGCGACGATCGGCCAGCCGCACGCCGCGGGCAAGCCGGTGAAGCGCATGTCGACGCTGCGCGCGATCGTCACCGTGCTCGTCAGCGTGATCGCGCTGCTGATCGTCGCGATCCCCTCGATGTCGATGCGCCTCGGGCTGCCGGACGGCGCCAGCGAGCCCTCCGACTCCACAAGCTTCCGCGCGTTCCACGTCGTCGACGAGCAGTTCGGCGAAGGGGCGAACGGTCCGCTGCTTGTGACCGCGACGCTCGACGACGCGGTGGGCGACGACGATCTGCTCGCCACTCAGGTCGAGGTCGCCCAGACCATCTCCGACCTGGATGACGTCGTCGCGGTCGCCCCTGTCGCGGCATCCGACGACAACACCCTGTTGGCGTTCCAGGTGCTGCCGGAGGAAGGCCCCAACAGCGCGTCGACCGAGAAGCTCGTGCAGGACATCCGCGCGCTGCCGCAGCTCGACGGCGGCATAACTCTCGGCGTGGCCGGGCAGGCCGCGACCAACATCGACATCTCCGAGGCTCTCGCCGGCGTCCTGCCGCTCTACCTCGTGGTCGTGGTCGGGCTCTCGCTGCTCATCATGATCGTCGTGTTCCGCTCGCTGCTCGTGCCGATCATCGCGACCGGTGGCTTCGTGCTCTCGCTGTTCGCGACCTACGGCCTGATCGTCGCCGTGTTCCAGTGGGGCTGGGGGGCCGACCTCATCGGGCTGGACAGCCCGGGGCCGATCCTGAGCTTCCTGCCGGTGATCCTCGTCGGCATCCTGTTCGGGCTGGCGATGGATTACCAGCTGTTCCTCGCCTCGGGAATGCGCGAGGCGTATGTGCACGGAGCCTCGGCGAGGGATGCCGTCGCGCAGGGCTTCCGTGCCGGACGCTCGGTCGTCACCGCCGCTGCCCTCATCATGGTCGCGGTGTTCGGCGGGTTCATCTTCTCGGAGTCGACCATCATCCGCTCGATCGGCTTCGGCCTCGCCTTCGGCGTGCTGCTCGACGCCTTCGTCGTGCGCATGCTGCTCATGCCGGCGCTCATGCACCTGCTCGGCCGCTCGGCCTGGTGGCTGCCGCGGTGGCTCGACCGCATCCTCCCGAATGTCGACATGGAGGGTGCCGCGCTCGAGCGAGACCACCCCGGTGTGCGGACGGATGCCGTGCCGGTCGTGCCGAATTCGGAGACGCCCGCAGCGCGCTGACGTCGCTCTCGCTCTCGCTCTGAAGGAGATCTCGCGCAACGAAGGAGTCCCCATCAGGACTACTTCTTCGTTGCGTGAGATCTCCTTCGCAGCACGCGGTGCCGCGCGAACGTGCACGAGTGGAGCGCACCCGCGCAGATGCATGCCCAGATCACGGATGCAGGCCGGATCTGGGGTTCTCGGCCTGCATCCGTGATCCGAGCATGCAGATGTGCACCGAATCGGGTCAGGCGACCATCCCGCGCCACATCACCTCGACGGCCGCCCTCAGCCGGGCGGCCACCGCGGGGTCATCCATCCGATCGCCACGCACGACGATCTGGTAGTACGCGGTGCCGGCGATCGCATCGAAGCACGCCTCGACGTCGAGATCGGCCCGCAGTTCTCCGCGCGCGATCCCGGCGCGCAGCGCATTCAGCAGCGGTACCCGCCGTCGCGAGACATGCGACTGCCAGTAGGCCTTCTGCAGGGCACGGTCCGACATGACGAGACGGATGCGCTGCCGAAAGCGTTCTTCCGAATACCCGGACACCGCCAGCGCGACGCTGCTGCCGCCGAGGCCGAACCCGTCGACCAGCGCCTCACGCAGATCGACGCCATCCGGGTACTCCGGCGGGATCGTGCGACCCACGTCGAGGGCTGCCGCGATCAGCGTCGTGAGAGACGGCCACCGTCGATACAGCGCCGCCCGGCTCACACCGCTCCGGGCGACCACCCGGCTGACCGTCACGTCCTCCCCCGCATCGATGATCTCGAGGGTCGCGGCGACGATCTGCCCGTCCATGTCCTCGTCGCGCGGACGGCCGGGACGGCGGCGAACCGCAGCCCCGGCATCCAACGCGCCCGCAGCTCCGGTCCCGGCACGCACCTCCACGACTGTCACGCGTCGAGCGCCCGCTCGCGAAGCCGCGCAACAGTCGCATCCGACAACCCGGCCGCACGCAGCGGCGCGAGCGCGTCGCCGTGCTGCGCGCGAAGGGTGTCGAGCAGGGTGCGCATCGACACCTCCATGGACCCCTCCAGCAGCGACGACGTCGACGCCGCAGCGGAGGCGTCGAACCCGAGCGCCTTCCACATCGCGCCCATCACGGGAGCCGTCCGCTGCATGATCGCGACCATGTTGCCGCCGGTGAGGGCGTAGTCGGCGACGATGTCGTCATCCGCCGCTCCGAGCGCGAGCAGCAGCATCGCCGCCACCACCCCGGTGCGATCACGCCCGGCTGCGCAGTGGAACGCCGCGGTTCCCGGGGTGTAGGCGATCACGTTCAAGGCGGTGACGAGCTGGGGCGCCGCGACCTCGACCATGCGCAGGTACATCCGGCCCATCGCGTCGTGGCTGAGCTCGGGTGCGTCGCGGTTCATGGACTCGCCGACATCCGCGATCAACGGCAGGTGGTGGTACGCGACCGGGTAGTCGGCGAGCGGTCCTCGACCGGTGACCGACACCTCGAGCGGCGAGCGCAGATCGATGATCGCGGTGAGGCCTGCGGCGACGAGCTGCGAGGCGATCTCGGTCGTGACGTAGGCGAGGTCGTCGGTGCGGATCGCGAGCCCTTCGCGCAACACTCCGCCGTCGATCGGGATTCCGCCGAGATCGCGCAGGTTGACGGGGGCGCTGAGCACCAGGTCGATGTCGGCGATGGTCATGTGATTCTCCTTCGGATGAGGGCGCTGCCCTGGTCGATCGCCGTGACGAGCACGATGATGCAGATGATGATGGCGCTGAGGTGCCCGTAGTCGTACATGCGCATGGCGGTGGTCAGCTCGAGGCCGATGCCGCCGGCGCCGACGAGACCGAGGATGGTCGCGCCGCGCACGTTGCCTTCGAACAGCAGCAGTGTGTAAGAGGTGAGCAGCGGTGCGCTCTGCGGCAGGATGCCGTACTGGATGACCTGCCTCTTCGAAGCGCCGACCGCTTCCATGGCGACGACGGGTCCACGGTCGACCTGCTCCATGGCCTCGGCGAAGATCTTGCCGATCGAGCCGATGGACCCGAGGGTCATGGCCAGGATGCCGGCGAACGGGCCGAGCCCGACGGCCGAGACGAACATGAGCGCGAAGACGAGGTCGGGCACCGAGCGGATGATGTTCATCACCCAGCGCGTCGGGTAATAGACCCACTTCGGTGCGATGTTCGACGACGCCCCGAACGCGGCGAACAGCGACAACACGGCGCCGAGCACCGTGCCGACGACCGCCATCTGGAACGTCTCGAGCAGCAGCGCGAGGATCGTGCCGATCTTCGAGAAGTCCGGCGGGAACAGGCGCGACAGGAACTCGCCCATGTTGACCGCGCCGTCGCCCAGCTTGATGAAGTTGAACTCGGCGCCGTTGAACGACCAGATCAGCAGCAGCGCGGCGATCGGCAGTCCGATGAGGAACCTCGCCCGCGGAACGCGGAAGGCGCGCTCGAGACGCGAGCGCTCGGCCGCGTCGAGCGTCGGGCGGGTGGTCGAGCGAGCCTTGCCTCCGGTCGCACCTGCCGAACCGCCCGAACCGCCCGTCGAGCGGGGGTCAGTGGTGAGCGTCATCGTCGTGCTCCTCGTCGTCGTAGAGCGGCGAGAGCGCCGCGGCATCCAGCTGCGATGTGGCGCCGGCGACCAGCATCCGTCCGTGCCGCAGGCCGATGATGCGGTCGCTGTGCGCGAGCGCGAGCGGCAGCACGTGCAGGCTGACGAGCACCGGGATGCCGTCATCGGTGGCGATCTCGCGCAGCAGTTCGAGCACCGAGTCGGCGAGCTTGGGGTCGAGAGATGCCACCGGCTCGTCGGCGAGGATCACCTTGGGCTGCTGCATGAGGGCGCGCGCGATCGCGACGCGCTGCTGCTGTCCGCCCGACAGCGAGCGGGCGGGGTCATTGGCCTTGTGGGCGATGCCGACCCGGTCGAGCAGCTCGAGTGCACGGCGGCGGTGCGCGCTCGAGAAGCCGCCGATCAGGTTGATCGCGCCCGCTCCGTGCAGGGCACCGGAGAGCACGTTCGTCATGACGCTCAGGCGCGGGATCAGGTTGAACTGCTGGAAGACCTGACCGACATCCGACCGCAGGGTGCGCAGCTCGCCGCGCGCGAGATTGGTGACGTCATGCCCGGCAACCCGGACCGAGCCTGCCGAGATCGGTGCGAAGCCGGTGAGGCTGCGCATCAGAGTCGACTTGCCCGAACCCGAGGCACCGAGCAGCGCGACCATCTCGCCCGGGAACAGGTCGAGAGCCACACCGTCGAGCACCGTGGTCGTGTCGTAGGCGACGCTCAGATCGCGCACGGTCACGAGGGGCAGGGCCTGGCGGAGTTCGGCGGTGGGGGTGCGGGGGGCTTCCGTGGCTGAAAAACCCAGGCCATCGGATGCCGGTGCGGCGCGTCGGGATGCGACATGCCGACCGGCTGACGAACCGTCTGGGTTTTCCGACGAACCGAGGGCGGAGATCGCCGGACTCGTCACTTCAGGTCCTTGAGCTCGACGCCGGCGACAGCGGCGATCTCGGCGAAGGACTCGAACGACGATCCGTCGGGGTCGACCGTCTGCGGTGCCGCCGCGAAGGCGCCGTAGGCTCCGAGAGCTTCGGCGTTCTCGGGCGAGAACACCTCGGCGATGCCCTCCTGGATGACCTTGCGGGTCTCGGCGTCGAGCGACTGGCGGCCGAGCACCGCGCCCTGGATGTCCATCGCCGGGCTCTCGCCGACCGCACGCCATTCCCCATCGGCGAACGGGAACATCGGCGCCCCGAGCTCGGTGAGCATGACGGCGGTGCAGGCGGCATCCACCTGTCCCTGCTCGAGCGCCGCGAAGCTGCCCTCGTGTCCGCCGGCGAAGATCGCCTCGTAGTCGGTGCCCTGCTCGAGGCCGGCCTCGTGCAGCATGTACACCGGCATGAAATACCCCGAGCTGGATGCCTGGTCGGCGAAAGCGACCGTCTTGCCCTCGAGGTCCTCGACGGTCTGAATCGGCGAGTCGTTGAGCACGACACAGGTCGAGACGGGCTTGCCGTCACCCTGGAACGCGACGAGTGCGTCGACTTCCCCCGTGTTCACGGCCAGCGCCGACGGGAAGCCGCTCATGATGCCGATGTCGACGTGGTCGGCGCGGATCGCCTCGACGACGCTGAGATAGTCGGGCACGTCGGTGATCTCGACGTCGCGGCCGGTGGACTCCTCGAGGAGCTCGGCGAAGACCTCGATCGGGTTCTCGGCGGTGGGGTCGTCTCCGACGGGAAGCGTGGCGATCGTGATCGGAGCATTCGGGTCGGCGGGAGCCGCTTCGGCGGACGGGCTCTGGCAGCCGGTCAGGGCGAGGGCGGCGACGCCGAGGAGGCCGACGGCGGGCAGGGTGAAGCGGCGCATGATGACCTTTCGGGAGGAGACGTTCCCGAATTCCGAGAACAGGAGTATTCCAACTCGCGAAGGTGACAGGCAATTACGAGACCGCCGTACTCGAAAAGGAACGCTGGATGAACGACTGGTGACGGTGGTTCGGGGTTGCGCGCACACATGCATGCTCAGATCACGAATGCATGCCGAGAAACCGGCTTCCCGACCTGCACGTGTGTTCTGGACCTGCAGATGTGATCCCGAGTGCCCTCTCCCCGGGCGACCGCCCCACCGAGCCGAGACCGGATGTCGGAGCCGCGGCCTAGAGTGTGCGGATGACGTCGGATGCCCGCTCTCGCCTCGCGCTGCTGCGCGCCGAGGCGGCGGCCCGGGTCGCCGCGACAGGGGCGACCCTCGCCGAGCTGATGCACGACCGCGAGGGTTCGAACGACGACGACGAGCACGACCCCGAGGGCGTCACGCTCTCATCGGAGTGGTCCCGGCTGACAGGGCTCGCCGAAGCCGCGGCATCCGAACTCCAGCAGGTCGACGACGCGATCGCACGATTGGATGCCGACACCTACGGCGTCTGCGCGAACTGCGGCCGGCCGATTCCGGCAGGGCGCCTCGAAGTGCGCCCGTTCGCCACGCACTGCGTCGCGTGCGCCGAGAAGCTCGGTCTCTGAGGCAGGGCCGGCCCGGGGTCAGGCCCCGACGGGTGCCCAGGATGCCGCGCGGATGCCGTCCCACAGCCGACCCAGCCGAGCCGCCATGTCGATCGACGGGTCGAGCAGCCACTGCACCTGGAGTCCGTCGGCGGCGGCGATGATCAGGTCGGCAGCGTACGGTGCGTCGACGTCGGGCCCCATCCGCTCGGCCGCCTGCTCGACCTCGATCGCTTCGACCATGAGGGTTCGCACCCATCGGAAGCGTTCCTCGAAGAACGCCCGCGCCGCGTGTCCCTCGATCGTCGCCTCGGCCGAGTACTCGACATAGAGTCGCACGAGTCCTGGCACGGTGGCGTTGTGGGCGATCACGTCGAGAAAGCTCTGAAACCCGTGGTCGGCCGAGTAGTACTGCTCGTGGTCACGCGCATCCCGCGCCCTGAGCACCTCGACGAAGAGGTCTTCTCGGGTACGGAAGTAGTGCATGAGGCCCGGTTGCGTGAGCCCGACCCGAGAAGCGATCTCGCGATTGGACGACTTGCGGGTGCCCTGTTCGGCGACGACCTCGAGCGCGACCGCGAGGATCTCGGCTCGCTTCGCCGCGCCCTTCGCGTACTGTCCCCGTCGAGTCATCACGTCAGTCTAGGAGAATCCGATGAATGGCTCCGGCAGCGAGAGGTGGGAGCCGGACGACTCCCCCGAGCATCCGGCCCCACCTCTCGCCCCAGCTACTTCACGCTCTTGATCGGGAAGATCACGACCGCGCCTATCAGCGCCAACACCCCGCATATCGAGAACCACAACCCGTAGTTGCTGCCGTTCTCGCTGCCGAGGTAGACGATGATCCCGCCGACGAGCGGTGCGAACGTCTGCGGCAGGGCGTTGGCGATGTTGAAGACACCGAGGTCCTTGCCGGCATCATCCGGGTTGGGCAGCACATCGACGACGAGCGCCAGGTCGACGCCGACGTACATGCCGTAGGCGATGCCCATGAAGGCCTCGAGGATGTAGAAGGCGGTGATGTCCTGCACGAAGATGAGACCGACGGTTCCCGCTGCGAACAGAACGGTCGAGCTCCAGACGAAGACCTTGCGACGCCCGAGCTTGTCCGACAGCCTTCCCGCGACGATGCTGACCACGACGAGGGCGACGGTGTAGATCAGCACGCTCGTCGAGATCACCGCGGGGATGTCGACCTCTTCCACTCCGACGTGGTTCAGCAGATAGAAGTAGCGGAAGGTCGTGAAGCCGAAGCTCGCGAACGTGATGAGGAATCGCGACCACCACGCGAGGGCATAGTCGGGGTGCTGCACCGGGCTGACCCAGAACGTCTCCCACCAGTCCCGGAAGGTTGCCCGAGGAGGCTTCGTCGGCAGCACCTTGTCGGGAAGGACGATCACGAACACGACCATCACGATGATCGCGAGGACCGACGGCGCGACGAACATGATCACCAGATCGTTCACGAAGTACTGGGCGACATAGGTGCCGCCGAGGATGCCGACGTTCTGCGCGATGCCGAGTGACGCGGTGATGGTTCCGCGCTGGAACTTCGGCACCTGGTCGGCGACGGTGGCGACGAACGGGGCGAAGGTCATGTTGGCGCCGAGCTGAGCGAGCGCCCAGCCGATCGTCGCGACGAGCAGGCTCGGCGCGAGCGCCATGATGAGGAACGCCACCGTCATGATGACCGTGCCGAGCACGATCCAGATGCGTCGGCGTCCCCACTTGCTCGTCGTGCGATCGGAGACCCGCCCGAATACGACGTTCGCGAGCGTCGCGAACAGCGCTCCGACGCCTCCGAGCACAGCCGCCGCACCCGTGGCACCGTTCTCCGGGATCACTCCGGCCGCCACCAGCGACTGGATCTTGATGCCGATGCCGACGATCGCGGGGCCGAGCAGTGCGATGAAGAACACCAGCTGCGCGATGAGCAGCCAGGCGACATAGCCCTTCTTCGCCGGTTCGGTCGGTTCCTTGAACCAGTGATGCTCGCGTGCGACTGCCGTCGCCGTCGTCATTCCCGACGGCATACCCGCTGCGGAACCGCTCATACCTGCCTCCTTCGGCCGGTGGGAGTCCGAAGGCATCGCTACGCTGCGACGCCGGTATTTCGCTCCCGTGGCTGAAAACCTAGACCTTTCAGGTTTTCAGCGCAACAGATTTCTTTTCCGATGACGGCGGCGGCTTGTGTGCGAAAATCTAAGGAGATAAAGTTTTCACATTCGAGCGGACTCCGCACCATCCGATGCGGCACGGAACCGACTCAACGGCGAGAGGAATCACATGTCCGAGCCCACCGGCGCGAGCGCCCAGGACCTCACCCTCGACGAGAAGGCGTCGCTCACCAGCGGGGCCGACTTCTGGACCACCAAGAGCGTCGATCGCGTCGGCATCCCCTCGCTCATGCTGACCGACGGCCCTCACGGCCTGCGCAAGCAGGGCGGCGCCACCGACCACCTCGGCCTCGCCGGCAGCGTGCCCGCCACCTGCTTCCCGCCCGCCGTCGGACTCTCGGCGACCTTCGACCCCGCGCTCGCCGAGCGCGTCGGCGTGGCTCTCGGCGTCGAGTCGGCGATCGAAGACGTCGCGGTCATCCTCGGCCCCGGCATCAACATCAAGCGCTCGCCGCTCTGCGGACGCAACTTCGAGTACATGTCCGAAGACCCGATCGTCTCGGGTGCGATGGGCGCGGGACTCGTGCGCGGCATCCAGTCGCAGGGCGTCGGCTCGTCGCTCAAGCACTTCGCCGTGAACAACCAGGAGACCGACCGTCTGCGCGTCTCGAGCGACGTCGACCCGCGCACGCTGCGCGAGATCTACCTGCGCGGATTCCAGCGGGTCGTCGAAGACGCCCAGCCCTGGACCGTCATGTGCTCGTACAACCGCATCAACGGCGTCTACGCCTCGGAAGACCCGTGGCTGCTCACGACCGTGCTGCGTGACGAGTGGGGCTTCGAGGGCATCGTGGTCTCGGACTGGGGCGCGGTGAACGACCGCGTCACCGGCCTCGTCGCCGGCATGGACCTCGAGATGCCCTCGTCGGGCGGACGGACGGATGCCGAGATCGTCGCCGCCGTGCAGGATGGCAGCCTCGCCGAGTCCGATCTCGACACGGTGGTCGACCGTCTCGTCGACCTGACCCGCAAGGCGCAGGCGCGCCCCGCGGCATCCGGTCCGCTCGATGTCGACGCGCACCACGCGCTGGCCCGCGAGGTCGCCGGACGCTCGATCGTGCTGCTGCGCAACGAGGGCGGCATCCTGCCCCTGCAGCCGACCACGTCGCTCGCCGTGATCGGCGAGTTCGCCCGCACCCCGCGTTTCCAGGGCGCCGGATCGTCGCAGATCAACCCGACCCGCATCGACACCGCGATCGACGAGATCCGCGCACTCAGCGGCGCCGACGTCTCGTTCGCCGCCGGGTACACGATCGGGACCGACGCGGATGCCGACGCCGCCACCGACGCAGCGGCGCTGCGTGACGAGGCCGTGGCCGCCGCATCGGCCGCCGCCGTCGCCGTGGTCTTCCTCGGCGTGCCCGCGCACGAGGAGTCCGAGGGCTTCGACCGCGAGCACATCGACCTGCCCGCAGCCCAGCTCGAGCTGCTCGACGCCGTTCTCGAGGCGAACCCGAACGCTGTCGTCGTGCTCTCGAACGGTGGCGTCGTGGCGCTGCCCTTCGCCGACCGCGTGCCCGCGATCGTCGAGGCCTGGCTGCTCGGCCAGGCCGGCGGTGGCGGCACCGCCGACGTGCTGTTCGGCGTCGTGAACCCGTCGGGTCGCCTGGCCGAGACCATCCCGCTGCGCCTCGAAGACACTCCCGCCTTCGGCAGCTTCCCCGGCGAGCACGGCCACTCCGTGTACGGCGAGGGGCTGCTGGTCGGATACCGCTGGTACGACGCGCGCCGCATGGCGGTCGCCTACCCGTTCGGTCACGGCCTGTCGTACACGACGTTCTCGTACGGCGACGCGACCGCATCGGTCGACGCCTCGGGCGATGTCATCGTCTCGGTGCCGGTCACGAACACCGGATCCGTCGCCGGCCGCGAGGTCGTGCAGGCGTATTCGAGCCTGCCCGGATCGTCGGTGCAGCGCGCGCCGCGCGAGCTCAAGGCCTTCGCCTCGGTGCTGATCGAGGCCGGCGAGACCGCACAAGTCGAACTGCGCCTGCGCCGCGCCGAGCTGGCCTACTGGGACACCCGCGTCGACGCATGGATCGTCGAGAACGGTGAGTACGTGATCGAGGTCGGATCGTCGAGCCGCGACCTGCGGGCACGCACGACGGTCGCCGTCACGGGCGACGAGGTCGTGCTGCCGATCACTCTCGGCTCATCGTTCGAAGAGCTGCTCGGCGACCCGGTGGTCGGTGCGGAGTTCGGTGCCGTCATCGACGAGAAGTTCGGCGCAGAAGGCAACGAGATGCTCAAGATGCTCGGCAACTTCCCCGTCGGCCGCCTCGACGGCTTCCCGCTGCCGCGCGCCGAGCTCGTCGCCCTGGTCGAGCGCGCTCAGCGCGGCTGAGCCCGGCTGAGCGCGGCTGAGCCCGGCTCCGTCACGGGCACAGCTTCGGAGCGGATGCCGGGACACGCCGGGTCCGGGTCGCCCGACCCGGCGTGTCGGCGGCGAACTCCGAACCTGTGCTCGGGCCTGAAGCCCGGGCCCGGGTGACCCACGACACCGCGAAGCCCGAGAAGTAGGCTGAGGGCATCATGGACGAGTTCATCCGGGGGTTCTGGAACTTCGCAGGCGACTACTGGTGGCTCGTGTTCCCCATCATGGGCATGGCCGGCGGCGCCGCGAAGGCCTGGGAGAGCAGCTCGAAGCGCCGCCATGAACGACGCATCGAGACCCTGCGCCTCAAGGCCGAGATCAAGGCCGCCCAGCTCGAGGCTCGCGGCAAGACGTTGCATCCCGGCCCCGTGATCCTCGACACGACGGCATCCGTCGCCCCGAACGCCCTGCTCGAGCGACTGTTCTCCGAGCACGACGAGATCACCGCGCGCTGGCTCGACTACGAGCTCGACGTCGCCAAGCTGATCGCGTATCCGGCCATGAGCGACGGACGCCAGCCGCTGGTCGCCGCGTTCCTGCGGGCGAAGAAGACGGCGGATGCGCTGCGACCGCCGTCCGCCGATTCGTCCGTCTCCGAACGCCAGGTGTCGGAGTATCTCGACGCGGTGGGCGCCTACGCCGTGGCTTTCGAGATCGCCGAGAAGGATGCCCGGCGCCTGCGCGACTCGACCTTCACCGAGCCCGAGCGCAAGCGCCTCGATCGCGCGCAGCAGCTGCTCAAGGTCGCGGTCGACGAGTCGGCCACCCAGGCCGAGCGCAACGTCGCCTACCGGCGCGTGCGCGATGAACTCGAAGGACTCATCCTGCTCAGCGACGAGGCGGTGCAGGTGCTCGAGAAGCAGGTCGCGCGGGAGCTGACAGCGCCGACTCGAGAGGCGACGCCGTCAGCGGAAACGGGACCGGAGAGCACCCCGGAGCCGGGGCGGATGCCGCTGCGCCGAGCAGACGAGGCGTCGTGACACCCGAGAACGTGACCGGCCCGATCTGCGTGCACGCCGAAGCACCCGCATGGTCGACCGCCTGGGGTGGACTGCGCTGGGTCGACGGCGATGCGGCCGACCTGGTGACGCTGCGCGACGACGGCATCCACCGCCTGCACCTCGACGACGAGTACGCCGCGTTCGTACGCCCACGGGCAGGCGGCGGCTTCATCGCGATGGGCGCTAGTCGTGTGCACCTCGCGGATTCCGCTGACGGACCTGCCCGCATCGCCGCGACATTCGACCTGGGTTCCGCTCGCTTCAACGACGGCACTGTGGATCCGCAGGGGCGCCTGCTGGCAGGGTCCATGGCCCTCGACGGTGCCGGCAGGGTGGGGCGCGTGCTTCGGCTCGGCCCCGACCTGACGCCGACCGAGGTGCTCACCGGGGTGGAGTGCTCGAACGGCGTCGGCTTCGCCCCCGATCACCGCCTTGCGTACTACGTCGATACGGTCACCGCACGCATCGACGTGTTCGATGCCGAGGCCGGCGCACTCGCGAACCGGCGCCCGTTCGTCACGATCCCCGACGGTCAGGGTCTGCCGGACGGGCTGACCGTCGCCGCCGACGGCTCGGTCTGGGTCGCACTCTGGGGTGGCGGGGCCGTGCACGGATACGCGCCGGACGGCACGCAGATCGCTCGCATCGACCTGCCGGTTCCACAGGTGACCGCATGCACGTTCGGCGGAAACGACCTGGCGACGCTCTACATCACGACCTCGGCACAGGGACTCGGCGCCGACCACGGCACCGAGGCGGGTTCGCTGTTCGCCGTCAGCCCCGGCATCCGCGGCCTCGCACTGACGCCCTTCGCCGGCTGACGCCCTTCGCCGGCTGACGCGTTCGAGGCGTTCGGTCAGACCAGGGTGCCCCTCTCGACGCGCTGCGTCTGCGCGCCGAGACCGTCGATCTCGATGCGCATCTCGTCGCCGTCGACGAGATATGGGAATCGTCCGGACAGCGCCACCCCCTGCGGCGTGCCGGTGTTGACCACGTCTCCCGGCTCGAGCACCATGTACTGGCTGAGATCGCGGATCAGCTCGTACACGGGGAAGATCATGTCGGCGGTCGACGAGTCCTGCCTCGGCGAGCCGTTCACGCTCGATCGCAGTCGCAGGCCCTGCGGATCGATCTCGTCGGCGGGGATCAGCGCCGGGCCCAGCGGATTGAACGTCTCCGCGCACTTGCCCTTCGACCACTGACCGCCGGACACCTCGATCTGGAACGCGCGCTCGGACACGTCGTTCGACACTGTGTAGCCGGCGATCACCTCACGCGCCGCCTCGGCCGACGGCAGGTAGCGGGCCGTGCGGCCGATGACCACCGCGAGCTCCACCTCCCAGTCGACCTTGTCGGCGCCCGGCGGCAGCAGCACGACGTCATCCGGGCCCACCACCGTGTTCGGATGCTTGAAGAACACGACCGGATGCTCGGGCGGCAGAGCACCGGACTCCGCGGCGTGCGCGGCGTAGTTCATGCCGATGCAGATGACAGCCGAAGGTCGCGCGACAGGCGCCCCGATGCGCTGCCCGTCGACATCGGCGACGGGCAGTTCGCCGGCGGCGAGCGCCGCACGAGCCCGGCGGATGCCGTCGGAGGCGAGGAACGCGCCGTCGATCTCGGCGGTCAGCGGGGAGAGGTCATAGGTGACGCCCGACTCCCGCACGAAGGGTCGCTCGTCGCCGCGGGGGCCGAGTCGCAGAATTTCCATGGATGCCTTTCGGAACAGGGCGGAGGCCGCTCAGCGCGCGTCGGCGTAAGCGGAGTTCAGCAGGGGGATCGATTCGCCGGCGAGGTGACGGATGATGTTCTCTGCCGCGTGCACGGGCAGGTCGGCGAGCGCCTCGGGCGAGAACCATGCGGCATGCGGGGTCAGCAGCACGTCGTCCAGATCGCGCAGGGGCGAGTCGGGGGTGAGGGGTTCGCCGTCGAACACGTCGAGTGCGGCGGCACCGAGATGACCTGAGCGCAGAGAGTCGGCCAGGGCCGTCTCGTCGATCAGCGGCCCCCGGCACGTGTTGACGACGACCGCACCCGGCTTCATCGTGGCGAGCGCGGCCGCATCGATCAGATGACGGGTGGCATCGGTCAGCGGCACGTGCAGGGTGAGGATGTCAGCCCGGGCGACAGCGTCGTCGATCGCGACGGGTTCGCATCCAGCCTCGCGCACGGAGTCGACGGAAGCGTAGGGATCGGCCACCAGCACGCGGAACCCGAGCGCTCGGCATCCCCTCGCGACGAGCGACCCGATCCGCCCGAACCCGAGCACCGAGACCGTCGTGCGCGAGGGGCGTACCGCCATCGGTCGCGCATCGACGGCCTTCCAGGTGCCCGCCCGCACAGCGCGGTCGTAGGCGGGGAGGCCACGAGCCTGCGTCATGATCATCGCGATCGTATGCGCGGCCACCTCTTCGATGCAGTAGTTCGGGGTGTTCGCGACGGCGATGCCGCGAACGGTCGCGGCGTCGACGTCGATCATGTCGCAGCCGATGCCGATGCGGCTGATCACCCGCAGCTTCGGCATCCGGTCCATGATGTCGCCGGTGATCGGCGCCCACTGCACCACGAGCCCCTCTGCCTCGGCGCCGGCGCGCGCGATGTCGTCGGCATGCGACGAGGCAGCGCGAGCGGCCCGGAGTCCCGCGGCGCGGAGGGTGTCTTCTATGACGGTCCCAGGGAGGTCACAGTCGCTGACGAGGATGAGCGGAGCGGTCATGCACAAATGCTATAGCATCTAGCGCTTGCCCTCTCCCCTCTCGTACAACCCGCTCACGTGCCCCTCGGCGAACGCCACCAGCTGCCCCACCACCTCCCGGATGTCTTCCCGGGCGTAGTGCGTGCGCTCCCAGCTCGCGTAGAGGGCGCACTGCATCGGCTCGCCGCGGTGATGCAGCGTGCGCGAGACCAGGCCGAATCGAGGGGGCTCGACGACGACGCACGGACCGTGCCCCGCTGATGAGCGCGCCTGGATGATCGGAGCATCGGCGCCGAATCCCGCCATCTCGGTCGACCACCCCTCGCTCTCGGCGGCCCGTTGGATCTGCGTCCAGGCGGCCGACCCCGCACCCGAGGTGAGGAAGGGCGCAGCGAGCATCTCCTGCAGCTCGGGGTGTTCGTGCACCGCGAGCGGATGCGACGCCGGCATCTGACACAGCAGCGGCAGCGTCATGATGCGCACGCTGCTCAGCCGCGCATCCGGCACGCTCGTCGTCACGGCGAGGTCAGCGCCGGTGCGAAGCCGATCGTAGGTCTCGGGCGGGGTCGCGACGACCACGTCGGAGATCGGCCCCCCGGCCGCGATGAACGGTGCGAGCACGAGCACGCTCGTCATCTCGGGCGCCGCGGCGACGAAAGAGCGCTCTTCCAGCACGATGCCCGTCATCACCTCACGGGCGCGCCGTCCGCGACGCACGAGGTCTCTGGCCATGGGTTCGAGGCGGTCGCCGGCATAGGTCTTGACCATCCCGTGCGGCATGCGTCGGAAGAGAGATGCCCCCACCTGCCGCTCGAGCAGGGAGATCTGGCGAGAGACCGTCGGCTGGGTTCTGATCAGGCGTTCTGCGGCCAGACTCACCGATCCGCAGTCGATGACTGCGACGAAGGCTTCGAGCTCGCGTTCCCCGTACATACGTAAAGCGTATGCCGTCACCCGCTTTCTTCATTGGACGAGCATGGGTCGAGACGGTGAGGATGGGCACACCCGCTCCACCCCGACTCCCCCCGACAGAGAGAGCCTTCCCGATGGCCAACTCGCGCACTGACATCAGCACTGCCCGGCAACGTCGTTCGATGGTGGGTGCCTTCGTGGGCACCGCGATCGAGTGGTACGACTTCTACATCTTCGGCACGGCGGCCGCCCTCGTCTTCGGCCGCGTCTTCTATCCCGAGGTCGCGCCCGGCGCCGCCCTCCTCGCCTCGTTCGCCACCTTCTGGGTCGGATTCCTGATGCGCCCCGTCGGCGGTCTGGTGTTCGGCCACTTCGGCGACAAGTTCGGTCGTAAGAACGTGCTCGTGCTCACCCTCATCCTGATGGGCAGCGCGACCACTCTGATCGGCCTCCTCCCCACCTACGCACAGATCGGCATGCTCGCTCCGATCCTCCTCGTCGCGCTCCGCGGCCTGCAGGGCTTCGCCGTCGGTGGCGAATGGGGCGGAGCCGTGCTGCTCTCGACCGAGAACGCCCGAGCCGAGAAGAAGGGCCTCGCCGGGGCCTGGGTGCAGCAGGGCTCGCCCGCCGGCTCCATCCTCGCCACCCTCATGTTCCTGCTCGTGGGCCTGCTGCCCGACGAGCAGTTCATCACGTGGGGCTGGCGCATCCCGTTCCTGGTCTCGGCCATCCTCGTGATCGTCGGACTCATCATCCGTGTGAAGGTCGAGGAGTCCCCCGACTTCGTCGCCGCGAAGGAGAGCAAGGAGGTCGTGAGCGCCCCGGTGCTCGTCGCCCTCCGCACCGCTCCGCTGCTGATCGGGCTCGGCGTGCTCGCCTCGGTCATGGGAATCTCGAACGCCTACTTCTCGAACACCTTCCTGCTCGCGTGGACGACGGGATCGCTCGGCATCGACCGCCAGCTGATGCTCAACATCCTGCTGGGCATGGCGATCCTGCAGTTCATCTGGCAGCCCATCGCCGCGAAGATCGCCGAGCGTCTCGGCATCGCCCGCGTCATGCTCGCGGGCCTCGTGCTCAGCGTGCTGCTGACGGTGCCGTACTTCCTCGCCATCCAGGCGGCATCCCCGCTGTGGATCACCGTGTCGCTGTACGCGACGATCATCGGCAGCACGGCGTACTACGCGCTGCTCGCGACCCTGCTGGCCTCGGCCTTCCCCGCGCGCATCCGCTACTCGGGCGTCTCGCTGGCCTATCAGCTGTGCGCGACCGTCTTCGGCGGCTCCACGCCGCTGGTCGCCCAGTGGATCCTCAACTCCAGCGGCGGCAGTGTGTGGGGCGTCGCCGTCTTCTACGCCGCGATGATCCTCGTCACGATCGCCGGCGTCTGGGGCCTGCAGCGCCGGATCACCCGCACGGTCGAGGCCGAGACCGCGGCCGTCAGCACCGTCTGATCGCCGCCTGACAGCTGCCCGACCGCCGCCCGCCGGCGGTCGGGCTTCCACCGCACGTCATCGAAGTCCGGAGAGACCATGCGCGTAGACGCGATCTTCACCAACGCCCGCATCCGCACCCTCGACCCCGAGCGGCCGACGGCGCACACCATCGGCACGCTCAACGGACGCATCGTCGGCTTCGACGACGACCTGCACGGCGTCGACGCCGGTCGCGTCGTGGATCTCGGCGGCCAGCCCGTGCTGCCCGGTTTTCACGACGCGCACCACCACCTCTCGCTCACGGGCTTCCGGCTGGCATCGCTGAACCTGCGCCCCGGCGTCGTGAACTCCCTCGCCGAGCTGTACGAGGCGGTACGAGTGCATGCCGAAGGACTGGCACCGGATGCCTGGGTGCGCGGATCCGGCTACGACCAGAACTTCCTCGAGGGCCACCCCACGGCCGAGGAGCTCGATCGGGTGTCGGGCGGTCGACCGGTGATCCTCGAACACGTCTCGGGACACATGATGGTCGCGAACACGCGGGCCTTCGAACTCGCCGGCTACTCGCGGCGCGAAGGATTCCCCGAGATCGCCGGCGGCGGCATCCCCCGCGACGGCGACGGCCGACCGCAGGGCCTGCTGCAGGAGTCGGCGATGGCCCCGATCTTCGCCCTGGTGCGGCCCATGAGCCTCGACGAGGTGCAGCGCAACCTCGGGCTCGCGAGCGACCAGGCCCTGAGCTACGGCCTCACCTCGGTGACCGAACCCGGCATCGGCGAGATCCGCATGGTCGGCAACAGCCCCCTCGACTATCACGCCTATCAGACCGCGGTCGAGCAGCGTCTGCTCCGGGTGCGGACGACGCTGATGCCCTACATCACCGTGCTGCACCCGTTCTCCGATCTGCCCGACAAGCGGATGCTCGGCCTCGACCTCGGCATCCGCACCGGCCTCGGCGACGACATGCTGAGCGTCGGCCCGGTGAAGATCGTCGCCGACGGCTCGTTCATCGGCCGCTCTGCCGCCATGCACGCGTGCTTCCACGGCGAGGCCGACAACTTCGGGGTGCTGCTGCACGAGCCCGAGGCGCTGCGCGACTACATCGTCGGTGCACACCTCGCGGGGTGGACCGTCGCGACCCACGCGATCGGCGACCGCGCGATCACGCATGTGCTCGACGCGATCGAGCACGCCCAGAGCATCGCACCCCGGCCCGACGTGCGGCACCGCATCGAGCACTTCGCGCTCGCAAGCGACGCCGACATCGCCCGCGCCGCGGCACTCGGCGTCATCCCCGTGCCGCAGGGAGTCTTCGTCTCGGACTTCGGCGACGGCATGGCGGCGGCGGTCGACGCGGAACGACGTGACGACATCTATCGGGTCAAGTCGCTGGCGGATGCCGGGATCGTGCTCAACGGATCGACCGACTCGCCGATCTCCGACGCGAACCCGCTCGTCTCGCTGCGTGACATGGTGGTGCGCCGCACCTCGAGCGGAGAGGTGCTCGGCTCTCGCGAGCGCGTGAGCATCGACGAGGCCATACGCGCCTACACCCACGGCTCGGCGTATGCCGTCGGGCAGGAACAGCAGAAGGGCACGCTGAAGGTCGGCATGCTCGCCGACTTCATCGCCCTGAGCGACGACCTCCACGAGATCGAGCCCGAGCGGATCGCCGACCAGCAGGTCACCACGACGGTCGTCGGCGGCGAGATCGTCTTCGGCGACGGGGCCTGATTCGGCCCTCGGCAGGGCGGACGGAGACGAACCGATGCTTTTGCTATAGCGTTTACTCATGACTTCTCGCCGCGCACTCATCACCGGCGCCAGCTCCGGTATCGGAACAGCCGCCGCCCTCGAACTCGCCGCCGAGGGCCTCGCGCTCTGGCTGACATACAGCGGGCGGGAAGCCGAAGCGGCACGGGTCGCAGACGAGTGTCGCGCGGCCGGATCACCCGAGGTGCGGGTCTCCCGACTCGACCTCCGCGACCCGGATTCGATCGATGCGCTGACCGCCGAGATCACCGATGCCTGGGGCGATCTGCATGTGCTCGTCAACAACGGCGGCGTGTGCCCGTACACGCCCTATCCGGACATCGACATCGAGGAGTGGGACGGCGTCCTCGAGACCAACGCCCGCGGCACCTTCCTGCTCACCCGCGCGTCGTTGCCGCTGCTCCGCGCCGCAGACGGCGACCGTTCGGTCGTCAACATCGCCTCGATCGCCGGCCAGGTCGGAGCGCTGCAGACCGGCATCCACTACGCCGCGAGCAAGGGCGCGCTGCTCGCGATCACGCGCAGCTTCGCCCGCCACCTCGCCGCCGAGGGCATCAGGGTCAATGCCGTGACCCCGGGACCGGTCGCGAGCGCGATCACCGATCAGCTGCAGGGCGAGGGCCGACAGAAGCTCGAGGCGTCGATCCCGCTCGGATCATTCGGGCAGCCCGACGACGTCGCCTGGATCATCTCGTCGCTCGCCTCCGAGCGCGCCCGATTCATCACCGGGGCCACCTACGACGTCAACGGAGGAGTCCGCATTGACTGACCGCACCGCCCTCGAGACCGTCCAGGCACAGCTCGACGCCTTCAACGCACACGACCTCGACGCGTTCGTCGCCACCTATGCCGCGGATGCCGTGATCACCGGTGTCGCCGCAGAGCCGGTCATCGGCACCGCCGCGATCCGCACCTTCTACGAGCCGCGCCTGCAGAACCCCCACCTGTCGTGCGTGATCGACACCAGCGTGCTGTTCGGCACGCGCTGGGTCGTGGCGCAGGAGCAGGTCTTGAACGCGGGCGTCGCGACGGAGACCATCGCGACGTTCGACGTCGACCGCGGCCTGATCGTCCGCGCCTCGATGCTCAAGGCCTGACCGGGTCAGCTCTCGAAGCGCTCCCGGAGTGCCGGGTCGACGACGATCTCGCCGAAGGAGACCGTCCACGCACCGTCCACCGCGATCGACTGCCCCGACAGATACGGCGCCTCGTCGGACAGGAGGAACGCGGCGAGCGCGGCGACCTCCTCGACCCGAGCTATGCGACCCATCGGCGGCCCCTCGGCGAGCGCGCGCTCGGCCGCGGCCGGATCCGCCGCGCTCGCGATCTGCGCCTCCAGATGTGGGGTGCGGACCCCGCCCGGGGCGACCGTGTTGGCTCGGATGCCGAGTCCGCCGTATGTCACCGCGACGCTGCGGCTCAGAGCGTCGATGCCGCCCTTGGTGAACTCGTACGCGGCGTGGTCGATGAAGCTCGACCGACCGTGGATGGATCCGATGTTGACGATGGCTCCCGCTGTGCCCTGATCGATGAAGGCCGACACCGCTGCCGAGCATCCCCAGATATAGCCGAGTCCGTTGATGTCGAGGATCTCGCGCACCACGCTCTCGTCGACCTCGTGCAGCGGCGTGCGCTTCGTGATGCCTGCGTTGTTCACCCACCCTCCGAGCGGTGCGCGAGCACGAGCGGCAGCGGCCGCCTTCTCGTGCACCGCGCGAGAGGAGGCATCGCCGAGCACGACCTCGGCCACGACGCCGTCCTCGACGGTGCCGGACCCCGGAGACCGTTCCAGTCCCACGACGATCCACCCGTCGGCGGTGAGCCTCTCGGCGACAGCCCGTCCGATGCCCTTGCCGCTGCCGGTGACGACGGCGCTGCGCACAGTGTTCGCCATGTCAGCTCCTCTCGAATCGGAAGACGGACTCGGCGAGACCGAAGCCGAGCCCCGGACCCGTCGACGGTCGCACCCGCCCGTCGAACAAGGGGCCACCCGTGATGAACGACGGAGCAGGGTCGTACGGATTGACTACGCGCGCGAAGGTCTCGACGCCGATGCCGAGATGCGCGGTGACCTCCGGGTACACGTGCCCCGACACCGGCACTCCTCTCTCCCCCGCCCACGCGATGATCTCGCGCGCCGGTGTGATGCCGCCGATCGCGACCACGTCGAGTCGCAGCACGTCGACGCCCCCCTCATCGACCAGCGCACGCAGCACTGCGGGGTCGGTCACCTCATCGCCGACGGAGACCGAGAGCCCGGACTCACGACGGATACGAGCGCACCCAGCCGCATCCTCCGGCAGCAGAGGGTCCTCGAGCCAGGCGAGTCGCGGCTCACCCCACTGCGCGATCTCGGCGATCGCCGTCTCGGCATCCGGCCAGCCGAAGCCGACGTCGACCACGAGGCCGGTGTCGTCCGGCAGCTCGCGATTCAGCGTCGCGATGAGCTCGCGCATGTACGCCGGGTCGGGCGTGCGCGAGATCTTCACCTGAGACCACCCGGCGCACTGCGCGAGCACCTCGTCTGCGACCGCTCGGGGTGTTCGATCCGGTGAGGGATACGCAGCCACGAGCATCGCGTCACGAGGGGCATCGCCGGTGCCGAGCATCCGCCACAGCGGTGACCCTGCGCGCCGTGCGGCGATGTCCCACAGGGCGATGTCGACGAGACCGATCGCGCGACGCACGAGTCCGACTCGTCCGACGATCGCGCTGCCCCGCAGCATCCGCTCCCAGGTCGAGGTCGGATCGTCGGCATCCGCCCCGACGGCATGCCGGGCGACGAGCCTCTCGACGATCTCGGCCATCGGCGCCTCTCGTGACAGGCAGTACGAGACTCCGGAGACTCCGTCGGCGTCGATCGCCCGCACCGCGCTGTACTCCCGGCGCTCCACGGTCATCGCCCCCAGACGCAGCGGTGCCGGGAGCGGGAGCACGGCGGTCGCCGTGTCGATCCGCGTGATCGCGCTCATGCGGGCTTCTTCGCGAGCGGCACGCCGTAGTCGATCATGAAACCGCCGTCGACGTACAGGGTCTGCCCGTTCATGTAGCGGGACTGATCCGAGACGAGGAAGCTCACGGCCGCTGCGATCTCCGTCGCGTCGGCCAGACGCTGCGCCGGGATCCTCGACAGGATGGTGTCGAGGCTGAGCGTGCCCTGCACGACCCCCTGGCGGAAGACGCCGGTGTCCACGTAGCCGGGCGCGACCGCGTTGACCCGCACGCCGCGCGACGCCCATTCGGCGCCCGCGGTCGAGGTCAGTCCGATGACCGCGGCCTTCGTGGTCGCGTAGGGCGCCCGTCCCGCCGATCCACGCGACGAGATCGACGAGATGTTCACGATGCGCCCCTCGCTCCGAGCGAGCATGAGCCTGCCCGCCGCCTGCAGCGCCGAGAAGACGCCGTGCAGGTTCACATCGACCACGGCCGCCCACTCATCCCAGCTCAGGTCCTCGATGCCACGGTGGCGTTGGATGCCCGCGTTGTTGACGAGCACCTCGATCGGCCCCAGGTCGGACTCGATCTCGCCGAACACGCGTTCGACAGCGACGTGGTCGGTGACATCGAGTTCGCGCCACACGATGCCGGGGTTGTCATCGGCCGCAGTGAGCCCGGGCACCCGGTCGGCGGCCACGACGAGATAGCCGTCGTCGACGAGGCGGCGGCCGATCGCCCAGCCGATTCCGGCCGAACCTCCGGTGACGATGGCGACGGGTGCGGGGTTGGTCATGTCTCTCCTTGTATGTCAGGTGTCGAGCAGCGCGGCGACCGCCCTGCAGGCGTGCTCTTCGAGCAGGTCGAGCGCTCCCGGCGCGAGCGGGGTCTGCCAGGCCTGGTAGGCGCCGCGTTCGTATGCCTCGCGCGTCGGCAGATACACGAAGCCGGGACCGTTGGTCAGGTTCATCACCACGATCGGCGTGCCCGGGAATCGGGCACGCAACGTGGTCTGCAGTCGCGAGTACGCCTCACCCGGGTGACCGACGATCACCGCGTCGCCGAGACGCCACATCCAGACCGGATGCTGCACGGTCGGCCCCTCGATGTATCCGGTGCGCAGGTTGCGGGCGCGTCCGAGACGCTCCTCCCTCGAGCGTTCGTCGATGCCGCTCCATTGCGCCGCGAGCTCGTCGAGGGTCGGCAGGGGCCGGAGCGGAAGCTCGACGCTCGTCAGCGATCCGCTCACGGACCCCACCCCGGATGCTGCGCGCCCCCGCCAGATCGCCAGCGGCGCCCCGGATTCCACCACCCCGTCGAGGGTGAGATCCTCTCCGGGCGCGGGCAGGGACTCGAGGGCGGCGAGTACGGCATGACCGAGGGAGCGGCCATGCCGATCGACCACGCCTGTGTCTCCGGTGTACTGCTCCCGGGGCGCGAGCTCGCCGGAGGCCCCCTGCACGAAGAGGCAGGGCGCACGGGTCGTCGCCTCGACGACCTCGCGCATGGCACCGACATAGTCGGGCGACACCTTTCGGCTCTGCCACGCGAGCGTGGTCGGGTGGCACGCGTAGTTCACGAGCGTCGCCCGCACGGCCCCGCCGACCGTCGCCCGACCGACGAGCACCGTGTCGTCTGCGGTCACCGCGGGGTTGAATCCCACGAGCGCCCGCCCTTCGACGTCGAGCTCTCGATCGGCCGCCAGCGTGCACCGACCCGTCGTCCATTCGATGAGACCCGGCTGCGCGTTCTGCAGCGCCTCACGCCCCGCGTCGACCCCGGCCGCCGCCATCGACTCGAGGTAGCCGGGGATCAGCTCCCCGCCCGGGAGGTGCTCGTCGGCGGCGCACAGCACGGCCCCGGCGTGGGTGTGCGACAGCGACAGCATCACCTGGTCCGCGTCGAGCCCGAGCCCTGCGAGGATCGCCCCGCGCACCGCTCGTTCGTCGGCCACCCGGCGCCACCAGGTTCCATCGACCGCGAGCAGCAGTCGCGGTCGCTCATCGTCACCGACGAGCGCCAGCGCCGTGAGCTCGAAGGGTCGGTGGACGCCCTCGGATCGCTCCCAGTCGGCCGGCCCCCAGTTCTTCGCGCGGATGCCAAGCGGCGGTGTGATGTCACGACGGGCGAGGCCGATGCGCGCGCGGGTGCGCGGTACGCGGATGCCGACGGTGGTCGACTCGATCATGGTGCCTCCCGGAGGGCTCGCGCGGGGTCCGGCGCCTGCGCGCTCCCGGCCATCTGCCCGCGATATGCCATAGCATCGAGCGGACGAGGGATGCGCGCCGCGGCACGCACCGGAACGAGGCTTCGCGAGAGGGGCACACCGATGCGCAGCGTGTCAGACCAGAACGTCGCCGAGCAGGTCGCCGATGAGCTGCGCAGCGCGATCCACTCGGGCGAGCTGGCGCCAGGCGAACGTCTAGTGGAACGCCGGCTCGCCGAGCGGCTCGGCGTCAGCCACATCCCGGTGCGGGAGGCGTTGACCCGGCTGGCCGAAGAACGGCTTATCGTGCGCGAGCCACGGCGTGGAGCACGCGTCGCGGCCCTCACCGCCCAGGATCTCGCCGACATCTCGAGCCTGCGCATCGTGCTCGAGCAGTTCATGGTCACCCGCGTGCAGGAGCGCTGGGATGAGGAGTCCGCGGCGCGCCTCGAGTCGATCGTGCAGGCCATGTCCGCCGCAGCGCCGGGCGACATCGCCGAGGTCCTGCGCCAGGATCGTCTGTTCCACGAGACCCTCGCCGAGCTCGCCGAGCACAGGTTCCTCGACGAGGTCAGTTCGCAGCTGCGGGGTCGGATCGCCGGGTTCCTGTACGCCGCGAACACGGCACTCGCGCCGGCGGAGCAGAAGGAGCACGTGCGCAGCCACCAGCAGATCGTCGACGCCATCGCGAGCGGCGATCCCGAGAGGGCCCGGCAGGTGATCGCCGACCACGTGTCCCGCGCGGTAGAACGCATCACGCCTTCGACCACCACCGACGGAGACAGCGCATGAAGACGATCGTCATCACGGGAGCATCCGACGGCATCGGCGCGGCCGCCGCCCGCCAGCTCGCCTCGTCGGGAGCCAGGCTGATCCTCGTGGGCCGTTCGGAGGAGAAGACCCGCTCCGTGGCCGACGCGGTGGGCGCCGAGTCGTTCACCGCCGACTTCGCCCGCTTCGACGACGTGCGACAGCTGGCCGAGCGGCTGCTCGCCACGGTCGGCGACGACGGCATCGACGTGCTCGCGAACAACGCGGGCGGCATCTTCGGCGAGCGCACTCCGACGGTCGACGGCCACGAGAAGACGATCCAGGTGAATCATCTGGCGCCCTTCCTGCTGACGAACCTGCTGATGCCTTCGCTGCTCGCCGGCGATGGCGCCGCGGTGATCAACACCTCGAGCGTCGGCCATCGGCTGTTCGGTCGCATCGACGTCGACGACCTCGACAACGAGCGCCGCTTCCGTGCGAACAAGGCCTACGGCGATGCGAAGCTCGCGAACATCCTCTTCACGAAGAGCCTGCACACGAAGTTCCACTCCGATGGGCTGAGCTCCGTCGCCTTCCACCCGGGCACCGTCCGCACGAACTTCGCCGCGGACTCGTCGAGTCTCATGCGGCTCGTCTACCAGGGCTTCCTCGGACGCTTCCTGCTGACCGGAGTCGAGGAGGGCGGCAGCATCCTGCGCTGGTTCATCGAGGGCACGCCGGACGAGACCTGGTTCTCGGGCGCCTACTACGACGAGCGCAGGCTGACGAGCCGCGTCAACCCGCAGGTCGACGATGCGGCGCTCGCCGACGCGCTGTGGCAGAAGAGCGCCGAGCTCGTCGGCATCCCGGCCTGACGACGCCGCACACAGCGAAGGAGAACGCAGGGCGCGACGGTGCGGATGCCGAGACGCGTCCGTCGCACGGTGTGAACTCCTTCGCATCGCGTGCGCCTCAGACCTTCAGGTTCGCGGTGTCGACGACCCGGTCGCCCTCGGCGGGGAAGGCCGCGCGGGTGACGCCGACCTCGACGTTGCCGGTGTGCATCAGGGTCGATCCCGTGCCGAAGGCGCCGTCGGCGAGGTCGATCGCGCCTCCTTCGAAGCGGTTTCCGACGGCACGATACTGCGTGACACCGGTCTTCACCGAGACGTGCGTCGCTGCCCCCTCGGCACGCAGCGTGCTGTCGGCGATCGTCAGATGCAGTTCACCGGCGCCCGTGCGCGAGACGCCGATACCGCCCGCGAGAGCCACATCCGACCCGGTGATCTCCACCGTCTGGCGCTCGCCGCGCGCCGCCGCGATCCGCGCATTGCGCAGCGTCGATCCCTCGATACGCAGTCGCTCGGATGCCGAGGTGATCGGTGCCGCGTCGTCGGCCGCGGTCACCGTGCATCCACGGAACGTCACCGCCCCCGGTCCCGTGATCTTCATGCCGCCGACGCCGCTCAGCACGGTGTCGACGAACGTCACGGGGGTCGTCACGGTCGCGCTGGTGAGCTCGCCGGAAGCGACGAACGTGACGTGGGAATCCGCGATGACGGTCGGCCGCGACGAGGCATCCGACTGCTGCGTGATGATGAGGGTGTCGGATGCCGTGCAGCCGCGCAGCTGAGCGCCGTCGGCGTTGATCCACAGCATGCCGGATCCGGCGAGCGAGGGCTTGCCGATCACCTGCACGTCTTCGAGGGTCAGGTCGGTGATGCGCACCCGGGCGACGAACCAGGAGCAGACGTGCTTGCGCACGGTGATGCGCTTGGCCGCCGATCCCCAGGCGGCACCCGAGTTCGCGAACGTCATCAGCCCCGAGTTGCCGGTGTACGTGAGGTCGTGCTCGTACTGGCCGTGCGTGACGAAGGGCCCCTGGTCATCGCCGTCTCCGTGGCAGTTCTCGACCAGGCAGTAGGCGCTCGCGGTGAAGTCGTTCAGGTGCCGCGCGTTCGAGGTGTGGCAGTTCGCGACGTAGCCGTAGATGCAGTAGATCTGCTGGGTGAGATACCCCGCTCCACCCCAGGTCACCGACGTCGGGTTGCTGAGGTTGCAGCTCTCGGTCGTGAAATACGTGTTCCAGCGGCGCTGGATCAGCGGCCAGAACGTGGCCGTGCCGTCGATGTGGTCGACATCGCACCGCACGGCGTATTCGAACGCGAGCGGATGCGAGCCCGTGAACTCATCCGTTCCCTTGCCGAGGAAGCGCAGATTCGAGACCGTCACATCGTGCACGGGCACGACGCGGCGCCAGGTCATGACGCGGTCCCTGCCGAGCGGCCAGCCGTTCTTGTAGTTGACCCGGATGTGCGTGCCGTCGACGATCTGGGTCACCTGCACGAGTCGCTGCAGCTCGCGCTCCCAGCGACCGGAGAGGGCGTTGACCTCGGCCGCATACCAGTCGCCGACCGCGAAGAACGACGAGTCGCCCACGGGGAAGATGTCGGCGAGATCGGGCACGTCCTCGCCGAGCACCGCCTCGTGCGCCGCATCCGTCACCTCTCCGCGGAAGAACATCACGGCGGCGAACGGGTCGTCCTTCGGAGCGTTCTCGATCCCCTCCGTGGTCATCAGACGGTTGCCGAAGTCGAACGCCAGGTTCGACCGGGTGAAGCGATGGCGGCGCACGAAGTTGAGGTCGGTGTGCGCCTCGATGCGGTGGATCGAGGCGTCGCCGACCATCGCATCGAGGGCGTCGTCGGCCGGTGCCGACGCGTCGAAGATGCCGAACTGCCGGAACTCGACGACCCCGGAATGCACGAGGAGCCACGCCCCCTCCTTGCGCGCGGCGAGCACCGTGCCACCGTTCACCGCCGGAGCATCCTTCTTCACGTAGCGGTAGAGGCCGTGGCCCCCGTCGCCCGGCGCCGCGTAGCCGCTCGTGCGCACGAGGTCGCCGTCCTTGCCCTTGAGGTCGGCGAGATCCGCGGCCGTACCGGCGCTGCCGATCGCCTTCGACGTCGCGGGGCTCAGTGGCGCCGCGGGCCCCGCAGCCTCGGCCGGCGCGTGACCGGCGACGGCCACGACCCCACCCAGTGCTGCGGCTCCGAACCCCGCCAGCACCATTCGGCGACTGCGGAACGCGCCGGTCTCGGTCTTGTCTTCCTGCGTGATCGTCATGGTCTTCCTTCATGCGGCGGCGTCACCGCGGTCAGGCGTGCGCCCTCGCGGCGCGCACGCAGTATCCGGTACTGCAGATCCCCAGAGCTCATCGGACTGTGCGCCCCTCGTCTCGGCGTGCGATCTCCGCCGCCGCGATCGTGTTCTCGACCACGACCCGCGCATCCGGCCACGGCGCGACGACGCGTCCCTCGGCGGCTGCCTCGAGCAGGGCGGCGATCATGCCGTCGAAGCCGAGCGCGATGTTCGACGGCTCCCCAGCGAGTTCGACCGAGAGCAGGCCCCCTGTCGTGACGACCTCGATGCCATAGGCGTCGGGCCCGGGAACCCCCGAGAGGCTCACCTGCACCGGCACCTCCGCCTCGCCGGCACGCATCCGCACGTCGATGCCCGCGGCGTCCTCGGAATGCTCGCGACCGGCGCCGCGCGTCCACCCCGAGCCGCCGATCACACGTGCACCGGGAAGCACGACGTCGACCATCTCCCACGCGTGCACTCCGACCGTCGCGAGAATGCCGCCGCCGCGTGCAGGATCGTCCTGCCACCGCCGCTGCCGCGTGCGGAAACCCGCGGCATCGTGCTGCGCGCGCACGCGGATGCCGAGGAGCTCGGCTCCCTCGAGCCGGTCGCGCAGCGCAGTGAGCTCGGGCGCGAACCGCAGCACCGAGCTCGTCCCCACCCTGTCGGCGTGCCCCGCGGTCACTGCGCCCGTCCAGTCCGAGAGCTGCCGCCTCGTCGCTGCAACGACCTTGTTGACGAAGACCGGCACTCCCGCCCCGAGCGATCGCACGAGCTCTGCCGCACGATCCGTGCGCGGAGTCGCGATCACGAGATCGGGCGCCGACGAGAGCAGGGCGTCGACCGACGGCACGGATGCTCCGCCGAATCGCTCCGCGAAGTCGTCGGCCGCACGCATGTCGTCGTCGAACACCGCGACCACCTCGGAGCCCCGCGCGCGCACGTTCGCCGCATCGACGGCGGGATGCGAATGCGCGAGACCGGCGAAGCCCACGCGAAGCGGCTGAGGACTCATGCCATCGATGCCAGGTGGGCGCGATCCACGGTGTGCTCGAGGGGCCGACCGGCGGCGAACGCCTCGATCTCGGCGGCCACGATCGAGCCCTGGCGCAGTCGTCCCTCGTGGGTGCCTGCCGCCCGGTGAGGGGTGAGCAGCACGTTCGAGAGCCGCCGCAAAGGATGCTCGGCGCCGAACGGCTCCTCATCGAACACGGCGATCGCGGCGCTGAGCCGTGCACTGCGCACCGCTGCGATCAACGCCGCCTGATCGACCACCCACGATCGGGCGGTGTTCACGAGCCCTGCCCCGTCGGGCATGAGGGCGAGTTCACGAGCACCGATCAGATGGTGTGTCTCGGGCAGAGTCGGTGCGTGCACCGCGACGATCCGTGCGCGAGCGAGGGCCTCCTCGAGCGGGACGAGCTCGGCACCGAGGGCTGACGCCTCCTCCTCGTCGAGCGTGGGGTCGACGAGCATCGCCTCGGCGCCGAGCAGGCGGACGAGCTCGAGGTAGGCCCGGCCCGTGCGCGACGCGCCGACGACGGCGATGGGCGACCCGAGGATCTCGTGCTGCACCCCGACGGAGGCGGCGTCGTACCAGCCGTCGCCGTCGCGCAGCGCGTTGTGCATCACCGGAATGCGATGCAGCAGCGCGAGCGTGAAAGCGAGCGACACCTCAGCCACGGGCCGCGCCATCGCCGCGCCCGCCTGCGTCACCACCACGCCCCGCTCGAACAGCTCATCGGTGGCGAACGCCTTGACCGACGCGCCGGTGTGCGCGAGCACCTCGAGCCGCGGAAGCGCGGCCAGCACGGTCGCATCGAAAGGCGCGGCGCCCCAGCTCGTGATCACGATCCGCGCGTCGTCGAGGTGCGCGTCGCCCAGTCGATCGACGCGCACGAGATCGCCGCCCAGCTGCGCCGCGACCACCCGCAGACGATCGACGTCGGCGGGCGCGAAGAACTCGGCGAACAGCTCGGCCGAGACGACGGCGACGACGGTCGGAGCGCTCATGACAGCCAGGCCTCCAGGTTCTCGGCGATGAAGGCGTCGTCGTTCAGGGCGGGGTAGGCCTGGCGCACGCGGCGGATCTCGTCGGCCTGTCCTGGCGAGAGTCCCTCGTCGGGATCCAGACACCAGGTTCCCTCGAGAAGCCCCTGCTGCACGAGCATCTCGTGGACGCCGGCGATCACGCCCCGGAAATCGTTGCCCGGGTCGAACACCGCCTGGTTGACGTCGACCATGTCGGAGGCGAACAGTCCGAGACGTCGATAGGCCTCGGCGTCGCCCTCCATCGCACGGCGCGCCTGCTCGAGCATCGCGACGGCGGCCCGAGTGCCCACCGCCCACTGCCCCAGAAGGCCGCCGACGAACCGCATCGTGCGCGGCCCCGAGGGCGACTCGACGTGGAACTCCGACAGCAGGTCGGCGATGATCGCATCGTCGTTGCCCGTGTACAGCGCGATCTCATCGGCCCGCCCCGACGCCGCGACACCGCGCACGAGCTCCAGGGTGCGGTAGCGATCGAAGGGTGCGGCCTTGACCGCCACGACCGAGGGGATGGCCGCGAACTCGCGCCAGAAGTCCCGGTCGAGCACGGGGCCGCCGATCGCCGTCTGCAGGTAGAAGCCCACCACGGGCAGCACCTCGCCCACGGCGCGGGCGCGCTCGAGCAGGGCGCGCTCATCGGCGCCGGCGACGCGAGGGCTCACGAGCACGGCGTCGTAGCCGAGCGACCGGGCGAGCTCCGCCTCTGCGACCGCCTGAGCGGTGTCGCCCGCCACGCCGGCGATGCGCACCACTCGTGGGTCGGCCCGCGCATCCAACTCCTCCGCGGCGAGCGCGAGGACGGGTTCGAACAGCGCATGCTCAGGGTCACGGATCTCGAATTGGGTGGTGTGCACACCGACGGCGATGCCGCCCGCGCCGGCGTCGAGGTAATAGCGCGTGAGCGCACGCTGCCGGCGCTCGTCGAGAGTGCGGTCCGCAGTGAGAGCGAGCGGATGCGCGGGGATCACGGCCCCCTGGGCGAGGGTGGCCGCCGCCTCCGGGCGCAGCACCGGCACCGGGGCGGTGCGGGGCGAGGACGCCACCATCAGAACTTCCCGTCCCGCACGGCCCACTTGGTGGGCTTGGCGATCATCGGCAGCTCGCGGGTGATCCAGTCGGCCTGCATGCGGATCAGCGATTCCGCAGGAACCGACGGGTAGCCGAACAGCTCCATGCACCGCCGCGCGTCGCTGAGCAGAGCAGTGGGCTGAGGCTCATCGATCAGCTCGACCTCTCGGCCGAGCAGCTCGCCGAATCGGCGGGCGACGGCCTCGACGCTCAGCAGCTCGGGCCCGGTGAGATTGATCGTGAACGGCTCGGTCGACGCGTGCGTGAGACTGCGCAGCACCACCTCGTTCGCGTATCCCTGCCAGATGACGTTGACGTTGGCCGTCGCGACGGAGACGGGCTGACCGGCCTGCACAGCGCTGCCGATGTCGGCGAGCACTCCGTAGCGCAGGTCGATCGCGTAGTTCAGGCGGATGATCGAGACACGCGTGCCACGCTCCTGCGCGCCGAACTCGAACACGCGCTCGCGCCCCAGGCACGACTGCGCGTACTCGCCGATGGGGGCGGGGGCCAGCGATTCTGAGGCCCCGCCCGACGAGGCGGGCACGAACGGATAGACGTTGCCGGTCGACAGCACGGCGATCGCACTGTCGCGGTAGCGGCGCGCGACACGATCGGGCAGCGCGGCATTGACCTCCCACGCCCACGACGCGTTGGTCGCCGCGCCGAACTTCGCGCCGACCATGAACACCACGTTCGGGGCGTCGGGCAAAGAGGAGAGGTCGTCGTTCTCGATCAGGTCGAAGGGCATGACGCGCACGCCGGCGCCTTCGAGACGCTCGCGGATGACAGGATCGCCGAACCGCGAGACCGCATGGACGACATCGGACCGACGGCCCGCGGCATCGAGCGCCCGCCTCGCGAGCATCGCCAGGGTCGGCCCCATCTTGCCGCCCGCTCCGAGGATCACGAGGTCGCCGGAGCCACCTGCCAGGTCGTTCACGAGTGCCTCGCTCGGTGTCGCGAGCGTCTCCTCGAGCTCGGCCTCGGAGGTGAATGTGTGCTGAGTCACGTGGTTGTTTCCCTTCTTCTCAGCCCTTGATGCCCGTGCCGGTGACGCCCTCTTGCACGTACCTCTGGGCGATGAGGTACGCGAGGAAGATGGGCAGCAGTGCGACCACGGATCCGGCGAGCATGGTGCTCAGGGGGACGTTCTGCTGCTGGAGCGACGAGATGCCGACCGTGAGCGTGAACATCGAGTTGGACTTGGCGATGATGAGCGGCCAGAGGAAGTCGTTCCAGTGCCACAGGAAGACGAAGATGCCGAGGGTGGCGAGGATCGGCTTGCACAGCGGCAGGACGATCCTGAGGAAGATCCGGAACTCGCCGGCGCCGTCGATGCGTGCCGCCTCGAACAGCTCGTCGGGCAGCCCTTCGATGAACTGCCGCATCAGGAACACCGCCTGCGCGTTGGCGAGCGTGGGCAGGATGAGGCCCCAGTAGGTGTCGATCCCGCCGAGGTTCGCCATCAGGATGAACGTGGGGATGAGGGTGACGTGGAAGGGCACCATCACCATCGCGAGGAACGACCAGAACATCACCTCCTTGCCCGCGAAGCGCTTCTTGGCGAACGCGTATCCCGCCATGGCGGAGAGGAACAGCACGGCCACGACCGACACCAGGGAGTACACGACCGTGTTCCACAGCCATCCGAGGATGTTCTGGCCGCCGAGCACCTGCTCGTACGACTCGAAGGAGATGTCGGTCCAGGGCAGCAGCGAGCCGGGCAGCTCGACGACGAGGCCGGGCTTGAGGCTCAGCACGACCATCGCGTAGAACGGGAAGAAGCTGAGGATGCCGGCGATGCTCAACCAGATCCAGCGAACGATCACGCCGCCGCGGGTGGGTTCGAGCGCCCGGAAGGATCGGTTCCGGCGCGGGCGGCGAGGCGGTGCCGGCGTCACCGTCGTCGTCGGCGGTTGCAACAGAGCGGTCATTTCTGCTTTCCGATCACGAGGCGCTGGATGAGGGCGACCACGAGGGTCATGATGAACAGGGCGACACCGACGGCGGCCGCGTAGCCGTAGTCGAAGTAGCGGAAACCCTGGTCGTACAGCAGGTAGACGAGCGAGTAGCTGGCGTTCGCCGGGCCGCCCTGGGTCATGACGTAGATGACGTCGAAGACCTGGAAGGCGGCTGTCGTCTCGATGACGGCGAGGAAGAACACCGTCGGGCGCAGGTACGGCAGGATGATCCAGCGGAAGCGCTGCCAGGCGTTCGCTCCGTCGACCAGCGCGGCCTCCTCGAGCTCGCGAGGCACGTCCTGCAGAGCCGCGATCATGATCATCATCCCGTACCCGAATCGGGACCAGACGCCCACGACCACGATCGCCGGGATCACGAGCACTGTGCTGCCGAGCCACGAACCTCCGAGTCCGAGCGGGGCCATCAGCGCCGACCAGGGACCGTTGCTGGAGAAGATCCAGACGAAGATGCTTCCCGCGAGCACCAGCGAGGTGATGACGGGGAGGAAGAAGATCGAGCGGAAGAAGCGCGCCCCGCGGAAGGCTCGACGGACCCCGAGCGCCATCACGGTCGACAGCACGAGGGAGATCGGCACGGCGAACACCGTGTAGATCACGGTCGTGCCCAGCGCCCTCCAGAACAGCGGGTCGGCGACGAGACGCTGGAAGTGGTCGAGCCCGCGCCAGGCGATCTCGCCCGAGATGTCGTAGTCGAAGAAGCTCAACGCGACGCCTGCGATGCTCGGCCCGAAGCGGAACGCGAGGAAGAGGAGGAAGGCGGGGAGCACGAAGAGGAACGCGACGCGCGCCTCCCGCCGGGCGAGCACGCGCGCCACCCGTCCGGGAGGTCGCTTGGTCATGGTTGCGGTCGTCATCGGGGGATCCTCACGGGTGGGGAGGGGTGCGCGGAGCTCGCCCGCGCACCCCCGCAGTGACTACTTGATCAGGGGCGCCGCGGCGGTCGCGGCATCCTTCAGCGCGTCGGCGGGCGACTTCTGCCCCAGCAGCGCGGCTTGGATCTCGGGAGCGAGCACGCCCATCAGCGCGCGCGAGCTGGCATCGAGCTCTCCGACCGTCGTATCCGGCACGTACTTCTCGACCTCGCCGAGAAGCGGGTCGTCGGCATAGAGCGGTTCGGTGGTGCTCAGCGCGGAGAAGTAGCCCGCGGCGGTCAGGTACGGTTCGACGATGTCGGCGCTCGTGGCGAACTCGGCGAACTTCGCCGCGGCATCCTTCGACGTCGATCCCTCGAGGACCGACAGCGAGCCGACGGTGCCGTACGCCACGGTCTCTTCATCGGTGAGCGGCGCGAGGATCTCGACGTTCTCCTCGCCCCAGAAGGGTGCGACCTCGGTGACGCCGTTGTTCCACGTGCATCCGACCTTGCCCTGGGCGATCGCCGTCTGCTCGAGCGGCACGTTCGTGGTCAGAGCCTCGGGGTCGAGCGCGCCGGCCTCTGCCAGATCGGTGATGAAGGTCAGCGCCTGCTCACCGGCCTTGCTGTCGAAGCCCACCTCTCCCTTGTCGGTGTAGACCTGCCCGCCGGCCTGCCAGAGCAGCGGGTAGAAGGTGAGATTGAGGGTGTTCTCGGCGGATGCCGGGTAGTTGAGGACGTACATGTCCTTCTCCGTGAACTTCGGAGCGATCTCGACGATGTCTTCCCATGTCTCGGGATACTCCGTCACTCCTGCAGCCTCGAAAGCCGCAGCATTGCAGATCAGCGGCTGGGCGCTGGTGAGGATAGGCGCCCCGAGGATGTCGCCGTCGATCGTGACAGACTCTTTGACGTTCGGCAGCAGATCTCCCTGACGCTCCTCGCTCAGCAGGTCGTTGAGCGGCGCGATCGACTTCTGGTACGCCGCGAGCTGGTCGGGGATCAGGTAGACGACGTCGGGTCCCTTGCCTGCGGCGATCGCCGTCTGCAGCGCCTCGTCCCGATTCGCCCACGGGAAGATCTCGTACGAGACGGTGACGTCCTCGTTCTCCGCTTCGAAGGCGGCGACCGTCTCGTCCCAGAAATCCTTGTGTGCCGCCTCATCGGCGATGACCGGGTAGAGCCAGACGGTGATGTCCTGCGTTCCGGTCGCGGTGTCCCCTCCGCCGGCCGAACATCCGGCCAACAGGGCGGCCGCCGCGATTCCCGCGACGACGCCGGTGGTCTTGCTGACGCGCATGGTGCTCCTTTGCTTGAACCGTGCTGAGTACGGTTCATTATGACACTAGAGTGGGATAATTCGTCAAGTACACAGTTCCAGCCGGTTGTTACAACCGTGTTTCCAGGATGAAAACGGCTGAGCTTGATATGAGAATCCGATGTGCTATTTTGATCGCACCGCGACGGTGAGAAAGAGGGGGCCGCACATGGTCGTGCCGAGTCAGCTGTCGATCGTCGCCCGATCGGCACTCCACCTGAGAGACGCCGGGCCTGCGACGGTCAACGAGATCTCCCGCTCACTGGAGATCTCGCGCACCTCTGTCGAGAACGCCGTCGGTGCGCTCAGCGAGTCAGGGCTCGTCACCGACGCCGCCGTGCAGCCCGCCTCGGGTGCCGGACGCCCCGCACGTCGCTACTCCTTCCACGCGGCAGCGGGCACCGTCGTCGGCCTCGACATCGGCGTCGCGAGCGTGCGGGTGATCCTGTCCGACCTCGCCGGTCGCGTGGTCTCGCAGCAGAGCTTCCCGGGACTCGCGGCCGACGATGACGGGGCGTCGAAGCTCGCCGCCGTCATCGACGACGTGCGGCGCACCCTCGGTTCCGCATCGATCCCCGCGTCGCACCTGCGCGCGATCGGCGTCTCGCTGCCCGGACTGGTCGATGACACCGGCCGGGTCGTCATGTCGGTGGTGATCCCCGAATGGTCCGGCGTCGACATCGGCGCGCAGCTGCATCAGGCGTTCGGTTGCCCGGTGTCGGTCGACAACGGCGTGCGCCTGGCCGCCGTCGCGGAGCACCATCTGGGAGTCGCGCAGCTGGTCGACGACGTCGTCTACCTCTCGGTCGGCAATCGCATCTCCATGGGGCTCATCCTCGGCGGGCGCCCGCGTCGCGGCATCCACAATGCCGCGGGAGACATCGGACGCCTCGCCTTCCGGGGCCTCAACACCGAGACCGGGCAGATCTCGTGGCGATCGGCCCAGACTGCGGCCGAGGTCTTCGCACTCGCTCGCGACGGCGACGACGACGCGCAGGCCGAACTGGACGCCTTCATCGACGAGCTCGCTCACGGGATCGCGACTCTGATCATGACCGTCGATCCGGCCATGGTCGTGATCGGCGGCGGGCTCTCCGCCGCACATGCGCAACTGCTCGACCCTCTGCGTGCCGCTCTCCCCGGTCACCTCGGACTCCCCTTCCAGGTACCCGTCGCCGAAGCGCGCCTCGGCGCGGAGGCCGCCGCACACGGTGCAGTGGTGCACGCGTTCCAACGACACGCCTCGCACATCTACGGGATCGAGGACATGCCGGTTCCGCCCATCACCCCGCTGTCGAACACATCCGCGGCACACGAGGTCCGCGAAGAGGAGAAGAAGTGAGCGAGCTGAAGGTCGGACTCATCGGCGCAGGCGGCATCTCACGGGTGCACGCCGACGCCTGGCGCGCGCTGGGAGTCCGCGGATACGTGACATCCCTGGTGGGAGCCGACGAGATCGCAGAGGCATACGGCTTCGAGGTCGTCGACGACGTCGACCGCCTGATCGATCTCGTCGACATCGTCGACATCGTGACGCCGAGCAGCACGCATGCGGATCTCGCGCTGCGCGCCATCGCGCGCGGCAGATCCGTGATCTGCGAGAAGCCGCTCGCCACCACCGCAGAGATCGCCGGCGCGGTCGTGCGGGCCGCGTCCGATGCCGGGGTGCGTCTCTTCCCCGCCCACGTCGTGCGGTACATGGCCGAATACCGGGCCATCAAGTCCGGCATCGATGCCGGTACGATCGGCACGCTCGCCGTCCAGCGGTTCAGTCGCGCGGGGTCCGCACCGACTGCCCCCTGGTTCTTCTCCGAGAGCGGGGGTGGCGGCCTCATCCGCGACCTGATGATCCACGACATCGATCAGGCGATCTGGTTCGCGGGTCCGGTCTCCTCGGTCTACGCCGTGCAGAACCCGCCGACCGTCGACGACGTCGTTCCCTCTCCCGTGTCGTCGCACGTGGTTCTCACGCACCGCAGCGGCGTCATCAGTCACGTCACCGGCAGCTGGGTCGCGAACGGCATGCCGTTCCGCACCAGCGTCGAGGTGGCAGGGTCAGACGGTCGACTGAGGTACGACAGCGCGGAGGACCATACCCTGCGCACCGACACGGTCATCGACGCGAGCAGCACCGACTACCTGCCGCCGATGTCGCCACGCGAGAGTCCGTATTACGCCGAGATCGACGACTTCGTGAGGGCGTGGCGCGAGGGCGGCGAGGCTCTCGTCACTCCGCGCGACGGCGTCGAGGCCGTCGCGGTCGCCGAGGCGGCCTACGAATCCATCGCCACCGGGGGGCCTGTCGCACTCCCCCTCTCCCCGGCCGAGGAGGTCGTCCGTTGAGCTCTCCCACCCCGCTCCGCATCGCCGTGCTGTCGTTCGCGCACACCCACGCGTTGAGCTACGTGCACGCCCTGCGAGAGATGCCCGGCATCGATTTGATCGCCACCGACCCTGACGGCGCGGATGCTCCCGACGACGCACCGCGCGGCGCGCAGCTCGCCGCCGAGCTCGGCGTGACCTACCTCGACGACTATGAGGCCGCATTCGCGTGGGGCCCCGATGCCGTGGTGGTTGCCGCGGAGAACTCGCGCCACCGCGAACTCGTCGAGCGTGCGGCCCGCGCAGGAGTGCACGTGCTGTGCGAGAAGCCCCTCGCGACGACCGTCGCCGACGCGGTCGCCATGCGCGAGGCCTGCGCCAGCGCCGGCGTGATGCTGATGGTCGCGTATCCGGTGCGCTTCGCGCCGGTCATCCGCGATGCCGTCGCCGAACTGCGCAGCGGTCGACTCGGTCGCATCCTGGCCGTCACCGGTGTCAACAACGGCAAACTGCCCCAGGACCGCGCCTGGTTCACCGACCCCGAGCTCGCCGGCGGAGGCGCACTCGTCGACCATGTCGTGCACTGCGCCGATCTGCTCGACGAGCTCCTCGGCGAGCGCGCCGAGTCGGTGCGGGCGGTGTCGAACGGCATCCTGCACGCGCAGCGCGACCTCGACGTCGAGACCGGCGGACTGGTCACCGTGCGGTATCCGAGCGGTGCCATCGCGACGATCGACTGCTCGTGGAGCTGGCCGATGAGCTCGGCGACCTGGGGTGGCGTCACGTTGCAGGTCGTCGCCGAGCGCGGCACCGTCACGATCAGCCCCTTCGCGAAGGGTGTCGCAGGGCACGACGCCGAGGGCGAGACCTGGACTCCGGTCGGCCTCGACCTCGATGCGCTGCTGCTCGAGGAGTTCGTCGCGGCGCTGCGTGAAGGCCGCCAGGCTCAGCCGGATGCCGACGTCGGCATCCGCACCGTCGAGATCGTGAAAGCCGCCCAGGCCTCGGCCGCTCAGGGCGGAGCCGTGGTGTCGCTCGGCTGATCACGAGCACCCTGCCGCTGCGCTCCGGTCGTTGCGCTCCGGTCGCAGTTCGTGCCGCCGGCTCACGCTCCCGTCGCAGTTTGTGCCGGGGGATCACGACTTCAGCGGCACGAACTGCGACCGGAACCACGCGGGGGCGCGGCAGACGGCACGAACTGCGACCGGAACCACACGAGCACGCACGCAGCGGGACGCGTGGATCGCATGCCCAGGAGCCAGGAGTATGCTGGCACATCGGGTCACGTGACCCCTTCAGAGCGCGAGAGGCGGTGATGGCGATGTCCGGTGATAGTTGCGACGCCGCCTTCGTTGCGTCGCGTCTGACTGCATCCGTGCGTTGAGCTTCGGCTCCGCACCTGCACGTCCTGCTCCGCAGCCGTCGGCGGCGTCATCCGCCCCCTGACGAATCCTGCGCACGCCCTCTCTGACGAGGCGTGCGCCTGCGAGAACGGAGCCAGCCATGGCCCTCATCGACAACGGCGTGTACGTGCACGGACGCCGAGTGGAGACCCCGAAGAACCTCGACGAGACCTACCGGTGCCTCGATTCGCACGGCGGCATCGCGTGGATCGGCCTCTACCGGCCGAGCCCGCAGGAGGTCGCCTCGGTCGCGCGCGAGTTCGACCTGCATCCGCTCGCCGTCGAAGACGCCCTCTCGGGTCACCAGCGGTCGAAGGTCGAGCGCTACGGCGACACGCTCTTCGCCGTGCTGCGCCCCGCCCGCTACCGCGACGAGCAGGAGTCGATCGAGTTCGGCGAGCTGCACCTGTTCGTGGGCCCCGACTTCGTGGTGACGATCCGCCACGCGGAGTCGCCCGACCTCGCAGCCGTCCGCCGCCGCATGGAGTCTCACCCCGAGCTGCTCGCGATGGGACCGGAAGCCGTGTTCTACGCGATCCTCGATGAGGTCGTCGACGGCTACGAGCCGATCGTGACCGGGCTGCTCAACGACATCGATGAGATCGAGGACCAGCTCTTCGGCGACAGCGACGACGACGCCCTCTCCCGCCGCATCTACGAGCTCTCGCGCGAGGTCATCAACTTCCAGCGGGCGGTGCACCCGCTCGCCGGGATGCTGGAATGGCTGCGTCGCGGATCCGAGAAGTACCGCATCGACGAAGAGCTGCAGCGGTCGCTGCGCGACGTGCTCGACCACGTCATCCGCGTGAACGAGCGGGTCGACTCGTTCCGCGCGATCCTCGAGAACGCCCTCACCGTGCATTCCGCCCTGGTCGCCCGGCGGCAGACCGAGGCGGGGCTCGCGCAGAACGACGAGATCAAGCGGATCTCGTCGTGGGCGGCGATCATCTTCGCGCCGACGCTCGTCGGCACGGTCTACGGCATGAACTTCGAGGGGATGCCTGAGCTGAGCTGGTCGTTCGGATACCCGCTCGCGATCGGCGCGATGGCCGCCTTCGCGGTCGGACTGTACGGGGTGTTCAAGTACAAGAAGTGGTTGTGAGCCGAGCGGGCTCAGCGGTCCCGCACCTCGATGCTGGCGACCTCGAGTTCGTCGTCGAGCTGCACGAGGATCCGGGAATCCGGGAACTGCTTCGGCGCGTCGAAGGCGATCAGCACGGCGTCGGCGAACACCACGACCGAGGTGGCTTCGAGGTCGTCGCGCAGGTCGGTCTGCTCGATCACGGGCTCGTCGTCGACCGACTCGTCGATGTCGTCGGCGACCTCGTCGATCACCGCACGCCACCGCGACTCTGACACCGACAGGATGCGGGTGATCGCCGCGAGCAGCGCGTCGGCGTCGAGGCTCTCTTCCTCATCGTCGAGCTCGGGGTCGACGTTGACGGTGACCACCGCACCGGCAGCGTCGATCGTCGCCCGACCGTAGATGAGAGTGTTCTCGGCGACCGGATCATCGAGCAGACCGCTGTCCACGATGCGGGCGAGGAGGGTATCGAGCAGTGGGGAAGCCATGAGACCAGTCTTCCACCGACGCCGCCGCTAGTCTTTAGGGCGTGCCGAACGCCGATTCCCCCGCATCCGCCGCATCCGATCTCTCCCGCCTCGCAGACGCGCTCGCAGGGTCCGAGCCTCTGAACTGGGTCATCACGGGCGACTCGATCACCCACGGACTCGTGCACACGCACGGCGGCCGCAGCTACTCGGAGCATCTGCACGAGCTGATCCGCGGCGAGCTCGGCCGCACCCGCGACGCGGTGATCAACACGGCGATCAGCGGCCACCGCATGCCCGACATCCTCGGCGACTTCGAACGGCGGGTGGAGTCCTGGCATCCGCACGTGGTCACCCTCATGATCGGCACGAACGACATGTCGACCCTGCCGGGCAGCCCCTTCGTCGAGCCTGCCGACTTCGCCGCCTCGCTGCGCGAGTTCGTGACGCGAGTGCGCGGACTGGGGGCGATTCCGGTGCTGCAGACGCCGCCCTCGATCGACATCCCCAACGCTCCGGGGCGCGAGCGGATCGTCGAGTTCGCGGATGCCGTGCGCGACGTCGCCGCGTCAGAAGACGTGATCCTCGTCGACCAGCACTCCCGGTTCACCGAGATCGGTGGCGGCGGTGTGCCCTGGGGTCTGATGAACGACCCGTTCCATCCGAACGCCGCGGGTCATGCCGCGCTGGCGCTCGAACTCGCGAATGCGGTCGGCATCCGGCCCTCGGTGTCACGAGCACTCCCGCTTCTCGAGGCGCAGGTGCGAGCCGCGCGACTGGCCTGATCGGACCGCGCGGCGGCCGTCGCCTCGGCGGTGCGGGGCCAGTCACGCACCGCGAATGCCCGTATCCGATGCGAAAGTGACCCCGCACCACGCGGGAGATGCGAAAGTGACCCCGCATAGCCGGGAAGACGCGAGCGGCGCGACACCTCAGCACTCGCCCTGACCGGGTGATGCCCCCGCACGGCCGCTGCCGCGCGCCGCTACCGTGAGCGCATTCGCACACGACAGCGGAGGTGGTGCCATGTCTCACGTGGTCGCGACAGGGGCCGGCAAGGCCATGATGGAGCGTCGGAACGACCCGACGCACGACTACATCCTCGGGCTCACACGAAAGAAGCGACCCCGGGTGCTGTTCGTCGGCACCGCGACGGGCGACGACGCGGCGTACATCCTGAGCTTCTATTCGACGTACGACTCCGACCGGTGCGCACCTCATCACCTCCCCCTCTTCCACCGGTCGGTCGACGACCTCGCCGGCTTCGTGAAGGGCTTCGACGTCATCCACGTCGGCGGCGGCAACACCGCCAACATGCTCGATGTCTGGAAGCGGCAGGGGCTCGACGAGATCATGCGCGAGATGTGGGACGACCCCGACTCGAACGTGGTGTTCACCGGCGGCAGCGCCGGAGGCATCTGCTGGTTCGAAGGCGGCACGACCGACAGCTACGGCCCGACCCTGCAGGTGCTGCCTGAGGGGCTCGGGTTTCTGCACGGCAGCTTCTGCCCGCACTACGACGCGGAAGATCAGCGGCGACCGCTGTTCCACGCATCCCTGCTCAGCGGTGAGCTCGCCACGGGATACGCGGTCGGCAACCTGCAGTCGCTGCACTTCGAGAACTCCGACTTCGTCACGGCGATCAGCCCGGTCGAGAATCCGCTCGCGCTGCGCGTCGAGGCCATCGACGGAAAGATCGTCGAGACCGAGCTCGCCACCGAGATCCTGACTCCCTCCGCACCGATCACGAAGGGGCCGTCGACGTGAACGACAACGTGTGGATCCTCGTCGCCCAGCTGATCGTCGTCATCCTCGCGATCTACATGGGCACCCGCACCAGCGGGATCGGCCTCGGCGTGTGGGGACTCGTCGGCGTCGCCGTGCTCATCTTCGTCTTCGGCGAGGCACCCGGCAACGCCCCTGTGGATGCCGTCTTCATCGTCATCACGGTGATCACCGCCGCATCCACCATGCAGGCAGCCGGCGGAATCGACTGGATGGTGTCGGTCGCCGCCAAGGTGATCAGACGCAAGCCGAAATCCGTCGTCTTCCTGGCGCCCGCCATGTCGTTCCTCTTCACGGTCGGCGCCGGAACCGGCAACATCTTCTACCCGCTGCTGCCGGTCATCTACGACGTGTCGTACCAGCAGAAGATCCGCCCCGAGCGGGCGCTCTCGGTCTCGGCGGTCGCGTCGCAGGTCGGCATCCTCTGCTCCCCCGTCTCGGCCGCGACCGCGTCGATGGTCGTGCTGCTCGCACCCCAGGGAGTCGACCTCGGCGGACTGCTGCTGATCATGTGGCCGGCGTCGATCGCCGGGCTCTTCGTCGCCGCCCTCGTGATGATGCGGCACGGCAAGGACCTCGAAGACGACCCCGAGTTCCAGCGTCGCCTCGAAAGCCACCAGATCCAGCCGCCGACGGTCGACGCGCACGACAGCAAGCTGCCGCGCACCGCGGTGCTGTCTGCCACGCTCTTCCTGATCGGCGTCGGCGTCATCGTGTTCTTCGGACTCTTCGAGGGGCTGCGCCCGGTGATCGGCACGGATGACGCGGGCGACCCGGTGCGTCTGAGCGTGACCGTGATCATCGAGGTGGTGATGGGCATCATCGCGGCTCTCATCTTCGTGTTCTGCAAGGTCAAGGCCGCCGATGTGCCGAAGCAGCCGACGTTCCCCGCCGGCATCGTCGGTGCGATCGCCCTGTTCGGCATCGCGTGGCTCGCCAACACCTTCGTCGCCGCGAACCAGACGCTGATCGTCGACGGACTCGGGTCGGTGGTCTCAGGATCGTCGGCATTCCTCGGCGCACTGCTGTTCGCCCTCGCCCTGTTCGCGGTCGCGATGCTGACGACCAGCCAATCGAGCGCGACGAATGCGATCGTCCCGATCGGCATCACGATCGGGCTGCCGGCCCCACTGCTCGTGGGACTCTGGCCGTCGACCATGGGCATCTACACGCTGCCCGCCAACGGCAGCCAGGTCGCGACCGTCGCCTTCGACCAGACCGGCACGACGAAGATGGGCAAGTTCGTCTTCGACCACTCGTTCCAGCTGCCGAACCTGGTCTACATCGGTGTCGCGATCGTCGTCGGAGTGACCCTGTCGCTGATCTTCTCGTGACGTGACGGCCTGCTGAGATGCCGGATGCTCTCGACCGTTCGGCCCTGCGCCGGTTCCTCCTGGGACTCGCGCAGGGCATGAACGCGTCGGCCGAGTCGGTCGACCGCATCCGCGACACCATGACGGATGTCGTCGAGGCGTACGGCGGTGACGACACCGACTTCGTGGTGCTGCCGACGATCATCCTCGTCGAGACCGGAGACGACGAGGAGTCACGGGTCGCGATCCGCTCGGCGACGAACGCATCGTTCCGCTTCGACCAGATCGCGGCGCTGTACGAGCTGATCGCGCAGGCGCGCACGGCGTCGGTGTCGCCGCTCGACGGCATCCGTCGGCTGAACGAGATCGGGGCGATGCGCCCGCGTCTCGGCTGGGTCACCCGCACGTTCGGTCACGCCGTGCTGACGACCGGACTCGCACTGCTGCTCGCTCCGACCTGGCAGGGCGCGATCGTCGCGTTCGTGCTGGGTGCGGGCATCGGACTGCTCAAGCTCGTGCGGTCGCCCACCCTGCAGCTCGTCATGCCGATCGCGGCGGCCTTCGTCTGCGCCGCCGCGGTGTTCGTGCTCGCCGAGGTGATCGAGATCGGCGATCCCATCCGGCTGCTGATCGCCCCGCTGGTCACCTTCCTGCCCGGCGGGGTGCTGACCACGGCGACCGTCGAGCTCGCGGCCGGGCAGATGATCTCGGGCGCCTCGCGCCTGGTCTACGGTTTCGTGCAGCTCGCGCTGCTCGCGTTCGGCATCCTCGCGGCCGGCACCGTGGTGGGCGTCGAGTCCCGTTCATACGAGCCGCTCGAGGCCGCATCCTTCCTTCCGTGGTGGGTCGCGTTGATCGGCATCCTGGTGTTTGCGCTCGGCAACTACCTGCACTTCTCGGCGCCCGCCTCGACGTTCGGCTGGGTGCTGCTCGCCCTGATCGTCGCGTATGTCGGGCAGTGGGCGGGCAGCGCGCTGCTGGGGCCGACTGTCGGCGGGTTCGTCGGGGCGGTCGCCATGGCACTCGTGGTGTTCTGGATCGCTTCGCTGCGCCACGGGGCTCCGGTGCAGATCACGTTCCTCCCCGCGTTCTGGCTGCTCGTGCCCGGGGCTGCGGGCCTGGTCGGACTCACCGAAGCGGTCGCCACCGACAGCGGTCTCGCCGATTTCACGGAGGCCCTCATCTCGATCATGTCGATCGCGCTCGGCGTGCTGATCGGCACCGCGCTGTACCGGGTGGTGCACCACGGGGCTGAAGAGATCGTGCAATTCGCGGTCGCTCCGCCGACGGTGGTGTCGGAGGCGCCGCGGCGGCTGCTCGACCGGCTGCTGCCCTGGCGGCGGACCCCGGTGCGGGCTCCGCGCGACTGACCCTCGCCTGCTCGCGGGCCGGACGCGCTGGTCCCCGCGCCCGGCATGCACAACTCAGCACGGATACTCGGCGTCCCCATGATTCCCGCCCATTCGGAGACGATGCGGGCAGTCGGTGCTGAATTGTGCGGTGCGACGAGGCCTTCGAGAAACTTCAGTATTCAGTCTTGCTAAGTACCGGTACTCAGTGTTACTTTGTACCGGTACCCAGCATCACTGAGTACCGAACGAACGAAAGGAGGCTCTCATGGGCAAACAGATGACCGAGATGCTCAAGGGCACTCTCGAGGGCATCGTCCTGGCTCTCCTCGCCGAGCAGCCGGCCTACGGATACGAGATCACGAGCCGCGTGCGCGATCACGGATTCACCGATATCGCCGAGGGCACGATCTACGCCCTGCTGGTGCGCGTCGAGCAGAAGAAGCTCGTCGACGTCGAGAAGGTCCCGAGCGAGAAGGGCCCGCCCCGCAAGGTCTACTCGCTGAACGCGGCAGGCACGCAGGAGCTCGAGGAGTTCTGGAAGACCTGGAGCTTCCTCTCCGAGCACATCGAACGACTCAACACGAACACGAACACGAACAACAAGGAGAACTGACATGGCCGCGAAGTGGATCGAAGCGCTCACCGGATCGCTCGAACAGAAGAAGCAGTACCGCGATGCGAAGAAGCGCATCGACGCCCTGCCCGAGCCGTACCGCACGGTCGCCAACGCCCAGCACCGCTACACGATGTACTACGGGGGCATCACCGACGGCGACATCCTCGTGCAGATCTTCCTCGACCTCGCCGATCTGTGGGAGCGCGCCGCCATCGACGGCACCGCGATCGACGACATCGTCGGCGACGACCCCGTCTCGTTCGCCGAGACCTACGCCGAGGCATACGGCGGAACCCACTGGATCGACAAGGAACGCGCCCGCCTGACGGCAGCGGTCGACGACGCGAAGAAGAAGGAGTCACGATCATGAACGCACCGGCCATCGCCGTTCGCGGCCTCGAGAAGTCCTACAAGGACCTCCAGGTGCTGCGCGGCGTCGACTTCGAGGTCGAGAAGGGATCGATATTCGCCCTGCTCGGCTCGAACGGCGCCGGCAAGACCACCGTCGTCCGCATCCTCTCGACGCTGCTGAAGTCGGATGCCGGCGCCGCCGCCGTGCAGGGGATCGACGTCGCCGCCGACCCCCTCGGCGTGAGACAGCGCATCAGCCTCACCGGGCAGTTCGCCGCCGTCGACGAGATCCTCACCGGACGCGAGAACCTCGTGCTCGTCGCCAAGCTCCGCCACCTTCCCGATCCGGCATCCGTCGCCGACGAGTTGCTCGCGACGTTCCGGCTGACGGATGCCGGTGCCCGCAAGGTCGGCACGTACTCCGGCGGTATGCGTCGCCGGCTCGACATCGCGATGAGCCTGGTCGGTCACCCCGAGGTGATCTACCTCGACGAGCCGACCACGGGCCTCGATCCCGAAGCCCGCATCGAGGTGCGGAACGTCGTCAAGAAACTCGCGAACACCGGCACCACCGTGCTGCTCACCACGCAGTACCTCGATGAGGCCGAACAGCTGGCCGACCGTATCGCGATCCTCCACGAGGGTCGGATCATCGCGAACGGCTCGCTCGCCGAGCTCAAGGCCCTGCTGCCGGCGGCCAAGGTCGAGTACGTCGAGAAGCAGCCCACCCTCGAGGAGATCTTCCTCACCCTCGTCGGCCCGAAGACGGGGTCGACCACCGGAAAGGAGAACGCAGCATGAGCACGCACTTCGCCGCCGACACGGCGACACTCACCGGCCGCTCGATGCGGCACATCTTCCGCAGTCCCGACACGATCATCACCACCGCGGTCACCCCGATCGCCCTGATGCTGCTCTTCGTGTACGTCTTCGGCGGCGCTCTGCAGACGAGCACCGGCGTCGACAACTACGTCGACTACCTGCTGCCCGGCATCCTGCTGATCGCGATCGCGTCGGGCATCGCCTACACGGCGTTCCGCCTGTTCACCGACATGCAGAGCGGCATCTTCGAGCGGTTCCACTCCATGCCGATCGCCCGATCGAGCGTGCTGTGGGCCCACGTGCTGACCTCGCTGACGGCGAACGCCATCACCCTGGCGATCATCTTCGCGGTCGGTTTCCTGATGGGATTCCGCACCGGGGCGAGTGTCTGGGCGTGGCTGGCCGTGATCGGCATCCTGATGCTGTTCACCCTGGCGCTCACGTGGCTCGCGATCATCGCGGGGCTCAACGCCAAGACGGTCGACGGGGCGAGCGCGTTCTCCTATCCGCTGATCTTCCTGCCGTTCATCAGCTCGGCCTTCGTGCCGACCGACACGATGCCGGGTCCGGTGCGGTGGTTCGCCGAGAACCAGCCGGTCACCTCGATCGTCGACACGATTCAGGCGCTGTTCGCCGAGCAGCCTGTCGGCACCGACATCTGGGTCGCCCTCGCCTGGTGCATCGGCATCCTCGTCGTCGCCTACGTGTTCGCGATCGTCTCGTACCGCAAGAAGGTCAGTTGAACGTCTGCAGTGAGACGGAACGCTCCGTCCGGGCCCCGCGCCCGGCCGGGGCGTTTCGCCGCGCTCGGCGCCGGTCTGTTCTTCTCGCCTCGCCGCTCCTGAGCCCCTGAACCCCTGAACCCCTGATCCCCTGACGCCGCGTGGGGAGGAGATCTCCGCATAGGGCGGAAGATCCAGCACGAACCCTCCTCCCTACAGGGTGATCTCCGCCCGACAGGCGGGGTGGCGGATCCTCGCCCCGCGCGACCGCCTCAGTGCCGCGGTCGATCGTCGACCTTCACCAGAGTCCGCCCACGCAGGGTGTACACGGCACCGTCTTCGTCGACGTTGAGGTGCGGACCGCTGTACCACCCGCCGTCGATGCCCGGCACGACCGTCGTCACCTCGAAGGTGCGAGGGTGGATGCGGAACAGGTTCGTGTCGGACACCCCGTAGATCACCCCTCGGGCCGCCTTCATCGCTGCGAAGCCGGGCACGAGTGCGGCGAGGTCACCCGTGTGCACGACCTCTCGGCGCGGCCGGTCGATCACCACCAGCGCACCCTTGATCGTGAGCGCGAACAGGTATCGTCCGTGCGCGGCGAGGGCGGCGATTCCGTTCGGCTTCGCCGTCTCGACCCGCCACAGCTCGCGATGCGCCACCGGATCCCAGGCCACGATCGTCCCACGGGGCCCGGTCTTCTGCGCATTGTCACCTCCGAGGTACGCGACCCCGTCGACCGCGACGACCGCACGCACCAGCTGCACATCGTCGATCGGGTTGATCGCATGGGTGCTGGCGCCCGTCCGAGGATCGAAGGTCCACAGCGAGCCACCACCCTCGGTGTCGGCCTGCGCGGCCACGAGCAGCATGCGATTGCAGTCGTCCCAGTGGGTGTCGAGCGGCCGGTTCTGCGCCGAAGGGAAGGATGCCACGCGACGGATCGGCTCTCCCGAGCGAGGGTCGTATGCCCAGATGCCCTGCGAGTTGTACTGCCCGGTGTAGAGCACGCCGCCGATCACCTCGGCGTCCTTCGCCTCCCCGGGCGCGCGGAGGTTGACGGCACCGCCGCGCTGCAGATCGTGGCGGGCGATGCCCCCGTTGCCGCCGACATAGGCGAAGCCTGCACCGACCGCGATACCCATGCAGGTCTGCGCGCTCACGGGCGCCCCGGCCTTGCCGAGGTCGTACTCGCCTCGTACCGCACCGGCGGCGTCGAGCGAGGCGACGAATCCGTAGCCCGAGACCACGACCAGTCCGTCATCCTGAGCGTCGAGCCCCCAGATCTCACCGAGGTCGATCGGCACCGGCAGCTGCTGCACGGCATCCTCGCCCGGAGTCCACCGCACCACACCGGCGTCGTTCGCGCAGAAGACACCATCGCCCACCACGGCGAAGTTCTTCGCCGTCGTGCCGATCGACGTCACCACGCGGTATGACCCGTGATCGGCGAGCGAGATCTCGGCCAGCTTCGACGGCTCGGTCGACCCCGCGGACGACACGAGCAGCCGGTCGCCGGCGACCGTGAGCTCGCGGATGCTGGGGTCGTTCACCATCTCGACGGGAGTGATGTCGGAGAACGTCGCTGACGCACGATCGAAGGCGTAGAGCGCCGCCCTGCTGGTGCCCGCTCCGCCGCCGAGCGTGCTGCCGGCACCGAAGAACACCGCCTGATCGGTGGCCGCCACGGCGCGCGCGAGGGTCGCCTTCGCGTCGGGCACGCCGAGACTCGTGATCGCGCCGGATGCAGGGTCGTACTGCCACAGCGCGGGTGCGCTCGACCCACCGCCGCCGACGGCGAACACCGTGCCGTCGGGCGAGACGGCGAGGTCGCGCACGTCGCGGTCTCCGATGCGCCCGATCGCCACCGCGGGTGAGGCGAGGTCGGTCAGGTCCCAGCGATACAGGTTGTTCGCACTCGCAGCCTTCTGCAGGATGCCGGCATAGAGCACCTTGCGCACGGGATCCACCGCGAGAGCCTGGATGCTGTGGCCGGTCGCGAGCGTGGTCGAGTGCGTGACCGTGGCCGATGCGACATCGAAGGCGAGGATGCCGGTCGGCTCGAGGTTGCGGGATCCGATGTAGCAGACTCCGTCGAGCAGCACCCCGCTCATCAGCGAGTACTGCATGATGCCCGGGCCGATCTCGGTGATCGTGGTGCCCGTGCGTCCGGCCGGGAAGAGCTGAGGTGCGGCACTCGCCGATTGCGCCGACCCGACGCCGGCCGCAGCCGCGAGCAGCCCGCCGGCACCGGCGCGGAGGACGGTTCGTCTGGTCATCTTCATCGGTTCGGACATGGTGTCTCCGTGCTTCGTCGTCGAATGGTGGGGAGGACGTCAGGTCAGGCGGTGATGGCGAGCAGTTCGGGCTCGACCTCGTGTGCGAGAGGCTCGCCTCGCGCGATCCTGCGCAGCTCGTCGAGCATCACTGCCGACAGCCGCTCGAGCTCGACTCCGTACGACCCGGCGATGTGCGGGGTGAGCAGTGCATGCTCAGACGTGTAGAGCGGATGATCCGGTTCGAGGATCCACGGCACGGTGACATCGAGGATCGCGAACAGCTCCCCGGCGAGCACCCGTCTCGTCAGGGCGTCCTGATCGACGATCTCTCCGCGCGCGGTGTTCACGAGGGTCGCGCCGTGCGGCATCGAGGCGATACCCGCGGCATCCACCAGATCGATCGTCGAGGGCAGCGACGGCGCATGCACCGAGACGACGCGGCTGGTGCGCAGCAGTTCGTCGAGAGCGATCGAGGCGACACCCATCGCCGCCGCATCGGCATCGGACAGATACGGGTCGTAGACCACGACCTCGAACGAGTAGGCCCGAAGCATGTCGATGACGATCCGGCCGATCTTCGACGCACCGATGATGCCGACGCGCTGACCGTAGTTGCCCAGCCCGGGGAACGCGGCCTCGATGTCGAACTCGTCCTGCACCCGGCGGTAGCGGCGCGCGAGTGGAAGCACCTGCTTGCCCGCGAGCACGATCATCGCGACGGCGTACTCGGCCACGGGCACGCCATTGGCTGCGGCGGCCGAACTGACCCGCACACCGCGCTCGAGCACCTCGGGGTCGAGGTAGGGCTTCACGGTGCCCGCCGCGTGCAGCACCGCCTCGAGGCGGGGTGCGGCATCGAGCACCGCCGTGTCGATGCGCGGCGCTCCCCAGCCGGTCACGAGGACTTCGACCCGCGCGAGCACGGCGCGGGCATGGGCGGAGTCGTACTCGGTGAGGATGCCGGCCACCTCGGCGACGTCGGCGTACTCGCGCATCACCCGCTCGGGAAACACGCGACCTCGCACGGAATCGGTCATCGCGAACGCGATCACCGGACGCCGCCCGCTCATTTGACGCTCCCCGCCGAGAGGCCGGATCGCCAGAACCGCTGCAGCATCACGAACGCGATGATCAGAGGGATCACCGAGACGAACGACCCGGCGATCACGAGCGTCGAGAACTCGGGGTTCTGCTGCACCTGGCTCTGCCAGAGCGCGATGCCGACGCTGGAGGGGAACAGGTCGCGGTTCTGCAGCATGATCAGGGGGAGCATGAAGTTGTTCCAGATCGCCACGAACTGGAAGAGCGCGATCGTGACGAATCCGGGAACCAGCATCGGCAGCCCGACCTGCAGGAAGCTGCGGATGGGACCGGCACCGTCGACTCGGGCCGCTTCGAGGGTCTCGGCGGGCAGGTAGCCCGACGAGAAGACGCGTGCGAGGTAGACGCTGAAGGGGTTGCACAGCGTCGGGATGAGCACCGCCCAGATCGTGTTGGTGAGTCCGAGCGACGCCGCGAGCAGGTACAGCGGGATGACGGTGGCGGTGTTCGGGATCAGAACTCCCACGAGCACCGAGGCGTACAGCCCCCGCTTGCCGCGGAACTCGAACTTGTCGAACGCGTACCCGGCCATCAGCGACACGAACCCGCCGACGACGGCTCCGATCCCCGCATAGAGGATGCTGTTCGCCAGCCACCGGAGGAAGATCCCGTCGTCCTGCGCGAGCAGCCGCTGCAGGTTGGCGATGAGGTCGGTGCCGAAGGCGAAGGCGTTGCCCGAGTAGAGCTCTCCCGCATCCTTCGTCGCCGCGAACACCAGCCAGAGCAGCGGCAGCACCATATAGGCGGAGCCGAGCACCAGCAGTCCGTTGACGCCGACCTTCGCGGCCGTGCGGCGGGAGGATCGTGGTGAGCGCGAGCGCACCGGCTTCACGGGGGCGGACGTCTGGGACGTCGGGCGATCGATCACGGCGGTCATCGCGTCGGCTCCTTCGAGGTGAATCGGGTGACGACCCACGACAGCAGGCCGGCGAGCAGGGCGAGGATGATCGAGGCGGCGGCCGCCTGAGGCAGGTTGTTGCGGTTGAACGCCGCGTCATAGGCCCACATGTTCGGCACCCAGGTGCTGGTCACGGCGGTCGTCGCGGAAGACAGGATCTTCGGCTCGGTGAACAGCTGCAGCGAGCCGATCACGGTGAAGAGCAGTGCGACGCCGAGGGCCGGCCAGACGAGGGGCGTCTTGATCGACAGCGCGGTGCGGATCTCTCCCGCACCGTCGACCTTCGCTGCTTCGAGGATCTCGCGCGGCACGGCCTGAAGAGCGGTGAACAGGATGATGACGTTGTACCCCGCCCACTCCCACACCGCGATGTTGACCATCGAGGGGAGCACGAGCTGCACCGAGAGGAAGTCGATCCCGATGCCACCGGATTCCAGCGCCTTGACGATCGGGCTGACGCCGGGAGTGTAGAGGTATGCCCAGATCAGCGCGGCGATCACGCCCGGCACCGCGTGCGGCAGGAACAGCAGCAGCTGGAAGGTCCGCTTGGCGAGGGCGACCGCGGAGTCGAGCAGCAGGGCGAGCACGAGAGCGACCACGAGCAGCGTCGGCACGTAGAGCAGGCAGTAGATGGCCAGCCGCCCGAAGCCGTCGGTGAAGGTGCTGTCACTCAGCACCTCGACGTAGTTGCCGAGTCCGACGAACTCGACCGTCGCCCCGCCGAACCCGAGTCCGCTGCGCCGCTCGGCGAAGAGGCTCATTCCGATCGCGTAGATCACGGGGGCGATCATCGTCAGGGCGAACAGCACGAAGAAGGGGATGAGGAAGACGGATGCCGTGCGTCCGCCCGTTCCCGGAATCGTCTTCGCTCTGGTGCGTCGCGTGCGTCTCGGCGCTGCAGGTGCCTGGGTCGTCATGGTCTGTGTCCTTCGATCCGAACCGCCGGGCGGAGGCATCCGCGCATCCGCCCGACGATGCATCGGCTATTCCTTGATGTCGAGTCCGAGCTTCTCGAGCCCGCTGACCGTGGTCTTCTGGGTCGATGTCAGCGCATCGCTCAGCGTGGGGGACGCCGTGACGGAGTCCTTGAGGGCGGTGGCCGTGAGGTCGTACTTCGGTCCCCACGCCCATGCGCCCAGGTTCGCGGACGCCTCATCGAACACGTCGTAGATGTCGTTCGCGTAGTAGTCGGTGGGGGCGACGGATGCCGCGACGTCGTTGAGTCCCGGGTAGGCCAGATAGGCGGTTCCCACGGCGCCTCGAGCCTCGATCGCCTCGGGAGATGTGACGAGCCATTCGAGGAAGACGGCAGCGGCGGCGGCGTTGTCGGAGTTCTCGGGGATGGCGAAGCTCGTTCCGCCGCTCAGCGCACCGCTGGGCTCGCCGTCCCACGACGGCGGGGCCGCGGCGATCCACTTGCCCTCCTGCCCCGACGCCTCGGTGCGGGTCTTGAGCGCAGAGGCGCTCCACGATCCGCCGACCCAGGCGTTGACGACTCCGCTGTTCAGATCGGCAGTCCACTCGTCGCTGAACCCGAGCTGCTTCTTGACCAGACCCTCGTCGATCAGGCGCTGCCAGTAGTCGGCGACCTCCTGCGACTCCTCGTCGTCGACCGCGACCTTCCAACTGTCGTCTTCGACGCTGAACCACTCGGCTCCCGCCTGCCACGACATCGGCGCGAGCTGCGGCTCGTTCGTGAAGAAGCTCGTGAGGTAGGCGTCGGGGTTGACGGCCTTGACGGCCCGTGCGGCCTCTTCGAACTCATCCCACGTCGTGGGCACCTCGACGCCCGCCGCCTCGAGCACGTCCTGCCGATACCAGAATGACCATCGGCGGCGCGTCGTACGGAAGGGCATAGGCCGCGTCGCCGAACGAGACGAGGCTGCGCACCTGCTCGTCGTACTCGTCCAGCACGTCGCCCGAGACCAGGTCGTCGACGGGTGCGAGCTGCTCGGCCGCCACGAATCCGGGGAGCCGGTCGTACTCGATGCCGACCACATCCGGGCCGCTGCCCGACTCGATGGCCGCGGAGAGCTTGGTGTAGCCGCCGTTCGCACCGTTCGGGATCTCCTCGAAGTTCACCGTGATGTCGTCCTGACTCGCGTTGAACGCGGCGGCGACATCGGACATGCCGCTGAGGAACGACCAGAAGGTGACCTCGCCCTTCGGCGTATCGGTCTGCACCGGTTCGGCGGCAGGACCACCGGCGGCGCATCCTGCGACGAGGGCGGAGGTGGCGGCGAGAGCCACCACGGAGAGGGAAGTTCGACGCAGGGACATCGCGGGTTCTCCTTTGAATCGTTGACCGTGCGTGTTCGATCATTCGTCACGCGGCACGATTCACCAACCGAAGAGACCGATTTACAACAAAACCTAACAATTAGTGGGCGCGAACGGTCGACTCGCGCGTCACCAGCGCCGGAAGCAACGCCATGCGCACGGGAGTGTGAGCCGCCCTCGGCGCCTGCTTGAGACGGTCGACACACAGACGCAACGCCGCATGACCGAGCTCGTGCTTCGGGGGTGCGACGGCGGTGAGCGGAACCGTCGCGAAGGCGGCGACCTCGTCGTCGTATGCCACGACGGCGAAGTCCTCCGGCACCCGCAATCCCCGCTCGAGCACCAGATCGAGGAAGGCCATTGCGTCGGCATCCCCGAGCAGGATCGCGGCCGTGATCCCCTGCGCGAGGCAGTCGTCGAGGAGGGCGCGCAGTTCGACGATGTTCGCGTTGTCGCCGAGCTGCGGGTGCGAGAGATCTCGCCGCAGTGCCCGCGCTGCGCCCGGATCGAGAGCGCCCATCGCGCGTCGGAACCCGGCGTCGAGTCCTGCCACCGTCGCTGCGGGGCGCGCCGCGAGCGCGATGCCGAGATGCCCCTGCTCGGCGAGATGGCGCACTGCGACCTCGGCGCCATGCGCATGGTCGGTGCGGACCCACTCGAGCCTGCCGGCGAGCGGGTCGTCGACCGACCTCTCGACCATCACCACGGGAAGGGCCACCTCGGACAGCAGCCGCTGCAATGCGGATTCCTGCGCGAGAGTGTCCTGCGGGGTGATCATCAGAGCATCCACCCCACTCGCGATGAGTCGTTCCGCCTGACGCAGCTCCTCCTGCTCGGAGTAGTTCGAGGCGCCGACGACGAGTCGGCAGTTGGATTCGTGCGCCGCCTGGCTCGCCCCGCGGATCACCTCGGGAAAGTAGTACTGCGTGGTCGGGACGATCATGCCGATCGTCGCCACGGGCCGCGGTCGGACAGCACCCTGTTCGGCATCCCGGGACTGCTGCTGCGCCACTGCGGGAGAGATCGCCCCGCCATGCACCTTGACGAGCAGCCCGCGCTCCTCGAGGGTGACGAGGTCGCGCCACAGAGTCATGGTCGTCACGCCGAGGCGTGCGGCGAGAGCAGTGCTCGACAGGGAGCCGCGCATCTCGAGCTCGCGCAGGATCGCATCATGACGCGCTGCGGCGGGCATCGTACCTCCGACGGAAAGTTCGCGAATCTAACAGAACCCAACATAGCCGCGGCCGGGCTGGGGATAGCGGCGAGACCACACGCTCACCGCAGCCCGAGCGGACCGAGCACGATGCGCTGGCGCGTGCGCACCCAGATCACGCCGTCTTCTCGCCGCTCGGCACGGGTCGCGAAGCGGTAGCGGTACGACACCGCGCGCACCCACCGCGGCGGCTCTCCGTCGAACGGGTCGACCCGCAGCAGGGCGAGCGTCGGTGCATCCGCCTCGAGAAGTCGCAGCAGGAACATCGTGAACCAGTCGTCGAGCGAGCGCCCGAGCGGCAGGAACCACATCAGCCAGTCGAGACGCAGGTGGTACGGCGCGAACTGGCGAGGGATGCGACGCACATCGCCGGGCTTGCCCTTGAACTCGTACTCCTGCCAGAGCAGACCGTCGTCATCCACCGACCCTTCGACCACGATCTCGACCCGCTCCTTCGTCACGGTGCCGAAGGCACCGTACGCGTTGGCGAGCTGCCAGCGGTTGAAGCTCGCGTTCATCGCCTGGCGCCCCGCGAAGAGGTTGCGCAGCGCCGGCCAGCTCACCACGAGATAGAGCATCCCCACCGCTGCAGTGATCACGAACCAGTACAGCGGGATGCCGGGCCAGGGCGCCGCGGAGGCTGTCGCACTCCCGATCTCTGGCACCCCGATCGCCGAGAACGCGATCACGATCGTGACCCAGTTCAGCCAGGCGAAGTTGCCCGTGGCGATGAGCCACACCTGCGTCGCGATCATGATCACCGCAGCCATCGCTCCGACGATCTGCGGGATCGTTCCCGGCATCCACACCGACAGGATCGGCGCGAACACGAAGAACGGCACCACGAGCTGCGCGAAATGATTGCCGATGACCTCGCCCCGGTGCACCCACCGAGGCAGCAGATGCGCCTGACGACTGAGCGGCCCTGGCATCGGCTGCGTCTCGTGGTGATAGGTCAGGGCCGTGAGGTCGCGCCACTCCGGTCCGCCACGGATCTTGATCATCCCGGCGCCGAACTCCACCCGGAACAGCAGCCACCAGAACAGCACGATCACGACGGTCGGCGGCGGTTGGTCGTTCGAGCCGAGGAATGCGGCGAGGAACCCGGCTTCGAGCAGCAGCATCTCCCACCCGAACGAGTAGAACGTCTGCCCGATGCTGACGACCGACATGTAGCCGAGCCACAACGCCAGGAAGCACAGCATCGGCACCCACGGCGGCCCCCACTGCGGAATGCCGAGAACGAGCGCGGCCGAGAGGGCGATGCCCGCTCCGCACAACACCGCGAGTCGCCTGTCCGAATACCGGATGCGGAGGAACAGCGTCGGATGCAGCATCCGCCGTCGTTCCTTCTTCTCGGCGATCCAGTCGAGCACTACCGGGGCAGGAAGGAGCCCGCGCTCTCCGAGGAGTGGGCGGAACTGATTCAGCGTCGAGATGAACGCGACGAGGTACAGCGCCGCGACGCCCCGCTGCAGGACGTCGCGGGCGAACCCGAAGTCGACCGCCGCGAACCCGTCCACCGCGACAGGCTACGCCCGGGCCGGGTCGTCCGCGGAGGGGGTTGCGCCACGCGACTCTGCGCTCCCGGAGCAGAATCAAACCACGGGGGTCAACTGACCTTCACCGCTGCGTGTTCTTCGGAACACCGACTCCGCCGCGCGCGACGCGCCTCGATGAGGGCCGCCCCCGCAAGCGCGAGCCCGATCAGCATGCCACCAGCGAGAGTGAACCCCTGCGACCCGGATCCTCCGGTGGCAGGAAGCACGAAGGCGGGCACATCGCGCACCGAGATCATGTTCGCTGCCACGCTGACCTGCGGGCTCGACTGGTCGGTCGCGATCGTGACCTCACCGGTCGCGGACACCACGATCTTCACGGGCGCGGCGAGCAGGGTGAACCCCTCCGGCGCCTTCGTCTCCTCGAGCCAGTAGGTGCCGGGGCGCACACCGTCGGCGGTGAACGTGCCGAGCTCGGTGCCGGCGATCAGGCCGGGGGCCACCGGAACGCCGGGGCTCCCCGCCACATCGGTGAGAAGCCGGAATCCGGATCCGTCCATCCGCACCCAGTCGCCGTTCGTGTCTTCGCCGAGCTTCTCGACGACGATCGACACCAGGATGTCGCGAGTGGTCGCGTTGGCCGGATCGGTGTCGGTGACCCGCGCACCGCCGGATGACGGCTGTCCCGATGCGGTCGCGGTGTTCGTGTGCAGCGTCGCACCGGTCGCCGGAGCCGGGTAGGTCGCAGTGAAGACGACCTGCTCGCCCGGATCGAGGATGCCGTCCCAGACGCCGACGGCGACGATCGCTGCCGCACCGATCACGTTGTCCGCGAGCTGCACCCCCGTCAGTGGCACGTTGCCGGTGTTGGTTACTCGGAACTCGAACGTCAACGGCGATCCGGCATCCACGAGCACACCGGGCGCCGTGTTCGCATCGTCGCCGTTCACGAGCTTGACGACCTCGATCGCCGGCGTCGCCGCAGCGACGGTCAGGATGTAGTCCTCGACTTCGCCGGACTGGGCGATGCCCCGGGGATCCGCGACCTCGGATGCCGTGAAGGCCGTGCGCAGTCGCATGTACGTGTCGCCCACCACCGCTGCGCCGGGCACGGTCCAGGTCAGAGTCGCCGAGGTCGCGCCCGCGGCGAACGCCGCCTGCACCCGCTCGGCGGCATCGAAGATCCCGTTCCTGTTGAAGTCGATCCACCCGGCGACCGTTCCGGGCAGCGTCGTGCCCGTGAGCGGTACGGAGAGCGAGTACGGCGTCGACCTGAGCGCGCTCGGCGCGCGCACCCCGTTGCCGATCGCATCGTCCGCGTCGAGGGATGCGGTGGCGCTCGAGTGCGGCGAGAGCGTGGGCTTCGCCGTTGCATCGGCATCCGACGTGATCCCCGCGCCGAGGTGCAGAGGACCCTGCACGTGCACGGCGGCCTGGGCCGCGTCGTAGCTGCTGGGCGCATCGCCCATGTCCTCATGCAGACGGATGGACATGCGGATCAGATCGCCGAGGCTGGTTCCGAGGTCGGCGGTGTTGTACCCGTTCGCCCATCCGTCGGCCGCGGGCGCCCGCTGGATGTGCGTACCGAGACTCAGAGTGACTGTCTGGAAGGTGCCCTTGAGGGCCACAGATCCGCATGCTGCGAGCGAGGTGCTCGTCATCGTGCGACCGTCGAGCTCAGCCGCATCGGGAAGCATCACGTTGCATCGCGAACTGCTCGTCTTCGACGCAGCGGTGAGAGTGGTGGCGGTCGTGCTGATGTTCTGCCCGCCGGCGATCGGGGAGAAGGTCACGCCGGGGGTGACGATCTCGAGCTGCATGGCGATCCACCCACCAGCCGTCCGGTCCCCGTCCGCGTTCGTCTTCATCGTGAATCCGTTGCCGGTGATGATGTTGCAGAAGGTGTCGGTGGTGTTCCGCTCCTCCGCGCACTGCGCGTAACCGCCGAGTCCCGAGATGTCGAGGATCGGGTCGGTGACCGCACGGCTGAAGGTCACCGTGAGGGTGCCGTTCTTGTTCACGCAGTATCCGGTGAAGTCGAGGCCGTCGCACATGCCGGCGAATGCCTCGAGGCCGACCGTCGGGGTGGTCGCCGGGTCGAGTCCGGGCGCGAACATGCCCGAGGTTGCGCCGTACGCCGAGTGCGGGGTGGTCGTCAGAAGCCGCACACCGGGGATTCCCGCCTTCGTGGTCGCGGGCGCGACGGCGAGAGTCGCGGTGACCCCGCCCCGATAGTTCATGGTCGCGGACGTCGCGGTGGCGGTGGTGCTCACCGCGTCCTCGATCGCCTGTGCCGGCTGCTGCGTCGTCGGGAGGCCGCCCGACAGCAGGACCACGCCGATCAGCGCGACCCCGAGGAGTGTTCGGACGCGACGTCGTCGCGGTGCTGCTGCAGTCATCTGGTCCTCGAATCGCGGGACACAGTCGCGGGAGCATCCGTGATCCGATGGCGGACCTGCGGGCGCAGCATTCAGCCCCGGCGAAGTGTGTAGGTCGGGAGCAGATGGTTCGACCCCCACTCACAAGACCGAGGCGAGGACCCTTCGTGACGCCGCATCGGCAGACCGCAGCGATAGATCGGTATCCAATCGCGGCAGCGGGAGCACCCCTCCGGCGGTCGTTGAGCGAGCCCGGCACAGCCGAGCGAGACGAAACGCGGCACCGATGCACGATCGGTACCGCGTTCCGTCTCAGTCGACTCCGTCGTCTTCGCTCGACGACCGATGGGGCTCAGGTCAGGTCAGCTGACGACCCAGTCGAAGTCGTCGCCGTGCTCCTCGAGCCATGCGTCGACGGCATCCGCTTCGTTGCCCTCGCCGTACTCGTTCACGACCATGTCTTCGAGCGAGCCGTACTGGGCGTCGTCGAGCTTGATCTGCTCGATCAGCTCGGCAGCCTCGGGGAACTCCTCGGCGAAGCCCTTGTGTCCGAGGAAGTGCAGTCCCTCGGCCTCGCCCATGGCGCCCTCGGGGTCTTCGAGGTCCTTCATGCCGAACGACTCGTTGGCCCAGAAGGGACGCCACAGCGTGACGACGAGGTCTTCCTGCGCGTCGGTCGCGGTCTTGAGCTCGGTGAGCATCGCCGCGGTCGACGAGGTCACGAGCTCGTATTCGCCCTCGAGGCCGTAGGCGGGGATCATCTTCTCGGTCTGAGCGGTCAGACCGGCACCCGGCTCGATGCCGATGATCTTGCCGTCGTAGTCCGCGCCCTTGCCCTTGAGGTCCTCGATGGAGTTGAGCTCGGAGTACTCGGGCACCGCGATCGTGAGCTTGGCGTTCTCGTAGTACGCGCCGAGGTCTTCGATGTCGTCGCCGTAGGTCTCCATGTACTCGGCGTGCGTCAGCTCGGGCCAGGCCGACGGGTACATGTCGACGTCACCCTGCGCGAGGCCGGTGTACAGCGGGCCCGCCTCGGTCAGCGTCTTCATCTCGACCGTGTAGCCGATCTTCTCGAGCTGGTCCTGCAGCAGGTACGCGGTGCTGAGTCCGTCGGTCCACGAGGGCAGGAAGCCGAGCGTGATGGTGCCCTTATCCTCCGAGCCGCCGTCACCGCCGCCCGTGCCGCCGGCACCGTCTCCGCTGCAGCCCGCGAGGGCGAGGGATGCGGTGATGCCGAATGCTGTGATTGCGAGGAACTTCTTCTTCATGTGTATCTCTCCTGGTTCCGTATACGGGATGTTTCGTACTGTGTGTGATCGCGTCAGCCGACGCCGCCGACTGGAGCGCGATGCGGTGATGCCGTGAGGCGGTTCGCCTCGTCCGCCGCATCCGTGTCGCCCGAGGAGGCCGAGCCTGACCCCTCGTCGCGAGCGCGGTTGCGACGTCGCTCGAGCATCCCGATGAGCGACGAGTGGTTCTCGCCCGGGGTGCCGAGAGCTGCGGTGACCCTGTCGAGGAAGACGGCGATGAGCACGACGCCCAGCCCGGCTTCCACGCCCTTGGGGATGTTGATGGTCGAGATGGCCTCGACGACCATCTTTCCGAGGCCGTCAGCGCCCGCCATCCCGGCGATGACCGCCATCGACAGCGCGAGCATGATGACCTGGTTGACGCCGGCCATGATGGTTGGCGTGGCGAGCGGCAGCTGGATGCCGCGCAGGATCTGCCCCGGCTTCGCTCCGAACGCGTGACCGGCTTCGACGGTCTCGGAATCGACACCGCGGATGCCGAGCTCGGTGAGTCGCACACCCGGAGGCAGCGCGAAGATCACCGTGGCGACGAGTCCGGGAACCACGCCGATGCCGAAGAACACGATGGCGGGGATCAGGTAGACGAACGCGGGCATCGTCTGCATGAAGTCGAGCACCGGCTTCAGCACCGCGCGCACCGTGGAGTTGCGCGCCGACCAGATGCCGAGCGGCACCGCGATCAGCACGGCGATCACGGCGGCGACGAGCACCAGGGCGAGCGTCTGCATCGCCGGCACCCAGAGGTCCATCCCGACGATCAGTCCGAACGACACGACCGTGCCGATCGCGAGCTGCCACGAGCGCACCGCCCAGGCGATCAATGCGGCGATCACGATGATGACGGCGAAGCTCGGTGCCAGCAGGATACTCGTGAGCCCCTCGACGAGGAAGCTCATCACGAACGAGATGACGTCGAGCAGGCCGTCGAGGTTGACCTTGACCCAGTCGACGACCGCTTCGATCCAGGTTCCGACGGGAATGCGGAAACCATCCATCAGCGCACCTCCTCGGTCGTGTGCGTTTCGTCTCGGGGCTGCGCTCCTCGCTCAACGACCGGGGAGTCGGCCGTCCATCCGTCATCGAGCACGGCATCGATCTCGGCCTGCGGCATCGGAAGAAGCGGCAGGGTGAGCTCGCCGGTCGCGCCGGGGCCGGGGCCCAGGGCTGCGAGCAGGGTGATGCGCGGGATCACTCCGGTCAGGCGTCCGTCGGCGTCGACCACGGCCAGCGGCAGCGGAGACTCGACCGACGGGATGAAGAGGTTCATCAGAACCTCGTCTTCGCTGACGCTCTGCGGCACCGGCTTGATGATCGACTCGAGCGTCGAGATGCCCTGGCGCACCAGCTTCACGGCATCCCGGTCGGTGACGATGCCGAGCAGCTTGCGGTCGCGACCCGTGACGTAGGTGGCCGACATGAACGCGTCGCGCATCTGGCGCAGCGCCGTGCGCGGGCCGGCCGTCTCGGCGACGACGGGACGCGGGCGCTCCATGACGTTCGCGGCGGTGAGCACGCGGGCACGGTCGACGTCCTGCACGAACTGCTCGACGTAGTCGTTGGCAGGGTCGGTCAGGATGTCTTCGGGCGTGCCGATCTGCACGATGCGGCCGTCGCGCATGACGGCGATGCGGTCGCCGAGGAACATGGCCTCATTGAGGTCGTGGGTGATGAAGACGATGGTCTTCTGCAGCTTCTCCTGCAGGTCGAGCAGCTGCTCCTGCATCTCGCGACGGATCAGCGGGTCGAGCGCGCTGAACGCCTCGTCCATGAGCAGGATGTCGGAGTCGGCGGCGAGCGCACGGGCGATGCCCACGCGCTGCTGCATACCGCCGGACAGTTCGGACGGCAGCTTGTCGGCCTGTCCGTCGAGACCCACGAGGGCGAGGATCTCGGCGGCCTTCTTCAGGCGCTCGTCCTTGCCGACGCCCTTCAGCTCGAGCGGGTAGGCGACGTTCGCGGCGACCGTGCGGTGCGGCAGCAGTGCGAAGTGCTGGAACACCATCGAGATGCGATCGCGGCGGATCTCGCGCAGGCGTCCGGCCGGGATGCCGGTGATCGGGTCGCCGTTCACGATGACGGATCCGTCGGTCGCGTCGTGCAGCCCGTTGAGCATGCGGATGATGGTCGACTTGCCGGAGCCGGAGAGCCCCATGATCACGAAGATCTCACCACGATTGACGGTGAAACTGGCGTCGATGACGGCGGCGGTTCCGGCGTCGCTGACCGCGGATCTGCTCTCACCGGCCTTCAGTCGACGGACGGCACTGCTCGGATTCTTCCCGAACACCTTGTACAGATTGCGCGCTTCTAGAGCGATTTCGGACACGTTTCCCCTGCGGCTCGCCTTCGGGTGGCGAGCCTGCTTCGGTTACGCCCGGGTGATCCTCCCGGCCGTTTCGACGTGGTGCTGTGGCGGCGCGGACGGCGGATTTCGGATCCACCGCGATAGAGCATCGACCGTACGTCCACGCCTCTTCGCAGCACAGCACATTCGAAAGAAGGACGTGGTCGCGGACTGGTCTTCGGGCCGTCAGGCCCACAGACCAACGTAACGAAATGGCCGGTCAGGGGCAAATCCACGATCCCGAGCACCGTTCAGTTTCTTCGGCTGACCGGGGGATTGCGCGGGTTTCGGACGCGATCGCGAGGCGGTGTCGTGCGGGCGTTTCGGGGGCCGGGATCACCGGCGCTGCGTCCCCCGACCGCGTTGTTCCTATGCCGAAAGCACCAGGCCGGGGCGAACGGGTGACGGAGCGCATCCGAGGCAGAGTGTCGCGCGTTCGCCGGCTGCCGTGCGCCGAGCCACCCAGGCCACGCCTCGGCCGATCACGTCATCGCATTCGTCGCATCGGCGACGGCGGGCAGCGAGCAGGAGCAGGCCCGCGGCAGCGATTCCGAGTGCGAGAGCGACGAGCATCGCGGTGATGGCCGCGTCCGTGCCAGTCTCCGCAAGAATCGGAGGGGTCGTGCTCGTGTCACCCTCGAGCTGCACCTCCACATCGAAACGCAGGTCGGTCGACTCGGCGTTCGCGTTCATCTCCGTGGCCAGGGCCATCGGAACGTCGAATCCGACGGTGACCGGAACATCGGCGCCGCGCGGAACCTGCACCTGCACGAGTTCGGGACGCCCGTCGTCGAGAGCGAGCAGATCGGAGAACGGTGCAGATCCGGTCACACCGGCGATGTCCCAGAAGAGCGTGACGTGGTCGCCGAGTTCCGGGTTGGCGGCCAGCGCCGGCACGGTCTCTGCCAGCACGAGCCCGACGGCCATGACACCGTCGGAGGGGCCGTCGTTGCGAACGCTGAGGGTTCGCGAGACATGATCGCCGGGCGAGATCACACGCTCACCCACGAAACTCGCCTCGGCCGTCGCGTATTCGGAGCCTCGCCAATCGAGATGAACCGTGTGCCCATCCCACCGACCGGAGACCAGGTCTGCCTCTGTGGCGGTGGTCGAGGTGACGCCCGCGTCGCCCGTGGCGTAGGTCTTGGCCCCCGTGGCCCCGCTCGGGGCTTCCTCAGACGGGCTGCGAGTCCCGAAGATGGTGGCACTTGCCGGGGCCATGGAGAACACCAGTGAGACGAGGATGGCGAGCACGACGGCGATGGCGCCGAGGATTCGTGCGCCGCGTGCGAGCCGCGAAGGCTGCTTCAGGGAGTAGCTGTCGCCGGAGGCATCGATATAGGCACTCATGAGTGTTCCTCCCGCGGAGACGGTGTGGCTGTTGCAGTGGAGTGAAATTGTTGTTCCATGAGAGCGACCTCGCGCTCGCGGAGGGAGAGCTCTCGCTCGCGCAGGTCGAGCTCTCGCAGTCGGAGCGAGGCGTCACCGCTGGACACTCTGTCGTCATCGGCGGAGGGCGAGACGGTGTCGGGAGCGACCGGCGCTCCGGCGATGGTGCGGATCCGCGTTCGTGGGCGTGCCCGATCGAGCGCGTAGATCCCCACTGCCAAGAGAGCGAAGATCGAGAACACGAGGATCTTGTTGTCCTCGACCCAGCTGCGTGCCCACCCCACGGCGGGGATGCCGTACAGGAACACACCGCGTACCTGCTCGGGCGAGACCGGCTCATCCGGCGCCGAGTTCGCGTCGCCCTGCAGGATGAGTCGGCAGGACGTGCCGTCGTCGTAGTCGCCCACGGTCTTGGCGATGACGCGGTGGGTGATGAGCGCGGGGTCGTTCGGGGTGGGGTGGTAGGTCACGATGTCGCCGATCGAGACGTCTGTGCAGACATCCTCCTCCGCGATCCCTCGCACTGCGACGACGTCGCCGGGTGAGAGGCCGGGCTCCATCGAGCCGGTGAGCACGGTGAGACTGTCTCCCCCGAGGATGCGCGGGATGAGGAACAGGGTCGCGACGACGACGATGATGACGCCGACGGCGATCGCCCCGACGAAGGCGCCGAGTGCCTGCCAGAGAGAGCCGGGCACCCGCGCCAGACGGATCCCTGCACCCTGCCGGGTCCGCGTGGATCTGATTCGGTTGCGAGGCACTTTCTTCTCCTTGTTGTGGGGCACCCGCTCACGCGGGTGCCCCGGTGCTCGGACGTGCTCAGTTGAACTGCGAGCCGGTGTCGCGGACCTGGTCGAGCTGCAGCTTCAGCTCAGCCAGGGTGTCGACGGTCAGGGCGTCCTCACGGGTGCCCGTGGCTGCCTCGGTCTGGTCCGAGTAGCTGCCGTCTGCAGCGACCGTCGCCTTGCCGGCGTCACCGGCGGTGCTGTCGAACGTGCCGTAGAGCACCACGGTGACGTCCTCGGACGTGTCGGTCATCTGGAAGACGGTCGACCCCGCGACGTCACCCGCGGTGGCGGCCATGGCGACGCCGTCGTCGACGCCGTCGGCCTGACCCGTGGCCGGCGCCGACAGGTAGAACAGGCTGCTGTCGGCGGGGACCGCGGTCTCGGAGACGAGCAGCGTGCCCTTGTTGTAGACCTCGTAGGACCAGGTCATGGATGCGTTGCCGTCGATCATGGCGTCGAGGCCGGCGACCGAGAGCTTGCCGACGAGGTTGTCGCCCTCGAGCGTGACGTCTGCCGAGAACGCGGCAGCGACCTTGTCACCCGGGACGGCGCGCCAGGACGCGTCGTCGATCAGGTGGCCGAGCTGCGTGCCGTCGGTGCCCACGAGGGTCTCGGTGGCGTCAGCACGGTCAGCGGACACGTCGTAGAACGAGGTGTCGGCCGTCTGAACGAGGTTGAGGTCACCCGCGGTGATGTCGCCACCCGCGAAGGTGTCGTTGGCGCTCCAGAGGGCGAACGTCGACCCTCCCGAGAGAAGAGCGACGGCTCCGAGGCCGATCCAGACCAGTCCCCGGCGACGCGTGCGCTCCTCGGTGACAACGATCGTTGATGCGTGGTTGTCCATGTTTCTCTTTCTGCGTGTAGCCCCACTGCGAGGACTGGTTCGACCGAGGCCAGGTGGCCGTCGGGGCTTGCACCGAACGCTGTCACTGCGCAGCTGCGCGGCGATGTCCAGGAGTGGCCGATGCTCCTATGACACCTCCGAAGAGCAGGGGGCCCACGCGGTTCGGGCGATACCCAGTGGTGCGCACGCGGAAGTTGCGTATTCGTGCGGGGAACCGTGCGCGTACTGCCGCTCGAGAGGCGGCCGACGATCACCATCAGAGTCGCCGATGACGTGGCCGGACTCGACGGGCTTCCACGCGAAGTGAGTACCGGTGGCCCCGCCGTCCATGTCCGCCGCAGCGAACGTGGGTGGTCAGCGACGGATGCTGCGCGTCACCGTGAACTTCGACGTGCGCTCGAGCTGCTCGGTGGCCCCGATGAGGCGGGTGAGTTCGGCGCGATATCCGAGCGACGAGTTGAAGACCGTGAACAGCTCGCCGCCGGGGCGGAGGATGCGGGCGGCGGCCTCGAACAGGCGTGTCGCGGCGCCGGTGTGCACGCTGCTGCCGAGGTGGAACGGCGGGTTGAGCAGCACGACGTCCACGCTCCCATCGGCGAGTTCTGAGCCGGCATCGTCGTGTATGACGGCGACCCGGTCTGCGACACCGTTGGCCGCCATGGTGGCGCGGGCAGAGGCGACGGCCGAAGCCGATCTGTCAGTCGCGATGACCTGGAGATCGGGGTGCGCGAGGGCGTACGACGCGGCGAGCGCGCCTGTTCCGCAGCCCAGATCGACGGCGAGCGGGGTCGGGCTCGGCGCCTCCCCTCCCGCGGATGATCGACCTTCGCTGGATCCCTGAACCCCGCTGGGTCCCTGAACCCCGCTGGGTCCCTGAGCCTGTCGAAGGGCCTCGAGCAGAACCCGCGTGCCGATGTCGAGCTTCGCCCCGGCGAACGCGCCGCCGTGAGCGACCAGAGTCAGGCCTCCGTGCACCACCGAGGTCGGAAAAGGCGGCGTGACCGGTACTTCTCTCGGCTCTGACGATACGATCAGCCGCGACTTCCGTTCGGCCCGCTGCGCCTGCACGTGGCCGAAACTGCGTCCGAGCACATCGTTCTGCGCGATGGTCATATGCTTCACGCGGCCACCGGCGACGAGCACGACATCCGGGGCGGCCCAGCGCGCCACGGCATCCGCGATCTCCTCGAGTTCAGCAAGCGCCTTGGGCAGCTGCAGCAGCACGAGCCGTGCACCGTCGAGCAGGGTCGCATCGAGCTCGTGCGGCGTGAAGCCCGACAGTGCGAGCTCGTCGGCGTTGCGCGCGAGAGCCCGACGCCCGGTCGCGAGGTCCTGATGCACGCGGATGCCGTCGACGCCGGCATCCGTCAGCGCGAGCGTGATCGCGCCGTACTCATCCCCGATCACCGCGATCTCGGGCCCCTCGATCCCCAGCGCCAGAGCGCGCTCGACGAGCAGCAGGTCGGTCGCGTCGTAGGCCTGCAGGTTGTCTGCCTCGACGTCGGGCCAGCGGCGCAAGCGGCTGAAGGGGAAGTCCACGGGTCCAGCCTACGAGCGCCACGAGGGGCGTACCGCCGGTCGCCCTCCCGGGTCTCCGGACCGAGCGAGCCGAGCAGGCCGAGCGGGGTCAGAAGAGCACGCACTCCCCTGCGGGGCCAATAACGCACCGGATACACGGCTTTCGGATGCGGAACTGGCCCCGCCCCGACACGAACCGACTTCCGGATGCGAAATCGACCCCGCCCGCGTCCGCACCCCCGCCCACAGCAGCAGCAGCAGCAGCAGCAGCACAGAGACGGTTGACACAATCCGGGTTCAGTGGTTACCTAGTCGAGTAACTAACCCACCAACCACGCGGAGGACTCGTGATCGACGAAGGCAAGCCGCTCTTCCTCCAGATCGCCGAGCAGATCGAGGACTCGATCATCGACGGCTCCCTCGAGGAGGAGTCTCAGGCCCCGTCGACGAACGAACTCGCCGGTTTCTACCGGATCAACCCCGCGACCGCAGCGAAGGGAGTCGCCATGCTCACCGACAAGGGAGTGCTGTACAAGCGCCGCGGCATCGGCATGTTCGTCGCCGCCGGAGCGCGGGACATCGTCGTCGGCGAGCGGCGCGCCGCCTTCGCCGACCGCTACATCGATCCACTCCTCGCCGAGGCCCGCACGCTGGGGCTCGGCGCCGAAGACCTCGCCACGCTGCTGCGTGAACGCGCAGCGCAGGCAACCCAGACAGAGAACACAGAAGGGACGACCCCCGCATGACCGCCGTCATCGAGGTCCAGAACCTCACCAAGCACTACAAGGAGAAGAACGCGCTCGACGACGTGTCGCTCACCCTCGAAGGCGGAGCGATCTACGGACTCCTCGGCCGGAACGGCGCCGGCAAGACGACGCTCATGTCGATCCTGACCGCGCAGAACTTCGAGTCATCCGGAACCGTGCGCGTCTTCGGCGAGCACCCCTACGAGAACACGCGGGTCCTCAATCGCACCTGCTTCGTGCGCGAGAGCCAGAAGTACCCGGATGACGCATACCCGCGTCACGCGTTCAAGGCCGCGAGCCTGTTCTTCCACAACTGGAACCAGGAGCTCGCCGACGAACTCATCGAGCAGTTCCAGCTGCCGATGAAACAGACCATCAAGAAGCTCTCCCGCGGTCAGCTCTCGGCGGTCGGGGTCATCATCGGGCTCGCCTCGCGCGCCGAGCTGACCTTCTTCGACGAGCCCTACCTGGGTCTCGACGCGGTCGCCCGCCAGATCTTCTACGACCGTCTGCTCGAGGACTACGCCGAGCATCCGCGCACCATCGTCCTCTCGTCGCACCTGATCGATGAGGTCTCGAACCTCATCGAGAAGGTCATCGTGATCGACAACGGCAAGATCCTCCTCAACGAAGACACGGATGCCGTGCGCGACCGCGCCGTCACCGTGGTCGGCGATGCCGCCAAGGTCGACGCGTGGGCCTCCGGCCGGGAGGTCCTGCACCGCGAGGCGCTCGGCCGTGTGGCATCCGTCACCGTGCTCGGGCACCTCTCTTCCTCCGAGCGTGCCGAGGTCACGGCATCCGGTCTCGATCTCGCGCCCGTCTCGCTGCAGCAGCTGATCGTCCGGCTCACGCAGCGCGCAGAGACGGAATCAACCACCAGAGCCTCGTCCACGAAAGAGGAGGTGCGCTGATGCGACGCACACTCAACGTCATCCGCCTGCAGTTGATCAATCGCCAGACGTTCATCTGGGTGCCGCTGATCATCCTCGGCTCGGCGGTCGTGCTCTCGGTGCTGATCTACGCGATGATCCCCGTCGACACCCCGAAGTACGGCGGTGGCGGTCAGGCACCGCTCTGGTACTTCTTCGCCATCGGCATCTCGGCCATGACGCTCACCTTCCCGTTCTCGCAGGCGATGAGCATCACCCGGCGCGACTTCTTCTTCGGCACGCTGCTCACGGCGATCCTCGGCAGCGTGTTCATGGGAGTGGTGTTCCTGATCGGCGGCGCCATCGAGACGCTGACCAACGGATACGGCGTCAACGGCTACGTGTTCTACCTGCCGTGGCTGTGGGAGGCGGGTCCGCTCGGGGCGTTCATCGTCTACTTCACCCTCGCCCTGTTCCTGTTCGTCGTCGGCTTCACCGGTGCGACGATCTACAAGAGCTGGGGGCCGACCGTGCTCACCATCGTCGGTGTGGGCCTCGCGCTGATCCTCGTCGGCCTCGCGTTCCTCGCGACCCGGCTCGAGCTGTGGGACGAGGTGTGGAGGGGCATCCTCGACGCGGGGGCTGTGGGCCTCGCACTGTGGGGACTCGTCGCCACAGTGGTGCTTTCCGGAGTCTCGTTCCTGGCGTTCCGCCGGGCGATCCCCTGACACATTGACGCACGTCCGACGCCGGTCGCTCCCCACGGGGCGGCCGGCGTCGTCGTGTACCCGCGCTACCTGCCGCGAGCGCAGGATGCAACCCGGTGCGAGCACGCACCCGCACCGGATAGCGTCACCCTTCAGGGGAGGTCTACGAAGGGATGCCGTGAGCACCATCACCACGCGACTCCGAGCGCGCCGCTCGGGGGCCGCACTCGAGATCCGCGAAGCCCTGCATCCGGCCCGCCTGCTGCTCGTGGCGAAGACCACGGTGGCCGTGGGCCTCGCCTGGACGATCGCCCCGCACATGCCGGGCATCACACAGGAATACCCCTACTACGCCCCGCTCGGCGCGCTCGTGAGCATGTACCCCACGCTCATGGGGTCGCTGCGTTCGGGCCTGCAGACTCTGCTCGGCCTTGCCACAGGCATCGGCCTGGCCCTGCTCGTCGTGATGACCGTGGGCCCGACGTGGTGGACGATCCCCGCCGTGGTCGGGGTGGGCATGCTCATCTCCGGCACGGGATGGTTCGGCGCCGCCCGCGAGTACGTGCCGGTCGCCGCGCTGTTCGTGCTGATCATCGGCGGCCAGAACGCCGACGATTACTCCCTCGGCTACCTCGTGCAGATGGCGGTCGGCGTGATCATCGGACTCGTGGTCAACGTGGTGATCGCGCCCGCTCCGCTCACTCTGGCCGCGACAGCCAAGGTCGACGCATTCCGCGAGCAGCTGAGCACGCACCTGCACGACATCGGCTCTGCCGTGTCGGAGTCCTGGCCGCCCGAGCACGAGAAGTGGGCGGACGACGCGGCATCTCTCGCCGACACGACCTCGGAACTGCGCACCGCGCTGACAGAGGCCGACGACAGCCGGCGCGGCAACGTGAGGGCCCGCGGTCTGCGCGGGGACACCCGGCATGTGCACGCCGAGCTGGCGGCGCTCGACCGCATCGCGCACCTGATCCGAGACATCTCCGACGAGGTGGCCGACACGATCTGGGATCGACCGGGCGCGTTGGAGCTCGACGCCGCGCTGCCCGAGCCGCTGTCGGCCGCCTGCCACGCCGTGGCCGAGGTGATCGCCCAGCAGGAGCCTCTGTCGCCGGCCGACCATCGCATCAGGGCCGAGGCGGCGCGCGCCATCCGGATGCTGCTCGAGACGGTCGATCACCGCACCCTCGACGTGCGTCGATCGATGGGCCCCGGCGTGCTCGCGGCGATGCAGCTGCGCCGCATCCTGATCCTCAGCGGGCATCGGGCACCCGACGACGACGATCCCGATACCTCCGATCCCGCCACGGACTGACCCCCGCCGGGGGAACCGTCAGATCGTGTCGTCGGCGGCCAGCACATCGATCTGCCAGGGGCGCCCTGCGGGGTCGGCCTTGTCGTGGGCCTCCGCCGCCTCGGTGAAGACCTCCTGCACGCGGGTCATCACTGCCTCGAACTCCGCCTCCGTGAGCCTGACCATGCGCTGCGAGAACGCGGCGTGCACCTCGGCGGTGCGGCCCGAGACATACTCGGGAGTCCAGGCGATCACTCGGGCCATCATCTCCTGATGGTCGTCGGCGAGCGAGCGGACCATCGCCGTGCCGAGCACCTCGTCGGGCACCGGATGCTTGGGACCGCCGACGCTCATCGATCCCGGGCGCGACTTCCAGACCCGATCGCGCCGGTCGCGTGCATGCTCCGGGGCCTCTTCGATCAGCCCGGCGTCGGCGAGCACGCGCAGGTGGAAGCTCGCACTGTTGGCGGCGACGCCGAGGTCGGCGGCGACGTCGGCGGCACGCAGATGCTCGCGGCGGGAGAACAGGCGCATCATCTGACGGCGCAGCGGATGCGCGTATGCCTTCAGCATCGCCGACGTCATCCAGACCTGATCGGTCTCTTTCTTCGGCTCGCTCATACCGCGAGTGTATCCGCACCTGAAGTTGCGCAATAACTATTGCGCAACTTCTCTTGCGGAACTACTGTGGTGGACATGACGACTGCGACCGCTCCCCACCGACTGTGGCGGAACGCCCGATACCTGACGTGGCTCGTGAGCGACACGAGCAAGGGCCTCGCCGCCGCGCTGTTCGCCTTCGCCATCCCGTTGCTCGCCCTGATCGTCACGAACGACCCCGCGCAGGCCGGCATCATCGGCGGCGCGGGCATGGTCGCCCGCCTCGTGCTCACACTCGCCGGCGGCATCCTCGCCGATCGCCATCGACGCATCCTCCTGATGCTGATCGGCTCACTCATCGGCATCCTCTTCTCCGGCGCCTTCACGGTGCTGGCCCTCGCCGACGCCCTGACTTTCGGCACGCTGCTCGCAGCCAACGTGCTGCTGTCCGCGCGCAGCGGCCTGTTCGACGTCGCCGGCGAGAGCGCCCTGAAAGAACTCGTTCCCGATGACGCGATGGGTCGAGCTCAGGCGGCCAATCAGGCCCGGGATGCCGCGCTTCAGCTCGCCGGCGGGCCACTGGGTGGGCTGCTGCTCGGTGCCGGCGGGTGGCTCGTGGGCGTCGCGATGACCGTGTGCCACGCGGTGTCCGCCGTCGCGGCCTGGATGCTGCGTGCGGCCCCGCACCGGCCAGCTGCCTGGTCATCGGAAAACGGAGACGATGCGATCACCGCAGGGCGTGTCGCATACGGACCCGCCGTCGACGCGCGTGAGGGTCTGGGTTTTCCCACAGAACCGAGCGCGGATTCCGCCGCCGCGGCCGTCGCTGTGAAGACCAGCGCCTGGGCCGAGCTTCGCGAGGGCTTCTCCTGGCTGCTCTCGCGGCCCGACCTGGGCGGCGTGCTGCTGATCATCACGATCATCAACCTCGGTTTCAATGCGGCGATCACCACGACGATCTACGCCCTGCAGCAGGCCGGATACTCCGAGCTCCTCATCGGATCACTGGGTGCAGCGGTCGGGGCCGTGATGCTGGTGGGCGCGGTCATCGCGCCACTCCTCGTGCCCCGCATCCGCGCCGGCGTTCTCGCGATCGGCGGGCTGTCGGTGGCCGCGCTCGGCGCAGCGATGCTCGCGACCGTGACCGAGCCCTGGGCGATCGTCGCGGTGCTCGGCGCATCGGTGCTTCTGCTGCCTGCCCTGAACGCCGGACTGATGGGCTATTTCATGGTCGCCACGCCGACCGAGCTGCTGGGTCGGGCGAACAGTGCGGCCGGGGTGCTCGGCATGGGGGCGATGCCTCTCGCGCCGCTGATCGCCGGCTTCGGACTCACCTGGATCGGTCGAGAGTGGACGATCCTCGGATGCGCGGCGCTCTGCGTGATCGCCGTCGTGCTCGCACTGAGTAACCGCGCGCTGCGCGCCCTGCCGGTCGAGGCGCAGTGGGCCGAGCACGCGAAGCAGTATGAGATCGCCTCAGCCGGCGACGCTCACCGCTGACCGCATCCGCCCTGCTTCTGCCGCACACTGCCTGGCGATACTGTCTTGCTATGCAGCATCGCTTCCTCGTGGTCCCCAGCGCCGTCATGATCATCACCGTTGCTCTGGCCGGTTGCGCGACGGGGGCTTCCGTCGCCGCGGGCGGCGGGAGCAGCGCAGAGACACCGGCTCCCGTCGAATCGAGCGAACCGGTCGCGCCCGCCGGGGGCGACGCGGCAGCGCTGACCCAGGCTCAGGCGTGGCTCGACGCCGCCAACCTCCCACCGGGTGCCGTGCGCACGGAGACCTCGTCGGGCAGCTTCAACTCATACACGGGGTGGCCGTGCGGTCCGTATGAGGAGTTGGAGGGGTACTGGGTGATCCCCGACACGACTGTCGTCGATGCGGCCAACTGGTTGCTCGAGAATCCCACCGCAGACCTCATGACGACCGCATTCAGTCCGGTCAGCGAAGAGTGGGGACCGGTCGATTCGGCGATCGTCGGGTTCATCCCCGCCCCCGACGCGCAGGAAGGAATCGTCTACTCACTCGCGAAAGCGGACGACGGCGTCGCGGTGCGGGCTGAAGTCGCCGCGCAGACCGACACCGCGACCTGCCCGCCGCTTCCCGACGGCGGCACCTACGGAGCGCCCGGACAGGGCTAGCTCGTCGTCGCCGCGAACCTTGCTCAGAGCACGCCGGCGAGTGCCGCGACGCCGACGAGCACCGACACGAGAGCCAACACCAGGGCGATCGCGATCAGCACGACGTGCACCTTGAGGAAGGTCGTGGCCTTGCCGTCAGCATCCCGCGCCCGCGGGTCGGTCGCGACCCGCTTGTAGAAACGGGGCCAGACCACGATGTTGAAGGCGGCGTTGAGGAACAGCACGACGGCGAGGGCGATCACCTCTCCACGGTAACGCGTCGGCCCGGTCGGTCTCGCACCGGCAGTCGCCCGCGGCATCCGTCCGGCATCCGTCCGGCATCGGCCCCCGGCATCCGTCCGGCATCGGCCCCCGGCATCCGTCCCCGGCATCCGTCCGAGAACATCCGTCCGGCACATCTGCAGGACGGAAGCCCGGATGCAGGATCAGAACCCGGTCTCCGGTCCTGCAGACGGGGGATGTTCCTGCATTCGGGACCACCGGATGCCGCCACGCAACCAATATTCCGAAAAACATACCCAGTCCATGTATCACCGGGCTCTTGCCGTGCTCCTTGCTGGTGTGATCACAATGGGACTCATGATCGACGGCGCACCCGACGGCGCCGCTCTCGATCCTGCACCGGACGACGGATCGGCACGCTGGAAGCGGGCCGCCGACCTCTTCGACGCATGGCGGGACGGCGACAGCCGCGCGATGGACGACCTCGTGCGGCTGATGACGCCTGTGCTCTGGCATGTCGTGCGCGCCTACGGGCTCGAGCGCACGCTGGCCGAAGACGTGATCCAGACGACCTGGCTGCAGCTGGTGCGCGGGCACCGATCGATCACCGAGCCGCGTGCCGTCTCGGCCTGGCTCACCACCACCGCGCGCCGCGAGGCCTGGCGAGCCGGCAAGGCGCACAACAGGGTCGACACGACCGAGACGGATGCTCTCGACGCGCTCCTGCCCGAGCAGCAGTCGGCCGAGCACCACGCCACCGTCGGAGACGAGCACCGCCGACTGTGGGCCGCAGTGCGACACCTCGCCGACCGGTGCCAGCGCCTGCTCCGTGTGATCGCCTTCGAAGAGCGGCCTGACTACGCCCGCCTCGCCGCCGACCTGGCGATGCCGGTCGGCAGCATCGGACCGACCCGACAGAGGTGCCTCGCCAAGCTGCGCGACCTGCTCGACGCACCGACACCACGGACGGAGGGCACCTCATGAGCGAGAACGACGGCAACAACGGCGGCGACAACCACGAGGATGCCGAGCTCTTCGCCAACCTCCGGTCTCTGTGGCGCGACGTCGACCCGATGCCCGCCGCGCTGATCGATCGCATGATCGCGGCCGTCGCGACGGAGGGGCTGTCGGCGGAGTATGCGCTGCTGACTCTCGTCGAACAGCCGCTGGGCGAGGTGCGCGGCGACGCGGACGCACTGACCCTTCAGTTCAGCGACGGCACGACGAGCATCCTCCTGCACGTCACGGGAACAGCGAGCGGGGCTCACCGCATCGACGGCTGGGTCGACACGGCCGCCGGCCTGATCGAGCTCGCTCAGGGCGAGCGGACCCGCACCACGACCGCGAGCGACACGGGTCGTTTCGTGTTCGACGACGTACCCGACGGGTTGACTCTCGTGCGCCTCACCACGACGGTCGGCGACGAGCAGCGCACCCTGTCGACCCCGCAGTTCGAGTTGTGATCCACCGCGGGGCGACCCGCTCACACCGCGGGGCGACCCGCTCACACCGCAGGGCCAGTCCCGCACCTCGCAGGATTCCCCGCACAGCACGCGGGTCCGCCCGCACAGGACGCGGGTCCGCCCGCGAGGAGAGGACCGACGATGGAGCAGCCCAGAGGATGGACCTGGCAGGACCGCGCGGAGGGATCGATCCGCCGAGGCGCGGCCCTGGATCCGAGCGTCGAGCCGGTCGGCGGCGTGCGCGCCTTCCCGACCGCCTATCTGCCCGAGCGCCTGCTGATCACGAATGACCGCGACTCCGACAACGAGGCGTATGACGGCGAGATCCGTGCGCTGTTCGAGGCGGCGCGCTCGTTCGGCTGGAACCTCGACATCGAGTCGCCCGAGACGCGTCTCGCGGCGGGTCCCCTGCTGCCCGGCATCCCGGGATTCCTGCGCGCGCACCTCACGACGCCCGACGAACCGAGCCGCGGCGAATCACCCGTGCCACCCGACGCCTGGCGCGTGCTGCAGCGCGCACGGCGCAGTACCCGAACCCCGATGCTGCGCACGAGTCTCGAGCATGTGCTGTCGATCGACCCGGTCGGGCTCAATCCGTTCAGCCGCACGAATCCCTTCAGCCGCACCAACCCGTTCAGCCGCACCAACCCGGTGCGCGGCGCCGGAGCGGGCGGCAGCGACGACTACCTCGAACCCGGCCGCGGCGCCCGTCAGCCGGTGACCTGGATCGGCGCGGCACCGCAGCGCACGGCCGCCCCGAAGCGCGGACGACGTCCGGTCGTGGCTGTGCTCGACACCGGATGCGGGGTGCACGAGTGGCTGCCGAACGACATCGTCACGCGGCAGGTCGAGCTCGACGGTGTGCCCGTGGGCCTGACGGACGACGCCGACCCCGAGCGGTATCCCGATCTGTACGGCCAGCTCGACGGCGAGATCGACGCGGTCGCGGGGCACGGCACATTCATCGCCGGCATCATCCGCCAGACGGCGCCGGATGCCGACATCCTGTCGGTGCGCATGGCCGGCGCTCTCGGCGTGATCGACGAGAGCACCTTCCTGCTCACGGTCTCGCAGGTCGTCGAACTGCTGCGCCGGCATCGGGAGGACCCTGCCACCGGGCATCCGATCGACGTGCTCAACCTGTCGCTCGGGTACTACCACGAGACCCCGACCGACGGCCTGTTCAGCCGCACCCTCGAAGCGATCCTCACGAAAGCGCGCGAGCTCGGCTGCATCGTCGTCTGCTCGGCGGGCAACGATGCCATCGACCGTCCGTCGTTCCCGGCATCGCTGTGGCCCTGGCCCGGCGCCGACAACGGCATCCCGACCGACGACGACGCCCCACTCGTGTCGGTCGGTGCGCTCAACCCGTCGGCCCGCTCGGTCGCCCTGTTCTCGAACGTCGGCCCGTGGGTGCGCCTGTACGCACCGGGTGCGGCCGTCGTGAGCACGTCGCCCGCGTTCGTGGGCGGTGAGCAGGCGGCGACCAGAGCGGATGTCGACGGACTGCGGCGCGAGACGATCGACCCCGACGACTACCGCGGCGGGTTCTCGATCTGGAGCGGCACGTCGTTCGCGGCGCCGTTCGTCGCCGGGCGCATCGCCGCCCAGCTCGGCCCGGTGCCGTCGAAGGGTGTCAGTGCGGATGCCGCGGCCCAGGCGGTCGCGGCGGTGCTGAAGACGCTGCCGGCACCGGTCGAGCGCTGACCTGTGCCGGGCCGCCGGTTTCACCTGCATGCTCAGATCACGGATGCATGCCGAGACGGCCGGATTGACCATGCATCCGTGATCTGAGCATTCATCCAGCACGGGTCCGCGCCCGCATGCCGCCCGGCTGCCCCGCTCCGGGGGCTTCCGCCCGCGACTGCGGACCGGCATTCTGGTTGGATGCCCCTGACTGCGCGTGAGCTGCATCAGCGCGGCGTCGACGCAGCCAACTCCCGACGGTTCGCCCAGGCTCGACGCGCCCTGAGTGCGGCCTCGGCGCGCACCGACGACGAGGATCTGCTGGCCCGCATCGACGGCACCCGCGCGTACGTGCTCGCCCAGACCGGAGAGCCGGCCGAGGCGGAGCGACTCTCGCGGGCGGCACTCGCACGTCCGGGGATCAGCGCCGAGACCGTCGCCCTCGCCCACGGCCAGCTCGGCACGCTGCTCATGCACAGCGGCCGGCTCGACGAAGCCCACACCTCCCTCAGCCTCGCGATCGACGCGCTCGAGGAGGGGTCGATCGCGAGCGCGAACCTGCTGATGAGCCGCTCGATCGTGAGCATGCAACGACACCGGCTCGACGAGTGCGGCGCCGATCTGCGCCGAGCGGCCTCGGCCTACGAGCACCACGACGCCGAGGAGCCGCTCGCCGAGGCCCGACACAATCTGGGTTATGCGGCCCTGCTCAGCGGTGATCTCGTCACGGCCCTCGCGCTGATGACGGCGTCGCGACCGATCCTCGCCGCGTCGAGCGACCTGGCCGCGGCCATCAGCGACCTCGACCGGGCCGAGGTGCTGCGCGATGCAGGGCTCACCACCGAGGCCGAAGAGCTGCTCAGCACGGTCGCGATGCGCTTCGGCGCGCAGCGCATGCGACAGGCTCGCGGCGAGGCGGAGTTCCACCTGGCACGATCGCTGCTGCGACACGACGCCTCCGCCGCCGAGCGCGCCGCCGCCACGGCATCCCGCCGCTTCGCCGCCCTCGGCAACGACGCCTGGGCGGCACGGGCCGAGGCGGTGCGGCTCGAGGCGCGCATCCGGTCTCACCCCACGGCACCCGCGGATGCCGAGCTGTTCGCGCGCACCGCAGCGACGCTCGCCCGTGGCGGCTTCGCCACCGAAGCCACGGCACTCACCCTGACCTCGCGCCTGTCGAGCGGAGGACGGATGCCGCGGCTCGCCGCCGATGCGCCCACCCCGCTGCGGCTGCGATCTCATGAGGTTCGCGCGGTCCGGGCATCCACTGCAGGGAGGCATGCCGAGGCTCGGCGCATCGCCGCGGAGGGCCTCGACCTGCTCACCGCGTGGCAGCAGTCGTTCGGCGCGCTCGACCTTCAGGCCTCGGTCGCGATGCACGGCACCGAGCTGATGTTCACGGGTCTCACCGCGGCGGCTCGGTCGGGCGATGCCGAGGTGCTGTTCGACTGGTCCGAGCGTGCCAGACACCTCAGCCAGCAGGTGGCACCGGTGCGTCCTCCGCGCGACCCCGAGCTCGCCGCCGACCTGGCGGAGCTGCGCATGCTGCGCGCCGACCTCGCGGGCTCCGACTGGACGACCGATGCGCGGGTCCGCGAGCTGCGCGATCGAGTGCGCGACCGTCAGTGGACGGCGACGGGCGTCGCGGGAAGCCGGGGGCGCCTCGACCTCGTCCACGCGCAGGCGCGGCTGGAGGCCGACACGGCGATCCTGGCCTACGTGTACACGGGCACCGCTCTCGTCTGCGTCGTGGTGCGTCAGACGGGGTCATCGATCGTCGAACTGTCGTGGCCTCGCATCCGCACGGCGCTCGACGGACTCCGGGCTGATCTCGACGTCGCCGCCCTGACTCGGGGCGGACCCATGGCGCAGACCGTGATGAGCTCGCTCGAGCAGCGATTGCGCATGCTCGACGAGGCGCTGCTCGCCCCCGCCCGCGCCGTCGCGGGTGGCGCAGGCCGGCTCGCGCTCACTGTGCCCGGCATCCTCGCGGGCATCCCCTGGGCCATGCTGCCCGGCATGGCCGGGACCCCGTTCACGCTCGCGACCTCGGTGTCGCGATGGCTCGGCGACGAGCATCCGCGTCTTCCCGCCGCGGCATCCGGATCGATCGCGGCGGGATTCGCGACAGGGCCGCGCGTCGCGCGGGCGGAGGAGGAGGTGCGCCAGGCCGCCGGGGCGTGGCGCGATGCGCGGATGCTGACCGGAGAGGGTGCACGGGTCGCGGCGGTGACCGACCTGGCCGCGCAGGTCGACGTGCTGCACATCGCCGCGCACGGGCGGCACGCGGTCGACAACCCGCTGTTCTCGGGATTCGAGCTCGCCGACGGCACGCTCTTCGGCTACGACGTCGACCTGATCCCCCGCGCACCCGACACCGTGGTGCTCTCGGCGTGCGAGCTGGGCCGCTCGTCGGTGCGCTGGGGAGAGGAGGCGCTGGGCATGACCCGGGTCTGGCTGCACGCCGGCACCCGCAGTGTGATCGCGGCGCCCGTCGTCGTCGCCGATGACGTGGCGTGCGAGCTTCTCGGCGCCATGCACTCGGAGCTGGCGAGAGGAGGCGCGCCGGCGGTCGCGCTGGCCGCGGCATCCGCATCGACGGGTCTGACGGCGCCTTTCCAGTGCCACGGAAGCGGGCTCTGAAAGATTTTCTCCAGACGATGTATCAGAACATCGGCGACCCGCTCCTTATCTGCAGAAGGTGCCATGCGAAGGGCTTCGGGAACGAAGCGCGAGGGAGGCGCAGACGTCGGATTTTTGGGGAACCTCATTCACTGGGGAGTGTGAGGACGGCAGGACACCTTCTGCTCCGGGGATGCCGCGAGAGGGGTCGCGGCATCCCCGCAAGGAGTACCCCGACGCTTTCGAATCGCTCACCTTGCAGTTTCCGCCGCCGCTCTTCTGCACAGTGCGCGACTCGAAGGAGAGCCGGAGGCAGGGGGTCAGGCGGTCAGCACCTCGTAGCCGGCAGCGCGCAGCGCGGTGAGGGATGCGTCGTCGACGCCGTCGTCGGTGAGGAGAACGGGGAACAGCTCCGCACCGCCGACGGCGGCGAACGCGACCGTGCCGATCTTGCTGCTGTCGGTGACGACCACGGCGCGGCGGGAACGCTCGGCCATCATGCGGTTCACGGCCGCCTCGCGCTCGTCCTGCGTGGTGGCGCCGGCCTCGGCATCCATGCCGTTCACGCCGATGAAGGCCATGTCGAGGCGCACACCGCGCAGCAGCTGCTCGACGAACGGGCCCACCAGCTCATAGCTGCGTGAGTGGATCACCCCACCCGTCACGACGACCTTGATGTCAGGACGCGTGGAGAGCTGCGCCGCGATGTTCACGGCGTTCGTCACGACGGTGATGCCCGGGCCGGTCGACAGGTCGCTCCGCGCGGCGAGCGCTGCCGCGATCGCCGTGGTCGTGGTGCCGCCCGAGAGTCCGACGACCATTCCCGGTGCGACGAGGGCGGCCGCAGCCTGGGCGATGCTCTCCTTCTGCTGCGTGCGCTGATGGCTGCGATAGCGGATGGGCAGTTCGTAGGCGACGTCGTGCGCCACGGCCCCGCCGTGGGTGCGGGTCAGCAGACGCTGTTCGGCGAGCGAGTCGAGATCGCGCCGAGTGGTCGCGGCCGAGGCTCCGAAGCGCTCGACGAGTTCGTCGACGTTCACCTCGCCGTCCGCGGCCAGGAGGTCGAGGATCGCGTTCAGGCGGGCGGCGCGCTTCATGTCTCCATCCTGCCCGGGTTCTCAGGACTCACCGCGCCACCGCGTGTGGCTCGGCGGGCTCGAGCGCGAACAGTCGCAGCATCCGCGCCGCCTCCCCGGCGAGCGCCTCGCGCGCGGGCTCGAGGTACTTGCGCGAATCGACGAGCGCGTCGTCGGCGGCGAGCGCCGAGCGGATCGCCCGGGTGAAGAAGCCGTTGAGGTGCGTCGAGACGTTGATCTTGGTCATGCCCGCACGCACGGCGTCGGCGATCACGGCATCGGCCACGCCTGATGAACCGTGCAGCACCAGGGGAACGTCGAGCGCGCCCCGCAGTCGCGCGATCAGCTCGAGGTCGAGGGATGCCGTGCGGTCGGTCATCGCGTGCGACGACCCGACGGCCACGGCGAGCGCGTCGACGCCGGTCGCCGCGACGAATGCCCGCGCCTCGTCGGGGTCGGTGCGCACTCCCGGCGCATGCGCCCCGTCTTTGCCGCCGACCTCGCCCAGCTCTCCCTCGATGTAGACGCCCGCTGCGTGCGCTCGCTCGGCGACGGATGCGGTGATCGCGACGTTCTCGTCGTAGGGCAATGCGCCGCCGTCGAACATCACCGAGCCGAAGCCGAGGGCGATCGCCTCGTCGACGAGCTCGGGGCGTTCGGCGTGATCGAGGTGCACCGCCACCGGGGTCGACGCGCGCCGGGCGACGGCCAGCGTGGCCAGCGCGATCGGCTCGAGTCCGCCGTGATAGTCGGCGCAGTTCTGCGAGATCTGCAGGATGACGGGCAATCCGGCGAGGGCCGAGGCGCGCACCAGCCCCTCGGCGGTCTCAAGGTGGATGACATTGAACGCGCCGATGCCGGTCGCGCGCGCGGCGGCATCCGTCACGAGCTCTCGGGCAGAGACCAGGGTCACGGATTTTCCTCTCGAACGACGGCGGTGAAACGGGCGACGACGAGACGCTGTTCGAGCGCCTCCCACTCGTCGGAGATCTCGCCGGCCAACGGCATGAGCACGGCGGCGGCCGACCAGGCGGTCGCGCGTCGCAGGATCGCGTCGGGGTCGCGGACGCCGTCGGCATAGAGCACCGCGCACGCGGCCACTCCGGCATCGCCCGCGCCGGTCGGGTTGCCGGCGAGCGGGGCGTCGAGGCGCGCGTGCAGCACCTCGGATGCCGTGACCGCGAGCATCCCCTCGGCCCCGAGCGACAGCAGCACGAGCTCGACTCCGCGTGCGATCAGCGACCGGGCGCCCTCGACGGGTTCGGTGATGCCGGTCGCCTCGACGAGCTCGGCGGCGTTGGGTTTGACGACGGATGCACCGGCATCCGCCGCGTGCAGCAGAGCGGGACCCGAGGTGTCGACGATCACGGGCACGCCCGCATCCCGTGCCGTGCCGATCAGCAGGGGCAGCAGGGTCGCGGGCGCACCTGGCGGGAGGCTGCCGGAGATCACGAGCACCTGCGCACTCGGCAGCGCATCGACGACTTCGCCGAGCAGGGCCGCCCATTCGGCATCCGTCGGGGTGATGCCGCGTTCATTCACGACGGTGGTGTCGCCGAGTGCCCGGTCGACGATCGCGACGCTCTGCCGCGTCGCTCCGACGACGGGCACCAGGCGATGCGGCACGCCGCTGGCACCGAGTTCGGCGGCGAACTCGACGCCGCTGCGTCCGCCGGCCGTCGCCACCGCGAGCACCGAGGCGCCCTGCCGGTGGGCAACCCGTGCGACGTTGATGCCCTTGCCTCCGGCACGCGCCGCACCGGCATCCGTCCTGTGCGTCTCACCGAGGGTGAGTCGGTCGACGTGCCAGGTGAGGTCGAGCGCGGGGTTCGGAGTGACGGTGAGGATCATGCGAGATCCCGTGCGCGCAGCGCGGCTCCGAGGATGCCGGCGTTGCCCGACAGCTCTGCCGGCACGAGGGCGGGGATGCGGTGGAAGCTCAGTCGCGCAGCGAGCCGTGCCCGCAGTTCGTCGAACAGCGCGCCACCCGCACGCGAGAGCCCACCGCCGATCACGATGGCTTCGGGCGCGACGACGGCGGTGAGCTGTGCGAGTGACAGGGTGAGAGCGTCGAGCGCCGAGTTCCAGATCTCGGCGGCGACCGCGTCTCCGGCGGCCGCGCGTGCGATGACGTCTTTCGCCCCGTCGGGGGTGATCCCGGTCGCGTCACGGTAGCGTCGCGCGATCGCGCCGGCCGAGGCCACGACCTCGAGGCACCCGCGGGCACCGCACGCGCAGACGGGACCCTCGGCGATCGGCGAGTGCCCGATCTCCCCCGCATAGCCGCCCGCGGTGTAGGGCTCTCCCCCCACGAGCAGAGCGCCGGCGATGCCGGTGCCGATCACGAGCACCACCGAGTTCGCGTAGGCGCGTGCACCGCCGAGGCGATGCTCGGCCCAGCTGGCCGCCCGCACGTCGTGGTCGAACGCCACCGGCAGCCCCAGCTTCGCCGACGCGAGGTCGCGCAGCGGCGAGTCGTGCCAGCCGAGATTGCTGGCGAACACGCCGAGTCCGGCCGACGCGTCGACGATCCCCGGCACGACGAGGCCCGCGGCCTGTGGCACCACGTCGGGATGCTCGGCCCGCAGTTCGGCCGCGAGCACGCCGAGACGCTCGATCAGCACCTCGGTGCGATCGCCGTCTGCACGCGGGGTCGGCGTGCGGCGAAGGCCGAGCGCCGCGCCGTCGACGTCGAAGAGCGCCGACTTGATGTCGGTGCCGCCCACGTCGAACGCCAGCACCGGCGCGCCGTGGCCCAGCGAACGTGCAGCGGCGAGCCTCTCGCCCGACACGTCGCTCACGACGTCGGCGATGCTCGCGGCATCCTCAGGCTTGGTCATCGATCGCTCCGCCGACGGTCGCGCTCAGGCGTCCAGGATGACCGAGCGGGTCAGGTTGCGCGGCTGGTCGGGGTCGAGCCCGCGGGCCACGGCACGATCGAGGGCGACCCGGTGCAGGCGCACGAGATCGGCCAGCGGATCGATCGGATGCTGCACGAACCGCGCCCCCGTGGCCTCGACCTGTGCGGCCAGCCCCTCGGGCGCCTCGCCGAACTGCCAGGTCACGCGTCCCGGTGCGGCGATCGCGATCGGCCCGTGTCGGTACTCCATCGACGCATACGACTCGGTCCACGACTGCGACGATTCGCGCATCTTCAGCGCGGCCTCGTGCGCGAGACCCACTGTCCAGCCCCGGCCGAGGAAGGAGTACTGCTCGGCATCGCGCAGCTCGTCGTCGTAATCGGCGGCGAGCACGGCTGCGGCGTCATCGATCGCGCCGGAGAGGTCTTCGCCGAGCGAGGCGCGGAAGAGCGCGAGTGCGGTCGTCGCGAAGCGGGTCTGCACGACCGACTTCTCATCGGCGAACGGCAGCAGCACGGCGTCGTCGACGAGCGAGACGAGCGGAGACGTCTCGTCGCCGATCACACCGATCGTGGGCACTCGGCCCTTGATGCGCTCGACCAGCTCGAGCACCTCCGTCGTGGTGCCGGAGCGGGTGAGCGCGACGACGGCGTCGTAGCCGCGGTCGACGAACGCCTCGGATGCCGCGAACGCGTCGGTCTCGCCCTGCCCCGAGGTCTCTCGGAGGAACGCATACGACTGCGCCATGAACCACGATGTGCCGCAGCCGACGACGGCGACACGGGCTCCGGATGCCGGCAGCAGCGCCTGCGCATCGCGCATATCGGCGGCGCGCGCCCAGGTCTCGGGCTGCGACGTGAGCTCTGCGCGCATGTGAGCGCCGGGGAGAAGTTCGGTCATGTCAGGCCCTCCGGACCAGATGTTGCAAGTTTGTGATTGTTTTGACGACTATTCGATCATAGTATTTCGACTCAAGGGAATCCCGCAAGGATTCCTCTTGATTTGTTCATTCGCCTGACAAATAATCAGACAAAGCTCCACCGCCCCTCCGTCGGCCCGGCCCGCAGAGGGTATCGAGCCGTTCCGGCTCGACCGATCGCCCCTCCGCCCGGAGAGACGGTCACACGCACCGTCGCGTGAGATGTGCTTGCGACTGTGCACCACCTACACAGTGAGGAATGCAATACACATGAAGAAATCACTGCGATTCGGCGCCGTCGCCCTGGCGGCGACCGCCACTCTCACGCTCGCGTCGTGCGGGTTCGGCGGCTCGACCGACGGCGGCGGAAGCGACGCCGAGGGCGCGTCCACGCTCGACCTCCTGGTTCCCAGCTATTCCGACGCCACCAAGGGCCTGTGGGAAGACGTGATCGCGGGATTCGAAGAGGAGAACCCCGACATCACGGTCAACCTCGAGGTGCAGTCGTGGGACAACCTCGAGAAGGTCGTCTCCACCAAGATCCAGGCCGGTGAGGCCCCTGACATCTACAACGGCGGACCCTTCGCCGGTTTCGTCGGCGATGAGCTGCTCTACCCGGTCGAAGACGTGGTGTCGGAGGAGACCTACTCCGACTTCCAGGACGCGTTCCTCGCCAACGCCGAGGTCGACGGCACCGCCTACGCCCTGCCGCTGATCGCCTCGGCTCGCGCACTGTTCGTCAACAACGCACTGCTCGCCCAGGCCGGCGTCGAGGCCCCGACGACCTGGGACGAGCTGCTCGATGCCGCGACCAAGGTGTCGGCGCTCGGCGGCGGCGTGGCCGGATACGGCATGCCGCTCGGATCCGAAGAGGCGCAGGCGGAGGCAGCCGTGTGGCTCTGGGGCGGCGGGGGCTCGTTCGGGGATGCATCCGAGATCACGATCGACACCCCCGAGAACCTCGTGGGTGCCGAGCAGATCAAGAAGATGATCGACGCCGGCGCGACGCAGGCGGACCCCGGTTCGACGCAGCGTTCACCCCTGATGGACATCTTCATCCAGGGCAAGATCGGCATGCAGGTCGGCCTGCCGCCGACGGTCGGCCAGATCGAAGAGGGCAACCCCGAGCTCGACTACTCGATCGTCCCGATCCCGACCGAGGACGGCTCTCCGTTCACGCTCGGCGTCATGGACCAGCTGATGGCGTTCCAGAACGACGGAGACAAGCAGGAGGCGATCACCGCCTTCTTCGACTACTACTACTCGGCAGACGTGTACGTGCCGTGGGTGCAGGCCGAGGGCTTCCTCCCCGTGACCAAGTCGGGTGCCGAGCAGCTGGCCGGCGAGGAGGCGCTCGCGCCGTTCCTCGAGGTGTTGCCCGACGCGCAGTTCTACCCGTCGACGAACGAGAAGTGGTCGGCCACCGACGGCGCCTTCAAGTCGCTGTTCGGCCAGCTGCAGACGAAGTCGGCGCAGGACGTGCTGACAGAGATCCAGGCCCAGGTCGACGCGGGCTGAGTCCCGCCGACTGACACCGACCCTGCTGACCCACCGACAGAGAGGTTCGGGAATTCCCATGAGCCAGACGAAAGAATCCTCGAACCTCGCGGGGGCGGCCACCGGCCGCCCCCGCACCCCGGGTCGAGCACGCACCACTGCCGGCAAGCCCGGTGGCAAGGACCTGCTCCAGGCGCTGCCGTGGATCGCGCCTGCACTCCTGCTCATCATCGGCGTGGTGCTGTTCCCCGCCGGGGTGATGTTCTTCAACTCCACCCGTGACATCTCGCTGTCGGGCCTCGACAAGGGCTCGGTCGGCTTCGACAACTTCGTCACGGTGTTCACGTTCGCCGAGTTCTGGCCGATCATCTTCCGCACCATCGTGTGGGTGGTCGTGGTGGTCGCCTTCACCGTGCTGATCTCGCTCGGGCTGGCGCAGATCCTCAACAAGGCCTTCCCCGGTCGCCAGATCGTGCGCATGGCCGTGATCGTGCCGTGGGCGGCATCCGTCGTGATGACGACGATGGTCTTCTACTACAGCCTCGAGCCGTACTTCGGGGTCTTCAACAAGTTCCTCTACGACATCGGGCTCTCAGACGATGCGGTCGGCTACGGCTGGACCAAGAACCCCGCCACCGCCTTCGCCTGGTCGATCGTGATCGCGATCTTCGTGTCACTACCCTTCACGACCTACACGATCCTCGCGGGGCTGCAGACGGTTCCCTCCGACACCCTCGAAGCCGCCAAGATGGACGGCGCCGGCGCCACCCGCACCTACTGGACGATCGTTCTGCCGCAGCTGCGCAGCGCGCTCGCGGTCGCCGTGCTCATCAACATCATCAACGTGTTCAACTCGCTGCCGATCCTCAAGGTGATGACGGGGTCGATCCCCGGGTACGGCGCCGACACGATCATGACGATGATCTTCAAGTACATCGAGCTGCAGAAGAAGGTCGACGTCGCGAGTGCGCTGTCGGTCGTGGCCTTCCTCATCGTGATCGTGATCGTCGCGATCTACGTCAAGGCCGTCAAGCCCATGAAGGAGGTCTGATCATGACCGTGACCGAGACCGCCCTCGTCACCACCGCAGGCTCCGAGCCTGCACCTCGCATCCCCGGACGCAAGCGCCGCTACACCGAAGACCAGGTGACGCTGCCCCGCGTCATCCTGCGCATGGCCGCCGGCATCCTCGTGCTCGCGATCTTCGTGCTGCCGTACTTGATCATGTTCTTCGGCTCTGTGAAGACGAAGTCGCAGATCCGCTCGGTCGACCCGACCTACCTGCCGACCGAGTGGCATTGGGAGAACTACATCTCGATGTGGTCGACCCCTGAGACACCCCTGCCGTACAACCTGATCTCGACGATCATCATCGCCGTCTTTGCGACATTGCTCGTGCTCGTCGTCTCGCTGCCCGCGGCCTACTACACCGCCCGGTTCAAGTTCCCCGGGCGCATGGTCTTCCTGTTCCTCGTGATCGTCACGCAGATGCTGCAGCCCGCCGTGCTCACCTCGGGCCTGTTCCGGCAGTTCACGGTGCTCGGACTCAGCGACACGTGGGCGGCGATGATCTTCATCAACGCGGCCTTCAACCTGTCGTTCGCGGTGTGGATCATGCACTCGTTCTTCGCCGGGATCCCGAAGGAGATCGACGAAGCAGCCCAGATCGACGGTGCCGGGCGCTTCACCGTGCTCTTCAAGATCAACCTGCCGCTGGTGTGGCCCGGCATCGTGACGGCGATCGTCTTCACGTTCGTCGCCTGTTGGAACGAGTTCGCCGCTTCGCTCGTGATCCTCTCCACCGACAAGAACCAGCCGCTGTCGGTCGCGCTGACCAAGTTCGTCGGTCAGTACGAGACCAGCTGGCAGTACGTGTTCGGTGTCTCGATCGTCGCGATCCTCCCCGTCGTCATCCTCTTCATGCTCATCGAGAAGCGCCTCGTCGGCGGCCTGACCGCCGGCAGCGTCAAGTAGACCCTTCGAATCGCTCACTTTGCAGTTTCCGACCGAGCTTTTCTGCAAAGTGAGCGATTCGAAGGCGAGGAGTGGGTTCCCGGTCGCACGGGTGATAGACAGTTCACAGACGACCGAGGGGGATCGATGCGTGCTGCACGCGGAAGAATGCTGGCCGGAGCGATCGCGGCGCTCACGATCGCGCTGGGCGGATGCTCCGCGCCGAGCACTGCACCGACGACCTCCAGTGCCACGCCGACGCCTCAGGCCGAGGCGGTCGCCGTCGATCTCTCCGCAGCTCCGATCTCGGGCGTGGGGCCCACGGAACCGCATCCGGGAGTCGCCTTCCCTGTGCCCGAGGGAGCGCGCTCCGTGACGCTCGACATCGAGTGCCCCGGCGGCGAGCGCCTCGTGATCAGCGTCATGACCGCGATGTCGCTCGAGAACGTGGTTCTCGAGCGCACCTGCACCGGCCTGCAATCGATGGTCTGGCCGGTGGCTGAGAGCGCCTCGCCCACTCTGTACATCTGGGTACCCGACGGCGTCGCGTGGACCGTGACTCCGCGATTCTCCGTCGAGGAGTTCGAGAGAGACGAGACGATCGCCGCCGAATGCGCGGCGTTCGGCGAGATCTACAGCGCCCTGATGAACGCCGATCAGGGGTATGGGAACTACCAGGCCTTCGGCCTCGACGAGTGGACGCAACGAGTGGATGCCGCTGCCGCCGACCTCGATCGACTCGCCGCGTCGTCCGAGACGAGCATGGCTCCCCGATTCGCCCGGATGCTGGAACTCATGCGCAGCCCCGACCGGGTCCCGGGCGAGATCTCGACAGGTGTGATCCTGAACCATCTCATCGGCGACGCGTGCGGCGTCAACCACACACCGATGGTGCTGAACGCCGAGTTCGGGGGCTGAGCGCTCTCCCGCGCTCTCCCGTCGCACTTCGTGTCACCCCAGAACTCACCGGGTGGCACAAAGTCGACCGGAAGATCGGTCAACGGCACAGACTGCGACCGGATGATCGGCGTCAGTCGCGGAGAACGGATGCCGGAGCGGGTGCCGCGCGCAGCTGCGCCGGACTCCACCGCACCCCGAGGGCGCTGGAGAGTGCGACCTGGGCGACGCCGGTCGACATCGTGGCTTCGGCATCCGCGTAGCGCACCGGCACGTTCGCCGTGCCGGTCGCGGTGTAGTCGATCTCGGCCTGCACGAGTGTGAGGAACCGATCGCCGAGTGCGCGGGCAGGACCGCCGATCACGACCTCCGCCGCGTCGAGCACCGCCGCGATGAGCTTGATGGTGCGCGCGAGCGCCCGCGCTCCCTCGGCCAGGTTCTCGGCGTCGGCCGCCTCGGCGAGTGCGGTGATGGCCTCGGCATCCATCGAGTCGTCGAAGTCGTCGCCCAGCATGGCCGTCATCGAGGCCACTGATTCGAGGCACCCCTGACGTCCGCATCGGCAGACCCGCGCGTCGTCGCCGAACTGCACCTGCACGTGGCCGATCTCACCTGCGCGGTCGCGAGGGCCGGGCGCGAGTTCGCCGTCGAGCGTCACGGCCGCACCGATGCCGGTGCCGATGTGGATGAACAGCCGGTAGCCCGATGACTCGTCGTCTCTGGCCGCCTCGGCGATCGCCTCGGCATCCACGTCGTTGACGAGCAGCACAGGCACCCCGAGGAGCTCCTCGAAGCGTTCGGCGAGCGGAACATCGGTCCAGCCGAGCTGCACGCTCTCGAAGACACGGCGCCCGTCGGTGGTGCCGGGCAACTGCACCCCAGCCACCAGCGGGCGGTCGCTGTAGTCGGCCGCGATGTCGGCCGCGGCCGCGTCGAGCATCCGATCTCGTGTCGCCTCGGAGTACGCGACCTCTCGCGCATCGACCTCGGTTCCGTCGAGGGCGACCAGTGCGATGCGGGCGTCGGTGGGCCTGATCACCACCACGACGATGAGGTGATGATCTGCATCGATGCTCAGGGTCGTCGGCCGCTTGCCACCGGTGCTCGCCGCCTGCGCGCCCTCTGCGACGAGCCGCAGATCGATGAGCTCGGCGACGAGAGACGAGGCGGTCGCCGCCGTGAGTCCGGTGGCACGCGCGATGCCGGCACGCGTCTGCACGCCCGGATCGTGGAAGACCAACTGCAGCGCCCTGCGCAGGTTGGCGCGGCGGACTGCGGCCTGCGTATCGAGTGCGTCGTCGCCGTTCAGCATGGCGCCTGCCCCACTGTCGGAATCGGTTGACAGACTGGGGTGTCCTGCGTACCCTCGGTCATAGTTTATTCAATAAACTTAGTTCGGTCCCCGGGCGAGTGAGTGCTGCACACACTGTCACTCGCCCGGACGACCGGATCATCGCCCTTCGGCGGCTTCCGTGTGATGACGGATCACCTCTGCGACCACGAAGTTGAACCACTTCTCGGCGAACTCGGGGTCGAGATGCGCCTGCTCGGCGAGGGCCCGGAGGCGCGCGACCTGCTGCTCTTCACGGCCCGGGTCGGATGCCGGCATCTCGTGCTCTGCCTTGAGCTGCCCGACCTGCTGCGTGGCGCGGAAACGCTCGGCGAGCATGAAGATGAGGGCCGCATCGATGTTGTCGATGCTGGAGCGCAGTCGGAGGAGTTCAGCCCGGGGGTCATCGGCAGCGGTCATGCCCCCTACTCTACGGAAACACGCGGCAGAACGACCCCACCCCGCACGGGGGATGCCTCCTGGGTCGCGCCTCGGTCGGACGCTATCGTGAGCACATGAGCCGAGAAGAGCAGGAACCGCCGAAGAGCGCGTCCGCTGACGCATCCGAACCCTCCTCGGTACCCGAAGGCGCGGCGACGACCGGTGCATCCGTCGACGCCGCAGCCGCCGCCGGGTCTGCGACCTCCCCTGCGGGGGACACCACCGTCGCAGCGAACACCCCGCACCCCCAGACGACGTCGCCCGCTGCGCGTCACGGCGTCGTCGAGCCGATGACGCCGAGCCGCTCGTTCTGGACCCGCATCGATCGCCCGTTCGTGTTCGGATTCCTGGTGACGCTCGGCGGCCTTGCGGCGATCGTCCTCGGCCTGGCCATGGCGAACCTCTCGACCGTGCTCATCTACATCGCCCTCGCGCTCTTCGCCGCCCTCGGACTCGACCCCACCGTGCGGTTCCTCGAGCGACGAGGGTTGTCGCGGGCCATCTCGGTGGTCGTCGCGATCCTCGGGCTCATCATCGTGGCTGGTCTTGTGGTGTGGATGGTGCTGCCGGTCGTGATCGACCAGATCGCGAGCTTCGTGCGGTCGGTGCCGGGGATGATCCAGGAGTTCACCCGCAGCGACATCTATGCGACGCTCGACGCCCAGTTCGGCGACCAGTTCCAGGATCTCGTCGCCGACGTGCAGAAGTTCCTCACCGATCCCGGCAACATCGCCGCCATCGGCGGAGGGGCGCTGCAGGTCGGCGCATCGATCGCCAACGCCATCTCGGGCATCATCGTCGTACTCGTGCTCACGCTCTACTTCGTCGCGACCCTGCCGTCGATCAAGGCGGGAATGCTGCGTCTCGCTCCCGCCCGTGACCGTGCTCGCGCGAGCGACATCACCGATCAGATCACCGACTCGGTCGGCGCCTACGTCATGGGAATGGTCGTGCTCGCGTTCTGCAACGCCGTGCTCGCCTTCCTGCTCTATCTGTTCCTCGGCTTGCCGTTCCCGCCGCTGATGGCGACGGTCGCGTTCTGCATCACCCTTATCCCGCTCGTCGGATCGGTGATCTTCTGGATCATCGGCACGAGCCTCGCCCTGTTCACGAACCCCATCGCGGCGCTCGTCTTCGCAGTCATCTACCTCGTGTACATGCAGATCGAGGCGTACGTCATCACCCCACGGGTCATGAACAAGGCCGTCGCCGTTCCGGGAGCCCTCGTGGTCATCGGCGCCCTCGCCGGCGGCACGCTTCTCGGTCTGCTGGGAGCGCTCGTGGCGGTGCCGGTCGCGGCATCCATCCTGATCATCATCAAACAAGTCCTGGTGCCGAGGCAGGACGCCCGGGTCTAGCGCAGCCCTGGGGCGCGGCTCCCGGCGGCGCGCCCTCGAAACCCTGCATCCCGCACGAAACCCACGTCCAGCACATGGGTCTCGCGCCGAAAAGGCGGTCTCGCCGAGCTGCCCTCCCCCGCCCGGCACACCGCCCTACGAAACCACCCATCCCGCACGAAACCCACGCCCTGCACATGGGTCTCACGCCGAAAAGGCGGTCGCACGCCAACGCCCCTCCCCACGCAACCCTCCCAGCGGCCCGGACGACACAGAAGTGCCCGGCCCCTGGAAGGGACCGGGCACTTCTCATGAAGACTGCTGACTTCAGACGAGGTCGTTGTCTTCGAGCCACTTCTTGGCGATGTCGGGCGACGACTGCTGGTCGACCGTGCTCAGCACGTTCAGCGAGACGAGTTCCTCTGCGGTCAGCTTGGCGCTGATGGCGTTGAGCACGTCCGACACGTCGCCGGCGATGTCACTCGAGACGATCGGCACGACGTTCGACGAGATGATCAGATTCTCGGGGTCTTCGAGAGCGACGATCTCCTCGGTCTCGAACGCCGGGTCGGCGGTGTAGATGTCCGCGACCTGGATCTCGCCGGCGAGCAGCGACTCGAGGGTCGTGGGGCCGGTGGCCGAGAACGCCAGGTCGACGCCGTAGACCTCCTTGGCCGCCGCCGGGCTGTACGGACGCTGCTCGAACTCAGGCGCGGCGCCGATCGTGACGGGCGAGGTGACCTTCGAGAGGTCGCCGATCGTTGTCAGACCGTTCTCCTCGGCGAAGCTCTTGAGCACCGTGTACGAGTCCTGGTCGGATGCCTCGGCGAAGTCGAGGGCGGTGAGGCTCTCGGGCAGGGCCTCCTGCAGGGCCGCGTAGACGTCGTCGGGGCTCGTCACATCGATCTCGTCATCCGAGATGTACTCGAGCAGGCTGCCCGTGTATTCGGGGAAGACGTCGATGTCGCCGGACTCGACGTCGGGCATGTAGGCGTCACGCTGCCCGATGCTGAACTGGCGATCGACCGTGAAGTCGGCTGCCTCGAGCGCCTGCGCGTAGATCTCGGCGACGATCTCGTTGGAGTAGTACGCCTGCGAGCCGACGACGATCGCGTCGCCGCCGCCCGAGCTCTCGCCGGAGTCGGCCGGCTCGCCGAGCGATTCGCTCGAACCGCAGGCGGTGAGGGCGAGTGCCGCCGCGGCGACAAGGCCGACGGCGAAGACAGAGCGCTTGCCTCGTGCTGTGAACATGGACTTCCTCTTCTCTGGGGGACTTCTGGAACTGCTGTGCTGTGGAATCAGGCTGTGGCGGGCTCGGACTCGACCGGAGTCGGACCGGTACCCGAAGTGGACGGCTCTGCCGCGGGAGCGAGCGCGCGCGAGCGTCGGCGCGAGGGGCGACCGCCGGTGCGGAGCCCCCTCGGCACCGCGAGGTGCTGGGCGGCGGCGAGCAGCAGATCGACCAGCAGTGCGAGCACCGCCACGAGGATCGCACCCGCGACCACCTGGTCGAAACGCTGCAGCGGGATGCCCTGGATGATCGGGTAGCCGAGCCCGCCCAGGCCGACGTACGCGGCGATCGTGACCGTCGCGATGACCTGCAACAGAGCCGAGCGGATGCCGCCGACGAGGAGCGGGAGGCCGAGCGGCACCTCGACCTTCCAGAAGATCTGCCAGCCGGTCATCCCCATCGCCTTCGCCGCGTCGATCACACGGCGGTCGATCGCTTCGAGACCGGTGTAGGCGCCCGCGAGCAGCGAGGGGATCGCCAGCAGCACGAAGGTCGTGATCGCGGCCTCGGGGATGCGGAGCACACCGAGGAGAAGCACGAGCAGGATCATGAGGCCGAAGGCCGGGATCGCACGCGCAGCTCCCGACACCGCCACCGCGATCTCGCGCCCCTTGCCGGTGTGGCCGATCAGCCACCCGAGCGGAACCGCGATGGCGGCCGCGATGATCACCGAGATCGCAGTGAGGGTCAGGTGCTCGCCGAGCAGCTTCGGCAGCGCATAATTGCCGGTCCACTGGGCCGGAGCGAACATCCAGGCGAAGGCCTCGAGGAAGAGGTTCATGCGGGAGCCCCCACGGCCACCGGCCGCGCCGCGCCGGTCTTCGTCGCCGCGCGCGTCCACGGCATGAGTGCCCGACCGGCGAGCAGGAGGAGCAGGTCGATCACGAGGGCGATCACGACGACAGCGATGATCCCGGCGAACACCTCGGCGATGATCCGCCGGTCGAGACCGTTCGTGAAGAGGTACCCGAGGTTGCGGATGCCGATCAGGATGCCGACTGTCGCCAACGAGATGGTGCTCACCGCCGTCACCCGCAGACTCGCCAGGATGACAGGCCCGGCGAGCGGGAACTCGACCGCCCAGAAGCGCCGGAAAGAACCGAATCCCGTGGCCGTGGCGGCCTGACGGATGTCGTCGTCGACGGAGTCGAGGCCGTCTGACACTCCGCGCACCAGGATCGCGATCGCGTAGATGGTGAGCGCGACCACCAGGTTGGCCTCGCTGCGCGGAGAGTATCCGACGACCGACGGCAGCAGGATCAGCAGCGCGAGAGAGGGGATCGTGTAAAGCAGACCCGTGAGCAGGATGATCGGTCCGCGCACGAGCTTGAACCTCCACGCGACCCAGCCGAGCGGAAGCGACAGGACGAATCCCAGGATGATCGGGATGATGCTCTGACGCAGATGCACCCCGGTCAACTCGAGGATCAGCCCGAGGTTGTTCGAGACCCAGTTCACGTGAGGCCGCCCCGGGTCGCACCTAGCGCGGCAGCATCCGGTCCTGCGAGCGGCCCGTCGGACCTCTCGACGTCGGCCACGATCGCACCCTGCGTGCGTCCTTCGGAGTCGACCACGACGGTGCCGTGCGGGGTCTCTCTGAGGTGCAGGGCGCGGCGCCCTCTGTCGGCGCCGATGAAGGATGCGACGAAGTCGTCTGCCGGGTTCTCGATGATCTCGCTCGGGCTGCCCACCTGCACGATGCGCGCGCCCTTGTCGAGGATCACGACCTGGTCGCCGAGCAGGAACGCCTCGTCGATGTCGTGCGTGACGAAGACGACCGTCTTGTCGAGCTCGTGCTGCAGCCGCAGGGTCTCCTGCTGCAGGTCGGCACGGACGATCGGGTCGACCGCGCCGAAGGGCTCGTCCATCAGGAGGATGTTCGGGTCTGCGGCGAGCCCACGGGCCACGCCCACGCGCTGCTGCTGTCCGCCCGACAGCTGACTCGGGTACCGCTCGGCCAGCGACTGGTCGAGGCCGACGGTCTTCAGAAGCTCCCGCGCGCGCTCGTGCGCAGGCCCCTTCTTCACGCCCGTGAGCCGCAGCACGGTGGCGACGTTGTCGATCACCGTGAAGTGCGGCATCAGACCGGAGTTCTGCATGACGTATCCGATGCTCCGGCGCAGCGCGACCGGGTCGCCCCCGAGCACGCTCTCGCCGTCGATCTCGACCTCACCCGAGGTCGGTTCGACCATGCGGTTGATCATGCGCAGCAGAGTGGTCTTGCCGCATCCCGAGGATCCGACGAACACCGTCGTCTTGCGTGACGGCAGCACCAGGCTGAAGTCCTTGACGGCGGTCGTGCCATCGGGGAACTGCTTGGTGACGTTGCGGAACTCGATCACGATTATTCTCCGGTCGGTCGATCGACGAGACGGGCATCAGCGCCCCGGCTGCGGCATACAGAGGTCATGCGGAGACGTCGACCCGCGGGTCGAAAGCGACGAACCCGGAGAAGTCCTTGCCCACGCGGTCGAACGCGCTCGGGAACGGCGTCGGGTACGACCAGGCGTAGTCGGTGTGCAGTTCGCCACCCGCCTGCACCGAGAAGTACTGGGCAGCGCCCTTCCAGGGGCACGTGTACTGGGTCGGGCTCTCGACGAGCGCGCCCTCCGCGATCGACGCGGGCGGGAAGTACCAATTGCCCTCGATGCGTGCGAGATCGCTCTCGTCTGCCTCGGCGATGACGGTTCCTGCGAGTACAGCCTTCATGGTCCTGCCTCCTCGGATGTGGGTTCGAGCGTATAAGAGGTCTGCGACATCGGGTTCAGGGTTGCGCCGGATGCCGTCAATGTGAGAAACAATCCTGCTCCGGGCACGCCGATGCCGCCAGGTCTTTCATGGACTGTTCGGAGCGGATGCCCGAACGGATGCCAGCGATCGGCATCCGCTCTGCGCGTCCGCCCGGGATCGTCATGCCGAATCCCGTCCGTAGCCCTCCAGCAGTCGCAGCCAGATCTCGCTGATGGTGGGATAGGCCGGAACCGCATGCCAGAGGCGGGCGATCGGCACCTCACCGACGATCGCGACCGTCGCCGTCTGCACGAGTTCGGCCACCTCGGGGCCGACGAAGGTCGCGCCGATGATCACGTCGCGATCCGTGTCGATGACGATTCGCGCTTGGCCCTCGAAGCCGTCTTCGTAGAGGCTCGCCCCCGCGATTCCGCCGAGGTCGTAGTCGACGACCGCCACCTCATGGCCCGCCTCACGCGCCTGAGCCTCGGTGAGTCCGACCGATGCCACCTCGGGGATCGAGAACGTGACCTGCGGCGCACCGGCGTGGTCGGCTGTGGCGACATGGCGGCCCCACGCCGCATCGTCGACGTCGTCGCCCTTCGCGCGCGCTGCGATCACGTCGCCCGCAGCCCGAGCCTGATACTTGCCCTGGTGCGTGAGCAGCACGCGACCGTTGACATCGCCGACCGCGTAGAGCCAGTCGGAATCGGGCACACGCATCGTGTCGTCGACCGTGATCCAGCGTCCGGGCTCGAGGCCCACGACGTCGAGGCCGATGTCGCCGCTGCGCGGAGAGCGACCGGTGGCGACGAGCACCTCGGCGGCCGTGACGGTCGAGCCGTCGTCGAGCTCGATCGAGACCCCGTCATCGGTGCGGCTGACGCTCGTCGTGCCGGTCTCGGTGCGCACGTCGACACCGAGTTCTTTCAGCCCCGCCGCCACCCGCTCGCCCGCGAACGGCTCCATCGAGCCGAGCAGACCACTGCGGGCGATGATCGTGACCGTCGAGCCGAGCGCCGCATATGCGGTCGCCATCTCGACGGCTACGACGCCGCCGCCGATCACGGCGAGCGAGTCGGGAAGCTCTTCGGCGCTGGTCGCCTCGCGACTCGTCCAGGGTGAGGCCTCGCGCAGACCTTCGATCGGCGGGATCACGGCATCCGACCCGGTGCTGATCGCGACGGCATGGCGGGCGTGCAGCACTCGGGTGCCGCCGTCGGCATCCGTCACCGTCACCTCGCGCTCACCCGTGAGACGGCCATGACCGCGAGCCAGGTCGATCCCGGCGGAGTCGAGCCACTTCACCTGCCCGTCGTCCGACCAGTTGCTCGTGAACGAATCGCGGCGGTCGAACACGGCGCGCACGTCGAGTGTGCCGGTCACCGCCTCCTTCGCGCCGGCCACATGCTGCGCCGCACGCAGCGCCTGGGCCGAACGCAGCAGCGCCTTCGACGGCATGCATGCCCAGTACGAGCATTCCCCGCCCACGAGTTCGCTCTCCACGATGATCGCGGTCAGGCCGTACTGCACGGCGCGATCGGCCACGTTCTCGCCGACCGGACCTCCGCCCAGCACGATCAGGTCGTATTCGTCGGTCTTCTCAGCAGTCATGAGGTGCACCTCTCCGTCGCCCAGTCTTGCTCAGAACCAACGTCGAGTCACGGGGTGGTTGTTCCACGGGCGCGTCGCCGGGCGGGTCGGGGGTGACCATCCATGCTGAATTGTGAACGACCGCTCAGTCCACCGGCACCGTGACCCGGGGTGCGAGTACGGCCGCGGCGAGCGCGACGATCGCGGCCAGGGCGAACACCGCGACGAAGGGGTCCATGACGACGGCCAGACCGGTGAACAGCACCCCGGTGATCGCGAGCGCGAGCGCGCTTCCGAAGGAGTCCGCGACGGTCATCGCCGAACTGTTGAAACCCTGGTTCTCGGGCTGCGACATGGCGAGGGTGAGGGCGCTGGTCCGGGGGCTCATCAGCCCCATTCCGGCGCCGGCGACGATCCATGCGGCGATGATGACGACGACCGGTGCGGTGAGCGCCGCGGCTGCGAGCGCGAGGACGACACCCGCGACGACGAGTATCGTGCCGATGCGCACGGCCACGACACTCGACAGTCGGGCGCCCATGCGGCCCTGCAGAGTGGCGGACACCGACCACGCGAGCGCTCCGCCGGTCAGCGAGAGTCCGGCGATGGTGGGCGAGACCTCGTAGCGCTCGGTGAGCAGGTAGGGGATGTAGACCTGGGCACCGAAGAAGCCGGCTGCCGCGAGGCCACGCACCAGCAGCACCGACGGCAGCCCTCGACGCGCACGCAGCGTGCCGGCCGGAAGGAGCGGCCGCACGGCCACGACCGCCACCACTACGGCGACGGCCGCGAGCGCAGGCCCCGCAGCCGGGATGTCGCCCACCAGGTTCAACGCGAGCACGGCGAGCGCCGCGAGGATCGACCATCCCAGGCGTCCGTACGACCACGGGATCGTGAGGTCGCCGTCGCCCGCGAGCCCACGGAGAGCCGGGACGACCATGAGCAGGGCGGGGATCACCAGGAACACGACGCCGAGGAACACCCAGTGCCAGCTCCACAGCTCGGTGACGGCCCCGGCGACGGTCGGTCCGACGAGCGACGGCACGACCCACGCCGCCGCGAACCCCGCGAAGATCGCCGGATGCAGCTCACGCGGGTACACGCGGGCCACCACCACGTAGAGGGCGACCATCAGGCCGCCGTTGCCGAGTCCCTGGGCGAAGCGGCCGGCGACGAGCACCTCCATGCTCGGCGCGAGTCCGGCGACCACGAGGCCGACGACGAACAGGCCCACCGACAGGTGGAGGGGTGCGACCGGGCCGCGGCGATCCGCCCAGTTGCCCGCGACGACCATGCCGATCACCCCAGTGGCGAGGGGCCCGGCGAACGCGAGCGCGTAGAGCCGCTCGCCGTCGAGGTCGGCGCTGACCGCCGGCATCACCGTCGTCACCGCGAGGGATTCGAACGCCCCGAGGAACACCAGGGCGCAGGCGCCGATCGTGATCCAGAGGTAGCCGCCGTGGAGGATGCCCGAGGGCGCGGCCTTCGCGGTCTGCGCCGCGTCGGTGTCTGCAGTCATACGCTCGACCGTAGAACCTCAACAATGGTTGAGGTCAAGCGGCAGCTTCTTGTGCGAACTCAGCGCACGAGCAGGAAGCTCGTCGGGGTCGGCGCCGGCGCCTGATGGCGGATGCCGAGCGGTGCCCCCGTGCGCTCGTCGAGGTCGAGCAGGGCGATCGTGTCGGAGCGCTGCCCCGCGACGAGCAGCTTGCCCTCGTGCACCAGGTGATGGCGGGGCCAGTCGACGCCCGAGTCGGCCAACGCGAACGGCTCGAGACGCTCGCCACCGCCCTGCACCCGCAGCGCCGCGATCGTGTTGCTGCCACGCAGCGCGGTGTAGAGGAACTGTCCGTCGCGCGTGCGCGCGAGCTCGGCAGGGAAGTCGGTGCCCACCTCGGCGATCGGGCTCGTGAGCACCGAACCGACGACCGCCCAGGTGCCGTCACGACCGGCGGCGAGGGTGAACACCTCGCACGAGTACTCGGTGACGACGTGCAGATGTCCGCTGGGGTGCACGACCATGTGTCGGGGCCCCGTGCCCATCGGCAACGTGATCTCGTGGTCGAGGACCAGGCCACTCGCGCCCTGGCGCCAGATGCGCACGAGGTCGAAGCCGAGATCGGTCGTCGCGATGCGCCCGTCCGGCAGGAACGCGGCGGCATGCGCGTGCGAGACGCGCTCGTCACCGCCGGCCGTGCGCGAGCCCGCATAGGGGTCGGATGCCGCCGCGGCGACGCCCACCGGAGCAGCAGCCTCGAGAGGTTCGCCGAGCAGGGCCGCGCGCAGTTCGGCGGCCTTGTTCACCGCATCCGGCACCAATCGTCCCTGCGGATCGATCCCGATGCGCACGACCCGGCCGTCGCCGTAGCAGCTCGCGATCAGGAAGTCGCCGCGCGGGGCGACGGCGACGTGGCAGACGTTCTCGCCCGCCTCGACCGGCTCGCCGAGGGGCCGCAGGGTCGACTCGCCGGAGCGGACGAACGCCTGCACCGCGGCATCCCCCTCGAGCGCCGCGTAGACGACGTCGAGCGTGGGATGCTGCGCGAGCCATGACGGCGAGGGGGTCTGCGTGACCGCCCCGCGGTAGGACAGCGAGGTCTGCCGGTCGGAGTCGCCGACGAGCAGGCCGATGCCGTCGGCCGAACCGTCCATCGCCGAGCCGTAGCCCCCGAGCCAGAACCGTGTCACGGCGCGCTCAGTCGAGCAGGTCGTGGCGCACGACGACCTGGTCGCGCTCCGGGCCCACGCCGATCACCGAGATGCGCGTGTTGCTCATGCCCTCGAGCGCCAGCACGTAGTCCTGCGCGTTCTTCGGCAGGTCCTCGAACGTCCGGGCGGTCGAGATGTCCTCCGACCAGCCGGGGAAGTTCTCGAGGATCGGCGTCGCGTGGTGGAAGTCGGTCTGGTTGACCGGCACCTCGTCGAAGCGCTCGCCGTCGACGTCGTAGGCGACGCACACGGGGATCTGCTCGAGCCCCGTCAGGATGTCGAGCTTGGTGAGCACCAGGTCGGTGATGCCGTTGACGCGCGTCGCGTAGCGGGTGATGGGGGCGTCGTACCAGCCGACGCGGCGCGGGCGGCCGGTGGTGGTGCCGAACTCGAAGCCGCGCGAGCGCAGCCAGTCGCCCTTCTCGTCGAAGAGCTCGGTCGGGAAGGGGCCCGAACCCACACGGGTCGTGTAGGCCTTGACGATGCCGACGATGCGGTCGAGTGCGCCGGGGCCCACTCCCGAGCCGGATGCCGCACCGGCAGCGGTCGCGGTCGACGACGTCACGAACGGGTAGGTGCCGTGGTCGATGTCGAGCATGGTCGCCTGGCCGCCCTCGAACACGACGACCTCGCCGCGGTCGAGCGCCTCGGAGATGAGATACCCGGTGTCTGCGACCATCGGGCGCAGGCGCTCGGCGTACGAGAGCAGCTCCTCGACGATCTCGTCGACCGTCACGGCGCGACGGTTGAAGACCTTGACCAGCAGGTGGTTCTTCTGGTCGAGAGCGCCCTCGACCTTCTGGCGCAGGATGTTCTCGTCGAAGAGGTCCTGCACGCGGATGCCGACGCGGTTGATCTTGTCGGCATAGGCCGGACCGATGCCTCGACCCGTCGTGCCGATGTTGCGCTTGCCGAGGAAGCGCTCGGTGACCTTGTCGAGCGTGCGGTGGTAGGCGGTGATGAGGTGGGCGTTGGCGCTCACCTTGAGGCGGGAGACGTCGATGCCCCGGGCGCCGAGGGCCTCGAGCTCGTGGAACAGCACCTCGAGGTCGATCACGACGCCGTTGCCGATGACCGGCGTGACTCCGGGCGACAGGATGCCGGAGGGCAACAGATGCAGCGCGTACTTCTCGTTGCCGACCACGACGGTGTGACCGGCGTTGTTGCCGCCGTTGAACTTGACGACCCAGTCGGTGCGCTCGCCGAGCAGGTCGGTGGCCTTGCCCTTGCCCTCATCGCCCCACTGGACGCCGACGATAACGATTCCTGGCATGGGTATCCCCCTTGCTTTCACCGGGTTTGCACCGGCTGATGAGCTGGCCCTCTTCGGGCGACTCCATCCTACCGAAGGGTTGTTTCCCGGCCTTCGTGGTTGTGGGGGGCGGCGGCGGGGTTCGACCGGCGCGATGCGCACGCCTGCAGGACCGATGCACGAATGCAGGAAGAGAGCACTGATTTCGTCCTGCATCCGTGCCTGCATCCTGCAGATGCACGGCTGAAGCGGAGTCGACGGACGACTGGCGGAAAAGCATCGGATGCTGTCGCTCCGACCGATCGACCGATGTCGGTGGCCGGTGCGACCATTGGAGGATGCCGAAGACCGGTCGCGTGCGCCGCGACGACAGCCTCAATCCCGGAAAGCCCCGAACCCAGGGACCGCTCGTGCTCGTCGCCGCCCTCGTGACGGTCGTGCTGTGGGCGTCGGCGTTCATCGGCATCCGCGGTGCGGGTCCGCACTTCGACCCCGGCGCCCTGGCGCTGCTGCGCATGGCGGTGGGCAGCGCCGCACTCGCGATCATCGCGGTGCGACACGGCATCCGTCTGCCCGAGCGTCGCCACTGGTGGCTCGTCGCGGTGTGGGGCGTCGGCTGGTTCTGCGTCTACAACCTCGCCCTCAATGCCGCCGAGCGCACTCTCGACGCGGGCACGGCGGCGATGGTCGTCAACCTCGCGCCGCTCATGGTGGTGGTCTTCAGCGGACTGTTCCTGCGCGAGGGGTTCCCGAAGCCGCTTCTGATCGGGGCCCCGATCGCCTTCCTCGGCGTGGTGCTGATCGGCATGAACTCGTCGACGAGCGAGGGCCCCGACATCACCGGGCTGCTGCTCGCGTTGCTCGCGGCCGTGATGTACGCCGGATGCACGCTGCTGCAGAAGCATCTCCTCAGCGCCGGATCCGACGCGACGACCCTGACGTTCCTCGGTGCCGTCGCGGGCACCGTCGCGCTGCTCCCCTGGACGGGCAGTCTGATCGGTGCGCTGCAGACGGCACCACTCGACTCGACCCTGTGGGTCGTATATCTCGGCATCTTCCCGACGGCGATCGCCTTCACGACGTGGGCATACGTGCTGCAGCGCAGCACTGCCGGGCAGACGTCGGCCACGACCTACGTCGTGCCGGCGATCGCGATCCTGATGTCGTGGGCGATCCTCGGCGAGGTTCCGACGCTGCTCATGTTCGTCGGCGGCGCACTCTGCCTGCTCGGAGTGCTGGTCACCCGGATGCGGTGGCGCCGACGCACCTGATCGTCGGCGCGGCCCGGGCGTAGCGTCCGTTGCGCGTCCGTCGCGCGTCCGTCGCGCGTCCGTCGCGCGTCCGTCGAGCTTCCGTCGCGCGTCCGTCGCTGTCGGCTCTGCCGTCGGCGCGCCCGATGCTCCGCGCGCGATCCGTGCGGGGCCAGTAACGCAGCGCACATGGGCCTTTCGGATGCAGAACTGACCCCGCACCGGACTTCGGATGCAGAAGTGACCCCGCACCCGCCCAGCGAGATACCTGCTCGACATATCGGTATTTCGGTCTAGCGTTCGAGAGGATCCCGACCGATAAAGTGTGCGCGGAGGCGAATATGACGACCTGGTGGCCCTACGCACGGCTCGCAGCAGCGGTGCTCGCACTGGCGGCGATCGTCGCGCAGCTCTCCCGCAGCATCGAGAACGCGCTGGTCGCCACCACCGAGTGGGGTCAGCACCTGCCCACGGTGGCCGCGAACTTCCTCAGCTTCTTCACGATCCTCTCGAACCTGCTCGCCGCGATCGTGCTGATCATCGCCGCGATCTGGGCGCTGCGACACCGTCGCGACAGCGAACCCGAGCCGAACTGGCTCGCCGTGCTGCTGGCATGCGCGAGCACGTACATGATCGTCACCGGCATCGTGTACAACACCCTGCTGCGCGGCGTCGCACTTCCCCAGGGAGTGACCGTGCCGTGGTCGAACGAGGTGCTGCACGTCGTCATCCCGCTGTTCCTGCTCGTGGACCTGCTGTTCGCCCCTCGTCGACGCGCGCTTCGCTGGAGCGCCGTCGCCCTCACGACGATCTTCCCGATCGTGTGGGTCGTCTACACGCTCGTGCGAGCGAACCTCATCATCGCCCCGGCCACCGGCAACCCGTGGTGGTACCCATACCCGTTCCTGGATCCGCACCTGGTGCCGGGCGGCTACCTCGGCGTCTCGGGGTACATCGTCGGCATCGCGATCGCCATCATCGGCGTCGCCTGCTTCGTGGTCTGGATCGGGCGCCGGCGCGGAGCATCCGTCGCACCGTCCTCCCGTGTCGCGAAGGACTTCTCTCGCTCCGAAGGCTGATCTGCGCGGCAGCCTCCTTCGCAGCAAGAGTTCTCCTTCGCACGCGGTGCAGCTCGCGGCGACCTCCACCTGCACGCTCAGATCACGGATGCATGCTCGAACGACGGTTCTGGGCATGCATCCGTCATCCGGACCTGCATCCGCATCGGACCTGCATCCGCATCGGATGTCGTCATCCGTATCGACCTGCGGGGATTAGTACCCACCTCCAGGCCGGATCGGTGAGACCGGATGCGGTTACGCTGGTCGACGGGGGATCGTCGACGCGTCCCCGTGGGAACGAGGAGACACACCGATGAACGAGCCCTACGCGCCCGGCCCCTCCGCAGGTTCGACGCCGCCTCCTCCGCCGGCGCCCTCCGCGCAGGCCGTCCCCCCGGCTCCGCCGTCCCCCGCGACCCGGGCCGAGGCCTCCGCCGGATCCTCCACCCCGGCCCCCTCTGCATCGAAGAATTCCGCAGCTCCCACCGACTCCGAGATGCGTCGCGCGAGCGAGGTGCTGAAGACCGTCTCCGACGCCTACTCCGCGAAGATGGTCGGCCAGGAGCGCCTGCGCACCAGCCTGCTGATCTCGCTGATCGCGGGCGGCCACATCCTGCTCGAGAGCGTCCCGGGGCTCGCGAAGACCACCGCTGCGAGCACCCTGGCCGACACGGTCAAGGCGCAGTTCAAGCGCATCCAGTGCACGCCCGACCTGCTGCCCAGCGACATCACCGGCAACCAGATCTACGACGCCGCGACCGGATCGTTCCGCACGGTGCTCGGCCCGGTGCACGCCAACTTCGTGCTGCTCGACGAGATCAACCGATCGAGCGCCAAGACCCAGAGCGCCATGCTCGAGGCGATGCAGGAGCACCAGACCACGATCGGCGGCGAGGTGCATCACCTGCCGAAGCCGTTCCTGGTGATCGCGACGCAGAACCCCATCGAGCAGGAGGGCACGTACGAACTGCCCGAGGCGCAGATGGACCGCTTCCTGCTCAAGGAGATCGTCGAGTACCCGAGCCCCGCCGAGGAGTTCGAGATCCTCGGCCGCATCGACTCCGGCGTGCTCGACCCCGACCGCCATGTCTCGAGCGCCATCACGCTCGACGACGTGCATCTGCTGCAGGACGTCGCGAGCCGGGTGTACGTCGACCCCGCGATCCGCAACTACATCGTGTCGATCGCCTACGTCACCCGCAATCCCGCGCCCTACATCGGCGACGAGCGCGCGCGCTACATCAAGTACGGCGCGAGCCCCCGTGCGAGCATCGCGTTCCTGCAGGCATCGCGCGCTCTGGCGCTGCTGAACGGTCGCGCGCACGTGCTGCCCGAGGACATCCGCTCGCTCCGCCACCTCGTGCTGCGCCACCGCGTGCTGCTGACGTTCGAGGCCGACGCCGAGGGCATCCGCAGCGAGGAGATCATCGACCAGATCTTCGCGTCGGTGCCGACACCCTGACCTCCCCATGCCCAGCCTGATCACCCAGGTGAAGAGCAAGCTCTTCATCCACTCGTCGCACAAGTCGATGCACGCGCTCGACGGCGCCTACGCGTCGCTGCTGCACGGGCGCAGCCTCGACTTCGAAGACCTGCGCAAGTACGAGTACGGCGATCAGGTGCGCGACATCGACTGGCGCGCCACGGCGCGATTGGGCACCCCGCTCGTCAAACGGCATCGTGCGATGCGGATGCACACGGTGCTGTTCGTCGTGGACACGGGACGCTCGATGTCGGCGCTCGCACACGACGAGAGGTCGAAGAAAGACCTCGCGGTGCTCGCGACCGGTGCTCTCGGTGTGCTCGCGCTGCGGCACGGCGACGACTTCTCTCTCGTGCACGGCGACGCCGACGGCGTGCGCCGCCGCGCACCGGGCCGCAGTGAGGGCGCCCTCGAGCACGCGCTGCGCACGATCGATCGGGCCATCGATTCGAGTACCGCGCCGAGTGACCGCGATGCGCTGCTGTCATACGTCACACGCACCATCTCGCGGCGCATGATCGTCGTCGTGGTCACCGACGAGGCCCCGATCACGACCGAGACCGAGCGGATGCTGCGCCGACTGCGCGTGCAGCACGACGTGGTGTGGCTCACTCTGCGCGACGCCGATCCGGTGCTCGACCACACGACGAAGAAGATCCGCGCCGACGTGGACAGCCTCTGGGAGGTGCCCGACTTCGCACAGGGCGACCTCGACATCGTGGGCGAGCTCGTGGCCCAGGCGCAGGCCGATGCGGCGCGCCTGGCAGAGCTGCTCACGCGCATGGAGATCAGCCACGGCGTGCTCACCGGTCAGGACGACGCCGTCTCGCAACTGCTGCAGCTGCTCGCCCGGAGGTCTCATGCCCGGCTCTGACGAGCTCTACCCGCCGGCCCAGTACGGCTGGGGCTGGATCCTGCTCGCGATCGGCGTGCTGCTGCTGCTGATCGCGGCCGCCTGGATCGTGACGCTGCTCACGCGACCGCGCCGCGACCTGACTCTCACCGACGGGCAGCAGGCACCGGTGCTGCAGACGACCGACGTGCTCTCGCAGCTGCGCGTGGAGTATCTGCAGAGCATCCAGCGCATCGAAGACGACTACCGTGCGCGTTCGCTGTCGGCCCGCAACGCCAACCTCGAGCTGAGTCGCGTCGTGCGCACGTTCGTCAACGAGTACAGCGGGCTCGAGGCGCCTGTGCTCGCGCTCGACGATCTCGTCGCCCGCGGCGTGCACCCGGCCCTGATCGACGCGATGCAGCGGCATTACTACCCGAGCATCTTCCGCCAGGGACCGTCGATCGATCCGCTCGCCGGGGCGGAAGCAGCCAGAGCGGTGGTGCGCTCATGGCACTAGCGAACTGGTGGATGCTGCTCGTCGCCGCCGGCATCGTGGTCGTCGCCGTGGCGATCGGCCTCGTGCTCGGGCTGCGTCGCACCGCCCGCACCGACGCCCACGAGCAGGCGCGCATCGCGCGCGCCGAGCGGGTACGCGCACTTCCGTCTTTCCGCACCGCGCTGAATCGTCGGATCGTCGCCCTCTGCGGCATCCTGCTGCTCGGCGTGATCGCGACGGTCTCGGCCGGGGTGGTGGCTGCGCGACCGATGTCGTCGCAGACGATCCAGCCCGTCGACACCAGCCGCGACATCATGCTGTGCCTCGACGTGTCCGGCTCGATGACCGAGGTCGACGTCGAAGTGCTGACCGTGTTCGAGGAGCTGCTCAAGGAGTTCGAGGGCGAGCGCATCGGGCTGACGATCTTCAACAGCTCGCCGGTGCAGATCTTCCCCCTCACCGACGACTACCCGTTCGTCCGCGAGCACCTGCAGAGCATCAGGGAGAGCTTCGACTTCGTCGAGCAGACCCCCGAGCACTGGGTGGGCACCATGAACGGCAACGGCGCCTCGCTCATCGGCGACGGTCTCGCGGCATGCGCTCTCGCCTTCGACCACCCCGACGACGAGCGCTCGCGGTCGATCATCTTCGCGACCGACAACGAGATCAACGGCGCGTCGATCGTGACCCTGCAGGAGGCCGCGGCCTACGCGAAATCGGTCGGCGTGCGCGTTTTCAGCCTGAACCCCGTGCAGGGCAAGGACGCCGAGGTCAGCGCCGAGCTCGCCGAGGCTGCCGAGACCACCGGCGGCACGGCTTACGGTCTACGCGACACGACCACCGTCGAAGACATCGTCGCCCAGGTGCAGGAGCAGGAGGCCACCGCCCTCCAGGGTCAGGCGCAGGTCGTCTGGACCGACAGCCCGAACCTCTGGATCGTCGTGCTCATGGTGTCGACCCTGGCCTTCGTGGTCGTGCTGTGGAGGGTGAGACTGTGATCTTCCAGCCCGTGCTCAACGTCTTCCTCCTCGCGCTGCTCTTCACCCCGATCGCCGCGCTCGCCGTGCTCGCTCTCGTGAAGGCACCCACCACCGGCTCCGGCACCAGGGCAGGCGCGCGAGCGCTGTGGGCGATGCGCCTCGTGATGCTGCTCGCGTGCTTCGTCATGCTGCTCCGCCCCGGCATCCCCGGCGGCACCACGCAGACCCTGGCGACCGACACCGACATCGTGCTGGTCGTCGACACCACCGCGAGCATCGTCGCCGAGGACTGGGCCGACGGCGAGCCCCGCCTCGACGGAGTGCGGGCCGACGTGCAGAAGATCGTCGACGAGTATCCGGGGGCACGATTCGCCCTGATCACGTTCGACGCGTCGGCCGACGTGCGGATGCCGCTGACCACCGACACCACCTCGCTGGTCTCGTCGCTCGAGGTGCTGCGCCCCGAGGTCACGAGCCGCTCGCGCGGCAGCTCGATCGGGATCGCCGCAGAGCAGCTGCACGAGACACTCTCGAATGCCGCAGCGAACTCGGAGGACCGCTCGCGCATGGTCTTCTACTTCGGCGACGGCGAGCAGACGGCGCTGTCACCCCCCGAGGCTTTCGACGACAGCGCTCCCTTCACCGACTCCGGTGCCGTGTTCGGCTACGGCACCGCCGAGGGCGGACCGATGAAGCTCACCTCCGGGTCATTCGACGCGGCCGAGGGCGAGGGGTACATCGAGTACCAGGGCTCGAATGCGATGTCGGTCATCGATGAGGCGAACCTGCAGACGATCGCGGGCGAACTGGGGGTCGAGTACCAGCACCGCACCGCCGATACCGAACCGACGCTGCCCGAGGCACCGTCGACCACCGTCGCCTACTCCGACTCGGGCGAGGTCGGCAACGTGACCGAGCTGTACTGGATCGCTGCTCTCGTCATGGCCGCCCTGCTCGGCGTCGAGCTCGCGCGCGCCACCATGCTCGTGGCACGGCTCCGCCGGCTCCGGGTCGGTTCCCGCCCGAGCGCTCGCGCGGGCAGCGGTGCCGGAACGACGACCACGGGAGGGTCCGCATGACGTCTCCACCGCCTCCCCCCGGCGCGCAGCTTCCTCCCGGGGCACCCACGCCCCCCGATGTCCCGGCTCCCGCAGACGTACAGTCGCCCGCCGCGCCGCAGACCCCGGCCGAGCTCCGGGCCGCCGCCGCGGCGGCGCTGCTCGCGTCGAATCGGCGCCGCCGCCGCATCCGCCTGTGGATCGGACTCGGCACGCTGCCCCTCACCCTCGCCGCCCTGCTCTTCGTCGGCAAGCTGCTCAGCATGTATGCCTTCGCGCACCAGTCGATCAGCGCGTACGTCGCCGACGATTACGCCGGAGCCGAGTCCGCAGCTCGTGGGCAGGAGTTCCTCAACTGGTTCGAGCCGTACAAGGCGCCGTTCAACGTGGGCACCGCTCTCGCCGGGGCTGAGAAGCTCCCGGAATCGCGGGAGAAGTTCGAGGAGTCGCTGAGTCTCGCGACCGGCCTCGAGGTCTGCGGCGTGCGCATCAACCTCGCGATCGTGATCGAACGCATGGGCGACGCGGCCCGCGCCGACGGAGACGGCGCGGGCGCCGCGGAGCTCTACGGGGAGGCGCTGACCGTGACGGCCGAGATGCCCGAGGAATGCAACAGCGACGAGGCGCAGGAGCAGTCGTCCGACCCCGACCGTGACATGCAGCAGACCAGGGAAGACCTCGAAGACCGCCTGAAGCAGAAGCAGCAGGAAGAGGAGCAGACTCCGCCCGAGGAGCCGCAGGAGGAGCAGGAACAGCAGCAGGACCAGCCCTCGGATCAGAAGATCGAGGATCTGCAGGATCAGCTCGAGCAGGGCACGCAGGAACGCGACCAGCGCGACGGCGACGACGGCGGCGGCTCGGGAACGGACAAGCCATGGTGATGGATCACGAGAAGCAGCGGGCACGCTACGTCGCCGGCAGCGAGGGCGCACCCCCCGTTCCTCCTCCCGGTGGCTACCGCAACGCGCGGCGGCCGTCGGGTCCTGTGCTGCCCTCGCCCGCCGTCCCCGGCCTCACGGCGACCGCCTCGGCCGAGCCGTCTCGGAAGTCCGCGAACACCCTCGGGTGGATCGCGCTGGTCACCGGCATCCTGTTCGCGGTCATCCTGCTGGTCACCCTCGCGGCGGGTGGCACCGATGCCCTGTACGGGGTCACGATGCTGACGCTGCAACTGGTCGTCGTCGCCGTCATCGTCGGCGCCCTGTTCTCGGCGCGCGCGCGGAGATTCGCCGCGATCGCCCTCGCCGTCACTGTCGTGTTCAACGTCGCCACCGTCGGCGGCATCGGCGCCGTGCGCACCTCGGCCACGGGCAGCTACGACGGCATGAAGAGCGACGAGCAGAAGCACGAAGAGGCCTACCCCGGCATCAAGGACCAGAACCCTCGGGATGCTCTCGACCAGCAGTCTCTCGAAGAGGTGCGCGCCGCCGCCGATGCGCTGTTCGCCGATGTCCGCGACAGGGTCACCGACGAGTTCGGCTACGAATGGGTGCAGGTCGGCGAGGAGGATCTGCGGCCCGAGCGCAACGGCTACGGCGGCGAATCGATGCTCATCGAGTACACGTCGGTCGGCTGGGCGACCTCGGAGCCGATCCACGACTACGCCGTGAAGCTGCAGGTCATGGATCTGATCGACGACGTCATCGCCGAGCACGGCCTGTCGTACCTCTATTCGTTCAACGACGAGTACTCGGGCATCGAACCGGCCATGAAGCAGAAGCTCTACGGCAGCGAAGACCCCCGGCTGCAGCACACCTGGGAGTACTACGCCGAGAACTACCCCGAGCCGATGCGCTTCTACGCGAACATCTTCGACCTCGCGAACGACCCGACCGGGGACTTCCGTACGGCGAGAGAAGCGCAGAACGCCCGCACCGGCGAGCCGCTCGAGGGCCTGCAGATGGTCGTCATCGCGAGCGGACTCCTCAGCGACGCCGATCGCGCGGAGTTCGAGCAGAGACTGCAGGAGTATCCGGGGTTCTAGAGGGTCAGAATGCTCGGGAGACGACAATTTCCCCTGGCGATATTCTGCAGCCTCGGTAGACTCGGGCGCATGAGTCCCGTGAAGTCTTACGACCCGGGGCGCATACGGGGGGCAGCTGCCGCGGTGCATGACGCCAATAGCGGTATCGCTGACGCCTTGGATGCGCTCGATGCAGAAGTGTCCACACTCCGAGCGGCGTGGAGCGGTGAAGCCTCCGACGCATACGACCGGGCCCAGGCCCAGTGGTCGGCCCGTCTCGCAGAGATGAACCGCATCCTGGCCCTCGCATCGAGCGCAGCCGCGAACAGCGCCGAGCGTTACGCCCAGGGGCGATCGAAGATCGAGGCGAGGTGGGCATGACCGGCGCCGACCAGCCGTCACTCCTCGAACGCATGCAGCTGCTGCAGGAGCAGAGCGCGTCCCTGCAGGATCAGTTGCGCCAGACGCAGACGGATGTGGAACGCGAGTTCGCGCGGTACGTCCCGCCGAACCCTGTGCACGTCACCGTGTCACTCGACGACGTCGGGTTCCCGGTGGGTCTCGAGGTCGTCGGCCCCGAGCAGGACCGCACTGCCGCGGTCTACACGTCAGCCATCAGCTCAGCGTTCCAGCTCGCTCAGGCAACCGGTCCTGCGCCACCGATCGAGGCATCGACCGCGATCATCGACGCGATCACCTCGGGCGAGGAACTCCCCGCCACGACGATCTCCGACGACTTCGGACAGTTCTCGGTGACGGCGTCCTTCGGCTCGGTGCGCGGAGTCGAGGCGAAGGATCATTGGGTGCAGTCCTGCACCGACCAGCTGATCGCGGAGGAGATCCTCCGCGTCGCCCAGCACGCAGCGAAGGCGTCGGACGCCTTCCACCGATTCGAGTAGGGGGAGACATGGCAGATTACGACGAGGAAGCACTGCGCGAGGACGCGAACGGCTCCTGGCAGCCGTGGAGTCTGGAGCTGCAGACGTGGGGCGAGACCATCGACGGCATCGCAGTGGACAGGCCGGCGTTCTCCGTCGCTCCCGGATCCGACGAGCTGTTCGGCGCTTTCACCACCGCACTGAGCTCGGTGCGCACCTATGTGGGCGAGGGTGAAGAGGTCTTCGAGGGCATCGCCCGCGCCCTGCTCGACTCCGCCATCGAGTACATGGAGATGGAAGGCTACGCGGCCGATGAGATCGCCCGCGTCGAGCGGGAGATGGCAGCTCTATGAGTTACGTCGATGTCCTGCGCGAACAGATCGTCAACCAGCTCGACGACGCCGAGGTTCGCGTGAACGACGCGATCCGCGTCGCGCCGGGCCTCATCCGCAGAGCCGTGGAAGCGGCGGCCAACCACTACCTGGGCACCATCGCCGTGCTGATCCCCGATCAGGCGATCGACTGGCTCGCCGAGCAGATCACCACGGCAGCGATCTCTGCTCTGCAGGACTGCCTCGTGAGGATCGCGGTCCTGCGCGAGGCCGCCGCATACCTCGGCAGTCCCGACGAACTGCGGGCCGTCGCCGAGAAGCTCGGCGACATCGGTGGCTTCGCATCGGCGATGGACATCAACAAGGATGCTCTCGACGGCCTCATGTCGTGGGACGACGGTGAGCCGACGCGGCGCTACGAGGTCGCGATCGAGAACCAGATCGATGACCTGGCCAAGATCGCACCGGCGATGAGCTCGATCAAGGATGTCCTGCGCACGCATGCCGACGACATCGAGAACTACTACCTTCAGCTGCTGGCTCTGGTCACGGGAGCGGTGGCAGCCATCCTCGGCGTCGTCACGGCCATCCTCAGCCTCATCGCGGGTGCGCTGACCTTCGCGTCCGGGGCCGGACCCGTGATCGGCATCATCGCGGCGGCTCTGTCGCTCGTCGGGGCCATGATCGGTGTCGTGGTGTCGGGCATCGCCGCCGTGCAGCTGTTCGTGACGTCGACACAGGGCGCGGCGAACAAGCTCGACGCGCTGCAGATCGACATGCTCGAATGGAGGAAGCCGTCCTTTGCGCAGATCGAGTAGGGCGCGCGTGCTGACGGCATCCGGACTGCTCGCGCTGGTGCCGCTCATACTGACGGGATGCGTCGGCGGGTCCGGCAGGCCGGAGCCGACCGAGGTCGTCTCGGAGTACCTCTCGGCGATCGCCGCGGGCGACGCGTCGACCGCGACGGCGCTCGATGCGGCCGCGGTCGCAGCGCAGCACGAGGGGTCGACGACAGAGGAGATCGGCGACTTCGAGACGCTGCGCACGGATGCGGTGCTCGGCGCAGCGGAGGGGCGCATCGACAGCGTCTCGGTCGAGCCCCGAGCCGCGGCCGTCGGTGGCGACCAGGATGTGCGCCGGGTGCTCTTCACCTATGAGCTCGACGGGAAAGAGACGAGTTCGTCGTTGCAGGTGAAGTGGGACGAGTCGTCGTCGACATGGGAGCTCACGCAGTCGCTCACGTTGTCGATGTCGATCGAGGCGGTGCAGAGCAAGGTCTCGCTGGAGCCCGCGCCGTTCCGCATCGCCGGCGTCGACGACGTGCTCGCGACCGATGCGCAGGAGGCCCCGCTCCTCTATCTCGTGTACCCCGGCGTGTATCGCATCACGTCAGAGATCCCGAAGGAGCTGCTCGTTCCGGGCACCGACACGGCGCAGACCGTGGTCGCCGCGATGCCCGGTGACGTCTTCGTGCAGTTCGACGTCACCGAGCTGCCCTCGAACTGACGGTTCCGGTCTCGGCTCGGTGCGCGGTGCCGAACGGAGTCAGGCGAGAGAGAGCCCTGCGGCGAGCGCGAAGCCGAGCACGGTGGCGAGTCCGGTGAGGTTCTTCGCCTTGCTCTGAGCATCCGGCACCATCGAGTCGACGAGCATGACGAGCAGCGCACCCGCCGCGAATCCGCCCGCCGCCGAGCGGAATGCGTCTCCGGTCACGCTCGCCAGACCGAAGCCGGCGATCGTCGCGAGCGCGCAGATCACCGCGATACCCGCCCAGAGCATCAGCACGCGCGACTTCGCCATACCGCCCTCGAGCAGGTCGGCGGCCGAGCCGATCGACTCGGGCAGGTTCGAGACCACGATCGCCACCACGAGGGCGATGCCCACGGGTTCGCCGGAAGCGAGGCCGATGCCCAGCACCAGCTGCTCGGGGATGCCGTCGAGCAGCGCCCCGAGAGCGAGTGGCGCTCCGGACCCCTGATCCTTCGACTTCGCCGCCCGCGCGTCGAGAACCCGGTCGGCGAGGTAGTAGGCCAGTGCGCCGATGACGACTCCGCCGACGAGGGGGATGGGACCGGCGAGAGCGAGCCCCTCCTCCCACAGCTCGAACGCGATCGAGGCCATGAGCGCGCCGGCGCCGAACCCCAGCACGATGCCGAGCCACCGCGGCGGCCAGGTGCGCAGTGTCGCAAGCACCGCTCCGACGAACAGGGGTGACGCCGCGACGACTCCCCACAGGATCGCTCCGCCCATGTGCCGCCTCCTCGAGTGACACTCTGCCACGCGGTGACTGGTCTCGTCTGCATCGCCGGCCCCGTCTCGCTGGGTGCCGAGATCCGGTCAACCGCCCCAGATCCGGAAGCGAAGGCATCCGACATCCGCTTCTCGTGCGGTTGACCGGATCTCGCGCGGACGCCGGATGCCGGGCCATGTTCGACCGTTCAGTCGGTCGGCACGCGATGGATGCCGAGGTCGGTGCGTCCCGGCAGCAGATCCGCTCGGAGTGCTCGGGTGCCGTGATAGTCGCCGTCGCGAAGCCTGCGATACGGGCTGCTCGGGGATTCGTCGCCGAGCCCGACGAGACGCTCGACCAGCCGCGCGCTCTCGAGATCGATGCCCGCCGCGTCCAGTCCGTCGGCATCGTGGACGACGTGCAGGTCGAGCGGCTCGATGCCCGTGTACCAGAGGGTGCCGTGAGTCAGCGGGAACAGCAGCGAGTCCAGATCGCCGCTGACGCCCCGCTCTCCGATCGAACGGTCGTCCTCCCCGGCAGTCACGATCACGAGGGCGCGGCACCCGGCGAGCGTGCCCTCGCCGTAGCGCAGGGGGAGACCGGTCTCGGGGTCTGAGGGGCCATACGCGAATCCGCTGGTGAGCACGCGGTCGAGCCACCCCTTGAGGATCGCCGGCGGTCCGTACCACCAGAGCGGGAACTGGAGCACGACGAGATCGGCGGCCGCGAGCTTGCGCTGCTCCTCGGTCACATCCTGGGGCAGCTGCCCCGCCGCATACGCCTCGTCCATCAGATCGACGACATTGCCCTCCCGCCCGAGAGGCTCGCCCAGGTCAGGAGCGGCGAGTACGGGGTCGAACCCCTGAGCGTAGAGATCCGAGATCTCGACGTCATGGTCACGCGAGAGCGCCTCGACTCCGTCGCGGAACAGCCGCGCATTGAAGGAGTTCTCCTGGGGATGGGCATAGATCCAGTGGACGGTCGGGCGTGATTCTGGCACGGATGGCCTTTCTCTTCAGTGGGAGACGGGGTGGCGAGCCGGGCGCCGCCACAGCGGTTCAAGACGGCCGCCGCTTCAGTCTCGTGGCTGGGTACACTTCAGACAAGTACGGTCATTCAGGGTACATAGTGACCATTTGGATACTATGACGGCGAACGGAAGGCGCATCCATGAGGGAGAAGACCGAACGCATCGTCAGGGAGTGGGGCGACGCGTGCGACGCAGAGGTGTCGATCGCCGTGCTCGGCGGAGCGTGGAAGCCCAGCATCCTGAGCCTTCTCGGCGAGCATGAGGTTCTGCGGTTCGGCGAGCTCAGCCGGCTGCTCGACGAGCCGACCGCTCGCGTGCTCACCCGCCAACTGCGCGAGCTCGAAGACGACGGTCTACTCGTCCGCACGGTCTATCGGCAGGTCCCACCCAAAGTCGAGTACCGATTGAGCGAGCTGGGTCGGGGATCGATGCCGCTCGTCCAGGCCCTGACCGACTGGGGTGGCGGATACGCGGCGCATCAGCGACGCGAACTCGACCGACTCGACGCCGAGCCCGAGCCCCTCGACGCCGCCGTCGTGGACTGACTCCCCACCCCGTCCGAAACAGCCGACACGCCGCCGATAGACTGGGAACCATGTCCAAGGTCCTCCAGTCACTTCCCGTCGGCGAGCGCGTCGGCATCGCCTTCTCCGGAGGACTCGACACCTCCGTCGCCGTCGCGTGGATGCGCGACAAGGGAGCCGTCCCCTACACGTACACCGGAGATCTCGGGCAGTACGACGAAGACGACATCGAGTCGATCCCGGGCCGCGCGCTCGAGTACGGCGCCGAGGCCTCGCGCCTGGTCGACTGCAAGACCGCCCTGGTCGAAGAGGGCCTGGTCGCCCTCTCGTGCGGCGCGTTCCACATCCGCTCCGGCGGACGCACCTACTTCAACACCACTCCCCTGGGCCGTGCCGTCACCGGCACTCTGCTCGTGCGCGCCATGAAGGAAGACGGCGTCGACATCTGGGGCGACGGCTCGACCTACAAGGGCAACGACATCGAGCGGTTCTACCGCTACGGCCTTCTCGCCAACCCGCGCCTGCGCGTGTACAAGCCGTGGCTCGACGCCGACTTCGTCACCGAGCTCGGCGGTCGCAAGGAGATGAGCGAATGGCTCGTCGCCCACGACTTCCCCTACCGCGACTCGGTCGAGAAGGCATACTCCACCGACGCCAACATCTGGGGCGCGACGCATGAGGCGAAGACCCTCGAGCACCTGGATGTCTCGCTCGAGACCGTCGACCCGATCATGGGCGTGAAGTTCTGGGACCCCTCGGTCGCGATCGAGACCGAAGACGTCAGCGTCACCTTCGAGGCCGGACGCCCGGTCGCCATCAACGGCGTCGAATACACCGACCCGGTGGCCCTCGTCATGGAGGCGAACACCATCGGCGGACGCCACGGCCTGGGCATGAGCGACCAGATCGAGAACCGCATCATCGAGGCCAAGTCGCGCGGCATCTACGAGGCTCCGGCCATGGCGCTGCTCTTCATCGCCTACGAGCGCCTCGTCAACGGCATCCTGAACGAAGACACCCTCGCGACGTACCACGAGCAGGGTCGCCGTCTCGGCCGCCTCATGTACGAGGGACGCTGGCTCGAGCCGCAGTCGCTCATGCTGCGCGAGTCGATCCAGCGCTGGGTCGGCCTCACGATCTCGGGCACCGTCACGATCCGCCTGCGCCGCGGAGACGACTGGACGATCCTCGACACCACGTCGCCGAACCTGTCGTACGGCCCCGAGAAGCTCTCGATGGAGCGCGTCGGCGACGCGGCCTTCGGCCCGGTCGACCGCATCGGTCAGCTCACCATGCGTAACCTCGACATCGCCGACTCGCGCTCGCGCCTCGAGCAGTACGCGGGTCTCGGCCTCATCGGCGGCGCGACGGGCGAGCTCGTCGGACGCGTCACGGCCGGCGAGTCCGGTGAGATCACGGGTTCCGTCGAAGAGGTCGACGAGAACCTGGCGGATGCGGTCGACAACGCATCCGAGGGCGCCGCGTTCGACTCCGGCACCGACTGACTGGTCTTCGATGACGACCGGAACGGGAACCGTTCCGGTCGTATCAGTCGATCAGATACGCAGCGCGCGCGCTTCGCGCCGCGAGTTCGCCGTCGCCCGCATGCAGGGCCGCGCTGAGGTGACTGAGTGATTCCTCCACCTGCTCTGACAGGTCGGAATCGATGACCCACATGCGAAGCGCGCGAGTCATCGCGAACGACGTCTCACGGAACAGCCCCTGATGCACGTCGTTGAGCGAGTGCGAGGCCAGATGCCCGTACAGCTCGACGGATGCTCGTGCATGACGATCAGGATCGGTGACGTCCGCCGCCATCCTGTCGACCCGGCGTGCGGCTTCGGCCCTGGTCACCTCGGTGAACCGCACCGCGGCCGTCCTGGCCAACGCGGAGAGCTGGTGGCCGACGAACTCACGCCAGTTCGAGACATCCTCCGGAGCGAGTGACGTCACGCGCGTGAAGCGGCTCGGAGCGAACTCGATCATCCCGATCCGCTCGAGGCGCTGCAGCGCCTCTCGCACCGGGGTGCGGGAGACGTTCAGCGCGAGTGCGACGGCATTGTCGCTGATCGCATCGCCGGGAGACAGTTCGCCGGTGGCGATCTGCTCTCCCAGGTGCTGGAAGACGATGCCCGAGAGAGTCACCTGCGTGACCTTCTGCGCTGCCTGCATGCCGGGGTATCTCATTGACCGTGCTCTCTTCCGATTCGTTCGCGAGCAATGCTCTTTCTCTTACCAAGACGTCCGGAACATCGATATATGACGCTGAGTGTGCGATTTCTCGCTCACAGGAAGTTATCTTGCACACTCATGTGCATATTAAGTACACTGAAGGCATGACAACCCGTGCACCCCGTCGCGATTCCGTCGAGAACCGTGCCGGAATCCTCGACGCCGCCCGTGCGACACTCGCGGTCGACCCCCGCGCCTCGATCGACGTCATCGCACGCAGCGCCGGCCTCTCACGCCGCACCCTGTACGGCCATTTCGACGACCGCGATGCTCTGATCCGCGAGCTCATCGTGAGCGGGGCGCAGCGCTTCAACGCGATCGCCGAGTCGGTGACCGACGATGATTCCCGCATCGCACTCGCCCGCCTCGCCGCCCGTCTCTGGCAGGAGGCGGCGCACGTGCAGGTCGCCGCCGCGATCGCCCTCGACGAGGCCCACGTCGAGCACACGGCGGATGCACTCGCGCCCCTGCGGCGCAGCGTCGCGGCGCTCGTGCAGCGGGGTCAGGACGACGGCAGCTTCCGCACCGATCTCGCCGCCCCCACCCTGGCCCGCCTCATCGAAGAGGTCGCGCGCACGGTGGTCTCGCGCACCGATGCATCGAGCACTGGCGCCGCGAATCTCGCGGTGCGCACCCTGCTCAGCGTCGCAGGCCTCTCGTGGCGCGAAGCCGACGCGCTGCTGGCGGCCAACCCCGAACTGATCGCGGAGGTCGACGCATGAGGATCACCCTGCACGACGTCAGCAAGGGCAAGGGCGGCCAGGCGCTCCCGGCCATGAGCCTCGAATTCCACACCGGGGCCGTGCGCTTCGCGATCGCCGAGACCGAGCAGCGCCCCACCGTGCTCGGCCTCATCGCCAGCGGACGCATGAAGCCCGAAACCGGACGCGTCACGATCGACGGCACGACAGACAACCGGATGCTGCGCCGCACCGTCGCGCTCGTCGATGCGCCCGACGTCAGCGACCCGCATCCCGACATCACCCTCGCCGGCGTCGTCGGCGAGGAGCTCATGTTCGCCGGCCTCGGCGCCACGCCCCTGCACGCGCGGCGGTGGCTGACGCAGCTCGGCTTCGGCGAGCTGGCCGGCGTGCCGATCGGCAGCGTCGACCCGGCGGCCCGTGTGCGCATCATGTGCGAACTCGCCGTGTTGCGCGAAGGCACGCAGGCCATCGTGCTCGTCGCCCCCGACCGGCACGGCGGCAGCCCCGACGGCTGGTGGCGCATCGCCTCGGAGTTCGCCGACCGGGGCTACGCCATGCTCGTCATCGTCGGCGGTTCGGCCGCCGTCGCGTTGGAGCGGATGCACGAGCTCGAGGCGATCAACGCGTCGGGGCCCATCGAGCCGCTCGTGCTGGCTGTGCCCGAGCCCGAGGTGGACGCCGAACCGGAGCCCGAGCGGGAAGACCCAGGCCAGTCGACCGACGCCCCGCGTGTCGACGACGAACACGCCGCCGCGGCATCCGATGATCCGGGTTCTCCCGAGCATCCCGAAGACGACACCACCGAGAACGGAGCCGACCGATGAAGGTTCCCGCCATGATCGCCGCAGAACTGCGGCGACTGACCGCGAGCAAGATGGGCGTGATCGCGCTGATCGCCCTGGTGTGCGTGCCGATCCTCTACGGCGGCCTCTACCTGTGGGCCAATCAAGACCCGTATGCGAAGTTCCCCGAGGTGCCGGTGGCGCTGGTCGTCGACGATCAGGGAGCACCCGAACCCACCACGGGCACGGATGCGCCCACCGGCGAGACCGTCAACTACGGCGAAGACGTGGCCGACAACCTCATCGAGGGAAACGCGTTCGACTGGCAGCGCATGAGCGTCGACGAGGCGGCGGATGCGCTGCGCCAGGGCTCCGTGGACTTCACCGTGACGATTCCCGCCGACTTCTCGACAGCACTCACGTCGGCCGCGGGTGACGCCCCCCATCAGGCCCGCATCGAGCTCGAGACCAACGACGCGAACAACTATCTCGCGTCCTCCATGGGCACCCAGGCCGTCGAGAAGATCCGCAGCTCGGTCGCCCAGACCGTGGGAACCCAGGCCGCAGAGCGACTCCTCACCGGACTCAGCGATGTACGGGACAAGCTCATCGAAGCCACCGACGGCGCGACCCACCTCACCGACGGCGCGAACACCGCGTCGTCGGGCAGCACGACGCTCGCCGACGGCACCGCCCAGCTCGCCGCAGGCACGGCGCAGCTCGCCGAGGGAGCGAGCACTCTCGCCGCCGGAGCGCACCAGGTCAGCGACGGCAATCGCCAGTTGGCCGACGTCGCCGACCGGGCAGGCTCCGTCGTGCAACAGGCGGCGGATGCTCTGCCGCAGGTGCGCACCGACATCTCGACCGTGCTCACCGAGCGCGGTCTCACGCCCGAGCAGATCGACGAGGTGCTCGCGACACTCGATCCCCTCGCGACCCGTCTGCAGGACGGCAACGCGACGGTGCAGAGCGCGGTCGGCAGAGTCGATCAGCTCGCCGACGGCGCGGCGACGCTGGCATCGGGCGCCTCCGACCTCGCATCCGGTGCAGGCACGGTCGCGGCCGGCGCCGCCTCGGCCAACGACGGTGCCGCGCAGCTGCGCGACGGCCTCGGAACCCTCGCGAGCGGCACGGCCGAGCTGCGCGACGGCCTGTCGAACGGCGTCGGCGCGATTCCGGCATCGACCCCTGAGCTCCGCTCACAGCAGGCCGACACGATCGCCGACCCCGTGAAGGTGTCGAGCGACAAGGTCGCCTCTGCCGAGGACTACGGCGCGGGTCTCGCCCCGTTCTTCGCCGCCCTGTCGGCCTGGATCGGCATCTACGCCCTGTTCCTCATCGTCAAGCCCATCTCGCGCCGGGCGGTGACGGCGCTGCACTCACCGATCCGCGTCACGCTCGCGGGGTGGCTGACCCCGGCGATGCTCGGCGCCGTGCAGATGCTGGGTCTCATGGGCATCCTCGCGATCACCCTCGGATTCACCTTCGACAATCCGATCGGCACCCTCGGCGTGATGATCGTGGCGTCCGCCACGTTCGCGGCGATCATCCTCGCCCTGAACGTCTGGCTCGGCTCCGTCGGCCAGTTCATCGGCCTGGTTCTCATGGTGCTGCAGCTCGTGACCGCCGGGGGGACGTTCCCCTGGCAGACTCTTCCCGCGCCGCTCGCCGCCCTGCACCACGTGCTGCCACTCGGCTATGTCGTCGACGCGATGCGCCAGCTCATGTACGGCGGAGATCTCGCTCGCGCGGGGTGGGATCTCGCCGTGCTGGGCATGTGGCTCGTGGGAGCGCTGACGCTGGCCGCCATCGGTGTGACCCGCATGACCCATCGGCGCACCCTGCGCGACCTGCAGCCGAGCCTGATCGGATGATCCGGCTCGACGGTGTCAGGCGACGAGCGGAGCGGATGCCGCAGCGGCGCGACGCGCGATGACCCAGATGCCCGCCGCGGCGGCGAGGAAGATCGCGGCGAGCATCGCCCATCCGGCGAAGCCGAACGTGATGGCCGTGGCGTTGACGACGATCGGCGAGGCGAGAGCTCCGAGTGAGAAGCCCATGCCGAAGACACCCTGGTATGCGCCGGCACGCACCTGGTCGGCGAGCTCGAAGCTGAGACCCCAGGCTCCCGCCTGCGACAGGATCTCGGCGAAGGTGTGCGCCACCATGGCCATCACGAGCACCACGATCGCCGCCCAGGCGGGCAGCCCGGCCGCGAGCGCGTAGACGAGGCAGGCCGCCACCATCAGCCACCCCGCGATCATGGTCACTCTGCCGGCGACACGGAGATCGTGGGTTCCCCGCGACGCGCGCACCTGGAAGAGCACGACCAGAGTGGTGTTGACGATCAGCAGCAGCGCCACCGTGACCTCGGGTGCGTTCGTGTTCTCGGTGACCCAGAGCGGCATGCCGAGCTCGGCCACGCCGAACTGCATCCCGAAGACCGCCGAGAGCACGGTCAGCAGCAGGTAGCGCGGGTCTCGCCACGGCGACCGGCGATTCCAATCCACTCGCTCCGAGAGCGCCGCCGCCGCGGCCTGCGCGTCGATCGACCCGGTCGCGGTGCGCACCTCTCCGATGCGCGCGCGAGCCGGTGCGTCGACCGTCGCCGTGAGTCGCAGCAGCGGCAGAGAGCCCAGCGCGCAGACGATGCCGGCGCTCGCGATCACGATCCGATACGCCTCGGGGGTGCCGAGCGCGAGTGCGATCGCGCCGAAGCCCGAGCCCGCCGCGATCGAGAGGTTCGTGACGGTGCGGAGCACGGCTCGCGCGTGCACGCGCCTGTCCGCCGCGAAGCCACGCGCGATGATCGCGGAGCGCGCCGAGTGCCCGATCGAGTCGAAGAACCCGCCGAGGCTCGCGAGCACGAGCGCTGAGACGAAGTCGCCGGCGAACGCGTACGCCGCGAGAAGCAGTCCCCCGAGCATCTCGAATGAGAACGCCAGGCGTCGCGCGCTCCAACGGTCTGAGAGCCAGCCGCCGAGGAAAGACGCCACGACACCGCATCCGCTCGACACCGCGAGCACGACGGCAGCCTGCGCCGCCGACAGCCCGATGATCTGAGTGAAGAACAGCACCGTCACCGCGAGGAACACTCCGCGCCCGACGCGCGACACGGCGGTCGCGGTGAACAGCGCGCGCAGCACCGGATCACTCAGACTCGCGGTCATGCGGGCGAGGAGCCGCGGCGGCACGTCATGCGGCTTCGCTTCTCCCGGGGCGGTCAGAGAGGCATCGGGGTCGTGCGAGGTCACTCTTCATACTCGCATGAGGCGTGCTGCCTGCTTTTCAGTGCTTCGGGATTCGGCGGCAGCCCCGTGCTCCGTTAACGTGTATTGGTGGCCTCCAGTTACCTCGCCCCGAAGGGCACCCCCGTCACTCTTCTGGAGTTCGAGCACGCCGGGGCGACGCTGATCGCCGAGACCTTCGGCGAAGGCCCCCGCACCTTCCTCCTGCTGCACGGCATCGGCATGGGCCGCAGCGTCTACCTCGACGTGGTGCAGCGACTGCAGGGCCGCGTCATCGCGCTCGATCTGCCCGGTTTCGGCGAAGCCCCCGAACCGACGCGCACCCTGACCATGGAACGTCACGCAGACCTGGTCGCCGCCTATCTGCGGCATACGCACGAGGGCCCCGTGGTCGTCATCGGGCACTCGATGGGCAGCCAGATCGCGGCGGAGCTCGCCGCACGGCATCCGTCCCTGGTCGAGGGCGTCGTGCTCGCGGGGCCGACGGTGAACAAGGCAGCGCGAAACCTCGCAGCGCAGGCCAGCTACCTGCTGACCGATCTCGTCGGCGAGCGCCCGCTCGTGATCTGGCGCGGAGCGCGAGAGTATCTGCGCGGCGGCCCTCACCTCATCCGCAAGATCAAGGCCACGATCGCGCACCAGCCCGAGAAGGCCTTCGCCCGCATCGACTGCCCGGTGCTCGTGCTGCGGGGCGAGAGCGATCCACTGGCGCCGATGAGCTGGTGCCGCGAGATCATCGACGAGATCCCCGGTGCCGACCTGCGCGTGATCCCCGATCACGGTCACGGCACGCTGATCACCGACTCCGAGCCCGCCGCGGCGCTGATCCAGGACTTCGCCGACCGCCTCTGACGTTCGCCGGCGGCGTGCCGGGCCGCCGGAAGCTCAGATCCGGTCGACCGCGCGAGATGCGGACCGATGCCGCAGCGGCATCCGCCCCCGGAGCGGTTCACCGGATCTCGCGCGGTCCGATCTTTCTTCAGCGCAGCGGCGGCGCGGTCGGCAGGAGCAGGGCGTTGCGCCGAGATCGCGTGATCAGAAGGGTGAACGCCGAGAGAACGCCGAAGGTCAGGGCGATGATGACACCGAGCACGATCACGAATCCGGTCCACGGACTCTGCGCCACGATGCCGCCGACCACGGCGAAGACCAGAGCCAGCGCAGCGATCGCCGCGATGACCCAGCCGACGATCATCGACAGGAGGTAGCCGCGCGGCCCCGCGTGTCCTGGACGCGCGCCATGCTTCGTACCGATGTACCAGGTCCATCGCGTGCCGGTCCACCATCGCGTGACCTGCGAGGTCATGGGATACCATCCGGCGTCCGGCCCCTCGACCAGGTCGGGCAGTGGCTGCACCGCGGCGTCGATGAGCGGTTCCGACTCCGGTGCGGGCACCCTGCTCACGCTCCGCGAATACCATGCGCCGACGATCCAGAGCACGGATGCAGCGAGCAGCAGCACGGGGAGAACGAAGTTGCCCGGGCTCTGAGTGATCACTGCGGCGGAGAGCTGCAGCATGGCGAGTACGAAGAAGAAGATGCCGAGGAAGAACCCCATCGATTGCGGTTCCACGGCGAGCAGGTCGGGTCTCGGCTTCCCGTCACGTACGCGGTACGGAGCCCAGATCACTCCATCCCACCAGCGGATGTCCTGCGTTCCCGGCACCTGATACCAGCCCATCGAGGGAGCGACCGGTGGTGCCGCCCGCTCGTGGGAGGTCCACTGCATACCATCCCACCAGCGTTGCTGTCCGGGCGTACCCGCGTCGTACCATCCCTGCGGTGTCGACATCGATCCGCCCTCTCTCACCCCGCCGCTGGCGGTGTCTGCTTCGATTCTGCGAGCTCGTCGACCACGAGACTCCGCTCGTCGGTGGTGCCGTTGCGGTACGCCTGGCGCCCGACGATGTGCGCCGACAGCGGCGCGGTCGCGAACTGCATGAGCACGATCGGAGCGACGATCGCGAGTCCGAAGAGAATACCGCCGACGGTGCGCATCGAGAGCGCGATCGCCAGACAGATGAGAACGAGCCCGAGCACCTGCGGTTTCGTGGCCGCATGCAGACGCGACGGAACGTCGCGGAAGCGCAGCAGGCCGATTGCGGCCGAGAGGCACAGAATGGCTCCGAGCAGGATGAGCACGAGCACCGCGGCATCGATCACGGAGTCGGGGATGCTGAGGCCGAACACGTTCATGGTGTCGTGTTGTCCCTTCTCGCGACGAAGCGGGCGACGGCGATCGAGCCGAACACGCCGACCGCGGCGATGATCAGCATCACCGGGATGTTGCGCGTGTGACCGTTGATCGCCATCTCCGCGCCGAGCACGCACATGACCTCGGTGAGCAGCACATCTGATGCGACGGCGCGGTCGAGGATCGACGGGCCACGGACGATGCGGATGATCGTCAGGATCGCCGCGACGCCGAACACGACCGAGATCGCCAGAAGCAGCACGTTCATCGCACACCGCCCTTCTCCGCGCGTTCGTCGGCCTTGAGGGCACGGTACTGCGAGGGTGCGCCCAGCGCGCGCACGACCCGGCGCTCCCAGCGCAGCACGCCGGCGCGCTGCGCCTCGACATCGTCGAGGTTCCGCACCCCGATCACGTGGAGGTACAGGATCTGCCGGTCACGATCCGCCTCGACGATGAGCGACCCCGGGATCAGCGATGACACGACCGAGACGTGGGTCATGATCAGATCGTCGGCGTACTTCAACGGCACCGCGATGATCGCAGCGCCCGGCTGGCGGCGGAAGTCGAACACCTGCGCCGTGACCGAGACCGCTCCGCGAACCATCGCGGCGAGGAACTGCACGACGAACAACGCCGCGTACCAGACGTTGATGCGACCCGACAGCTCGACCGTCGGCAGCCGGAAGACGCGCGTGACGAACACCGCGACGACCAGTCCCGACAGGAACGCCAGCACCGTGAACTGACCCCACAGCAGCATCCACAAGAGGATCAGCCACGCGAGGAACGGCAGCTGCACGCCGATGTCGCGCAAGATGTGCCGACGGGTGCTCGGGTTCATCCGTCCACCTCGTCTTCCAGCTGCACGAGGCTCACGGGCTCGAGGAGTGCCGCGCCGATGCGGTCGCACAGGGCGTACAGCGGGCCCGCGAACACCGTGAGCGCCACGGTCACACCGACCATGCCCGCGGTCGCCACCGTCATGATGCGGGGGATGCGGCGGCGTTCCTGCTGCTCGTCGGCGGCAGGCGCGTTGCCGAGGTACGAGATGCGTCCCTCGGTCTCGCTGGAGTCCTCCTCTTCGCGCCAGAACGCGAGGTTCCACGCGCGCATCAGCGCATAGAGGGTGAGGAGAGAGGTCACGATGCCGCCGATGATCAACACGATCATGATGGGGGTGCCGACGGATGCTGCGGCCTCGAACAGCGCGAACTTGCCGATGAACCCCGAGAAGGGCGGCAGCCCGCCGAGGTTGATGGCGGGGATGAAGTAGAGCACCGCGATCACGGGCGCGACCTTGAGCAGTCCCTTGACCCTGAGGATCGACGTGCTTCCGGCCCGACGCTCGATCAGGCCGACGGCGAGGAACAGGGTCGTCTGCACGATGATGTGGTGGACGATGTAATAGACCGTCGCTCCGATCGCCGCCGGTGTCGCGATGGCGAGGCCGAAGATCATGTATCCGACATGGCTCACGAGTGTGAACGAGAGGATCCTCTTCAGCTCCGCCTGGGCGACGGCGCCGAGCACTCCGACGATCATCGTCGCGAGCGCGATGATCAGCAGCAGGGTGTCGATGCTGTTGTCGGCGAACAGCTGCGTCTCGGTGCGGATCAGCGCGTAGACGCCGACCTTGGTCAGCAACCCGGCGAAGACGGCGGTGACGGGCGCCGGCGCCGTCGGGTACGAGTCGGGAAGCCAGAACGAGACCGGGAAGATGGCGGCCTTGATGCCGAAGGCCACCACCAGCATGAGGTGCAGCACGAGCTGCGTCTCCTGCGGGATCTCGGTCATGCGCTCGGCGATCTGCGCCATGTTGACGGTGCCGAGCGCGCCGTAGATCATCGCGATCGACGCGAGGAAGAGGATCGACGACACGAGCGACACGACGATGTACACGGCACCGGTGCGGATGCGGGACTCAGTGCTGCCGAGCGTGATGAGCACGTATGACGCGACGAGCAGGATCTCGAAGCCCACGTAGAGATTGAACAGATCGCCCGCGATGAAGGCGTTGAAGATGCCCGCCGCGAGGATCAGGTACGACGGGTTGAAGATCGAGATCGGGGTCTCGTCGGTGCCGTCGGCGACACCCTGGCCGATCGAGAAGAGGAGCACGGCGAGCAGCACGATGCTCGAGATCAGCACGAGCAGCGCCGCGAGGCGATCGACGTAGAGCACGATGCCGAACGGCACCGGCCATCCTCCGACCGAGACCGCGAGCGGAGCGCCGGCGTCGACCACGACGAGCAGCACCGCGGCGATCACCGAGACCACCGCGAGAGTCGCCACGGTGACGAAGACCTGCAGTCGCGCATTGCGACCGAAGATCAGCGTGATCGCGGCGCCGAGCAGCGGCACTGCGACGAGGAGGGGAACGAGAGCACTCATCGGCTGTCCTCCCCTTCGTCTCGGCGGTCGTCGTCTCGGCGGTCGGCGTCTCGGCGTTCGGCGTCTCGGCGGTCGGCGTCTCGGCGTTCGGCGTCTCGGCGTTCGTCTCGGTCGGCGCCGCCGCTCGCATCCGGATCGGCGTTCGAGTCCGCATCCTGCGTGTACGACGCGGGGCGATCGACCGGCGCATCGTCATGGATGGCGGGGTGATCCCGCATGTGCAGCACGGTGATGGGCGCCGTCTGCACACCGACGAAGTCGGTCGTGGCCTCGTCGTCGGCGGCGTCGGCGTCGTCCTCCATGAGGTCCTCGTCGGCATCCGTGCGCTCGCGCAGTGCGATGTCGGCCTCGTCGTCCTCGACCGTGTCGGCCTGTCCCAGCTGCCAGGAGCGGTAGATCAGGGCGAGCAGGAACGCGGAGACCGCGAAGGTGATCACGATGGCGGTGAGCGTCAGCGCCTGGGGCAGCGGATCGCTGATGTCGCCCTCGGCCCCGTAGAACGGCGCACTGCCCGGCACTCCCATGACGATGAGGAGCAGCAGGTTGGTGGCGTTGCCGAGAAGCAGGAACCCGATCAGCACTCGCGTCAGACTGCGCTCGAGCATGGCGTAGACGCCGCAGGCGAAGAGCACGGCCATGATCACGATGAGGGTGAGGGAGACGTCCATCAGATGCTCACCCCGCGCTCACGGAACTCCTGAGCCTGACGGTCGACCTCTGCGCCGAGACTGCGCAGCACGTCGAGCACCAGACCGATGACGACGAGGTACACGCCGATGTCGAAGATCGTCGACGTGACGAACTCCATGTGGCCGATGCCGGGGATCTCCCACTCCCAGAACGAGCTGGTGAGCGGCGCCAGGCCGAAGAACAGCGGCACGACAGCCGTGCCCACGGCGAGGATGAGACCGGTGCCGAGCAGGCGTCCGGCATCTGTGGGGGTCGCGGCTCCGAGCTCCCACCGACCGCCTGCGATGTAGCGCATGACGAGCGCCATACCCGCGACCAGGCCACCCGCGAAGCCGCCACCGGGCAGGTTGTGCCCGGAGAACAGCAGGAAGATCGACACGACGATGATCGTGTGGAAGAGGATGCGGACGATGACCTCGAGCAGGATCGACCGATTCTCGGGCTTCACCTTCGCGCCGCCGACGAGCCAGGCGCGCGGGTTGCTCTCGTTCTCCGTCGTCTGGAAGCGCACGCCCTCGGTGGTCTCGACGAGTGGGCGCGCACGGCTCGCGCGTCGCCGGGAGTTCGGCAGGGTTCGGGTGGCGGCGAGCATGTCGGCACGGTGGGTGACGAACACGAGCGAGGCGACGCCTGTGGCGGCGAGCACGAGCACCGAGAGCTCGCCCATCGTGTCCCAGCCACGCAGGTCGACCAGCGCGACATTGACCACGTTCTTGCCGTGGCCGATCTCGTACGCGAGTTTGGCGAAGCCGGTGGAGATGGGCTCGGCGACCCGCGACTGCGTCGCGACGATCGCGACGAGCGCCATGGTGAGTCCGACGCCGACGCCGAGCAGGGCGCGGGGGATGCGGCCGACGGATGCGTTGTGCTCGCCCATGCGCGCCGGCAGACGACGCAGCACGAGTGCGAAGGTCACCATCGTCACCGTCTCGACCAGGATCTGCGTGAGGGCGAGGTCGGGGGCACCGCTCGTCGCGAACAGCACCACCATGCCGAGGCCGGTGATCGAGACGAGGACGACGCCCGTGTAGCGCTTCTGCGCGCGCACCGCGAGCACACCGGCGACGGCCATCAGCGGCGCGACCACGATCTGGGCGGGCGTGTGCCACGCCGAGAGCTGATAGCGGTCGATGTCGCTGGCGAGCAGCGCCGTGATCTCGGCCGCGACGAACACGACGAAGATCGTGCCGACGTACACGGGCAGCGAACCACGCTGGGTGAGGGTGGTGCTGAGCACCGAAAGACGGTCGACGCCGCGCATGACGAGGTAGTAGACGTCTGCGGCCGTGAACCGGATCATTCGGGGCTTGCGGTCCCAGCCGGTGCGGATCGTGAGCAGGAAGAGCCCGGCGCCGAGCAGGACGGTCAGAATCGAGATGCCCAGCGCGGGCTCGAGGCCGTGCCAGAGCGCGAGATGCCCGGGTCCCTCGGCGGCCACGCCTTCGGCATCGAGACCGGGGGTCGCCGTCAGGGCATACCCCTGCAGCGCCGTGTCGAGTGCCGGGGCGCCGATTCCCGCGGCGATCGTGGTGCCGGCCAGGATGATCGGCGCCGAGAGGAAGCCCACGGGCGGGTCGGGCCAGGCGGTGTCGGGCAGGCGGTCGCCCATCGCATCGCGCTTGGTCCAGAAGGCTCCCCAAAGGAACCGGATGCCATATGCCGCAGTGAGAATAGATCCGACGCTGACCCCGATGATGGCGACGAGACCCCACGGTGATCCATGCAGCGCGTCGTCGAGCAGGGCAGTGAGCGTCGATTCCTTCGCCACGAATCCCAGGGTCGGAGCAATGCCCGCCATCGAGGCGATCGAGATGAATGCCGCCGTCGCCATGACCGGCGCCTGGCGACCGACACCGCTGAGTTCGGTGATGTCACGGGTCGACAGCTGACGGTCGATCACGCCGACGATGAGGAACAGCGCCGACTTGAACAGAGCGTGTCCGATGACGAGCGCGAGGCCTGCGAGCGCGGTCGCCTGGGTGCCGTAGCCGACCACGATCGAGAAGAAGCCGAGTTGGCTGACCGTGCCGAAGGCCAGGATGCGCTTGAGGTCGGTCTCACGGAGCGCCTGGATGCCGCCGAGCAGCATCGTGATCACGCCGAGCGTGATGATGATCGGCCGCCACGGGCCCGTGAAGGCGAAGATCGGGGCGAAGCGTGCGATCAGGTAGATGCCGGCCTTGACCATGGCCGCCGCGTGCAGGTAGGCGCTCACCGGCGTGGGGGCGGCCATGGCACCGGGCAACCAGAAGTGGAACGGGAACAGCGCCGACTTGCTAATCGCGCCGATCAGCAGCATCACGACCGCGGCATCGACGATCGCACCGGTCGGCGCGAGTTCGAGGATCTCGCGGATGCTCGACGTGCCGGCATCGACCACCAGCAGCACCACGCCGACGAACATGATGAGTCCACCGAGCGTGGTCACGAGCAACGCCTGCAGGGCAGCTCGTCGGCTGGCGGCGCGTCGACGGTAGTGCCCGATGAGGAGGTACGAGAGGATGCTCGTCACTTCCCAGAACATGACCAGCATGACGAGGTCGTCGGTGAGCACCAGGCCGTACATGGCACCGGCGAAGCCGAGAAGCACGGCCGCGAACTGCCCGATGCCGGCGGAGTCGTCGTGGAAGTACCACCGACAGTAGAGCAGCACGAGTGCACCGACGCCGGTGACGATCAGGGTCAGGACCCACCCGAGCACGTCCATGTGCATCGAGAGATTCAGGCCGAGCTGCGGGATCCACTCGATGGAGACGAACGGCGCGGGTCCGTCGAGCACCTGGGGCGTGAGCACCAGAGCATGGATGAATGCCGCTGCGGGAATGAGAGCCGCGATGGCGAATGCCTGCGAACCCAGCCAGCGCACCAGAACGGGCATCAGGATCGACCCGAGGAGGAACACGGCGAGGAGCGTCAGCATATACGCGGCTCCTCAAGGCTCGTCGGCCGGGGGATCGGCGCAGGCGGGCGGGTGTCGAAGACCAGTTTACCTGGCGTTAGGAAGTCGTAAGGCCACGCCCGGTGAATTGCCGCCGTTCGCCACCGTTTTCCTCGAAACCGCACCTGGCGTGCGAGACCCACGTTCACGCGGTGGGTCTCGTCTCGCGCCGGCGGTTTCGCCTACGACACCGCGCGATGATGCCGTCTTACGGCGGCACCCCGCCGCACTCAGCGCGAAGGCGGCGCGGTGGTCGTCCCCGGGCGGAAACGGCAGGTCAGATGCAGTGTCTCGGCCTCCTCGCCCTGCAGCATGCGGGCGACCTGCTCTCCGGCAGCACGGCCCTTCTCGACCGCGGGCTGCACGCTGGTGGTCAGCACCAGGTCACCGAGGCCGTCGGCGGCTATCCCGTCGAAGCCTGCCACCGAGAGGTCTTCCGGGACACGGAGCCCGAGCTCCTCCGCCGCACGGATCACCCCCACCGCCAGCAGGTCACTCTGCGCGAAGATAGCGGTCGGTCGCGTCGACTCGTCGGCGAGGAGCGTCCGTCCCGCGAGCAGTCCCTCGTCGATGAGGCTGGCCGCGGCCGAGATCGCCGGAGCATCGGGAAAGATCTCTCGCATGCCCGCGAGCCGATCGATCGTGACGTCGACCGTCGCCGAGGCGAGGCGGCTCGGTGTCACCGGGCCTCGCTCTCGGTCGCTGTCGAGCGACAGCGTCACGAGCGCCACCTCGCGATGACCGAGGTCGAACAGGTGACGGGCGACGTCGGCCGCAGCGGCGGTGTTGTCGAGGGTGATGCGCGGGATGCCTTCGCCGGCGTCGCCCTCGATCACGACGACCGGAAGGCCGCGTCCGCGCACGATGTCGAGCGATGCACGGGTGCGGCCGGAGCATCCGATCAGCACGACGGCGTCGACGGGGGCGTTCGTGAGTGCCGAGTCATCGTCGCCGGGCTCGTCGCGCATCAGCAGGATGCCGGCGCTGTGGTCGGTGAGTCCGTCGGTGAGACCGTCCATCATGGCGGTGGTGACCGGATCGAGGAAGGCCGTGCGCAGGTGCCCTTCGAGCACGACCGCGACGATGCCGCTCCGGCCCCGGCGCAGAGAGGCGGCCCGGGGGTCGGGTCCGGCGTAGCCGAGCTCGGCTGCCGCGGAGAGAACCCGCTCCCGCGTGGCCGGGGCCACTTTCGCCTTTCCGCTGAACACGACGGATGCGGTCGAGATGGCGACTCCTGCGGTGCGCGCGACATCGGCGATCGTCGCTCGACGCGGGGCGTCATGACTGGTCATACCTTGAGGATAGCCCCCGGACTTTCGCGGAGTCGAATCGATTCGATAGACTCTGCGTCATGCACACCGCCCTCTCTCGTTCGCAGTACGTCCGCTGGCGCACCGCGATCTTCGCGATCTTCCTCGCCAGTGGTCTGTCGATCGCGACCTGGGCGTCGCGCGTGCCGTCGATCAAGGCGGCCCTCGAGATCGACAAGGCCCAGGTCGGCATGCTGCTGCTCGGCGCCGGCATCGCCTCGATCATCGGCATCTCATCGAGCCCCGCGATCATGGCGCGCACAGGCGCGCGCCTCGGCATGATCGTGTCGATCTTCACCTTCGCCTCCGGTGTGGCGCTGATCGGGATCGGAACCAACGTCCTCGGGTCGTTCACGGTCGTGCTGATCGGCCTGATGCTCTTCGGTCTCGGCAACGGAGCGGTCGACGTCATGATGAACGTCGAAGCCACAGGGATCGAGCAGCACTCCGGCAAGACGATCCTGCCCCTCTTCCACGCCTTCTTCAGCTTCGGCACCGTGATCGGCGCGGGCCTCGGCGCCCTCGCCGCGCAACTGCAGATCGATGTCTTCACGCACACTCTGGTGGTCGCGGTGGCCATCGCCGTGATCGGAGTCGTCAGCATCGCGAACGTGCCCTCGCGCACCGAGGCGCTCGACCCGAGCGATTCCGACTCCGAGAAACCCCACTGGCGCGAACGCATGCACGTGGCACTCGCCGCATGGCGCGAACCCCGCACGTACGCGCTGGGCGTCGTGATGCTCGGCATGTCGTTCGCCGAAGGCGGGGCCAATGACTGGCTCGCGCTCGGCGTGGCCGAAGACCACGGTGGCGGCACGGCGCTCGGCGCCGCCGCGCTCGCGACGTTCTCCGTCGCGATGACAGCGGTGCGCATCTTCGGCGGGCCGCTCGTCGACCGCTTCGGCCGTGTGGCCGTGCTGCGCGTGCTCGCCGTGGCGGCGGCATCCGGCATCCTGCTGTTCATCCTCGCCCCGAGCCTGCCGCTCGTGTTCGTCGGCGCTGCGCTCTGGGGCGTCGGCGCCTCCCTGGGCTTCCCGCTCGGCATGTCGGCCGCGGCCGACGACCCTGCCAAGGCGGCAGCGCGCGTCAGTGCAGCGGCGACCATCGGTTATGTGGCGTTCCTCGGCGGCCCTCCGGTACTCGGTTTCATCAGCGAGCACATCGGCCTGCTCAACACCCTGTTCATCCTGGTCGGGCTCGTGGTGCTGTCGGGTCTGTTCTCGGGGGCAGCCCGGCCGTTGCGCGAGGACGAGATGTCAGAGCAGCCCGTGCGCGCGGATCAGACCTCCTAGATCGTCACCGCGAGACCAGAAGGCGCGGCACGGGACCCTCGAGTCGCGCGATCGCGACCTTCACTTCGCCGAGCACTGAGTCCACCGCCGCGATGTCCGTCTCCAGACGATCGAATCTCGCGTCGACCTTCTCGAACCGCGCATCCATCCGCTGCTCGGCCCTCTCGAACCGCGCATCCATCCGCTGCTCGACCTTCTCGAACCGCGCATCCATCCGCTGCTCGACCTTCTCGAACCGCGCATCCATCCGCTGCTCGACCTTCTCGAACCGCGCATCCATCCGCTGCTCGAAGCTCACGAACCGCGCATCCATGCGAGTAATGATCCACCCGAACCCCGCCGCAAGTCCCAGGAGCGTGGACGCGACTGCCACGACCATCGTCACGAGTTCGATCGACACCACCATCTCCTCATCTTCGACCTGTGCGCCCAGAATGTCAGGATCCAGTCCGCCGGAACCGGGGCGGTGCATTCAGACCCCGGCAGTTGTGGAAACACCGGTGCGGAGACCCACCCCCGCAGAAGCACCCCACCCGACGAAGTAGGCTCGACGGGTGCGTCTCGTCATCGCCCGCTGCTCCGTGGATTACACCGGGCGGCTCAATGCTCACCTCCCGCTCGCCACACGTCTTCTCGTGCACAAGGGCGACGGGAGTCTGCTCGTGCACTCCGACGGCGGCAGCTACAAGCCGCTGAACTGGATGAGCCCTCCGTGCACGCTCGCCACCGAGCAACCCGGTGAGGAAGAGGCGAGCGCCGGGGTGATCGATGTGTGGCGGGTCACGCACAAGAAGACCGGCGACGCGCTGCGTGTGCAGATCTACGAGATCCTCCACGACACGAACCATGACCTCGGCATAGACCCTGGTCTCCAGAAGGACGGCGTCGAAGCCGACCTCCAGCGTCTGCTCGCCGAGCAGGTCGACCGCATATCCGACGGGGCGACCCTGGTGCGTCGCGAGTTCCCGACGGCGATCGGACCCGTCGACCTGCTGGTCCGGGATGCCGAGGGCGCGGCCATCGCAGTCGAGATCAAGCGTCGCGGCGACATCGACGGAGTCGAGCAGCTCACCCGCTATCTCGAGCTGCTGGGACGCGACCCCCACCTCGCTCCGGTGCAGGGGGTGTTCGCTGCCCAGGAGATCAAGCCCCAGGCACGCGTGCTGGCCGAGGACCGCGGCATCCGCTGCCTCGTGCTCGACTACGACGACATGAAGGGCATCGAGTCCGGCATCCCGCGACTCTTCTGAGCCGAGAAGCAGCGTCGACTGCACGGATGTCCACCGCCGTCTCAGGCATCGCGCACAGCCCATAGGCTGGAAGGCATGGCTTCTTCCCCCTACTCCTGCGTGCTGTGGGACGTCGACGGCACGATCGTCGACGCCTCGGTCGGCATCCTCCGCCGACTGAACGTGGCACTCACCCACTTCGGCCACCCCGCCCCCACGCGTGACGAGCTGGTGCACTGGATCGGGCCGCCGATGTTCCAGTCTTTCCAGGCCCAGGCGGGCATGACACCCGAGCAGTCCGCCGAGGCGGTCTCGTTCTACCGCACCCTGGGCAAGGCCGACGGCTACACCACCGACGTCAAGACCTACCCCGGAGTCGCAGAGGTCATCCGCGACCTGCACGATGCCGGCGTGCCGCAGGCCACGGCGAGCTCCAAGCCCGAGATCCAGGTCGACGCACTGGTCGACTTCTTCGAACTGCGCCCGTATTTCCTCACCACTGTCGGCGCGACACCCGACGAGTCCACGCTGGCCTCGAAGACCGACATCGTGGCGGAGGCGCTTCGCCGCCTGGCCGACCGCGGCGCCGACATCTCCCGCCCCGTGCTCATCGGCGACCGCCACCATGACGTGGCCGGCGGAAACGCGAACGATGTTCCGGTGATCTTCGTCGAGTGGGGTTTCAGCAACCCCGACGAGGGCGACGAGGCGGCGATGCGCGCGGCATCCGTCGACGAGCTGCGCGCACTGCTTCTCTCCTGAGACGTGTCACCGCGCCCGATGGCGTGATCGTCCGCATCGTCGCTCACCGCGTCGGGCGGAGAACTCCCCGTCGGGCGGAGAATCTCACTCCGATCGGCCGCCAATCACGGATTCCTCCGCCCATCGCGGTGCTCGCGCTGCGCGCGCTGCTTCTCTCCTGAGACACAGAACTCCCTGCCGGAAGGTCGCTCATCGAGCGGACCTCCCGGTCAGGGAGTTCTGTTTACGTCCGGTCAGACCGGACGGATGTTCTCAGCCTGCAGGCCCTTGGGGCCCTGCGCCACGTCGAACTCGACTCGCTGGTTCTCTTCGAGAGACCGGTAGCCGGATGCTTCGATGGCGGAGTAGTGCGCGAAAACGTCAGCGCCGCCGTCGTCGGGGGAGATGAAGCCGAAGCCCTTCTCCGAGTTGAACCACTTAACCGTGCCCTGGGTGCTCATGTACTGCCTGTTCTGCTGCTGGAAAAGAAGCCGACGCAGGGATGCACCGACGAGACCCACGCTAGTGGAGCACGCGCAGAGCGGAAGAGGCAGGGGCAGCCCGTAACCCAAATGTTGCACGAGCGGTCATCTCGCGTCACACAACACCGTGCTACGGAGCCGTCGACCGCCCTGAAAATGGTGTGGCCCTCACCGCGGGGGGAGCGATGAGGGCCGAAGACGACCGGAGGGTGCGTCAGATACCAGCGTAACCCCTCCGCGAGCCTTTTGTCCCCCATTTGGGGGACAAAAGTCGAAAATCTTCGGCGACTCACAAAGATAGCGGCCCTCTCGAGCGGCCCGTTGGGGACAGAACCACTCGAGAGGGCCCAATCGCATGCACCGGATCGTCTTTTCGCCTCTGGGGAAGGCAGCCCGTCATCTGGGGTAGACGGAGACGATCAATCCCCTGTGCATGCACCTCCCACACTATGGGAGTGGTGTCGATCACGCTACGGGGTCCAGAGGATTCTGAGGTCGCGGGCCTCGCCCGGCACCCGAGTAGCCTGGAGCCGTGACCATGCTCAACAAGGACATGACCCTGTGCATCTCGCTGTCGGCGCGCCCCAGCAACAACGGCACGCGGTTCCACAACTTCCTCTACGAGGAACTGGGCCTCAACTGGATCTACAAGGCCTTCGCGCCGACCGACCTCGCCCAGGCGATCGCGGGCGTGCGCGGTCTGGGGATCCGCGGATGCGCGGTCTCGATGCCCTACAAGGAAGACGTGATCGCACTCGTCGACCACATGGACGCGTCGGCGACGGCGATCGACTCGGTCAACACGATCGTGAACGATGACGGCGTGCTCACCGCGTACAACACGGATTACAGTGCGATCGCCCAGCTGATCGAGCGGAACGCACTCGATCCGTCGTCGTCCGTGCTCCTGCGCGGCTCCGGCGGTATGGCGAAGGCGACTGCCGCCGCCTTCCGCGACGCCGGATTCTCACGGGTCACGATCGCGGCGCGCAACGAGGAGCGCGGTCGCGGCCTCGCCGACCTCTACGGATTCGACTGGACGGCGGATGCGGATTCCGTCACCGCCGACGTGATCGTCAACATCACCCCGATCGGCATGGCCGGCGGCGCCGACGAGCACACCGTGTCTTTCTCGGCCGCGCAGATCGCCGCGGCATTCGTCGTGTTCGACGTCGTTGCTCTTCCCGCCGAGACCCCGCTCATCGCGGCGGGGCGCGCGGCTGACAAGACCGTCATCACCGGGGCCGAGGTCGCGACCCTGCAGGCGCTCGAGCAGTTCGTGCTCTACACCGGCATCCGCCCGACGCCCGAACAGGTCGCCGCTGCCGAGGCGTTCGTGCGGGCGCAGTAGCGCCAGCGCCACCCCGAAGCCGCACTCACGACACCGAGCGGGCAACCCTCACCTGGATGCTCTTCATCAGCGGCTGATCGCTCTGCGCGCTGAAGTCCTTGCGGCCGATCAGCACGTTCATCTCGGGCATGTAGCCCGCGGCGCTGCCGCGCGGCAGGTCGTACGGTACGGCGCGGAACGCGCGCAGCATCCGCGTCGATCCGTCTTTCGAGGTCGACACGATGTCGACGAGGTCGCCCTCGGCGAGGCCGCGATCGCGCATGTCCTCTTCATGCAGGAACACGAGCTCGCGCAGGTTCTTCACCCCGCGGTAGCGGTCGTCGTTCGAGTAGATCGTCGTGTTCCACTGGTCGTGCGAGCGCATCGTCTGCAGCACGAGAGTGTCGTGCGATTCGGGAATGACGTCGGGCAGGGGCGCGTGCGAGAACTCCGCACGGCCCGACGGCGTCTGGAACACCCGTTCCCTGGCAGGCTGCGGAATGCGGAATCCGTGCTTGTCGCGGATCAGGTCGTTGAACCCGTCGAATCCCGGCAGCACCTGCGCCATCACGTCGCGGATGGTGTCGTAGTCGCCGACGTACCGGTCCCACGGAGTCGCGGTGTGCGGCAGCGTCGCCTTCGCCAGCCCCGCGATGATCGCGGGCTCCGATTTCAGATACGCGGATGCCGGCTGCTTGCGCCCCATCGAGAGGTGCACCATGCTCATCGCATCCTCGACCGTGACGCCCTGAGGCCCCTGCGCCTGCTGGTCACGCTCGGTGCGACCGAGGCACGGCAGGATCAGCGCCTTCTCGCCGTGCACCAGGTGACTGCGGTTGAGCTTGGTGCTCACCTGCACGGTCAGTCGGCACTTCTCGAGGCCCTGCGCGGTGAACGGAGTGTCGGGGGCGGCGAGCACGAAGTTGCCACCCATGCCGATGAACACCTTCACGCGCTCGTCATGCATCGCCTCGATGGTGCGCACGGTGTCGAGACCCGGATGCCGCGGCGGATCGATGCGGCAGACCTCGGCGAGGCGATCGAGCCAGGCATCCGTCGGCCGGTGGTCGATGCCGCACGTGCGATTGCCCTGCACGTTGCTGTGACCGCGGATGGGTGACGGGCCGGCGCCCTTGCGCCCGATGTTGCCGCGGAGCAGGAGCAGATTGACGATCTCGCGCACGGTGTCGACGCCATGCTCGTGCTGGCTGACGCCGAGACACCAGCTGATGATGGCGCGCTCCGATGCCAGATAGACCGCGGCCGCCGCACGGATCTGCTCCTCGGTGAGACCCGACTGCGTGACCAGGTCGGCCCACGGCGTCGCCTCGACCAGTGCGCGGTACTCAGCCACGCCCTGGGTCAGGGTCCCGAGGAACTCCGAGTCGAGCACCGACGCATCGTCGGCAGCAGTTTCGAACACCACCTTCGCCATGCCTCTGATCAGAGCGAGGTCGCCACCGGGGCGCACCTGCAGGTTCATCGTGCTCGTGCCCGTCGCCGTGAAGCGCGCCATGTCGACGAAATCGTGCGGCACGATCGTGCGGGTCGCTCCTGCCTCGACGAGCGGATTGACGTGCACCACCTGGGCGCCGCGCTTCACGGCATCCGCCAGCGCCGTCAGCATGCGCGGAGCGTTGGATGCCGCGTTGACGCCGAGTACGAAGAGGGCGTCGCAGTCGTCCCAGTCGTGCATGTCGACCGTGCCCTTGCCCGTGGCGATCGAGGCCTTGAGCGCCCGTCCCGATGCTTCGTGACACATGTTCGAGCAGTCGGGCAGGTTGTTCGTGCCGTACTCCCGCACCATCAGCTGGTACAGGAACGTGGCCTCGTTGCTGAGTCGACCCGACGTGTAGAAGGCCGCTTCGTCGGGGCTGTCGAGGCTCTGCAGCTCGTCACCGACCAGCGCGAACGCGTCATCCCACGAGATCGGAACATAGTGATCGGTGGCCGCGTCGTAGGTCATCGGCTCGGTCAGGCGCCCCTGATCCTCGAGGTCGAAATCCGGCCAGGTGGCAAGCTCGGTGACCGTGTGCTCGGCGAAGAATCGGCGGTCGACGCGCTTGCGCGTCATCTCCCACGTCACATGCTTGATGCCGTTCTCGCAGATGTCGAGCTTGAGGTTGCCGAGATCGTCGGGCCAGGCGCATCCGGGGCAGTCGTAGCCGGAGACGGGGTGGTTCATCTGCAGCATCGCGAGCGGTCCGGCGATCGGCTGGCTCTCGCGCAGCACCACTCGTCCGACCGAGACGGCCGCACCCCATCCCGCCGCCGGGTGGCGGTAGGGCTTACGCGACCAGGCTCGGTCGGTGCGCGGGCCGTACCCTCCCTGCCGTGGTTCGACGGGCATGAGTCCGAAGGCCGTCCCGGAGGTTCCCCGACTATCGAGCATGGCTCGCTCCTTCCGCGGCGAGCTCGGCCGCACCGACTGTTCCGGCTTCCAGCCACACCCGGTGCGCATGCGTGTAGATGTTCATGGAGCGCCCGCGGACGAATCCGACGAGCGTCACCCCCGACTCGTCGGCGAGCTCCGCGGCCAGGGATGACGGTGCAGACACCGCGCTCAGCATCGGGATGCCGGCCATCGCCGCCTTCTGCACCAGCTCGAAGCTGGCGCGCCCCGACACCTGCAGAATCTGCCGTCGCAGGGGCAGCCGATCGTTCAGCAGCGCCCAGCCGACCACCTTGTCGACGGCGTTGTGGCGTCCGACGTCTTCGCGCAGCACGAGCATCTCACCCGTGTCGGCGTCGAAGAGCGCCGCGGCGTGCAGGCCGCCGGTCTTGTCGAACGCCGCCTGCTCGGCCCGCAGCCGGTCGGGGAACGATGCGATCTGCTCGGGTTCGATCCGGATGTCGTCGTCGGCGATCGGATGCTGCGACACGGTGCGCACGGCATCGATGCTCGCCTTGCCGCAGACCCCGCACGAGCTGGTCGTGTAGAAGCGTCGTGCGGCATCGGGGTCGGGCAGCGCCACCCCGTGCGCGAGGCTGACGTCGAGAACGTTGTACGTGTTCTCCTGCCCACCGGTGCCCGGGCCGCCGCAGTGGATCGCCGAATGGAAGTGCGCCGTCTGCGCGATGATCCCCTCCGAGATGAGGAACCCGGCCGCCAGCTCGACGTCATGCCCGGGAGTGCGCATCGTGACGGCGAGCGGAGCACCGGCGACCCTGATCTCCAGCGGCTCCTCCACGGCGAGCGTGTCGGCACGACGAGTCGCGCTCTCGCCCAGAGTGAGCTTCAGTACCGGTCGCCTCGTCGTGATCCGCCCCACACGGCGAGCGTACTCCGCGGCGCGATCGAGCCGGTCGCCGGATCGAGCGGGTCACAAGATCGGACCGATACGTGATCGCGCACGCCATACCTCGATAGCCTGGGCGCATGAGCGCGCCTCGCACCGCACGACGCATCCCCGCTGTCCTCGCCATGGCGGCGATCGCGGCACTCGTACTCTCCGCCTGCACGGCCGGCGGCGAAGACGGCACGAACCCCGACGGCGCCGACGCATTCCCCGACGACGGATGCACGCACATCACCGTCGCCACCTCGTCGGAGAAGGTCAACATGCTCGACGAGCTGGCGAAGGCGTTCAAGGACTCGCCCGAGCACGAGGGGCTCGAGACCTGCGCGACCGTGCGCCCGACCAATGTCTCATCCGGCAACGCGACGCGCTTCCTGACCTCTGGCGAGGACTGGCCGAGCGACGATCAGTCGCTGTGGCCGACGCTCTGGTCACCGGCGTCCACCGTCTGGACCGACCGGGTCGCCGCCGCGGCATCGCCGAGTCTCGTCGGCGAACCGACATCGTTCACCCGCACGCCCGTCGTGTTCGGCATGCCCGAGCCGATGGCCACAGCCCTCGGCTGGCCGAACACCCCCATCAGCATCACCGACCTCGAGAACCTCTGCCAGGACCCGGCCGGGTGGGGCAGTGTCGGCAAGGACATCTGGGGCGCGTTCAAGATCTCGAAGACCAACCCGAACACCTCGACCACCGGGCTCTCGACGATCCTGATGCAGTCGTACGAGGCGACCGGCAAGGCCGAGGGCCTCACCTCGGCCGACGTCGAGGCCTCGGCCGACTTCTCCCGTGTGTTCGAGGAGTGCGTGATCCATTACGGCGACACCACCGGCAACGTGCTCTCGACGCTCTACGACGAGACACAGAACGGCTCGAACGGGTCGGCCTACGTCTCGGCAGTCGCGCTGGAAGAGACCTCGCTGCTCAACTACAACCAGGGCAACCCCGATTCGCACACGGTGCAGCCTGGCGAGACGCTGACGCCGCCGAAGACCAAGCTCGTCGCGGTCTACCCCGAGGGCGGCTCGATGTGGTCGGACAACCCGATCACGGTGCTCGGCGCCGACTGGATCACCGCCGAACAGCGCACGGCCGGTGAGGCATTCGCCGAGTTCGTGCAGACGACCGCCGCGCAGAAGATCCTTCCCGACTACGGCTTCCGCCCGCTCGATGAGTCGGTGCCGCTCGGCGATCTGTTCACCGCGAAGTTCGGTGTCGACCCCGCCCAGCCCGCCGTGACGTTGCCGAAGCCGGAGGTCGATGTGATCTCCACCGCGATCGACCAGTGGACGCAGGTGCGCAAACCGTCGTCGGTGCTCGAGCTCATCGACATCTCGGGATCGATGGACGACCCGATCGGCGACGGTCGCTCTCGTCTCGACGGAGCCATCGAGGGCGCGCAGTCGACGCTGAATCACTTCCGCTCGACCGATGAGATCGGCGTCTGGGCGTTCACCACAGGCATCTCCTCCGACGAGGGCGACGGCATCCAGGTCCTCCGCGATGTGACCGCGCTCGGTTCCGACGGCGAGAAGCTCGACTCCTCGCTCGACGACCTGCGCTACGCGCAGCGCAACGGCACGCCGCTCTATGACTCGATCCTGCTCGCGTACGAGGCCATGAGCGAGCGGGCCGAGCCCGGACGCATCAACGCGATCGTCGTGCTGTCGGATGGCGAAGACACCGACTCGAGCACCTCTCTCGACTCGCTGATCGCGAAGATCGGCAAGAGCACGAAGGAGGGCGGCGATGATGCGCCCGTGCGTATATTCCCGATCGCGTATGGAGAGGGTGCAGACACCTCGGCGTTGCAGCGGATCGCGGATGTGACCGGCGGCCAGCTCTTCGACGCGTCCGATGCCGAACGCATCGATCTGGTCTTCGCATCCGTGATCAACAACTTCTGAGGCCTGGGATGCCGTACCTCTCCGCGTCGAACAATCCGTGGCTCGAAGATGCCGTTTCGGGCATATCCACGCAGAACGTCTACGTCGACCCTGATGCGAGCGGTGGCCAGGCGATCACAGACGCTCTCGCCGGAGTCGTTCCTGACGATGGCTCGATCGCGGTGGTCGTGCTCCCCGAGGTTGCCGGCAAGAACACTCCATACAGCAGCTACATCCTCGAACGGCTCACCGCCGCGGGCGACCACGAGACCGTGATCGTCGCCGTGGGTGATGACCTTCAGGCAGCCTCGACCGCGATCGACAGCGACGTGGCGCTTCGTATCGCGAACGAGAACGAGTCATCGGCGCCGAGCACGCAGGATGCTCTCGTCGAGACGGTGCAGGAGATCTCGGGCGAGACCCCGACCTCGCCGGGGGAAGCTCAGGGTCGGATGGCGCAGACCCGCTGATGCCTGCGGTCATCGGGGGTGTCGTGGTGATCGCGGCTGCCCTCACCACGTTCGGCCTCCTCATGCGGCGTCGCCGACGCAAGCCGGTGGTGTCGACGGATCCGGTGCCCGCCGGCATCCGCCTGCGAGTGAACCGCCTGCGCGAACTCCGCGCCGACTACGCCGCGGTGCCTGGCAGCGCTATCGCCGCCGAGACCGCCGCAGGGATCGACGCCCTCGCCTCGCACGTCGAGCAGCTGTTCATCCGCCTCGATGCCAAAGCGGGCGAGGACCAGAGCGTGCTGGCCGATGCCGAGTACTCCGACAAGCTCGCCCGCCTCGTCGCCGCCCTCGACCGCGACTACCTGCTCGACCTGCTCACTCGGCCCGACCTGTGGGACGCCCCCGACGAGCGCATCGCCGAGGTGCGTGAGGCGCTGTCATCGGTGACCACGCAGATCGTCGACAACATCAAGCAGGTCAATGCTCGCAAGGGACTGCGGTTCCAGGTGTCGCTCGATTCGCTCATCGGTCGCAGCGAACTGCGCGATTGGGAGCGGCAGTTCAAACAGAGCTCCGGCGACTAGCCGGCCCTCCGCGCGGCGGAGCGGCGGCGTCGACGACACGACCGTCGACGAGGTGCAGCACCCCGTGCATGCGCGGCAGGTGCACGAGGTCGTGGGTGACGAGCAACGTCGACGTGTTGCGCTCGTCGGTGAGACGCAGGATGAGGTCGATGATCGCGGCCCCGCGTTCCTGATCGAGAGCGCTGGTGGGCTCGTCGACCAGGAGCACACTCGGATCGTTCATCAGTGCACGCGCGATGTTGACGCGCTGGCGCTGCCCGCCGGAGAGCTGGTGCGGCCTCTTGTGACCGTGCTCGGCGAGGCCGACCGCGGCGAGCAGCTCATCCGCACGAGCGGCCGCACTGGCGCGACGGCGTCGACTGCGCGGAGCCCCGAGCTCGTTCATGACGCTCAGCTGCTCCCGGGCCGTCAATGACGGGATGAGGTTCGGCTGCTGGAAGACGATCCCGATCCTCTCCCGCCTCAAGCGCGTCGCCTCGGCCGGGCTGAGTGCCGTGACGTCATTGCCGTCGATGAGGATCTCGCCGGAATCCGGACGCAGAAGGGTGCCGGCGACGGCCAGCAGACTCGACTTTCCCGAGCCGCTCGGCCCCGTGATGCCGGTGACGGTTCCGGGGTGGGCGGTGAGAGAGACGCCATCCACAGCGGTCACCCGAGAGTCACCGTCGGGAAAGGTCAGGGTGATGTCGTTCAGGCGGATCATCGGTTGCTCCCGAGTGCTGTGAGGGGGTCGGCGGAGGTGACGGATCGCAGGGCGAAGGCGGCGCCTGCGAGGCCGAGGGCGATCATGATGGCGCCCGGAAGGAGGGTCGTGACGGGGCTCAGCAGGAACGGAAGGGCGGTTCCTGCGAGCAGGCCGAGCACGGTGACGAGCCCCAGACCGATGCCGATGCCCACCAACAGGACGATCAGCGCCTGACCCAGCGCGTCGCGGATCAGCGATCGCGTGCTCGCGCCGAGCGCCTTGAGGACGGCGACGTCGCCTTTGCGCTGCATGGTCCACACGGTGAAGAAGGCCCCGATGACGAGTCCCGAGATTCCGAAGAGCATGGCCACCATGAGGAGGAGCGATCCGATCTCGGAGCGGAAGGCGCTCAGCCCTGTCAGCGACCCGAGGGTCGTCTCCGAGATCGAGTCGTTCGCCGCATCCGCAGCATCCCAGTCGGGGGCGCCCGTGACGGCGAGGACCGTGGCGTAGGCGTCGGGGTTTCCGGTGGATGCCGAGTACGCCTGCCAATCCTGCAGGGTCATCTGCACCACCGGAGTATGGCTGTACCAGGCATCCCCGTCGATCGTCTCGACGTCGTAGGAGACGCCGGCGATCTCGATCTGCTCGCCGACCTTCACAGCGAGCGCATCCGCGGCGGGCACCGACAGGCGCAGCTGGCCGTCGCCCGAGGGCGCTCCGGCGTCGAAGCCGGGCTCGACGCCGAACACCGCGATCGCGGCACGGGTGTCGTCGGTCTCGGCGCGCGTCTGGCTGATGCCCAGGGGGCGGGCGTCGGTCACACCGGTCGCCGCCGCCCAGTCGTTCGCCTGCTGCTCGGTGATGGCGGAGTCCGCGAAGCTGGCCGCCCCGTCGCCCCCCGAGGGGGCAGAGAACACGATGCGGTCTGCGGGGAGCGCGAGCACACCCGAGACGTTCTGGATGGCGAGGCCACCCGTCAGGCCGCTGAGGAACCCGACGAGAAGGGTGATGAGGGCGACGACGGAGCCGATGAGGATGAATCGCCCTCTGGCGAAGCGAAGATCGCGTAACGCGACGAACATGATGAGCCTTTCCTGTCTCCGATGCGGCGACCATTCCACTTTCGCCGTCGACGTCGACGTGGTCATCGGCCACCGGGACGGGCTTTCGCGCCCAGGATGAGTACGCCTCGATCGTCCTTTCGGACGATGCCGCGCGCGGTGCGGCGGCGTAGAGTTCGATCCATGGCGCATACCGCTCTGACCCCGGTGTTCGTGGGTCTGCGGACGGGCCTTCACGTTCTCTTCTTCGCCCTGACGGGGGTCGTGATCGCCCGCGCCGCGCTCGACCCGTCGGATTCGAGCGTCTCCGCGATCGTCCTCGCGCTGATCGTCGGCGCGACATATGCGGCGGGTGTGCTGCTCGCTCGTCTCTCGCACGGACGACGGGTGATGTCGCTGATCTGGCTGGCGCTGCTTTCGGCGGAGTGGCTGGGCCTGCTCTGGGTCAGCGCCGATGCCGCCTACCTCGTGTTCCCTCTGTTCTTCCTGTTCCTCCACCTGCTCGGGCGCTGGGCGGGATCCGCCGCGATCCTCACCGCGACGATCATCGCGGTCTGCGCACTCGGCATCCACGGCGGGTGGAGCGTCGGCGGCGTCGTCGGCCCGTTCGTCGGCGCCGGCGTCGCCCTCCTGATCGGCCTCGGCTACCAGGCTCTGGCGAACGAGGCCCAGCAACGCGAGGCGCTGGTGCGTGAGCTGCTCGCGACCCGCGGACAGCTCGCTGCGCGCGAGCATGAATCAGGCGTCCTCGCAGAGCGCGCCCGGCTCGCCCGGGAGATCCACGACACGCTCGCGCAAGGGCTCTCCAGCATCCAGATGCTGCTGCATGCCGCGGAACGGGCCGATGCCACCCGCCCGGGGATCGAGCACATCCGACTCGCCCGCGAGACGGCTGCCGCGAACCTCGTCGAGGCGCGGCGGTTCATCCGCGAGCTGACCCCTCCCCAGCTCGACGATCAGACCCTCGGCGGGGCGCTGCGTCGACTGGCCCGCACGCAGTGGGCGACCCAGGGGCTCGACGTGCAGGTGCGGGTGTCCGACACGATCGTCCTGCCCATGCACCTGCAGACGGCGCTGCTGCGCATCACGCAGGGTGCGATCGCCAACGTCATCCAGCACGCTCACGCGACGACGGCGACCGTCACCATCGGCATCGAGAATGACCGCCTGCGCTTCACCGTCGACGATGACGGAACCGGATTCGACGCGGAGCTCCCTGCACCGGCGACTGCCGAGAAGTCCGACTCCTTCGGTCTGCGCGCCACCGCCGAGCGGGTGCAGCAGTTGGGCGGACGGCTCGAGATCGACACCGCGTCGGGCCGGGGAACGACACTCACCGTCGAACTCCCCCTGACGGAGTTCGCATGATCCGCCTCGTCATCGCCGACGACCACCCCATCGTCCGCGCCGGTCTCACGGCCCTGTTCAGTCTCGAACCGGATCTCGAGGTGGTCGCCGAGGCAGGCACCCCCGATGAGGCGGTGGCCTGCGCCGAACGCGAGAATCCCGATGTGGTGCTGATGGACCTGCAGTTCGGTTCCCAGTCCCAGTCCACCGGCGTGGATGCGACGCGACGCATCCGTGCGCTCGAGGCTCCGCCTTACGTGCTCGTGCTCACGAACTACGACTCGGATGCCGACATCCTCGGCGCCGTCGAAGCCGGTGCGAGCGGCTACCTGCTGAAGGACGCCCCGCCGCACGAGCTGACCGCCGCGGTGCGCGCGGCGGCCGCCGGAGAGAGCGCGCTCGCGCCCGTGATCGCCTCCCGACTGCTGGATCGCATGCGCGCACCCCGCGTCAGTCTCAGCATCCGCGAGATCGAGGTGCTCGAGCTCGTCGCCTCAGGACGATCCAACAGCGAGGTGGCAGAACAGCTCTTCGTCAGCGAGACGACCGTGAAGTCGCATCTCGCACACATCTTCTCGAAGCTCGACGTCAGCTCGCGCACCGCCGCGGTCTCGGCGGCCCGCCAGAAGGGCATTCTCCGCTGAGACCTGTGGAGTACCGATCGCGGTGCTCAGATGTCGTACACGGCGCGTCGATGCGCGACACGGACGACTGTCACGAGTACCTGCTCGTCGATGACCTCGTAGAGCACTCGATAGTCGCCGACTCGTATTCTCCAGGCGTTGTCGTATCCGGCCAGCTTGCGGCATCCGTGCGGACGGGGGTCGCGCTCGAGATCGGCCACCCCGGCGAGTATCCGTCGGCGGATCTGCAGGTCGAGCTTGCGGATCTCTCTGGCAGCGGCAGTGGTGAACTCGATCCGAAAACGCGTCACGCGACTTCCGCGCGCAGCTCATCCAACGACACACGCTCACCGTCATCGGTCGCTCGCGCGGCGGCGAACTCGGCGGCGTCTCGGGCCGCCTCGAGTTCTTCGAGCAGCTCGAGATCATCGACACTGATCACCACGGCCGTCAGCTTGCCGTGGCGCGTGACGCCCACGCGCTCCGAGCCATAGGCGACCCCGCCGAGGACATCGGCAAGACTGTCACGCAGATCCTTCGAGGGCACGCTGCGGGTGATCGTGATCATGCGTCAAGAATATCACTTATGTACATAATGCCGATATTATGCGTCGCTGACTCACGCCTGCGGGTCCGCTGCGACACTCCGCGCCTTGCGCGCGCGGTGGTCCTCGCGGGCCGCGCTGATCACGCCGGCTATCGCGAGGGCGACGAGAAGGCTCTGGATCGTCACCAGCACCGGCGTCAGCGGTCCCAGGTCATCGCTGGACGACATCGCCTCGGCGGCGCTCGCCTCACCGGAGGCGAGATAGAGAGTGAAGTCCGTGAGCGCATGGATCGCCATGCCCACCCAGAGCCGACCGGTCACCCGCCGCACCCAGTAATAGAGGCTGCCGGTCATGCTGAGCGCCGCCACCTGGAAGGCGATCGCCGCCGGAGGCAGGCCCGCCCACACGCTGCCGACCGTGTGCGCGGCGCCGAAGAGCAGCGAGGTCACGAGCAGGGTGACGAGTTCGCCGTGCCGTTCGCGCAGCGAGACGAACAGGATGCCGCGAACCACGAGCTCCTCGCCGAAGCCGACCATGATCGTCCCGACGAGCACGATCATGACCGTGCCGAACCCGCGCTCCACCCATGGAATACCGGGCAGCTGCACGAGCGGCAGCGCGACCAGCAGCACCGGGATCGCGATGAGCCAGAGGCGACGAGGCTGCATGCGCAGCGTCGACGTGTTGCGCCACACGTCAGGCCACCAGCCCGCCCACCAGACGAACCACAGTGCGAGACCGATGGCGATCGGCAGCGGAATGAGATGGCTGAGCGCGAATTCCGCCGTGACATCACCATCGGGAGCGAGAGAGCCGGTGATGTTGCCCAGCACCGCGGCGAACAGGATGTAGACGACGAGCGGGACCACACCCACCCAGAAGCGCCTCGGCACCCGGTCTCCGACTCGCTGGCGGGTGTGCTCCTGGGGTTGCGACATGGGTCGGTCACCTTTCGTCAGCGTGCGTCAGTATGCCGATGTTCCGGCGGGCGTGATCTTCAGCGTAGTGACGCTCGAGGTGCCCGCGGCCGCTGCCGCTGGACGGGCTGTGCTTCAGCGGTCGCGACGTCGAGCATCGAGGAGCGCGTTTCGTCTCGGTCGACTTCGTCGTCCTCGCTCAACGACCGGGAGGCGGCGTCGCACCCGGTCGTTGAGCGAGCAGCGGAGCAGCGAGACGAAACGCACCACGACCGCGAGGCCGCCTCATCCCCGGTCGTTGAGCGAGCAGCGGAGCAGCGAGACGAAACGCGCCACGACCGCGAGGCCGCCTCATCCCCGGTCGTTGAGCGAGCAGCGGAGCAGCGAGACGAAACGCGCCACGAGCGCGAGTCGACGTTAAGCATCGAGGAGCACGTTTCGTCTCGGTCGACTTCGTCGTCCTCGCTCAACGACCGGGATACGGCGTCGCACCCGGTCGTTGAGCGAGCAGCGGAGCAGCGAGACGAAACGCGCCACGACCGGGAGGCGGCCTCAAGCATCGAGGAGCGCGTTTCGTCGCCGTCGACTTCGTCGTCCTCGCTCAACGACCGGCACGGTGGCCGAGTGTCAGGCGGCGGGAGCCGCGGTCGAGGCGCGCACGATCAGCTGTGACCCCAGCGTCACGACGTCGTCGATCGCGGTGCCGTTCATCGCCTGCAGCAGCAGGTCGACGGCGAGCGCACCGCTGCGCTCGATCGGCATCCGCACCGTCGTGAGAGCCGGGGTGACCGCACCCGCGAGGTCGATGTCGTCGATGCCGACGATGCTGATGTCGGCGGGGCAGCGTTTGCCGAGCTCGAGCAGTCCCGCCTCGAGACCGAGGGCGACGAGGTCGTTGTAGGCGATCACGGCCGTGGCACCGCTCGCAGCGGCAGGGGCTGCGGCAGCTCGGCCACCCTGGATCGACGCGGCGTGGTGGCTGAGGCCGGTGAGGCGGATGCCGTGACGCTCGCACGCGCGGGCCACCGTGTCTGCGCGGCGCACGTCGGCCCACGAACCACGGGGACCAGCGGCGTAGGCGATGTGGGTGTGGCCGAGGGCGGCGAGGTGCTCGATGGCCTGACCCGGCCCGTTCTCGGTGTCCATGAGCACGCAGGGAGCGCCGTCGATCTGACGGTTGACGACCACGTACGGGGTATCTCCGACGAGCGCGAGAACCTCCTCGTCGGGCAGTCGCGGCGAGCACAGCAGCATGCCGTCGAGCTTGCGCGCCTGCTCGATCTGCTCTCGCTCGCGGCGCAGGTCTTCATCGGCATCGAACAGCACGATGCGGTGGTGGCCGTGCCAGGCCTGCCCCTGGATCGCCTTGAGCAGGGTGGCGTAGACGGGGTTCGCGACATCGGGCACGACGACCCCGAATGTGCGGGTCGCGGTGGCAGCCTGCGGAGCGGCGTAGCCCAGCTCGGTCGCGGCTTCGAGAACGCGTCCGAGCGTGCCGGGTGCAAGGCGGTCGGGCTCTCCGAAGGCGCGCGACGCGGTGGCGATCGACACGCCTGCGTGCCGTGCCACATCCGTCAGTGTCGCCGCCATGTTCCGCTCCCGCCCTCCCCGTCATCCTACGGTCCCGCCACTGGATGAAAGATGGCTTGACAAGTTTGTACAACTCATTCACACTGTTTGCAGGACGATCATCGCCGATCACCCATCAGGGTGCGCGGCCCGAGCGAAGGAGCCGACGCGTGAGCATCGAGACACCGGTCCTGCGCCGCACCACCCCCGCGAGCGCCACCCCCGGAGCCACCCCCTCGGCCGCAGGCATCCTGCACCTCGGACTCGGCAGCTTCCACCGCGCACACCAGGCGGTCTACACCGCCGCAGCGCTCGAGGCCGCGGGAGGCGACTGGGGCATCGTCGGCGTCGCATCCCGCTCGCGCTCGATCGTCGACGCGATGCACGGGCAGGACATGCTCTACTCGGTCGCGACCATCGCCCCCGGCACCACCTCGCTCTCGATCCCCGGCGTGCACACCGACGCCTTCGTCGGCGCCGAGCACCCCGAGCGCGTGGTCGCGCAGATCGCCGACTCCGGCATCCGCATCGTCACCCTCACGGTCACCGAGAACGGCTACAGCTACTCGCCGGCCACCCAGCGCCTCGATCTCGATGACGACGCCGTGCGCTCCGACCTCCGTGGCGGCGCACCTCGTTCGACCATCGGCCAGCTCGCCCGCGGGCTGCAGGCTCGCGCCGTCGCCGGGGGCGCACCGATCTCGATCCTCAGCTGCGACAACCTCGCCGCCAACGGCAAGCACACCGCCAAGCTCGTGCGCGAGTTCCTGCAGGAGCTCCCCGACTCCGAGGGCGCGGATGCACTGACGTTCCTCGACCACGGCGTCACCTTCCCCTCGAGCATGGTCGACCGCATCGTCCCGTCGACGACTCCGGAACTCCGCACCCGGGTCAGCACGCTGCTCGGCGCTCGTGACGACATCCCCGTGCCCGCCGAGCCGTTCACCATGTGGGCCGTCGAAGACGCGTTCGCTGCCGGTCGTCCGGCATGGGAGGCCGGCGGTGCCGTCTTCACCACCGAGGTCGCGCTCTACGAGCAGATGAAGGTGCGCCTGCTCAACGGCACGCACTCCCTGATCGCCTACCTCGGCGCGCTGACCGGCGTCGGCACGATCCCCGAGGCCATCCGCGTCGACGGCATCGCGAAGGCCGCGCGTGCCGTGCTGAACGACGAGTACGAGCCGTCGATCGAGGTGCCCTCCGGCGTCGACATCCGGGCCTACGAAGCCGAGCTGTTCGAGCGCTGGGAGAACACAGCCCTCGGCCACCGCACCAGCCAGGTCGGCACCGACGGCTCGGTCAAGCTGCGCCAGCGCATCCCCGAGCCCGCTCTTCTCGCGCTCGGCCGCGGCGACATGCCGCACCTGATCGCACTGACCGTCGCCGGCTACCTCTCGTGCATCGCACCGCTTCCCGGGTTCGACCCTGGCCTGCACGCCGCCGCGATGACCGACGGTTCCCGTGAGCGCCTGGCCGGACTCGCCGCCACCGCCCGTGACGGTCATGAGCTCGCGAAGCGCGTGATCGCAGAACTGCACCTGTTCGGGGCCGAGCTCGGGGCGGAGGATGCTTTCATCGCACGAGTCGGAGATCTGATCGACACCATCCGTCGGCAGGGCGTCGACGCCGCGATCACGGATGCCGTCTCGGCATCGCAGAACCCGACATCATCACTCACCAGCACGAAGGAGATGCAGCCATGAAGGCTCTCGCCATCCACGGCAAAGAAGACATCCGCTGGGAAGACCGCGAGGTTCCGACCCCCGGCGACGGCGAGGTCCGCCTGCGCGTGAACTACGTCGGCATCTGCGGATCCGACCTGCACTACTACTTCCACGGTGCCAACGGCGAGTACACGATCCGCGAGCCCCTGACCCCCGGCCACGAGCTGTCGGGCGTCGTCGACCTCGACCCGTCGGGTCGCCTGGCCCCCGGCACGCCCGTCACCGTGCATCCCGCACGCTACGGCCCCGAGGTCACCGGACTCGAGGCCCACCCGCACCTGCGCCCCGGCGGCGACTACTTCGGCAGCGCCGCGGCGAACCCGCACCGCCAGGGCGGAGCATCCGAGCTGCTGATCGTCGAAGACCACATGGTCCGCGTGCTGCCGGCATCCCTTCCGCTCGAGCGCGCAGCCCTCGCAGAGCCGCTCGCCGTCGCGATCCACGCCGTGAGCCTCGCCGGTGACATCACCGGCAAGCGGGTGCTGGTGATCGGAGCCGGACCCATCGGCCTGCTCGTCGTCGCCGCGGCACTCCACGCCGGAGCATCGGTCGTGGGCGCCAGCGACGTGCGCGAAGAGCCCCTCGACCGCGCGACGTCCCTCGGCGCGACCGAGGTCTCACTCGTCGGCCGCGACACGATCGAGAACGAGTCCTACGACGTCGTGTTCGAGTGCTCCGGCGTCGGCGTCGCGCTCACCCAGGCCGTGCGCGCAGCCCGCCGCGCCGGCTCGATCGTGCAGGTCGGGATGCTTCCCAACGCCGACATCGGAGTGAACCTCGCACCGATGCTCGCCAAGGAGCTCACGATCCGCGGCGCGTTCCGCTTCTCCACCGAGATCGACGACGCGGTCGCCCTGCTGGCCGAGTCCGACGCCCTCGACTCCGTCATCTCTCACGTCCTCCCGGCATCCGACGCCGTGCAGGCCTTCGAACTCGCTCGCGACTCGTCGGCCTCGGCGAAGGTCCTGCTGTCCCTCTAGCGACACCCCACCCGACACCTCAACCTGTTCCTGGTCCGAAGGAGTACCTCCCATGTCAGAACCGCAGACGACGGCCACGGCCGCCGACCCCACAGCGAAGAGGTCGGTACGCGACCTCGTTCGCGCCGCCATCTCCGGATGGCTCGGCACGGCCCTCGAGTTCATGGATTACCAGCTCTACTCGCTGGCAGCCGCTCTCGTGTTCGCCGACCTGTTCTTCTCGTCCGAGAACCCGGCAGTCGCGGTCGTCGCCGCGATGGCCACCTACGGCGTCGGCTACGTCGCCCGCCCCGTCGGAGCGTTCTTCTTCGCACGCCTCGGTGACAAGACCGGCCGCACGAAGGTGCTGTTCTACACGATCCTCCTGATGGGTCTCGCGACCACCCTCATCGGCTTCCTGCCGACGTACAACCAGGTGGGCGTGCTCGCACCGATCCTGCTCGTGCTGCTTCGCATCGCTCAGGGCTTCGGTGCGGGTGCCGAGATCTCGGGCGCCGGCGTCATGCTCGCCGAGTACGCACCGGCGAAGCGTCGAGGCATCATCGCCTCGCTCGTCGCGCTCGGCACCAACTGCGGAACCCTGCTCGCGTCCGGCATCTGGGCGATCCTCCTCGTCGCGTACAGCGAGCAGGAAGTCATCGACTGGGCCTGGCGCATCCCGTTCATCGGCAGCGCGATCATCATGCTCTTCGCGATCTGGGTGCGCTTCAACCTCAAGGAGACCCCGGTCTTCGAGGAGCGCGACGACGTCGTCGACGGCAAGGCGCTCTCCCGCGAGGAGACGATCCAGCTCGCCACCGAGACCGGCGACGTGCGCACGCTCGAGGCGATGAACCGCAAGCCCTGGAAGGCGTTCTCGATCGCCCTGCTGCTGCGCTTCGGCCAGGCGGGCAACTCGGGCATGATCCAGACCTACCTGATCAGCTACATCACCGTCGTGCTGCTGCTCGATCGCTCCATCGGCGTCAACGCCGTGATCGTCTCGTCGCTCGTCGCCTTCATCACCGTGCCACTGTCGGGCTGGCTCGGCGACCGCTTCGGCCGCAAGCGCATGTACATGATCTGGTCGATCGTCGCGCTCATCATCATCATCCCGACGATCCTCATGATCAGCAGCGGTGTCACGGTGCAGGTCTTCATCGGCTACGTCGTACTGCACAACCTCGCGGTGATGAGCTTCGCGTCGCTCGAGAACCTCACGCTGCCCGAGCTGTTCGGTGCGCGCAACCGCTACACGTTCACGGCCATGGCTCGCGAGATCGCCGCGATCATCGCGACCGGTGCAGGCCCCGTCATCGCCGCCGCGTGGGTGTCGGCCGTCACGGGCTCATTCATCCCGATCATCATCATGCTGTTCATCTTCACGCTGAGCGCGCTGATCGCCTCGATCTGGATGCCGGAGGTCGCCGGCCGCGACCTGACGGACCCCCGCGACGCGATCTGATCGCCCCGCACATCACGACCAGGGGTGCGGACGCCCGAACGTCCGCACCCCACACCTCGCCCCCGCACATCAGGAGAACGACATGACCATCGAGATCGTCGACGTCAACATCACCAGCCCCGGACGCAACTTCGTCACGCTCAAGATCACGACCTCCGACGGCATCGTCGGCCTGGGTGACGCCACGCTGAACGGGCGCGAGCTCGCCGTCGCCTCGTACCTCTCCGACCACGTCGCCTCGATGCTCGTCGGCCGCGATGAAGACCGGATCGAAGACACCTGGCAGTACCTCTACCGCGGCCCGTACTGGCGACGCGGCCCCGTGACGATGGCGGCGATCGCCGCGGTCGACATGGCGCTGTGGGACATCAAGGCCAAGAAGGCCGGGATGCCGTTGTACCAGCTGCTCGGCGGCGCCAGCCGCGAGGGAGTCCGCGTCTACGCCCACGCCTCCGGCACCGACTACGCGGCGCTCAAGAACGCCATCACCGGCTATGAAGAGCTCGGTTACACCGCCGTGCGCGTGCAGACCGGCGTGCCCGGCCTCGGCCAGATCTACGGCGTCTCGTCGACCGGCCCCGGCGTGCGGTACGACTACGAGCCCGCCAAGCGCTCGGGTGATCGCCCCAGTGAAGAGACGTGGGACACCCGCAACTACCTCAACCACATGCCCGGGATCTTCTCGAAGATCCGCGAGGACTTCGGCACCGACCTGCGCATCCTGCACGACGGCCACCACCGGATGTCGCCGATCGAGGCCGCGCGCTTCGCGAAGGACATCGAGCCCTACGACCTGTTCTGGCTCGAGGACTGCACCCCCGGTGAAGACCAGACCGCGCTGCGCCTGGTGCGCCAGCACTCGACCACGCCGCTCGCGATCGGCGAGGTCTTCAACTCGGTGTTCGACTATCAGACCCTCATCACCGAGCGTCTGATCGACTATGTGCGCTCGGCCGTCACCCACACCGGTGGCATCACGGCCATGAAGAAGCTGCTCGACTTCGCCGCGATCTACGGCATCAAGTCCGGCATCCACGGTCCGACCGACATCTCGCCGGTCGGCATGGCCGCGGCCCTGCACCTCGACCTCGCGATCCACAACTTCGGCATCCAGGAGTACATGCCGCACAACGCGCAGACGCTCGAGGTGTTCCAGACCTCCTTCACGTTCGACAAGGGATTCCTGCACCCCGGCGACAAGCCCGGACTCGGTGTCGACCTCGATGAGGATGCCGCGGCCGGCCACGAGTACACCAAGGCGTATCTGCCGGTGAACCGTCTGCTCGACGGGACCGTCCATGACTGGTGAAACCCGACGGCTCGCCCTGCCGCAGCGCACGGTCGACTCGCGCCTGATCGTCGTGGCCCGCGCGAAGCGTGCCGAAGACTACGACGCCGTGCTCGACGTGCTCGTCGATGCCGGCATCCGCAGCGTCGAGCTGACGCTCACGACCCCCGGCACGTTCGCGCACTTCCCGAACCTGCTCGCGCGGTTCGGCGACACGATCGACCTCGGCATCGGCACCGTCACGAACACCGATGACCTGGCACGCGCGATCGAGGTGGGCGCGGCCTACATCGTGACGCCGATCACGTCGACCGAGTTCGTCACGCAGGCGACGGATGCCGGTGTGCCGATCGTCCCGGGCGGACTCACGCCGACCGAGCTGTTCGCCTCGTGGTCTGCGGGCGCCTCTGCAGTCAAGGTGTTCCCCGCAGGGCAAGTGGGACCCTCGTACCTCAAGGATCTGCGCGGGCCGTTCCCCGACCTGGTCGCGCTGCCCTCGGGTGGCGTCGATCTCGCCGGAGCAGAAGCCTGGCTGAAAGCCGGCGCAGTCGCGGTGAGCGTGGGCGGTCCGCTGCTCGGCGACGCGTTCAGCGGCGGCGATCTCGCCGCGCTGCGCGAGCGGGCAGCCGCGTTCGTCGCGCTGTGCGCGCGGGACTCCGCGTGAGCATGCCGTCGGTCGTCACTCTCGGCGAGACCATGGCGCTCGTGCGCACGACCGAGATCGGCTCGCTGCGGCATGCGACCTCGCTGGCTTTCGGCATCGGCGGTGCCGAGAGCAACGTGGCGATCGGGCTCGCGCGGCTCGGCGTGGCGGTGTCGTGGCTCGGACGCGTCGGCGACGACTCTCTGGGTGAGCGCGTGGCGCGCGAGATCCGCGGTGACGGGGTCGAGGTGCACGCGATCGTCGACCCGGATGCCGCGACCGGCCTGATGGTGAAGGAGCGACCGTCTGCCGCATCCACAGCCGTGCACTACTACCGCGCCGGGTCCGCGGGGTCGCGACTGAGCCCGCAGGACGTGCCGGCGGAGTGGGTGGAGGGTGCGGCACTGCTGCACATCACCGGCATCACCCCGCTGCTGTCCTCGACCGCTCGTGATGCTCTGCACGTGGCGATCGATCGTGCGCGATCATCCGGTGTGGTCGTCAGCTTCGACATCAACTACCGATCGGCCCTCGCTCCCGCATCGATCGCCGGGCCGGTGCTGCGCGAACTCGCCGAGCGGTCGGACATCGTGTTCGGCGGCGAGGAGGAGTACGCGATCCTGTATCCGGGCGCCTCGGTCGCCGACGCTGCGGCGCGACTCCGGGATGCCGGCTGCGCCACGGCCGTCGTGAAGCTCGGCCCTGCGGGGGCTGCCGTGATCACGGCGGACTCCGTCGTCGAGGCCGCGGGCTTCACGATCGAGGTCGTCGACACGGTGGGCGCGGGCGATGCATTCGTCAGCGGGTATCTCAGTGCGCTGCTTGAGGGACTCGACACCGAGGCCGCCCTGCACCGTGCCAACGCCTGCGGCGCCATGGCCTGCCTCGTGCCCGGCGACTGGGAGGCTGCGCCGACCAGGCAGGAGCTCGAGCGATTCTCAAACCGGGATTCCGATCCTGTACGTCGCTGATCCGGCGCAGATGCCATCCCAGGGCGCGTAGCCTCGAAGTATGTCGAAAGCCGCTGTTTCGCCGTCCGCGGCTTCCGCCCACCCCATCGCCGAGGCGCCGCGCGCGCCGCTGTTCGCTCGTGCCGCGATCAACGCTCGACCGATCGCACTCGTCTATCGCGTGATCGCGCTCGGCGTCATCCTGACCGGCATCGTGCGCCACTCCGACATCCTGACCGGGCAGATCGCGTGGACCACGCTGCTGTTCTACACGATGCTCAGCAACCTGCTCTGCCTGGTCTGGATGCTGCTGCTCGTCATCCGCACCGCGCGCGATCTCCGGCACGGCGGGCGGCCGGGCACCTCCACGCCGAGCGCGCGAGTCAGCGGTGCGGTGATGATGGCGATCACCGTGACGATGCTCATCTACCTGATCGTCCTGGTGCCCACGCGCTTCGCCGACGGCGACTCCGACGTCTTCTCCCTCACCGACAACCTCATCCACATCATCACGCCCGTGCTGATGATCGTCGACTGGCTCCTCTTCGTGCCGAAGGGATCCTTCCGCTGGTTCGATCCCCTCCTGTGGACGCTCCTCCCCTACGCATACCTGGTGTGGGCTTTCGTCTACGGGGCGCTCGGCGGTGAGTTCACCCCCGGCCAGAGGTACCCGTATCCGTTCATGGACGTCGATGCGCTGGGCGTTCTCGGGGTCACTCAGTGGGTCGCCGCGCTGACGGTGGCGCTCGTCATCGTGGGTCTGGTGTTCGTCGCCGTCGATCGTGCACTCGCCGCTCTCGCCCGCTGGAGCGCCCGCCCGGTCAGTTGATGATCTCTCCGCGCTCATCGTCGCGGATCGCCGCGAGGCGCTCCCGCCACACGGCGAGCGCCTCGGGCGCAAGGCGAGTCCAGTCGAGCACCTCACGGATCACTCGCAGCGGCGCCGCGCTGCGGTACGACCGGGTCGGGTTGCCGGGAAACTTCTTGTCGGTGACGTTGGGGTCGTTCTCGAACTCGCCCGTCACCTCGACCTCGTAGACCCGCGGTTCGCGCTCGCCCGGCGCGAGCTCAGCGGCGAGACCCGCGCCGTCGACCACCGCCGTGAAGTAGATGTGGTTCATCACGATCTCGGCGCGGTAGTTCGAGGGGAACCCCGCTGTCAGCAGGTCCCCCGCTCGCAGATCAGCCTTGGTGCCGTGGAAGAAGGGGCCGTCGTCGAGTACGTCGCTCACGGGCAGCATCCTACGCAGGGTGGGTCGCTCTACACAGGGTGGGTCGCTCTACACAGGACGGATCGTTCTACGCAGGGTGGGTCGCTGAGCCTGTCGAAGCGCCAGGCCCTCCGACAGGTTCAGCGACCCATGCGCTCAGTCCGCTCGGCGCGGTCCGACGCCCGGCTCGTCGTTGTGCACCGACTCATCGGTGATCGCGTCTCCGGATTCCGGATCGACCCGCACGGTCTCTGCCGCGCCGGAGTCCGCCCCGCCTCCGCCCGCGGGGATATCCTCCACGAGATCCGGATCCTCGGCGCCGCGCTCCTTCATCTGCTCGGCGATGCGCTTCTGGGCGTCGCTGGTCTCCGGCCCCGCTCCGTCACTCACTCGGTGCCGTCCCTCAGGTCGCGCGGCGCGTCGCCGCTGACGGCATCCGGTTCGTCTTCCGGGGCGAGATCCCCCTGGCCGTCGTCACCCAGCTCTGCCTCGAGCGGATCTTCGCCCTGCGTCTCCGGCGCCTCGGTATCAGTGGGAAAAGTGCCGTCACTGAAGTCGTCGACCGGCGGGACGCCCGGCATCTCCGGCGGCAGGCTGTTCGCGAATGCATCGATGTTCGTCATGGTGCCCTCCTGATTTCGTGTCCGATCGCCCCATGATCCACCCGCACCGCGGCGAGCGCACGGCGGTTGACAGCTCACGGCTCGACGAGGAAGATCGCGGTCTCGAAGATCTCAGACGCTCGTCAGAGTTGAGGTGGCGGGGCCCCCACGGCGCCCGCCACCTCAGAACGCGAACGGAGATGTGCTCCCCCCGGAGCGACAGCGCCGTGCGCGCGGCGCTGTGACATCAGATCACGAGTCCGATGTCGCATCGCCATTGAACAAGACGCCGCTCCGACCGTTTCATGACGCGACCGTCACGAAATGGTCTCTCTGGCCGTCTACTCGATCTGCCCGATCGGCTCGCGCTTCTCGGCCTGGAACTGGTCTTCCGCGCGTCCGCGCGCCCAGTAGGCCGAGATCGAGAGATGCTCGCGCGGCACGTCGTGCTCCTTGAGCAGCGCCCGCACGGCCTTGACCGTTCCGCGCTCACCGTGAGCGAAGACGCCCGGGTGCCCGTCTCTCCACTCGAGGCTCGCGATGACCGTCAGCAGCTCCTCATCCGTCTGCGTCCAGTGCACCAGCACCCCTGCCGGAACCTCGGGCAGGATGCGGTCGGCGGGATCCATGATCGACAGCACGATGTGCCCGACGGCATCCGGCGAGAACGCCTCGACCGCCGACGAGATCGCCGGGAGGGCAGTGTGGTCGCCGATCAGCAGATGCCACGGCGCCGACGGGTCGGGAGCGTAGCCACCCCCTGCTCCGCTCACGACCAGCGTGTCCCCCGGCTGCGCGCGACGCGCCCAGGGGCCGGCCACGCCTTCGTCGCCGTGCACGACGAAGTCGATCACCAGGCGCTGGCGCGCGGCATCCGATGCTCGCACCGTGTACGTCCGCCGAGTGGGGAGCTTCTCCGGGCTGTCGGCGCGCAGCTGCGCGAGGTCGTAGGGCGGCGTGAGGCCGTGACTCGGATCGGCGAACAGGATCTTCACGTACTTGTCCGTCGAGGGGTTGTCGGTGAACGCCTCGTACCCGTCTCCGCCAGCGGTGACGCGGATCAGGTCCGGGCTGATCTGCTCCACCTCCTGCACCGTCAGTACTGCCTGGCTGGGCGCCTTGCGGGGCTGATCTGTCATTCCGTCTCCTGACGTGGGGGATACCGTCACGTCCAGTCTGCCGTGGTCAGCCGTGACGGGGGTCGGATCTGACGCGCGCGACGGCGGCCACCATCTCGCCGGCGCGGTCGCTTCGGAGCACGCGCGACCGCCCCTTGGTGAGGGTCAACCGCACCGCGGGTCCGCCTGACCACATCAGGTACTGCTCCGTACCTACCAGTCGCCAGCCCCAGCCCCGCGAATCACTGAAGTCGACAGGGATGACGTCGACCGCTTCGATCGCTTCAAGAGGTATATGCATGATCCGGAATGGGTCGAGATGCGCATCGACGTGAGTCTCGGTGATCACGATGGTCGATCGTCGCGTGATGAGGAGGACGACCGCGATGACGACCATCACGGTCGACATGGCCAGCAGCGCGACGAGGCCGGCGTTCAGCTTCTCCGGTGCCGCGATCAGCTCAGGGATCGCCAGCCACATCACGAAGAGCAGCAGCGCGAGGGTGATGATGCCGGCGACGACCATCCACCTCGGGCCCGTGCTCCGCTCGCGGAAGACGGCCCGCGACGTGCTCTCCGTCACTCGGAGAGCCCCGCTGCGAGCGAGTCGAGCTGCGCGGCGTCGGGATACGAATCGGTGGTGCCGCGTCGCTGCACTGCGAAAGATGCTCCGAGGGTGGCGACCCGCGCGGACTCGAGAAGCGCATCGCCGCGAGCCAGCCTCGCCGCAAGGATGCCGACGAAGGCGTCGCCCGCCCCTGTCGTGTCGACGACCCGCGCGACGTCGGGTGAGGGGATCGATGTCGAGCCGCCCGACTGCGGCATCACGACGCATCCGTCGCCTCCGAGGGTCGCGACGACGTCGATCCCCAGATGGTCACGCAGTCGCGACGCCGCATCCACCGCATCCGACGACTGCCCGAGCCCGAGGTGGGTGGCGGCGTCGGTCGCTTCGGTCGCGTTGACCACGAGCAGCGAGGCGGCACGGAGGATCCACTCCTCGAGCGGCACGAAAGGTGCGAGGTTCAGCACGAACGCCAGGCCGTGCTTCTCGGCAGTCTCGGCCGCCGCGGCGATCGCCTCCACCGGAATCTCCCCCTGCGCCACGATGAGCGAACCCGCCTCGGCACCGCTCAGAGCCGCACGCACGTCGGCGCCCGAGACCAAAAGGTTCGCGCCGCCCGCGACGATGATCAGGTTCTCCCCCGTCTCATCGACCACGACCGCGGCGTTGCCGGTGGCCGTTCGCTCGTGTCGTTCGAGATGCGAGGTGTCGACGCCCCGGGCCCGCAGAGCATCGACGACGGATGCTCCTCCCGCGTCGTCACCGACAGCGCCGACGAATCGCACCGCACCCCCGGCGAGCGCCGCCGCAGCCGCCTGATTGGCGCCCTTGCCGCCGAGCGATTCCGTGTACGCGGTCGCATTCAGCGTCTCACCCGCTCGAGGAAAAGAGATGACCGAATAGCAACGGTCGACGTTGGCGGAACCCACCACATACACCGGCTTCGTCACACGTGCACCGCCCATCTCGTCGAACACGTCGATGCTAGGCCATTGCTCCCGGACCGGGTCCCGCACCACTCGATCTCGGATCCGCAGCGCGTTGGCGGATCGGTGGCGGGCGACTGACGGCAGGATGGCGGGTGGATGGCGTGGTGCGTCGTCCGGGCAGGCGGAAACGATGGAGACATGAACATCACACGAATCCCCGAACTCCGACGCGACCAGGGATGGACGCAGGAGAAGCTGTCCTTCGAGAGCGGCGTCGGACTCCGCACCGTGCAACGACTGGAGGCCGGGCAGGACGCCAGTCTCGAGTCCCTCGCGCTGATCGCCAATGCCCTCAGCGTGAGCGTCACCGACCTCTTCCAGCCCTCTGACGAGATGGACGAGACCGATCGTCTCGAGTCGCTCGATCGGCGCATCGACGAGCAGCAGGCCGCGCGCAACCGCGCACTCCGCTCGTGGCGGATGCTCTACATCGGCGTCGGGACCGCTGTGACGATCCTCAGCTTCCTGCTGGGCGGCGCGGGCGCAGCCGTCATCATCGCCTATTGGTCGGGCGGGCTCATCGCGATCATCGCTCTTCAGCGCATCGTGCTGGAACCCCGACTCGACGAGAAGTATCCGCTCTCCCGTCAACTCAATCGCACGCAGAAGAAGCGCGGGAGGCCCGTCCTGACCGAGAACTGACCCAATCGCCGGTTCGTGTCGGTTGCTCGCTGCATCCGACCGCGGCGATCTAGGGTGAACGGATGCACTCCCCCGCGTCGCGTGAGTCCGGCACAGCCGCTCGACGCTGGCGCCTGCTGGCAGCCGCCATCCTGGCGATCGTGGCAGGTCTCCTCACACATCTCCTGGGGACCGGACCTCTCGCCGACCGAGCCGGTGACGCCCTCTACGCCGTCATGGTCTATCTCGTCATCGCCATCGCCTTCCCGCGCGCGAGCGTCGTGCTCGTCGGCGTGATTGCACTGACAATCTGCATCGCGATCGAGGTCTTCCAGCTGACCGGACTGCCTGCACTGTGGGCGCAGAGCTTCTGGCCGGTGCGACTCATGCTGGGGGTCGGCTTCGATCCAGGCGACCTGGTCGCTTACGCGCTGGGCGCCGGCACCGCCGCTGTGGCGGACTTCGCGATCGGCCGTCGGCGCGCAGAGCGGTAGCCGTTCGCGGCGAGCGCGAGGGTTTCACGATCTCCCCCTCGTCCCGATAGTGGTCCCCGAGCCCACCATCGAAAGGTCCCCCATGGTCCGCGACTCCCTGTACAACATCGAGCGGAACGCGAAGGCTACGGCCGATTCCGCAGCCAGTGCCGCCCACCACGGGGCGGCGACGGCCCGTGCTGCGCAGTCGGCTGCCACCGGCGCATGGGTGGGTGCCGGCTTCCAGGCCGTCAATGTCCTCCAGAGCGCACGCGCCGCTCGCGCCGCGCAGGAGCAGCTCGAAGTGCAGCGCGCGATGGCCGAGCAGGCTCAGGTGCAGCAGTTCGCCATGTGGCGGCAGACCCCCGACGGCGCGGCATTCACCTCGTGGCGTGATCAGGCTGTGCCCCTCGCTCAGCTGATCCGCGGCCGTCGCACCGAATGGCAGCAGGCCTGGGCGCAGGTGATCGGCCGCTTCCAGTCAGAGGTGCCTGACGATGAGAAGGCTCGCCTCGCGAAGCGAGCCGCGTTGCTGACGCGTCCCTGGCTCCGTGTCGGCGCCGTCGTCTCGCTCGTGCTCGCCGGAGTGATGGCTGTGATTGCGCTCTTCCAGGGCTTTCTCGAACAGGTGCGGATCCCCGATGCGGGACTGATGACCTACGAGCAGTGCCTCGCGATCCTCGAGGATCCCGACAACCTCCTCCTGTCCGACAGGGACTGTGCTGCGATCGCTCCCGTGAGCGCTTCATCCGCCAGCTGGACGTGGGCCGTCGTCTTCCTCGCCCTCGCCGTGTCGCTCTTCGCCGTTCGCGTCGTCGTCCGCCGAGCAGCGCGCAGCGACACCCGTGTGGATGAGGAGTCCGCGGCACGCATCGCCCGTTTCGGATTCGACCCTCTCACCGTCGAGCCCGGCTGGGAGGGCTTTGCATGGAACGCCTCGGGCAGCGTGAGCGCCGAGACGTACGCGGACTCACTGATGCATCTCGCCCTCACCGGCCACCGCACCTACCCGCCGCGCCATGAACTCATCCCGCTCCAGAGGCCTGCTCTAAGCGACCTCCAGCCGTATTACCCCGACGAGATCAACGCGGCGTTGACTCGCTTCCGCGGCTGAGACTCGGGCGTCCCAGTCCGGAGACGAAAAGGCCCGGTTCACAGAAGTGAACCGGGCCTTCATCGCAAACGATGTCTGCTGAGGATCGCGATGATCCTCTGTGCGCGAGGGGGGACTCGAACCCCCACGTCCTTGCGAACACTGGCACCTGAAGCCAGCGCGTCTACCATTCCGCCACTCGCGCGAGTGTCTCGTTCCGAAGAAGTCAACTTTGCGAGGATATCACGCGTTCCGCCCCGCGATGAAACCGGCGCCACACCGCGATGAGCGGCAGTCTCCCTGTTGGGCGGTGGATGCCGCGCGATGCGTCCGCCCGACAGGGAGATCACCGCCCGACAGGGTGAGCACCTCCCCACGCCACCCCGAAACCAAACCCCCCGAACCCGCCAAGACACCCGGAATCACGGCCCTCGACGGCGTACACCCAGAACACCTGGCTACGATGTCCCTACCGGTCGGCATGCCAGAGGAGCCCAGTGGGACTACTTGACAGCTTTGAGAAGGGTCTCGAGCGCGCTGTGAACAGCGCCTTCGCGAAGACCTTCCGCAGCGGCATCCAGCCCGTGGAGATCGCCTCGGCCCTGCGCCGCGAGGCCGACACCAACGCGGCTGTGGTGAGCCGCGACCGCATCATCGCGCCCAACAGCTATGTGGTGCGCCTGAGCACCGACGACGCCGAGCGCATGCGCAGCCTGGGCGGCGCACTGACCGACGAACTGCATGCGCTGCTCACGAAGCACGGCAAATCGCAGGGCTACAGCTTCGCCGGCCCCCTCTCGATCTCACTCGAGGCCGACGACAAGATCGCCACGGGCACCGTCAACATCAGCTCCGGCACCGTCGAAGGGCGCGTGAACTGGCAGGCCGTGATCGACGTCGACGGTCGCCGTCACTCGATCACGCGCGCCCGCACCGTCATCGGGCGCGGAAGCGACGCCGACGTCACCATCTCGGATGCCGGATCCAGCCGTAAGCACGTCGAAGTGCTGTGGGACGGCGAGCGCGCCATGATGCGCGACCTCGGCTCCACCAACGGCACCAAGGTCGACGGCCAGAAGGTGCGCGAGGCATCGCTCCCCAGTGACACGACCATCACGATCGGCCGCACCGACCTCGTGTTCCGCGTCGTGCCCGTCGCCACTCCGTCCCGTCCGCCGCGCCCGCGCGACGACGACGCGACCCGTGCGTTCGGAGCCATCTCGTGACAACGCCCAGCGAGCTCGTCCTGCTTCTGCTGCGCATCGGGTTCCTCCTGCTGCTGTGGTTCTTCGTGTTCGGCGTCGTCTATTCGCTCCGTGCCGACCTGTTCGGCATGAAGGTGCGCAAGGTGCCCGCCGAGGGTGACGCCGCCGCAGCGCCTGCCCCCTCCACTCCCCCGGCTCCCGCGCGACCCGCCGCAGCGAAGCCCGCGACCACGGGACCCGCGACGATCGCCACCGCGAAGCGCCTCGTCATCACCTCGGGCCCGAAGGCCGGACTCGAACTCGCCCTGGGCAACGACACTCTGACGATCGGGCGATCGAGCGACTCCGCTCTGGTCATCCGAGACGACTACACGTCGAGCCACCACGCCCGACTGCTGCTTCGGGGAGACAGCTGGGCGATCCAGGACCTCGACTCGACCAACGGCACGTTCGTCGCCGGCCAGCGCGTGAGCGGCAACCCGGTCTCGCTCTCGCTCGGCACTCCCATCAAGGTGGGCGCCACGACCTTCGAGCTGCGAGCCTGACCCCGGCATGGTCTTCGAAGGCTCGAGCGTCGCGATCTCCCACACCGGGAAGGTCCGCTCCAACAATCAGGACTCCGGATACTCCGGGGCGAACCTGTTCGTCGTCGCCGACGGCATGGGCGGCCACGCCGGCGGCGACGTCGCCTCGAGCATCGCGATCCATCGGATGCAGCCGCTCGACCAGCCGTACTCGACGGTCGACGACGCCCAGGCGTCGCTTCAGGCGGCTGCCACCACTGCCGCCGGCGATCTGATCCGCGCCGCGAAGGACCGCCCCGAGCTCGCGGGCCTCGGCACCACGCTCAGCGCGATCATCATGGTCGACGACTACGCCGTCATCGGCCACATCGGCGACTCGCGCATCTATCTCTACCGCGACGACGCGGTCACGCAGATCACGGCAGACCACACCTTCGTGCAGCGTCTGGTCGATTCCGGCCGCATCACCCCCGAAGAGGCGCGCTATCACCCGCGTCGTTCGGTGCTCATGCGGGTGCTCAGCGACATGGACGCCGATCCCGAGCTCGACATGTTCGTCATGCACACGCAGCCGGGCGACCGGTGGCTGCTGTGCTCCGACGGGCTCTCGGGTGTCGTCGATGAGGCGCACATCCTCAAGGCGATGCGTCTCGGCATGGCTCCCGGCCGCACCGCCGACAACCTGCTCAAGCAGGCGCTCGACGGCGGCGCCCCCGACAACGTCACGATCGTGCTCGTCGACGTCGGCGGTCAGCACGCGATGCATTCCGGCACCGCGACGATCGTCGGATCCGCCTCGAACCCCGAGAACATCACCGTGCCGCCGGTACGGGCGCCGCGCAGCAGCTGGCTGCATCCGGTGCGTCAGGCGGCGAACGAACCCAGCCACTTCGAGCCGGCCCCCGAGTACCTCGAAGAGCTCATCGAAGAAGACCGCCGGCGTGCCCGTCGGCGGCGACTCGGCTGGATCGCGGGGATGCTGGTCGTTCTGGCCGCACTCGCGTTCGCCGTCTTCGCCGCCTACAGCTGGACTCAGACCCGCTATTTCGTCGGCGCCGACGAGGACAGCGTCGTGATCTACCAGGGAGTCCAGCAGAACATCGGCCCGATCGTGCTCTCGACGCCGCTGCAGGACACCGACATCCTGCTCGCGGACCTGCCTCCGTACCAGCGCGATTCGGTGGAGCGCACGATCACGGCCCGCTCGCTCTCCGACGCGGAGGCGATCGTCGCGCGACTGCGCCCGGCAGACGAGCCCGTCAACGACGACTCGACCCCGTTGCCGACGCCCGTGCCGACTCCGAGCCCCGAGCCGACGGACGGAGCCGGATGAGCACCGACGTCTCGGCCGACACCAGCGTCATCAAGGCCCTCAAAAAGATGCGGATGCCGCAGACGCAGCGCAACCGCGAGTTCTGGCTGCTGCTCTTCGCCGTCGCGATCAGCGGAGCCTCCCTCACTCTCGTGCAGCTGGGTGCTCTCGGGCTGATCGACCCGATGATCCTCGCGATCGGCGGCGGTCTCGCGGTGCTCGCGTTCGCCCTGCACTTCGTGCTGCGGGCCGTGGCGTCGGATGCCGACCCGTTCGTGCTGCCGATCGCGACCCTGCTGACCGGTCTCGGCATCTCGATGATCTACCGCATCGACATCGCCGAGTCGCTCACCGGGTGGAACGCCTACTCGACCAAGCAGCTCGCCTGGACCGCGATCTCCCTCGCCGGAGCGATCACGGTCGTCATCCTGCTGCGCAACTACCGGGTGCTGTTCCGGTACACCTACATCTTCGGCCTCTCCGGCATCCTGCTGCTGCTGCTCCCCTTCGTCCCGGGTCTGCGCATCCCCGACGCCAACGCGCAGGTGTGGGTCTCGCTCGGTGGGATGTTCGCGTTCCAGCCCGGCGAGCTCGCGAAGATCTGCCTCGCGATCTTCTTCGCGGGCTACCTGGTGCGCACGCGCGAGAGCCTCACCTCGGTGGGCACGCGATTCCTCGGCATCACGTGGCCGCGCATGCGCGAACTCGGCCCGGTGCTCGTCGTGTGGGCCATCTCGCTCGGGATCATCGTGATCCAGCGCGACCTCGGCACCGGAACCCTCATCTTCGGCATGTTCGTCGCGATGCTCTACGTCGCGACGGGCAAGACCAGCTGGGTGCTCATCGGCCTCGCCCTGGTCGCTGCCGGCGTGGCCGTGGCGACCCAGATCCTCAGCTACGTGCGCGGGCGCTTCATCAACTGGCTCTTCCTGTTCGATCCCTCGCAGGTCGATCCGGAAGATGCCGGATTCCAGCCGATGCAGGGCCTGTTCGGGCTCGCACACGGCGGTCTGCTCGGAACCGGTTGGGGCCAGGGACGCCCGGACGTCACGCCCCTCGCGCACAGCGACTACATCATCACGAGCCTCGGCGAGGAGATCGGCCTGATCGGCCTCTTCGCCATCCTCTGCCTGTACATGGTGTTCATCAGCCGCGGCATCCGCATCGGACTCGCCGGCCAAGACGACTTCGGAAAGCTCCTGGCCACCGGCCTCGCCTTCACGATCGCGCTGCAGGTGTTCATCATGGTCGGCGGTGTGACGCGCGTGATCCCGCTCACCGGTCTCACCACCCCGTTCCTCGCCGCCGGCGGATCGTCACTGGTGGCCAACTGGCTGATCGTCGCGATCCTGCTGCGCATCTCCGACGGTGTCCGCCGCCAACCGAGGACGGTGATCGGCTGATGCGTGCCTTCTCAGGGCGTTTCGTGTCGCTCCGCTCGCTCAACGACCGACTCGTGCAAGGGGGCGTCGCATGACCAAAGAACTCCGCCGCCTCAGCATCGTGATGCTGTTCATGTTCCTGTCGTTGTTCGTCGCGACCAGCTGGATCCAGGTCGTCGAGGCCGACAGCCTCGCACAGGACAGCAACAACCGGCGCACCCTGCTCGACAGCTACGAGATCCAGCGCGGCTCGATCATCGTCGACGACGTGGCGATCGCCTCGTCGGTGCCTTCCGACGACCGCTACCAGTTCCAGCGGGTGTACACGGATGCCGCGATGTGGGAGCCGGTGACCGGCTACTTCAACCCGGCGCTGCAGTCGGCGACCGGTATCGAGCGGGCACTCAACGCCGATCTCTCGGGTACCGGTTCCAGCGCTTTCTTCTCCGACATCGAGCGGATCCTGTCCGGCCAGCCGCAGACCGGCTTCGGTGTCGAACTCTCGCTCGACACCGCCGCGCAGCGCGCCGCGTACGACGCGCTGCAGGGGCTGAACGGTGCGGTCGTGGCGATCGAGCCCAAGACCGGTCGCATCCTCGCGATGGTGTCCACGCCCGGGTTCGACACGAACTCGCTCGCGACCCATGATGCGGATGCCGCGAACGCGACCTACGACCAGCTCGTCGAAGACCCGCTGAAGCCGCTGTCGAATCGCGCGATCGCCGGCGATCTGAACCCCCCGGGATCGACGTTCAAGCTGGTGGTGGCGGCCGCGGCCTATGCGAGCGGCGACTTCACGCCGGACTCGACACTGCCGAACCCCGCTCGCTACCAGCTGCCGCAGTCGAGCAACACCGTCGCGAACGCCTGGGGCGGCACGTGCGGGCCGGGTGAGACCGTGACGATCGCCGAGGCCATCCGGCTGAGTTGCAACATCCCGATGGCCGAGCTCGCCGTGCAGCTGGGCGATGACAAGATCCGCGAGATGGCGGAGAAGTTCGGATGGAACCAGAGCTTCTCCACCCCGCTCGAGTCCACGCCCTCGAGCTACCCTTCCGGGCTCAACGACCCGCAGACGGCACTCACCGGATTCGGCCAGGGCCAGGTCACGGCGACGCCGCTGCAGATCGCGATGGTCGCAGCAGGAATCGGGAATGACGGCGTGGTCATGAACCCTCGGCTCGTCGACACCGTGATCGGCAACGACCTGTCGGTCGTGCGCTCGTACGACGACACGGAGTACGGTCGCGCGTTCGACGAGACGATCGCCGACGAGATCACCGCGTCGATGGTCGCGAGCGTCTCAACGGGCGCGGCGCAGGGTGCAAGAATAGACGGGGTCGATGTGGCCGGTAAGACCGGGACGACAGAGAACGGCGACAACAAGCCGTACACGCTGTGGTTCTCCGGATTCGCACCGGCAGACGACCCGGCGGTCGCAGTAGCGGTCCTCGTCGAAGACGGCGGCGGACAGGGGCAGTCAGGATCCGGCGACACCATCGCCGCTCCGATTGCAAAGAAGGTCATAGAGGCGGTGCTGGGCAGATGAGACCGACGCAGGGTGTGTCGTTCGGTGGTCGCTACGAGCTGCAGTCGCGTATTGCGATCGGCGGCATGGGCGAGGTGTGGGAAGCGACGGATCACGTCATCGGACGTACCGTCGCGATCAAGATCCTCAAAGACGAGTACATGGGTGACCCCGGGTTCCTCGAGCGGTTCCGCGCTGAGGCGCGCCACGCCGCACTCGTCAACCACGAGGGCATCGCCAGCGTCTTCGACTACGGCGAGGAGAACGGCAGCGCGTTCCTCGTCATGGAGCTCGTGCCCGGAGAGGCGCTGTCGACGATCATCGAGCGCGACGGCTCGCTGAGCGCCGACAAGACTCTCGACATCGTCGCGCAGACCGCATCCGCACTGCAGGCCGCCCATGCGGCAGGCCTCGTGCACCGAGACATCAAGCCGGGAAACCTGCTGATCACGCCCGACGGGCGCGTCAAGATCACCGACTTCGGCATCGCCCGCATCGCCGACCAGGTGCCCCTCACCGCGACCGGTCAGGTCATGGGAACGGTGCAGTACCTGTCGCCTGAGCAGGCGTCGGGCCACCCCGCCTCGCCCGCCACCGACACCTACTCTCTGGGAATCGTCGCCTACGAGTGCCTCGCCGGCAAGCGCCCGTTCACGGGTGAGTCGCAGGTGGCCATCGCGATGGCCCAGATCAACGAGCAGCCCCCGCCGCTGCCGCCGACGGTTCCGATCCCGGTGCAGAACCTGGTCATGGCGATGATCGCCAAGAAGCCGGCAGACCGCCCGTCATCGTCGGCCACCGTCGCCCGTGCCGCGCAGGCTCTGCGCCGCGGTGACCTCAACTCCGCCGCGATCGCCGTGCCTGCCATCGCCACCGGTGGAGTCGCCGGCGGCGACGACGCGACTCGGATGCTGGCCGCCACCGGAGACGACGGCACCACTCGCATCCTCCCCACCACGGCGCAGCTCCCCACCGGGGCCGCCGCAGAGGACGAGGTCGACGGCGAGAAGAAGAAGAAGCGCAGTCCCTGGACATGGCCGCTCGTCGCGCTGATCGCGTTGCTCGTCATCGTGCTCGGCGGCACCGTGTTCGCCCTCATGAACCAGGGCGACCCCGACGCCGACGCGACCACCCCGCCCCCCACCACTCAGTCGCAGACGCCCACCCCCTCGCAGACGCCCACTCCGAGTGCGACGCCGATCAACGTCGACGCGCTGGGACTCATCGGGATGCCCTGCCAGGAGGCCCTTGCAGCCGCCGCCGAGGCCGGCCTCGTGCCGCAGTGCCGCGTCGGCACGACTCCCGCGCCGTCCGACGAGCTCGTCGACGTCGTCGAGTCGGTGGAGCCGCGTGGACTCCTCGAAGAGGGCGACGCGATCACCCTGACCGCCTACGCTCCCCGGGTGAACATCGGCGCGCCGGCATCGGCTCCGAGCCTCTCGGGTACGCCCGTCGCGGCTGAGCCCATCACCCTGAACTGGACCGCGTTCTCGTGCCCGTCTGGCGCAGACGCGCTCAGCTCGTACGAGGTCACGATCACGAACGCGACCTTCAGCGACGGCAAGACGACACGGAGCTTCCAGGGCGAGCTGAACGCCCAGATCACTCCTGCCGACGACCCCGCGCTGCAGGTGACCGCCACGTACCGCGCGTTCTGCGGCGACCGTCCCTCGGGGAACTCCCCGCAGATGGCGGTGCAGATCACTGCTGCGGAAGAGGAAGAGGACGCCGCAGCCGGAACGGCGACGGCGAACGGGAACGGCACGACGACCGGCGGAACGGGGAGCGCGAACGGCGGAACCGGCACCGCGACCACGACGACGGGCGCCGACGGCTCGGGTACCGCCACAGCCGACTAGCAAGTTGGCGTCGTAGTCTGAGAGCATTCACCAGGTCGTAATCAGGGGGTCAGTACGTGTCGACAGAGCCACGCATCATCGCGGGACGCTACCGCGTCGATGAGCTCATCGGGCATGGCGGCATGGCCAAGGTGTATCGAGGCTACGATCTGACACTCGGCCGCCAGGTGGCCATCAAGATCCTCGATCCCGAGCTCGCGAGAGACACTGCGTTCCGCACCCGGTTCCGGCTCGAGGCGCAGTCCGCGTCTCGCATGTCGCACCCCTCGATCGTTCGCGTCTACGACGCGGGTGATCCGTCGACCACGGGTGCCGGGTCCGACGAGCCGCCGTACATCGTGATGGAGCTCATCAGCGGCACGCTGCTGAAAGACATCATCGCGAAGGGTCCGGTGCCTGTCGAAGACGCCGTGCGCTACGTCGACGGCATCCTCGAAGCGCTCGACTACTCCCACCGGGCGGGCGTCGTGCACCGCGACATCAAGCCCGGCAACGTCATGGTCACCGAAAAGGGCCAGGTCAAGGTCATGGACTTCGGCATCGCCCGAGCCGTGTCCGACTCGTCGTCGACGGTGGCCGAGACGACGCAGATCATCGGCACCGCCGCGTACTTCTCCCCCGAGCAGGCCAAGGGCGAGCCGGTCGACGCACGCGCAGACCTCTACTCCACCGGCGTCGTGCTCTACGAGCTCCTCACCGGACGTCAGCCGTTCCGCGGTGAGTCTCCGGTGGCCGTCGCCTACCAGCACGTCAGCGAGACCCCGGTACCGCCGACCGAGGTCAACGAGGATTCACCGGGGGCCCTCGACCCGATCGTGCTCCGCGCCCTCGCGAAAGACCCGTACCAGCGGTATCCGGATGCCGCGCACTTCCGCGCGGCCCTCGATGCGGCGGTCGCCGGTCGTGCCCCGAGCCGCAAGGAGCTCGGCGCCCTGACGAGCGAGCTGTACGGCCCCAGCCCGCGCCAGGCGCAGGAGACCGCGAGGTCTCTGCGACAGCTGAGCACCGACAACACGATGACGCGAACCCAGTCCGGCCCGCCGGTGGCCTGGATCTGGGCGGGTGTGGCGTTGCTCGCCGTGCTGCTCGTGTCGGTGCTGTTCTGGGTGTGGACGATCAGCATGAACCCGAACGACGTGCCGACCAGCTCGCGCACCGTCCCCGACCTCGTGAACGTGTCGTCGGAGCGCGCTCAAGAAGACCTCAGCGAACTCGACCTCACCGCGAACCTCGTGCTCGAATCGAGCACCGACATCGTCGAAGGCAACGTCACCCGCACCGACCCGGCTTCCGGCACCGCCGTGAGCGAGGGCGACTCCGTGACCGTCTACGTCTCTTCCGGCAAGGAGACGGTCGTCGTGCCGACGCTGACCGGTCTGTCGCTCACCGCGGCGAAGGATGCCTTGGCCACTGCCGGTCTGCAACTCGGCACGGTCACGCCTCGGAACGACAAGGGCCTCGCCGCCGACACCGTCATGGAGGCGAGCGAAGAGCCCGACGCCGAGGTCGCTCCCAAGACCGTCGTGAACCTCGTGGTCGCCAGCGGCCGGGTCACCATCCGTGACATGTCAGGGTGGACCGTGCAGGCGGCGACCGACGAGCTCGAGACTCTCGGACTCCAGGCGCAGCCCGTGGAACTCAGCGACTGCACACCTGTCAGCCCTCCGACGGTGTCGTCGATGTCGGCGGCTCCGGGCGATGTGCCGATCGGCTCGACTGTCGAACTGCGCTTCTGCGGGACACCTCCGGAATGAGCCGGCGACCCGCCTCCGCGGGTCCCGTTCCTGTTCCGACCGAAGGCCCGGTCAACGGTGCAGCGGATGCAGCTGCGTGGCTCGGTCGACGGCATCCTGATCTCCGCACTGCGTGAGCCAGTTGGCCAGCAGTCGGTAGCCGCCTTCGGTGAGCACGCTCTCGGGGTGGAACTGCACTCCGACGATCGGCAGGTCGGTGTGGGTGACGGCCATGACGGTGCCGCTGTCGGTGCGCGCCGTGACACGCAGTTCGGCGGGCAGGTCGCCCTCGGCGAGTGCGAGCGAGTGATACCGCCCCACGTCGAACGGTGAGGGGATCCCGTCGAACAGGCGCGAGCCGTCATGAACGACGGTCGAGACCATTCCGTGCATGAGCTCGGGCGCCTCGGTCACGGGTGCACCGAAAGCTTCGCCGATCGCCTGATGCCCGAGGCATACCCCGAGCAGGGGCGCGCCCAGTCGGGCTGCGATCCGCACCGCATCCACCGTCACGCCGGCGCCTCGAGGGGTGCCCGGCCCCGGCGAGATCATCACGCCGTCGAACTGAGGAACGAGTTCGACGAGTTCGTCGACGCCCACGGCATCCGACTCGATCAGGGTGACGTCGGCACCGAGCTCACGCAGATACCCGATGAGGGTGTGCACGAAGCTGTCGTGGTTGTCCACGACGAGCACGCGGGTCATTCGAGGTCGACCTCGCCGGGCGTGATGAGCGGGCTGACCCAGGGGAACACGAACCAGAAGAGCCCGTAAAGGACGGCCGCGACCAGCGCGAGCACGATGAAGAGCCGAAGCCACCACGGTCCGGGGAGGATGCGCCAGAGTGCCGAGTACATGTGTCGTCGTTCCCTTCGGCTAGATCGACGGTGCGGCCGGCGGAGGCGGCGGGTCGGTGAGTGCGGCGGGTGGCCCCTCAGCGCGGGGCTGGAAGCTCTCGAAGACGCCGTAGGCGACGATGCGCTCCGCGAGGGAGTAGAGGGGCGAGCAGGCGGTCAGTGTGATGTAGCGCTCACCTGTCTCGACGCCAGGCATCTGCGGCACGTCGAGGAGCACCTCGGTCTGCGAGGGCTTGACGTACTCGAGAGTGCGGAAGCGATACGTGAACCACCCGTCCGGTGTCTCGACGACGATCGCATCGCCCAGCTGCAGCTTGTCGACCTGGTTGAAAGGCTTTCCCCAGGTGGTGCGGTGCCCCGCCATCGCGAAGTTGCCGACCTCGCCGGGCATCTTCGAGTCCGTGTAGACGCCGATGCCGAGATCGTCGAGCGTGCGAGCGCGGCTCGTGCCGCCGTAGATCCCGACGTTGTACTCCGAACCGAAGCGCGGGATATGCATCTGGGCGAACCACTGCGCATCGGCGGGGGCGGCGGGGACCACCGGCTCGTAATAGGTCGTCCCGTCTTCGGCTTCGACGAGAGGAGGCGGCTCGGGGGCCGGTGCCTCAGCGAGCTGCTGCGACATCTGGGCGCCCTCGTCATTCTTCTGCGCACTGATGATGATGTCGCCGATCCACATCTGCCAGGCGACGAACAGCAGCACGACCACGCCGGCGGTGAGCAGGAGCTCGCCGAGAACGCTCGTGAACGTGGCGCGCGATCGAGGGCGGCGATGCCGTACGCGTCGCTCCCCCGAGACGACGGATGCAGTCATGGCGCGATCCTATCCCGCTCGACTGAACGAACGGCCCGTGAGACCCGGTCCCACGGTGGAAAGAAGTCATGGGTACAATGTCGGAATGGCACGTGACCGCAAGATCGAAGAACCCGAAGCACCGCGCAGCGAAGGCGACACCGCCCCCAACGCCGTGTGGTTCAAGCCGGTGATGGTCGGATTCATGCTGCTCGGTCTCGCCTGGATCCTCGTGTTCTACATCTCCGGGATGCAGTTCCCGATCCCCGGTCTCGACAACTGGAATCTCGCGATCGGCCTGGGAATCGCCCTGATCGGCTTCCTGATGACCACCCGCTGGCGCTGACGCCCGCCCCTCACGTACTGAAGGCCCCTCTCGCTCCGGCGAGAGGGGCCTTCTTCGCGTGTCCAGCAGAGTTATCCACAGGTTATCCCCAACATGGGGAGAATTACACAGATGTTATTCACACCCGTTAACAACCCTGTTAACAACTCCCGATCAGGTGTAAACCGACGTGATCAGCAGCGGGGGCACGAAGGCGACGATCACCAGAAGCGCCACGACGACCGCAGAGAGCAGCACGATCTGCAGGGTGCGCTGCTCGCGTCGGCGGGTGCGGGTGAGGATGAAGGCGACCAGTGCGCCCACGATCGCTCCACCGAGGTGCGCCTGCCAGGCGATGCCGCCGATGAAGAAGCCGATGACGAAGTTGATGCCGAGGATCACGAGGATCCCGGTGACGTTCGCCCCCAGATGCCTGCCGATGATGAGCAGCGCGGCCATGAGTCCGAAGATCGCCCCGGAGGCGCCGACCGTGGCGGTGCCCGGCGCGATGAGGGCGACGGCCACTGAACCACCGATGCCGCTGATCAGATACAGGGCGAGGTAGCGGACCCGACCCAGCATGGGTTCGAGGTTCTGCCCCAGCATCCACAGCGCCAGCATGTTGAGCGCGAGATGGATGAAACCGCCGTGCACGAAGACCGCGGTGAGCAGCCGCCAGGGCTCGAACGGGTAGAGCGAGAGATCGGGGTAGAGGTAGGCGGCGGCGAAGAGCAGCTGCTGGGTGATGGCGCTGCCCATGCCGGGTACCAGCTGCAGCAGGCCGATGATGGAGGTGATCAGCAGCAGTGCGTAGGTGACGACGGGCTTGCCGCCGCGCGCGGTCGCCATCGCGGGCCTGCTGCGCCAGCGGCGCTCGGCGCGCTTCTGCGCGGGGGTGCGGTTCTTGCGCTCTGCCGCCATGCATTCGGGGCAGATCACCCCGACGGCCGCCTGCGTCTGGCATTCGGGGCAGATGGTGCGCAGGCACCGCTGGCAGAGCACGAAGCTCTGCCGATCCGGATGCCGGTAGCAGAAGTTGTCGCGGTTGTCCGCGAACTCAGGCGTGGTCATCCGGATCGGCCAGCGTCGGCGTCAGGCCGCGACGATGTCGATCGACTGCAGCACGACCGGCTCGATCGGACGGTCGCCCGCGGCCGTCGGCACAGCGGCGATCTTGTCGACGACAGCCTTCGAGGCGTCGTCGGCGACCTCGCCGAAGATCGTGTGCTTGCCCTGGAGCCAGGGGGTGGGGTCGGTCGTGATGAAGAACTGCGAGCCGTTGGTGCCCTCGGGCTTGCCCGTGATGGCATTGCGACGAAGGCCCGCGTTCGCCATGGCGAGGATGTAGGGCTCGTTGAAGTTGAGCTCCATGTTGATCTCGTCGTCGAAGTTGTAGCCGGGGCCGCCGACGCCCTGTCCGAGCGGGTCGCCGCCCTGGATCATGAAGTTCGGGATGATGCGGTGGAAGACGACATCCTTGTAGAGAGCGCCCTCGCCCGGCTTGCCGGTGGCGGGGTGCGTCCACTCCTGGGTGCCGTCGGCCAGACCGACGAAGTTCTTGACCGTCTTCGGGGCGTGGTCGCCGAAGAGGTTGATGACGATGTCACCGTGGTTGGTGTGCAGTGTTGCGACATGAGAAGCGTGAGCCATGCCTTCATTCTCGCAGAGCTTCCGATGTGTACGGCGTGAACTAGCGCTGTTCACCGCTCAGCGCAAGGGTTCGGCGATTCCCTCCCCCTTCCAGCCTCCCGTGGCAAGATGGGGAACCCGTACTCCAATCGACAGGAGAGCATCGTGAGCATCAGCCGCAAGCGGAAGAAGGAACTGCGTCGTCTTCAGAACGACGCCAACCAGCTCTGGGAGAACCAGCAGGTTCTCGTCGGCCACGCCGCCGACGTCGCCCGCGAGGCCGGTCGTCAGCTCGGCCACTTCGGCCGTGAGCAGGTCGGTCCTGTCGTGCAGGACACCTACAACCGTCGCGTGCAGCCGGTCGTCGACCGTGGCGTGCGCTTCGGTCACCACGTGGTCGACGACAAGGTCGTCCCGATCGTCGGCGGCGTCGTCGGCACCGCACTCACCGCGTGGGACGTCGCGAACGCCAAGCGCGAGGGTGTCGTCAAGAAGGTCAGGAAGGCCACCAAGCCCGAGCCCAAGGGCCCCGGCATCGGTTCGGTCATCGCGGTCATCCTCGGTGTCGCCGCAGCCGCAGGCGTGCTGTACGCCGCATGGCAGGCACTGCGCGCCGACGACGAGCTCTGGGTCGCCGACGACCCGCTCTCGGCTCCCGACGCGTGACGTCGAGCTCTGATCCCTCGGCCGCCGCGCCGGGGGATCCGCTTGCGCGCGTGCGGGATGCCGCCGCCTCGCGTGACCTCGAGATCGAGATCCGCGAACGGCCGGCGGCTCGCAGCCTCGAGGAGGCCGCCGAACTGCTCGGCATCCTGCCCTCCGGCATCGTGAAGACGCTGGTCGTCAAGCGATCCGACGACACCTATCTCTTCGCACTCGTGCCGGGCGGTCGCTCGATCTCCTGGCCGAAGCTTCGAGCCGTCGTCGGCGTCAACAAGCTCCGCCTGCCCGAGCCCGAACTCGCGCTTGCAGCCACCGGATACGAACGCGGCACGATCGTTCCGATCGGAAGCACGACCGACTGGCCCGTCTATGCCGACGAGTCGATCGTCGGTCAGCGCATCGCGATGGGCGCCGGAGCGCACGGCTACAGCCTCTTCGTCGATTCCGACGAGCTCATCGCGGCATACGACGCGACCGTAGCCGACATCTCTCTCCCTGAAGTGCCGCGCGACTGAGGCGAAAGCCCCAGGTCGTCAGAGAATTCCTGCCATCTTCAGCGCGATGTCGACGAGCTTCACTCTCTGCAGATCGGAGACGGACTTGAGACTGAACCACTCCGCCATATCCGTGGAACCGTTGGTCTCGAAGCGCAGCTTTCCCCCGCTGACGACCGCGCGATAGACGATGCGCAGGGTGTGCAGCGGTTCGTCGGATGCGTTGACGCGCTGACCCGCGGGTATCACCCGGGAGTGGATGCCGAGCAGCTCGCCGACCCTGACGGTGTACCCGGTCTCTTCGCGAAGCTCGCGCCTGACGGCGTCTTCCGGCGCCTCGCCCGCCTCCAGACCACCGCCCGGCATGGTCCACGCGACCCGTCGCCCCTCGGTCCATCGCGCCAGCAGGATGCGCCCGTCGTCATCCGTGACGACGGCGTATGCCGCGACGCGCATATCCATGCCCTCACCATAATCGCATCTGGTTCGTGTCGACCATCATGTGACGGCCGATCGATCACGAATCAAGAAGCACAGCGCGGCGCAGCATCCGTAGTGTGAGATCCACCGCAGATCACACGATGAAAGGAGTCGGCCATGGCTGACAACGAGAAGAACTTCAGCGCCGAAGAGCGCGAGGCCATGAAAGAGGCTGCGGCCGACAAGCGCAAGTCGAGGTCGCGCGCGAAGAAGAGCCCGGAGGAAGTTCGCGCCGAGGGTGTCGCAGACCTCGAAGCAGCCGTCGCGAAGCTGCCCGATGACAAGGATCGCGAGCTGTCGCTGGCACTGCACGCGCTCGTGACCGAGGTCGCCCCCGAGCTCATGCCCCGCACCTATTACGGCATGCCGGCGTGGGGCAAGGACGGCAAGGTGCTCTGCTTCTTCCAGCCGGCCAGCAAGTTCAAGGTCCGCTACGGCACCTTCGGTTTCGAGCCGATCTCGAACCTCGATGACGGCACGATGTGGCCGACCGCCTATGCCCTACTCGATCTCTCGGCCGCGAACCGCAAGGCGCTCACCGACCGCATTCGTCTCGCGGTGAGCTGAAGCCGTTCCCGGGTGGGGTCGTGCGCAGTAGCGTGGATGCCGTGAGCACACTGCCGTTCCCCGCCTCCGTCTACTCCGCTCGACTCGACCGGGCGGCGTCCCTCGCCGCCGATGCCGGTCTCGACGCGATCGTGGTCGGCCCCGGACCCGACCTGCAGTATCTGGTCGGTGTCGAGGGCGACACGATCGAGCGGCTCACAGCACTCGTGCTCGGGTCCGGCCACGCGCCCACGATCGTGGTGCCGCGGATGGAACTGGCGAAGGTGCGGGCCACGGCGGTCGGTGAGCTCGGTCTCGCGGTGTCCGATTGGGTCGACGGCGAGAATCCCTACGATCTCGTGGCCGCGGCTCTCGGCACAGTCTCCCGGGTCGGCGTCTCCGATGCGCTCCCCGCTCTGCACGTCATCCCCCTCGCCGATCGGCTCGGCGTGCGCGTCGAGCTCGCGACACCCGTGCTGCGCGAGAGCCGCATGATCAAGGATGCAGACGAAGTCACCGAGCTGCGCAGGGCCGGGGCGGCGATCGACGCCGTGCATCTCCGGGTACCGGAGTGGCTGCGCGCCGGACGCACGGAGCGCGAGGTCGCGGCCGACATCGCCGAGGCGATCGTCGCCGAAGGTCACCGCACGGTCGAGTTCGTGATCGTCGGCTCGGGTCCCCACGGCGCCGACCCGCACCACGAGGTGTCGGACCGCGTGATCGGCGAGGGCGACATCGTGGTCGTCGACATCGGCGGCGCGGTGCCCAGCGGCTACAACTCCGACAGCACCAGGACGTACGTGGTCGGGACGCCCGACAGCGATGCGGCCGAGCGGATCGCCGTGCTCGTGCGCGCGCAGCAGGCCGCGGTCGACTCCGTGCGACCGGGTGCGACGGCGCAGGAGGTGGATGCTGCCGCGAGACAGGTCTTGACGGATGCCGGGCTCGGCGAGGCGTTCCTGCACCGCACGGGCCACGGCATCGGCGTCTCGGTGCACGAAGAGCCGTACATCGCACCGGGCAGCGACCTCGTGCTGCGCGCGGGCATGGCGTTCAGCATCGAACCCGGCATCTACTTCGGCGGGGAGTGGGGTGCCCGCATCGAGGACATCGTCGTCGTGACCGCTGACGGGTGCGAGCGTCTGAACGTCGCACCTCACGAACTCAGAGCAGTCGGAGCCTGAGCGGATGGCATCCGCGTCGGTGTCAAGACCGTAGGAGCGGCGCGTTGTCACGCACGATACTTCGTTCATGACATCCGACGACCGTGAGCGGGCCGACGGTGGTACCACGCCCGAGCGCACCGAAGATGGCCACCACATGGTCATCGACGGGCGGCGTTGGCGGGCGACCGACCCCTCGATCCCCGAGGGGATCCGCCAGGAACTCGTGGACGAGCTGATGGCGGCTCGTAGAGCGGTCAAGGCATCGGAATCCGACGCGCGACGTCGGGTTCAGGATGCGAAGACGGCCCTCGGTGAACGCGGGGCACCCTGGTGGGAGGAGCGCACCGGCGAGGCGTTCGACGAGCGCATAGGCGCGGCCATCCGCTCTCTGACGCGCAAGCGTGAACAGTCGTCGATCTGCCCGAGCGATGTGGCTCGCACGGTCGGCGGCGAGTCGTGGCGTTCGCTGATGCCCGACGTCCGCAGAGTCACCGCCGTCCTCGCCGACCGCGGTGAGGTCATCGTCACGCAGAAGAGCGAACCCGTGAGCATCCGAGAAGCTCGTGGTCCGGTGCGCATCGCGCGAGTGCCGCCCGACTCCGGTCAGAGGATGTCGTAGTACCCGCCGTACGGGAAGTCGAGGTCTCCGGTGTCGCGTTCGTCGAAGGCCACCGTCGACACGCTGATCGTGACTCGGCTCTGCCGTGTGATGAGCACGCTCACCTGGCGGTTGCCGACGACCACGAAGTCCACGAAGGCACCCGAGGTCGCCACCGCCTCCTCGATGCGACGACGCAGCTCCGGGACATCCTGATCCTGCGCGAGGAGATAGCTCGCCGAGTCGAAGATGGCCTCTGTCTGGATCATCGTCTTCGTCGCAGTCATGGTCATCACGCTACGTGCCGAGTCGAGACCCCGGAAGGGGGGTTGCGATCGTGGCTCCGACGTGACAGAGGGGCTCAGCGCCGCCAGGCGCTGGCCCGTCGACGGTCGACGGCACCGATGTCCTCGACATGCTCGCGCACCTGGACGGTGATGCCCGAGCCCAGAGCACGCATCGCCGAGAGCGACGACTGCGCTGCGGCGTAAGACCGGTGGAAGGCCTCGCGAGCCTCGCCGTTCCACTGCGACTCCAGAGCGGCAGCCTGGGTACGCAGACGCTCGAGGGATCGTTCCATCGCGTCGAACTCGTCATCGATCCGGCGGCACATCTCGTTCAACGGTGCGCTGTTCACTCTCATCGCCATACGATGCCCTCGTTCTCCGTAGCGTCCGACCTCTGCGAGCGGTACTCTCTCAGGCCACCGAGTCTCATCAACTGCTCCGCGCTCATCCGTCCGCTCAGCACCCGATCCGCGGCCTCACGCATGTCATCGGTCATGGCAGAGGACCCCGCCACCTCGCGCAGCAGATCGCGCACGGCGACGTGGGCCTCGGAGGTGGTGGGAAGACCCGGGATCAACTCGGGTTCACGAACGTCGAACCCGGTCCGCGGCCGAAGCCGCTCGCGGTATTCCGAAGCATCATCGTCGAGGCTCATTACGTCTCCACCATCTCGGGAATGTGAAGGGATGCGGTGATGTCGCTGAGCTTCGTGCCGAGGTCCTTCGCTGTCGTCATCGCGTCGACCAGAGTCTGCATGTCGGAGATCTTGCCGGTGATGTCGAGCCACTTCTTCGCTCCCGATGCGATCGCACCTCCGCCGAGCAGCCAGCCGACGACGCTCACCTTCTTGCCCGCTGCGATGCCGAGGGCGGCGATGTAGGCGTCGATGGCGAGGTCCTCGAGGATCCCGCCGATGATCTCTGCCGCCGACACCACGGCGTCACAGAAGGTGGTGATCTCCTCCGAGACGCGAGTGCATCCGTCGGCGGCGCCCTTGATGACATCGAGAAGGTCGTTCAGATACTCGTTCGCGCTGTTCGCCGAGTACCCCTGCCAGTAGAGCGCTACTCCTCCGACGACCTGCAGCAGGCTGGAGTGCATGTCGATCAGGAACCGGCTCATCCCGTCGAGCACCGAGGAGTAGCGCCTCAGCGCTCCCCATCCTCCACCGAAGCCCTCCATGAGGACGTCCCGCGCCCGCGTGACGCCCATCTGCCCGAGTGCTTCTTTGATGTCGCCGACCGGATCGATCACGATGTTGCTGAACAGCGGCGTGGTGAAGGCATCCGACTCGCTGAACGCGCTCGAACCGGAATCGAAATAGAAGGACGAGCCGTTGACGGGTTGCCACTTCGGTGCCGGCATGAAGTCCGAGTCCGGGGGTCTATCCCATTCGGGGGTGATGCTGGGCTTTCCCGACTTGTTGATCGCGTCGCCGGGGGTCGGATCGTTGCCGTTGTACTCGGTGGGATCGATGAGATCGAAGCGTGCCGCTCTGTTCAGATCGAGTTCGCGACCCTCGGATGCCACACTCCGCAGCTCGGTGGACACCGACTCGAAGACGTTCTGCATGTGAGCGGTCCACTGCAGCAAGCCCGTGTGCACACTCATCGCCACAGTGGTCGCACTCGAGTAGACGGAGGCGCCGGGCAGACCGTTGATGACGATCGGCACGAGACCCGATGTGGCGATCTCGGCTATGGCATCACGCCAGGTGTCGAGCGCGGCCGCCTGGTTGTCGAGACCATCCGGGTCGAGCCAAAAGTCGAAATCGTCCACGATCCCCCCGATCGTTTGTCGTCTCAGGGTAGCCCGAGGTGTGCGTTCGGCGCGAGCACCGGGGCGCGTCTGCGCTGGGCTCAGTCATTCGGGCAGGTCACCGCGAACGTCAGGGTCGCGTCGACCCGCTCGAACTCGCCCGTGACCGTGTTGATCGATGCGGGAACGCCGACCTCTCGAGGGGCGATGTCGGCATGTCCCTCGAGGTCGGTGACGAACAGCACCGACGTCTCGTCACCCCGCACGATCGACACCTCGCCGCGCGACTGGAACATCGCCGCGACCCCATCGTCTCCCACCCAGGCCGAGACGCTCGATTCGGCGTCCTCGTCGTACTGCACGGTGACGCCGTTCGGCACCAGAAGGTCCTCGCCGATCACATTGATGACGCCGTCCCAGTCGCAGAGCGGCTTGTTCGGATGCCCCACCAGCTCATGGGTCTCGCCGTCCTTCTCGTAGGTGATCGAGACGGTCGGATCGGAGTACGCCGGCGTCGGAACCGGAGTCGGCGTGGGAGTCTCCGCGACCGGCCCCGACGCGCACGATGCGAGGAGCAGCGCGGCAAGGAGGGCTACGGCGCCGAGAGCAGGAGTTCGCGCAGGTGGCATCGGACAATCCTACGCACGCACGACGGCACGTCGCGGAGCAATCAAAGGCTCACCGAGCAGATATGCGGACATCCGAGTTGTTAACAGATTCATCCACAGCTGTGGATGAATTCCCTGGTCACACGCTCATCCTCGCTCTCGAGGCACGAGTCCATCGGTGACCGCGACAGTTGTTAACAGGGTTGTTAACACCTGTGGAGGGGAGTGTCGACGCAGATCGTCGGCTAGGCTCTGGGCGCCGGACGGGGAGAGACGATGAAGCGAAAAGCGTGTGTGGTCGCCGTGACGATGATCGTCGGGATGGTCGGCGTCACAGCCGGATGCTCGGCTGCCACCTCCACCCCGGCTCCCCCGCAGGCCGTCGGCGAGAACTATCCGGGCACCTGCATGCCCGCGGAGTTCTCCTGGCCGACGGACTTCCTCGAGTCGCTGCCCTCGGAGTCGGAGGCCGTAGGGGGAAGCGTCGTCGGGCTCCGCCTCGAGTATCTGGACGAACAGTGGGTCTGGCGCATCCGCAGCGCCTCGAGCGCGACCGACATGTGGGGAGAGCGCGTCGACGATCCGAGTCTCGGTATGGAGTCGATCGTCGACGTCCGCACCTTCGAGATCCGGTCCTCCGGCGATGTGCAGCTCACCGAGGCGGAGCAGAGCGACGGGTCCGGCGCGCTCCTGGCGGCGATGGCCTCGGGGGAGCAGTGGCCGAGTCCGCTGATCGTCGAGATGGCGCGAGTCATGGACGACGGAGACGCCGTGTGGCGCATCACGACCTGCGACACCGCGACGAACGAGTTCTCAGAGCAGACGATTCCCTGAACACGAAAGACCTGCAGAAACGAGGAGGCCCCGCACTAGGCGGGGCCTTCTCGAACTGTCTCAACACAGTGTGGAGCCTAGGAGATTCGAACTCCTGACATCCTGCTTGCAAAGCAGGCGCTCTACCAACTGAGCTAAGGCCCCGTGAGGGTATTCATTTAGTTGATGAGTGGGCCCACCAGGACTTGAACCTGGGACCTCTTCATTATCAGTGAAGCGCTCTAACCGCCTGAGCTATGGGCCCGTCAACCTCCAGAACTTTACCGGAGTTCTGGCGAAAATCCCAATCGAGGGCGGGGACCCGAACAGACCCCCGCCCTCGATGCGCATCAGCTGCCCGGACGGATCGTGGCACTGCCCGCAGAGAGCGAGACCTCGATCGTGTGGCGAGCGGTTCCTGACTGATCGACGCGTGCGTCGAGCGATCCTGCACTGACGTCCTGGATGATCGAGTACGACTCGTCAGGAACGGTGAGATCGAGGGATCCGGCACTGACATCGATCGTCGTCTGCGAGGGCGCCGTGCCGGTCAGCTCGACGTTGAGGTCGCCCGCCGAGACGCTGAGGTCGGCCTCGTCGACGTCTGCGAGAGAGGCATCGGCACGGCCGGCGCTCATGTCGATGCTCACGCTGCTCGCGGCGCCCTCGATGTCGAGTGCTCCGGCGTTGACCGTGATGTCGAGTGCGCCGAAGTCGCCGATCACGTCGACGCTTCCCGCATCGAGAGTCAGTTCGGCATCGAGCGCCGCCTCTCGCAGGTTCTGCGGGAGGGTGAGCACGGCCGATTCCTCGTCGCCGAACCAGCTCCCGAACCACCATCCGAACCGGAACTCCGGGCTGCGGACGACCAGGTCGTCACCGTCCCTGTCGAGGGTCCATCCCGAACCGCGTCCGTTGGTGACCGACAGTTCCGCCTCATCGACGTCACCGAATTCGATGCGCATGTTGCCGGCATCCACATCGAGGTCGACGCCCTGAAGCCCTGAGACGTCTTCGGTCTGCACCGAGTCCGCACGCTCGTTCGATGATGCGACCAGACCGCCCGTCGCGGCGACCGCGGCGGTCGCTCCCGAGCCGAGCAGTGCGATCCCACCCACGATCGCAGTCACGATCATGATCGCCCTCGCGCCCGACGACGGTCCGGTTCCGCCGGACGTCGCCTGCGTCGGGGTCGCGGGCTGAGGCTCGGCCGCCGTCGGCGAACCGGGCGCACCGGGCGTGGATGCCGGCGGCGGTGTGTACGACGTCTGACCGCCCTGAGGGTCATCGTTGCTGGTGGTCATCGTCCCACTCCTGTCTGTCCGGTCGGCGGTGTGCCGCCCGTGTTCTCGATGTGTGCGAGAGCCGCCAGCACTCGACGGTTGCCCGACTCGCCCTGTTCGAAGCCCAACTTCTGGAAGATCGCGGTGATGTGCTTCTCGACACTCGCCTCCGAGAGGAAGAGCAGGCTCGCGATGGCCTGGTTCGACTTGCCCTCGGCGATCAGTGCCAGCACGGTGCGCTCACGCTCGGTGAGCCTCTGCATCCTGTCGTCCCGATTGCGACGGGTCAGGAGCTGGGCGACGACCTCCGGGTCGAGCACTGTGGCGCCCTCGGAGATCCTCTGCACCGAGGCCAGGAACTCCGACACATCGGCGACACGATCCTTCAGCAGGTATCCCAGAGGGCCACCCTGCGCCGAGATCAGGTCTGATGCATACCGCTCCTCGACGTACTGCGAGAGCACGAGCAGAGGCAGAGCCGGGTGGGTGTCTCGCAGCGCCAGTGCGGCGCGGATCCCCTCGTCGGTGAACGTCGGCGGCAGCCGGACGTCGAGGATGCAGAGCTCGGGGTCGGTGTCGGCGACGGCCTCGGCGAGCCCCTCGGTGTCGGGCAGTGCCGCGACCACGCTGTGACCCGCGTCCTCGAGCAGACGCACCAGGCCCTCTCGCAGCAGAACGGAGTCTTCGCAGATCAGGATGCGCATGGCACATTCACCTCCAGGCTGGTCGGTCCGCCGAGAGGACTCTCCAGACGGAATGTGCCACCGGCGGCCAGGATGCGATTGGCGATGCCGTCGAGCCCGCCGCCGGGCTGCACCTGAGCGCCGCCCATGCCGTTGTCTTCGACACGTGCCCAGAGGACATCGCCTTCTCGCAATCGCACGGTGACGCGCGTCTCACTGGCACGGGAGTGCTTGGCCGCATTGGTGAGCGACTCGGCGATCGAGAAGTACACGGCGGCCTCGGCGTCTCGACATGGCCGCTGGTTCCCTGAGCCCGTCGAAGGGTCCATGCGGACGTCGAGGATCACAGGAATGTGGGAGCGGCTGGCGAGCGCCGACAGCGCGGCGTCGAGGCCGCGGTCGTCGAGTACCGACGCGTGGATGCCTCGGGCGAGCTGTCGCAGCTCGGTGATGGCTGCCTTGGTCGAGGTGTGCGCCTCGGAGATCAGCTCCTTCGCGACAGCCGGGTCGCTGTCGATCTTCTGCTGGGCGAGGCCCAGCGTCATCCCGACCGACACGAGCCGAGGCTGTACGCCGTCGTGCAGGTCCCGCTCGATACGTGTGCGCTCGAGGTCGGCGGCACGCACGGCCCCCTCGCGCTGGGCGGTGGTGGTGCGCACACGCTCGGTGAGTTCGGTCTCTCGGCTGCGGACCACGATCGCGAGTGAGATCACGCGGTTGAGCAGAGCCAGCCCGATCATGCCGGCGATCGAGGCCGCGATTCCGAGGATTCCGATGAGCGGTGCCCAGGCGGCGTCGATCCCACCACCACCGAACGGTCCGATCACGGTGTCGGTTCCGGCCACAGGAGCGAAGCAGATCACGATCGACCAGACGACACCCCACGCGAGTCGCAGCACGATCCATCCGAGGATGGCCGTGATCGCGAAGTTCGCGAGCGCACGCCACATGCGGCCGTCGATCGCCTGGCGTCCGAGTGAACGCAACCACCCGACGAATCCGGGACGGTCGCGTGGTCGCCACCGCAGCGGAGCGATGCGGGTCTTGTAGAGCGCTCCCACCCTGGCGACCTCGAACCAGCCGACGCCGAACAGGGCGTAGACGAGCCCGACGAGGAGCACGACTCCGATGCCTGCGGCGAAGAGCAGTCCGAGGCCCGTACCGAGGAGTCCGGAGAGGGTCGCGAAGATGAACCCACCGATGACCCCGATGCCCGCCAGATGCAGGATCGAGAGCACGATGCGCAGCGGCGGCTTCGTGGCCGTCGCCGGTGGTGGCGTGGCAGTCTGTGTCGTCATGTCTCCAAGGTACGGCCGTGCTGATCACGCCGACACCGAGGCATCCCGACACCCTCCTTCGGGTTTTCCCTACCGATCGAGCGCGCCTGGGTCTCGCGTCGTCGCCGGAGCGGAAGGGGGCGCGCACCTCCGACCGATCTGGTTCACTGAGCGCATGACCGCACATGAGGGTGAACCGCACGGAGCAGGGGTCGGCCAACGTCTCAACTGGCTCCGCGCCGGCGTGCTCGGGGCCAACGACGGCATCGTCTCGGTGGCGTCCCTGCTCGTCGGTGTGGCGGGCGCCACGACCGACAATGCCGCCCTGCTCACCGCGGGACTCGCCGGTCTCGTGGGCGGGGCGATCTCGATGGCCCTCGGTGAGTACGTCTCGGTCAGCAGTCAACGCGACAGCGAACGCGCATTGATCGCCAAGGAGCGCGACGAGTTGGCGACGATGCCCGACGCCGAGCTCGCGGAACTCGCCGGGCTCTATCGCGAGCGAGGACTCAGCGACGAGACGGCGCAAGCGGTCGCGCGGGAGCTCACCGCCCACGATGCCCTCGCCGCGCATCTCGAGGTCGAACTCGGCATCGATCAGGACGACCTGGTGAGCCCCTGGCAGGCCGCACTGTCGTCAGCCGTCGCCTTCACTCTCGGAGCGCTGCTCCCACTGCTCGCCATCCTGCTGCCACCACCCGAGTGGCGGGTTCCGGTCACCTTCGTGGCCGTGCTGCTCGCGCTCGCCCTCACGGGAACCGTGTCGGCGAGGATCGGCGGATCGCCCGCCGCGCGAGCCTCACTCCGTCTCGTCGTCGGAGGCGCGCTCGCCCTGCTCGCCACCTGGCTGATCGGAACGCTGCTCGGCACGACCGGCATCGTGTAGACACACGAGTTCTGACACGCAAGAAGGGCGGATGCCGAAGCATCCGCCCTTCTTCTGAAAACGTCTGTGGCAGCCGCTCAGTTCGACGTGAAGCCGACGAGGAGACCGCCGGTCACCTTCACCGCCACGTTGTAGATGCCGGCCACGACGGCGCCGAGCACCGTGAAGACGATCAGATTGAGGATCGAGACGACAGCCGCGAAGGCCATCACCTGCGGAAGACCCGCCAGCTCGGAGATCCGCACGGAGTCGCTGGTGATCGTGCCGACGAATTCGTCGGCCTGACTGATGACGTTGGTCGCCTGCAGCACGAGGTAGATCAGGAAGAACGACACCATGGTGACGATCGCGAGCGCGACGGCTCCCAGGAAAGAGAGCTTCACTGCCGACCAGAAGTCGACGTAGACGAGACGCAGGCGAACCTGCTTGCCTCCGGTCTTACGGGTCGACTTCTTGGCCAGCTTGTCGGCTACCGTGCTCATGCGTCTGCTTCCTCAGGGTTCTCGGTCGTGTCGGGGGAGGTGGTGGGGGAATCCGCCTCCGCCTCATCCGATGCGTCGTCCTCGGTGAGGCCCCGCTCACCGTTGCGGGCGATGGCGAGGATCCGGTCGGCTTCCGTCGTCCGTGCGAACACCACTCCCATGGTGTCGCGGCCCTTGGCGGGCACCTCGGCCACGGCAGAGCGTACCACCTTGCCGCTGGAGAGAACCACCAAGACCTCGTCGTCCTCAGAGACCATGAGACCACCCGCGAGAGTGCCCCGATCGTCGTGCAACTTGGCGACCTTGATGCCGAAACCACCGCGTCCCTGGACGCGGTACTCCTCGATCGCGGTGCGCTTGGCGTAGCCGCCGTCGGTCACGACGAACACGAACTGGCCGAGAGCAGCGACGGATGCCGACAGCAGACTGTCGCCGTCGCGGAACTTCATTCCCTTGACACCTGCGGTGGCACGACCCATCGGGCGAAGCGCCTCGTCGGTGGCGCTGAACCGCACCGACATTCCCTTACGGCTGATGAGCAGGATGTCGTCTTCGGCATTGACCATCAGAGCCGAGACGAGTTCGTCCTCGTCGTTCAGACGGATCGCGATGACGCCGCCCTGGCGGTTGGTGTCGTAGCTGGCGAGGCTGGTCTTCTTCACGAGACCGTCACGCGTCGCGAGCACGAGATAGTCGGCGACCTCGTAGTCGCGGATGTCGAGCACCTGCGCGATGTTCTCGTCGGGCTGCAGAGCGAGCAGGTTCGCGACGTGCGTCCCCTTCGCGTCGCGGCCCGCCTCGGGGACCTCATAGGTCTTGGCGCGATACACGCGCCCCTTGTCGGTGAAGAACAGCAGCCAGTGGTGCGTCGTCGTCACGAAGAAGTGCTCGACGATGTCGTCCGCACGCAGCTGAGCACCCTTGATTCCCTTGCCGCCGCGGTGCTGCGAACGGTAGTTGTCGCTGCGGGTGCGCTTGATGTACCCGGCGCGGGTGATGGTGACGACCATCTCCTCTTCCGCGATGAGGTCTTCCATCGAGACGTCGCCGTCGAAACCGTGCAGGATGTGCGTGCGGCGCTCATCGCCGAAGCGGTCGACGATGCCGGTCAGCTCTTCGCGGATGATGTCACGCTGCAGCGACTCGTCGGCGAGGATCGCGTTGTACTCGGCGATGAGCCTCTCGAGCTCGGCTGCCTCGTCGAGGATCTTCTGCCGCTCGAGTGCCGCGAGACGACGCAGCTGCATGTCGAGGATGGCCTGCGCCTGGTCGTCATCGATGTCGAGGAGCGTCTTGAGCCCTTCGCGGGCATCGTCGACGGTCGCCGACCGACGGATCAAGGCGATGACCTCGTCGAGGGCATCCAGTGCCTTCAGGTATCCGCGAAGGATGTGCATGCGACGTTCGGCCTTCGCCAGACGGAAACGCGTGCGGCGCACGATGACTTCGAGCTGATGGGTGATCCAGTAGGTGACGAACCCGTCGATCGCCAGCGTGCGCGGCACACCGTCGACGATGGCGAGCATGTTCGCACCGAAGTTCTCCTGCAGCTGCGTGTGCTTGTACAGGTTGTTCAGCACGACCTTGGCGACGGCGTCGCGCTTGAGCACGACGACGAGACGCTGACCCGTGCGGTCCGAGGACTCGTCACGGATGTCGGCGATGCCGCTGATCTTGCCGTCGCGCACGAGATCGCCGATCTTCACGGCGACGTTGTCGGGGTTGACCTGGTACGGCAGCTCCGTGATGACGAGGCAGGTGCGTCCCTGGATCTCCTCGACGTTGACGACGGCGCGCATGGTGATCGATCCGCGACCCGTGCGGTACGCCTCGTGGATCCCCTTGGTGCCGAGGATCTGCGCCCCGGTCGGGAAGTCCGGCCCGGGGATGCGCTGGATCAGCCCATCGAGAAGCTCATCACGCGGCAGGCCGGGGTTGTCGAGAGCCCAGAGTGCAGCAGCAGACACCTCGCGCAGGTTGTGCGGGGGGATGTTCGTGGCCATGCCGACGGCGATGCCGACCGAGCCGTTCACCAGCAGGTTCGGGAACCGCGCCGGGAGCACGGTCGGCTCCTGGGTCTGCCCGTCGTAGTTGTCCTGGAAGTCGACGGTGTCTTCTTCGATGTCGCGCACCATCTCGAGCGCGAGAGGGGCCATCTTGGTCTCGGTGTACCGAGGGGCCGCGGCGCCCATGTTGCCGGGAGATCCGAAGTTTCCCTGACCCAGCGCGAGCGGGTATCGCAGGGCCCACGGCTGCACGAGACGGACGAGAGCGTCGTAGATCGCCGAATCACCGTGCGGGTGATACTGACCCATGACCTCGCCGACGACACGCGCGCACTTGGAGAACGACTTGTCGGGGCGGAATCCACCGTCGTACATGCCGTAGATCACTCGGCGGTGCACGGGCTTCAGCCCGTCGCGCACGTCGGGGAGAGCGCGGCCGACGATCACGGCCATCGCGTAGTCGAGATAGCTGCGCTGCATCTCGGACTGCAGGTCGACCTGGTCGATCTTGCCGTGATCGTGCGCCGGGGGCTCGGGGCGTACTTCGTCAGTCATTTGTCTTCTCTTCGTTGGTTTCTGAGAGCGGCTCGCGACGTTTCGACTCGCTTCGCTCGCTCAACGACCAGGGTTGCTCGCTGCGCTCGCCTGTATTAGATGTCGAGGAAGCGGACGTCCTTGGCGTTGCGCTGGATGAAGCTGCGTCGCGACTCGACGTCTTCCCCCATCAGCACACTGAAGATCTCATCGGCTGCCGCGGCATCCTCGATGGTCACCTGGCGGAGCGTCCGCGTGGTGTGATCCATGGTGGTCTCCCACAGCTCCTTGGCGTTCATCTCGCCGAGACCCTTGTAGCGCTGGATGCCGGCGTCCTTCGGGATGCGCTTGCCGTTGTCGAGACCGAACTTCAGCAGGGCATCGCGCTCGGCATCGCTGAACACGTACTCGTGCGGCTGGTTCGACCACTTGAGGCGGTAGAGCGGCGGCATCGCGAGGTAGACGAAGCCTGCCTCGATGAGTCCTCGCATGTAGCGGAACAGCAGCGTGAGCAGCAGCGTCGTGATGTGCTGGCCGTCGACATCGGCATCGGCCATCAGCACGATCTTGTGATAGCGCGCCTTCTCGATGTCGAAGTCCTCGCCGATGCCTGTGCCGAAGGCCTGGATCATCGCCTGGACCTCACGGTTCGCGAGTGCCTTGTCGAGACGGGCACGCTCGACGTTGAGGATCTTGCCGCGCAGGGCGAGGATCGCCTGCGTGTGCGGATCGCGTCCCTGCACCGCCGAGCCACCGGCCGAGTCACCCTCCACGAGGAAGATCTCGCTGATCGAGGGATCCTTGCTGGTGCAGTCCTTGAGCTTGTCGGGCATCGCAGCGGACTCGAACACGCTCTTGCGTCGTGCGGTCTCGCGTGCCTTGCGAGCGGCCAGTCGCGCGGTCGCGGCATCGAGTGCCTTGCGGATGATGTTCTTCGCCTGGGCGGGGTTGCGGTCGAACCAGTCTCCGAGCTGATCGCCGACGACCTTCTGCACGAAGGCCTTGGCTTCGGTGTTTCCGAGCTTGGTCTTGGTCTGCCCCTCGAACTGCGGTTCGCCCAGCTTGATCGAGATGACGGCGGTCAATCCCTCGCGCACGTCGTCGCCCGAGAGGTTGTCGTCCTTCTCTTTGAGGATGTTGTTCGCACGCGCGTACTTGTTGACGAGCGTCGTGAGCGCGGCGCGGAATCCCTCTTCGTGGGTTCCACCCTCGTGCGTGTTGATCGTGTTCGCGTAGGTGAAGACGTTCTCGGTGTACGAGGTGGTCCACTGCATGGCGACCTCGAGAGAGATCTTGCGTGCCGTGTCCTCGGACTCGAACGCGATGATCTCCTCGTTCACGACCTCGGCGTGACGCACCTTGTTCAGGTACTCGACGTAGTCGACGAGACCGCGCTCGTAGAAGAAGACATCCCCGGGCTGCTTCGTGGTGGCAGTACCCTCGACCTCGACCTCGTAGGCCGAAGACGCGCGCTCGTCGAGCAGCTCGATGCGCAGTCCCTTGTTGAGGAACGCCATCTGCTGGAAGCGGGTGCGCAGCGTGTCGTAATCGAAGTCGATCGTCTCGGTGAAGATCGAGGCGTCCGGCCAGAACGTGATACTCGTGCCGGTGGTGTCGGTCTCCTCGCCCTTGATGAGCTTCTGCTGCGGCACACCTCCGTCGGCGAAGCTGTGTCGCCAGACGAAGCCCTTCTGCTTGACCTCGACGTCGAAACGGGTCGACAGCGCGTTCACCACAGACGAGCCGACACCGTGCAGGCCACCCGAGACGGCGTATGCGCCGCCGCCGAACTTGCCACCGGCGTGCAGGATCGTCAGGACGACCTCGACGGTGGACTTCGTCGGGTCGGAGGAGTGCGGATCCACCGGGATGCCGCGGCCGTTGTCGACGACGCGGACGCCGCCGTCTTCGAGCAGCGTGACGTAGATCGTGTCGGCGTAGCCCGCGAGAGCCTCATCGACCGAGTTGTCGACGATCTCGTAGACGAGGTGATGCAGACCGCGCGGCCCCGTCGAACCGATGTACATGCCAGGGCGCTTGCGCACGGCCTCGAGTCCCTCGAGGATCTGGATCGAGTCGGCACCGTACTCGCCGGGCTGCTTGACCTTGGGGGAGATCGATGTAGACCTGGTCTCCGCGTCTGCGGGAGTCTGGTCTTCTGCACCCGTCGTGGGGTCAGGGGTTTCCCCGGTGGTCGATTCCGTCTCGTCAGCAGGGAATTCAGGCGTCATCAGAGGGCATTCTCCACATCGATATCACGAACTCCCATTCTAGCGGGGTTTCGAGCCGAAATCCCGCTAGACGGCCGTGTATGCCCCTCTGAGCCTCTCGAACCCCCTGAACGGTGCCCTACCCGTAGGTATCGCGTGGGCCCCGTCCTGGAACGACTCTGGGACCCCATTTCCAGGAGGGAACGTCCGGTCCGATGAAGCGGAGGTTCTCGACGCCGGCCGACGGATAGCGTCGACCGATCTCCGTGAGGATCGTTCCTCTCATGAACTGTAGGTTCTTCGCCCAGGCTGTGGAATCGCACTTCACCGTGAGCACTCCACGCTCGAGCGACACGGGTTCGGAGTGCTTCGCGGTGTCGGCGCCCGCGAGATCGGCCCACTGGCGGACGAGGTCTTCGCGCGCGAGCGTGGTCTCCCACCCCGAGTCCCTGGTCAGCCTGTCGAGCACTGCTCCGAGCGTTCCCGGGTCACGGCCCGGGGTGAAGGGTGCGTTGTCGTCGTCGTCGACGATCCGTCGCTTGCGCTTCCAGGTCTTCGAGCTCGGCTTGAGTCCTCGCAGACGCAGGTATGTCGCCACCGTCTCGGGGGTCTCTGCGGCCGGAACCGCGGCGATGTCAGACATCCGTCTCCGCCTTCTCCGTCACTGGGTGCGGCCGGTCGTCACTGATGGTGCCGGCCGTGATCCTGACGACGTGTGCGTGCAGCACCTCGGGGATATCCTCCTCCACGGCCGCCGTCACCACCACCTGCTCGTACCCGGCAGTCACCGCCGCGAGGCGCTGACGGCGGTCGGCATCGAGTTCGGCGAAGACGTCGTCGAGGATGAGCACCGGGTCGCCCGCGGGGGATTCGCTGCGCAGCAGTTCGGCGGATGCGAGACGCAGCGCGAGAGCCATCGACCACGATTCACCATGCGACGCATAGCCCTTCACCGGAAGATCACGGACTCGGAGCACGAGGTCATCGCGATGGGGGCCGGTGAGGGTGAGCCCGCGATCGAGTTCGTTCGACCGCTTCGCGAGCAGTGCCGCGTGGAACATCTCCGCGCACTTCGCCATGCTCAGCGACCCGTCGTCATCGATGGGCGAAGACTCGCCGTCTTCAGGATCCACGCCGCGGACGGACAGCGCCCACTCCAGTCGCGGGCGGTGATCTTCGCCCGCGATCGCCGCATACGCGTCAGCGACCGGCTGCTGCAGGTCGGCCGCCAGCCGCTGCCTGGCACTGATGATCTCGGCGCCGAGCGACACGAGCTTGTCGTCCCAGACGTCGAGCGTGCTGAGCCCCTCGCCTTTGACCCCTCGAGCGCGAGCCGATTTCAGCAGGGCATTGCGTTGCTTGAGCACACGGTCGTAGTCCGCGAGCACAGAAGACATGCGGGGCGTTCGCTGGATCAGCAGCTGGTCGACGAACCGTCGGCGAGATGACGGGTCTCCCCGCACTATCTGCAGGTCTTCGGGTGCGAACAGCACGACATGGGCGTATCGAGGAAGCTCGTTCGTCTTCGAGGGAGAACCGTTGATCCGCGCCTTGTTCGCACCCTGCTTGTTGAGCTGCACCTCGACGAGCACCCGTCGCTCCCCGTGCGAGAGTCGCGCGCGGATGATCGCGTACTCCTGGCCGTCGCGAACCAGGGGTGCATCTGAAGACACACGGTGGGATCCGAGTGTCGCGAGGAAGACGACCGCCTCGGCGAGGTTGGTCTTGCCCTGGCCGTTTCTGCCCACCAGAACGTTGGGCCCACGGTGCAGTGCGAGTTCGGCCGTCGCGTAATTGCGGAAATCGACCAGACTCAGGTGCTCCACAATCACGGTGTCAGCCTACCTTCGGCCTCTGACATGGCCTCTGCGGGGGCCCGCCCGCCTGAACCGCGATCAGCGAAGCAGCAGGTTCGGCTGCAGCAGGTACTTGAACGAGTCGAGTCCCGCCTGATCGACGGATGTCTGGCTGGTGATCAGCACGGGGCTGAGCTTGTTGGCGTTGTCGCTCGAGGTGAACGTGACCCGCACGAACTCGCTCTTCACCGCGCCGAGAGCCTCGATGAGGTACTGCGGGTTCAGGCCCAGGGTCACGTCGTCGCCACCCGAGAGGATCGCGTCGACGGACTCCGATGCGCGGGCGTGCTCACTGCCCGACGCATCCATCGTCACTCCGTCGCTCGCGAACGTGAATCGCAGCGGAGCAGCACGGTCGAGCACGAGCGACACTCGGCGAACAGCCTCGACGAGGTCTGCCGTGTTGACGACCGCGTAGTGGTCGGTCTGCTCGGGGAAGAGGCGGCGCACCGGAGGGAAGTTTCCCTTGATGAGCAGCGACGTGACGGTCTTGTTGCCTGCGGTGAAGGCGATGATCTCGCGGTCGCCGGCGCCGGAGAAAGCGATCTGGATGGTGCCGGCGTGGCCGAAGGTCTTTCCGACCTCGAGCAGAGTGCGAGCAGGGACCAGCGCAGTGGCCTCGACGGCCTCGCCGTCCCAGGGCACATCGCGCAGCGACACACGGTAGCGGTCGGTGGCCACGAGACTGAGCGTCTGACCGGACACCGCGAGCTGCACACCGGTGAGGACCGGCGTGACGTCGTCGCGCGAGGCGGCGAAGCCGACCTGTGCGATGGCAGTGCCGAAATCGTCGGCCGGCACGACTCCGGACGAGCCCGAGACCTCGGGAATCGACGGATATTCCTCGACCGGCATGGCGGCGAGCGTGAAGCGGGCGGATCCGCAGGTGACCGAGATGCTTCCGTCGTCCTCGACGGCGATCTCGATCGGAGCGTTCGGCAGGCGGCTGGCGATGTCGGAGAGCAGTCGACCGTGCACGAGGATCGTGCCCGCTGTGTCGACGGTGGCCTCGATGGTCGTCCGAGCGGATGCCTCGTAGTCGAAGGCCGAGAGAGTGAGTCCTGACGCGTCCGCTTCGATCAGCACACCGGCGAGGATCGGCTGCGGATTGCGCTGCGGAAGCAGCTTGACGACGAAGGACACAGCCTCGCTGAAGACATCGCGGTTGACCTGAAACCTCACGGGTGCTCCCTTGTCGTCGTTCTGAGACGCGTCGTCATCGTTCCTGCCGGTGCAGGGCTTCCCATGCTAGCCCCAGAGTCGTACCGATCCCTACGCCTCTGTGATTCGGATCGGACGTTCGGGTTTCCACACCGTCTGGTGATCGGATCGCCCCTGGATTGAATTAACTCCTTAACGGTGTTAACACCTGTGGATACTGTGGATAAGTCGGTGGAAAGCAGACGCGAGTAGGGAACTACACGGTTGTCACTTGTGGAAACCCTGAGGAATACGCGGGTTACGAGCATCCGATGCGATTCGAGGCATGTCTGAGTTATCCACAGGATGATCGATTTGTCCCGTGTTCATCCCGAGCCCATCCCCATCCATCCACAAGTTATCCACATGTGTAAAACGGCATCGATCCGACTTCTCCACGGCGCGTCGCAGCGACGAGAAGGGGGCCGCAGCGCCCTTTCGGATGCTGCGGCCCCCTTTCTGGAGTGGCCGGGCCGTTTCAGCGGCGACCCAGCTGCGTGGTGATCTCGGTCACCTGGTTGTAGATCGAGCGCCGCTCCTTCATGAGCTCGCTGATCTTCTTGTACGCGTACATGACGGTGGTGTGATCTCGGTTGCCGAACAGCTGACCGATCTTCGGGAGCGAGAGGCTCGTGCGCTCTCTGCAGAGGTACATGGCGATCTGTCGTGACGTGGCGATCTGCTGCGATCTGCTCGAGCCGTACAGGTCGTCGACGGTCAGCTTGAAGTACTGAGCGGTCGCGGTGATGATGTCGGTCGGCGAGATGATGTTGTCCTCGGCCGTGTCGATGATGTCGCGAAGCACCGTCTGGGCGAGCGATATGTCGAGGGCCGATCGATTGAGGCTCGCGAACGCCGAGACGCGGATCAGTGCGCCCTCGAGCTCGCGGATGTTCGACGACACCACGGTGGCGATGTACTCCAGAACCTCGTCGGGGATGTGGAGGGCTTCGCTCTGCGCCTTCTTGCGCAGGATCGCGATGCGGGTCTCGAGGTCGGGCGCCTGCACATCGGTGATGAGTCCCCACTCGAATCGGCTGCGCATCCGATCTTCGAAACCGGTGAGGTGCTTCGGGGCGACATCACTGGTGATCACGACCTGCTTGTTGTGGTCGTGCAGCGTGTTGAAGGTGTGGAAGAAGGCCTCTTGGGTCTCAGCGCGGCCCTGCAGGAACTGGATGTCGTCGATCAGGAGGATGTCGACCTCGCGATACCGGGCTTGGAACGCAGCGCCGCGGTTGTTCGCGATCGAGTTGATGAAGTCGTTCGTGAACTCCTCGCTCGAGACGTACCTCACCTTCACACCGGCGTAGAGGGACTGTGCGTAGTCGCCGATCGCGTGGAGGAGGTGCGTCTTGCCGAGACCGGAGTCGCCGTAGATGAAGAGGGGGTTGTATGCCTTGGCCGGTGCTTCGGCGACGGCGACGGCTGCGGCGTGTGCGAAACGGTTGGACTGGCCGATCACGAAGTTGTCGAAGGTGTACTTCGGGTTGAGTCGGGATTCGTGGCGCAGGGGTGTCGGCTGCTCCATCGGCGACTCGATGCGGATGTTCTCCTGCCGGCCGAAGTCCGCGACCGCGATGGGAGCGGTCGGCTGCTCGGCGAGCTCATGGTTCACGACGACACGGTAAGAGGTGACCTCTTCGCCGATGTGGGAGAGAGCCTCCATGATCGGGAGTCGGAGGCGCTTGTTGATCTGCGCGGCCGTGAGGTCGTTGGGCACCTCGAGATAGAGGGTCGCTGCCATGACGCCTGCGGGAACCGCGAGGCTGAGGAAACCCTGAAGCTGCGGTGTCACCCGGTCATCCGCTTCGAGCAGCTCCTGCACCGTGGTCCAGATGGGAACGTCGGGCTGGGCAGGTGATGACATGACGCTCCGGAGCTGGGGATAGGGAGGGTTCGGCGACGGGCGTCTCCCTGTGGATAACTTCGGATGCCACGGTAGTCATCGAGGCTGTGATCGGCAACCTGCCCTTGAGATACCGCGCGCGTGTTGCGCATACGTGCAGGCCGGAGGTTGTGGATAATGGCTGTGCGGATCATGCAGGCGGTCCGATGTCGAGGCGCGCAGATTTGCTCTGGGCGCCGTCAGGACGTACCCTTAATCGGTTGACTTATGCCTGAACGGCAGATCCCTATGTCTCCGGTCAAAATGATCCCGGTGGCAGCATTCCCGGAGTGATTCCATGAGCAAGCGCACCTTCCAGCCCAACAACCGCCGTCGCGCCAAGAAGCACGGCTTCCGTCTTCGCATGCGTACCCGCGCCGGCCGCGCGATCCTTTCGGCTCGTCGCGCGAAGGGCCGCACCGAGCTCTCCGCGTAGATCGCTGTGCTCGCCCGCCCGTTTCGCCTGACCCGCGGGAGCGACTATCGACTGGTCGTTCGACGTGGATCACGTTGTGGCGGGGCGCGCGTCGTCACCTCGGTGATGTCGACGGGCGAGAGCAGAGCCGTGAGGTTCGGATTCATCATCAGTAAGCAGGTTGGCACCGCGGTGGTGCGCAACTCCGTTCGTCGACGCCTCAAGGCAGTCTGCGCGGAGGCGCTCCCGCGAGTTCCCGAGGGCACGGATGTCGTCATCCGTGCCCTTCCTGCATCCGCCACCGCCACCTACGCCGAACTCAGCGCCGACGTCAACCGCTGTCTCGGTCGACTGACCCAGGTGGCGTCATGACCGCGCTACCCGCGACCTCGCTCGGAAGCGCGCGGCTGCAGTCTCGGGACCTGGTGCGCAGCGTGCCGTTGGTTCCTCGCAATCTCGTGCTCGGTTTCCTCGCCGGGTATCGCAAGGTGATCTCTCCTCTCTACGGAGATGTATGCGCCTATTACCCCTCGTGTTCCGCTTACGCTGTAGGTGCGGTGCAACAGCACGGTGCCGTGCGGGGAGCGATGCTCTCGGCATGGCGCATCCTCCGTTGCAATCCCTGGAGCCACGGCGGCGTCGATGACGTCCGTCCGCACGAACACTTCCGCTATGACCTGACCGCTCACGGTTTCGTCGTCCCTGCCCGAAAGGACTGATCGGTGGGTCTTGACCTTCTGTTCGCCAGCACCACCCCTTCGCCGGCGCCTGCCGCCGGTGGCTTCGATCTGTTGGGGACCATCCTCTGGCCGCTGAAGTGGCTGGTCGAGCTCGTGCTCGTCTCATGGCACTGGCTGCTGACGGCTGTCGGTCTGCCCGCAGCATCGGGACTCACCTGGGTGCTGTCGATCGTCGGACTCGTCATCGTGGTGCGCGCCGCTCTGATCCCGCTCTTCGTGAAGCAGATCAAGAGCCAGCGCAAGATGATGGAAATCGCCCCTGAGCTGCGTAAAGTCCAGGAGAAGTATCGCGGTAAGAAGGACCAGCTCTCTCGCGAGGCGATGAGCCGCGAGACCATGGCTCTCTACAAGAAGCACGGCACGACACCGATGTCGAGCTGCCTTCCGCTGCTGGTGCAGATGCCGATCTTCTTCGCTCTGTTCAGCGTTCTGAATGATGTGACGAAGCACCACGCTGCCGGCATCGGCGGTGTGGGTCTGCTCAACGCCGAACTCACCGAGCAGTTCTACGATGCTCAGCTCTTCGGGGTGGCGTCGCTGCACGAGACCCTCGGCAATGCCGTGGATGCGGGCAACACGGTCGCGATCGTGATCCTCGTCGTCCTCGTGGTGCTCATGATTGCGTCGCAGTTCTTCACTCAGCTGCAGATCATCTCGAAGAACCTGTCGCCCGAGGCCAAGACCGGCCAGGCGTACCAGATGCAGAAGATCATGCTCTACATCCTTCCGCTGGGCTTCATCTTCTCGGGTGTCTTCTTCCCGCTCGGCGTCGTCGTGTACTGGTTCATCTCGAACCTCTGGACGATGGGTCAGCAGTTCCTCGTCATCCGCGAGATGCCGACTCCTGGTTCCGAGGCCGCGAAGGCCCGTGAGGAGCGTCTGGCGCGCAAGGGCAAGGCGATCGATTCTTCGGGCAAGGTCGTTCCGATGGCGGCGTATGAGGCAGAGCAGCAGCGTCTTCTCGAAGAGGCCGAGAAGGCCAAGGCTCAGGCTCCGAAGCGCCAGCAGCCGGTAGGCAAGAAGCGCTCGAAGAAGAAGGGTGGCGCAGCGTGAGTGAGAATGTGATGGAGACCGTCGAGCCCACTGTGGCTGAACTCGAAGCCGAGGGTGACGTCGCAGCCGACTACCTCGAGGAGCTCCTCGACATCGCGGACATCGATGGGGACCTCAATCTCGACGTGCGACAGGGACGCGCATACGTCTCGGTCGAAGCGGAGGGCGATGGGCTCTCCCTTCTCTCGGCCCCTGACACCGTGCAGGCTCTGCAGGAGCTCACTCGTCTCGCCGTGCAGAACAAGACCGGTTCGTTCTCTCGGTTGATCCTCGACATCGGCGGATCACGCGACGCGCGTCGCCGGCAGCTCGAAACCCTCGTGAACGCGGCGGCGGTCAAGCTGAATGACGGGGCATCGCAGGCTTCACTGCCCGCCATGTCGAGCTATGAGCGCAAGCTTGTCCACGATATTGCCGCTGATCAGGGACTTGTTTCAGAATCGTACGGCGAGGGCGCGGATCGTCACACGGTTCTTCGCCGCCGCTGATGTCGTCTGAGTCCTCGAGTGCGGATGCCTCCAAGACCGGCGTCGTGGAGGAAGAGCCTGCCGTCGCCGCGGAGATGTTCGGCGATCGCATAGTGCTTGCCCGGCGGTTCACCGCAGCGTTGGCTGAGCATGGTGAAGAGCGTGGCCTCATCGGCCCGCTCGAGCTCCCGCGGCTCTGGACTCGGCACATTCTGAACAGCGTGATCGCTGCGCCCCTCTTCACCGGTTCTGTCGCCGATATCGGTTCCGGCGCCGGCCTGCCGGGCATAGTCCTCGCCATCGCCCGCCCGGAGGCGCACTTCACTCTCATCGAGCCGATGGAGCGCCGAGTCACCTGGCTGAACGAGCAGGTGTCAGACCTCGGACTTTCGAATGTCGAGGTCGTTCGTGCCCGTGCAGAGGACGTGCGCCGCCCAGACGGTTTCGACGTCGTGACAGCCCGAGCGGTGAGTGCGCTACGGACGCTCATTCCGCTCACCGCACCTCTGGTGCGTGATTGTGGCGAGCTCATTCTTCTCAAGGGAATGAATGTGTCGAACGAGATCGACGCAGCGCAGAAGCAGATCAAGAAGTTCCGTCTGTCGGACGTTCGTGTCGAGGTACTGGGAGAGGGCGTACTGCCCGAGACGACCCGTGTGCTCCGTGCGCGCGTGCGCTGACAGATCACTGCGCTTGAACTGCTGACACTGCGCGACTTGGCGTTTTGCGCCCTACGTTGCCCGCGCTGCGCATTGTCGTACCGACGCTACTATTTGCCTTGTTCGTCATTCGAGTGTTTGCGCGATGCGTTTCACGTGAAACATTCCGCTCGGGCGAGATAGGTCCCACATCACTAGCAAGCCTGGAGCAGACAGACTCTGTATCGAGGTCGGCGTAGGGGATTGTTTCACGTGAAACGCAGTATCCCTCAGGACTGGGCGTAGCGGTCAGACAATCGCGCAAGCCTGCATCGCAGGTGCAAGCTCACGGCACGTCACCGGACACCTGCCGAGTTAGCATCTCGTGGGAATCGGCCCAAGGGACGAAGCGACGCAGCGATGTGGCATCGTGAGCTCCGGTGTTGATTTCGGGGGGCAGCAGAAGCGGCCGGTCGCGACGCCAGGAGAACTCTCACGGCGTCACGCGAGGAGCAAGCGTGATTCGGAGTCCCACCGCAATTGGGCGCGAATGTTTCACGTGAAATGTTTGTTGCGCAGCGGATCTGCGGGCACGGCACCAGTATCCGGCTCAGGTGAGTCGCCTTCGGACTGTGCTTGCGTCTACGCATCGGTAACGGGTGGCACCGGGATGTCGCAGTGACTGAGGGGTAGGTCATAGTCAGTCCTAGTGGCCACCCTGTCTGGATGCTCCCTGACGGGGTTGAGGCGACCCTCATGACTATCGATCCAACGTGCACGACGTCTGCGGGTCATGGAACGTTCTCGCGGTCACAAGGGGGTGTTCGCTGGGCGGGCTGAGTGAGAGCGGCTTCCAAGGGGGCCTTGAGTGGGGCCCTCTATCTGGAGCTTACCCAGGCACGCCGGCAGATCACGTGGCGAGGATCCCGTGTGCTCAGTGCTGAAGCATGTGGTGATCACACGGGCTCTCTGATCCCGATCATCTGTGAGGGCACACTCCTACTCCTAAGCGAAGCGCGTCGGTTGTTTCACGTGAAACGGATCCATCGACTTTTGCTTCGTGGCCGGGTATTGGTGTCCATCGCCATGCTTCGACAGCCCCGCGTACGAGTCGCCACCTTCATCCGGCAGGCGCCAAGACGGGTGCGGGTGCGAAGGTGGGGGCGCTGTGCGGGCCCGGGGGAGTGTTTCACGTGAAACGCTAAGGCAACTGCGTACGTTTCGATGAATCCGTGGGAATACTCTGGGCGGCCGTGACCATGGGAGCGAATCCGACGAGAGGGGTGACGGATGTAGGTCGCGTGATGCCATTCGGCTGCACCGGCTGTCGACATGGCGGTGCTGGATGGCGGCACGCGCAGCTGCGCTGAGACATGCGCCCGCTACATTTTCGGGTTACCCAGCCGAGCGCCAGACTCGCGGATGGCGGGCAGACGGCATCGTTTCACGTGAAACGCTGCTGCTTCGTGAAGCAATCGTGGTGGGCGATTGAATCCCGAACCACTGAGGACCGCTGGCGGAACCGGCATGGCCTCTGGTGTGCTGCCACTTTGCCCGCGAAGATCAGGCCGCACGGACTGCGCCGGTGAGCTTTCCGTTTAGTCGGAGGCGCGGTAGACGCGAGTAACTACTATTCAGCGGTAGATCGCATGACCTTCTGCGCGTCGCAGAGGAGAGGGCGAACAGTCGCGACTCACGACCGTTTCACGTGAAACATGCGCCCGAATCGCTGAACCAGTGATCGCGCGGCTTCACCCTGCCGGAGATGCGGACCGGATCACCAGCCTTGAGACCCTGTGAATTCGAGTCCGCGCGGCGCCGGTCGGCCGGCTGGGCGTGCGGCGTCAGATGCTGTTACCGTGCCGTCCGAAGAGATTGACTTGCCCACCAATCGCCTGTGCGCGATCGTTGGGGGACTGGTGCGCGCTCGCTTCGGCGGCGTCGTCGTCCTGGGGAGCACCTCGAGACTTGCTCGTATCCGATCAGGTGACCATCCGGATGATTCTTGCGCAGCGCCGAGAACTCCGCTGAGATCTCTCAGATTGATTCCCTGCAATTAGGACGCTGTTTGGCGCATTGTGGCACTGGGGTACCCGGAAGTGAGTCGACTTTTCATCGTCATCGATCGATCGGGTCCCACAGGCGGAGGGGGCGTCGGAGAGCGTGTCATTGAGTCGCGGGTGCTGACCACCGGACTGTCTGGAGTGGGTAAGGCATCAGTGATCGGGAACTGCGCTTGTGAGGTGCGTACGCGGTCGATACAGATGAGTTCGGCTGGAGGGATTTCGGTGGTGTCGCTCGAAGAGAGGATGACGAATCTCGAGGTGATGTGCGGTCGGACCGAAGCGCGCGAGGAGATCCGTACGGTGAATCGTCGGACAGCCGAGCGGAGATCATGGCGAACACGCGTTCCGTGGAACCCCAGCTCGTGCCACTGCGACGCTGGAGCTCGACGCGACCCACCTCTCAGTGGCACCGTCGACGTCGTGCACGAGCTCAACCGTCACTGTTTCACGTGAAACAGTGCGCAAGGCGGGGTGGGGACACAGGTGCGTCTCCCCAACGCCGAGGATGACGCAACCCGCCGAAGCGGGTGATCAGTCGCAGCGCGCCGCAATACGAGCAACCGTGTGGGTTCTACGAATGCAAGACCGAACACGAACAAGGACTGCGGGCGTGCCCTCGTCCACAAGTGTGCGCTCATGCGGGCAACGTCGGCCCCAGCGATTAGAGTGGAACACGGCCCCGAAAGGAGTGGATGTTTCACGTGAAACAGTCCGAAAAGGCAACACCGAAGGATTCTTTCGGCATGGATACGCCACTCGCGCGCGAGATCGCCGACCTCTCGGCACGACGTCGGGTGCTGGATTCCGTGAAGGTCGAGTTCACGGGGGAGACCCGTGTGCTCACGGTCTCCAACCAGAAGGGTGGCGTCGGGAAGACGACGAGTGCGGTCAACATCGCCGCAGCGCTCTCAGGACTCGGTGCGAAAGTCCTGGTCATTGATCTCGACCCGCAGGGCAACGCATCCACCGCACTGGGGGTACCGCACAGCGGGGACATCCCCAGTGTCTACGACGTTCTCATCGATGAAGTCCCGCTAGCGGACATCGTGCAGCAGAGTCCTGAGGATTCGAACCTCTTCTGCGCTCCCAGCACGATCCACCTCGCCGGAGCCGAGATCGAGCTCGTCGCCCAGGTGGCGCGTGAGCACCGACTGCGCCGGGCGCTCCAGGAGTATCTGGAGACCAGCCCCATGGACTTCGTCATCATCGACTGCCCACCGTCTCTCGGTCTCCTGACGATCAACGCGTTCACCGCAGCCGACGAAGTGTTCATCCCGATCCAGTGCGAGTACTACGCACTGGAGGGACTGAGCCAGTTGCTCGGCAGCATCCAGATGATCCAGAAGCATCTGAACCCCGATCTTCATCTCTCCACCATTCTGTTGACGATGTTCGACGGACGCACGCGTCTTGCGCAGCAGGTGGCAGATGAGGTTCGCACCCACTTCCCGGACCAGGTGCTCGACACCGTCATCCCGCGCTCTGTGCGGGTGTCGGAGGCACCGAGCTTCGGTCAGACCGTGATCGCCTACGATGGGCAATCGGCCGGCGCCGTCGCGTACCGCGAGGCAGCCGTCGAGATCGCGTCGCGCACAGCGACGCAGAGCAAGGAGAAATGATGGCGAAGCGCACTGGACTGGGCCGGGGGATCGGAGCCCTCATTCCCACCGCTGATCAGGCAGAGCGCCCGGTCGATGTGTTCTTCCCCGGCGCGAGTCTTCGGCCTGCGACGGATCAGGCGGCCACCGTGGCGGAGGAGGTGCCCGACCTCGAGGTCGTTCCCGGCATCCATCTCATCCAGATCGATCCGCAGAAGATCGTTCCCAACCCCCGCCAGCCGCGCACGCACTTCAATCCAGAAGACCTCGCGGAGCTCGTGCACAGTGTGCGCGAGTTCGGAGTGCTGCAGCCGGTCGTCGTTCGCAAGAATGCTGACGGCGAGTACGAGCTCATCATGGGTGAGCGCCGCACCCGAGCCGCTCGCGAGGCCGGTCTCGATTCGATCCCTGCCGTGGTTCGTGAGACCGCTGACGAGGACCTGCTTCGCGATGCTCTGCTCGAGAACCTCCACCGTTCGGAGCTGAACCCGCTGGAAGAGGCCTCTGCCTACCAGCAGCTGCTCGAGGACTTCGGGATCACGCAGGAGGAGCTGGCGACACGCATCGGTCGTTCGCGTCCTCAGATCAGCAACACGATCCGTCTGCTCAAACTGCCCGTGCCCGTGCAGCAGCGCGTGGCGGCCGGCGTTCTCACCGCGGGTCATGCTCGCGCGATCCTGAGCCTCGACTCTCCCGAGGCGATGCAGCGGCTTGCAGACAAGGTCGTCAACGAAGACCTCTCGGTGCGTGCGACCGAGGTCGCTGCCAAGAGCCAGCCCTCGTCGGCGGGCCGCACCGCGAAACCCACACCAGGTTCGCGTCGCGCCTACCTCGACGAGGTCGCGGGCAAACTCGGAGACCGCCTCAACACTCGGGTCAAGGTGTCGCTCGGAGCCCGAAAGGGTCAGGTCCTCATCGACTTCGCGTCGATTCAGGACTTGAACCGAATCCTCGAAGAGCTGGGCGAATCCGGCTTCGGTCCGGCGTGATCACCCCCTAGAACTCCGGTATTCCCCTAGACTCGCGTGGGTCACCACGATGAGGGGGAGTCATGTCCACGCCACAACCCGCAGCGGCCTTCCAAAGGAAAGTGATCGCGGTCAGTATTGCCGCGGCGCTCGGAGGATTCCTCTTCGGCTTCGACACAGCCGTCATCAACGGCGCGGTCGATGCCCTGGCCGGTGATGTCTCGGGCTTCGACCTCGGTGTGGGCCTCAAGGGATTCGCCGTCTCGTCCGCTCTGATCGGCTGCGCGGTCGGTGCCTGGTTCGCCGGTCCGATCGCCAACAAACGGGGTCGCATCCCCGTGATGGTCTTCGCGGCGGTGATGTTCTTCATCTCGGCGATCGGATCGGGTCTCGCGTTCAGCGTGGTCGACCTGATCATCTGGCGTGTGATCGGAGGTCTGGGCGTCGGCGCAGCATCCGTCATCGCGCCGGCGTACATCGCAGAAGTCTCGCCCGCGCGCGTTCGAGGGCGCCTCGGATCGCTGCAGCAACTCGCGATCGTCACCGGAATCTTCGCCGCCCTGCTATCTGACGCATGGCTGGCCGGTCTCGCCGGTGCTGCGGATCAGCCGCTCTGGGGGCTCACTGCCTGGCGGTGGATGTTCATCGTCGAGGCCGTCCCCGCGCTGGTGTACGGGATCATGTCGTTCCGACTGCCTGAGTCCCCGCGCTACCTGGTGCGTAAGGGAGATCTCAAACGCGCCTCGGAGGTACTCGAAACCGTCACCGGTGCTGTCGATGTCGATGCGAAGATCAAGGAGATCACGAGCACGATCGACACCGAGCGCAAGGAGTCGCTGAGCGATCTGCGAGGAAGCCGGCTGGGGCTCAAGCCCATCGTCTGGGTCGGCATCCTGCTCTCGGTCTTCCAGCAGTTCGTCGGTATCAACGTCATCTTCTACTACTCGACGACGCTCTGGCAGTCAGTCGGTTTCGACGAGTCGAGCGCTCTGCTCACCTCGGTGATCACCTCGGTCACGAACATCGTGGTGACGATCATCGCCATCCTCCTGGTCGACAAGGTCGGCCGCCGCATCATGCTTCTCGTCGGTTCGGTCGGTATGACCGTGACCCTCGGTCTCATGGCTCTCGCCTTCTCGTTCGGCACGCTGAATGCCGAGGGCACCGCGACTCTGCCCGATCCCTGGGCCACGGTGGCACTAATCTGCGCCAACGGCTTCGTCGTGTTCTTCGGCGCGACGTGGGGCCCGCTGGTGTGGGTCCTCCTGGGCGAGATCTTCCCCAACTCCATCCGTGCCGGCGCCCTCGCGGTAGCCGCGGCGGCGCAGTGGGCGGCGAACTTCTTCATCTCGACGACTTTCCCGGTGTTCGCCGAGATCGGACTCACCTTCGCCTACGGCTTCTATGCGTTCTTCGCTCTGCTGTCGTTCTTCTTCGTGTACTTCAAGGTGCCCGAGACGAAGGGCAGGGAGCTCGAAGAGATGACGGATGAGCTGAAGGTGGAGCGCCGGGGCACCCGCAAGGCGACGTAGGCTGGAAGCATGACCGAGTCCGTTCCCCGTCGTGCCAGCCTCGAAGTGCTGCGTGCAGAGGCCTCGGACGAACTGGCCGTGCTGATCCAGGAGCGGCTCCTCAGCGGCGAAGATCCGTGGGAGTTCATGGAGGAGCTGCCGAGCGTCGACGAGCTCGTGGTCTATCTGCTGCGCGCCGACAACATCACTGCGAACGACGGTGTGAGGCCCAACGCCGCCCGGCACTACCGCGTGCTTCGCCAGATCGCTCTCGAGTACCCCGAGCTGACGCCGGCGGTCTGGGGGCTGCTCGACGAGAAGCAGCGCCATCGTCGGTGGGATCCGACGGTCGCAGACGCGTCCTGAGAGTTCCGCCGCGATGCCGAGGATGCTGGTCACCTATGACCCGGCCTGGGCGGTTCAGTTCGCGAGCATCGCCGCGGAGATCAGCAGTGCGACGGATGCCGACTGGCTGATCGAGCACATCGGCTCCACCGCGATCCCCGGGATGAGGGCGAAGCCCGTCATCGATCTGGCCGTCAGGATCAGGGACCTCCACGATCTCGAGGTGCACCTGCCGGCGTTGGAGGCCGTGGGATGGAGGCGGGGGAGCGGCGTGCGCACGCATCCCGTCATGATCCGCGAGACCGCCGGCATCCGCAGCGCGATCGCGCACTTCTTCGTCGCGGAGGACTGGGATGCCGCGAACCAGCGCATACTCCGGGATTGGCTGCTCGCGCATCCGGACGATGTGGATCGGTACTCGCACGCGAAATGCGACGCCGTGGCGGCCGCTGCGCACGGGCGATCGACCTACAACGATGCGAAGACGCCGGTGATCCAGGAGATCGTCGACCGCGCCCGCGCAGCCCGGGGACTGCCCTCGGTGCCCGTGTACGACAAGTAGGCCCGGAAACCGGACCCGGACACAGGAAAGGCCGCCACCTCCGAAGAGGTGACGGCCGTGAAATCCTGATCAGCCGATGAAGGCTGCGAGGTCCTGCTCGAGGGCGGGCTTCGGCTTGGCGCCGATGATGGTCGTCTTGACCTCACCGCCCTGGAACACCTTCATCGCGGGGATGGAGGTGATCTGGTACTGCATCGCCAGCTGCGGGTTCTCGTCCACGTTCAGCTTGAGGATGGTGATCTTGTCGGGGTTGTCGGCCTGGATCTGGTCCAGCACCGGTGCGACCATACGACACGGTCCGCACCACTCGGCCCAGAAGTCCACGAGGACGGGACCTTCGGCCTGCAGAACGTCCTGCTCCCAGGTCGCCTGGCTCGTAGCCTTTGCACTCATCAGAGTTTCTCCTTGTTCGAGGTTCGCCTGCTACAACAGCGGGCGCATGGATTGTGTTCCCGGACGTCAGGCGACGATGATCTCCGCGGCCTCAGCCGCCGGGAACTCGACCGAGGCGTCATCGAAATCCGCGAGGAAGTGCTCGGCATCCAGAGCGGCGACCGTTCCGGAACCGGCGGCGGTGATCGCCTGGCGGTAGGTGGGGTCGATCACGTCGCCGGCCGCGAAGACACCGGGCTGGGTGGTCTTCGACGAGCGACCGTCGACCCAGATCGTGCCCTCGGGCGTGAGGTCGAGCTTCTCGTGCACGAGGTGCGTGCGCGGGTCGTTGCCGATCGCGATGAACAGGCCGTCGAGAGCCAGGTCACTGAGTGTCCCGTCGACGGTGTTGCGCAGCTGGACGCCCGAGACGGAGTCGCCACCGAGGATCTCGGCGACCTCGCTGTTCCACACGAACTCGATCTTCTCGTTCGCGAACGCACGCTCCTGCATGATCTTCGACGCGCGCAGGGAGTCCTTGCGGTGGATCACGTAGACCTTGTCGGCGAAACGCGTGAGGAAGGTCGCCTCTTCCATCGCCGAGTCGCCGCCGCCGACGACGGCGATCGTCTTCTCGCGGAAGAAGAAGCCGTCGCACGTCGCGCACCACGAGACGCCGTAGCCCGAGAGGCGCTCTTCGCCCTCGATGCCGAGCTTGCGGTAGGCGGATCCCGTCGCGTAGATCAGTGCACGGGTCTCGTGCACTGCACCGCTGCCGAGCGTGACGGTCTTGACGGGGCCGGCCAGGTCGAGATCGGTGACGTCGTCGTAGACGACCTCGGTGCCGAACTTCTCAGCCTGTTCCTGGAACTTGGCCATGAGCTCGGGACCCTGGATTCCCTCGGGGAAACCCGGGTAGTTCTCGACCTCGGTGGTGTTCATCAGCTCGCCGCCGACTTCGACGGAGCTGGCGATGAGCAGCGGCTTGAGGTTCGCGCGCGCCGCATAGATGGCGGCGGTGAATCCGGCGGGGCCGGAGCCGATGATGATGACCTGACGCATGTGCTCTCCGTGATCGGGGTGACGCCGAGAATCCCTGCGGCGTTCGAGTGCTTCAACCAATGGTAACCGCGGGGAATTCCCCCGCGATGGGTGTCATCGCCCCGGCAGGAATCGCCGCAGCATGGAGCCCGCGGCCTTGAGCTCCGGAGCCCGCAGCAGCGCGAGGATCGCGACGTACACGATGACGACGGCGACACCGATGATGCAGGTGCCGAGCGCGCCCTGGATCTTGTCGGCAGTGGTCCACCCGTCGGGCCCGCCGAGGAGCAGGAACACGCCCCAGCCTGCGAAACCGGCCGGAACGGCGGCGATGGCGAACCGGACCACGGCGGCCATCCAGGTGCGGATCTGCAGCCCGCCGATCTTGCGATGCAGCAGCCAGACGGCCACCACGGTCTGGATGGTGCTGGCGATCGACTGACCGAGTGCGATCGTGGCAGCCAGCGAGGTGATCGCGATGACGTCGGCGGTGAGCAGCCACTGCGCCACGAACGCGCTGATCACGACGAGAGCGCACTGGAACAGCGTGAACCAGAACGGTGTGCGGGTGTCGCCGTAGGCGTAGAACGTGCGCTGGACGATGAACAGGATCGTCAACGGCACCAGGCACACGAGGAAGCAGACCAGCACCAGAGCGGCTTCGACCGCGTCGGACGCCGCGTTCGTGAACACGCGGGATGCGGGGATCGCGGCGGCGGCCACCGCGGCGACGGCGGCTGCGATGAAGAAGAGCAGGGTGCGGATGCTCTGCGCGATGTCGCCCCGGACCTCTGCATCGCGACCGGCGGCCGCGTGCTCGCTGATCTGCGTGAAGTACGGAGTGCCGATCGACAGCACGATGACCGAGTAGGGGAGCATGAAGATCAGCCACGCGTACTGGAACGTCGCGACCGACGCCCCGACCTCCGAGGCCGCCGTGAGGATCTGCGTCTGCACGAGTCCGGCGATCAGGCTGGCGAGAGCCATCAGGAACGTCCAGCCGGCGAGCCTGCCCACGTTTCCGAGGCCCACGCCTCGCCAGCGGAAGTCGGGCCGGAGAGCGAGTCCGGTGCGCCGCCAGAAGAGAAGCAGGATCGCGGCCTGGATCAGGATGCCGAGGGTCGCGGTGCCGCCCAGGGCGGCGATCATCTCGGGGGTCCAGTCGTCGACCCGAGTGAGCGGTCCGCCGAACAGGGCGCCCACGATCAGGAAGCCCACGATCGAGACGATGTTGTTGACGACGGGTGCCCAGGTGAATGGGCCGAAGATGCGTCGGGCGTTCAGCGCCTCACCGAGCAGTGCATACAGCCCGTAGAACAGGATCTGAGGCATGCACCAGTAGGCGAACGCTGTGGCCAGGGCGAGGAACTCGGGCGACCCCTTCGCCCCCGCATACAGGCTCACCAGCCAGGGCGAGGCGATGGTGGCCACGCCGGTGATGATCACGAGCACGACGGTGCCGAGAGTGAAGAGCTTGGAGATGAAGGCGTTGCCGCCGTCGGCGTCGGCGGCAGCCTTGACGATCTGCGGGATGATCACCGCAGTCAGGACACCGACCGAGATCAGCGAGAAGACGTTGTTGGGCAGCTGATTCGCGATCGCGAACGCATCCGCAGCTCCCGCGCCGACCGAGCCGATCACGCCGACGAGGACGATCGTCCTCAGCAGCCCGGTGACGCGTGAGATGAGGGTGCCGGCGCCGATCAGTGCGCTCGCGCGCCCGAGACTACTCATTCGACTCCTTGTGCGGGGCGGTGTTCGCCTCGGCATCCTTCTGTTCATCGACGTCGATGTCGGGCTCGGCCGCCTCTTCGGCCTCCGAGATCTCCGCGGCCTCACGTCGCTTGCGCGACACGGTGCGGATGATGCCGAGACCGAGCAGCAGCACGATGAGGCCGCCCAGCACCGCGAGGCCGATCGTCTCCCACTCGGCACGCACGGCCACGCGCACGATCTCGGGCTGGCTGATCGGCACACCCGTGGGGCTCGAGAGCTCGAGGCGGAGGCTGACCTCGCCGCTGCCCACACGCGCCGACACGGGCACCTTGACGCGTGCCGTGGTGCCCGCCTGGACGACCCAGGGGGTCACGGGTTCGACATCGAGACGAGCGTCGCTCGGGTAGACGGAGAGGCGGATGTTGACGGGCCAGGGCAGATCGTTGCGCACCGAGAAGGGCAGGTCTGCATTCGCCGACAGCAGCTGGATCGTGCTCGCGGGAGGGATGTCGACGGCGTTCAGAGTGTCTTGGGTGGCCTCGTGCACCGCATCGACCGCCTTGGCGAAAGCGTTGTCGCTGAGACCGACTCCGGTCGCTCGCAGAATCTGGATGCGTTTGGGACTCAGCAGCAGCTGCGGATCGTCGAGGATCGTGGCGAACTGGGTGAGCTGTGGTTCGCTGTCGAGCATGGCGCGCAGTGATACGGCGCGGGCCTCATCGGCTTCGCTCACCAGTGTCGTCATGCTCGCGGGGGTCGCGGTGAGGGCACCGAGACCGAACCCGGGGGAGTCGACGGCGATGATGCTCTCTCTGAGCGCCTCATCGGATCGGGTCTCGTCGCGTTCGAGGGCGACGAGCAGGGGCGCGAACGCCGTCGCGTGCGCCGACAGATAGAGATGTGCGCTCGCCTCGGCGAGCGAGCGCTGCCGGGCGGCCAGGTCGGGCTCGCCGGCGGCGTCGGAGAGCGCTTCGGAGGCCGCTGAATCGGCGACGAGCACGTCGCGTCCGTCGATCGTCGCTCGAGCGCCGATCGGCGAGCCGACAGAGGTCGACGAGAGGACCGTCGTGGAGTCGCCGTCGACATAGGTCGAGAACGCGCTGAGGTTCTCTGCCGAGACGTCGCTGCGCGGCCACAGGATGCCGGGGACGGCGCCGTCGACGGCGGTCAGCTGCTCATCGGTGGGCAGCGTCGGTCCGTCGGTCGGGGTGGGGCTCGGGGTCGCCGTGGCATCCGGATCCCCGGGCGTGGGCGCAGGAGTGGCCGTGAAGTTGCTCGGGTTGAGGAACGGGGTCAGGGTCGTGGGTTGCAGGAGTTCCGGCATCCCTGCCTGAGCCTGCACCTGAGCGTCCGCATCTCCGAACTGCAGCGCGAAGCGTTCGTTGGGCAGCTCATCGAGCTGCAGGAGCCAGTCTCGCGCGCTCTCCGGAGCGGAGGAGCCGAGGACCCTGATCGCGGCCGGGATCGCGGGATCGATCGCGAGGATGGCAGCTGTGCCGGCGACGCCCTCGAGCGCGGCGGTCAGATCGCCATCGGTCCCCGTGAGCGTCGCGAGCTCGTCTGAGGTGAGAAGCGATCCGTTCGCAGGCGTGGCCGTGATCGGCACCATGACAGCGACCGGTGATGCGGCGACATCGGTGACGATGAGCACAGAGGTCGAGGTGACGGCATCCGCCCCGGCGCTCTGAGCCCCCGTGAGGCTCGCGCGCAGCGGATAGACACCGGGCGTCAGATCGGCGAGGGCCTCGGGAGGGATGAACAGAGACGAGGTGACGGCGCCGTCGGGATCGACGGGAGACGTAGTGTCGGCACCGATCTCGTCGAACGAGCCGGCGGTCGTCTCGTCTGACAGCCACGAGTCGACGGCGGCATCGTCGGCGAGGGGTGTGCGGCTGACCTCGAGCACGATGCGGCCCGACGAGAGCCTGGTCGTCGAATCGTTCTGCACTGTGAGTGACGCCGTGGTGGCGCTGCCGGGGGCGACCGTGCCGTGCACACCGGCGGCGACGTGCAGTTCGACTGAGGCATCTTCATCGGACTCGGTGGCGCCGAAGGCAGTCGAGGCGCTCGAGGTGGCGACGCCGCAGGAGGCGAGAGCGATCGCGAAGACGACGGAACCGCGTGCCAGGCGATGCAGGCGCGCGCGGAGGCCGTTGTCGGAGATGGTCGCGGTCATGGAAGTCTTCCTCGAACGCCGGGTGTGCAGGCTGCTCGTGAGTGCTGACCTTGTGATTCTAGGCGTGCGGCCGCGAGAGAACGCTGAAGGCGCGTAGAGTGACGGCCGTGTCCGACACCCCCGCGCCCCGCCCCGACTCGATCCTGAGCACGGCGCTCGCCGCCGACCTCGATGCGGCGGACTTCCGCTCAGAGCCCCTGCGCAGACTGTGGGGAGACGAGGCCGACGATGCGCTCGCACGCGGGATGCGCGAGCCGATCCTTCGAGCGATCGCCGGTGACGACGGTGTGCTCGCGAGTCTCGGACGCCTGCTGGTGCTCGGCATGCCGCAGCCGACGGATGCGGTCGCCGCGGCGCTGCCGCGACTGGGGGTGCCTGGCCTCGTCTCGCTGGGACTCGCTCGCGTGGTCGACGACACCGTCGTGCCGGCGGCGCTGATCCGTCCGCAGTCGTTCGTCGACGCCGAGGGGATCGGCGAGTGGTGGATCGCCAGCGACCTCGACGAGGTGGCACTCGACGGAGCTCTTCCCGCCGACCACGTGCTCGGTGTCGGCGGTGCCTCACGCACCCTTGCGGAGATCATCATGCCCGTCGAGGTCGATCGGGCACTCGACCTGGGCACCGGATGCGGCATCCAGGCGCTCCTCGTCGCGCGTCACGCAGGCGCTGTCGTCGCGACCGACATCTCGGCCCGCGCACTCGCCTACGCCGAACTCAACGCGCAGATCAACGGGGTCTCGAACATCGACTTCCGCCTCGGCAGCATGTTCGAGCCGGTCGCCGGTGAGGCGTTCGATCTGATCGTGTCGAATCCGCCGTTCGTCATCACCCCTCGCGTCGAGGGGGTGCCCGAGTACGAGTACCGAGACGGCGGACTGATCGGAGACGCGCTCGTCGAGCAGTTCCTGCGCGCGGCGCCCGACTTCCTCACCCGGGGAGGGTCCGCCCAGCTTCTCGGCAACTGGGAGTCGCGTGGAGGACAGGCGGCGCTTGAGGGCCGGGTCGGCCTCGACCGTCTCGCCTCGTGGGTGCCGGCGGACCTTGACCTGTGGGTCGTGCAGCGTGAGGAGCTGACGCCGCTCGGCTATGCGGAGCTCTGGATCCGCGACGGCGGCACCACTCCTCGGGATGCCGCCTTCACCCCGTTGCTCACCGCGTGGCTCGACGATTTCGACGCCCGAGGGGTGAGTGCAGTCGGCTTCGGATACATCCTGGTGCGGCGCCCGCCGGTGGCATCCGGCGATTCTGCTCCTCTTCGCCGCATCGAAAGGCTGACGCAGCCGGTGTCGAACGTCGGTGGGGCACTGCGCGCGGGGCTCGCCGCTCACGACGTGCTCGCCCATGGTCTGCCCACCACCCTCGTCACCGCGGCCGATGTCACCGAGGCCAGGCATCTGCTGCCGGGCAACGACGACCCGAGCATCATCGAACTGCGCCAGGGCGGCGGGTTCGCCCGCACTATCTCGGTCGATCCCGCGCTCGCCGCGTTCGTCGGCGCATGCGACGGCGAACTCACCGTGATGCAGATCGCCGCGGCGCTCGCGGATCTGTTCGAGGTTCCGTTCGCAGACCTGTGGGCGAGTCTCGAGCCGCGCATCCGCCAGCTGGTGATCGACGGTCTGCTGGCGCCGGCGGAATAGCTCACGGCATCCATGCGTTCGAATAGAACATGAAGGCTTTCGGATTCCTCTCTTTCGGTCATTACGCCGATGTGCACGGATCGGCGACCCGCACCGCCGGGGACATGCTGAAGCAGACGATCGAGATCGCGGAGGGCGCCGACGAGATCGGCGTCAACGGCGCGTACGTGCGCGTGCATCACTGGGCGCGTCAGGCCGCCTCGCCGATGCCGCTGCTGTCGGCCATGGCCGCGCGCACGAAGCGCATCGAGGTCGGCACCGGCGTGATCGACATGCGGTACGAGAACCCGTTCCAGTTCGCAGAGGAGGCGGCAGCGCTCGACCTGATCGCCGACGGACGCATCGCGCTCGGCGTGAGCCGTGGGTCACCCGAGACCGCTCTGCGCGGGTACGAGACCTTCGGCTTCCACGACGAGGAGGACCCTGAGCGCGGTGGAGTGATCGCCCGCGAGAAGTTCGATCTCTTCCTGCGCGCGATCGACGGCGAGGGCATCGCCCCGGGCGATCCGCGGATGGTCGGTGCCGGCCGGTACCTCGCCATCGAGCCGCAGTCGCCGACCCTGCGCGACCACGTCTGGTGGGGTTCGGGATCCCGATCGACCGCTGAGGAGACCGGACGCAAGGGACTCAACATGATGAGTTCCACGCTGCTCACCGAAGCGACCGGCGTGCCGTTCCATCAGTTGCAGCGTGAGCAGATCGACCTCTACCGGGCGGCCTACAAGGAGGCCGGACACACGGGTACCCCGCGGGTGTCGGTCAGCCGCAGCGTGTTCCCGCTGGTCTCGGACATGGACCGCGCCTACTTCGGTCTGCGCAGCGAGGAGAACGGAGACCAGGTCGGCATCATCGACGGGTTCCGTTCGACCTTCGGCAAGACCTACGCCGCCGAGCCCGATGTGCTCGTGCGCCAGTTGCTCGCCGATGAGGCCGTGATGGCTGCGGACACCCTGATGCTGACGATCCCGAACCAGTTGGGCCCCGAGTACAACCTGCATGTGCTCGAGTCGTTCGCGAAGTACGTGGCGCCGGAACTGGGCTGGAAGCCGAACACGGAGGGACCGGTTCAGGGCGACGCCGTATGAGTTGCGCCGGTCTCGCGATCAGCTCAGCGTCGGTTGAGCCAGCAGGGCTTCGACGGCATCGACCATGTTCACCGCAGCCGAGTAGTGCGCGAGGTTGCGAACCGGGCTGCCCGCGAACTGCGGGCCGTTCCCGTACTCACGGTGGAACACGCGCTGGGTCGCAGGGATCTCGCCCCTGAGCACGAGAAGATCCCAGAGCTCGCGAGTCCTTCCGCCGACCGGGATGTACAGAGTGGATGGACCGAGGCCGAGCGCGCGTTGCTCGGCCTCGAAACCCGAGACCACGTGCGTGTGCGTGTCGATGATCCCGGCGCGGATCTCGGCGCCGAGACGATCGGCGTACTTGGTGCCGTAGTCCTTGACGATGTCAGTGAGAAACGCGCCCTCCAGCACGGTTCCGGTCAGAGCCTTACGAAGCTTGGTGTCGCCGCGGTGCTTGCGAGCGTGGAAGTTCTGGAATGAACCGAACTCTCCCTCATCATCGCTGAGCCCGAAGTTCGCTGCGATGAGCACCACGTCTTTGCGCAGCTGGGGGGCGATCGTGGCGCTGTTCTCGAAGACCGAGAGATCACCGGTCGTCTCTCCCCAGATCGCCCAGCTCGAACCCTGGCGAGGCTCGAGGGCACGGCTGGCCTCGAACTCGGCGGCGGACACTCCGGTCCGGGCAGCGGTCAGGTGATCTCTGAGGGTCTGCTTCTGCTCCATGCGGCCAGGCTATTGAGCGCCGGACCCGCCGACGCAGAGCTTTCACGGGGGGCGCGATTTCCGCACAACTCTGCACAGCGAGTCCGCCCCCGGCCGCGCCGTCGCCAGGCTCAGACCGACTGAGTCCGCAGGGCGGTGGGGCGCGAGGCGGTGCGCAGCGCCGCGAGCTTCTCGACGAGCGGCATGTGTGTCGCAGGCAGGTTGAGGGCGCGATGCAGGAGGGCGAACACGATCAGCGCGATGAATCCGGTGAGCAGCTTGTCCGTCAACGAGGTCACGATGTTCGCGGAGAACACCGACGCGACGAAGGGAAGCTGCATCGCCTCGAGGGCGAGCATCGAGCGCTCGGACGCATGACCTTCGCCACCATGGAACATCATCACGACGATCGGCGCGGCGATGAGCGAACAGGCGAGGGCGGTCATGAGGTTCAGTGAGGTGAAGCGTCCGAGTCCCGCCCCCATGGCGAATCGGCGGATGCCGTAGCCCCACACCAGCGCGCCGACGACGTTGACGGGCATGAACTCGACCGTGTGCGGATCGCCCGTCACGAATCCCAGACTGCTCGATGCGATCGCGACGGCGACGCCATGCCACGGGCCGAGAACGATGGCGGCGACCGCCGTGCCGATCATGTCGAGGTAGACCGACAGATCGAACAGCGCTGTGAGGGACAGACCGAGAAGGTTCACGATCACGCAGGAGCAGAGGATGCCGAACATGAACGGCAGCCTGACGCGGCGCCCAGTGCGTGGCATCGGAGAGGAGGGAGCCGGAAGCGTCGGCGAAGGAGTCTCCGGTTCAGGCCGAGGCGCTGCGCGCCGTCGCACCTCCCGATATCGCTGCACCCAGGCATCCGATGCGTCGTCGTCTGCTCCGAGTGCGGTCACGATGTCGCGGAGAAGCTCCGGATCCATGCGAGAGCGGGCCGTGCGGAACGCGTTGTACACGGTCGACCGCGCAGGGACCGCGGCTGCGGCGTGCACACCCCGTTCCAGACGGATGTCCGTGATGCGACGAACGAGTTCGGCATAGGAGACGGGTCCCGCGTTCTCACGCAGGTCCTGGAGGTCCAGAGCGATCCGATCCAGAGAGTCCGAGTACCCCCTGGCGGGTGAGTTCTCCGCCTCCATCCCGTCGTCCCCTTCGCACGGCCACCGATCGACGGGTTCAGGCTATCGAAAGCATCCACGGGTGTTCGGATCTGTGCGGAAACCGTGATCGGATCGCCCGCGGGCCACGCACCGCGGCCCGACCGGGCATTCTCGAATCGTGCTCGACGCAGAGCGTCGCGCCGTGGCAGTGAGCTCGCCATGCTCGGGGCGAGGTCTGCATGTGGGGGATGCCGGCTTCGTTGGCGAGGCGCTGAGCCTGTCGGAGTGTTCGGGCCCTTCGACAGGCTCAGGGGCCCACGGACGGGGGTTCGGGGGACCAGGGGCGGGGGTTCAGGGGGCCTGGTCCGTACTCTGAATCGCCCCTCGACCCGACAGCAGTATGCCGATACTCTGGCGCCATGCGTGTGCAGAAAACCGGAGTTCTGACAGCAGTGATCGTCGCTTTCGCCGTGGTCGTGGGGGCGATTCCTGCCGCGGCGGCCACCACCACCTCGTGGGCGAGCTGGCAGCCGCTCACCGGTTCAGCCGGCGCCTACTCCGGCAGTGTGCAGATCGCAGCCAACCCCGCGATCTCGGCATCCGTCACCAGTGACTCTCGTGGCGGCGGGGTCGGGCTGGTCTCAGGAGCCAGTACCTGGCTCGCCGAGGGCACGCCGGTGGGCGCGAAGTACGGCAGCAGCCGCGACCAGCAGTATGTGAATCTGCGGCCCAAGGCCGACAACGCCACGAGCCCGTCGACGACCACGTACTCGTTCGACACTCCGACCCCGACTGCGGGATGGACGTTCGTGCTCGGCGACATCGACGCCGACTCCGTGCGCATCGAGGCCATCGGTCCCGACGGTCAGGCACTCACCGCCGACCAGATCGGCTTCCGCGGCGGTTTCAACTTCTGTGCTCCCGGAATCGCCGGCAAGCCCTCGTGCACCGGAAGCGCCGATGACTTCCCCAGCTGGGATGCCGACACTCTGACCCTGACCGGCAACGTCGGCGCCATGGACACGAGCGGATCCGCCGCCTGGTTTGAACCCGCAGCCCCGATCAGCACCCTCACCTTCTCGTTCGCGCGGAGGTCCGGCTTCCCGATCTACCAGACCTGGTTCGCCTCGATCGCGCGCGACATCACCGGCACCGTCGTCGATCAGGAGGACGGACCGCTCGAGGGCGTCGAACTGAGCCTCGTCGACGCCAACGGCAGTGTCGTCGGCACCACGACCACCGGCGCCGACGGCTCGTACGTCTTCCCGGGTTTCGTCGCCACCGGCGGGTACACGGTGCGTGTGGTCAGCCCCGAGGGCAAGGTTCCCGTGGGGGCCGGTGAGGTCGAGGTCGATCTCACCGATGCCGATGGCGTGGCGGACTTCGCCGTGCGTGACATCGTCGGCGCGGAGGTCTCGGGTCGCGTGCTCGACGATGAGGGGCAGCCCGTGCCGGGCGTCTCGGTCGAGATCGCGGGAGTGGCCGAGACGACGACCGCTGACGACGGCACCTATGTGTTCGACGAGGTTCCGGTGGGTGAGCACACCGTGCTGGTGACTCCGCCGCCGGGGTTCACGATCGACGTTCCCGTCGCTCCGGTCATCGTGCCCGAGAACAGTGAGGAGCCGATCGAGGTGCCGGACTTCATGCTCGTCGAGAACCCGACGCTGATCGGCACCGTGCAGACGAACGGCGAGGGACTCGCAGGCGTCACCGTGACAGCCGAGACCACCGATGTCCCACCCGTCACGACGGTGACCGACGCCGAGGGCACATACACCTTCGAGCGGATTCCGGAGGGTGAATACACGATCTCGATCACCGTGCCCGAGGGATATATCGCGACCGGACCCACGTCGTTCGAGCAGAACGTCACCGGCGACGTCGAAGCGGACGTCGAGTTCGCCCTCGCCCGACCCGGCGCGATCGACGGCACCGTCGTCACGTCCGGAGACGTACCGGTGAGCGGGGTCGCGGTCACGATCGACGGTCCCGACGGTCCCCTCCAGCTCACGACGGATGCCGAGGGCAACTACGGTCTGGGCGGACTGCCGCCCGGTGAGTACACGATCACGATCACCGCACCGTCGGGGAGCACTGTCGTCGGCTCAGCCACCCGCACCGTGGTGATCACGGCAGCCGGCGAGGCATTCGTCGATCAGGACTTCACTCTCGAGGCCGTGGTCGCGCCGACACCGACGCCTGTTCCGCCCGTGGACCCGACGGATCCGCCCGTCGACCCGACGGCTCCGCCCGTCGCGCCGGGAGCTCCTCCCGGAACCGGCAACGGCGCACTCCCGGCCACCGGCCTCGGGCCTGAGACGATGACGTGGGGTGCGGTCGGCGCCGGCGTGCTGGTTCTCGGAGCAGGACTGTTCGCCTTCTCCCGCCGCCGCGCGAAGAACGAGGTCGGAGACTCGGAGCGCGAGTGACCGCGAGCCGACTCAGCCCGGGTGGATGACGCGGAACCGTTCGCAGATCACCGGCATGTCGCGCGCGAACCCACGCGGACTCTCGGAGTACGTGCGCCAGTACCGCTCGTGACTGGCACGCCAGTAGTCGAGAGTGCGGTCTCCCTCACCCTCGGCGTGGGCGTGCTCGGCCGTGACCTCGTCGAACGGCAGCGTGACGAGATCGGTCGTCTCGATCACCGCGCTGGGCTCACCTGAACCGTCGAGGATGATGCTGAACTCGCCGAGATACGGCTGGGGGTCGCCGGTGGCCTCGTAGTCCCACAGCGCCGATGCGGTGCCGGTCTTCGTGCCCTCGAGCACGAGAGCCAACAGCGCATCGGCGTGCGCGGGCGTCGCACCGAAAGCCCACGCGCCGGGCACGGGCTCAGGCAAGGACGGGACATCGGCGCGCACGCGCTCCCAGTACGCGGCGATGGCAGCGGGGTCGGTCATGCCCCCACCCTAGAACGCGTCGTCGGACGCTCGGAGGACCACCGTCGTCGGCTCACGCCTTCGATCACCTCTATCTCGTGGGGCCGAACAGTTCTTCGCCGTGCTCGTGCAGCAGCCGGTAGGCGTCGGCGAAGGTCTGCGGTTCGGGTTCGTTCTGTGTGCCGTACTTGGCGATCAGCAGGCCGAGCAACCCGCGGGCGGGCGGTGTCAGCGGCTTCATCTCGGTCGGATCGCCGGGCTTCGGCTCAGCACGCTCGGGGTTCGGGGGAGTGTACGCGGGGCTCGTGACGGGCCAGTCGGCGGGATGCCGGGGCGCATCGAGGTTCACCGCGGTGAACAGCGTGTTCGCCGACTGGTCGCGATCGTTGAGGGGCTTCAGACCGTGCAGCCGTGACAGCGTCGCAGTGACCGATCCGTGGTGCATCTCGTCGTGCACGATCGTGCCGCGCTTCGTGTACGCCGAGATCGCGATCGCCGGCACACGGCATCCGAGGCGATCGAAGGTGAAGCCCATCTCTCCCGCCTCGGTGTCTTTCGTGGGCTTCGTGGCTGCGGGCGGCGGCACGTGGTCGTAGCATCCGCCGTGCTCGTCGAAGGTGATGAGCAGCAGGGTGTTGACCGCGTTCGATCCCTTCGGCGACGCGCTGGTGCGCACCGCCTCGTAGATGTCATGGATGAGACGGTCACCCGCTCTGACGTCAGAGATCGCGCTGTCGTACACCGCTTCACCGTCGACCTCGCTCTCGCGAGGCGACCCGAACGGCGGGTGGAAGTCGTTGTGGTCGTAGACCATGCGCGGCTCGATGAACGCGTATGCCGGCAGGGTGCCGTTCTCCGTCTCCGCGTAGAAGTCCTCCATTGTGCCGAAGTGCTCGGTGCGCCAGTACTTCTCGAGCACGGCCGCGTGCAGCATCCCGGTGAACGAGACGAGCTGCAGCTTGTCGATGTAGATCTTCCAGCTGACCTTCTCGTCTTCGAGCCGATTGAACACGGTCGGCGCCGCGGGTGCGTCGAGCCATTTGCGGTACCCGCCACCGGCCTGGTTGGTGACGAAGCCGTGCGAGGTCGACGCGTGGAAGAACGAGCGGTTGCAGAACGTCTGCGACGGCACTCCGGCGTACCAATGGTCGAACACCGCGAACTCCGAGGCGAGTGTCGACAGCACAGGCAGCATCTGAGGGGAGAACGATCCCATGATGTGGGCCGCCTCGTCGGGCTGCGGCTCTGCACCCCTGCGCAGCCGACGGAAGTTGATGATGTAGTCCTCGAGGAACCCCGACATCGTGGCCTTCTCGCCGTGCGTCGGGGCGTTGTACGGCGACGACATCTGGTCGACGAAGAGATCGGCGTTGTCCTTCGGGTCGACGGTGCCGAAGATCTGGGTGTTGACGTGCGGATACTCCTCGCCGGGGTCCGGGTCGGGGAGGCTCATGATCCGGTCGGTGTCGCCGGTGTAGACGTGGGCGTCGACGACGGTGCCGTCGGATGCCGTGTTGCTGTGCGTGCCGAAAGCGAGACCCTCGAACTTCTCGCCTTTCGGAAGTGTCTCTTTCGAATAGAGGTATCCGAGCAGGTTGTCGAACGAGCGGTTCTCACCCATGACGACGACCAGGTGATCGAAGCCGGGTTCGCTACGCGGAGTCAGTGCGGCGAACGGGTCGGGGTCGGAGGCGAAGCCGCTGCGATGATTCGCGACGGTCGTACCGATCGCCGCACCACCCGCGCCGCCGACCACGGCACCCGCGAGGGCGGCACCGCCCATCTTCAGGAAGCCGCGGCGAGAGGTGTCGGGCTGAGCGGGGGACTCGTTCTGTTCTGCACCCATCTGCCGATCGTAGAACCGGACCCGCCGATCGGGGGAGTTCCGCAGAGGATCGGGTCCGGATCGCAGGGGTCCCGTCAGCGCCCGGGCTGCGTGTCAGGGGCCCCGCCGCTACGGTGGGGGGCATGAGCTACGCGGGGGAATCGTCGATCGATGCGCGGGTGCGTGCCGTCGAGAAGGAGTACATGTCGCGTCAGACGCGGCTGTTCATCACGTTCGCACTGATCGAGGGGCCGGTCCTGGTTCTGCTCGCGATCGCGATCTACGGTGTCGAACTGATCGATCCCGAGGTCGGGATCTGGTTCATCGTGGCGGTCGCCGTGGTCGGCGGATTCCTGATGAGCATGCTTCTGATGCGACTGATACAGGCACGAGCCCGCGCGGTCGCGCACGCCAAGGGCGAGAATCCGCTCTTCTGAGAGACGCTCGCGACCACCGAGCCGAGAACGGCGCCAACGCACCCCGGTACGCTGGAACCCATGCTCAACATGGCCGACGGCCTCGCCCGTCTCGGCGCACTCGCCGAGAACCCGGTCGTCCGCACCCTCGGTGATGCGTTCTCCGCCGCCGGGTTCGATCTCGCCGTCGTCGGCGGTCCGGTGCGCGACGCTTTGCTCGGACGCCCCACGCACGACCTCGACTTCACGACGAACGCGCTGCCCGACGACATCCTGCGCATCGTCAAGCCGATCTCGACCGCGCAGTGGGACATCGGCCGTGCGTTCGGCACCATCGGCGCCCGCGTGCAGGGCGAGCAGGTCGAAGTCACGACGTACCGGGCCGACAGCTACGACGGGGTGACCCGCAAGCCCACCGTCGAGTTCGGCGACACGATCGACGCCGACCTGCATCGCCGCGACTTCACGGTCAACGCGATGGCGCTGCTGGTGCCGGCGGTGAAGCTCGTCGATCCGACCGGGGGAGTCGAAGACCTCGTCGGCCGAGTTCTGCGCACGCCCGCCGATCCGCAGGTCTCGTTCGGCGACGACCCACTGCGCATGCTGCGCGCGGCGCGCTTCAGTGCGCAGCTCGGCTTCCGCATCGACGACGACACGTTCGACGCGATCGCGCAGCTGCGCGCGACGCTCGAGATCGTGAGCCCCGAACGCATCCAGTCCGAGCTCGTGCGCCTGATGCAGACCGACGACCCGGTGCGCGGCATCCGGGTGCTGGTCGACACCGGCCTGATCGAGGAGTTCCTGCCCGAGGTGAGCGCGCTCCGACTCGAGGTCGACGAGCACCACCATCACAAGGACGTCTACGAGCACTCGCTCACCGTGCTCACCCAGGCGATCGAACTCGAACACGCGCGGTACCCGGGCGCTGAGCCGGATGTGGCGCTGCGCATCGCATCGCTGCTGCACGACATCGGCAAGCCGCGCACCCGCAAGCTCGAAGACGGCGGAGCAGTGACGTTCCATCATCACGACGTGGTCGGCTCGCGCATGGCGCGTAAGCGACTGCAGGCCCTGCGCTTCGACACCGAGACCACCGAGGCTGTGGCGAAGCTCATCGAGCTGCACCTGCGCTTCTTCGGTTACGCCGAAGGCGCGTGGACGGATGCCGCCGTGCGACGTTACGTACGGGATGCCGGCGACCAGCTCGAGCGCCTGCACATCCTCACCCGCGCCGACGTCACCACCCGCAACAAGCGCAAGGCCTCACGCCTTGCGGGCGCCTACGACGACATCGAATCGCGGATCGCGACGCTGCGCGAGCAGGAGGAGCTCGACTCCATCCGTCCCGAGCTCGACGGCAACCAGATCCAGCAGATCCTCGGCATCGCGCCCGGTCGCGAGGTCGGCGAGGCGTATCGGTTCCTGCTCGAGGTGCGCCTCGACGAAGGCGTCATCGGCGCGGATGCCGCCGAGCAGCGCCTGCGGGAGTGGTGGGCCGCTCGCAGCTAGGTCACGGCGCTCACCGATCCGGATGGCTGCTCGAATCACGGATGGCTGACTGGAATCCGCTTTCTCGGCATCCATCCGTGATCTCGTCATGCAAGTGGGTGTCGGGGGTGTCAGGGTGACCCAATGCCGCCCGCACCAGGTGGGTGATGTCGATCGAGACGATGCGCTCGTTCATGGCGGTCACGGTGCCGGGGTCTCGGTCGGCAACGGTACTGCTCCGTCGGCGGGTGATGGGGTCGGCGACGGCGTCGCCTGTACCGCACCGATGCCCGGCGCCTTCTGGAAGGGCGGCTGGGGGCGCTTGATCGTCTCGAGCTCCGGCATCAGCGAGGAGGGGTCGAGGTCGGCCTCGTCGAGCGGATACACGTTCCAGACGGGGCGTCCGCGATAGTCGTCGCCGGGAATCGTCGCCCGCAGTCCGTCATCCTGCATCCCGAACTGCTGGTCGCCGCCGTTCTCGGATTCGAGGATCTGCCCATCCGGTGTCTGCGCGGTCTGCGCACCGTTCTGACCGTAGAGTTCGATCGGTGTGCCCTTGCCGGTGAAGAGCTGCACCTGGTCGATCGGATCGCCCTCAGCGTCGAACGCGAAGATGTTGTTGATCTGCACACCGTCGAGGCGCAGGCCGCTCTGCAGGCCGTACTCGTCGCCGACGTACTCGACTCGCGGCGTGAATGCGGCGGGCAGCGCCACGACGAGAGCGACGAGCGCCACGACGCTCGAAATCGGGCGGATGTGGCGCAGCGCGTTCTTGGGGAGCCACTGACCGCGCCCCCACTGCACGCTGATGACGGCGAGCACAGCGACAGCGCCCCATTCGAGCGCTGAGTCGGGAACCATCCAATGGTCGAGACGTCCCCCGTTTCCCACCTTCGTGATGATCACGGACAGGATCACGACATAGAGACCGTACCCGCGCAGCACCCACCACACCGGGCGCAGAACGAGCAGCAGATCGAGAAGCCATGCGCCGATCGGGCTGCGCCGGATGCTCTGCGCCGTGCGGCCGCGCCAGCCGCGGATGCGAGCGCCGAGGGGCACACGTCGACGCGTCTCGGTCCGAGGCGGAAGCCCGGCAGCCGTCCGCAGCTCCTCGGCGTATGCAGCCGGATCACCGACGTCGAGGATGCCGCCGTTGTCGGCCGCCTGGTCGGCGAGGTCGGCAGTGAGCCCGCCCACGATCTCATCGAGTTCGTCGGCGGGGAGGTCGTCGAGATGCTCGCGCACAGCGAGGGCGAAGGAGCGGATCTGCTCGTCGATCGAGACGGCGGTGTCATTCATCGGTTCTCTCCGATCGGGGTGGGGCCGGCGTCGGTGGTGAGCAGCGAGGACATCGCGCCGGCGAAGTCCAGCCAGGTGACGGTCTGTGATTCCAGCGCAGCGCGGCCCTGAGGGTTGATCGCGTAGTACTTGCGGTGCGGACCGCCGTCGGACGGCACCACGTAGCTCGACAGGCTGCCTGCCGCATACAGGCGCCGCAGGGTGCCGTAGACCGAGGCGTCGCCGACGTCGCCGAGGCCGGCATCGCGGAGCCTGCGCACGATGTCATAGCCGTAGCCGTCTTCTGCACGCAGCACCGCGAGCACGGCCACGTCGAGCACGCCCTTGAGTAGTTGAGTGGTGTCCATCAGACCTCCTTCGATGCACTGCACGCTACCACGCAGTGCACAGTAGTGCGTGATGTGCATGTGCGGCGTGGCGGACCGCCGCGGACACGCATCATTCCGGGGTGTCGCGCGCGGCATCCTGCTCGTATGCTGAGACCACGTTCCGCCGACGACGATGGGAGAGACCGTGGTCGGTTCGTGGCAGGAGTCGCGTGCAGGATCTCCGGGGGCATCCCGGCTGCTCATCGAGCGTGCGCACGAAGAGCTCCTCGCCGGAAACCTCGAGGACCAGAGGCTGATGCAGGTCCGCCCGCTGGTGCGCGAATCCTGGGTGCGTTCGTGGCAGGGTCGCGTCGGCCCCGAGAGTGCTCCGCGCATCGAACTCGACAGCGATGAGCTCGAGGCCTATCGGCACGCGCATCCGCTCGCCTCCGCGATGGACATGATCCGCACTCTCCTGCTCCCCGGCGAGACCGACGAATCAGGCGTGATCATCGCCGTCGGCGATCACGCCGGCCGGCTGCTGTGGATCGAGGGCGACCGACACCTGCAGTCGCTGACCGAGGGGATGGGTTTCGTCGCAGGCGCCAACTGGGCCGAGGATGCCGTCGGCACGACCGCTCCCGGAACCGCGCTGACCCTGGATCAGTCCGTGCAGATCCGCGGAGCCGAGCACTACAACCGACTCGTGCATCCGTGGTCGTGCACTGCGGCGCCGGTGCGCGACCCCGAGACCCGCAGGGTGCTCGGCGTGATCGACATCACGGGCGGTGACGACGTCGTGACGACTCAGGCGCGCCTGCTGGTCGACGCCACCGCCCGCGCGGTCGAGTCGGAACTGCTCGTCGCACGGTTGCGTGCGCGCAGCGACACCCGCCGCGGGACGACGATCACCTCGCGCGCGAAGCCCACCGCCCGCGCCACCCTGCACGTACTCGGCCGAGACCGCGCCCGTCTCGAGGTCGAGACCGAACTCGAGGAATCGATGATCGAGCTCAGCGCCCGGCATGCGGCGATCCTGCTGATGCTCGCCGTGCATCGGCAGGGTCTGTCGGCAGAGCGTCTCGCGGAGCTCGTGTACGGCGATGAAGGATCGCCCGACACGCTTCGGCCCGAGATGGTGCGCCTGCGCAAGGTGCTCGAGAAGCACGCTCCCGGACTCGTTCCCGACTCTCGGCCGTACCGCCTGCCGGTGCCCCTCGAGACCGATGCCCAAGACGTGCTCTCCCTGCTCGACCGTGGTGCGCATCGGGTCGCGCTCACGTCGTACCGGGGACCGGTGCTTCCCGAGTCTGTCTCGCCGGGAGTCGAGGAGTTCCGTGAGGGAGTGCGCGCGGCGCTGCGCGAAGCGATGCTGTCTGAGGCGAGTCTCGACGTGCTGCTCGCCTACGGCGAGATCCCCGAGGGCCAGGGGGATGCCGAGGCACTGCGCCTCGCTCTCGAGATGCTGCCCCCACGATCGCCGAAGCGTGCCGGTCTGGTCGCCCGGATCGAACGCATCGAGGCCGGCTGAGCTCGCAACCGTCCGCAACGTTGCGCACTGGGGCGCAACGTTCGGCGACCTAGCGTCGGAACATCAGCCGCATGGCATCGGAGCCGCGGCACCGTCGAAGGAGTCCCGATGACGATCGTCGAAGAAGACGTGTCCACCGCCCCCGCATCCGCCGCCTACGCCGCTCCCGGCCAGCACGGTGCCATCGCGAACTATCGCCCCCGCTACGGGCACTACATCGGCGGCGAATTCGTGGATCCGGTCAAGGGCCAGTTCTTCGACAACGTCAGCCCGGTCAACGGCAAGCCCTTCACCGAAGTCGGCCGCGGAACCGTCGAAGACATCGACCGTGCGGTCGACGTCGCCTGGAAGGCCTTCGCCAGCTGGGGCAAGACCAGCCCGGCCGAGCGCTCGGTGATCCTCAACAGGATCGCCGATCGCATCGAGCAGCACCTCGAGAAGATCGCTGTCGCCGAGACGTGGGAGAACGGCAAGCCGGTGCGCGAGACGCTCGCCGCCGACATCCCTCTCGCCGTGGATCACTTCCGGTACTTCGCCGGCGTGCTGCGCGCTCAGGAGGGCGGCATCAGCCAGCTCGACGAGAACACGGTCGCGTACCACTTCCACGAGCCGCTCGGTGTGGTCGGCCAGATCATCCCCTGGAACTTCCCGATCCTGATGGCCGTGTGGAAGCTCGCACCCGCGCTCGCCGCGGGCAACTGCGTGGTCATCAAGCCGGCGGAGCAGACCCCGGCATCCCTGCTGTTCCTCTTCGACATCATCGGCGACCTGCTGCCAGCCGGTGTCGTGAACATCGTCAACGGCTTCGGCATCGAGGCGGGTGCACCGCTCGCGCAGCACAAGAGAATCCGCAAGGTCGCCTTCACGGGGGAGACCACGACGGGTCGCCTGATCATGCAGTACGCCTCGCAGAACCTGATCCCGGTGACACTCGAACTCGGAGGCAAGAGCCCGAACGTGTTCTTCGAGGACGTCGCCCGTGACACCGCCGACCCGTTCTACGACAAGGCGCTCGAAGGCTTCACGATGTTCGCGCTGAACCAGGGCGAGGTCTGCACCTGCCCCTCGCGCGCGCTCATCCAGCGGTCGATCTATGACGGGTTCCTCGCCGACGGACTCAAGCGCGTCGGCAAGGTCGTGCAGGGCAATCCGCTGGACCCCGCCACGATGATCGGCGCGCAGGCGTCGAACGATCAGCTGGAGAAGATCCTCAGCTACATCGACATCGGAAAGCAGGGTGGCGCCCGGCTGCTCACGGGTGGCGATCGCGTCGACCTCGGCGGCGACCTCAGCGAGGGCTTCTACGTCGCTCCGACCGTCTTCGAGGGCACGAACGACATGCGCATCTTCCAGGAGGAGATCTTCGGCCCGGTGCTCTCGGTCACCTCGTTCGATGACTTCGACGACGCGATCTCGATCGCGAACGACACGCTCTACGGACTCGGCGCCGGAGTGTGGAGCCGCAGCGGCGACACCGCCTACCGCGCGGGTCGTGCGATCGAGGCCGGTCGCGTCTGGACCAACACGTATCACCAGTACCCCGCGCACGCGGCCTTCGGCGGATACAAGCAGTCGGGCGTCGGTCGCGAGAACCACAAGATGATGCTCGACCACTACCAGCAGACGAAGAACCTCCTGGTCTCGTATGCGGAAGGCCCGATGGGCTTCTTCTGAGTCGCAGAGCGGCTCGGTCGTTGAGCGAGGAGCGGAGCACCGAGACGAAACTCGCTGAGCCACCTACCGCGTTTCGTCTCGGGCGGCTTCGCCGTCCTCGTCAACGACCGGGGAAGCCGCCTCGGTCGTCTCCCGGGAGTGAACGAAAGGTACGGACCATGGTCAGCATCGGCACCTACCAGCGGGTCGACGTGACGGATGCCGCGGCATCCCTCATCCGCGATCTCACCGTGCAGCACGGACCCCTGATGATCCATCAGTCGGGCGGATGCTGCGACGGCTCCTCACCCATGTGCTACCCCGTCGGGATGTTCATCACGGGACCAGGGGACGTGCTGCTGGGTGCGCTCGACGTGGGGCTCGACACCCCGGTCGAGGTCTTCATGTCGGAGTCGCAGTTCGAGTACTGGAAGTACACGCACCTGACCATCGACGTCGTGCCTGGCCGTGGTGCCGGCTTCTCGGTCGAGGGACCGACGGGGATGCGGTTCCTCATCCGGTCGCGGATGCTGAACGACGCGGAGCTTTCGTACTTCGGGCTCGCACCGTCGGCGGGCTGACGGGCGTCTGCGGCCACTTGGCTGAACGATGCTCGACTGGCGGGAGACACGCCGTCCGTCGGGCCGCCATCTGTGAAACGGTCAGCCATCCGGAACGAGTATCGGTGACGATCAGACTCAGCGGGGGAGGCGTGGAACTGCGTCGACCAGCGCCCGCGTGTACGGGTCCTGCGGCGCATGCAGGACGGATGCCGTGGCGCCCTGCTCGACGACGCGGCCGTGCTGCAGCACGACCGTGCGGTCGCACGCCGAGGCGATCGCGGTGAGGTCGTGCGACACCATCACCAGCGACAGGCCGTTCTCTCGACGCAGGCGGTCGAGCAGTTCGAGCACCTGCACGCGGGTGGTGACGTCGAGGGCGCTGACAGGCTCGTCGGCGAGCAGCACACGAGGGCGCGAGACCACGGCCCGCGCGATCGCGATGCGCTGGCGCTGACCGCCCGAGAACTCGTTCGGGTAGCGGCGGGCGGTGTCGGCGGGAAGGCCGACCGACTCGAGGGCCTCGGCGATGCGGCGCTGCGCGTCTGCACCCGAGGCGAGGCCGAGAGAACGCAGCGGCTCGCCGATGATGCGGTCGACGCGCTGGCGAGGATCCAGCGACGAGTACGGGTCTTGGAACACCGGCTGCACGCTGGCTCGGAAGCGCCGCATCTGCGCACGGCGCTTCGACAGGCTCAGCGACCCAGGGGTGTCACGGCGCTTCGACAGGCTCAGCGACCCAGCGTTCAGGGGCTCGCCGTCGAACAGCACCTGCCCCTCTCGAGGGGCCGAGAGCCCGAGCAGCAGGCGCAGGATCGTCGACTTGCCCGCGCCGGATTCGCCGACGAGACCGAGCGAGTCGCCCTCGTCGAGGCTCAGCGAGATGTCGTCGAGCACCTGACGGGATCCATAGGAGAAACCGACGCCCTGCAGTTCGAGAAGGCTCATGCGCCGGCCTCCTTCGCATCGAGGAACGCGTCGAGCGCGCGGGCGCTGTCGACCAGCATCCGCGTGTACGGCTCTGCGGGATGCTGCAGCACCTGAGCGACCGCGCCCTCTTCGACCACGAGCCCGTCGCGCAGCACGACGATTCGATCGACCATGCGCGACACGACGGCGAGGTCGTGGCTGATGAACAGCAGCGCCATGCCACGCTCGGCGACGAGTCGTTCGAGCAGGGTGAGCACCGCATCCTGCACGGTGACGTCGAGTGCGGTCGTCGGCTCATCCGCGATGAGCAGCTGGGGCCTTGCGGCGAGGGCGATCGCGATCGCCACGCGCTGACGCTGGCCACCCGACAGCTCGTGCGGGTAGGCGCGGGCGAACCGCGGTTCCGACAGTGCGACCTCGTCGAGGGCGGCGTCGACCGCCGACGTCAGCTCAGCACCGCGCAGGCCGAGATGACGACGCAGCGGCTCGGCGATCTGGCGGCCGACCCTCATCAGAGGGTCGAGCGCGGTCAGCGGCTCTTGGAACACGATCTGGGCGACGGGTCCGCGAAGCGGCCGAAGGTCGGCATCCCGAGCACCGACGACCTGGTGTCCGTCGAGCAGCACCGAGCCGGAGGGGACGAGAGAATCGGGCAGCAGGCCGGTCACAGCGAGCGAGGTGAGCGACTTGCCGGAACCGGATTCGCCGATCAGCCCCAGGCGCTCGCCCGCCTGCAGCGAGAACGAGACATCGCGCACCAGGGTGCCGGATCCTGAGTGCACCGTGAGCCCTGCGACCTCGAGAATGCTCATCGGCTCCTCCTGCGGGTCGGGTCGGCGAGGTCGCGAAGACCGTCGGCGAGAAAGTTGACTCCGAGCACGAGCGCGATGATCGCGATGCCGGGGGCGATCGCGCCGACCGGGGCGGTGAGCACCGTGCCCTGGGCCTCTTGCAGCATCCGGCCCCACGAGGCGTTGGGCGGCGGGGCGCCGAGCCCGAGGTACGACAGGCTCGCCTCAGCGAGCACGGCGGCACCGAACTGCAGTGCGAGGCTGACGGCAAGAGTGGGTGCGATGTTCGGCAGCACATGCTGGAAGACGATGCCGAGCACACTCGTGCCGCTGGTGCGCGCCGCAGTGATGTACTGGTCCTGCAGCACGCGGCGGGCCAGGATGCGGGTGAGGCGCGCGACGACCGCCGACATCGCGAGTCCGATCGCGAACACAGCAGACCACAGCGACGCGCCCTGTACCGCGACGACGAGCATGGCGAGCAGCAGCACCGGGAAGGCGATCACGACGTCGAGTCCGGCCGAGAGGGTGTCGTCGACCCACGGGCGCGAGAACGCGGCGATCAGGCCGATGATCGTGCCGAGGATCGCGGCTATCGCGACCGAGCAGGTGCCGACGATGAGAGCGATGCGCGCGCCCCACATCAGCTGCGAGAGCAGGTCGCGGCCGAGTCTGTCGGTGCCGAGCAGATGCAGACCGCTGGGTCCCTCGAGACGGCTGCCGCTGGTGTCAGCGAGGGGATAGGGCAGCCAGAACAGCGATACGAGAGCGATCAGCACGATCATGCCGGTGAGCACGAGGCCGATGACCAGAGTCGCCTTCGGCCGCCTCCGCACGGGGACGGAGCCGGTGGCCAACTGCTCGGCGACGCGGCTCATCGGTTGCCCGAGACGCTCGTGCGCAGACGCGGATCGATCAGGCGCTGCACGATGTCGGCAGCGAACCCGACGAGAAGCACGAAGAGCGTGCTGACGACGAGGACCCCCTGGATGACCTGGAAGTCGTGCTGTTCGATGGCCGACAGCAACAGACTGCCGAGCCCGGGAAGAGTGAAGACGCTCTCGACGACGACTGCGCCGAGAAGCGTGGTCGACAACTCGATGCCGAGGATGGCGACGACGGGCACCGAGCCGTTGCGCACGCCGTGACGCAGCAGCGCCTCGGACACGCCCGACCCACCCGCTCGCGCCGTGCGCAGGTAGTCACTGCCGATCACATCGAGAGTGGCCGAACGCACGTAACGGCTGAGGGAGGCGCTCATGACGATCACGATGGTGATCACCGGCAGGGCGAGCGAACGCAGGGCGTCGGCGGGATCGTCCCAGTCATCGCGCGGGAAGCCACCGGACGGGAGCAGTCCGAGTCCGAGGGCGAAGATCCAGACGAGCACGACGCCGACCCAGAAGACGGGCACCGCGACGCCGAGCTGCGCGAAGCCCGAGAGGGCGACGCCGTACCAGCGGTCGGACTTCACGGCGGCGGTGATGCCGATCACGAGCGAGACGAGCAGGGCGAGGGTGAAGGCGATGAGAGTCAGCGGAATGGTCACGGCGAGGCGATCGGCGATGTCGGGGCCGACCGGCCTCGAGCTCAGGAAGGACTCACCGAGGTCGAAGCGCAGCAGGTGGCCCGCCCAGGTCGTGAACTGCTGCAGGAGAGGCTGATCGGAGCCGACCTGCGCGCGGGCGGCGGCGATCTGCTCGGGGGTGGCGTTCACCGACAGCAGGGCGTTGGCAGGGTCGCCGGGCAGCAGACGCAGCAGCACGAAGATCGCGATCATCGCGACGACGAGCGACACCACGAGGAACGCGAGGCGGCGGATCAGGTAGGCGAGCATGGCTTCTCAGTAGGGAAGAGGGGGATGCCGACGCGCGGCATCCCCCTCGCGCGTCAGGACTTGACGATGTCGTAGGCGAAGAACTGCGAGTTCAGGCCGTTGACCGGGTACCCGCTGAGGTCGCTCGAGGCGACCACGATCTGCGGGTAGAGGTACAACCATACGCTCGCGGCATCCTCGGCGATCTTCTCGTTGACCTGCTTCAGCAGAGCGGTCTGCTCGTCGGTCGTGGCGGCCTGCTCGGCCTCGGCGACCCACTGCTGCACGTCGGCGTCGTTGTAGCCCCAGTAGAAGTCGGGGTTGCCGTACCAGACCACGTCACGGTCGTTCACGTGCTCCTGCAGGGTGGCTTCGAAGTCCTGCTCCTTGAACACCTTCGTGTACCACTCGTCGGCGCTGATCGTGTTGATCTCGACCGTGATGCCGACCTCGGCGAGCTGCGACTGCAGGAACTCCGCGACGGCGGGGTGCGGGTCGTAGCTCGGGGTGTCGAGCGTGAACGTGAAGCCGTCGGCGTAGCCGGCCTGGGCGAGCAGGTCCTTCGAGAGTTCGACGTCGTACGGGTTCACCGAGGTGAGGTCTTCGTACCAGGGGTCGGTCGGGGGAACCATCGACCCGATGAGCGTGCCGTAGTCGCCCCAGATCGAGTCGAGCAGCTTCTCGGTGTCGACCGCCGAATAGATGGCCTTGCGCACGAGGGCGTTGTCGAACGGGGCGACCCGGTCGTTGAACGCGAGCAGCTCCTTCGTGGTCGACGTGCCCTCGCTGATGACGTAGTCGTCGTTGTCGAACTGCGCGAGCGAGTCGGGGCTCTGCACGCTGGTGATCACGTCGATCTCGCCCGTGACAAGCGCGTTGTTCTCGGCCGTCGCGTCGGTGAAGTACGTGTAGACGACCTCGCCGTTCTTCGCGGGCTCGCCCCAGTAGTCGTCCCAGCGCTCGAGGGTCAGGGTCGAGCCCTTCTTCCACTCGTCGAGCGTGTAGGGGCCGGTGCCGTCTTCGCTGCTCGTGATGTCACCGGCCTCGTCGTTGACGATCCAGACGTAGCTGAGGTTGTAGAGGAACGAGATCGACCGCTGCGACAGCGTGAAGACGACCGTCTGGTCGTCGGGCGTCGCGATGTCGGCGATGGTCGTGAAGCTCGACTTGCGCGCCGACACCGAGTCCTCGGCGGTGACGGCCTCGACGCTCGACTTCACGTCGGCCGAGGTCAGCGGGTCGCCCGAGTGGAAAGTCACGTCGTCGCGCAGCGTGACCGTGTAGGTGAGACCGTCGTCGGACACCTGGGCGTCTTCGGCGAGAAGCGGCTCGACCTCGCCGTCGTCGGTCAGGCGGTAGAGGCCCTCGTAGACGTTGCCGGTGAGCGCCTCGGTCACACCCTGGCCCCCACCCTGCGTGTTGCTCAGGTTGGTGGGCTCGTACAGCGACCCGATGAAGATGGTGGCGTCTTCGCTCGACGCCTCGTCGGTGGCGCCCGACGCGCAGCCGGCCACGAGGGCGAGCGTGGCGACGGCGCCGAGCGCGCCGAGAATGCGGGTTCTTCTCATGAGTACTCCAGGGTGAGAGTGTGCGGCGTCACGCCGCGTAGATGTCGAAGCCGTCGCGGAAGACGACGTTCTTCTCGCCTGCTCGGATAGGCAGGGGGAAGCGGTTGGATGCCGGCGGCAGCGGGCAGTTGTACTGGGCGCTGAATCCGCAGGGCGGCACGAAGGCCCTGTTGAAGTCGAGGACGACCTCGCCCGCGTCATCACGCAGCTGTACGAACAGGAACCGCCCTGACCCGTAGGTCTCCGACCCGTTCGTCTCGTCGCCGAACACCAGCAGCAGGGTTCCGCCGTCATCGAAGGCGGCGAGGTCGTACTCGCGGCCGTCGAGTTCGAAGCGGATGTCGCCCGGCACGACGAGGTCGCGCGAGCCGCCGTTGTCGCGGATGTGCTCGAACGAGACCCGGCGGTCGTCGGCCACGGGGGTGAAGTGACCCGTGAGCACCCATGCGGGGTCGTACTCGTAGGTGTCGATGCTCTCGAACGCACGGATCGCCGGTGCATCGGCATCCCACAGGCGGAGTCCGTGCTCGGCCGCGCCGGTCTCGATGTTCGTGCGCTGCACCGGCGTCGCCACGACCGTGTCTGCGGCGGCTGCCTGAGCCGCGGCGAGATCGGGCTGATCACCGGTCCAGCGCGTCTCGATCAGGGCGAGGTTGCCGGTCGGGGCCGTGACCGACTCGCGGCGGGCGGACTGCCAGAGGGTGTGGGCTTCGCGTTCAGACATCATTTCCATTCTCGTGGATGTAGAGGGTCGCGGCCCCGTCACCGTCACGAGGGGTAACGCCCGGATGTCCCGATCGCTTCCCGGCGCGCGCGGCGGAAAGGGGTGAGACCGTCCCAGGCGAGTGAGACCCGAGGTGTGGACGGGGGTCTCGTACAGAGAGGGGAGTCTCGTGATGTGCACGAAACTGAGAGCAGAAGTGTCGTTTCGGTACTCGATTCGCAGGTGTATCGAACCGGGGCATCCGGGATCATCCGCCGCAATTCCGTGCAACGTCTCTCGATATACCGTTATGCCTAACGCGTTGATATGCCAGTCCCCAGCTGGCCCCGCGTCGGACGGTTCGACCGTCCTGCGGAGGGAGAGTCAGATCTTTCTCTGATCCCGAGGGGGGATGGGGTGGGAGCGCTGATCCCCAGTCAGCACCCACCCCCACAACCTCACCCTCGGGATGGTGCGCTCAGAATGATCTCGACCAGAACCAGAAGATCGCGAAGCCGACCACGAACACGATCGGCAGCCAGGGGAATCGTCGCTTGAGCCGGCGTCCACCCCGAGCCACCCCGGGCGGCGGCGAGAGAAGCCCCGCGGGCGTAGCGAACGGAAGGCTCGCGCTCGCAGCCTGCGTTGAGACGGTCGCGGATGCCGCAGGAGGGCCCTCGAGGAGCATGCGTTCATCCCGCCAGCGTGCCCACTGATCGAACTTGGTGATCAGCGCGCCGACGGCGCCGAACAGCCATGCCCACGTCGCAGGATCGAGAGTCGTGACTCTGCGCTGGGTGTAGAGGAAGAGCCAGTCGTCGACGATCTCGACGTCGAGCTCGGCCGCGTTGTCGATGAACCGGGCCATGATGTCGGGAGTGAACAGATAGAGCGCGTCGCGCTCGTAGCCCTCGGGGCAGTACAGCGTGAAGTACTGGTCGAAGTCGCCCTCGAGCGACAGCCGCTGCTCCTTCTGGAAGGACGCCGGCAGGTTCGACCCGAATCCGTTGTTGCCCTTGGCGTCGAGCACGATGTTCGGCAGCGGAACGTCGAGCTTCACCGCGACGTAGCCCCAGCGGTAGGTGGTCGAGCTCTTTCCCCGCTTCACCGTGTACTGGTAGTTGCCGAACTCGACGAACCGCGGCCGCGTGCCGCGCACGAGATCAGTCGACATGCGCGAGCCGCCGAGGCTGAAGATCATGCCCGGAAGCCCGGGGGCTGCGACCCTGTCTTCGTACGACATGCCGTTCGCCTTCGCGAAGCGATCGAGCCGGTAGCGGGTGACCCGGGCGCGGCGCCACCCGATGATGCCGCTGATGGCGCCGACCGCGGCCAGGCCGCCGAAGACGAGGAGTCCGATGATCGCCACCCCGGGTGCGCGCACCATGCCGTTCATCGTCGTCACGAGCACCGGGATGCCGATCACACCCATCAGCACCAGCACGGCGATGCCGATGACCGACGACATCGACGTGCCCGAAGACCCGCGGGCTCGCAACTCCGCGGCGAACGCGCGCACAGCCTTCGGGTCGACGGGATCGGTCAGCGGTGCGGAGTCGAACGTCGGGCCGGTCTGGGGCTGCGGAGTGCTCATCGGTTGACCTCGTCGCCGTCCCACGTCAGATTCGCGTTCTCGTCGATCGGGAGCGCCTCGATCCGATCGTCCGCCACGAGTGCGGCGATGAGCTCGACCGATCCCGCGATGATCGTCGAGTCGTAGTCGACCTCGGTCACGAGCACCCAGGCACGGTCATCCGGCCACACGATGCTCGGGCTCTGCGCTGCAGGCGGGAACCCGTGAGCCTCGGCCGGTGCATCGCGCCACGGCATCCCGAGGATCCAGTCCGGGCGGGCGAAGGCCGCCACGTCGCCTCGGAACAGCACGTGGTCGCGGTTCAGCAGCTGCAGTCGTGGACCTTCGGAGATCTCCCGCGAGAGGATCCCCTCCTGCCAGGTCCTCTTGCGGAAGACGTTGTTGAACGGATCGTGCACGCTGCGATCGAGCATCGCCTGGTGGTTCGGGTCATCACTGACCGTGAAGAACGCGCGCGACGGTGCGTGGCCGAGGTGCCCCAGGAGACCGCCGGTGCCCTCCCAGAGCGCGGCATAGCCGGCGTCCGGCGTGGTGGTGTGCGCGACGAGGTGGGAGGCGATGGTCGCCAGCATCTCCGGAGAGATCGCTCCGCCCATCGGCTCGCTGAACTCGCGGCCGTCGGACGAGAGGCTCGCACTCCAGTCGCCGTCCGGCGATGTGCGCACGATGCCGTGCCACTGCGCGAGGGGATGCAGGGTCGTGCCGAACACGGATGCCGTCTCGGCCCAGGTCGTCGGCGCCACCACGATCCGGTCGAAGGTCTCCTGCCTCTCGGATTCCGTCATCGCGTCGTACTCGTCGTACGACGGCACCGGCCGGTCGGGCAGCGATCGCACGGTGGGCGGATGCAGCACCCGCGCGTACGCCGGGTAGCCGTGCGGGACCACGGAGTGCATGGTCGCATTCCACGGGTCGTCGAGGAGGGTACGCAGCCAGTCTCCGGCCGAGGTGTCAGGGGTCCACTGCATGCGGTCCACGGTACCTGCGGGGCATCGCTTCACCCACGGACGCGGCGGAGACGCCAGAATATGCGGAGAAGTGTGCGAGTGGCGGAGCGGACGACCACGCACATCCTCGGATCGAATCGGGTGCAGATGACCCCCGACTACGGTGACTTCCTGCTCACGGTGCGGGCGGAGACGGCTCACCTGCCCGAGCTGCTGCGTCTGGATCTCGAATGACCGATCGGACGAATCGTGGCGGTCGACGGCAGGTCGCTCTTTTTCGTCTCACCTGACGGGCGCCGAGCCGGAGCCCCCGAGACGCCCGAACGGGAGGTCTGACCGAGGGTTCACGAGACCCCCATAATCGGAACGTGACTTCCCCCGCATCCATCCCCTCGCTCGACGGCCGCCGGTTCCGCATGGTCTCCTCGACCACCTCGGCGGTCGACCCGGATGCTCCGAGCGAGTTCGTCTACCAGGAGCGCGACGGTGCGATCTGGGGCGACTACTCCGGAGACACCGTGACGTTCGGTCGTTTCGTCGGCACCCGCACGGGCGACACGATCTGGGTCTCTTTCGTGCACGTGCTCGTCTCCGACGGCACCGTGGTGACCGGCGACGGCGAGAGCGAACTCGAGCTGACGGATGACGGGCGCATCCGCCTCGTCGAGCACTACGAGATGCACGGACTGCCGCAGCTCAGCGTGTGCGAAGAGGCGTCTGCGGCCTGATCGCGGGCGTTTCGTCTCGGTCGGCTTCGCCGTCCTCGCTCAACGACCGGGGTGGCGGTCGGCTTCGCCGTCCTCGCTCAACGACCGGGGTGGCGGTCGGGGGGCGGGGCGTCAGCGCGGCGGCAGCGTGTCGCGCCCCGGGGATGCCGGCGTCCATCGCGTCATGCCGAGCGAGGCCTGAGGCTCGCGCTCCGGCAGGTCCGACGGCAGCAGGAACGAGCGTCGAACCACCTCGTCGAGCACCACGACGCTGACCACGGTACGCACCTCGGGCAGCTGCGCGATCACGCCCGTCGAGAACTCGTGCACGCCGCTCACGTCGACTGCGCGGATCAGCAGCATCGCGTCGTGCTCGCCCGTCGTGATGGCGCACCACTCCACGTCGGGCATCTCGACGATGCGGTCGCGGAACGACGCCCACGCCTGCGGATGCACCGTGACGAACACCAGTGCTCCGATCGACAGCCCCGCCTTGGCCTGATCGACCTGTGCACTGAAGCCGGTGATGACCCCGTCCTGCATGAGGTTCTCGACGCGGGTGTAGGCGTTCGCCCGAGAGATCCCCACGGTTTCGGCGAGAGCGGCGATCGAGATACGACCGTTATCGCGAAGCGTCTCGAGGATTCTGTATCCGGTGTCGTCCAGTGGGGCCGCACTTCGTCCAGATTGCCTGACAGCTTCGTCGCTCTTAGTGGACACAATGCTCCTCACGGGCCGGCTCTTGGACAGACTGTGGTGACGTCTGCAATCTTGCTGGACACATAGTCCCATACAATGCGAATCTGATCACCGGTCGTCCACCCGGCGTCGACCGAACCCGATGAACTCCTCGCCCTTGGAGGCCCATATGTCGTCACGTCGCAGCACGTCCGTCATCGCGATCGGCGCTGTCGCGCTTCTCGCTCTCGCTGGTTGCTCCGGTGGCAACTCGGCGAACAACGGCGGGGAGTCCTCAGGCTCCGACTCGCTCGTCATCGACACCGCGTTCTCGATCGAGACCGCAGACCCGGGTCACACCTATGACCCGACCGGCAACATGATCGCGAAGGCCCTGTACGAGACCCTCGTCGACTTCGAGGGTTCCGACGTCTCGACGCCGGTCCCCGGTCTCGCCTCGTGGGAGCAGAACGACGAGGCGACCGAGTTCACCTTCACGCTCGAGGGCGACCGCGTCTTCTCCGACGGCTCGCCGATCGAGGCGAAGGACGTCGTCTTCACCCTGCAGCGCATCCAGGGCATGACCGACGCCAAGCCGAACTTCCTGCTCGGCGGCCTCACGATCACCGAGGTCGACGAGAAGACGATCTCGATCACCTCCGAGACCCCGCTGCTGCAGCTGCCCGCGATTCTCGCGAACCCTGCCCTCGGCATCGTCAACTCCGACGTCGTGATCGAGAACGGTGGATCGATCGACGGATCCGACAGCGCACAGAGCTTCCTCGACGGCGAGTCCGCCGGATCCGGACCCTTCGTGCTCGACACCCTCGACCTGTCGTCGCAGGTCGTGCTCACCAAGAGCGACGAGTACAACGGTGATGAGGAGGCCGCATACGGCCGCGTCGTCGTGCGCAACGTCTCGGAGAGCGCGACCCAGCTCGCGAACCTCAAGGGCAGCGACTCCATGGTCGCGATGGACCTCAACGGCGACCAGGTCTCGGGCCTCGGCGACGGACTGAACGTCGAGTCGGTGCCGTCGGGTCAGACCATCTTCCTGCTGCTCAACCAGTCCGAGGCCGTCGGCGGAGACCTCGCGAACGTCAAGATCGCCGAGGCGATCCGCTACGCGCTCGACTACGACGCGCTGCTCGAACTCGCAGGGTCCGGCGCCGTGCAGGCGACCGGAGTCATCCCGCCCGGATTCGAGGGCGCCCTCGAGACCGGCGTCGAGCAGGACCTCGACAAGGCGGAGGCTGCTCTCGCCGAGGCCGGCTACACGGGTCAGACCCTGAAGCTGCAGTTCCCGAACGACTACCCGGTCGGCGGCGTGGAGTTCACCCCGCTCGCCGAGCGCGTGCAGGCTCAGCTCGAGGATGCCGGTATCGCCGTCGAACTCGCGCCGGCGCCGTTCGCCACCGAGCTCGATGCTTACGTCAACGGCACCGAAGGCTTCGGCCTGTGGTTCTGGGGTCCGGACTACGCCGACTCCGCGAACTTCCTGCCGTTCGCACCCGGTCTGAAGGTCGGTCTGCGTGCCGGCTGGGCGGCTGAGGCCAACCCCGAGATCGCGGGCATCGCAGCCGGTGCTGCCGCCGCGACCGACGAGGCGCAGCGGAGCGCAGCCTTCACCTCGTTCGCCGAGGCGATGCAGGCCGAGGGTCCCTTCGTGCCGCTCATCGTCCCCGGCCGCAACATCGCCACGGCGGATGCCGTCACCGGCGCCGTGTACAACTCGGTGTGGGAGATGGACATCGCCGAGATCACGCCTGCCGGCTGATCGGGGCTGACTCATGACGACGGTGGCCGTGCGACGGCAAGCACAGCGTCGCAGGTCGCCGCTCGTCGGATACCTGCTGCGCCGGATCGGCACTTCGCTGCTCCTGCTCGTGGGGGTCACGATCGTGACCTTCGCGCTGACGAACCTCGTGCCCGGCGACCCCGTGTCGGCGGCACTGGGCGAGGGAGCATCTCAGAATCCCGAGACGCGTGAGGCGTTCATCAAGGCCCAGGGCCTCGATCAGCCGCTGTTCGTGCAGTACTTCATCTATATGGGGAACCTTCTTCGCGGAGACCTCGGCACATCGCTGGTGACCGGGCGACCGGTCACCAGCGACCTGGCCACCGCGGTGCCGGCGACGATCGAGATCGCGATCGGCGCCATCATCCTCAGCCTCGCGGTCAGCGTCGTGCTCGGCACGCTCGCGGCCTACCGCCGAGGACTCGTCACCGATCAGGTGATCCGCATCGTGACGCTGATCGGCCTGAGCGTGCCGACCTTCTGGCTCGCGCTGGTCAGCTTCTACGTGTTCTTCCTCGAGCTGCGCATCGCTCCCGGATCCGGTCGCATCTCGCCCTCGATCACCCCGCCGCCCCGCATCACCGGGCTCTACACGGTCGACTACCTGCTCAACGGAGACGGTGTCGGGTTCGCGGATGCTCTCGCGCACCTGGCCCTGCCGGTGATGGTGCTGTCGCTCGTGACGATCGGCCTGCTGACCCGCTTCATCCGCACCTCGGTGCTCGAGGTGCTCGGCAGTGACTACGTGCGAGCGGCCCGCGCCAAGGGTCTTCCCGCGATGCGCGTCATCCTCGACTACGTGCTCCGTGGAGCATCCCTGCCGATCCTCACCGTCGTCGGCGTCGCCTTCGGCTCGCTGCTGTCGGGCACCGTGCTCGTCGAGTCGGTGTTCGCGTGGCCGGGCCTGGGCACCTACGCCTACAACTCGGCGGCGAACCTCGACCTCCCCGGCATCATGGGAGTGGGTCTCGTCGTCGGATTCATCTACCTCCTCATCAACTTCGTCGTCGATCTGCTCTACGGCGTCCTCGACCCGAGAGTGAGGATCGCATGAGCCGCATCGACTCGGCATCCGGCCCCTGGCGGTTCCGGTTCCGCTGGCCGCGCGCCTGGCGCACGCCCCTCGGCGTGATCGGCACCGTCATCGCGGGCGCCTGGATCATCGTCGCCTTCACCGCGCAGTGGTGGGTGCCCTACGGCCCCAACGCGCAGGTGCTGCCGCGTCTGCAGGCGCCCGGCATCGACACCCTGCTCGGCACCGACGGCAACGGACGCGACATCTTCTCGCGTCTGATGACGGGTGCGACCGTGAGCCTTCCGCTCGCGCTCATGCTCGTGATCGCCGCGATGATCATCGGCACCGTGGTCGGGGCCGTCGCCGGCTACTTCGGCGGCTGGGTCGATGAGACCCTGATGCGGATCACCGATCTGTTCATGGCTTTCCCGACCGTCATCCTCGCGATGGTGGTGGCGGCCTCCCTCGGCCCGTCGTTGTTCAATGCGGTGATCGCGGCGATCGTCGTCTCGTGGCCGCAGTACTCGCGAGTCACCCGCAGCATCGTGCTCGGACTCCGCGGGCAGAACTACGTGATCGCGGGTCGCCTGCTCGGCCATTCGCCGCTGCGGACGCTGTTCATCGACATCCTGCCGAACATCGCCGGTCCCGTGCTGGTGCTCGCGACCCTCGACATCGGCGCGGCGATCCTGCTGCTCTCCGGCCTCTCGTTCCTCGGCCTCGGCGCACAGCCGCCGACGGCCGAGTGGGGATCCATGATCTCTGCGGCCATGCAGAACTTCGATGCCTGGTGGCTCGGGGTCTTCCCGGGGCTGGCGATCCTGACCGTGGTGCTCGCCTTCAACTTCCTGGGTGACGCGATGCGCGACATCCTCGACCCGACGGCCGAGGTCACGCACGAGAAGCAGGCAGACCACGTGGCATCCGCGAAGGGAGCGGCAGCATGAGCGGCGCACCCGCACTGAGTATCCGCGATCTGACGATCGACATCGGGCGTCCCCTCGTGCACGGCATCTCCCTCGACCTCGAGGCCGGTCGCATCCACGGTCTCGCCGGAGAATCCGGATCGGGCAAGACGCTCACCTCGCTCGCCGTGCTCGGGCTCCTGCCCCGGCAGGCGCGCACCGGCGGATCGATCACGCTCGCGGGGGAGGAGCTGGTCGGCATGCGTCGCCGGGCCCTCAACCGCATTCGTGGCAAGCGCATCGCGATGATCTTCCAGGACCCCTCGGCGTCGCTGCACCCGCAGCTGCCGATCGGCCGGCAGCTCACCGACCACATGCGCGTGCACCTCGGCCTGCGCGGCGAGGCGGCGAAGGCCAGGGCCATCGAACTGCTCGAGACGGTGCAGGTGCCGAATCCGGATGCCGCGCTGAAGCGCTACCCGCACCAGTTCTCGGGCGGACAGCGGCAGCGCATCGCGATCGCCTGCGCCCTCGCGTGCGACCCCGAGGTGCTGCTGGCCGATGAGCCGACCACCGCGCTCGACGTCACGGTGCAGGCCGGCATCCTGCGTCTGCTGCGCGACCTCGCGACCGAACGCAACCTCGCGGTGCTGCTCGTGACCCACGACCTGGGTGTCATGAGCGCCATCGCCGACGAGGTCGCCGTGATGAAGAACGGGCAGATCGTCGAGAGGGCCGATCGCGCGACGCTGTTCCGCGACCCGCAGCACGAGTACACCCGCACGCTGCTCGCGGCCCTGCCCGGGTCGAAGATCGCGAGCATCGACACGGATCCCGGGCTGCTCGACCCGGTGCTGTCGGATGCTGAGCTGTCGGATGCCGAGCTGTCGGATGTCGCTGAGGAGGCTCGAGATGAGTGAGATCGCTGTTCTCGATGCGCAGGGCGTGGTCGTGCGCTACCCCGGCAGTCCGCCGGTGATCGCCGTCGACGACGTCTCGTTCACCGTCGCGCCGGGCGAGACCGTGGCGCTGGTCGGCGAATCCGGCAGTGGCAAATCCAGCCTCGCTCGCGCAGTCGTGGGCATCGAGAAGCTCGCCGGGGGAGAGGTGCGGTTCCGCGATGCGCCCGTGACTCCGCTCGGCATCCGCCGTCGCAACGTCAACCTCACCGGCATCCAGATGGTGTTCCAGGATCCGTCGACCTCGCTGAACCCGCGACGCCGCGTCGGTGATCAGATCGACGACGGCATCGCCACCGCGCGTGCGCGCGGGGCTGAAGGGTCGACCGTTGAGGAGTGGCTCGAACGCGTCGGGTTGCCGACCGAGGTCGCCACGCGCTTCCCGCACCAGTTCTCGGGTGGCCAGAAGCAGCGTCTCGCGATCGCGCGGGCGCTCGCCGCGCGGCCGTCGCTTCTCGTCGCCGACGAGCCGATCTCGGCTCTCGATGCATCGACGCAGACCAGCGTCGCCGGCCTCATGCGCGACCTCGTCGCCGAGTCCGGCGCGGGGATGCTGTTCATCTCGCACGACCTCGCGGTGGTGCGCCGCATCGCCGACCGCACGCTGGTCATGTTCGCGGGGCGGGTGCTCGAAGCGGGTGCCACTGACCGCGTGTGGTCTGCGCCGCAGCATCCGTACACGCAGGCGCTGCTCGCCGCGATCCCCGAACCCGACGGCGCCGGCCGCATCCCGGTCGCTCCGTCGACGAACGAGCGCGTCGTGTGGTCAGAGATCGCCCCCGTCATCGACTGAACACGGACCGTCTGTCGCCCGGCCGTGGGGTCACGTCGTGTCGGGCGGTCTTCGCCGTATAGGGCGGATCACGCGGTGCGGGCGCTCCGCCCGACAGGGAGTTCTCCGCCCATCGGGGCGCACCTTCCCCTGAGGTCGTCCGACGCGGCCAGACCGATCAGCGAGGAATGAGGGTGTACGGGATCTCGTGGTGAGCACCGGCCGACGGCACGGTGTTCGAGAGGATGTCGAGGATCGCCGAGGCCGCCTTCTCCACCCCGTGATCCACGGTCGAGAAGGTCGGGATGTGGAAGCCGCCCTCGTCGATGTCGTCGAAACCCATGACCTGCACGCGGCCGGGCACATCGATGCCGCGGCTTCCGAGCGTGTAGAGCGCGCCGAGCGCGAGACTGTCGCTGAAACAGAAGAGCGCATCGAACTCGGCACCGCTCTCGATGAGGCGCTCGACCGCTTTCGACCCGTCGGCGCGATTGAACTTCTCGACCGAGGCGTGGAGCGAGGCGTCGGGCTCGATCCCGGCGGCCGAGAGCGCACGGAGATATCCCTCGAACCGGAGTCGCGAGGTGGCCGTGGGCCCCGACTGCTGAACGCCGACGGCGGCGACGCGGCGGCGACCGCTCTCGAGCAGGAAGGTCGTGGCTGCGGCTGCGGCTGAGACATTGTCGATGCCGACATGGTGCGCGCTCGGACCGACGAGGGCCTCGGCCTGCTCGCCGATCAGAACGAGGGGCGGACTGGCCGGGCGGTCGTCGAGGTCGGCGGCGGTCAGTGCGAGCGGGCTCATCACGATGCCGTCGAGCGCGGGGAGGCCTTCGCCGGCGATCATCGCGAGCTCGGCATGGCGTTCTCCACCGGTCTGCGCGATGAGCACCGTGAGCGAGCGGCGCTGGGCCGCCGTGACGAATTCCGAGGCGAACTCGGCGAAGTAGGGCTCGCGCAGGTCGGGGAGTACGAGGGCGATGAGGCCGCTGCGGCCGTTGCGCAGCTGTCTGGCGGCGAGGTTCGGGCGGTATCCGAGTTCGTCGATCGCCTCGAGGATGCGCTGTCGCACCTCGGCGCCGACCCAGCCTGTGCCGTTGACCACGTTGGAGACCGATTTGGCGCTGACCCCCACGCGGGCAGCGACGTCGGCGAGTGTGACACGGGCCATCGGAGCTCCTCTCCATCCGGGGTGAGAGACCGCGGAGGACGTGCGAACTGCTCGATCCGACTCTAGCGGTTGACGTTAGTTCAACGTGGAACTATCGTGTAGTTCAACGTGGAACGGAATGCGCTTTCCACGGTGCGAGGGAGCATCCGCTCTGCTCCGACGACGAATACCCATCGGTGCAGAGCGCCGGGAGAGAGAGCCGTGGACGTGGCACTGCGAGACATCGACAGCCAGATCGAGACCCTGCGAGCGAGCACGCTGGAACCGGCACGACCGAGGCCGCAGCTGGTGCGCGCCTCGTACGTCGAGCTCGACGGCGACTGGGGCTTCGCACACGACGACGGCGACGTCGGCAGTGCGGAGGGCTGGTTCGACGGGCGTGATCTGCCCGACCGCATCCGCGTGCCCTTCCCTCCCGAATCCCCCGCGTCGGGCGTCGGAGCGACGGGCTTCCACCCCATCGTCTGGTATCGCCGCACCCTGACATCCGACGATCTCGGCGCCGTCGATCATCGCGAGGGTGCGAGGCTGCTGCTGCACTTCGGCGCAGTGGACTACCGAGCCGAGGTGTGGGTCGACGGCCGCTCGGTCGGCACCCACGAAGGCGGTCACACCCCGTTCGCCCTCGACATCACGGACGCACTCGATGACGCGGTGGTCGAGCACACGATCGTGGTGCGCGCTGACGACGACCCGCACGACCTCGCGCAGCCCCGCGGCAAGCAGGACTGGCACGAGGAACCGCACGCCATCTGGTATCACCGCACCACCGGGATCTGGCAGTCGGTGTGGATCGAGTCAGTCGCCCCGCAGCACGTGACCGCCCTCAACTGGACCAGCGATCTCACCGCCGGCACCGTCACGCTCGAGGTCGCCCTCAACCGCAGCGGCGACAGCGTCGTGCAGGTCGAGGTCTCGCATGGCGGGGAGGTGCTGGGCGCGGCATCCGTGCGCGCGACCGGGCCGACGACGACCCTCACCTTTCCGCTCGCCGGTCAGGAGAACGGCCAGCACTACGAGCATCTGCTGTGGAGTCCGGGTCACCCGACGCTGCTCGATGCCGCGATCACGCTCGAGTCCGGTGGGGAGACGACCGATGCGGTCTCCAGCTACTTCGGCCTGCGTTCGGTGGGGTGGCGAGACGGAGCGATGCTCCTGAACGAGCGGCCGATCACGCTGCGCTCCGTGCTGAGTCAGGGCTACTGGCCCGAGTCCCACCTGGCTGCTCCGTCTAACGATGCACTGCGCCGCGAGGCCGAGCTGATCGCGGAACTCGGCTTCAACTCGGTGCGTATCCATCAGAAGGTCGAGGACGAGCGCTTCCTGTACTGGGCCGATCGCCTGGGCCTCCTGGTCTGGGGCGAGATGCCGGCGACCTACACGTTCTCGCCCACGGCCGTGCAGCGCACCACAGCCGAGTGGACGGATGCCGTCATGCGCGATCGCGCGCACCCGAGCATCGTGACCTGGGTGCCGCTGAACGAGAGCTGGGGTGTGCAGCACATCGCCTCACGACCCGACCAGCGGGCGTTCGCCGAATCGCTGTATCACCTGACCAAGGCGCTCGACCCCACGAGACCCGTCATCTCGAACGACGGCTGGGAGCTGGGCACCTCCGACCTCTGGACCATCCACGACTATGAATGGGACGGGCAGGTGCTCGCCGACCGCTACGACGTCGACGAGAGCGAGCTGCGCGACTACATCGCGGGCATCGGGCCGGCAGGCAGGCAGGTGCGGCTGCCGGGGACGGTCGACGCCGGACAGCCGATCATGCTCACCGAGTTCGGCGGGGTCAAGTGGGCGGCTGATGCGGCGCCGTCGAACTCGTGGGGTTACTCCGAGGCGGTCAGCCCCGAGGACTACGAGCGCCGTCTCGCGGCGATCCTGGTCGCGGTGCAGTCGGGCATCCGCGACCGCCACGGCCGCCGGGGCGGACTCGCCGGCTGGTGCTGGACTCAGCTCACCGACACCATGCAGGAGCAGAACGGACTGCTCACCGAGGCGCGAGAGCCGAAGCTCCCGATCGAGACCCTGCGTGCCCTGATCACGGGAACGCCGACCGACTGATACCTGTCACCCCTTCCGTGGCGGCGGACGCCGCCGTCCGAACACCGGGCAGATGCCCACTCAATGAGGAGATCCACATGTCGAAGAGGTTGCCCGCCCTGATCGCCGCCGTCGGCGTCACCACCCTGGTGCTCGCCGGATGCAGCGGAGGTTCGAACGATGCCCCGACGGAGGTGACGTTCGACGAGGACACGGCCGCAGAGATCAGCTTCTCGTGGTGGGGCAACGAAGACCGCGCCGATCGCTTCGAGCAGGTCGTGGCGCTGTTCAACGAGGAGTATCCGAACGTCGAGGTCGTGCGCAACTTCAACGCCTGGGGTGACTACTGGACCGCCCGCAACACCGAAGCCGCGGGGAAGTCGCTTCCGGACGTCGTGATGATGGATGCCGGATACCTCGGTGAGTACGCGAGCAAGGACCTCCTCGCCGACCTGACGCCGTACCGCGACACACTCCTACCCCTCGACGGGATCAACGACCAGGTTCTCGGATCCGGCACCGTCGACGATCAGCTCGTGGGCGTTCCGCTGGGCACGAATGCCTGGTCGATGATGTACAACAAGGATCTCCTCGACTCCTTCGGCATCGACTACCCGACCGACGACATGACCTGGGACGAACTGAACGACTTCATCCTCGAGGTCAACGAGGCCGGCGGCGCATCGGATCCGCGCATCTACGGCGCGGAGGACTACACCGGCGGTCTGCCGAACTTCATCTACCACCTGATGCAGGAAGGCAACCCGGTCTTCGAGGAGGACGGCACCGCCTCATTCGACGAGAAGGACGTGATCTCGTACCTCGACAGCGCGGCCGACCTGCGCGACGACGGCGACTTCTACCCGGTCGAGCGCAGCGTCGCCCTGTCGCCGAGCGGTGGCTTCCTCGCGGGGGAGGCCGCGATCTGGTTCAACTTCTCGACGACGGTCCTGCAGGGGATGACGGATGCCGGCACCGAGAACATCGGCATGATCCAGCCGCCGCTCGAGAAGGGCGAAGACGCCCACGTGCTCGCTCCCAAGCCCAGCATGCTGCTCAGCGTCGCGAAGAACTCGGACCAGCAGCAGGCGGCGGCGGCGTTCGTCGACTTCCTCACCACGTCGCCCGAGGTCGCCGAGATCTTCGGCACCTCGCTCGGCACCCCGCCCACCGAGGAGGGTCGCGCGGCGATCGACCAGACTCCCGCCGACACCGTGAACCTCGACTATCTCGCATCGGTCGATGACGAGCTCACGGCGAGCTACCCGATCCTTCCTGCGGGCTACGGGACCATCGAGGCCAAATGGGGCGAGCTGCATGAACAGCTGCGATACGGCGACATCACCACGAAGCAGTTCGCCCAGGAGCTGTTCACCGAGATGTCGCTGGTTCTCGGATCCTGACCGTCTCGCACGACCCTGCCGCACGGCTTAGGCGCCTGGCTGCAGGAGAAAGGATGACCCCATGACTGCTCCTGCAGCCACCGCCGCTCCGACGCGACCGGCCAGACCGCGCCCCAACCTGCGCGCTCGTCGTGAGACGAGAGCCGGCTATCTGTTCCTCAGCCCCTGGCTGATCGGCTTCTTCGCCCTGACGGCCGGACCGATGGTCGCCTCGCTGTTCCTGTCGTTCACCGACTACAACCTGTTCAACGACCCGGAGTTCATCGGAGTCGACAACTACACGCGGATGTTCTCCGATCCGAACTTCCTGCAGGCCGTCAAGGTCACCGGAATCTATGTTCTGGTCGGCACACCCCTGAAGCTGATCGCCGCGCTCGCCGTCGCGATGCTTCTCAACGTGCCCCGGCGCGGTCAGGGGTTCTACCGTTCGGCCTTCTACCTTCCGTCGCTGATCGGCGGCAGCGTGTCGATCGCGATCGTCTGGAAGGCGATGTTCATCGACAACGGCATCGTCGCGCAGATCGGATCGTTCTTCGGCGGACCACCGGCATCAGAGGGCGGCTGGGTCGGTGACCCCGCGCGCACGCTGCCGCTGCTGATCCTGTTGACGGTGTGGCAGTTCGGGGCGCCGATGGTGATCTTCCTCGCGGGTCTCAAGCAGGTGCCGCCGGAGCTCTACGAAGCGGCATCCGTCGATGGGGCAGGGCCGGTGCGTCGGTTCTTCTCGATCACGATCCCGATGCTGTCGCCTGTGCTGTTCTTCAACCTGCTGCTCGAGACGATCCACGCCTTCCAGGTGTTCAACTCGGCGTACATCATCTCCAACGGCAGCGGAGGGCCCGCCGGATCGACCCTGTTCTACACGCTGTACCTCTACCTTCGCGGGTTCCGCGACTTCCAGATGGGCTACGCCTCGGCGATGGCGTGGGTGCTCGTCGTCGTCGTCGGCCTCGTCACGGTGATGCTGTTCCGCAGCTCGAAGGCCTGGGTGCACTACGCGGGAGACGAACGATGAGCAAGGTACTCACACACACCGAGGTCGTCACGACCGATCGCACCACGGGGCGGATGCCGCGAGAGGCGACCACCCGTCGCTGGCAGAACCGGGCGAAGTCCACGGTCTTCCACGTGGTGACCCTCGCCGTGCTCGTCGTCATCCTGTACCCGGCAGCATGGATGGTCATGTCGTCGTTCAAGCCCGGCAACGAGATCATCGGCTCGGTCAGTCTCGTTCCCGAGAGTTTCTCGTTCGACAACTACCTCAAGGCGCTGCAGGGGATCGGAGGTGTCTCGTTCTGGACGTTCGTGGTGAACTCGCTGATCCTCGCGCTGGCCTCGGTGATCGGCATCGTGCTGTCCTGCTCGATCACGGCGTACGCGTTCGCCCGCATCCGGTTCCGCGGCAGTCGGCTGTTCTTCCTGTGCATGATCGCGACGATGCTGCTGCCGTTCCACGTGGTGATCATCCCGCAGTACATCGTGTTCAATCAGCTCGACATGATCAACACGTACTGGCCGCTGCTGCTGGGCAAGTTCCTCGCGGCCGACGCGTTCTTCGTCTTCCTGATGATCCAGTTCATCCGCGGGCTTCCGCGTGACCTCGACGAGGCCGCCCGGATCGACGGCGCGGGCCACGTACGCACGTTCGGGTACGTGATCCTGCCGCTCATGAAGCCTGCGCTCGTGACGAGCTCGATCTTCGCGTTCATCTGGTCGTGGAACGACTTCTTCGGGCCACTGCTGTATTTGAAGGACCCTGGCATGTACACGATGCCGCTGGCGCTGCGCCTGTATGTCGATCAGACCTCGACGAGCGACTACGGCGCTCAGATGGCGATGGCGATCCTGGCACTGCTGCCCGTGGTCGTGTTCTTCCTGGCCTTCCAGAGATACCTGGTCTCTGGCGTCGCGACCGAGGGGCTCAAAGGATGAGCAGCGCCAGGGGATCGCGTGCGCGCGGCGATGAGCGGCGCTTCGGTGGCGCGGGAGTCTCGGCGTTCGGCGAGATGCTCGTCGTGGGGCTCGGTGTCGCTGTCCTCGCGCTGCCGCTCGTCACCGTCGCCCCGGCGATCGCTGCCGGAGTCAGACATCTCGACTCGCACCTCGACCATGAGCAGGACTCGGTCAGGCGGTTGGCGTCGCTGGGGCTGCAGGCGATCCGGTCGGGATGGTGGTTCGGCCTCGCGTCGACCGTCGTGATCGGACTCCTCGTGCTCAACATGATCGGAGGAATGCAGGGGCTGTTGCCAGGAGGCACTGGACTCGCCCTCGTGAGCGGGGCGCTCGCCGCGGTGGTCGCGGTGGCCACGCTTCGGACGGCCGCGCTGTGGCATCCGGGCGCCCGCTGGTCGCAGCTGTGGCGGGCCGGCCGGAACGCGGTGCTCGACGACCCGATCGGTGACGCGTTCGTGCTCATCGGCATCGGCGTCGCGATCACGGTGGTCTGGATGCTCCCGCCGCTCATCGTCATCGCACCGGGGCTGATCGTCGTCTCGCTCGTCGCAGCCGAGCGGAGGCGGATGCAACCGAGCAGGAACGACTGACACAGTCTGAACGCAGTGCGGGCCGAGGCGAATGCCCCGGCCCGCACTGCGTTTCAGAATGATCAGAGGGGCGCGACGATGTCCTGTGCGACGTCCCACTCGGTGATCTCCATCGTGGTCTCGATGGACTGGCCACCGGCCTCGGCGGATGCGGTCGATGCGAGGATCACGTAGTCGGAGGTGACTTCGTAGACGACGTCGACGGGCATGCCCTGGATGTCGGCCGTGCCGGTCACCAGGTACACGTCCTGGCCGAGGCGGCTGCCGGTGCCGGTGACGGCGAAGTCGCCGGTAAGGCCGCCCGCAGCCTCGGCGGGATCGATGCCCTCGAGGTTCGTGGCGCTCGCGCTGAGCGCGGCGATGACGGGATCGGATGACTCCGGGTCGGCGGCCTGCCACTCGCTCGTGGGGGACTTGACCCACACGTCGTCGCCGATCACGATGAGGGAGCCTGCGGGCGAGATGGATTCGACGGCCTTCTCGGCCGGGTTGTACTTCATGGTCGACTCCATGCCGAGCACCGTGGTGGTGCCCGCGTAGCCGGCGGTGTCGGCCATGGCATCGGTGATGCAGGCGCCGAGGGCTGCGCCGTCGACGGAGGCGCCTTCGGCGAGCTCAGGGCAGTCGGATGCGGGAGCCGCGGTCTCCTCCTGCTCTGCGGCGGCGCTGGGCGACTCCTCCGCAGGCTTCTCCTCCGCACCGGCAGAGCAGCCGGTGAGCAGCACGGCAGCGGTCAGGGCGAGCCCGACTCCCCACTTCTTGGAACGCATCATGTTTCCCCCTTCGGTCGTGCACGCGATGTCGATCACCGCGCACGCACTCCAGCATGCCGCCTCTGCGGCGATGGCAGTGGAGACAGTCCGAAGGAAACTCGGCTAGACTGTCGAGGTTGTCTGCCCGCTGGCATCCATTCGGGAAGCCAGGGCCGACGACATGCACACACCCTCCTGCTTCCGGGAAAGTCCCGGAAGCCGTTCTAGTCCGAAGGAGGTGGGTAAGTGACGCACCAGTACGAACTCATGGTCATTCTGACCCCCGAGATCGATGAGCGCCAGGTCGCACCCACGCTCGACAAGTTCCTGAAGGTCATCACCAACGATGGTGGCTCGATTGAAAAGGTCGATGTCTGGGGCAAGCGCCGGTTCGCTTATGAGATCCAGAAGAAGACCGAGGGCATCTACGCCGTCGTGAACTTCACCGCCACCAGCGAAGCCACGCAGGAGCTCGACCGTCAGCTGAAGCTGAACGAGCAGATCATGCGCACCAAGGTGCTCCGCGCTGAGGAAGCTCAGGCAATGATCGCTTCCGAGGCGAAGCGCTCCGAGGAGAAGGCTGCCCGCAAGGCCGCCAAGGCTGCGAAGGCCTGAGTTCCATGGCCGGCGAAACAGTCATCACCGTGGTGGGAAACCTCACGGCCGACCCCGAGCTGCGCTACACGCAGAACGGACTGCCGGTGGCGAACTTCACCATCGCTTCGACGCCTCGGAACTTCGACCGCGCCGCCAACGAGTGGAAGGACGGCGAAGCGCTGTTCCTCCGTGCGTCGGTCTGGCGTGAGTTCGCCGAGCACGTGGCGGGTTCGCTGACCAAGGGAATGCGCGTCATGGCGCAGGGCCGTCTGCGTCAGCGCTCCTACCAGGACCGCGAAGGCAACCAGCGCACAGCGATCGAGCTGGAGGTCGACGAGATCGGCCCCTCGCTCCGGTACGCGACCGCGCAGGTCACCCGGGCGGCGTCCAACGGTGGCGGTGGCGGCGGCGGACAGTCGCGCCCCGCGCAGCAGCAGCAGGTGTCGGAGGAGCCGTGGTCTACCCCCGGCTCGTCGACCAGCGCAGATGCCTGGAGCACTCCGGGCAGCTTCGGTGACGACACCCCCTTCTGAGAAATCTTCTGGATCGGGTCCCTGAGTCCGTCGAAAGACTCGGTGGCCCGTCTCACAACTAAGGAAAAACAATGGCTGGAAAGTCGAGCGGCGACCGCCGCAAGCCGCGGAAGGGTGGCAAGCCCACCGCTCCCGCGAAGTCGATCCGGGTCGGTCTCATCGATTACAAGGATGTCGCGACCCTTCGCAAGTTCATCTCGGAGCGTGGCAAGATCCGCGCCCGTCGTATCACCGGTGTCTCCGTGCAGGAGCAGCGTCTGATCGCCAAGGCGATCAAGAACGCTCGCGAGATGGCTCTCCTGCCCTACGCCGGCGCTGGCCGCTGAGGGGTACGGATATGGCAAAGCTGATTCTCACGAATGAAGTTGCCGGGCTCGGAAGCGCCGGCGACGTGGTCGAGGTCAAGAACGGGTACGCCCGTAACTACCTCATCCCCCAGGGCTTCGCTACGGCGTGGACCCGCGGTGGCGAAAAGCAGGTCGCTTCGATCCAGGCTGCTCGCCAGGCTCGCGCGATCCACGACCGCGACGAGGCCGTGGCCCTGAAGAACACCATCGAAGGCACCAAGGTTCGCCTGGCCGTCAAGGCCGGCAACGAGGGTCGTCTCTTCGGTTCGGTCAAGACCGCCGATGTCGCCGACGCAGTCGCGGCAGCCGGTCTCGGCTCGATCGACAAGCGCAAGGTGCACATCGGATCGGCCATCAAGGTCACCGGTGAGCACGAGGCCACTGTTCGTCTGCACGACGACGTGACCGCTGTCATCACCCTGCAGGTCGTCGCCGCCAAGTAAGGCCCGACACCCGCGCACACGCCCCCTGTCCTCCGGGACAGGGGGCGTTTCGCATCTCCGGGATCCGGATGCCGCCTCAGACGAGGCCGAGCTCCCCGGCTCGACGCGGGTTCGCCGGCAGCGATGGATCGACGTCGACGGCACGGGTCCACCCCTGATCGTCGATGGGCACGCCGCGCGCGGCGAGGGCACTGACCGCATCCTCCACCGCGTCGACGAAGTCTGCGCCGACGTGAGACCCGGCCACGAGTGAGACGATCACCTGCATGTGGGCGCCCTGACCGCCGACCGAGACGACGGCGACGCCCTTGGCCGACAGGGGGCCCAGCCTGCTCGTGATCGCCGAGAGACCGCTTCCTCCGATCAGGACGTCGCCCACGACCGATCCTCGCCGGTAGACGCGCTCAGCGCCGGATGCGGCGGCGGTGGCGTCAGCGCGGAAGTGCGCGGACCGCATCGTGCGGTCGATCTCGCCGAGCACCGTTCCGACGGCATCCGTCGGAACGGTGAAAGTACGCGCGCCGTTGACCGCCCAGCGCAGTCGCTTCGGGTCTTCGGTCACCCTGGCCACCCCTGGGCGAGCGCCTGCGATGCGAGTGACGACTGACCGATGACAGCCTGCATGGTGACCTCCCCGAAAGAGTCTAGGCATACGCTCGAAATCGCCCTGCGTGCGAATCGCGGACTGCGCGTGAGAACCAAATCCGCTGGTCGCGACCGCGTGTTCGGAGGTGTTGCGCAGTGTGACGCGCCCGGTGAAGATCCGGCTTGACTTTCCCCAGGTTCTACACATCCCCTCACATGATGGACAAACCTTCAAGGTGCAGTTGAAGCACGTTCTCATCCACAGGTTGGGGAATCATAAAAGGGCTGATCGAGAGCAATAAACAGTTCGCAAATCCGCATAGTCCACCGGGTTATCCACAGCCGTTGTACACAGACACTCCGGAATTCTCCGCACGCTCTCCACAGAGTTATCCACAGGCTGTGTTGCGACCGTAAATCACCGCTCGTAGCGTGGTCGAGCGACCCGATGTCGGTGGCTGCTGGTTCGCTGTGCAGACGGCTTCGAACGGCCGCGACAGCGCAGCACGACATCCGGGCAGCGCCCCGCCCCACCACGCTCGTCGCATCGAAGGGAACACTGTGTCGATCGCTGACATCTCCGAGGATCGCCTCGGTGGCAAGCGTCCGCCCGAGCGGACCCCGCCGCACGACCTTCTCGCCGAACAGAGCGCGCTCGGCGGCATGCTGCTGTCGAAGGATGCGGTCGCCGATGTCATCGAGACCCTCCGGGGCGCCGACTTCTACATCCCCAAGCACGAGCTGATCTTCGAGGCGATCCTCTCGCTGTACTCGCACGGTGAGCCGACCGACGTCGTCGCGGTCACCGACGAGCTCATCAAGACCGGCGAGCTCAGCCGCGCAGGTGGGGCCGACTACCTGCACACCCTCACCTCGATCGTCCCGACCGCGGCCAACGCCGGCTACTACGCGGGGATCGTCTCGGAGCGTGCGATCCTGCGCCGCCTGGTCGACGCCGGAACCCGCATCGTGCAGCTCGGCTACGACGGTCAGGGCGATGCGACCGACCTCGTCAACAACGCCCAGGCGGAGATCTACTCGATCACCGGCTCCGAGACGGCGGAGGACTACGTCCCCCTGCAGATCGCCGTCGACGCGGCGCTCGAAGAGATCGAGGCCGCCAGCGGCCGCGACGGATCGATGACAGGCGTGCCGACGGGCTTCAAGGAGCTCGATGAGCTCACCAACGGTCTGCACGGTGGGCAGATGATCGTCGTCGCTGCGCGTCCCGCCATGGGTAAGTCCACTCTCGCTCTCGACTTCGCGCGCGCGGCATCCATTGGGCACAACCTGCCCTCGGTCTTCTTCTCGCTCGAGATGGGCAAGAGCGAGATCGCGATGCGTCTGCTCAGCGCCGAGGGGCAGATCCCGCTGCAGAACATGCGTAAGGGAAACCTCGACCCTCGTGACTGGACCACGGTCGCCGCGACCCGCGGGCGCATCAACGATGCGCCGCTCTACATCGATGACAGCCCCAACATGACGCTCGTCGAGATCCGCGCGAAATGCCGCCGACTCAAGCAGCGCGAGGGTCTGCGCATGGTCATCATCGACTACCTGCAGCTGATGACCTCGGGCAAGCGCGTCGAGTCGCGTCAGCAGGAGGTCTCGGAGTTCTCACGAAGCCTCAAGCTCATCGCCAAGGAGCTGCAGGTTCCTGTCATCGCGCTGTCGCAACTGAACCGTGGTCCCGAGCAGCGTCAGGACAAGAAGCCCGCGATCAGCGACCTGCGTGAGTCGGGCTCCATCGAGCAAGACGCCGACATGGTGATCCTGCTGCACCGCGACTCGGTCTACGACAAGGACGTGCGTCCGGGTGAGGCCGACCTGATCGTCGCCAAGCACCGTAACGGTCCGACCGCCACCATCACCGTGGCCTTCCAGGGCCACTACTCGCGCTTCCACGACATGGCGCCAGGCGGCGACTTCAACTGAGTCGCCACGCGCCGAACGCTCGCACGAGAAGACCCGTCACTCCAGGTCGCACTTCCAGCCTTCGCAGGGCAGTTTCGGGTCGCGCGCGACCTCGCCTTCGGGCACCGTCAGCACCTCCTCCGACTGGGGGATGCTGAACATCTGCAGCCCCTCGGTGGTCATGAGGGTGCGCCATGCATCGCAGCCGGGATGGTACGGCGGCTGCTCGTAGTCGAATGCACGCAGCGCCTCGGGTGAGCGGGAGGCGCGCAGGGCCTTCAGGTTGTCCCACATCGGGTCGTCGTCGAGTTCCATCTCGGGCTCAGGCTGCACGAGCTGCACGGTCGAGACCTCGGCCTCCATGACGGTCGGGTCCGAGAACACCGGGATCCGAGGGCCTCGCACGGTCAAGTCATAAGTGACCCCGGCGACGAAACGGACCTTGCGCGACGGATCGGCCGCGCAGGTCACCTCGTCGTCGGCGAAGTAGGCGCCGCAGTCGGTGCTGATCGTCGAGTAGTCGGGTGCCCTGCGCACAGTGTGGCGATCGACCCCGCCCGACAGCGTGCACGACGTCTCGGTCGTGGCAGGGAACAGCGGATTCACCAGTCTCAGCCCGGCAAGAGCGACCACGGCCAGAAACACCGCGACGCCGATGAACGTCCAGACCTTGCGTCCACTGCCTGACGGCGAGTCCCCCCGAACCATTCCCCGATCATCGCAGATGCCCGAGCGGATGCGGTTGCGCCAGGCCCTGGCTGTGGAGTGCGAGGGAGACGGGGCGCCCCCACCACGGGGGAGGCGGCGGAAAGGGCGCCCCGTCGGACGTCGTCGTTGTGACGCCGCCGCTGCGGCCGCACCGAAGAGCGGCTTGGCTGCTCACACAGAGTCGCACCCGATGCGACCCCGCACAAGTGTCCTTTGTCCAGAGTTCGCGCGGGCCGACGCTCGTACTCAGGTGAGCGCCTCGGCGTGACGTCGGAGCCCGCGACGGTTCGAGACGTCGAGTTTGCGCATGATGCGATGCATGTGGCTCTCGACCGTGCGCACGCTCAGCACCAGGCGCGTGGCGATCTCGGCGTTCGACAGGCCGCTCGCGGCCAGGCGCCCCACCTCTTTCTCGCGCTCGGTGAGGGTGACGGCGACCGCGCCGAACCGAGCCAGGTCGAAGTTGCGCCCGGGGTGACGAGCGCGCAACTGCTCCTCGCGGTCGAGGGCCTCGCGCTGGGCCGAATCGTCTCCCGCCTCGGCGAACCACGTGCGAGCGAATCTGCACGCCGACAGTGCGGTGCCGGTCAGACCCCGGCCCTCCAGCTCGCCCACCGTCGCGAGCATCGATTGCGGATCCCGTGCCACCAGGGCGCTGACGAACGCGGCGTGGGCCGTGAGGCCCCCAGCATCCGGCATTTCCTTCGCATGTGCGAGAGCGACACCGAGGCGTTCCGGTGTCGGGTCGATCTCGACTGCCGAGAGCTCGGCCATCAGCCCGGCGAAGCGGGCGCCGCGCTGCCAGAGGGCATCGCCCGAGCGGGCCAGCACCTCCGCCGCCTGCTGCACCTTGCCGTCGAAGGCGAGAAGCTGCACCCGGGGCCACGCGTTGCTCTGCCCTGGCAGGGGGCCGTCGATGGCGCCGAGCTGTTCGATGTCGGCGGCGAGACGCTCACCGGCAGTCAGCTGCCCACGGCGAATGGCCACGACCGCGGCGATGGCGAGCAGCGACAGCTGCATGCCCGGCGGCAGGGGCGACGGCTCGCCCGCCGAGAAGATGACCTCGAGCAGCTCGTCCACCGCCGCATGATCGCCCGACGCCAGGTGACACAACGCGGCAGCGGTGCCGAACGCCCGGACTCCGTCGATGTCGAGGTACCCGTGTGCCTCGTCGAACCCGCGTTGCAGCACCTCCAGCGCGGCACTCGCATCACCGGTACCGAACAGTGCCAGTCCGAGCAGCACTCGTGGAGTGTGACGCTGCTCCTCGCCCTCGAGAGCCTCGATCAGTGTGAAAACCCGCTTCGCGTCGGTGAAGCGACCCAGACTCACGAGCACGCTCATCTGCGTTTCGAGCAGCACCGCCTTGACGGTCGTCGGAAGATCGTCGGCGACCTCGAGGCGGGAGCTGAAGTCGTCCGGCACGGTGCCGACGTTCGCGAGGAGCTGCACCTCGACCGCTCCCAACATCGCGGCGTGGTCGCCGACGGTCAGGGCGTCGTCGTGCAGTTGACTGATGGCCCGGGCGCTGTCGTTGTCGACATAGGCGGTCCACTCGGCCCGCAGCGCGAAGAAGTCAGCCCTGCTCGCACTGTCGCCCGAGACCGCCCCCGGCGACGACAGCACCTCGGTGATCACATCGCGGACCTTCGGGGTGTGGGTGTGCATGAGGGCGCGGATGTACCGCACGGCGCTCGACGCCGACGGATTCGCCTCCCACTCGGCCGCGGTGACCAGGCGACGGGCGCGGGCCCGCTCCTGCAGCAGCCGCACGAACAGCGCGTCCCTCGCGCCCGACGTGTGCGGTGAGGACTGCGGTTCGGTGAGCACAGACCACACCGACTCCGGCGTGCTCAGCTGCCGCACGATCTGTCCGGTCAGGCGGGTGCGACGGGCGGTGAGAGGCTCGTGCCGGAAGAACTCGACCAGCAGCGGAGGCATCACGGCGACGAGCTGCCGGTCGCCGCTGGGGATGAAGGTGATCATCCTCCGCTCCTCCAGCAGCTCGAGGGTTCCCCAGTCCACGAGCTGACTCGCGGTGTCGATGTCGGCGACTCCGACGATCGCGATGATCTCGAGCGCATCGCGGGTCGCATCGTCGAGGCTCTCGAGGTGCGCCTCGAGCACGGCGCGCAGACCCGAGCTCCACAGGTCACGTGTCGCGGTCCACTCGCCCGAGCGCATCACGAGCCGCTGTTCACGCACGGTCGCGTCGACCAGGCTCAGAGCGAGTCCGATGTTGCCACCCGACTTCGCGAACACCCGGCTCATCGTCGTCGCCTCGATCGGACCCGACAGATAGCCCTCGAGCGCGGTCTCCATCTCCTCGAATCGCAAGGGCGTCATGTCGATCACGTACGAGGGCTCGAGGGTCGAGGCGGGAAGCCCGCTCGGGGTGTGCCTGGCGCGAAGCCCCTGCAGGCGGGAGAGGACGATCGGCACGCCGTACTCACGCCGGACCGACTCGGCGACACCCCAGGACGACTCGTCGAGGTCGTCCCAGTCGTCGAGGAACAGCACGGATCGCTGCGGACGCAGGGCCTGGCGCAGCGACTCGGCCGTCTCGTGCAGATTGGCACCGGGGCGCTGGGTGCCCGGAGCTCCGATTCCAGCCAGATGGAGAGCCGCCAGTGGATGCTGTCGCAGCGAGGCGATCCCGCGCACGGCGATCACCGTCCACTCGTCCTCTTCGACGCGGGCGCGCAGTTCCTTGAGGAATGCGCTGCGCCCCGATCCACGGCTGCCGACGACGTCGATGCTGACACCCGCGCGAATGAGATCCACCGCGGAGGCGAGACTCTCTTCGCGACCGACGACCATGAGATCCCGCTTTCTCACGCGCTGCTCTTATGCAAAAAGTACTCTCCAGGGTCAGGGACGGATAGGTGCAGTCCTGCGGGTCCGACTCGGCGGTCCCGACAGGTGAGCCTCTCGCACGACCGCCCGCGTCGACGGCGCAATCGGTCGCGCTACGCGGAGCGGGGGCCCGGCTTGCGTACCCCCACCCGGCGAGACGCCGGATCGACGACGCCATGCAGTATTACGGCTGCGGTACTGAGCATCGGCGCGGCTGATTCCTCACGGCCGGCCGCTTCGCCTACGCATGAGCACGCGCCGACCACTGAGATCGGAGTGGGGGACTGCTGAGGCGAGGGGGAAGCACGGGTGCGGGTGGGCCAGCGGCCGCATTCTTATGATGATCGCCTGCGCTGTGCCCCTCGGCCCGCGGCATCCACCTCCCCCCCGAATCGATCGCGACGTCTCGTCGTGCCCACCCACCACCTGGAGGACCAAGACAGTGAGCGCGAATCCGCGAGCAGAAAGTCGTTCGATGCTGCGCCGGCGGCGCCGAACGGCGCGACGCCTGCGGTGGGCCTCGGCCGTCACGGTCTGCGTCGGCCTGATAGCGGGAGGCGTGGCGGTCGCCACTCCCGCGGTCTCGGCGCCGAGCCATGAGTTCGAGATCACGACCCTCGCGTTCTCGGGCATCGATCAGGCGCCAGGCGACGGCGTGTGCCGCACCGTCGACGGAGCATGCACGCTGCGTGCGGCCCTCGAAGAATCCAACGCGCTGAACGCCGCGCCCGGAGCCGTCGTCATCCGGGTGAAGGCGGGACTCAGCGGTGTCATCCGTCCTGTCATGAGCCGAACCGCAGCCAACTGGATGCAGACCAGTGCCGTGTCGACGTGGGACGACGGCGCCTTCTACCGGATCACCGCGCCGGTGTCCGTCGACCTCGACAATCGGATCTCCATCATCCCCACCTCCGAGTCCGTCGAAGGCGCCGCCTTCGAGATCGACGGGCCGGACGTGTCGTTGAAGAACTTCAGCAACATCCTCTCCAGCGGCACCTCGCTGGTCATGGGGGAGCGCGCGAAACGAGTCACGGTGGCCGGCGGCTCCACCGTCACCAGGGAGAACTACTACCCCGAGCGTTTCGTCGTGTATCGCCAGGGTGCGAGTGACATCGCGGTGCGCGACTACGCGCTGCAGGGTTTCTACCATGAGGGCCAGCAGACCTCCGGGCTGTTCCTGTTCAATGCCACGACCTCGACGCCGATGAAGAACATCACGGTCGAGCGGGTCACGGTCAACTACACGACCGGCGGAACCTGCAGCGGCTCCGATGGGTCGGGATGCCGAACCAACCTGACCACGTTCTCGCCACGCGGGCCGGGCGTCGTGCTCGACGGCTTCTCGTTCACGGACTCGATCGTCAACAACCTCAACGGGGCGACCGCGTTCAAGTTCTTGAACAACAACTCGTCGGGCGTCACGCTGTCGAACCTGAACATCTCGGGAAACCAGTTCCTCAACTCCGTCGGCGACGGCACGGGAGACGAGTACGCGTTCATCACACTGCCCCCGGGCACACTCAGCGGAGAGAACCGCATTTCGCGCAACACCTTCGTCCGTGCGACGTCGGGGCAGACCATGGCGATCCGCTGGGACGGGCTGACACGCAGCGGCACCACTCCGAGCGGACTCAGCATCACCGACAACCACTTCGACGGATACGAGTCGAGCATCCGCCTGTCGCGCAGCGGCCTGACCACCATCTCGGGCAACACGTTCGGCACGCGGTCGGGCTCGCAGGGCCGCCCCGCGACCGGTGAAGAGACCGGTGACGGAGGTGCGCTGCTGGTCGACAACAGCGGGGCCGACTCGAACCAGGCGTCCTCGACCTGGTATCCCGCAGCGAACGCCACCGTGGTGTCGGCTCCATCGAGCTCGGCCCTGGTCGCGACGCCCCGGCCCGGATACTCCGGCGGAACGTGCTCGGCGGAGGTGGCGGTGCAGCGACCCACCGTGAAGCCGTTGCCGGCGGGGCCGGTCGCGCTCGACGTCTACTGGACGGCCGACCGCACCGCCGAGATCTACCTCGGCCGTGTGACCGGTGTGACGGATGCCACGGCATCCATCGCCTTCTCGCTGCCGGTGGGCGCCCAGGCGCTCCCGGGACCGACCATGCCCACCTCTGCACAGGCGGTCAACGCCACCACCGGCGACGTGACGGGATTCATCCGCGTGCAGACGCACGTCGAGACCACGCCGCAGATCACGTCGTCGCAATTCAGCCGAACGGTGCCGGTGTCCGGCAACTGCCGTCCGACGGTCACGCTCGAGCAGGCCGCGGGACAGAATGACCCCACCATGAGCCGCGACCTGCACTGGACGCTGACATCGTCGCTGCCTCTGGACCCGTCGACGGTCACCGTCGATGACGTCACGCTGACGGCCACGGCGACGCCGAGCACGTCGGATCCCGCACGGATCGCGCCCCGGGTGGTCTCCGTGACCCCGGTCGCCGGAAGGGCCGGACTGCAGTTCGACGTGGTGGCGAGGGTCGACGACTCGGCGATGGTCGCAGCGAGCATCGGGGTCGGTGCCCTCACATCCACCTCGGGCCTCACGAACACGAGCGCCGCGACCTCGACCGATGCCGCCGTGACCTTCGACAATCCGCTGCAGGCGACGGCGTCGCGCTTCACCATCGTCACCGGTGACGAGAAGGGCAAGCCGTACGCGATGATGCTCCGCGCCGGTGCCCCGGTCCTGACATCGGATCTGGTCTTCTCGTCCGAGGTCGACGCGGCAGGAATCCAGCATGGGATCACGCTGTCGACCGATTCTCCCGTGATCGCTGCGGGAGCCAGGTCGACGGAGTCGATCGTCGTGACCGCGCCCGCCGGCGACGTCAGAGCGAACACGAAGTCCACGATCTCGGCGACCGCCGCATCGGGCGACACGAACTACGACGGCCTCGTGGTTCCCTCGGTGAACGCATTCCTGTTCTCGACCGATCCCGCGATCGAGATTGACAAGCGGGCATACGTCGCGGTGGCCGACGCCTCGACGCCCTCGACCATCGAGCAGACAGGAACGCCGGCCCTCAGGGGTTCGCGTCTGGTCGACGGCCAGGCCGTGTGCTTCGTGTACACGGTCACGAACCGATCGGCCGACGACTGGACGACGACCCTGCGCGACATCCTCGTCACGGATTCGGACCTTCGCCTCGGCGCGCAGGGCGAGATCGGGGCCATCTCGCAGCTCGCCGTCGGTGAGAGCCGCAAGGTCGCCGCGTGCGGCGCGATCGTCTCGAACGGCACCGCGGACGGATGGGGCCGATGAGCGGCACGTATGCTCGCGTGCGCCCGAGGCGTTCTCCGGTCGTCGTCAGTGTCCTGGCGGTGGCGGCGTTGACCGTGGCGGCCATCGGCGCGGGCACGTATGCGCTGTGGTCGTCGGAGGACACGTTCTCGGGTGCACTGTGGCGTTCGGGCGACCTGTCGATGACGACCCAGCCGGCGTCGTGGAGGCAGATCACGCCCGGGGTGACCGAGCCGCGGTCGGGCGACCTCGCCGAGACGCCCACAGACTTCTTCACCATGCCCGGTGACGTGATCGAGATCACCCAGCCGATCGAGACCTACCTGCGCGGTGAGAACCTGTCGGGCGCACTGAGCGTCGGATTCGCCTCGACCGCAGCCGTTCAGGCGCAGCACTCGGCAGGCGACATCGCGATGTCGCTGCGGGTGGAGGATGCCGAGGGCGTCGTCGTCGCCACCGGCTCGCCGGACGGGAATCCCCTCGCGGTGCCCGGTCTTGCGGGATCGACGGCGGGTGAGCGGGACCGGTGGACGGTCGTCGTGACCGTGCAAGTGCGCGGCGACTACACCTGGACCGGGCTCGGGGACGGAACCGGCGCTGACCTGCGTGATGCCGGCGGGATCTGGGCCGCGGGCGACCTGATCGTGCGCCTCGACCAGGTGCGCGAGAGCGTGGCCGCAGCATGAGGCGGCGGACGATGCTCTCAGTCACCGCCGCGGCGGCGGGCGTCCTGACCTTCGGCGCCGTATCGGCGGCGAACGCACTGTGGACCACGAACGACGCCGTCGTGATCTCCGAGATGCGCACGGGGGCGGTGGCCTTCGCGGCGAGTGCCGGCGCAGAGCGGATGCCGTCTGCCGCGGGCGAGCCCGTCGAGATCCTCCTGCCCGGCACCGAGATCGCGAAGGCTCTCGATGAGGGTGGGCTGCGGACGGATCCCGTCATCTGGCGCTTCGAGGTGTCGGGTGCGGCTCTGGGCATCGCCGGCCTCGACTACGACATCACGCTCGGGCCGCAGGTGTGGCCGGACGGTCGCTCCGGCGAGTTGACCTCCGGGGTCGCCGCCGCGGGAACCCTGCTGGCCGACTCGACCGTGCGCATCTATCCGGCGGGTCTCGGCGACGACTGCTCGGCGATTCCGGCGCCGCTCCTCGCCGCAGAGGGTGAACCTGCCGCGAACGTGCACCTGTTCGACACTTCGGATCGGATTCTGCAGCAGCCGGCGACGAATCCGGCAGGACTCGAGATCACCCAGACCTGGTGCGCCGCGATCACCTGGAACCACCGAGCCGACGGACTCTACGTCTCGGAGGCGAGCGCCCGAGGTCTGGCAGTCGACGACAGCGAGAACCGCGACTTCGACATCTGGGAGGCGGCCGTCGCCTACCCGGCATCGCTCGACGCCATCGGGATCTATGACCATGTCGCCTGGGCGGAGGGAGCCGGCGAGAGCGGCACTCTCGCTCGTGATGACTCGTCGTGGAGCGGGACGGTGCACCCGGACGCCAGCGGGGAACCGGCGCTCGTGATCCGCATCGACCCCCGTGTCACGAACGCGAACCCCGCAGTCACGCCCGGCGATCACGCCTCGAGGTAGGGCGCACGCCACCACATCCGAACCCCGTCGACCTGAATCTCGGTCCACCTCATCGCCAAGGAGCCGTGATGCACGCCTCACACGTCATGTCCCCCGCGCCGTTCGACGTATCCGTAAGTGCGCACTGGGCGGCGGTGGATGCACGTCGCCGCACCCGCAGGGCGTCGGTCATCGCCTGGATCCTGGTTCTCGTGTTGGTGATCGGATTCACCGGCGTGCTCGCGGCGGCCGGCGCGCTCCCCGCTCTGCCGCGCGTCGCGGAACGCGCTGCCCTCGCGACGGCAGGGGGAGCGGCGGACGCCGCGCGGCCGACGGCATCCGATGAACGAGCGCAGGCCAGGCAGGCCGCCTCGACCGACACCGGGGATGGCGCGGCCACCCACCTCGACGGGGCGGGGCGCTCGTCTGCGACCGCCGAGGCGTCGTTCGTCGGTGTCGCGGCGACCGGCGAGGCCGCTCTCGTCCTGTTCGCTGCGGCCGGTGCCCTGCTGTTGCTGCTGGGGCTGTTCCTGCTCGCACGAACGCGGCGGACGTGCGACGACTGCGCGCGCACGGTCGGGCGGGATGAACCCTCGATGGACCTGACCCTGCTGGGATTCGGCGAACTCCGAGTCTGCGGGGACTGCGCGGGGTTCTACAGCGCGGTGTCGCACGCGGAGTCCGCCATCGTCGGCTACTGAACCAGGGCCCTGTCGCACGCAATGTCGGCGATCGGCCCTCGCAATGTTCCTGGCAACGTTCGTGAGGATTGGCCTGGTGGGAGAAGGTTGACCTGTTCGAACCTCCCTTTCGAACACATGCGGATCCGCTTGGACGCCGTCACCGTGTCGCTCTTCTCCCCGATGGTCGACGTTCTCTCCCCTGAGCGTGTGGCGGCGTTCTCCTCCAGTGTGCGGGATGCGCCTCGTGGGCGCCCCCCGCACACTGGAGGGTCACCGGCGCGGCGGGTTCAGCGGCAGCCACTCCTCGAGCGTCGTGCCGAAGATGTGGGCGCCCTCGATCGGGATGAGCGTGCGTTCCTCGATCTGCGCGCCGTAGTACGGGGCACTGTCATCGCGGACGACCGTGCGGGCATCGCCACGGAACGTGAGCGCCCGGCGTGCGAACTCGTCCATGCCGAAGGCCTCAGGACCCGCGATCTCGATGTCGCCGGTCGGCTCACCGGCCGCGGCGCGGGCCACGGCGGTGGCGACGTCCTCTGCGGCGATCGGCTGGATGAGTGCTCCCGGCAGCGTGACGGTGTCGCCCTCGGTCGAGATGTCGGCGATGCTGCCGACGAACTCGAAGAACTGCGTGGCGTGCACGAGGGAGTAGGCGACGCCGGAGTCACGGATGAGCTTCTCCTGAGCGACCTTCGCCGCGAAGTACGCGATGTTCTGCGGGCGGTTCGTGCCGACGATGGTGAGAGCGACGTGGTGCCTCACGCCGGCCGTGGCCTCGGCGGCGAGCAGATTGCGCGTCGACGTCGTGAAGAACTCGAGCACGTCGTCCGGAGCGAACGACGGCGAGTTCGAGACGTCCACGACGACATCCGCGCCGACCAGCACGTCAGCCAGCCCTTCGCCGGTCAGGGAGTTGACACCGGTGTTCGGTGACGCGGCGACGGCGTCGTGGCCGTGCTCGGTCAGCTTCGCGACGACCTTCGAGCCGATGAGGCCGGTGCCTCCGATGACGACGATCTTTGCCATGTCCAAGCCTTTCGTAGAGGTGACACCGGGGTGGCGTCTGTCAGGTATGACCGCGCAGCGGCCGCGGATGTGACGCGGTGGCATCTCACACGACGGCGGGTGTCCGCACGCGCCAGTCGTGGTACCTCGTCGGCGCGATCGTCGCCGTTGCCTCGGGGAGCAGGTCGCGCGCGGCGAGATGCGCGCCGAAGTAGGTGCCCAGAGCATCCGCGACCACCTCACGCTCGTCCTGACGCGCCCGCAGATCGAGGGCGGCGAGCTCCGCGAGGCTGAACACCTCGGGCCCGCCGAATTCGATCATCCCGGAGCGGGGCTCGGCGAGTGCCGACTGCGACACGGCGGTCGCGACGTCGTCGGCAGCCATGGGCTGCACGAGCACATCGGCGACGTGCGCGGCACCTTCCCGCAGGGCGTGATCGGTGATGTTGCGGATGAACTCGAAGAACTGCGTCGCGTGAACGAGGGAGTACGGACGACCGGATGCCGCGATCAGGCGCTCCTGCTGCTCCTTGGCGATGAAATACCCGCCTTGGGCCCGCGCGAGGCGATCGGTGCCGACCACGGAGAGCGCCACGTGATGGGCGACGCCCGCCGCCTCGCCGTAACTGAGCAGGTTCATGGTCGAGGTGTAGAAGAACTCCTGGGCCGCAGCCTCGTCGGTGTACGACGAGTTCGACACGTCGACGACGACCTCCGCCCCCGAGAGTGCGTCGTCCAGTCCTTCTCCGGTGAAGGAGTTCACCCCGGTCGCACGCGAGGCGACGACGATGTCGTGGCCTGAATCGCGCAGGCTGCGCACGACCCTGGTGCCGATCAGTCCGGTTCCGCCGATGACCGTGATTCTCATGTCGCTCCTGTGATCGATGGGATGACGCGGGGTCCGCGCCTACCTGTTCTGACCGGTGAGGCGCGTCGGATGTGACGGGATGCGCCTCGTTCGTCACAGATGCGTCGCCCCGTCGGTCATCACTGATGACGGGTGCAGAAGTCGCGCCGTCGTGCTCGGAGGTGATGCGGTGATGCGGCAGGCAGTGGAGAGTGAGCATGTGACGGCGATGACGGAAGACGGCGGGCGGCACGGCGACCTCGACACCGCGGTGCAGATCTTCGCCGCGCAGCGGCGGCGGCTGTTCGGCATCGCCTACCGGATGCTCGGCACGGTGGCCGACGCGGAGGACATCGTGCAGGAGACGTGGATCCGCTGGCAGAACACCGACCGGATGCAGGTGAAGGAGCCTGCCGCCTTCCTGTCGACCGTCACCACCAGGCTGTCGATCAATGTGCTGCAGTCCGCCCATGCGAAGCGGGAGACCTACATCGGCCCGTGGCTGCCCGAACCGGTGAACACCGACGACGACCCCGCCCTCGGCGCCGAGCGTGCGGAGGCGCTGCAGTTCGCGATCCTCCTGACCCTCGAGAAGCTCACGCCCACCGAGCGCGCGGCGTACATCCTGCGCGAGGCCTTCGACTATCCGTATCCACGCATCGCCGAGATCATCTCGTCGAGTGTGGTCAGTGCGCGGCAGCTGGTCAGCCGCGCCCGCGCTCATCTGACCTCGGCCAAGCAGACCGAGGTCGAACCCTCGCACCAGCGGCGCCTGCTCGAGGCGTTCCTCACCGCGGCCCAGAGGGGCGACGCGCAGGAGCTCGAGAAGCTGTTCGCCGATGACGTGGTCAGCTACACCGACGGCAACGGCGTGAAGCTCGCCGCGAGGATCCCGGTGATCGGACGGGGGAGGGTGGCGAAGTTCGTCGCGGCGTTCGCGCATCACTTCTGGACGGGCAAGACCATCGACTGGGTCGAGGTCAACGGTCAACCGGCGGCGACGCTCACCGAGGACGGCGAGGTCACGACGATGGTGACCGTCACGACGTCCGGCGACGGCATCGAGCAGCTGCTCTGGGTGATGAGCCCGCAGAAGCTCGGACACGTCACCGCGGTCGGCGCATGACACGCAGGCAGTACCCGGCGTGGGTGCGCCGGAGACGTCGTGGAGCTGCAGACGGGACGATCATGGAAGACCTGGCGATCGCGCTGACGGTCGGCGACCAGGCCGGCATCCGCGCCATGCTCCGGTTCGACGTCGTTCTGGTCGTCGACAGCGGTGGTCTGATGCCGGAGTCCTCGACCCCCGTCGAGGGGCGCGCTGCAGCATCCGCCGGGCTGGTCGCGCTGGCGACGGCTGAGACCTCGGGGACGACGGCGTCGATCAACGGCGTTCTGGGCGTCGTGCTCATGCGAGACGGTGCGGTCGTCGCGGCGATCACCGCAGAGAGCCGTTCGAGTCTGCTGTCGAACGTCTGGGTCGTGTGCAATCCCGACAAGCTGAGGCACTGGAATCGGGGTTCCGCTGGCTAGAGCGCGATGTCGTCAGAGGAGGCCAGCGGAATCCACTCGGTCGATCGGATGCTGCCTCGGCGCAGCACATCGGCGTCGACGAGTGCCCCGAAGTCGACACCGGTGATCCCCGCGATGTCGCTGACCGGCACCTGGAACGTGCGGAAGGCACCCAGAGGCGGCACGGCGAAGAGGCCGTCGGCGGTCTCGACGAGCTCGGTCTGGTCGAGGATGAAACCGGCGGATGCCAGGCCGTCGGGCCCCTGCCATGCCGCCACCTTCCAGAACCGGAGGGGGATGCGGATGCCGCGATACGCGGGGTCGTCGTCCGCGAGCACGGGCGCGGTGAAGACCGAGAGGTGCTGATCGGTGGTCTCGGCGTACTCGATCACGTGGTCTTCGAGACCCAGCCAGAGCTCCTTCGACTGGTTGAAACCGGCCGCCTGCGGAGCCGCATTCGGATAGAAGAACGTGGCCTCGGTCGCCGCGCGGGCCTCCTCGACATCGCCCCACCCGGGGTCGCGCCTGCGCACCAGGTGTCCGCGGTCGAGATCGTTGCGTGCATAGACGTCTGGGCCGGTCTGCAGTTCGTCGTCGACTCGAGGGTCGAGACGCCACTCGCCGCTGCGCGGCACCTCGCGCAGCAGCGCTCCGTCGATGTTCACACCGGTCACAGCGGCCAGCCGGCGGTCGGTGTCGAGCAGCACCGTGAAGCGCGGGTAGGTCAGCTCGGTCGCATCCGGCGTCGGCTGAGGCAGGGGAACGCGCGTCGGAAGGAAATCGAGGTCGTATCCGTCTGCCATACCGACATATTGCCTTGGGTCGCCGACATCGACGAGGGGGTTGCCGCGCGCAGGAACGCCCCTCCCGATCGTCTCGGGAGGGGGCGTTCGCACTCAGCGGCTCACGGGGTCGGCATGCCGCCGTTGACGTTGAGCGTCTCGCCGGCGACGTAGCTCGACTCCGCCGAGGCGAGGAACACGTAGGCGGAGGCGAGCTCGGCGGGCTGGCCCATGCGGCCGAGAGGGGTGTCCTCCCCGAACTCCGGGAGCTTCTCCTGCGGCTGTCCGTCGCTGGGCTGCAGAGGCGTCCAGATCGGGCCCGGTGCCACGGCGTTCACCCGGATGCCCTTCGGGGCCAGCTGCTGCGCGAGCCCCTTCGTGAACGCGTTGATCGTCGCCTTCGTCGACGCGTAGTCGACCAGGATGTCCGACGGGGAGTACGCCTGGATCGACGTCGTGTTGATGATCGTGGAACCGGCCGGAAGGTGCGGAAGCGCCGCCTTCGTGATCCAGAACATCGCGTAGACGTTGGTCTTGAAGGTGTCGTCGAACTGCTCGTCGGTGATCTCGGTGAGCGACTCCTGATAGACCTGCTTGCCGCCGTTGTTGACGAGGATGTCGAGGCCGCCCAGCGCGCCGACCGCCTCCGCTACGAGCGTGCGGCAGTACTCGGCATCCCGCAGGTCGCCCGGGATCTGAGCGACGGTCGCGCCCGCTTCGCGCAGGATGCCGGCGATGCGCGCCGCATCCTCTTCCTCCTCCGGGAGGTACGACAGCGCGACGTCCGCTCCCTCGCGGGCGAACGCGATGGCGGTGGCCGCTCCGATGCCGGAGTCGCCGCCGGTGATGAGCGCCTTGCGACCGGTCAGGCGGCCGGTGCCGCGGTAGGTGTCCTCACCGAGGTCGGCCTTCGGCGCGAGATCCGCGTCGAGCCCCGGCTCGGGCATGTGCTGCTTCTCGGGCTCGATGTCGGAGTAGAGCTCGGCGGGGTTCACGAAGGTGTACTGGTCACGAGACATGGGGGTTCCTCTCGGTCGCTGCGTGGGGGTGTGGCTCCAGCGTGCGTCGACGTGGCGATCTCGACCAGCGCCTTGCGCCGCGTGGGCGGGGTCGCTAGGGGTCGACCCGAGCGGATGCCGGGAGTAGCCTCGCCGCATGGGCCGACTCATCTACTCCATGATCACGTCGCTCGACGGCTATGTCAGCGGGCCCGACGGAGGCTTCGACTGGGCGCTCGACGATGAGCTGCACGACTTCATCAACCGGCAGTTCGCCGACGTCGGCACGTATCTCTACGGCCGGCGCATGTACGAGACGATGGTCTATTGGGAGACCGCGCACCTCGAACCGGATCAGCCGCAGGTCGGGATCGACTACGCGCGGGTCTGGCAGGCGGCCGACAAGGTCGTGTTCTCGACGACGCTCGCCGAGGTGTCGAGTGAGCGCACACGTCTCGAGCGCAGTTTCGATCCTGCGACCATCGAGCGCTGGAAGGCCGAATCCGACGCCGATCTCACGGTCGACGGGCCCACCCTGGCGGAGGCGGCGATCCGCGCCGGACTCGTCGACGAGTTCGGGCTGTTCATCGGCCCGGGGATCGTCGGAGGCGGCAAGCCGTTCTTCCCCGACGGCGTGCACGTCGACCTCGAGCTGCTCGACGACAGGCGGTTCCGCAGCGGGGTGATGTTCCTCCGCTACGCGACGAAGCGGTGACGACTGCGGCGACGGCTGTGCTGAAGACCGCGGTCAGGGGCGGACGCGAACGGTGCGGCCCTCGAAGGTGACCAGGTCGCCGTCGTGCAGCTGGCGCCCACGACGTCGATCGACCTCGTCGTTGACCTTCACGAACCCGTCGATCACGACCTCCTTGGCGTTGCCGCCCGAGTCGAGCAGTCCCGAGAACTTCAGGAACTGGCCGAGGCGGATCATCTCTCCGCCGATGGAGACGTCGTCGATCGGGTCGGAATGCGTCATGACTGAAATGGTAGTCGCCAGACGCGTCGAGCCGCCGACCCGTGGGGGCGGCGGCTCGAAGAACGACGGCGGTCTGGGGGTGTCGGTCGCTCAGTCGTCGATGTCGGTGCCGACCACGGCGAAGTCGGCGCCGAAGTCGATGTCGATCGAGCGGTTGTCGCTCGTCAGCACCGACGCGTCATAGGGGCTCACGTCGTCGCTGTCGACGTCGAGGTCGGTGATCATGCCGTCAGCCTCGGCGAGTGCTGCCTCCACGAGAGAGCGGATGGTCGCCTCGTCGAGGGTCAGCGTCGGCGCGGAGTCGTCGTCCTGCTCGGTAGAGATGACGGTGGCGGCGAGGTCGTCATCCACCCGCACCTCGGACTCGCTGCCGTTCGCAGCGATCAGCTGCACCTCCCACGTGCCGTCGCGCTTCGCGTCGATCGAGGTCACGTCGCCCTCAGCGGCTCCGCGAGCGGCATCCGCGATCTCGACGAGCTCGTCGGCCGAGTCGGTGCCGATGCCGGTCACCGGGCCGCCGCCCTGGGGAGCGCCCTGCTGGCCGCCGTCATCGTCGCGGTCGTCGCCGGGCTGGCCGCCGCGATCCTCGTCGCCGCGCGGTCCGTCCACCGCCGAGGGGCGGTCGTCGTCATCGCCGAACTCGTCGCCGATCGCAGCGCCCACGGCCACACCGCCACCGACGAGCACCACGGCCGCCGCGATTCCGCCGCCGATGAGCAGGGCGCGCTTGCGTCCACGCTTCGCGGGGGCAGTCGCCTCAGTCGGCGCCGCGGCGGCGGGAAGCGGCTCGACCGGCACGGTCTGCGCGTCGGCGGCAGGAGCCGGAGGTGCGGGGGGTGCAGGCGGCGCCGGGGGAGTCGAGTTCGTGGGGAGGTTCTCGGGCGTCTGGTCGGGGGTCGGGTTCTTGTCGTTCATGTCTCGATGCTCTCGCGGGGGTGCTGAAGCCACCCTGAAGCGTCCTGAAGAGCTCTTCAGGAAGACGCTCGCCCGGGTCAGTGTCCGCGGAGGCCGGGTGCCCACGTACCGTCTGCAGGATCCGGGCACGGATGCAGGACGAGAACACGTGTCTGTTCCTGCATCCGTGCGTCGGTCCTGCAAACGGCTCAGGGTCGCCGGGTCAGCCGCGCACAGCGCTCGCCACGTCGGAGAAGGATGCCGGCACATAGCCGCCATGCGCCTGCTCGCCGTGCACGAGTTCGCCCGAGCCCGTCTCGGCGCTGCCGAGTACACCCCACGGGTCGACGATCCGCACGTCGTGACCGTCGAGATGCAGGCGACGGACGCCCTCGAGCAGCATCCGCTTGGCGATGTCGTTGGCGCGCTGCACCCGGTCGAGGTCGACGATCACCGGCTCATCGCCCGCGGGCTCCTCGGCGAAGCCCCGCAGCACGCGCTCCGCCTCCATGAAGTGCAGGTCGCCCGCGATCTCGTGCACGGTGGCGCCGTCGTGCTCGACCCTCCGCGACACCGAGCGTGCGGTCTCGGTCGAGGTCATGAGGTGCAGGCCGAGATCGTGGTTCATGCGCTCGAACATGCGCACTCCCCGCGTGCTGTTGCCGTGCGGGTCGAGGCGTGGCGAGAACACGGCGATGCCGACCTGACCCGGCAAGACGCCCATGAGGCCGCCGGCGACGCCGCTCTTGGCGGGGATGCCGACCGAGGTGAGCCAGTCGCCCGCCGAGTCGTACATGCCGCAGGTGGTCATGACGCTCAGCACCTGCCGGTTGATGGCGGGATCGATCACCTGGACTCCGTCAGGCGTGCGACCGCCCGCAGCGAGCACCGATCCCATCCGGGCGAGGTCGCGGACCGTGACCGACACCGAGCACTGTCGCGTGTACCCGCGTACGACGTCGGCCGGGTCGGCGTCGAGCGTGCCGACCGTGCGCAGCATGTAGGCGAGTGCCATGTTGCGGTCGGCGGCCGAGAGCTCGGACTCGAACACGTCCTCCGCGATCGAGAGTTCGCGGCCGGCGAGACGGCTGTAGAGGTCGAGGATGCGCTCGACGCGCGCCTCCGCATCGTCGCCCTGCACCAGTGCGTGAGCCGCCAGCGCGCCCGCGTTGATCATCGGATTGCGGGGTCTGCCGGTCTCGGGTTCGAGGGAGATCTCGTTGAACGCGTCGCCCGAGGGCTCGACGTCGATGTGGTCGAGCACGGTCGCGAGCCCCTGATCGGCGATTGCGAGTGCGTAGGTGAACGGCTTCGAGATCGACTGGATCGTGAACTCCACGTCGGCATCGCCCGCGACATAGACCTCGCCGTCGAGCGTCGCGACCGCGATGGCCAGCTGGTCGGGGTCGGCGTGCGCGAGTTCGGGGATGTACGAGGCGACCTCGCCGGCATCCTCCCCGCATGAGTCGAGCAGCACGGTGAGGTAGTCGATCATGGGGGTCTGCATGTGCTCCATGCTCCCATGAGGGTTCAGTCCGAGAGCGGCAGCGAGACGACGAAGCGGGCGCCGCCCCATCGGGAGTCGTCGACCGACACGGTTCCGCCGCTGGCCGCAGCGATGCCCTGCACGATCGCGAGACCGAGACCGCTGCCACCGGCATCCCGGCTTCGTGCCTCGTCGAGACGCACGAAGCGCTCGAAGATGCGCTCGCGCTCGTCCGGCGGCACGCCGGCACCGTCGTCCTCGACGGTCACGAACACCCAGCCGTCCTGCGGAATGACGCTGATCGCCATGCGACCTGCGCTGTGCCGGGCGGCGTTGTCGGCGAGGTTGCGCAGCAGCTGGCCGAGCAGGCGGGGGTCGCCGGTGACGCGCGCGGCTCGGATGCCGGTGCCGTCGATGTCGACCCCACGCGCCCTCAGCCGCCGCACCTCACCCAGGGCGAGGTCATCGAGATCGATCGCCTCGTGGTGCGTGCCGCCGCCCTCATCGAGCCGGGCGAGCAGCAGCAGCGACTCGACGATCCCCTGCAGACGCAGCCCCTCGTCGGAGACCACCTCTGCGAGTTCGCCGATGCTGGTGGTCGCGGGATGCGCCTGCGCGAGCTCGGCGTGCTGGCGGATGGTCGCCAGCGGTGAGCGCAGCTCGTGCGATGCGTCTGACACGAAACGGCGCTGCGCCGTGGCCGACGAGTCGAGGCGATCGAGCATCCGGTTCATGGTCGTCGCGAGCGCCGCGATCTCATCCGACGACGGCGGCACCTCGACACGTCGATGCAGGTGCTCGGCGGTGATGCCGTCGACCTCTTCGCGGATGCGGGTGACGGGCTTCAGTGCCCGCCCCACCACGAGCCAGGTGGTCACGGCCACGAGCACGAGCAGCAGGGGGAGCGCGACCGCGAGCAGCACCGCGACCGTCGACAGTGTCTCCTCGTCGTCTTCGATCGGCACGGCGAGGACGAGGGTCTGGTCGTCGTCGAGGTCGTCGGAGACGACGAGCATCGGCTCGCCGCCGATCGTCAGGGTCTGCGGGGCGGCGGAGACGGGCAGAGCGGTCGCTCGCAGTTCGTCGCGCGCGTCTTCACTGGCGGCCCGCACGGTGCCCTCCTCGCCGATGATCTGCACGATCTCATCGTCGAGAGTGTCGATGCCGCGCTCGCCGCCGGGGCCGCCGCCGGGCCCGTCGACGCGTTCGATGAGCTCGTCGAGCCGCTGCTCGGCGGCCCGCTCGGCGCTGGCATGGATGCTGGAGCTCAGGATGCCGTAGAACGAGAACGCTCCGATGAGCAGTGCGACGGCGACGACGAGTGTCGCGCCGAGGGTCGTGCGGGCACGCACCGACTTCCAGGGACGGCTAGCCACCGTCTGCCGCCAATCTGTAACCGGCGCCACGGATCGTCTCGATCGCCTCGCGCCCGAAGGGCTTGTCGAGCTTGCGGCGGAGGTGGCCCACGTAGACCTCGACGATGTTCGGATCGCCGTCGAAGTCGTCGTCCCAGACGCCCTCGATCAACGCGCGCTTCGAGAGCACCTGGCCTCGGTGGCGCATCAGGTACTCGAGCACGGCGAACTCGCGGGCGGTCAGGGTGACGGGCGTCTCGCCCCGCCACACGTGATGGGAGGAGGGGTCGAGCTTCAGGTCTCCGGCTTCGAGAACGGCAGGGCGCGCGACGGCCCCGCGGCGCACGAGAGCGCGGATGCGCGCCACGAGGATCGCGAAGGAGAACGGCTTGGTGACATAGTCGTCTGCGCCGGTCTCGAGGGCCTCGACCTGATCCCACTCGCCGTCCTTCGCAGTGAGCATCAGAACGGGGGTCCAGTTCTCCTCAGCGCGCAGCGCCTCGCACACCTTCCACCCGCTCATGCCGGGCATCATGAGGTCGAGCACGATCGCGTCGTAGCGGGTCTCGCGCGCCCGCCACAGTCCGTCGACGCCGTTGTTCGCCACGTCGACCGCGAAGCCCTCGGCCTCGAGGCCCCGGCGCACGGCGTCGGCCAGCCGCACCTCGTCGTCAACCACCAGGATCCGCATTCCTCCAGTGTGGCGGGCGCACGCTGAATCCGCGCTGAAGCGGGGGGAGGGTTGGCTCATGGCATCCCCTGTGGTTGCATGAGGTCATGACCGGAATCCGGGGGGACAGGTCGAGAGGCGCGCGGCTGCTTCTCGTCATCGCTGCGACGACCGCACTGCTCGCCGGATGCGCGACGGCGCGGCCTGCGCCGCTCGGGGCATCACCGTCGGAATCGCCGACTCCCACCCCGACCGCAGCCTGCCCGCAGATCGAAGGTGTCGAACTGCCGCCGGAGTGCGCGCCGTACGACCCCGACAACGCGATGGCCCAGAACGAACGCTATCGAGACCGTGTGGAACTCTCGGCCGAGAGTCAGGCCGCAGCCGAGGCGCCGGCCGAGTCGGTCCGCGTCAGGCTCGAGACGCTGCGCACCTCCGGAGGCCTCTCGATCGACGCCGTCGAAGAGGTCTTCGCCGATGCCGGCATCGCCGCGGTCCAGACGATCGGCGATGAACGGGCCGTCGCCTTCGGTGCCGCGGCACCCGAGGGCGGATGCATCTTCGGCGAGGTCTCGGCCGACCTGCTCACCGTCGAGATCGGCGGCGTCATCATGGACGGCGGGTGCCTGCCGGCGGTCGGTCACTGACCTCGCCTGCGTGGTCTGAGATCAGGCGTCGGTGCGGAACCCTGACGCCTTGTGCGTGCCGTCGCAGAACGGCTTGATCGTCGAGAGGCCGCAGCGGCAGAGTGCGACGGTGCGACGCGTCACCTCGATCGGCTCGCCGTCGGCCGTCTCGAGCACCGCTGCGCCTCGCACGAGCAGCGGGCCGTCGGGGTAGGCGGTGATGGTCACCGCATCCTCTGCCCCGCTCATCGCGCGTCCCGCTGCCGCAGCGACGATTCGCCGCGCATCCACGAGTCGAGCATGTGCCCGGCCGCCCAGCCGTCGACCGTCAGACAGGCGGATGCTCCGAACATGATGTCGGCCAGCAGCTCGGGGCGATCCTCGGCCAGCCCGCCGGCGAGATCCCGCGCGGCGATCTGCTCGTGCACGGCATCCGCTTCGACGTGCTCGTCGAAGTAGTCGGTGACGTCCTCCGCGAAGCCGAGCCGCCGCAGTCCGTCGGCGTACAGCCGGTTGGGGATCGACGAGGTCATCTCGAATGCTGCGAGATGACCGACGATCGCCCCGACCAGGCGGCGATTGAGACCGAACATCGACATGGAGTTGAGCGAAGCGAGAGTGATCGCGGGCACGTCGTCGACGTAGCCGCCGTAGGTGTCGTCGAGGCCGGCGCCGCGCATCGCCCGCGCGAAGATCGTCGCGTGCACACGGTCGGGGCGTCCGGCGCCGTACTCGTCGGACTGGATCTCGACGAGCGCCGCCTTCGCCCTGCCGCTGAGGCGAGGGATGGCCCAGGAGTGCGGGTCGGCCTCTCGCAGCGTGTAGATCGAGCGCTGCATGAAGAACTCGTGCATCTGCTCGTCCGTCGCCTTCTTGGCGACATAGCGCGACAGGCTCGGCCCCGTGTCGGCCTCGGCGAGGGCGAAGAGCGCTCGGCCGACCGCATCCACCGTCGGTTCGGGGAGCTCGGGCATCGGCACGGATGCCCGCAACGCCTGCTCGAACGCGTGCTCGAGGATTCCCCTCGTGGCGATCACGGCCGGATCCCATTCGAGGGCGGGATCGAGGTCGGGCAGCGAGCCGTACGACGATGCGTAGAGCACGAAGAGCGCGAGCTGGATGTCGTCGTCGCGCACGAGGTCGGCGCTCGCCGCGAGCGCGGACTCGGCGCGAGAGCCGAGATCGTCGACATCGCCACCGGTCAGTCGGCGGATGACGGCGTCGCTGAGCGGGCCACGCGCGGTGACGCTGCGAAGGGCGGAGGGTGTGAGTGCTGGCGCAGACATCGAAGAGCTCCCAAAGTTCGGATGCTCTCACTCTCACCCCGGCCTGCGAGTGCGAGAAGGGTCTTGACGGAACGCGCCGGGTGGGGGAGGGTGCTGCCCCACCCGGCATCCGGATCTGCGACGTCGGTCCCGCGGCCTAGGCTGGATGCATGAACAAGAACTCGCTCTGGACCATCATCGGCGTCATCCTCGCCGTGGTCATCGCCTGGTGGATCGTCAGCGCGCTGTTCTCGATCCTGTGGTTCGTCGCCAAGCTCGCGATCGTGCTCGTCGTCGCTGTCGTCGTCTTCCTGGTGCTGCGCGGGCTGTTCGGCTCGAAGGCCGAATAGCGCCCGCGGGCGCCGGTCAGGCGACGGGAGCCTTCGCGCCCACCCGGTAGCGGGCGGCGCGATGCGTGTCCTGCACGCGGTCGCCCTTGCCCTGCAGCTTGTTGCGCAGCGTGCCCGGCGCGTACTCCTCGGGGTAGACGCCGCGCTCACGCAGCACCGGGATGACGTGCTCGATCACATCCTGCCAGGTGCCGGGGGTGACCGCGTAGGCGAGGTTGAAGCCGTCGATGTCGGTCTCCTCGACCCACGACTGCAGCTCGTCGGCGATCTCGACGCCCGAGCCGACGACGGTGGGCCCGAGGCCGCCGATCGCGTTGTGGCGTCCGAAGTCGCCGACGGTCCACTCGCGTCCGAGGTCGGCCTCCTCCTTCAGGTGCTGCAGGACCGACTGGATCGCGTTCGACTCGACGTTGCCGACGGGCTCGTCCTCCGCGTACTGCGAGAGGTCGACGCCCATCCATCCCGACATGAAGGTCAGTGCGCCCTCGGGGCTCGCATACGAGAGGTATTCGGCGTGCTTCGCCGCGGCATCCTCGCTCGTCGCCCCGGTGATCACCGTGAGCAGCGTGTAGATCTTCGCGTCGTAGCGGTCGCGGCCGGCCTCTTCGAGTGCGTCGCGGATGCGCTTCACGGTGCCGGCGAGCACCTCTTTCGAGGGGGCGGCGACGAAGATCGCCTCGGCGTTCTCCGATGCGAAGCGCACGCCGCGGGGGCTCGCTCCGGCCTGGTAGATCACCGGGGTGCGCTGCGGAGACGGCTCGGAGATGTGGATGCCGGGAACGCTGAAGTGCGTGCCCTCGTGGCCGATCGGGTGCACCTTCGCCGGGTCGGTGAAGATGCCGCGTTCACGGTCTTCGACGACGGCGTCGTCTTCCCACGACCCCTCCCAGAGCTTGTAGAGCACCTCGACGTACTCGTCGGCGTGGTCGTAGCGGTCGTCGTGCGCGAGCTGGTCGGTCTGCCCCATGTTTCGGGCTGCGCTGGGCAGGTAACCGGTGACGACGTTCCAGCCGACGCGTCCGTTGGTCAGGTGGTCGAGGGTGCTCAGGCGACGTGCGAACGGGTACGGATGCTCGAAGGCAGTGCCGGCGGTGATTCCGAAGCCGAGGTGCTCGGTGACCGCCGCCATCGCGCTGACCAACAGGATCGGGTCGTTGACCGGAACCTGGGCGCCGTTGCGGATCGCCGCCTCGTTCGTGCCGCCGTAGACGTCGTAGGTGCCGAGCACGTCGGCGATGAAGATGCCGTCGAAGGTCGCGCTCTCGAGCAGCTTCGCGAGGTCGGTCCAGTACGAGATGGTGTTGTACTGACGCGAGCGGTCGTCAGGATGCCGCCACAGTCCGGACGACTGGTGGGCGACGCAGTTCATGTCGAAGGCGTTGAAACGGATCTGACGGGTCATGGGGACTAGCAAACCCGTCGATCGCCCGCCCGGCCAGCCTCGGTGACACGTGCCGACACATTTCGGCCGGCCCGCGTGCTTTCGAATCGCTCACTGTGCAGTTCAGAACGAGTCGAGACTGCACAGTGCGCGATTCGAAAGTGTCAGTCCGGGTCGCCGTCGACGGTCTTCACCGTGGAGGTGATCGTTCGAGGGTCGGGCATGATCGTCTCGACCTGCGGTTTCGCGTTCGCCTGCGCGCGGCACCAGACCACGAAGCCCACTGCGGTGAAGACGCCGTAGAACACGTACATGAACCCGGTCGCGTAGAAGCCCGAGCTGAACAGCAGCGGCACGCCGACGATGTCGACGGCGATCCAGATGAGCCAGAACTCGGTCCAGCCCTTGGCCATGCCGTAGGTGGCGAGCAGGGATCCGACGAAGGTCCAGGCATCCGCCCACACCGGCTCCCACGAGCCGAGGGCGCGGAACAGGGGAGTGAGGGCGATCGTGCCGATGACCATCACGAGCACGAGACCGATGCGGGCGCTGGTCGGTGCCCACCGCGGGGTCACGCGTCCGCCGTTGGCCGATGCCTGCCGCCAGCGCACCCAGCCGTAGATCGCCACGATGATGAACATGACCTGACGACCGGCCTGACCGAGCAGGTGCGGGAGTTCGTGGTCGGGGTTGAGGATGGTGCCGAGGAACACGGTGAGCAGCAGCAGGTTGCCGACGATGCCGACCGGCCACGCCCAGATCTTGCGCTGCATGCCGCCCAGAGCGCTGGCGAGGCCGAACGCGTTGCCGACGACCTCGCGCACGAGCAGCACCTGACCGCCCGGAAGCACCCACTGCGAGTTGAAGGCGTCGACGAGCCAGAGGAAGGCGTTCATTTCGTCTCGTCGGGGAACGGGCGCTCGTCGAGGACGAGCTGCAGAAACGTGAGGTCGAGCCAGCGGTCGAACTTGGCGCCGACCTGCGGCATCCGTCCGACCTGCATGAAGTCGAGCCGCTTGTGCATGACGATCGACCCGGTGTTGCTGCTCTCGATCGCAGCGACCATCACGTGCTTGCCGAGAGTGCGGGCGCGGTGGATGAGCTCGATCATGAGCGCCTTGCCGATGCCGCGGCCGCGCTGCCCGTCGCGCACGTAGACCGAGTGCTCGACCGTGTGGCGGTATCCGGTGTGCGGGCGCCAGTCGCCGAACGTCGCGTATCCGAGTACCCCGGTGGCATCGACGGCGACGAGCACCGGGTAGCCGCGTTCGGTGCGCTCGGCGAGCCAGGCGGCGCGGTCATCGACCGTGACGGCCTCTTCGTTCCAGATGGCGGTGGTGGTCAGCACCGCGTCGTTGTAGATGGCGGTGATCGCCTCGACGTCGGCGGTCTCGGCATCCCGGATCTGGTGGTCGCTCATCGGGTCTCCTGCATCTGCGCTCGGGTGCGCACTGGACGACGGTAGCAGGATGCCGGGGTGGGGGATGCGGGAGACTGGCGTCATGTCTCACGCTGATACCGTCCGCGACCTCATCGTCCGTGCGATCGACGAGGAGCAGCTGGGTGCCTACGGACTTCATGTACTCGTCGGTCAGGAGTCAGCCCAGCATCGTTGGCGCAGCGATGATCGCGTGAACCTGTACTCGGTATCCAAGGGGGTGAGCGCGCTCGCCGCGGGGATCGCCGTGGACGAGGGAATCCTGTCTTTGGAGAGTCGAGCCGTCGATGCCCTCGGGGTTCGTGAGTCGGGTGCGGGCGTCGAGGGGGTGACTCTCGAGCATCTTCTCTCGATGACGAGTGGCATCGACTTCGAGTGGTTCGGAGATGAGGAGGTGCTCTGGACTGACCTCGCCCAGGAGATGCTCGCTCGTCCGAGCCGAGGTCCGGGCGAGCACTTCCAGTACTCGGATGCCAGCACGTACGTTGCCATGAGGATGCTCGGCGCGGCCGTCGGCGATGTGCGCGAGTGGCTGATGCCCCGGCTGTTCGAGCCGCTCGGCATCCGTAACCCGCAATGGTTGAGATGTCCGCTCGGATGGATAGTGGGCGGGAGCGGACTCGAACTGCGCACCGAGGAGCTGGCTCGAATCGGCTGCGTCCTGCGGGATCGAGGGCGCTTCGGGGGCGCACGCATCGTGGGCGAGCGGTGGGTCGAGCGGATGCGTTCCGAGTGGGTCGTCACGGGAGCTGATGGCCTGTACACGTCATACGGACTCGCCGCCTGGCGCGGGCCGCGCGACGGGTGGCGTCTGGATGGGCGATACGGACAGTACGTCTTCGTCGATGACGCTGCGAATGCGGTCGTCACGATCACGGCGCATGAGGAGAGCAGGGATCAGCGGCTGGTCGAGATCGCGGCTGACGCTGTCGCGAGACCGCAGCGCTAGACGCCGCATCTCCCAGCGGTGCGACCTCATCGGATGCCGGCATCTCACTCCAAAATCGAACATATCTTCTAAACTGGAGCCATGCCCAGAACCCGTCTGACGCCGCTGCTCGAGGCCATCGAGCGCCTCGGCGATGTCTGGGCGGATGCGGAGAAAGGCACCGATCTCTCCCGGGTCGAGTTGCTCGCGACGCATCGTGCAGTGGGGGAGGTGCAGCGCTGTCTCGACGGCCTCCATGCCGAACTCGCCGCCGCGATCGCCTACGAATCGCGTTCCGAGCTCGGCTCCGAAGGGCTTGCGAAACAGCAGGGATACCGGAGCGCGGCGGCGATGATCGCCGCGACCACAGGCGGGTCATCGGGAGACGCGAAGCGGCTCATCACCGTCGGTCAGGCCGCCGCACCGCGCACCAACCTGCTGGGCGAGGTGCTGCCCGCGAAGTACCCCGCGCTGGCGACAGCGCTCGCCGCGGGGGAGATCTCCGTGGCCGCCGCCGCGATCATCATCGCTCTGCTCGAACGCGTCCGCCTCAAGGTCGGGTCGGCGCGGGTCGACGAGGCCGAGCGGCTGCTCGTCGAGCGGGCCGCGGGAATGACGCTCGACGACGTCCGCAAGATGGTCGCCCGTGCAGAGGCCTGGCTCGATCCCGACGGCATCGCACCGAAAGAGCGTGAGGCACGCGAGCGTCGTTCGCTGACGATGTTCGAGCGTGAGGGGTCGCTCCATCTGAACCTGCAGACCGACATCGCCTCGGGGGCGGCGATCAAGGCCGCGATCCAGGCCTACGTGACCGCAACCTTCCAGGCCAGGCTCTCAGCGCCCGACCCCGAGGCGTCCGACGCCGATCGCCGCACCGTGGCGATGATCCAAGCCGATGCGCTCGCCGCGATCTGCGAGCACGCCATCGCCTGCGACAACGGCGGGATGCCGGCATCGGGTGCGACCGTGGTGGTGCGCGTGAGCCTCGATCAGCTCACCTTTGGCGAGGGCGCCGCGACGATCGACGGCAGCGACCAGCCCGTGAGCGTCAGCACCTGCCGTCGGATGGCGGCGGGCGGCGGCATCATCCCGGTGGTGCTCGGATCTGCGGGAGAGATCCTCGACTGGGGCCGCGAAAAGCGACTGTTCACGCGGGCACAGCGCCTGGCTCTCGTCGAGAGGGATGGCGGATGCGCGATGTGCAGCCTTCCACCTCAGATGACCAAAGCTCATCACCTGAGATGGTGGCAGCGCGATACGGGGGCGACCGACCTGAACAACGGAGTTCTGTTGTGCGAGTCGTGTCATCACCGCATCCACGACAACGGATGGGACATCCGCATCGAAGGGATCGGTGTCGCCGCTCGGGTGTGGCTCATCCCACCGCCGCAGGTCGATCCGGCGAGGACTCCTCGCCTCGGCGGGAGGGCGCGCTATGACATCGCAGCGTGAGGTCGCCCCCGCGGTGCCGGAGTCAGACGTGCACGTCGGCGGGCGATTCCTCGCCCTCATGGAAGTTCGGCTTCTTGCCGATGAGGCGACCGATGCCGAGGATGATCCCCACGATGATGAGACCCGCGATCAGTCCGGCGATGGCCGAGAAGAGAGTGTCGCCGATCCAGACGATCACGCCACCGGCCGGCTCGAGGAAGTGCTCGATGCCGTGCAGGATGTCGGCGCCGAAGTGCACGCCCACCTCGCCGAGGTTCACGAGCAGCAGGTGTCCACCGACCCACAGCATCGCGACGGTGCCGAGGATGCTGATGAAGCGGAAGACCGCCGGCATCGAGCGGACGATCCGCGTACCCGTGTGGCGCACGCGCTTCGACGGATTCTTCGCCATCTTCAGACCGATGTCGTCGATCTTCACCAGGAGTGCCACTGCGCCATAGACGACACCGGTCATCAGCAGAGCGATCACGGCGAGGATCGCGAGCGTGGTCCAGATGTCGAGACCTGCCTCGAGGTTCGCGAGCGAGATCAGCATGATCTCCGTCGACAGGATCAGGTCGGTGCGCACCGCACCCCACACGAGCTTGTTCTCGTTGCGGGCGCTCTCGTCGGCGTGGCCGTGCTGCACGCCGAACCACTCGAGCACCTTCTCGGCGCCCTCGAAGCACAGATAAGCGCCTCCGAGGATGAGCAGATACGGCAGCACCCACGGGGCGAAGGCGGTGAGCAACAACGCGATCGGGATGATGATGACGAACTTGTTCGCCAGAGAACCGAGGGCGATCTTCGCGACGACCGGCAGTTCGCGAGCGGGAGTGATGCCCTGCACGTACTGCGGGGTCACAGCGGCATCGTCGATCACGACGCCGGCGGCCTTGGCCGAGGCCTTCATCGCCGCGCTGAGGATGTCATCGACGACGGCGAGCAGTCCAACCGACATGTGCGTCTCCCTGTTGTGTATGTAGCGGAGCAACTCTATCGACTGCTCGCAAACTCACAGCGCGCTCACAGTCCCGCGGGACCAAATCCGGGGTGCCGCTGGTTCTCCTCTATGACGCTGCAGCCAGCCGCGTCGGACAAGGAGACAGATCATGTCGAACGAGTACAGCAAGACCCCCGCGGCGGTCAGCGACCTCACGCACCTGCAGTACGAGGTCACGCAGGAGGACGCCACCGAGCCTCCCTTCCGCAACGCGTACTGGAACACCCACGACGCCGGCATCTACGTCGACGTCGTCTCAGGCCAGCCGCTCTTCGCGTCGACAGACAAGTTCGACAGCGGCACCGGATGGCCGAGCTTCACCAAGCCCATCGAGGCCGATGCCGTGATCACGCGCACCGACCGTACGCTCTGGATGAAGCGCACCGAGGCGCGCTCCAGCGGAGCAGACAGCCACCTCGGGCACGTCTTCGACGACGGGCCCCGAGACGCCGGAGGGCTTCGATACTGCATGAACTCCGCGGCCCTTCGCTTCATCCCGGCTGACAGCCTGGAAGATGAGGGGTACGGTCGCTACCGTCACCTCTTCGCCACCCCGAACTCTGAGGAGCAGTCATGACTGACACCGGAACCATCACCCGCACCCCCGGGACCGAGACCGCCGTGCTCGCAGGCGGCTGCTTCTGGGGCATGGAAGACCTCATCCGCCGCCAGCCCGGCGTGCTCGACACCCGTGTCGGCTACACCGGCGGCAGCAACGACCACGCGACCTACCGCAACCACCCCGGCCACGCCGAGGCCGTGGAGATCGTGTTCGACCCGACCAAGACGACGTACCGCGACATCCTCGCGTTCTTCTTCCAGATCCACGACCCGTCGACCAAGGACCGTCAGGGCAACGACATCGGCTCGAGCTACCGCTCGGCGATCTTCCCGCTCAGCCCCGAGCAGGAGACCGTCGCGCGCGACACCATCGCCGACGTCGACGCCTCGGGGCTCTGGCCGGCCAAGGCCGTCACCACGATCGAGCCCGTGGGCCCGTTCTGGCAGGCCGAGGAGGAGCACCAGGACTACCTGATCAAGTACCCCAACGGCTACACCTGCCACTTCCCGCGTGCGGGATGGGTGCTGCCGAAGCGCGAGCAGAGCGCGACGGTCTGACGACGGTCAGCTCGCCGACAGGAATGCCAATGCGGCTTCCTTGAAGGCGCGGGATCCCGGGGCGTTGAAGTGATTGCGGTCCGGGATCTCGAAGAACTGTCCCTGAGGGGCAGCTGATGCCAGGGCGCGAGAGCCCTCGATGATGGCATCCTTCGATCCGGTGGCGAACAGGATCGGGCTCGCCGGGGCGTTCGACGGATCCGGGTCGATCGTCCGCGACGACCGCATCCCCTCGGCCAGCGCGACGAGCGCGCCGAGATCATTGCCGGGAACGCGCTCGGTCAGCGCGATGTAGTTCTGCGTCGTCGGATCCGCGACCGGGGTGCCGTCGGAGAGGTACGCGCGCACCTGATCCAGATCGAGACGGGCGAGCGGGATGCCGTCCGGCACACCGCCGAGAACAGCACGCCCGATACGGTGCGGCAGGTCGCGCACGACCTCCCAGCCGACCCGCGCGCCGAGTGAGTACCCGACGTAGACGGCTTCATCGACGAGATACGTGTCCATGACCGTCTCGACATCGGTCGCGAGGGTGCGGATTCCGTAGGCGTCGGACTGATGCGGCTTCTCGCTGAGGCCGTGGCCGCGCTGGTCGAGCGCCAGCACCCGGTATCCGGCCTTGGTGAGTTCGCGCACCCACCCTGTGAGCACCCAGGTGTCGCGTGCGCTCGATGCGAATCCATGCACGATCACCACCACAGGGGCATCGATCTCGCCCCAGGTGTAGGTCGCGAGACGTGTGCCGTCAGTCGCGTGCACCTGCTGGGGCTCGGGCATGTTGGTGAGGTCGGAGAGAGGAACAGCCACGGCATCCATTGTGCTCCTGCGCGACGCCCGGATACGCCGAGACCCACCGACCCCGAGGGGACGATGGGTCTCGGCGTGAGTGGAGCCGAAGGGATGCGACTCAGAAGCGAGCGCGCAGAGCGTCGCCCAGCGAGGCGTCGACGTTCGTCCAGTACTGGAAGAAGCGCTCGCGGATCGCGTCGATCGTGATGCCCTGGCCCTGGCCGGTCAGCGTGTCGAGGAAGCGCGCACGTGCCTCATCGTCGAACACCTCCCGGTACAGGGTTCCGGCCTGGCCGAAATCGTCGTCATCGGCGCGCAGGGTCGCCGCGGCGCGCATCAGCTCGCCGTCCGACTCCCAGCTCGCCTCGACACCCGCGGCGGGGTCGGCGGTGGGGCCACCGGCCGGGCCGTACGAGTTCGGCGTGTAGACGCGGTGCTCGGCCGGGTTGAACTTGTACTGCATCTGGCCTTCGTGCATGTAGTTGCGCGTCTCGGCAGCGTGCGGCTGGTTGACCGGCAGCTGGTTGTAGTTCGCACCGATGCGGTAGCGCTGAGCATCCGCATAGGCGAACGCGCGGGCCATCAGCATCTTGTCGGGCGAGATGCCGGTTCCGGGCACCTGGTTGCCGGGCGAGAACGCCGCCTGCTCGATCTCGGCGAAGAAGTTCTGCGGGTTGCGGTCGAGCGTGAACGTGCCGACCTTGATGCGCGGGTAGTCCTTCTTCGACCAGGTCTTCGTCAGGTCGAACGGGTTGAAGCGGTAGGTCTTGCCCTCTTCGTACGACATGATCTGCACGTAGACGTCCCACGAGGGGGCGTCGCCGCTCGCGATCGCGTCGAACAGGTCCCGACGGTAGTAGTCGGCATCCGACCCTGCGAGCTTCTCCGCCTCGGCGGCATCCATCCGCTCCACGCCCTGCTTCGACAGGAAGTGGTACTGCACCCAGAACCGCTCGCCTGCGGCGTTGACCCACTGGTAGGTGTGCGAGCCGTAGCCGTTCATGTGGCGCCAGCTGCGCGGCAGGCCGCGGTCGCCCATGAGGTAGGTGACCTGGTGTGCGGACTCGGGGGAGAGGGTCCAGAAGTCCCACTGCATGTCGGCGTCGCGCAGGCCCGAGTCGCCGAGGCGCTTCTGCGAGTGGATGAAGTCGGGGAACTTCATGGCGTCGCGCAGGAAGAAGGTCGGAGTGTTGTTGCCGACGATGTCGAGGTTGCCCTCGGGCGTGTAGAAACGCAGCGCGAAGCCACGCACGTCGCGCCAGGTGTCGGGTGAGCCCTGCTCGCCGGCGACCGACGAGAAGCGCAGCAGCGTCTCGCTCACGGCACCGGGCTGGAAGGCCGCGGCCCGCGTGTAGGCCGAGACGTCTTCGGTCACGGTGAAGGTTCCGAAGGCGCCGCCGCCCTTGGCGTGCGGGTTGCGCTCCGGCACGCGCTCACGGTTGAACGACGCCAGCTTCTCGACGAGGTAGCGGTCGTGAAGGACCGTGGGGCCGTCTGCGCCGACGGTGAGCGAGTGTGCGTCGCTGGCGACGGGAGTTCCCGTCTGCGTCGTGGTCGCGGGTGTGGTCGATGGGTCTGTCATGTTCTTCTTCTCCTTCTGCACGCAGGTACGACAAGCATCCCGGGTGCCCGGGGTGGACGTCGGATGCTACTGCGCGACGTTCTGGCAACTGGGGCACAGGCCCCAGAAGGTGACTTCGGCTGTCTTGACGGTGAATCCCCCGGCCGAAGACGGGGTGAGGCACGGCGCGTCGCCGACGACGCAGTCCACATCACCGATCGCACCGCACTCGGTGCACACGATGTGGTGGTGGTTGTCGCCGATGCGCCGCTCGTAGAGCGCCGCGGATCCTGCCGGTTCGATCCGGCGGAGCAGGCCCGCCGTCGTCAGGTCCGCGAGGATGTTGTGCACCGACTGGATCGACGTCGTCGGAAGCACGTCGGAGACGGCACGGTAGACCCGCTCCGCATCCGTGTGAGCCATGGATTCCATCGCCTCGAGCACCGCGACACGGCCCGCGGTCGCCCGCAGTCCCGCTTCGCGAAGCGCGGAGTCGAAGTCGGTGTCCATGCCTCGACTCTACCGTCTATTTTGAGTAACTCAAAAGAATTGCGGGTCGGGCGCGGCGGTTGCATCATCCTGGCGCATCCGTAGCGTGGAGGGATGGAAATGAGACGAGCGGCGACGATCGGATTGATCCTGGTGGCGGGCGTGGTGCTCGCCGGATGCACGGGGGAGCCCTCGGGCTCGACTCCGGCATCGCCCTCTGCATCCCCCTCATCCACGCCGACGAACACTCCCGACGGGGCGGAAGCCGACGAGGCACTGCTCCCGATGCCCGTCGACGAGATCAGGGACTGGGCCGAGACTGCGGTGCCGAACACCGGCGACAACGGGCCCAGCCCGATACTCTCCGGATGGCTGAGTGAGAACACCTCTGCCCACCAGGTGACTGCTCTCCAGTCTCAGGCTGCGGGCACCTATCAGGCGCAGCTCGCCTGCCGAGGCGACGGCATCCTCACGCTCACGGCCGGCCAGCTCGATGAGGACCCGCCTGCCGAGCCGATCGTCTGCGAGAACGAGACGATCGCGTTCGACGTCACCACCACCGCCACCGGGATGCAGATCGTGATGGACCTCGACGGCGATCCGACGATCTATGCGCTGTCGCTGAAGCAGATCGGCTGAGCAGGTGCAGCGAGCGCATCATTCTTCGTCCGACGAGGCTATTTCTGGTCGTCGATACGCGGGGAGTATGGGCAGGCGCAATCGGCAGAGGACCTGGATCGGCGGGGGCACGGGGCTCATCGTCTGCGGAGTTCTCGCAATGCTGCAGACGAGCTTCATCGGGCTGGAGGCCGTCAGACTCGCCACCCACGTGATCTTCGCCGCGTCCATCCTGCTGTTCGCGATCGGTCTGTCGAGCGACGCCAGCGTCGTCTCGCGCCGACCGCTCGGACTGACCGCGATGGTGGTCCTGGCGCTCTGGCCGCTTGCCGCGTTCGCGCTCACGCGGGCGTTGATGCCGGACGCCCTGACGAATGACAGCGGCTGGACGATCTACGGGTACGTCTCGCTGCTCGTCCCTGCCGCCGCGGGTCTCGTCGCCGCCACGCAGATCGCTCGCAGCGACACCGTGCCGTCACCCTGGCGGTGGGCGCCTACGTGGGTCTTCGGCGCCTACGCGCTCGCGTGGACGGTGCCGCAGATCATCTTCGTCACCGTGCGTCCGGAGGCGATTCAGGGGTTCGCCGATCTGCTTCAGATGCTCGGGTCGCTCGCATCGCTGGGTGGCACGCTGGGCCTCGGCATCCTCGCGATCGTGCTCGCTGCGCAGCAGAAACCCGAGAGCGTCGACGTCTACCGTTCGGCCTGACGCTCGTTCGCGATCCGGGCGGCGTCAGGACTCCGAGGGCACGAGTGGCAGTTCGAGGCCGTAGTTCCACGTCAGGATCGCCGGCTGCTCTCGGTAGAAGCTGAGCACCGACACCGATCCGGCATCCAGCGTGATCTGAGCGCCGAAGCGCGGAGCCAGCCGCAGGTAGACCGCGGTGAGGATGCGCAGGAAGTGCCCGTGCGCGACCAGCGCCACATCACCGTCGTTCAACGCCGGCAGCACGCGGGTGAGCACGCGGGAGGCGCGGGCTGCGACCTCTTCGACGGTCTCTCCCGGTGTCGCGCCGCGGATCACACCATGCGTGAAGGCGCTCCAGTCGTAGCCGAGCTCCTCGCGGATGTCCTTCGTGGTGCGACCCTCGTATCCGCCGTAGTCCCACTCGACGAGCAGCGGATCGACCTCGGCGTGGAGACCTGCGAGCTCGGCGGTGCGCCGGGCACGCTCGAGCGGCGAGGACAGCACGAGAGAGAAGTCGTAGTCGGCGACCAGCTGTCCGGCGCCGCGGGCGAGATCCTCGCCTCGCGCGGTCAGCGGGATGTCGGTGAGGCCGGTGTGCAGGCCCGCCTTCGACCACTCCGTCTCGCCGTGGCGCAGGAGGACGAGCTTTCCCTGCGGATTGTCGGGCGCGGGACGGTCAGGCAGCTGGTCGTAGTCGGGGATCGCAGGCACACCGCAACCGTAGTCCGCTGATCGGGACTCGGTCACCGGGTGATCGTGAACCCGCCGCCGCGCACCCGCACTTTCCCGCCCTGTAGGGCCTGGCCGCGCTGCGATCCGTCGGCGTCGTACGAGCGCCCGGCACCGGCGGCGAGAGGCGCGACCCGCTGATCGCGCCGCGTGCCGTTGGCGTAGAGCACGGCGGAACCGGATGCCGTGGCATACACGGCCGTGGACACGGCCGGCTGGATGACGAGAGCGTCGAGCCGCACGTCGCCGGTGCTCGTGCAGCGTACGGTCACCGCCTCGCCGGGCAGATCGCCGCCGAGCAGCTGCGGCACCAGCATCCCGTCGGCTTCGGTGAGCCCCCGATCGCCGGTTCCTCCCGCGGGGGTGCGGGTGCTCCACAGGCGCTTGCGTCCTCGGAACACCTCCCACACCGCATCTCCGGCATCCGGCTCCTGTCTCCAGACGAGACCGTGCAGGATCCCGCCGGCCTCGGTCACATCGAACTCGACGGATTCGCCCGCGGGAACCCGCACGTACCCGCCGCCCGAGAGGTTGCCCTCGCCGGTCCACGCGCCGCCCTCGGGCTGCACGACCTCGCAGCCCGGTGAAAGCCGCGCGCTCTCGGCCTCGATCACTCGCAGCCCCGAGAACGACGACAGGCCGGTGATCGAGGTCGCGATGCGGGCGATGTCGCGATTCGCATCGAGCAGCAGCATCGTGAGCAGCCCGTGGATCGTGGATTCGGCTCCCGAATTGCGGTTCACACGCCCGTTGGTCTCGACCCCGTCGAACGTCACACCCGTGGAGGGATCGTAGACGGGGATGCCGGCGGTGTTCGCTCCGAAGAACCAGCCGGCGGCGAGCCCCGCGAGCACGCGCAACCCTTCGCCACCGACCGTGGCAGCCTGCACGGCGCCGGCGACACGACCGTGCGCACCGTAGGCGATCTGCGCTTCCGCGGGCAGCGGCGCCCACGCGTTGTGGGGGCCTCCCGAGGCGAGCACTTGCGGCGTGAAGGTCCCGGCATCAGCGATCGCCGCCGCCTTCCATTCGCGTCGCCGCAGCACCGAACCGGCACGAGCCAGCGCCTCAGGGGCGGCCGCACCCCAGGCGTGCCAGAAGCCCAGCGATCCCGTCCACGGGAGCACGGCACCGAACGGCCAGCCCTTCGCCGGGTCACTCGCCATCGCGGCCACACCGTCGCCATACGCCTGCAGTGCCTGGCGGCTGCGCGAGTCTCCGGCTTCGGTCGCCGCGGCGAGCCCGAGCATCGCCTCGGCCGTGGCATCCGCTCCGCCGGCGATCAGCCAGGCGGGCAGGTCGCGTCCGTCGCTGCGCACCCACTGCCCGGCGCGTGACAGCGACTCGCGGCCGAGCGCATCGAGCGCCAGGTGCAGCCGCGAGAGCAGGAACGCCGCGAAGGCCGCATCCTCCCGCCGGAAGGCCGCATATCCCTCGCCGAACGCCCACACCGTGCGGGCGAGCCAGTACGACTCCGCGGAATCCGAAGGGTCGGGCAGCTCGACGGGGATCGCGCTGGGGTTCAGCGTGCCGTCCTCCTGCTGCCACAGCACGACGCGGCCGGCGTTGTCGCCGCTCGTCGTCTGCAGGAAGGCGAGCGAGCGCAAGACGTCACGCGCCTCGTCCCGACTCTGCGGATCGCCGGTCGCCCTCCAGTCCCGCAAGAACACGATGGCCGCGCGGGCGATGTCGTCGGCGTTGTACGCCCCCTGCGTCCAATAGCCGGTCACGGCGTCGCGTGTTCCGCCGCCGACCGGGCGGTATCCGCCTGCGCCGTCGGTGTCGGCATACGTCCACGGCGCGAGCACCCGCGGAGATTCCTCGATGCCGAACGTGGTGTGCGTCGCGCTCGCGGCCACCGGCACCTCGGCGAGCAGGAAGCGCAGGTGGGCGAGGTTCGTGAGTCGCGCACCGCGTGCGGCATCCAGCGGCGCGGAGCTCCAGGGGTGAAGACCGGCTGATGCCGAGGCCTGCGCCGTGCGCGCATCGAGGGGCAGCAGCGCGAGCGCCGAGCCGGCGGCCGCCGCGGTCAGGAACGTGCGTCGGGAGATGGACATGGTCTCATTCCTCGTCAGCGCCTGAGCCGGCGGAGTCTCTCAGTGCGCGGCCCCAGGGTTGGGCCGGATCGTGGATGGCGACGGCCAGCGTCGTGTCGGACTGTCCGTAGTAGGCGAACCACTTCTCCTGGAACTTCACGAGCCCCTCGACGAAGGTCACGTTCGACACCAGACCGTGCATGTCCTCGAAGGTCTGCGGCCGCAGCCATGGCTCCTGCAGGCGGGCGATCACCTTCGTCGGCTCGTCGGGGTCGATCGCGATCTGTCCGCAGCGATAGTCGACGTCGACCGAGCCGTCATCGTGCACCGTGCGGGTCGCGCCGTTCGTGAGGAACACCAGCAGGCCGTTGTCGGCCAGCACGGGCGAGGTGCCGATCTCCACCAGCGCCTCGTCCCACGTGCCAGGGGTCGGCGAGTACATCGGCTCGGTGTCGGCCGTGCCCGGCGTCCAGTGGATGAGGTCGTCGCTGGTCGCCCAGTAGATCGCCCCCTCACCGAAGTACATCCACCACTTCCCGTGCATCCGCTGCGGCACGATGACCCCGGCCTTCGACCAGTTGAAACCGCGCGGGTCCATGGTCTTGAACGTGTCGAAGTCGTCGAACAGCGGGCCGTGCTTGGTCCAGGTGCGCAGGTCGGTCGAGGTGGCGAGGCACAGTTGGGCGCTCCGCCGATCCCACCCCGTGTAGGTCAGGTAATACGTGCCGTCGATCAGCGCGATGCGCGGATCCTCGCATCCGAAGCGCTCGTAGTCCTCGGAGGGGGAGAGGATCGGAGCATCCTCGCGGGTGAAGTTCACACCGTCCTTCGAGCGCGCGATGCCGATGTGCGACACGATGTCGTCGGCGTGCGCGCGGTAGAGCAGCACGACCTCGTCTCCGTCGACGATCGCGGCCGGGTTGTAGAGGTTGGCCGACTCCCAGCTGTCGCCTTTCGGACGCAGGATGGGGTTGGCCTCGTAGGGGGTGAACGGGCCCAGGGGGAAGGTGGCTCCGGAGAACATGGATGCCTTTCTGGCTAGCCTTTGACGGCCGCGCCGAGGTCGGTGGCTCGGAAGAACCGCTGGAAGACGACGAACAGGATCACGACGGGGAACGCCAGCGCTGTCGCACCGGCGAGGATCGCGCCGTTGGGGTTCGCCGTGGACTGCGCGACGTTGGAGATGTAGTTCGCGAGGGACACGGCGAGCGGCTGCAGCGACGAGTCCTTCGTGATGAGGAACGGCCAGAGGAACTCGTTCCACGGACCGATGAACGTGACGAGCACGACGGTCACGAGCACCGGCTTGATCAGCGGGATCGCAACCGAGGTCAGCAGTCGGATCTCGCCGGCGCCGTCGATGCGCGCAGCCTCGAAGATCTCGACGGGCAGCGCCTTGAAGAACTGCACGAAGATGAACACCGCCGTCGTGTTGATCAGGAACGGCAGGATCATGCCCAGGTACGAATCGCCGAGCCCGTAGCTGCGCGTGATCTGCACGTAGAGCGGGATCATCAGCAGCTGGAACGGCACCATCTGCACGAGCAGCATGAGCACCCAGATGACCCCGCGACCGCGGAAGTCGAGTCGGGCGATCGCATAGCCCGCGAGAAGGCCGAACACGACGGTCCCCAGCAGCACGCCGGCGGTGAAGATCAGCGAGTTGAGCAGCGAGCCGACCAGGTCGATGCGCGAGTCGATCGCGACGAAGTTGTCGACGGTCCACCCCGAGGTCGGGAAGAGCTCGTTCGGCGAGTTCGTCGGGTTCTCTTGGAACGCGCCGACCAGCATGAAGTAGAACGGGAAGGCGAAGCCGATGGCCGCGACCGTGAGCAGCACCAGGCTCAGGATGCGGGGGAGTGAACGCTTGCGTCTCATGGTCATCGCTCCCTGGTCGCGCGGTTGGCGGCGAGCGACAGCATCCCGACCAGGATCACGAGGATCATGCCGATCGCAGCCGCGGTGTCGGGGTTCTGCTGCTGGATGCCCAGCTGGTAGATGAGCAGCACGGGTGTCGAGGAGGCGCCGTCGGGGCCGCCGCCGTTCGTGAGCAGGTACGGCTCGGTGAAGAGGTTGGCGCCGGTGATGATCGACAGGATCAGCACGAGCGTGGTCGCATTGCGGACGCCGGGGATCGTGACGTTCCAGAAGCGCGAGAACGCGCCGGCGCCGTCGGTCTCGGCCGACTCGTAGAGCTCTTTCGGAACGTTCTGCAGCGCCGCGAGATACAGCAGGATGTAGAACCCCAACTGCTTCCAGGTCACGTACAGCGCGATCATCGGCATCGCGAGGCCGCTGTTCACCAGCCACGACGGATCCGGGGCGAGCGGGCCGAGGATGGTGTTGATCAGTCCGTTGCCCGAGAACAGCAGCATCCAGACGCCGACGAGCGAGACGCTCGCCGTGAGGTACGGCACGTAGAACGCCACACGGTAGGCGGCGACCCAGCGGATGCCGGTGTTCAGCGCCGCGGCGAGCACGAGCGAGAGCACGGCGGTGAGCGGCACGTTGATGACGAGGAAGATCAGCGTGTTGCGGAACGATCCGAGCACGCGCGGGTCGGTGAGGACGGTGACGAAGTTGTCGAAGCCCACGAACGGGCGCTCGACCTCGACGTTGGGGGCGGTGAAGAAGTAGTCGTGGAAGGCGATGTAGATCGCGAACCCGAGGGGGTACGCGAAGATCGCGATCACGAAGACGAAGTACGGCAGCGCGAAGAGGGCGCCGAGCGGTTGCGCCCCCAACAGCCGGGTGCGTAACCGCCCCCGGGGTGGCCGGCCCGCGGACGGGGCCGGGGCAGCAGTGCCCCGGGCCACGTCCGCGACGGCGTCGTCTCGGAGCGTCATGGCCGGCTCATCACTCGGCGACGAGATCGTCGATCTTCGCCGCCGCGTTCTTCAGGAAGTCGTCGATCGGTTCCTTGTCGAAGATCACGGAGGCGGAGTACTCGTCACGGAACGCCTGCCAGGCCTCTACGGAGTTGGGGATGCTGGGCACATCCGCCGTCGCCTCGGCCTGCTCGGCGAACGCCACGTAGTTCGGGTTCGCGTCGAAGTAGTCGGCGTACGTGCCGGTGAGGTCGGTGCGCATCGGCATCTGACCGGTCGCCTCGAGCAGCTGGCCATCGCTGTCGACGCTGGTCGAGAACTTCAGGAACTCCCACGCCGTGCCCTGGTTCTCACAGGCGGTGAACATCGAGACGCTCTTCGAGTCGGCGAAGGTCGTCGGGTTCTCGCGACCGTCGCTCGTGGGAACCGGCATGAAGCCGACGTCGACGGTGTCGGCGTACGACGGGATCGCCCAGGGGCCCGCGAGCTGCATGGCGGTGGTGCCGGCAGACATCGCATCGTCGGTCGACGCCTCGTTCGGCGAGAGCTTCTCGTCGTAGAAGGTCTTCCAGAACTCGGCGACCTCGCTGCCCGCATCCGAGTCGAACGTCGACGTGCCGTCTTCGACCAGCATCGTGCCGTCGGTCTCGGCGAGGTAGAGCGGGTAGAAGTCGAACCACGGCTGGTAGAACTCACTGGTCGGTGCCGGCCAGATCGCACTCTGCACGCCCGAGGCGACGATCGCGCGCGACCCTTCGAGGAACGCGTCGTACGTGGCCATCTGCGGGTCTTCGGGGTCGATGCCCGCGGCCTGAAACAGCGCCTTGTTGTACATCACCATCACGGGGTTCGACTTCCACGGCAGCTGGTAGAAGCTGTCGTCGGTCGCGTACGCGTCGACGTCGCCGCCACGATCGGTGATGTAGTCGCCGCCGCCCTCCATGGTGCTGAGGTCGACGAGACCGCCCTGCTTGACCCAGCCCGAGACCGCGGCCGGAGCGACGTTGTAGACGAGGCAGGGCGCGGTGCCCGCGGTGATCGCGGCGGTGATGGCCTCTTCCGACGATGAGCCGGCGGGGATCTCCTGGGCGTTGACCTTCTCGTCGGGGTGCTCGGCGTTCCAGGCGTCGACGACGGCGGTGCCCCAGGCGACCTCCTGCTCGTTGTTCGACAGCCAGATGTCGATCGAGCCGGTGCCCTCGGCCGAGGCGTCGCCGCCTCCGCCTCCGGATGAGCATCCGGTGGCGACCAGTGCGACGGCTCCCAAGAGCGCTGCTGCGCGGATCTTCTTCTTCATGTTGTCCTCCTTGACGCGATGGTTCGGGTGATCGTCTAGCGGGTGGTGCTCTCCCGGAAGTGCACGACGTTGCAGTCGACGACCTCGGTGCGCGGCTCGGCGCCCAGGATGTCGGCCAGCAGCAGACGGGCGGCCACGCGTCCTCGCGCGGCGGGCCCTGACGAGACGCTCGTGAGAGCGGGAGAGAGGTGGGCGGACAGATGGTCGTCGTCGAAGCCGGCGATCGCGAGATCCCGGGGGATGCTGAGGCCGCTGGAGCGTGCGTACGACAGCCCTGCGATCGCCATGGTGTCGTTCGAGTACAGGATCGCCGTCGGCCGTTCCGGCAGGTCGAGCAGCTCGGCGGTGCGCGCGCGGCCGCTCGACGCGGTGAAGTCGCCCTCGCGCAGCAGCTCATCCCCTCCGACAGCGTCGATGTAGGCATCCGCTCGCACGCGTGAGTGCACGTAATCGAGCGGACCCGCGACGTGCGCGATGCGCTCGTGCCCCTCGGCGCGCAGGTGCGCGACGAGCTCCCGCACCGGCGCGTCGTCATCGGTGCGCACGCACGAGAACCGCGTCGGCTGCTCGTAGGCGCCGACCAGCGCGGCCGGCAGGTCGAGCTCTTCGAGCAGCGGCACCCGCCAGTCGTCGGTGCGAAGATCGAGCAGCAGGGCGCCGTCGGCGCGGCCGTGGCTGAGCGAGCGGTAGGCGCGCTCTTCGGCAGCGCGATCGGGGACGACCTGCAGGATCAGAGCCGTCTCGGTCTCGGCGAGCACCGACTCGACACCCGCGATGAACGCGGGAAAGAACGAATCGTTCGCGATGACCTCGGGGTCGCGGGCCAGCACCACGGCGACGGCGTTCGCCTTCTGGGTGGCCAGGGCCCTGGCGCTCTGGCTCGGCACCCAGTTCAGCTTCTCGGCCGCGGCGAGCACCTTGGCCCTGGTGTCGTCGGAGATGGGCCGCTTGCCGCTCATCGCGTGCGAGACGGTGGCCTTGGTGACGCCGGCTTCGCGGGCGACGTCGGCGATCGTCGTGCGGCTCATGCCACCTCCTCGTGGAACATCGGGCTGATCGTCGGGATCCGGTCAAGCAGGATCTAACCGGTTTGACGATCGCGGGTGAAGCGAGTGTAAACCGGTTTGATGACGGTGGTCAAGACCTCTTGCGCGGGCGGAGCCCCGGATCAGACGGTGCCGCTCAGACGAACGTGACGGTCTGCTGCAGGCGCGTGCGCACGTCGAACAGCTCGTTGCCGCCGATCGCGCGGGCGCCGGGCACTCCCTGGCGCAGCACCATCGAGAGAGCACTGCGTCGCACGACGACCACCGGCACGCCACGACTGCTGCCGAGCGGCGTGACGGCCTGAGACAGATCGTCGTCGGGGAGCACCATGATGACGCCGCCGAACTTCACGCGCGCCGCCTTGGCGATCGACCGCATGCGAGAGAGGGCGGCCGTGACCGGGGCCCTGGTGCCGAGGCTGGGCCCTGTGATCTCACCTCTGCGGAACCCGACGACACCGCCGAAGTCCTCCGACATCACGGCGTACAGGCCCGATGGGCTCAGCACGACGTGGTCGAGCTTGTCGTCGGCATCCGCGCCCGTGGCGACGTCGTGCCAGACGGTGAAGCCCATGCCGAGCGCGCTCACCGTGCGCGCGGTCGCCTCTTCGGCGAGGGCGTCGGCGAGCAGCCGACGCAGATCGCGCGGAGCCGAGCGCACGAGCGCGGGGTCGTACGGATCGGGCACGTCGACACCGCGGCCCGCCCATTCGCGGATCAGCACCAGGTAGCGCTCGCGCCGCCATCCGCCGGGGTGACCGTAGGAGCGCGCCCGAGGGCGGGTGTCGGTGCGAGTGGCCGCCTGCGGGCGCCACCCGCTCGACGCCGAATCGGTCTGGATGCCAGGATGCACGCCACTGCGACGGTCGTACGCGGCGCGGTCGTCTGCAGTGCCGACGAGTTCCCACGCGCGCTGCACCTGGATGAACACGGCGGCGTCGCCTCCGGTGTCCGGGTGGGTCTCCCGCAGACGCAGTCGATACGCGCGGCGGAGCTCGACGTCGTCGACCGACGGGTCCACGCCGAGGATCTCGTAGGCAGAGGCCGAGAGCGGGCTGTCGAACATCGCTCTCCTTCCGAGATCGCGGCATCCAGAATATCCGGACGCTGTTGTGGATCAGCCGGGGACGTCCACGATGCGCTCCACACCGATCACCGGCACCACCGCACCTGCCGATGCCGCCGCGATGTCATCCGCGAGCCGGTCGAGCTCGTCTGCCGGAACCCAGGCTTCGAGCGTCGCCAGCGCTCCGTAGCGAGGCTCGCCGAGTGTCGCGCCGTGATGCAGCACCCAGTCGCGCAGCAGGTTGTCGAATCGGCCGGCATCTGCGTGAGCGACGTCGAGCGTGACCTGCGTGAGCGACTGGCGACGCACGAGCGTCGCCAGATCGAGCGCCTCCGAGACAGCGGTGGAGTACGCACGCACCAACCCGCCCGCGCCGAGCTTCACCCCGCCGAAGTAACGGGTCACGACCGCCACGACATCCGTCAGCTTCCGGCGGCGCAGCACCTCGAGCATCGGCACCCCCGCGGTACCCGAGGGCTCGCCGTCATCCGACGATCTCGCCTGGTCGCCGAGCAGGCCGGTGACCATCGCGGTGCAGTTGTGCCTGGCATCCCACCACTGCTTGCGGACACGCGCGATGACCGCATCCGCGTCGTCGACCGAGCCGACCGGTTCGACGGTCGTGATGAACCGCGACTTCTTGATGACGAGCTCGTGCTGCACAGGCGCGGCGATCGTGGCCGGGTAGGTGCGGGCGGAGGTCATCCGCCTCAGACTACCCAGCCACCATGCGCACTCAACGGTCGACGAACGACATCTGCTGCGGGTTGTAGCGGTCGCCCTGCACACCGACACGGGCGGCGAGCTGGTCGAGATCGGCCATCTCGTCGGCCGACAGCGGCACCGCCGCGGATCCTGCATTCTCTGCGATCCGCGCGGTGCGCCTCGTGCCGGGGATCGGGACGATGAACGGTTCGCGGGCGAGCAGCCAGGCGAGGGCGATCTGTCCCGGTGACGCGTCCTTCGCCGTCGCGAGAGCTGCGACATGCTCGACCAGAGCCTGATTCGCGGCTCTGTTCTCCTCGCTGAAGCGGGGGATCGTGCCGCGGATGTCGCCGTCGGCGAAGGCGGTGGTCTGATCGACGGTGCCGGTGAGGAATCCCTTGCCGAGGGGGCTGAACGGCACGAAGCCGATGCCGAGCTCGGCGAGCACCGGCAGCACCTCGGCTTCGGGGTCGCGGGTCCACAGCGAGTACTCGCTCTGCAGCGCGGTGACCGGCTGCACCGCGTGCGCGCGGCGGATCGTCGAGGCGGATGCTTCGGAGAGACCGAAGTGACGCACCTTGCCCTCCGCGATCAGCTCGCCGACGGTGCCCGCGACATCGTCGATCGGCACGTCGGGGTCGACGCGGTGCTGGTAGAAGAGGTCGATCACATCGGTGCGCAGGCGTCGCAGCGACTCCTCGGCGACGCGGCGGATCTGCTCGGGCCGGCTGTCGAGACCGACGCTCTTGCCGTCTTCGATGCGCCAGCCGAACTTCGTCGCGATGACGACCTGGTCGCGGATCGGCTCCAGCGCCTCGCCGACGAGCTCTTCGTTGGCGTAGGGGCCGTAGACCTCGGCGGTGTCGAAGAATGTCACGCCGAGATCGAGCGCCGAACGCAGCACGGCGATCATCTCGTCGCGGCTGCCGGGGTTCGGACCGTAGCTCTGCGACATTCCCATGCAGCCGAGGCCGACAGCCGAGACCTCAAGTCCTTGGCCGAGTGTGCGAGTGTGCATGTCGTGTCCTTTCGTCAAGGCCGACGCTACGCCCGCTCGCGGCGCTGAGGGAGGGCCTGTCGGAACCTCCCTCAGACACCGTCCGAGCCCGCGCGACTACTCGGCCGAGTCGTCGCGCAGGTACGCGATGTGCGCCGCGTGGCGCGTCAGGTGGTTCTGCGTCCTTCGCACGAAGAACCAGGCCACGAGCAGAAGAGCGAACCAGATCGGCGTCACCAGCAGTGCGGTCAGCGTGTCGGGCTGGGTGGTCAGTGCCCACAGGATGAACACGAAGAACGCGAGCACCACGTAGACCATGAAGACCCCGCCCGGCATCCGGAATTTCGACGCCGCGACCTTCTCGGGGCGGCGGCGCCGGTAGGCGAGGTAGCTGCAGAGGAAGATCGTCCACACGAACATGAAGCACACGGCCGAGACCGTGGTCACCATGTCGAACGCGGTGCCGATGTCTTCACCCGCGTACAGCAGCACGACGCCCGAGAGCAGCAGGATGCACGACAGGAACAGTGCGTTCTGCGGCACCCGGCGCTTCGACAGCCGACCGAAGATGCGCGGGGCATCGCCGTCCTGAGCGAGGCCGAACACCATGCGCGAGGTCGAGTAGATGCCCGAGTTGGCGCTCGACATCGCCGAGGTCAGCACGACGAGGTTCACCACGGTCGCGGCGATGCCGAGGCCCGCGAGGGCGAACATCGCGATGAAGGGACTCTCACCGGCGACGTACTCGGTCCACGGGGTGACGGCCATGAGGATCACGAGGGCGCCGACGTAGAACAGCAGGATGCGGATCGGGATCGCGTTGATCGCCTTCGGCAGGTTCTTCTCGGGGTCTTTGGTCTCGGCGGCGGCCGTTCCGACGAGTTCGACGCCCACGAATGCGAACACCGCGATCTGGAATCCGGCGACGAAGCCCATGAAGCCGTGCGGGAACATCCCGCCGTGCGCCCAGAGGTTGCTGAAGCTGGCGGTGCCGGCGTCGTGCTGGAAGCCGGTGAAGATCATCACGAGTCCCGTGATGATGAGCGCGACGATGGCGACGATCTTGATCAGTGCGAACCAGAACTCCATCTCACCGAAGGCGGCGACGGTCGGCAGGTTCAGCGCGAGCAGGATGAGGATCACGAGCAGGCCCGGGATCCACAACGGGACGCCGGGGAACAGAGCATCCGTGTATCCGGCGATCGCGATCACATCGGCGACTCCGGTGACGACCCAGCAGAACCAGTAGGTCCATCCGGTGAAGAACCCGGCCCACGGGCCCAGCAGGTCGCTCGCGAAGTCGCTGAAGGACTTGTACTTGAGGTTCGACAGCAGCAACTCGCCCATGGCCCGCATGACGAAGAACAGCATGAACCCGATGATCATGTAGACGAAGATCACCGAGGGGCCGGCCACGGAGATCGTCTTGCCGCTGCCCATGAACAGGCCGGTGCCGATGGCCCCGCCGATCGCGAGCAGCTGGATGTGACGGTTGGTGAGCGCCCGCTTCAGGTGCTGGTCGTCGCCCTCGGCTGATCCGTCCACCCCGACGGATCCGCCTGTCTTCTCTGTCGTCATCGCTCGAACCTCCGGTGTTCCGTGCCGCGACCCGCTGCGGCATCCTTCCGACCGTACTTCTCGATTCGACCTGTCGACGAACCGAATCGATTCGATATCCTGGTACGACCCCCGATCCGCCCCCACTTTCTGCGAGCCGCTTCCCCATGGCCACCTCCCTCACCACGGGCCGCCCGTGGCGTGTCATCCTGTCGTTCTCGATCCCCCTGCTGCTCGGCAACGTCGTGCAGCAGATGTACCAATTCGCCGACGCCGTCGTCGTCGGGCGTCACCTCGGCGTGCAGTCCCTCGCCGCCGTCGGCGCGACCGGCAGCCTGCTGTTCCTGCTCATCGGCTTCGCCTGGGGCCTCACGAGCGGCTTCGCGATCCCGATCGCGCAGGCCTTCGGTGCGGGTGACGCCGCGGGCGTGCGCCGCTCGGTCGCCACGGGCGTGATCCTGACCGGCATCACGAGCGTCGTCCTGACGATCGCCGCTCCGCTGATCGCCCGTCCGGTGCTCGAGCTGCTGCAGACCCCCGCCGAGCTCATGCCCGAGGCGACGATCTTCACGCAGATCAGCTTCATCGGCGCGAGCGCGACGATGTTCTTCAACTACCTCTCCGCGATCATCCGCGCGATCGGCGACTCCCGCACGCCGCTGATCTTCCTCACCGTCTCGTGCGTGCTGAACGTCGGGCTGGTGGTCCTTCTGGTGGGCCCGCTCGCCTGGGGCGTCGGCGGTGCCGCCATCGCGACCGTCGTGGCCCAGGCCGTGTCGGTCATCCTCTGCCTCGAGTTCGTGCGCCGACGCCTGCCGATCCTGCACCTGCGCCGCGCCGACTGGCAGATCACCCGCGACGACCTGCGCGAGCACCTGCGCCTCGGCCTGCCGATGGGGTTCCAGGCTTCGATCATCGCGATCGGCACACTCGCGGTGCAGGTGGCCCTCAACACCCTCGGCTCCGATGCCGTCGCCGCCTACACGACGGCATCTCGCGTCGACGGGCTCGCCGTGGCCTTCCTGTCATCGCTCGGCCTCGCGGCCTCGATGTACTCGGCGCAGAACCTCGGGGGCCGGCGGCCCGACCGCATCCGCCGCGGTGTCATCGAAGGCACCTGGATGGCGGTGATCACCGGTGCGGTGCTCGGCGTGATCATCATCGCCTTCGGCACCCCGATGGTGCGCCTGTTCATCGGCGAAGGGTCCGACGAGGTCGTCGAGCTCGCGCATCTCATGCTCATCATCAACGGCTGCGGCTACTGGATGCTCGGCATCCTCTTCGTGCTACGTGGTGCGCTGCAGGGACTGGGCCACACGCTGGTGCCCACGGTGACCGGCGTGATCGAGCTCGTGATGCGCGTCGGTGCGGCGGTGGTGCTCGGTGCGCTCATCGGTTTCGCGGGTGTCGCGCTCAGCAATCCGCTCGCCTGGCTCGGCGCCATCGTGTTACTCGTGCCCGCCTACATCCGCGCGCACCGCGCTCTCGCCACCATGCCCGTCGAGCCTCTCGAGACGACCGAGACCTCGGCGATCGCGATCGTCGGGCCGACCGACGGGTCGATGGTCGTGGACGCCGTGATCACGCAGTCGCTCCCGGTGGTACGCGGATCGCGTTTCGCCTGGATGAAGCGCCGCTGAACGACGCGTCACGGTTGGAGAACATCATCCTTCAGATGGATGCCGTGTCACCCGATACTTCGTAATCTTGGTGATGCGGAGATACCGCTGACGGGGGGTCGTCATGACGTCATCGAGGATGGCACACGAGTTGGCAGCGTTCCTGGTACCACTGGGAATCTTCGGAGCGGCGGTGGCCGTGCTGTGCGCGGTCGTCGCAGGTGTCGCGATCGCACGCGGCGCAGGCGGTCTCGCGGGCGGAGCAGTGGGTCTGTGGATCCCTGCCGCCGTGATGAGCCTCACCGCATCGTTCGCGAATCAGTGGGCTCCGCTCATCGTCGCGGGGGCCGCGCTGGTCGGCATGCTGGTGATCGGCGGCGTGCTGCGCGTGTTCGTCGCATCGGCCGAGTCGCGGGCATCCGCGCGTCCGGTGGCGGCAGCGACCGAGATCGCGCCGGCATCAGCCCCGGTCACGACGATCGTGCCGCGCGGCGCGACGTCGACGAGCACAGGCAGCGTTCCCGCACTCGCGAGCTGAGGCTTTCGCCTCAGCGGTAGTCGCGGTCGCGGTGCTGTCGCGCCTCAGCTCCTGCCGCCACGCGCTCGACCTCGCGGGCGCGCAGTTCGACGCGACGGATCTTGCCCGAGATGGTCTTCGGCAGCTCGGGCACGAACTCGATGATCCGCACCCAGAGATGCGACGACAGGCGGTCGTGCGCATACGTGAAGATCGACCGGGCAGCGTCGGCCTCGGCATCCGTCGCATCCGGGCGCAGGCACACGTAGGCCTTCGGCACAGCCAGTCGCGTCGGATCGGGGCTCGGGATCACCGCCGCCTCGATCACGAGCTCGTGCTCGAGAAGCACCGATTCGAGCTCGAACGGTGAGATCTTGTAGTCGGATGCCTTGAAGACGTCATCCGCCCGGCCGATGTAGGTGAGGTAGCCCTCGTCGTCGCGCACCGCGATGTCACCGGTGTGGTGGTAGCCCCCGACGCGCGACTCGGCGGTCTTCTCGGGATCGTCGTAGTACCCGGCCATGAGCCCTGCGGGCGGGTGCGCGAGGTCGAGCGCGATCTCGCCCTCGGATTCGGCGAGCTCTCCGGTGGCGGGGTCGAGCAGCACGACCGGGTAGCCGGGAAGCGGGCGACCCATCGAGCCGACCTTCACGACCTGACCGGGGGAGTTGCCCACACAGGCCGTCATCTCGGTCTGCCCGAACCCGTCGCGGATCGTGCCGCCCCAGGCCTCACGAACGCGGTCGATCACCTCGGGGTTCAGCGGTTCGCCGGCGCCGACCAACTCGCGCGGCGGGCGCGTGAGACGGGCGAGATCGGCCTGGATCAGCATGCGCCACACGGTGGGCGGAGCGCAGAACGTCGAGACGTGGTGCGTGTCCATCACCTGCATGAGGGTGTTCGCGTCGAAGCGGTCGTAGTTGTAGACGAACACGGTCGCCTCGGCGAGGAACGGCGAGTAGAAGCTCGACCAGGCGTGCTTCGCCCACCCGGGCGAGGAGATGTTGAGGTGCACGTCGTCGGGGCGCACGCCCAGCCACCACATGGTCGACAGATGTCCGATCGGATACGAGACGTGGGTGTGCTGCACCAGCTTCGGGCGGTTGGTCGTGCCGCTCGTGAAGTACAGCAATGCCGTGTCATCGGCGGGAGTCGCGGCATCCGGGTCGAACGTCGTCGGCGCGTCGGCTGAGTCGTCGAAGCGCATCCACTCGGAGGGGAGGCCGTCACCCACCCCGATGCGCAGCACCTCGGCGTCGATGTCGGCGATGCGCTCAGCGAGGCTGCCGAGCGTGACGATCGCGCGGGCGCGGCCGTGCTCGACGCGATAGGCGAGGTCGGATGCCGAGAGCAGCGTCGAGGTCGGGATCGACACCGCGCCGATCTTGGTGATCGCGAGCATCACCTCCCACAGCTCGATCGTGTTGCCGAGCATGACGATGACGTGGTCGCCGCGACGGATGCCGAGCCCGATCAGCCACGCGGCGACCTGGTCTGAACGTGCGGAGAGGTCGCCGTAGGTCCACGACTCGAGGCTCAGATCAGCCGAGACGATCTGCACGGCCGGACGATCGGGGTTCTCGCCGGCGATCACGTCGAACCACTCGAGGGCGAAGTTGAACTCGCCGGGTGTCGGCCAGGAGAATTCGTCACGCGCCGCGGCGTAGTCGGTGGCGTTCGCGAACAGGAAGTCGCGCATCTCGCGGATCGCGGTCGTGGCTGCGGTGGCGCTGCGGCTCATTCGGGGCTCCCTTGCTCGACGGACGTCTTCCATCCTCGCACCGAGCGCGGCCGCCGGGCCGACCTACGGCAGGCGGATGGTTCCCGTGGCCAGGCGCTCGGTCGGCATCCGGTCGCGGTTGTAGGTGATCTCCTTGTATCCGTGCGGGGTGGGCACGCCGTCTTCGTCGAGGCTGACGAACACGATCTTCTCGATCGTGAGGATTCGCTTGCGCGTGATCATGTTGCGGGCGACGGCGCGCATGGTCAGAGACGTGGTGCCGAAGCGCGTGGCCTGCAGGCCGATCTCGATCAGATCGCCCTGCACGGCCGACGCCTCGAAGTTGATCTCCGAGATGTGCTTGGTCACCGCGCGGTAGTTGCCCAGCTGCACGATCGCGTAGATCGCCGCCTCCTCGTCGATCCACTTCAGCAGGCTGCCGCCGAACAGAGAGCCGTTCGCGTTGAGATCTTCGGGGCGCACCCATTTGCGGGTGCGGAAGTTGATGCCGTCTTCGGACCACTGCCACTCGGGTGTCTTCTGCTTCGCCATGCCTCGAGGGTAGAAGCGTCATGAGTCGGGAAGGTTACGCCTGCACATCCGTGCATCGTGAGGGGGAATCTGCCGAGGGCTGATCTGCCCGGAGCGGATACCGGCCCGCGGCAGAGCGAGGCGGCGGATGCTGGTCGCATGAGCGAAGACAACCCCCTCCCGCAGTTCGGCCCCGAGGCCAGGAGAGCCCTGTTCCACGAGCGTGTGCTCGTGCTCGACGGCGCACTCGACGACGACAACGGCACGCTGCTGATGACGCAGCTGCTGACTCTCTCGGCAGAGGACCCGACCACCGACATCGCCCTGTGGATCCACTCGCCCGGCGGTTCGGTTCCCTCGATGCTCGCGATCCGCGACCTGATGACGATGGTGCCGAACGACGTGTCGACTCTCGCGCTGGGGCTCGCCTGCAGTGCCGGGCAGTTCCTGCTCTCGGCGGGCACGAAGGGCAAGCGCCGCGCGCTGCCGCATGCGCGCATCCTGATGCATCAGGGGTCTGCGGGCATCGGCGGGTCGGCCGGCGAGATCGAGACCCAGGCCGACGACCTTCGGCACATGCGCGACACGGTGCTCGGGTTGATCGCCGCCGACACCGGGCAGCCGGTGGATCGCATCTTCGAGGACTCGCTGCACGACCGCTGGTACACCGCAGGGCAGGCGAAGGACTACGGCTTCATCGACGAGATCGTCACTTCTCTCGGCGACCTCATGCCGCGCCGCCGGGCTCGGGTCGGACTGGGGGCGAGCGCATGAGCGGCTACACGATCCCGAACGTCATCGCGCAGCATCCGCGCGGCGATCGGGTCATGGACGTCTATTCGCACCTGCTCGCGGAGCGGGTCATCTACCTCGGCACCGGCATCGATGCGGGTGTCGCGAATGCGCTTATCGCGCAGCTGCTGCACCTGGATGCCGACAATCAGGATTCCGGCATCCAGTTCTACATCAACAGCGAAGGAGGTGACCCGGGGGCGGCGCTCGCGATCTACGACACGATGCAGCACATCCGCCCCGCGGTCGCGACGACCTGCGTCGGGCAGGCGATCGGACCCGCCGCGCTGCTCGTCGCGGCCGGAGCGCCGGGACAGCGAGCCGCTCTCGCCCACGCCCGCATCGTGCTGCATCAGCCCGCGGGGCAGTCACGCGGCGCGATCCCCGACCTGATCCTCGCGGCCGACGAGGTGGTTCGCGTGCGGGCTGACATGGAGGCGATCCTCGCCAGGCACAGCGGACGCTCGCTGAGTGACCTTCGGGCCGACACCGATCGGGATCGCGTCTTCACGGCATCCGCTGCCCGGGAGTACGGACTGATCGATACCGTGCTGGGGGAGCGGGCGGCCTGAAGGGCCTCGGTGTTCGTCTGCAGGATCGGGGCACGAATGCAGGATGATTCTGCCGTTCTGGTCCTGCATCCGTGCCGAAGTCCTGCAGACGGACGGACCTCAGACGGACGGGCAGACGAGACGAGCCGTCAGGCGGCGAGGGCGAAGGCGCCGCGGGTGACAGACACCGCAGCGGATGCCGAGGCCATCGTCGACTGACGCAATTCGTCGGCCACGGCGCTCGCCAACTCGATCAGCGAAGTGTCGAGGGCCCCGGCGATCGCGGCGATCATCTCGCTCGACGGCTCTTTGAGTCCTCGCTCCACCTCGGAGAGGTACTGAGGCGAGACTCCGGCGTTTCCGGCCGTCTCGGTCAGGGTCTCGTCGCGGTCGTGTCGTCGGCGCCGCAGCTGGTCGCCGACCATCTGGCGCCACAGGGGTTCGGGCTCGCTCGGGCGAGGGCGGGCAGAGCGAGGTGCGCGAGGGAACGGGACGAGGTCGGCCATGCCTCACGATAATCCGCCGTCAGCGGCAGATTCGAGCGGTTCTGCTCAGAGCAGAAATCAGGCCTCGGCTCGCTCCACAGGAGTGGATGCCGCAGCATCCGTCGCCGCCCAGCTGGCGAGCATCCGCAGCTTCTCCTCGGATGCGGAGCCCGGCTCCGCCGTATACGTCGACATCTGCAGGCCGGGATCGGCCGGCAGCTCGAAGGCCTCGTAGGTGAGTTCCATCTCGCCGACGACAGGGTGGTTGATGCGCTTGACACCGCTGCGATGGAAGCGCACGTTGTGCGCGGCCCACAGGGTGCGGAACCGCTCGCTGCGGGTCGACAGCTCGCCCACGAGATCGGTGAGCTTGCGGTCGAACGGGTTGCGTCCGGCTTCGCCGCGCATCGCGGCCACGAGCTCCTGGGTGTTGCGCTCCCACTCGGGGTAGAACTCCTGCGCGGCCGGGTCGAGAAAGGCGAAGCGGGCGCTGTTGGGCACCGGCGTCGTGAAGAGCGGGGCGTAGAGCGCGCGGCCCAGCGCGTTCGCCGCCAGGTAGTCGAAGTAGTTGTTGCGCACGATCGCGGGCGCCTCCGTCATCGCGTCGAGCAGGCGCAGGATGCTGGGTCGCAGCGTCTCGACCTTCTTGCGCGGCTTGCGGGCGACCGGTGACGCATTGGCCGTGCGGGCGAGGTCGAACAGGTGCGCCGTCTCGGCCTCGTCGAGCTGCAGGGCGCGGGCGAGCGCGTCTAGCACGCTGTCGGAGACCCCCGACAGATCGCCCCGTTCGAGGCGGGTGTAGTAGTCGACGCTGACGCCGGCGAGCAGCGACACCTCTTCGCGGCGAAGCCCGGGTACGCGCCGGTTGCCGCCGTATGCGGGCAGGCCTGCCTGATCGGGGGTGATGCGGTCGCGCCTCGACGAGAGGAATTCGCGCACCTCGTTGCGGGTGTCCATGTCCTCGACGGTACGCCCCCTCGCCGGGTGAAGGGAGGTACTGGTGGACTCTCCCTCGTCTGCGAGAGCGCGCGCAGACTGAGAGCATGACAATGAACATCACGCTCAACAACGGCATCGAGATGCCTGCCCTCGGCTTCGGAGTCTTCCAGGCCGCTCCGGACGAGACCGTCGATGCCGTCAGCACCGCACTCGAGACCGGCTACCACCTGATCGACACCGCCGCCGCATACGGCAACGAGCGCGAGGTGGGCGAGGCGATCCGTCGCACCGGCATCGCGCGCGACGAGATCTTCATCGAGACCAAGGTCTGGATCAGCGACTTCGGCTACGACGAGACGCTGCACGCGTTCGAGAAGTCGACCGGCAAGCTGGGCGTCGACCAACTCGACCTGCTGATCCTGCACCAGGCTCTGCCGACCCGCTTCGACCTCACCCTCGGCGCCTACAAGGCGCTCGAGACCCTGCTCGCCGACGGCCGGGTGCGCGCCATCGGCGTTAGCAACTTCATGGTGGAGCACCTCGAGAAGCTGGCGGCCGAGACGAGCATCGTCCCGGCGATCAACCAGATCGAGGTGCACCCGTACTTCCAGCAGCGCGAGGTGCAGCAGGCGGATGCCGCTGCCGGCACTGTCACGCAGGCCTGGTCGCCCATCGGCGGCATCACGGCGTATCGCCCCAATGGCGCATCCGTCTTCGACGACGAGACTCTCACGGCCATCGCCGCCGAGCACGGCAAGTCGCCCGCTCAGGTGATGCTGCGCTGGCACCTGCAGCAGGGCCGCTCGGCGCTGCCGAAGTCGGTGCGCCCCGCCCGCATCGCCGAGAACTTCGACGTGTTCGACTTCGAGCTCACGGCCGATCAGCTCGGCGCGATCGACGCCCTCGACACGGGTGTGCGCCGCGGCCCCGAGCCCGAAGACGTCACGCTCGAGACCTTCGGCCGGGAGATCCCCGAAGCATGAGCTAGCTAGAGGGCCGCAGTCACACCCGGGAGCAGCTTGGCCGCGATCGCGCCGAGCTGCTCCCGCTCGGCCTCGGTGAGCGGATCGAAGATCAGTTCACGGATCTGCGCCACGTGCACGGGGGCAGCTCCCCGCAGCAACTCGCGACCGGCATCCGTCAGCGCGGCGGTCAGGGTGCGCTTGTCACTGCTGCACGAGGTGCGTGTCACCCAGCCGCGTTCCTCGAGCGAGTCGATCGCATGACTGAGACGCGAGCGGCTGAGCCCGGCGATCTGCGCGAGCTCGGTCATCGGGATCGCGCGGTCATCCTGACCCGCGAGCGTCACGAGGATCGCGTAATGCGCATGCTTGAGCCCGGTCTCGGCTTTCAGCGCGCGGTCGAGCACCTGCGGCAGCAGCTGCACGAACCGGATGGTCGGCAGCCACGTCTGCATCTCGGTGTCGTCGAGCCGCCGGTCGTTCACCACCTGCGCGTTCATCATGCGGCCGAGAGATCGAGCGTGTGCGCGGTGTGGTCGCGCTTGGCCTCGAGGTAGCGGTGGTTCGCATCCGACAGATGCACTCCCGTGCGCACCTGCTCGGTGACGCGGATGCCGAGGGACTCGAGCTGCGCCGCCTTGTCGGGGTTGTTGCTGAGCAGGCGGATGCTGTCGGCACCCACCGTGTGCAGCATCTGCGCCGCGACCGTGTAGTCGCGCTCGTCTTCGCCGCGGCCGAGGGCCAGGTTCGCCTCGTAGGTGTCGAGCCCTGCGTCCTGCAGTGCGTAGGCGTCGAGCTTGGCGTACAGGCCGATGCCGCGACCCTCCTGGCGCAGGTAGAGCAGGAATCCGCCCTCCTCGGCGATGCGCTCGACGGCTTCCCGCAGCTGCGGACCGCAGTCGCAGCGCTCGGATCCGAAGACATCGCCGGTCAGGCATTCACTGTGCGGGCGCACGAGAGGAGCGTCCCCGCCGTCGGCGGCGCGCTCGAGCGCACTCTTCCAGTCGCCGAGGCCGAGCAGCAGGTGCTCACGGCCGTCGACCAGGCCGTCGAAGGTCACGACATCCGCCGTGGTCGAGAACCCGTCGGCGAAGCGCATCGGCACACGAACGCGGGTGCGCTCAGTAGCGACCGGAACGACGGTTGAAGTTTCAATCATGTGGGGTGAAACGCGCGGTGCGCGTGTCTATTCCCACGAAGGGTGTTTTATCAGAGCCTCCCGCGGACGCGACATCCGGAGTTGACTGGAGCCACAACACCGAAGGAGCACCACTCATGCGTGGAGTAGTCATGTACGCACCCGGCGACGTTCGCGTCGAGGACCGCGAGAAGCCGACCATCACCCGTCCGACCGATGCCGTGATCCGGATCGCCGCGACCTGCATCTGCGGATCCGACCTGTGGCCCTACCGGGGCGCGAACGAGGTCGACCACGACCCGATGGGTCATGAATACGTCGGCATCGTCGAAGAGATCGGCGCCGATGTGAAGACCGTGAAGGTCGGCGACTTCGTCGTCGGATCGTTCATGGCCTCGGACAACACGTGTGAGATCTGCCAGGCCGGATACCAGTCCCGCTGCGTGCACGTCGTGCCGATGGGCGCCTTCGGGACCCAGGCCGAGTACTCGCTGATCCCGCACGCCGACGGCACGCTCGTCGCGACGCCGGGGCAGCCCGACGCCGATCTGATCCCGTCGCTGCTCGCGGCATCCGACGTGCTGGGCACCGGCTGGTTCGCCGCCGTCGCCGCAGAGGTCGGCCCGGGCAAGACCGTCGCCGTGGTGGGTGACGGAGCAGTGGGTCTGCTCGGCATCCTCGCCGCGCGTGAACTCGGCGCCGAACGGATCATCGCGATGAGCCGTCACGCCGACCGTCAGGCTCTGGCACGTGAGTTCGGCGCGACCGACATCGTGGAGGAGCGCGGAGACGAGGGCGTGGCCCGCATCAAGGAGCTCACCAACGGGCTCGGCGCGCACTCGGTGATCGAGGCCGTCGGCACACAGGAGTCGATGATGCAGGCCATCCGCGCGACTCGCGCCGGCGGTCACGTGGGATACGTCGGCGTCTCGCACGACGTCGCCCTGCCCGGCGAGGAGCTCTTCTTCTCGGGAGTGCACCTGCACGGCGGCCCGGCACCGGTGCGCCGCTTCCTGCCCGAGCTGATCCAGCTCATCTGGGACCGCAAGATCGACCCCGGCAAGGTGTTCGACCTCACGCTTCCGCTCGAGGAGGCCGCCGAGGGCTACCGCGCCATGGACGAGCGTCGCGCCACCAAGGTGCTGCTCACCGTCTGAATCGGCCGGCAGACGCCGACCCTGCGACAGTCCGACCTGCGACAGGAGAGAAGACATGCACATCGAAGACCGCACCCCGACCGTGAAGAACCCGCCCGAATGGTTCACGGGCGACGTCTGGCTCGACCCGATCATCGCCCCGCATGATGCAGACCAGCGGATGTCGGGAGGGCTCGTCCGGTTCGCACCCGCAGCGCGCACGGCGTGGCACTCGCACGCGCGCGGCCAGTACCTGCGCGTCACCGAGGGCACTGCCCTCTGCGGCACCCGTGACGGAACCGTCGTCGAGGCCCGACCCGGCGAGACGATCTACACGCCGCCCGGGGAGGAGCACTGGCACGGTGCCGCCGAGGACTGCTTCATGCAGCATCTCGCACTGCTCGAGGGTGCCGACGACCCGCGCGAGACCACGACATGGCTCGAGCACGTGACCGACGAGGACTATCGCCGGCGCTGACCCCCTACTCCGGTGCCGGTGACGGCACCGGGGTAGCCGCCGGCTCGCGGCGGCGCACGAGTCTCAGCTCACTGGCCACGATGCCGAGCACGACGAGTGCGCCGCCGATCAGCGCCAGCAGCGGCAGACGCTCACCGGCGATGCGCCCGACGATCCCGGCCCACACAGGCTCGCCTGCGTAGATGATCGTCGCGCGGGTCGGCGACACCGACTTCTGCGCCCAGTTCATCGTGAGCTGGATCAGGCAGCTCGCCGCGCCGAGTCCGACGGCGCAGCCCACCCAGATCCACGAGAACTCGGGCACGGTCTCGCCGACGACAGGCATGGTGAGGATGCCGAGTGCGCCGGCCGTGAGCAGCTGGATGATCGTGATCCTGCCGAGGTCGATCCTGCCCGCGAACACGCTGATGAGGATGATCTCGGCCGCGATCGGCAGCGTGCTGATCAGGGTCGCGATCTCTCCTGCCCCGAGGGTGAGGGTCAAGGCGGCTGGACCGGCGATCAGCAGCAGTCCCACGAACGCGAGCCCGGCGCCCACGAAGGCCATGGCCGGTGGACGCTTGCGGAACACCGCCCACTGGGCGAGCGGCACGAGCGGGATGTACATCGCCGTGATGAAGGCGGAGGTGCTGGAGTCGATGGTCTGCAGTCCGACGGTCTGCAGGCCGTAGCCGAGATAGATCATGACGCCGATCGCGACGCCCGCACCGATGTCGCGCCAGCGGATGCCGCGCAGCACCCGATGGAAGATGGCGACGCTGATCACTCCCGCCACGAGGAACCGGATGCCGACGAAGAACCACGGCCCGGAGTGCTGCATCGCCCAGTGCACGAGCAGGAAGGTGCTGCCCCAGACGGCGGTGATGGCGAGGAGCGCGATCTCCTGCGGGCGGAGTCGCATCCAGTGGAATCGAGTGGGCACGCGCAGTCCCTTTCTCGACGAAGCCGGATCGAGCCTAGTACTCGGTACCCTCGCAGGATGAGCAACTTCGTGAGCGCCGACGATCTGCACCGGCTTCTGGCGAGCGACAGCACGGTGCGCGTGATCGACGTCCGCTGGCGCCTGGATCGCCCGGATGGCCATGCCGACTACCTCGAGGGGCACATCCCCGGTGCGGTCTACGTGCCGCTCGACACCGAACTGTCCACGCACGGGCAGCCGTCGGAAGGGCGGCATCCGCTTCCCTCGACGCAGACCCTGCAGGATGCCGCCCGCCGCTGGGGCGTCGACGGCGGAGACATCGTCGTGGCCTACGACGACAGCAAGGGCCTCAGCGCCGCGCGCGCCTGGTGGCTGCTGAGACAGGGCGGCGTCGATGTGCGCGTGCTCGACGGCGGCATCCGGGCCTGGCGTGCTGCCGGGTTCCCGGTCGAGACCGATGACGTGCGGCCCGAGCCGGGTGATGTCGTGCTCGACGAGATCGGCGCCGATGCGATCTCGATCGACGAGGCCGCCGACTTCCCGGCATCCGGTGTGCTGCTCGACGTGCGAGCGGCCGAGCGCTATCGCGGCGAGCATGAGCCGCTGGACCCCATCGCCGGGCACATCCCCGGCGCGGTGAACCTGCCGATGGCTGCGCACCTCGATCCGGAGGGCAAGATCCTCGACACCCACACTCTGCAGGCGAACTTCGCTCAGGTCGGCGTGAGCGACGGCACTCCCGTCGCGGCCTACTGCGGATCCGGGGTCACCGCCGCGCACACCGCCCTCGTTCTCGACGAGATCGGGATCCCGGCCAAGGTCTTCCCGGGATCGTGGAGCCAGTGGTCGAACACGCCGGGTCGGCCCGCGGCGGTCGGCGATCAGGCCGGCTGAGGTCGCACGGTCGGCTCAGCGGCCGTCGTCGTAGCTCCAGCTGATCCCGAGAAGGCCGGGTCCGAACGCCCTGCGCACCTGATGGATCGACGTACGTCCGCCGAGGTCGAGGATCGTGGTCTTCGCCCCGCTCGGCGTCTCGACGCGTTCCTCGATGCGGTCGGGCAGGGCGTCCGGGTGGAATCGCGTCCACACCAGCAGCTCGCGGCTCTGGCGCGCGAGCGCGTGGCCGGTCTCGCGCTGCGGCGGGTATCCGGGCGGGTACTCGACCGACCACTCGACCATCGCCGTCTCCGGCGCGGGCAGCGGCTTCTCGAGCTCGAACAGCACCCCGTGCACCTCGCCGTTGGGGTGCGAGTAGCGCGCCGAGATGCGGCCTCCGGACACCGCTTCGATCATCGGGGTCGGTGTGCGCTCGCCGGGAGTCAGCTCGAGGAAGGGGATCGAGTCGACCGTGCCGACCGTCGACTGCACGATGCTTCGCGTCACCGACCGGTACACGTTCCCGGCCTCGTCGACGTCGGTCACCGAGTGCGTGGTCAGCTCACGAGACGTGTCGGGGTAGACGGCGCCGAGCGCCGCGAAGGCCTCTCGCACCGCGCGCTCGAGTTCTTCCTCGTCGAGGGGGAACTGAGTCGGCCCCAAGGGTCCTGTGCGGTTGGTCGCACCGAGCAGAGCGGTCAGGGCTCCGCTCTCGAGGCCCAGAAGCTCTTCGATGTCACTGAGCGCCGCCATCGACTGGGCGCTCTCCGGACGCCGGGCGCCCGACCGCCAATAGCTGAGGGTGGCCATCGAGACGCTGTTGCCGCGGCTGCGCAGGAGCTCGTGGAGTCGTGCGAGGGTGAGCCCGCGCGCGTTGATGGCATCGCGGAACGAGCCGGCGAATGAATCCGCCGCGCGCCGGATGCCATTTTCAATACTCGTCACAGCACCCCTCCGGTATGTGAAGAATCGAGCTCTAGAGTGAGCTTACGACCACACCGGCATCCCGTAGGGGACGGAGTGCTGTTTCTGGGGTCCAAGGGTTGTACCGCCGCAAGCAGGGTGCCCGACCTTGTGAGCGGATGCGACCCGACGCAGTGCCGCCCCCGACGCTGCGTTCTGTCGCGGGGCTTGACGATCGATCTGGGGAGGTCCGTCGGGCCCCGCGAACACCCTCCGCGTCGGCATCCACCCAGCGCCCCCGCGTAGACTGGGGGGAACACCCCGGAGGACTCTGGATCGTCATGTCTGCCCCTGCCCGCGCGTTCACCGTGCGTCACGTTCAGCTGCTGCGCGCGCTCTTCGCCGCTGCCGCCGCCGTGATGATCACCTTCTCGCCCGACCACTCGGCCGCCGTCGGTCTTGCGGTCTTCAGTGGCTTCGTGATGACCAGTGCTCTGGTGATGGTCCTCGCCGCGTGGCTCGTCTTCCCCGCAGGCCAGCGCTGGCCTGCGATCGTGCTGGCACTGCTCGGCTTCGCCGCGGGAATGACCGCGGGCGTTCCGATGTGGCGCACGGATGACATGTTCTTCATCGTCGTGATCACGTGGGCCGCGGCGACCGGGCTCGTCGAGCTGATCGTGGGCCTGCGCGCGCGGCGCACGGGCGACGTCACCGCACGCGACTCCATCACCCTCGGCGCTCTCGGGCTGCTGCTCGCGGTGGTGCTGCTCGCGATCCCCGCCGGTTTCGTGCAGCCCTACGCCATCGAGGGCGCAGGTGACTTCGTGCTCACCGGCATCATCCTCGGGGTCGGCATGTTCGGCGGATACGCGGCGATCGTCGCGGTCTTCCTCGGCATCGCAGGACTGACCCCGAAGAACGCGGACGCCGCCGACGTCGCCGCCGCCACTGACGTGAGCCCCGCGCCCGTCGACCACGGAGGAGACCGATGAGCGACGAGAAGCCCACCCGCAGAGACATCCTGCGTCCGCTGCACCTGCTCGGCATCGCTCTCGCCTGCGGCGTCTTCGCCGCGATCGTCACGCTGGTCTCGACCGGCGCCTTCACGGCGCGCGTCAACGACGCGATCGCGAACGGCTCCTACGACGGGCTGACCCCGATCGCCCTCGGCCTGGTCGTGGGCGGTGGCGCGTTCATCGTGACGCTGCTGATCCTGGCGATGCTGATCCTCGTCGTCGACCCGGCCGACGTGACCAGGACGGTCGATCGTCCTGTGCTCTACGACCCCGAGACTCCGGATGAGCCGGACTCGGGCACGGGCTCGGGCTCGACGGACCGCACCGCTTCGTCCTGAGTCTCGCGTGAGTGGCCCCGCCTGTGTGCGGGGTCGATTTCGCATCGGGATCGGCTGATTCGGATGCAGAAGTGACCCCGCCTGGGCCAGGGATGCGCGACTGGCCCCGCCCGGGCCGGGGGTGCGCAACTGACCCCGCACCGCCCCGCGGATGCAGAACTGACCCCGCTCGAGCCCGGGCCGGAGCCGGATGCTGAGCGGGGTCAGGATGCGCGGAGCGCTACTTCGCGAGCTGCTCGGCGATACCGGTGTACGTCGCGGGCGTCAGCGCGAGGAGGCGCTGCTTCGCGGCATCCCCGATCTCGAGTCCCTCGACGAACTCGGCCAGGTCGGCCGCACCCACACGGTGTCCGCGGGTCAGCTCCTTGAGCAGAGCGTAGGGGTCGGTGATCGACGAACGGCCGGCGACGACCTCGGCACGGATGACGGTCTGGATCGCCTCGGCGAGAACCTCCCAGTTCACGTCGAGGTCGGCGAGCAGCACATCGCGCGACAGCGAGATCGCGTTGAGCCCGCGGCGCAGGTTGTCGATCGCGAGCAGCGAGTGCCCGAACGCCACGCCGATGTTGCGCTGCGTGGTCGAGTCGGTGAGGTCGCGCTGCAGTCGGCTCGTGACGAGCGTCTGCCCGAGAGAGGCCAGCAGGGCGCCGGAGATCTCGAGGTTCGCCTCGGCATTCTCGAAGCGGATCGGATTGATCTTGTGCGGCATGGTCGACGACCCGGTCGCACCGGCGACGGGGATCTGCGCGAAGTAGCCGAGCGAGATGTAGGTCCAGATGTCGGTGGCGAGGTTGTGCAGGATGCCGCCGGCGTGACGCACGCGGTCGTACAGCTCGACCTGCCAGTCGTGCGACTCGATCTGCGTGGTCAGCAGGTTGAAGCCCAGGCCGAGGCCCTCGATGTATTCGCGCGAGATCGTCGGCCAGTCGGCGTCGGGATCGGCCGACAGGTGCGCCGACCAGGTGCCGGTCGCGCCCGAGAACTTGGCGAGGTAGTCGGATGCCGCGATCTGGGCGCGCACGCGCTCGAGGCGCCAGGCGAAGACGGCGATCTCCTTGCCCATGGTCGACGGGGTGGCCGGCTGTCCGTGGGTGCGGGAGAGCATCGCGGCGTCGGCGTGCTCGGCCGCCAGCTCGCGAAGCTTCGCGATCACGACGTCGAGGGCCGGAAGCCAGACCTCTTCGACGGCGCGCTTCACGGTGAGCGCGTAGGAGGCGGAGTTGATGTCCTCGCTCGTGCAGGCGAAGTGCGTGAGCTCGGCGATCGAGTCGAGGCCGAGTGTCGACAGGCGATCGCGCACCAGATACTCGATGGCCTTCACATCGTGCTGAGTGACCGCTTCCTTCTCGGCGAGCCAGTCGATCTCGGCCTGACCGAAGTCACGGTAGAGCGCGCGCAGGCGCTCCTTGTCGGCATCCGACAGCGGGCTGGTCTCGAAGAGGGAGCGATCGGTGAGGGCGATCAGCCACTCGACCTCCACCTCGACGCGAGCGCGGTTGAGACCCGCCTCCGAGAGGAAGTCGGCGAGTCCGGTGACGGCACCGCGGTAGCGGCCGTCGAGCGGGCTCAGGGGCTGCGGCGGGAGCGAGGGCTGGAAAGTCAGGGGAATCCTCCTGATCAGGCCCCGAGATCACGGGGCGTGCGGGGCTGGCGAAGGGCCGGTTCGAGCTGGCGGAACAACCCGCGGGTCGCCGCCTCAATCATACCGAGCACCGAATCGAACATCTCTGGCCCTGCGTAGTAGGGATCCGGCACGTCCTGCGTCGATGCGGCGGGGTCGAAGGCGAGCAACAGGGTGACCTTGCCCTCCTCGTCCTCATCACGGGCCCACTCGCGCAGATTCCGCTCGTGCGTGCGGTCGAGCGCGACGACGAGATCATTGTCCGCGAACGATGCGAACGTGAACTGCTTCGCCCGGTGCTGGGAGCCGTCGTAGCCGCGCCGTGCGAGCGAGTCGAGCGTGCGGTGGTCGGCCTGCTCCCCGAGGTGCCAGTCGCCGGTGCCGGCGCTGCGTGACACGATTCGCGAGCCGAGTCCCTGGCGTTCTGCGAGATCGCGGAAGACGACCTCCGCCATGGGGGAGCGGCAGATGTTCCCCGTGCAGACGAAGATCACGCGAAAGGGATCCGGGGATGGCACTGTTCCATTGTGCCGGTCGACGGCGGATCGCGCGACGCGAGAATCCTCAGCGTGGCAGGGTCCGCACCCGTTCTGCACTGGTGGCGTTGCCGAGAGAAGCACTCACGAAGCCCGGAACCGCGGGGCGGTTCGGGCGCGCGCGGCGGTGCGGATCCCGGATGCTGGGCGCATGAACTCCATCGCACTGATGCAGATGTCCGCGGCCGAGGCCGAATGGGCGAAGAGCCAGGCGGCCCGCGATCTCCGCGCCGCCGTCGACGCACTCGACGATGCCGGTGCGTCGCTGAGGGGACTCGTCGATGACACCGCGTGGCGGTCTGACGGGATCAGAGCGATGCGCGATGCCCTGGGCGACTACGGGCGACGCACGTGGGCCGAGGCCTCCGACACGCGTGGGCGCGTGTCGGAGGTGGCGGGGATCGACCTGTCATGAGCGGCATCGAGATCGATCATGGTGGAGTCATCTCGGTCGACCCCGATGTGCTGCGGGAGGTCGCGCGGCGGATGGATGCCGTCGCGACGCGCTTCGACGACGCGCGGGATGCGATGGTGCGGGCGTATCGCGTGATCGTCGATGCGCCGGGCTTCAGCGCGCAGGTCGACACCGTCGCGCTGTGGTCCTCAGGGGAGCGGGTGTCACGCCTGCACAGGGACTGCCGTGAGACCACGTCGAGCACCATGCTGATGGCCGACGTGTACGAGTACGTCGAGCTGCGGGCAGAGGCCGCGATGCTCGCGCAGACCGATCCGGACTCGGCGCGCCGGCTGGCCCTGCAGGCAGACCAGCTCGCCGAGGGAGACGATCGCATCCCCGGCATGGCCGCGATGCTCGAGGCGCAGTGGAAGAGCGAGAGGTTCGAGGGGCTTCTTCCGGCGCCGTTCCTGCCGGGCGTGTACGGTCCCGTCTTCGCAGCGGCTGCGGTTGCCGGTGCGTTCCTGGGGTTCGGCAAGGTGCACCCCGGCGAGACACTGACCGGCAAGGCCGATCAGGTCACGGTGGCTCCGGTGAAGACCTCGACGCCGTCGTCTGCCCCGGGCAGCCTCGCGTCGGCGTTGAATCGGATGCCGGTCTCTGCCGGAGCACAGGTCGCGGTCGAGAAGTTCAACTTCCCCGACGGCAGCACGAGGTTCGTCGCCTACGTCAAGGGAACCCAGAGCATCGGCTGGGGCGGCGCCGAGCCGTGGGACATGAAGTCGAATGCCGAGCTCTATCAGGGGCAGAGGTCCGCGTCGTATCAGGCGACGATCGATGCGCTCGAGGCGGCGGGAGCGCAGCCCGGCGATGTGGTCGATGTCGTGGCGCACTCGCAGGCCGGCATTGTGGCGGCGTACCTGTCGATGGAGAGCGAGTTCGACGTGCAGATGCAGATCACGGCGGGAAGCCCCGTCGAACCGACACTCGATGACGACCAGGATCTTGTCCAGCTGCGGCACACCGACGACCCGGTCTCCGCGCTGAGTGGGGGCTCTGCGGAGGGTACTGGTTCTCCCGACAGCTTCACGGTGTCGCGCCAGGGCGACCCTGGCGTCACCGTCGGCGACATCTGGGTCGATTCGCACTGGCTCCATTCCTATGAGGAGACAGCGGCGATGGCCGATGAATCAGGAGACCCGCGCGTCGCGAAGCTCGACGACTACTGGGAGGAGATCGGCCGCGCAGAGACCATCGAGCGGACCGAGTACCACGCCGAGCGGGTGATCGAGTATCCGGTCGCCGCCGGAGATGCCGCCGACAGGGCCGCGGTCAGTCGCGGCGGGCAGGCTTCCGCTGGGGGCGCAGGATGAAGCCGAAGACGCCGTTGATCAGCGAGATGATCAGTGCCGCCAGAACGCCCCACCAGAAGCTGCCGACAGTGAGGCCCCAGCCGAACCCGCTCGTGATCCACGCCGTCAGCCACAGCAGGAAGCCGTTGATCACGAATCCGATCAGGCCGAGCGTGAGGATGTACAGCGGGAAGGCCACGATCTTCACGACCGTGCCGATGATCGTGTTCACCAGGGCGAAGATCGCCGCGACCGCGAGCAGCGTGAGCACGAGCTGCAGGGTCTCGCCGGGCGCGAAGGCCCGGATCTGCACCTGCAGGGCGGGGATCAGCGTCACGACCCACAGGGCGAACGCGTTGACGACGACTCTGATGATGAAACGCATGGTCAGGCCAGTCTCCCATGAGGTCGGCGCGCAGCACATCCTAGACTCATGCTTGTGACCGACCCGATCCTGCCGCGCATCCGTCCCGCCATCGCCGCTCTCGCGCCGTATCGCCAGGGCAAGCAGGCGGGCCGAGACGCCTTCAAACTGTCGAGCAATGAGAACCCGTTCGAGCCCCTGCCGTCGGTCGCGGCGGCACTGCAGCACACGACTCCGATCAACCGCTACCCCGACGCGACGGCCGGCCGCCTGCGCGAGAGGCTCGGTGCGCGCTACGCCGTGGAGCCCGACCAGGTCCACGTCGCCGCCGGCAGCGTGTCGATCCTCCACCAGCTGATCCTCGCCACGGCATCCGTCGGCGACGAGGTCCTCTACGCCTGGCGCTCGTTCGAGGCGTACCCGAGCCTGCCGCTCGTCGCGGGAGCCACGGGGGTGCAGGTCCCGCTCACCGCGGACTCGCGTCACGACCTCGACGCGATGGCAGACGCGGTCACCGAGCGCACGCGCGCGATCATCCTGTGCACCCCGAACAACCCGACCGGCCCGATCATCACGAGCGACGAGTTCGCGACGTTCGTCGAGCGGGTCCCCGCCGATGTCCTGATCATCCTCGATGAGGCCTACGCCGAGTTCGTCACGGCGCCGGAAGCCGTCGACGGTCTCGCCGAGCGAGTGTTCGAACGGCATCCGAACGTCGTCGTGCTGCGCACGTTCTCGAAGGCCTACGGGCTCGCAGGGCTCCGCATCGGCTATGCGATCGGCAACGAGAAGGTCCTCGACGCCGCACGCTCCACCGGTATCCCCCTCTCCGTCACCTCGGCGGCCGAGAACGCCGCGATCGCGAGTCTCGACGCCGAGGGCGAGTTGCTCGAGCGCGTCGCCGTGATCGTCGAACGCCGCACCCGTCTGGTCGAGGGGCTGCGCGCGCAGGGCTGGGACGTGCCCGACGCGCAGGCGAACTTCATCTGGCTGCCGACGGGCGAGCGCACCGATGAGGTCGCCGCGGCATTCGTGGCAGGCGATCTGATCGTGCGTCCGTTCCCCGGCGACGGCATCCGTATATCCGTCGGTGAGCATGAATCGGTGGACAAGGTCCTACAGGTTTCCGAATCCGTTGTGCGGAGTCTCCATCGATAGGCGCGGAACCTCGGATAGCGTGGACAGGTGACCTCGTCAGAGACTGAACTCGTCCGCGTCCTGGAGAAGGACGGCCGCTTCGCGCCGAGTCCGGCTGCCGAGAAGTACCTGCCACTGATCGAGGCGATCAGCGATGCAGAGCTCGAGCAGTTCTACCGCGACATGGTGATCATCCGCGCGATCGACACCCAGGCGACCAACCTGCAGCGACAGGGGCAGCTCGCCCTGTGGCCGCCGAGCCGTGGCCAGGAGGCCGCCCAGGTCGGGTCCGGCCGTGCCGCTCGTGCGCAGGACACGATCTTCCCCTCCTATCGCGAGCACGCCGTGACGCGCATCCGCGGCGTCGACCCGCTCGACATCATCAAGCTCATGCGCGGCGTCTCGCACGGCGGATGGGATCCGACCGACCCGAAGAACGGCAACACGCGTCTCTACACGCTGGTGCTGGGCTCGCAGGTGCTGCACGCGACCGGCTACGCCATGGGGCTGAACTTCGACGGACGCAGCGGCACCGGCGACGTCGATCACGACGAGGCCGTCATCGTCTACTACGGTGACGGAGCGTCGAGCCAGGGCGACGTGCACGAGGCCATGGTCTTCGCCGCCAGCTACCAGGCGCCCACCGTCTTCTTCCTGCAGAACAACCACTGGGCGATCTCCGTGCCCGTGTCGACGCAGTCGCGGGTGCCGCTCGTCGAGCGGAGCGCCGGATACGGCATCCCCAGCGTCCGCGTCGACGGCAACGACGTCCTCGCCAGCTATGCCGTCTCGCGCGTGGCCCTCGACGAGGCTCGCAGCGGTCAGGGTCCCCGCGCGATCGAAGCCGTGACCTACCGTCTCGGCGCGCACACCACCAGCGACGATCCCACGAAGTACCGCGGCTCCGACGAGGAGCAGTCGTGGGCGGAGCGCGACCCGATCGACCGCATGCGCGCGTTCCTCGAGAACAGGGGAGCGGCGGGTCAGTTCTTCGCCGACGCGGATGCCGAGGCCGCCGACGCCGCCGAAGACCTGCGCTCGCGATCGGTCGAACTCGGATCGCCGACGGTCGACAAGATGTTCGACCACGTCTACAGCGAACCGCACCCGCTGGTCGCGGAGCAGAAGGCGTGGCACGCGCGCTACGAGGCGTCGTTCGAGGGAGGCAACTGACCATGACTCTCGAGACAATGCCGTTCAGCAAGGCACTCAACGCGGGCCTGCGCAAGGCCATGGAGGATGACTCCAAGGTGCTGCTCATGGGCGAGGACATCGGCAAGCTCGGCGGCGTCTTCCGCGTGACCGAGCACCTGCAGCGCGACTTCGGCGACCGGCGGGTGCTCGACACCCCGCTCGCCGAGTCGGGCATCGTCGGCACCGCGATCGGACTCGCGATGACCGGGTTCCGACCCGTCATCGAGATCCAGTTCGACGGCTTCGTGTTCCCCGCGTTCGACCAGATCACGACGCAGCTCGCGAAGCTCACGAACCGCCACGAGGGTGCACTGAGCCTGCCCATCGTCATCCGCATCCCGTACGGCGGGCATATCGGCGCGGTCGAGCACCACCAGGAGAGCCCCGAGGCGTACTTCGCGCACACCCCGGGTCTGCGCGTGGTCTCGCCGTCGACGCCGAATGACGCCTACTGGATGATCCAGGAGGCCATCGCCTCGAACGACCCCGTGATCTTCATGGAGCCGAAGAGTCGCTATTGGACCAAGGGCGAGGTCGAGCTCGACGCATCCGCCGCTCCGCTGCATTCGTCGCGCGTGGTGCGCACGGGCTCCGACGTCACCCTCGTGGGTCACGGAGCCATGGTCACGACGCTGCTGCAGGCGGCGGCGCTCGCCGAGGCGGAGGGTACGAGCTGCGAGGTCGTCGACGTGCGGTCGCTGTCGCCGATCGACTACGAACCCATCCTCAACTCGGTGCGAAAGACCGGGCGCATGGTCTACGCGCAGGAGGCGCAGGGCTTCACGAGCATCGGCAGTGAGGTCGCCGCGACCGTCATGGAACGCGCGTTCTATGCGCTCGAGGCCCCCGTGCTGCGAGTCTCCGGCTATGACACCCCGTTCCCGCCCGCGAAGCTCGAGGGCGCCTACCTTCCGGATGCCGACCGCATCCTCGAGGCCGTCGATCGTTCGCTGGCCTACTGACCCTCACCCGGATCTCACCGTTCCGAAAGGACCGAAATGAGCACGCAGAACTTCAACCTCCCCGATGTGGGCGAGGGGCTGACCGAGGCCGAGATCGTGGCGTGGAAGGTCGCGCCCGGTGACTCCGTCGCCATCAACGACGTCATCTGCGAGATCGAGACGGCCAAGTCGCTCGTCGAGCTGCCGTCGCCGCACGCGGGTGTCGTCGGCGAGCTGCTCGCCGCCGAGGGTGCGACGGTCGAGGTCGGCTCGCCCATCATCACCTTCGTGACGGATGCTCGGGACGACGCCGGACCCGGCAAGATCGCCACCGCCGAGGCGCCCGCGCCCGAAGAGGGCGGCGGCTCGGTGCTCGTGGGCTACGGCTCGGGCGGCGGCGCCACCTCGCGTCGCAAGCGTCCGGCCGAGCGCCCGGTGCGTTCGTCGGTCGGTGTGATCGCGAAGCCGCCGATCCGCAAGCTCGCGCGCGACCTGGGCGTCGACCTCACCACTGTCGCCGCGACGGGTGCCGACGGCGAGGTCACCCGCGACGACGTCATGAAGCACGCCTCGCAGGCGAGCGTCTTCCGCAACATCGAGACTCCCGAGTGGGGTGCGGTGCGCGACGAGACGATGCCCGCGCCGCAGAGCGCCCCCGCGGGTCTTGCCCGCGGTCTCGCGCCCGCCCTTCGACAGGGTCAGGAACCCAGCGCGGACAGCCGCACCGAGTCGATCCCGGTCAAGGGCGTGCGCAAGGCCACCTCGTCGGCGATGGTGCAGAGCGCCTACTCCGCCCCGCACGTCACCGTGTGGAAGGAGATCGACGCCAGCCGCACGATGGAGCTCGTCAAGCGGCTCAAGGCCTCGCCCGACTACGCTGACATCCGCGTCTCGCCGCTGCTCATCATGGCTCGGGCCGTCATCTGGGCCGCGCGCCGCACCCCGATGGTCAACGCGGCATGGATCGAGACCGAGGGTGGCGCCGAGATCGCCGTGCGCCACTACGTGAACCTCGGCATCGCCGCGGCCACGCCTCGCGGACTGCTGGTGCCGAACATCAAGGACGCGCAGGACCTGAGCATGAAGGACCTCGCCCGGGCGCTGAACCGCCTCACGCTCACCGCGCGTGAGGGCAAGACGAGCCCCGCCGACCAGCAGGGCGGCACGATCACGATCACCAACATCGGGGTATTCGGAATGGATGCCGGCACGCCGATCATCAACCCCGGCGAGGCCGGGATAGTGGCCATGGGCACGATCAGCCAGAAGCCGTGGGTCGTCGACGGCGAGGTGCGCCCCCGCTGGGTCACCACGGTCGCAGGGTCGTTCGACCACCGCGTGATCGACGGCGACGGCATGAGCCGTTTCATCGCCGACGTGGCGTCCGTGCTCGAGGAGCCGGCGCTGCTCGTCGAGTGAGTACCAGGCGACCATGGCCGGCATCATCTGGATCTGTGTCATCGCTGCCTCGTGGGTGGCGGGGACGTGCGCGCAACTGAGCAGCGTGCTCGACGTGCCCTCCCCGACGGTCGGCTTCGCGCTGTACTGGCTGGGCATCCTGCAGCTGGCGAGCATCCCAGTGACGCTTCTGGCGACGCTGCCGCTCCTCTTCATGGGCGGCGCGTTCGAACGGCGGAATACGCCTCTGCGAAAGCGGAGCATCGCCCTCACGCTGGTCGCCCTGGTGACCTTCGCGATGTCGGTTGCCGGATACGCACTGTTGAACGGCGCATCGGCGGGACCGCTCGATGAGGGGAATCCGTTCAACGGCATCGCGCGCGACGCGATGACACTCGCGGCATTCCACTTCATCCCTCTTCTGGTTCTGCTCGCAACCCAGGTCGCGAAGCCGGCCCTGCGAGCACCGGTCGAGCGCAGGTCAGAAGCCACCTCATAGGTGATGCGGGCGAATCCACGCGCAGTCGAGTGGCAGACTGGCAGAGTGAGTGAGTCCAGGAGGCCGGCCGTCGTCCGCGGCTTCGCCTCGTCGACTCTCGCGATCTTCGTGGCCCTCGCCGGACATGTGACCGGCGGCGGCGCGATGCCGGGTGTTCTCGGCATCGCTGTTCCGTGGATCCTCGCGTCCATGGTCTGCGTTCTTCTGGCGGGCCGGAAGCTGTCGGCCGTCCGGCTCGGACTGGCTGTGGGGGCGAGTCAGTTTCTGTTTCACACGCTGTTCGTGCTCGGAACCGTGACCACGACCGGTGCGGTTGCGCCGCACGTGCATGGATCACCTCTCGTGCTCCCCGCCGGCACAGGAGTGCCCGAAACGGTCGGCGCGGACGGCAGCATGTGGCTGGGCCACGCTGCCGCGACGCTCCTCACCGTTCTCGTGCTGCTTCGTGCAGAGCGCCTGGTTCACGCGATCTGCGATCTTGCTGTTCGAGCCGCACGCTGGGTGCGCAGCCACCTCGATGTCATCGTCGCCGGCCCTTCTCTGCCTGGGGGGACCAATGCTCTGGGCGAGATCCCCGACACGATCTCCGCGACATCCTCCTTCCTGGCGACTCTCCGAGGTCGTGCTCCACCTCTCGTTCTCGCGTTCTGATCTGATCCGCGTCAGCGCCCGTCCGGGGCGGTGAGCGCGTACTTCGCGTATGTCATGCATACGCGTTCTGCGCAGGAAAGGCGTCGCCGTGTCGACGTCCGTCGAGAGGTTCTTCTTCATGTCCCGATTCCGCCGCCTGGCGGCTGGGCTGATGCTGGCCGGTGTCGCCGTACTGGCGACCGCGGCCCCGGCGTCGGCCCACGACCAGCTGATATCGAGCACTCCCGGTGACGGTGAGCAGCTCGCTCTCGCGCCTGCGAGTGTCACGATGACGTTCTCCGGCGATCTGCTCGTACTCGATGAGTCGACGACCGGGGCCACGGTGCTCGTCGTCGATGCGTCAGGCACGGATTGGGTCGCTTCCGCCCCGACAGTGTCGGGGCGGGACGTGACCGTGGATCTCACCCCTGGCATGCCGGTAGCGGGCTACCAGGTGCGTTGGCAGGTCGTGTCCGAGGACGGACACCCCATCGCGGGTGTCATCCCGTTCACCATCGGTGATGCCTCACCGATGGTGACCGACACCGGGAACGGGGCAATTGCGCCGTCGACCGTCCCGTCGGGCGGCGGAACCGGCTCGACAGCATCAGATCAGAGCGCAGATGAGACGAGCGGCGCGGTACGCGTCGTGCTCGTCGGCGTCGGCGGAGCGGCCCTCGCGGCCCTCGCCTTCGCCCTCTTCCGATTCCTTCGCCGCCCCCGAGCGGCAGTCGCCTCGTCGGATTCCGACGAGTCCGCGACGAACGAACCATGAAAGGCGCCATCATGCGCACCCCCATCCCCACCACCACTACCGCTCTGACCAGGCTCGGCGCTGTCTTCGTCGTGTCCCTGCTCGCCCTGACCGGATGCGCCGCCGCGAGCGCGCCGGCCGACACCGCCGCCGACACCCTCGCCGGCGATGCCATCACCATCGACGACGCGTGGGTGAAGTCCGCCGACGAGGGCATGTCCGCCGCCTTCGGCACGCTGGGCAATGACGGAGACGACGACGTGACGGTCATCTCGGTGACGTCGGATGCGTCGAGCATGCTCGAGCTGCATGAGACCGTCGAGAACGAAGCGGGTGAGATGGTCATGCGCGAGGTCGAAGGCGGTTTCGTGATCCCGGCCGGCGGCACCCTCGCTCTCGAGCCGGGCGCAAACCACATCATGCTGATGGACCTCGCCTCCCCGCTGCAGGCCGGCGACGAGGCGACGTTCACGCTCACCTTCTCCGACGACTCGACGTACGAGTTCACCGCCCCGGTGAAGGACTACTCGGGCGCGAACGAGAACTACGAGTCTGGTGACGAGCACGAGGGCATGGATCACTGATGCCGGCGCCCGCTGAGGGCGCCCGCTCCCGTCGCTCCGGATCGACCCGGCGGCAGTTCCTCCTCGGAGGGGCTGTCGCCGGCGTCGGCGCGGTCGCGGCGGTGGGAGTGGACTTCGCCCTGAACCGTCCGACGCCAGAGCCGCAGGCGCCGGCGGCACCGATGAACGGTGGGCAGACCGTGCCGTTCTTCGGAGTGCATCAGGCCGGTATCGACACCGCCGCGCAGGCGCACGGCGTCTTCGTCGCCCTCGACCTCCATGCCGATGTCGACCGCGATGCGCTCACCCGTCTGATGCGGATCCTCACCGACGACGCCGCCCGACTCACGCAGGGCACCCCGGCGCTCGCCGACTCCGAACCCGAGCTCGCGCTCTCACCCGCCCGCCTGACCGTGACCTTCGGGTTCGGTCCCGGTCTCGTCGTCCGTGCGAGTGGCGCGGTGCCGACGTGGCTGGCGCCGTTGCCGGCGTTCCGCGTGGATCAGCTGCGGCCCGAGTTCTCCGACGGCGACCTGCTGCTGCAGATCGCCGGCGACGACCCGCTCACCGTCGCACACGCGACTCGGATGCTGCTGAAAGATGCCCGGGGCTTCGCTGACATCCGCTGGACGCAGCAGGGGTTCCGGCGCGCGTACGGCACCGAGCGGCCCGGCACGACGATGCGGAATCTGTTCGGGCAGGTGGACGGGACCACGAATCCGCAACCGGGCACGACCGACTTCGACGCGGTCGTGTGGGCCGGTGACGGGTGGCTCGCCGCCGGTACCGGGATGGTGCTCCGGCGCATTCGGATGGACCTCGACAAGTGGGACAGGCTCGACCGGAGCGGACGCGACGCGTCCGTCGGACGGACGCTCGCCAATGGGGCGCCCCTCACCGGCACCGAGGAGTTCGACGAACCGGACTTCGACGCCAAGACCGCCATCGGGTTCCCGGTCATCCCACAGTTCGCGCACATCCGTCGCGCCCGCGGCGGTGGGAGCGAGCGCATCTTCCGCCGTGCCTACAACTACGACGAACGCCCGGCCGGAGCAGAAGTCTCGGATTCGGGTCTCATCTTCGTCTCCTTCCAGGCCGACATCGACCGCCAGTTCATCCCGATGCAGCAGCGTCTGGACGAACTCGATCTGCTCAACGAGTGGACCACCCCCATCGGCTCCGCCGTCTTCGCGATCCCGCCCGGATGCGCAGAAGACGGGTTCATCGGCGACACCCTCCTCTCCTGAAAGCCACAGCCGTGACCCTCACCGAAACGCACACACCCCCGCCCGCCCCGGCCCCGAATCGCAGCCGCGGCGGCTGGGCCGGTGCCCTTCTGCTCCGACTGCACTTCTACGCAGGGGTCCTCGTCGGCCCCTTCATCCTCATCGCCGCACTCAGCGGCGCGCTCTACGCGCTCACCCCGCAACTCGAGAAGGCGATCTACGCACACGAGCTGCACACACCGAAGAGCGACACCACCCTCACCCTGGCCGCACAGATCGACGCCGCGAACGACTACATGGGCGACGACGCCGCACTGCTCGCCGTCCGTCCCGCCCCGGAGAACGGCGACACCACCCGCATCATGTACGCCGAGGACGCCCTCGGCTCCAGCGAGTCCCGCGCCGTGTTCGTCGATCCCGGCACCGGCGAGATCCGCGGCGACCTCGTCGTCTACGGAACCAGCGGCTCCACGCCGCTGCGGACCTGGGTCAGCAATCTGCACCGCAACCTCCACCTCGGCGACGCCGGACGCATCTACAGCGAACTCGCCGCATCGTGGCTCGGCATCGTCGCGGTCGCCGGTCTCGCACTATGGATCGTCCGCATCCGCAAGACCCGCACCAAGAGAGACCTCCTCCGGCCAAACCCCTCCCATAGGGGGTACCGACGAGTCTTAGGATGGCACGCATCCGTCGGGATCTGGGTGCTGCTCGGCGCCCTGTTCCTGTCTGCCACCGGGATCACGTGGTCGCAGTACGCCGGAGCGAACGTCTCGAACCTTCGGGCGTCCCTCGACTGGGGCACACCATCAGTGAACACCGCGCTCGACGGGCAGGCGGATGCCGATGAGCACGCCCACCACCACGGAGCGGAGAGCGCCCCCACCGGCGCCGCGAACCCTGCAACCTTCGATGCCGTCCTGGCGATCGCACAACGCGAGAATGTCAACACCGGTCAGGTGGAGATCACGCCCCCCTCCGAGCCAGGCACTGCGTGGACGGTCCGTGAGATCAAGACCAGCTTCCCTACGGAGGGTGATTCCCTCGCCATAGACGGCACCACCATGGACGTCGTCGACAGGGTCGACTTCGCCGACTTCTCCCTCCCCGCCAAACTCGCCAGTTGGGGCGTCAACCTTCACATGGGCGTCATGTTCGGCATCGCGAACCAGGTGGTCCTGTTCGTCATCGCCCTGGCACTGGCCGCCATGGTGGTCCTCGGGTGCGCCATGTGGTGGAAACGACGCCCCACCCGCTCCGTCGGATCCGTCGGCAGCGCCCCGGCCCCGGCGCTGGTCCACGCACCCTGGTGGGGCATTGCGGTGGCCGCCGCATCATCCCTTCTCGTCGGGCTCTGGCTTCCACTCGTCGGGTGGACGCTGCTCGGATTCGTCATTCTCGACATCGGTCTGCGGCGCGCCATCCGGCGTCGTGGATGACGCCTCAGACGACTGACGCGACGAGTGGCGTCGGTCGAGATGCCGGCACGATGGCCGGCATCTCGAGTGAGGCGGATCGTCCGGGGATACAGTGAAAGCAGAACCGCGACGACCGGCCCCCCGACAGAACGGACTCCCTGCGGATGAAGATCGAACCGACGCCCATCACCCTCGGAACCTCCGGCCTCGGCCGGCACTCGGAGCCGGGGTCCGCCGAGGAGAGAGCGGCCGTCGAGGTCGCGATCGACCTGCTCACGAGCCGACACGGCTTCGTGGACACCTCGAACAACTACGCCGGCGGTCGCTCCGAGGCGGTGCTCGGAATCGCGCTGCGCGAACTGGGGATGGACGGTTCGCGGGTCATCTCCAAGGTGGATCAGGACCCGGATACGGGCGTGTTCGACCGCGACCGCGTGCTCCGCTCCTTCGAGGAGACCACCACTCGGCTCGGGGTCGACCGCCTCCCGCTGCTGCACCTGCACGACCCGTACTCGGTGTCGTTCGAAGACTCGATCTCGATCGGCGGCGCGGTGCAGGGGCTCATCGAGCTCCGGAGCGCCGGCGTGGTGGACGCGATCGGTGTGGCGGCCGCTCCGGTCCCGCTGATGGCGAAGTACGTCGAGACGGGTGTGTTCGACGCCGTACTGATCCACAATCGATTCACGCTCGTGGATCAGTCGGCCGGGGCCGTGTTCGCCGATGCCAAGGCGCGCGGCATGGCTGTGTTCAACGCGGCGCCGTTCGGTTCGGGACTGCTCGTCAAGGGGCCGCATGCCGGTGCCCAGTACGCCTATCGGCCGGCCGGCGAGGAGCTGCTGGCGTGGACTGAGCGGTTGCAGCGCGTGTGCGCGGAGCACGGAACGACGATGGCTGCCGCCGCGCTGCACTACTCGCTGCGGTCTCCGCTGGTCGACTCCACCGTCGTCGGGGTGTCGTCACCGCATCGTCGTGAGCAGCTCGACGAACTGGCGCAGGCGGAGGTCCCGGAGGGGCTGTGGGACGCCGTCGAGAACCTGGGTCCGGCTCCCTCCCCGGTCGACGACAGCGACTACGCCTGAATGCTCTCGCTGTTCAGCTGCGCGACCGGAGCCTCGAGTACGCGCTGCCTGTGACGGCGTTCGATCGCCTGTCCGGCGTATGACGCTGCGACGATGAGAGCGGCACCGAGCAGGCCGACGGCGCCGACGCTCTCCCCGCCGAGAACGACTCCGACCAGGAGCGCCCAGACCGGCTCTGTTCCCATCAGGATGCTGGCGCGCGTCGCCGAGGTGCGCCGCACCGCCCAGAGCTGAACGACGAACGCGAACACGGAGCACATCAGGCCCAGGAACAGGACGTTCGCCCACCCCGATCCGTCGAGTCGCGCGACTGCCGCGGGCAGCTCCGCTCCGGCGACGAGCGATGCGGTCGCTGCGCAGACGATGAGTTGCACGAGGACGACGGCGAGCGTGCTGTCACTGCGCCCGCGGGTCAGTCTGGCGCTCGCGGTCACGTGAAACGCGCGCACGACCGCCGCCGCGACCACCAGGGCGTCGCCCGCGTTCGGCATCCGCAGCCCGCCGTCCGATACGAGAAGGGCGACCCCCACCACGGCTGCGACCGCTGCGACGAAGTACGACCGAGGAAGCCACGACCGCGCCGCGAGGCTCTCGAGCACGGGCGTGAAGATGAGCGCGAGGCTGATGAGCAGGCCCGCATTGGTCGCCGACGTGAGATGCACGCCCCAGGTCTCGAGTCCGATGATGGCGGCTTGAGAGAAGCCGAGCACGACGGCGACGGCGAGGCCGCGGCCGCGCGGCATCCGCTCCCTGCGCGCCGCGCAGATCAGGCCGAGAGCGACCGCCGCGCCGATGAACCGGAGTGCGACAGCGGGGGCGACGCCGACCTCGAGCGCCAGACTCTTGGCCGCGACGAAACTCGCTCCCCAGACCGCCGCGACGGCGATCAGCAGAACGTCGACGAGCAGATCGAGCGGATGACGACGAGGCATGTACTCACTCTGGCAATGTCCATGATTAAGACCAAGAGGCATCTTCTTATAGTTCTCGTAAGGTTGGCCTTATGGATCCGACTCACCTTCGACTGCTTCGCGAGCTGCGCGACCGAGGCAGCGTCACTGCCGTCGCGGCCGCACTCGGAATCTCGGCGTCGGCGGTGTCGCAGCAGCTCGCGACTCTGCAGTCGGCTGTGGCCCTGCCGCTCACGGTGCGACGGGGGCGAGTCCTGATCCTGACCGCAGCGGGTGAGGCGTTGGCCGCGGCGAGCATTCGTGTCGATGAGGCATTGACTGCGGCGCGCGACTCGATCGGGGCGCTTCTCGAAGCGGGAGACAGGCCGGTTCGGATCTCGTCGTTCAACAGCGCAGGTCTGGCGCTGTTCGGACCGCTCCTCAGGGAGCTCGAGGGGAGTCCGGCCGTCCGCCTCGCCGATGCCGACGTCCCGCACCGGGACTTCCCCGGCCTGACGGCCGACTACGACCTCGTCATCGCTCATCGACTCGCGCACGATGCCCCCTGGCCGGCGGATCGGATCGTCGCGATCCCGCTCGTCGAGGAGCCGCTCGACATCGCGCTCCCCGCAGAGCATCCTCTCGCGAAGCATGCGCAGATATCCCTCGCCGACCTGCGCGACGAGGAATGGGTCTCGGTGCATGAGGGATTCCCGCTGGCGGGCGTGCTCGACCATCTCGCCGCACTGTCGGGGGCGCCGCTGCGGATCGCGCACCGCATCAACGAGTTCTCGGTGACGGCAGAGGTCGTGCGGGCCGGGGCGGCGATCGCCGTCATGCCTCGCGCCACCGCCACACCCCTGGCTGTGGACGGCCTGGTTCTCAGGCCGTTGTCCGATGTCGATCTGATCCGCCACGTCGACGTGCTGGCTCGACCGGATGCGCTGGCGTATACGGCGGTCAGGCGCGTACTGCGGGCGCTGCAGGATGTCGCCGAGCGCGTGCAGCATCCCTGAGTGCAGGGAGAACGGAGACCACGCGCGCGGATGCCGGCGAGTCGCGTGCCGACGCGCGGGCGCACGAGCTGACCGTCTGCGTTCTCCAGCTCCTCGGGCGGGTGATCCCGGCTGCCGCTACGGCTGCCGCAGCTCGGCGAGGGTCGTGACCAGCGCGGTGCCGGGGTCCCAGTGCCGCACGATGTCGGCGTGAGCGTGGATGTCGCCGCCGATGAGTTCCAGAGCCTGCGCGAGATCGGCGATGCGCAACCGGCGTGCGAGGGCGACGTGCGGCATCCACTCGCCCGGTGCCGTGTGCGGGGCATCGTCGCCCGGCCCGGCGGCGCCGAGGATCGTCTCGCGGAGGTCGAGCAACTCCGCGCTGGGAACGATGCTGCGGGCCAGCACCCGGCGGTCACCGGTCCCGAAGAGCAGGGGAGCGCCCAGCGTGAGGGGGAATGACCGCATGCCGGCAAGGACATCCAGGCCGAGTGGTGACAGGTCGACGCGCGCGACAAGTGTGAGGTGAGGTCGGTTGCTCGCCGACGTGTGCCCCGAGAGGCTCGACATTCCGCGGGTCGCAAGTGCATCCCACTCGGCCCGGATCGCGATCTCGGCATCCGGGTCGAGGAGGAGCTCGATCGAGGAGGGCGGGGGCGTCGGTTCTGCCACGGGTCGATTATGTCGCGCCCCGCGCTCGACGTCCCCGCGGGAAAACCCAGACCACCTTCATGAGGGCCGGCGGGTCGCACCTCGACGCGCGGGCGTGCGCGCTGATCGTCTCCGTTTTCCGAAGAGGAATGGACGAAAGGCCGGGCTGAAGGCTCAGCTCACGGCGGTGAGCCGCCGCTCCGCGAGCAGCGGCACGGCGACCTCGCGGGCGGCGCGCCGAGCCGTCGTGACGGCGCCGATCGAGACGACCTCGGCGCCGAGCGTCGAGGCGAGGATCTCGGGCGCCGGCAGGTGCAGTTCGGCGGGCACCACCTCGCGGGCGGCGGTGATGACGGGTGCGACGCTCTCGGCCACCGCGCCGCACACGATCACGCGCGTGGGGTCGTACATGCTGCCGAGCACGCCGACCACCCGGGCGAGTGTCGCGCCCACGCGAGAGGTCACGAGCAGTGCATCGGCGTCGCCCGACGCAGCGGCGGTGAGCACGATGCGCGGATCCACGCGGTCCTCGGACGCAAGCCGACCGATCGCCGAATCCGCCGCGATCTCCGCGGTCGCGACCGCGGCGCGCACCTCGTCCTGCAGGGCGTAGCTCAGTCCGAAGGCCGATCCGACGCCCACGATGTGGTCGAACACGATGCCCTCGCCGACGCCACCGTGCGCGCCGTGCAGCACGTGGCCGTCGACGACCACACCGCCGCCGAAGCGCTCACCGGCGAGCAGGGCGACGTAATCGCGGCATCCGACCGCGGCACCGACAGAGCCCTCGGCGATCGCAGCGAGCTGTGCGTCGTTCTTGATCTCGACGGCGGGTGCCCAGTGGGCCAGCGCCTCGGCGAGGCCGGGGTTCGTGCGCTCCCAGAACCCGTCGGGATGCGGGGGCGAGATGCCCGCGCGGTTGACGGGCGCCGCGACACCCACGCAGATCGCCAGGATCGCGTCGCGGGCGACGTCCGCCTCGGCGAGCGCCCGCTCCATCTGCTCGAGGATCGTCGCACGCCGCGCCGACGCCGACTCGGTCGAATCGATGTCGGTGCGATGGTGCACGATGGTGCGATCGAGCAGGTCTGCGACGGTGACGGCGACATGGTTGTCACCGGCATCCACACCCACGACCACACCCAGATCGGATGCCAGCATGAAGCGTCGTGCGGGCCGCCCTGCGCGGTAGCTACCCGCCGCCCGCGCGTTGGGCAGTTCGTGCAGCACCCCGGCGCTGACGAGCGTGTCGATGGCATCGATCGCTGTCGAGCGGGTCAGCGAGGTCGTCGCCATCGCCTCGGTCGCGGTGAATTCGCCGGCGCCCCACGCGAAGTCGAGGATGGCTCCGACGCTGGCTCGTCCGGTGCCCAGACCTGCGGATGCTTCTGTCACGGGTCTTGACCTCACTCTCGTTCACATGAGACAGTACCGTTCATCGAAGTAAATTCGCTCACTAGATTTAGTCTGCGGATCTACAGGACGAAAGGACAACGGTGTCTCTGAAATCTCCATCCCCGGTGCGATTCGTGGCGGGGGCCGCCGCGCTCGTGCTGGTCGGTGCTGGCCTTGCCGGCTGCTCGACGGGCGGCGGGGCCGAGACCATCCGCTTCACGTTCAACAAGCGTGAGGCGATCGGCTTCATGAACGATCTCGTCGCCCAGTACAACTCGTCGCAGAGCGACGTGCGCGTCGAGATCGACACCTCGGGCCCCGATGTGATCTCGGCCAGCTTCGTGCGGGGCAACCCGCCCGACCTCATCCTCGGCAACTACAACTACGAGATCGCTCGGTTCGTTCAGCGCTGCGCCATGAGCGACCTCTCCGGCACGGATGCCGCGGCAGCGGTGCGAGACGACCTGCAGCCGCTCATGGACCAGTACGGATCGTGCGAGGGCCGCACCAGCGCGCTGCCCTACTCGGTGATGGCCGCATCGGTCATCTACAACAAGGAGATCTTCGACGCTCAGGGCCTCGAGGTGCCGCAGACCTGGGACGAGCTGATCGCAGTCTGCGAGCAGCTGAAGGAGGCGGGCATCGACCCGTTCTACGCCACCTTCAAGGACGACTGGACAGTCGGCCAGGGCTGGTACGACTACTCGATCGGCGGCTCGGTCGACACGATCGAGTTCTTCGACGCGATGGCCGAAGAGGGTGCCTCCGTCGGCCCCGACTCGCCCGTGTCGTTCGAGCAGGACTTCGCCGAGCCGATGGATCAGATGATGCAGCTCGCGAACGACTACACGAACGAGGATGCCGCGAGCCGCGGATACGGCGACGGGAACCTGGCCTTCAGCAAGGGCGAAGCCGCGATGTACATGCAGGGCCCCTGGGCGTTCAGCGAGATCGCGAAGACCGCGCCCGACCTCGATCTCGGCACGTTCCCACTGCCCATGACCGACGACCCCGACGACCTCGGTGTGCGGGTGAACATGGACCTCGGCGCGATGATCCCCGAGGGGTCGAAGCATCAGGAGGCCGCGCGGGAGTTCCTCGAGTACCTCTACCTGCCCGAGAACATCGAGGCGTACAACGCGTCGCAGCTCGGCTTCACCCCGACGAAGGATGCACCGGCTCCCGACGATCCGCGCATCGAGGGGATGATCGAGTACTACGAGAACGGGCAGATCTATCAGGGCCCCTCGGTGCTCGTGCCCAAGACGATCCCGGTGATGAACTACGCCCAGGCGATGGCGCTGGGTGCCTCCACCACCGCGACTCTGCGCACCATGGACGCGGACTGGGCACGCATCGCCTTCCGCGCACCGATTCCCAAGACCGACGATGCGGCATCCGGCGAGACAGAGGAGTCCGCACCGTGAGCACCACCGCCACCTCGAACACCACGAGGGCGAACAGCCCGACGACAGACACGACGTCGATCGTCACAGGGCAGGGGCGCAAGCTCCACCGCCGCAAGGGCCGCGTCGAACCGATCTACTACCTGTTCCTGCTGCCGACCCTCGTGATCTTCACCCTCGCGATCACGGTGCCAGCGGTCATGGGCATCTTCTTCAGCTTCACCGACTCGATCGGCATCGGCGAGTGGAGCTTCAGCGGACTGACCAACTACATCGCGATGTTCAGCGATCCGGCCATCCTGCAGAGCTACCTGTTCACGTTCGGATTCTCGATCGCCACGGTGATCGTCGTCAACGTGATCGCGTTCCTTCTCGCGGTGGGGCTGACCTCCCGCATCCGCTTCAAGACCGGTCTCCGCACGATCTTCGTGATCCCGATGGTCATCTCGGGCATCATCATCGCCTACGTCTTCAACTTCCTCTTCTCGAACTCGCTCCCCGCGGCGGGAGCTGCAGCCGGCATCCCGTGGCTCGAGACGAGCCTGCTCGCCAACCCCGACCTGGCCTGGGTCGCGATCGTGATCGTGACGGCCTGGCAGGCGGTGCCCGGCGCACTGCTCATCTACATCGCCGGTCTCCTCTCGGTGCCCAGCGAGGTCTACGAGGCGGCGAGCATCGACGGCGCGAGCAAGACGCAGCAGCTGACGCGCATCACGATCCCGCTGGTCGCGGGATACGTGGTGATCAACGTGATCCTCGGCTTCAAGGGCTTCCTCAACGCCTACGACATCATCGTCGGCCTCACCAACGGCGGACCCGGAACCTCCACCCGCAGCGTCGCGATGACGATCATCGCGGGCTTCAACGGCGGCGATTACGCCTATCAGATGGCCAACGCGACGATCTTCTTCATCGTCGCCGTGCTCATCTCCCTGCTGCAGCTCTCGCTGACCCGCGGAAGGAACGCACTCTGATGTCGACGCAGACACTCACCACCATCCCCACCTCGGGCAAGAAGCCGCGCATCCGCATGGAGCGGGTCAACTGGTCGGGCACGATCATCCTGATCCTGGCCGCCGTCACCGTGCTGCTGCCGCTGTACGTGACCCTCTCGATGGCATTCAAGACCACCGCCCAGGCGGTCGATGGCAACGCGTTCTCGCTGCCGGCGCCGTTCAGCATCGACGGGTTCGTCGAGGCATGGAACCTCACGAAGTTCCCGGTCGGCGCGGGCATCTCGCTGCTGGTCACGGCCGGCACCGTGATCGCGACGATCGTGCTCGCGGCGTTCGCGTCGTACGCGATCGTGCGCAACTGGGACCACCGACTGTTCCGCTACTCGTTCTTCTACCTGCTGGCAGCGATGTTCATCCCGTTCCCGGTGGTCGCACTGCCGCAGATCCAGTTGACCGGTCGTGTCGGGCTCGACAACCCGATCGGCGTGATCATCCTCGCGACGATGTTCCAGTTGAGCTTCAGCGTTCTGCTCTTCACCGCTTTCCTCCGGTCGATCCCGCTCGAGCTCGAAGAGAGCGCCCGCATCGACGGAGCATCCACCTGGCAGACGTTCTGGCAGCTGATCTTCCCGCTGCTGGCACCGATGAGCGCCACGGTCGGTATCTTCGCGTTCCTCTACGCCTGGAACGACTTCATGATGCCGTCGCTGATCATCTCGGACCCGGCGATGCAGACGCTGCCGGTGCGGCAGAACCTCTTCCAGACCCAGTTCAGTAACAACTACAACGTGTCGTTCGCCTCGTACCTGATGGCGATGGCCCCGGCGATCCTGGCGTACCTGTTTACGCAGCGCTTCGTCATGGAGGGCGTCACGCAGGGCGCCGTCAAGGGCTGACGCGCGTTTCGGATGCTGTTCGTTGAGCGAGGACGGCGGAGCCGCCCGAGACGAAACGCGCCGATCCCCCCCCACACCAACCGCAACACGAAGGAGCAACACCCCTCATGACCGATGCGCTTCTCACCGAGACCCGCGACGACACGACGGCAGCATGGTGGCGACAGGCCGCTGTGTACCAGATCTACCCCCGCAGCTTCGCGGACGCGAACGGCGACGGACTCGGTGACATCCCGGGCATCGTCTCGCGCGCCGACTACCTGCAGCAGCTCGGCATCGACGCGGTGTGGCTGAGCCCGTTCTATCCGTCGGCTCTCGCTGACGGTGGATACGACGTGGCCGACTACCGCGACGTCGACCCGCGCCTGGGCACGCTCGACGACTTCGACGACATGGTCGCAGCCCTGCACGAGCGCGGCATCCGCGTGGTCGTCGACATCGTGCCGAACCACTCGTCGGATCTGCATGAGTGGTTCCAGGAGGCGCTCGCCGCAGGGCGCGGCTCAGCGGCTCGCGAGCGGTACATCTTCCGCGAAGGATCCGGGCCCGACGGCTCGGAGCCGCCGACCGACTGGACCGCCGCGTTCGGCGGTTCGGCCTGGGAGCGGGTCGATGACGGCCAGTGGTTCCTGCACAGCTTCGCCCCCGAGCAGCCCGACCTCAACTGGGACCACCCCGAGGTGCGCGAGGACTTCTTGAAGACCCTGCGCTTCTGGTCGGACCGCGGAGTCGACGGGTTCCGCATCGACGTGGCGCACATGCTGACCAAGGACCTCAGCGAACCGCTGCCGAGCACCGCCGAGCTCGAACTGCTGCCGCACGACGGCAACCACCCGCTGCACGACCGCGACGACGTGCACGAGGTCTACGCCGAGTGGCGTCGGGTCTTCAACGAGTACGACCCGCCCCGCACGGCGGTGGCCGAGGCGTGGGTGAGCACGCCCGAGCGTCGCGCCAAGTACGCGTCGGCAGAGGGCCTCGGGCAGGCGTTCAACTTCGATCTGCTCGTCGCGGACTTCGATGCGACGCAGTTCCGCACGATCATCGCCGACAACCTGGCTCAGTCGGATGCCACCGGTTCGTCGACCACCTGGGTGCTGTCGAACCACGACGTGACCCGTCATGCCACGCGGTACGGGCTCGCTCCACTGGCTGGTCGCACCGGGGTCAAGCAGGGCGTGGAGTGGGTCGCCGCTGGGGGGCCGGAGGATCAGCTCGACCGCGAGACCGGGCTGCGCCGGGCGCACGCCGCCACGCTGCTGCTGCTCGGCCTGCCCGGCAGCACCTACCTCTACCAGGGTGAGGAGCTCGGGTTGCAGGAGGTCGCCGAGATCGACTCGGATCAGCGCCAGGACCCGGCGTTCTTCCGCGGTGCTGTGTTCGACGGTCTCGGACGCGACGGATGCCGTGTGCCGCTGCCGTGGACGGCATCCGGTTCGTCGTTCGGATTCGGTGCCGGCGAGGCGCACCTGCCGCAGCCCGACTGGTTCGCGGAGTACGCGGTCGATGTCGAGGAGGCCGACCCCTCGTCGACGCTCGCGCTCTACCGCGAGGCGCTGCGCCTGAGGCGTGAGCTGCAGACCGGCGAGCGCCTCGAGTGGATCGAGACCGGACGCCCGGACGTGCTGCGCTTCGCCCGCCCGAACGGCTGGCAGATCGTGACGAACTTCGGCTCCGAGCCGTTCGAACTCGGGGCGGATGCTGCGGATGTCGTGCTCGGCGGGGTCGTCGACGGTGCCGTGCCCGGGGACTCGACGGTCTGGCTCGCGCCCGGCCTGATCGGCTGAGGCGTTTCGTCTCGTCGCTGCGCTCCTCGCTCGACGACCGGGGGAATTCCCGGTCGTTGAGCGAGCGCAGCGAGACGAAACGAGGCTGACAAGTGCATCCGATTTGATAATGGTTCTCATTAGCTCGTAGACTGAAGCAATGAAGAAGCCCGTCCTCGCCCTCGCATTCGTCTCCGCCGCAGCCCTCGCGCTCGCCGGATGCTCCTCGGCCCCCGCCGCGGGGGAGGGCGATGCCGACGGCACGATCCAGGTCGTGGCGAGCACCAACGTCTACGGCTCGCTTGCCGCGCAGATCGGCGGCGACCGCGTCGAGGTCGAGTCGATCATCACCTCGGCTTCACAGGACCCGCACTCGTACGAGGCATCAGCCCGTGACCGTCTGACGGTGAAAGACGCCGATCTGGTGATCGAGAACGGCGGCGGCTACGACTCGTTCATCGACACTCTGCTGCAGGATGCCGGTGACGTGCACGTCGTGACGGCCGTCGAGTCGTCGCACGACTACCCGGGCAACGAGGGCCACGCCGACGAAGAGCACTCCGATGAGGAGCATGCCGCCGAAGAAGAGGCTCACGACCACGAGCACGCCGAAGGTGAAGAGGGTCACGATCACATCGAGGGCTTCAACGAGCACGTCTGGTTCGACCCGCACACGATGGTGCGCGTGGTCGAGGCGATCGCCGCCGAGCTCTCGGCGATCGACCCCGACGGCGAGGCCGACTTCACCGCCAACGCCGAGAAGATCACCGCCGACCTCGAGGGCTTCGAAGCCGAGCTCGAGACGATCAAGACGGATGCCGCCGGCGCCGAGGTCATCATCACCGAGCCGCTCCCCGGCTACATCGCGACCGCTGCCGGTCTCACCGACGTCACGCCCGAGGGCTTCGCCGAGTCGGTCGAGGAGGGCACCGATGTCGCTCCCTCGACTCTGCTCGCCACGCTGCAGGAGATCGAGGGTGGAGAGGTCACGGCCGTGCTCACCAACGCGCAGACCGGCGGTGCCGAGACGCAGCGCGTGGAGGATGCCGCGAAGGATGCGGGAATCCCGGTCGTCGCCTTCACGGAGCTCCTGCCTGACGGATCGTCGTACTCTGAGTGGATGAGTGACGCGATCCAGAGCCTCGCCGACGCCCTCCAGTCGTGAGTGGGGACCCCCGACACGATCAGGGACCCACGGGACCAGCCCGAGGCTCTTCGGGTGACGGGCGAGACAGCGACGGCCGCAGGCCGGTGCTCGAGGTGCGCGGTGCCGCCCTCAGCCGCGATGACCGCGAGCTCTGGTCTGGCCTCGATCTGACCGTCGAACCGGGCGATTTCATCGCCGTGCTCGGGCCCTCGGGCTCGGGCAAGACGACGCTGCTGCGCAGCATCCTGGGCCTGCAGCCGCTGTCGTCGGGCACGATCGAGGTCGACGGCGAGCCTGTGCGTAAGGGCAACCGGCGCATCGGTTACATCCCTCAGCAGCGATCGCTCGCGCCCGACACGAGCATGCGCGCGCGTGATCTCGTGGCGCTCGGGGTGCAGGGCAGCCGTTTCGGCTTCCCGATCCCGCACCGCGGCGACAAGGCCAAGGTCGATCAGCTGCTCGCGTCAGTCGGGGCCTCGCACTACGCCGATCGCCGGGTCGGCCTTCTCTCGGGCGGCGAGCAGCAGCGGCTTCGCGTCGGGCAGGCGCTCGCCGACGAGCCCTCGCTGCTGCTGTGCGACGAGCCCCTGTCGAACCTCGACCTCGCGAACCAGGTCGCGGTGACCGACATCATCGACCGTCAGCGGCGCGAGCGCGATGCCGCGGTGCTGTTCGTCACGCACGACGTCAATCCGATCCTGGGGCGCGTCGACCGCATCCTGTACATCGCCGGCGGCCGGTTCGTGCTCGGCACCCCCGAAGAGGTGCTGCAGACCCGCGTGCTCACCGAGCTCTACGGCACACCGGTCTTCGTGCTGCGGGCCGGCGACCGACTGGTCGTCGTCGGGGTGCCGGATGCCGAGCCCCACCACGAACACGCTCACGACCATGACCACGGAGGTGCCGCGTGAACCTCATGGCCGGCATCGTCCAGACGGTCGACTGGAGCGACGTCTTCTCTTTCAGGACTACGGCGACCTCGTGGCCCTGCTCGCCAACTCGATCATCGCGGGCGCCGTGCTCGGCATCGTCGGCGGACTCATCGGCGTCTTCGTGATGCAGCGCGATCTCGCTTTCGCGGTGCACGGCGTGAGCGAGCTGTCGTTCGCCGGTGCCGCGGCGGCGCTGCTGTTCGGCGGCAGCGTGGTGGCGGGATCTCTGGGTGGCGCCCTGATCGCCGCGATCCTCATCGGCGTGCTCGGCGCCAAGGCCCGTGACCGCAACTCGATCGTCGGGGTGCTCATGCCGTTCGGCCTCGGCCTCGGCATCCTGTTCCTGTCTCTGTACGACGGGCGCAGCGCCAACCGGTTCAGCCTGCTGACCGGGCAGATCGTCTCGGTGTCGAGCCCCGATCTCGGCTGGCTGCTCGGCATCAGCATCGTCGTGCTGCTCGGGCTGCTGCTCATGTGGAACCCGCTGCGCTTCGACTCGCTCGACCCCGAATCGGCCGCCGCCCGCGGTGTGCCCACCCGCGCCGTGAGCCTGCTGTTCATGGTGCTGCTCGGCCTGATCGTCGCCGTGAGCGTGCACATCATCGGCGCGCTGCTGGTGATGGCGCTTCTCGTGACCCCCGCCGCCGCCGCGATGCGCGTGACCGCGGGGCCCGTGGCCGTGCCGCTGCTCGCGGCGCTGTTCGGCTTCGTGTCGGCCGTCGGCGGCATCCTGCTCGCGCTCGCCGGCACCCTGCCGGTGAGCCCGTACATCACGACCCTGTCGTTCACGATCTACGTCGTGTGCTGGATCGTGCAGCGCACCCGCGCACGAGTGCGGCGCGTGCGGGGCTGAGGGCAGCTGCCGTTCGAATCGCGCACTGTGCAAGAAATCGGTCGCCGAACCTGCCAGGTGCGCGATTCGAAAGCCCGGGAACCGTTCCCAGGGCCTGACAAGGGCGACGCGCCTAGAATCGACGGTATGGCTCAGCGGAACACCTGGCAGCGCGAACGCGTGCGCGAAGCACTCGCCGACGCGCGCGGCTTCGTCAGCGCGCAGAGTCTGCACGCGTCACTGCGTGACGAGAACACCGGCATCGGCCTGGCCACCGTGTATCGGGCGCTCGCCGGCCTCGCCTCCTCCGGGGATGCCGACTCGCTGCAGAGCCCCGAGGGCGAGGCGCTCTACCGCGCCTGCACCACTCAGGGGCACCACCACCACCTGATCTGCCGCAACTGCGGACTCACGGTCGAGATTGAAGCGACCGACGTCGAGCAGTGGGCGCACCGCACCGCGGCCCTGCACGGGTTCACGGATGCCGCGCACGTCGTCGACATCTTCGGGCTCTGCGCCCCGTGCACCAACAAGCGCGACGCCGAAGAGGCAGCGAACGCGTGACCGCTCAGGCCACGATGCGACCGGGCCACGCGCACGGTTCCCACCGCACGCCAGTCCGCCCGCCGCGCTCGCCCTGGATCGGCGTCGGTCTCGGTGCCGCGATCGTGGCCGCACTGTTCCTGATCGATCGGTTCCTGCCGACGCTGTTCACCGCGAGCCTTCCGGCCAGGGCGCAGGACGGACTCACCCTCGCGCTGAGCGTGCTCATCGAAGCGCTGCCGTTCGTGATCCTCGGCGTGCTGCTGTCGATCGTGGTGCAGGTGTGGCTGCCCGCCGACGTCATCCACCGCTGGCTGCCGAAGCGCGCGTGGGCCCGTCGCGCCGTGCTGTCGCTGCTCGGCATGCTGATCCCGGTGTGCGAGTGCGGCAACGTTCCCTTCGCCCGTGGCCTGATGATGCGCGGTCTCGCTCCCGCCGAGGCGCTGACCTTCCTGATCGCCGCGCCGATCGTGAACCCGATCGTGATCCTCACCACGCACGCGGCATTCGGATTCGACGACGGCATCCTGGTGGCCCGACTCATCGGTGGCTATCTGATCGCCAACCTGATCGGCTGGATCTACAGCCGTCACCCCTCGCCCGACTCGCTGCTCACGCAGCGCTTCGTCGACACCTGCGAGCGCGTGACCCACGAGCCGGGCACTCCGGTGCGTCGCAGCCTGACGCAGTTCCTCGTCGAACTGCGCGCGGTCATGCCGGCGCTGATCATCGGCTCGGCCCTCGCCGGTGCCGTGCAGGTGCTGATCCCTCGCGATGTGCTGCTGGCCATCGGGTCGAACCCGGTGCTGTCGATCGTCGCGATGATGGCCCTCGCGATGACCGTCGCGATCTGCTCGAACGTCGACGCGTTCTTCGCGCTGTCGTTCGCCTCGACGTTCTCGTCGGGAGCCCTCGTCGCCTTCCTGCTCGTCGGCCCTCTCGTCGACGTCAAGATGCTCGCTCTCATGCGCACGACCTTCACCACCCGCACGCTCGCGGGCATCGTGGGTGTGGTCGTGCTCGCCGCCTTCGTGATCGGGATCGGGGTGAACGTCCTTGTCTGAGCATGTCGCCGAGTCTGAACGTTCGGCCCGCCGCCGTGCGCTCGGCAGCCGCTGGCTGGGCATCGGCCTCGCCACGGTCGTCGCCGTCGTGACGCTCGGGCTCGGACTCACGGGCCGGCTGAACCTCTACATCAGCCCCGAGTCGGTGTGGTTCGCGTGCGCGGCAGCCGTGGTGACGCTCGCCGGTGCGATCTGGTCGTGCACGCTGCCGCTCGGCGCCGAGGGCGACCACGGACATGACCACGGTCACGGGCAGGATCAGGCGCACGCCGCCGGTGCGCACCAGGATGCCGCTGAGCAGGACGCTCCGGGCACCCGTCGGCGTCCCCTCGCCCTGGTGGGCACGGTCGCCGGCGGCGTCGTCGCCTCGGGTGTGGTGATCGCCGCCCTCGTGCTGCCGCCCGCCTCGCTGTCGGTCGAGCTCGCGATGTCGCGCGTGGGCGAGCAGACCGCACTGTTCCAGGGAGCAGACGACATCACGCTCGGTGTCGCCGACACGGCCACCTTCGGCGTCGGCGACTGGGCGAGTGTGTTCGCCACCGCGACGAACACCTCGGCGTACGACGGCAAGACGGTCACGCTGACCGGTTTCGTCACTCCGACCGACGACGACGGTGTGAACCTCACACGCATGGTCATCACGCACTGCGTGATCGACGCGCAGCCCGCCACAGTGCCGGTGACGATCGATGCCGGCGAGTTCGACACGGGCCAGTGGGTCGAGATCGAGGGCACGGTCAGGGCGGATGCCGACGGCGCACTGCACGTCGACCCGACCACCGTGACGCCGATCGCTGAGCCCGGGGACCCGTATGAGTACTGACGACGAGCGTCCCGAGACTCCGGCCGTTCCTCGCACCCGCGCCGAGATGCGCGCCGCACGCGACGCAGAGGCTGCGGCCGCCGCCCGCTCGTCGAGCGAGGACGGCGCGTCCCGTCCATTGAGCGAGGACGGCGAAGCCGACGGTGCTTCCCGGTCGCTGAGCGAGGACGGCGGAGCCGACCGAGACGAAACGCGCCCCACTCCGCGTGAGGCCGCTCCGCAACCGGAACCGCGTTTCGTCTCGCCTGCGGCTCGCTCAACGACCGAGGGCGAGGCCACTCCCTCCCGTTCGTTGAGCGAGGACGGCGAGGTCGCTCCCTCCCGGTCGTTGAGCGAGGACGGCGAAGCCGACCGAGACGAAACGCGCCCCACTCCGCGTGAGGCCACTCCCGAGTCGGACCCGCGTTTCATCCCACCTGCGGCTCCCTCGACCGACCCGGACCCCGCCCCCACACCGCCGCGCGACCGCCGCTTCATCGTGGCCCTCGCCGCCGTGCTCGGCATCCTGGTGCTGGTCGGAGCCGGCCTCGGAGTGGTCAGCCTCACGCAGGGACCCCGCATCACCGAGACGCAGGTCGACCCGGCGCAGGCGATCGAGGCGTCGGGCAGCCGCATGATCCTCACCGCGAATCAGTCGCTCACAGCGATCGACGAGTCGCAGGTCACTGTCGAGCCCGCGGTGCCTTTCACTCTCGACGCAGCCGGCCGCGGCATCGGCATCCGCTTCACCGTGCCGCTCGACGACGACACGAAATACACCGTGAGCATCGCCGACGTGCAGGGCGCGGGTGGCGGACCGTCGACGACGCTGACCCAGAGCTTCACGACGCCGGCGTCGAACATCTTCCTGCTGCGCCGAGACGCCGAGGGCGAGGATTCGATCTTCCGTACCGACCTCACCGGCGAGAAGGCGGTCGCGGTGTTCTCGGCAGACAAGATCAACGACTTCCGGGCGACGTCGACGCAGCTCGTCGTCTCGCTCGAGGAGGACGACGGTTCGAAGCTGCTGGTCATGAACCGCGACGGTTCGGAGCAGCGCGAGCTGACCCTGCCCGGCGAGGGCTATGTCGGTGCGATCCAGGTCTCGGAACGTGGCGGCTACGTGGGCTACAGGTATTCCGACAAAGAGCTCAGCGATACCGAGGGCCGCGCGAGCGTGCTCGTGACCCAGTCTCTGAGCGGCGATGACGAGCCGGTGGTCACCGAGGTCGGCGGCGAGGAGGCGAACATCTTCGTCTGGCAGTTCGTGCCCGACAGTGCGGCGGTGCTGTTCATCGACTTCGACGGCGCCCTCTCGCTGGTCGATCGGTCGACGGATGCCGGTGTGCAGTCCCTCGGGCTCGCGACGACCATCCAGGGCATCAGCCGCGGCACGTACACGGCGATCGTCGAGCGTCTCGACGGCTCGGTGGTCGAGTTGAACCTCGCTGACGGATCGGAGCAACCGCTCGCCGCCTCATCGCCCGACTACGGTGCGGCCACGACGATCACGCCGTTCCCCGGCGGCACACTGCGCCACGTCGTCGCGCGCGACGAGAACGGCGTGCCGAGCGGCCAGGCGATCATCAAGGTCAATGACGAGGGCGCGGCGACGCCGCTGGTCGAGGTCGGGTCCACCGACTCGATCCTGCAGGCATGTGCGTCACCGAGCGGACAGTACGCCGCCGTGGTGATCGCGCCGGACCTTGTCGACAACCCCTACGACCAGATGCTGCTGCCGCTGCCCGAGAACATGGAGACGCACCTGATCGACCTGCGCTCCGGTGACGAGCTCGTCGCCCTCACCGGGTTCGACGCCTCGTGGTGCCAGACGGCGCCGCAGTTCTAGACGCCATGTCGTCGGATGCGCTGCACCGCGCGACCCGCGCCGAGCTGAGCGGTCTCGCGGCCGATGTCGCGCCGCTGCTGCTCGGGGCCGAGCTGCGCACGGTGGCGGCCGGGTTCGAGGTGCGTCTGCGCCTGAGCGAGGTCGAGGCGTATCACGGGCACGGGACGGGTCCCGAGCCCGACCCGGGATCCCACGCGCGCATGGGCCGCACGGCACGCAACGCGACGATGTGGGGCGAACCGGGCCACCTGTACGTGTATCTGAGCCACGGCATCCATTCGTGCGTGAACGTCGTCTGCGGGCCCGAGGGGCAGGCCGGCGGAATCCTGATGCGCGCCGGCGAGATCGTCGGCGGGCTGGATGCGGCGGCGGTGCGCCGCGGCGTGGCACCGCCCCTGCGGGCGACCGCACTGCGCGACCTCGCCCGCGGACCGGGGCGGTTCGGCCAGGCGTCGGGGTTGCGGCATCCGATCCATGACGGGATCGACGCGGTCACCGGTGCGGAGTTCGCGGGTGCGACCGCCGAGCTGTGGCTGCGTGACGACCCGGTGCGCGATGTCGCGACCGGGCCGCGGGTCGGTGTCGCCGGCATCGCCGGGACCGAGGCGTTTCCCTGGCGCTTCTGGATCGCGGGCGACCCGACGGTCTCGCCGTTCCGCTGGGGGAGGGGTGCTCAGGCGGCATCCGCCGAGGGCGCCTGAGGCCTGCAGAAACCCGTGGGTCAGGCCGACTCTCTCCACACGACCGGCGTCGGCAGCATGATGCCCGCGCGGGGTCGCTGATCGTCGCGGAGCTGCGCGAGGACGGATGCCGCGGCGGCCGCGCCGAGTCCCTGCGCGGGCTGGTCGACGGTCGACAGCTGTGGGGTCGTGCGGGTGGCCCACGTGCTGTTGTCGAACCCGACGACGCCCACATCCTCCGGAACGCGTCGGCCCGCTTCGCGCAGAGCCCACATGGCGCCGGCGGCGACGGCATCCGATGCGGCGAACACCCCGTCGATGTCGGGCACGCGCTCGAGCAGTCGCGACATCGCGGCGGCCCCGTCGGCGTAGGAGTACAGCGGCACCTCTTCGACGAGGTCCGGATCGAAGGCTGAGCCCAGGGCATCCGTGAAACCGGCGAGGCGGTCGGTGCCCGAGTCGCGGTCGAGGGCTGCGGCGATCATGCCGACGCGCGTCCGTCCCGTCGCCAGCAGCCGTGACGTCACGGCGTGCGCCGCGCCGCGGTTGTCGACGCCGACCCAGGCGGCATCCACGTCAGGCGGGTGTCCGACGTAGGTGACCGGCAGGTCGAGGCGCATGACGGCCTTGGTGATGGGGTCCTGGGCTCGCGCCGAGACGATCACGGCGCCGTCGACGAACCCGCCGTTGAGGTAGCGGGCGACGCGCTCGGTGTCGCGCACCGAGTCCACCACGAGGCACACCATCTGGTAGTCGGCTTCGGACAGCGTCTCGTTCGTGCCGAGCATGATCGCGCCGATGTTGGGGTCTTCGAGGAACAGCGCGTGCGGCTCGTGCACGATGAACGCGATGGCCTGAGTGCGCTGGCGTACGAGGTTCTGCGCGGCGGTGTTCGGCACGTAGCCGACCTCGCGGATCGCGTCTTCGATGGCGGTGCGCGCGGAATCAGACACGTAGCCGCCGTTGATCACCCGGCTGACGGTTCCCCTGGAGACTCCGGCCACGCGCGCCACGTCGTGCACGGTGCTGCGACGACGGGCGGAAGTGCTCATGATCCACAGCCTAGCGACCCGGACTTGACGCGATTCGTCACGACATGCGACGATGTGTGCACGTTCACAGAAATCCCGATCGCTGTTCTCATGCCGCGAACTGTGCACGTGCACACATGATCCGCAAAGGAGCGCCTCGCATGGCCGCCGCAGTGTCCGACCGCATCGCCACCCTCTCCGCAGGGCGCGGCCTCGTCTTCGGATGCGACTACAACCCCGAGCAGTGGGACCGCAGCGTCTGGCCCGACGACGTGCGGCTCATGCAGCAGGCAGGGGTCGGCCTCGTCGCGATCAACATCTTCGGCTGGTCCTCGATCAATCCGGCCAGGGGAGTGTGGGACTTCAGTGCGCTCGACGAGATCATCGCTCTGCTGCACGCCGGTGGCATCCGCATCAACCTCGGCACCGGCACCGCCTCTCCCGCGCCCTGGGTCACCGCCGCGCACCCCGAGATCCTCCCGGTCGGCGAAGACGGCACGGTCTTCCAGCAGGGCGGACGCCAGGGATACTGCCCGAGCTCGCCGATCTTCCGCGCCTACGCCGCCGAGGTCGTCACCCGGGTCGTCGAGCGCTACGGCGACCACCCTGCCGTGTCGCTCTGGCACGTGTCGAACGAGCTGGGCTGCCACAACGCTCTCTGCTACTGCGACACGAGCGCCGAGGCGTTCCGCGGCTGGCTGCGCGACCGCTACGACGACATCGACGCGCTCAACCGCGCGTGGGGCACGACGTTCTGGAGCCAGCGCTACAGCGACTTCGACGACGTGCGCGTGCCCGCCCAGGCGCTCTCGCTGCGCAACCCCGGTCAGATCCTCGACTTCCAGCGGTTCAGCTCCGACGAGCAGCTCGCGCTCTACCGCGCCGAGGCCGCGATCCTGCGCGCGCGCAGCGCCGTGCCGGTGACGACCAACTTCATGGTCACCGCGCACATCCGCAACCTCGACTACTGGACGTGGGCGGGCGACATGGATCTGATCGCCAACGACCACTACCTCGACCGTCGCCTCGACGACGCGCGGGGTGAGCTCTCGTTCGCCGCCGACCTCACCCGCGGTCTCGCCCAGGGTGCGCCCTGGCTGCTGATGGAGACCTCGACCGGTGCCGTGAACTGGCAGCCATATAACCTCGCCAAGGCCCCGGGTGAGCTGCAGCGCAACATCGCCGCGCACGTCGCCCGTGGCGCCGACGGCATCTGCTTCTTCCAGTGGCGCGCGTCGACCCAGGGCGCCGAGAAGTACCACACGGCCCTCGTGCCGCACGCGGGTGAGGACTCCGACCAGTGGCGCGAGGTCGTCGAGCTCGGCGGTCTGCTCGAGCGCCTGGGCGAGGTCGCCGGCACCCGTGTCGCCGCCGACGCCGCGCTGTTCTTCTCGTGGGAGAGCTGGTGGGCCGCCGAGAACGAGGGTCGCCCGAGCGAGGCGCTCACCTACCTCGGCCAGGTGCACGCCGCCCACGCGGCGCTGGCCGATGCCGGTGTCACCACCGACGTCGTGCGCCCCGGCGGCGATCTCGACGGCTACCGACTGCTCATCGTCCCGGCGCTGCACCTCATCAGCGATGCGGATGCCGCGGCGATCGCCCGCGCTGTCGAGAACGGCGCGATCGCGCTGATCACCTTCTTCAGCGGCATCGTCGACGAGGAAGACCGGGTTCGCACCGGCGGATACCCCGGCGCGTTCCGCGACCTGCTCGGCATCCGCTCTGAGGAGTTCGCGCCCCTGCTTCCCGGGGAGACCGTGTTCCTCACCGACGGCACGAGTGGATCGGTATGGGCCGAGCGACTCAAGACGACGGATGCCGAGACCGTGGCGTCGTTCGCCGACGGCCCCGCCGCAGGCGGCCCCGCGCTCACCCGTCGCGAGGCGGGGAAGGGGGCGGCCTGGTTCGTCGCCACGCAGCCCGACCGCATCGCCTACCGAGAGCTGATCGCCCGCCTCGCCTCGGACGCGGGCATCGCGACGCACGCGGGGGCGAGCCGCGACGTCGAGGTCGTCCGTCGCTCGGGGGAGAACGGCAGCTACCTGTTCGTCATCAACCACGGCGACTCCGCCGCCGAGGTCGTTGCCACGGGGCACGACCTCGTCACCGACGCACCCGCCACCGGCTTCGTCCCGGCCGGCGGAGTCCGCATCATCAAGGAGGATGTATGACCACCACGCTCACCGCTCCGGCGGTCGGCTCGGCGCCCCCGGCGCCCGGTCGCCGCCGCCGCATCCCGCACAAGGGCGCGATCGCGTTCCTCCTCGTGCCGTTCGGCGTGCTCTTCGCGCTGTTCTATGTCGTGCCCATCGCCTACGCGTTCTGGCAGTCGCTGCTGGTCGTGAAGCGCGACGGCACCTTCGGCAAGGCCGAGGAGGTGTTCGGCGGCCTCACCCAATACGTGCTCGTGTTCCAGAACGAGGCGTTCTGGGCCTCGATGGGGCGGATGCTGATGTTCGGCGTCGTGCAGGTGCCGGTCATGCTCGGCCTGGCCCTGGTCTTCGCCCTGCTCCTCGACTCGCCGCTCGTGCGCGGCAAGCGCTTCTTCCGCCTCGCGTTCTTCGTGCCGTACGCGGTGCCCGGTGTGATCGCCGCCATCATGTGGGGCTCACTGTTCTCGCCCAACCTGTCGCCGTTCACCGCGATCACGAAGAACATCGACTTCCTCGGCGCCGACCTGGTGCTGTGGTCGATCGCCAACGTCGTCACCTGGGTCTATGTCGGCTACAACATGCTGATCATCTACTCGGCGCTGCTCTCGATCCCCCAGGAGCTCTATGAGGCGGCCATCCTCGACGGCGCCGGGCAGTGGCGCATCGCCTGGTCGATCAAGATCCCACTGGTGCGGCCCGCGATCGTCATGACCGCGATCTTCTCGATCATCGGCACACTGCAGCTGCTCGCTGAGCCTCAGGTGTTCCGGTCGTTCAGCTCGGCGGTCACCAGCACCTTCACCCCGAACATGACCGTCTATGCCACGGCATCCATCCCGAACACCAACCTGGCGGCCGCCTTCTCAGTCGTGCTCGCCGTGACGACGTTCGTGCTGTCGTTCGGATTCATGAAGTACATGCAGCGCAAGGAGCAGAACGCATGAGCACCATGACGATCGTCGCCCCGGGTCGCGCGTCGAAGCGCGGCACCGCCACGGGCGGAAAGGCCGCTCGCGAATCGGGCATCTCGCGCACCGCCGCGATGCTGATCATGGCCGTGTTCACGGTCTACTTCCTGCTGCCGCTGTGGTGGCTGCTCGTCGCCTCCAGCAAGGAGACCGGCGACATCCTGACCACGGCTCCGCTGTGGTTCGCCGACTTCCACCTGTTCGACAACATCGCCGAGCTGTTCACCTATCGCGACGGCATCTACCTGCGCTGGCTCCTGAACTCGGTGCTCTACGCCGCGCTCGGCGGGGCGATCGCCACGCTGCTCGCAGCCATGGCCGGTTACGCGCTGGCCAAGTATCGCTTCCCGGGTCGCGACATCATGTTCGACATCGTGCTGGGCGGCGTGCTCGTGCCTGCGACCGCCCTCGCGCTCCCGCTGTTCCTGATCTTCAGTCAGGCACAGCTGACCAACACGTTCTGGTCGGTCTTCCTGCCCTCGATCGTGAGCCCGTTCGGGGTGTACCTGGCGCGGATCTTCGCCGCCTCCTCGGTGCCCGATGAGCTGCTCGAAGCCAGCCGCCTCGACGGCGCGGGTGAGATCCGCACGTTCTTCACGGTCAGCATCCGTCTGATGACCCCGGCGCTCGTGACGATGTTCCTCTTCCAGTTCGTGGCCATCTGGAACAACTTCTTCCTGCCGATGATCATGCTGCGCAGCGAAGAGCTCTTCCCCGTCGTCTTCGGTCTCTACAACTGGAACAACCAGCTGAACCAGTTGCCCGAACTCCGCGGTCTCGTGCTGATCGGCGCTCTGCTGTCGGTCATCCCGCTGATCGTGACCTTCCTCCTGCTCCAGCGCTTCTGGCGCAACGGACTGGGCGCCGGCGCCCTGAAGTGAGCAGGCCGCCGCGCGGTTCGACCGCGCGGCACCGCACCACCCCCACCCACAGCACCACACGCACCACATCGCATCCATGAAAGGGATCGAAATGCATTCGAAGAAGAAGGCAGCGGCCGTCATCGCCATCTCGGCGTTCGCGCTCGCAGGCTGCTCCGCCGGCGGCGGAGACAGCACCGGCGGCGATGCAGCCGCCGCATGCACCCCGGCTGACGGCGACGTCACGCTCGAGTTCACCTCCTGGATCCCCGGCATCGAAGACGTCGTGAAGATCTGGAACGACGCCAACCCCGAGATCCAGGTGAAGGTGCAGACCGGCCCGAACGGCAACGGCGGCACGTACCAGAACTTCTTCAACCAGATCAAGGCGGGCGACGCCCCGGACCTCGGGCAGATCGAGTACGACGCCCTGCCGAACTTCCTCGTGCAGGACGGCGTCGAAGACCTCAGCGCGTGCGAAGACGTCGTCGCCGCCGAGGACCAGTTCGTCGACTGGGCCTGGGGACAGGTCACGCTCGGCACCGACAGCGTCTACGGCATCCCGCAGGACACCGGCCCCATGGCGCTGTTCTACCGCGCCGACCTGTTCGAGCAGAACGGCATCGCGATCCCCACCACCTGGGACGAGTACCGTGAGGCCGCCGTGAAGGTCCGCGAACTCGGCGGCTACATCACCAACTTCTCGCAGTCCGACATCAACCAGTTCGCCGGCTTCGCCTGGCAGGACGGCGCGCAGTGGTTCTCGAGCGACGACGCCGGATGGACCGTGACCGTCGACGACGACGCCACCACCACGGTCGCCGAGTTCTGGCAGAGCATGCTCGACGACGACCTCGTCGCGACGGTTCCCGCCTGGACCGACGAGTGGAACAACGCCTACAACTCGGGTGAGGTCTGGACCTGGAACTCCGCCGTCTGGGGTGCCAACTCGATCTCGAGCGGCGCCCCCGACACCGCGGGCAACTGGGCCGTCGCACCGCTGCCGCAGTGGGAGGCCGGAGCGACGGCCGCCGGCAACTGGGGCGGATCGTCGACCGCCGTCCTCAAGGGCAGCGAGCACGTCTACGAGGCGACCAAGTTCGCGCTGTGGCTCAACACGTCTGACGAGGCGCTGACCGCGCTCGCCGAGGCAGCCAACCTCTACCCGGCCACGACCGCAGGCCTGACCCTGCCGGTCTACGCCGAGGGCGTGGACTTCTACGGCGGCCAGAAGATCTACGACGTGTTCGCCGAGGCGGCCACGCAGGTCTCGCCCGACTTCGCGTGGGGCCCGACCATGACGCAGACGTACGCCGACGTCTCCGACGGCTTCAAGGCCGCGGTCTCGGGCAGCGGCACCCTGCTCGACGCGATCGAAGAGGGGCAGACGTCGACGATCGACGCCCTCAAGGCGGCGTCGATCCCCGTCACCGAGTAACCACTCGGCATCAGCACTATCCTGCGAGGCCCACCCGTATGCTCACGGGTGGGCCTCCCTTCTCGTCTGGAGCGGCAATGAGCGAACTCGTCCATCTGACCTCGGCCGGCGTGAGCGTCGTCATCGACACCGACGGTGCGCGTCTGCTGCACTGGGGTGCCGAGCTCGCCGACGCCGACCTCGAGGCCCTGCGCGTGTCGTCGACGGGATCGGTCACGTTCAGCTCGTTCGATGCGCCACGCACCGTCCCGCTGCTCGCCGTCGAGGCAGACGGGTGGTCGGGAGCCCCGGCGCTCGCGTGGCATCGCGGCGGGCAGCACAGTGCACCCCTGCTGCGGTTGGTGGGGTGGGAGTCGACGCCCTCGACGCTGCGAGCCCGGTTCGAGGATGCCGGGGCGGGCGCCGCGGTCGTGCTCGATCTCGCGCTGGATGCCGGCGGGGTGCTGACCGCGCAGGTCGCGGTCACGAGCACCGCATCCGCCGACGAGCCGCTCGACCTGCTGGCCGCGCGGGTGCTGATGCCCATCCCCGCGTACGCGACCGAGGTGCTCGATCACACCGGACGCTGGACGGGTGAGCGCCACCCGCAGCGCGGGCCCCTGCGCCACGGCGCGCACCTGCGACAGGTGCGTCGCGGACGCGGCGGCCACGATTCCCCCTACCTCACGGTCGTCGGAGTCGACGGGTTCGGCTTCCGTCGCGGCGAGGTGTGGGCCGCCCACGTCGCCTGGAGCGGCGACCTCGAGGTCGGTGTCGAGCGGCTGCCCGAGGGTGCAGGCGTGCACGGCGCGGTGCTCGGCGGCGGCGAGCTGCTGCTGCCGGGTGAGATGCGTCTCGCGGCGGGGGAGACCTACACCTCGCCGGTCGTGTACCTGGCCTACGGCGAGAGCGGGCTGGATGCCGTCTCGAGCCGCCTGCACCGCGCCGCACGGGCGCTGCCCGGCCACCCCTCGACGCCGCGCCCGCTCGTGCTGAACACCTGGGAGGCCGTGTACTTCGACCACGACCCGGCGAAGATCCGCGCGCTCGCCGAAGCCGGAGCATCCGTCGGGGTCGAGCGGTTCGTGCTCGACGACGGCTGGTTCACGGGACGCCCCGACGACCGCTCCGGGCTCGGAGACTGGTTCATCGACCGTGAGAAGTGGCCCGACGGGCTCCGTCCGATCGCCGACCACGTGCACGGACTCGGTATGCAGTTCGGCCTGTGGTTCGAGCCCGAGATGGTGAACCCCGTGTCCGAGCTCGCGCGACAGCATCCGGACTGGATCCTGCAGGCGTCGGCGGACTCGGCGACCTGGCGGCACCAGAACGTGCTCGACCTCACGAATCCGGATGCCGCGGCCTTCGTGCTCGAGCGGATCAGCGCGCTCGTGGCCGAGGTCGGCATCGACTTCATCAAGTGGGATCACAACCGTGACCTGCACGCCGCGGTGTCGCCGCTCACGGGGCGTGCGTCGGTGCACGCGCAGACCGCGGCGTTCTACGCGATGCTCGACGCGCTGCGCGAGCGGCATCCCTCGCTCGAGATCGAGTCGTGCGCGAGCGGAGGTGCCCGCGTCGACCTGGGCGTGCTGAGTCGCACTCAGCGGGTGTGGGCCTCGGACTCGAATGACCCGGTCGAGCGCCAGCGCATCCAGCGGTGGACGGGCACGCTCGTGCCCCCCGAGGTCGCGGGTTCACACGTCGGGCCGGCGATCGCCGAGACGACGCATCGCGCGGCATCCCTGCCGTTCCGTATGACCACGGCCCTGTTCGGCCATGCGGGCATCGAGTGGGACATCACGCTGTGCACCGATGAGGAGCGCGAGGCGCTGTCGCGATGGACGGCCCTCTACCGCGAGCTGCGGCCGCTGCTGCACGGCAGCGTCACGGTGCGCTCCGACGAGGTCGACGACGAGACGCTGCTGCACGGGGTGGTCGCGCCCGACGGGTCTCGCGGAGTGTTCGCCTGGGTGCGGCTCGGCACCTCGGTCGACGGGTTCACGCCACGCACCCGCATCCCGGGGCTGGATGCGCCGGCTCGATACCGCCTTCGGGTGCGCGAGGATCTCGGTCAGGTGTCGCGCCATCAGGTCGCCGACCCCGGCTGGGTCGAGATGGGGATCGAGGCGTCGGGGGCGTTCCTGGAACGCATCGGAGTGCCGCTGCCGCTGCTGGCGCCCGGGGCCGCGCTGCTGGTGGACGCCGTTCGGGTGTGAGCCTCTCTCGTGCTAGACTGACTCTTTGTCTGCGCACACTCCTGTGCGCAGTTCGCATGCTGTTCTCCTTCTGGGCCCTGAGCTCGTCGAAGAGGATGGCGTGCAGACAAGGGATCTTGGGTGGGGCCGTCCGGCCTCACGGTATAGAAGGAGTCACCATCATGGCAGCAGTGTGCCAGGTGACCGGAGCTGTTCCCGGCTTCGGTCACAACGTCTCGCACTCGCACCGCCGGACGAAGCGCCGCTTCGACCCGAACGTGCAGAAGAAGACCTATTACGTCGCTTCGCTCGGTCGTAAGATCACGCTCAACGTGTCCGCCAAGGGCATCAAGGTGATCGACGTCCGCGGCATCGAGAACGTGGTCAAGGACCTCCAGGCGAAGGGTGTGAAGCTCTAATGGCCAAGAAGGCTCAGGACATCCGTCCGATCATCAAGCTGCGTTCGACGGCAGGTACGGGCTACACGTACGTGACCAAGAAGAACCGCCGCAACACCCCTGACCGCCTCGTGCTCAAGAAGTACGACCCGGTCGTCCGTCAGCATGTCGAATTCCGAGAGGAGCGTTGATCAATGGCTAAGAAGAGCAAGATCGCTCGCAACGAGCAGCGCAAGGTCATCGTCGAGCGTTACGCAGAGCGTCGCGCCGAGCTGAAGAAGACCCTGGTCGACCCGAACGCCACCGACGAGGCCCGCGAGGCCGCACGCGTCGGCCTGCAGAAGCTGCCGCGCAACGCGTCGCCGGCTCGCGTGCGTTCGCGCGACGTCATCGACGGCCGCCCCCGCGGTGTCCTCACGAAGTTCGGCATCTCGCGTGTCCGCTTCCGTGACATGGCACACCGTGGCGAGCTGCCGGGTGTCACCAAGTCGAGCTGGTAAGTCTCAGCAGACAAGCCTGAAGGGGCGAGGATCTTCGGATCCTCGCCCCTTTTGCGTGTCTGGGGGTCTTCACCCGCAACGTTGTCGCCCCGTGGGGCGGACTTCTCCCTGTGGGGCGGACCTTTCGCGCAGCATCCTCCGCCCAACGAGGAGTTCTCCTCCCTATAGGTGCTCCTGCACATGTGAGGTGAGACCGATGCTTCCCACCAGCCGCCGGGTCCTGGCGATGGTGAATGCCGCTGGCACTGCGTGAGCTGGGCATGATCGGCGGATGGATGTCGTACTCGCACTTTCTGAGAGGCAAGGGATCGCCCGCATTCGAACGCTGCGCCGATCGGGGGTCACGGAATATGACGTGAAAAGAGCCGTCCGGAGCGGCGAGGTCATGTCGGTGTGCCGAGGCTGGGTGGCACTCCGTGATGCTGACCCGATGCTCGTGGCGGCTGCCAAGCGTGGCGTCGTGCTCAGCTGCATCACACTGGCGAAGCGGAAGGGGCTGTGGGTCACCTCTACCGGCGAACCGCACGTGGCGGCACCGTCGAAGTCCGGTCATGCGAACACAGTTCGCGGCGTGGTGCACTGGAGCGTCCCGATCTTTCCGCGAGATCCCGATCGGCTCGAGGATTCCATCGAGAACGCGTTGATCCTCGTCGCTCGATGTCAGCCGCACGAGGACGCGCTCGCGACGTGGGAGTCCGCACTTCGAAAGCGCCTGGTCGACCTGGACGTGCTCGTGAGGGCTCCGCTACCGCCTGCGGCAAGGAGGCTGCTGGAGGATGCGCGACCATTTGCGGATGCCGGAACCGAGACGATCTTCCACACGAGGCTTCGATGGCTCGACCTGTCGATCACTCCGCAGGTCTGGGTGTTCGGGCATCACGTCGACTTCCTGGTGGGGGAGCGGCTCGTCATTCAGATCGACGGCGGCCATCACGTCGGACCCCAGCGGTCGAGCGACATCGAGCATGACGCAGAGCTGACTGTGCGCGGCTATCACGTGATGAGGATCAGTTATCACCAGCTCATGAACGAATGGCCTGCCGTGCAGAACAGGATCCTGGCCGCCATCGCTCAACGCCTTCATCTTGCGGCGTGACTCAGTGTCTCGGTCGCGCCTCGTCGGGCGGAGATCGCCCCGTCGGGAGGAGGATCCCCGCTCAGACATCCGCCCAACAAGGACATGTCCGCCCAACGGGGTGAATCCGGTGCCGGTGCCGGTGCAGGTGCGGGTGCAGGTGCGGGTGCAGGGGATGCGGATGGGGTGGTGGGCACCCCGGGCATCAGGCGACGGATGCCGTCGAGTGCGCGACGGCCCAGGTGAGGGCGTAGTCGGCGATCTCTTCCCAGCCGTCCTGGCTGACGAGGCGGTGGGTGCGGCCGGCGTACTCCTTGCGCTCGACGATCGCGGGGCTGCCGGTCGAGTGGTACTTCTTCTCGATCGCGCGGACGATGGTCGGCGGCACCACGTGGTCGATCTCGCCGGCGATCAGCAGCAGGGGAGCGCGGTCGGTGCGGGCGTAGTCGACGTGCGTGACGCCGCCCTTCTCGTTCAGCACCGAGGTCACGCCCTCGAAGAACACCCGGTTGTAGGAGTTGACGGCGTACTCCTCCCACAGGGCGTCGGATGCCGCACGCGACAGGTCGTTGCCGAACGTGAAGTGGAAGTGGCGCTTCGAGAGCGGCTTGGCGCCGTTGCGGCCGAACGGGTTCGACAGGATCGGCGTGCCGGTCCACAGGGTCGAGAGCGGGAGTGCGGTGACGCCGGCGGTCTGTCCGGGGGCGACGCCGACGTAGGCGGCGCCGAGTCCGCGGTCGGCGAGCATCTGGGTGAGCACCCCGCCGAAGGAGTGGCCCATGATGATCGGCTTCACCGGGAGCTCGCGGATGATGCGCTCGTAGTGGTCGGCGATCTGCTTCAGTCCGATGCCCTCGAGGGCCGACGGGTCGCGGCGGATGTCTTCGACCGAGCGATCGTCGATTCCGGGCCAGCCGGGGACGATCACCTCATGGCCCTGTGCGCGGAAGCGCTCGGCCCAGGTGTTCCAGCTCGCAGGCGTCATCCAGAGTCCGTGGATCAGGACGATCGGGGTCTTGTCGGTGCTGCTCATGGTCTCTTCTCCTGTTTCTGCCCCGCCGTCTGCGAGTGCGTTATGGTGATAATAGACCGAACGTTCTATCTACCGCAATCTATTCCCGAAAATCGCTTTCGGATGACACGATGAGAGGGATCACCATGAAGACCACGACTCCCACCCCCGCTCCGACGTCGATGACGACGTCGACGACGACGCCGCCGAAGCGGCCGAGCGCCGCGCGCACCCGATTGATCGAGAGCGCGACCCGGCTCTTCTACGAAGAGGGCATCCACGCGGTCGGTGTCGACCGCATCATCGACGAAGCGGCGGTCACGCGGGCCACTCTCTACAAGCAGTTCGGCGGCAAGGAGAACCTCGTTCTCGCCTACCTCCGCAACGAAGACGAGATGCTCCGCGCGATGTTCGCCGACGCAGGAGCCGCCGTGGCCTCACCGATCGGCCTCGTCGACGCCGTCATCGACGGAATCGCGGCGGACATCCGCCTGAGGCACACCCGCGGATGCCCGTTCATCAATGCGGCCGCCGAGTATCCGGATGCCGACGGCGCCGTGCGGCAGCTCATCGACGAGCATCGGGAGTGGTTCCGATCGACGCTGCGCGCGGTCGCCGAGGGGGCAGGTCTCGACGAGCCCGACGACGTCGCGGCATCCCTCGTGCTTCTGCGCGACGCCGCCCTGGTGGGCGGATATCTCGACGGCGAGGGGCGCGTCAGCCCGGCGTTCGAGCGCACGGCGCGGGCCGTGGTCGCCGCTCATCGGCCGGTCTAGAGGGCGCAACAGGCGCCACTTTCGTCACATCTGCACCACGACACGCCAAGGAATAGCCCAAAACCCGCGAAATGACGCGGAAATGTCGGTCAGCGTTGATACATTCGAGGCGGTCACTCGACCAACGGAGGGCAGCCGCTCTCCGCACCACAACGATGCGACGGTATCCTCGTCGCTGGAGGATGACATGGCTGACAAGTCCATCACCAAGACCGAGCTCGTCGCGAGCATCGCTTCTGCCACCGGCCAGAGCCAGGCCACCGTCTCGGGTGTCCTCGACGCGCTGTTCTCCTCGGTCTCCGACGCTGTTGCCAAGGGCAGCAAGGTCTCGATCCCGGGCTGGATCTCGTTCGAGCAGGTCGACACCGCAGCTCGCACGGGCCGCAACCCGCAGACCGGCGCCGAGATCAAGATCCCGGCCGGCAAGCGCGTCAAGGTGACCGCCGGTTCCAAGCTCAAGGCTGCCGTCAAGTAATTCGACCGCACCTCTTCGAAGGCCGCTTCCGATTCGTCGGAGGCGGCCTTCGTGCATGTCGGGCGCATCCCGCCCACGACCCCGCGAGCAGCGACGCGAAGGCGGGCTGAGAAGAGGCGAGCAGACGGGCGAGCGGTCAGTCGCCGCGGCTTAGGCTTGAGGGGTGACCTCCCGCCCCGTCCAGACCCGCACGAGCCCCGCGTATCGCGTGGTCGGTCTCGCGATCCTGGCGGGCGCCGGTGTGGTCGGCGCGATCGTCGCCCTCGCGCTGGGCGGCGGTGCGGCGCCCCTGCTGCTGGGCGACCCCGGGCCCGCCGTCCGGTGGGCCATCCCGGTCGTGAAGCTCGCCATGAACATCTCTGCGGCGGCCATGCTCGGCTCGCTCGTGCTGGCGCTGTTCGCACTGCGCAGTGAGCAGAAGTCCTTCGACATCGCACTGAACACCGCGTCCATCGCCGCCGCGTTCTTCACGGTGACCGCCGGAGCGAGCGCTTTCCTCGCCCTCGTCGCGGCCTTCAACCCGAAGGTCAGCGCCGATCGCCAGTTCGGCGAGCAGCTCGGGTTCTTCCTGCTGCAGACCGCTCTCGGACAGTCCTGGCTGATCACGACGATCATGGGTTCGGTCATCACGGTGCTCGCGTTCGCGTGGCGCACCTGGACGCCGACGCTGATCACGGCGTTGCTCGCCGCGGCATCCTTCCTGCCGTTGGCGACCCAGGGGCACTCGGGCGACCTCGCGGGGCACACCGTCGCGGTGAACGCGATCCTGCTGCACACCATCGGCGCCGCGGTCTGGCTCGGCGGGCTCATGCTCGTCGTCATCCTGCGTGACCGATCGGGCGTCGGAACGGCGGCGCTCGTCAGCCGCTACTCGAGCCTCGCGATCGCGGCGTTCGCGGTCGTCGCGGTCTCGGGGCTCGCCCGTTCGGTGGTCGCGCTCGGCGACATCAGCGAACTGCTGACCCCGTACGGCGGCATCCTGATCGCGAAGGCCGTGCTGCTCGTCGCCATGGGCCTGCTCGGCGCCTGGTACCGCATCCGCCTGATCCCGCGACTCGAGGGCGCCAATGCGGCGCGGTGGTTCTGGATGCTGGTGCTGTGCGAGGTCGCGCTGATGGGCCTCGCCTCGGGGGCGGCGGCGGCCCTCGCGCGCACGCCTCCGCCGACCGGCGAGGAGGCCGCGTTCGTGCAGACACCGGCCGAGAACCTCACCCGCTCGCCGCTGCCGCCGGAGTTCACGATCGACCGCTGGTTCACCAGCTGGGACATCGACATCCTCTGGCTGATGGCCGCCGGCTTCGGAGTGTTCTTCTACCTGGCCGGTGCGTATCGACTCCGCAAGCGCGGCGACCGCTGGCCGATCCATCGCACCGTCTTCTGGGTGCTGGGCATGCTGATGCTCGTGTGGGTGACGTGCGGACCGATCAACGCGTACCAGGAGTACCTCTTCAGCGTGCACATGCTCGGTCACATGATGCTGTCGATGGCGATTCCGCTGCTGCTGGTCTCCGGGGCTCCGATCACCCTGGCGCTTCGCGCGATCCACAAGCGCGACGACGGCACCCGTGGCGGCCGCGAGTGGATCATGTGGGCGGTGCACTCGCCGTTCTCCAAGGTCGTGACGCATCCGTTCGTCGCGGCGGGCATCTTCATCCTGTCGCTGTGGGCGTTCTACTTCACCGACCTCGTGCGCTGGTCCATGTACGAGCATCTCGGGCACGAATGGATGATCGCGCACTTCCTGATCTCGGGATACCTGTTCGTGCTGAGTCTGATCGGCGCCGACCCGGTGCCGTACCGTCTGCCGTACCCCGGGCGCCTCATCACCCTGATCGCGATCATGGCGATGCACGCGTTCTTCGGCGTCGCGATCATGATGCAGGAAGGCCTGATGGTCGCCGACTGGTTCGGTTCGATGGGGCGCACCTGGGGGCCGACCCCGATGGACGACCAGTACATCGGGGGTGGCGTCGCCTGGTCGATCGGGGAGATCCCGACATTGATCCTCGCGATCACCGTCGCGATCCAGTGGAGCCGCAGCGACACCAAGCTGCAGAAGCGCCGCGATCGGCACGCCGACCGCACGAACGAGGCTGAGCTCGAGGAGTACAACGCTCAGCTGGCGGCGCTCGCCGAGCGCGACCGTCGGGCAGCCGAGCGCGAGGCCGCACGCCAGGCGCGCTGACCGCGCCGGACGTCTTCTGCTCGACCGGTTCGCCGCCTCCGCGTGGGGAGGACTTCTCCGCGTGGGGAGGAGGATGCCGAGGCAGGACACCGCCCATCACGGAGAAGTCCTCCAGACAGGTGGTGGAGACGCGGGACCGCTCAGTCGACCGGTGCCACCTCGTCGGGCGAACCGACGCGGATCGACGCCGACCCGTCGGGCAGGATCGTGACCGAGCCGTTCACCCGGAACGGGACGTCTTCTGCGATCGCCTGCACCTTGCCGTCGAACAGTGACCGGATCTCGACCTCGACGTGCGCCACGGCATCCGTCGCAGGGATCTGCCAGTGTCCGCCGTCGGGGGTGACCGTGACCTGCGGCTGTGCCGCGATCGACCACTGCGGCAATGAGGCGAGACGGTTCGACACCTCGAGGCCGAACGGGCACGCGGTGGGCTGCAGCACCTCCTGCTCGGTGCATGCGAGGAGGAACTCCTCGACGCGCTGCTGCACGACCGTGACGAACTCGTCGGTCGGATCGGTCTGCACGTCGACGGGCGTCGCGGCCATCGGTGAATCGGCGAGCACGCCGACACCCCGTGACTGCGAGATGGCGGTGTCGACGGTCACCGAGTAGAGCCCCGGTGTGAAGACGAGCATCGGCAGCGGGTCGAGAGGGCCGGCGTCGACGCCGGCGATCGAGATCTGACGGCGGTCGACCTCGAAGCCGTTGACGGCGAACTGATCGGCCCCGCGCAGCGTGAGTTCGACGACGGCCAGCGGGCTGGTGGTGAATCGCCAGTTCGGCGTCACTCCCGCCCATCCGTCCTGCGCGACGGTGAAGGTCGTGGTGCCCGCGTTGCCGCCGGCCTTGTACGAGACGGTGACCGCGGTCACGTCGCCGTCGGGCTTCTCCGCCACGATCTCGACGTCGGTGAGCGGGGCGAGTGCAGCGTTGCGCAGCATCGCCTCGGATGCCGTGGGGTCGACGCCGGCCACCTCGAGCGTCTCGCGATCGACGGCGACTCCGGGGATCCGCAGGGCATCGGCCGCGCGGCCCTCGGAGAGCAGGTCGAGGTAGCGCACGACGAACGCCGAGGGTCCGTAGAACTGCTGGTAGAGCGTCGCACCGCCGGCGGCCAAGGCGGCGACGAGTGCGATGCCGACCACGGTCAGGATCGCGAGGTCCGCAACGAGCCGCGAGCGCCTGGGCGCCTGGGAATCGACTCGGTGCATGGCGTCAGTCTAGGAGTGCGGCCTGGGACGACGCCGAGCGCCCCGTAGCATGGAGACGTGTCGCTTCCCGCCCTGTCCGACGAACAGCACGAGCTGTTCCGGCTGATCGAGGACACCAGCGAGCATGTCTTCATCACGGGCCGCGCGGGCACCGGAAAGTCCACTCTGCTGCAGTACTTCTCATGGAACACGAAGAAGCAGATCGCCATCTGCGCGCCCACCGGTGTCGCCGCTCTGAACGTCGAGGGGCAGACGATCCATTCGCTGTTCCGTCTGCCGATCGGCCTGATCGGCGGCTCGGACATCGACCAGAACGACAACACGCGCCGCATCCTCAATGCGATCGAGACGCTCGTGATCGATGAGATCTCGATGGTCAACGCCGACCTCATGGATGCGATCGATCGCTCGCTCCGGCAGGCGCGAGGCAAACGTGGCATCCCGTTCGGCGGAGTGCAGATCGTCATGTTCGGCGACCCCTACCAGCTCGCCCCGGTGCCCCCACGGGGTGACGAGCTGCGCTACGTCAAAGACCACTACCGCTCGTTCTGGTTCTTCGACGCGAAAGTGTGGGCAGGCCCCTGGAAGGACGACGAGCCGGACCCTTCGACAGGCTCAGGGCCCCAGCAAAGTGACGGCCTGTTCGTCGTCGACACCCGTGCAGAACTGCATGTGCGCGAACTGGTGCATATCCATCGGCAGTCGGATGACGGGTTCAAGGCCATGCTCAACGCCGTGCGGTACGGCCGGGTGACGGCCGAGATCGCCAGGGTGCTCAACACCCAGGGAGCGAGGACGCCCCCCGACCCCGAGCCGGGCGAGGTGCCGATGATCACGCTCGCCACGCGCAACGACATCGTGAACACCATCAACAGTCGCCACCTCGCCGCTCTCCCCGGCAAGGAGCAGACGGCGAAGGCCGAGGTGAGCGGCGAGTTCGGTCGCGGTGAGGCGTCGCTGCCCGCCGAGCCGGAGCTCAAGCTCAAGATCGGCGCTCAGGTCATGTTCCTCCGCAACGACACGTCGATGTCGGGGGAGCCGCCCCGATGGGTCAACGGCACGATCGGCACGGTCGTGCGGATTCTCGGCGAGACCGTGCGCGTCGAGATCGACGGCGATGAGGTCGATGTGGAGCCAGCGGTCTGGGAACGGTTCCGCTACTCGTACGAGGCGGCGACCAAGAAGCTCAGCCGCGACGTGGTGGCCGAGTTCACGCAGTTCCCGCTGAGGTTGGCGTGGGCGGTGACGATCCACAAATCGCAGGGCAAGACCTACGATCGGGCGATCATCGATCTGGGCTCCGGCGCGTTCGCACCCGGGCAGACCTATGTGGCGCTGTCGCGTCTCACCTCGATCGACGGCCTGTACCTGTCGCGCGCACTGCGTCCGAGCGACATCCGCGTCGACGAAGACGTGCGCCGGTTCATGCGCGCCGCCTGGCTCGCTGCGCAGTCCTGACGGGGCCGCCCCTCCGGTCGTCGAGCGAGGCGAGACGTGGTCGCACCTCCGGTCGTTGAGCGAGGCCCGCGGAGCGGCCCGAGACGAAACGTGGTGAGGTTTCGAGGTCGGCTTGCGACGTTTCGTCTCAGTCGACTTCGTCGTCTTCGCTCAACGACCGAGTCGAGGCCCGAGGCGAGACGTGGTGGCACCCTTCGGTCGTTGAGCGAGGCCCGCGGGGCGGCCCGAGACGAAACGTGGTGGGTGTGCGAGATCGGCTTGCGACGTTTCGTCTCAGTCGACTTCGTCGTCTTCGCTCAACGACCGAGTCGAGGCCCGAGGCGAGACGTGGTCGCACCCTCCGGTCGTTGAGCGAGGCCCGCGAAGCGGCCCGAGGCGAGACGTGGTGAGGTTTCGAGGTCGGCTTGCGACGTTTCGTCTCAGTCGACTTCGTCGTCTTCGCTCAACGACCGTGCGAGGCCCGAGGCGAGACGTGGTGGCATCCTTCGGTCGTTGAGCGAGGCCCGCGGAGCGGCCCGAGACGAAACGTGGTGAGTTCCGAGATCGGCTCGCGACGTTTCGTCTCAGTCGACTTCGTCGTCTTCGCTCAACGACCGAGTCGAGGCCCGAGGCGAGACGTGGTCGCACCCTTCGGTCGTTGAGCGAGGCCCGCGGAGCGGCCCGAGTCGAAACGTGGTGAGTGTGCGAGATCGGCTTGCGACGTTTCGTCTCAGTCGACTTCGTCGTCTTCGCTCAACGACCGTGAGGAGGCCCGAGGCGCGACGTGGTGGCACCCTTCGGTCGTTGAGCGAGGCCCGCGGAGCGGCCCGAGTCGAAACGTGGTGAGGTTTCGAGGTCGGCTTGCGACGTTTCGTCTCAGTCGACTTCGTCGTCTTCGCTCAACGACCGTGACGAGGCCCGCGGGGCGGCCCGAGACGAGACGTGCTGCGCTGCGAGGATCGGTCAGCGAGCGGCTGCTCGACGGAGCCTGTCGTTCACGCTCCACTGCCGTACGGCATCCACTCCGCCTTCGATGAAGGCCAGCCGCTTCGCATGACTCCATCCCTGAAGCCGCTTCTCCCAGGCGAACGCCTCGTCGATGCGCGCGTACTCCCCGCTCCAGATGAGCTCCACCGGCAGGCGGCGCCTGGTGTAGGCGCTACCCATGCCCTCCTCGTGCTGCACGACCCGACGGTCGAGATCGCGCGTGCTGCCGACGTACAACGTGCCGTCCGCGCAGCGGAGTATGTAGACGTAACCCATCTCCGGACGATACGCGGGGGCACCGACGTCGGTGGGTCGGGACGTTTCGTCTCGGTCGACGTCGTCGTCCTCGCTCAACGACCGGGGGTGACCGGGGGTCAGGCGACGTCGGTGGGGGTCGGGGCGTTTCGTCTCGGTCGACTTCGTCGTCCTCGCTCAACGACCGGGGGGGCGGGACGTTTCGTCTCGGTCGTCGTCGTCGTCGTCGCTCAACGACCGGGGGTCAGGCGACGGCGGTCGCGCGGGCCCGGTCGAGGTCTTCGAAGAGCTCGGTGTTGAAGCGGTATGCGAGCAGCACCTCGTCGATCACACGCTCGCGCTCGGCGTCGTCCCACGGTGCCGCGTCGAGCTGCTCGCGGTAGACGTCTTTGAAGGCGGCGGGGTCGGCGATGTCGTCGAACAGGTAGAAGCCGATGCCGTTCGTCTCGAAGCCGAAGCGCCGGGCCATGACCCGACCGATGAACACGCCGCCCGACAGGTCGCCGAGATAGCGCGTGTAGTGGTGTGCGACGAAGCCGCCGGCCCAGGTCGCGCCGACCTGGCGGATGCGTTCGACATAGCGCTGAGTGGTGGGCAGCGCGACGATCAGCTCGCGCCAGTCCGACCCGAGCAGGAAGGAGAGGTCGGCCTCGAGCGCCGGAAGGCGGGTCAGCTTGTCGCTGAGGAAGACCGAGGCCACCGGGTCCTTCCGCATGCGCTCGCCCGCCGACTCGAGCGCCTCGTAGATGAAGTAGTGCTGCGCCACGAGCGAGATGTAGTCCTCGCGGGAGCCTTCGCCCTTCAGCAGGTCGGACATGAAGCCCGCGCCTTCGCTGCGGGAGTGCGAGCTGGAGGAGCGCTCGCGGAGCGCGGCGGAGAAGGAGATGATCTCGGACATGACCCCAGTGTAAGGGTGGCCTAACTTCGAGGGAACCCCCGTTTCCCTCGGGGGGCCGCGATTCCTCGAGGTGCTACGCGTGCGGTCGCGGCTCGACGCCGAGTCGCTCGCAGGCCAGGTCGTACAGGGCGACGACCTCGCGGCGCACCGCCGGTCGCTCCGAGATCGCGCCGCCCGGCCACTCGACGCGAAGCTCCGACACCTCGCCGGCACGGGTGATGTCCCACACACCGGCGTCTCCGTCGAGACCCGTCATCACGGCATCCGTGATCTCGCCACCCGCGGGCGCGAAGGCGCGGGCGATGAGCAGATTGTCGTCGGTGTGGTCGCCGTTCATGTGACGCAGGATCGCCGAGACCACCTCGGCGTCGAAGATATGGGGCATGGTGATCACCCTATGGGCGGGGCTCCGATGCCGACTTTCAGGATCTGCGTTCTAGACTCGGGAGACACGTCTTCCGGGGGTACCCTTTCATGCAGCTTCTCTCGTCGCGCAGGTTGCGCGCAGCAGTGGCCGGCGCGGCCGTGCTCGGGCTCTTCCTGACCGGATGCACCAGCGAAACCACTTTCAGCTACACGCCCAAGGCCCAGGTCGAGGGCGAGCTCCCCGACGACACGGTCGCCGCGATGACGGATGCCGTCAACAACGCGATCGCCGCATCCGGCTCCTCGGGCGCTGTCGTGGGCGTGTGGGTGCCGTGGAGCGGCAGCTGGGTCACCGGCGTCGGCGCGCAGGACCCGGGTGGCGAGGGCGGCGAGATCAGCACCGACATGGCCTTCCGCATCGGCGACGTGACCCGTCTGATGACCTGCGACGTGCTCTACGCGCTGGTCGATGAAGACATCGTCGAACTCGACGACAAGGTGCCCGACTACGTCTCGGGTGTGCCTGACCTCGAAGAGATCACGCTGCTCGACCTCTGCAACGGCACCAGCGGCGTGGGGTCTTCCGAGGAGATCGCGCAGGCGGCCTGGCGCAACACCCCCGAGCGCGTCTGGGCTCCGCTCGAACTCGCGGCGTACGGCCTCGGTGCCGAGCGTTCGGTGCCGCACACCACGTACCGCGGATCGGACGTGAACTATCTGCTGCTCGGCATGGCGCTCGAGCACGCCACCGGCCTCACGGCGCCCGAGCTGATCTCGGAGTACGTGACCGAGCCGCTCGGCCTCGGCGCGACCTCGCTGCCGCGGACCACCCCGGCGCCCCCGTCGACCGGTCCCGTGATGAACGGGCACTACCTGTCGGAGATCGAGGGCGGATACGACTGCGCCGCGCCGATCGACATCACGACGCTCTCGTCGAGCACGGGCTACACCGACTCGGGAGTCGTGTCGACCATCGACGACCTCGGCCGCTACGCCCAGGCCCAAGCGGCGCAGGCACTGCGCACCCAGGAGGAGCCCGCTCGCTACGGCGCACCGCTGCCCGCATACGAGGGCGCACCGTCATGGCTGCAGGCCACCGGTGGCGCGCTCATGGTCGGCTCGCTGATCGGTCAGCAGGGATGGACCCCCGGTTACGTCACCGCGGCCTACTCCGATCCCGCCACCGGCTTCACGGTGGCCGTGTCGCTCAACAACTCGACCACGGGCGGCAACATCATCGGCAACCTCGCCTGGGAGCTCGCCGCCATCGCATCGAAGGCGCCGGCGGCCGACGGACAGACGGCGCCGGAGTTCGGCCTGCCCTTCACGGCAGAGCAGTACCACCAGGCGATCACGGATGCCGCGATCCCCTGCGTGGCCCCTGCGCCGGTCGAGGGCTGATCCGCCGCGCGGCCGACCATCCGGTCGTCTGCGACTCATCGAGGAGGCGCCGATGGCGATCATCGACAATGCGATTTACGTCGACGGCGTCCGCACCGAGAACCCGCGGAGCCTCAGTGAGACCTTCGAGGCGATGCGCGAGCGCGGTGGACTGAGCTGGATCGGCCTGTACCGTCCGAGCGAGGCGGAGATCCGCGAGGTGGCCGACGAGTTCGGCATCCACGCCCTCGTCGTCGAGGATGCGCTGTCGGGCCACCAGCGATCGAAGCTCGAGCGCTACGACGATGTGCTCTTCATGGTGCTGCGTTCTGCCCGCTACCTCGATGCGAGCGAAGAGGTCGAGTTCGGCGAGATCCACGTGCTCGTCGGCAAGGACTTCGTCGTCACCATCCGGCACGCCGAGTCCCCGGATCTCGCGCGGGTGCGCCGCCGCCTCGAGGGTGATCCCGCGCTGCTGAGGCTCGGGCCGGAGGCCGTGCTCTATGCGATCCTCGACGAGGTCGTCGACGAGTACGCGCCGGTGCTCGCGGGGCTCGAGAACGACATCGACGAGATCGAGAGTCAGCTCTTCGAAGACGGGGTCGACGCGACCCAGCGCATCTACGAGCTGGGCCGCGAGGTGATCGACTTCCAGCGGGCGGTGCAGCCCCTCGCCGGGATGCTCGACGCGCTGCTGCGCGGATCGGCGAAGTACGAGGTCGACGAAGAGCTGCAGCGGTATCTGCGCGATGTGCTCGACCACACCCTGCGCGTCTCGGAGCGCGCGAATACCTTCCGCACGGTGCTCGACAACGCGCTGACGGTCGAGTCGACGATCGTCGCCCGGCGTCAGAACGAGGAGATGACGAGGATGACGGAGCTCAGCATCCGTCAGAACGACGAGGTCAAGAAGATCTCGGGGTGGGCGGCGATCCTGTTCGCGCCGACCCTCGTCGGCACCGTCTACGGCATGAACTTCGACCACATGCCCGAGCTGCACTGGGCGTTCGGGTACCCCATGGCGATCGCGCTCATGGTGGGCATGGGCGTCGGTCTGTACTGGGCCTTCAAGCGCAAGGGCTGGCTGTAACCACCCGATTCCGGGCACGCTGAACGTCGCCAGGGTTGATTCTCGCTGTTTCACGAGTAAAGTGCAACTAGTTACAGAAAGTGCTTGGAAACCGCTATCCCGTCGGCTACCGTCGGTGTAGCCGACGAGAGTCCGGCACGAATCAAGGGAGATCACATGCACAACGCAATGACGCGGACGGCACGCAGCCGCCTCCTGCTGGTGACCGCCGGCCTTGCGACCTCTGCTCTCGCGCTCGCCGGATGCGCCGGTGGCTCGGGCGACGCGGCCGAGTCGACGGAGACGACCACCATCCGGTTCCTCTACGCGACGGGTGACGACACCTGGAACTCGGTCGTCGACAAGGTCGTCGCCGCCTTCAACGAGCAGAGCGACACCACCGAGGTCAAGCTCGACCCGCTGCCGGCCGGCTCCGACTACGCCACGGCGCTCAAGACCGTCGATGCCACCGGCAACTGGCCGGCGGTGGTCGACATGCGCGACACCCTCACCTACGTCAACGCCGGCAAACTCGCCCCCGTGCCCGAAGAGGTCACCGCGCTGCTCGAGCCCGACGCCTTCGCCGCCGCGGAGGACGGCAACGTCTACACGGTGCCCTCCAGCGCCCTCAACGGCGAGCTCGGCATGAACATCGTCTACAACAAGACCTACTTCGAGGAGAACGACCTCGAGGTGCCCGAGACCTACGGCGACTTCATCGATCTGCTCGATGAGATCAAGGCCAACGGCGATGTGCCGCTCGCCACCGCTGCGGCAGAGGTCTGGCCGTCGGATCAGCTGTGGAAGCCGCTCGCAGCTCCCGTGTTCGCCGAGTACAGCGACGAGGGCGGGTTCTGGAATGCGGCAGCGGCGGGTGACGCCTCGGTCGCCGACCTGAAGGCCCCGCTCGAAGAGCTGAAGATGATCATGGACGACTACGTGCTCGAGGGGTGGCAGTCGACGGCGGATGCCCAGACCACCACGCTGCTCGTCAACGAGCAGGCCGTGATGGCGACGTCGTCGGCAGGGCTCGGCCGCCTGATGGACATCAACAAGGTCGACCCGGAGTTCGACGCGGGGCTGTTCATCATCCCCGACGAGGACGGCAAGATCAACGTCCTCAAGAACAGTGTGATCGGCGACACCGCCGGCGGTCTCGCGATCTCGTCCCAGGCCGCCGAGAACGACGACGAGTACGCCTCCGCCGTCGAGTTCCTCACCTACTTCTACTCGGTGGATGCCGCGAACCTCATGGAGGAGAGCGGCTGGATCTCGCCCAACATCCTGGCTTCCGACGAGGTGACGCGCAACGACACCATTCCCGGGGCCGAGGACTTCTTCGCCCTGCTCGAGAACCCGGATCTCGTCTGGTACGAGAACGCCCCGACGCTGAGCACCTTCAGCTCGGTCAACACCTTCTTCCGGCAGTCGCGCATCGAGATGCAGGACGACCAGACCACGATCGACGAGACGATCGCGAAGGTCCAGGCAGAGCTCGACGCACAGGTCGCTGCGGCCGGTTGAGTCCGGCGCCGAGGGCGCGGACCCGACCGCGCCCTCGGCATCCCCGCGAGCGGCGATCGATCAAGGAGAGAACATGAGTGCACACACCGAGGTCCGCGTGCGACCACGATTCAGTCGAGGGCGTCTGGCCATGCTGGGCTTCGTCGTGCCCGCGCTGGTGATCTACCTCCTGATGGTGATCATCCCCTCGCTGCAGACGCTGCAGCTGAGCCTGACCGATTGGGACGGCATCAGCGACGACTACGACTACGTCGGCATCCAGAACTACGAGGACATCGTCGCCAGCGGGCGGTTCTGGAACGCGGTGCGCAACACCCTCATCCTGGGGCTCGGCTCGGCCCTGATCATCAACGTGATCTCGCTGGCCGTGGCGCTCATGCTCGACAAGCTCAACCACGCACAGGGCTTCTTCCGCACGGCGGTCTACCTGCCCGCTCTCGTCAGCGCCTTCATCATGGCGACGATCTGGAAGTACCTGCTCAACTACAACTTCGGCTCCGTGAACACGGTGCTGCGAGACATGGGGATGCCCGAGTGGGCCCGCGACTGGCTGGGCGACAGCAGCATCGTGATCTGGGTGATCCTCTTCATCACCTGCTTCACGCTCGGCGGCAACACCACCCTGATCTATCTCGCGAACCTGCAGTCGGTGCCACAGGAGCTGATCGAGGCCGCGCGCATCGACGGTGCGAGCGGCGCGAAGGTCTTCTGGAACGTGACCTGGCCGATGATCGCGGGTGCCGTCACGGTCAACATGACGCTCGCGATGATCGCCGGCTGGGTGATCTTCGACCAGGTGCTCGTGCTCACGTCGGGAGGCCCGGGGTTCGTCAGCGAGACCATGGCCTTCTTCATCTACAAGGTCGGCTTCGGCGAGTACCGGGCCGGGTTCGGGTCGGCGGCCGCCGTCGTGCTCTTCATCGTGGTGATCGTGAGCACCGTCGCCGCGAACGCCTACATGCGCAAGAGGGAGATCCAGGCATGACCGAGACGATGACCCAGGTCACCATGAAGATCGAGCCGGAGGCGCGCCCTGCGGGGATCGCCCGCATCCCCCGTGCGCCACGCGTTCGCCGCGAGAAGAAGAAGTGGTCGATCGGCGAGATCGTCGTGATGGTGGTGCTCAGCATCCTGGTGCTGATCGTCGCGTCGCCGGTGATCTACGCGCTGCTGAACTCGTTCCGCTCGTACGCCGAGATCACCAAGGACCCCATGGGCCTGCCCACGTCGTTCGCCTTCGACAACTACGTCGCGCTGTTCCAGCAGACCGACTTCCTCGAAGCGGTGCTCAACACGCTCATCATCACCGTCGGCACGGTCGTGATGCTGGTGATCATCGTGCCGATGGCCGCCTACGGCATCGAGCGGGTCGGCGGACGCACCTCGCGCTTCCTCTACGTGCTGTTCATCGCAGGGCTCATGATCCCGTTCCAGGTGCGCATGATCCCGCTCGTGAAGGGCTTCGACGACGTCGGTCTCTACAGCACCCTGCTCTCGGTGATCCTGGTGCATCTGGGAGGGGCGGCGAGCTTCGGCATCCTGCTCTACTGCAGCTTCATCAAGGGCATCCCGATCGAGGTCGAAGAGGCCGCGCACGTCGACGGCGCAGGGCGCCTGCGCACGTTCTGGCTCATCGTCTTCCCGATGCTGCTGCCGGTCACCTCGGCCTTCGTGATCATCCAGTCGCTCGGGCTGTGGAACGACTTCTTCATCCCCCTGGTGTTCCTCGACTCGTCGTCGGCCGGAACCATCAACGTCGCGATCAACCGCATGGTCGGTCTGCTCACCTCGCAGTGGCAGCTGATCTACACGGGAGCGATCCTCGCGATCGTGCCCTCGGTGGCGATCTTCGCGGCATTCCAGCGCTACTTCATCAAGGGCATGTCGGTCGGGGCGGTGAAGGGATGACCACCGTGACCACCTCGCGCCTCGGCCGCCTGCTCGGCTACGACGGCGTCATCGCGACCCTGCTGCTCGGGGCGTTCCGGTACTTCCTCGTGTCGCTGTCGTTCGTCGCCTGTCTCGTGCCGATGCTCGCCTTCCAGGCGCTCGTCGGCTGGCAGGCCACCCACATCGCCCTCTGGCTCGGCGCCGCCGCGGTGCTGCCCACAGCCCCCGCACTGCACGGGCTGGTGCGCGCGGCCGCCGGGCTGCTCGATTCCGATCCGCACGTGGCGCAGATCTTCTGGCGCGGATTCGCGGATGCCGTGCGCCACCGCTGGGGCTCGGCTCTGGCGCTGAGCGCCGCGGTGCTCGTGCTCGGGTACGACGTCGCGCTGCTCGGAGCGGATGCCGGAGTGCTGCTGGGCGCTGTGGCCGTGGCCGCCGTGGTCGCCGCGACAGTCGTCGCCACCGCGTTCCTCTCCGACTCACCACTGCGCGGGGCCGCGTTCGCGCTCGCCGCGGTGCGCATCGTGATGCAGCGTCCTCACCTCGCGCTCGTCTGGCTGCTGCTCGCCGTGCTCGCAGGTCTCGCCACCTCGCTGCCGGTGGTCGGTGCGGTCGCCTGGCTGTCGACCCCGGCGCTCGCCGCCGTCGCCGCGACGATCTGCACCCGCACCCTCGGCTTCGAGAGCGCCCGTGAGCGGGTCGGCGCATGATCGCCCGCATCGGCGGATTCACCATCGCCGGCGGCTCCGACGGCCCCGTGACCCTGGCCGTGGGGGACGCCCACCCGGCCGCGCTCGTGGAGATCTTCACCGCCGCAGAGCAGCGTGAACGCACGAGCCAGGCGTACGTGCGCTCGGCTCCGGGCGCGCGGCTGCGCCTCGAGAACGCGGATGCCGCACCCGACGCCGTGACGCTCGTGCAGCGCGACGAGGTCACCGGTCTCGAGGTGACGAGTGTGCTCGCCCTGTCGGGCACAGCCGTGCGGGTGCAGCACACGCTGCGCGGCACCGTGCCCGAGCCGGTCGTCGTCACCGCGGTCAGCTCGGCGACCGTCGGCGTCGGTGCGGGCCCGTACGCGGGGGAGGAGTACGACCTTCTCACCGCGCGCAGCGAGTGGCTGGCCGAGAACCGCTGGCACGGTCGCGCGCTCACCGACGAGCTGCCGCCGCTGTCGCTGCCGATCCACGCGCAGGACGGTCGGGGCCACGCCGCCCTGACCAGCCACGGCGCATGGTCGACGGGCGAGCACCTTCCGGTCGGCGCCCTGGTGCACCGAGACGGCTCGGCCCTCGCCTGGCAGATCGAGAGTGGAGCAGGCTGGCACGTCGACCTGAGTCAGGGCCTCGAGGGGCTGACCCTCTCGCTGCTCGGTCCCACCGATCTCGAGCATCAGTTCGCCCACGTGCTCGGGCGGGGCGACGACTTCACGACGGTGCCGGTGGCGCTCGCCGCGTCGAGTCAGGGCTTCGAGGGGGCGATCGCCGGGCTCACCGCGCATCGACGCGCGATCCGTCGCGTCGACGGCCCGGACCTGCCGATCGTCTACAACGACTTCATGAACACGCTCATGGGACAGCCATCGTCCGAGGCGCTGCGCCCGCTGATCCGTGCCGCCGCCGAGGCGGGCGCGGAGGTGTTCTGCATCGACGCCGGCTGGTTCGCCGACCCCGAGATCGGGGACTGGTGGGACACGGTCGGCGAATGGCAGGAGGCCCCGAGCCGCTTCGACGAGGCGGGGCTCCGCGGCATCATCGACGAGATCCACGCGGCCGGCATGCGCTCGGGCCTGTGGCTCGAGCCCGAGGTCGTCGGGGTGAAGAGCCCCACTGCACAGGCGCTGCCGGACGACGCGTTCTTCCAGCGGTTCGGCGTGCGGGTGCGCGAGCACGACCGCTACCACCTCGACTTCCGGCACCCCGCGGCACGGGCGCATCTCGACGAGACGGTCGACCGGATCGTGCGGGACTACGGCGTGAGCTTCCTGAAGCTCGACTACAACATCAACCCCGGTGCCGGCACCGAATGGCAGGCGACGGCGGCCGGAGACGGCCTGCTGGGCCACGTCCGCGCGCTCGGCACCTGGCTCGACGACGTGCAGCGACGGCATCCGGATCTCCTGATCGAGAACTGCTCGTCCGGCGCCATGCGCGCCGACTACGCCCTGCTCTCGCGCACGCACCTGCAGTCCACCAGCGACCAGCAGGACTTCCGGCTGTATCCGCCGATCGCAGCGTCGGCTCCCGCCTCGATCCTGCCGGAACAGGCGGGCGACTGGGCCTACCCGGCGGTCAGGATGACGGATGCCGAGACGGCCTTCACCCTCGTCACCGGACTCAGCGGACGGCTGTATCTGTCGGGTTTCCTCGGCGAGCTGCGCCCGGAGCAGCAGGCGCTCGTGGCCGAGGCCGTCACCCTGCACAAGACGCTGCGCGGCGGGTTGGCGGAGTCCGACCCGTTCTGGCCGCTCGGCCTGCCGACCTGGGATGCCGAGGTCGTGTGCCTCGGGCTCCGTGCGCACGAGCAGACGCTGCTCTTCGTCTGGGATCGCTCAGAGGAGCCGAGCTCCTTCACGATCCCCGGTGTGCGCGAGGGGGAGACGCTGTTCCCCGCGAACGCGGCGGCAGGCGACTCCGCCGGCGCGTGGACGATCGAGAACGGTGACGACGGCATCCGCATCGAGACCCCGTCAGGACTCGGCGCACGAGTGCTCCGCGTCTCGGAGGACCGCTCGTGACCACCACCATCCGCACCGGCGAGCTGTTCGCCGACGATCGCGGGCGCACCGCGCAGCTGCACGGCATCGGCATCCAGCGGGTGGGTCGTCACTGGTACGCCTGGGGCGAGGACAAGACCGCGGGCGACCGGTTCACGGCCGTGGCCTGCTACCGCTCCACCGATCTCGCCACCTGGGAGTACCTCGGCGACGCGCTCGCCGCGGGCTCGGGAGACCTCGCGCCCGATCGCATCGTCGAGCGACCCAAGGCGCTGCGTCGACCGGACGGCCGCTGGGTGCTGATCCTGCACATCGAGAGCGCGGACTACTCCGACGCCAGGGTCGGATACGCGATCGCCGACGACCCCCAGGGGCCCTACGACTATCTCGGCAGCGAACGCCCCCTCGGCAACATCAGTCGCGACATCGGGGTGTACCAGGAAGACGGCATCGGCTACCTGCTCTCCGAAGACCGCGAGAACGGCCTGCACATCTACCGGCTGCGCGAGGACTACTGCGGTGTCGAGTCGATCGTCGCCACGCTGCGTCAACAGGATCGTCCGGAGATCGGCTACGAGTCGCCGACCCTCGTGCGCCACGACGGGCTCTACTACCTGTTCGGGTCCGACCTCACGGGGTGGGACCTCAACGACAACAAGTATTCGACCGCTCCGGCGCTCGAGGGGCCGTGGTCGCCCTGGCAGGACATCGCTCCGGCCGGCAGCCGCACCTTCGACTCGCAGGTGAGCGTGGTGCTGCCGGTCGACGGCGGACACGTGTACATCGGCGACCGCTGGGATCGGGACGATCTCGCGTCGTCGGCACCGATCTGGTTGCCGCTGCGGGTCGAGGAGGGTCGCGCCGAACTGATCTGGCGCGACGACTGGAGCATCGAGGAGCTGAAGAAGTGAACGACCGACCCCGCGCGATCGTCGCGATGAATCCGCCGGCGCTGGCCGAGAACCTGTTCGGTCCCCACCGTGCCCGCCTGTCGGGTCTCGTCGATGTGCCTGCCGAGGTGCTCACCGAGTTCGAGAGCGACCACGCGTCTCGCCTGATCGGCGACGTCGAGATCCTGCTGGCCGGATGGGGATGCCCTCGGGTCGATCGCGAGATGCTCGACCGGATGCCGAGCCTGCGTGCCGTCGTCTTCGCCGGCGGCACCGCCAGCGCCGTGCTCGACACGGTCGAGGCAGTGCGGCGGGGCATCGTGTTCACGAACGCGGGGGAGGGCAACGCGCAGGCGGTGGCCGAGTACACCGCGGCGACGATCGTGCTGTCGGGCAAGAGGGCGCGGTACGCCGAGCAGATCTACCGTGAGGGTCGGGCGTTCGTCGATCGTGAGGCCGATCTGCTCGACACCGGCAACTACGGGCGCACGGTGGGCCTCGTCGGCGCCTCGCGGATCGGTCGCCGGGTGGCGCAGCTGCTGCTGGCGACGGATCTGCGGGTGCTGATCTACGACCCCTACGCCTCGGAGGAGGAGGTCGTCTCGCTCGGCGGGCGCAAGGTCGAACTCGACGAGCTGCTCGCCGCCAGTGACATCGTCTCGCTGCACGCCCCGGCGACGCCGGAGACCGAGCGCATGATCGGCGCCCACGAACTCGCCGTCATGCGCGACGGAGCCGTGCTCATCAACACGGCCCGCGGCTCGCTGATCGACCACGACGCGCTGCGCACGCACCTGCGCGTGGGGCGGATCGACGCGATCCTCGACGTCACGGAGCCCGAGCCGCTCGCGGCCGACGACGAGCTGTGGAGCCTGCCCAACGTCACGCTCACCCCGCACATCGCCGGCGCCACCGGCAACGAGCTGCACCGACTGGGGCGTGACGTGATCGACGAGGTCGTTCGTTTCATCGCGGGCGAGGCCTTCGTCGGTTTCGAGCGGGTGCCGGGGGTCGTGTGATGGGAGTGATCCGCAATCCGATCCTGCGGGGCTTCAACCCCGACCCCTCGATCGTGCGGGTCGGCGACGACTACTTCATCGCCACGAGCACGTTCGAGTTCCACCCGGCGGTGCGCATCCACCACTCCACCGACCTCGTGCACTGGACGGTCTGCGGGCATGCGCTCGACGAGGGCTTCGACCTGCGCGGCATTCCCGATTCGGGCGGCGTGTGGGCGCCGAGCCTCTCGCACTCCGACGGCCTGTTCTGGCTCGCGTACTCGGTCGTGAGATCGATGGACGGCGACGACAAGGACATCGACAACTACCTCGTCACGGCCGAGAGCATCGAGGGGCCGTGGAGCGAGCCCGTGCATCTCGGCTCGCGTGGATTCGACTTCTCCCTGTTCCACGACCCGGACGGCACCCACTGGATCGTCGGCGTGCAGTGGGACCAGCGGCCGGAGCATCCGTCGTTCGCAGGGCTCGTGCTCGAGCAGTATCTGCCCGACGAGAAGCGCACGTCGGGCACGGCGACCGTGATCCATCAGGAGCCGACGCTGGTCGAGGGACCCAACCTCTATCGCATCGGCGACTGGTACCACCTGCTGATCGCCGCGGGCGGCACCGGCTGGAACCACGCCATCACGGTGGCACGATCGCGGGAGATCGCCGGACCCTACGAGCGCGACACGCAGCCGTTCGTGCTGACCACCCGCGATGCCCCTGGCCTGCCGTTGCAGAAGGCGGGGCACGGTGAGCTGGTGCAGACTCCGGGCGGAGAGTGGATGCTGGTGCACCTCGCCAGCCGGCCGACGCTGCATCTCGGGGAGCGGTACAGCACCCTCGGGCGCGAGACCTGTCTGCAGCGCGTCGTGTTCGACGACGACGGATGGCTGCGGCTGGCGCAGGGCGGACATCATCCGGACATCGAGGTCGACGTCGGCGGCGACGCCGCCGCTGGCCCTGCCTCGCGCGGCTTCGTCGAGCGTTTCGCCGCGCCCGCACTCGACTCGCGCCGGTGGTCGACGCTGCGTGCTCCGCTCACGTCCGACGTGGCGGACCTGACCGCTCGACCCGGATGGCTGCGGCTGCGCGGCGGGCATTCGCCGGCATCCGTCTTCGATCAGTCGATGATCGTGACCAGGGTCGAGGAGCACCGGGCGACGTTCGAGGCCACGGTCGATGCCGTGCCCACCAGCACCCGCGAGCTCGCCGGAGTCATCGCCTGGTACGACCGCAGCGGCTGGATCTGGCTGCAGCTCGGCTGGGATGCCGAGAACGGTCGCCACCTTCGCGTCGTGAGCCGAGACGGAGCGCGAACCACCCGCTCGGCGCCGATCGCGGCGCCCGAGGGGCCGGTGCGGCTGCGGGCCGACCTCGACGGACCCGACCTGCGGTTCGCCGTCGCCGCGGTCGGCGAGGATCACTGGGTCGACGTGCCCGGCATCCACCCGGCCTGGACGCTGTCGGACGACCATGGCGACCGGCTGCGGTTCACCGGCCTGTTCTTCGGCATCCGGGCCGACGACCTCGACGGCCGCGGGTGGTCCGCCGATGTCGCGGATGTCTCCCTGAGCTTCGGCGCCGCTGGCCGTGCCGACGACGATGCCCACTCGGCGGGGGAGGACTGACCCCCGCACCTCTGAACCCCTGACCGTCGCGAAGTTCCTGCTCCTGCATGCCCTCGCGCCGTCGATCGACGGCGCCGTCACGGAAGAGAGATCGATGAAGATCGAACGACGCAGTATCCGAAAGACAGTCGGTGCGTTGACCGCCGGGGTGATCGCCCTCAGCGGCGCGCTCCTCGTCGCGCCGCCGGCCGCCGCATCCGCCGCCGCCCCTGAATCCGCCGCCGCGCCACTCGTCGCGGCCGCCGCGCAGACGCCTGCACCCGAGATCGTCGAGACGGTCAGCGACGCCGGCTTCGCGCATCCGGGGATCGGCTTCACGGCCGACAATCTCGAGAACATGCGCACCCAGGTGCTCGCCGGGGTCGATCCGTGGGCCAGCTACTACGACGCGATGGTCGACACCCGCTATGCGGCGCGCGACTACCGCGTCGAGAACGCGCAGCCCGGCACCGACCTGCCGAAGAACGACGCCTACGCGAGCGTCGGGATGCGGTCGATGGCGCAACGCGACGGCATCGGGGTGATGACCCAGGCGCTCGAGTACGTCGTCACCGGCGACGAGCAGTACCGTGCGAACGCTTTGCACGGCCTCAGGGCATGGAGCAGTCTCGATCCCGCGAAGTACGAGTACTTCGCCGATGCGCACATCCATACCGGTGTGCCGCTGTACTACATGCTGATCGCGGCCGAACTGATCCGCAGCACCGACCCTGCGAACGACTCGCTCGACGGCTACGACCTGCGTTGGACGGATGCCGACGAGCAGCGCATCGAGGACAACCTCGTGCGGCCGGTGCTCGACACCTTCCTGTCCTCGAAGAACCGACTGTGGAACCAGCACCTCTACGGCGTGATCGGCATGATCTCTGCGGCGATCTTCCTCGACGACGCCGACCTCTATGCCGAGCGGGTCGAGTGGTTCACGGTCAACGCCGGCTACGAGAGCGAGCACGACCTGTACGGCGGCAACGTGAACGGATCGCTGGAGCAGCTGTTCCGCGAGGTCCCCGCCGACGCGCCAGGGAACACGACCGGCGCTCCGTTCGTGCAGCACATGGAGATGCTGCGCGACCAGGCGCACGGTCAGGGAGACGTCGACCTCTTCGTCGCCCTCGCCCGCATCGTCGACGCGCAGGGCACGACCCTCGATCCGACCGCCGGCACCGTGTCGGATGCTGCGGATGCGGTCTCGCCCTATGACTTTCTCGACCACCGCATCCTCGACGGCGCCGACACCTTCTACGCCTTCATGATGGGCGAGGAGGTGCCGTACATCCCGGCGAACGAGGGCGGTGCGATCTCGCAGGCGTATCGCGGTCGGCTGCAGGATCCGCTCAGCGAGGCGTATCTGCAGTATCGCTACGTCGCCGACGTCGACATCGCCGCCGAGGCGCCCCATGTCGCCGAGCTCTACGAGCAGCGCGATGGGCCGCTGTACTACTACGGCACCGGCGTGCAGAACTTCTGGAACGACCGGGGATCCGACTACACCGGCGCCGAGTACTGGGTGGCGTTCCCCGAGGAGCTCGCCGAGGTCGACGATTCCGTCGCGCCTCTCGCGCCGAGCGCCGAGCTCTCGGTGGGCACCTTCGGCACGCCCCTCGGTGCGGGTGCCGCGCGGGGAGAAGACGCCGACACCTCGTTCATCCGGCTCGATGCTGCCGCAGACGCAGCGAACCTCGCGGTGCGCCGCGCCATCTGGGGCGACCGCGCCGCGGCCCAGTCGCTCGTCGGACTGAAGGTGCGAAGCGACGGAACCGCCCGACTGCAGGCCTCGCGCACGGCAGATGAGTCGCCGTTCGCCGAGATCGTCGTCCCCGACACGGGTGGCGAGTGGCGCTACGTCTGGCTGGATCTGGCGCTCACGAAGACCCCGGGTGCGGTGGGCGAGAACATCCTGTTCCTCCGGGCGACCGGATCGGACGCGACGGTCGACGTCGCGGGTCTGCTGGCGCAGGCGAACGGTGTGCTCACACCGCCCGTGTTCGCGGATGCCCCCGCGCTCGACGCCGTGCTCGTCGCGGGCGAGCAGTGGACGCGCGGGGTCGCGACCTCGGATGCCGCCGGTGAGACCGTGACCCTCGCGCTGCAGGATGCTCCCGCGGGGGCGACCCTGCAGGGCGACACGATCAGCTGGATCCCCGCGCAGCCGGAGGCCGCGCAGATGACCGTCGCGGCGTCGGACGGCACGACCATCACGGCGCTGCCCGTGACGATCACGGTCGTCGAGAGTCGAGACGCAGCGATCGCCGAGCTGGTCGGTCGTGTCGGCGCGAGCGGCGAGTACACCTCGGCGAGCTGGACCCGGTTGCTCGAGGCGCGCACGAATGCCGAGCAGGGAGTGCCGGATGCTGACGCCGCTGCCTTCGCGACGCTTCTCGAAGAGCTCGGCGATGCCGTCGCGGGTCTCGTGGTCCTCACCCCCGTGCTGGCCGACGGAACGCTCGACTACCGCTCGCTCGTGAGCGCCGCGCCGCTCACGGCCGCCCAGCTGACGGCGATCACCGACGGTGACAACCAGACGACCTGGGGCGACCAGCGCGTGCCGAGCATCGTCTTCGACGTCGGTTCGGCGTTCCGTGTCGGGGTCGACCGGTTCGGCTTCCAGGCCAGGGACACGTTCGCCAACCGGGCCGAAGGGACGAACGTCTACGGCTCGGACGACGGAGCCACCTGGACGCTGCTCACCGAGCATCCGAACGCGGGTCAGGACTCGTCGATGGAGTGGATCGATGTGCGCGAGGAGGTGCAGGGTCAGCCGTTCCGGTTCCTCAAGTTCCAGGTCGACGAGCCCGGCGTGCCGTCGGATCCCGCGTATCCGGGAATCTGGAGCATCGCCGAGATCCGCATCGACGGCTCGCGTACCGAGGCCGTCGGCTCGATGGACACCGTGTCGCTCTCGTCGGCGGATGCCGTCGCCGGTCGCATCGTGGCGGGCGACGACGTCGAGGTGCGCGTCACCGGCCCGTCGGGCAACACGGACGTGAGGGTCACGGTTCTCGGCGCCCCGGCGACGGTGACCTCGACGGCGGCCGGAGAGTGGGTCGCGACGGCCGCGGTTCCCGACAGCGCTCAGCGAGGTGCACGGGTCGACTTCTCCGTCGACTTCACCACCGCCGACGGGCGGGATGCCGACACCATCCACGCCACGACCGACGGATCGAGACTCTTCCTGTCGAGCGACGACGGACGCATCGACTCGGCGTTCCGAGAGGCGACGGTGCTGCGCCCCGACGGCGTGGTCGATGCCGCCTGGACGCAGTACACGGCGAGGATGCTCGACGGCGATCCTGCGACGCACTCCGACACCCGGCTGAACTCCGGGCTGTACGGCAACGTGTGGGACTTCGGCCCCGACACGACGGTCTCGCTGAGCGGCGCGGAGATGCTCGTGCGTCAGGACGGGTACGGCACCTCGCGCATCGCCGACATGAGACTGGAGGGCTCGAACGACCTGCAGACGTGGACGCGACTCACGCCCGCGGCCCCGGCCAAGACGCTCGACTGGCAGCAGTGGGCAGTGGAGGACGACACGTCGTTCCGGTACATCCGCCTCGTGAACGGCCAGATCCTCAATGTGGCCGAGCTCATCGTGTTCGGCGAGGTGTCGACCGCTCCGGCCATCCCTGCCTGGGACGCGGCCACCGTCTATGACACCGCCGACGTGGTGTCGCATGACGGAGCCGTCTACACGGCGCAGTGGTGGACGAAGAACGAGGCGCCGGGCAGCACCGCCACCGGGTCGTGGATGCGGCAGGGTGCGCCCGTGCCGGCGGCGGGCGATGCCGTGCGGTCCTGGACCGCGTCATACGTCTACGTCGGCGGAGAGGTCGTCGCCCATGAGGGTCACACCTTCCGCGCGACGTGGTGGACCCGCAACCAGGAGCCGGGCGATGCGAACGGCCCGTGGGAGGATCTCGGCGCCTACTGACCGGATGCACGGGGGTGGCGCGGCGGGTCGTGCCGCGTCATCCCCTGCCGCGTCATCCCCTGCTGTCAGGCTCGCGCCGGACCGGTCGATCCGCGGATGATGAGCTCGCTCGGCAGCACGACCGGACCGTCGTAGGTGTCGCCGACCGCGATGCGCCCGGCGAGCTCGCCGACGTCGTGGAAAGGGGCGCGCACCGTCGTGAGCGAGGGGGTCAGGTCGGCGACCAGTTGCATGTCGTCGTAGCCGACGACCGAGATCTGCGCCGGGATCGCGATGCCCGCGCCGTGCAGTGCGCGGCAGATGCCCACCGCCATCACGTCGGTCTGACAGACGATGGCGGTGACCTCGGGGTGGCGCTCGACGAACGAGATCGTGGCTGCGGCCGCCTCATCAGACGAGTTGCCGCTCTTGACGGTCAGCTCGGCGTCGAACTCGATGCCCGCGTCGGCGAGCCCGTCGTGGTAGCCGAGGAAACGCTGGTGCGGGGTCGTCATCTCATCGAGCGAGCCGATGAACGCGATGCGACGATGCCCGAGCCCGACGAGGTGCGCGACGCCGCTCTGCACCCCACCACGGTGGTCGTAGTCGATGGACGCGATCTGCGGGTGGTGGGGGAGCGCGGCGCGACCGCACAGGATCAGCCGGGCACCCACCCGTGCGAGCGTGGTCGCGTACCCCTGCGCGCGCTGTTCGAACTCCTCGTTCGCGGGTGTCGACCCGACCAGCAGCACCGCGGCGACCCGCTGCTCGCTGAGAGTCTCGATCAGCGCGGCCTCGCGGTCGAGGTCTCCGCCCGTCGTGCACATCGTGAACAGGTGCCCGTTCGCGGTCGCGACGTCTTCGGCGCCGCCGGCCATCGTCGCGAACGTCGGGCCGACCATGATGCTCGACACGAAAGCGATGCTGCGGCGTCCGACACCCATCATCGATCGGGCGAGTCCGTTGACGACGTAGCCCAGCTCTTCGGCGGCGGCCAGCACGCGAGCATGGCTCGCCGACTTGCCGGCGGCGCGGCCGGCAAGGACGCGGGAGGCGGTGGCGCGCGAGACATCCGCCAGGCGCGCGACATCGGCGAGGGTCGCGCCGCCGCCGCGCTCCGGTCCGGGCGAGCTTCCCGGCGCGCGGGAAGGTCGTCGTCGAGGGCGGTGGTCACAAGGGCAATCTACCCCGGAGTCGGGGCCCGCCCGCAGCGGACGCGCAACTAGTTCCGAGTCGACGGTGGTCGCCTGGCATCCGGGCGGTGCGCGGTGATGCCGCCGCGCCTCAGTCCGCGGCGATGCGAGTGAGCTCGGCGAGGTGCCCCTCGAAGGCGCGGCGCCCCTCGGGGGTGAGTGCGATCCAGGTGAGCCGGCGCGCGTCGGCGCGTCCCGGTGAGCTCTCCTTGCGAACGGCGAGGTAGCCCGCGTCGACGAGCACCTTGATGTTCTTCGAGAGTGTCGCGTCGCTGATGTCGAGGGTGTCGCGCACGGCGGCGAACTCCACCTCGGTGATCCTGCGCAGCAGTCCGGCGATCCGCAGTCGGATCGGTGAGTGGATGATGTCGTCGAACCGGGGGGCGACCTCGGCGCTCATGCGGCACCGTCGGTGGTGCGGGCCAGCTCGCTGCGCAGCATGTCGTCGTAGCGGCGGCCGAGGATCACGGTCGCCACCGCAGCGAGACCCGCCGGGATCAGGACCCACCACGGCGATGCTCCGATGAACTTGATGGCGAGGGCGGAGACCATCCCGATAGCGAGCACGGCGATCGTGGAGATCAGGATCCTCGTGCTGCCGGGGCCGCTGCGGTAGGAGGTCGAGATGCCGTACAGCCGGCTGTAGGTCAGTGTGAGGGCGGGGATCGCGATGATCGCGAGTGCGACCAGGATGATGCTCGCGACGCCGGGGAGCGCCTGCGATCCGATCATCGTGAAGATGATGGCAGCGAGCCCGACGTGGTACCACCAGGGCGTCACTACCCGACGCGCGAGGATCTCGCCGTCCTGGTTCAGGCGGTCGAGCGCCTCCCGCGCCTCGGCGGAGGTCGGCCGAGGCGGCTGCGAAGCCGAGAAGTCGTTTTCCATATCGGAAAGCGTAGTGATCGCTTTCCGGATTGGCAAGTGTTGTTCGGTCAGGTCCTGTCGGCGGCGGCGTTGTCGCCTGCGTCGTCGCCCGCGGGCTCGGCGCCCGGTCCGGGGCCCGGCCGCACGGCGGCATCCGGAAGGATGTCGATACGTGTCGTGCCGTCATGCTCCGAGACCTCCACGCGCGGCGCGGCGTCGGCCTCCGTGGCATCCGGTGCCGAGGTCAGCTGATCGTGACGCTTCTGCTCGCGGGACATCTCGTCGTGGCTCTCGTGGCTCTCGTGGCTTTCGTGGCTTTCATGGTTCTCGTGGTGGGTCATGAGCTGACCGTAGGAGTCCGGGGTCGAGGAGGCGACGGGGTTGACAGGGCTCTCCCGCGGCTCGGTGGTCGTTGCGCCCGCTCCCTCGTCACATATCGGCATGCTGACTCAGGATTCCAGCGCTGCGCTCACCGGTCGGCGTGTCGCGCCGCTAGATTCGGCTCGAAATGGAGGGTGCGTCGGCCGGGGTGTGCGTGTCGACGGAGTAGTCGCTCTCCACTGACACTCACAAAAAAAGGGGCACACGCATGACCGGAACACTTCGCAAGGCGGTCGCCGAGGCGATCGCGACCTTCCTCTTCGTCCTCGCCATCATCGCGGCGGTGAACAGCGGGAGCCCGCTGACTCCGCTCGCGATCGGCTTCACGCTCGCTGTTCTCGTCTACGCGACGGGGCACATCTCGGGCGCCCACCTCAACCCGGCCGTCTCGGTCGGTGTCTTCCTGCGCGGCGGCCTCAGCGTCGTCGACTTCATCGCCTACCTCGTGGCGCAGTTCGTCGGTGGCGCGCTCGCCGCGCTGGCGAGCCTCGCCGTGTGGCCCGCCGGGGGCGAGGCCATGGTGATCGAGGTCGGACCGGCGTTCTTCGTCGAAGCGCTGTTCACACTGATCCTCGTGTACGTCGTGCTCAACACCGCGACGTCGAAGGACACCGAGGGCAACTCCTTCTACGGCCTCGCGATCGGTGGCACCGTCTTCATCGGCGCGGCGACCGTCGGATCGATCTCGGGTGGCGGCTTCAACCCGGCCGTGGCGCTCGGCCTCTCGGTCGGCGGCTACTTCGACTGGGCATCGCTGTGGCTCTACATCGTCGCCCCGGTGGTCGGTGCAGTCATCGCCGCCGTGCTCTTCCGCCTGCTCAACACCGACGACGCCAAGAAGATCGGCGCCTGACGGTCGCGTGCCGATTCGAGCGCCGCGTCCTCCTCGGAGGGCGCGGCGTCCGTGCATCCACAAGTCATCCGATCGGGGGATGCCGCGGCGTGAGCGGCCGTCGTAGCGTGGATGCATGCTGATCGTCGAAGAACTCCACATGCTGCTCCTTCGGCCCGACGGCCGGATCGAGAGCTCTGTGAGCGTCAATCGTCTCTATGGTGAGATCGCCGCCGTCATCGTCGATCTCGCGCTGCACGGGCGGGTCACCGTCTCGACCGAGAAGAATCCGGTGGTCGACGTCGTGTCGACCGAGCCGACCGGGAATCCGATCCTCGACACGACACTCGAGAGGCTCGTACCGTTGCGTGGCAAGCGGCTGCAGTCGCTCGTCACGCGCCCCAAGCTCGACCCGCTCGAGATCGTCGTCGAGTCGCTCGTGGTGCAGGGCGTGCTGATCCGCGGCGAACGCGGGTTCTTCGGCTGGGGCTCGGCGCGCACGCCGGAGTCCGACCCCGCACCCGAGCACGTGCTGCGTTCTCGGCTGGCCGCCGTGCTCGCGGGCACGGCCGCGCCCTCGCAGGCCGACCTCGCCCTGCTGTCGATCCTGCAGAACCTCAACGCCGCACACGCGATCCTGCGCGACGAGTGCGGCGGGGTCTCGTCGCGCGACCTCACGCGTCGGATCGACGAGCTGACTGCGGGATCCACCACCGGGGATGCTGTGGCCAAGGCCGTGAACGACGCGATCGCCGCCGCGATGATCGCCATCATGACCCCGACGATCGTGGCGGCCACGATCACCTGACGTCTGTCAGCGCAGCACGGGCACCCGCTCGGCGAGGGCGTCGATCACCGGTGCGGTGTCGTGAGGGTCGACGACGATGCCGGCCACCGCGTCGAGGTCGAGCACGGGAAAACGCGACACGGATCCGATCTTCTCCTCGCTGCCGAGCCCGAAGGTCTGCGCGCAGCGTGCGGCGATCGCCCGTTTCGTGACGGCGTCGTCGAGATCGCCGGTGGTCAACCCGTGCGTGGGGTCGATGCCGGTGACGCCGAGGAAGAACGCATCGGCCGCGAGATGCTGCACGGCCTCCATCGCCAGGGGGCCGCTCGCCACCATCGAGAATCGGGCGAGTTCGCCGCCGATCATCACGATGCGCGCGTCGGAGTGCTCGGCCGCAGCGAGCGCGACGGCCGGGCTCGGTGTGATCACGGTGAGGCCGGCGCCGTGGGGCAGCATCTGCGCCATCGCGAGGGTGGTGGTTCCGGCATCCAGCACGATCGTGGATGCCGGTGCGATCAGTTCGACGGCGCGGCGGGCCACGCGCTGCTTGCTGTCGGTCGACAGGGTGAGGCGCTGCTCGACAGGCCGGTCGGCGGCGGGGATGGGGAGGGCGCCGCCGTAGACGCGCACGAGCTCACCCGCATCGGCGAGTTCGCGCAGGTCGCGGCGGATCGAGTCCTCCGACAGTCCGAGGTCTCGCGCCACCTCCTTCGCCACGACGCGGCCGTCTCTGTGCAGGATCTCCCGCAGCAGGTCCTTGCGCTGTGTACCCAGCATCCGACTCCCTGAATCATGTTTTTTCGTGAAGTTGCACGTTCTTGCACGGTTAACGCTACAGTCTTCCGCATGACATCTCCACTCCTGATCCTGATCGCCGGCCCCTACCGCTCGGGCACCGGCGGCGACCCCGCACTCATCGCCCGCAACCTCGAGCGCCTCGAAGAGGCCGCAGCCCCCATCCACCGTCTCGGGCACGTGCCGATGATCGGCGAATGGGTCGCGCTGCCGATCCTCCGCGGGATGGACGAGACGGATGCCGCCGGCGGCGACGTCATGTACGAGACGGCCCATCGCCTGCTGCAGCACTGCGACGCCGTGCTGCGCCTGCCCGGCGAATCGACCGGCGCCGACAAGGACGTCGAGATCGCTCTCGAACGAGGCCTGCCCGTGTACCGATCGATCGAGGAGATCCCCGCCGTCTGAGCGACGCGGGCTAGTCGTCGGCCCTCACCATGGTGCCGGTGGGTCCATCCGCCGGGCCGTAGAGCCCGAGGGTGGAGTCCAGCGCCATCGCGCCGTCTGACAGTACGAGCCACGCGTCGAAGCCCTCCGGGCATCCCTTCTCGGTGCTCATCTCGAACTGCAGCCGGATGGCGCCGCCCGAGATGTCGCTCCACGTTCCCGAGTGCGTGTTGCATCCGTCGAAGCCGACCATCGTGCCGTCCGCGCTCAAGGTCAGCGTGACATCGGGGTCGTCCGGTGACACCCAGTCTCCGACCAGGTCGTCACGAACGTCGGCGGATGCCGACGCGGATGCCGACGGAGCGGGCTGCGCGGTGGCGGATGCCGCCGCGGGCTCGTCCGGCTCCTGCGCCGTGCACCCCACCAGGGCGGCCGCGACGACGATCGCGACCAAGAGGCAGCCGCCCAGACCTGAACGCTGTGATCTCATCGCGCTCTCCCTCATCGGAGTGGAGCACGCCGTCTCGGATGCGGCATGCGGTCGAATCGATGCACGGCGGCGTGCGCCCTGCAAGCATCCGGCCGCAGGGCCACCGATATTCACCGTGACCGCTGCTCCGTCATCGATCGCCGTCGGAGATCCGTAGGCTCGGGAGAGCACGCCACGGACTTCGAAGGAGAATCATGCCCGCGACGTCGACACTGCGGACTCTCACCCTGCGCGACGATCGGCCGCCCCTCATCGAGCCGACCATGAGCAATACCGAGGACCCGCATGAGCGGCTGCGTCTCACGAGCCGGTGGATCGAGATCGACGGCACGCCCACGGTGCCCGTCACCGGCGAGATGCACTTCAGCCGCATCCCGCGCAGGCGGTGGGAGGAGGAGCTGCGGCTGCTCGTGGCATCCGGTCTCACCTCGGTGTCGACGTACGTCTTCTGGATCCATCACGAGCGACAGCGCGGACAGGTGCGGTTCGACGGCGATCTCGACCTCGCGGCGTTCCTCGAGACGGCCGAACGCGTGGGCATCGACGTGATCCTCCGCATCGGGCCCTGGTGCCACGGCGAGGTGCGCGGCGGAGGGCATCCCGATTGGGTGGTCGCCGCTCTCGGTGACCGTGCGCGCACGAACGATGCGGAGTACCTCGAGCTGGTCCGTGACTGGTTCGGCAGCATCGCCGATCAGGCGCGCGCCTTCTGCGGACCCGACCGCCCGATCGTCGGCATCCAGCTCGAGAACGAGCTGCACGATCAGCCCGACCACATCGCGACGCTCAAGGCCATCGCCCGCGACGCCGGACTCACCGCTCCGCTGTGGACCGCGACCGGCTGGGGCGGTGCGATGCTGCCCCCGCACGACGTCTTCCCCCTGTACAGCGGATACGCCGACGGCTTCTGGGCAGGTCAGGGATCCACGTGGGACGACAGCTTCCGCGACCACTTCCGCTTCACGCACGTGTGGGACGACCCGGGGGTGGGCGGTGACTTCCGCGACGCGGATGCCGAGATCGTGGTCCGGCCGGTCGACCCGGAATTCCCACCGTCGACCTGCGAGCTGGGTGGCGGCATGGCGACCGCCTATCACCGGCGTCCGATCGCACGCGGTCGGGACATCGCGGCCCTCGCCAACGTGAAGATCGGCAACGGCTCGGCCTGGCAGGGGTTCTACATGTACGCGGGAGGGGTGAATCCGGAGGATGGGCTGCAGGAGAGCCTGGCCACGGGGTATCCGAATGACCTGCCGCGCTTCGACTACGACTTCCAGGCCGCGTTCGGCGCGACCGGGCGGCCGGGGCCGAGCCTCGGTGTGCTGCGCGATCACAACGCGTTCCTCGCCGCGTTCGGGCCCTTCCTCGCCGACACGTTCAGCGCACTTCCCGATGACGCGCCGGTCGAGGTGCACGACCTCGACTCGCTCCGGTGGGCGGTGCGCGGCGATGGAGCGAGCGGCTTCCTCTTTGTGAACACGCATCAGCCCCACGACCCGCTCTCCGGCTCGCCCGCGGTGCAGTTCCGGATTCCGCTCTCCGGCGGCGATCTGGTCGTCCCCGACCGCCCCATCGACATCCCGAGCGGAGTGATCGCGCGGTGGCCGCTGCGGCTCGACGTCGCCGGGGTGCGGCTCGAATGGGCGACGGCATCCGTATCGGGTCTCGTGGCGGGCGCGGGTGGGGAATCGCCGACTCTGGTGCTGCGCGCACATGACGGCGTCGCCGCGCGCGTGCAGCTCGATGCGGGCGTGCACGCTCTGCTCCGAGGCGTCGCGGTGGATGCCGCAGCGCCGCTCGACCTGGAGGCGGGCGATGTCCTCCTGGTCGACGATGCGCTGCGCATCCTGGTCGTCGGGGAGAGTCAGGCGGAGCGGCTCTGGTACCTCGGTGCCGAGCTGATCGATTCGACGGAGGCCGTGTGGCGGGAGCCGGGTGGCCTCGTGGTGCGCGCGGAGTATGAACCCATGAGCTTGGTGTGGCGAGACGGGCGCTTCGTGCCGCTCGAGCTGCGCACCGATGCGCACCCCGGAACGACCCGGCTGGTGCTCGACGAGGTGCGGCCCGCCGGTGACCCTCCGGCCCGGTACGGCGAGTCGATGGGTCGTTCGGCCGCGCCGGATGCCGCGCAGTTCGACGAGGTCGCCGGTGTCTGGCGGGTCCTGCTGCCGGCACCGCGAAATGGTGCGGACGGCGACCTCGTCGAGCTCGTGATCGAGTGGGAAGGTGACGTGGCTCAGCTGCGTGCCGATGGCGTGGTCGTCCACGACCGTTTCTGGGATGGTTCGATCTGGCGCCTCGACATCACCGAGCTCGCCTCCACGGTCGACCTCACCCTGCACGTCGCGCCGATCGCCGCGCACAGCGTGATCGACCTCGACGAGTCCGTGCGCGCACGCGTCGACGAGGCGGGACGCCTCGGATCCGTCATCCGCGTCGACCATGTCGTGTCGTCGCGGTGGACCGCGGCGCTGTGACCGCGTCGCAGGGCGAAGCGTCGGATGAGGATCGTTGCGATGCCCGGCGGATCCCTGTGAGACTGGGGCGATGACGGACGGTCTCGAGTTCCCTCGCCATGTCTTCGATTCGCTCGGTGCGGATCCCATCGCCTGGGAGGACCGCATCGGCGGCGCGATCCGCGTGGTCGAGAAGCGCCCGGAGGGCGGACCCATCACGGTGATGACCTCGGGGGCGTCGCTGATGCCCACGGACTCGGGCGAGCGCGTCGAGCTGGCGGTCGAGGTGCTCGACGGTCAGCAGGGTGCAGCACGGATCGCGCTCGGCATCGTGTGCGACGACATGCACACGAACCGGCGGGTGCCGCCGGTCGGCGCACCGTGGCGCAACACCGAGCCGTTCCTCACCGGCACGCGCATCTCGGCGATCATGGTCACGCCGTCTCGCTGGGGGAGCTCGTTCGACGAGGTGCGCTCCGACGACGGCGCGGTGATCGGCCACGTGCGCACGCTGCGTCTGCTCACGGATGCCGAAGCCGGTGTCGTGTCGGCGCAGGGGTGGGAGGCGCTGGTCGCCGCCGCCGGGTCTGTGGATGCCCTGCTCGACGTGACCCGCGACGATGCCGTCTCCTCACCGGGGCTGGCGGGAAACGCGCCGGTGTTCCTCTCGAAGCTGCACGCGGAGCATCCGCCGCGCTGGATCACCTTCACCGGGCGCGACCTGCAGTCGGTCACCGGGCTCGAGTCGGAGGCCTACATGAACGACTCCGCGAATCATGAGGTGTGGTCCGTCGATTCGTTCGTCGCCCGATTCCCGTGGGTCGAGGGATTCGTGCGCGAGGCGAAGACGGGCCAGACCGGACGGTTCACCGACGCGTCCGGCGCGTATGTGATCGAAGACGCCTGAGTGCTCAGACCGCGAAGCGCACTCCGGTGAGCTCCTCGGCCACCGTCCACAGCTCTGCGCCGACGTCGCGCGACCGCACCTGATCGCTGGCGCGCACCCGCGTCGGGGCGCCCCGGAACTCGAGCAGCCCGCCCGGCCCCCAGTAGTCGCCGCCGGTGGCGTCGGCTGCGACGGCCGCATGCACCACGGGCGCGGCTCCGGCATCCTTGCCCTGCACGAGCGGGCGGCTGAGCGAGGCGAGTGCGCGCGTCACCGATGAGACATGGGCGAGCCCGTCGCGGTGCGGGGTGAGCGGATCGACCGCGTAACCCGGATGCGCGCACAGCGCAGACCGCGCGGTGCCACGCCACCGACGGTCGAGCTCGAAAGTGAGAGACATGAGCGCGGCCTTCGACCGGCCGTACTGGCGCAGCGATGCCCCGGCCCAGGGCTGCGCCAGCGTCGGCGGATCGATCTCCGCGAAGCGGTGCGCCAGCGAGCCGACCGCGACGACCCTGGCGCCGCCTCCGAGCACGCCTCCGAGCTGGGCGAGCAGCGCGAAATGACCGAGCGCGTTGGTGCCCACCATCAGGTCGAGACCGTCGGCGGTGCGCGCAGCACGGTCGGCCGCCTTGACGCCGGCGTTGCAGATGACGGCGTCAAGGCGTTCGTGCAGCGACGAGGCCGCAGCGGCGATGCTCGCGAGCGACCCGAGATCGACCTGCAGGATGCCGAGATCGGCGCCAGGCACGTGGGAGCGGATCGCAGAGACCGCGACCTCGGCGCGCTCGGTCGACCGGCATCCGAGCAGCACGCGGGCGCCGCGTGCGGCGAGGATCTCGGCGCACCAGTATCCGATGCCCGCGTTCGCGCCGGTCACGAGTATCGTGCGACCGTCGAGGCGGGGGAGTGCGGTCGGGGAGGAGAGCATGTCCTCCAACCTAGGCGCTGGGCCTCAGACGGTGACGCCCACGCGGTCGGCCGTGCGGATCACGGTCGCGAACCCTCGAGCGGCGAGGATGCTCTCGGTGCGGCGCAGGATGTCGTCGCCCGAGACCGCCGACAGGGCGCCGCTCGCCTCGATCGGAGAAGTCGTCGTCGCATCGGTCACGAACTCGACCGCGAAGCCCAGATCGCTCGCCATACGGGCGGTCGTCTCGCAGCACTGCTCGGTGCGGATGCCGCACACGACCACCGTCGCGACGTCGAGGTCGCGCAGCTGCCGCTCCAGATCGGTCGAGGTGAAGGCGTTCACCGTGGTCTTGGTCACGGCGATCTCGTCGTCATGCGGATCGAGCTCGGCGAACACCCGCACGAAGCCGAGCTCGGGATCGAACACCCCACCGGTGCCGGGCTCGGAATGGGTGACCCACGCCACCGGGTCGCCGACCCGACGTGCGTGCTCGACCAGACGTGCGATGTTGTCGACGGCATCCGGGTTGGCGGTGGACGCCCACTCGTCGGGCCGCTGACGGAACGATTCCTGCGCGTCGATGACCAGCAGGGCGGTGGAGGAAGCAGTGTTCATCCGTTCATCCTCGTGCCGAACGGGGGCGAGCGACAGGGCGCGCTCGGTCATCATGCGCACGTTCTCCGCCATCCGGAATCGACCCCCAAAGATTCTTCCGACGAATGTGTGACGAATTCCCATCCCCGTGCGTCCTATCTGTGAGCGACCGAAACGCTCCCGGTGAGGCCACCAGGTCTCGCAGCCGGAACAACGTGAGACGAAGGACTTGTCATGGCAACTCAGGATCAGAACACCGCTGCCGCTCCCGCCGAGAAGGAGCTGGCTCAGACCACCGCCGCGCCGAAGGCGCCGGGCTCCACCTCGCGTGTGGACCGCTCGTCGTCGTTCTCGTCGTCGCGGATCCCCGCCGACACGGATGCTGCGGGCAAGACGGTCATCGCCGACGGCGTGGTCGCCAAGGTCGCCGGCATCGCCGCCCGTGAGGTCGCCGGAGTCTTCGCGCTCGGCGGCGGTGGAGCACGCGCCTTCGGCGCGATCCGCGACGTGATGAACGCCACCGACCTGTCGCAGGGCGTCAAGGTCGAGGTCGGCGAGACCCAGGCCGCAGCCGACATCACGATCGTCGTCGAGTACCCGGCGCCGATCCAGGAGGTCGCGGGCAACGTGCGTGCCGCCGTCGCCGGAGCCATCACCCGCCTGGTCGGACTCGAGGTCGTCGAGGTCAACGTCGAGGTCAACGACGTGCACGTGCCGGGTGACGACACCACCGAGAACGAGGAGTCGCGAGTCTCATGACACCGACCACCACCGGCGCGCTGATCGGCGCGCTCCTGGCTCTGGCTGCGCTGATGTTCGGGTTCTGGGGATTCCTCCTCATGGCTCTGTTCGCCGGCGTCGGCGCGATCATCGGCAGGATCATGTCCGGCAAGATCGACGTCCGCGGCATCGCGGACGCCTTCACAGGGCGGCGCACCTCCTGATGCGCGTCGACCAGCACATCGCCACCGGTGGCGGCCCCGCGGGGGTCGCCACCGGAGAGGCCACCGTCCCGGGGCGCGTCGACGTGAAGGAGCGCGTGTACCGCACGGTCACCGAGAAGGCGTCCGCAACCCTGATCGGTGTGCCGCGCGGTGACGTGAAGGTCGATGTCGTCGAGCATCACCGCGGGCTCAGCGTGCGCATCGCGACCCCGTTGCCTGTTCCCGATCTCGACGACACCGTCGCGATCTCCCAGAGCGTCCCGGTTCTCGAGCGGGCCCGTCAGCTGCAGGAGCAGCTGCAGCGGGATCTCTCGGGGGTCCTCGGACGCGATGTCACCCGGATCACCCTCACCATCACCGGTGCCACCATTCCCGAAAGGAGACGAGTGCGATGACCACCCCGGTTCTGCGCCGTGTCGTACGGCGCGAGACGCACTCACCGCGCACCGTCGCGATGTTCGTCGCCGTCGTGCTCCTGATCCTCGCCCTCGCGTACATCGGGCTGGAGATCGTGCTGAGTCTCGCCGCACAGCCCGCGCTGCTTTTGGGCCCTGCGGCGGCGGGCGGATGGCTGGTGGGGCTTCCCACCGCGCAGCCCGCAGGCCTCGTGATCGCAGGCAGTGTCGTGCTCGCCCTGATCGGCCTGGTCTTCATCGTCCTGGCCGTCACGCCCGGTCGGCTCTCGAAGCACACGCTCGAGGCGGGTGATCGAGCGGTCGTCGTCGACAACGGCGTGATCGCCAGCGCGCTCGCTCAGCATGTGTCGGAGGAGACGGGTCTCGCCCGCGAGAACGTGACCGTCGGTGTCGGCCACCGCAGCGTCGACATCACCGTGCGCCCCGGCGCCGGCATCCCGCTGGAGGCGAGCGCCGTGCAGTCGGCCGCCGAGGCGCAGCTGCAGAACTATCGCTTGGGCACGGCCGTGCGCACCCGCGTGCGCATCGAGCGCCCCACCGAGACGGAGGACGAGCTGTGAACAACACCAATCGTGCACTGAACCGCACGCTGCTGCTCATCATCGGGCTGCTGTTCCTCGCGCTCGGAGCACTCGGCATCGCGATCATGAGCTGGCCGACGGCGGCCGACGTCTGGACCTCGGCGGGCGACGGCGCTCTCTCCTGGCTCGACCAGGCGATGGCGGCCACCGCGATCGCGGGAGGCGCTCTCTCGTGGATCGGCATCGGCTCCGTGGCGGCCATCGTCGTCGTCATCGTGCTGCTGGTCGTCGCCCTCGTCAGCATCGCCGGCCGCCGCTCCCGCACCGCGTTCCGTTCGACCGGTGAGCAGAACCCGCTCGGACGCGTCACCGTCACCGAGTCGTTCGTGTCGGATGCCGTGAAGAACTCGCTCGCCACGCGTGACGAGATCCTCTCGGCTCAGGTCACCGCCAACGACATCCGGCGCCAGCCCGTGCTGCACGTGGCGGTCACGCCGCGACAGAACACCGACCCGCGTGAGCTCGTCGATCTCGTCGACCGACTGCTCACCAACCTCGCCACCCTGACCGGGCGCGAGACCGCGACCTACGTGTCGATCCACACCGGCCTCCGGGCGCGCCTCGCCCAAGACCAGCGACGTCTGTCGTGACCGGAAGACAGGAGAACACCATGCGAAACAAGATCCTCCTCATCGGCGCCGTGGCCTTCGTCGCCTACATCCTGGGCAGCCGGTCGGCGACCGTGCAGGTGAACAAGGGCGAGTCGGTGCGACACCAGCTGGTGCGCATGTGGAACGACCCGAAGGCGAAGAAGGAACGGAAGAAGAAGGCCGAGAAGGCTGCCAAGGCGGCCGAGAAGGCACTCGACAGGGTGCGCCGCTGACACCTGTCCACACACTTATCGTCGGTCGCGAAGAGCAACGGCGATAAGACTGCGGGAGTCCTCCCGCAGTCAACGATCACCCCCACGAAAGGAGCTCCTCATGGGACTCGATGACAAGATCAAGAACGCCGCTCAGGACATCGCCGGCAAGGCGAAGGAAGCGATCGGCAACGCGACCGACAACGACAAGCTCGCCGCCGAAGGCAAGGCCGACCAGGTCAAGGCCGACGCGAAGAAGGCCGGCGAGAACGTCAAGGACGCGTTCAAGAAGTAAGCCCCCCTGCGCGGGCGGGTGGAGGGCGATTCACACCTCCATCCGCCCGTTTTCGTGCGCCGAGGATGACGTGAGACGATGCCTCAGATGGATGCCGCTGCCGAGAGAGAGCTTCGCGAGCTTCGGGCTCGCGCCTACGGCCGCGATGCCGATATCGCGATGGATGCCGCGGCTGCTCGGCGGCTGCAGGAGCTCGAGTCCGAGCTGATCGCCCCGGTGGCCCCGGTGGCTTCGCACGCACCAGCGCCGGCACCAGCGGTGGCGCAGGCGGAGCACGCGCCGGACGACGCCGACGGACTGATCGCGATCGAGAGGTCTGCGAACGACGATGCGGCATCGCCGGATGCCGAGACCGAGTCCGCCCGCCGCGATGGGCGGCGCATCCGCCGGCGCGCGACCTGGTGGGCGGCATCCGTCGTCGCATCCGCCGCCGTGGCCGCAGTCGTGACCTTCACGCTCTCATCCACCGTGCCCGTGTCCGCATCGTCGGGAGCGCCGCAGATCGAGACGCTCCGGCTCGAAGCGGCGTCGGACCGCATCCCGGCGGAGTGGTTCGGCGTGCAGGACGACACGATCGGGGCCGACTTCCTCGGGTTCACCGTCTTCACCATCCCCGGCTGGTCTGTCGAAGACGACTCCGGTTCCGAGGGGCCGAACTGCATCGCGGTCGTGAAGACCGCTCAGATCCCGCCCGTCGACGACTTCGACCAGTACGACTGGACCTATGGCGGCGACTTCTACTCGGCGTGCGGCATCGGCGTCTTCCCCGCGACGGTCGAGGTGCCGATCCGAGGGGGCGCTCCCGACGAGGTGCTCGAGCGGTACCCCGCTGCCGAGGCGTTGCAGTTCGTGCTCGACGACGACCGGGTCGGGGTCTTCCTCGACGAAGGTTCCGACTGACACCTGCGGTGCATACTCATCACGGAGCGGATGGCAACCCCGTTCCCCCGGGGGAAATCCGCGACTAGCCTCGCGGGATGGGAACCCTTGAGTACAACAGCTCGCATCCGGCCATCGACATCGACGATGTGACTCTCGCACATCTCAAGATCGTCATCGGCACGAAGCTCCGCCGGCAGGAGAGCTTCATGATGACGTGGACGACCGGGGGGAAGGGCCCGGCCCGTCTGAGTGCATGGATCCACCCGAGCATCCCTCTCCTGATCGCGTTCGACGACGCGAAGCACGCTCCCATCGACGCGGAACGCGTCACGAAGATGATGGAGCACCTCAACGCGCACGGCGAGATCGTCGTGTCCCACTGACCGACTTCGGACGCTCGGTCGGATGCCGGTGGCGGCGGCGTTCGTCGGCAGAAGCTCTGACTAGGTGCGAACGACCGAGACGCCCAGTTCTTCGATGCCCGAGGCCGTGGCGTCGCTGAGCCCGGCATCCGTCACGATCAGGTCGAGATCGGTGAGGTCGAGCACGCGGTACCGGCCGAACGTGCCGTACTTCGAGCTGCCGGCGACGAGCACCGTCTCGCTCGCGCTCTCGAGCGCCGCGGTCTTGGGGGCGATCTTCGATTCGGTCGGGGTGGTGACGCCGCGGCGCAGATCCCACGACGACGACGAGAGGAAGGCGATGTCGATCGACAGCTCGTGCAGGGTGAGGGCGGCGAGGCGTCCGGTGGTCGACTGGTTGGCCTTCTCGACCCGCCCGCCGATCGCGATGATGTCGGCCGTGGGGTGATCGAGGAACGCGGCGATGATCGCCAGGTCGTTCGTCACGACGGTGAGATCCTGGATGCTCTCGAGGTGCGGGCGCATCGCCTGGATGGTCGTGCCCGCGTCGAGGTAGATGGTCATCGACTCGGTGACGAGGGATGCCGCGTGGCGGGCCATGGCATCTTTCTCGGCGACGTCTTGGCGGGCCTTCTCGAAGCGCGAGGGCTCGGCGACCAGGCGTGAGGCGATCTTGGCGCCCCCTGGCGTGGCCAGCACTCGTCCGGCCTCTTCGAGCACCGAGATGTCGCGACGGATCGTCATGTGGCTGACGCCGACGAGGTCTGTGAGCTGGCGATAGCTCAGCACCCCTTCACGGCGGAGGTGCTTGACGATCAGCTCGCGGCGCTGCTCGGGAATGAGCGGCGTCGATGCGGCAGAGGCGGGCTTCGTCATATCGTGGTCAGCCTAGCGAACGAGGGCGGCGCTCTCGGTCCAGGGAGTGCCCCACCGCGCGGCCAGTGCGGCGACGTCTTCAGCGGGCAGCAGGCGCCGGGGCTTGCCGTCGGTGAGCAGGGTGATGCGGCACGCCTCTTCGAGCTCGATCGCCGCCTCGATCGCGGCATCCAGGCCCGGCGCCGAGACGATCTGGCCGTGGTTGGCGAGCAGTGCGCCGTGGAACGGATGCGGCAGTGCGAGCAGCTGTGCGGCGAGGTCGGGGTCGCCCGGCACGCGGAACGGGACGAGGGGGCTCTGCCCGACGCGCATGACGAAGTAGGGCGTGAGGGGCGGGATCGCACTCGTGTCAGACCAGGGGTCGAGGCAGCTCGCCGCGACGGCGAACGGGGAGTGCAGGTGCACGACCGCCGAGTGGGAGGCGTTCTTCTCGTAGAAGGCCAGGTGCAGGGCGAGCTCTTTCGAGGGCTTCGCGCCGCGCACGAAGTCACCGTCGCGCGTGACGACCGCGATGTCCTCTTCCGACAGGCGGCCGAGGTCGGTGCCCGTGCCCGTCATGTAGACCAGGTCGTCGGCGAGGATGCTGACGTTGCCGCTGCTGCCGGGGCTGATCCCCGCTGCCGCGACGCGGGCGCCCGCGGCGATCAGATCGTCAATCGGTGAGGTCATCGAGCGCCCTCCAGGCGGTGGTGAACATGTCTTCGGAGCCGAAGTTCCCGGACTTGAGTGCGATGGTGAGCGGGCCGTGCGCCGAATCGGCGGCGCTCCAGCAGACGCCGGGCGCGATGCGCGGACCGATGTGCAGACGCTGGATGCCGAGGTGCTGGACCACGGCTCCCGAGGTCTCGCCGCCCGCGACGATCACCTGGGTGACGCCGAGGCTCTCGACGGCGCGGGAGACGATCTCCGAGAGCACTTCCTCGATGTGGCCCGCGACGGTGTTGCCCGAGGACCCGCGGCGGATGTCGTCGAGAGAGCCGACCGAGTAGACGACGGGGATCTCGTCGGCGGCCAGGCCCTGCAACCACGACACCGTCTCGGCGATGACGCCCTCGGGGTCTGTCGCGACGGCTTCGATGTCGAGCTTGCGGGTCGGCAGGGTCTCGGAGGCGTGGGCGATCTGCGCGCGGGTCTTCGCCGAGGCGCTGCCGCACACGATCAGGCGTCGTCCTGACACCGGCTCGATCTGCGAGAGCGCGCCGGGTCGTGGGCCGGTCATCCCGAGAGCGAGGCCCGCTCCGCCGCTCACCACGCGCCAGTCGGAGACGGCGGTGGCGATGGTCTCGAGGTCGGCATCGGTGATCGCGTCGACGACGGAGTATCCCGCAGTCGTCGAGGCCAGTGCACTGCGCAGCGCGGCCGGCCCGGCCCAGACGGTCGGTGCGGCCACCTCGTGGATCTCGCGGGTGGTCTGCGGGGCCAGGATGTCGCGCAGTCGTGACTGCGTCATCGGCGTGAGCGGGTGATGCCGCATGGGGGAGTGCTCGAGCAGCTCGTCGCCCACGAAGAGGTGACCGCGGTAGACGGTGCGACCGTTGTCGGGGAAGGACGGCACGACCACGGTGCGCTGCTCGCCGAGCTCGTCCATCACGGCGTCGAGGATCGGACCGATGTTGCCCCCGGGCGTGGAGTCGAAGGTCGAGCAGTACTTGACGTAGAACCGACGCGCATCGAGCGCCTCGAGGGATGCCACGGCCCGCACGCTCTGCGCGACGGCGGTGGCGACCGGGGCGGTGCGCGTCTTGAGTGCGACGACGACGGCATCCGCATCGCCGAGGGTCTGAGGGTCGAGAGGGGCATCCTCGATCGACACCACGGCGCGGAAGCCTCGCTCGCGCAGGGCGATGGCGAGATCCGTCGCGCCGGTGAAGTCGTCTGCGACTGCGCCGATTTCGATCACGCGTCCTCCTCGGGTAGGTGACACCATTTGACCACGTGTGAATCCATGTGAACAAATTTGATAATTCTGTATGACTGTGGAAAAGTGATCGACGCCCACGGGAGAACCCGCTCCCCGGGCATCGCACGACCGCACGGAACGTCCCGTGCAGAGGGGACCACCGATGACCCGCACTCCTGTTCGCGTCGCTCTCACCGGCGCACGCGGAGGCTTCGGCCGCACCTTCCTCGCTCAGCTCCGGTCGATCGACCGGATGACGGCGACGCAGCTCATCGACCCCGATGTCGACGGCGTGCGCACCCTCATCGCCGATCTCGACGGTCTTCCCGACGCCGAACCGATCCCCGGCCATGACGACGTCCGCTGGGACGAGATCGACGTGCTCGTCGAGGCTTCCGGCCGCGTCGAGGCGGGCTATCGGTATGCCGCAGAGGCGATCAGCCGAGGCATCCACGTCGTGATGGTCAGCAAGGAGATCGAGAGCGTGGCGGGTGTCTCGCTCGCGAAGGCCGCGCGAGAACGCGGTGTCGGCTACCTGCCCGGAGACGGCGACCAGCCGGCCAACCTGCTGCGCCTGCTCGACTGGGTCGAGAAGGTCGGTCTGCACGTTGTCGCCCTCGGAAAGTCCGGCGAGTACGACCTCGTCTTCGACCCCGCCACCGGCATCCTCGACCAGCAGGGCGAGCGGATCGACGCCTCGGGTCTCGGCGATCACCTGTTCCTCGCGGACGACATCCACGAGACCCTTGCTGCACGCGCCGCGATCGTGGCCCCGCTCAAGCGAGCTGCCGCCGCCGACTCGTGCGAGATGGCCGTCGTCTCGCTCTACTCGGGCGCCACTGCCGACACCGAGCGCATGCACTACCCGGTCGCGCGTCCCAGCGAGCTGGCCGACATCTACGCACGCCGCTCCGACGGCGGCCTGATCGACACCGAGCGCGCGGTCGACGTGTTCTCCGCCCTGCGCCTGCCCGGTGAGACGAGCTTCGCCGGCGGCGTCTTCACGATCGTCACGACGGGAGACGATGAGGTCTGGAACCTGCTCGCGGGCAAGGGGCACATCGTCTCGCGCTCGGGCGAGTACGCCTGCATCTATTGGCCGTACCACTTCATGGGCGTCGAGACGCCGCTCACGATCGACGCCGTCGCCACCGGCGCGACACCGTTCGCCGCACCGCGCCACCACACCGTGCTCGCGGCTCGGGCCTCCGAGACGCTCGCAGCCGGCACGACGTTCGAGGTGCGTGGGCACCACCACGAGATCGACGGCGTCCGCCCCGTGATCATCGACCGCGCCGATGCCCTCAGCGACACCGACGATGCGCTCGCGGCCGCCTACTACCTGCTCTCCGGTGCGCGACTCGTGCGCGACGTCGCGGAGGGCGAGCTCATCCGCATCTCCGACCTCGAGGGAGTCGCGGACGACGTGCGTGCCGCGTTCGTCGAGGGCGTCCGGCTGTGACCGTCGAGGCTGCTCGCCGCATCCGCGCGGCGCGTCTCCCCGAGGGATACGAGCTGCGGATCGTCGACGGGCACCACCACTTCTGGGATCTCGACGGCGACGGCCACTGGCCGTGGATCCAGGACGAGTACAACGAGGACTTCTTCCTCGGCGACTACAACGCGATGCGTCGCACCTTCCTGCCGCGTCAGTACCTGGCGGCGACCGAGGGCTGGGATGTCATCGGCACCGTGCATTGCGAGGCCGAGCGCGGCCGCAGCGAGCAGGTGGAGGAGGACGACTTCCTGCAGACGCTCAGCGACGCGACCGCCGGACGATTCCCGCTCGCCGCCGTCGCGCACGTCGGATTCCTGCAGGCCGACCGCGACGAGGTGCTGACCGCTCACGCACAGCGCTCGATCGTGCGCGGCATCCGCTCGAAGCCGGTGATCGCCGCTCGCGCCGACGAGCGCGCGACCGGCGCCGGCACGCTCCATGATCCGAAGTGGGTCGAGGGGATCGCCGCTCTCGCGGCACACGGATTCTCGTGGGATCTGCGCGTCCCGTACCACCACCTGGCCGAGGCGGCCGACGTGCTGGCCGACTTCCCCGACCTCCCCGTCGTCGTGAACCACTGCGGCCTGCCGCTCGATCGCTCCGCCGAGGGACTGCGTCTGTGGCGCGACGGCATGGAGCGCCTCGCCGCGCTGCCCGGCACCGTCGTCAAGGTGTCTGAGCTGGGCCTCTACCGCAACCGCTGGGATCGCCCGTCGAACGAGGTCGTGGTCAGAGACACCCTCTCGATCTTCGGTGCCGACCGCGCCCTGTTCGCCTCGAATCTGCCGGTCGCCACGCTCACCGCCCCCGACTTCGACGAAGTCATGGACACGATCCTCGCCGGTGCCGCAGGCCTCGACTCTGCGGGCCTCGATGCGCTGTTCCACGGCACCGCCGCGCGGGTCTACCGCCTCGATCTCTCTTCCCTTCCCTCCGACTCGCTCTCCAAGGACCACTGATGACCACCGTCGACCAGGGCACCGCCGCCCGCACCGCACGCCCCACGAAGATCCGCTGGTGGGTCATCGTCGTGCTGTTCGTCTTCTACACGATCAACTGCATCGACCGGGCCTCGCTCTCGGTCGCCCTGCCCACCATCAGCGCCGAGTTCCTGCTCGAACCCGCCGTGCAGGGCCTCATCCTCTCGGCGTTCTTCTGGACGTACTGCCTCTTCCAGATCCCCGGCGGCGCGGCCGCCGACAGGTTCGGACCGCGCAGGGTGATCGGCATCGCCGCCGTCATCTGGGGCTCCTTCACCGCGCTGGCCGGGCTCGCGGTCAACGCCGTGATGCTCGTGCTCAGCCGTCTCGGCCTCGGCGCCTTCGAGGCACCGTACATGCCGTCGGCCAACAAGCTCGTCACCCGCTGGCTGCCGGCGAAGCACCGCGCCACCGGTGTCACCCTCATCGACTCCGGTGCGCCGCTCGGATCGGCCTTCGGTGCGCTCGTCGTCACGGGCCTGATCACGGCGACGGGATCGTGGCGCTGGTCGTTCATCATCATCGGTCTCGCCACGGTCGTGATCGGCATCGGCGTCGCCCTCTTCATCCGTAACCACCCCTCGGAGCATCCGCTCGTCAACCGCGCCGAGGAGGAGCTGATCCGCTCGGGCGGCGTCGAGGAGCGCGTGGACGAGGAGCCGCCGGGCATGAGCCGGGCGACGGTCTTCTGGATGGTCGTCGGCCGCATCGGCTGGGCCATGGTCTTCTGGGGTCTGGTCACCTGGGGCCCGACGTACCTCTCGCAGGCTCGGGGCCTCGACCTCGCGGCGATGGGATTCGCGACCTTCCTCATCTTCCTGTGCGGAGCCTGCGGTGAGATCCTCAGCGGCATCCTCGCCGACACCCTGCAGAAGCGCATGTCTCCGAACCGCGCCTTCAAGCTGCTGTTCGGCGGATCCGGTGCCCTCAGCCTGCTCGCGCTCGCCGCGCTGCCGTTCGTGAGCGATGCCGCGACAGCGGTGACCCTGCTCTGCATCGGAGTGTTCTTCAACCTGTTCGGCGGCCTGTACTGGACGATCCCCGGTCGTCTGGCCAAGCCCGAGCGTGTGGGCGTCGTCGGCGGCGTGATGAACTTCGCCGGCACCTCGGCGGGCATCGTCGTGCCGATCGTCGCGGGCCTGCTGGTGCAGTTCACCGGCGGCTACACCGCCGTGCTCATCTACCTCGCGGTCTGTGCCGCGATCTATCTCGTCGGCTCGCTCTCGATCGACTTCGAGGGGCGCGGGGTGCGCAAGGCGGCCGTGCATGCCTGACCTCTACGACGGGCCGATCATCGACTCGCATCACCACGTGTGGGATCTCGGCCTCGGCCGGCACCCGTGGCTGGCCGCGGGTGCGAGCGTCGCCCACCGCTACGGCGACTACGAGCCCATCAAGCGCGACTACCTGCCGGCCGACTATCTGCGAGACATCGCGGGAACGGGCGTCGTCGCCTCGGTGTACATGGAGGCCGAGTGGACGCCGGGCGACGGTATGGCTGAGGTGCGCACCGTCGAGCGGTATCGCGAGGAGTCGGGCGTGCCAGGGGCGATGGTCGCGCAGGCCTGGCTCGACGCTCCGGATGCCGCCGATCGCCTGTCCGAGCTGGCCGCCGTGCCCGCGGTCAAGAGCGTACGGCACAAGCCCGGTGGGGCGACGTCGCGCGCTGACGTCGAGGCGGGCGTGCGCTCGCTGCTGAGTGACGACTCCTGGCGTGCGGGCTACGCGCTCCTCGCCGAGCACGGTCTGCACTTCGACCTGCAGACGCCGTGGTGGAACCTCGACGAGGCGCACCGTCTCGCCGCCGACTTCCCCGAGACGACGATCGTGATCGATCACGCGGGCGTGCTCGCGTCTCGCGACGACGAGACGGTCGCCGCCTGGCGCGCCGCCCTCGAGCGGGTCGCCGAGGCACCCAACGTCGTGATCAAGGCGTCGGGGCTCTGCGTCGCCGGGACGCCATGGACCGTCGAGGCCAACCGCGGTCCGATCGAGGATCTCGTGCGGATCTTCGGTGCCGAGCGCGTCATGTTCGGCAGCAACTTCCCCGTCGACGGCATGTTCATCGACTTCCGCGGCCTGGTCGACGGCTACCGCGAGATCCTCTCCGCCTTCGACGCCGACGCCCAGCGTGCGGTGTTCCACGACACGGCGCAGCGCGTGTACGACCCCAGACCTCTCACCGACCAGACCTCCTGACACCGACCCGCTCCCTGACGAACGACCAAGGACCCCCATGAACGTCAACGACGACAAGCTCTTCCGGAAGGTGATGCTGCGCGTGCTCCCGCTCGCGATGCTCGGCTTCTTCCTCTCGTACCTCGACCGCGTGAACATCGGATACGCGCAGGCGACGATGAGTGCCGACCTCGGCTTCTCGAACGTCGTCTACGGCCTCGGCGCCGGGCTGTTCTTCATCGGATACTTCATCTTCGAGATCCCCTCGAACCTGATCCTCGCCAAGGTCGGCGCACGCCGCTGGATCGCGCGCATCATGATCACCTGGGGCCTCATCTCGGGCCTCATGTTCATCGTCGACAGCGAGTGGATGTTCTACCTGCTGCGCTTCCTGCTGGGTGTCGCCGAGGCCGGGTTCATCCCCGGCATCCTCTTCTACATGGCGCACTGGTTCCCGGCCAGCCGGCGCGGCCGCGCCTGGGGCATCTTCTACATCGCCCTCGCATCGTCCGGCCTGATCGGCGGACCGGTCTCCGGGTTCATCCTCAGCGGTATGGACGGCGTCTGGGGCCACGCCGGATGGCAGTGGCTGTTCGTCATCGAGGCGATCCCGACCGTGCTGCTCGGCATCGTCATCCTGTTCTGCCTGCAGGAGGACTACCGCACCGTCACCTGGCTCACCGAACCCGAGCGTGATCGTCTCGGCGCCCTGCTCGCGGCGGAGCGCGTCGACGAGGCCGAGACCCCGCTGCGCAAGGTCTTCACGAGCAAGCTGATCTGGCTGCTCACCGCGGTCTACTTCTCGTACAACTTCGCCCTCTACGGCATCAGCTTCTGGCTGCCGACCCTGATCGGCGACCTCGGCATCACCGACACCGTGCAGGTCGGTTTCCTCAGCGCCCTGCCGAGCCTCGCCGCGATCGTGTCGATGGTGACGTTCGGGTTCCTGTCGGACCGTGCGGGCGAGCGCCGGAAGTTCATCGCCGCGGCCTTCCTGCTCAGCGCCACCGGCTTCGCGATCTGCATCATCGCGGGCACCGATCCGGTCTGGGGCATCATCGGACTCTGCCTCGCGAACGCCGGAGCCCTGTCGATCCCCGCGATCTTCTGGAGCTTCCAGACCTCGATGCTCGCCGGAACCGCGCTCGCCGGCGGAATCGCGCTCATCAACTCGACCGGAAACCTCGCCGGTTTCGCGGCGCCGTACCTGATCGGCTTCGTGAAGGACACCACCGGAGTCGCGACGATCGCGCTCTACATCACGGGCGCGATCATGATCGTCGGCGCGATCCTCACCATGACCGTGCGCCAGCATCGGGCGGTCAACAAGGCGGCGGATCTGCCCTCGGAGCTCGTCTCGAAGTAGTCCCCAGCGGCTCTCCCCGGGACCGGTGAAGCCCCCGCACGCGACTGCGTGCGGGGGCTTCGTCGTGCGGTCGGAAACGTGTGTGAAACCTCGTCCACTTCTTCGTGACACATTGCCGTCGTGTGCGTATCGAACGCACATTCCTGCGCGCACAACATGGGACATCGGCCCATAGTCGCGGTCATGCGGCGAGCCGCACACTGAACGACAACAGGCCGATGTGCTGCACCGGCCGAGTGAGAGACGGAGCATCATGGAGTCGTTCGAGGTCGCAGTCGTCGGGATGGGAGCGCTCGGCAGCGCAGCCACCTACCACCTGGCCCGTCGGGGAGCGAAGGTGGTCGCGCTCGAGCAGTACGAGCTCGGGCACGTTCGAGGCGCCTCGCACGACACGTCGCGCATCGTGCGGACCTCCTACGGCTCGAGCGCCTACGTGCGTCTCGCCCAGTCCGCCTATCGTGACTGGGCCGACCTCGAGCAGGAGTCCGGAGAGCGTCTGCTGACCATCACCGGCGGTGTGATCCTGCTGCCGACCGACGGCCCATACTCGGCGTCGGACTTCACCGCCGCGCTCACGGAGTGCGAGGTCGAGCACGAGCTGCTCTCGCCCGACGAGGTGCACGCGCGCTGGCCGCAGTTCCGCGTGCCCGAGAACGTCGAGACCGTCTACACCGCCGACACCGGGATCGCCCATGCCTCGCGCACCGTCGCCACGCTGCAGATGCGCGCCCGCGTGCACGGCGCCGACATCCGCGACCGCACTCCGGTCGAGCGTCTCACCCCGGACGGCGACGGCGTGATCGTGCACACCGCGAACGGTGACATCCGCGCCGGAAAGGTGATCCTCGCGACGGATGCCTGGACCAACACGCTGCTCGACCCGCTGGGCGCGACGATCCCCCTCGACATCATGCAGGAGCAGGTGAGCTACTTCCGCCCTGCCGAGCCGGACGACTACGACCGCGCGGTGTTCCCCGTCTGGATCTGGGAGGACCACGAGTGCTACTACGGGTTCCCCACCTACGGCGAGCCGACGATCAAAGCGGCCCGTGACGTGTCGGAGAACCGGATGACGCCCGAGACCCGGTCGTTCGTGCCCGATCCGGAGCTGATCGAACAGCTCACCGGGTTCATGCATGACGTCATCCCCGGGGCGGGCCCCGAGCTGCGGACCGTCACCTGTCAGTACGCGCTGACCAAGGATCGCCGGTTCGTGCTCAGCGCGCTGCCGCAGCATCCCGACATCATCGTGGGCCTGGCCGCCGGCCACGGCTTCAAGTTCACCCCGGCACTCGGCCGTGTGCTCGCCGAGCTCGCCCTCGACGGGGAGTCGACCGACGATCTGAGCGAGTTCGCGGCCGCCGACTCGATGCTCGTCTGATCCGGGATGCGACGGTGACCCGGTACATCCTCCAGCGGCTGCTCTCGTCGCTCTTCGTCCTCTTCGTGCTGTCCATCCTCGTGTTCTCGATGGTGCGGATCATCCCCGGCGACCCGCTCGCCGCGTTCGCGGACCCCGCGAACCCCGATCCCGCCAAGCTCGCGGCGCTGCGCACCGAGCTGGGCCTCGATCAGCCGTGGATCACGCAGTACTTCGTCTGGCTGCTCGGCGTCGTGCAGGGCGACTTCGGTCGCGCCATCACGGTGCCCGGCGAGGTGTCGGACCTCATCGCGACGCGGCTGCCGCTCAGCCTCACGCTCGCCGTGATGGCGACGCTCTTCGGCACCGCCCTCGGCATCCCGGCCGGAGTGCTCGCGGCGACCCGCTGGCGTCGCGCACCGGACAACGTCGTGCGCGGCATGTCGTTCGTGCTTCTCGCGACACCCCCGTTCGTGCTCGGAACGGTGCTGATCCTCGTCAACTCGCTGACTCTGCGACTGCCGCTCGTCGGCTACTCGGGGGCGGCGGATGATCCGCTGCGAGCGATCGGGGTGCTCATCCTGCCCGCTCTGCTGATCGGCATCGTGCTCGCCGCGATCATCGCCCGGTACACGCGTGGCACGCTGCTCGACACCCTCGGCCAGGACTTCGTGCGCACGGCTCGGGCCAAAGGCGCCTCACCGGGCCGGCTGGTCGGGAGACACGCTCTGCGCAATGCGCTCATCCCGGTGATGACTGTGATCGGCATCGAACTCGCGGCGCTGGTGGGAGGCACCGTCGTCATCGAAGCCGTCTTCTCGCTTCCCGGCATGGGGTCGCTGCTGCTTACCGGCATCCGCTCGTCCGACTACCCGATCATCCAGGCCACGGTACTGCTGATCGGTGTCGTCTACGTCGTGATCAACTTCGTCGTCGACCTGCTCTATCCGCTGATCGATCCCCGAGTGAGGGTGCACACGCGATGACCGTCACCAGAGAACTCGCCCTCGCCAAGGTCGCAGGCAAGCGGCCGGCACGTCGCCGGTTCGGCCCCGCCTTCTGGAGCGGCGCCGGAATCCTCGGCGTCATCCTCATCGTCGCCGGATGGATGTCGATCTGGCCGCCCTACGATCCCTTCGTCGCGTCGGGACCCGCCTTCGCGCCCCCGAGCCTCGAGCACCTTCTCGGCACCGACAACCTGGGCCGCGACACGTTCACCCGACTTGCGCTCGCCGCGCGGACCAGCCTCGTCATCTCGGGTGCGGCCGCCCTTCTCGGCGCGGTGATCGGCACCTTCTTCGGGCTGGTCGCCGGCTACGTCGGGGGATGGGTGGACTCCGTCATCATGCGCGTCGTCGATGCGATCCTCGCGCTGCCTGCGATCCTCGTCGCCCTCGTCGTCGGCGTCGTGATCGGCAACGGGCCCTGGCCGCTGATCCTCGCGCTCGGCCTCGTGTTCGCTCCCGGATTCGCCCGAGTGATGCGTGCTCCCGTCATCGCCCTCCGTGAGCGCGACTTCGTGCTCGCCGCCACCCTGAGCGGAGTCCGTCCGACCCGCGTGATCGTCGAGCACCTGCTGCCCAACGTGCTGACGCCGCTGTTCGTGCAGTTCGCGTCGGTCGCCTCGCAGGTCGTGCTGATCGAGGCTGCGCTGAGCTACCTCGGCCAGGGCGTGCAGGCACCCGAGCCGTCGGCCGGCCGGATGATCAGCGAGTTCACGCGCTTCATGCAGATGCAGCCTCTGCTGATCATCCTGCCGTCGCTCGTGATCATCCTCCTGTCCGCGGCCTGGAACCTTCTCGCCGACGGGATGCAGGACTACCTCGCCCCTCGCCGCGAACCCGCCTTCTCGCTGGGGCGGCGTGCGAAGCGCCGCGGCCCGGCGGCCCCCGAACGCACCACGACATCCACGCAGCACACCCGAACGGAGAAGAGGCCCTCATGAACAGACGACACTGGGCAGGGGCGGCGGCACTTGCCGTCGCGACCCTGGCGATCGCCGGATGCACGTCCGGCGGCACCACCGGCAGCGGAGAGCAGGACGCCGGTGAGCCGGTCGCGGGCGGAACCCTCACCTGGGGCGTTCCGGCAGAGCCCTCGGCAGGAGGCATCGACCCGATGGTCGCCTCGGCCATCGCGGCCGAGGTCATCGACTCGATCGCCTACGACACGCTGCTCACGCGCGACGACGACGGCACCGTCGAACCGGCGCTCGCGACCGAGTGGGATCAGCCGGACGAGCTCACCTGGGTGTTCCAGCTGCGCGATGACGTGACGTTCTCGGACGGGAGCCCCTTCGACGCGGGCGATGTCGTCTACTCCTTCGAGACCCGTGCAGACGGCGGCTCGAACGCCACCTACCTCAGCAGCATGGAGAGCGTGGAGGCCACCGGAGACCACGAGGTGACATTCCACTTCAGTCAGCCGGACGGCACCTTCCTAGACGCGGTCTCGGCCCGCCAGACCTTCTTCATCGTCAGTGAGGAGGGCTACGGCACCGCCACGGAGGAGGAACGCCAGACCACCACCGCCGGCACCGGGGCCTACCAGGTGACCGAGTGGAACCAGGGCGTCTCGATCACGATGGAGAAGAACGAGGACTACTGGGGCGAGGAGCCCTACCTCGACAAGATCGTGTTCGAGCTGTACCCCGACGAGAACACCCTTCTCGCGGCGGTGCAGCAGGGGAGCGTGCAGGCGGCGTCGTTCATCGACGGCAGCCTCGCACAGCAGGCCGCGAGCACGGGCTTCACCCTCGGAGACGCCGCGTTCCGTCAGAACCTGGCGATCTACATCAACCCCGAGGAGGGCCCGCTCGCGGACGTGAACGTGCGTCGCGCCTTCTCGCTGGCACTCGACCGGCAGGCCCTCGTCGACACCGCGATGCTCGGCAACGCCGGTGTCTCGTTCGTGCCGCCCGCCGGTGACCCGGGTGCTCCCGAGACCGCCGACCTGCCCTATTACACGCGCGACCTCGACGAGGCCAAGCGTCTCCTCGAAGAGGCCGGCGAGCCGAACCCCGAGATCACCCTCAGCTACATGGGCGACGTCGCCGCGGCTCATCACCCGGTGTACGAGATGATGCAGCAGCAGCTGGCCGAGGCGGGCATCACGCTGACGCTCAAGGCCACGCCGCTGGCCGAGATCTCGCCGATCTTCACGACCGGCGAATCGTGGACCGACCTCGTCGCGATCCCCGGCAGCCCCCGCGCCTCGGCCGTGTTCTACCTCGAACCGGTGCTGCTCGAAGGCGGCGTCTACAACCACTGGGACGGCAACCCCGACGCTGAGAAGGCGCGGGAGCTGCTCCAGCAGGCGAAGGCCGCCACGTCGCCCGAGGAGTACAACGACCTCGTCGATCAGCTCGCCACGGAGACCGCCGAGCAGGTGCTCGAGGTCGTGCCCGCGGCGGTTCCGGTCTACTTCGAGGTCTGGGACGCGAACAAGCTGCACGGCTACGAGAACGACGCGTTCTACTCGCGCTCGGCTCTCGACCGGGCCTGGCTCTCGCAGTGACACCCCGCCCGGGCGTCTTCGCGACGAGCACGCGCTCGCCGGAGGCGCCCGGGCACCCACCCCTCGCATCCCTCATCACTCTCCACAGAAAGCCGAGCCGCGCATGACCGACGCCACAGACGCCCTCCGCGTCGACGACCTCAGCATCGCCTACGGCACCGCGCCGCCCTCGGTGTCGGGAGTCTCGCTGCGGGTCCGCAAGGGCGAGATCGTCGGAGTGATCGGCGAATCCGGCAGCGGCAAGTCGAGCATCGCGTTGGCGATGATGGGACTCCTGCCCGACTCCGCACGCGTGACCGCGTCGACGATGGAGATCGCAGGGTCCGACATGAACGGCGCGACCGAGCGCGACTGGGGACAGGTGCGAGGGCTGAAGGCATCCATGGTCTTCCAGGAGCCGATGTCGGCCCTCAACCCCTGCATGCGCATCGGACCCCAGATCGCCGAGGTGCTGCAGATCCACGGCAAGGCCGACAAGAAGCAGGCGAGGGCGCGGGCGCTCGAGATCCTGCGGCTCGTGCAGATGCCGGATGCCGAGAAGCGACTCGACTACTACCCGCACCAGCTGTCCGGCGGTCAGCGGCAGCGCGTCGTGATCGCCATCGCCGTCGCCGCCGGCCCCGATCTGCTCGTCGCCGACGAGCCCACGACGGCGCTGGACGTGACGGTGCAGGCCCAGATCCTCGACCTGATCAAGGGCCTGCGCGACGAGACCGGCATGGGAGTGCTGTTCATCAGCCACGACCTCGGCGTGATCGGCCAGCTCTGCGAGCGCGTCGCCGTGATGTACCGGGGGAGGGTCGTCGAGACCGGCACCGCCCGACGCGTGCTGGAGGACCCGAAGCATCCGTACACGAGGGCTCTGCTCGAGAGCATCCCCCGCCCCTCCGTCCCCGTGCGCTCGCCGCTCGCGGTGATCCCCGCGGTGAACGACTTCGCCGAAGTGCCGGCCGTCCTCGAGGAGGCATCATGACCGACGACATGCTGCAGGTTCAGAACGTGACCCAGCGGTTCGGGCACGGCGACAACGCCATGACCGCCCTCGACGACGTGAGCCTGAGCGTGCCCCGGGGTGAGACCCTCGGCCTGGTCGGTGAATCCGGATCGGGGAAGAGCACGCTCGCTCGCGCGATCCTGCTCATGCGCAAGCCCACGCTCGGCACCATCGCCTTCGACGGGGCCGACGTCACCGGCTTGCGCGGCAGTGCGCTGCGTCGCCACCGCCGCCGCATCCAGATGGTCTTCCAGGACCCGAACGATTCTCTCGATCCGCGCTTCACCGTCGCGAGATCGATCGCGGAGCCGCTCGTCGCCGCCGGAATCGGCCAGAAGGAGCGTCGGCGCCGCATCGCGGACTCGCTCGATCGCGTCGGTCTGCCCATGGACTCGGCCGGCCGCTACCCGCACGAGTTCTCGGGCGGACAGCGCCAGCGCATCGCGATCGCGCGCGCCATGGCCGCAGAGCCCGAGTTCGTGGTGCTCGACGAGCCGACCTCGGCGCTCGACGTCTCGGTGCAGGCCCAGGTGCTGAACCTGCTCGTGCAGCTGCAGAAGGACACGGGCGTCACCTACCTCTTCATCACCCACAACCTGTCGGTCGTGCACCACATCGCCCATCGGGTCGCGGTGATGCATCAGGGCAAGGTCGTCGAGGAGGGGACCGGTGAGCAGGTCATGAACGCTCCGCAGCATGCGTACACGCAGAAGCTGCTCGAATCCATGCCGGTGCTGTACCGATCCTGACCCGGTGACCACGAGAGGCGAGACGATGCGCGTGCAGAGGCGGGGCGACAACGCCCACGACTGGGAGCTCTATCACGGTCAGGGGCGGATCGGCATCGAGTGGTACTTCCGGCAGACCACGGCGCTGCCGACCTCGGTGATGCTCTACCGCCTCGAGCCCGGCGCCGAAGAGGGCCAGCACCACCATCTCGACGGCGATCCCGACAGCTGCTCGCCGAACAGCTCCGATGAGATGTACATCGTCACGCGCGGCGAAGTGGTGGTCACGGCAGATGATGATCGTCGCGTGCTGGGCGTCGGCGACGCGTTCTACGCACCGGAGGGCATGCGGCACGGCGTGCGCAACGAGTCGGATGCCGTCGCAGAGCTCGTGCTCGTCTTCGGCCCGCGCGGCCCGCATCCGTTCGCCCAGACGGGCGCCGAGGAGTTCGACGCGGAGGCGGAGCGGTAGAGGACGGTGCGTCGCCCTATGCCCGCAGCCTTTCGCGCAGCTCGTCGAGGCGCACCGCGATGCCGATGCGGAACATGCGCTCGTCGTCACGCCACCCGGATCCGAGCACGTGGTCGAGTCGGTCCAGGCGCTGCAGGATCGTGTTGGTGTGGAAGTTGAGTGAGCGCGCGGTGCGGGTGGGACTGGCGTTGTTGCGCACGAACGCGCGCAGCGTGCCGAGCAGGTCGGCGTTGCGTTCGGCGTCGTACCGTCGCACGGCACCGATCGTGTCCGACAGGAATGTCGAGAGGCCCTGCGCGTCGGTGTCGAGAACCGCCGAGTACGGAAGGAAGTCCTCGACCCGTGCGGTGAGGTCAGTGAGCTCCAGGGCGGCGAGCAGCCGAGCCGTGCGTCGCGCGGCGAGGAACGACGAGGGCAGCGTGGCCTTCGCGAGCGGTGGCACGACGACGGTCACGGAGTCCTGCACCGCCGCCGCGATCTGCATCCGCAGACGTTCAGGGTCGATCTCGCGGCGCTGTCCTGAGACGGCGGCGACGACGAATCCGCGGTACTCGCCCACGAGTGCGCGATCGTCGAGCAGGCGCACGAGTGCCCGCGCCGCCGCGGTCTGCTGGTCGCCGGGCACCGAGAGCAGCAGGAGCGAGTCGAGAGCGTCGAGGTCGACACCGAGTCGTCGCGCTCGTCGCTCGACATCGGATCGCCGTTCGGGCACGTCGTCGAGCAGATCGGCGATGAGTTCGCTGCGCACGCGGTGGTCCGCTCCGGATGCTGCCTCCTGCTGCAGCTCGAGCAGTGCACCCACCTGTGCGGCGCGTTCGATCGTACGCAGGTCGACCGCACCGAGTTCGAACGCCCCGTCGCCGAGCAGGAGCGCACCGAAATGCCGGCTTCCCGCCGTGAGCGCCGAGACGGCACGCACACCGCGGCCGGCCACCGGCACGCAGTGACCGTGGCTGCGGCTCTCGGCCAGAGCCTCGCGCACCGGCTCGTCGAGTGACAGCATCCCCGGCGCGAGCGGCAGACCGGCTGCGGCGATCACGTTCTCCTGCGCGTCGATGATCGCGACGGCGCGTCCGAGCGCCGATGCGAGGGTCTCGGCGACGGGGCCGAAGCCGCCGCCTGCGAGCACGGCCTGCACGAGCTCCTGATGCACGGTGTTGGCGCGGTCCCGTTCGACGAGATGGGCCGTCAGGCTCTCGAGCGTGCGGCGGCTGGAGTCCTCCGAGACCTGCAGCTCGCGGAGCGTGTGGGTCGTCTGCAGGATGACCGACGCGTGATCGGCGAGGGCCGACAGCAGCGCGACCTCGTCGGGGGAGAACTCCTTCTTCTCGCGGTTGCCGACGAAGAGAACGCCGAGCACGTCGTCGCTCGAGAGCATCGGCACGCCCAGGAGCGACACGAGGCCCTCGGCCGAGACGGCGTCATCGATGCCGGCATCGTGTCGGTCGGCGGTGTAGGCGGTGTAGTCGGCCGCCCACTGGGCCGTGCGCGACTCGACGACGACGCTGGCGAGCCCGCGGCCGGGGGGAACCCGCAGCTGCTGGAAGGACGCGCTCACCGCACCGCTCGTCTCACGCACCCGGAGCTCGGACGTCTCGGGGTCGAACTCCGAGAGGTAGGCCAGGTCGACGCCCATCATCTCGCGTGCGCGCTGCACGAGACGGGCGAGCACCGCGTCGCTGTCGCGCAGCTCGGCGAGTTCGCGAGCGCTCGAGAACAGCGCGGTGAGCTCATGCTCCCGCCTGCGCAGTCGTGACAGCTCGCGCTGGGTGCGGGCGACGCGGTCGGCGAGCAGCGTCGCATCCGTCTCGCTCGCTCCGAGCTGACGCAGGGCGTCGCTGACACCGGTGGGGCCGACGAGATCGGGGTCGTAGGCCGCATCGAGGAGCGAGGCGATGGCCTCGTCGTGCTCGGGCATCTTCGTCCTTTCGGGAGAGGACGGCGCCGGCCGGCGCGTGACTTCAGTGTCGAGCATGAGCGCCACCGCCCTCAAATCGCGGATCTCGGCGCGGACCTCAGCGGAGCTCCTCGGCGCGCGCCGCGGTGCGCAGCAGCGCTGCGGCGAGGTCGGGCCAGAGCTCGTGCGGGATGAGGTGGCCCATGTCCGGGTGCACCTGCAGTTCGGCGCCGGGGATCGCCTCCGCGATGTCGACGGCCGATGCCCAGTGCAGCACATCGTCGTCGCGTCCGTGGAAGACGAGCGTCGGGGCGCTCACCGACCTCAGCGCCTCGAGTCGTTCGGGTGCGCGCCGCAGCGCCGCCCATTGGCGGGAGAAACCCTCGGGCGCGTACCCGCGGTCGTACGCCTCGCCGGCGGCGCGGATGTGCCAGTCGACCTGTGGATCGTAGCGACCCGGTTCGACGGACCGCACGGCCGCGGCGGCGAACGCGACCGCCTGCTCTCGGGAGATGCGCAGGGGCTTCTCGGCGAGTTCCGGCCGCTCGCCGTGCAGCACGTAGCGACGCGACTGTCCGGGGATGGTCGACAGCAGGCCGAGGCTGCGGATGCGCTCCGGATGCTCGATCGCGAGCATCTGCGCCATCATGCCGCCCATCGAATGCCCGGCGACGTGCGCCGAGTCGACTCCCAGATCGTCGAGCACGCGCAGGACGTCTTCGGCGAGGTCGATCAGGTCGTAGCCGCCCTCGACGTCGTCTTCTCCGCCGAAGCGCTGCGAGAATCCGGTGTCGCGGTTGTCGAAGCGCACGACGCGCAGGCCACCGGCGGTGATCAGGCCGATGAGTTCCTCGTCCCAGCTGAGCAGCTGTGCGCCGCCACCCGAGACGAGCACGAGGACAGGCGCCTCGGGGTCTCCGAAGACCTCGTAGTAGAGGCGCACATCGGCGTCGTCTGTGTAGGGCATCGGTTCTCCTCGCGCATCGGGGGCGGCCGCCGCGCTGCGGGCGTGCTGTGAGTCTAGGTTCGCTCGAGAGCCGGGGTGATGTGTCGACCACATACAGCAAGGCCTCTGCGATGAGTGTTCCACCCATCGTCCGCCCTGCCCGGCGCTCCTAGTGTCGTCCTTGACCACAGCGCCGATGATCCGGCCGCTGTCCTAAGGAAGGTGGCCGATGTCGATCAACAGCCGAATCTCCGGACTCCGTGACCACACCCCCGATGAGCGGCTCGCGCTCGTCGCGCAGGGTGCGGAGCTGGATGAGGATGCTCTGCACGCGCTGCGCCCGGACGGCGGTCTGTCGCTCGCGCAGGCGGATCACATGATCGAGAACGTCGTCGGCATGATCGGCGTTCCCGTCGGCGTCGCGACGAACTTCACGGTCGACGGGCAGGACCGCCTGATCCCGATGGCGACGGAGGAGCCCAGCGTGGTGGCTGCGGCATCGAACGCCGCACGGATGGCCCGCGGCCACGGGGGCTTCACCACCTCGTACACCGGCGATGTGATGATCGCCCAGATCCAGGTGCTCGACGCGGTCGAGCCGCACGGAACTCGTTTCGCGCTGCTCGAGGCCAAGGACGAGCTGCTGGCCCTCGCCAACGAGCAGGACCCGATGCTGGTGTCCCTCGGCGGCGGCGCCTTCGACATCTCCGTGCGGGTGCTCCCGACCCGCGCCGGGGTGCAGGTCATCGTGCACCTGCACGTCGACGTGCGCGACGCGATGGGGGCCAACGCGGTCAACACGATGGCCGAGGCGATCGCCCCGCGCATCGCGGAGCTCGCCGGCACCCGCACGCTGCTGCGCATCCTCACCAACAAGGCCGAGCTGCGGCTCACCCGCGCCCGTGCGGTGTTCGACGCCGAGATGCTCGGCGGCCCCCAGGTGGTCGACGACATCGTCGCGGCGAGCGCGTTCGCCGAGGCCGACCCGTACCGCGCGGCCACGCACAACAAGGGCATCATGAACGGCATCACCGCGGTGGTGCTCGCGACCGGCAACGACACACGCGCCGTCGAATCGGGCTGCCATTCGCACGCGGCTCGGTCCGGCGGGTACACCGCGCTGTCGCAGTTCGAGAAGGATGCCGACGGCAACCTCGTCGGCACGCTCGAGGTGCCGCTCGCTGTCGGGCTCGTCGGCGGAGCGACCCGCGCGCACCCGACCGCTCAGGCGGGTGTGAAGCTGCTGGGGGTGCAGACGGCGCGTGAGCTCGCCAGCGTGATCGCGGCGGTCGGGCTCGCCCAGAACCTCGCGGCCTGCCGGGCGCTGGCCGCGGAGGGCATCCAGCGCGGTCACATGACCCTGCATGCGCGCACGATCGCCGCGAGCGCCGGTGCAGACGTCGACGAGATCGGCGCGGTCGCCGCCCGGATCGTCGCAGACAGACGCATCCGCGTCGAGTACGCCCGCGAAGTGCTCGACGAGCTGCGCGGCGGCGGAGCGGACGCATGAGCACGGTGCTCCCGGCGCCGCGGGCCGTCGTCGAAGAGGGGCTGCCCGCCCGCGTCACGGTGTTCGAGGTCGGCCCGCGCGACGGACTGCAGGCCGAGACCGACATCATCCCGGCCCCGATCAAGACCCAGCTGTGCCGCCGACTGTTCGCCGCAGGCAGCCGTGATCTCGAGGTGACCAGCTTCGTCCCCCCGATGTGGATCCCCCAGCTCGCCGATGCCGAGGAGGTCGTCGCCGGCCTCGAGGTGCCCGAAGGCGCCAGGGCCGTCGGGCTCGTGCCGAACCTGCGTGGTCTGCAGCGCGCGATCGACGCAGGAATCCGCGAGGTGTCGGTGGTGGTCAGCGCCACGGAGTCGTTCGCGCAGGCCAACCTCAACACCACGCGCGCCGGTGCCATCGACCGTGCGGTCGAGGTCATCACCGCCGCGACCGCGCAGGGCATCCCCGTTCGCGGGTACGTGTCGATGGCGTTCGGGGATCCCTGGGAGGGCGGCGTCGACACGACGGCGGTCACCGAGGCCGCCGCCGCCCTCCACGCGGCCGGCAGTCGGACGATCGCCATCAGCGACACGATCGGCGTCGGCACGCCGGGGCACACGACGGCGATCATCGGCGAGACCCTCGCCGCAGGGATCCCCGTCGATGCGATCGCCCTGCACCTGCACGACACCTACGGGCAGTCGCTCGCGAACGTGCACGCGGCACTGCGTCTGGGCGTCTCGGAATTCGACTCGTCGGTGGGCGGCCTCGGCCGGTGCCCGTATGCCAAGGGCGCGACCGGTAATCTCGCGACAGAGGACCTCGTGTGGATGCTGCACGGCCTCGGTATCGAGACCGGACTCGACCTTCGAGCCCTGGCCGCCACCACGCTGTGGCTCTCGCGCATCCGCAACGTCCGCCCTGCCTCGAACGTGGCCCGCGCGTTCGCGGCAGCCGGACTCGACACCCCCGACACCGCACAGGAGGCCACGCTCGCATGATCGACACCACGCTCCCCGCACCCGGTGCGCTCGCCGGGGTCACCGTGATCGACCTCTCCCGTGTGCTCGCCGGTCCGTACGCGTCGCAGACGCTCGCCGACCTCGGCGCCACGGTCATCAAGGTCGAGAACCCGCGCGACCCTGACGTCTCACGCGGCTTCCCGCCGTATCTCACCCACGGCGACGAGGAGTTCAGCGCCTACTACGCCCAGTACAACCGGGGGAAGCTCGGAGTCGGCGTCGATCTCGCGACGCCGGAGGGCAAGGAGGTGCTCAAGGACCTGGTCCGCGGTGCCGACGTGCTGGTCGAGAACTTCCGTCCCGGCACGATGGAGAAGCTCGGCGTCGGCTACGAGGTGCTGCGCGAGATCAACCCACGCCTCGTCTACACCGCGATCTCGGGCTATGGCCGCACCGGCTCGCGCAGCAGGCGCCCCGCGTTCGACAACACGGCGCAGGCGGCCGGCGGCATCTGGTCGATGAACGGCTATGCCGAGCACCCGCCGGTGCGCGTCGGCGTCACGATCGGAGACCTCTCGGCCACGCTGTTCGCGGTCATCGGCACGCTCGCCGCCCTGCGGCACGCCGAGGCGACCGGCGTCGGTCAGGTCGTCGATGTGGCGCAGGTCGACAGCATCGTCGCGCTCACCGAGACTGCTGTCGTCGACTACACCGTGAACGGCACGGTCGCCTCGCCGCAGGGCAACGCCCACGCGTGGGTGCGCCCGTACGAACTGTTCGACTGCGCAGACGGGCAGGTGTTCTTCGGCGCGTACACCGACAAGCTCTGGAACGCGAGCTGCGACCTGTTCGGCACCCCCGAGCACAAGGACGATCCCGAGATCGACACCATGCGCAAGCGGTTCGAGACCGACGTGTACGAACGCCGGGTCAAGCCGATCGTCGCAGGTTGGCTCGCGTCGCGCACCAAGCAGGAGCTGGAGGATCTCGCCGGCGACGTCGTGCCCCTCACCGCGGTGAAGACGATCGGTGATGTGGTCGACGACCCCGGCACCGCCGAACGAGACATGATCGTCGAGGCCGACTACGGCGACCTGGGTGTGCTGCGCATGTTCGGTCAGCCCATCAAGCTCTCCGAGACCCCGGCCACCCCGGCCCGCACCGCGAACAGGTTCGCGGAGCACGCGGATCAGGTGCTCACCGAGTACGCCGGATACGACGCCGCACGCATCGCCGAGCTTCGCGCGGCCGGAGCACTGCCGTGAGCCCGGTGTCGCGAGTGGTGCGCACCGAGCGGATCACCGCATCCACCGTCGAGGCGTATCGCGGCACGTTCGCGGCCGACGATGCGGCGATCGTCGCCGATGCGACGCTGCCCCCCGCGTGGGAGGGCGTCTTCTTCCCCTTCGCGGTGCCGTTCGCCGACCTGCGCCCCGACGGCACGCCCGCTCGCGACGGCGTGGTGCCCGAGATCGACCTGCCCCGCCGTATGTATGCGGGGGAGACGACCGAGTTCCTCCGCCCGATCCGTCTGGGCGACGAGGTGACACAGACCACGACGCTCGGGGCGGTGGTCGAGAAGAACGGGTCGCGAGGCCGCCTGATGTTCGTCGATGTCGAACGCGAGTACGCGGTCGAGGGCGAGACGGCCGTGCGCAGCATCTGGCACGACGTGTTCCTCGAGGCGTCGGATCCGGATGCTCCCGCGCGCGCTCCGCGTCGCGATCCGTCGATCGCCGCCCACGCGGACTGGATCGAGGAGCTGACACCCGACGCACGGCAGTTGTTCCGCTTCTCGGCGCTCACGTTCAACACGCATCTCATCCACTACGACCGGGCGTGGGCGCGCGACGTCGAGGGGCTTCCCGATCTGCTCGTGCACGGTCCTCTCACGCGCATCCTCCTGATGGATGCCGCGCGACGCCATGTTCCCGACCGCACGCCCGTGCGACTCGACGTGCGCGCGATCGCACCGGTGCTGGTCGACCGACCGCTGCGCCTGGCGGGCGTGACCGACGGTGACCGCACCCGCGCGACGGCCGTCGACAGCGACGACGTGGTCCTCGCGACCGCCGACGTGACCTGGGCCTGACCCGACCGACCACTCCAGCCCCACCGACCAGGAGCCGCCATGAGGCACAATCCCGACTACGCCCTCGATGACGTCGAGACGGTGCGCGCCCTCGTGCGCGACAACCCCTGGGCCACCATCGTCAGCCATGTGCCGGGCGAGGGCCTCGTCGCGTCGCACTATCCGGTGCTGCTCGACGAGGATGCCGAGGGCGTCGTGCTGCTCAGTCACGTCGGGCGTCCGGACGAGCGTCTGCACCGGCTCGGCGAGCACGAGACGATGGTCATCGTCTACGGCCCGCAGGGATACGTGTCGCCCGGCTGGTATGAATCGTCACCGGCCGTGCCGACCTGGGACTTCGCCGTCGCGCACCTGCACGGCACCCCCGAGATCCTCTCCGACGCCGAGAACCTCGCGGTGTTGGATCGTCTGGTCTCGTGGTTCGAGAGCCCGCTGCCGAATCCGTTCCTCATGCACGGCACGCTCGAGAACACGGCCTACGCGGAGCGCATCGTGCACGGCACCGTCGGCTTCCGCCTGCGCGTCGACCGCATCGAGGCGAAGGAGAAGATGAGTCAGGACAAGTCGCCGGCGGTGATCTCGCGGGTGATCGATGCGCTGCGGCGTCCCGGCCCGTACGAGAACCCGAAGCTCGCCGACCGCATCGCCGCCGTGAACCATGAGGCGCTGCGCGCACAGGAGGAGACCGCATGACCGCCTTCGTCGGAGTGCAGGACATGATCGAGTGGATCGCGCGTCGTGGCGCCGAGACGATCATGACCGAGATGGCCGACACGATCGAGGCCGACTTCCGTCGCTGGGAGTCGTTCGACAAGAGCGAGCGGGTGGCCAATCACACGCCGTTCGGGGTGATCGAGCTCATGCCGATCAGCGACCCCGACGTGTACGCCTTCAAATACGTCAACGGTCATCCCTTCAACCCGGGGCGCGGCTATCAGACGGTGACCGCGTTCGGCGTGCTCGCCGACGTGCACAACGGGTATCCGGTGTTCCTCGCCGAGATGACGATGCTCACCGCGCTCCGCACCGCCGCGACCTCGGCGATGGTGGCACGACGCCTCGCACGCCCCGAGTCGACGACGATGGCGATGATCGGCGCCGGCAGTCAGGCGGAGTTCCAGGCACTCGCGTTCCGCGGTGTGCTCGGTGTCTCGCGGCTGCGCATCTACGACGTCGACCCCGCGGCATCCGCCAAGTTCGTGCGCAACCTCGGGTCGCGCGGGTTCGACATCACGGTGTGCGCATCGGCCGCGGAGGCCGCCGCCGGTGCCGACATCGTCACGACCTGCACGGCTGACAAGGCGGTGGCGCAGGTGCTGACCGATGCCGATGTCGCCCCGGGCATGCACATCAACACGATCGGCGGCGACTGCCCCGGCAAGACCGAGCTTGACCCGCGCATCCTCGAGCGAGGCCCGGTGTTCGTCGAGTACACGCCGCAGACCCGCGTCGAGGGCGAGATCCAGAACGTCGCCCCCGACTTTCCCGTGACCGAGTTCTGGCAGGTGCTCAGCGGCGCGGCTCCCGGTCGCGTCGCGCCCGAGCAGGTGACGATCTTCGACTCCGTCGGCTTCGCGATCGAGGACTTCTCGGCGCTGCGGCACCTGCGCGCCGACCTCGCCGGCACCGGGATCGACACGGAGATCGACCTCGTCGCCGCGCCGGAGGACCCGAAGGATCTGTTCGGGTTCGCGACATCCCCCGTACCCGTCGCCTGACCCCCGTCCCCGAGCGCCGACGGGCGCCGAGAGGAGCACCATGACCGAGTCCCTCACCCTTCGAGGCGTACGCCCGTACGACGGCGGCGTGCCGATCGATGTCGTCGTGCGCGACGGCCTGATCGCCGCGGTCGTACCGTCGGGCGCCGTCACCGCGCGCGGCGAAGTCGTCGAGGCGGACGGCCGCTGGATCGGCCCGGGGTTCTGGGACGCGCACGTGCACTTCACGCAGCACGTCATCCGCCGCCGTCGACTCGACCTGACCGAGACGAGCAGCGCCGATGACGTGCTGGCCATCGTGCGCCGCGCTCGCGCCGAGGGTGCACCGCTGACCGACGGGATGCTGATGGGCTACGGGTTCCGAGACGGGCTGTGGCCGGTCCCTGCCTCGCTGGCGGCTCTCGAGGCCACCGTCTCCGACATCCCGGTCGTGCTCGTGAGCGGTGACCTGCACTGCGGATGGATGAACCGCGCGGCCGCCGCCCGTCTCGGCGTCGAGACCGACGAGACGGGCCTGCTGCGGGAGGGGCCGTGGATCGGTCTGCTGCACTCGTTCGATGAGGCGTCTCAGCTGCCCGCCGGTGCCTATGCCGAGGCGGCGGACGCGGCAGCCGCGCGCGGAGTGGTCGGCATCGTCGAGTACGAGAAGACCGACAACGTCGCCGAGTGGTCTGCGCGCACGGCCGCAGGACTCACGAGCCTCCGCGCCGACATCGCGGTGTGGCCCGACCTCCTCGAATCCGCCGCCCTGGCGGGGCACCGCACCGGCGACATCGTCGACGACGCCGGCCTCATCACGTTCGGCCGCCTCAAGGTCGTCGTCGACGGATCCCTCAACACCCGCACCGCCTGGTGCTGGGATCCGTACCCCGGCATGGACCCCGGCCATCCGCACGCGTGCGGCATGGAGAGCGTGCCGATCCCCGAACTGCGGCGCCTGCTCGACCGCGCCCGCGGCGCCGGGATCGAGGCCGCGGTGCACGCGATCGGCGACCGGGCCAACACCGAGGTGCTCGACACCTTCGAGGAGCTCGGGATGAAGGGCGTGATCGAGCACGCGCAGCTCGTGCGCGACGACGACTTCGCCCGCTTCGCGCAGCTCGGACTCATCGCGAGCGTGCAGCCGGAGCACGCCATGGACGATCGCGATGTCGCCGACCACCACTGGGCCGGACGCACCGCACGCGCCTTCGCCTTCGGATCGCTGCACCGTTCGGGGGCGACGCTGCGGCTCGGCTCCGACGCCCCGGTGGCACCGCTCGACCCGTGGATCTCGCTCAGCGCCGCCACGGCCCGCAGCCGCGGCGACCGCGACGCGTGGCACCCCGAGCAGCGTCTTCCGCTCGATGTCGCGCTCGCCGCATCCGTACGCACCTCGCTCGAGGTCGGGCAGCCGGCCGACCTGGTGATCAGCGACCGCGACCCGTACGCGAGCGACCGGGATCAGTTGCGCAGCATGCCGGTCGCGGCGACTCTGCTCGGCGGGCGCTTCACCCACCGGGCTCTGTGATCGTGGGCGCCGTCACCTTCACCAACGCCCGGGTGTTCACGGGTGCCTCCGAGACGGCCTTCGCGTCGGCGTTCCGCATCGTCGACGGACTCGTCGACTGGGTGGGCGAGGCCGCGGACGTCACCGAGAACGACGCTGTCGACCTCGGCGGCCGCACGGTGCTTCCCGGACTCCTCGACAGCCACACGCATCCCGCGCTGCTCGCGGGCACGGCGGCGGCCGTGGAGTGCTTCCCGCCGGCGGTCACCAGCGCCGACGAGCTGGTCGAGACGCTGCAGCGACATGCGGCCACCGTCGCCGGCCCGGATGCCTGGGTGCTCGGGCGAGGCTTCGACGACACGAAGTTCCCCGAGGGGCGGATGCCGACGGCGTCCGACCTCGATCGCATCGACACCGATCGGCCGGTGCTGGTGTGGCGCTGCGACGCGCACTCTGCGGTCTGCAACAGCAGGGCTCTCGAGATCGCCGGCATCACGGCGTCGACGCCCGATCCCGACGGCGCGCGATTCGAGCGCGACGCCGACGGACGCCCCAACGGAGTGCTGACCGAGATCGCGGCCGTCAACGCCGTGGCCGCCTTCATCCCGGCGCCGAGCCGCGACGAGCAGATCGACGCGATCGTCGCGATCGGCGAGGAGCTGTCGTCGCGGGGCATCGTCGCCGTGTGCGACCTGCTGTCGTCGCGCATCGATCGTCCGCTCGAGACCTTCCGTGCCGCTGCCGAACGCGGACTGCGCACGCGGGTCGCCCTGTACCCCGGGTGGGACCCCGCCGCACCGCTCGCGGATCTCTCGGTCGACGACCGCGAGGGGCCGGTGCGCATCGCAGGGGTGAAGGTCGTGCTCGACGGCGCCTACTCGAACCGCACGGCCTGGGTGCACGAGGCCTACCCGGACTCGTGCGACCACGGCCTGCGGCTGGTCGACGACGCCGACGTGCTCGCGGCCGGCGACTGGGCGCGACGCAACGGCGTGCAGCTCGCCGTGCACGCGATGGGCGACAGGGCGCTCGACCGCGTCGTCGAGCTCTTCGAGGACGCGGAGCCCTGGCTCGACGGCATCCCGTCCGTGCGCATCGAGCACGCCACCATCGTGAGCGACGCCTATCTCGCGCGGTTGCGGTCGGCGCGCATGAGGTTCGGCATCGCGACGCACACGGTGTTCTTCTTCGCGGAGTACGACGGCTACGAGAGGGCGCTGCGGGTCGAGCAGGTGCCCGATGCCTACCCGATCGCTCGGCTCTACGCCGGGCTCGAACCGCTGGCGCTGTCATCCGACCGTCCCGCGACCGCCTGGAGCGGCGCCGACGATGTGATGCTGTCCGTCGAGGCCGCCGTGCGTCGCCGCACCTACAACGGCGTCGAGTTCGGCGCAGAGGCCGCGATCACCGTGCCGCAGGCTCTGCTGCTGTACACCTCTCGTGCCGCCCTGCTGTCTCCGCTGTCGGGAGTCGGTTCTCTGGCACCCGGCTTCGACGGCAGCTTCGCCGTGCTCGATCGCGATGTCTTCTCGGTGCCCGCCGATGAGATCGCCGCCGTGCGCGTCGCCGAGACGTGGATCCGCGGCGAGCGGGTCTTCCTCCGCTGAGGGACGGCTCATGACCGACACCGAGGAGTTCCGCCCGCTGCAGGGAGTGCGCGTCATCGACTTCACGCGCCTGCTCGCGGGGCCGTACGCGACGATGACGCTCGCCGAGCTGGGCGCCGACGTCATCAAGGTCGAACAGCCGGGCATCGGTGACGAGACCCGGCATTGGGGCCCGCCGTTCGTGCACGGGGCGAGCGCCTACTTCCACGCCATCAACCGGGGCAAGCGCAGCATCGCGCTCGACCTCGCCGATCCGGCCGACCGAGAGGTCGCCCACGCGCTCATCGGCACTGCCGATGTCGTGGTCGAGAGCTTCCGGCCGGGTGTCGCCGACCGGCTCGGCATCGGTGCCGGCGAGATGTGCGAGAGATTCCCTCGTCTCGTCTACGCGTCGATCAGCGGCTTCTCCCAGACGGGGCCGCTCGCGGCCGAGCCGGGCACCGCGGTGACGGTCGAGGCGGAATCGGGTCTCATGCATGTCACGGGCTATGAGGGCGCCGACCCCGTGCGGTCCGGGGTGGCGATGGTCGACATCGCGACCGGGATGTCGATGATCAACGGGGTGCTGGCAGCGCTCCTCGAACGCGGCCGCACCGGCACCGGCCGACGCCTCGAATTCTCGCTCTTCGCGACCGCTGTGAGCTCGCTCGGCACCGTGATCGCCGCGACGTCGGCGGGTGGTCCTCCGTCGAAGCCGTGGGGCAGCTCGCATCCGTCGATCGTGCCGTACCGTGCCTTCGCCGCGGCAGACGGACAGGTCGTGCTCGGCGCGACCAACGACGCGATGTTCGCGCGGCTGGTGACGGCGCTCGACCTCGGCGACGTGCTCGGCAGGCCGAGGTGGGCGGGCAATCAGGCGCGCGTCGAGGGCCGCGACGAGCTCGAGGCGGTTCTCGGATCGCGGGTCGGATCCCTGGCTGTCGACACGGTGGTCTCGTGTCTGCAGGAGGCGAGGGTGCTCGTCGCCCGTGTGCGCACTCCCGAAGACGCCGCTCGCGGGCCGCAGTCCCGCGCGCTGGATCTGATCGAGCACGATGACGGCGTCTCGATCGCGCGCTCGGCACTCGGCACGAACGGCACGGTGCGTCTCGCCCGCGCCCCGCATCTCGACGCCGACGGGGCGGCGCTGCGTGCCGAGCTCGCCTAGCCCGAGCCGAGAAGCCGCACCCGGCAGGCGAGTTCGACCGCGAAGCGCGCATCGGGGTCGCTCAGGTCGATGCCGAGCAGATCGCGGATCCGACGCATCCGATACCCGACCCCGTTCGGGTGCAGCATCAGCTCCTTCCCGGCATGCACGAGCGAGCCCTCATGGGCGAGGTAGACGAGCAGAGTGCGCACCGACTGCAGGGCGCGCTCCGGGCCGAGGTCGTCGAGCGGACGCAGGATGTCGTGCAGCAGCTCGCGGCTGATCGGCGAGGCGTAGAGGTCGAGCAGCACCCGGCGAAGGCCCGTGACGTCCGTCAGCTCGACGCCGCCCACGCGCCCGGCGGCGATCGCCGACTCGGCGGCGATGCGCGCCTCGGCCGCCGACTGCCGCAGGCCCAGCGCGCCGAGCTGCGGAGTGCCGAGCCCGAGCGTGTACGCCCAGTCCGTTCCGGCGAGCTCGCGCGCCTGTCGCTGCACGAGCACGGCGACCTCGCGCACGCGCCGCTGGTGGTCGCCGGCACCGTGCTCCTCGGTGCACACGAGCATGAGGTCGTCCTGCAGGAACGCGACGTGCCACATCTCATCGCGGGCCTCGACGAGCTGCAGTGCGAACAGCTCGAGTGCCGGCTGCACGCTGCGCGGCGCTCGGGCGTCGGGATCGCTCGGACGGGTCGGAGCGAGCCAGGCGACCGCGTGCGACTGCGAGAGCGGCAACCCGAGTCGGGCGGCCTGTGCGACGAAGCCCTCGGCGCGCGACGAGTCGGCGAGCACGAGCTCGACGAGCAGATCGGCTCGCGACTGGGTGGGGGCGTACCGATCGCGACTCTGCCTCTGGGCGACTCGGGAGAGCAGCGAGGCGATGACCGGCAGCGAGACCTCGGTGGCGCCGTCGCTGGGTGCGGCGACGAGTCGGCCGATGGGCACCTCGCCGATGAAGACGGCATCGGCGTCGGTCCACGAGACGGATGCGTCGGCGTCGATAGTCAGCTCGGTGCCCAGCGCCCCGCCGGCCGCCGCGAGGATGCTGTGGGTCGAGCTCCCCTCGGCGGCGGCTGTCTCGGTGGCGATCGTGATGGCGTGCGCACCCCGCATCATGGCCTCGGAGGCACCACCCGAGATCGCCCGATCGACGGTCTTGGCGAGGTCCGCCGCGCCCACGCCGGTCGCCGAGAAGACGGGGACTCCGCCGCGATCCGCGAGCACCCTGGCGGTCTCGGCGAGGGTGAGCGGTGCGGTGAAGACCAGGCCGGCGAGGCGGCGCGCGCTCGCCTGCCGCAGGGCCACGTCGATACGGAACGGCGGAGGCTGCTCGTCGCCGCCGATGATCGCGAGCGTGCCGGTCGCCAGAGCGTCGAGGCGGTCGATCGCGGCCAGGTCGACGCGGACGACCTGACGATCGTCGACGGGGCCCGCATGCAGACGCAGACCGAGCCTGTCGGCGTCATCGCGCAGATCACGCAGAGAGTACTGTGCCATCGGCACAGTATGCCTCGAAACACTGGATGCGCGAAACATTGTCCGCCGTCGGAAGCATCCGTACGGTGAGACACATGGCCCAGACTTCATCCGCCGCACCTCCTGCGGCGCGGATCACCGAGATCACGGCAGACGACATCGCCGCGCTCGGCATCGGCACCGCGATCTTCGGCACCGGCGGCGGCGGCGCCGTGTACACCGCTCAGATCATGGTCGAGAACGCGCTCCGCGCACACGGTCCCGTCCCGCTGGTGACGGTCGACGATCTGGGAGCCGACGACGTCGTCATCCTGATGTCCGGCATCGGTGCTCCGACGGTCGGCATCGAGATGCTCTCCGCCACGGGCCAGATCCACGCGCTCCTCGCCGAGGCCGAGCAGCTCCTCGGCCGCAAGGTCACCACCCTCATGGCGGCGGAGATCGGCGGCAGCAACGGCGTCCAGCCCATCGGCTGGGCCGCGCGACTCGGCCTGAAGGTGCTCGACGCAGACGGCATGGGACGTGCATTCCCCGACGCCGCGATGGTCGCCATGAACGTCGCCGGTGTCCCGTGCGAGTGGGCGGTGCAGAGCGACGTCGTCGGCAACATCTCGGTGATGAAGACGATCGACCTGCACTGGCTCGAGCGGCACGCTCGCGCCCTCACCGTGGCGAGCGGTTCGATCTGCATCGGCGCGCACTATCCGATGACCGCCGAGACCGTGCGGGGCGCCGTGATCGAGGGCACCGTGAGCGCGGCCATCCGCGTCGGTCACGCCCTGATGTCATCGTCCGAGCCGGTCGCGGCCGTCGCCGCAGAGCTCGACGCCCGAGTGCTCATGACGGGCAAGATCACCGACCTCGACCGCCGCACCGTCGGCGGCTTCGTGCGCGGCTCGGTCACGATCACCGGCACAGGCGCCGATCGCGGACGCCTGCAGCGTCTCGAACTGCAGAACGAGAACCTCCTGGTGCTCGAAGACGGCGAGGTGCTGGTGAGCGTCCCCGACCTCATCACGATCATCGACGCCGAGACCGGCCACGCCATCACGACCGAGATGCTCCGCTTCGGACAGCGCGTCTCGGTGCTCGCCTGGGCCTGCGATCCGATCTGGCGCACCCCCAGGGGGCTGCAGCTGGCGGGCCCCGCCGCCTTCGGATACGACCTGCCCTATGTCCCGTTCGAAGGAGTGTCCCGATGACCGCCCGTGATCTCTCGATCGGCGTCGACGTCGGCGGCACCAACACCGACGCCGTCGTGCTCGACGGCGAGGGGCGCGTGCTCGCCTGGACCAAGAGGGCCACGACCGACGACATCACCGGCGGCATCCGCGCCGGCATCAGCGATGTGCTGGCCGCGATCGGCGACGACCGCTCCCGCGTCTCCCGGGTCATGCTGGGCACCACCCATGCGACCAACGCGATCGTGCAGCGTCGCCAGCTCGACCGGGTCGCGATGATCCGCCTCGGTGCACCGGCTGCGACCGAGTACCCGCCGCTCACCGGCTGGCCGGACGACCTCGTGCGCATGGTGCTGGCGGGCTCGGCGATGCTCGGCGGCGGCCACATGGTCGACGGCACCCCCATCTCGCCGCTCGATCGCGACGGCATCCTGCGCTTCGTCGACGGACTCGGCCACTTCGACGCGATCGCCGTCGCCGGCATCTTCAGTCCGTCATCGCCCGAGCAGGAGCTCGAGGTCGCTGAGCTGCTGCGCGGCCATCTCGGCCAGGACGCGCGGGTCTTCCTGAGTCAGGACATCGGCCCCACCGGGCTGCTCGAGCGTGAGAACGCGACTCTGCTCAACGCGGCGCTGTACAGCGTCGCCCGTTCGGTGACCGAGGCGCTCGTCACCGTCGTCGCCGAGGAGGGGCTCGACGCGACCACCTTCTTCGCGCAGAACGACGGCACGCTGATGTCGCTCGACTACGCGGCGCAGTATCCCGTGCTGACCATCGGCTCCGGCCCCGCGAACTCCATCCGCGGTGCCGCCTACCTCTCCGGACACGACGACGCGATCGTGATCGACGTGGGAGGCACGACCTCTGACCTCGGGGTGGTCGTCGGCGGCTTCCCCCGCGAGTCGACGCTGCCGCGCGAGATCGGCGGCGTGCGCACGAACTTCCGGATGCCGGACATCCTCAGCGTCGGCATCGGCGGAGGCACGGTCATCGACGTCGCCTCCGGTCGGGTCGGCCCCGACTCGGTCGGATACCGCATCGACAGGGACGGGCTGCTGTTCGGCGGGTCCACTCCCACGCTGACGGACGCGGCGGCGCTGGCCGGGAGCCCGGTCGCCGGTCGCACTCTCCCGCCGCTGAGCTCGTCGGTGACCGAGGCCCTCGAGAGGGCGCTCGCCGTCGTCGCAGACCGACTGGAGGAGGCCGTCGAACGACTCTCCCTCGGCCGGATGGACATTCCGCTCGTCGTGGTCGGCGGTGGCGGGTTCCTCGTCCCCGACCGGCTCGCGAGCGCGGGCAGCATCCTGCGCCCCGATCATGGCGGCGTCGCCAATGCGGTCGGTGCGGCCATCTCGCTCGCCGGCGGCAGGGCCGACCAGATGGCACCGATGGGCGACCGTGAGGCCGCCATCGAACAGGCATCCGAGGCCGCGATCGCGAAGGCGATCCAGGCCGGAGCCGACCCGCTGCAGGTCTCGGTCGTCGAAGTCCTCGAGACCCACGTGCCCTACACGACACTGCCCACCGTGAACGTGACGGTCAAAGCCGCAGGGCCGCTCGCGCGGCTGTCGGCCGAGGTGCCCGTCCGCTGATCGACCGCTCCACAGCATCACCCCCACCCGAAATCAGGAGATCGCTATGAAACGCAGTACCGCAGTACCCGTGGCCGCCGCTCTCTCCGTCCTCGCGCTGACGCTGACGTCGTGCGCGGGCTCGACCGACGCGAACGGAGCCCCCGCCGAGGGTGACTTCGTCTCGGGTGGCACCTTCGTCACCGCCGTGAACGACGATCCGGGCGACCTCAACCCGATGAAGGCGATCTCCCCCGACACCTGGGGCGTCGTGAGCCTCGCCTACGAGTCGCTGATCTCGGTCACGCCCGACGGCGAGTTCGAGCCGTGGCTCGCCGAGAGCTGGGAGGAGACGGGCACCGAGGTCGTCTTCACCCTCAAAGACGGCATCACCTGCGCCGACGGATCGGAGTTCACCGCCCAGACCGTCGCCGACAACCTGAACTACAACGCCGACCCGGCGAACGCGACGTTCTCGTACGGCTCGGTGATCGACGAGAACGTCTCGGCGGTCGCCGACGGCAGCACCGTCACGGTGACGAGCACCGTGAACTCGCCGTTCCTCGCGGTCAACGCCGGCACCATCCTGATGGTCTGCGACGCCGGTCTCGCCGACCCGACCGCGCTGTCGGACACCACCGACGGCACGGGACTCTTCGGGCTGAGCGACGTCAAGCCGGGGGACACCTACACGTTCACCAAGCGCGACGACTACACGTGGGGTCCTGACGACGTCACCAGCGAGACCGAGGGACTTCCCGACACGATCGAAGCCCGCGTCGTCACCGACGAGAGCACGGCGGCGAACCTGCTGGTCTCGGGAGAGATCAACGCCGCGACGATCTCGGGCGCCGACCGTGCCCGTCTCGACGCGGCCGGACTCACCCATGTGGGTGTGCGCAATCCGGTCGGCATGATGCTCTTCAACGAGAAGGAGGGGCGCCCGTTCGCCGATCCGCTCGTGCGCGAGGCCCTGTCGATCTCGATCGATCGCGACGAGGTCGGCACGGTCATCGCCGACGGCGAGGGTCTCGATCCCGTCTCGCTCATCACCAAGACGCCGCTGCTGTGCGTGGCCGACGGCCCGAAGTGGGAGATGCCGGACACCGACGTCGACCGCGCGGGCGAGCTGCTCGATGAGGCCGGATGGATGCTCGAGTCCGACGGCCTGCGCTACAAGGACGGCGAGCCGCTGACCGTCAAGTTCGTCTACAACGCCCCGACCTCGACGCACGCCCCCGCGGCGGAGCTCGTCAAGGAGACATGGGACGCCCTGGGCGTGACGACCGAGCTCGCCGCGAACGACGCCGCCGCCTGGTCGGAGCAGCTCTGGTCGACGTTCGACTGGGACACCGGATGGATCCAGGTCGCCCCGGGTGGGCCCCTCGTGCTGTCGACGTTCTTCAACGGCGCCATGCCCACCGACGGCGGACTGAACTTCATGTGGGTCGACAACCCCGAGTACTCGGCGCTCGTCGACGAGGCCTCCAGCGCCAGCCCGGAGGACACGTGCGGCATCTGGCAGGATGCCGAGGCCGAGCTCATGGAGCGGTTCGACGTCTTCCCGGTGACCGACAACATCCTGCCCACCTATCAGTCCGGCGCGGTCTTCGACCAGCCGAACTACATCCAGCCCACCTCGATCCGGATGCTGGGCTGACATGACGATGACTCCTCCTCCCGCGACCGCCGAGGTGGTCGAGGCGACCACGGCCGCCCTGGCGGCGCGGGTGGAGGAGCGCCGCCTGCGCCGGGGGCTGTCGCCGCGCACCGCGTTCCTGATCCGCCGCCTCGGACGCCTCGTCATCTCCCTGGCCGTGGTGATCGTCGCCTCCTTCCTGCTCATGTACCTCGTGCCCGGTGACCCCGTGCGTGCGGCCCTGGGCCAGAGCGCGACACCGCAGCTCGTCGAGGCGACGAGAGCGCAGCTCGGGCTCGACCGACCGATGTGGGAGCAGTTCTTCCGTTTCGTCGGGGGGCTCTTCACCGGTGACCTCGGCACGTCGGTGCGACTGCAGCGACCCGTGGCCGACGTCATCGCACAGCGCTTCCCGACGACGCTGCTGCTCGCGGTCCTCGCGTTCGTCATCGCCGTGGTCGCCGCTCTGCCCGCCGGCATCGGGGCAGCGGTGCTCGCCAGGTCCGGTCGACGTCGTGGCCTCTCGATCACGCTCTCGGCAGTGCTCGGCATCCTCATCGCCGTGCCGAGCTTCCTGGTGGCGGTGGCTCTGATCTCGCTCTTCGCCGTGCAGCTCGGATGGCTGCCCGCAGCCGGGTGGGGTCAGCCGGCGGACGCCGTGCTGCCGGTCATCGCCCTCGCGATCGGACCGATGGCATACCTCGTGCGCATCGTGCAGGTCGAGATGCTCGCAGTGCTCGACACGACCTACATGACCACCGCCCGAGCCAAGCGCCTGCCGCGGCGACTCGTGTACCTGCGGCACGCGCTGCCGAACATCGTGACCGCGTCGCTCACCGTCGGAGGTCTGATCCTCGCCGGCCTCACAGCGGCGACCGTGCTCATCGAGACGGTGTTCGCCATTCCCGGTCTCGGCACGATCATGGTGTCGTCGGTCGGCGCGAAGGACTATCCGATGGTGCAGGGCGTCGTCATCGTCTACGCGCTCATCGTGCTCGGTGTGAACCTCGTCGTCGACGTGATCCTCGCCACCATCGATCCGCGCTCGTCGATCACGGAGGGCTGAGACATGTCCGTGCGCAAGAAACTTCTGACCCCCACCACGATCGCGGCCCTGGTCGGCAGTGCGCTGCTGCTCTTCCTCGCCCTCGCGGGCCCCGCGATCTGGGGTCCGGCCGCCGATACCACCGACGTCTCGTCGCGTCTGCTGGGTGCGAGCGCGGCCCATCCGTTCGGCACCGACGAGCTGGGTCGCGACATCCTGGCCAGGGTGCTCACGGCGACCAGACTCACTCTGCTGCTCACCCTGGGCTCGACGCTGATCGCCCTCGCGGGTGGCGTCGTCTTCGGGCTCGTGGCCAGCATCCTCCCGAAGCACCCGCGCCGCATGTTCACGGGCCTCCTCGACATCCTGCTCGCGTTTCCGTGGCTGCTCATGGTGCTCTTCTTCACCGTGATCTGGGGCGCGACGGCGACGGGTGCGATGCTCGCCATCGGCTTCGCCGGCGTGCCGTCGTTCGCCCGCCTCGTCTACAACCTCGCGTCGTCGGTGTCTGGTCGGGACTACGTGCGCGCCGCACGTGTCGTCGGCGTGGGGCCGGTCGGCATCCTGTTGCGGCACGTGCTGCCGAACATCGCGAACCCCTTCTTCGTCAACGCCGCCGCCACGGCGAGCGTCACGCTGCTCTCGTTCGCCGGTCTGTCCTTCCTCGGTCTCGGTGTCCAGGCACCGGCCTACGACTGGGGTCGGATGCTGCAGGAGGGGATCCTGCGCATCTACATCAACCCGCTCGCCGCGGTCGGCCCCGGCATCGCCATCGTGCTCGCCGGTCTCGTCTTCACCCTGTTGAGCGAGGCCGTCGCCGGAACGCGCGGAGCCGGGTTCCGTGCCGTCGCCGCACGGGCCGCCGGGGCCGTCACACTCGCCTCCCGCCGCCGAGGTGCGATCGGGGACTCCTCGGAATCGACCGCAGACATCGTCGCCGAGATCACCGACCTGCACATCGCCTTCGGCACCGCCGACGGCGGCGTCGTCGAACGGGTCCGCGGCGTGGATCTGCGGATCGCGCGCGGCGAGATCGTCGGCATCGTCGGCGAATCGGGCTCCGGGAAGTCGCTCACCGCGATGGCGCTCGCCGGGTTGCTCGGTGACGACGCGGTCATCACGACGGCATCCCACCGCTTCGACGACATCGACATGACCCGAGCGCTCACGGCCTCGGATCGCGCCCGACTGGGAGTCGAGCTGGGCATGGTCTTCCAGGATCCGCTCACCTCTCTCAACCCGGCCCTCACCATCGGCCGCCAGCTCACAGAGGTCCCCGAGGTGCACATGGGGCTGCGGCCGCGAGAGGCGCGTGCCCGTGCGGCCGACGCGCTGACCGCGGTCGGCATTCCCGATGCGGCCTCGCGACTGAGCCAATACCCGCACGAGTTCTCCGGCGGCATGCGCCAGCGGGCGATGATCGGCATGGCGCTCACCGGCGCACCGAGGCTGATCATCGCGGACGAGCCGACGACTGCGCTCGACGTCACCGTGCAGCGTCAGGTGATGGGCGTGCTGCACCGCGCGCAGGAGGAGACGGGGGCGGCGATCGTCTTCATCTCGCACGACATCGCCCTGGTCTCGGCGTTCTGCGATCGGGTGATCGTCATGAAGGACGGACGCATGGTCGAGACCCTCGACGCCGAGCGCATCCGCGAGGACGCGCAGCATCCGTACACGCAGGCGCTCATCGCCTGCCTGCCCGACATGACCAGTGATCGCACGCAGCCGCTGCCGGTGATCCCGCCGGAGCTCGTGCCCGAGGCGCTCGACGATGCCCGGCAGGTCGGTGCGGGTCAGCAGACAGGCACCCCCGCCCACGACCAGGAGGTACCGGTGTGAACGCGCTCGAGATCACGGACCTCTCGGTCCGCTACGGCCGCACCCGCGTGGTCGAATCGGTGAGCCTGACGGTCCCGAAGGGGCGCACCGTGGGGCTCGTCGGCGAGTCCGGCTCGGGCAAGAGCACGATCGCCGCCGCCGCTGTCGGGCTCGTGCGCCCCGAGGCAGGCTCGATCCGGGTCGACGGAGTCGAGACGATCGGTGGCGGCTCGGCCGCGCGGCGAGCGCGTCGACGCATGCAGCTCGTCTTCCAGGATCCGTTCTCGGCTCTCGATCCGCTCATGCCCATCGGCGATTCGATCGCTGAGGCGCTGCGTTCGACCGGTCGCCGCTGGACCCGTGACGAGCGCATAGCCCGGGTGCGCGGACTCCTCGCCCAGGTGCACGTCGACCCCGACCGCGCGGGCGAGCGTCCCGGTGCGTTCTCAGGGGGCCAGCGGCAGCGGGTCACGATCGCACGCGCGCTCGCCGGTGAGCCGTCGGTGCTCATCGCCGACGAGGTGACCAGCGCACTCGACGTGTCGGTGCAGGGCGCGATCCTCAATCTGCTGCGCGAAGTGCAGCAGGAGCTCGACCTGTCGATGCTCTTCATCTCGCACAACCTCGCGGTCGTGCGATACATCAGCGACGAGGTGTGCGTGATGCGTCACGGCAGGCTCGTCGAGGCGGGAGCGACCGAGGCTCTGCTCGCTCACCCCGCCGACCCCTATACGCAGGACCTGCTCGATGCGGTTCCTGTTCTCGGAGAGAGGATGCAGTTCTGATGGGTTCCCAGTTCGACACGGACTTCGAGGTCGCCGCCGAGGAGCTTCGCGACCGCCTGCTCGCGGTGCGGCGGGAGCTGCACGAGGTCGTGGAGATCGGTCTCGACCTTCCGCAGACGCAGCAGATCCTGCTGCGCGAGCTCGAGGGGCTCGGGCTCGAGATCACCACCGGCTCCTCCCTCTCGTCGGTGACGGCGGTTCTGCGTGGTGGACGCCCCGGGCCCGTGGTGCTGCTGCGCGGTGACATGGACGGTCTGCCGATCACCGAGGCGACGGGCCTGCCGTTCGCCTCGACGTCGGGCGCGATGCACGCGTGCGGGCATGACCTGCACATGGCGGGGGTCCTCGGAGCGGTGCGGCTGCTGGTCGATCGACGCGAGGAGCTTCCCGGCACGGTCGTCTTCATGTTCCAGCCAGGTGAGGAGGGGCAGGCCGGCGGGCGCATCATGATCGAGGAGGGCGTGCTCGACGCGGCGGGCGAACGCCCGGTCGCCGCCTACGCGATCCACGTCGACAGTGCGACACCGCGCGGTCAGCTCGTGACCCGAGAGGGAGCGATGATGGCGAGCGCCAGCGCGCTGCGGCTCACCCTGCACGGGACCGGCGGCCATGCCGCCTTCCCGCAGCTGGGCATCGATCCGGTGCCCGTGGCCGCACAGCTGATCCTCGCGGTGCAGACGTTCGCCGCCCGCCGCCTTCCGGCGACCGATCAGGCCGTGATCTCGATCACGCGTCTCAGCAGCGATTCCGAGGCGAGCAACGTGCTCGCGGCCACCGTGAGCCTCGAGGCGAATATCCGCACCCTCTCGACGGCGACGCTCGACACGGTGCGCGAACAGCTCCCCGTGCTCCTCACCGGCATCGCCGAGGCGAACGGATGCCGATTGGATGCCGAGTTCATCGCCTCCTACCCGGTCACCTACAACGACCCCGCCGAGACGCGCGAAGTGCTGGCCGTGCTCGATGAACTCGTCGGCCCCGAGCGCGTGACGCGGCTCGAGGCCCCGTCGATGGCATCGGAGGACTTCTCGTATGTGCTGCAGGAGGTGCCGGGAGCACTGGTCTTCGTCGGCGCGGCGCCGGACTCCGGCCCGATGCCTCTGCATTCCGAGCGTGCGGTCTTCGACGACGCGGTGCTGCCGCTGCAGGCATCCGTGCTCGCAGAGCTCGCCTGGCGTCGCCTCGCCCGAGGCTGACGGTCCGTCGGCTTCGCGTTCGTCGCGCCCTACTGCTGTGTGGTTGAGGGCCACAGCATGCAGCTGATTGTGTCTGCGGCAGACATGGTCCGGACGGGTCCGCCGCTGTCAGGCTGGCTCGATCCGGAGTCAGCGCAGACACCGGTGGAAGGGAAACAATGACCTCGGCATCCACCACGACGCAGCAAGCGCCCACGGCGGCACCGTCGCAGATCCGCACGATCGTCGCGTCCAGCGTCGTCGGCACCACCGTCGAGTGGTTCGACTTCTTCGCCTACTCGACGGCAGCGGCACTCATCCTCAACGGCCTTTTCTTCCCCGATTACGACCCGCTGGTCGGCACGATCCTCGCCTTCGGCGGCATCGCGGTCGGGTACTTCGGCCGGCCCCTGGGATCGATCGTGTTCGGGCATTTCGGTGATCGCATCGGGCGCAAGCGGATGCTCGTCATCTCGCTCGTGCTCATGGGCATCGCCACCTTCCTCATCGGTCTCCTGCCGACCTACGCGGCGATCGGGGTCGCAGCGCCGATCCTGCTCATGGTGCTGCGGTTCGTGCAGGGCTTCGCCCTCGGCGGCGAGTGGGGTGGGGCGGTCCTGCTCGTCGTCGAGCACGCCGAGCCTCGGCGTCGCGCGTTCCTCGGCAGCTTCCCGCAGGTCGGCCTCGCGCTCGGTCTGACGCTGTCGACGCTCGTGTTCCTGCCGCTCGTGGCGCTTCCGGGTGACGCATTCGCGGCCTGGGGGTGGCGGGTGCCGTTCCTGATCAGCGCGGTGCTGGTGCTGGTGGGACTCTTCATCCGCCTCAAGATCAGCGAGACACCCGAGTTCGAGAAGATGCGCGACGCCGGCAAGGCGGCGCGGGTTCCGCTGTGGGAGACGCTGCGGACGCATCCTGCACAGGTGATCCTCGCAGCCCTCAGCTTCGCGGTCATCGGAGCCGTCTTCTACATGCTCTTCACGTTCAGCCTCACCTACGGCACCCAGTTCGTGGGTCACACCCAGCCCGAGATGCTCACGATCGCCACGATCTGCTCGGTGCTGGCCCTGGGCGGGCTTCCGCTGGCGGGCCGCCTGGCCGATCGCTTCGGGGTCGCGAAGGTCTTCGCCATCGGGACCGTCGTGTCGGTGCTGCTCGCGTTCCCCGCCTTCTGGCTGATCGACACGGGCAGTCTCGCCGCGGCCTACGTCGCCTACATCGCCACGACGATCGGCTTCTGCGCCACCTACGGCACGCTCGGCGTGCTGTACGCGCAGTCGTTCGACGTGCGCATCCGGTACACGGGCATGTCTCTCGCACTCGGGATCGGGACGATCGTCGGTTCGGCCTTCGTGCCGATGATCTATCTCGAGCTGCTCGCCGTGTTCGGCGGCTCCTGGGCGATCTCCCTCTACATCGTGGTCGCCGGCCTCGTCACCCTCGTATCCGCGACCCTGCTCCACCGCACCACGCGGCGAGCCGCTCAGCGTGCCGCCGCCGACCCCACCCCGGAAGGAACCGCTCGATGATCGACGACACCACGCGTGCTCTGCTCAACAGCCTCGGAGGAGTGGATGCCGGGCCAGGCTCGCTCGCCGGGGTGGTGGTGGTCGATGTGACCAGGGTCGTCGCCGGTCCGTACTGCTCGATGATCCTCGCCGACCTCGGGGCCACCGTCATCAAAGTCGAGAACCCCGACGACCCGGACTACACCCGAACGTTCCCGCCGCTGCTGCCGCGGGAGGGCGAGGAGCCGCTGAGCGGCTTCTTCGCACAGTTCAACCGCAACAAGCTCGGGGTGACCCTGAATCTCAAGAGTCCCGGTGCCGCAGAGGTGCTCGACCGGCTCGTGGCGCGGGCCGACGTGCTGGTCGAGAACTTCCGCCCCGGCACCATGGACCGCCTCGGGCACGGATACGAGCGGCTGCGCACGGTGAACCCGCGTCTGGTCTACGCGGCACTCAGCGGCTACGGGCAGTCGGGGCCGTACCGGCTGCGCCCCGCGTATGACAACAGCGCCCAGGCCACCGGCGGACTGTGGTCGATGAACGGCGAGGCGGGCGGAGCGCCGACCCGTGTCGGCACGATCATCGGCGACCTCGCGGCCAGTCTCTACGGCGTGATCGGCATCCTCGCCGCGCTCCGCCACGCCGAGCAGACCGGCGAGGGCCAGCTCGTCGACATCTCCCAGCAGGACTCGGTGCTCACTCTCACCGAGAACGCCGTCGTGGCCTACACGGCCGACGGCGTGGTTCCGAAGCCCCTCGGCAACCAGCATCCGTTCGTGCGTCCCTACGAGTTGTTCCCCTGCCGCGACGGGTTCGTGTTCTTCGGCGGGTACACCGACAAGTTCTGGCGGATCTCCTGCGAGACGTTCGGCACTGCCGGCGACTGGGCGGAGAACCCCGACCTGCACGACATGGCGACCCGCTTCGATGCGGACGTCTACCGAGAGCGGGTCCGCCCCATGGTGGTGCGGTGGTTCGCCGATCGCACCAAGGCCGAGCTCGAGACTCTGGCCGGCGATCTGGTGCCGCTCAGCGCCGTCAAGGACATCGGCGAGGTGGTCGAGGACCCGCAGATCGCCGCCCGGGGCATGATCGTCGACACCGAGTATCCCGGCCACGGGTCGCTCCGCACGTTCGGGTCGCCGGTCAAGCTCGATCGCACGCCTCCGCACACGGCGGGCCTCGCACCCGACATAGGGCAGCACACCGCCGCGGTGCTGAGCGACTTCCTCGGATTCTCGGTCGACGAGGTCGAGGCGCTGCGCACCGGAGGCGCGATCTGATGGGCATCCGTCTCGATCGCACCGACCGTATCGGCGTCATCACGATCGACCGGCCCGAGAAGCTCAACGCGCTGACGCTGGCGATGTACGACGAGCTCGGCGCCGCGTTCGCCGAGGTCCGCGACGATCCGCGCATCGCGGTCGCCGTGCTCACCGGAGCCGGCGACCGCGCCTTCTGCGTCGGCGCCGACCTGGGCGAATCCATCCCGGCGCTCACCGCGGAGCGCTTCGACATCAGCGAGTGGGACGCCGCACACCAGAAGCACTCGACGCTCGAGAAGCCGGTGATCGCCGCGATCAACGGGCTCTGCCTCGGTGGAGGGTTCGAGATCATGCTGTCGACCGACATCCGCCTCGCCTCCGCCGGCGCAGAGTTCGCGCTGCCGGAGACCGGTGTGGGCGTGGTGCCGGCCGGCGGCACGCTCGTGCGGCTGATCCGTCAGATCCCCTACGCGTTCGCGATGGACCTGATGCTCCGCGGAACGCGGATCGACGCCGAGACGGCCCTGAGGTACGGGCTCGTCAACCGCGTCGTGCCGGCAGCCGCCCTGCACGATGAGGCGATGGGCGTCGCCGAAGAGCTGATCACGAAGAGCAGCACCGCGCTCGCCACGGTCAAGCGGGCGGTCCGCGCACTGGCCGATCTGCCCGAAGGCGAGGCATTCCGGCTCGAGGCGCGGCTGGGGCAGCAGGCGTTCGCCAGTGATGACGCGCGCGAAGGCCTGGCGGCGTTCGCCGAGCGCCGGGCACCCGTGTTCCCCTCCGGTGAGGCGGCGGCGCCCGCCGCCGGGATTCCGCTCTCGTAGACTGCGGAGACCCCGATGTCCGCTGCCCGAGGAGGCTCGTTGGCTGAGAACCGCGCGACTCCGTCCGCGCTGCTGCGCGAGGTCGTGGCTGCGACGCGTGCAGAGCCCGGCGAGCGCACGACGGCGCTCGCACAACTGCTCGCCGAGGCCGACCTCGCCGCCGCAGAGGTCGAGGAGCTGCTCGGCGTGGTGCGCGAGTCGCAGCAGGTGACTGCGCGCCTGCGCCGGCGGACGGTCGAGCTCGAGGCGCTCTTCTCGACGGCGCGTGAGCTGGTTCGGCTGCAGGACGTGACCGATGTGCTCAGGCGACTCGTCGACCGCGCGCACGAACTCATGGGCACCGACGTCACCTACCTCTCAGAGGTCGACAACGCGCGCGGTGACCTGCGAGTGAGATATTCGGCAGGCACGGTGACGCACGAGTTCCGTGACCTGCTCGTGCCCGCCGGGTTCGGCCTGGCGAGCTTGGTCGCGAGCGCGCGGGAGCCGGCGTGGGTGCGGGAGTACACGCACATGGCCGATGCTCCCCACGATCCTGGAATCGACGGAGCGGTCGCACGCGAGGGGCTGGTGTCGTTCCTCGGCGTGCCGTTGGCCGTCGGCGACGAGGTGCTCGGGGCGCTGTTCGCCTGCAACCGCTTCGCGCACGACTTCACTCCCGACGAGGTGCTGCTGCTCTCGGCGTTCGCCGACCATGCAGCCTCCGTGCTGCGCAGCGCTCGGGTGCTGGCCGAGAGCGCTGCCGCTCGCGCCCATGCCGAGGGCGCGTACCGAGAGCTCGAACGTCATCTCGCCGCGACCCAGATCGTGAGCGGCATCCACGAAGAACTCACGGCTGCCGTCGTCTCGGGGGCGACGCTGATCGATCTCGTCGGCACCGTGTCTGACCGACTCGAGCGTCGCGTGCGCGCGGTCGATGAGGCCGGGCATCCGCTCGGCACGGCGGCCGACGACCGAGCCGGTCTGCCGCGCCGCCGGCCGCTCGTCGATGCGATCCGCCAGAGCCGGACGAGCGGTCACGCCGTGTCGATCGACGCCGACGGGCGACGCTGGTTGGTCGTGGCGATCCTCGGGGTCGACCGGGTGCTCGGAGCCATGGTCGCCGACGACGACGACCCCCTTCTCGATGACATCGCGCGCCCCACGCTCGAACGAGCCGCGCATGTGGCTGCGCTCGTGACGTTCAAACGCGATGCCGTCTCGGCGATCCGCGCCGAGCGCCGAGCGAGATTGCTCGTCGACCTGCTCGACGGTGTGCTCGACTCCTCCGCTCTGACTGCCGAGGGGGTGGGCACCCTCGTGGCGTGCGCCGCGATCGACGTGCGCGGCAGCGACGCGGCGTTGATCGTCGCGGCGGAGGCCGTCGGGGACGACGGCCTGGTGTCATCCCGCGAGCACGGGCTGATCGTGGCGTGGGCGGTCGCGGATGCCGAGGTGGCGACCGAGCGTGTGCGGCGAGTGCTCGCCGATCGACTGAGCGAGCCCGAGGTGACGGCGGTCGTCGGGACGCTCGTCGACGGGATCGCCCCGTTGCGGTCGTCGGCCGCCCGGGTGATGCGTGACCTGCGGTTCCTCATCCCTCTCGGCATCCGCGGCGCGACGGTGCGATCGGCCGACTTCGCGCCATACCATGCGCTCACCTCCGGCGACCCCGAGGCGGCCGCCGCGTTCGTCGACGGGGTGCTGGGACCCGTGCGCGACTGGGACGATCGCCGCGGCACCGCTCTCGTCGAGACCCTCGGCGCCTACTTCGACAGTGCCGAGAGCCGGCAGGCGGCCGCCTCGGCGCTGCGGGTGCACACCAATACCGTGCAGCAGCGTCTCGACCGCATCTGGATTCTGCTCGAGGGCGATCCCGATGATGCGGAGTTCCGCTTCCGTCTGCAGGCCGCCGTGCGCCTCGAGCGTCTGCGCCGCGCCCTGCTCGCCCAGGAACCGCACGGCCCCGCCTAGGAGCGCGACCCGGTCGTCTCTTCAGCGGGGGTGGGCGCATCCGTCCGCTGCAGGGTCTCCGGCAGCACCGCGATCCCGATGAGGCCGATCACGCTCAGGCCCACGAGATAGCCGGCGACGAGCCACGGTGCTCCACCGGCGACGCCGACGAGAGCCGTCGCGACGAGCGGTGCCGTGCCGCCGACGAGCGCCGCAGGGATCTCACGGGAGATCGCGATGCCGCTCCAGCGCATGCGGGTCGGGAAGAGTTCCGCCAGCATCGCCGCGCTCACGCCGATCGTCGCACCCTGCACGATCGCGAGCCCGAGGACCAGGCCGAGGGCGACGAGAACGGAGTTCTCCGTCTCGAAGAGTATGAACATCGGGAACGCGAAGGCGATCGCGAAGATCGCCGCACCGAGGAGCACCGGCTTGCGTCCGATTCGATCGGCGAGACGTCCGAATCCGAGGGTCGCCGGGATGGTCAGCAGCTCGGCGACGATGAGACCGATGAGCGCGTGCGTCGGGTTCACCGACAGCGTTCCGGTCGTGTACGAGATCGAGAAGGTCTGCACGACGTACACCCACGGGAGCGCGAACACGAACAGTGCCATGCCGGCGAGGAGGGTGCGCCAGTGCGAACGGACTGCGGTGACCAGCGGAGCCCGCGACACCTCTCCGTCGCGCTCCGCGGCCTCGAACGCGGCGGTCTCCTTCACCCGCAGGCGGAAGTAGAGGGCGAAGGCGACGATGACGATGCTGGCGATGAACGGGATGCGCCAGCCCCATGCCTGGAACTGTTCGACCGGCAGCAGGCTGATGAGCGCGAAGGTGGCGGTGGCCAGTGCCATGCCGACGTAGACGGATGCGCCGGGGAACCCCGCGATGAACGCCCGGTTGCGGGTGTCGGCCGATTCGCTGGCCATGGTCATCGCGCCGGCGAACTCCGCACCGGCGCCGGCGCCCTGGAACAGTCGCAGGACGATCAGGCAGATCGGGGCCCAGATGCCGATGGTCTCGGCCGTGGGCAGAAGGCCGATCATGGTCGTGGCGATCCCCATCATCAGCAGGGTCGCGAGCAGGGTGCCCTTGCGGCCGATGCGGTCTCCGAAGTGCGCGAAGATCAGCCCTCCGACGGGCCGCGCGCCGAAGCCGACCGCGAAGGTGGCGAACGCGCCGAGCAGGCCGGCGAAGTCACCGCCGCCCGGGAAGAAGAGGGGTGCGAACACGAGCGCCGACGCCAGCCCGTAGAGCGTGAAGTCGTACCACTCGATGATCGTTCCGACAGAGCTTCCGATCACCGCGCGACGGCGTTGCGCGCGAGGGTCCAGTCCTGGTCGGTCGATGTCGTCAGCGATGTCGATGTCCATGGCACTCCTGTGTGTCGAGGTGGCGGCGCGCGCGCCGACGGGTCTCCGTCGGCGCGCGAATCTCCCTCAGGCTAGGCAGGACGCCCGCGTCGGGTTCATGTGCGCCGGGCACATGATCGACTGCTCGGAATGAGTGAAGGGCCTATGCGATGGTGAGGCGAACGCCCGCGAGCTCTTCGAGCTGGTCCCACACGCTCGAAGCGACCCCCGCAGGAGGAGTGCGGGTGCGCGCCGAGGGCTCGACCCGCACGGGCAGTCCGCGCAGTCGCCCGGCAGGGGAGTAGTACTCACCGCCCTGCGCTACGGGATCCGTGAGCGCGCGGACCGCTGCCCAGGCGGCGGTGTCCTTGCCCTGCGCCCAAGGTGTGTAGGGATTGCGCTGGTACGGCGTCGACGCATCGCGGATGCCGGCTCGCTCGGGGGTCTTGGCGTCGACGCCCACGCCGGGCCGCACGACGAGCGAAGCGACCGGAAGGGCCGTGCCCCGTAGGCGGCGATCCAGTTCGAAGGCGAACACCTCGGTCACCGTCTTCGCCTTGGTGTACGCGGCGATGGCGGTGCGCGGAGTCGCCCTGACGTCATCCACGTCGACTCGGAACTGCGACACGAAGCCGGTCGACGTGTGCACGATGCGGCTTGCGACGCCCTGGGCCTCTCCGGTGGCGATCAAAGAGGGCAGGATGCCGGCGAGCAGCCGGACGTTCGAGATCACGTGCGTTCCGAGGATCGGGGGAGGCCGTCGGCCGTGGGTGCACCGCGCCATCCGGTCATCGCGCCGCCGTTGAGGAGCACTCCGTCGAGGCGGGGGAGCGCGCTCAGCTCGTCCGCCGCGCGAGAGACGGAATCGAGGGAGGCGAGGTCGATCACGACGCTCCGCACGGAGGCTCCGCGCACCTGGTCGCGGATGGATGCCTCGGCGAGGCGCAGCTTCGACTCGGACCGCGACGCGAGCACGACCTCCGCGCCCGCCGCGGCGAGCTGCTCGGCGGCGAAGTAGCCGATGCCCGCGGTCGCCCCCGTGACGACGATCGTGCGTCCGGTCCGGTCGGGAAGACGGTCGGGATTCCAGTTCACTTCTGACCTCGTTCTCTAAGTGGATCATCTATCCGCTTAGACGCTAGCATAAACGGAATAGCTATCCGCTTGTGCTGCTAGGATCGGATCATGGGACAGCTACGGGCAGATGCGGCGCGCAGCCGAGCGCGGATCCTCGACGCCGCGCGTGCTCGGCCCTCGGGCAGCCTCCGACTGAACGACGTCGCGCGCGACGCCGGGCTCGGCGTCGGCACGGTGTACCGCCACTTCCCGTCGGTGCACGCGCTCACCGAGGCGCTCGCGGTCGAGACCCTGGAGCGCATGGTCGCGATCGCCCGGGCGGCGGCCGAGCATCCGGACACCGAAAGCGCTCTGGCCACGTTCCTCGGCGAAGCGCTGGCGCTGCAGCTGCAGGACGGCGGTCTTCAGGCCGTGCTGCTCTCACCCGACGATGAGGAACAGTCCGTGCGCGCCATGAAGATCGAGATCTTCGCCGCGTTCGAGAGTGTGCTCCAGCGAGCCCGCGAGGCGAAGCTCGTCCGGGCCGACCTGTCCATCGTGCAGATCGAGCACCTCGTGTGCGGCATCGAGCACGCGGTGCGCATCGGAGAGCCGGGAGACAAGCGGCTCTTCCTCGACATCATGCTCGCCGGCATCCGGCCGGCCGCCTAGACCCGACTCGCCCCCACCGCAGCGCCCACCCGCGGCACCGCCGCGTACCCCGGGCGGATGAACCACGACGGCAGCGCTCGCCGCAGGTGACTGGGTCCCGTCGTCGTCGCGTCTTCGGCGAGCAGCAGTGTCGTCCACTCGATGTCGCCGCGCCAGAACCGGGTCAACGCGCGCAGCGTGCACCGCACCTCGACCGACACGTCGTAGCCGGGGTCGGCGTCGCACACGTCGGCATCTCCGTCGTGGATCACCAGCCACCACCGACGCCGCGCCGGACCCGCATCCGTGAAGTGCAGGGCGATCACCGTGCGCGCATCAGGAACGCTCTCGTGGTCGATGTTGCGGTGCATGTCCCACAGCAGCAGTTTGGGGTCGAGGTCGGCGTCTCCGAGCTCGCCGATCCATCGCACGCCCCAGGCCGAGAGCTGCTCGACGACGGGGCGCAGTTCGGCACCCGCCGGGGTGAGCACGTAGCGGACGTCGGTGCCGTGGGCGATCCGCTCGATCAGTCCTGCGCGTTGCAGCTGATCGAGCCGATGTGAGAGCAGCGTGGGCGACATGCGGGGGAGGCCCCGACGCAGGTCGTTGAAGTGCTCGGTGCCGAGCAGCAGCTCGCGCAGGAGGAGCATCGTCCACCGCTCGTCCAGCAGCTCCATCGCCTTGGCGACGGGGCAGAACTGGTAATAGGGGGCGCCCACGAGCCTCACGATAGACCCGGTACAGATCGGATACTAGAGCGGTCTCTGCGGGGTTCGTAGCGTGAGCATCACAAGGCAGAGGAGCCCATCATGAACACCACCACCACCGACCTTCAGGCCGACGCCGATCGCGCGTTGAAGGCGAAGCACCGGATCGTCTGGGCGCTCGGCGACTACGCCGCCGTCGCGCGTGAGGTGATCCCTGAACTCGGCAGGGTTCTCGTCGCCGAAAGCGGCGTCGGGCCCGGCGACCGGGTGCTCGATGTCGCCGCCGGCACCGGCAACGCGTCGATCGAGGCCGCGCGTGCCGGAGCATCCGTCATCGCCAGCGATCTGACCCCCGAGCTGCTCGAGATCGGCAGGCAGGATGCCGCGCGGCAGGGCGTCGAGCTCACCTTCGAAGAGGCGGATGCCGAGGCGCTGCCCTACGACGACGACTCGTTCGACGCGGTGCTCTCGTGCGTCGGTGTCATGTTCGCCCCGCACCACGAGGTCGCAGCGCACGAGCTGACCCGAGTCGTCCGCCCGGGTGGACGTCTGGCGCTGATCAACTGGACTCCCGAAGGGTTCATCGGTCAGCTTTTCGCCACGCTCAAGCAGTTCGTCCCCGCGCCTCCCGCAGGAGTGCAGCCGCCGCCGCTCTGGGGCGGTGAGGACCATGTGCGCGAGTTGCTCGGAGACCGCGTGACCGACCTGACGATGGAGCGTCGGCGGCTGTCGGTCGACAGGTTCGCGTCGGGGGCTGCGTTCCGGGACTTCTTCCGGGACTTCTACGGGCCCACTGCTGCGGCCTACCGGGGGATCGGCGACGATCACGCGCGGCGCGATGAACTCGACGGCGCCCTGGCAGCGCTCGGAGATCGCCACCTCGAAGACGGTCGGATGCCGTGGGAGTACCTGCTCGTGACGGCCCGCGTCGCCTAGAGACCGCCAGCGCGAGCGATGCCGCCTGGCAGGATGGCGGCATGCACCTTCACACGACGACCACGGGAACGGGCGAGCGCCATGTCGGCCTCGTCCACGGTCTCGGCGCCGACGGCACGACCTGGCAGCCGTTGATCGAGCTGATGCTCGCCACGGGGGACTACACCGTGACGGTCGTCGATCTGCGGGGGCACGGACTCAGCGACCGCGCGTCGTCGTACTCGCTCGACGAGTTCGCCGGCGACGTCGTGGAGTCCCTGCCGCAGGGGCTCCACAGTGTCGTGGGGCATTCGCTGGGCGGCGCCGTGCTCGTCCGTGCCGTCGGCCGGCTGCGGCCGCAGCAGGCGATCTACCTCGATCCCGGCTTCGGCCTCGCTCTGCCCACGACCGGCCTCGCCGGCCGTGCCTTCTGGGCGATCCCCGCACTGACGCTGGGCGTCGTCGGGGCGCGGCAGGCGCGGCGCAGCGCGTCCCAGCGAGCGGTCTATCCCGAGAGCATCCGGGAATCGATGAGGGAGAGCCAGCGGCGCTTCGACGCGAAGATGGCGATCGGAGTGTTCCGCGAGATCGCGTTCCACCCGGTCACGATCGCAGCTCCCGCGGTGCCGTCGACCGTCGTGCTCTCCGACGAATCGCCCGCCGTGCTGCCCGACGCGATGGCGGCCGGGCTCGAACGCGAAGGGTGGGGCATCCGCCGGATCCCGGGCGTGCACCACGACATGCACCTCGAAGACCCCGAGCGGGTCTTCGGCGTCCTCGCGGACGTGCTCTGAGGGCGCCGCCTCGAGCACCGTCGAGGTGATCGGTTTTGTCCATTTGTCCGAAACGTGAGCGCCGCCCTCCTACAGTGGCCACGTCGCTGAGACGATGAGCGGAGACGAAGTCGCCTCCGCGGCTGCCCGGCCATGATGCGCGCAGGCAGCCGGCGTCCACGGCGCGAGACATGGAGGATCACTGCAATGACGCACACCGCACGCCTTCTGGGCATCGCCGCCGCCGGGGCGCTGGCCGTCGGAACACTCGCCGGTTGCTCGAGTTCGGGAGCCGGAGACGAGGCCGAGTCCGGGCCGGTCACCCTCGAGATCGCCTGGTGGGGCAACGACACCCGCGCCGCGATGTACAACGAGGCGATCGATCTGTTCGAGGCCGAGTACCCCGACATCACCGTGAAGTCGACGTTCGGCGACTTCTCGTCGTACTGGGATTCTCGTTCGACGCAGGCCGCAGCGCGCGATCTGCCCGACGTGATGCAGTTCGACCAGGCCAACCTCGTCGAGTACGGGCTGAACGGCGCACTGCTCGACCTGTCTCCGTACGTGGGCGAGCAGGTCGACATCTCGGGCATGGAAGACGTCGTCATCGACGCCGCCACCGTCGACGGCACGCAGTACGGGATGCCGATCGGCACGGGAACCCTCGGGCTGTTCGTCAACCCGGCTGTCGTCGCGGCTTCCGGCGTCGAGCCTCTCGACCCCGACTACACCTGGGACGACCTGAACGAGTGGATCGCCGAGGTCACCGCGGCCGGTGTCACCACGCCCGAGGGCAAGCCCGCATTCGGCGGCTTCGATCAGGGCCTGACGATGTGGTTCTTCATCCAGTGGCTGCTGCAACAGGGCGAGGAGCCGTTCGAGGAGGACGGATCGTTCGCCTTCACGGAGGACGACATGACGGAGTTCCTCGATGCCACCACGCCGCTGCGCGAGTCGGCCGCCTACTTCCCGCCGTCGCGCGGCACCGAGATCTCGCCCGCCGACGGATTCGCGATCGGCGAGGCCGCGAGCACTCTCACCTGGGACAGCTTCTTCTCGCGCTACACCGACGTCGAGGGCCTCGAGACCCTTCCGGTCCCGAGCGGCGACGATGGCGAGAAGGCCGTCTTCTACACGGTTCTCCACCTGGCCGGGGCGGCGAACACCGAGCACCCGGAGGAGACGGCGCTGCTGCTCGACTTCCTCGCCACCGACCCCGAGGTCTCCCAGGTCTTCGGAACGTCGAGGGGCGTCCCCGCCGATTCGGGTCAGCTCGAGGCGCTCGACTTCCCCGCCGACTCGCTCGAGGCCAAGTCGCTCGCGTACCGCGACTCGCTCGAGCAGTACGAGACCGTGAACACCCCCGCCCTGCCCGCTTCGTTCGCCACGCTCGAAGCGACCTGGGTGAGCCTCAACGAAGACCTCATGTACGGCACGATCACGGTCGACGAGTTCGTCGAGCGGTGGTGGGCCGAGGCCGAGGCCATCAGCTGACCGGCTGACACGAGACGTCGAAGGGCGGCGGTGCGATCTGATCGCATCGCCGCCCTCGGCCGTTCTGGGTCAGGCGATCGTCGCGAGGTCGCGGTGCCGCACTTCGAAGCCGAGCTCTCCCGTGGTCACGAACCGTTCGATCTCGTCGACCGTCTGGCTCCCCATGCGCTGCAGCTCGTTGCCGAGCGATCCGGCGATGTGCGGGGTCAGCGTGACGCCAGGAGCGGAGAAGAGCGGATGCCCTGAGGGCAGCGGCTCCGGGTCGGTGACGTCGAGCACCGCCCGCAGCCGGCCTGCCGTGAGCTCGTCGACCAGCGCGTCGGTGTCGACGAGCGACCCACGCGCGGTGTTGATCAGCGTCGCGCCGTCGCGCATGGTCTCGAGCTCCGTGGCGCCGATCATGCGGTGCGTCTCAGGCAGCAGTGGCGCATGCAGACTGACGATGTCGCTCACCCTCAGCAGGTCGTGCAGTGACACGAGCGTGGTCCCGAGCTCTGCCGCATCGGCCGTCGAGAGCGAGGGGTCGTAGAGCACCGTGGTGATGTCGAACGGGCGCAGCAGGTCGAGCACGCGCCGCCCGATGCGTGAGGCGCCGACGATGCCGACCGTGATGCCGTAGGCACCGACACCGACCCTGCCACGCGGGCGGGCGATCGCCATGTCGTGTGTGGCGCGGTACGAGACCGCGGATTCCAGGGCGTTCTTCGCACTGAGCAGGATCATCGCGAGCGTGTACTCGGCCACCGGAACGGCGTTCGCATCGGCGCTGCTCGAGACGCGGATGCCCCGCTCCCACAGCTCGGGCGACACGATCCGTTTCACTGTTCCGGCGCAGTGGAAGACGGCACGCAGGTGCGGCAGTGCGTCGAGCATCCTGCTGTCGAGCTGCGGCGCACCCCACCCGGTGATCAGGATCTCGGTGTCGGTCGCGGCGCGGAGCGCGCCGGGATCCGCGGGAGCGATGAGGCGGTCGTCGAGACGCACGAGCGCGCGCAGCCGAGCGAGGCTCTGCGGTGCGAAGAGCTGCGGGACGAGGGCCGCGTCATCGAGGGCGAACGTGGCGATCGGGGCGCTCATGCGCGCACCTCGCCGCCGGTCGGCACGACATCGACGTGTCTGTCCGCCCAGCGGACCCGCAGCTCGGCGACATCGACGTCGATCCCCGACAGCAACGAGTCGCCGTCCGCGACGGCGCCGTCCGGCGCGCAACCTGTCAGCACGACGAGCGCCGCCACGAACTCTCCCGCCTCAGCGGAGGTCGACTGCTCGGCCCAGGGGGTCAGAGAGCGCGCCGCGAACGGGTTCGAACCCCGGCGCACCTCGATGCCGCTGGCGTCGAGCCCGTGCACGGGGATCACAGAAGTCGTGAGCCCATCGGCACGCGAGGCGGATGCCATGTGGGCGTCACCGGGGGTGGTGTCGACGGCGTCGGACTCGTCGACGGGCAGCGGCCAACCGCCGAGACGGAACCGCCAGGGGCCCGGGTCGGTGGGCCAGGCGGAGTCGCCGTCGAGCGCGGCGACGGGATGCGGTTCGGGCTCGGCCGGCGTCCACCAGGCGATTCGCAGTTCATGGATGCCGTGCACGACCGACGCCGTGTGCACGACGGGTCCGCGGCGCAGCGATGCCCAGGCCGCGGCATCTGCGTGCTCCGTGTCGAGCCAGTGCACGCGCGATCGCGACACGGCGACGGTGTCGTTCTGGTGCACGCGCTCGATGGCGTCGCGGTGCGAGGGCCTGCCGTGAGAGTCGAGCAGGGCGACATGGGAGTCGAGGGGGGCGGCGATCGCTTCGGGCGACAGCTCGGGCGAGGTGAGGTTCGAGTACGCCGCGCGCTGATAGAACGGGTTGTCGGTGCGCACCCCGCCGGCGGGCCCGCGGAACCCGTCTGAGCCGTGATTCACGACCCGCACGATGCCGTCTTCCCCAGAGTTCACGACGAGCCAGCCCGGTGCGGTGAGAGATCGTGTCGTGATCTGTCGGCGCTCGACCGGCTCCGCGGTGGCGGTCCACTCCTCGTGTCCCTCGGGCAGCAGGAGTCCCAGGAACCCCTTGCTGGCCCAGTACGGTGACGATCCGCTCGTATAGAGCTGGCGCAGCGGCAGGAACTCGCGGTGCCACCCGATGGGGAGCAGCCCGTTCTCGTCGACGGCGCCCGCATCGAGGAAGTGCGACACCACGTCGGCCCCGAGTGCTCGCGTGGCCCCTGCGCGAAGCGGCGTCACTTCAGCGATCGCCGCCGCCCAGAACGGAGCGAGCATCGCGAAGCGATAGGTGAGGGAGCGGCCCTGGAAGAGCGGTGCGCCACGTGATCCGATGAGATCCTTCGCCTGATCGATGAAGGCGGCGAGGCGCTCACGGTGCACGGGCTCGAGCGCCTCGCCGCGGATGCGCGAGTGCATCAGCGGGTAGACGTGCCAGGCCCAGCCCGCGTAGTAGTCGAAGCTCTGTCTGATCCCGGTCGGGCCCGCGCCGTCGGAGTACCAGCCGTCGCCGATGTAGAGGCTCTCTGCGATCTCGGCGTTGCGGTCGAGGTCGCTCTGATCCCAGGGGCCGCCGACCTGGGCGAGGAAGGCCTCGATGACGTTCTGGAACCAGATCCAGTTGTTCGTGTACCCGGCGGTTCCCACGATCCCCGCGAGCCAGTCGACGACCTGCTGACGTTCGTGGTCGGCGAGCGTGTCCCACAACCAGGGACGCGTCTCCGAGAGTGCGATCGCGATGGAGGCGGCTTCGACGACGGCCTGTCTGCGTTCGGCGATCGTGGGCCAGCGCTCGGGGCTCGACGGATCCACGCCCGCGAGGAGGCCGGAGCGGAAGCGGTCGAGCAGCCCGTGCGGGTCGTCGCCCCCGGCGCCGCGAACTCGGAAGGCGGCGAGCAGGAACGTCCGCGCGAAACCCTCCATCCCGTCGCTCCACGGACCGGATGCGCTCGACGGGCCGGGAAGCCGGATGAGGGATCCCGTGGGGGAGGCATGCGACGAGGTCGCTGACAGCAGGGAATCGGCAAGGTGCTGCCAGGATCGGCGACTGCCGTCGAACCGCGGGCTGGAGTCGTCGTGCATCACCGTCACTCTCCGATCGTGCACTACGCTCCTGTACTCACGAGACACTTCGGACAATTTCGATCAATCTGCGACAGCGCAGGTTGCCGACTCGACGCGAGGGCGCGGAGATGACTGCACAGAACCTGTTACCGAGAGCGCGGCATGAGCATCTGCTCCGCCAGCTCGAGCTGCACGGCAGCGTCAGCGCGGCGCAGATCGCCGACGAACTCGGCGTCGCGCAGGTCACGATCCGCCGCGACATCCTCGAGCTCGAGAGATCCGGGCTGCTGGCGCGGGTGCACGGTGGCGCGATCGGGGTGTCGGCCCCGGCGACGCCGCAGTCCGCCCGCACCGACATCGGCGTCGTGGTCCCGAGCTCGGTCGGGCACTTCCCGGTGATCGTGAAGGGCATGGATGCCGCGTCGCACGCGGTGCACGCTCGGCTCATCCTCGCGACGTCGCAGTACCGGCACGACCTCGAGCGCCGACAGGTCGAGAGGCTCGTCGAGCTCGGCGTCGACGGGATCATCCTCGCGCCGACCCTGCGCGGCCGCACCGAGACCGACCTGCTCGACTGGGTGCGCACGATTCCCGTTCCGGTGGTCTTCCTCGAACGCAGGCTGCGCTCGACGGGGCTGGCCGCGTTCGACAGTGCGCGCACCGATCATGCGGGTGGTGCGGTGCTCGCCGTCGAGCACCTCGCGTCGCTCGGGCATCAGCGGGTGGCCCTCGCCCTGTTCGACCGCACCCCCACGGCGCCCCTCATCCGGGAGGGGCACGCGCGCGCCGTGGCCGATCTCGGTCTCGAGCCCGCTCCCGAGGTGGCGCTGCCGAAGGACGACGTCGACGACCTCGACGACGCGCTCGCCGGTCTCCTCGAGGCGTGTGCATCGACCGACACCCGGGCGGTGCTCGTGCACACGGACGTGCACGCAGCGCGTCTGGTCGAGATGGCGACGGACCTCGGCATCCGCGTTCCCGAGGATCTCGCGGTGATCGCCTACGACGACGACACCGCCGCGCTTGCCATGGTGCCGCTCACCGCGGTGACAGCCCCCGGTCGTGATCTCGGCCAGCAGGCGTTGCGCACCCTGATGGATCGGATCGCCGAGGACGGGCACGAGCGATCGGCGCCCCGGCACCTCATGATGCTGCCGGGATTGACCGTGCGCAGGTCCTGCGGCGCGACGAACGACTGACCCGAGGTCAGTTCGGAGCGGGGGCGACATCGCGGAACACCGCGTCGACGGCCATCGCGAGGGTGTTCGTCTCGGACTCCAGGATCGACTCGTCTGACGGAAGCGCCCGCTCGAGTGCCAGGCCGGCGAGGACGCTGTTGAGGAACCGGGCTCGACGCGCGTTGTCGCCGGGCGGCAGTTCGCCCTCCTCCTCGAGGATCGCGAGCCAGTGCTCGACCCGCCGCTGCCCCTCGCGCTCGTTCGCCAGGTAGGCGGCGCGCAGCTCGTCGGTCGGCTCGGGGGCGATGAACGCCTGATGGAGCAGAGCGGCCGCCTCTCGCGCCTGTGCGCCGACGCCCGAGGGGGCGAGTACCTGACGCAGGCACGCGGTCAGCCGTTCTCTCGCAGGAAGCGACTCGTCGTGGATCGGGTCGTCGGGCGCGATCACCTCGTAGACGATGCGGAGCACCTCATCGAGCAGGATCCGCTGCGTCGGGAAGTGGAAGCGCAGCGAACCGGTGCTGACGCCCGCCCGAGCGGCCACCGCGCGCACGCTGAGCTTCGCACCGCGGCTCTCGCCGAACATCGTGAGCGCCGCATGCAGGATGCGATCCCTGGTGGGGAGCGCGCTCGGATCGATCGTCATCGTCCCATTCTACGACGCGTACTGACACAGTGTGTTAGCGTGGCTGTCGCTTGGCACTAACACAGTGTGTCAGTGCATCGAAAGGCCCAGAAGTGAACGTCATCCGCAAGCCGCTCCAGATCATCCGAGAGAATCTGCGGGTCTATCTCCTCCTCAATGCCCTCGCCTACGGAACCTTCGTGATCGGGTTCGTCATCGGTCTGCTCTTCCCCGACCTCGTCGCCGGCCGCGCCCAGGCGCTGGAAGACGACGGGACCGCCGATCTGGTCACGTCACTGATCAGCAACCCCTGGCTCTTCGCACTGATGATCCTCGCGGTCAACACCCTGCGGCTCGGCGCACTGACGATCGTGCTGCCGTCGCTCGTGGTGCCCTTCCTGGGGCTCGCGACCTTCGCGGTGTGGTCGGTGACGACCGGTGTGACCCTCGTCCCCTCGAGCCCGGAGACATGGGTGGCTCTGATCCCGCACTCGCTCACACTCGTGATCGAGCTGCAGGCGTACATCCTGCTGCTGCTCGGAGCGTTCCTGCTCGGCAAGTACTGGGTGCGCCCGCAGGCGATCGGCGCGAAGAACCGCCGCCAGGGATACCTGCGCGGACTCCAGAGCATCGGGTGGCTCAGCATCCCGACTCTGATCCTGCTGGTCATCGGCGCGATCTACGAGGCGTTCTCGCTGCTGTACCTCGTGTACCCGCTGCAGCAGTGGCTGCTGGGGTAGGGCGTCATCAGTCCTCGCCGTAGAGCCCGCCGTCGAGCAGCCAGTTGTACCGGAGACGCAGGGCGCGCTCCGTGCTCGCGACGAGGGCTGCGACGATCAGCGAGATGTTCGCCCACGGTGGCAGGTGGATGGGACTCTCGAAGGTCCCCACGGCGTCCGCGACGGGCGGGATGCTGGTGATCTGCTCGGCCAGCTGCGGGATGCCGAGCACGAGCGCGACCACGAGCACGAGGATCGACACCGCGCCGATCGCACGGCTGAGTCCCGGTGTCCGCCGATGCAGGCGCGCCCGTCGCCCCTCGGCCGAGGCCGCATCGGGGGAGAGCTGTCGTTCGGTGCCGTCGTCGGCGATGAAGTGGGCGCGCTTCAGTCCGTACCCGCTGGCGGCGACCTCGATCACTCCGCCTGGCACCGGGAACGCTGCGGGGAGCTTCGACGTGGCCCGGTTCACACCGTCGCGGTAGAGCTGCGCCCGCACCACTCCGTTGTCGTCACCGCCGAGTCTGACGTCGACCGACCAGGTCTCGGGCCGCCCGTCGGCGGCGACCAGCCTCAGGTGCAGCAGTGACCGCGAGAAGGGCTGCCACCACCGGTATCGCTGCAGCGCGTGGCCGTCGCCGGGCTTCGCCCGTTTCGCCGCGCGCCGTCTTCTGCTCTCGGAAGCCATCGATCTCGACCCTAACAAGGGAGAGGTGATGACCGCAGCTGGCTCTCTGCCCCCCTTGACTCCGGCGCTCAGCGATCTAGCCTGACTGTCATGTGCCGCAACATCATCCCCCTCAACAACCTCGAGCCGCCGGCATCCGACGACGAGTGCCACGAGGCCGCCCTGCAGTTCGTGCGCAAGATCTCGGGCGCGAACGCCCCGTCGCGGGCGAACAGGGAGGTCTTCGATCGAGCCGTCGCCGAGATCGAGCACTCGGTGCGACAGCTTCTCGACGACCTCGTCACGACGGCGCCGCCGAAGAATCGCGATGAGCAGCGGGAGAAGAGGCAGGCGCGCTCGGCCGAGAGGTACGAGGCGATCCGCGTCTTCCAAGAGGCGAAGCGCGCCGCCCGGGTGGAGTGACTCGACGCTCGCTGTGCGGGCGCAGCGTTGCTGTTAGGGTTGCCTAACCAACATCGATCGTTTTTGGTGTGGTCCCCCTCCCTGGTCCCGAAAGGTCATTCCCCATGCCCTCCCGCCTCCGCCGCCGCGCCTCCGCGGCCCTCGCCGCCTCGGTCTGCGCCGTGCTCCTGTTCGCCGGATGCGCCGCCGAGCCGACCGCCGCCACAGACGAACCGACCGCCGCCGCGTCCGGCACGCACGAGGTCGAGCACGCCCGCGGGACCACCGAGGTCCCCGACGACCCGCAGCGCGTGGTCACGCTGGAGCCGCTCGAGCTCGACACCGCGGTCGCCGTCGGCATCGAGCCGGTGGGCGCCGCCGTCGCCAGCAACGTCACGGGTGCACCGGCCTACCTCGAAGCCGACGGCGTCGAGCCCGTCGGTACGGTGCCCGAGCCTGATCTCGAGGCGATCGCGGCGCTCGAGCCCGATCTGATCCTCGGCACCGAGGCGCGGCACTCCGAGCTCTACGAGCAGCTGGCGGCGATCGCCCCCACCGTGTTCATCGCGACCCAGGCCGACCCGTGGCGCGACAACGCACTGCTCATCGGCGAGGCTCTGGGGCGTGAAGACGAGGTCGCAGATCTGCTGGCGGCGGTCGATGACCGCTGCGAGGCGCTGGCAGACGAGTACGACGTCGACGGTCAGACCGCGCAGCTGATCCGTCCGCGGGACGAGACGACGCTCAGCCTCTACGGTCCGGTGTCGTTCTCGGGTAGCCTGTTGGAGTGCGTCGGGTTCACGATCCCCGCGCAGGACTGGGCAGACGGACTGCAGGCCGACCTCTCGCCCGAGAACATCCTCTCGGCGCAGGCCGATCACGTGTTCGTCACCGTGACCGATGTCGACGACGCCTCTGAGATCCCCGCGGCGATCACCCAGAACGCCGACGCCTTCCCGTCGGTGACCCCGGTCGACACCAGCTACTGGGTGTCGGGCGTCGGCCCCAAGGGCGCCCAGACCGTGCTCGACGACATCGAGACGTATCTCGAAGAGAGCCGTTGACCGCTCTCTCCCTGACCGAGACGCCGGCGCCGCCCACGCGGCGCCGGCGTTCTCCGCGCCGTGGCCTGCGTACGGTGGGGGGAACGATCGTCCTCCTCGCAGCCCTCGCAGCCCTCGCGCTGGCCGTCGTGCTCTCTCTCACGGTCGGCGCGAATCCGCTCTCACCGCAGGCGGTCTGGGCCACGCTGCAGGGCGGCGGGACCCCCGAGACCGACTACATCGTGTTCGATCTGCGCATCCCCCGCACCGTCACGGGTCTCGTGGCCGGTGCCGCGCTGGGGGTGGCGGGCGCTCTGATCCAGGCCTTCACCCGCAATCCGCTCGCCGATCCCGGCATCCTCGGCGTCAACGCCGGTGCCGCGCTCGCCGTGGCGCTGGGCGTCGCTTTCCTCGGTCTTCGCGATGTGTCGCAGTTCGTGTGGCTCGCCTTCCTCGGCGCTCTCGTCGTCACGGTGGCCGTGTATCTCATCGGGTCCTCGGGACGAGGCTCAGCCGACCCGCTGCGGCTCACTCTCGCCGGCGTCGCGCTCGGTGCCGTGCTCTCGGGCATCACCACCGGGCTCTCGCTGAGCGACCCGGACGCCTTCGATTCGATGCGCAGCTGGAACGCCGGGTCGCTTCTCGGTCGCGGCTTCGACGTCATCCTGCCGGTGCTCCCGTTCGTGGTCGCGGGCCTGGCCCTCGCGCTGCTGCTCGCGCCCGGGCTGAATGCCATCGGCCTCGGCGAAGATGTCGCCCGCGCGCAGGGCGCCAACGTCGCCGGCATCCGCGTCGGTGTCATCGCAGCCGTCACCCTGCTCGCCGGCGCCGCCACCGCCCTCGCCGGCCCGATCTCGTTCATCGGCCTCATGGTGCCGCACGTGATCCGCTGGACCTTCGGCGTCGATCAACGGCTCATCCTGCCCTTCTCCGCCGTGCTGGCGCCGATCATCCTGCTTCTCGCAGACGTCTTGGGGCGCGTGATCATCGCCCCGGCCGAGGTGCCGGTCGGCATCGTGGCGGCATTCGTCGGGGCTCCCGTGCTGATCGTGCTGGCGCGCCGGCGCAAGGCGAGTGCGCTGTGAGCTCGTCGCGAGTGACCGCGCTCACCGACGTCGGGTACCGTCGGCGGATCCTTCGTCTGGGCCCCCTGCGGATGCCGATGCGTCAGCGCAGCATCCTCGTGGGCGTCGCTGCGGTCGGTGTCATCGCGGTGCTTGCCGTGCTCGCTCTGGGTCTCGGCACCTATCCGCTGACGCCGCCGCAGGTCGTGCAGACGCTTCTCGGAGGCGGAGATGCGATGGATCGCACGGTCGTGATCGATTGGCGACTCCCGAGGGCGGTCGCCGCGATCACGGTCGGCGCGCTGCTCGGAATCGCGGGCGCGCTCTTCCAGACCGTGACCCGAAACCCGCTCGCGAGTCCCGACATCCTCGGCCTCTCCAACGGCGCCTTCACCGGAATGCTGCTCGCGCTGGTGCTCGTCTCGGGCAGTTGGCCGGTGCTGACCATCGGATCGCTCCTCGGCGGATTCGTCACGGCCGCGGTGATCTGGCTGCTGTCCGCCCGCGGCGGCGTGCAGGGATTCCGTCTGATCGTCGTCGGGATCGGTGTCTCGGCGATCCTCGCCTCGCTGAACACCTGGATGCTGCTGCAGATCGAGCTCGAGACGGCGATGTTCGCCTCAGCTTGGGGCACCGGATCGCTGAACGGTGTCACGGCCGGCCCGCTCGTGGGGGCACTCGCGTGCGCGCTGCCGTTCGTCGTCGGCGCCTTCCTGCTCGTGCCGCGGCTGCGTCAGCTCGGTCTCGGCGACGACATGGCCGCGTCGACCGGTGCCCGACCAGGCGCGATCCGCGCCGGCGCACTGCTGATCGGCGTCGCGCTGGTCGCCGCGGCCACCACGCTCGCCGGTCCCGTCGCGTTCGTGGCCCTCGCCGCGCCGCAGATCGCGCGCCTCGTCGCCCGCACCCCGCACCTGTCGCTCATGCTCTCGGGGCTCTTCGGCGGCGTGCTGCTGCTCGGCGCCGACCTCATCGCGCAGCACGTGCTGCCCACAGCTCTGCCCGTCGGCGTCGTCACCGTGTCGGTCGGCGGCGCCTACCTCGTTCTCATGATCATCCTGGAGATCCGTCGCCGTGCCTGACACCCCGTTCCCTGCCGAGCCCGCCGCCGCACCTCGCCTGAGCGCCGAGCGCATCTCGCTGTCGTACGACCGCACCGAGATCGTGCGCGACCTGTCGGTCGCAGTGCCGGACGGCGGCTTCACCGTCATCATCGGGCCGAACGCGTGTGGCAAGTCGACGCTCCTTCGGGGTCTGTCGCGGCTGCTCTCGCCATCGAGCGGACGAGTCGTGCTCGACGGGCAGACCATCGGCTCGTATCCGGCGAAGGAGGTGGCCCGCCGTCTCGGCCTGCTGCCGCAGAGCGCGACGGCACCCGACGGCATCACCGTCGCCGATCTGGTCGCGCGGGGCCGGTACCCGCATCAGAACCTGATGCGGCAGTGGTCCGAGGCCGACGACCGGGCCGTTCAGCAGGCGTTGGAGGCGACCGGGACCGCCGATCTGGCGGCGCGTCCGGTCGACGCGCTCTCGGGCGGGCAGCGCCAGCGCGTCTGGGTGGCGATGGTGCTCGCGCAGGAGACAGACCTGCTGCTGCTCGACGAGCCGACCACCTTCCTCGACGTCGCCCATCAGGTGGAGCTCATGGAGCTGTTCGCGCATCTCAACGCGCAGGGCCGCACGCTCGTCGCGGTGCTGCACGACCTCAATCACGCGGCTCGTTACGCGACCCACATCATCGCCATGCGCGAGGGGCGCATCGTCGCCGAGGGGCCGCCGCACGAGGTGATCACGAGCGAACGCGTGCATGAGGTCTTCGGTCTCGAGAACGTCGTGATCGCCGATCCGGTCACGGGTGGACCGCTCGTCGTGCCGCTGCGCGGTTCCGCGCCGGCGGCCATCTCCTCGCGCACCGGGGCGAGCTCATGACGGCAGAGCGGCCCTGGGCGTACAGCGCGTTTCCCGTCGAGGTGCGCAGCCGCACGATGCTGAGCCCCCGGTTTGTCCGGCTGACGCTCGCCGGAGAGAGTCTGCGGAACTTCGCCGATTGGGGCACGGATCAGCGCATCAAGGTCGTGCTGCCCCTTCCCGACGGCAGCATCGCCGACTTCGGGCTGCTCGACGAACCCACCCCGCATCCCTCCGATTGGTACACGCGCTGGAAGGCGCTGCCCGAAGACGAGCGCAACGTACTCCGTACCTACACGCCGTCGGCGATCAGGGCGGATGCCGGTGAGATCGACATCGACATCTACCTGCACGAACCGGCAGGGCCGGCGTCGGCGTGGGCGGCCGCGGCCCAGCCCGGTGATCACCTCGTGGTCAACGGGCCGGATGCGCGCATGGGATGGACCGGATACGGCCTGCACTGGCAGCCGGGGGCAGCGAAGCGGTTCCTGCTGGTCGCCGACGAGACGGCGTTCCCGGCGGTGCTCGGCATCCTCGACTCTTTGGACCCGGAGACGCAGGCCGAGGTCTTCCTCGAGTGCGCCGACCCCGAAGACGACATCGTTTCGGGGGCGGCGCCGGTCGACGCCCGCATCCATCTGGTCGAGCGGTCGAGCGACGCGCGAGAATCCGGCGTCGAGCGTGCGCTGCGGTCCTGGCTCGACGATCAGCGGGACCAGGTGCGCGACGACCCCGACCTCTATGTGTGGCTGGCGGGTGAATCGGGGGTCATCACGCGCCTCCGACGCCACCTCACGGCTGAGGTGGGCATCGCGAAGGAGCGCGTGTCCTTCCTCGGATACTGGAAGATCGGCGGGCCGCTCGTCGGGTGACGAGGTCGCTCACCGGGCGACCTCCTCGAACGGCATGTCGGCCCACTGCCCGGTGAACAACGTCACGGGTGCGCGGCCGGCGCTCATGCCGCCACCACGGCAGGCTCCAGCGCCTCGACGATCTCGGTCCACTCGCCCGAGCGCGCAGCGCGGAGGAACGAGTCGATGATCTCGACCGAGCGCACGCCGTCGGCGATGGTCGGGAGCCCCTCGGGGCTCTCCCCGCGCACGGCGGCGTACGTGTCGCGCAGGAAGGCCGCGAAGGCATCTGGCCATCCCTGCGCATGGCCGGCCGGTGTGAGGTTGAGACGTGCCTGATCCGGCGAGACCGCACCCTCACCGCGGCGGATGACGGTCGCACCGTTCTCCGAACCGAACCACACGGCGTCCGGCTGCTCCTGATCGAAGACCGCGGACTGCTCGGAGCCGTCGATCTCGAGCCAGAGACGGTTCTTGCGACCGGCCGACACCTGCGAGATCACCGTGTTGGCGAGCAGGCCCTGATCGGTGCGCAAGGTGACCACGGCGATGTCCTCGGTGCGGGTCTCGACGCGCTCCCCTCCGACGCCACCGCTGAACGACGGACCCGACGCGACCGGTCGCGTCGGATAGGCGATCGACGACGAGGCGGTGAGCGCGGTGAAGCGCTCGCCGGTGACGAACTCGGCGAGGTCGGCCCAGTGCGATCCGATGTCGGCGAAGGCCCGAGAGGCGCCGCCGGCCTGCGGATCGATCCGCCATGTCGAGGCATCGGCCGACACGAGCCAGTCCTGCAGGTACGACCCGTGCACGAGCAGCACGCGCCCGAGGTCGCCCGCGATCCGGCGCGCACGGATCTCCCGCACCAGCGGGTGGTAGCGGTACACGTACGGCACCGTGGCCACCGTTCCCGCCCGCTCCACTGCGGCGGCGAGTTCCCGAGCATCCTCGACGGTCGTCGCCACGGGCTTCTCGACCACGATGTGCAGGCCGGCGGCGGTGACCGCCTTCGCGTAGTCGAGGTGGGTGTTGTTCGGGGTGCAGATGTGTACGACATCCGGACGCGCCTCGATCAGGGCGTCGAGGTCGTCCCACGCCGCGGCGACGCCCCACGCCTCGGCGGCCTCTCGAGACCGCTCGGGGCGAGAGCCCAGGACTCCCACGACGGTCGCCCCGGCATCGCGTGCGGCGCGCACATGGGCGGTGGCGATCATGCCGGTGCCGATGATCGCGACGCGCAGCGGATGCGTGGTCATTGGGCGTCCTCCGCGGCGATCCGGTCGGCAGATACGGGGTAGTCGACGAAGCCGAACGCCGAACCGTCCGGCGACCAGCTCGGCACGTTGATGGTTCCCTGGCCGCCGGCGAGCGTGACGATGGTCTCAGGATGCGCCCAGTCGTCGCCCTCCACGAGCCGCAGCTCCACCGGCAGGTCGGCGGGGTGGCCCGTCGTGCCGGAGGGGTAGCTGAGGTACACGGTCACCTGTCCGGTCGGATCCGGGTGCGGGAACCAGTTGACGCGGTCGTCGAACGTGAGCTGCTCGAGGCCGGTGCCGTCGGGGCGGATCCGAGCGATCTGGGCGTGACCCGGGGAGTCCGAGAACTGCTCGGTGTTGAAGTAGATCCATGCGCCGTCGGGCGACCACTCGCATCCGTCGGCGGGCCCGGGGTGCGTGGTGAGCGCGACGTCATCCGTGCCCTCGGTGGAGATGGTGTGGATCGTGGCGGACGCCCACCAGTTCTCCCCGTCGGGGTCGAGCCGCACATACCCGAGGGTCTCGCCGTCGGGGCTGACGCCGTGGAGGAAGTGCATGCCGCCGTCGTCCGGCGTGATGCGGCGGGCGGGGCCGCCGGCGAGCGCCACAGCCCAGATGTGCCAGTCGTTCGCCGACGCGTACACGGTGGAGCCGTCGGGGGAGAGCACGTGGTCGTTGTTCACGTCGGGCAGGCCCGGTGCGTCGATGCGGGTCGGGGCTGCCGAACCGTCTGCGGGCAGAGTCCAGAGACCGCCGTCGCCGTTGACGAGCAGGCGGTCGTCTCGGGTCCAGTTCGGCGCCTCGAAGAGACGATCGGTGCTTTCGAACACGGTGCGGGTCGAACCGGACTCGCGGTTCCAGACGCGGATGCGGGCGGACTGCCCCGGGCCGAGCACGCGCTGCGGCACTTCGGTCGTCTCGCCGGTGTTCTCGCTCATCGTCCTGCTCCCTCTGCCAGGTGCGCCCGAATGCCCTGCACGATCAGATCGTGATCGTCCATCGACGAGAGACCCGAGGCGGTGGCAGCGGCGACGACTCCCGTCCCGCGCACGCGGATCGGGAACGATCCGCCGGTGACGGCGTAGTCGGCGCCGAGCCAGCCGATCGCGGCGGGGTCGATGCCCGCCGCCGACAATTGGGCGTCGACCAGCGCGCTGCTCTTCTCCATGCGCAGGACGACGTTGGCCTTCCGGCCGATCCACACCTCCTGGTCGGGGGTGATGCCCGGCAGTGCGGAGCGGAAGAGTGTGAGCCCCGGACGTCGGATGTCGATTCCGACGGCGTGCCCCGCCTCGCGCGCCGTCTCCGTGATGCGGCGGCCGAGAAGCCAGGCCTGCTCGTGGTCGAAGGAGTCGAAGACGAGCTCTTCCTCCTGGCGTGTCAGTGTCTCGATGAGATCAGTCATGAGTGTTCCCTCCGTCGGGTGTTCCTCTTCAGTGTCCGCGTCGCGCGAGCTGAGCGCGAGCGACGTCGATGGTCGCAAGGATCGAGATCGTCTCGTCGTGGGTGTGCACAGGCGACTCGATGCGTCCCTCGCCGACCAAACGCGCAAGGGCGTTCGCCTCCCACGAGAGACCGGCGAAGCCTCGGATGTCCGTGGGATCGCTCCAGGTCAGCGGGGTCGAGAAGTAGTCGGCCCCGAGCAGGCTGAATGTCGTCGGATTGTAGAACGGGCCGTCCAGCACGATGCTCGCCTCGGAACCCGCGATCACCCCGGCCATCGGGGTGCGTGCCCTGATCGAGGAGTGCAGCGTGGACTGCGCTCCTCCCTCATGGGTGAGCACGAGGGTCGAGTACGCGTCGACTCCGGTGTCGGTCATCATTCCGGATGCGATGATCTCGGTCGGCGCTCCGAGCACCATCGACGAGAACTGCACCGGGTAGATGCCGAGGTCCAGCAGCGCGCCGCCGCCGAGCTCAGGACGCAGCAGTCGGTGTGTGGGGTCGGTGGTGATGGACTGGCCGTGGTCGGCGATCACAGCCGTGATCTCGCCGAGGGCTCCGTCGTCGAGGAGCTGCTGGATCACGGACGTCTGGGGGAGGTAGCGCGTCCACATCGCCTCCATGACGAGCACGCCTGCGGCCCGCGCGGCGTCGGTGAGTTCCCGGGCCTCGGCCGCGCTCACGGTGATCGGCTTCTCGATCAGCACGTGCTTGCCTGCGGCGATCGCGGCGAGCCCGGTGCTCAGGTGATCGCTCGGGGGAGTCGCGACATACACGACGTCGACCTCGGGGTCGTTCACGAGCGCGTCGAGCGAGGAGTGGATGCGGTCGATGCCGTGTGCCGCGGCGAACTCTCCGCCGCGCTCGGCTGAGCGGGAGGAGACGGCCACGAGACGCTGATCCGTGTGCGCCCGAAGCGCCTTCGCGAACTCTCCCGCGATCCATCCGGGTCCCACGATCCCCCACCGGAGGGAGGGTTCGCCGGCACTGGCGCTGTAGAGAGTGGGGGAGGGCAGAGCATCGGGGAGCATGTGGCGTCTTCCGTTTCGACATCGTTGTGGATTTTCCACTTAGCACGAGCTAAAGTAGCGGACATCGCTCAGGTTAGCACGTGCTAATCCATCCCAGACAACGATGTTCCGGGCGACAAACGACTCAAGGAGGCGTCGGATGACCACAGAACTGCCCGCACATCCGTATACGACGGTGACCCCGGTCGCCCAGGTGCGACCCATGTACTTCGTTGCTCTCGGACTCGCCCAGTTCGGGATCTTCATCGCGATCCTCGCGCCGGTGATCATCAGCATGCAGCTCAAGGCGCAGGAGATGAACCCCGCCGACCCGGCATCCGTGGTGGGAAGCGTGCTTCCCATCGGTGCGCTCGGCGCCCTGATCGGCAACCCGGTCTTCGGTGCGCTGAGCGATGCGACGCGCACACGCTGGGGGCGCCGCAAGCCGTGGCTGCTCGCCGGCATCCTGGGTCTTCTCGGCGGCCTCTTCTGGGTGTCGGTCAGCTCGAGCGTGCTCGAACTGACCTTCGCATGGCTCGTCTGCCAGCTCGCGTCCAACGCGGCTTCCGCAGCGCTCATCGCGAGCTTCGCCGACAACGTCCCCGAGAACCAGCGCGGTCGCGGGTCGAGCATCTTCGCGCTCGCCCAGAACGTCTCGATCCTCGCCGGCATCTACGGCGCCGTGCTGCTGGCCGACAACCTGCCGCTGCTGTTCCTGCTGCCCGGCGTCGTCGGCGTCGCGCTCGTCGCCGTCTACGTCTTCGTCACACCCGACCGGCTGCCCGAGATCGAACCGCGGCCGTTCTCCCTGGGCCGGATCCTCGGCACGTTCTGGACCAACCCGTTCCGGTTCCCGGACTTCGGGCTCGCCTGGTGGTCGCGGTTCCTCATCACCTTCGCCTCGATGCTCTTCACGACCTACCGGTACCTCTACATGCAGGATCACCTCGGGCTGGATGCCGAGGTCGCTCTGATCGCGGTGGCGAACGGCGTGCTCTTCTACACGATCGCGCTCATGGTGGCAGGACTCCTCTCCGGCTGGCTCTCCGACAGGCTGGGCCGCCGCAAGGTGTTCGTCGCGGCGTCCACCCTGCTCTTCGGCGTCGGGCTCGTCTTGCTGGCGTTCGCGGGCACGGTCGAGATGTTCTATCTCGCAGAGGTCGTCATGGGCCTCGCCTACGGCGTGTACACCGCCGTCGACACGGCGCTGGTCGTCGATGTGCTCCCCGACCCGAAGAAGCCGGGCAAGGACCTCGGCGTGATCAACATCGCGAACTCCCTGCCGCAGTCGCTCGCGCCGGCCGTCGGTCTGCTGCTGCTGGGCATCGGGGGCAGCACCGGCAACTACGTCGCGCTGCTGTGGGGTGCGGGGGCGATCGCCGTGATCGGCGCGCTCGTGGTGCTGCCGATCCGCGGGGTCCGTTGACCTGCGCTCCGGGCGTGACCCGCTGACGCGGCGCGACCCGCTGACGAACCGAGCGGCCGCCGACTCCCTGATCACCCGGGGAGCCGGCGGCCGTCGTCATGCAGAGCGTGCAGGTCCGGTCGTGGCGCGCACGACCAGCGTGGCCGGTGTGGCGATGCGCGTCGGCGGGCGATCGACGTCGTCGAGTCGAGCGAGCAGAGCATCGAGCGTCGCATCCGCTGTCGCATCGACGTCTTGATGGACGGTCGTCAGCTGGGTGTACGAGAGTGAGGCGACATAGCTGTCATCGAAGCCCACCACCGAGATGTCCTCGGGGACGGCGAGCCCCGCCTGCGCGAACACCGTCAGTGCTCCCACCGCGCTCAGGTCGCCCGAGCACACGAGCGCTGTGGGGCGCTCTGCCCGGCCGACGATCTCGCGGGCCGCGGCGGCGCCGTCTTCTTCGAAGAATGATCCACGGATCACCTCGCTGTGCTCGCCCAGGCCGTGACTCTGCATCGCCCGCTGGTACGAGTCCGCGCGGGCCTGCCCGACGAGTCCTCCCTCGCCGCCGACGTAGGAGATGTCGCGGTGGCCCAGCTCGGTCAGGTGCTCGATGACCAGGCGGAGCCCTTCGTCGTCGTCGACATGCACGTTGTCGCTGTGGGCGTCATCGTTCCATTCGCCCAGAAGGACCATGGGTATCCGACTCGACGCCTCGCGGAATTCGGGGGAGTCCGGGTCGATGTTGAACGCGAAGAGCGCCTCGACCCGCTCTTCCATCAGCTGATCGATGACGGCATCGGTCGATCGATCCGGAGTGGTCGGCCCGAGGGCGATGCCGTACCCGTGGTCGGCGGCAGCGCGGAAGAGCCGCTCGACCACCCGCACCTGAAAAGGGCTGCCCATCCAGAAGATCGCGCCGATGAGTCTCGTGCGGTTGCGGCGCAGCAGACGCGCCGAGGCGTTGGGGCGGTAGCCGAGCTCGCGCGCCGCGGCGAGGATGCGCTCCCGAGACTCCTGCGACGGTCCCGGCTTGTCGCGCATGACCATCGACACGAGCGGGCGGGAGACTCCGGCGCGCTCCGCGACGTCGGCCATCGTCGGGTGCGCCACCACGCGGGGGGCGCTCGACGCCGTGCTCTCCTCAACCACAGATGAAGTCTTGCACGCCGTCACGTCGTCGACGGCAGGGCGCTGCGGCCCGCACCGCTTCGCGCTCGCTACGCCGCGGTCTCCCGCACAGCGGGCCGCGTGAGACGCGGGATCAGCGAGGGAGTGCTCTCGCGGTACGCGATGTAGTCGGCGCGGTCGCCCCACTTCTTCTCGGCGCGTGCCTCGAGCAGCGGGATGCCGCTCACTCGGGTGAGCAGCAGGATCACGAACAGCGGCGAGAGCACCGCGACCCACTGCCAACCGGCGAGCACGGGTGCGGCGGTGAGGAAGACACCCACCCAGATCACGATCTCGCCGAAGTAGTTGGGGTGGCGCGAGCGCGACCACAGTCCGGTGCGGATGAACTCGTGCTTGTTGGCCGGGTCGGCGCGGAACGCCGACTTCTGTGCGTCGGCGACGATCTCGATCACCATGCCGAGCGCCCACACGACGATTCCCACCACGGTCAGCCAGCCGATCGGCGCCCGCGCGCCGGCATCCGTGCTGATCGCGATCCACGCCGCTGCCGCCGTGATCGACACCCACGCGCCCTGGATCACCCAGACCTGCAGGAATCGCACGGGTGAGCCTTTGATCTCGTCGAAGCGACCGTCGGACCCGGCCTTGTGCACGCGCATCGCGAGGAACGACCCGAGACGGGCGGCCCACAGGACCACCATCGCCGCGAGGATCCAGCTGCGGGCGTCGGGCATCGGCGTCAGCAGCACGAGAGCTATGGAGATCGCCAGGAACGTCAGGCTGCCGGTGAGGTCGAAGAACCGCTCGGTGCGCAGCAGCATCGCCGGGATGAAGGCGAGGATCTGGATCGCGTAGGCCGCGGCGACGGCGAGGGCGAACAGCGGGATGCCGCCGAGTGCCGCCCCGCCCTGACTGCCGGCGAGTGCGACGAGTGCGCCGATGACGAGCGCGACGATGATCGCGATGAGCGAGGAGCGCGAGGACTTCGGCTTCGTGGGAGTGGGGGAGGACATGGTTTTCTTTCCGGTTCTCAGAGGTACAGGTCTTCGACGGTGACGGCCGCGCGATCGAGCACGACGCTCCGCTTGAGCTTCATGGTGGGTGTGACCAGGCCGCGGTCTTCAAGGTCGGCGAAGACCACGCTGAAGCGGCGCACCTGCTCGCTGCGGGCCACGAGGGCGTTGGCGGCATCGACGGCGCGCTGCAGGTGTGCGCGCAGCGCCGGATCGGTCACCGCGCGGATGTCGGGCTGCGGGGTCAGGGGGATGTCGACGCCCTCGGCATCCGCCCATGTCTTGGTCTGCTCGGGGTCGAGCACGAGAAGAGCCGAGAGATAAGGCTTGCCCTCGCCCACCATGACCGCGTGCGAGACGAGCGGATCGGCTTCGACCGCGCTCTCCCACCGGGTCGGCACGATCGTCTTGCCGTTGGAGGTCACGATCACGTCTTTGAGGCGACCCTCGAGGATCAGCCTGCCCTGCTCGTCGAGTCGGCCGAGGTCGCCCGTGCGGAAGAAACCGTCGACGAAGGCATCCTCGTCGTGCGCGGGGTTCCGATACCCGGCGAAGACGCCGATGCCGCGGGCGAGCACTTCGCCCTCGTCGCTGATGCGCACGGTCAGACCGGGCAGAGGTGGGCCGACGGTGCCGGAGGCGATGCGACCGGGCAGGTTGCCGGTGAGCGGCGCCGTCGTCTCGGTCAGTCCGTACCCCTCGATGACGGGCACGCCGATGCCGCGGAAGAACAGCGAGAGGTCGGTGTCGAGGGCTGCCCCGCCCGAGAGGATGTACCCGACGCGTCCGCCCATCACGGTGCGCAGGCGCCGGTAGAAGAGGGCATCGAAGAAGCGGTGGCGCAGCACGAGATCGAGATCCTTCGAGATGCGACGACCCGCGTCGATCCGCTCCTCACGGCGCCCCCAGGCGAGAGCCGTCGACCGGGCCTTCGCCCAGACGGCGCTCAGACCCTTGTCGGCAGCCTTGTCGGCTGCGGCGGCCTGGATCTTCTGCAGCACCCGGGGCACGACGACGAGGAACGTCGGTCGCAGCGTGTCGAGAGTGGCGACGACCGTCGACGGATCCGACAGGTGCGCGATGCGCATGCCGCTGGCCAGGCAGATGAGCTGCAGGCCGCGGGCGAGCACATGGGCGAGCGGCAGGAAGATGACGGTGTTCCCGTCTTCGTTCACGATCTCGCGGTACGCGGCAGCGATGTTCAGGACCTGGCCGAGGAAGTTCCGGTGGGTGAGCACGACACCCTTGGGCTCGCCCGTGGTTCCCGAGGTGTAGACGATCGTCGCGGGGTCGTCCTGGGTCGCCGAGGTTCGGCGGGCCTCGAGCTCCTCGTCGGCGATGTCGATGCCGAGAGCGACCAGATCGGAGAGGGTGCCAGCTGCTGCGGCATCCATCGTCCATGCTCCGAGGGTGTGGTCAGAGGTCCGCGCCAGTGCATCGCGCAGCAGCGCCACGTGCTCTGCGGTGCCGCCGATCGCCAGGCGCACGCCGGCATCCGCGACGATGGCGTCCACCTGTGACGGGGAGGAGGTCTCGTAGATCGGCACGACGACAGCGCCGGCGAACCAGGATGCCAGGTCGGCGACCGCCCATTCGTAGCGCGTCGGCGCCATGATCGCGATCGGGTCACCGATCTGCACGCCCTGGGCGATGAAGCCCTTCGCCAGCGCGCGCACCTGATCAGAGAACGCTCGCGTCGTGATCGGGCGCCACGATGCGGATGCTTCGGCATCCGACCCCGCGACCTCGACTGTCCCTGCGACCTCGAAGGCGACATGGTCGGGAGCCTCGGCGACGCGCGCGATCAGGAGGTCGGTGACGTTGCGGTACCTGTCGAGGTCGGCAAGCGGCGGGGTCGATGACTCGATCATCGGGGCTCCTTTCGGTCGTGCGGGTCGTCGGGCGTGCAGGTCGTCTCGCAGACGGCTCTGCATGTTCCCGCAGGTGTCGAGCGACGACACATGCGGGCGCACGAAAGACAGCTGTGCACTCTTGTTCGGAGCGGGCGCCGATTCGGATGGGCGGGGAATCCCGAGGACTCCCTACAGTCTTGCAGTGAAAGAGGGTGTGACACCCCGGGTGCCGCTGATGACGTCGTCGAGTTGCCCGAACTACCCGTCGTCGGTCGACACGGCATTGCCCCAGACCCAGCAGCGGAACGTGGTGTCACCGGCGCGGAACTCGATTCCTGCGGCTGACGGAGTGGAGCGGGCGAGCTTGGCATCGACGCGGATGGCCTCCGGCCCGAACCGCACCCAGGCCCGGATCATTCGGTACGGCTGCGGGTAGATGGTGACCGGATGCTCTCGCAGGGCGAGCTCTCGGTCGGTGAGGGATTGGAGGGGGCCGGATCGAGCGGCGGCGAGAATCGCCTGATGCTGGGAGCGCATGTCGTAGTGATCGGCCAGGCGTTTACTCGTGCCCATGCCGGCTCCCTTCTCCGGCCTGGATCCAGGGTAGCAACATTCGAAGCTTTGTTCTATTCTGGGATCATGCGACCGGCGACCGATCACCTCCCCACGACCCTATGGGTGGTCGACGACATTCCTTCGCGCATGGTGTTCGCGGGGCGCCGGTGGAGAGTGTCGGACACGCCCGCGCGCCTGCGTCCCTCGATCTGGGCCGCGTCGCCTGATCAGGACCACGGCCTTCACGGGTGGCGATTCCAGGGCGCCGACGACGACGGTCGGTCGCTGGTGTTCGACGTGTTCGAGAGCGAAGACGGCTGGCACGTGCACAGAAGCTATGACGAGAAGGCGCGTGCTCCGACGTGATTCGAAACGTCGGGCGACGCCCATGTGGAGGGGCTGACGGGAATCGAACCCGCGCTATCTGCTTGGGAAGCAGAAGTTCTGCCATTGAACTACAGCCCCGTACCTGCATCCGAGGAGCGGGTGAACGCAAGCCTACCCGCACGATCCGTCATGGCCAAAGTGTCGGCGGCGCGTGGTGACTAGGCTGGTGCCGTGCTTCTCAGCGACCGCGACATCAGAGCAGAACTCGCCGCCGGCCGTATCGGCCTGGCACCGCACGAGCCGGAGATGATCCAGCCGTCGAGCATCGACGTGCGCCTGGACCGCTACTTCCGCCTGTTCGACAACCACAAGTACCCGTTCATCGACCCGTCGGTCGATCAGCCGGAGCTGACCCGTCTGATCGAGGTCGACCCCGACGAGCCGTTCATCCTGCACCCGGGTGAGTTCGCGCTCGGCGCGACCTTCGAGCAGGTCTCGCTGGCAGACGACATCGCCGCACGCCTCGAGGGCAAATCGTCGCTCGGGCGTCTGGGACTCATCACGCACTCGACGGCCGGCTTCATCGACCCCGGCTTCACGGGGCACGTGACGCTCGAACTCGCGAACGTGGCGACCCTGCCGATCAAGCTGTGGCCGGGCATGAAGATCGGCCAGCTGTGCTTCTTCCGGCTGACGTCTCCGGCCGAGAACCCGTACGGCTCCGGCCCGTACGGCAACCGTTATCAGGGGCAGCGCGGCCCGACGGCATCCCGGTCGTTCCAGAATTTCCACAAGACGGACGTCGGCACGACCGACGTCGGAGCCGTAGGGGGCTGACATGAGCGGTGACAGCAACGACCCGTACATCCGCCCGGAGGATGCTGTCATTCCGCCGCCTCCGCGCGAGGTGCCGATCCCGGAGGGACTGCTCTCGCCTCCGTCGACCGAGTCGTCGGTCCCGGATGCCGTGATCCCGCCGGCCGATGCGGTGATCCCGCCACCTCCGCCCGAGGCGATGCTGCCCGAGACGCGACGGTCCCGACCGAAGCCGGCGATCCTCACGGGTGACCAGCCCGCACCGGTGGCGGCCGACTGGTCGCAGCCGTCGGTGGCGCCCGAGGTGCCGACATCCGGCGGGTACCGCGCGCTGACCTTCGTGATCTTCACGGTGCTGTTCGTGGTGCTGGCAGCAGCGGTGGCGGCCGCGGTCTACCTCGGTGTCACGACGCTCGGCTCTCCGGCGGGCGGAGACTTCGGTGCCGCTCTGGCTGCGGGCCGCGTGGCGTGGGGGATCTGAGGTACGACGCCGAGGTCGATGCGGCATACGCGACGATCGGTGAGTCGATCAGGCCCGGCGAGGCGGCGCGGCAGGTTCCGGTCGCCCTTCCCGACGACCTGGCGGGCGAGGTGATCCTCGACTTCGATCGCGAGGGGCGTCTGCTCGGCGTCGAGATCCTCGGAGCGTCCGCGCTGCTGCGGCCGGTGGACCGGCGAGGTCACTAACGCATCGGAGCGCACCGCGCAGAGCATGCAGAAACGCCCCACCCGACGGGAGTCGGAGGGGGCGTTCTGGTGATCGGATGCCGTCAGGCGTCGCGGCCGCGGGAGAAGCCGGCATCGAAGCCGCGCTCGTAGGCGTGCTGCGCCGCACGCGCGGTGCGGTGCTCGCCGTGCTCGGGGCGGCCGTGGTGACCGTGGTGACCGTGGTGACCGGCGTGGTCGTGCTGGCCCTGCTGATCGTGACGGTCGTGACCGCGGCCTCGGCCGTGGTGGGCGCAGTCGTGGCCGCCGAACTCGGCATCCGCGTTGCGCTCGTGATCCGGACCGAAGTCGGGCGCGAAGCCGCGACCGCGTCCGAATGGGCGTCCGTGGCGACGTCCGAAGCCCTGGTCCGGTCCGAAGCCTCGGTGTCCGACACCGTGGTGTCCGGAACCGTGGGATCCGAAACCGTGTCGACGACCGCGTCCGCGGGGGAGCGGCGTCTCCTCGTCCCAGCCGAAGGCGCGGGCGATCTGCTCGAGCGAGCGGAGAGTGGTCTCGAGGTCTTCGGGGCTCACGGTGTCGGTGACCTTGGCACGGATGCCGTCGACGATGCCGCCGAGGCGGTCTTTGGCCGCGTGGCCCTCGTCAGTGAGCGTCCAGCCGTCGCCGTCGGCGATGACCCATCCGCGCTCGACCGGGCCGTGCAGCTTGTGGGAGTTCAGCGGGCGGCGCGCAGGCGCCGTGCCGTCGACCACGTTGAGGATCCGCCAGTCTCGGCGGCTCGCGCGCTCGCCTTCGAAGGCCGAGGCGAACTCGGCCGCCATGAGGCGGTCGACTGCCTTGATCCAGAAGCCGAAGGGGCGAGAGGTGCTGTCTGTGTTCTGAGTGTCAGAGGTGTTCATGAATGAAGTCCTTAGATGTCATGGAGCATGTGCTTGTCACTATGCATGTATATGTAGTGTGACATGCAGTCGTGATGCATGTCAAGTCGCATGTAAAATCGAAGGGTGAGTGCCGCAGAGAACGATCCCGCCGAGGCCATTGCCCGCGCACTGTCCCGCCTGCGCGGACGACGCCCTGGCGAGCGAGGTCGCGGTCCGCGAGGAATGGGTGGTCCTCACGGCTGGCACGGCGGTCCGCACCCCGATCACTTCGAGCACGGCGACGGCCATCGTCATGCCGGGCATCCGGGCATGCCGCCGTGGGCGAGTGACCCGTCAGGGCGATTCGGGGGACCGGCGCGGATGCGGATGCTCGAGGCGCTCGCCGCAGCATCCGCTCCTCTCAGTGTCAGTGACCTCGGGGCGGCGATCGGGGTCGATCAGCCGCGCGCCTCTCGTCTCGTGCAGCAGGGGGTCGCTCACGGTTTCGTGCGGCGTGAGGCGGATCCGGATGACGCGCGGCGCACGCGCATCGCACTGACGGATGAGGGTCGCACAGTCGCTCGCGGCATGCGGGGTGAGCGGCGAGAGGCGCTCGGCAAGGCGCTCGCCGCATTTACCGATGATGAGCGAGAGCAGCTGGCGACCCTGCTGAACAAGCTCGCCGACAACTGGGAGAGCTGAGCGCTCGGAGTGCCTGTCTGCGCCGGTGTCCCGAGGGGCCGGCTGTGGGGTTCGGGCTGTGCGACTGCGTGCGGCTCATCGGTGTTCCGGCACTCTGTCGCGATGTTCCAGAATATGCTCCTGATCCGGAATTATTCGGGGTGATCTGGGGTCTCGAATGTCGGTGGTGGCGTGTTGACTTGCGGGTATGAACAGCACTGCGGAGCTTCTGGATCGGGTCGTCGCCGACCTCGATGCGGTGCTGTCCGACGACGCGTTGGCGGGGCTGACCGACGCGGATCGGGTCACGGTGTTGCAGGGTGCGGGCGCCGCGTTCCGGCGGGTCGAAGCGGTGATCGTCGAGACGGTCGCGACCGGCGACGCGGGTGATTTCCCGCATTCGGCGGGGTGCCGGGGTCTGAATGAGTTGTTGCAGCGGACGGTGTTGGTGGATGTGCGGGGTGCGTCCCGGGTCGACAAGGTCGTCGATCTGGTCAGGCGTCCGGTGAGTCTGGCGGGGGAGCGGATGCCGGCGCGGTGGTCGGAGATGCGCCTGGCGTTGTTGGACGGAGTGCTCGGGGTTGCGGGGTTCCTCGCGGCGACCGGCCCGATCGAGAAAGTGTGGGATCGGCTCACGGTCGATCAGCGGTTGGCGGCGGATGTCGCGTTGGCGGGGTGCGCCCGCGGGCACGGCCTCGAGGCCGACGATGCTGATGGTGACGATGCGGCTACTGAGGATCTGGACGAAAGCACGCCGGGTCCTGCGCCGACGGCGCAGGACCTGAAAGCGCTCGCGGAGGATCTCGCGTCGATGTTCGACCCGGATGGGGAGGAACCGAAAGACGAGGACGCGCGGCGTCGCCGGGGCATCACGATCGGCCGGCTCAAGGATGGCGTGCATGCGATCCGTGGGTATCTGACCCCGGAGGTCGCGGCGCAGTTGCAGCTGATCATGGACGCGATCCTCAACCCCAAGGGGGAGGGGCCGCCGATGCCCGGGGTGCACTTCGCTCCTAGTGACGGCACCGATGTCGACGCTGACGCTGACGCTGACGCTGACACGGATGCGGAGGGGGAAGCGGACGCGGACGCGGATGCCGGCCCGGACGAGGAGGCCGATGCGGCGGCGGATGCCGGCTCGGTCGTGGATGCGGATGACGCTGATCCGTTCAATTCGGATCCGCGGTGTGTGCTCGATGATCGCACCGCGTCGCAGAAGCGCCACGACGCGCTCGCGATGGTGTTCGCGATCGCGGCCCGACACAACGCCATGCCCACCCTCGGTGGCGCGTCACCGGTGCTCGTCGTCACCGTCGACGCGAAAGACCTCGCCGCTCACTCCGCCGGTGTCGCCGGTGCCGCCTTCGGGCTGTCCCGCGGCACTGGGGGTGGGCGACGATCCCCGGATCCGGCGCCCACATCCCCGTCTCCGTCGCCGCGCACGTCGGATGTGCGGGGACGATCCAACGCGTTCTGTTCGATGAGGGGCGGATCATCGGGATCACGACCACCGACCGGATCTTCACCGTGCATCAACGCCGCGCGATCGTCGCCCGCGACAAAGAATGCCTGATCCCCGGATGCCACGTCCCCGCATCGTGGTGCGAGATCCACCACGTCACCGAACACGCCAAGGGCGGGCCGACACACACCGACAACGGTGTTCCGTTGTGCTGGTGGCACCACAGATCCCTCGGCACCTCCGGATGGGAGATCCGAATGAACCACGGCGTCCCGCAAGTGCGCGGACCGAGCTGGTGGGACCCCGAACAACGATGGCGCACCCCACGACTCAGCATTCCGGCAAGAGCGAAGGTGCGCGGTGCACCGCCACTCTCACGCACAGGATGATCGACGTGGAATCATGCATCCGCGCCGAACGCGAGCGACTTCTCGTCGTCGACCGACAGCGACAGAACCACGGTCTCGACGACCTCGTGCGCCTCGATCTGCTGCTCGATCGCACGCAGGCTCCGGGCGACGTCGTGTTCGCGGGCATCACCGGTCAGATCCACCTCGGCCACGATGAACAGCCGGTTCGGGCCCACGTACTCGATGTGCAGGTAGGTGAGGCGCTGGATCTGTGGCGACCCGAGCAGTGCACGTCCCACCCGGTCACGCAGCTCCGGCGACGCGTTCGAGCCGACGAGGAAGGCGATGTTGCGTCCGATCAGGATGATCGCCACCACACCCAGCAGGATGCCGACGAGAATCGATCCCACCGCATCCCAGGCGGCGACCCCCGTGATCTGGTGCAGAGCGATCGCCCCCGCCGCGAGGAGGAGTCCGATCAATGCGGCCATGTCCTCGAAGAACACCGCACGCAGCGTCGTGTCGCTCGTGTCGAGCACGTAGTCCCACGTCGACGATCCGCGCTCTCGCGCAAGCCGCCGCGACTTCACCATCGCCTGCGTGAACGACGCTCCCTCGAGAACGAACGCGATGCCGAGCACCGTGTACGCCACGACAGGGCTCTCGACCGGCCCGGTCGCCGACAGCTCCTGCACGCCATGCATGATCGAGACGATCGACCCGGCGGTGAAGATCCCGAACGCGGCGATCAGCGACCACACGAACGCCGCGCGCCCGTACCCCAGCGGATGCCGTGCATCCTTCGTCCGCGCGCCCCGGCGGTCGGCTATGAGCAGAAAGATCTCATTTCCGGCATCCGCCCACGAATGCGCAGCCTCCGCCACCATCGACGCCGACGAGGTCAGCACGGCCGCGACGGTCTTGGCGATCGCGACGAGGATGTTGGCGAGGAAAGCGATGATGACCGTCACGCGGTCAGGCTACTCCCGCCGCGTCGCTCAGGCCCGCCGCGTCGCTCAGGCCCGCTGCGTCGCCTTCACCGGCAGCAGCAGCACGAAGCCGGCGATCAGAACGATCACGATGCCCAGGATCCCGTAGGCAGTCGAACCCGACAGTACGATCAGCAGTGTCCAGGCCCCGGACGCCATCCAGCTCGCCGCCCGCCCGGTCGTGGCATACAGGCCGAAGATCTCGCCCTCGCGCCCGGCCGGGGTGATGCGGGCGAGGAACGACCGCGATGCCGCCTGAGCAGGGCCGACGAAAGCGCAGAGCAGCAGGCCGCCGATCCAGAACACGATCGTTCCCGCATCCACCAGGAAGAAGACCGCGAGCCCGGAGATGACCATGGCGGCGAGCGAGACGAGGATGATGCGCTTCGGGCCGAACCGGTCGTCGAAGCGACCGGCGATGATCGTCGAGATCCCGGCGATCAGGTTCGCCGCGATGCCGAAGATCACGAGATCGAGGAACTCGAAGTCGAAGACCTGCCCGGCGATGATCGCGCCGAACGCGAAGACGCCACCGAGCCCGTCACGGAACACCGCGCTCGACAGCAGGAACCAGAACGTCTGACGGGTGTCGGGATTGCGGTACAGGCCCACGACGTCCTTGACGAGGAGGCCGTATGAGGCGAAGAAGCCCACCTTGCGCTCCGGGCGCCCGAGCGAGGGCTCCGGCACGTTGAGGAAGATCGGGATGGAGAAGACGATCGCCCAGATCGCACAGCCGACCGCGATGATGCGGAACGGCAGCCCGCCGTCCTCCGGCAGGCCGAACCAGTCGAGCATGTAGAAGACGACGACCAGGACGAGTGCGATGATGCCGCCGATGTAGCCGAAGCCCCAGCCGAGACCCGAGATGCGTCCGACGGTCTTCGGGTTCGCGATGCCGATCAGCATGGCGTTCGAGTTCACGGCGGCGATCTCGCCGAACACCGAACCGGCCGAGATCAGCGCCACACCGAGCCAGAACAGCGTCGGCGTCGGCTCGACGAACCACAGACCGAACATGCAGGCGATCAGTGCGCCGGTGCCGATCCCGAGCCAGAGCTTCTGACGCCCCGCGGCATCCGCGCGCTGGCCGAGCACCGGAGCGATCAGGAGGATCGCGATGCCGGCGATCGTCGACCCGAGGCCGAGACCCGAGGCGAGCTCGGCCTCAGCCGCTTCGCGGATCGGGTCCTTCGCGTCGAGGCCTGCGATCGACGCCGGGAGGAACGCCTCGGTCGTGAGGTACAGCGCCGTGAAGATGAAGGTCAGGATGACGGTGTTGAAGGGCTGCGTCGCCCAGTCCCACAGCGCCCACGAGTAGACCTGCTTCTTCGGGGCCGGTGTCTCGCCACGCAGGTCGAGGCCGATCACACCGACCGCGCCGCTGTTGGCCGTCGCGGCCGGCTCGGGAACAGCGCCGCGCTGGGGGGAATCGCTCATGCTCGCAGTCTGTCGGCGTGCGGTGAACGGACGGTGACGACGCGCCGCGCTCCCGTACCCCGCCTCGGCTACGGTCGAAGCATGTCGACGACGCAGGCGGTGCCGCGCACCGTCGTGCTGTTCGAGGGGCGCAGCGACAGCCTCGCCTTCCTCGCCTTGGCCCGGCGCCGGGACATCAGCAGCGACGATCTCCACCTGGTCGACCTCGACGGCATCACCAACCTCCGAAAGCGCCTGACGGCGCTGCGCGATCAGGCGCATCCCCCGCGGATCCTCGGCCTGTACGACGCGGCCGAGGGTGACTACGTCATCGCCGTGCTCGTCGACGTCGGCATCCTGGTCGCCGGGTCCGCTCCCGAGAGCATCGGCTTCTTCGGCTGCGACCGCGATCTCGAAGACGAGGTGATCACCGCGGCCGGCCCCGAGCTCGTGCTCGACACGCTCGCGGCGCGGGGCGAGCTCGCGCGGTTCCGGATGTTCCAGGGGCAGCCCGCCCAGCGCGAGCGCACCATCGACGAGCAGCTGCACCGCTTCGCCGGCACGGCCGCCGGGCGGAAGGCCCGGTTCTCGGCCGACGTGATCGACGCCCTGCCGTTGGAGCGGATGCCGCGACCTCTCGATGCTCTGCTCGACGCGGCCCTGCGGGTGCGGTGAGGCATCACGTGTACGACGCCGCGAGCATCTGGGCGAACAGCTCTTCGGCATCGCGCTCGACACGGTGGCGCGTGAACCAGTCGCAGATGTTGACGCAGTCGCGATGCAGCAGGTCGAGGCCCTGCGGGTTCGCGACGATGTCGACGATCTGCGGCAGATCGATCACTCGCACCCGTCCCTCGTGCACGAGAAGGTTGTATGCCGAGAGGTCGCCGTGCGCGAAGCCCGCAGCGGCGAAGACGCGCATGATCGCGACGATCTGGTCGTAGAGATCCGCGAGTTCGTGACGATCGCTGCGCACAGCCGCGAGCCGGGGCGCGGCGACACCGTTCGCATCGCCGATGAACTCCATCAGCAGCTCGGTGCCGTTGACCTGCACCGGGTACGGCACGGGCGCACCGAGCTCCCACATGCGACTCAGCGCGTCGAACTCGGCGAACGACCATTGCAGGGCGGCGACCGCGCGTCCATGACCCGACTTCTTCGCCAGTGCCCGCGCATCGCGGGTGTTCCGTGTGGTGCGGCCCTCGGTGTAGACGCCCGATCGGTGGAAGCTGCTGTGGTCGGTGTCGCGATAGCGCTTGGCGGCGAGCAGGGTGCGCTGCGCGGGGTCGTCCGGCACTGCCCGCTCGAGCAGGAACACGTCGGCCTCCTTGCCGGTCTTGAGGATGCCGAGTTCGGTGTCGAGCGCGCCGGCGCTGGTCACCACCCACTCGGGCCATGGCAGGGGACCGCGCTCCGACGGGGTGATGACCGGCCAGGTGGTCCAGCGCTGGTTCTCACCGGGCTCGACATCGGCGAACGAGGGAACGGATTCGAAAGGAGTGGCGTCGAACGTCGACGCAGGGGAAAGACGGGAAGAGGATGCTTCAGCTGAAGCGAAGAGATCAGGCACGGTGTGTGGCTCCGGGATGGGAGGCCACCGCGGATCAGGTGCGGGCGGCCTCGAGAGGAAGGATGTCGGCGAGAAGCTCGACAAAGACGGTGTTCATGTCTTCGGCTCCTCTCGCTCTGGCCTTCCGGGAGAACCCCGGCGCATCGCCGAGCCTAGAGCGCGGGGGCGGATGCTGTAAAGCCCCGGCTCCGTCGCACAAGCCAGACTCTCCGGACGAACGGTCGGATGCCGTGGACGCCGCGTCGGGCGCGGTGATCGCGCGCCTGCGAGTGTTGAACCATGACGACGACCGCGCCCGTTCCCGTGACGACCGCCCGCACCGAGAGCGCCGCGGGCATCCGCTACGGCGGTCTCATCGTGCTGATGCTGATGGGATTCCTTCTCGTCACCGCTGAGTTCCTGCCCAACGGCGTGCTCACCGAGATGGCCGACGCGCTGGGAGTGACGCCCGGTCAGGCGGGGCAGACCGTCACGGTCACCGCGCTCGTCGGCCTGATCGTCGCCCCGACGATCGGTCTGATCTTCCCCCGCCTCGACCGTCGCTCGCTTCTGATCTGGATGGCGCTCGCCGCCGCCGTGTCGAACCTCATCGTGGCGATCGCACCGAACCTCCTCATCGTGCTGCTCGCGCGGTTCCTGCTGGGTGCCGCGATCAGCGCCTTCTGGGCGATGTCGATCACGGTCGCCGCGCGACTCGCGGGCCCTGCACACCTCGGACGCGGCGTCATGTTCACCTCAGCGGGCGTCTCGCTGGCGACGGTCGCCGGTGTGCCCCTCGGCGTGATGCTCAGCGAGATCGTCGACTGGCAGACGGTCTTCGCCATCGCGGGAGTTCTCATGGTGCTGCTGGCCGTGGCGCTGCGATTCCTGCTGCCGCGGGTGCCGGCAGAACAGGCATCGAGCATCCGACTCCTCGTCGACACGGTGCGTCGCCCGGGCATCGGACTCGGCATGGTCGGACACGTGCTCGTCGTGCTGGGACACTTCCTCGCCTACACGTACGTGCGGCTGGCGCTCGAGCGCATTCCCGAGGTGGAGCCGTCGACGATCATCCTGCTGCTCGCGCTCTTCGGCGTCGGCGGCCTCGCCGGCAACCTCGGACTCGGCTTCTTCATCGACCGCACGTTCGCGTTCTTCGCGGTGTTCGCGCCACTCGTGATCGCCGTGTCGGTGCTCGCGATGATCTTCTTCTCCGGCTCGGTCTTCGGCATCGCAGTCGTGGTGGTCGTCTGGGGCTTCTTCTTCTCGTCGTGGCTGCTCGTGATCAACACCTGGGTGGGGCACCGCACGCCCGATCGGCTCGAGGCCGGCGGCAGCCTGGTCGTCGTCGGATTCCAGGGTGCCATCACGATCGCCGCAGGGGTGGGCGGACTCCTCGTCGACACCCTCAGCGTCGAGGTCGTCTATGTGATCGGTGCGATCTCGCTGCTGGTCGGTGCTGTGCTCTTCGGACTGTCGAACCGCAGGAGCACTCAGGCGGCGGCCCTCGCCTGAGCCGCCTCGTCGCATCCCCGGCCGTGAGAGTGCCGTTTCAGGCGGGAACGGCGATGAGCTGGGATGCGCGCCATGTCGACGGGGTCATCCCCGTGCGGCGGCGGAACGCTCGGCTGAATCCTTCGTCCGAGGCGTAGCCCAACTCGCGTGACGTCTCGCTGACCGAGCGCCCGGCGCTCAGCATCCGCTTCGCCGCGTCGACGCGCACTTCGGTGACGTAGTCGGCGGGCGAACGGCCGATCGCGCTGCGGAACCGCTCGGCGAACACCGACCGAGACATGGCCCCCACGCCGGCGAGGCGCTCGACCGTCCAGTCGCGGCCCGGCTGCTCGTGGATCGCCTCGACCACGCGGTCGAGGAACGGATCCTTCGACACGGAAGGCCAGCCGGCCGGCGCGCAGCCGTTCGCGGCCCACGCGCGGATCACCGAGAGCAGCACGGTCTGCGCCATCATCCGGCAGATCACCGGGTCGCCCTGGCGCGCGGGACACGTGGCGGGATCGGTGGGTCCCATGCTTCCGGCGAGTGCGGCCGCAGCCGGTTCCAGCGCGGCGAACGACATGACGGTGATCGGATCGGGCAGAAGCGCGGCGATCATCGCGGCGCTGTCCGAGAACTCCAGATCGACGACGACGAGGTCGGTCGCCCCATCGGCTTCGAGGGCGATCGAGGAACGGCCGAGCGTCAGGAACGCATCTCCGGCGACCAAGTTCGCGTGCAGCGGTCGATCGTCGACTGCGACGATCTGCGCCGCGGGGTCGACGTCGAGGCGGCATCCGGTGGTCAACGGCGGATGCCCGTGCACCGAGCCCGCTGCGATGTAGACGAGGGTGGCCGAGCCTGTGGGAATCGGCAGAAGACCGCCGGCGACGAGAGGCACGCGTCGCGCGATGCCGACACGCAGATCGACGGAGTCGAGAACCTGCCCGAGAGCTGCGGAATCGACTGTCACCATGCCTTCGGCAACGCCCGGGAGCTCATAGCTATTCCGGATACGCTGAACGGACCCCCACCTGAGGAGTCCCGTGTTCCGCACACCCGACCGCCTGTTCCGAATCCTCGCGATCGCGGAGGCGATCACCTGGACCATCCTCATCTCGGCGATCATCGCCCGCGCAGTCGGGGCCCCCGGTGTCGTCGTGACGGTGGGCGGAGGCATCCACGGGTTCGTGTTCCTCGCCTACGCGGCGACCGCCGTGCTCGTGGCGCTCAACCAGCGGTGGCACCTCGGGGTCGCGATCCTCGCCGTGGTGAGTGCGATCGTGCCCTACGCCACCATCCCGATGGAGATCTGGCTGCACCGCACCGGCCGCCTGGCGGGTCAGTGGCGTCTCGAACAGGGCGCCGATCCGCGAGACGCGCGCTGGTACGACCGTCTCATGCGCTGGTTCCTGCGGCGCCCGTGGGCGCTCGCGATCCTGCTCGTGGTCGGCATCGTCGCGCTCTACGTGATCCTGCTGCTGGTCGGTCCTCCCGGCGGCAAGTGACGACTGCGCGTCACTGAGAACGACTGCGCGTCACTGAGAACAACTGCGCGTCACTGAGAACGACTGCGCGTCACTGAGAACGACTGCGACTACTGGATGACGATGGCGTTCTTCTCCACGACCTGAGCCATGGTCGCCTCGACGTCTCCACCCGTGCAGTCGACGATCACGTAGAGACCGACACCCGTCGCGGTGAAGGCGCGGGCCGCCATGATCCATCGACGGTCGCCCTCGCCCTCGCCCAGGAGCCGCCTGTTCTCCACGTCGGCGTTGCCGCCGATCTGGTAGCTGAACGCACCCGTCGTCGCCGCTGTCGAGATGGCCGCGACGTCGCTCTCGCCGAGGATCACTGCGAGCATGGCGTCGGAGCTGGCGCTGTCATCACCCGGCACCGTCGGCACATCGGGGATCAACCCCTGCCAGAACTGCGCCGTGCAGGTGTCGTCGACCGTGCCGTATGTCCAGCCGCCGTTGCCGTCGTCGGGCGCGACAGTCTTCCAGCCGTCGTCGACGAGCAGACCGTCACCCCACTGGATGTACGCCGTCGCCGGCAGTGCGGCGCCGTCTGCGAACGACATCGACGAGGGCAGGTCGCCTGTGGGCGGAGCCGACGGCTCGTCGGAGGGAACAGCCGACGAACTGGCGCTGGGTGCCGGCTCGGGGCCCTCACCGCTGGGCGCGTTCTCCGGAATCTGCGCGTAGAGGCATCCACTCAGCGGCAGCACCGCGAGGGCGACCACCGCAGCGGCGGCCAGACGGAGCGGCCGAGGGGCGTGCGAGAGACGCGTCATGCCGGTCAGCCTACTCGGCCGGTCACGCGCGGATCGGAGTGGGTCTGCGCCGAGTCTGCGCCGGGCCTGCGCCGAGTCCGGGCGGGCCCTGCTCAGTGCGCCGTCGCGACGCCGACGGCATCCTGCACCATCACCGACGCGACCCGCGCCCCGGCGCCGGCGGCGACGATGAGCTGCTGCGGTCCGGGGATCGCCGCGTCGCCTGCGGCGTAGAGTCCCGGCACGTCGGTACGCCCCGAGCGATCTGTCACGAGGTGGCCGTCGGCGTCGACGGAGGGCGCGAACCCGTGCAGGAACGAGAGATCCGTCTCCCACTCCGGGCGGACGAACCCGCCCTCGACGGCGACGGTCGAGCCGTCCGTCAACCGGATCGACTCGATGCGGCCGCGCTCGCCGAGCAGCTCGGAGATCGGATGCCGACGCACCGCGACCCCCGCCTGCGCAAGGTCGGCCTCCTCAGCGGCTGTGACGGTGTCGGCACCGAGGGTGAACACCGTGAGACTCTCGGTCCAGCGCGAGATCAGCCGGGCGCGTTCGGCGATGTCGGGGGTCTCGCCGATCAGGGCGAGCCGCCGCCCCCGCATCTCCCATGCGTCGCACGCCGCGCAGCTGAAGAGGCTGATCCCGTAGAAGCCGCGCAGGTTCGGCACCTCGGGCAGCGTCTCGCGCAGCCCGGTCGCGAGCAGCACGGATCGGGCGGCGACCACCTCGGTCGGGTCCTTGCGGCCGATGGATGCCGTGAATCCGGCGTCCATCTGGCGGAGCTCGAGCACGCGGACGCGCGTGCGCACCTCGATGTTCGGGTAGGCGGCGAGCTCTTCACGGGCGATCCGGCGGAGTTCGTGCGGCGGTACGCCGTCTCGCGTCAGGAAGCCGTGGGAGTTCAGAGTCGCCGCGTTGCGGGGCCGGTCGGCATCGACCAGCAGCACCCGCATGAGCGATCGTCCCAGATTGAGTGCGGCGGAGAGCCCGGCGGGGCCGCCCCGATCACGAGCACGTCGTAGGCATCTGTGTCAGTCATGCGCACCCCTCGGCGAGAAGGGCGGTGTCTGCCGTGCGGCCGACGCGGGGGCGCCGATCCTGGCGACGCCGCCGGCGGGGCGCTCTTCGGGCGAGCAACCATCCGCTGTATCCAGTCTGCCATCTTCGAGCTGAGGGTCGCCTAACCTCGTGCCGGAGATTCAAAGTTGAGCCGCTTCATATCAACTTTGTTTGACAGCATCCGGACGTCGGAGTACAGTTGAGCCATCGCGACTCAGGTTTCCCTGATCGCCCCGGATTTCCAGACCCACATCAACCTCAGCAACAAAGGAGAATCACATGGCACGTGCTGTTGGAATCGACCTCGGTACGACGAACTCCGTCGTCAGCGTCCTCGAGGGTGGCGAGCCGAAGGTCATCGCCAATGCCGAGGGCTTCCGCACGACCCCCTCGGTCGTCGCCTTCACGAAAGATGGCGAGGTGCTCGTCGGCGAGACCGCGAAGCGCCAGGCCGTCACGAACGTCGACCGCACCATCGCATCCGTCAAGCGCCACGTCGGAACCGACTGGTCGTTCGACGTCGACGGCAAGAAGTGGACGCCGCAGGAGATCTCCGCGCGCATCCTCCAGAAGCTCAAGCGCGACGCCGAGTCGTACCTGGGCGACACGGTGACGGATGCCGTCATCACCGTCCCCGCGTACTTCAACGACGCCGAGCGTCAGGCCACGAAGGAGGCCGGCGAGATCTCGGGCCTCAACGTCCTGCGCATCATCAACGAGCCCACCGCCGCTGCTCTCGCCTACGGCCTCGACAAGGGCAAGGAAGACGAGCTCATCCTGGTCTTCGACCTCGGTGGCGGAACGTTCGACGTCTCGCTGCTCGAAGTGGGCAAGGACGACGACTTCTCGACGATCCAGGTGCGCTCGACCTCGGGTGACAACCGCCTCGGCGGTGACGACTGGGACCAGCGTCTCGTCGACCACCTGATCAAGCAGTTCAAGGAGACCACGGGCGTCGACGTCTCGGGCGACAAGATCGCCCTGCAGCGTCTCAAGGAGGCTGCAGAGCAGGCCAAGAAGGAGCTCTCCTCCTCGACCTCGACGAGCATCAACCTGCCGTACCTGTCGCTGACCGAGTCGGGCCCCGTCTCGCTCTCCGAGACCATCACCCGCGCGAAGTTCGAGGACCTCACCAAGGACCTGCTCGACCGCACCAAGAAGCCCTTCGAAGACGTCATCCGCGAAGCCGGCATCAAGGTCGCCGACATCGACCACATCGTGCTCGTGGGTGGATCGACCCGTATGCCCGCCGTCGCCGAGCTCGTCAAGCGCGAGACCGGCAAAGAGGCGAACAAGGGCGTCAACCCCGATGAGGTCGTCGCCGTGGGCGCAGCCCTCCAGGCCGGTGTCCTCAAGGGTGAGCGCAAGGACGTGCTGCTCATCGACGTCACGCCCCTCAGCCTCGGCATCGAGACCAAGGGCGGCATGATGACCAAGCTCATCGAGCGCAACACGGCCATCCCGACCAAGCGCAGCGAGACCTTCACCACGGCAGACGACAACCAGCCGTCCGTCGCGATCCAGGTCTTCCAGGGCGAGCGCGACTTCACCCGCGACAACAAGCCGCTCGGAACGTTCGAGCTCACCGGAATCGCCCCGGCTCCCCGTGGCATCCCGCAGATCGAGGTCACGTTCGACATCGACGCCAACGGCATCGTGCACGTGTCCGCCAAGGACAAGGGCACCGGCACCGAGAAGTCGATCGTCATCTCCGGCGGCTCGTCGCTGTCGAAGGAAGACATCGAGCGCATGGTGCGCGAGGCTGAGGAGCACGCGGCGGAGGACAAAGCGCGCCGCGAGGCCGCTGAGGTCCGCAACCAGGCCGAGACGCTCGCGTACTCGATCGACAAGCTGATCACCGAGAACGACGACAAGCTGCCCGAAGACGTCAAGACCGAGGTCAAGGCCGACGTCGACGCGCTCAAGACGGCTCTGGCCGGCGAAGACGACGAGGCCGTGAAGACCGCGTTCGACAAGCTGAACCAGTCGCAGGGCAAGATCGGCGAGGCCATCTACGCACAGTCCCAGGCAGAGGGCGCTCCGAGCGCCGACGCCGCGGGCGAGGCGCCGGCCGATGACAGCTCCTCCGACGAGGACGTCATCGACGCCGAGGTCGTCGACGACGAGGACGAGAAGAAGTAATCATGACGGACAAGAACTTCGAAGGTGACGACGAGGTTCGCAGCGAGGGGTCGGATGCTCAGGCATCCGGCCCCGCGCCGCAGAATCCCGACTCGCGCGAGGCCGCGGCGGCCGAAGGCTCCGACGAGACACCGGTCGACGGTGCCGCGACTCCTGAGCCTGCCGAAGGGCTGACGGTCGACGACATCCTCGGCGCCACCCAGACCGGCGAGGCCGCGGCAGAGGATGCCGTGCTCGCCGACCTGGAGTCGACGCTGCTCAACGACCTCAAGCGCCTCCAGGCCGAGTACGCCAACTACCGCCGCCGCACCGAAGAGCAGCGTCAGGTCGAGATCGAGCGTGCGAAGGGCGAGGCCGCCAAGGGCCTCATCCCCGTGCTCGACGATCTCGACCGTGCCGCTCAGCACGGTGACCTGGTCGAGGGCACGCCCTTCGCCGTCATCGCCGGCAAGGTGCGCACGGTGGTCGAGCGGCTCGGTGTCGTCTCGTACGGCGAGAAGGGCGAGGAATTCGACCCGCAGCGCCACGAGGCGATCTTCCAGCAGCCCACCCCGGGCGCCGACAAGACCACGGTGCTCGAGGTCGTCGAGGTGGGATACCGCCTCGGTGACGTCGAGCTGCGCCCTGCGAAGGTCGTCGTCGCCGTCCCTGCGGAGTAGGTGATCGATGGCTAGCCAGGACTGGTTCGACAAGGACTTCTACAAGACCCTCGGGGTCTCGAAGGACGTCAGCGACGCCGATCTCAAGAAGACGTACCGCAAGCTCGCCCGCAAGTATCACCCCGATTCCAATCAGGGTGATGAGAAGGCGGAAGCGAAGTTCAAAGAGGTCAGCGAGGCGTACTCGGTGCTCTCCGACGCTGAACAGCGCAAGGAGTACGACGAGATCCGCGCGATGGGCTCGGGCGCACGCTTCACGGCGGGCGGTGCGGGTGCGGGCGGCTTCGAAGACGTCTTCAGCCGGTTCGGGCAGCAGGGGCGCGGGCAGCAGCAGTCCGCCGATTTCGAGGACATCTTCGCGATGTTCAATCAGGGGCAGGGCGGCTCGTTCGGTTCCGGCCGATTCGGGCAGACCTCGGGAGGGTTCCGCGGCTTCGGCGGCCCGCAGAAGGGTGCCGACGTCACGGCTCGCACGACCCTCGACTTCGTCACTGCCGTGCAGGGAGAGACCATCACCCTGCAGGGCGACGACGGCAAACCTTTCAAGGTGAAGATCCCCGCGGGCGTCGCGGACGGACAGAAGATCAGGCTCCGCGGACGCGGGCGCCCCTCGCCGGACGGCGGAGAGCGCGGCGACGTCGTGGTGCAGATCGCTGTGCGACCGCACCCGGTGTTCACCCGCGAAGGGCTGAACCTGCGAGTGGTCGTGCCGGTGACCTTCACCGAGGCCGCACTCGGAGCGACCATCGAGGTTCCGACCCTCAGCGGCGACACGGTCAAGCTGCGTGTCGCACCGGGCACCCCGTCCGGACGCGTGCTGCGCGTCAAGGGACGCGGGGTGACGACGGCCAAGGGCACCGGCGACCTGCTTGCCGAGTTGCAGATCGCGGTGCCTGCGCACCTCGATGACGCGGCGAGAGAGGCGCTGGAGAAGTTCCAGTCCCTCGAGCCCGCAGAGAATCCGCGCGCTGATCTGATGGCCAAGGCGCGTCGGTGACGATGACCGTGATGACGAGCGCGAACACCGGAGGTGAAGGGCATGGCTGACAACCGCCTGGACTCTGACACCCCGGTGTTCGCGATCGCCGTCGCGGCGCAGCTCGCCGGGATGCACCCGCAGACTCTGCGTCAGTACGACCGCATCGGTCTGGTCGTTCCCGGACGCACCTCGGGTGGATCACGTCGCTACTCGACGCGCAACATCGAGCAGCTCCGCGAGGTCGCCCAGCTCTCTTCCGAGGGGATGAGCCTGCCCGCGATCGCCCGTCTGCTCGACCTCGAAGACGAGAACCGGATGCTGCAGCGCCGCGTCGCCGAACTCGATGCCGCACTGCGCGCCGAGCGCGAGAACCGGCCCGGTGTGCGCGTCTTCGCCGCCGGATCTTCTGGCGTCATTCCGGTGCCGGGCGGTCGACGGCTGCGCCGTTCGGCCGAGGTCGTGCTCTGGCGTCCGGGGACGACTCGGGGCTGAGCGCCCGCGACCGACAGCTCCCGGCGAACACGCTAGGACGCGCCGAAGAACCGGGTCGCGATGTCGGCCACTTCCTTGTCGAGTGTGTCGATGCGAGCGGACAGCTTCGAATCGAGAGTGTCGATCTTGCCGTTCAGCCTCCACTCGAGAGTCTCGATCTGGCCGCTGAGGCGGTGGTCGAGGGCTTCGATCTGGCCGCTGAGGCGATGGTCGAGGGCTTCGATCTGGCCGCTGACGCGGTGGTCGAGGGCTTCGATCTTGCCGGTCAGCCTTCCATCGAGAGCTTCGATCTTGCCGGACAACGTTCCCTCCACGCGACCGATCTCGGACCGCACGACCTTGCCGAAGTGCGTCGTCACGAGCGTGAAGCCGCCCAAGAGCGCCGCGCCGAACACACCTATGAGCGTCCAGACCTGAGGCTCGTTCATCGTCATGCCTCCATCCTGTGAACGTCGGGCCAGAATGGCAGTGTTGTGTCGTCGAACGCGGACCGACTGAGCATGATCCTGCGCGTCGGGGGACAGACCGAACGTGATCCGCCTCGGTGCAGGAGGGGTCGTCGCACCCGGCCTCCATCTGCGCGCGGTATCGTTGCGACACGATGAGGATGACGCGTCGCACACTGCTGATCGGCGCCGGAGCCGGTGTCGTGGGAATCCTGTTGGCCTCCTGCACTCCCGAGCCGGCGCCCACGCCCACGCCCGACCGCTCGCCGACCCCGAAGCCGACCGCCGACAGCATCACGCCTGCGGCCTTCGCCCGCAGCTCGTGGTCGAACGATTCCTTCTCGCTCGGTGCGGCGAGCTTCACGCCGGTCGGCATCCAGGCCGCCGCCCGTGACGCGCTGGCGGAGCCCGTCGACGACCGTCTCTTCATCGCGGGGGAGGCGACCGATGTCGACGCGCCCGGGACGATGGCCGCAGCGCTCCGCTCCGGCGAACGCGCAGCCGACCTCCTGCGTCGGGCCGCGGACGACGGTGAGCGGGTGGCGATCATCGGCGCAGGTCTCGCGGGCGCCGCAGCAGCCTCCCGTCTCGTCGCCGACGGACTGGAGGTCACGGTGTTCGAAGCCCGCGACCGCGTCGGCGGGCGCGTCCACTCCGTCGTCGATGACGAGAACTGGCCCGTTCCGGCGCAGCTGGGCGGTTGGCTGCTCGGAGCATCCGACGGTGTGCTGTTCGAGGCACTCGAAGGGCTCGATGTGCGCACCGCAGCGCTCACCGGTGCGCTCTGGCGGTCGGCCGACGGCGACGTGGCACCCGTGACGACCGAGCCGGTGCAGGCCGCCATCGCAGCAGCGCAGCAGGGGCTGACCGACACCTCTCTCGACGATGCCCTGACTGCGGCCGGTGCCGATCCCACCGAACCGGGACTTCAGGCGCTGCTCGCCTCGATCACGGCATGGTCCGGGGCCGATGCGGCAGATGCCTCCACCTGGTTCCCGCCGACCCTGCCGCCCGACGACGCCACCGCCGTGCTCGGTGACCTCACACCGGTCATCGAGGGGATGCTCGAGGGCGCGCGTCTGAGTCTGTCGTCGCCGGTGAGCCGCGTCGCCTACGACGAGGCGGGGGTCAGTCTCGGCCTCGCCTCGGGAGAATCCCTGTCGTTCGATCGCGTGCTGATCACCGTGCCGCTGGGTGTGCTGAAGAGCGAGGGGCTGCAGTTCGCGCCCGCTCTGCCGTTCACTCATCGCGGAGCGATCGCCGAACTGGGCATGGGGCAGATAGAGACCGTCTGGATGCGCTTCGAGGAGCCCCTGTTCGCCACGACGCCGGAACCGGACGCCGAGGCCGGTTCGGATTCCGGATCGGAGGCCGAAGACGAGGCCGCTCCCGAACCCTCGATCTGGCACGTCGTCGGTGGCGACGCGCTGATCCGGACCTGGGTCGACCTCGCACCGACCACGGGCGAGAACATCGTGGTGGGCATCGTCGGAGGCGATGCTGCGGGAGAGTTCGCGGAGCTCGACGATCAGAAGGCGCTGGCGGCGGCGATCGATTCGCTCGCGCCGTTCCTCGCGCCGTCGGACTGAGCCCCGCTCGCCGGCTGAGTCTGCCTCACACCTCGGGTCGCGGTCGACCCCGTCGCTGCATCCGGCTCACCAGCACGATCACCGTCGCGACGAGAGCGAAGATCGCCAGGGCGATGCCGCTCGTGATCAGGAACTCCGCGGGCCCTGACACCTGTCGGGGATCGAGGAAGTAGTAGGGATACCACCCCACAGACGGGCCGCGCCACAGGGTGACGCCGCCCCACGCCAGCGGGAAGGCGAGTGCGGTGGGAACGACCCACCACGGCACGCCCCGGTGCCCCGGGGTGAGCACCCAGGCGAGGGCGGTGCAGGCCGGCAGCCAGAAGTGCAGCACCTGATCGGACCACGGCACATCGACACGGATGCCGCGCAGGCCCGCCTGCCACACGATCAGCGCGAAGGCGAGGCCGGCGGTGATGGTCCAGGTGAGCACGAGCGCCAGCGCGACCGTGAACCAGCGCGGGTCCGTGGCGCGCGCGAAGGCGAGCACCGCCCCGATCAGCAGCACGACCACGAGTGCGCAGTTGGATTGCACGGTCAGATAGGCGAAGAAGTTCTCGCCCGCGATGGTGCGCGAGCTCAGGCCCCAGAACAGTCGATGCACGAGGGCGACGGTGCACACGGTGGCTGTGGCCAGGCGCAGCACGCCGAACGCCGATCGTGCCCTCACCGTCGATTCCGCCCCTTCCCGGTTGCGCGCGATGATCCCGTATATCGCGCATCACGCCATCCGGCGAGTCTACGGAGTGTGGCTGAGGCAGGCTCGCGCCCGAGCCGATCGCGCAGACGCCATCACCCCCCTCGGGTGATGCGACGGATCCGCCGTGAGCGGGTCGGCCATACCGTCGACATCAACGTGCGGGCGTCCGGTTCCGCAGAGATCAGTGGGAGTGATGATGTCCGACGTGCAGCGTTCTGTTCTTCCGATTCCGGATCTGGCGTACACCGGTACCGTGACGTTCGATGCGACGGATCCCGACACGAGGTTCCCGCCGATCACCCCCGTGCGACCGCCGGAGGGCGCACCGAACGTGCTGGTGATCCTGATCGACGACACCGGGTTCGGGGCATCCAGCGCCTTCGGGGGACCGGTCGACACGCCCCACTTCGAGCGCGTCGCAGCAGCCGGGCTGAAGTACACGCGGTTCCACACGACCGCCCTGTGCTCGCCGACCAGGGCTGCGCTGCTCAGCGGACGCAACCATCACACCGTCGGCATGGGCGGCATCACCGAGATCGCGACCTCAGCCCCCGGATACAGCTCGGTGCGACCCAACACCTGCGCCCCCCTGGCGGAGACCCTGAAACTCAACGGGTACAGCACCTCGCAGTTCGGCAAATGTCACGAGGTGCCGGTCTGGCAGGCGAGCGCGATCGGGCCGTTCGGCGGATGGCCGAGCCCCGGCAACGGCTTCGAGTACTTCTACGGATTCCTCGGCGGCGAGACGAACCAGTGGTATCCGGCGCTCTACGAGAACACGTCGCCGGTGGAGCCGTGGGGAACGCCGGAGGAGGGATACCACTTCATGGGCGACATGACCGACAAGGCGATCGCGTGGACCCGCGAGCAGAAGTCGCTCGCTCCTGACGTGCCGTTCTTCACCTACTTCGCCCCGGGGGCCACCCACGCCCCGCATCACGTTCCGGCCGAGTGGGCGGACCGGTACAAGGGGCGCTTCGACCAGGGCTGGGACGAGGTGCGCAAGGAGACCTTCGCGCGCCAGCTCGACCTGGGCGTCATCCCCGCCGACGCCGTGCTCACCGAGCGCAGCCCCGGCATCCCTGCCTGGGACGAGATGAGCGACCTCATCAAGCCCGCTCTCGCGCGCCAGATGGAGGTCTACGCGGGATTCCTGGCGTACGCGGACCACCATGTCGGTCGCCTGCTCGACGCCTACGAAGAGCTCGGCATCCTCGACGACACCCTCGTCTACGTGATCATCGGCGACAACGGCGCGAGTGCCGAGGGGTCGATGCACGGCACCACGAACGAGGGCTTCACGATCAACCACCTGAACGAGCTCGAGACCGAGCAGTACGTCGCCGATCACGTCGACGACATCGGCACGCCGGGCTCCTACAACCACTACGCGGTCGGCTGGGCGCATGCGATGGACACCCCCTACCAGTGGACCAAGCAGGTCGCCAGCCACTGGGGCGGAACCCGCAACGGCACGATCGTCAGCTGGCCCAACGGCGGCGTGCAGAAGGGCGGCATCCGTCACCAGTTCAGTCACGTCATCGACGTCGCGCCCACAGTGCTGGAGGCCGCCGGCATTCCCGAGCCGAGCACCGTGAACGGCGTGACCCAGCGTCCCTATGAGGGAACACCGATGAACTACACCTTCACGGATGCCGATGCGGATGCCGCTGAGCGCCACGAGACGCAGTACTTCGAGATGCTCGGCAACCGTGCGATCTACCACAAGGGCTGGACCGCGGTCGCGAAGCACAAGGATCCGTGGGCCGGTTCGTCGCACGGCCTCGACGACGACGTCTGGGAGCTGTACGACGTCGAAGCGGACTGGACGCAGTCGAACGACCTCGCGGCGGCCGAGCCCGAGCGGCTCGCCCACCTGCAGCGGCTCTTCCTCATCCAAGCGGCGCGCTTCAACGTGCTCCCGCTCGACATCCGCTCTGCGGAGAGGATGAACCCCGACATCGCCGGGCGTCCGCAGCTGATCGTCAGCGACTCGCAGAAGTTCTATCCCGGCATGAAGCGCCTGAGCGAGAACACCACGATCAACATCAAGAACAAGTCCTGGACGGTGACCGCGCAGGCATCGGTGCCCGACGAGGACGCCGGCGGCGTGCTCATCGCACAGGGCGGCGCATACGGAGGGTGGTCGTTCTACATGAAGGACGGCGGGCTCGCCTTCGCGTACAACCTGCTCGGCATCGGCGTCGACATCGTGCGCTCCGACACGGCGGTGCCGGTGGGCGATCAGGAGGTGCGTGCGCATTTCGCGTACGACGGCGGTGGCCTCGGCAAGGGCGGCACGGTCACTCTCTTCGCCGGTGACGAGAAGATCGGCGAAGGCCGCGTCGATCGCACGCTGCCCTTCCAGTTCACGTTCGACGAGACCGTCGATGTCGGGCAGGACCTCGCCTCGCCGGTCTCTCCCGACTACGGGGCCACCGGCAACGCCTTCACCGGAACGATCGGGTGGGTGCGCATCGACCTCGGCGACGACGACCACTCGCACCTGATCGACGACGAGCATCGACTCGCGGTGGCGATGCTCAAGCAGTGATCGAGGCGGCGCGCATTCAGGAGATCGAAAAGTGGTCTTCCCTAGCGTGAAAGCAGGGATAGCCCCTGCTCCGCGCCTGGCGCGCGGTGTCCTGCCACGAAGGAACACCTCCTCATGACGAACACCACCGCCCCCTCTGCCGGCCCGTCGCTGGGACTCCTGGTCCTGCGCATCGTGGTCGGCGCGATCTTCGCCGCCCATGGGGCGCAGAAGATCTTCGAGTACACGATCGCCGGAACCGTCGGCAGCTTCGCGGGAATGGGGATCCCCCTCCCCGAGATCGCCGCGCCCGTCGTCGCGTTCGTCGAGCTCATCGGCGGCATCCTGTTGGTGCTCGGGCTCTTCACCCGGCCCGTCGGCATCCTGCTCGCGATCGACATGGTCGTGGCGCTCGTCGCCGTGCACCTGCCCGCCGGCCTCTGGGTGGGTGAGGGCGGCTACGAGTTCGTCGCCGTGCTCGGCGCGGGTGCGCTCGCCCTCGCGTTCACCGGCGCAGGCCGCTTCTCGCTCGACGGCGCGTTCCTGCGCGGTCGCGCCCCGGCCTGGCTCAGCTGAGCCGGCGGCGCAGCACCCAGGTGTTGCCCGCGCCGCCGCCGGTGTGCTCGAAGTCGTCGAGCGCAGCGGTGGCGATGGCGAGGCCCCGCCCGCTCTCGCTGTCCTGATCCGGCATCGACACGCTCTCCCAGTCGATGCTCGCCGGGTGCGCGGTGTCGACGATCGTGGCGAGCAGCGCGTCCGTGGTGACCCGGAGCGCGACATCGACGCTGATCTCGGCGTGCGCGAAGGCATCCGCATGCTGCACGATGTTCGTCACCACCTCGCTGACCGCCAAGGTGAAGAGGGTGCGATCCTCGGCGGTCACCTGCGGCGACTCCGACCAGAGGGCGTCGAGGGCGTCGAGCACCTCGTCGATGAGGGCCGGCGCGGCCGGCCCGATGACACGCTTCGTGCCCGGTTCAGTGCCCATCGAACGCCGATTCCGGCGTGGGGTGATCGCGCAGCACGCGGTCGAGATTCGTGAGGTGCAGCACCGTGCGCACGGCCTCGGGCACCGCGGCGATTCGCAGGTCACCGCCGGCCACGCGTGCGCTCTTCAGCGCGCCGACCAGGGCCCCGAGACCCGACGAGTCGACGAACTGCAGCGCTGCCATGTCGATGACGATCCGCGAATCTCCCGAGGCCACGAGGTCGGTCACCGCCTTTCGCAGCAGTGGTGCACCGGTCGCGGTGAGACGACCCGAGAGCGCGATCACGGCGTATCCGTCGCGGATGTCAGTGCTGATGTCCATGGGACTCCTCCTCGAGGGTTCGGGCCGGTCCGCGGTAGCGGGCGGCTTGGATGATGACGCTGAGCACGACGAGGTCGTACAGCACCCACACGGTGTTCACCAGTGTTCCCGTCCCGTCGCCGGTGCCGATGATCACGCGCGTCACGCCGATCACGAGCGCCACGGCGAGCACGACCATCGCGGTGAGCTGCGGCCAGATCTCGCGCCACGGCACGCCTCGCGGGTCGCGCCCGTCCTTGCGGGTGACTGCGAACGAGAGGGGACGTCCGAACACGACGTTCGCGACTGCCGTCCAGCACGCCCTGATCCACACCGGGAACAGGGCCAGCGAGTACTGCTGCCCTCGCCAGGTCCTCAACCCCTTCGCGACGACGAGGAACAGGATCTGGTTGACGAGGAAGTAGGGCAGGAACCGCACGAAGAAGTCCACCGACCATGCTGTGACCGGCAGCACGCCGAACACGAGGTAGACGACCGGAGCGGTGAGGTACACGATGGCGGCGAAGCCCGACAGATAGCTCCACATCGTTGCGAAGTACATCAGTCGCTGCCCGATCGACAGACCGCGCTTGGCGAGCGGGTTGTCGCGCAGCATCACCTGCAGGGTTCCCTGAGCCCAGCGCAGACGCTGGGTCAGCATCGTGCGCAGGTCTTCGGGAGCGAGGCCCTTCGCGAGGATCTCGTGGTGGTAGACGCTGCGCCAGCCGAGCGAGTGCAGCTGCATGGCGGTGGCCATGTCCTCCGTCACCGAGATCGTCGCGAGCGGCAGGATCGGCTGCGCCTCGTCGCCCCGGTCGAGACGCAGTGCGTCGAGCAGAGCCCGGATCGCGTCGATGGCGGTGATGGGCGAGAGATCGGATGCCGCGAGTGCGGCGAGGCCCGCCTCGTCGACGACGATCGCATCGAGCTCTGCATCGTGCTCGATCGGCAGGGCGCCGAGTTCGGCGAGGTCGGCGCGGATGCCGGCGATGTCCTTCGCGACGAGGATGACGGATGCGTTGTCGACCGCTGCGCGCACCCCGGCCGCGACGTCGGCCACCGGTGCGCCGGCCGCGAGGTCACGACGTCCCGAGCGGATCGCGGCTTCGATGGCGAAGAGCTCACGGTGCAGATCGGGGTCGGAGGTGGTGCGCAGCTCCTTGCCGATCAGGTCTTCGGAGGCGCGGAGCGCGCGGGCCGCACTGTCGGTGACCTCGCGCACATACCCGATGATGCCCAGCTGCATGAGAGCTTCGCGGCGCAACACGGCGTTCGAGCCGCAGAAGAAGGCCGCGTTCCAGCCGTCCTTGCCCTGCTGGATGGGGCCGTAGAAGAGAGGCGCCTGAGCGCCGAGCGGATCGGCTTCGTCGACGTTCATGAACCACTGCGGCGTCTGCACCACAGCCACCTCGGGGTCGTCGGCGAAGTAGCCGAGTGTGCGATGGAGGATCAGCGGATCGGGGATCTGGTCGGCATCGAGGATCAGGAGGAACTCTCCGTCGGTCTCGAAGAGCGCGCTGTTGAGGTTGCCCGCCTTCGCATGGCGGGGCTTGCCGATCCAGTCATCCGATCGCGTGAGGTACCCGATTCCGGCGTCCCGGGCTGCCTGCGCGAGCTCGGGACGAGCGCCGTCGTCGAGGATCCACGTCGTGTGCGGGTAGGCGATCCGGTGCGCGGCGCGCGCCGTGATCATGACCAGCTCGATCGGCTCGTTGTACGTCGCGATGAAGACGTCGGCAGTGCCCTGCGGAGGCGATGCGGGCGCGGGTCGCTCCTTCGCCCGCCACATCGTCAGGCAGAACAGGAAGGTGTCGATGAGGCTGTAGGTCTCGGCGATCACCAGCGGCACGGCGATCCACCACGCCGACCAGTTCACCGACTCGAGCCAGCGCCATGCGACGTAGTTCGTGCCGAGGAGCACGGACAGCAGAGCGATGATGCGAATCGCTGCGAAGCGAGTGGTCATGCATCTCTCCGCACGACGACGACGGTGACGTCGTCGGTGGCTACATCGCCCGCGGCCAGACGCAGGGCCTCGCTGATGGCTCCGTCGGGGCCGAGCGTCCTCAGCACGCGGTAGACGTGCCCGTAGGGGTCATCGGGGTCGAGCACGTCGAGGAGCCCGTCGCTGCAGCAGACGAATGCGTCGCCGGGACCGAGAAGCGTCGTGCGCGGCTCCCGTATCTCTGACGTCGACAGGCCCAGGCTCATGCCGAGCGGCAGACTCGTCGAGCGCAGGTGCTCCCATGATCCGTCGGCGCGCAGGATGAACGCGAGGCTGTGACCGGCATCGATGATCTGCAGTTCGCCACTCTCGGGTTCGAGCTCGGCATGCACCGCGGTCACGAACATCGAGGTGTCAGCGAAGTCCGCCTCGAGCAGGCGATCGGCCTCGGCGATGGCCTCGGCGATCGAGCGCTCGGGGGCGGTTCGCAGCGAGGCGCGCACGCTCGCCGCGATCAGCGCCGGCCCCGTGCCCTTGCCCATCGCATCCGCCAGGGTGATCCGCAGCGATCCGCCCTGCAGGCCGAGGTCGTAGAAGTCGCCGGCCAGGCGGCCCCGCGAGGCTGCACCTCCCGCGATCGTGTATCCGGGCAGCGTCGGGTGCGTGTGCGGCCGCAGCGCGCTCTGGATCACGGCTGCGTGGTCGAGCTCTGCGTCGTTCGCGAGTTCGGTCTGCACCCAGAACGCCAGATCGCGCAGCAGGTCGCGCTGCTCGTCCGTGAACTCGTGGGGCTCGGTGTCGAGCACGCAGAGGGTTCCCACCGGCTCGCCGCCGGGCGCATGCAGCGGGTGACCCGCGTAGAAGCGCAGGTGGGGGTCGCCGATCACGAACGGGTTGTCGGCGAACGTCGCCGTCGCGGTCGCATCCTCGACGACCACCGTGCGGTCCTGCCGCACCGTGTAGTCGCAGAAGGAGTCCTGCCGAGGGGCCTCGGAGCCGCCGAGGCCGATCTCGGACTTGCGCCACTGGCGATCGTGGTCGAGCAGCGACACGCTCACCATGGGCACGCCGAACATCTCCTTCGCCAGACGTGCGACACGGTCCACTCGCTCGTCGCGGGGCGTGTCGAGGATGTTCATCGCATCGAGCGCTCGCTGTCTCGTGAGCTCGTCAATCATTGGGGCTCCCCTCCCGCAGTTCTGGTGCCATCCTTCCATCGAGTGCGCGATCGCGGGAGCGTGAGTCGTGCATCGGATCGACGGAGTGCTATATCGCTACAGTTGGGGAATGGCGAGACCGAAGCGCGTGACGATCACGGACATCGCGCGGCTGGCGGGAGTCTCGCCCGGAGCCGTGTCTTTCGCGCTCAACGGGCGGCCGGGTGTCAGCGAGCAGACCCGCCGGCGCATCCTCGAGATCGCCGAGGAGCATCAGTGGCAGCCGAGCTCCGCCGCCAGGGCGCTGGTGGGTGCTCGCGCGGGTGTGATCGGCTTCGCGGTCAACCGGCCCGCCGACACGCTCGGCACGGAGGCGTTCTTCACCGACCTCATCGCCGGAGCCCAGTCGGCGCTCGCCGACCATCGGATGGCGATGCAGATGGTCCTCGTCTCCTCCATCGACGAGGAGGTCGCGACGTATCGGCGCTGGTGCAGTGCCAACCAGGTCGACGGCGTCATCGTGATCGACCCGCGCGACGACGACCCTCGACTCGCTGTGCTGACCGACCTCGGTCTTCCGGCCGTGGTGATCGGCAGTTACGCCTCGACCGAGGCCGAGCCGCCGACGATCTGGCTCGACGACAGCCAGGTCGCGCACTCGCTCTTCGACCACCTCAGTGCGCTGGGGCATCGCTCGATCGCGTACATCGCCGGTCCCGCCGAGTTCCAGCACACTCGTCTGCGCACCGATGTGCTCTCGGAGCTCGGGGATCGGGAGGTGATCGGCGAGACCATGACCACCGATTTCTCTCCCGCTGCGGCCGCCGCGGCTACGAGACGGCTGCTGAGCCGATCCGAACGGCCGACAGCGATCGTCTACGACAACGATGTGATGGCGATCGCAGGACTCCGTGTCACGCAGGAGATGGGGCTGTCCGTGCCGGGCGATCTGTCGCTCGCATCGTTCGACGACTCCGTCGTGGCCGGTCTCGTGCATCCGTCGCTCACCTGCATCACGCGAGACACCTTCGGCCTCGGTGCTCAGGCCGCGGCCTTCCTGCTCGAGCAGATCGACGACCCCGAGCGTCTCGCCGACCGGGTGGGCCCGGTGCCGACGCTCACGGTGCGCGAGAGCACAGCGGCCCCCGCGCGCTGACCCGCGTGTGAGTCGGTGGAGGTCGCGCCGACAGAACACCGGAATACGTCTGTGAGTGTCGTCGAATGACGACGCATCGACTGCTAGCGTCGCCACGTGATCATCCGGGGGGATTTCGGCACACTTGCCAGTGAGGCGGGCCGGCTCGACGACGTCGCCGACCGCATCGACGGTCGCCTGGCGGCAGCGCAGCGCGACATGGACGACTTTCTGGCGTCGGGCTGGGTGGGGTCTGCGTCGACCCGGTTCCAAGCGGCCTTTGACCGCTGGCTCGACGCCGCGACCGCCGGTGTCGCTGAGCTGCACGAACTCGTCGAGGCGGTGCGCGGTGCGACGAACGACCTCGCGATGACGGAGCAGGCCAATGCGGAAGTGTCGCTGTCGGCAGCGCCCGCTGTCAGCGATGCGTTCTCCCGGCTGATGGGCGCGCGCTGATGTTCGCATTTCACGTCGCCCGAGCCGAACAAATGCTCGACGACCTCATGCGCATCGGAACTGCCCTCGTCGCGGCTCTCGACGATGCCGACGCGACTGCCGATCGGGTGGGGATGGCCTGGGAGGGCTCGACCGCGAATGCTCAAGGCGCGGCGCATGAGCACTGGCGCGAGGACGCGCGGCGCATGGCCGCTGCTCTCGACGAGATGCGTCATGCACTGCAGGGCGCGCACGCGAACTACTCGTCCGCGGCATCCATGAACCTCGCGATGTGGGAGTGAGCGCGTGCTGATCTGCGTCGACCCGACGGCCTATGCCTCGGCCGCTGAGACGTTCGGAGACCACCTGGCGAGCGACGTGCGCCGCGTGGTCGACAGACTCTCCGGCGAGCTGTCGGGCATGGGTGCGGTGGCCGGGCATGACCCGGCGGGTAGGGCTTGGGCGGAGTCGTACGATGCCGTCGCGCCGCAGACGCTGCAGGCGATCGACCAGCTCAGTCGTGCGAGCGTCAACGTCGGCGCACTGCTGCAGCAGGCCGGCTTCAACCATGCCCGTGCCGAGGCGTACTCCGATGTCACGGGAGGCGGCGAGGTTCCGCCCAAGACGCTGTCGTTCGAGCCCGGTGCGGCGATGGCGGTCGATCTGCCGAGCGCCGAGGGTGGCGCGATCGCGGAGCCGCCCGCCGGGTGGGAGTGGCTGCAGGATGTCTCCGGGCTCATCTGGCCCGATGGCGACCCCGGCCGACTGCGCGAGATGGGCGCGGCGTGGACACGCGCCGCCGATGATCTCGACGCGGGATGGATGCTCGTCTCGCAGGGCATCACGGCGCTCGACGAGCAGGATTCCCCCGAGATCCAGAGCGCGCGCGGCGTGTGCCGCCTGCTCGGTGAGACGCTGAGCGAGCTGGCCGCCCAGTGCCGCGCGATCGCTGCCGCCTGCGACGACCTCGCCGGTCACATCGAGTCGACGCGCTCTGAGCTGATCACCGAGGTCAACCTGATGCTCGCCTCGATCATCGCGATCGAGCTCGCGGCGGGGTTGGCTGCCGCGGCGACGGCGGGCATCGGGGCAGTTGCGTTGCAGGGCGCGGCTTACGGGGCGGTGCTCACGGCGGGCGCGCGCATGTCGTTGATCATCTCGCGGTTGCTGAACATGGCGACGCTGACCGGCTCATCGCTCGTGTGGAGGAGCGCGGATGCGGTCGGAGACAACCTGCGCAAGATCCTGGTACTGACACCGCGAGCGGCTGAGGTGGTGCCGGTCGCCGGAACGCTCAAGGCACTCGACGACCTCGCGAATCGGCTGTCGAACTCGGCCTGGCCCCTGCCTCCGTCGCCCCGAGGATTCGCGATCGAGACGCGGCTCGGTGGCAACCTGCCGCCGGGGTTCCCGACGATCGACAAGTGGGACTGGCAGCACGGCATCGCCACGAGCATCAAGACGGTGGATCTTGCGGCGAAGAGCTATCAGAACCCGGCGAGATTGGAGAGTTTGGTGAAGAGGCACATCGACAAAGCCGCTGGGTTCACAGACGCGGAGTGGCTCGGTGTGAACATCGAGCCGTGGATGGTGAACGAACGGGAGTTGCTCCTCGGGGTCCCGCGCACGGGTTCGCTGGAGCAGGATGCGGTACTCGCCTCGATGATCGATTATGCACACGGCCGTGGCGTCACGCTGACTGTCGAGTTCGTGCGATGAGGGATCATCTCGTGAGCGTCCATCTGCTCAGGGACGAACGCGTCTTGGTGCAGCCGATCTCGCGGAGTGTCAACGGGATCATGATCTCTGATGGACTGCCTCTCGGACTGCCTGCGGGTCTCGACTCCGTAGCGTGGGGCGAGGCAATCGTCCGTGCTCTCGGGGAATCGAACCGACGGACGCTGCCATCTCGAGATCTGCGTCTGGATCCGCCCGATCGCGAGTTGCTGGCGTGGTTGGGCCTGAAGTCGTACGCGCAGTACGCGAGAGGGGTCAAGTCCGTGAGCGTGTACGCGAACTACGACGAAGAGATTGCGACGGTTCTGATAAGTCCGAAACGAAACACCGGACCGCGAGGAGGCTTCAGGGGAATCGAGGAGGCGCAGGTCGTCCTCGACTTCGAAAGTCCTGCACAGCTCGGTCAGGCTGTGCAGGAGGCGATGAAGAATGCGACGGCGTGACGGACCGGCGTCAGCGGGACCGGCCGGGTGTACCTGAACTCACACCACCGTGTTCTGGGATTCGTACGACCACGGCTCGACCGCTGGGCGGACGAGCTCGGTGATGCCGCGCGCTGCGAGAGCAGCAGGATCAGCGGCATCCTTCGAGGTCACGAAGGCAGGGTCCGCGCCGGCCTCGCAGGCATCCACCCACGCCTGGAAGATCGAGCCGCCGGGGCTCATCGCGCCGCGGCTGACGGGAGTCTCGGCCTCGTCGACCTCGACCACGATGCCGAGGGTGCGCGCAGGGGTGGGCTGGCGCTCACGCAGCTCGGGGATGAGCTCGGCGAAGCGACGTCCGATCGGCTTCGCCTCGCCGTTCTGGTCGACGAGGCCCAGCGTGTATTCGAGCTCGGGGAAGTCCGCGAGGCTGCGGCTCACGTCGTGCGAGCACCACCAGGTGACACCCCAGAGGTTCTCGGTGCGGGCCACCGAGCGCACCGTCGCCTCGAGGAAGTCGGGTGTCTGCTCGGGTGTCAGGCAGTTCGACGGAGCACCGACCTCCTGCAGCCAGATCGGCTTCGCCGGGTCCGTGGCGAACGCGCGAGCGAGCTCGATCATGTACTCGGCATGGCGATCGGATGCCACCGAGCGGCCGCCGTACTTCTGTGCCGTGCCGTTGAAGATCCACGAGTGCACGGTGGTGATGTCGCCGAGACGCGAGGCGAGCGCCGGGGTGAATCCGTGACCGTCCATGTACCACGCGGCATCGTACTCACTGTGCACGTGCTGCTGCGCGGGAGCTGCGGCGTGCGCAGCATCCAGCAGTGTCGTGATCCAGTTCGCCGCCTCCGTCTCGCTGACCGGCCAGGGAGAGGGATGCGTCTTGGCGGAGAACTGATTCGTCTCGTTGCCGAGTGTGAATCCCAGGAAGTTGTCGGCGTCGCTGAGGCGCTCGCCGAGTCTCTTCACGAGCTCGACCTGCCCGCTCAACGCATCGGGGTGCGTGAACATGTTCTTGTCGTGCCACGTGAACAGCCACGACGGGATGAAGTCGAAGCTCGACAGATGCCCCTGGATCACGTCGACGCTCGCATCGAGCCCGAACTCCGCGGCGATGTCGACCACCGCGCGCACGTCGTCGACGGCTTCGGGGCGGATCAGCGTGCGGTTCGGCTGCAGCACCGTCCACAGCGGGAAGATCCGCAGGTGGTCGAGCCCCAGCTCCGCCAGCGCGGCGAAGTCGCGGCGGACCTCGTCGAGATCGAGCGACATCCATGCGTGCATCCACTGCGATCGCGGGGTGTAGTTCGCGCCGAAGCGGAGGGGTGTTGCGGGGGTGGGCATCGTCGTCCTTTCGAAAGCCGGTGGAGCCCACTCAGGAATGGACGCTCATCGCTGCGTTGTCGCACGCCGACACCACTATATCGTTTTAGTATCGGCCGGCATCACCCCGCGATGCGCCGGACCGGGTTAGTCAATTAGCCTGAGCAAACCCGATTCGATGGAGATTCCTGCATGCACGACGACACCTCGCTCACCGTCGGCCGCGTCAAGCGCGTCCTCGATGAGCGCATCCGGCCGGCGATCCACTCGGCATCCGTACCGCTCGACGTCGAGGTCAACGAGCTTCCGGGTGAGCCGATCAGTCCGACCGACGGATTGGCTCTCGACTTCGCCGAGACGGCGGTGCCGAGCATGTGGGGGCCCGCCTGGTCGACGACGTGGTTCAAAGTCGCGGGTCGAGTCCCCGCCGAGTGGGCGGGTCGCCGCGTCGAGGCCGTGATCGATCTCGGGTTCGACATCAACATGCCGGGCTTCCAGTGCGAGGCGCTGGCCTATCTCCCCGACGGAACGCCGGTCAAGAGCATCAACCCGCGCAACCAGTGGGTGCCGATCGCCGAGCATGCCCACGGCGATGAGCCCGTCGAGCTCTACCTCGAGGCGGCCGCCAACCCGGTGCTGCTCGACTACCACCCCTTCCTCCCCACGCAGGAGGGCGACGTCCGCACGTCATCCCGCGAGCCGCTGTACCGCACTCGACGCATCGACCTCGCCGTCTTCGAACAGGAGGTCTTCGAGCTCTCCCTCGACCTCGAGGTGCTGTTCGAGCTGCAGGCCGAGCTGCCCGCGACCTCGCCCCGACGCATGCGGATCCTGCAGGCGATGGATGACGCGCTCGATGTGCTCGACCTGCAGCGCATCGCCGCGACCGCCGCCGCCGCTCGCGCGCAGCTCGCCGACGTGCTCGCCGCCCCCGCCGAGGCCAGCGCGCACCGCATCTCGGCGATCGGTCACGCGCACATCGACTCCGCGTGGCTGTGGCCGGTGCGCGAGACGATCCGCAAGGTCGCCCGCACCACCTCGTCGATGGCGACGCTCATCGACGAGCAGCCGGACTTCCTCTACGGCATGTCGAGCGCCCAGCAGTATGCGTGGCTCAAGGAGCACCGCCCCGAGGTCTACGCGCGCGTCAAGGCGGCCGTGGCCGAAGGACGATTCCTGCCGCTCGGTGGCATGTGGGTCGAGTCCGACACGGTGATGCCGTCGGGCGAGTCGCTCGTGCGCCAGTTCTCGTATGGACAGCGGTTCTTCGAGCGCGAGTTCGGCATCCGCTCGAAGGGCGTGTGGCTGCCCGACAGTTTCGGATACTCGCCGGCCCTCCCGCAGCTGATGCGCCGCGCGGGGTTCGAGTGGTTCTTCACGCAGAAGATCTCATGGAACCAGCAGAACGTGTTCCCCCACCACAGCTTCCTGTGGGAGGGCATCGACGGCTCGCAGGTCTTCACGCACTTCCCCTCGATGGACACCTACAACTCCCAGCTCAGCGGCATGGAGGTGGCCAAGGCCTCGCGTCAGTTCAAGGAGAACCGCGTGACCTCGCGGTCGATCGCTCCGGTCGGCTGGGGCGACGGCGGCGGCGGCACCACGCGCGAGATGACCGGCAAGGCGAAGCGCCTCGAGAACCTCGAAGGCAGCGCGCAGGTCGTGTGGGAGCATCCCGACACCTTCTTCGAGGCGGCCCGCGCCGAGCTGCCGAACCCGGCCGTGTGGGTCGGCGAGCTCTATCTCGAGCTGCATCGCGGAACCCTCACCAGCCAGCACGCCACGAAGGCGCTGCATCGCTGGGCCGAGCACGCACTGGTGGAGGCCGAGCTGTGGGCGGCGACGGATGCCGTGCGCACCGGCGCCGCGTATCCGCAGGCCGAGTTCGACCGACTCTGGGAGACCGTGCTGCTGCACGAGTTCCACGACATCCTGCCCGGGACGTCGATCGCCTGGGTGCATCGTGAAGCCGTCGAGGTGCTCTCCGGTGTGCTCTCTGATGCGCAGGAGCTGGCGGATGCCGCGCGCCGGTCGCTCGCGGGCGAGGGTGATCGCGAGCTGCGCTTCGTGCCGAGCTCTGTCGGAGGCGGACGCGCGCTCGGGGCCGGCTTCGTCGAGGAGCCCGGCCCGGCATCCGTCCTGCTCTCCGGCGAAGACGGCGGGTGGCGCCTCGAGAACGAGCTCGTCTCGGTGCTGATCGCAGCCGACGGGCTCATCGTCTCGGCAGTCGACAAGACGTCGGGTCGCGAGGCGGTGGCCGAGGGTTGCGCCGCGAACCTCTTCCAGCTGCACCAGGACTTCCCGAACATGTGGGATGCGTGGGACATCGACAAGTACTACCGCAACAGCGTCGAAGATCTCACGGCGGTCGCGTCGATCACGGCATCCGTCGTCGACGGGGTCGCGACCGTCGTCGTGACCCGGTCGTTCTCGGAGTCGACGATCGAGCAGACGATCGTCCTCGCGCCGGGCCAGCGCACCGTGCTGCTGCACAACGACATCGACTGGCACGAGACCGAGAAGCTGCTCAAGCTCGCCTTCCCACTCGACATCCAGGCCTCGCACACCGAGGCCGAGACGCAGTTCGGCTACCAGTCGCGGGTGACGCACACGAACACCAGCTGGGAGGCGGCGAAGTTCGAGACCTCGATGCACCGGTTCGTGCTCGTGCGCGAGCAGGACTTCGGCGTCGCCCTGGTGAACGACTCGATCTACGGCTACGACACCTCGCGCGAGGTCTCGGATGACGCGGTGACGACCACCGTGCGACTGTCGTTGCTCCGGGCGCCTCGGTTCCCGGATCCCGACACCGACCACGGTCACCACCAGATCGAGATCGGCTTCGTGGTCGGCGCGGATGCCGAGATCGCGACCGCCGAGGGCATCCGACTCAACTCGATGCCGACGCTCGTGCGCGGCGCTCGTGAGGTCGCACCGCTGGTATCCGTGCAGGGCGAGGGCATCGTGATCTCGGGGGTGAAGCTCGCGGATGACGGCTCGGGCGACGTGATCGTGCGTCTCTACGAGGCGCTCGGTCGCCGCACGACGGGCCTGCTCGAGGCCGACTTCGACCACCGGGAGATCCGCGAGGTCTCTCTGATCGAGGACGCGCTGGACGACGGACGAGTGGGGGGAGAGCTGAACCTGCGCCCGTTCGAGGTGCGGACGCTGCGCGTCGTGCGCTGAGACCGGCATTCTCGAAACCCCGCGGCCGCGTCGATCGGGCGCGGGGTCAGAACGGCCAGATGAGGGGCACGACCCACGTCGCGACGACGATGAACAGTGCCGCGAGGGGGAGGCCGAGCTTCCAGTAGTCGCCGAAGCGATACCCGCCGGGCTCCATCACCATCAGGTTCGCGGGGGTGGCGACGGGGGTCAGGAAGGATGCGGCGCCCGCCACCGCCAGCGCCATCATGAACGGCTGCACCGATGTGCCGAGGGTCACGGCGATCGAGACCGCGATGGGAGCCATGATGAGCACCGTGGCGGTGTTGCTCACCATCTGGCCGAGCAGCACGGTGAGCAGGCAGACGGTCAGGAGCGCCACGTGCGGGCCGAACTCGCCCACGAACCCGAGCAGCCAGTCGGCCACGAGGTCGGCAGTCCCGGTCGTCGTGAACGCGGTCGACAGCGGGATCATCCCCGCGATCAGCACGACCGTGGTCCAGGAGACCGAGCGATACGCCTGAGCCGCCGTCACGGTGCGGGTGACGACGAGCGCCGCGGCGGCGAGCAGCGCCGCCACGGCAGCGGGAACCACCCCGGTGGCGAGCAGGGCGACCATCACGACGAGGATGACCACGGCACGCACCCACCCGCGTCCGAGAGGCACCCCCCGCCGCAGTTCCTCGGTCGAGTCGACGGCCAGCACGTCGCGTCCGCCCGTGTGGCGAGCGAGGTCGTCCCACGCGCCCTGCAGCAGCAGGGCGTCGCCTGCGCGCAGGGTGACGTCTGCGCCGTCGAGGTGCTCTTCGCCACGGCGGGCTCCGAGAATCACGAGATCGCCGCTGGGGGTGGTCATCCCGGCGAAGACGTGCAGCCCGATCAGAGCGGAACGAGGGGGACGACCACTTCGGTGATGCCGCGCCCCGCGCCCAGCAGGGAGTCGGTGTCGGTGGTGACCCGGTACTGGGAGCGCAGCGCGCTGGCGAGCAGCCGGAGGTCGGGAGGCATGGCTGCAGCCGACCGGTGCGGCAGCAGCTTCGTGCCGAACAGCAGCATGATGATCACCACACCGACGACGAGCGGGATGCCGACGAGTCCGAACTCGAAGAAGCCGAACGCTCGGCCGCCGTTCTCCGCGGCCAGGTCCGACACGATGATGTTCACCGGTGTGCCGGTGAGGGCGAGCATCGAGCCGGCGTGTGCCGCGAACGCGAGCGGCAGAAGCAGCTGCGAGGGGGCGATCCTCGCGCGGGTCGCCACGACCACGACGAGCGGGAGCAGGGCGGCGACCGCGCCGTTGACGCTGATCAGGGCGGTGAGCACGGCGACCAGGAGGCAGACGACCACCAGCAGCAACGATCGGCGCTTTCCCGCATGCGCGATGACCTTCTGCCCTGCCCAGGCGGTCACCCCGGTCGAATCGAGCGAGTCGCTGACGATGAACAGCGAGGCGATGAAGATGACGGTCGGATCTCCGAAGCCCGCCAAGGCGTCAGGCAGCGCCAGCACCCCGGTGAAGTACAGGGCGAGCGAGACGCCGATGGCCACCACACCCAGCGGGATGCGATTGCTGACGAAGGCCACCACTGCGAGAGCGAGGATGCCGAGAGTCGCGACGACGGGGTCCATGCGCGACTCCTAGCCGCCGCCGGGTGGCGACGTCACGAAGCGGTCCCGAAACCCGCGGCGGTCTCGAGCAGGAGGCGCGCGCCGAAACCCGTCGCACCCTTCGAGCGCCAGGCGTCGTCTTTCTCCGACTGCATGGTGCCCGCGATGTCGATGTGCGCCCAGGGCGTGTCATCGACGAAGTGCTCGAGGAAGAGCGCTGCGGTGGTGGCACCCGCGAAGGGGCCTCCGAGGTTCGCGATGTCGGCGATGTCGGAGTCGAGCTGTGTGCGGTACTTCTGCTCGAGCGGCATGCGCCACAGGGGTTCGCCGGTCGCGGCGGATGCCGCGAGCACAGCCTCGGCGAGTGCGTCGTCATTCGCGAACACGGGCGCAGTCGCGGTTCCCAGCGCCATGAGCGCAGCCCCGGTGAGGGTCGCGATGTCGACGATGGCATCCACCCCCTCCTCGTCGGCGAGCACGAAGGCGTCCGACATGACGAGGCGGCCTTCCGCATCGGTGTTCTTCACCTCGATCGTCGTCCCGCCGCGGGCGGTGAGCACGTCGCCGAGCTTGTACGACGTGCCCGAGGGCATGTTGTCGGTGCACATCAACCACCCGGTCACCTCTGCAGGAACCCCTGACTCCCGGAAGCCGGTGAAGGCGCCGAGCACTGCGGCCGCACCGCCCATGTCCATCTTCATCAGCAGGTGCATGGGGTCGGAGGGCTTGAGGCTGATGCCGCCGGAGTCGTACATGATGCCCTTGCCGATGAGCCCCAGGTGGCCGGTGCGAGCGCCGGCGGGAATGTAGTGCAGCTTGATCATGCGCGGTTCTTCGACGCTGCCCTGATTCACGCCGAGAAGGCCACCGCATCCGAGCTCGATCAGAGCGGCCTTGTCGAAGAGCTCGACCTCGAACCCGAACCGTTCACCCAGCTGCACCGCGATGTCGCCCATGTCGGATGCGGTCAGATGCCCCGGGGGTGTGTTCGCGAGGTCGCGCGCGATCACGGCGGCCCTGGCGGCGATCGCCGCGCGCGCGAGGGCGCTGCCGTCGTGTTCGGACTGTGCGTCGCCGATCACGACCGACACCGCGGCCAGCGCTGCGTCCTTGGGCTTCGCAGTGAGAGGCGTGTACCGGTAGCGCCCGAGCAGCATCCCCTCGTACGCGGCCTGCACGCACGCGGCGTCGACGGTTCGTTCGATCGAGGGCAGGACGAGACGGAGGGATGCTCGCCTCGCGCTCGCCCTGGCGAATGCGGCGCCTGCGTCGCGCAGGATCGCCGGAGTGAGGGCCGCGGTCTCGCCCAGACCCACGACGACGACGTCGGGGCCGTGCGGCTGTGGCAGGACGAGTGTCTCGCCCACCTTCGAGTCGAACCCCGCGTGGCGGAGTGCGTCTCGAGACAGCGCGACGTCGTCGGGCACCGCGGCGTCGGTGAAGACCCCGTAGCCGATGGCCTCGACGTCGCCGTCAGAGCCGAGCGTCACGCTGTCGAGTGCGGTGAGGCCGGGGACGGTCGGGAAGTCGGCGGGGATGAGCTTGTTCGGACTGCGTGTCATGCCGAGGGCCTTCCGTTCGCGGCGGTGTTGGTGCTGGTGCTGGTGGTCGTGCGGATGCCGATGGCGGCGCTGGCGGCCGGGCTCTCCGCGTGCGGGTTCAGGGGCACGCTCTCGTCGATCAGGTCGTTGTCGTCCGGTTCGAGGCGGGCAGGCAGTTCGCCGGCGATGCGTCCCGGCATCCTGGTGGCCGGCACGATGGCGAGCAGCGCGAGTCCGGCGAGTGCGAGCAGCGACAGCTGCAGGGCGCGCAGCCGGGCCGCCTCGTTGATCTCCATCGCCGCGGCGGCCTCCGTCTCGGTCGCCGAGGTGCCGGCGAGGACTTCCTCGAGCTGGCCGTTGGTGAGGAAGTCGGCGTTGTCGATGTTGACCTCACTGATCAACTCGGCCGAGATCTCGGGGTGCTCGTCGGCGGCGGTCGCCACGGACGAGGCGAGCAGAGCCACGGCGAAGGCGCTGGCGACCGCGATGCCGATCGATCCGGAGAGGTTGTGCACCAGACCGCGCCAGGCGCCCACGTCTCCTGCGAGCTCCTTCGGCGCCGACGAGAGCAGCGTGTTGAACACCAGTGCGACGATGGAACCCTGGCCGAGGCCGAGCAGCACCAGCCCGATGACGATGAACGCCTGGCCCCACGAGCCGCCCACCGTGAACGCGATCAGGGTCAGTGCCGCAGCGACCACGACGAATCCGGTCGCGGCGAGGATCCGCGGGGGAACGACTTGTACAGGTAGGCGACGAACGTCGACGCGAGGAAGATCGAGATCGTGTACGGGATGATCGAGAACGACGTCTGGATGCCGGTCAGTCCCTGTACGACCTGCATGTAGAGCGGGATCAGGAAGTTCGCGGCCGTGCCGACGAACAGCATGATCGCCATGCACGCGGTGATCGCCAGTTCGGTGCTGCTCGCGAGCACCCGCAGGTCGAAGATGCGTGCCTGCTTCTTCTGCTGACGGGAGCGGATCCAGACGAAGAAGAGCTGGCCGACGATGAGCCCGACGATGATGAGGATCGGAGCGGGAGAGAGGCCGAGCACCGTGAACGGCGCCTGCTCGGTGGCCTCCCAGATGCCCCAGGAATTGAGGCCCGAGAAGCCGAAGCTCAGCAGGATCACGGCGGTCGCGGCGATGAACGCCCCCGCCCAGTCGATCGACAGGTTCTTCTGCGCGGGAACCTTCGGCACCCTGAAGCTCAACAGCAGGTTGAGCGCGCCGAGCGCCACCATCAGGGCGAATGACCACCGCCATCCGATGGTCTCGGCGAACCATCCGGCGAGCAGCAGGGCGAGGATGCCGGCGAGCGGGATGGCGGCCGCGAGGAGTCCGATCGCCTTCGCCTGGCGGTCGCCCTGGTAGTTCGACGCGATGAAGACGGTGAGAGCGGGGGCGATGAGCGCGATCACCGCTCCGGATGACGCCTGGGCAATGAACAGCATCGTCGGGCTCAGCGAGAGAGCGACGCCGGCCATCGCGGCGGCATGCACGGCGACGGCGATCTGGAACACCCCTCGTGTCCCGAAGCGGGCGCCGACCTTGGCCCCCAGGAGGATGAAGGCGGCCATGGCGAAGGTGCCGGCGGTGATCGCCGTGCCGACCGACGTCGCCGGGGTGTCGAGGTCGGTCGTGATGCCCGCCATCGACACCGTGAGGGCGTTGACGGCGAACGACGCCTGGATCTGAGTGAGCACGACGACGATGAGCGGCAGCCAGGAGCCCCTCGCCGATGTGGACGGCGCTGTACTCATCATGCGGTCCTCTCCGATCGTGCACGACGGGTGAGCCGGTGATCCGTCACCTGTCCTCGGTCATCGCACTGCGGTCATCGCACTGCCTCGGCAGGGCGATGCGCTCAAGATAGCCCCTCCCGGAGGCTCGCGGATAGATGTTCCGGAGACAGGATCCTCGTCGACGAAGAGCCTCTGGTGCAGAGCCCGCTCCGCCTGCATACTCGGTTGCACCACTGGCGATGGGGAGCCTCGACCGAAGGAGCACGAGATGGAGCAGTACCTGTGGGTTCTCAAGGACAAGGAGCGCGACCTCATCCGCGAACTCGAGCCCGATCGACTGGCCGAGCTCGACGAAGACGGTCTGCTTGCCCTGCACAAGCGCGTCAGGCGCGCACGCAACAAGCACACGACCAACTACCGCCGCGGCGCCGCCGAGCGGGTCGAGCAGGCGGGCGGACGGGGCGCCGCAGCCGCAGGCTCGGACAAGGCCCGGGGTCGGGCATATGTGTTCGAGGAAGCGCTGTCGATCATCAGTGCGGAGCTCGCTCGAGTGGCGCACGAGGAGGCGGAGGCGCTCAAAGACGAGAGGCTGGCTCGCGCGCGTGAGGGCAAGTGGAGTGGTCCCGCATCCGACGCGCCGTTCGATGAGGGCGTGTCGTCCGGCCGGGCGAGGGAGCACCAGCAGACGACCGGCGGCGTCAAGAGAGACGCGTCCAGTCGCGCTCAGGGCGCGCGCAGGCAGGCGAAGCGCGACTCGCGCTGACCGGTCCTGGTGGTCGGCAGCATGCCACGTCGCCGCGCTGTGACGTCGATGTCGATGGTCTGACCGGCATCGGACACGCTGTCGGCATTGTGGCAGTCGCGCCGTGAGAGGACTATGGGCGCATGGTGACCGTCGATGACGTCCGAGAGATCGCTCTCGCGCTGCCCGGTGTGACCGAGCGCGTCGGCGGTCACACCGGTGAACCCTCCTGGCGGCTGCCGAGCGGACAGATCGCCTGGATCCGCGGACCCAGCAAGGTGGATCTCCGTCAGCTGGCCGACCTCGGACTCGAGTGGCCCGAGGGGCCGGTGCTCGGGGTGCGGGTGGCGAGTCTCGAGGAGAAAGCGGCGCTCCTCGCCGCGGAACCGGATGGATTGTTCTCCATTCCGCACTTCGACGGGTATCCGGGGCTGCTCGTGCAGCTCGACACCGTCGAGAAGGATCGGCTCGCAGAGATCATCGCGGATGCCTGGCTCGTGCGCGCCCCCGTGCTCGTCGCGAAGCAGTGGCTCGACGAGCGCGGGCTGAGCTGATCAGGAGTCGATCACGCCTCGAGCAGGAACGGCCGGGCGGCGTCGAGGAAGGCCCGCGGGTCGTCGGCCCAGAGACGGATGCGGTCGACCCGGTGCTCCCCGCCTTTGGGAGTGAGGCCGGGAAGCCTGATCGTGATCGGGCGTTCGAGCTCGATCACGATGTTGGTCTCGTCCTGCATCCGCTCGGCGTACTCGGACTCCGTGACCCGCGGCTGTTTGGGTTCATCGACGCGGCGATCGATCGCGATCGACGCGATGTCGGCCCAGCCGACCGGCACATCGACTTCGAGTCCGCTGCGCACGCGAATTCCGTCGGGCCCGACGGAGTGCGGGCGCATGATCATCGCGCAGAGCAGTCCGACCATCCAGGTGACTCCCCAGATGCCGAGGATCAGCAGCGTGATGCGCGCCGCCGGCCACTGATGGAAGATCAGGTCGAGGATCGGGATCTCGACCGCCGAGAGGCCGATGAAGATGAACAGCACGGTCAGCACCGGGCGGTGGTAGCCGACGCCCGTGCCTCCCTTCGGCACAGCCGGGCGTCTGGCGATCGCGCGGGCGATGCTCGAGTAGACGCGGAGTTCGGCGATCCATGCGCGATGGAGGAAGTTCAGGGCGCGTGCGATCGGGGTCGGTGCGGCGGTGGTGTGGTCGTGCAGCTGCTCGGTCATGGCGACTCCTCGGGCTCGGTCGACGCAGCAGTGGTGACGAGGTGCTCGAGGTGAGCCGTGACAGCTGTCAGACCGCGCTCGACGGCCGCGCGATCGTCGGGGGCGATCGCACCGAGTAGCGCCTCGTTGAGCTGGGTGTGCTCCTCATGCATCTGCGCCATGGTCTCGACCGCGGTCGGGGTGAGCTCGACCAGGACGGCACGGCGATCGGATGGGTGCGGGGCGCGGCGCACGTGCCCCGACTTCTCGAGCGCGTCGACGAGAGCGGTGATGTTGCGTGGCGTGACCTCGCAGAGGGCGGCGAGCGTCTGCTGGGTCGACGGACCGGCGTGCTGCAGGACCCAGAGCAGGTGCACACGAGTGGGCGTGAGATCCGTGCCGGCGAATGCGCGGGCCATGTCCTTCTGAAACAGGTCGGCGATCTGAAGCAGGCGGTCGACGAAGAGGGGGTCCATGATCGTGATAGTACTACATTATTACCTATGTTCACTAGTGATCTCGGGTGTGGATCGGGCGCTCTTGGTGCGAGATTCCGGGAGATTGGAATACGGATCTGATCTGGGGTTATTCGGGGTGATCTGGGGTCTCGAATGTCGGTGGTGGCGTGTTGACTTACGGGTATGAACAGCACTGCGGAGCTTCTGGATCGGGTCGTCGCCGACCTCGATGCGGTGCTGTCCGACGACGCGTTGGCGGGGCTGTCAGATGCGGATCGGGTCACGGTGCTGCAGGGTGCGGGCGCCGCGTTCCGGCGGGTGGAGGCGGTGATCGTTGAGACCGTCGCGACCGGCGATCCGGGCGATTTCCCGCATTCAGCGGGCTGCCGGGGTCTGAATGAGTTGTTGCAGCGGACGGTCTTGGTGGACGTGCGGGGTGCGTCCCGGGTCGACAAGGTCGTCGATCTGGTCAGGCGTCCGGTGAGTCTGGCGGGGGAGCGGATGCCGGCGCGGTGGTCGGAGATGCGCCTCGCGCTGCTCGACGGAGTGCTCGGGGTTGCGGGGTTCCTCGCGGCGACGGGCCCGATCGAGAGGGTGTGGGATCGGCTCACGGTCGATCAACGGTTGGCGGCGGATGTCGCGTTGGCGGGGTGCGCCCGCGGGCACGGTCTTGTGGCCGACGTCGATGATCAGGATGCTGACGTGGACGAGGAATCGGGTCCTGCGCCGACGGCGCAGGATCTGAAGGGCCTTGCGGAGGATCTCGCGTCGATGTTCGACCCGGATGGGGAGGAACCGAAAGACGAGGACGCGCGGCGTCGCCGGGGGATCACGATCGGCCGGCTCAAGGACGGGGTGCATGCGATCCGGGGGTATCTGACTCCGGAGGTCGCGGCGCAGTTGCAGTTGATCATGGACGCGATCCTCAACCCCAAGGGGGAGGGGCCGCCGATGCCCGGGGTGCACTTCGCTCCTAGTGACGGCACCGATGTCGACGCTGACGCTAACTCTGGCTCGGATGCGGATGCGGATGCGGATGCGGATGCGGATGCGGATGTGGATGCGGATGTGGATGCGGATGCGGATGCGGAAGCTGGCGCGGCGGATGCCGGCTCGGTCGCGGATGCGGAGGGTGAGGACCCGTTCAATTCGGATCCGCGGTGTGTGCTCGATGATCGCACCGCGGCGCAGAAGCGCCACGACGCGCTCGCGATGGTCTTCGCGATCGCGGCCCGACACAACGCCATGCCCACCCTCGGTGGCGCATCACCGGTGCTCGTCGTCACCGTCGACGCGAAGGACCTCGCGGCTCACTCCGCCGGTGCTGCCGGTGCCGCCTTCGGGCTGTCCCGCGGCAGCGGCAATGGTGGGTGGGCGACGATCCCCGGATCCGGCGCCCATGTGCCCGTCTCGGTCGCTGCGCACGTCGGGTGTGCGGGGACGATCCAACGGCTCCTGTTCGATGAGGGACGGATCATCGGGATCACGACCACCGACCGCATCTTCACCGTGCACCAACGCCGCGCGATCGTCGCCCGCGACAAAGAATGCCTGATCCCCGGATGCCACGTCCCCGCCTCATGGTGCGAGATCCACCACGTCACCGAACACGCCAACGGCGGTCCGACACACACCGACAACGGTGTTCCGTTGTGCTGGTGGCATCACCGATCCCTCGGCACCTCCGGATGGGAGATCCGGATGAACCACGGCGTCCCACAGGTACGGGGACCGAGCTGGTGGGACCCCGAACAACGATGGCGAACACCACGACTCAGCCTCCCCACACGAAAGAAGGTGCGCGGTGAACCGATGCGGGTCTGATTTGACGGCGTCGACAGGAGCGGAACAGAGTCATGAGCACAGACGTCACGGGCATCGGCGCCCGCATCCACGACCCCGAAGGTCTCGCGATTGAAGTTCGGCAACCGCCCACCGCGCAGTAGATCCGAGATCAGGCGGGCCCGAGCCGCAGGACGTCGGGAGATTCGCCGCCGGTCAGCTCGTCGGCGATCCGGATGCTGCGTGCCAGCTCGTCGAGCGCACCGTCGAGAGTGCCGAAGCGCTCGCGGTCGCTGCACACTGCGGTCAGCGTCACCAGATGGGTGCCGGTGTCCCACGTGTACGTCGCGAACGGCGGCGATGTGGGCGTCGGCGGCATCGCCACGACGAGCTTCTCGCCGGCGCCCAGAAAGCTGCTCGAGAACGATCGGGTGTCGTCGTGATCCATCGGCATCGACGCGCGCGCGATGCGCACCTCGGGCGTGAGCGCCTGCACGGTGGCCATCGCGACGACCAGCTCGGGGTCGGCCTTCCAGGTCCACACCAGCACGCGGCCATCAGCCCGACGCATCAGCATCGGTGCCGCCTGGCTCATCGCCCACGCTCCGAGCTTCGAGCCCGGGCGCTCCGTCGCGCCGACCGCGGAGTTCACCTGCCCCAGCAGCATCCGGATGGCCGCCTTGCGATGCCGGCGTCCCTTCCACCCGAGCGAGTCGGTGACGGGGATCCACTGTCGGGGGTCGGCGTCGGCAGTCAGTCGCATGGCCTCCACGCTAGAGGGTGAGGCTGGGGGATGGCGGTACGCCTCGGCGGCTCGGTCAGGGGCCTCCGGTAGAGTGGCCAGCGCCCGACCGGGCTCCCTGGCCGCCGTACCGTAAGGCAGAATGTCTTCCTCTCCCTCCGATTCGACGAGTGCTCCCGAGACCGGGCCGCGTCCGTTGCGCATCCTGATCGGATGCGACACGTTCGCCCCCGACATCAACGGAGCCGCACGCTTCGCCGAGCGCCTCGCGGCGGGACTCGTGCAGCGCGGGCACGACGTGCACGTCGTCGCCCCGAACCTCGTGTACCGACGCACCCCCGCGCGCACCGAGGTGATCGAGGGCGAGCCGATGACCCTGCACCGTCTTCCGTCGGTGCGCTGGGCTCCCCACGACTGGCTGCGCTTCGTGTGGCCCTGGCGCGTGAAGCACTACGCCCGCGGCATCATCGACAGCGTGCAGCCCGACGTCGTGCACATCCAGTCGCACATCGTGATCGGTCGCGGCCTCTCGCGCATCGCGCATGACCGCGGCATCCCGGTGATCGCCACGAACCACGTGATGGCCGAGAACATCCTCGACCACACCACGATGCCGAAGGTCATCGATGACCTGGTGCTGCGCTGGGCGTGGGGCGATGCCAAACGCACCTTCGCACTGACACGCGCCATCACGACGCCCACGCGCCGCGCCGCGGACTTCCTCGAGCGCACCGTCGAGGTCGAAGGCGTGATCCCGGTCAGCTGCGGCATCGATCGCAGCCAGTACACGCCCGTCATCGCACCGCGCGACACGAACCGCATCATCTTCGTCGGGCGACTGACCGCAGAGAAGCAGGTCGAGGTGATCCTCGAGGCCATGACGAAGCTCGACCCCGCGCTCGACGCGACTTTCGACATCGTCGGCGGCGGCGACCAGCGCAAGCAGCTCGAGAACCTCGCGAACGACCTCGGCATCGCCGACCGTGTGACATTCCACGGGCGCACGAGCGATGAAGACCTCCGCGCTCTCCTGTCGCGCGCCTCGGTGTTCACGATCGCCTCGATCGCCGAGCTGCAGTCGATCGCGACCATGGAGGCCATGGCGTCGGCGTTGCCGATCGTCGCGGCAGACGCGGTGGCGCTTCCGCACCTCGTGCACGACGGCGAGAACGGCTACCTGTTCGAGCCCGGCAATGTCGATGCGCTCGCCGCCCGCCTCACCGATGTGCTCACCGCATCGCCGGCGGAGTACGAGCGCATGCAGCGCGCGTCGCTCGACGGCGTCGCCATCCACGACATCAACCGCACCCTCGACACGTTCGAGGCGCTCTACCGCGACGAGTCGCTGCCCGAGTGACCGGAGCCGCCATGCACGTCGTCTTCTTCGGCGATCAGCACCTCGACTCCCTCGGCGGGGCGCAGGTCTCGATGCGGCTGCAGCGGGAGTTCCTCGAGCGGGCGGGCCACACCGTCACGGTCGTGGCACCGCGGATGCACGGCCCTCGCGCCACTGCGCCGAAGCGCGGCGATGTCGATCTCCCGTCGATGCCGATCACGCTCGACCGCGAGTACTCGATGAGCTGGCCGGGGCGTGCCACCGATCGCTTCCTCGATCGGGCGATGACCCACCGCCCGAAGATCGACCTGGTGCATGTGCAGGCCGACTTCTGGGGGGCGTTCATCGGTCACCGGTTCGCGGCACGGCACGGCATCCCCGTGGTGCACACCATGCACAATCGGGTCGACGTCGGCATCGCCGCGGTCACGCCCCTGCATCGTCCGGTGCTGTCGGTGCTCAACGTCTGGCGTCGGTCCGCGATGCGTGCCCTCGGCGAGCCGGTGGGCGGCAGTGACGGCTGGGCGTATCTGCGCGGGATCGCGACAGGGGCATCCGCCGTGACCGCGCCGTCGACGCACTTCGCACGTCGGCTCGAAGAACACGGTGTCTTCTCGCCGGTCGATGTCGTGTGGAACGGCATCGACGACGACATCCGCGAGCAGACCCTCGCCGCCGCATCCGATCAGCGCGAGCCCGGCCGCCCGCGCTTCGTCTGGCTGGGACGCATGAGCCCCGAGAAGCGACTGCTGCCCTTTCTCGAGGCGTTCGTCGAATCCGGCGTCGACGCCGAACTCGAGATCATCGGCGGCGGCGCCCAGCGCGCGGCAGCCGAGAAGATCGTCGCCCGGATGCCGAACGTGCGCTTCGCGGGCAAGCTCACCTACTCGCAGACCCTCGCTCGTATCGCTGCGGCGGACGCGCTCGTACAGACGTCGATCGGGTTCGAGACGCAGGGGATGACGCCGTTCGAAGCAGCGACGCTCGGCACGCCGTCGGTGATCAGCGATCCCGACATCGCGGCTGAGCTGGGCGGCGGGCTCTGGGCTGTGCCCGGGGCCGCGGGCACGGAGGCTCAGCGCCGGGCCGGTCTCGTCGAGACGCTGCGCCGTGCGGCATCCGACATCGTGGCGGGTGATGCACCCACACCGATGCGCGAGGTGTCGGATGCCTTCCGGCAGTCCTCGCGCACGGCCGCGATGATCGAGATCTACGAGCGGGTGCTCGCGGGCTGATCCGCGCCTGTCGACTGCTCAGAAGGGCAGCGCGTAGAAGAGGTTCGAGATCCAGGAGATCAGGATCCCCGCGAGCTGTGCGGCGGTGATGCCGATCGCGATGCCGGGGAGCAGCTTCGAGCCGGGTCTTCTCGCAGCCACGACGCCGAGCAGCAACCCCGCGAGAGCGACGACGAAGACCAATCCGTTGCCGATCACCCCGAACGCGCCGATCGTCACCGGGTCGTAGGACCACCGGAAGATCAGCGGGTAGGTGACGGTGGTCAACAGCGCGATCCCGAGCGACGCCAGCGCGACGATGAACGCGAGGCGCCCTGCTCCCGCCGCCGGGGCGGCTCTCTCCGGCGATGGGTACTGCGGGGCTGCGGCGTACTGCGGGGCTGCCGCATACTGCGCAGGCCCAGGATTCTGCGGGGCGGGTGGGTACTGAGCCCCCTGCGGCTGCCCGTGCTGCGGCGGCTGCTCGTGCTGCTGCTCGTGCTGCTCGTGCTGCGGCGGGGGAGTCCCGTACGGAGATGCCGGTGGCTGCTGAGGGTCGCTCATGCAGTCGAGCGTAGCCGCGAGCCCGCGCGAACGGGAGGAGGCTCGAGTGTGTTCAGCGGTACGCGCGCCCGGACTCTGCGCTGTCGAGCGCCGAGTGCGCGCCGGCCCGCGACCAGTCGGTCGGCACCTGGCGGTAGCCGTCGCGACGCACTTCGCGCACAGTCGAGATCGTGGCCCAGATCGCGAGGGCGAGGAGGATGAGGAAAAGGATCATGGCAGAAACGCTACGTTCGCTCTTGATCCGCCACGAGTGGGAGAATAGACTGTGAGCATACGAAAACTGCCAATCGTCGGGAGCAGCCATGATGAAGACCGTCGCCTGTGTCGTCCAAGACGGGTTCGCTCCGTTCGAGTTCGGTCTGGCCTGCGAGGCTTTCGGTCTCGACCGGTCGAACGACGGCGTCCCCAACTTCGACTTCCGCGTCATCGCGCCGCATCCGGGTGTGGTGCAGTCCAAGCTCGGTTTCTCGATCAACGTCGAGCACGACCTGTCGTTCGCGTACGAGGCCGACCTCGTCGTCTTCTGCCCCGTGCCGCGGGAGTACTGGCCGCAGATCGATCCGCTGCTCCTCGACCTCGCCCGGGATGCGGTGGCGCGAGGCGCCTGGGTGCTGACGATCTGCAGCGCCTCGTTCATCCTCGGTGCGGCAGGCGTGCTCGACGGTCGTCGCGCGACCACGCACTGGATGTACTCCGACATCATGGCCGAGATGTATCCCGAGATCGACATCGACCCCGACGTGCTCTTCGTGCAGGACGGGCGCATCATCACGAGTGCGGGAACTGCCGCGGGCATCGACGCGTGCCTGCACCTGCTGCGTCAGGAGCTCGGCGCCGAACTCACCAATCGCATCGCCCGTCGTATGGTGGTGCCGCCGCAGCGCGACGGCGGCCAGGCGCAGTTCATCGATCGACCGATCCCGGTGGTCCCCAGCGATTCGCTGGCCGCGGTCGCCGACTGGGCCGTCGAGCATCTGCGCGACGACCTGGGCGTCGATCAGCTCGCAGCGCGGGCGCTGATGTCGCCGCGCACCTTCGCCCGCCGGTTCAAAGCTGAGTACGGCGCGACCCCGGCTGCCTGGCTGGCGCGGCAGCGGGTGCTGCACGCCCAGCGACTGCTCGAACGCAGCGACCTCGCGCTCGAGCAGATCGCCGACGAATGCGGCTTCGGTTCGGCCGCTGTGCTTCGCCAGAACTTCTCGAGGGTGCTCGGGACGACCCCGACCGCCTATCGGGCGCGGTTCTCATGCGTCGACGAGACCGAGTCGTCGGCGGCCTGAGGCGCACGCTGCGCGTCAGTGATCCCAGTGTCCGGGGCTCGGCAGTGCCCTGTAGTCGACCTCGACCCCCGCGGGGGTGACGGATGCCGTGCAGTACAGCAGTGACTGCGTGGGATACCCGTGCGGGCGGTTGTCACGGATGATCGCCCGGTCGTCTTCGGGATCGAGCCGTGCCGACGAGCCGAGCAGGGTCGTCCACTCCGACGACCAGGCCTCGCTGTGCGCCGTCGGCCCCAGAGCACGGAACTCGGGCAGCCAGGCGGCGATGCGCGGGGTGCCGAGGTCGTCGAGATCGTCGTGGGCGATCATGTGCACGCCATCGCCGATCGATGTCTCGCGCAGCTCGGCGCCGTCCCAGCTCAGCACGCGCCCCCCCTCGGGCCGCACCTCGAGCAGGTTGAACCCGTGCATGGGCAGCGGCGCGACCGGCGACCGTCCGGCCACCGACTCGAGGGCGAGCGAACCGCGCGACACGGCGACGTCGGCGGCGAGGTCGACCACGTCGGCGCGGTTGAGCAGTACGGCGAGACGGCGTTCCGCCGGATTCACCGCGAGCCAGGCGCCGCCGGCGCGCCGATCGCGGATGCCCGAGACCCCGGGGTGCGCGTCCGGCCACCATTCGCCGAGAGCATCCCATTCGCGCTGAGGATCCTCATCGCGCACCGCGAGCAGACGCGCAGTGTCGGAGCCTGCCACATCGATCACCACGGTGCACACGGCATCAAGTCTAGGAGCGACGGAGCAGCTGCCGACCCGCGGCGCCACGTGCTGGGGCAGAATCGAACCGTGAACATCGTCGTCGGGGTTACGGGTGGCATCGCCGCATACAAGACAGTGCACCTGGTGCGCCTGCTGACCAAGGCGGGGCACGATGTGACCGTCGTCCCCACCGAAGACGCCCTGCGGTTCGTCGGTACTCCGACCTGGGAGGCGCTGAGCCGGCGTCCGGTCACGACGAGCGTGCACGACGATGTCGCGCGCGTGCGGCACGTCGCCCTCGGGCAGAACGCCGACCTCGTGATCGTCGCCCCGGCCACTGCGAACACCATCGCCAAGATCACGGCGGGCATCGCCGACGACCTGCTCGGCACGACCCTGCTGGCGACCGAGGCGCCGGTGCTGCTCGCACCCGCCATGCACGCCGAGATGTGGCGCAACGCGGCCACGCAGGCGAACATTGCGACCCTTCGCGACCGCGGTGTGCACCTGGTGGGACCCGCCGACGGCGAGCTCGCCGGAGGCGACAGCGGACCCGGGCGCATGGCCGAGCCGGAGGAGGTCCTCGAGGCCGCGCTCGCTCTGCTCGCCCCGCAGGACCTCGCCGGTGTGCAGGTGGCCGTGTCGGCCGGCGGAACGCGCGAGCCCATCGACCCCGTGCGGTTCCTCGGCAATCGCTCGAGCGGCCGACAGGGCGTCGCGCTCGCCGCGGAAGCCGCCGCACGAGGGGCGGTCGTGACGCTGGTCGCCGCCAATGTGTCGGGTGACGTGCTGACCGATGCGCGGCATCCGTCCGTCCGGGTGGTTCCGGTCGGCACCGCTGCAGAACTCGCCACCGCGATGAAGGATGCCGCGGCTGCGGCCGACATCGTGATCATGGCGGCGGCGGTCGCGGACTACCGGCCCGCATCCGTCTCGGAGCACAAGCTCACCAAGGAGCAGGGTGTGCTCACGCACCTCGACCTCGTCGAGAACGAGGACGTGGTGGCGGCGCTCGCCGTCGGGCGCCGCGACGGTGCGGCGCCCGCGGGGCAGACGATCGTCGCCTTCGCCGCCGAGACGTCGGAGTCGGTCGACGAGCGCCGCGACCGCGCACGGCGCAAGCGGGAGCGCAAGGGCGTCGATCTGCTCGCCGTGAATCTCGCGAACTCCGAGCACGGCTTCGAGCGTCACGACAACGCGGTCGAGATCATCGGCGGCGACGGTGAGATCGTTGCGGCGGCAACCGGTGCGAAGCGCGAGGTCGCACGAGCGATCCTGGACGCCGTGATCGCCGTGCGCTAAACTTGAGTCACGTCCACTCAACTTTGTGGACGGTGACCACAGACAGCAACCAGAAGGAGTCTCCTCAGGAGGAGCACATGCCAGGCCCACAGAGCACGAAGAACGACGACCAGCAGTCCGCCCTCGAGCAGTTCGGGATCAACCTCACCGACCGTGCCCGCCAGGGCAAGCTCGACCCCGTGATCGGCCGTGACAGTGAGATCCGTCGCGTCAGCCAGGTTCTCACCCGCCGCACGAAGAACAACCCGGTGCTCATCGGCGAGCCCGGTGTGGGCAAGACGGCCGTCGTCGAGGGGCTCGCTCAGCGCATCGTCGCGGGCGATGTCGCGGAATCGCTCAAAGACAAGCAGCTGGTGTCGCTCGACATCTCGGCTCTCGTCGCCGGAGCCATGTACCGCGGTCAGTTCGAGGAGCGGCTGAAGAGCGTGCTCAAAGAGATCACTGAGTCCGAGGGCCGCATCATCACCTTCATCGACGAGCTGCACGTGCTCATGGGGGCCGGTGGCGGCGAGGGATCGGTGGCCGCGTCGAACATGCTGAAGCCGATGCTCGCTCGGGGTGAGCTGCGCCTGATCGGCGCGACGACGCTCAATGAGTATCGCGAGTTCATCGAGAAGGACGCTGCGCTCGAGCGGCGCTTCCAGCAGGTGTACGTCGGCGAGCCGACGGTCGAAGACACGATCGCGATCCTCCGCGGACTCAAGGGGCGGTACGAGGCTCACCACGGAGTGACGATCTCCGACAGCGCGCTGGTCGCCGCAGCCTCGCTCTCGAATCGCTACCTGCCGGCGCGGCAGCTGCCGGACAAGGCCATCGATCTGATCGACGAGTCGATGTCGCGGCTCAAGATGGAGATCGACTCGTCCCCGGTCGAGATCGACCAGCTCAAGCGCCAGGTCGACCGCATGAAGCTCGAGGAGCTCGCGCTCAAGCGCGAGAAGGATGCCGCATCGAAGGAGCGCCTGGCGGCGCTCCGCGAGCAGCTCGTCGGGATGGAGAGAGATCTCGCCGAGCTCGAAGCCCGCTGGGCGCGTGAGCGCCAGGGCCTGAACCGCGTCGGCGACCTGAAGAAGCAGCTCGACGAAGCGGTCACGCAGCGCGATCTCGCGATGCGTGAGGCCGACTACACCCGTGCGTCCAAGCTCGAGTACGAGACCATCAAGCGCCTCGAACGCGATATCGCCGAAGCCGAGCAGGCCGAGGCGACGGCGTCGTCGGAGCCGCGCATGGTCAACGAACAGGTCACGGATGAAGACATCGCGGCCGTGATCGCCGCCTGGACCGGCATCCCGGTCGGTCGGCTGCTGCAGGGCGAGAGCGAGAAGCTGCTGAACCTCGAGTCCGAGCTCGGGCGACGCCTGATCGGACAGAAGGATGCCGTCAAGGCCGTGTCCGACGCGGTGCGACGATCGCGCGCGGGCATCAGCGACCCCGGCCGGCCGACCGGATCGTTCCTGTTCCTCGGACCGACAGGTGTGGGCAAGACCGAGCTCGCGAAGGCTCTCGCGCAGTTCCTCTTCGACGACGAGCACGCCATGGTGCGCATCGACATGTCGGAGTACGGCGAGAAGCACTCGGTCTCGCGGCTCGTCGGCGCCCCTCCCGGGTACGTCGGGTACGAGCAGGGCGGTCAGCTCACCGAGGCCGTGCGTCGGCGCCCGTACAGCGTCATCCTGCTCGACGAGGTCGAGAAGGCGCACCCCGAGGTGTTCGACGTGCTGCTCCAGGTGCTCGACGACGGCCGTCTGACCGATGGCCAGGGCCGCACCGTCGACTTCGCGAACGTCATCCTGATCCTCACCTCGAACCTCGGCTCGCCGATCCTGATCGATCCGACGTTGTCGCCCGATTCGAAGCGCGAGCAGGTGATGGGGCTGGTGCACCAGGCGTTCCGGCCGGAGTTCCTCAACCGCCTCGACGACATCGTGATGTTCCAGCCGCTCAGCCAGGACGACCTCGCGCAGATCGTCGAGCTCTCGATCGACCAGCTGCACGACCGGTTGCGCGATCGGCGACTCACCCTCGCCGTCACGCCGGACGCCCGGGCATGGCTCGCCGAGCGCGGATACGACCCGATGTTCGGGGCCCGCCCGTTGCGCCGCCTCATCCAGTCCGAGGTGCAGAACAAGCTGGCGACCGCGCTGCTGTCGGGTGGCGTGCACGACGGCGACACCGTGCGCGTCGACGTGGCGGTCGACGGCGCGGGGCTCGTGCTCACCTCGACCGCACCCGAGCCCGACATCGATTCTGATCCCGATGACGACGTGATCGAGGCCGAACTGCTCGACGAGTAGAGCCACGCACGGCAGAGGGGCGGATGCCGCAGCATCCGCCCCTCTGTCGTGCGTGCTCGAGGTCATGTGTGCTCGAGCGGAACCTCAGGCGCTGAGGATGACCGTCTCGCCGATCGGGCGACGAACGCGCGGAGCGGTCTCACCCTGCTGCAGACCCTCGGGAAGACCTGCGGCGTCACCGAGCTCGCCGACCGCGATCACGGTGATGGCCGAGAAGCGAGGCGACAGGTCGGCGAACTCGCGGACGACCTCGGGGTCGAAGCCGCTCATCTGGTGCACGAGGAGACCCTCGTGGTGGGCCTGCACCGAGAAGTGCGCCACGGCCTGGCCGAGGTCGTAGACCGCGTGGCTGATGGCCTTGCCCTCTTCGGACTCGGTCTCGGCGATCGCGACGATCAGGGCCGAGGCCTTCGAGGCCCAGAGCTGGTTGAACTCGACCAGCGAGTCGACGACCTGGTCGAAGAGCGCGGTGCCGCGGTGCGCGACGATGAAGCGCCACGGCTGCAGGTTGTAGGCCGACGGCGACCAACGTGCGGCCTCGAGCGCGGCGTTCAGCTTGGCGTCGTCGATCGTGTTCTCGGCGTCGTAGGCGCGCGGGCTCCAGCGCCCGGCGAGGACGTCGAGGACGGGGTGCTCGGTGGGGGCGGTGCGATCGACGACGGGAGTGCTCATGGAAGTGCCTTTCGAGAAGGAGATGAATCGGACTCCTTCGTCCGGGCTACAACGAGTGTAAACAGGTGCATGCGGGCGCATATTCCCGGCATCTCGGAATGTATCCACATGGCGACGAAAAGCCATCCTGCGAACAAGTAGAGTTCCCGGATGCTGACAGTCCATAAAGGTCACAGAGCGCCGACGCCGTCCGAACCGCTGCTGCCCGGGCTCACGCGGGCATATGCGACAGCGGTGCTCGATGCCCTTGACGACCGCACTCGGGTCGACGCCGAGCGGCATCTGCTGGAGGGACTGAAGCTCGTGGTGCTGACTGATCGGTTCGGGCTCCCGGTCGAGGTGTCGCAGGAGGTCGAGACCGTGCGCTGTGCCCTTGCCGCGCATCCTGACGCCTTCGCGACACTGCGGGAGGCGCTCGCCGGGCAGTCGTGCGAGGTCGATGTCGACGGCTTCCGAGAGCAGGGCGACGCGCACTCTGACCCCATCCGATGCGCTGCCGCGTACGTCCAGGCATTCGGGCCCTTCACGGCGCGCACCGCGGCACTGTGGCCCGACGCGCAGGCGGTGATGGCCGAGCTGCGGCTCGGAGTCGCGGGCCTCAACGACCTCGCTGCCGGCTGGCGAGAGCAGGCCGCCGACCCGTGGGCATCGATGTGGTCCTCGCCGTGGCGAGGTCTGGGCTCGGTGTCTCGGGTCTCCGAGCTGGCGACGATGCGCGAGGAAGCCGTGATGTGAGTGTGGGCGTGGGTGCGAATGTGGTGTGAGAGTGCACAGATGTGAGCGGCCCTCGGCAGGAGGGTGCTGTGTCAGTCGGGGAGTATGCGCGTCGCGGCTCCCGCGAGCGCTCGACGCACGGCGCGGATCGACGGCGCCGCAGCCGAGACCCGTCTCGCAGACGAGAAGATCTCTCGGCGAGGGGATGTGGGCAGGGCGGTGAGGTCGACCGTGGGGGTGTCGCCGGCCCAGACGAGCTCCGGCAGCAGGCCGACGGCGAGACCCGCATGGATCAGTCGCACGTGCGCCGTGAGGTCGGCGACCTCGAACCTCACATCGGGTTCGAATCCCGCGGTGCGGCAGAGCTGCTCGGCCCAGGCGCGCGACGCGGTGCCGGCAGGTTCGAGCACCCACGGCTGCTCGCGGGTCTCCCACAGCGCGGCCACGGAATCGGATCCACGATCGGAGGCGGGATGCCGGGCGAGGGCGATCGCGTCGTGGGCGAGCACCACCCGGTCGAGGTCTGCATGGATCGGTCGCGTGTGCCCCGGGTACTGCTCGGCGAGGATCAGATCGTAGTCGCGGCTCGAGACGCCCACGAGTCCTGTCTCGGGGTCGCACTCGGTCACCTCGACGCGCAGGGCAGGATGCTCGCGCCGCAGCGCATCGAGCGCCTGTGGGAGCAGGGAGTGCGCGGCCGACTGGAACACCGCGACGTGCACGGTGCCGGTGACCTCGGTGAGCGACTCGGCCACGGCCACCTCCGCCTGCTCGAGTCGATCGAGGATGCCGATCGCCTCGGCCACGAGCACGTTCCCCTGCGAGGTGAACTGCACGCCTCGGCCGACTCTCCGCAGCAGAGGCACGCCCACCTCGCGCTCGAGCGCGCTGAGCTGCTGCGACACCGAGGCCTTGCTGTACGACAGTGCGTCGGCGACCGCCGAGAGGGTGCCGCGGCGGGAGAGTTCCACCAGCAACCTGAGTCGATTGACGTCGAGCATCCGTCGTCGTCTCCCTGCCTTTGGATCGTTAAGTGAAACCGAACAGAAAGCGTGCAGTTCGGTTGATAGACGTAGCCTACTCATGCGTCTGAGAATGATCGAGCCGCACACGTTTCCCGGGTGTGCGTTCCCCCGAAAAAAGGCCCCCGATGACCGTCGCCGCTGACACCACTCCCGACACCACGCCGCGCACCGAAGAGGTCGCCGCCCTCGTGCAGCGCTGGCTCGCCGAGAGTGAGACCCACCCCGTCGAACCTGCTGCACAGCGCCTGGCCGAGGTCCTCAAGGACCCGAACGGCCTCGCCTTCACCGTCGGTTTCGTCGACGGCGTGATGCGTCCGGAAGACCTCGGTGTCGCCGGGCGCAAGCTCGCGGAGATCTCCGACCTCACTCCGTCGCTCCTGCCCGGGTACCTGCGGGCGGCCATCAAGACGGGCGGCTTCTGGGCTCCGAAGCTCCCCGGCGTCGTGGTGCCGATCTCGCGCCGGGTGCTGCGCGCGATGGTGGGGCACCTCGTGCTCGATGCCACCCCCTCGAAGCTCGGTCCGGCGATCGCCAAGCTGCGCAAGAGCGGCAACCGACTCAACCTCAACCTGCTCGGCGAGGCCGTGCTCGGCGAGCGCGAGGCCGGACACCGTTTGCAGGGCACCTACGACTTCCTCGCTCGCAAGGACGTGGACTACGTCTCGATCAAGGTGTCCAGCGTCGTCAGCCAGCTGTCGATGTGGTCGTTCGACGAGGCTGTCGCAGACGTCGTCGAGAAGTTGACGCCGCTCTATCGCCTCGCCGCGTCGTCGGAGGCCGCGGGCAAGACCAAGTTCATCAACCTCGACATGGAGGAATTCCGCGACCTCGATCTGACCATCGCGGCGTTCACCAGCATCCTCGACCAGCCGGGTCTCGAGAACCTCGAGGCCGGCATCGTGCTGCAGGCGTACCTGCCCGACGCGCTCGGCGCGATGCAGCACCTGCAGGAATGGGCAACGGTTCGCCGGGCCAAGGGCGGAGCGCCCATCAAGGTGCGCGTGGTCAAGGGCGCGAACCTCGCGATGGAAGAGGTGGACTCGAAGGTCCACGACTGGCCGCTCGCCACCTACGGCACCAAGCAGGACTCCGACACCAACTACAAGCGCGTGCTCGACTGGTCGATGACGCCGGAGCGTCTGGATGCCGTGCGCATCGGTGTCGCGGGACACAACCTCTTCGACATCGCCTACACCTGGCTGCTCGCGAAGGCGCGCAACGTCACGGATGCCGTCGAGTACGAGATGCTCCTGGGCATGGCGACGGGCCAGGCCGAGGCGGTCCGCAAGGACGTCGGTCAGCTGCTGCTCTACACACCGGTCGTCAACCCTGCCGAGTTCGACGTCGCGATCGCCTACCTCGTGCGTCGCCTCGAAGAGAACGCGAGCCCCGAGAACTTCATGTCGGCCGTGTTCGAGCTCGCGTCGAACCCGACGCTGCTGACCCGTGAGCGCGAGCGCTTCGAGCGTTCGCTGGCCGCGCTCGAGGCCGACCGCAGCGTCCCCGCCTCGAACCGCGTGCAGGATCGTGCGGCCGAGGCCGACGGGCGGGTCCCTGAGCCTGTCGAAGGGTTCCACAACCAGCCCGACAGCGACCCGGCGATCGCCGCGAACCGCGCGTGGGGCCGTGAGATCCTCGCGCGCTCCACTTCCTCGACGCTCGGGCTCGACTCGATCGCCCTCGCCAAGGTCGAGACGACCGACGAGCTCGACGGCATCTTCTCTGCTGCATCCGCCGCCGCCACCCGCTGGGCCGCACTGCCCGCCACCGAGCGCGCCGCCGTGCTGCACCGCGCCGGTGACGAGCTCGCCGCGCGCCGCGGCCGGCTGATCGAGATCATGGCTCATGAGGCGGGCAAGACCATCGCCGAGGCCGACCCCGAGGTCTCGGAGGCGATCGACTTCGCGCACTACTACGCCGAGCGTGCCCTCGACCTCGAGAACATCGTGGGTGCCGAGTTCGTGCCCTCCAAGGTCACCGTGGTCACTCCGCCGTGGAACTTCCCCGTCGCGATCCCCGCCGGTGGCGTGCTCGCGGGCCTCGCATCCGGCTCGGGTGTGATCATCAAGCCGGCCAAGCTGACTCAGCGCTGCGGCGCGGTCATGGTCGAGGCGCTGTGGGCCGCGGGTGTTCCGCGCGACCTGCTCGCGCTCGTCGATCTCGCGAACCGCGACCTGGGCACCCGTCTGGTCGCCAGCCCCGAGGTCGACCGCGTGATCCTCACGGGTGCCTACGAGACGGCACAGCTGTTCCGCTCGTTCCGCTCCGACCTGCCGCTCCTCGCCGAGACGAGCGGCAAGAACGCGATCATCGTGACGCCGTCGGCCGACCTCGACCTGGCCGCCGCAGACGTCGCCCGCAGCGCCTTCGGCCACGCGGGGCAGAAGTGCTCGGCGGCATCCCTCGCGATCCTCGTCGGCTCGGTCGCCGACTCGAAGCGGTTCGAGCGTCAGCTCGTCGACGCCGTCACCTCGATGCGCGTCGGACTGCCCGACGACCCGGCCACCCAGATGGGGCCCATCATCGAGCCGGCGAACGGCAAGCTGCTGACCGCACTGACGACCCTCGAGAAGGGCGAGCGCTGGCTCGTCGAGCCGAAGAAGCTCGACGACGAGGGGAAGCAGTGGACGCCGGGTGTGAAGATCGGCGTGGCCCCGGGATCGACCACGCATCTGACCGAGTTCTTCGGTCCCGTGCTCGGCATCATGCACGCGAAGGACCTCGACGAGGCGATCCGCCTTCAGAACGCCGTCGATTACGGCCTCACCGCCGGCATCCACTCGCTGGACTCCGCCGAGGTCGCGACCTGGCTCGACCGCGTCGAAGCCGGCAACCTCTACGTGAACCGTGGCATCACCGGTGCCATCGTGCAGCGTCAGCCGTTCGGCGGGTGGAAGCGCTCCGCCGTGGGCGCCGGCGCCAAGGCAGGAGGACCGAACTACCTGTTCGGCCTCGGCGACTGGGCTCCGGCCGAGCTGCCGGCCGCGGCGACGGGTGCGGCCATCAGCGCGCCGATCGATGCTCTGCTGACGGCTGCGGGCTCCGATCTCGACGCCGTCGAGATCGAGTGGCTGCACCGAGCGACCGCAGCCGACGAGCGAGCGTGGGTCGAGGAGTTCGGCGCCGTGAGCGACAAGTCGGGCCTCGGGGTGGAGCGCAACGTGTTCCGCTACCGTCCGGTCGAGACCGATGTGCGCATCGCCGAGAACGCGCCGCTGGTCGACGGCATCCGTGTGATCGCCGCCGCCCTGCGCAGCGGCAGCCCGTTCACGGTGTCTGCGCCCGCGCTGCCGTCGAAGGTCGAGAAGGCGCTGCGTGCGCACGGTGTGTCGGTCTCGCACGCGAAGGATGCGGCGTGGGTCAAGGCGTACACGAAGGCAGCGGCGAAGGCCGCGCACAGCTGGAAGCGCCTTCGTCTCGTCGGCGGCGACGCCTCGGCGCTCTTCGAGGCTCTCGGCGGAACTCCGGATGTCGCGGTGTGGTCGCACGCGGTCACGGGCGCCGGTCGCGTCGAGATGCTGCCGTTCCTGCACGAGCAGGCCGTGTCGATCACGAACCACCGGTTCGGCAACCCGACGACCCTGTCCGACGGCCTGATCTGACCCTGGCCCGACCCGGGGCGAACCCTGGCCCGACCCGGGTCGAACCCTGGCCCGACCCGGGTCGAACCCTGTCTGCCTGGTGCGTTCAGCCGAGGAACAGGAACGCGAAGATGCCGAGCGCGAACGGCGCCGTCGTCACGACGAACACCACGCCCAGGACGATTCCCACGATCATCCACGGGCTGCGGCGGCGCAGGCGTTGGCCGGGCAGAGCGACGCCGGGAGGCGGGGTGAGCAGGGCGGCGGGGGCGGCGAACGGCAGCGGCTGCACGCCGGCGGTGCCGGGCGCGGCTGCGACCGGCGACGAGATGCCGGGGAGCGGCGGATGCTGCACCGCCAGGCGCAACCGGTCGTCGCGCCACCTCGCCCACTGGTCGAGTTTGGTGAGCAGCGCGCCGACGGCCCCGAACAGCCAGGCCCACGTCGCGGGATCGAGCGTCGACACCTCGCGTCGCGTATAGAGGAACAGCCAGTCGTCGACGATCTCCACGTCGAGCTGCGCCGCATGGTCGATGAACCGCGCCATGACGTCGGGCGTGAACAGATACAGGGCGTCGGCCTCGTACCCGGCCGGGCAGTACAGCGAGAAGAAGCGGTCGAAGTCGCCTTCGAGCGACAGTCGCTGGTCTCGGCTGAATGCGAGCGCGAGGGTGTTGCCGAGCGTGTTGTTGCCGAGCGCGTCGAGCACGATGTTCGGCAGCGGCACGTCGAGTTTCACGGCCACGTAGCCCCATCTGTGGGTCTGCGTCTGCTTGCCGTTGCTCGTCGTGTACTGGTAGTTGCCGAACTCCACGAACCGCGGCTCGCTGCCCCGCAGCACGTCGGTCGACATGCGGCTCGACCCGCTCGAGAAGATCATGCCGGGCAGGGGTGGGGTGTCGATGCGGTCGAGATAGGTCATCGCGTTGGCGCCGGCGAACCGCGAGAGCCGGAACCGGGTCAGCGTGCGCAGACGCATGCTGCGACGCGCGAGCATCACGATGCCGACGACGAGTCCGGCGAGGAGCACCAGACCGATGAGCGCGGCGACGGCGACGCCCGCCTCCTGACCGATCGCATAGCCGAGCCCCAGGATCATGATCCCGAGTATCGGCACCACGCACAGGATCGCGAATCCGACTGCCACCCATGCGATGATCACGCCCGCTGACGTGGGACGGGCGGCGCGCTGCGCACGGGCGAAGGCGTCGACCTCGGCCGGATTCACGGGGTCGAGCAGCGGGCGGGCGTCGAAGAATCCGGTCGGCGCGCCGCGCGACGGCACCGGAGCGGGCGAGGGAACTGTCACGCGTCCACGGTAGCCGAGGGCACCCGGTGCGGCGCTGTGCGGTGCAGTGCATCGCACTCCAGTGCGGCGCTGTGTCAGCGGCGCCCGGCGTGCAGGACCGTGCGCACGAGCAGCCCGGCGACGAGCGCCCAGAACGCGGCGCTCACGCCGAGCAGCGAGACGCCGGATGCTGCGACGAGAAAGGTGACGACCGCGGGGATGCGCTCGCCGGGGTCGTCGATGGCCTGCTGCACCGACGATCCGAAGGCTGCGAACAGCGCGAGTCCGGCGACCGCGGGAATCACGGCCGCGGGGGCGAGGAGCACGAGTGCCGCGAATGCCGCGGAGAAGGCCCCGAGCACGAGATATGAGGCGCCCGTCGAGACGCCCGCGACCCACCGGCGCTTCGGGTCGGGGTCGGCGTCGGGCGAGGCCGCGAGCGCCGCACTGATCGCGGCGAGGTTGATGGCGTGCCCGCCGGCGGTCGCGCCGAGGGCCGTGCCGACGCCCGTGACGAGCATCGAGGGCCGCCAGGGAACCTCGTAGCCGAAGCTGCGCATGATCGCGATGCCCGGCACGTTCTGCGAGGCCATGGTGACGATGAAGAGAGGGAGGGCGATGCCGATGAGCGCGCCGACCGTGAACGAGGGTGCGGTGAACTCGAGGCGGGGGAGCAGCAGGCCGGCATCCACCGGCGCCCCGGCCTGCACCAGTGAGATGCCGACGACGATCGCCGCCGCGACGAAGGCCAGCGGCACCGCCCAGCGCGGGGCGAAGCGCGCGAAGATCAGCCAGGTGACGACGACCGGGATCACGCCCCAGGGGTTCGTCACGAGTCCGGTGATCGGAGCCAGGCACAGCGGCAGCAGAACGCCCGCGAGCATCGCCTGCGCGATCGACGGAGGGATGCGCGCGATCAGCGCGCCGAGGGCGGGCCAGACGGCGGTGAGCAGGATCAGCGCGGCAGCGACGAGGAACGCGCCGACAGCGGCCGACCACCCGCCGTCGACGATTCCGGTCGCGGCGAGCAGGGCCGCGCCGGGGGTCGACCAGGCGACGGTGATGGGCATCCGAAATCGCCACGCCAGCACGATGCACGCGAGCCCCATCGTGATGCTGACGGCGAGCAGTCCGCTGGCCGCCTGTGCCGGAGTCGCGCCGACCGCGCTGAGCCCCGTGAGCACGACCGCGAACGAGCTCGTGAACCCGACGAGCGCCGTGACGAGGCCAGCCATGATCGGACGGGACAGGGGAGCGGAGGGCGCGGGAGCGGACGGCGCGGGAGCGGACACCATCCGAGAGTATCGATGACCCGAGCTAGGCGAGCCCCATCCGATGCGCGAGAACGACCGCCTGCACACGATCGCGGGCGCCGAGCTTCTGCAGGATGCGCGAGACATGCGTCTTCACGGTCGCCTCGCCGATGAACAGGGCGGTCGCGATCTCGGCATTGCTGCGGGCGTCCGCGAGCAGGGCGAGCACTTCGGCCTCGCGGTCGGTGAAGGGCTCGACGAGCGCTACCGGCGGCGCGGATGCGGATGCGGATGCGGATGCGGATGCGGATGCGGATGCGGGCGCGGATGCCGTCGCGCTTCCCGTGTCCGGCGCAGGTGCCGCCCCGAACCGCGCGAGCACCCGGCGGGTCACCTCGGGTGCCAGCATCCCGTCGCCGACGGCGAGCGCCCGCACGGCGGTCAGGAGGTCTTCGGGGCCGGCGTTCTTGAGCAGGAATCCGCTGGCTCCGACATCCAGTGCCTGGTACAGGTAGTCGTCGCGATCGAACGTCGTGATGATCGCGATCGCCGCCGAGATCTCGGGGTCGGCGACGATGCGGCGCGTCGCCTCGATGCCGTCCATGTCGGGCATCTGCACGTCCATGGTGATCACGTCGGGGCGCAGCCGCGTGGCCTGCGCGACGGCCTCGGCCCCCGTGGAGGCTTCACCGACCACCGTGATGTCGGCCTGCGTGTCGAGTATGGTGCGGAATCCGGCGCGGAGCATCGCGTGGTCGTCGACGAGCAGCACGCGGATCGGCGGGGAGGTCTCGGTCATCGGGGCGTCTCGCTCTCGTCCAGGGCTCGGGAGTCGTCGGTCGACGTGAGCGTCGAGCCGTCGAGCGGCACCCGGGCGCGCACCCGCAGGCCTCCGGTGGCGCGGGGTGTCACCTCGAGAGTGCCGCCGGATGCCGCGGCGCGTTCGCGCATCCCGAGTTGGCCGAGACCGGGTCGCAGCACCGCGGCCGTGCGTCCGGTGTTCACGACCTCGACCTCGACACCGGTGTCGTCGTAGCGCACGCGAACGTCGGCCATCGCGCCGACGCCTGCATGGCGGCGCGCGTTCGTGAGCGACTCCTGGGCGATGCGATACAGATTCACGGCGACGACCGACGGCACCGGCAGGGGATCGCCGATCACGGCGTAGTCGGTGGGGAGCCCCGCCTCGGTCGACGCCGCTGCGAGGTCGGCGATGTCGTCGAGGGTCACCGTCGACGAGGCATCCGTCGTCTCGCCGCCAGGAGTGCGCAGGGTCTCGAGCAGCTGCCGAAGCTCGTGGATCGCGTCGCGCGCAGAACCCTCGATGCCGGTCAGGATGCTCTTCGTCTTCGCAGGGTCCTGATCGATCACGAGCCGCGCGGCACCCGCCTGCACCCCCATGACCGACACGTGATGCGCCACGACGTCGTGCAGCTCGCGGGCGATGCGCACCCGGTCGAGGGCGACCGCCTGTGCGGCTGTCACCTCCCGCTGCTGCTCGAGCTCGGCTGTGCGCTGCTCGAGCACCGAGCGCTCCCGCGCCGAATGCCACGAGCGCTCGCCGAAGTAATACGCCCCGGCGAAGTAGAGCACGTTCAGCAGCAGCTGGATCATCATGAACGCCAGGTAGGGAGAGAGGAGCCCGGCGGCGACCTCGGCCTTCTCGGCCTCTTCGATCGCCGTGCGATACATCGTGACGAGCAGCCAGATGAACATGCCGACGATGATCGCGACGCGCACGATCATCGCGGCGCGACGGTCGTTCATCCACGCGCCGACCGTGTACAGCGACACGAACATCGCGATGTTGCCGACGTAGATCTCAGGCACCTGGAAGGTGATGGCGAGGAAGTAGGCGACGCAGACGGCGATCGCGACGGCGGCCGGCCAGCGGCGCCGCCAGCCGAGCGGAGCCGTGACCGCGAGCGCGTACACGAGGGCCGTCCACTCGGGCGCCCTCGTGTCGCCGTAGATGTCTGCGACGGTCGAGAGTGCAGCGCTGAGGATCGCGCCCACGAACATGATCGCGGCCAGTACGAGGTCGCCGCGCTGCTCGCTGGAGCTGGGGGTGCGGGTGAACGGCGCGGCGGGCATCTCTCCACCGTACGGGGGCCCGGATGCGGCGGCATCCCCCGCGCGGCGGACTGTGTGCCTGCCCCCCTGCCCTCTGCCCCCCTGCCCTCTGCCCCCCTGCCCTCTGCCCCCTGCCCCCGTGCCCCCTGCGCTGTGTGCCGTCATGGGCGGCGATCTCCGCGATGGGCGGAGCTTTCGTGGCCGAGCATCCGCCCGTCACGGAGTTCTCCGCCCGACGCGCACCCGACGCGCACCCGACGCGCACCCGACGCGCACGCTGGGGCTGCGGCGGCGTGACAGAAGCTCTTGACGCCGCACTTGTATTTTGCAAGTGTTGGCGCATGAGCCTCTTCATCACCTGCCCCGTCGAGAGCGTCGACCGGGCCACCGAGTTCTACACCGCCCTCGGCTGGACCCTCAATGCCGAGATGTCGGATCACAACGTGTCGTGTTTCGCGATCGCGCCCGAGCAGTACGTCATGCTCGGCAGCCGCGAGATGTACGCGAGCGTCGGCGGTACGGAAGACGTGATCGGCGGACCGGACACTCCGTCGAAGGTCACCGTGTCGTTCGACCTCGGCAGCCGTGAGGCGGTCGACGAGCTCGTCGACCGCGCCGCAGCCGCAGGTGGGCGCGTCGGTGACACCGACGACTACCCGTTCATGTACCAGCGCCAGTTCGACGATCCCGACGGCTACCACTACTCGCCGTTCTGGATGAAGCCGGACTCCGACCAGACCGCGTGAGTGACCTCGCTGCAGCGCTCGACGTCGTCGGTGCCCGATGGGCACTGCTCATCGTCGAGAAGCTGCTCGACGGGCCGCAGAGGTACGGCGACCTGCAGCGCGCGCTCGGTGCGCCGACGAACATGCTCGCGACCCGTCTGCGCGAACTCGAAGAGGCCGGGGTGCTGAGCCGTCTGCCACTGAAGCACAACACGCGCGCCTACGTCCTCACCGACCGCGGCCTCGCACTGCGTGAGGCGGTCGAGGCGCTCGGTCGCTGGGCAGCGGCGGCGCAGACCTCCCCTGTGGTGTGATGCGAGCGCATACTGTGAACATCGCCGACCTCTCGTGCGAAGGAGCACTCTGATGACCGGACGCATCCTGATCGACCTCTTCATGACCCTCGACGGCGTCGCGCAGGGGCCGGGAGGCACCGACGAAGACCCGTCCGGCGGGTTCGAGTTCAGCGGCTGGCAGGCCGGATATCCCTCGTCCGGAATGGGGGAGACGGTCTCGACGGGGATGCGGCAGCTCGACGCACTGCTGCTCGGACGCCGCACCTACGACATCTTCGCCGCGTACTGGCCGCATCACACCGACGGCCCGTCGGGGGAGATCGGCAGGCTCTTCGACCGCGTCCCGAAATACGTCGCGACACGGGACGCCGACCTCGAACTCTCGTGGACGGGCAGCGTGCGAGTCGGGGGTGACCTCGAGCTGGAGATCGCCGAGCTGCGCCGGGTGCACCAAGAGGTGCACGTCATCGGCAGCATCGACCTCGTGCACTCGCTGCTCGCCGAGGGACTGTTCGACGAGCTCAACCTGTGGGTCTATCCGATCCTGCTCGGCAGGGGCAAGAAGGTCTTCGATGACGGCGCCGTGCCTTCTGTGCTTCGGCTGCTCGAGCCCCCGGTCGCGGACGACAGCGGTGTGATGCTGCTGCGCTACGGACGCACGGATCGGGTGCCCGCGGTCGCGACTTTCGAGGACTGAACGTCAGGAGCGGGTCAGCCGAGCATCCGCTCGATGATCCGCGCCACCCCGTCATCGTCGTTCGAGACGGCGGTCTCGTCAGCGGCATCCTGCACGATGTCGTCCGCGCCGGCCATCGCGACGCCATGGCCCGCCCAGCGCAGCATCTCGACGTCGTTGAGGGCGTCGCCGAAGGCCACGACGTCAGCGCGATCGATGCCGAGGTGCTCGCACAGGCGCGCCAGCCCCGAGGCCTTCGTGACGCCCTCGGCCATGACCTCGACGAACGGGGCGCCGGACAGGGTCGCCTCGAAGCCGGTCAGGTCGAGGTCGCGCAGCGTCTCGAAGAGGGCTGCCGGCGCGAGCTCGGGATGCCTGATCACGAACTTCAGGCTCGGAGCGCCCACGACCTGGTCGAGCGTCACGCCGCCCATGGTCTTCGGATCACGCTTGTGGTCTGAGAGATCGGCGATCGCCGCGTACCCGTGCTGAGCGACGAACGTCTCGCCGCCCTCGCGCACGCTCGCGAACAGCAGGCCGGGGATGCTCGTGCGAAGCGCCTCGGCCAGGGTGCGGATCGTCTCTGCGGGAAGCTCTTCGGTGAACAGCATCCGCCCGTCCGTGAGGTGCGTCGCGTAGGCGCCGTTGCTGCACAGGGCCCATGCGTCGAAGCCGGCGCCGCTCGCGATCGCGCGCAGGCCGATCGGCTGGCGAGCGGTGACCGGCACCACGTGGATGCCGCGTGCCCGCGCCGCGTCGAGAGCCGCCCGCGTGCGCAGGGAGACTTCGGAGGCCGACGTCAGCAGAGTGCCGTCCAGGTCGGTGGCGATCAGGCGCAGGGTCATCCGTTTCGTCTCGCTTCGCTCGCTCAACGACCGGAAAGTCAGGAGAAGATCATCGGCAGGTCGTCGTCGTCTTCGGCGCCACCGCCGAGATCGAACTCCACGACGACCGGCACATGGTCGCTGGGCTGCTCGCCCTTGCGCTCGTCGCGGTGGATGGAGGCGCCTGTCACGGCATCCGCGAGCGTCTTCGACCCGAGCACGAAGTCGATGCGCACGCCCTCGTTGCGGGGGAACTTCAGCCGCTGGTAGTCCCAATAGGTGAAGCCCTCGGGGATCAATGGGCGCACGACGTCGGTGAGGCCCGCGTCGGCGAACGCGAAGAACGCCTGACGCTCCTGCGGCGAGACGTGCGTCGAGACGCCCTCGACGATGTCGGGGTCGCCGTTGTCCTTGTCGAACGGGATGATGTTGAAGTCGCCGACCAGGGCGAGGGGCAGATCGGGATTCGCCGCGAGCTCGGCCGCGGTCGCCTTCTTCAGCTCTTCGAGCCAATGCAGCTTGTACGTGTAGTGCGGGTCCTCGAGCGATCGACCGTTCGGAACGTACAGGCTCCAGACGCGCACGCCGTCGACGAGCACGCCCAATGCGCGGGCCTCGAGCGGAGCATCCGGCCCCTCATGCCCCTTGGCGAAGCCCGGCATGCCGTCGAAAGACGTGCGCACGTCGGTGATCGGCAGGCGGCTCGCGATCGCGACGCCGTTCCACTGATTGAGGCCATGCACCTCGACGTGGTAACCGGCTTCTTCGAACGGCCCATAGGGGAACTGCTCGGGTTTGCACTTGATCTCCTGCATCGCCAGCACGTCGATGTCTTCACGGACGGCGAACTCGACGGTGCGGGTGACACGGGTGCGGATGGAGTTGACGTTCCAGGTGGCCAAGCGCATGCGTCAAGCCTAGGGCCCACCTCCTACACTGGATGCCGTGACCGCACTCGACGCAGACCGCCAGACCCTCCTCGCCCTGATCAAGGACGAGGCCGTGTTCCACGGAGACTTCACGCTCTCGAGCGGCAAGAAGGCGACGTACTACGTCGACATGCGCAAGCTCACACTCGATCACCGCGCGGCACCGGCGATCGGTCGCATCATGCTCGACCTCATCGGCGACCTCGATGTGGTCGCAGTGGGTGGCCTGACGCTCGGTGCCGACCCGATCGCCAACTCGGTGCTGCACGCGTCGGTCGCCGCAGACAGGCCGCTCGACGCCTTCGTCGTGCGCAAGGAGCCGAAGGACCACGGTCGAGGCCGCCAGATCGAGGGCGCAGACGTCAAGGGCAAGCGAGTCGTCGTGCTCGAAGACACCTCGACCACCGGCCAGTCCGCGCTCAAGGCCGTCGAGGCGCTGCGCAAAGAAGGCGCTGAGATCGTCGCCGTCGCCGTGATCGTCGACCGCAAGACCGGCGCGCAGGCCGCGATCGAAGCCGAGGGCCTCGAATGGCGTGCGGCCTTCGATCTCGACGACCTCGGACTCGACCCGCAGTGACCCGCTACGCCCTGGCCGTCGACGTCGGCGGCACCAAGATGGAGGCCGCTCTCGTGAGCGAGCTCGGCGTGCTGGTCGACGGCAGCCGTTCTCGTCAGGCGACCGGCCGCGCGGCGACGCTCGAGTCGCTGACCGCCGCTGTCGTCTCGATCGTGACGCATGCTCTGGCCGCGCTGCCCGCGGATGCGGAGCTCGTGGGCGCAGGTGCAGGCAGCGCCGGTCCCATCGACCGCGGCGCCGGCGCGATCATGCCGGTGAACATGCCGCTCGCGCGAGGCTTCGGTCTCGCGGAGTCGGTGCGCGCCGCTGCATCCGCTGCGCTCGGACGCGAGGTGCCGACCACTCTCGGCCATGACGGCGGTGCGCTGGCACTGGCCGAGTCGTGGCTCGGTGCCACGCAGGATGCCGGTGCATCGCTGTCGATCGTCGTCTCGACCGGCGTCGGCGGAGGGTTCGTCGTGAACGGGGCCTACATCCCCGGCGCCACCGGCAACGCCGGACATCTCGGTCAGGTGCGCCGCGAAGGCGGGCTGACCCTGGAGGAGATCGCCTCGGGGCCGGCGAGTGCCGCCTGGGCACGGGGGCAGGGCTGGACCGGCGAGACGGGCGAGGACTTGGCTCGGGATGCCGCCGCCGGCGACGCCATCGCACGGGCGGCCATCGAACGCTCGGCGAAGGCCGTGGGCGAGGCGCTCGCTGACGCGGCGACCCTCGTGGACCTCGACGTCGTCGCGATCGGCGGCGGATTCTCGCGGGTCTCGGCCGACTACATCGACCTCGTGCAGCAGGCTCTCACCGCGAGCGCCGCGCACGAGTACTCCCGCCGCACGCGCGTCGTGCGCTCGGGGCTCGGCGACGAGGGGCCGCTCATCGGCGCCGCGGCGCTCGTCCTGCGCTGACGCCCGCGTTCGCTCGCAGCAGGGCAGGGCAGGGCAGGGCAGGGCAGGGCAGGGTAGGTCAGCGCGACGCGACGATCAGATGGCGTTGTGGTCCTTCGAGTCTGGCCATCGCGACCTTCAGTTCTGTCGTGTCGGCGGAGACTGCATCGATGCGTGCTCCCAGCGATCGTTCGACGTCGGCGAGGTCGGTTCGCACTGCATCGATGCGTGTTCCCAGCGATCGCTCGACCTGCACGAGATCTGCTCGAATGGCATCGCTGCGGCGGATGCACCAGGCAAAGCCCGCGAACATGAGGCCGCCCTGCGTCAGCAGGAGGCCGACGGCGCTGAGGACGATCGCGACGATCTCTGCGGACACGAACATGCTCCCATTCTGCGGGTGGAGGGTGGGGTCTCGCAGAATGCTACGCAGGCATCGAGCCGAGGCCGCCGGGGCTGCGATGCGTGCTCGGGCGCTGTGGAGGTTTCGGCTCAGCAAGCGGCGGTGCAGGAGAGAATCTCCCCTTCCGTTCGCCTCCCTAACAAATCAGGCCTACGCTCGTAGCAGGCGACGGAAGGAACACGCATGCGCGTACTCGGACTGCTCTCGGGCACCTCACACGACGGCATCGACGTCACGGTCGTGGACTTCGAGGAGAGCGACGGCGCGCTGCGCGGCACGGTGCTCCATGAGGACAGCGTTCCGTACGATCCCGCGCTGCGGGCTCGCCTCATCGCCGCGCTGCCGCCCGCACCCACGACCTTCGCCGAGGTCTGCGAGCTCGACACCCTGATCGGTCAGGCCTTCGCCGAGGTCGCCGCGGCGGCATCCGACGCGGTCGGGGGAGTGGATGCCGTGTGCACGCACGGGCAGACCGTCTTCCACTGGGTCGCCGACGGCCACGCGCTCGGCACTCTGCAGATCGGCCAGCCCGCATGGATCGCCGAGCGGGTGGGTGCGCCCGTCGTCTCCGACGTGCGCATCCGCGACATCACCGCCGGCGGCCACGGGGCACCGCTCGTGTCGTTCCTCGACGAGCTGCTACTGCGCGGCCGCGCCGGGGTCTCGGCTGCGGTGAACCTCGGCGGCATCGCCAACATGACGGTGGTGGGGCCGGACGGTCTGTCGGCCTACGACATCGGTCCGGCGAACGCCCTGGTCGACGCGGTCGTCGTGGCCGAGGGACTGAACGATCGCGGGTACGACGCGGATGCTGCCATCGCCCGCACCGGAACGGTCGATGAGGATCTCCTCGCAACACTTCTCGCCGACCCGTACTACGCGCTGCGGGCGCCCAAGAGCACCGGCAAGGAGCACTTCCACCTCGACTACGTGCGCGGCCACGTCGACCGGATGCAGCCCGACATCGCAGCCGCAGACCTCGTGCGCACCCTCACCGAGCTCACGGTGCGCACGGTCGCGCAGGACGTGCGATCCGCCGGCATCCGATTCCTCGCGGTCTCGGGCGGCGGATGCCACAACCCGCTGATCATTCAGGGGCTTCGCGACGCCCTTCCCGATGTCGAGGTCGTGCTCGCCGACGAGCTCGGTGCGTCGGTCGACAGCAAGGAGGCGATCCTGTTCGCCCTCATCGGCTGGTGCACGATGCACGGCGTGGCCGCAGTGACGCCCGGAGGAACGGGCGCTCGCGATCCGCGCATCCTCGGCACGATCACGCCGGGCGCGGGACCATTGCGGATGCCGGATCCCGTCGAGCGCGTGCGCAGCCTGACGCTGGGCTGACCCGGAGGCCGAGGAGACCGACTCAGCGCTTGCGGTCGTCGTCGTCCCAGGGTCCTTCCCACCAACCGGCACGGCCGTCGCCCTCGCCGCCTCCGCCGCGACGGCGTGAGCGCCAGAACTGCACGACGAACACGGTCAACGTGCTGAGAAGGATCAGGAAGACCACCAGGAACAGCGCATCCGACTGGTTCATGGGCGTTTCCCCTCCGCGGCATCCGCCACGATCTTGGCGATCCGTGCGGATCGCGTCTCGGCACGCTTCGCCATCGCGATGTGCGTGAGGCCGAATTTCTTCACCGACTTCGGGAAGGCATCCCAGTTCGCGCGGGCCGCCGGCACGGCATCCAGCGCCTCGCTCAGCTCCGGTGGCTCGAGGCCTGCTTCGGGGCCGTCGAGCAGAGTCCACGATCCGTCGGCTTTCGCGGACTCGAGCACGCGGATGCCGGCCGGTGCGAGCAGTCCGGCGGTCTCGAGGTCGATCAGTCGGGCCTTGTTCGTCGCCGCCCATCCGCTTCCGCGCCGCCTGGGCGAGAACCACTGCCCGACGGTCTGGTCGTCGAAGGTCCGCACCGGACCGTCGATCCACCCGAAGCAGAGCGCCTGGCGCACGGCATCCTCATATCCGACGCCGCCCGCGGTCTTGCCTCGCACGCTCAACAGCCAGACCCCGGCGGTGCGCTCGTGGTGCTCCTCGAGCCAGGTGCGCCAGACCGCAGCATCCGCTGCGACGAACCGCTCTCCCTCGTCGAGCGCTCCCATGTCAGTCCTCGTCGAGCGTCGGGATCGACTCGGTGACCGTGGGCAGCAGGTCTGCGACCGAGTCGACGATCTCGTCGGGGCGGAACGGGTACTTCTCGACCTCTGCCAGATCGCTGATTCCGGTCATGACGAGCACGGTGTGGAGGCCCGCCTCGATGCCGGCGATGATGTCGGTGTCCATGCGGTCACCGATCATGCCGGTCTTCTTCGAGTGAGCGCCGATCTTGTTCAGAGCGGAGCGGAACATCATCGGGTTCGGCTTGCCGACGACATACGGCTCCTTGCCCGTGGCCTTGGTGATGAGGGCGGCGATCGCGCCGGTGGCCGGCATCACGCCGTCGGCGGACGGACCGGTGGCATCCGGGTTCGTGACGATGAACCGCGCACCCTTGATGATGAGGCGGATCGCCTTGGTGATCGCCTCGAAGGAGTAGTTGCGGGTCTCGCCGACGACCACGAAGTCGGGGTTCGTCTCGGTCATGATGAACCCGGCCTCGTGCAGCGCCGTGAGGATGCCGGCTTCGCCGATCACGAAGGCCGAACCGCCGGGCAGCTGCTGCGCGAGGAAGTCGGCGGTCGCGAGGGCCGAGGTCCAGATGCGCTCCTCCGGCACGGTCAGGCCGCTGGCCCGCAGCCGGGCAGAGAGGTCGCGCGCGGTGAAGATCGAGTTGTTCGTGAGCACCAGGTACGGGATCTCGTTCTGCTCCCACCCGGCGAGCAGCTCGGCGGCTCCGGGGATGGCGTCGTTCTCATGGACGAGCACGCCGTCCATGTCGGTCAGCCAGCATTCGATGTCGTCGCGGTGTGCCATGTGCACAGCCTATTGGCCCGCGGTTACGGGCAGGTGTCAGGTTCTGATGGGGTTCCCAGGCGCCGGATCAGGCACTCGATCAGGCGCTCAGCCAGACGACCTCTGCGGCACCGTCGGGAAGGGTGGTCGCGGCCCCGTCGAGTTCGATGCCGGATGCCGTCGTGGCGACGGTCGCCGCGACGACCACCCCTGCCGCCTCGAGCGCGCGCAGCAGCTCGGGATCGCGGTCGCTGACACGCAGCACGCGCCCGACATGTCCTGCCGGGGCGTCGGCGAGCAGCACGAAGGGTTCGCGATCGACGGATCCCTCGGCGTCCGGGATCGCGTCGCCGTGCGGGTCGAACCGGGGTCGTCCGAGGCGGACGTCGATGCCCTCGAGCAGCCTGTCGCTGATCGTGTGCTCGAGCACCTCGGCCTCGTCGTGCACCTCGTCCCAGCCGTAGTCGAACTCCTGCACGAGCCAGGTCTCGATCAGCCGGTGCCGCCGCACCATCGCGAGGGCGCGCTGCGTGCCGGCATCCGTCAGCCGCACCGCGCCGTACGGCACGTGCGAGACGAGCCCGGCCGCGGCGAGCTTCTTGACCATCTCGGTCACCGACGACGGGGCGATGCCGAGCTTCGCCGCGAGCACGGAGGGGGTGATCGGCGCGTCCTGCCACTCGGTGTGCGCGTAGACGGTCTTCAGGTAGTCGTCTGCTGCCGGGGATGCCACTGGTCCAGCCTAGATCAGGGGTTGGCCACTCTTATGGGTTGGCCACGTCGACGAGGATGCCGAACGCGACCTGCCCCGCGAAGAACACGATGAGGAACCCGAGAAGGGCTGCGAAGAGCGACAGGCGCCCGTCGAATCCCTCGATCTCGGCGATGCCGACCTTGCGCGCCCGGAACGCCAGCACGAGCGTCGCGATGCCGAGCACGAGCTGCACCCACGGGCCGCCGACGGGCAGCACGGTCGGGAAGGCGACGAGCAGTCCGCCGATCACCCCGGTGGCGATGCCGATCCACGTGAGGATGCGGACGGTGCGGCGCGCGGGTTCGGCAGACATGCTTCGAGCCTAATCGTCGGTCCCGGCGTCGCAGACCGCCTGTGAATCGTCTCAATCGGTCGCGGATCCTTGACGGGCCGCGGCGTCGCGGGTAGCTTCGACCGGGCACGGGAAAACGCTATCCGAGCGGGCTTGATGCCCAGAGATGGATTTCGACGATGAACATCCGACACCAATCGCTCCGCGCCGTCGTGGCGGTCGCCGCGGCCGGCTGCCTCCTCGTGGGAGGCGCGCAGACCGCGACCGCCGCCTCACCCACGGCGCCCGCGACCGGTCGCCATGACCACGGAGCGAAGACGCCGCAGCTCGAGACCCTCGACCGAGGTCTCGTCGCCGTCTCGACCGCCGACGGGGTCTTTCTGAGCTGGCGGCTGCTGGCCACCGAGGCGACCGGCGCGACCGACACCGGTCTCGCCGGCCCCGACTTCGCGGTCTACCGCGACGGCGCTCGGGTGGCGACCGTCACTGACAGCACCAACTATGCGGATGCCGACGGAGCTGCGACCTCGGAGTACTCCGTGGTCCCGATCGTGAACGGCGTCGAGCTGACGGCATCCGCCTCGGCATCCGTCACCGCCTGGGCCGAGGGCCACCACGACCTGCCGCTGCAGAAGCCTGCCGACGGCGTCACCCCGAAGGGGGAGGCGTACACGTATTCAGCGAACGACGTCTCGGTCGGCGACGTCGACGGAGACGGACAGTACGAGTACGTCGTGAAGTGGGACCCCTCGAACTCGAAGGACGTCTCGCAGCGCGGCTACACCGGCCCGGTCTATCTCGACACGTACGAGCTCGACGGCACCCTGCTGAACCGACTCGATCTCGGCGTGAACATCCGCGCGGGTGCGCACTACACGCAGTTCCTCGTCTACGACTTCGACGGCGACGGCCGATCCGAGACGATGCTGAAGACGGCACCCGGCACCAAATCGGTGCAGTACGCCGCCGACGGCTCGGTGGCGAGCGAGTCGTACATCACGCTGCCCAAGGCCGACCGCAAGGCCGGCTACTCGAACGACGACGACTACCGCCTCAGTGCCGCCGACTACGAGGCGCACCTGGTCGAGATGTTCCTCGGCTGGAGCGAGCGCGACGAGGTCGTGTCCGGGCAGTGGCCGGCCACTCTCGAAGAGGCATGGGGGATGCCCGTGACCCACGAGTACCCCCTCTCTCAGGAGAGCGCGCAGGAACTGGCGACCACCTTCATCGACGTGTACGCGCCGAGCCGCAGTGCGCGCAACCTGCTGCGCGAGTTCGAGGGCTTCATCGTCGACGGACCCGAGTACCTCACTGTCTTCGACAGTGCGACGGGCGCGGAGTTGCAGACCATCCCGTATCCGACCGAGCGAGGGGATGACGGCCTGCTGTGGGGCGACTACGCGATGTCGCGCATCGAGCCGGCGAACCGCGTCGACCGCTTCCTCTCGGGTGTCGGATACCTCGACGGCCAGCATCCGTCGGCCGTCTTCGCCCGCGGCTACTACACGCGCACGACTGTCGCCGCCTTCGACTGGGACGGCACGCGTCTGACGCAGCGGTGGGACGTCGACAGCGGCCACGCGCCCATGTCGAACCCGTTCAACGACTCCCCGCACGGCCGCGACGGCACCGACCCCGAGTTCGGCACGATCACGACTCAGGGCGATCATTCGCTGAGTTTCGCCGACGTGGATGCCGACGGAAAGCAGGAGCTCGTCTACGGATCGGCCACGATCGACGATGACGGCAGCCTGCTCTACAGTTCGTTCGACGTGCTGCCCGAGGGCAGTGCCGCTCCGGGCGCGACCGTGCGACTCGGTCACGGAGACGCGATGCACGTGACCGACATCGACCCGGCCCGTCCGGGGCTGGAGATCTGGAGCGCCCATGAGGGTGCCACGAGCGCGCCCTACGGATCGGTGATGCGCGACGCCGCGACGGGTGAATCCCTCTTCGGCGCGTACTCCGGGCGTGACACCGGCCGGGCCATGATCGGCGACGTGCGTTCTGACGTGCCCGGCATCGAGGTGTGGTCGAGCATGCCCGGCGGTACAGAGGGCAGCGGTCTGCTGAGTGCGACCGGCGAGGTGCTGCAGGCCGAGACGCCGGGCACGAACATGTCGATTCGCTGGGCGGGAGACATGACCACCCAGCTCGTCAACGGCAGCGGCGACCAGACGCCCACGATCGACGACTGGACGCGTGGCACCGTGCTGACCGCCGCGGGCACTCTCACCAACAACGGCACCAAGGGCAACCCGTCACTGGTCGCCGACGTGCTGGGTGACTGGCGGGAGGAGCTGCTCGTGCGCACGGCGGATTCGAGCGCGCTGCGGTTCTACACGACCACCGAGCCCACCGCGCACAAGCTCACGACCCTCATGCACGACGTGCAGTACCGGGTCGAGACGGCTCGCCAGCAGACGACGTACAACCAGCCGGCGTACACCTCGTTCTACCTCGCGAGTGATCTCGACTGGGCGAACGTCCCGGTGTCGACGGCGCCGACGACGCCCAAGCCCCCGACCTTCACCGACAAGCCGGGCACCTCGCGCGACGAGGTGAAGGTGCCGACGAACATCGAGGGCATCACCTACTACGTCAACGGCGAGAAGGTCGAGGCGCGTAACGGAAAGGTGCGCGTCACCGGCGAGGTGACCGTCGTCGCGGTGCCGGACGCCGGCTACCGGATCGCCGAGGGTGCGACCTCGCAGTGGACGCAGACCCTCCGCACGCGCTGACGCCCGCGGTGACAGACCGCCGCCCCGAGCCGACTCTTCCCGTGCCGGCTCGGGGCGGTTCTGTGCTGTCCTCGAGTGCGTGAGCGCGCCTGTCAGGCGCCGGTGAGTACCAGCCAGAGCAGGGCGCCGTTGAGGGCGATGAGCAGGACGGATGCCACGATGCCGGCTGCCGTCGTCCACGCGCGATTCGCCCAGACGCCGAGCGTGCGGCGCTGCGCCGTGAGCGCGACGAGCGGGATCAGCGCGAACGGGATGCCGAACGACAGCACGACCTGGCTGAGCACGAGCGCCAGCGTGGGATCGAACCCGATGCCGAGGATCACGAGCGCCGGGATGAGCGTCACCAGGCGGCGAACGAGCAGCGGGATGCGCACGTGCAGCAGCCCATGCATGATCTCGGCTCCGGCGTAGGCGCCCACCGATGTCGAGGCGAGTCCGGAGGCCAGCAGCCCGACCGCGAAGAATGTCGCGACGACGGGGCCGAGCCCGGCGGCCAAGGCGGCATGGGCGCCCTCGAGCGAGTCGGTGCCCTCGACGCCGGCGAGGTTGGCTGCCGCGAGCAGCAGGATGCCGAGGTTCACGGTGCCCGCGATCACCATCGCGATCGAGACGTCCCAGCGGGTCGCGGTGAGCAGGCGGCGGATGCGCGACGTCTCGGTGCGCGCGGCTTCGGTCGGGGCGTGCGCCGCCGTCGATCCGAAGCGGTCGCGGGTCAGCGACGAGTGGGCGTAGATCGCGTGCGGCATGATCGTCGCGCCGAGGATGGATGCCGCGAGCAGCACCGATCCCGTGTCCTCGAAGCGCGGCACGAGGCCACCCACGATGCTCGCCGCGTCAGGGGGTGCGACGAAGAGCCCGGCGACGAAGCCGACCGCGATGATCACCATGAGCCCGATGATCACGAACTCGAAGGGTCGGGCGCCCCGTCGGCTCTGCACCGCCAGCAGGATCATCGACACCGCGCCGGTGATGATTCCACCGAGCAGCAGGGGGATGTCGAACAGCAGATAGAGCGCCACCGCACCGCCGATGACCTCGGCCAGGTCGGTCGCCATCGCGACGAGTTCGGCCTGCAACCAGTAGGCCCGTCTGGCCCACGGTTTCGTCAGGCGTGCGCCCAGGACCTCGGGGAGGCTCTGGCCGGTGACCACTCCGAGCTTGGCCGACAGGTACTGGATCAGCCAGGCCATCACGTTGCCGGCCACCACGACCCACACCAGCAGGTACCCGTACTGGGCGCCGGCGGTCATGTTGCTGGCGACGTTGCCGGGATCGAGGTAGGCGACCCCGGCGACGAGCGCGGGGCCGAGCAGCCACAGGCTGCGCGGAGGGGTCGCCCTCACGGACCGTGCGGCGGAGGCGTCGTCGACAGCGGCGGCGGCGGAATTTTTAGGCATACCGAAATCGTAGTGGATTTTTCGGTGGACCTAAATATCGACCGGCGACGCGGCGGATACTCTGGCGGGATGGATGAGCAGACGCCCTCGACCCCGACAGAAGTCGGCGACGCGTCTCCTCAACCCGGTTACGGCGTGGGCCCCTGGCCCGGGGGAGAAGCCGCATGGCCGCAGGGGGAGCGCTACGACCCCGAACTGCTCGCCGTGGGCGACACCCGCAACGTGATCGATCGCTACCGCTACTGGCGGATGGAGGCGATCGTCGCCGACCTCGACACGCAGCGGCATCCGTTCCACGTCGCCATCGAGAACTGGCAGCACGACATGAACATCGGCTCGATCGTGCGCAGCGCCAATGCGTTCCTCGCCGACACCGTGCACATCATCGGCCGCAGGCGCTGGAACAAACGCGGGGCCATGGTCACCGACCGGTACCAGCACGTCGTGCACCACGAAGACGTCGAGACGTTCGCGGCCTGGGCGGCGACCCACGGCATCCCGATCATCGCGGTCGACAACGTCGACGGCGCGGTGCCCGTCGATCGCGCCGAGCTGCCGCAGAGCTGCGTGCTGCTGTTCGGTCAGGAGGGGCCGGGGCTCTCGGATGCTGCGCTCGCCGCGGCATCCGCTCACATCGAGATCACCCAGTACGGCTCGACCCGATCGATCAACGCGAGCGCGGCCGCCGCCGTGATCATGTACGAGTGGTGCCGGAGATACGCGGGCTGAGCGGCGTCCTCAGTCGCGATCGATGCCGAACGTGTTCCGGTGGATGGCGCTCACAGCGCGGTCGAGTGTGTCGATCCGGCGATGCACGCTCTGGATCTCCGTCTTCACGACATGGATGAACAGGGTCGAGACGACCGTGACCATCCCGAACATCGCGGCAGCGACGACGCCGATCAGGACCCATACCTGAGGCTCGTTCATGGTCAGCACGCTCCGATTGTCGTTCGCCTCCGATGAGAAGGCCAGGACTGGAGCGCGAGAGTTCCCGAGATTCCGGGATACGTGAGGAACTCCGGATCCGCAGACCACGTGCAGTGTCAGATGCCCGCCGTGACCCAGCGTCCCGAGCGCACGCGCCATCCGAGCGTCAGCAGGCGGGCGAGCAGGTAGACGCCGAAGAACGCCACGGCGAGCCAGATGAGACCGGCCGCACCGTCGACCCCCGTCGCGGCGATGATCCAGAGAGCCGGTAGGAAGGGCAGGAGATTCAGCCCGCCCGCGATCGCGAGGTAGCGCGCGTCGTTCGCGCCCATCAGCACGCCGTCGAGCACGAACACCACCCCGGCGATCGGCTGCGCGATCGCGAGGATCAGCAGCGCCGGCTGCACGAGGGCGGCGACCGCAGGGTCGCCCGTGAACAAGATGCCGAGCACACCGGACGACGCGGCGATCACGGCCCCGACGGCCACGCCGAACCACGCTCCCCAGGCGACAGTGCGTCTCAGCACCCTGTGCACCTGCTGCTCGTCGCCCGCGCCGAGCTCCTTGCCGATCAGCGCCTGCGCGGCGATGGCCAGAGCATCGAGCGCGAATGCCGCGGCCGAGAAGATCGTGAACGCGATCTGCCACCCGGCGAGTTCCTCGGTGCCGATACCCGTCGCGACCGCGACCGTCGCGAGCAGAGCCACGCGCAGGCTCACGGTGCGCAGGAACAGCCAGCCGCCGGAACGTGCAGTGCTGCCCATGCCCTCTCTCCGCGCTCGCAGCGAGGCATCGTGCTTCGCGGCGAGACGGCGGATCACGAGCACGTAGGCGCCGACCATGCCCCACTGCGCGACCACGGTGCCGGCGGCGGAACCGGCGATGCCCCAGCCGAGGCCGTAGATGAAGACGACGTTGAGCAGGGCGTTCGCGCCGAACCCGAGCCCTGCGATCCGCAGAGGCGTCATGGTGTCCTGCATCCCGCGCAGCAGTCCGGTCGCCGCGAAGACGATCAGCATGGCGGGAAGGCCCCACATCGAGACGACGAGGTAGTCGTTCGCCTGGGTGGCCACGGCGTCGCTCGCACCGAACAGCGACACGAGCCAGGGAGAGGAAGCGGCGCCCGCCGCCGCCAGAACGGCACCGATCGCGAGTGCCAACCACATGCCGTTGATGCCGACCGAGACGGCGTCGCCCGGCCGGCCGGCGCCGAAGAGCCGGGCGACCGCGGGCGTCGTCGAGTACGCGAGGAAGACCATGAGGCCGACGATCGTCTGCAGCACGGCGCCGGCGATGCCGAGGCCTGCGAGCGGGGTGGTGCCGAGGTGGCCGATGAGCGCCGCGTCGACGATGAGGAAGGCGGGTTCGGCGATCAGTGCACCGAGAGCGGGGACGGCGAGGCGCAGGATCTCGCGGTTGAGGGTGCGCTCGGTCATCCTCTGAGCCTATTCGCTGGTGCCGGCCGCCCCGCCCGCCGCCGGTCGTACCCTGGAGGAACCCGGATGCGACGGAGGTGCATCATGACGGATCCACGCGAAGCAGCGGCGCGATATCGCGCGACGCAGCAGAGCGACGGCCCGGAGGAGGATGCCGAGTCCGGCGCCGCCCCGGGAATCGCCGCCGCGACCGATCGGGCGGCGTTCATCGAGACGGCGATCCAGATCGCGATCCGTCGGGGCGACTTCGACGATCTGCCCGGTGCCGGCAAGCCCCTCGAAGGACTGGGCACCCATCACGACCCGGACTGGTGGATCCGCCGCAAGATCGAGCAGGAGAACCTCACGGGTCTCGGCCCGCCCGCGATCCTGCTGCGCACCGAGGACCGGGAACTCGACGGTCAGCTCGACCTGCTCGGGCGCGAGGCCGACGTGCGCGACGTGCTCGTGGACTTCAACCGTCGGGTCCTCGAGGCTCGTCGCCAGCTGCAGGGCGGGCCGCCCGTCGTGACGGCTCCCCGCGACATCGACGCCGAAGTGGCCGCGTGGGCGGAGCGCCGGGCATCCCGGTTCGCGGCACGTGCGCCGGAGCCAGCCGAGCAGCCGCGACGACGACGCTTCGGCATCCGCCGCAGGGACTGAGCGTCGGGGAGGCGGTCTCTCGCACTCCCGCCCGAATGTCGGAGCGACGCATAGGCTGTTCGCATGACCGACGTGCTTCCCTCTGGCCTTGAGACCTCCGAGTTCAGCTCCGACATCCGCCCGCAGGACGACCTCTATCGCCACGTCAACGGCGCGTGGCTCTCGCGTACCGAGATCCCCGGAGACAAGGCGCGATGGGGCTCGTTCCACCTGCTCGCCGAGCAGGCCGAGAAAGACGTCCGCGCGATCATCGAAGAGTCGCAGGATGCCGAAGACGGCACGCTCGCTCGCAAGATCGGCGACCTGTTCGCGAGCTTCATGGACACCGAGCGGATCGCGGCCGCAGGGGTCGCTCCTCTCGCCGACACCCTCGCCGAGATCGACGCGATCGGCGGCATCCCCGCCTTCCTCCGCACCGTGGGCGCGTACGACCGCGACGGCCGCGCGCACCTGATCGGCTTCTACGTCGACGGCGATCCCGGAAACCCCGAGCGGTACCTTCCCGTCGTCGTGCAGTCGGGTCTCTCGCTGCCCGACGAGAGCTACTTCCGACTCGACACGTTCGCCGAGACGCGTGCGGCCTACCGCGCCCACCTCGAGCGCCTGCTGGCGCTCGCCGGCATCCCGGACTCTGCCGGCACCGCCGACCGCGCGATCGCGCTCGAGACCGAACTCGCCGGCCACCACTGGGACAACGTGCGCAGCCGCGACGCGGTCGCCACCTACAACCTCACATCGTGGGCCGAGCTGCAGGAGCTCGCAGGCGTCGACCTCGAGCCGTGGCGCGATGCCGTCGCACCCGAGCACCCCGAGGCTTTCTCCGAGATCGTCGTCTCGCAGCCGAGCTTCCTCGAGGGGCTCGGGTCGCTGCTCACCGCCGAACGCCTCGATGACTGGAAGGCGTGGCTGCGCGCACAGGTCGTGCATGCCGCGGCTCCGTACCTGACAGACGACTTCGTGCAGGAGAACTTCTCGTTCTACGGCACCGAGCTCACCGGTGTGCCCACGATCCGCGAGCGCTGGAAGCGCGGCGTCTCGGTCACCGAGAGCGCGCTGAGCGAGGCGATCGGCAAGGTCTACGTCGAGCGCCACTACCCGCCGACGGCGAAGGCTGCGATGGACGAGCTCGTCGCCAACCTCATCGAGGCCTACCGGCAGAGCATCACCGATCTCGAGTGGATGACCGCCGAGACCCGCGAGCGGGCGCTCGCGAAGCTCGACTCGTTCACCCCCAAGATCGGCCACCCCACGGTCTGGCGCGACTACTCGACCCTCGTGATCGAGCGCGACGACCTCTTCGGCAACGTGCGTCGTGCAGCGATCTTCGAGCACGATCGCAACGTGGCGAAGGTCGGGAACCCGATCGACCGCGACGAGTGGCACATGCCGCCGCAGATGGTGAACGCGTACTACAACCCCTCGATGAACGAGATCGTGTTCCCCGCGGCGATCCTGCAGTACCCGTTCTTCGACGCGACCCGCGACGCGGCCGCGAACTACGGCGGTATCGGAGCCGTGATCGGTCACGAGATCGGTCACGGGTTCGACGACCAGGGCAGTCGCTACGACGGCGCCGGCAAGCTCGAGGACTGGTGGACGGATGCCGATCGCTCGGCTTTCGAAGAGCGCACCAAGGCCCTCATCGCGCAGTACGACGAGCTGGTGCCCGAAGGTCTCGACGCCGAGCACCACGTGAACGGCGCGCTGACGATCGGCGAGAACATCGGCGACCTGGGCGGCCTCGGCATCGCTCTCAAGGCCTACGAGCTCTCGCTGGACGGCGCCGAGGCTCCTGTCATCGACGGGTACAGCGGCGTGCAGCGACTGCTGCTGTCGTGGGCGCAGGTCTGGCAGCAGAAGAGTCGCGAGGCCGAGACACTGCGTCTGCTGACGATCGACCCGCACTCGCCGAACGAGTTCCGCTGCAACCAGATCGTCCGCAACATCGATGCGTTCTACGAGGTGTTCGACGTGACGGAAGCCGATGCGCTGTGGTTGCCGCAGGAGTCGCGCGTCACGATCTGGTGAGCTCGTCTTCCTGACCTCTCAGGCATGGAGGGGTGCCCTGTCGTCTCCTGAGTGACGATCTGATGACCGTATTCCGGAGTACATAGGGCATCCTCACCTGGCGGGGTTACGATATCCGTGCTGCGGCGGATGGACTCCGCAGCATCCCGCCAATCCAACCCCCTCTTAAGGATCACGCGTGGGTGCTTCCGAGCCTGCCGACGGCCTGCCACTGGCCTCGCTGCGCCGCTCTCAGCGGACCAGCCGACGCTTGCCGCGTCGTGCCGCCGCGGGCCGGCGTTCGTTCACCTCGACCATGCGAGCGCTCGAGCATCTCGTCGAGTCCGGAGCCCAGGTGTCGGTGCACGTCGTCGACCTCGACAACCACGTGCACGTGCTCTCCGGTGACGACCACGTCACCATGCCCGTCGCGGGACTCGGTGTCGTGCCCCTGCTCATCGAGGTGGCGTCGGGATTCGCCTCGGGAGAGCTCGACCCGCTCGAGATCGTCGAGCGGAGCACGGTCGACTCGGTCTCGACATCCGGAGTGTGGCGGCATCTGCACGCCCCGGCCCTGCCGCTCGAAGACCTCGCGGTGCTCGCAGCCACCTCCGGAGACCCGATCGCGGTCAACGCGCTGCTGCAGAAGGTCGGCCACGGCCGCGTACGCGAGCGCATCGAGGCTCTGGGCCTGCGTCGCACAGCGCTGCTCGACAGATTCCGCGACGAGCGTGGTCCGGACGATGCACCGCAGGTGGCGGTCGGCTCGGCTCGGGAGTTCGCCGGGCTCTTCTCGGCGCTCGTGAATTCGCAGGTGGTCGACGCTCCGGTCAGCGCCCAGGTATCGGAGTGGTTGAGCCTGAACCAGGACCTCAGTCTCGTCGCCGCGTCGACCGGGCTCGATCCGTTCGCTCACGACCACGATGCGCACGGCCTGCTCTTCATCAACAAGACCGGGCGTGACCGCGGCGTGCGAGCCGAGGCCGGTGTGCTCGCCGGGCCGCGGGCGGGCGTCGCCTACTCGCTGATCGTCTGCTTCGACGACCTGTCGATCACCCACCGGCTCCGCGCCCATGATGCTTTCCGGGTGCTGGGTGTCGAGCTCATGGAGTACACGCACTAGCGAGCCCGGCTCGTCAGGTGGGTAGCATCGGGGAATGCCCCGCCCCGACTGGACCCCTCATCGCCGAGAAGACGGTGAGCTGCTCGGATGGATCCATCCCGACGGCGACGACTGGGTCGCCGTCGATCTGCTCGGGCGCATGGTGGCCGGTCCCACGCAGTGGCTCGACGCCGAGGACGCCCTCGACCAGCATGGGATCGCGTGGCTCGCGGACCCCTGGATGCTGGACGGCGAGTCCGAGCGCGCGCTGCGCGTCCGCATCCTCGAGGTCACTCCGGATCGCGACGGTTCAGACGGCCGCATCGTGGTGAAAGTAGATGACTTCGGCGACGTCACCCGCCCGCCCACGCAGCAGTACGTCGTCGCCTGGCCGATACCCGATCGGCTCCGTCAGCCGCGGCCCACGGATCCAGATCCGCGCGTGATCTGAGCCGACGCCCTGACCCCCCTCACCCGGGGAGTGAGGGGTGCTGCTCGGCAGCGCGCTGACGTGGGATGAAGAGCGAGAGCACCAGAGCGACGATGCCGGCCGCGATGGCCAGCCAGAAGCACACGTCGAATGCCGCGCGGGTGGGCACCGAGGCGCCGCCGACATCGATGCTCATGGCCGCGAGCACTCCGCCCATCACTGCCGAGGCGCTCGAGGTGCCGACCGAGCGGAAGAGGGCATTGAGTCCGTTCGAGGCGCCCGTCTCGTTCGCGGGCACCGAGCGCATGATGATCATCGGCATGGCGGCGAACGTGAACCCGATGCCCACGCCGATCAGCAGGTTGCCGACGAGGATGTGCCACACCTCGCTCGACCACAGCAGCACGAAGACGTAGGCGAGCACGATCGCGCCGGCGCCGACGGTGAAGAGCGGTCGGGGCCCGACCGTGCGCTCGAGAAAACCCGACAGCGGTGAGATGACCATCATCACGAGACCCGCGGGCATGATCACGAGCGCGGCCGAGACCATGTCGAGCCCGAAGCCGGCGCCTGAAGCGGCGGGTCCTTCGAGCAGTTGCGGGAAGGTGACGTTCGATGCGAAGAGGGCGAATCCCATGCCGATCGCCGCGATGTTCGTGAAGAGCACGGCCGGGCGCGCAGCGACCCGCAGATCGAGAAGCGGATCCTTCGTGCGCAGCTGGTACCAGCCCCACACGAGCAGCACGACGATTCCGCCGATGATGCAGGTCAGCGTCAGCGGTGCCGTCCATCCCCATTCGGCACCGCGGGAGACGAAGAGCAGGATGCCGGTGAGGCCGATCGCGAGACCGATGGCCCCTGGCACATCGAGGCGTCCGGGAAAGCGCAGGACGTCTTCGGGGACGATCAGCAGCACGAGCAGCAGCCCCGCGACGCCGAGACCCGCGGCGAGCCAGAACAGCCAGTGCCAGTCGGCGTTCACGGCGAGCAGCGCCGCGATCGGCATTCCGATCGCGCCACCGACTCCCATGGTGGCGCTCATCAGCGCCACGGCCGTGCCGAGCCGGTCGGTCGGCAGCACATCGCGCATGATCGCGATGCCGAGGGGTACGACGCCCGTCACCGCTCCCTGCAGAGCGCGCCCGATGATCACCCCGACGATCGACCCCGAGAGCGCGGCGATGACCGACCCGACGATCAGCAGCGTCAGCAGCACGAGCACGACTCGTCGCTTGCCGTACATGTCGCCGAGGCGGCCCGAGATCGGCGTGGCGACGGCTGCGACGAGCAGGGTGATCGTGACGACCCAGGTGGTGTCCTCGCGGGAGGCGTTCAGCAGCCGCGGCAGCTCCGCCTGAAGCGGCACCACGAGCGTGAACATGAACGACGAGCAGAGCCCGGCGAAGGCGAGCACCGCGACGATCGCCCAGCGCGGAGCCTTTCGGGAGAGTCTTCTTCGTGCGCGATCGTCGTTCTCTCCCATCGCCTCAGGCTATCGGCGATCCGGACACCGGGGCCGCGTCGAGACCCTGCGCGAGGTGTCAGTGCTCAGCTCACGCCCTTCATGAGTCGGAGAACCGGCTTCGCGCACAGCAGCAGGCCGACGCCCACCACGATGGCGATGCCACCGAGGATCGAGAAGTAGGGCACCTCGTTCTTCGGGTCGTAGAACTGGACGAGCCAGCCCGAGATGGCGGTGCCCAAAGCCACGGAGAGGAAGAAGAGGGCGACCATCTGCGTGTGGAAGACCCGCGGCGCGAGCTTGGTGGTCACCGAGAGGCCGACCGGGGAGATCAGCAGCTCGGCGATGGTGAACACCAGCAGGATGCCGACGATGGCGAGGAGCGGTGTCGAGTTGGCGGCGCCGTTCGCGAAGGGCAGGAAGAGCAGGAAGGCGGCGCCCATGATCATCGCACCGAGGGCGAACTTCACCGGGGTCGACGGCTGACGGGGGCCGAGACGTGTCCAGATCGCGGCGAAGACGCCCGAGAGGATGATGATGAAGACAGGGTTGATCGACTGCACCCAGGAGATGGGCATCTCGAAGCCGAACAGATCGCGGTTCAGCCGCTCGTCCGAGTAGACGGTGAGAACCGTGAACTGCTGCTGGTAGAGCGACCAGAAGGCGACGCTCGTGACGAACAGCGGCAGGAACCCCCACACCCGGGAGCGCTCGGTGCTGTCGATGCGACGGCTCGTGAGGATGACGGCGAAGTAGGCGATCGAGGCGACGACCGTCGCGATGATCACGATGGTCGCGAGGTTGTCGGCGGTGATGACCCCGACCAGCACGAGCACGGCGATCAGCACGACGGCCGCGATCGCGATGCCGGCGACGAGCGGGTAGCGCGATCGCGGCAGCGGGTTCGGAACGTTGCGTGCCGCATCGGGAAGAGCTCGTCGACCGAACGCGTACTGCACGAGGCCGAGGGTCATGCCGATCGCGGCGAGGCCGAAGCCGAAGTGGAAGCCGAGGGTGGACTGCAGGATGCCGGTGAGGATCGGGCCGAGGAACGCGCCGAGGTTGATCCCGAGGTAGAACAGCGAGAATCCGGCGTCGCGACGCGTGTCCTCGGGGCTGTAGAGGGTGCCGACGACCGCCGTCGCGTTCGCCTTGAGGCCACCGGATCCCAGCGCCACCAGCACGAGACCCACACCCACGCCGAGGAAGCCGGGCAGCAGTGCGAGCGCCACGTGGCCCGCGACGATGACGATCGCACTGAGGAACAGCACGCGCTCCGAACCCAGGATGCGGTCCGCGACCCATGCGCCGAGGATGGTCGAGAGGTAGACGGAGCCGCCGTACGCACCGACGATGCCACCGGCGACGGCCTGGGAGAGGCCGAGCCCGCCCTCGGTCACCGAGAAGTAGAGGTAGATCAGCAGGATGCCCTGCATGCCGTAGAAGCTGAACCGCTCCCACATCTCGACGCCGAAGATGTGGACGAGAGCCCAGGGCTGCCCGAAGAACCGGGTGTCGGACTTCTCGGCTGTGGTGTCGCTGGATGCCATTCCTCCACGGTACGCCTCGTCAGGGCGGCGAACCCAGCCCGATCGCGTCGCGCGATTCCGAAATCCGGCACGGGAGGGGCAGACTGGGGGCGTGCGAACCATCCGTGATCTCGACACCGTTGAACTCATCATCGACGCGCAGAGCCTGCTGGACTCGATCCGCGGCCCCGAGCGCGTCATCGACGCCGGGACCCTGCGCGCCCTGCAGCAATCCGGCAACTACGTCGTCGGCCTCTTCGACGCCGACGAGGGGGAGGAGCGCATGGTCGGTGCCTCGATCGCCTTCTTCGGCGCCCCCGCGCGGCGTGCGATGCACTCGCACATCACGGCGCTGCTTCCTGAATACCGCGGCCGGGGATGGGGGCGCGAGCTCAAGGAGCACCAGCGTCAGTGGGCGTTCTCGCGCGACGTCGGTCGCATCAGCTGGACGTTCGACCCTCTCGTCGCTCGCAACGCGCACTTCTTCCTGACGGTGCTCGGAGCCCGAGTGACCGGATACTCCGTCAATCGATACGGCATCTTCGGCGGCGGCGACGCCGGAGATGAGAGTGATCGACTCGACGTCGAGTGGGCGCTCGCCGACATCGCGAAGCAGCCGGCATCCGATTCCATCGTCGAGACGCTCGAGATCCCCAGCGATATCGAGGCGATGAGGGACACCGATGCGGATGCTGCGCACGAGTGGCGCCTTCGCCTGCGCGCGCAGATGGAGGGGCTGCTCGGCAGCGGCCTCACCCTCTCGGGTTTCGACGTCGCGAAGGGCTACCTCTTCTCGGCCTGAGAGTTGCGCTCCAGGCTGCGCCGATAAGATTGGTGTGCCCGTGATCACGGGCTTTCCCACATGCGACCATTGGAGCCACCGTGGCCGAACAGTCCCGTCTCGACAAGGTCATCGCCCTTGCCCGCCACCGCGGGTTCGTCTTCCAGGCGGGTGAGATCTACGGCGGTTCGAGGTCGGCGTGGGACTACGGGCCCCTCGGCACCGAGCTCAAGGAGAACATCCGCCGCCAGTGGTGGCAGACGTTCGTGCGCGGCCGTGGCGACATGGTGGGCCTCGACTCCAGCATCATCCTGCCCAAGCGCGTCTGGGAGGCATCCGGCCACGTCGCCACCTTCACCGACCCGCTGGTCGAGTGCCTGAGCTGCCACAAGCGCTTCCGGGCCGACAACCTGGTCGAGGACTTCGAGGCTCGCAAGGGACGCAAGGCCGAGAACGGTCTCGCCGATGTGCCGTGCCCGAACTGCGGCACCAAGGGCCAGTACACCGAGCCGAAGTCGTTCTCGGGTCTCGTCAAGACCTACCTCGGTGTCGTCGACGACGAGTCGGGCCTGCACTTCCTGCGCCCCGAGACGGCACAGGGCATCTTCGTGAACTTCTCGAACGTGCTCACCGCCAGCCGCAAGAAGCCGCCGTTCGGCATCGGCCAGGTCGGCAAGGCGTTCCGCAACGAGATCACGCCCGGTAACTTCATCTTCCGCACGCGTGAGTTCGAGCAGATGGAGATCGAGTTCTTCACGCCGCCGGCTGACGCCCAGGAGTGGTTCGAGCACTGGGTCGAGGCCTGCTGGAACTGGTTCATCGATCTCGGAATCGATCCCGAGAACATGCGGCAGTTCGATGTGCCCGAAGACGACCGCGCGCACTATTCGGCCGGCACGATCGACGTCGAGTACCGCTTCGGCTTCACCGGCAAGGAGTGGGGCGAGCTCATGGGTGTCGCCAACCGCACCGACTACGATCTCTCGAGCCACAGCGAGGCATCCGGCCAGAGCCTGACCTACTTCGACCAGGCCACCGGCGACCGCTACACGCCGTTTGTGATCGAGCCGTCGTTCGGCCTCACCCGCGCCATGATGGCGTTCCTCGTCGACGCGTACCGCGAAGAGGAGGTGCCGAACGCCAAGGGCGGCACCGACGTGCGCACGGTGCTCAAGCTCGATCCGCGTCTGGCCCCCGTCAAGGCCGCCGTGCTGCCGCTCAGCCGCAACGAGCGCCTGTCGCCGCTGGCACGCGAGGTCGCCGACACGCTGCGCAGCTCGTGGGCCGTCGACTTCGACGACGCGGGCGCGATCGGTCGTCGATACCGCCGTCAGGACGAGATCGGAACGCCGTTCTGCGTCACGGTCGACTTCGACTCGCTCGATGACCGCGCCGTCACCGTGCGCGATCGCGACACCATGGCCCAGGAGCGCGTCTCGATCGACGAGCTGCCCCAGTACCTCGCGGAGCGCCTCAAGGGCGCCTGACTCTCATGAGGTCGCCGGGGGGACGGACTCACGAGGAGCAGATCGCCGCGACCCGCGCGGTCGCGGCGATCGTGATCGGCGCGCTCGCGATCAGCTGGATGCTGCTCGCCGTGCTCGACCTTCAGGACAACGACGGAGCCGCGCCGATCATCGCGATGTTCGGCATTCCCGCGATCGCGTCGGCTCTGGTCATCCAGATCGTGATGACGCGGCTCGGGAAGCGGAAGAGAGTGCCGAAGCCGGTGCTCTGGCTCATGCTCGCCGTCCTGCCGCTCGGAACGCTGCTCGGCTTCGTCGTGGCGATCGTTCGTGAGCCCGACTACTTCATCGGGGACGACGGCCCGTGGATGCTCGTCTGGGTGCCGATCTTCATCTGCGTCGGTGTGATGCTCGGTGCTCTGGTGTGGTTCTTCTTCGTGTTCCCGTTGGCGACGCTCGCACGCGTGGTCCGGGCGATCTCGCGAGGAGAGGCGAGACCCACTGCGTTGATCATGCCTGTCGTCCTCCTCTCCCTCGGTGTGGTGTGCATCGTCGGCGGCATGTCGGTCTCGAGCGGCGAGGTCGGGCGCAGGGCCGAAGCGCAGATCATCGCGGCGTTCTTCGGCATCCCCGGTACATATGAGGTGATCTGGGCGCCGGGGCTCTGGATCGTCCGCGGCATCATCGCAGCGATCGTGCTCCTGTTCGCGGTTCCGGCCGTCCGGTATCGTGCCCGTGCGGCGTCAGCAGCGCGATCCGCGGGCACCGTCGACGTCTGAGAGCGACCACCCTCTCTAGCTCGGCTTCGGTGCGCGGGGCCTATGCTGACCCCATGATCGAGCAGTGGAGCGAATTCAACGTCGCGATGGGGGGTGCGACGGCGGCATTGGCGGGCCTCGTGATCGTCGCGGCGAGCGTCAACATCGGCGAGATCGTGAAGTCGCGCACCCTCACCGCCCGGCTCCTCGCGGGCATCGCGGCGCTCGTCCTCGCGCTCACGGTGTCGGCGCTCGGTCTCGTCCCGGGTATCGACGAGGTCTGGCTCGGGATTCTCACGATCCTGGTGGCAGTGCTCGCGTGCTCGTTCCAGATTCACGCGACGACCTTGATCGCCCGGGACACCGACCCGGCCGATCGGGCGCGGCCCCTCAAATACCTGATCGGCTTCCTGCCGATCGCGGGCTATCTCACGGCGGGCATCTTCGTCGCTCTGGGTCATCCCGCGGGGCTGTATCTCGCGGCAGCCGGGTGTCTGCTGGCGATCGTGTCTGCGATCGTCGTGTCCTGGGTCGCGCTCGTCGAGGTCCTGCGATGACGGGCCTCAGGCGTCGTCCCTCTTCAGCTCGTGACGGTCAACTGCACCTGATCGGTGCCGCCTGCTTCGACCCAGGCGAGTGAACTCTCGAGGATTCCGCGGAGCACGTCGAGGTCGATCTTCTCGAGGTCCTTGATGTACAGGCATCCGACCCCTGTCGTATGCGGGCCGAGCTTCTCGAGCGCATCGCTGTGCGCGTCGACCCCGTCGAACAGGTAGATCGTCGTGGCGGCTTTTCGAGGTGCGAAGCCGAGCAGACCGCTGTCGCCCTCGGTGCCGGTCGGATAGCGGTAATGGCAGCTGCCGAAGCCGATGATCGTTCCCCAGGTCTGCGGCTCGCGGCCTGTGATCTCCTGCATGAGTGCGGTGAGGGTCTCGGCATCCCGGCGGCGTGCGGCGGGGCTGGAACGAGCGATGAGTCCGGCGACGTCATCGCCGGTGGGTCTCATGCTTTCGCCTTCGCCGCGGCCTTCATCGCCTTCTTGTGCTCGCGCACCTTGGTCAGCGACTCGGGCGAGACGATGTCGGCGACACTGCGGTACGAGCCCTCGATGCCGTAGTCGCCCGCTGCCTCGCGCCACCCCTCTCCGGTGAAGCCGTATTGCTTGCCCAGCAGCGCGACGAAGATCTTCGCCTTCTGCTCACCGAATCCCGGCAGGGCCTTGAGGCGCTTCAGCACCTCGGCACCTGAGGGGTCGCCCTCGGTCCAGATCGCTGAGGCGTCGCCGCCCCACTGATCGACGATGTCCTGGCACAGGGTCTGCACCCGAGTGGCCATGGAGCCGGGGAAGCGGTGCACAGCCGGCGTCTCCTTGAACGCTGCGAGGAACTCCTCGGGATCCATGTGCGCGATGGCTGACGCATCCGCAGCGCCCGTGCGCTGCTCGATCTTGAGCGGGCCTGCGAACGCGGTCTCCATCGGCACCTGCTGGTCGAGCAACATGCCCACCAGCAGTGCCAGCGGGTTGTCGGTGAGCAGGGCGTCGGCGGCGGTGTCTCCGGTGATGTGAAGGGCCATGCCTTCAGTCTGGCACCACCACTGCTCCTTCGGCGGTGTCAGATGCGCTGGAGCTTGGGCAACGGCCCTTCGAGCCTCGCGATCGAGACCCGCACGTCGGCGATGTCCGCTTTGAGCTCGGTCTTGACGTCGTGGATCTCGGTCTTGAGCTCGGTGCGGAGGTCGGCGATGTCCGCTTTGAGTTCGGTGCGGAGGCCGGCGATGTCCGCTTTGAGTTCGGTGCGGAGGCCGGCGATGTCGGCTTTGAGTTCAGTGCGGAGGCCGGCGATGTCGGTCTCGACCCTCGTGAAGCGCTCGTCGATCCTGTCGAAGCGAACGTCGAGACCCCGAGACTGCCGCGCGAGCATTCGGGAGACCCCTCCGAGCACGGTGGCGGTGAAGGCGAAGAGGGCGATGATGATGCCGATCACGTTCGGGTCCACGAGCATGCTCCCAGTCTGCGCCGAGGGTCGGACGCTGTCATGCATTCGACGATATGAAGCGTGGGGTACGCGGCGCGCCCTGCATGCAGGAAACACGCGGTCAGGCGGGAGAGATGCCCGCAGAGCCTCTCCGGTGCAGAGAGAGCGGACGCGTCAGGCGGTCGCGGCGTCGTCCGAGATCGCGGGCTGAGCGATCTCGGCGGGCGAGATGCCGTAGAGCGTCGACAGCGCCGCGGAGAACTCGTCTGCACGACCGGTCGCGGCGAGTTCGTGCGCGCGCGTGGTCGGCGTGTGAAGAAGAACTCCGGTGAGGTGGCGAAGAGCCTGTTCGACCTTGCCGTCTTCATCGCCGCGTGCGCGGGCGCGGCCGATCTCGGCCTCCAGCAGCGCGAACATGTGCGACCGCAGTGCGACGACCGAGGGGGTGACGCTCTGGCGGCTTCCGACGACGTGGAAGGTGTCGGCGGCTTCGCGGACGACGGTGCGCGCGGCATCCGTCGCCTGCAGCTCGTCGAGTGGAGCGTGCAGGCTGATGGTCTCGAGGTCGAGCAGTGCGACGCCCTCGACCGCGGCGACCGCGGGGTCGACGTTGCGGGGCATGCCGAGGTCGACGACCAGCTGGCTGTGCGAGGCGACGGGGCAGCCGGCGGAGGCGATGCCCGTCGGCGCCTGCAGGTGCGCGGGGGTGAGCACGGGCTCGGTCGCAGTGGTGCAGGTGATCAGCAGACTCGAGCGCGAGGCGATGCGCGCGTAGTCGTCGGCCGCGACCGGGCGGATGCCGTGCTTCGCGGCGAACTTCTCGGCGCGGCCCGACGGCGAGTACACCGAGATGTTGACGGCGCCGCGCTCGCGCAGCGTGGCCAGGGTGACGGCGGCGTAGGCGCCTGTGCCCACGAGCAGCACGCGCTCCGCAGACCAGTCGGCGATGCGGCTGTCGGCGAGTTCCAGGGCCAGACGCACGAGCGAGCGACCGGCGCGACCGAGGGCTGTGACGTTCTTGACCTTGCGTTGCGCCTGGCTCGCGCGCTGGAACAGCCGCTCGAGTTCGGGCGAGGTGGTGCCGTCCTTGCGTGCCGACTTCAGCGCGCGGCGCACCTGGCCCGCGATCTCGCCTTCGCCGGAGACCACGGATTCGAGGCCAGACGCCACGGAGAAGAGGTGTTCGGCGACGCGGCGCCCCGAGTGCACGTCGTACGCGCCGTCGAGCTCGGCGGTCGGGATGCCGGTGGCGGATTCGACCGCTTCGAGCACGGCTTCGACGCCGATCGCACCCGCCGCGGTGACGGGCTCGTCCATCTCGACGTACGCCTCGAACCGGTTGCAGGTAGCAAGAACGACCGCACCCTGCACGCACGACGCCGTGTCCACGATCGTGGAGGCGACATCGTCGGGGGTGCGGCTCAAGCGTTCGAGCAAATCGAAGGAGGCGGTCTTGTGACTCGCCGTGACACACAGCAGCACACATCGATTCTACCCCTCCTCGCGCACAGGTCGGCCCGAGGGGGAGATGGGAGGATGGAGGCATGCCCCTCTCCGACGCTCCGCTGCTGCGCGCCCTCACCGGACCCCGCCCCGAGCATGCCCCCGTGTGGTTCATGCGACAGGCCGGACGATCGCTGCCGGAGTACCGCGAGCTGCGGGTGGGAACGCGCATGCTGGATGCCTGCCTGACCCCCGACCTCGCGGCCGAGATCACCCTGCAGCCGGTGCGCCGGCACGGGGTGGACGCCGCGGTGTTCTTCAGCGACATCGTGATTCCCCTTCGCCTCGCCGGCGTCGAGGTCGAGATCGAGCCCGGGCGCGGCCCCGTCTTCGCCGACCCCGTGCGCACGGCGGCCGACGTCGACCGCATCACGGCGATCGATCCCGACTCGCTCGACGGCACGGCCATCGCCGAGGCGGTGCGTCTGGTGACCGCCGAACTGGGAGACGTTCCGCTGATCGGCTTCGCCGGAGCGCCGTTCACGCTCGCCGCCTACCTCGTCGAAGGCGGCCCCTCGAAAGAGCATCTGCGTGCCCGCGCCATGATGCACGCCGACCCCGATGCCTGGCATCGCCTCGCCGGATGGCTGGCGCAGATCTCCCGGCGCTTCCTCGAGACGCAGCGCGACGCCGGAGCATCTGTCGTACAGCTCTTCGACTCGTGGGCGGGGTCGCTCAGCACGGCCGATTACCGCGCATTCGTGGCGCCCCACTCGCACACGGCGCTCGAGGGCTTGGGAGTTCCGAGCATCCACTTCGGAGTCGGCACCGGGCCGTTCCTCGCGGACATGCGACTCGACGGCATCGCCGATGCCGTCGGTGTCGACTGGCGGATGCCTCTGGACGAGGCGGCCGCGATCGTCGGGCCGGACGTCTCGGTGCAGGGGAACATCGACCCGGCTCTCCTCGCTGCGCCATGGCCCGTGCTCGAGGCGCACGTGCGCGACGTGGTCGAGCGGGGCCGCGCCGCCCGCGGTCACATCGTCAACCTCGGGCACGGGGTGCCGCCCGAGACCGACCCCGACCAGCTGACGCGAATCGTCGAGCTCGTCCATTCCCTCTGACGGCAAGGACCCGACCCATGACCTCTGAGCCCCACAGTGCGGCCTCCCGCGCCGAGCTGGCAGCCCGCGCAGAGCGTGCGGCGCAGAAGCATGTCGTCGTCGTCGGCGGAGGCATCGGCGGCCTGATCGCGGCGCGTGAGTGCGCCAAGGTCGGCATGCGGGTGACGCTGCTCGAGAGCACGGATGCCGTGGGCGGCGCACTGCAGCGCGCCGAGCTCGACGGTGTCGTGCTCGATGCGGGTGCCGAGAGCTACGCCACGCGCGGCGGGCACGTGCGAGCGCTGATCGACGACCTGGGGCTCACCGACCGCATCGTGGCCCCCGCGGCCGGCGGAGCGTGGCTCGCGGGCGTCCCCGGCATCGGCGCCGCACCGCTTCCCGTCGGGGGGATCCTGGGCATCCCCGGGAATCCGTTCCAAGAAGACGTCCGTCGCATCCTCGGGTGGTCGGGCGTCTGGCGTGCCTACCTCGACCGGGTGCGGCCGCCGCTCACGATCGGGCACAACCAGAGCCTGGGCAGGCTGGTCGCCTCGCGCATGGGGTCGAAGGTGCGGGATCGCCTCGTCGCTCCGGTGACCACCGGCGTGTACTCGGCCTCGCCCGAAGACGTCGACGTCGATGTCGCGGCTCCGGGGCTCAATGCCGCGCTGACTCGAGTCGGATCCCTGTCGGGAGCAGTTCTCGCGCTGCGCGACGAGAGCGCGTCGCGTGCCGCGAAGGCCCAGTCGCCGGGCGCAGCGGTCGAGGGCCTCGACGGCGGTATGACGGTGCTGATCGATGCGCTCGTCGCAGACCTCGAGAAGCTCGGCGGCGTCGTGCGCACCGGAGTCAGGGCGACGGCGGTCGCGAAGTCCGGAGACTCGTGGACGGTGGCCACCGAGGGCCCCGTCGAGCGTGTGCGGGAGGACTCCCCGTCGGTCGACGGTGTCGGATCGGCTGAGGCCGGTCTCTCAGACGAACGCATCCTGGCGGCCGACGGAGTCGTGATCGCGACCCCCGAGGCATCGGCGCGGATTCTGCTGTCCGCAGTCGCTCCCGCGCTCGCTTCGACAGACGCGGCCGAGTCGCCGGAGATCGAGCTCGTCACGCTGCTGCTGGCTCCTTCGGCGCTCGACGGCGCACCCCGCGGCACGGGGGTGCTGACCGTGCCGGGCAGCCACACGGCGAAGGCTCTCACCCATTCCACGGCCAAGTGGGAGTGGGTGCGCCGGGCTGCAGGAGATCGGCACGTGGTGAGGGTCTCGTTCGGTGCACAGGGTGAGCCGGCCGCGACTGCGGGTCTGGACGACGCCGCGGCGGCACGCCTCGCGGTGCGCGAGGCATCCGCCCTTCTCGGTGTCTCGCTCGCGCAGAGCGACGTCGTCGCGGCGCACCGCTCGCGTTTCGTGCAGTCGCAGCCCGCGTCGATCATCGGCTCCGGCGAACGCCGCAGCGAGGCGCGAGCCGCGGTGCAGGCGGTCGCGGGTCTGGCCGCCGTCGGGGCCTGGCTCGCCGGAACCGGACTCGCGCAGGTCGTGCCCGACGCGCAGCAGGAAGCCGACCGTCTGCGGCGCGCGCTGCTCTGGGACTGAGCCGACCGGGGGTCTCGCCTCGGGGCGACCCCTATCCGGCGCGCGCTGTCAACCCTCTGAGGTTTAGATGCCGAAATCGGCATACGGCGTTACGCTGGACACTTGGCAGGCGACCCCGAGTCGTCGGTTCGCCCTAGGCGTTCACACCGGAACAACGTGAGGAGACCCCATGAAGGGGAAGATCGGACTCGTCGTAGGACTCGGCGTGGGATATGTCATCGGAACGCGCGCAGGACGCGAGCGCTACGAGCAGATCAAGACGCAGTGGCTCAAGGTCTGGAATCTCGACCAGGTTCAGGACCAGGTCGTGAAGGTCAAGGGCTACGTCGGCGACAAAGCCGCAGCCGTGCCGGGTGCGATCTGGACCGGCGTGCAGAAGGTCGTCAAGTCGGCGGGCGGTGGAGACAAGACCGCCGGACAGCGCCTGGATTCCGCCGTCGCCGCAGGCCGTAAGGCAGCGGAAGACATCGTCGACGCGACGGAAGACGCGGTCGACGAGGCCAAGGACGCGGCCAAGAAGGATGCCGCGAGCAAGCCCGCGGCCAAGAAGCCGGTTGCCAAGAGCTCGCCGTCCGCACGTTCCACCGCCGCGAAGTCCGGAGACTGACATGCCCCGCGGATACCGCGACCGCGCCGAAGACAGTCTGCTGTCGCTGATCGGCGACCTGCCCGAACTCATCGGGAACCTCATCAAGGCCGAGATCGACGCGGCGAAGACGTGGGTGTCGAGAACCGCGAAGGATGCCGGCATCGGCTCCGTCTGGTTCCTCGTCGCTCTGTTCTTCCTCTTCTGGGCCGTGCCGGTGATCCTCGTGTTCGCGATCGCGGGGCTGTCGTCGTGGTGGCCGGTCTGGCTGTCCGCGCTCGCCGTGCTCGGCATCCTGATCATCGCCGTGCTGTTGTTCGCACTGCTCGGCATCCTGAAGTTCCGCAAGGTGCTCCGCCGCCAGAATCCCGCTCAGGCGGTCGGCGAGGACATCCGACTCGTGAAGGAAGCCGGCGATGACGAACTCTGACCTCACCCCCCTGCAGAAGGCATCAGGCCTCACCTCGCTGCCCAAGACCGCGGTGCCGGCCGGCATCGCCGACCCCGTCGCATCGGCTCGTGCCGAGTTGAAGGCCGCGCTCGCCGCGATCGAGGTCAAGGGCAACGTGCCGCGTCGCCTCGACAAGGCCTCGAAGCGCGCCGCGGCGAAGGCCCGGGTGTTCGCCGACCGCAACCCGGTCGCGGCTGTGGCCGCCGCCGTCGCAATCGCCGCCGCGGTCGGCGGCGTGGTGTGGGTCGCTGCTCGAGCTCTCTCGCGCTGAGGTCTTCTCGCACTGCTGACGTCGATCTCGCGCTGACGCCCGTCTCCCGAGCCTGTCAAGCGGGCCCGGGGGATTAGCCACGACTGGGCAAAGGGGGCAGACTGGATCCATGTCCGATGAGCGCGAAGAGAACCCGTCCGGCTTCACCCTGTGGGCCGTCTGGCGACGAAACCCCGACGTTCCGGTCACCGAGTCCGACTCGACGGAGCTCGAGACGATCGTGTCGTACATCGAGGATTCCGGCGTCACGATCCGCGGCTTCTACGACGTCTCGGGGCTCAAGGCCGACGCCGACCTCATGGTCTGGCTGCACGGCGACACGGCCGAGGAACTGCAGAAGGCTCTGCGCAGACTCCGCCGCGTCGAACTGCTGCGCTCGCTGCTCCCGGTCTGGAACGTCATGGGCGTGCACCGCGACGCCGAGTTCAACCGCGCACACGTGCCCGGGTTCCTCCGCGGTGTGGAGGCGAAGGACTGGCTCTGCCTGTACCCCTTTGTGCGCACGCCCGAGTGGTACCTCGCCCCGGAGGAGGAGCGTCGCAAGATGCTCGCCGATCACGGGCGTAAGGGTGCCGCCTTCACGGGCGTCATCGCCAACACCGTCGCGGCGTTCGCGCTGGGCGACTACGAGTGGCTGCTCCCGCTCGAGGCCGATGATGTGACCGAGCTCGTCGACCTCATGCGCGACCTGCGCTACACCGATGCGCGTCTCTTCGTGAAGGAGGAGATCCCCTTCTACACGGGCCGCCGTCTCCGCTTCGACGAGATCGCGGACGTGCTGCAGTAGGCCGCGCCATGACGATTCCGATGAACCGGTCCACCCCGATCCGGCTGGGCACGCGCCGCAGCGCGCTCGCTCAGGCGCAGTCGGGCCACGTCGCCGCTGCTCTCGAGAAGGTGTCGGGACGCCGTGTCGAGCTCGTCCCGATCACCAGCGAGGGCGACACGAATCGTGCCTCACTGTCGGAGATCGGCGGACAGGGCATCTTCGCCACCCGACTGCGGGAGGCGCTGCTGGCGGGAGAGTGCGACTTTCTCGTGCACTCGCTCAAAGATCTTCCGACCGCGATTCCGGCGGGACTCGTCATCGCCGCGACACCCGTGCGCGAAGACGCCCGCGACGTGGTGATCACCCGTGAGGGCACGCCGCTGCACGAGCTGGGAACGGGCAGCACGGTGGGCACCGGCTCTCCGCGACGCATCGCGCAGGTCCACCGACGGGCTCCCCATGCCGAGATCATCGACATCCGCGGCAACGTCGACTCGCGGTTGCAGCGGGTCGCATCGGGTGACCTGGATGCGGTGATCCTCGCCGCGGCGGGCCTGTCGCGCCTCGGTTCCGACTCGCCGCTGCGCCGCGAGGAACTGGGCCTCGCAGAGTGGCCGACGGCTCCGGGGCAGGGTTCGCTCGCTGTGGAGACCCGCGACGATGCTCCTGAGGAGCTCCTCGCGGCCCTCGTAGAACTGGACGACGAGACGACGCGTCTGGCTGTCACGGTCGAACGCGCGGTGCTCGAGGGTCTCGACGCGGGGTGCCAGGCGCCGATGGCCGCGCATGCGACTTTCGACAGGGGAGAGATCCGCGTCAGGACGGTCGTCTACGCCCCGGATGGGGGTCGCCGGATCGGGCTCGACGTCACGGAGGCACTGAACGGGGAGTATATTCAACGGAACGGCAGTGGCAATGGAGCGGATGCTGCCGATGGTGCAGTCCCGATGCGCGCGGCTCGCGAGCTCGGGTTGAGTGTTGCCCGTCGGCTGCTCGATCAAGGGGCGGCTGACCTTGTTTCCCGAGAGCATTCTTCATGACGAATTCCAAGCAGGACCGGCCGCTGGACGGCTGGCGGATCCTGGTACCGCGCGGTGGCCCGTGGGGTGACGGGGTGGCCGCGAGTCTTCGCGACCGTGGAGCGGTGCCCGTCGTCGCGCCGCTGATCAACTTCGCGCCGACCACCGATCAGGCGGCGCTCGACACCGCACTTCGGCGGCTCGCGGCGGGTGAGTACGACTGGCTGACGGTCACGAGCGCGACCACGGTCGACGTGATGTTCGCGCATCGCGCCGTGGTGCCTCGCTCGACGAGGATCGCGGCGGTCGGCGAGACCACGGCAGCGGCGCTGCAGGCTGTGGGCTACGAGGTCGCGATCGTCCCCGAAGAAGACAACTCCGCCGCGGGGATGGCAGAGCAGCTCATCGCGCTCGAGACCCAGGCGCGTCGACGCATCCTCGCCCTTCGCAGTGAGATCGCGAAGCCGGTGCTGAGCGTGATGCTGCAGGACGCCGGTCATGACGTCGACAGTGTCGTGGCGTACCGCACTGTCGGTGTGCCGGTGACGGATCGCATCAAGCGCGATGTCGAGAACGGTCGCATCAACGCGATCCTCATCACCAGCGGCTCGGTGGCAGAGCAGGTGCGTGAGCAGTTCCCGCAGATCCCCGACGAGACGCTGTTGGCGGCGATCGGTCCTCGCACCGCGAAGGATGCCGACAGGGCCGGACTCCCGATCACGGTCGTGGCTGACCGGCAGACGGTCGACGCACTCATCGATGCGGTGTCGAGCTTCACCCTTCCGCACGCGTCGGATGAGCTGGCACCGTGAGCTTCCCCGATGTGCGGCTGCGCCGATTGCGGCAGTCTCCGGCGATCCGCGGACTGGTCCGTGAGACGTCGCTCGAACCGCGCAATCTGGTGCTCCCGATGTTCGTGCGGGAGGGGCTCTCGGATCCGTCGCCGATCGGCTCGATGCCGGGCGTCGCGCAGCATTCGCTCGACTCGCTTCGCGCCGCCGCAGTGGATGCGGCGGAGGCGGGTGTCGGCGGCGTGATGCTGTTCGGGGTGCCCGCTGTGCGTGACGCGCAGGGTTCGGGTGCCGACGATCCGAAGGGCATCCTGAACGTCGCGACAGAGGTTCTCGCCGCCGAGGTCGGCGACGCTCTGGTGTTGCAGACGGATCTCTGCCTCGACGAGTTCACCGACCACGGACACTGCGGTGTGCTCGCCGCCGACGGTTCGGTCGACAACGATGCCACGCTCGTGCGGTACGCGTCGATGGCACTCGCGCAGGCGCGTGCGGGGTCGCAGCTGCTCGGGCTCTCGGGCATGATGGACGGCCAGGTCGCGGTGATTCGCGCGGCGCTCGACGCCGAAGGCTTCACTGACACTCTGCTGCTCGCCTATGCCGCGAAGTATGCGAGCGCTTTCTACGGGCCCTTCCGTGAGGCCGTCGACTCGCAGCTGAAGGGCGATCGTCGCACCTACCAGCTCGACCCCGGCAACCGTCTCGAGGGTGTGCGCGAGGCCGTCGTCGATCAGCAGGAGGGCGCCGACATCGTCATGGTCAAGCCGGCGATGGCATTCCTCGACGTGTTGCGCGAGGTGCGCGACACCGTCGACATCCCGGTCTGGGCCTACCAGGTGTCGGGCGAGTACGCGATGATCGAGGCCGCCGCGGCGAACGGCTGGATCGACCGCCGTGCATCGATTCTGGAGTCGCTGCTGTCGATCCGCCGTGCCGGCGCCGACGCAGTGCTCACCTATTGGGCGACCGAAGCCGCCCGCTGGCTCCGCGGCTGATCCGCCGCGTCGCCGTCGCTCTGGAGGGACCAATGACCGACCGCAATGACGACCTGTTCTCCGCTGCCCGCACGGTGATCCCGGGCGGCGTGAACTCGCCGGTGCGCGCCTATGGATCGGTCGGCGGCACGCCGCGATTCCTCGCGTCAGCCTCGGGCGCGAGGGTGACGGATGCCGAGGGTGTCGAGTATGTCGACCTCGTCGCCTCGTGGGGGCCGGCGTTGCTCGGTCATGCCCACCCCGAGATCGTCGCCGCTGTGCAGGACGCTGCGGCTCGCGGACTGTCTTTCGGGGCGCCCACCGAGGGTGAGGTGGAGCTCGCGGCGCTGATCGCGGACCGCGTGCGCTTCGGCGAGGTGCGCCCGATCGAGCGTGTGCGCCTCGTGTCGACGGGCACCGAGGCGACCATGACCGCCATCCGCCTCGCTCGCGGAGCGACGGGACGTGACCTGCTGGTGAAGTTCGCCGGCCACTATCACGGACACTCCGACGGCCTGCTGGCTGCGGCGGGCTCGGGAGTCGCGACACTGGCGCTGCCCGGATCTGCCGGTGTGCCGGCTCCGATCGCCGCGCAGACCCTCGTGATCGACTACAACGACCGGGATGCTCTCGAGGCGGTCTTCGCCGAGCACGGTTCGCGTATCGCGGCTGTGATCGTCGAGGCGTCGGCCGCGAACATGGGCGTCGTCGCACCATTGCCTGGGTTCAACCGATTCATCGCAGACACCGCGCACGCGCACGGTGCGCTGATGATCATCGACGAGGTGCTCACGGGCTTCCGGGTGCATCCCGCCGGGTATTGGGGGCTTCAGGCTGCCGCCGGCGAGGAGTACCTGCCCGACATCTTCACGTTCGGCAAGGTCGTCGGCGGGGGGATGCCGCTTGCAGCTCTCGGCGGGCGTGCTGAGGTCATGGATCTGCTCGCCCCGCTCGGTCCGGTCTATCAGGCGGGAACCCTGTCGGGCAATCCGCTCTCGGTGGCGGCCGGCCTCGCGACCTTGCGGCTCGCCACTCCGGAGGTCTACGCGACCGTCGATGCGGCGGCTGCTCGGGTGGCGGCCGCAGTGACGGCGGCGCTGACGGAGGCGGGCGTGACGCACTCCGTGGCGAACGCGGGCAGCCTCTTCAACCCGTCGTTCCGGGCATCTGCACCTCGCGATTACGCTCAGGCGCAGGCTCAGGACGCGTTCCGGTACGCACCGTTCTTCCATGCCATGCGCGAGCAGGGTGTGGCGCTTCCGCCCAGTGTCTACGAGGCGTGGTTCCTCACGGCGGCCCACGGCGAGGAAGACCTGCAGCGCATCGAGGCCGCCCTGCCGATCGCAGCGGCTGCGGCAGCTGCGGCTCGCGCCTGAAGGGGCGCGGCTGAGGTCTCGTGCCTGAGGTCTCGTGTCAGGTCTCGCGTGGGAGATCTCGCACATCAGACGAACATCACGCGCGGACGTGGAGTGTCTCGATACCTGCGCCCGAGCGGGCTGAACCAGTCGATGGTTCCGTCGGGAAGCTGATGTGCCGTCCATCGATGCGCATCCGCCATGTCGGGGTGTTTCAGCGCGTGATGCCGGACGCAGAGGTGGGCGAGATTGTGAATCTCGGTCTTCCCTCCCTTGGCGTGGTCGAAGGTGTGATCGATCTGGCACCTATGCGCCGGCATTCTGCATCCGGGGAATCGGCAGTGCTGGTCACGGGCGCGAAGGAACCTCCGCATCGATTCGGTGGGTGAGTAGTTGTCGGTCTCGACGACCATTCCGTGAGGGTCGAGGAACAGGCGTGCCCACCCGCCGTTGCGCCCGGCGAGATCGCGGGCGATGTCGGGGTGGAGCGGGCCGTGGCCGTCAAGCTGGGCTGATCGGTCGTCGCAGCCGGCGAGCGTCGTGGCGGCGACCGTGACCTGGATGCGCGCGACGATGTTGTCGAGCCCTGACCCGTTCGCGGCGCTCGGATCGGAGGCGAGGAGCAGATCGATGAGCAGATCGGCACGCACCTGGTCGATCGTGCGGTCATCCGCGGGGATGTGCTCGTTGACGGGGTCTGTGGTGAACGTGCCGTCGCCGAAGATCGCGTGATCGTCGCGCCCCGCGATGACGGCGCGTGCAAGCTGGGTCAGGCGATCCATGATCGCCGTCGCGAGGTACTCGGGCAGTACGACCGTCAGGACCGCGAGGCCGTCGCCCGCCGCTCGCATCGTGACCGTGCGCTCAGATTTCGCCTGCGCATGACGTTCGTTCGTCGTCGCCCCGGCGAGCACGGCGGCGAGCTCGCGCAGATGCGTGCGGGTGCGAGCGGGCGTCTCGGTCTCGGCGACGATCACGGCGACCGTGTCGTAGAGCGGCAGCACGTCGGCATCCGCCTTTCCGTTGTTGACGGCTTCGCGCACCACGCCCGCGGCCCGCACGATCTCGCGGACGTGCGCGGCGGTGATCGCCCCGCGTCGGAAAGCCTCTCGCACTCCAGGATGGCTCGTCTCGAGGAACCGGGCGTCGGAGAAGGCATACTCGACGCTGCCCTGGGTCATGCGACCCGCCGCCGAATACTCGGAGACCATCGATCGTCGGATCGCGTCGCGGTGGTATGGGTTCTCGTCTTCTTCGGCGGCGCAGAGTCGCAGGCGCTCGGCGAGGAGCGCGGAGGCCTCAGCCTCGAGGGCAGCGATCTGTCGCCGCTTCTCCACCCAGGAATCGAGCAGCATGGAGCGCTGCTCGACGTCGTGTGTGGTGGTCTGCGTCATGCTCCGAGTCTAGTAGATTTGTTCGAATAAACGAGTGGAACATCGGAATGAAGGAAAGCGCGATGGAGAGATCAGACAACGGATCGTTGCCGTCCTGTGAGCAAGAAGCAGACAACTCGCAGGGCGCCGCTGGCAGACTTGAGGCATGGTGACGTTGCTGCTGGACCAGACGCAACTCGAGATCGTGCTCTCGCCGATCGAGCGTGCGGCGAGCTTCCACCGGGACAATCTGCGCATCGCGCGGAGCACGATCACCAAGGTGCAGCTCATCGACGACGCGTGGACCTGGCTACGCGGGGTTCCGAACCCCGGCACGCACATCCCCGGCATCCTGGCGTCGGGCACGTGGAAGGCCGCGGGCAGCGTCGACTTCGTACTGATCCGTCGACGTCGTCCGAGCGTCGTGATCGATCTCGAAGGCGACGAGCAGTATCGCCGACTGATCCTCACCACGAGCCACGGTCTGGCGCTCACGCAGGCACTGCGTCTCGAGGTCTCGCACGAGCCCGCCGATGTCGAGGAGATCGTCGCCACCGCCCCGACGTCGACCTCGAAGGGGCGGCGGCGCCCGGTCATCCGGCCGCGACCGGCCTGATCCGCGCAGAGGACTCTCTTACGCGCAACGCCCTCCGAAGCCTGTCGGCGCGGAGGGCGTTCGCATGGGAGCGGTGGTGCTGGTCAGCTCTCGCGCTGCTCGCCGTCATGGTGGTCGTGGTGCTCGCCCTCGGCGTGGTGCTCGTTGTGCTCGGCCTGCTCGTGGGCCTCGCTCTCGGCGTGCTCGTGGGCCTCGCCCTCGGCGTGCTCGTGCTGCTCACCGGTCTCGTCGCCACCCTCGGCGGACGCTTCTTCTCCGCCTTCGGAATCGCCTTCGCCTTCGCCGAAGGGATACTGTCGGGGCTCGTCGTCGTAGTACGCACGCGCAGCTGCGGCCAGCATCGAGCTGACGGCTGCGGAGCGCGGGTCGTCGTCGTCATCGTCCGCCGGGGTGGGGGACGCGTCGTCGTGGTCGGAAGACTGCGCCGCGACCTCGGTGCCGCCGTCGTCCTGCCCGGCGGTGTGCGGCGCGTCATCATCCGGGTGCAGATCGGAGAAGGTCTCGATGCCCGCATGATCGGCGACCTGTGCATCCTCGGGCTCGGAACCCTGCACAGTGTCGGTGTGCTCGGTTCCGGTGCCGAACAGGATGTCGTCGAAGGACGGCTGGGAAGGGGGCGAAGCGACAGCGAGACCAGCGTCCGATGCCTCGGCATCCGCCGCATCGGCGTCATTCGCATCCTCGGCCGGAACTTCCTCGGCGGGAGCCTCGTCGGCCGGAACTTCGTCCGCCACAGCCTCGTCAGCGACAGCCTCGTCAGCCACAGCCTCTTCAGTCACAGCCTCGGTAGCGACGGCGGCATCGTTCACCACCGGCGGAACGACGTCTGCCGAACCGGGGATCGCGCGCGGTGCATGCTTGCCGCCGCGGACGAGCTCGATGAAGATGTCCTCGAGGGTGGGACCGCGCTGCACCAGCGTGGTCAGGGCGACCCCCGCATCGGCGGCGATCGCGCCGACGGTCCCGGCGTCGCCACCGCGAACGGTGAGGCCGGAGCGCAGCACCTCGACCTCGAAACCCGCTGCGGAGAGCGCGGCGGTGAGGGCCGAGCGGTCTGCCGCGTCGACCACGACGGCGCCGGACGACGGGTCTGCCAGCGTCTCGATGCCGCTGGAGAGCATCAGCTGACCGCGTGACAGCACGAGCACGTTGTCGGCGACCTGTTCGACCTCGCTCAGCACGTGCGAGGAGACGAGGACGGTGCGGCCCTCATCGGCGAGTCGACGCATGAGGAGGCGCATCCACCGGATGCCTTCGGGGTCGAGGCCGTTCGCCGGCTCGTCGAACACGAGGGCGCCAGGGTCGCCGAGCAGTGCGTGGGCGACGCTCAGCCGCTGGCGCATGCCCAGGGAGAAGCTGCCGATGCGCCCCTCGGCCTCGTCCTCGAGACCCACGAGCGACAGCACCTCAGCCACGCGGGAGAGCGGGATGCCGTTGGCCTTGGCCGCGATCGTCAGCTGGCGGGCCGCAGAGCGGCGCGGCCGGTAGACCGTCTCTTCGAGCACCGAGCCGATCGTTCGCAGGGGGTTGCGCAGCTCCGAGTAGGCGACGCCGCCGATCGTTGCGGTGCCGCTCGTCGCGCGCACCTGGCCGAGCAGGATGCGCAGGCTGGTGGTCTTGCCGGCGCCGTTCGGGCCGAGGAACGCGGTGACCGCTCCCGGTTCGATCCGCGCGGAGAAGTCGGAGACGGCCGTCACCTCATTGAAGCGTTTCGTCACGCGCGTGAACTCGAGCACCTGTCCGTCGGGCATCCGCGACCTCTCCTTGAAAATGGGCAGTTCCGTCTATCCTGCCGGAAAAGCGCCCGGATCGCGCATTTACCTCATCATTCGGCCCCCTCGCAAGACCCGATCGAGCGGGTAGCCTGGCACGCGTGACCGATTCCACCGCCTCGCCCCGTGTCCTCGTGCGCACGGAAGGCGCCCTCGGGCGGCTCACCCTGAACCGCCCCGAGGCGATCAACGCTCTCGACGTCGACATGATCCGCCTGCTCGCCGACACGCTCGATCGGTGGCGCACCGACAGCGACGTGCAGATCGTCGTGATCGACGGCGAGGGCGAGCGCGGCATGTGCGCCGGCGGCGACGTGCGAGCCCTGCATGCGCAGATCGTGGCGGGAAGGTCGGCCGAGACGACCGAGTTCTTCCGGGCCGAGTACGCGCTCAACGCGATGATCGCGGAATACCCCAAGCCGGTCGTCTCGATCGCCGACGGCATCACCATGGGCGGCGGCGTGGGCCTGTCCGGTCACGCGGCCATCCGCATCGTCACCGAGCGCTCGAAGCTCGCGATGCCCGAGACCCGCATCGGCTTCACCCCTGACGTCGGAGGCACCTGGCTGCTCGGCCGTGCTCCCGGCCGGCTGGGGGAGTACTTCGGGCTCACGGGCGGCACGATGAGCGCTGCGGATGCCGTGCTGCTCGGCTTCGCCGATCACGTCGTGCCGTCGGATCGTCTCGATGCTCTGCGAGAGGCTCTCGCGTATCGTGCGGACCCGACCGGGCCCGCGGAGATCGTCCTGCTCTTCGACGAGACGCCGGAACCCTCCACGCTGCCCGCATCGCGCGCCTGGATCGACGAGGCGTTCTCCGCCGACACCGTCATCGACATCGTCTCGCGCCTGCGCGATCGGGACGAGGCGGATGCTGCGGCGACGGCCGATCTGCTCGAAGCACTGGGGCCGACCGGCCTCGCCGTGACTCTCGATGCAGTGCGGGAGGCTCGCGCGCTGCCCGACCTGCGAGCGGCCCTCGAGGGCGAGTACCGCAGGGTCATGTGGTTCGTGACGCAGCATCCCGATCTCGTCGAGGGCATCCGGGCGCAGCTCGTCGACAAGGACCGGAATCCGCGATGGGATCCACCCACTCTGGGAGACCTCGCACCCGACGCCGGGTCGCCGGCGCGCGAGTATGTTCCGGAGCGCCCGCTGTTCTGAGTCAGGGCGCAGCCGCCGCCTCAGCGGGTCTCGGTCTCGGTCTCGGCCTCGGTCTCGGCTTCGGGAGACCCCGATGACGCGGCCGAGGAGCGGGCGACCACACGCAGCACATCGATCACATCCTCGATCGTGCTGCCCGCGTCTTCGGCCGCGGCCACCAGCTCCCTGATCTGGCGGATGACGGCTCGCGGGACGACGCCCGCCGATTCCGCCACCCGAGTGCCCGCCGCAGTGCGGGTCACGACGAGCCCATCGCGCTCCAGCTGTCGGTAGGCGCGGGCTGCCGTGCCCGCGGCGACGCCGAGGTCGCTGGCCGTCTGCCGCACGGTGGGCAGACGTTCGCCCGCTCCCCACTGGCCGGAGACGATGAGGCCGCGGAACTGGCGATAGATGTCGATCGCGGGGCTCGACTCCTCCGTGGGGCTCTGAGCGGCGGCCGGTGGCGTGTTCGGGCGGGGATGGGTGGTCATCGATCGCGCTCCGCGAGTGACAGGATCGGGTCGTCGGCAGTCTGCGATTGCGCCGGGGAGGGTCGTCGATCGGGCGTGCGGATGCCGGTCGCGAAGATGAGCAGAAGGAAGGCGCAGACCTCGATCACGGGTGCCGCCCACCCCGCCATCCCGGCGAACTCCGCATAGCGCCAGGCGACCTCGTAGGTGCCGGTGCCCTCGATCGTCAGCCCGGTCGTCGTGCCGGACTCCGCGATGAAGCGCCAGGCGGCCGCGAGCGACAGCATCGTGGCCGCGGCCACGATGCGGAGGATGCCGGACGCCACGGTCGAGCGCTGCATCCGCTCGGCGCGGAGCGTCTCGGGAGCGATGTAGGGACGCGCGGCGTTGCATCGCAGCGTCGCGATGCCGACGGCGACCAGCGCCACGAGGCTGAGGAGCACCGGGACCCCGTAGGCCCAGCCGAAGAACCAGGGCCGGAGCGGATCGATCGACGCGTTCTGGATCGGCACCTCGAGCCACACGTACCGTCCTTTCGGGTCGGGTGAGGAGGCGAGTCCCGCCGCGAGCGTCGTCAGCAGGAGGGCGAGCGCGGCGACCGCGGCGCCGTAGAGATCGCGGCGCGTTCCGAAGGTCGTCCACGTGCGGCGGCCCGCGAGCGGGACCGGGCGTCGCGGCATCGAGGATCCCCGGATCACGATCATGCCGAGGAGTACGAGGAGCGAGGCGGCACCGGCGAGGATCGTCGCGGCATAGCGCCACCATGAGACCGTGTCGCCGTCGGGCGGCAGCAGCGTGGCCGCGGCGTTCTCCACGACGAGAACGGCGATGACAGCGACTGCGGCGACCCGTACCGCCGCCCTCTCGGGCCGATACCGGTCGCGGACCGTCTCGTCGAGACCGGTCGGGGTCACGCCGCCCGCAACGCCGCCCGCCGCGACGCGGCGTCGAGCGAGAAACCGCCAGATGACCGCCACGAGCGCGGCGACCGCCAGAGAGAAGAGCGGCTGCGAGAGCAGTGCCAGAAGGATCTCCGCCGGTTCGGCGGAGAGCAGAGCGATCAGTCGGTCCATGATCATCGACCCCCATCCAGATGTTTGTACTCAATGTCTAGCACAAGTTGTATCACGATGGTGATACAAAGTGCATCGATGCCCGCCCCGTCAGGGTGAACCGAGTGCAGAAATAGCCGATCACGCCGCGTAATGGTTCGCTGTGAGCGAAGGTCCGCCTCGAGGGGGATCCGAAAGTCGGTGGTTCGTGGCACGCTTGCATTTGCGCGATCGTCGGCCTGCGTCCGCCCGCCGGGAGATCTCCCACTTCATCCTTCCTAGAAAGTCCGCCTGTGCTGGGAAAAATACTCGTCCGCTATCTCACTCGATATAAGTGGCTGCTCCTGGCCGTGCTGGTGTTCCAGTTCGCCAGCGCGATCGCGACCCTCTACCTGCCCCGCCTCAACGAAGACATCATCAACAAGGGCGTCGCGCAGTCCGACACCGACTACATCTGGCGCACCGGCCTACTCATGCTCGCGGTGTCGCTCGGCCAGATCATCGCCTCGATCATCGCGACCTACTTCGCCGCACGGGCGTCGATGGGCGCTGGTCGCGACATCCGTGCCGACGTCTTCGGCAAGGTCAGCGGGTTCTCCGAGCGCGAGGTCTCGCAGTTCGGCGCAGGCTCGCTCATCACCCGCAACACGAACGACGTGCAGCAGGTGCAGATGCTGGCGATGATGGGCGCGACGATGCTCGTCACGGCTCCGCTGCTCGCGATCGGCGGCATCATCTTCGCCGTGCAGACGAACATCGGTCTCAGCTGGCTGATCGCCGTCTCCGTGCCGCTGCTGCTGATCGTCGCAGGTCTCGTCGTGAGCCGCATGGTGCCTCTGTTCCGCAGCTACCAGGGCAAGCTCGACACGGTCAACCGCGTCATGCGCGAGCAGCTCACCGGTGTGCGCGTGGTGCGTGCGTTCGTGCGCGAGCGTATCGAGGAGGAGCGCTTCCGCGAGGCCAACACCGACATCATGGTGGTCGGTCGCAAGGTCGGCTCGCTCTTCGTCCTGCTGTTCCCGCTGTTCATGCTCATCCTCAACGTCACGATCGTGGCCGTCGTCTGGTTCGGCGGCATCGAGGTCAACAGCGGCACGGTGCAGGTGGGCACGATCTTCGCGTTCATGCAGTACATCGGCCAGATCATGGGCGGTGTCATCATGGCCAGCTTCATGGCGATCATGATCCCGCGCGCCGCGGTCTCGGCCGAGCGCATCGGAGAGGTCCTCGACACGACGTCGAGCATGGAGCGTCCTGCGAACGGCGTGACCGACTTCACGACACCCGGATCGGTCGCATTCGACGACGTCGAGTTCACCTACCCCGGGGCCGAATCCCCGGTGCTCACGGGTATCAGCTTCGCCGCTGAGCCCGGCGAGACCGTCGCGATCGTCGGCTCCACGGGTGCAGGCAAGACGACCCTCGTCTCGCTGATCCCGCGTCTGTTCGACGCCACGGGCGGCGCCGTGTTCGTCGGCGGCACCGATGTGCGCGAGGCCGACGTCGAGTCGCTGTGGGCGACCATCGGCCTGGTGCCCCAGCGCCCCTTCCTCTTCACCGGCACCGTGGCATCGAACCTCCGCTACGGACGCGAAGAGGCCACCGACGAAGAACTCTGGCACGCGCTCGAGATCGCCCAGGGCCGCGATTTCGTCGAGGAGATGCCCCAGGGGCTCGAGTCGCGCATCACGCAGGGCGGCACGAACGTCTCGGGCGGTCAGCGTCAGCGCCTGGCGATCGCCCGTGCGATCGTGCGTCAGCCGCAGATCCTCGTCTTCGACGACTCGTTCTCCGCTCTCGACCTCACCACCGACGCTCATCTGAGACAGGCTCTGTGGCGCGAGCTGCCGCACGTCACGAAGATCGTGGTCGCTCAGCGAGTGTCCTCCATCACGGATGCGGATCGCATCGTCGTGCTCGAAGGGGGCACCATGGTCGGCGTCGGCACACACGCAGAACTGCTCGAGACGAGCGAGACCTATCGAGAGATCGTCGAATCGCAGCTGGGGGTGGACGCATGAGCGAGCAGAACACGCCGAAGACCCGCCACGGTCGAGCGGCCGGCACCGCACCCGCCGCCACGGTCGAGCGCGAGCTGACCGACGAGGAGAAGTACGAGGCCGAACTCGCCGAGAAGGCGCGTCAGGACGGCGGCGGCTGGGACAGCGTCGCACCGGGCAAGGCCGACAACTTCGGCAAGAGCTTCAGCCGGATGATCGGCCTGCTCAAGCCGTCGGCGGTGTGGTTCATCCTGGTGTCGATCGCCGGTGCGGTCGGCGTCGTGCTCACGGTCGCCGCGCCGAAGGTGCTCGGTGAGGCGACGAACCTCATCTACAAGGGCTTCATCTCGGTGCAGCTCGGACAGCCGAACGGAGACTTCCCGGGGTTCCCGTCAGGCACATCTCAGGAAGACGTCGTCGCGGCTCTGCGCCAGGGCGGACAGGATGACTTCGCGAACCAGGTCGCAGCCCTCGGCAGCTTCCAGGTCGGCGACGGAGTCGACTTCGAGGCGCTGCGGTGGGTCATCATCGCGGTGCTGGCGATCTACATCGTGGCGGCCTTCCTCAGCTGGATCCAGGGCTACGTCATCAACGTCATCATGGTGCGCACCATGTGGCGCCTGCGCGAGTCGGTCGAGGCGAAGATCAACCGCCTGCCGCTGTCGTACTTCGACAAGGTGCAGCGCGGTGACCTGATCTCGCGTGTGACCAACGACATCGACAACATCACCCAGACCATGCAGCAGTCGCTGTCCGGCGCGATCACCGCCGTGCTCACGGTCGTCGGCGTGCTGGTACTGATGTTCTCGATCTCGTGGCAGCTCGCCCTCGTGGCTCTCGTCGCGCTGCCGCTCATGGGCGTGATCTTCGGCGTCATCGGTCCGCGGTCGCAGAAGGCGTTCGGGATGCAGTGGCGCAAGGTGGGTCGACTGAACGCCCGCGTCGAAGAGGCCTTCTCGGGCCACGCGCTGGTCAAGGTCTTCGGCCGAGAGCAGGATGCCCTCGACAAGTTCAAGGACGAGAACGAGGAGCTGTTCCAGGCGAGTTTCCGGGCGCAGTTCCTCTCCGGCATCATCATGCCGGCGATGACCTTCGTCGGAAGCCTCACCTATGTGGGCATCGCCGTGCTCGGCGGTCTCATGGTCGCCAGCGGGCAGTTGCGTCTCGGTGACGTGCAGGCGTTCATCCAGTACTCGCAGCAGTTCACGCAGCCGCTGTCGGAGCTGGGCGGCATGGCCGCGGTCGTGCAGTCCGGAACCGCGTCGGCCGAGCGCGTGTTCGAGCTGCTCGACACCGAGGAGCAGGAGGCCGATGCCTCTGACGCTCCGAAGCTGGCAGGCGGTCAGGGTGTCGTCGAGTTCGAGAACGTCGCGTTCTCGTATACGCCGGAACGACCGCTCATCACCGACCTCTCGTTCCAGGTCGAGCCGGGGCAGACGGTCGCGATCGTCGGACCGACGGGCGCGGGCAAGACGACGCTCGTCAACCTGATCATGCGGTTCTACGAGCTGAACGGCGGGCGCATCCTGCTCGACGGTCAGGACATCTCGAAGATCACGCGCGACGAGCTGCGTTCGCGCACGGGCATGGTCCTGCAGGATCCGTGGCTGTTCGCCGGGAGCATCCGCGAGAACATCCGGTACGGCCGCTCCACGGCGACCGACGACGAGGTGCTCGAGGCCGCGAAGGCGACGTATGTCGACCGCTTCGTGCACGCGCTGCCCGAGGGGTACGACACCGTGCTCGACGAGGACGCGTCGAACGTGTCGGCGGGCGAGCGCCAGCTGATCACGATCGCCCGCGCGTTCGTGGCGCAGCCGTCGATCCTGATCCTCGACGAGGCCACGTCTGCGGTCGACACCCGCACCGAGCTGCTGCTGCAGAACGCGATGGCGGCGCTCCGTCAGGGGCGCACGTCGTTCGTGATCGCGCACCGCCTCTCGACGATCCGCGACGCCGATCTGATCCTCGTGATGGAGCATGGCGACATCGTCGAGAAGGGCACGCATGACGAGCTGATCGGCGCGCAGGGCGCCTACTGGCGTCTCTACCAGTCGCAGTTCGAGCAGGCCGCGACCGACATCGACGCCGAAGACGCGCTCACAGGATCGACCCCCGTGATGGTCAGCGGCGACGCCGAGGATGCCGCGACCGCAGCCCAGGTCGGTGCCGCCGTCGGGGCATCCGCGCCCGCTGCGGCCGCCTCCGAAGCGCAGGCAGTCGTGGAACGCCCCCAGTCAGACGGCTCGCAGGCCTGACATCGCGAGACCGCGTCCACAACGGCGCCTCGCCCTCTCACGGGGGTGGGGCGCCGTTCTGCGTGCGGACTGCGGATTGCGCGTCAGCGCTGGGCGTCAGACAGGCCGAAGAGCTCGAGCGGATGCGTCAGGCGCCACCACGGACTCGGGCCATCGACGTCATCGGAGAGAACCAGGGGGGTCGTCGCCGTGTTCAGGGGGCCGACGCTCGTGAGCGTGCCGACCTGATCGCCCGATTCGCGGTCTTCGCCGAGCTCGAACGACGGCGTCACCTCGGCGGCGGCGCCGTTCCAGAGCACGACCTCGGCATCGTCGTCCGTCACGATGTCGACCGCCGCGCCCCAGATCGTCGACACCGTGCCCACGACGGTGCCCTTCGCGAGCACCGGGGCCTGCGCGTCGAGCGCGGTCTCCACCTGCGCGAACAGCGCGCGGGTCTCGGCGAGACGCTGTTCGTCGTCGATCTGACCGAGCACGCTCGCGAAGACGTGCACGGTGGTGTCGTCGACGGTGATGTCCTTCGCGGTCAGCAGATTCCAGCTGTCGCCGAGGGTGCCCGTCTTGACGCCGACGACGCCGGCGTCTGCGAGCATCCCGTTCGTGTTCACGACCGTGCCCGCACCGGGCAGCTCGACAGCCGGAGTCGCGACGATCTCGGCGAACACCGGATTCTGCATCGCGATCTCCGCCAGCGCGATGAGCGACTGCGGGCTCGCCGTGTTGCGGTCGTCGAACCCCGACGGGGTCACGATGGTGATGTCACCGAGACCGCGATCGCTCAACCAGGTCTCGGCCGCATCGGCGAAGGCCGCGTTCGACCCCCAGATCTCCTGTGCGAGCCGGTCGATGTAGTTGTTCGCCGAGCCGAGGAGTGTCCCCTGCAGCAGCTGATACTCGGTCAGCACCCCGCCCACGGGTACGTCGAGCGCCGACTGGTCGAGCCGTCGATACTCCCAGTACTCGAGATTGTCGGCGCCTGTGAAGGAGTACTCCGGGCCCTGCTCGCCGACCGCGAGCGGCAGGCGATCGAGCACCATCAGGCTCGAGACGACCTTCGTGATGCTCGCGATCGCGGCAGGGTCGGCAGTCGACGCGGTGGTGCCGAGGCCGGTGATGCCCACGGCAGCGCTTCCCTGCGCGGGCCACAGCGTGTCGGCGGGTGCCGCCGCGACCGCTGTCGTCTGAATCGCCTGCACGGTCGGTTCGACCTCGTGCAGCGGCCACAGCAGGGTCGACCCCGCGTATGCGCCGACGAGCCCGACCACGAGCGCCAGGGGCACGAGAACTGCGGGTGTCGCGATGCGAGGGCGCAGATGGGCGTCACGCAGCAGGGCTGCTCCGCCCACGGCACGATCGGTGTCATCGTCGAGAGCGGCCGTGGCCGACTGCTGACCGATCGCGACCGGATCGATCCAGGTGAGAGCGGTCGCCCCCCGCCCGGTCTCGGCCCACCGGGCATCCGGCTCGTCGTCGGACGGAGCATCCGATGCGGCACCGAAGGCCTCATCGAGGTCGTCGTCCTGACGATCTGCGTCGACGGGCGCGTCGGGAACGGGCGCGTCGGGAGTGGCCTCGGTGGAGTCTGGAGCGGTCACCTCCTCACGGTACCGAATCACAGGCGGGATTCCGGGCGCTGCAACAGGAGACCGCGTGAGTGTCGGCACTGGGTAAGATCGGGAGGACAACCACGGGAGTCCGGCGAGCCGGGCTGAGAGGGAGCGAATCGCGCTTCGACCGTCGAACCTGATCTGGGTCATGCCAGCGCAGGGAGGAGCATTCAATGAGCACATCCATGTACGGACCCGGCAACGGATCGGCATCCGCAGCGGCAGCATCCACGACCTCCGCGTCGAGGGGCCTGGGTCGTCCCGATCTCTGGCGCTGGCGCGTCGTCGACATCGTGGTCGCCAGCGTCATCGCCGTCGCCTGCGCCGTGATCTTCCTGCTGTGGAACGTCGGCTACGAGCTTCCGAGTACGTTCCTGACGCCGCTCCTCCCCGGTGTGCAGGGCCTGCTCGCCGGTCCCTGGCTCATCGCCGGCGTGCTGGGTGGACTCATCATCCGCAAGCCCGGTGCGGCGCTCTACACCGAGCTCGTCGCCGCCATCATCTCGGCGCTGGTCGGCAACGCCTGGGGGCCTCTCACGATCGTGTCCGGACTCGTGCAGGGCCTCGGCGCCGAGCTGATCTTCCTCCTCTTCCTCTACGGCGTCTGGCGTCTGCCCGTCGCGATGCTCGCGGGAGCGGGCGCGGGCCTCGCGTGCGGCATCAACGACCGCATCCTCTGGTATGCCGGCGCCGACACGCTCTTCACGACCGTCTACATCGCCTCGACCACCATCTCCGGTGCCGTGATCGCGGGCCTCGGAGCCTGGCTCATCGCTCGAGGTCTCGCGGCGACGGGAGCGCTGAGCAGGTTCGCCGCCGGGCGCGAGGTCACCGCACGAGTGTGACCGCGGTCACGAGCGCCGCCGCCCTCGAAGCCCGCGGGTGGGGGTGGCGGTACGCGACGCGGCTGCGGTGGGCCGTACGCGAGGTCGATCTGCGCATCGAGCCGGGGGAGCGGGTGCTGCTGCTCGGCGCATCGGGCTCGGGCAAATCGACCCTGTTGCAGGGCTTCGGCGGAGTCCTCGGCGGGGCCGACGAGGGGGAGACCCACGGCGCGCTGCTCGTCGACGGCATCCCGCCGACCGATGCGCGCGGTCGAGTCGGCATGGTTCTGCAAGACCCCGACACGCAGACGATCCTCGCCCGAGTGGGCGACGACGTGGCCTTCGGCTGCGAGAACCTCGGTGTGCCGCGGGAGGAGATCTGGCAGCGCGTGCGGCACGCACTGGATGCCGTCGAGCTCGACGTCGCCCTCGACCGTTCGACAGCCGCGCTGTCGGGCGGACAGAAGCAGCGGCTGGCGCTCGCTGGGGTGCTCGCGATGCGACCCGGCGCGATCCTGCTCGACGAGCCCACGGCCAACCTCGATCCGCAGGGGGTGGCCGATGTGCGGGATGCCGTGGCGGCGGCGCTCGACGCGACCGGTGCCACACTCGTCGTGATCGAGCACCGCATCGACATCTGGCTGCCTCTGGTGACGCGGGTCATCGTGCTGGGCGCAGACCCCGAGGGCACGATCGTGCTGGCGGACGGCACGCCCGAGCAGGTGCTCGGTGCGCGGGGGGCCGAGCTCGCGGCATCCGGTGTGTGGGTTCCGGGCCACCCGCCCGCCGCGCCGCCCGCACCCACTCAGCGACCAGGCGAGATCCTCATCGAGACCCGGGGGCTGGCCGTCGCGCGACGCAGGGGCCTCGCGGTCGCCGGCCCGTTCGACCTCGACGTGCGGGCGGGCGAGGTGCTCGGAGTCACCGGCGCGAACGGGGCGGGCAAGTCGACGCTCGGGCTCACTCTCGCTGGGCTCATCCCCGCCGAAAGCGGTGCGGTGACGGCGCTCCCCGCGCTGGCTGCGGGCGAGAAGGCCGATCCGTTCCGCTGGTCGTCGCGCGCGCTGCTCACCCGCATCGCCACCGTGCTGCAGACGCCCGAGCACCAGCTGCTCGCGAAGACCGTGCGCGAGGAGCTGTCGGTCGGCCCGCGGGCACTGCGCCTCGGCCCGGACGAGATCGAGGCGCGCGTCGACGATCTGATGGAGAGGCTGCGGCTGACGGCATTGGCAGACGCCAACCCCTACACGCTCTCGGGCGGCGAGAAGAGGCGGCTCACGGTCGCCGCAGCCCTCGCCACCCGTCCCCGGATGCTGGTGCTCGACGAACCCACCTTCGGCCAGGACGCCACCACCTGGGCCGAGCTGGTCGGGCTCATCGCGCGAGTGCGCGACGAGGGCACCGCCGTCGTCGCGATCAGTCACGACGAGGCCGTGCTCGACGCGCTGCACGCCCGCCGCATCGAGGTCGGGCGATGATCGATCCGCTCACCGCCCGCGTCGAACGATCGGGACCGATCGCGCCACGCTCGGCGCTGGCGAAGCTCGCCGCGGCGCTGCTCATCGCGCTTCCGCTCGTGCTGTCGATCGACGTCGTGTCGGCATCCGTCGCACTGCTGCTCGAGATCCCGCTGCTGCTGCTCGCCGGTCTCCGCGCGAAGGAGTTCTGGGTCCGGACCGCCGTGCTGTGGATCGCCGCGCCACTCGGCGCCGTGACGATCGCGCTCTACGGCGTGACGAGCGGCACGATCCATTTCGAGTGGTTCGTCATCCGCATCAGCGACGGATCGCTCGCGCTCGCCGCGGCGACGGCGGTGCGCGTGCTGGCGATCGGTCTGCCGGCCGTGGTGCTGTTCGTCACCGTGGATCCCACCGACCTCGCCGACGGTCTGGCGCAGCGGGTGCGGCTGCCTGCACGATTCGTCGTCGGCGCGCTCGCGGGCATGCGGATGCTGGGACTCCTCACCGAGGACTGGCGAGCCCTGGCACTGGCCAGGCGGGCACGCGGTGTCGCCGATCAGGGGCGGATCCGTCGGGCGTTCGGCATGGCGTTCGCGTTGTTCGTGCTCGCGATCCGTCGCGGATCCTCCCTCGCCACGGCGATGGAGGCGCGGGGGTTCGGCGGACGCGGACCACGGTCGTGGGCCAGGGAATCGGTGTGGGATCGACGCGACACGATGCTCGTGGTGGTCGCCGCGCTGATTCCGATCGTCGCGATCGCCGCAGCAGTGCTGACGGGGGCGTGGAACTTCATCCTCGGCCCCACGGTCTGACGGGCGATCGGAGCTGACAGTTCATACTCAGCGTTCTCATAGCTGGAATGCCGATGTATTCGCTAGCATCGAGTGAACCCAAGGGGAGTACTCCACCACGGGCGGCTCGTCATTACGGATGTCCCTGCATCCCGGGTCCCCGGTCCTCGTTCTCGAGGATGGAGAAGACCTTGGCGTCGACATCGTCACGCCTTCGTCTCTGGAGACCTCCTTGAACATCACCCCCCTCGTGTGGATCATCACGATCGCCGTCACGATCGCCTTCTTCGTGTACGAGTTCTTCGCGCACGTCCGCAAGCCCCATGAGCCCACCATCGGCGAGTCCGCCCGCTGGTCGGCGTTCTACATCGGTCTCGCGCTGCTGTTCGGCGTCGGCATCGGCACCGTCTCGGGCTGGACCTACGGCGGCGAGTACTTCGCCGGCTATCTGACCGAGAAGGCACTGTCGATCGACAACCTCTTCGTCTTCCTGATCGTGATGACCGGCTTCGCCGTGCCGCGCATGTATCAGCAGAAGGTGCTGATGATCGGCATCGTGATCGCGCTGATCATGCGCGGTGGGTTCATCGCGCTCGGCGCCACCCTGATCGAGAACTTCTCCTGGATCTTCTACCTGTTCGGCGCGCTGCTGCTCTTCCTGGCGTACCGCCAGGCATTCGCGCAGGGTGACCACAACCCGGCGAACGGGCGTTTCATGCGCTTCGTGCGCCGCATCCTGCCGGTGAGCGACGAGTACAACGGCGACCGCCTCACGGTGAAGCGCGACGGCAAGCGCTTCTTCACCCCGATGTTCCTCGTGATCATCGCGATCGGCTTCGTCGACCTGATCTTCGCGGTCGACTCGATCCCCGCGATCTACGGTCTGACCGAAGAGGCGTACATCGTCTTCACCGCCAACGCCTTCGCGCTCATGGGTCTGCGCCAGCTGTACTTCCTCATCGGCGGTCTGCTCGAGCGTCTCGTGTACCTCGCGCAGGGCCTCGCGGTCATCCTCGCCTTCATCGGCGTCAAGCTCGTGCTGCACGCGATGCATGTCAACGAGCTGCCGTTCATCAACGGCGGCGAGCCGATGCTGTGGGCGCCCGAGATCCCGATCTGGTTCTCGCTGGTGTTCATCGGTGCGACCATCGCGGTCGCCACGGTCGCGAGCCTCATGAAGACGCGACGCGACGACCGGCGCGACGCCCTCGACAACTCCTCCTCCAGCTCTGCATCCCTCACCTCCGACACCCAGAAGGAACATTCGTGAACCAGTCGCGCCGCTCCGACGCGTCCGCAGACCCTGACAGACCCGGCGCCCGAATGACCTCGGGCGCCCCTGCACCTCGCGAGGTGACCCGCTGATGGGCGACCTCGCGCTGAACATCGCTCTGGTGTTCGTGTTCGTCCTCGTCGGTGGCGTGTTCGCCGCCACCGAGATGGCCCTCGTCACCCTGCGCGAGAGCCAGCTCAACGCGATCGCCGCCCGTGGCCGGCGCGGCGAGAAGGTCGCGAGCCTCGCCCGCAACCCCAACACCTTCCTCTCGGCGGTGCAGATCGGTGTGACGGTCGCGGGCTTCGCCTCGGCAGCCTACGGTGCGACCTCCATCGCCCCCTCGGTCGCACCGCTGCTCGAGAACCTCGGTGTCGCGGCCCCGCTGGCCCTGACGCTGGCGACCGTGCTGCTGACGCTCGTGATCGCATACCTGTCGCTCGTGCTCGGTGAACTCGTGCCCAAGCGGCTCGCCATCCAGCGCAACGCGCAGTTCGCCTATGCCGTCGCGCCCGTGCTCGACGGCTTCGCCACTGTGATGCGACCGGTCATCTGGCTGCTCTCGGTGTCGACCAACGCGGTCGTGCGGCTGCTCGGCGGTGACCCGCACAAGGCGGCCGACGAGCTCAGCGACGAAGAGCTGCGTGACATCGTCGCGACGCACCAGAGCCTCCCCGACGACGAGCGCCGCATCCTCGACGACGTCCTGTCGCTGCGCGGCCGTCAGGTCAGCGAGGTCATGCGACCGCGCCCCGAGGTCATCGCGCTCGACGGCGCGGCGACGCTTCGCGACTCCATCGCCCAGGTGAGGGAACTGCCGTTCTCGCGGTACCCGGTGATCGACACCTCGCTCGACGACATCGTGGGCTTCGTGCACGTGCGCGACCTGTTCGAGGCGGCCGCCGACGACTCGTCGCGTGCGGTGCTGGGGCTCATGCGTCCCGTCGAGTACGTGCCCTCGACCGCCGGTGTGCTGCCGACGCTGACCCGCATGCGCGCGGCGGGCCACCAGATCGCGGTCGTCGTCGACGAGTACGGCGGCACCGACGGCATCGTGACCCTCGAAGACCTCGTCGAGGAGGTCGTCGGCGAGATCTTCGACGAGTACGACACGGAAGAGCGGATGCCGGATGCCGGCGGCGCACTCGACGGTCGCCTCAACCTGCAGGATTTCGCCGAGATCACCGGAATCGACCTGCCTCGCGGCGCGTCGGACACGGTCGCGGGCTTCGTCACCGAGATGCTCGGACGCCTCGCCGTGGTCGGCGACGCGGTCGAGGTGCCGGGGGCGACGATCCGTGTGACGGCCGTCGACCGGCGACGGATCGCGGAGATCCGGGTCACCGTGCACGACGATGTCGAGCCGGATGCCGCATCGCGCCTCGAATGATATGGACAGATCGTTCATTTCCTGGTTATATGAACTTGGGTTCATATAACCAGGAAATGAGAAGCTCATGAGCACGACATCAGACAGGCGCGTCGCACTCGTCACAGGTGGTTCCGGAGGAATCGGGCAGGCGGTCGTCGAGCGGCTCGCTGCAGACGGCTACGCGGTCGCCGTGCACTATGCCGGAAATCGAGCGAAGGCCGAAGCCGTCGTGCAGCGGATCCTCGCCGCCGGCGGTGCGGCGACGGTGATCGGCGGCGACGTGGCGGACGAGCTGGCGATGGAGGCCGCGTTCGACCATGTCGACGCCGTCTTCGGCGGCATCGACGTCGTGGTGAACACCGCCGGCATCATGGTCCTCTCGCCGATCGCGACCATGGACCTGGCCGACCTCGACCGGATGCACCGCACCAACATCCGCGGCACCTTCGTCGTCTCGCAGCAGGCGGCACGGCGTGTGCGGCCCGGCGGCGCGATCGTGAACTTCTCGACGAGCGTCACCCGCACGAGCTTCCCCACGTACGGGGCGTATGCGGCCTCGAAGGCAGCTGTCGAGTCCCTGACCCTGGTGCTGGCCCGCGAGCTGCGCGGCAGGGACATCACCGTGAACGCCGTGGCTCCCGGGCCCACGGCCACAGCGCTGTTCCTCGACGGGAAAGACGAGAAGACGATCGAGAATCTCTCGCACGCCGCTCCGCTCGAGAGGCTCGGCGCGCCGGAGGACATCGCCGAGAGCGTCGCCTTCCTCGCAGGGCCCGCCCGATGGGTGAACGGCCAGGTCATCTTCGTCAACGGCGGAATGGCCTGATCGCAGTGACCAGCCACACGATCGGCGGAGTCCCCGACGGGGACGGCGCACCGGCTGCTCGCCGCGGACGCGGGCGGCGGCCGGCCGAAGCGGTGCGCGCCGATGTCCTGACCGCGGTCGGAGGGATTCTGCTCCGCGAGGGGCTGCCCGGCCTGACCTTCGAACGTGTCGCCCGCGAAGCGCCCGTCAGCAAGACCACGCTCTACAAGTGGTGGCCGTCGGTGGGCGCATTGGCGCTCGAAGGCTACTTCCAGAGCGTCGAGGTGGCGTTGACGTTCCCCGACACCGGTGATGTCCGAGCCGACGTCACGGCGCAGCTCCGCAGCTTCGTGTCGCTGATGACCACGTCTCCGGCAGGACGCATCCTGGCGGAGCTGATCGGGCAGTCGCAGACCGATCCGGTCCTCGCCGCCGACTATCGCCGGCTGTACTCGTCGCACCGCAGAGGACTCGCCGCGGATCGGTTCGCCATCGCCCAGCGCGAGGGGCAGATCAGGTCGGACATCGATGTGCAGGTTCTCGTCGATCAGCTGTGGGGGGCGGTCTATCACCGGATCCTGGTGCCGGACGAGCCCGTGACCGAGGCCTTCGCGACAGCCCTCGTGGGCAACCTGTTCGACGGCATCACTCCGCGGTGATCGGCCGGGGCCTCGGGGCCGGCGTCGCTCAGGTCTCGTTCCAGAGCCGCCGGTAGTACTCCAGTCGCTCCCGGTCGGGTGTGATGCCGTACGCCTCGATGAGCGCGTCCTCCCACCCGGGGCCGAAGTTCCACTCGGTGCTCATCGAGGCGACGGCGATGTCGGCCCAGCGATCGGCGACTCCGAGCGCTGCGAGGTCGACGTGCGCGAGCGGACGTCCGTCGTCGTCGAGCAGGGTGTTCGGCATGCAGGCGTCGCCGTGGCAGACGACGAGCCTGTCGTCGGACGGCGAGGTCATCAGGTCGGGCGGCACGACGACCCCACGCTCCCCGGCGTTCGCGATCCGGGATGCGGGACTCCACGTCCACGGGCAGTCGTCGACCGGCAGGGCGTCGTGAAGCGCGCGCAGGGCGGCGCCGACCGCGCGCACCGCGATGTCTGGGGTGTCGCGCCAGCGGCCGTCGACGGCACTGTGGCCGGGGAGCGCGGCGGTGACGAGCCACTCGTGATCGGCATCCGACCCCTGGTCGAGCACTTCGGGAACCGCGATCCACCGTCGCGCCCACCGCATGCGCTCGGCCTCGTCTCGCATGTTCGCCTCGAGGTCGTGCGGCCCCCACTTGATGTAGCGCGCGTCGTCGGTGCGGAACGTGAGTCCGCCGATGCCGTTGAGCCACACCGGCTCGAGTGCCGCCCCCGCGGCGAGGCGGCGGACGACATCGGGAACCCGGGTGGATGCGGGGGGCACGGATGCGAGCGGGAGGTTCACGTGACCATCCTGACATCCGATGCTGGAACGTATATCGGTATACGTGAATACTCCCGGATTTCCCCTCTGACCCCGGGTTAGTCTCGATCCCGGTCGCGCTCTGCGGCCGCACCAATCATTCACACACCAGAGGTCTCCGTGCGCGTTTCGTCCCGGTCACAGTGGTGGCGACGGAGCGGCAGCGATGCCGATGAGCCGTCGTCCGCCCCCGCGATCGTCGACGCCGACGCCTCAGAACGACTCACGGTCGACCTCCCGACGGCGACGGCGGTCTCGCCGCCCGATGCCGACGAGCAGGATCTCGATCAGTTCGTGAAGTGGATCCAGGCTGAAGCCAGTGCTCCCACGATCGCGCCCGAGTCGGCGCACCCCGAGACCATCCTGATCACAGAGGAGTACCCGAACATGAGCTCACTGGACGACGCGCTGCAGCAGCTGCTCGCCATCGAGGGCGCCACCGGCGCCGCCATCGTCGACTACGCGAGCGGCATGGCGCTGGCGCAGGGCGGCAACCCTTCGTTCGACCTGGGCATCGCGGCCGCCGGCAACTCGAACGTCGTGCGGGCGAAGCTCGTCACGATGCGCGACCTGGGCGTCACCGACGAGATCGATGACATCCTCATCACGCTGACCTCGCAGTACCACCTGATCAACGTGCTCAACACGCAGAACGCGAACGGGCTCTTCATCTATCTGGTGCTCACCAAGTCCTCGGCGAACCTCGCACTGGCTCGCCACAAGCTCAAGGCGATAGCCGCGCAGATCGAGGTCTGATCGGCAGTCTGGGGCGGCGCGTCCTTCAGAGGCGCGCCGAATCGAAGGGGGAGGCCCGTGGGGGGTCTTCCCCTTCGGTGCGCCTGAGATCGAGTCGGCGTAGGCTCGGTGGCGCCGGCCCCGATCACGCTCGCCCGTCGCTGGGACTGCGGATCAGTTAGGCTGACACTGAGTCGCACGTTCGAAGGAGAACCGCATGCAGATCCAGGGCTCGAGTGCTCTCGTCACCGGTGGCGCGTCAGGGTTGGGCCTCGCCACCGCGCGCAGGCTCGCCGCAGCAGGCGCGGTCGTCACGATCCTCGACCTTGCGTCGTCGGCCGGTGCAGAGATCGCCGCCGAGCTCGACGGCGTCTTCGCCGGGGGAGACGTGACCAGTGCCGAGGACGCCGCTGCGGCGGTCGCCGCAGCGCAGAGCCGGGCTCCGCTGCGTGCCGTCGTGAACTGCGCCGGCATCGCTCCGCCGGCCAAGGTCCTCGATCGGGACGGCACTCCTGCGGTGCTCGCCGATTTCGAGCGCGTCGTGCGGATCAACCTCGTCGGCACCTTCAACGTGCTCTCGCAGGCATCCGCCGTGATCGCGAAGAACGACCCGACGGCCGACGGCGATCGCGGAGTCATCGTCAACACCGCGAGCGTCGCAGCGTTCGACGGCCAGATCGGCCAGCCGGCGTACTCCGCCTCGAAGGGCGGCGTGCACGCGATGACGCTTCCCGTCGCGCGTGAGCTCGCCCGCCACGGCATCCGCGTGTGCACGATCGCTCCCGGCATCATGGAGACCCCGATGCTCATGGGGCTTCCGCAGGCCGCGCAGGACTCGCTCGGCCAGCAGGTGCCGTTCCCCTCGCGCCTCGGTCGGCCCGAGGAGTACGCCTCCCTCGTGCAGCAGATCATCGAGAACGGCTACCTCAACGGTGAGACGATCCGCCTCGACGGCGCCATCCGCATGGCGCCGAAGTAGACCCGAAGCCCCCACGTTCCAAGGAGAATCCATGTCACTGGCCGGCAAGACCATCCTGATGTCCGGCGGCAGCCGCGGCATCGGCCTCGCGATCGCCCTGCGCGCCGCCGCCGACGGCGCGAACATCGCGATGCTCGCGAAGACCGACACCCCGCATCCGAAGCTCGAAGGTACGGTGCACTCCGCGGCCGAGCAGATCAGGGCGGCAGGCGGCCAGGCGCTGCCGATCGTCGGAGACGTGCGCGACGACGACGACATCACCGAGGCCGTGCTGAAGACGCAGGGTGAGTTCGGCGGCATCGACATCGTCATCAACAACGCCAGCGTCATCGACCTGTCGCGCTCGCTCGACCTCGGCGCGAAGAAGTACGACCTGATGCAGGACGTGAACGTCCGCGGCACGTTCATGCTCTCGCGCGCGGCGGTTCCGATGCTCAAGGATGCCGCGAATCCGCACATCCTGTCGCTCTCGCCTCCTCTGAACCCGACGCCGAAGTGGCTCGGTGCACACACCGGATACACCCTCGCGAAGTTCGGCATGACGATGGTCACGCTCGGCCTCGCCGCCGAATTCGGGCGCGACGGCATCGCCGCGAACACCCTGTGGCCGCGGACGACCATCGCCACCGCTGCCGTGCAGAACCTGCTCGGCGGCGACAAGGTCATGGCCGCGAGCCGCACGCCCGACATCTACGCCGACGCCGCCTACGCCGTGCTGCTCAAGCCTGCGGCCGAGTACACGGGCCAGACCCTCATCGTCGAAGACGTGCTCGAGGCCGACGGTGTGACGGACTTCTCGCGGTACGCCGCGGTGCCCGGAACGCCCGACGACCGGCTGTTCCCCGACATCTTCCTCGACTGAGGCGGGCGCCGGTCGGAAAACGGAGACGGGATGCGCTCGGCCCCGCGCGTCGCTCGATGACGCGCCGAACTGACCCCCTTCCGTCTGCGTTTTCCCGAGGGAGCGCGGCTCAGAACAGCAGGTAGACGGCGCCGGCGATCGTCAAGACGATCACGATGCGGTCGAACAGCACCTGGTTCATGCGCTTCGCGAGGCGGATGCCGACGAGGGCGCCGAGCACGACGAGCGGCGCCAGCACGGCATCCATCAGCAGCACGTGCCCCTCGAACAGGCCGAGGCCCGCGAGGAACGGGATCTTCACGAGGTTGATGATCGCGAAGAACCACGCCGAGGTGCCGAGGAACACCTGCACGGGGGTGCGCGTCGCGAGGAAGTACATCGACATCACAGGCCCGCCGGCGTTCGCGACCATGGTCGTGAATCCGCCGAGGGTGCCGTAGACGCCCGAGAGCACGATGCCGCCGGGTGCGGGTGCCACGGCATCCGCCCTGTTCTGTCGCCATCGCCGCCACAGGGTCACCGCGATCATGGCGAGCAGGATCACGCCGATCGCCCGCCGCACGATGCCGTCGCCCGCGAGCGCGAGGAACGCGAAACCCGCCACGAGGCCGGCGATCACCGCCGGGGCGAGGCGCAGCAACGTGGGCCAGTGCGCGTGACGGCGATAGGTGATCAGCGCGAACACGTCGCCCACGATGAGCAGCAGGAGCATCGCCGCCGTCGACGTGCGCGCGGGCAGCACGGTCGCGAACAGAGCGATCGCCAGGATGCTGCCACCGGGGAGTGCGGTCTTCGAGATGCCGATGGTGACGGCGGCGAGGCCGAGCGCCGCCCAGGCGAGGGGAGCGAGGTCGATCACCGCGTCATCGTCTCTCCAGCAGGCCGACGATCTCGTCGTAGCCGCGGGCGGCGGCGAGGTCGCGAGGGAGCACGCCGTCTCCGTCGCGGATCGTGACGTCGGCCCCGCCGTCGAGCAGCGCGCGCACGACGGCGACGTAGGCCTCGGATCCGTCTCCGAGCACGATCGCCTCGTGCAGGGCGGTCCAGCGCAGGTTGTTGATGTGGTTCGGGTCGACGCCCGCCTCGAGCAGTATGCCGATGGTCGACAGCAACCCGCGCTCGGATGCCGGGATCAGCGCAGTGCCGCCGAAGCGATTGGTGCTGGCGAGATCGGCTCCGTGGTCGAGTGCCAGTTGCAGGATCTCGTCGTGTCCCCGAGCACCGGCGTAGAGGTAGGCGGAGTCCTGGATGTCGTCCTTGGCGTTCACATCGGCGCCGGCCTCGATCAGCATCCGGGCCGCGTCGATGTCGTTCGCCTTGGTGGCCGTGACGAGTGCGGTCATGTCGTCGTCGCCACGGGCTTCGATGTCGGCCCCGGCGTCGAGGGCGGTGCGCACGGCATTCGCGTCACCCGCGGCGGCAGCGGCGAGAAGGTCGCGAGTGCTGTCTGACATGAGCGGCGGATCAGGCGCGGGTCGCGGCGAGAGCTGCGGCGAAGCGAGCCGAGCGCTGTTCGATGTCGGCCCAGTCGGATGCCGCGAGCGAGGCGCCGTTGGCGAGGTCGCCACCCGCACCGACGGCCACGGCTCCGGCGCGGAACCAGTCGGAGAGGTTGTCGGGCGTCACGCCGCCGGTCGGCATGAGCGGCGCATCGGGGAAGGGGCCGCGCAGCGCGCCGAGGTACGAGGGGCCGCCCAGCGAGGCGGGGAAGATCTTCACCACGTCGACGCCGAGCTCGAGTGCGCCCATGACCTCTGTGGGGGTCATCGCACCCGTCATGACGACGCGGCCGGTGTCGAGCATCGCGCGGGTGAGGGCGGGGAGGGTGCCGGGGCTCACGAGGAACTCGGCCCCGGCATCCGCCGCGGCCGCGGCCTGTTCGACCGTGGTCACGGTGCCGGCGCCGATGTGCGCCGCGTCGCCGTGGCGGGCGATGAGCTCGCGGATCACTGCGGGCGCGTCGGGCGTCGAGAACGTGACCTCGATGCCGGTCACCCCGCCGCGGATGATCGCCTCTGACGCCTCGAGCGCGAGTTCGGGTGACGGGGCACGCAGAACGGCCAGCACTCCGGTGCTGCGGGTGCGGGCGAGACGGTCTGACATCGGGGCTCCTTCATCGGGGGATGCCCTCATTCTCCCGGACTGCGCCCCGCGAGGATCACAGGCGGTGCGGATGCGGCCACGACTCGACGAGGTCCTTCGATTCCTTGAGTCCGAAGCCGGTGTGCTCGCGGACCAGCTTGATCGCATGGATCTTCTGGTCGGTCGCGACGAGTCGGTCGATCTCGGCGGCGACGGATGCCGGCAGCTCGCCGCGCACCGACGAGGCCGTCGCCGTGATCGAGGAGCGGGCGACCGACGCGTTCGAGACGGCGGCCGTGTGTGGAGCCGTCGTGCTGACCGACCAGTGGTCGATCCTGTCCTTCGCGTCCTGCAGACGCACACCCGTGTGCTGGCGGTAGACCTTGATGGCTCGGATCTTCTGGTCGGCGGTCACGAGGCGGTCGATCTCGGCGATCACGTCGGGCGTCAGGCCGGATGCCGGGCTGATCGTCGAGGTCGCGGGAGCCGAGCCCTGTCGCGCGGGCGAGGGGTGGTAGACCTGGGCGTCCGGCACCTTCGGGCTCATGCCGCGCAGCGCCGCGGCGATGATCACCGCTCCGACGGCGATGACCACGAGGACGATACCGATCCACAGGATGAGCTCCATGGCCTCAGTCTAGGGACGCGGTCTTCGGTGCCCCAGCCGCCTCCCACCCGGCACCGCGTACCCTGGAGGGTATGACCGAGACTCCCCGCACGCGCGAGACGCGCCCCGCCACGGCACCCGCGTCGTCCCGTTCGGGGGCTGTCCGTTCCACCGGCACCCCGCAGGTGCGCCCTACGACCGAGGGATGGACGCAGCAGAAGGACGCCGAAGGGCGGCCGCTGCTGCAGTTCGCGAGCCCCAAGCGCGGCAAGCCGCCGGTGCACCTCGCCGACCTCACCCCGGCCGAGCGGGTCGAGAAGGTCAAGGAGCTGGGCCTGCCCGGATTCCGTGCGAAGCAGCTCTCGACCCACTACTTCCGTCACTACACGTCGGATGCTGCCGAGATGACCGACCTCCCGGCCGACACCCGCGAGCAGCTCGTCGCCGGCATGCTGCCGCCGCTGCTCACCGAGGTGCGTCGCCTCGAGACCGACCGTGGCGACACGATCAAGTTCCTGTGGCGTCTGCACGACGGCGCGCTCGTCGAGTCGGTGCTCATGCGCTACCCGGGCCGCATCACCCTGTGCGTGTCGTCGCAGGCCGGATGCGGCATGAACTGCCCGTTCTGCGCCACCGGCCAGGCCGGCCTCACGCGCAACATGTCGACGGCTGAGATCATCGAGCAGATCGTGCGGGCGAACCGTCTGATCGCCGAGGGCGGCCTCGGCGGCAAGAAGGCCGACGACCACTCGATGGAGCGCGTCTCGAACATCGTCTTCATGGGTATGGGCGAGCCGCTCGCCAACTACAAGCGTGTGATGGATGCGGTTCGCTCGATGGTCGCACCGCAGCCCGACGGCCTCGGCATGAGCGCTCGCGGCATCACGGTGTCGACGGTCGGACTCGTGCCGGCGATCAAGAAGCTCGCCGACGAGGGCATCCCGGTGACCTTCGCCCTGTCGCTGCATGCGCCCGACGACCACCTGCGCGACGAGCTCATTCCGGTGAACTCGCGCTGGAAGGTCGACGAGGCGCTCGACGCCGCCTACGACTACTACGCCAAGACCGGTCGCCGTGTCTCGATCGAGTACGCGCTGATCAAGGACATGAACGATCATGCCTGGCGTGCCGACCTGCTCGCCGACAAGCTCAACGAGCGCGGTCGCGGGTGGGTGCACGTCAACCCGATCCCGCTGAACCCGACGCCCGGGTCGATCTGGACCTCGTCCGAGCCCTCGGTGCAGAACGAGTTCGTGCGTCGGCTCAACGACGCAGGCATCCCGACGACCCTCCGCGACACCCGCGGCAAGGAGATCGACGGAGCCTGCGGTCAGCTCGTCGCGACGACAGAGGACGAGGCGGCGTCGGCCGCGATGGCCTGAGTTCCTGCGTTGGGCGGAGTTTCCGCGGTCGCCTGAGCGTCTGAGCCACGGCGCTGGCCCTGGTCACGGATGCCGTCTCGGCGGCCCAGGGTCTCTGCGCGGTCGAGCCACGATGCGATGCGCGCGGGGCTGGCGTCCTTGACGCCCAGCATGCGTGTGGTGCGCACCGAGCGGATGCCGCAGAAGCGCATCGTGCCTCGGGCGACGTGCGTCTGCGCGGGCAGCCCGGTGAACGGTGTGAGGAACCACGGGGTGTCGGCGAGCAGGAAGAGACGGCCGTTCGCTGCGGTCAGCAGACCCTCGGGCATCCCGAGCTTCGAGTACCGATACTCCTGCTGGGGGAGCAGGGCTCGGTCGAAGAACCCCTTGAGCAGTGCGGGCACCGACCCCCACCAGAGCGGGGTGAAGACCACGACCGTCTGCGCCTCGGCGAGCGCGCGCTTGGCATCGACCAGGTCGGGCTCGAGCTGCATGCGCTGGCGGTAGCCGAAGCGCAGCGACGGATCGAAGTCGAGGTCTCGCAGCGCGAGGATGCGGGCGTCGCCGTGCGCCGCGGCGTAGCGCCGGGCGAGTTCGGCGGTGAGGGATCGAGCATCCGGGTGGCCGTCGATGATCAGTGCGGAAGACATGCGAGCTCCTATGTTGACAGTGTCAAGCAGTGGTGGACACTGTCAAGATAGGCAACAATGTTGCTTGTGTCAAGTTCCCGATCCGGCTATCACCACGGCGATCTCGCCCACGCTCTCGAGGCTGCGGCGATGCAGCTGCTCGCCGAGAAGCCGGCAGGCGAGATCAGCCTGCGCGAGGTCGCTCGCTCCGCCGATGTGAGCCACAACGCGCCGTACCACCACTTCTCGGATCGTCGAGGGCTGCTCACAGTGCTCGCCGAGCGAAGCATGGCCGATCTCGTGGCCGCGGTGCGCACGGCGATCGAGGGGCAACCCGATCCGCGATCCGCAGCGATCGAGGGCGGTGCCGCGTACATCCGCTTCGCCGTCGAGCATCCGCACGGCTTCGACGTGATCTACGACCCCACCGTCTGCATCCCCGGGGAGCCGAGTGAGACCATGGCACCGCTGATCGCCGAACTCGAAGAGCTGCTGTCCGAGGCATCCGTCGCCGCCGGCCTCGACCCGCAGAGCGTCACCGGGGTCTGGGGCTTGGTGCACGGGCTCGGCACCCTGTGTGCCGCAGGGCACTTCTCGCTCGACGAGGCGCTGGCTGCGAGCTCGGATGCGCTCACCCGGATGCTGTCGCGCTGAGTGTCACGCCGACGATGAACAGCGTCACAGAGGCGGAAACACAGGGTTCGTGCACGTTTTCCACAGGCGACGTTTCGTAGATTGTCGGGATGCCCTATTCTGCCCACCGCCCCGGACGGTTCGATTCGCAGGGTCGGATCATCCTCGACAGCGACCCGAACGCTGACACGGACGATCTCGACTTCCTCCGCGAGTACGAGCCCACAGGTGCCGATCTGCAGGCGCCGGAGCGCGCCCACGAGGCGCCGCGGACGGAGCAGGACCCCGCGCAGGATGCCGCAGCATCCGCCGCCCCCACGCCCGCGCGCGAGCCGAAGCCCCGCCGCCAGCCGCGTGAGCGCAAGCCCGCCGTGCCCGGTTCGCGACTGCGCAAGCTCGCGATCCTCGGAGGCGCCGAAGGGGAGATCCTCGACCGGGTGCCCGGCGAGACTCCGCGGTTCGTGCAGATGTTCTTCGTGCTCGCCGGCACCGCGCTGGTCTCGGCGATCTCGATGCTGTTCGCGCTGACCACCGGTGTGCAGGCGGCGATCTGGGTCGCTGTGCCACTGGCCGTCGTGTGGGCGCTGATCATCTTCAACCTCGACCGGTTCCTCACCTCGACCATGACGTCGACGCGGAACGTCTGGAAGCTCATCGGCCTCGCCATCCCGCGTGTGGTGATGGCCGCGATCATCGGCTTCGTCGTCGCAGAGCCCCTCGTGCTGCAGATCTTCCACAACGACATCGCGCGCGAAGTCGCCTCGACCAACATCACCCAGGCGCAGGCCGACCAGGATGCGCTCGAGACAGGCCCCGAGCGCAAGGCACTCGATGCGGCGTCAGACCGAGTCGCCACGCTCGAGAACCAGGCGGCCACCGGCGTCGTCGCGGGCACCGACACCTCGTCGGCGACCGAGTCGGCCGCACAGGCGACGGTCGACGACCTCACCGCCAAGATGACCGCCCAGCAGGCCGTCATCGATCAGGCTCGGGTGCTGTACCAGTGCGAGCTCACAGGCGACGGCGCGGGCACGGTGCCCGGCTGCACCGGCGTGAACGGCGAGGGCGCGAGTTCGGATGCCGCACAGGCCCAGCTCGCCGAGGCTCAGCAGACCTATGACGCTCTCGCCGCGCAGCTGCGCACCGCCAACGAGGAGCTCGCCGAGGCCGGCACCGCCGCCAAGGAGAACACCAGCACGTCGGAGGCGCAGAACCGCGAGGAGGCGCAGTCGCAGCTCCCCGCCGCACGCGACAGCTACGACACCGCGCTCGCCGCCTATAACGCGCGCGCTGAATCGGTGGCATCCGGAAACGCGGGTGCCATCGGTCTGCTGAGCCAGATCAGCGGCCTCAACCGTCTCAGCGAGAAGGAGCCCACGATCCTGTGGGCGCACATCCTGATCGCGGCGCTGTTCTTCATGATCGAGCTGCTGCCCGTGCTCGTGAAGGTGCTCACCTCGTACGGCGACCCGTCGCTCTATGAGAAGGCCGCAGCCATCCGCAAGCAGGTCGCTCTCGACAAGGTGACCGCCGAGGGCTTCCGCGACCGCGCCGCGATCGTGACCACGCAGTCGCAGGGCATCGAGGCGCAGGCCGGGACGGGCGAACCCCAGACCCGGGCGGAGCGCAAGGAGGCCACGCAGGCAGCCGAGGAACGCGACGCCGCGCAGGAGCGCGAGCGCGCCGAGAAGCGCGCGCAGGCGCAGACGCTCGCCGAGCAGGAGCAGCTGGTCGAACCTCGCGTCTGACGTCGGTTCCGGGTCACGGTGATCCCGCCCCGGTGTCTGCTGCGGCCGGTAGCGTGGTGCCATGGTCAACTATCGCTATCTCGGCAACAGCGGTCTCAAGGTCTCTGAGATCACCTATGGCAACTGGGTCACCCACGCATCGCAGGTCGGCGACGACGCCGCCGTCAAGACCGTGCACGCGGCGCTCGACGCCGGCATCACCACTTTCGACACCGCGGACACGTACGCGAACACCGCGGCGGAGGTCGTGCTCGGCACGGCTCTCGAGGGTCAGCGTCGCGAGAGCCTCGAGATCTTCACGAAGGTCTACTTCCCGACCGGCCCCAAGGGACCGAACGACACCGGACTCAGCCGCAAGCACATCCTCGAATCGATCAACGGGTCGCTGACGCGGCTCGGCACCGACTACGTCGACCTCTACCAGGCGCACCGTTTCGACTACGAGACCCCGCTGGAAGAGACGTTCCAGGCGTTCGCCGACGTGGTTCGTCAGGGCAAGGCCCTCTACATCGGCGTCTCGGAGTGGACGGCCGAGCAGCTGCGGGAGGGGCACGCACTCGCGAAGCAGCTCGGCGTGCAGCTCATCTCGAACCAGCCTGAGTACTCGATGCTGCACCGCGTGATCGAGGGCAAGGTCGTGCCCGCGTCGGAGGAGCTGGGCATCTCGCAGATCGTCTGGTCGCCGATGGCGCAGGGAGTGCTCTCGGGCAAGTACCTGCCCGGCCAGCCGGTTCCCGCAGGCTCCCGCGCGACCGACTCCCACAGCGGTGCGGAGTTCATCAAGCGGTTCATGCAGGATGACATCCTCACCGCAGTGCAGAAGCTCAAGCCGATCGCCGCGGAGGCGGGCCTGTCGATGCCGCAGCTCGCGATCGCCTGGGTGCTGCAGAACAAGAACGTCGCCGCGGCCCTGGTCGGAGCATCCCGCCCCGAGCAGCTCGCCGACACGGTCAAGGCCTCGGGTGTGACGCTCGATGCCGACACGCTCGCCGCGATCGACACCGCTCTCGGCGACACGGTCCACAGCGATGTCGAGGCCACCTACTCGAGGTCGCCGAAGGCGCGCATGGTCTGAGGTGTGGTGACCGGAGTTCTCCGGTCGCACTTCGTGCCGCTCAGGGGCGCTCGCAGCGGCACGAAGTGCGACGGGAACCTCGTGCGGCGGCACTGACTGCGACCGGAACCACATGCGTTGGCGCGATCACGCAGGATGGATCGGCGCCTGCCACCAGGCGGTATAGCGCCAGAAGAGTCTGCGGCGCATCCGGATGCCGGGGAGCAGATCGCCGGCGATCGCGCGGATCTCCTCGAACGATCGGCTCGCCTCCGTGGTCGGCGCCCGCATGTGCGCGGGAGGTTGAGTCGCGCGCGAGGGGTGACGGATCAGCCCGATGAGCGGGTTCAGCAGCAACGAGATCGCTGAACGGAGCGCATCCCTCGGAGTCTCCCGGGCGAGGCCGACGATCACGATTCGACCGCCGGGGCGCAGTGCCGTGCGAGCATCCTGCAACGCGCTGTGCAGAGGCATGTGATGCAGCGACGCCACGAACACGATCACGTCGTACGCGGCCTCCGGCTCGGATCCGAAGATGCGTCTTTCGATCCGAACGCCCGAACCGGTGAACCGTCGGGTGGCGGCGGCCGCCGTCGCGGCATCCGGTTCGATTCCGACCGTGATGGGAAGAACTTCTGACAGTTCGCCGAGCAGATCACCCATGCCGCACCCCACGTCGAGCGCCGTATCTCCGCCGGCCCGACGCACGGCACGGGCGTGCCTGAGCACGAAGCCCGAGTAGGCGTCGTTGTGCGACCAGGGGTGAGCGGCGTTCACCCGGTTCGCGGCATCGACAAGGCCCATCCGCTGCGCTTCCGAATGCTGCGGGTCAGGCGACGGTGATGTCGACCTGCACCTCGGTGGCGATGCGCTCGAGGTCGCGGCGCAGCGCGTCGAGGTCGACGGAGGCAGGCACGCGGGCGATGACGGATGCTTCGAAGAGGCGGCCGCCGGCCATCGCGGCGTCACGCGTCTCGGTCGCGAGCTCTTCGATGCTGAGCTCGTGGGAGTTCAAGACGTTCGACACCTCGCGGACGATTCCGGGGCGATCGTTGCCGAGCACCTGGATCTCGAGGACCCGGTCGTCGGCGTCCGACTCTGCTGAGGCGCCCGTGAGCACGGCGAGCGTGAGAAGGCCTTGGCCCTGGAGTTCGCGGAGGGCGGCCTGCAGACCCTCGGAGTGCTCGGGAGCGACCGACACCTCGATCACGCCGGCGAAGGTTCCGGCGAGCTCGGCCAGCGAGCTGTTCTCCCAGTTTCCGCCGTGGGCATCGACGACATCGGCGACGGCTGCGACGAGACCGGGGCGATCGGCACCCGCGACAGTGAGGATGAGAGTTGTCATGCGGCCAGCGTAGCCGTCGCCGCGTCGGCGCTCGCCGGTCGTTGAACCGCCAGGCATGACTGTTTTTTTGAATGACTCAAAACAAGCTACGATGGAAGCACAACGTGGTGCCGGGGTTGCAGCCCCGGCACCACTGTCCGTGAAGCACCACCATCCCGACAGAGGAGGCTCGAATGAGTCACGAACACGCCAAAGATAGCCCATCGCGAGCACTGCCGATGGAGCAGTCGATGGGGCGCGCAGCCCGCGAACGCATCGTTCGCGAAGCTCTCGAGCGCATCGACGGAGCGCCGGCGCCGACGGTCGACATGATGCAGGCGGCGATGGGATCCGAAGCGCAGATTCGCCTCGTGCACGACGTCGTCCGTGCCTACCTCGACGAACACGACTTCGCCGACATGAAGGCGTGGGCGCAGACTCGGCATGAGCGCTCACAGAACCCCGTCGCATCTGCGAGCGTGATCTGAATGAGCGCCGCATCGATCGCGCAACTCCCGGTGTCCCCGTTCGACGGACGGCACACTGTGCAGCACGTCGCCCAGTCGGACCTGCTCTCGACGCCGCCCCGCGGCATCCACTCGTCGAGTGTGGTGGCGCGCGTCGAATCCGGAGGGCTCGGTCGTCCGAGTTTCGTGGTCGTCGAGTGCTCAGACGGCCGGATCCCGGCCGCGCTGGTGCTCGAGTACGGAGACGCGGATGCCGAGCAGGCGAGGTCGGCCCGCGTGTGGAGCCGCGCGGGCGGCAGGGGAAGTGCCCCGCTGTACCGTCTCAGCAGCGACAGCTCTTCGGGGGGCTACGTCACCGCGTGAGGATGGATCACTCGACCCAGTCGCCGGTCTCCAACAGGTGATCGAGCCGGGCGCGGTGCGGGGCGAGGTCCCAGCCCTGCTCCGCGACCCAGTCGTCGTTGAAGTACGTGCCGGCGTAGCGGATGCCGCTGTCGCAGATGAGTGTGACGATGCTGCCGGTCTCGCCCGCGGCCCGCATGCGCGCGATGAGCTGGAACGCTCCGTACAGGTTGGTGCCTGTCGAGCCGCCCGCGAGATGCAGTGTGCGTTCGCGCAGCATCCGGATCGCGGCGATCGACCCGGCGTCCGGCACGCGGATCATCTCGTCGATCACGCTCGGCACGAACGACGCCTCGACCCGGGGCCGACCGATGCCCTCGATGCGACTGGGGCGTCCGGCGGGTGGGTCGACCGTGCCCGCCCATCCGTCGTAGAACGCCGAGCCCTCGGGGTCGACGACGGCGATCTGCGTCTCATGACGGCGGTACTTCACATACCGCCCGAACGTCGCGCTCGTACCGCCGGTGCCCGCACCGACGACGATCCAGCGCGGGATCGGATGCCGTTCCTGAGACAGCTGGCTGAACACGCTCTCGGCGATGTTGTTGTTGCCGCGCCAGTCGGTCGCGCGCTCGGCGAACGTGAACTGGTCGAGGTAGTGGCCGTGGCATTCGGCGGCCAGGCGCTGCGCCTCGGGAGACATGTCTTCGGCGCGGTCGACGAAGTGGCAGCGACCGCCGTAGAACTCGATGAGGTCGATCTTCTCCTGGCTGGTCGACCGTGGCACCACCGTCACGAACGGCAGCCCCAGCATCCGTGCGAAGTAGGCCTCCGAGACGGCCGTCGAGCCGCTCGACGATTCGACCAGCGTGGAATTCTCCGTGATCCGCCCGTTGACGAGCCCGTAGAGGATGAGCGAGCGGGCGAGGCGGTGCTTGAGCGAGCCGGTCGGATGCACCGACTCGTCCTTCAAATACAGATCGATGCCCCACTCCGGCGGCAGCGGGAAGAGGTGCAGGTGCGTGTCTGCACTGCGGTTCGCGTCGGCTTCCAGCAGGGCGATCGCGGTGCTGGTCCAGTCGCTCATCCTTCGAGCGTATCGCTCCTCTACTTCGGCGTGTATCCGCCCGCGCCCGTCTCGCCGTCATAGGTGAAGACCTTGTCTTCGAGCGTGATCTCGATGTCGTCGCCGAGCGGCTGCTGAGCGAGCAGACGCTCCTCGAGCATCGTCATGCGCTGCTCGTACTCGTCGGCTGTGGCGGCGTCGACGCCCCAGATGGTCGCGACCTTCATGTCGGTGAGGAAGTAGAGGAAGGCGCTGACGGCAGTGCGGTTGAACTCGGTGTCAGGGATGCTCTGCCACAGTTCGCCAGAGTCGCGGAGGCGCTTGTACTCGTCGATCTTCTGCTCGAGGCGGTCGGCGATGGCCGTGCCGGCCTCGGGATCGGCGGGGGCGTCTGAGCCGGCGTCGGCGTCGGCATCGGGGTCGGCGTCGTCGGGGCCGGCGCTCGGCTCGTCGGGCTGGACGGCGGTCGGGCTCGGCACCGCGATCGGCGTCGGCGGCGTGGCGCCCAGGAACAGGCCGACGGCCACCGCGACGCCGACCACCCCGAGCACGACGAGTCCGCCGACGACGCCGAGAATCACGGCGAGGGTGCGCCCGCCGGAGCGTGGGGGAGGCGGAGCCGACGAGGTGAGCGGGTAGGCGCCGGCGCCGGCGCCGTAAGGCGCGGGCTGCGGGTAGTTCTGCTGCGGATAGTTCTGCTGCGGGTAGCCGGGTTGCGGGTACCCCGGTTGCGGGTAGTTCTGCTGGGGGTATCCGCGCGGCGGATGCTGAGGGTATTCGCTCGCGTATGGCGGCACTGCGCCCGGAGGACCACCCTGCACGGGCGCTCCCGGCCACTGCGGCGGCGGCGGGCCGGCGGGTGAGCCGAGCGATGGGGCGAGCGGGACGGCGGGCTCGGCCGCATCGACGGGAGTCGGTGGAACGACGTGCTCGGGCGCGCCGACGTGTTCTGGCTGCGCCGCAGCATCCTGCTCGTTCGTCATCGAGGCTCTCCCCGCGTCATCGGTCGCACGTGAGGTCGATGGTGAGCGAGCCGTCCACCTCGATGGCGTTCTCGGTGTCGAAAGAGCCAGTGCCGGGTTGGTCGCCCGGCTCGGCCTCGGCGATGGTGACCGTCCCCGGAGCCGCGTCGATGCGGATGCGGTCCCCGTCCACCTCGATGTCGATGTCACGCGCCTCGAACAGGTGGATGCGCTCGTCGTTGACCCAGGCGCTGACGGAGGACTGCTGTGCGCCGTCGCCGAACTGCACGGTGACCCCGGTCTGGGGTGCGTCGGTCGCGATGCCGCTCGCACTCGTGGTCGTGCACCGCACGGACGCCGGGTTCCCGGAGACAGTCGTCTGGCCGTCGCCGTCGTCGAACGAGATCGAGACCCCGGCGGAGGCAGACGCGCACCCGGCGAGCAGCAGCACCGCACCGACGATGCCGGACGCGAGGGCGAGTCCGGCGCGGAGGCGGCTCATCGCGCCCAGGCGCCGGCGCGGCGCGCATCGAAGTCGTCCACGTCGTCGATGTGTCTCGTCGCACGCTCGCGCGCGGAGGCTGCGAGTGCGCGGAGCGCGCGGATGTCGGCGTTCCAGCGCCGCTGGGAGACGTGGAACGCCTCACGCGCCTCTCCGTTCCACGCGCCCTCGAGGCGGTCGAGGTGGGCTTCCAGGGCATCGAGCTGCTCGGCGATGCCGTCGAGTCCCGCCTGCACCTGGTCCAGGGCCGCGATCGCGGAACGGGAGACCTTGATCATTCGGGTGTTCCTTCCTCGGCGCCCTCGATGCTCTCGATGACGTCGCGGGCGTCCTCCGGGATGGCGTCGCCGTGTGGGATCGGGAGGAGATCGTCCCTGAGAAGCGCGCTCAGGGACTGCTGTCCGGCGAGAACCGCTCGGATCCGCTGCCGGAGCTCGGGGCTCGCGTGCGCGGTGTCCGCCGCGCGCTCGAGCTCGGCGCGGACCTCGCGGATGAGGGGCGACGAGGCCGGGATGCTGCCCACGAGCGGCCGATCGTCCGCTGCAGCGAAGGGCGAAGGACGGAGCGCATCCCCGAGCCTCGCCTCCATGGCTGCGACGCGTTCTTCTCGGGTCATCCTGTCGTCTCCATCGTCGGGATGTGCAGATCGGTGGTGACGTCGCTGAGATCCGCGGAGAGATGTCGCACGGCGTCGAGGAGCGTGAGGATCGTCAGGGCGTTCTGAATGCCGTCCCACACTTCCTTCGCGCTCTTCAGCGCCCAGAGGAGTGAGACGCCTGCCGTGCCGTAGCCGACGACGGGGCCGACGCCGCTCGGAGCCGTCGCGGTGCCGGCTGCGGCAGCAGCCGCCGCGACGAGGATCGCGTCGATGAACCCGTGCGCGGACCCGGCGAGCGCTTCGAACTCGAGCTCGACGCCCTGCAGGAACTGACTGAACTGCCCGGCTGCATCCCCGATCTCCGAGCTCGCATCGCGGAGCTGCTCGAGGAGGTGCTCGAAGTAGTCCTGCGCGCTGTTCGCGGCGTAGCCCTGCCAGTACACGGACAGGGCGCCCTTCGCGGACTCCAGGTTGTCGGCGACCTCGCTGAGCATCGTGCTGATGCCCTCGAGCATGAAGCGGAACTCGTAGAGCTCCGACCAGCGCCCGCCGAAGACCTCGAGGAGGTCTTCTTTGATGCTCTGCGCGCCGATCCATCCCATGACCGTCCAGACCCACTCCGACGGACTGAGGAGGTCGCCGGGCAGCAGCGCGGTGCCCTGCTCGTCGAGGTTGTCGTACTGTCCTCCCGCATCGCAGTAGAAGGCGATGCCGCCCCCGTTCAGCGGGTAGACGGGGAAGAGCTCCCCGTCGTCCGTGCGGTCGGTGGACGGGGCGAGCTCGGCGTCGCTCCGGCGCCCCGGCGCATCGGGATCGAAGTCGTTGTACTCGTCCGGGTCGTACGCGTCGAGCTCGGCGGCGGACATCATGTCCATGGTGTCGGCCTCGGCGGCGACGTCCCGCAGTTCGGTGCCGACCCCGACGAGCACCTCCTGGACGTGTCCGAGGAAGACCGAGAGGCCGTCGCTGATGTCGATGGCCTGCTCAGCCGCGCCCGAATACAGCGGGTACTCGCTCGAGTCGCCGACTGGGTGCTCGTCCACCCATGTCTTGCCGTCGCCGACGAGCTGCGCGCACTGATCGAAGGCGCGCGCCTGATCGATGAGCCCGCCCGGTGTGATCCAGAAATCGGTATCGGACATGTTCCCCCCTCGGATCCGATGGTGTCATCGTATGTCACCGGCCGCCCCCTGCGCTTCGAGCTCCCGTCAGGCGAGACGGCGGCTCCAGGACTCAGCAGGCTGCGAGAGCGAGCTCGAGGTGCGCGCGACCGCCTCGGATCGCTGCCGCCGTGACGGCATCCGACCCGGGTAGTCCGCATGTCCGGCGGGCAGGACCTCGAGGTCGAGCGTGCCGACGGCGTTCGCCACCGCGAACTGGCCCTGGGGCGGCACGTACGGATCCCACAGCGCTGCCTCGACGCGCACCGGGATGCGGGTGAGGGTCATCGCACTCGAAGCGTCGAACCAACGCAACGTCTCTCGGGCCTCGGGGTGCGCGGCGACGTGCTCGCGCACGGCCTCGCCGCTGCCGACGCACGACACCGCGAGCCGCTCGTCGTACTGTCCGAAGCTCGGCACGATGAGCGTCGCCCCGATGTAGCGGTCGTCCCAGGGCAGCGCGAGCGAACCGATGCCGCCGCCGAAGCTCTCACCCACGTAATAGAGAGGCGCATCGCCGGTCAGGGTGAGCAGCGCGTCTGCCGCGAGCCACAGGTCGCGGGCGCACAGTCCCAGCACGTAACGGTCGGGATCGTCGATGCCCGCGAGCACGTGCTCGTCTCTCGGCTCGGGAGCGCCCACACCGGCATTCAGCGTCGGCAGGCCTCGCGCGACGGGGAAGATCGCGGCCGCGTCATCGGGGACTCGCGCGAGGTCGATCGCATCGCGTCCGCCGTATCCGTGGCTGTGCACCACGCCGACGCGAGCCGCGCCCGACGCAGGCTCGACGAACCACGCACGCAGACGAATGCCGTCGACACCCGAGTACTCGATGACCGAGACGCGGCGGCCCGCCTCGGAATCGACTGACAGAACGACCGGGGCGTCATCCACCTGCCGTGCCTCGTCGCGCCACCGCATCCAGCGCTCCGCGAAGCCCTCGGGCGGTGCGATCGGAGCAGTGCCGCGCAGCGTCTCAAGACTGTGGCCGTAACTGGCGTCGAAGGGGGCATCGGGGAACCAGGAGTCGTAGGGAGAGGCGAAGGTCATGCGTGAGTGTCGCTCCGGGTGCGGCGGGCGCGGTACGCGGCCACCGCATTGCGGTTGGTGCAGGTGATCGAGCAGTAGCGCTTCGAGCGGTTTCGCGAGAGGTCGAGGGCGAGAGCCTGGCACGTGTCGTCGGCGCAGATGGAGATGCGGGACCCCTCATCGGCACGGATGACGTCGATCAGCGCCATGGCGGTCTCGATCAGCACGCGTTCGGCCAGCGGTCGCTCGTCGGCCACCGCGTGCAGGTGCCAGTCGACTCCGTCGTGGCGTACGAGCCTCGGGGCGAGGTGAGCCTCGGCGAGGGCGGCGTTGACGTGCTCGGCCATCGCGTCGCGGGGCGCGAGCAGCATGGCGCGCAGGCGCGGGCGCAGGTCTCGGATCGAGACGAGTTCGACCTCGTCGCGATCGAGTCGACCCGAATAGGGGAAGTCAGCGAGGAAGGCGTCGTAGTCGGCGAGCGTCTCGAGCGTCTCGGGGTCCTCCGCCGAGTTCACCAGCCAGACGGCCGAGCGAAGAGCCTCTTCCGTGTCATCGGTGAAGTTCATGTTGACACCTTACATTGCACGCGAGTAGCGTCACCTGTCATGAGCAAGGTTGCAAATGACATCACCGCGCAGGGTGTGCGCTTCGGTCTGCCGCTGGCGATCGGCGCGGCCTTCGCGTTCGGGATGTCCGGCGCCTGGGCACGGGGACTCATCGATGCGGGGTGGACACCCGGTGCCGCCGTGACCGCGCGGGTCTGGGTCGCGGCGCTCGTGCTGCTCGTGCCGACGATCCTGTCGCTGCGGGGGAGGTGGGGCGTGCTGCGGAAGAACGCCGGCATGGTCGCCGCCTACGGTCTGCTCGCCGTCACCGCCACACAGCTCTGCTACTTCCAGGCCGTCGCCGTGATGGACGTCGGCCTCGCACTGCTCATCGAATACACCGCGCCGATCGCCGTCATCCTGTGGCTGTGGCTGCGTCGAGGTGAACGCCCGAGTCGGCGCAGCGTGATCGGCGCCGCCATCGCCTTCGTCGGCCTCGTGCTGATGCTCGACATCATCACCGGCGCCGAGGTGAACGTCGCCGGCATCCTCTGGGCGCTCGCCGCGATGGTCGGCGCGGCGACCTACTTCCTCCTCTCGGCCAAGGCTGACACCGGGCTGCCGCCGATCGCGCTCGCCGGAGGAGGGCTGCTGCTCGGCGCGATCGCATTGACGATCGCCGGCCTCGTCGGCATCCTGCCCATCGCCTGGACGACCGACGACATCGCCTACCGCTTCGGCACCGTGCCGTGGTTCGTCCCGGTGCTCGCGATCGGGCTCATCGCGACGGCCCTCGCGTACGTGCTCGGCATCGCCTCGACCCGGATGCTGGGCTCGCGCCTCGCCTCGTTCGTCGCGCTCGCCGAAGTCGTCGCCGCGCTGCTGTTCGGATGGCTGCTGCTCGGACAGCTTCCCGACCTGCTGCAGGCCCTCGGCGGCGCGTTGGTGCTGGTCGGAGTGGTCGTGGTGAAGCTCGGCGAGCCGCGGCCCGCGGAGTTCGTCGAACCTGTGCCGGATGCCGTGGAGCAGCCGCAGCGTTAGCGCAATGTATACGCGAGGCACTCGGCGCTCACTCGAATGACCTCTTTGCGGTATTTGTGTATACACTGAGGGCATGAGCTCCGTCGCCGATCGCATCACCGCGAGCGATCGAGCGCACGCGGCGCTGCTGGAGGAGATCCAGTCAGGCACCCTCCCCGCCGGCTTCGTGCTGGGCGAGGTCGAGCAGGCCGCCCGGCTCGGCATCAGCCGCACCCCGATGCGCGAGGCGCTGCGCCGCCTGGCAGCCGACGGCCTCGTCGTGCAGCAGTCGCCGCGGGTCACGGTGGTCGCGGATCTGGATGCCGAAGACATCCGCGCGCTGTTCGAGATCCGCCGCGCGCTGGAGGAGACATCCGCCCGTCTCGCCGCCCAGCGAGGGGACGCCACCCTGTTCGCCGCGCTCGCCGACGAATTCGCTCACGTGGATCTCGCCGCCGTCGAAGGACGCGACGCGTACTACTCCCTCATCGCCCGCTTCGACGCCGCTCTCGACCAGGCGGTCGACAACGACTACATCGCCTCGGCGCTGCGCACCGTGCGCACCCACCTCGTGCGGGTGCGCCGGATGGCCCGCGACAAGCCCGACCGCCTCGCCGCCTCCGCCGCCGAGCACCGCACGATCGCGGCGGCACTCGGCGCCCGAGACGGAGATCTCGCCGCCCACGCCACGCACGTGCACCTGCACAACGCGCTCGCCGGCATCCTCGACTCCCTGACAGCCAACCCAGAAGGTGTGAAATGACCGTCACCCACCACGTCCGTGTGCACCGCAGCGATGAGAACCTCGCCCGAGAAGACCAGCTCGCCTGGAAGATCGCCGAGGTCGCCGCCGACCCGGTCGAGGTCGAGCAGGACGTCACCGACATGATCATCAACCGCATCATCGACAACGCGTCGGTCGCCGCGGCATCCCTCACCCGCGGCCCCATCAACGCGGCCCGCGCCCAGGCGTTCAGCCACCCCGTCTCGACCGGCGGCATCGGCGCCACGGTCTTCGGTGCTGCTCTCGATCACCGCACCAGCCCCGAGTGGGCGGCGTGGGCCAACGGTGTGGCCGTGCGCGAGCTCGACTACCACGACACGTTCCTCGCGGCCGAGTACTCGCACCCCGGTGACAACATCCCGCCGATCCTCGCCGTCGCCCAGCACGTGCAGGCCGACGGTCGCGCACTGCTGCGCGGCATCGCCACCGGCTATGAGATCCAGATGGACCTCGTGCGCGCGATCTGCCTGCACAAGCACAAGATCGACCACGTCGCCCACCTCGGCCCGTCGGCCGCCGCCGGCATCGGCACCCTGCTCGGCCTCGACGTCGAGACGATCTACCAGGCCGTCGGCCAGGGACTGCACACCACCACAGCCACCCGCCAGAGCCGCAAGGGCGAGATCTCGACCTGGAAGGCGCACGCCCCGGCGTTCGCCGGCAAGCTCGCGGTCGAGGCCGTCGACCGGGCGATGCGGGGCCAGACCAGCCCCGCCCCGATCTACGAGGGTGAAGACGGCGTGATCGCCTGGATGCTCGACGGCAAGGACGCTGCCTACGAGGTGCCGCTGCCCGCCGCGGGCGAGGCAAAGCGCGCGATCCTCGACTCGTACACGAAGGAGCACTCGGCTGAGTACCAGGCGCAGGCGTGGATCGACCTCGCCCGCAAGCTCGGCACCGAGAACCCGGCGCTGCGCGACCCCGCGAACATCGAGGCCGTCGTGCTGCACACCAGCCACCACACGCACTACGTGATCGGCTCGGGCGCGAACGACCCGCAGAAGTACGACCCCACGGCATCGCGCGAGACGCTCGACCACTCGATCCCGTACATCTTCGCGGTCGCCCTGCAGGACGGCGGCTGGCACCACGTCGACTCGTACACTCCCGAGCGTGCGGGCCGCGAAGACACCGTCGCGCTGTGGCACAAGATCACCACGGCCGAGGATGCCGAGTGGACGCGCCGCTACCACTCGGAAGATCCCGACGTGAAGGCGTTCGGCGGTCGCGTCGAGTTCCGCCTGATCGACGGCACGACCGTCGTCGACGAGATCGCCGTCGCCGACGCGCATCCGCTCGGCGCCCGACCGTTCGCCCGCGACAACTACATCGCGAAGTTCCGTCTGCTGGCCGAGCCGGTGCTCGAGCCCGCCGAGATCGAGCGTTTCCTCGAGCTGGTGCAGCGTCTGCCCGAGCTCACGGCGGCCGAGGTCGGCGAACTGTCGATCATCGCGAAGCCCGGTCTGCTCGAGGGCGCCGACGCCCCGAAGGGCCTGTTCTGATGCTGCCTCACCGCGTTTCGTCTCCGGCCGCTTCGCGGGCGTCGCTCAACGACCAAGCCTGGAATCCCCGGTCGTTGAGCGAGCACGGCGGATTCGGGTCGTGGAATCCCCGGTCGTTGAGCGAGCACGGCGGATTCGGGTCGTGGAATCCCCGGTCGTTGAGCGAGCACGCTGGATTCGGGTCCTGGAATCCTCGGTCGTTGAGCGAGCGCGGCGGATTCGGGTCGTGGAGTCCCCGGTCGTTGAGCGAGCGCGGCGGAGCCGAGCGAGACGAAACGCGGCATGAAGCCGCAGACACACTGAGAGGGATGTTCTGATGCTGTACTCCCACGTCACCCCGGCCGAGAAGCGCCGTCTGTTCCGCGAGCGCCTCGCGAGCGGTGAGCTGCTGCGGTTCCCCGGAGCCTTCAACCCGCTGAGCGCCCGACTGATCGAGCAGAAGGGCTTCGACGGGGTCTACATCTCGGGCGCGGTGCTCTCTGCCGACCTCGGGGTGCCCGACATCGGCCTCACCACCCTGACCGAGGTCGCAGGCCGCGCCAAGCAGATCGCGCGGATGACCGACATCCCCGCGATCGTCGACGCCGACACCGGCTTCGGCGAGCCGATGAACGTCGCCCGCACGATTCAGGAGCTCGAAGACGCGGGCCTCGCCGGCACGCACATCGAAGATCAGATCAACCCGAAGCGCTGCGGTCACCTCGACGGCAAGAGCGTCGTCGACGAGAGCACGGCGATCCGTCGCATCCGCGCAGCCGCCGATGCCCGTCGCGACCCGAACTTCCTGGTCATGGCGCGCACCGACATCCGCGCGGTCGAGGGGCTCGATTCCGCGATCGATCGCGCCAAGGCGCTGGTGGATGCCGGGGCCGATGCCGTCTTCCCCGAGGCGATGCGCACGCTCTCCGAATTCGAGGCGATGGCAGAGGCGCTCGACGTGCCGATCCTCGCCAACATGACCGAGTTCGGCAAGAGCGACCTCTTCTCGGTCGACCAGTTGCGGGATGCCGGGGTGAACATGGTCATCTGGCCGGTGTCGCTGTTGCGCATCGCGATGGGCGCGGCGGGCCGAGCGCTCGATACGCTGAACGAGGAGGGGCATCTCACCTCGAAGCTCGGTGAGATGCAGCACCGTGCAGATCTCTACGACCTGATCGACTACGAGTCCTACAAGGAATTCGACTCGGGCGTCGCAGGCTTCACCGTGACGAAGGAGTGAGCATGACCGAGCCGGACATCAAGAAGGGCCTCGCGGGAGTCGTCGTCGACACCACAGCGATCTCGAAGGTCAACCCCGAGACGAACAGCCTGCTCTACCGCGGGTATCCCGTGCAGGAGCTGGCGTCGACCCAGTCGTTCGAGGCGGTCGCGTACCTCCTGTGGCACGGCGAGCTGCCGGATGCCGCGCAGCTGGCAGCCCTGCGTGCGACCGAGCGCGAGCACCGTGCGCTGACCGATACCGTCAAGGCGGCGATAGACCTGATCCCCGTCGAGGCGCATCCGATGGACGAGGTGCGCACGGCGGTCAGCGTGATCGGCGCCGCTGACACGAACGCGGGTGGGTCTGTGTTGGATGCCGGAGGCAGCCCCGAGGAGAACCTCGAGCGCAGCATCCGCCTCTTCGCCGCGCTGCCGGCGATCGTCGCCTACGGTCAGCGCCGTCGTCGTGGGCAGGAGCCGATCGCGCCGCGCGACGACCTCGACTACTCGGCGAACTTCCTCTGGATGACGTTCGGGGAGGAGCCTGACCCGGTCGTCGTCGACGCGTTCAACCGCTCGATGATCCTGTACGCCGAGCACTCTTTCAACGCCTCGACGTTCACGGCCCGCGTGATCACCTCGACGCTCAGCGACCTGTACTCGGCCGTCGTCGGCGCGATCGGCGCGCTCAAGGGACCGCTGCACGGCGGGGCGAACGAGGCCGTGCTGCACATCTTCGACGAGATCGGCGACGCCTCGAACGTGGTGCCGTGGCTTGATGCGGCTCTGGCGGAGAAGCGCAAGATCATGGGCTTCGGCCACCGCGTCTACAAGAGCGGCGACTCCCGCGTGCCGACCATGAAGGCGGCACTCGACACGCTCGTCGAGCACTACGACCGGGCAGAGGTGGCCGAGCTGTACGACGCGCTCGAGTCGGAGTTCGTCGTACGCAAGGGCATCTACCCCAACCTCGACTATCCGTCGGGCCCGGCGTACAACCTGATCGGCTTCGACACGCTCACCTTCACGCCGCTGTTCGTCGCGGCGCGGGTCACCGGGTGGACGGCGCACATCATCGAGCAGGCCGGCGCGAACGCGCTGATCCGCCCGCTGTCGTTCTACGACGGCGTCGACGAACGACACGTCGAAGGCTGACTCCGTTTCGTCTCGCTCGGCTTCGCCGGGCTCGCTCAACGACCGGGGAGGGTGCTGGTCGTTGAGTGAAGACGACGGAGTCGCCTGAGTCGACACGTGGTGGGGCGATATGAGGACGTCACCGCGTTTCGTCTCGCTCGGCTTCGCCGGGCTCGCTCAACGACCGGGGAGGGTGCTGGTCGTTGAGTGAAGACGACGGAGTCGCCTGAGTCGACACGTGGTGGGGCGATATGAGGACGTCACCGCGTTTCGTCTCGCTCGGCTTCGCCGGGCTCGCTCAACGACCGGGGCGGGTGGTGGTCGTTGAGTGAAGACGACGGAGTCTCCTGAGTCGACACGTGGTGGGGCGATAGGAGGACGTCACCGCGTTTCGTCTCGCTCGGCTTCGCCGTTCTCGCTCACCGACCGGGGCGGGTGGTGGTCGTTGAGTGAAGACGACGGAGTCGCCTGAGTCGAAACGTGGTGGGGCGATCCGAGGACGTCACCGCGTTTCGTCTCGCTCGGCTTCGCCGGGCTCGCTCAACGACCGGGGGCGTTTCGTCTCGCTCGGCTTCGCCGGGCTCGCTCAACGACCGGGGGAGTGGTCAGCTGGAGCGGGTGAGGTTGCCGAGCTCGGCGCCCGATGCATCCATGATCACGAGCACGTCGCCGTCGAGTTCGACGGCGCGCACGCCGCGCATCCAGTCGTCGACGCCGGGGCAGGCCTTGAGCGTCGAGGCGAACCGAGCGAGGTCGACGCGGTCACCGTTCACCGAGTAGGTCGTGGTGACGCCGTTGCATCCGTCGCTGCCGGTGACCGTGCCGTCGGCGGCGAACTCCAGGTGCGGCTGCCCTGCGGCGTTCTCTCCCCAGAGTCCGACGAGCTTCTCGACGACGGCCGCCTCTTCGCTGTTCGGCTCGGGAGTCGATGTCGGGGCGTCGCCCGGGGTGCCGGTCGCACAGGCCGTGCCCAGCAGGGCGAAGGCTCCCAGCATCGCGAGGCCGACGAGGTTTCGTGCTCTGCGGTGGGTGCTCATGCTGGTCATGGTAACCGGGTCGGCAGCCGAAATACTGAGTTCTCAGCGGATTCGACGGTGCGGAAGGTGAATGTCGGGCCGCGGCGCCTCGCGCGTATACCCCGCAAACGAGTGCCAGGTCAAATGGCAAAATTCTGGTAAACAATTCTCCCATTCTGTGGATTTACTGGGTACTCTGCTTGAGATCCCTGTTCGTCCCGACGGGCAGGATCCTGCTTGTCGGGGGGCCAGCGTCGCAGTTCACGCCTCCACCGGGAGGCGGCCGGTTCTGTGCTCCGTGCGCGTGCCGGAACTGAAACTGACTGACGATCCGTGACCAGCAAGGACATACATCACATGAAGCACAGAGTGACAGGTCGACGCCCTCTGGCGTTGACCGCCGCCACGACGCTCGCGCTGTCGGGCATCTTCCTCGGAGCGCCTGTCGCGTTCGCAGAGGACGGATCTGCACCGGCCCCCGAGCCGACGGAGGCGTCGAGCCAGAGCGGCCCCGACGCCGAGATCCTCGAGGCCACGAAGCAGGCTGCCGACGAGGGCGTCGAGGTCGTCGCATTCGGCAAGAAGGCCGACGGCACCGGAGTCGTCGTCGTGACCGCCGAGAGCCCGACCAGCGGCGCAGCGATCGACAACGTCGCAGCCAAGGCCGAGCTCGCCAATCCGTCGGTCGTCACGGTCGAACGCACCCTTTCGGCTTTCGCCGAGGGTGACGTCGTCGGTGGACAGGGCTACCTGTCGGTCTCTCCCGACCTTCCCGGCTTCCTCGCGAACGAGCCCGGCAACGCCGCATGGTCGTGCTCGCTCGGCTTCGCGGCATTCTCGCCCGCCGGTGACCCGGCGCTCCTGAGTGCAGGACACTGCGCCTTCGGTGAGAACGACGAGCGCCTCACCGACACCACCCTGACCGTTCCCAGCAGCGAAGCAGCCGCCGGTAGCGACCAGGTCGCACTGCCGAGCTCCATCGAACTGCTCGGAAAGTTCAGCTTCGCCCAGTTCGGTGGCGCCAACGGCAGCCTCGGCACGAACGGCGACCCGAACGCGACCGACATCTCGGTCATCGACATCGCCGAGGGGTCCGGATGGAACCCGGTTCCCGCCGTCACCGACTGGACGACGGCCGGAGACTCGCTCAGCTCGCTGGCTGACAGCGTCATCGAGATCAAGTCTGTCGCCGCTCCTTCGCTCGGCGAGGTGCAGAAGAGCGGTCGCACGACCGGCTTCACCACCGGCGCAGTCGACGCGGATGACGTCCTCGACGGATGGGCGAGCATCGACGGTCACTGGGTGCAGGGCTTCTCGAGCAACACGCTCGCCGGCCCCGGCGACTCGGGTGGAGCCGTCATCCAGGGCAACGCAGCTGTCGGCCTCATCAGTGGTGGCTCGCCTGCGAGCCCGACCCAGGAGCAGTTCACCTGGTCGGCATCGCTCGTCACCGCGCTTCCCAAGACCGATGGCTACACGGTCGCACTCGACCTCGACGCACCGGTCGTCAACGACCTGGCCAGCGGCGATGAGGTCAACCCCGGAGCGACCATCACCGGCACCGCTCCCGGATCCGACACCGTGACCGTCACCGGACTCGGCGCAGAGCAGACCGTCGACGTCGTCGACGGAGCGTTCTCGTTCGTCGGACCCGTCGACCTCGGTGCCGCGGAGATCACCATCACCGGTGTGAACGGCTTCAGCACCTCGCCGACCACCACGCTGAACCTGACGGTGGTTCCCGCTCCGCTCCTCGCACCGGTCATCACGTCGCCTGCCGACGGCTCCACGGTCAACGCGCCCGTCACCGCGGTCTCCGGCACCGGACTCCCGACCGCCGAGATCACGGTCAGCAACGTCAAGGGCGAGACCCTCGGCACGGCCGTCGTCGCCGCTGACGGAAACTGGACTGTCGACGGACTGAAGCTCGGGTACACCCCGCAGCACAAGATCGTCGTCACCCAGACCCGCACCATCGAGGGTGTCGACGAGGTCTCGCCTGAGGCGACCTCGACCTTCGCGGTCGTCCCCGCCGCGCCCGCTGTGACCTCGGTCGCCAACGGCGCGGAGTTCCCGCACGACGGGGGACCCTCGGTCCTCTCGGGTACCGGCATCAGCGGTGCGACCGTCACCGTGACGCTCACCGGCGCCGAGCCGGCACCGGCGGCAGGAACGACGGCGGCCCTCGCGGCATCCTTCGCCGCAGCCAGCGGCACGTTCACGGCCACGGTCGAGAGCGGATCGTGGGCTGTCGACTTCGGTGCGGCTCTGCAGCCCGGCACGTACACCGTGTCGGTGACGCAGTCCATCGGCGGTGCCGCCTCGGCTCCGACCGACGTGGCCTTCTCGGTCCTCGCGGCTCCGGTCGTCGGTGGCGGCGGAGCTGCTCCGGCTCCGGGTGAGGGCGGCGCAGCCGCTCCCGGTGACGGCGGCCTCGCCAACACCGGTGGCGACGTGATCGTCCCGCTCACCGCAGCGGCGATCGCTCTCGCACTGCTCTCGGGTGGATTCCTGCTCCTCGCTCGTCGTCGTCAGACGATCGAGAGCTGATCACCTGATCGCGATCTGACATGAGGAAGCCCGGCATCCCACGGATGCCGGGCTTCTTCTGTGTAGGGTGATGACGCGGTGGGACAGCATTTCTGCAACGTCGGCACCGCACTGATCCTGGAGGCGACATGGCGGTGACGCTGCACGACGTGGCGCGCCTCGCGAGCGTCTCGATCAAGACGGTGTCGAACGTCATCAACGACTACCCGCACATCCGTCCGGCGACGCGCGAGAAGGTCGAGGCGGCGATCGCCGAGCTCGGCTACACACCCAACCTCACGGCGCGCAATCTCCGTTCGGGACGCACGGGTGCGATCGCCCTCGCGCTGCCGGATCTCGGGCTGCCGTACTTCGCCGAGCTCGCGGCTCTCGTGATCCAGGAGGCGGAGGCTGCGGGAGTCGTGGTCCTCGTCGAGCAGACCGGCGCAGACCGCACTCGCGAGCTCGATCTGCTGCGCAGCCCCCGGCTCAAGCTGACCGACGGTCTGATCTTCAGCCCGCTGGGCATGGGGCAGGAGGATGCCGCGGCGCTGGACGTGTCGTTCCCGCTGGTGCTGCTCGGCGAGCGCATCTTCGACGGTCCCGCCGATCACGTCACCATGCGCAACGTCGAGGCGGCTCGCGCGGCGACCGAGCATCTGCTCGCGCAGGGCAGGCGCCGCATCGCCGTGGTCGGCGCGCACGAGGGCGAGGTCATCGGCTCTGCGGCGCTGCGTCTGCAGGGCTATCGTGCGGCGCTGGATGCCGCGGGCATCGCCTACGACGAGACGATCATCGGGTACACGACCCTGTGGCATCGGGCCAACGGTGCCGATTCCATGCGCGAGCTGCTCGCCCGAGGCGGCGAATTCGATGCGGTGTTCGGGCTCAACGACACCCTCGCGCTCGGTGCGATGCGGGTGCTGCAGGAGTCGGGACGTCGAGTGCCCGACGACGTCGCGGTCGTCGGCTTCGACGGGTTGGATGAGGCCGCCTACTCGATCCCGTCGTTGACGACGGTGGATCCGGGTCGCGCGTGGATCGCCAAGACGGCGGTGTCGACACTGCTCGCGCGGATCGCCGGGGACGCCGGTGCCCCGCCGCGCACGCTTCTCGCCGACTACCGCATCCTCGAGCGGGAATCCGCTCCCTCGGTCTGATCCTCCCCGCAGCGGACGATCCGACCGCCTCCGGAACTGGTGATTGACAGTTCTGGCAAACCGGGTCACAATACTTTTACAACGTTTACTACAACGTTGTAAATCAATGGGATCGCTCACGCGGAGTAGCCGAGCGACGACAACGCAGTCACCTCCCGAGAGGAATCACAGCACAATGAAGTCACGGATCCTGGCCGTCGCCGGCGTCATCGCCCTCGCCTCGGCAGCACTCACCGGATGCTCGAGTGGCGCCGCAGCAGGCGGCGACAGCGACACCCTCACCTTCATGTTCCGCGGCAGCGACGCGGAGAAGGCGGCGTACACCGCGGCGATCGAGCAGTTCGAGAAGGACAACGACGTCACGGTGAAGATCATCATGACGACGGCAGACGAGTACAGCACCAAGCTCAAGGCGGCGATCACCGGCAAGCAGATCCCCGACGTCTTCTACGTCGACCCAGGCAGTGTGCAGGCGTACGTGAAGTCCGGGATCATCAAGGACATCACGACGGAGGTCGAGGCCTCTGTCGATCTCGACAACGTCTGGCAGTACGGCGTCGACAGCTACCGCTTCGACGGATCACTCATGGGGCAGGGCCCGATCTACGCGATGCCCAAGGACGTGGGCCCCTTCTCGTTCGGCTACAACAGGACCATGTTCGAAGCAGCGGGCATCCCGCTGCCCTCGGCCGACGATCCCTACACCTGGGACGAGTTCATCGACGTCGCGAAGAGGCTGACACTCGACACCGACGGCGACGGCGTTCTCGATCAGTGGGGCACCGGACTCAACGTGCAGTGGAACCTGCAGTCCTTCGTCTGGTCGAACGGCGGCGACTGGCTGAACGAGGACCGTACCGAGGTCACGGTCGACAGCCCCGAGTTCGCCGAGGCCCTGCAGTTCTTCGCAGACATGCAGAACGTCGCGCAGGTGACGCCGTCGGTGACCGATGCGCAGACCCTCGACACCTACCAGCGATGGATGCAGGGCGAGATCGGGTTCTTCCCCGTCGGCCCGTGGGACGTGCCCACCTACGAGACGCTGGACTTCGACTGGGATCTGATCCCGTACCCGGTCGGCTCGACCGGCGAGACCTCCACCTGGATCGGGACGCTCGGCATCGCGGTCGCCGAGTCCTCCAAGAATGCCGACCTCGCGACGAAGCTCGCCATCTACCTCTCCACCGACGAGACCGCGCAGCAGTCGCTCGTCGACGCCGGGGTGCAGGTTCCGAACCTCAAGGACATGGCCGACACCTGGGTGGCCTCTGCGACGCTGCCTCCCGCCAACAAGCAGGAGTTCCTCGACATCGTCAACGAGGACGGTCGCGCCCTGCCCGCGAACACGACTTACAGCGCCGAATGGTACGACGAGCTCTTCAAGAACATCCAGCCCGTGCTCGACGGCAAGCAGACCGCCGCCGACTACCTCTCCGAGGTGCAGCCGCGCATGCAGGAACTCCTCGACAAGGCCAACGCCGACGCCGGCATCGGCTGATCATCCTGCGGGGCCGTGCCTGTGCGCGGCCCCGCTGCCACCCTTCGGCTCCATCCGTCCCCGTTCTCTGAGAAGAGGTGACCCATGTCGACGACGATGACATCCCGTCGATCCCGACTGCACCGCCGTGAACATCTCGTCGCGGCCGCGTTCGTCGCGATCCCCGTGCTCGGCTTCCTGATCTTCATCGCGTACCCGCTGCTGTTCTCGTTCTACGCCTCGTTCACCAAGTGGAACGGTCTGAGCGACCCGGTCTTCAACGGATTCGACAACTACGTCGAGATGTTCAACGACCCGTACTTCTGGCAGGCGATGGGCAACACCGTCTTCCTGATGATCGGCATCCCGATCGGACTCGTCCTTTCGCTGCTGCTCGCTCTCGCGCTCAACCGCAAGATGCGCGGCACGACCTTCTTCCGCACCGTCTATTACGTGCCGGTGATCTCGTCTCTCGCCGCCGTCGCGATCCTCTGGCAGTGGGCGTACAACGGCGACTTCGGGCTCATCAACCAGGTGCTGGCGATCGTCGGCATCGACGGCCCGAACTGGCTGCAGAACGCCGACACCGCGAAGCCCGCGATCATCATCATGTCGGTCTGGAAGGGACTCGGCTTCTCGATGCTGCTGTACCTCGCGGCGCTGCAGTCGGTGCCCAGGCACCTCTATGAAGCAGCGGCCATCGACGGGGCGAACGCGTTCCAGCAGTTCCGCCACATCACGATCCCGATGCTCAGCCCCGTGACGTTCTTCCTCGTCGTGACGAGCATCATCGGCGGAGCGCAGATCTTCATCGAGATCAACATCATGACCCCGACCGGTGGTCCCGAGTTCTCCACGGCATCCATCGTCTGGTACATCTGGCAGAAGGCATTCAACTACCTGCAGATGGGTTACGCCACGGCGATGTCGGTGGTGCTCGGGCTCCTGGTCTTCGTGATCACCGCGATCCAATTCCGGATCAATCGCCGCTTCCAGTTCTCGATCGACTGAGGCCCATCATGAGTCAGCTCGTATCCGAGACCGCCGACGACACCGTCGCGGTCACCGTCCCCACCGCCCGTCGTCGCCGCACGCTCCGCGGAGGCGTGGGGCGTCCCACCGGCAACGGCGTGACGACGGGTCGGTCGCGCACCGCCCGTCGCCGCCTCGTCGACGCCATCCTCCTCACAGTGCTGTCGCTCGGCGGCGTGATCATGATCGCGCCGCTGCTGTGGACCTTCAGCACCTCGCTCAAGACCAAGGAGGCGGTCTTCGCGCTGCCGCCGCAGTGGATCCCCGATCCGGTGCAGTGGGAGAACTACATCCGGGTCTGGTCTGCCGGTCCGCTCGCGAGCGGCATCGTGAACAGCCTCATCGTGTCGGTGAGTGTCACGATCGTCGGCACCGTGAGCTCCGCGATCGCGGCGTTCGCGTTCGCGAAGATGCGGCTGCCGTTCAAGAACGTCGTGTTCCTGTCGCTGCTCGCAGCGATCATGATCCCGTTCCCGACGATCATGATCCCGCAGTTCACGATGTTCGCGAACGCCGGACTGGTCGACACGCTCTGGCCGCTGATCCTGCCGGGGATCTTCGGCAACATCGTCATGATCTTCTTCCTGCGCCAGTACCTCGATTCGGTGCCGGACTCGATCATCGAGGCGGCGAAGCTCGACGGCGCCGGGTACCTGCGCATCTTCGGGACGCTCATCTTCCCGGCCATCCGGCCGGCCATCGCCGCGCAGTTCATCCTGTGGTTCATGGCCGTGTGGAACGACTACCTCGCACCGATCATCTACCTGAACACCCCGGAACGTCAGACGCTGCAGCTCGTGATCGCCAGCTTCAACGCCACCTACGCCAGCCAGACCGACTACCCGCTGATCATGGCGGCGTCGTTCATCGCGCTGATCCCGGTGCTCACCGTGTTCGTGGTGTTCCAGAAGCAGATCATCGAATCCGTGGCGCTCACCGGAGCGAAGGGCTGACATGCACGCCGATATCGACATCGACACCTCGACCTGGGGTGCCAGGCACGCACACGATCCGACCGTCGTCCGCGGCGACGACGGGCTCTGGTACATGTTCTCCACGGATGCCGTGGCCGGCGCCGATCGGGTGCCGGCCGGAGCCCACGTGCGCACGTCGCCCGACCTGGTGGAGTGGACGTATCGGGGCACCGCGCTCGACGGAGTGCCCGATCAGGCGCGGGAGTGGAGCGGGGCCTCTGGACTGTGGGCTCCCGAGGTCGTGCGCTGGCCGACCGCTGACGGCTCCCGCCTTTGGCACATGTACTACTCGGCGTCGACCTTCGGGTCCCGCACCTCGGCCATCGGCCTGGCGACGGCGACCGATCTCGCGGGGCCCTGGGTCGACCGTGGCATCGTGATCTCCACGAGTCACGATCGCGACGGATGCAACGCGATCGACGCCGCCGTCATCGTCGACAGGACGGGCGCGCCGTGGATGCTCTACGGATCGTTCTTCGACGGCATCCGTGCGGTCGAGCTGTCGCGCGAGACGGGTCTGCGTCTGCGCGACGAGCCCGGCGTGCTGATCGCCCGGCGGCCGCAGAGCGTCGACGGTGCGATCGAGGGGGCATACGTGCTGCACCGCGATCAGGACGACCGCTACGTGCTGTTCGTCTCGTTCGACTCGCTGGTCGACACCTACAGCGTGCGCGTCGGAGTGGCAGACGAGATCACCGGTCCGTATCGGGACCATCAGGGGCGCGACCTGACCTCGCCGTGCGACGACGAGGCGCTCGTCACCGGCACGAAGATACTCGGTGGACTGCGATTCCCCGGCGGCGTCGGCCTCATCGCGCCGGGACACAACTCGATCTTCCACGACGGCGACGCGACCTTCATGGTGCACCACGTGCGCTTCGCCGACGATCCGACGCTGCACGAGGCGCAGGTGCGGCGCGTGCACTGGACCGCATCCGGCTGGCCCGTCGTCTCGCCGCATCCGTTCGCCGGACTCGGCACCGAGCGGCTGGCCGTGGCCGAGCCGGTCGCGGGGGAGTGGGATGCCGTGCGCTTCGCCCCCGAGACGTCGACGATGGTCGATGCTCGTCGCGTGCACTGCGAGTCGACGCTGTCGTGCGACGGGGATCCGGTGGCCGCCTCGCTGATCCTGCGGGTGTCGGCGGATGCGGATGCGGATGTGGATGCCGAGGCCGTGGTGCTCGAGGCCGTCGTGTTCGGCGCCTGGGATCCCGTCGCCCGCCGCACGGTGCTCGCCTTCAGTGGCATCGACGAGCGCGGCGTCGTCTGGAGCGGTTCGCAGGCGGTGCGCTCGTGAGCGCCGATGCGCAGGTGGGACTCGGCTGGACCGGCCGGATCATGCAGGTGCTGCAGGCCGTCTGCACGCTGGTGCTGGTGAACCTGCTCTTCGCGGCGGGAGTCGTGGTCGGCCTCGGGGTGCTCGGGCTCATGCCCGCGAGCGTGGCCGCGGCGACCGTACTGCTCCACGGCGCCGGTGCCGGCGACGGCGACGACGTGGGGGCCGGCACCGTGCGTCGATTCATCCGCGCGTACCGCGCATCGTTCGTCCGGGCCAACCTGACCGGCATCCCGTTCCTCGCCGCGGGCGTGCTGCTCGCCGCGGACGCCGTCGTGCTGCCGAGACTCGACGGCCCGCCGGCGGCCGTGCTGACCGTGCTGACCTCGGTCACAGCGCTCGCGGTGCTGCTGATGTGGATCGTGTGCGTGACGCTGCTCGTGCGCTACCGCGACGCCCCTCTCGCCGTGCTGCGCTACGCGCTGCCCCTGGTGCTCTCCACCCCGCTCACCGGCATCGGGGTGCTCGTGGTGCTCGTCGCCTTCGCGGTGATCGCCGCTGTCTTCCCGGTCGTCATCCCGCTCGTCGGAGCCTCACTTCCGCTCGCCGTCGTGGTGCACATGATCGATCGGCGCCTGGCGGCGATCGATTCTCGCGACGCCGAGACCACCGATTCCCCGTACTGATCTCTCCCCACCGACCCCTACGCCTGCTCGCCGAGTCGGCCCGTACAGAGAAGGAAACCCCTGTGACCAAGGCACGCATCTCCATCGACCGCGAGGCGGTCGTCGCGACGATCGACCGACGCATCTTCGGCTCATTCGTCGAGCACCTCGGCCGCTGCGTCTACGACGGCATCTACGAGCCCGGGCATCCGACGGCCAATGAAGACGGCTTCCGTCTCGACGTCGTCGACCTCGTGCGCGAGTTGGGCTCGACCACGATCCGCTATCCCGGCGGCAACTTCGTCTCGGGCTTCCGCTGGGAGGACTCGGTGGGACCGCGGGATCAGCGACCGGTGCGCCGTGATCTCGCCTGGCACTCGATCGAGACCAATCAGGTCGGCGTCGACGAGTTCTCCCGCTGGCTCGCACTCACCGGATCCGAGCTCATGATGGCCGTGAACCTGGGCACCCGCGGTATCGAGGCAGCCCTCGACCTGCTCGAATACTGCAACCACCCGTCGGGAACCGCGCTCAGCGACCAGCGCATCGCGAACGGCACCGTCGAGCCGCACGACATCCGCATGTGGTGCCTCGGCAACGAGATGGACGGCCCCTGGCAGACGGGATATATGACGGCCGACGACTACGGCAAGATCGCCGCCCGCACCGCGCAGGCCATGAAGGCCGCCGACAAGGATCTCGAGCTCGTCGTGTGCGGGTCGTCGGGGTCGTCGATGCCGACGTTCGGCGACTGGGAGCGCACGGTGCTCGAGCATGCCTACGAGCACGTCGACTTCATCTCGTGCCACGCGTACTACCAGGAGCGGGGTGGCGACCTCGCGTCGTACCTCGCCTCGTCGCTCGACATGCAGTACTTCATCGAGACGGTGGTCTCCACCGCCGATCACGTCGGCAACAAGCTCAAGTCGTCGAAGAAGATCAAGCTCTCGTTCGACGAGTGGAACATCTGGTATCTCGACGAGCATCAGGCCTCCGACGAGGTCAACGACGAGTGGCGCGTCGCGCCGCGTCAGCTCGAGGACGTCTACTCGGTGGCAGACGCCGTGGTGCTCGGCAACCTGCTCATCACCCTGCTGAAGAACCACGACCGCGTGGCGTCGGCCTCGCTCGCACAGCTCGTCAACGTCATCGCCCCGATCATGACCGAGCCGGGCGGCGCCGCCTGGCGTCAGACCACATTCTTCCCGTTCTCGGTGACGTCGCGACTCGCGAAGGGCGAGATCGTGAAGCCGCGCATCGACGTGCCGACCTATGAGACGGCGGTGCACGGATCCGCTCCGCTCGTCGACTCGGTGGTGACGACCGACGGCACGGCGTCGGCGGTGTTCCTCGTGAACCGCAGCCAGACCGAGGCGATCGAGGTCAGCATCGCGGTGTCCGAACTCGGTGCGACCCGCATCGACGAGGCGGTCACCGTGTGGGACGACGATGTGTACGCCAAGAACACGCTCGCAGACCAGGAGCGCGTCGGGTTGAAGAGCCTCGACGGCGCGGTGATCGCCGACGGCGTGCTCACCGTCACCCTGCCTCCGGTCTCGTGGTCGGCGCTCGCCCTCGGCTGATCGGCATGATCCGCCTCGCACGCCTGGCCGGCGCCGCCGCAGTCTTCACTCTCGCGGCGGCGCTGGCCGGCTGCGGGTCTCCGCCGGGGGCAGCGGCCCCGGCGGAGACCCTCTCGGGCGACGTGTTCGTGCACGACCCCGCCTACGCGCGGGATGGGGACGACGCATTCATCTACTCGACGGGCAACGGGCAGATCGGCGACGGCACCGTGCAGATCCGGCGGTCCGACGACGGGATCGCGTGGGAGTACGTCGGCGAGATGTGGGCCGAGAAGCCGGAGTGGCTGACAGAAGCGGTGCCGGGTGTCGACAATCTCTGGGCCCCCGAGCTCTACGAGCATGACGGCATCTGGTACCTCTATTACTCGGCATCGACCTTCGGCTCCAGTACGTCGGTGATCGCACTCGCGACCAACACCACGCTCGACCCCGAGAATCCGGAGTACGAGTGGGTCGACCGCGGCGAGGTCATCGCCTCGGCAGGGACCGACTTCAACGCGATCGATCCCGGGATCGTCGAAGACGAGAACGGTGTGCCCTGGATGTCGTTCGGGTCGTTCTCGTCGGGCATCCGAATGGTGCAGCTGTCGTGGCCGAGCGGTCTGCGTGCCGACCAGGACGAGCCTCTGCGTCTGGCCGACCGCGGGCTGATCGAGAACGCCATCGAGGCCCCGTTCATCGTCGCGCACGACGGCACCTACTATCTGTTCGCCTCCCGCGGCTTCTGCTGCCGCGGCGTCGACAGCACCTACGAGATCATCGTGGGCAGGTCGACCTCGGTCGGCGGTCCGTATCTGGATGCCGACGGCGGCGCCCTGCTCGACGACGGCGGCACCGTCGTGCTCACCACCGACGGCGAGCGGATCGGGCCGGGTGGGCAGTCGGTCTTCGACGGCACGCTCGCGTTCCACTATTACGACGGTCGCGCCGACGGGGTCGCCACGCTCGGCCTGCTGCCGATCACGTGGAAAGACGGCTGGCCCCGCGTCGAGTGGCCGGCTGACGACTCATCGGAGTGATCGACGGCCAGGAAAACCCACCGGTCATGACACGACAAAGCCCGGTATCGATCGATACCGGGCTTCGTCGCGTTCAGGGGTGCTGGGCGCTCAGGCCAGCTCGATCACCGACCACGACAGCGGCGGGAGCGTCGCGCGCACCGCGCCGTCGACGACCTCGGCGGCCGCCAGCGGAACCATGTGCACGGCATCCTGCGTGGTCTCGAGGTTCGCGGTCTTGCGGTCGCCGCCCTCGGGGATCGTCAGCGTCTCGGCCTTCACGACCCGCAGACCGGTGAGTCCGCGGAGCTCGACCGTCAGGTCGCTCTCCTCGTCGAGCGAACGGTTCGCGACGAAGACGACGACGCGTCCGGTCTCTTCATCCCACGTGGCTGCGGCATCGACCGCGTCGACCCCGCCGTAGCGCTTGGTCTCGATCTGGGGCGCCGACACCGCGAGGCGCAGGATGCGTCCCTTGGCCAGTCGCGCCATGCGCTCGAAGGGCCAGAAGCTCGTCTGGCGCCAGGCCGGACCGTTCTCCTCCGAACGGATCGGCGCGATCACGTTGACGAGCTGCGCCTGGTTGGCGATCTTCACGCGGTCGCCGTGGCGCAGCAGGCTGTTGAGCAGCGTGCCCACGACGACGGCATCCGTCACGTTGTAGGTGTCTTCGATCACACGCGGATGCTGCTTCCAGCCCGCCTTCGCGATCTCGACCGACTCGACGTCGTTGAATTTCCGCTGATCCCACACGTTCCACTCGTCGAACGAGATGTCGACCTGCTTGGTGTGCTTGCCTGCGGCCTTCACCGCGTCGATGGTCGCGATGACGCCGTCGATGAAGGCATCCATGTCGACCGCCTCCGCCAGGAACGACTCGGCGTCGCCGTCGTGCTCCTGGTAGTAGGCGTGCATCGAGACGAAGTCGACCTCGTCGTAGGCGTGGGTGAGAACCGTGTGCTCCCAGGTGCCGAACGTGGGCATCGACCGCGCCGACGAACCGACCGCGACGAGCTCGATGGTCGGGTCGACGAGCTTCATCGCCTTGGCCGACTCCTGTGCCAGACGCCCGTACTCGGTCGCCGTCTTGCCGCCGATCTGCCACGGTCCGTCGAGCTCGTTGCCCAGGCACCACAGCTTGATGTCGAAGGGCTGCTCGGCACCGTTCTTGCGACGAAGGTCAGACCAGTACGTGCCGCCGGGGTGGTTCGCGTACTCCACGAGCGACCGCGCCTCTTCGACACCGCGGGTGCCGAGGTTGATGGCCTCCATGACCTCGACGTCGGCCGCCTTCGCCCAGTCCATGAACTCGTGCAGACCGAACGCGTTGGTCTCGATCGTGTGCCACGCACCGTCGATCCGCACCGGGCGGTCCTCGACTGGGCCGACCCCGTCTTCCCAGCGGTAGCCCGAGACGAAGTTGCCCCCGGGGTAGCGCACCACGGTCGGACCCATCTCCTTCACCAGGGCGAGAACGTCCTGACGGAAGCCGCGCTCGTCGGCCTGCGGGTGCCCCGTCTCATAGATGCCGGTGTACACGCAGCGCCCCATGTGCTCGACGAACGACCCGAAGAGCCTCCGGGGGACGTCGGCGATGGTGAAGTCGCGATCGATGGTGATGCGGGCCTGAGACATTGCTCTCCTGTATCTGGCTGTGCGGCCGGTTCTGGCTCTCGAGCCGGGTGGGGGACTACTGACCGCCGAAGCCGCTGGTCGCGACGCCCTTGACGATCTGCTTCTGGAAGATGATGAACACGATGATCAGCGGCAGCGCGGCGAGCACGGCCTGAGCCATGACCTGGGCGTACTGCACTCCGTAGGCGCTGATCACGGTCTGGAGTCCGACCGGCAGCGTCATCAGCGTGGTGTCGTTGATGACGAGGAACGGCCAGAGGAAGTTGTTCCAGGCGCCGATGAACACGAAGATCGCGACGGATGCCAGGATCGGCCGCGAGAGCGGCAGCACGATCGACCAGAAGATGCGCAGGCGGCTGGCGCCGTCGACGCGGGCGGCGTCTTCGAGCTCGATCGGGATCGCGTCGAAGAAGCGCTTCAGGATGAACACCATCGCGGGGGCCACGACCTGCGGCAGGATCAGACCCCAGTAGGTGTCGATCATGTTGAACGCGAGCATCTGGTAGAAGAGCGGGATGATCAGCACCTGAGGCGGCACGACGATCGAGGCGATGACCGCGACGAACAGCCACTTGCGTCCGGTGAAGTCGAGCCGTGAGAAGGCGTAGGCGGCCAGCGCCGAGATCGCCAGGGTGATCAGGGTCACCGCGATCGAGGTCCACAGGCTGTTGAACGCCCAGGTGTAGACGTTGCCCTGCGACAGGATCGCCGTGAACGCCTCGATCGTCGGGCCGGAGGCGCCGATCCACGAGGGGTCGCCGCTGGCGGCATCCGTCTCGGTCTTGAAGGCGGTCGCGACCGCCCAGAGGAACGGCAGCAGCCAACCGATCGCGAGGATGATCAGCACGACGAGCGCGCTGATGCGCAGCGCGCCGAACGGCTTCTGGCCCGGGAGGTGCGAGCGACGGGCGCGCCCGGGCTTGGAGGCGGAGGTGGTGATGGTCTCGGTGAGAGTGGCGGTGGACATCACAGCTGCGACTCCTTCCGGCGGCGCGAGATCAAGGCCTGCGCGACGCCGATGATGACGATGAGGGCGAAGAACACATAGGAGATCGCGGCCGAGTAGCCGAATCGGTAGCTGACGAAGCCTGCCTCGTAGATGTACTGGACGATCGAGCGGGTGGTGTCGCTCGCGACGCCGCCGAGCATCTGGTACGCCTGATCGAAGAGCTTCAGCGAGGCCAGGATCTGCAGGATCAGGATCAGCACGGTCGCCGGTCCCAGCTGCGGGAGCGTGATCGACCAGAACTGGCGCCACGGCCCTGCGCCGTCGAGGGATGCCGCTTCATACTGCTGCGGCGGGATGTTCTGCATCGCCGCGAGGTACAGCAGGAAGTTGAAGCCGACCGTCCACCAGACGGTGGCGATCACGATCGACAGCATGTTGGTGTCGGGGTTCTGCAGCCAGGCCAGAGGCTCGAGACCGAACGCCTCGAGGATGTTGTTCGCGGCGCCGATCTGCGGGTTGAAGATCCAGACCCAGATCTGCGAGATCACGGTCGAGGCCAGCAGGTACGGCATGAAGAACGACAGCCGCCACAGCCACTGGCCGGGGATGCCGCGGTCGACCAGCGCCGCCATGAGCAGCGCGACCACGACGAGCGGCACGGTCGACAGGAGCGTGAACCACACGGTGTTGCCCATCGACTGCCACATCTTGGGGTCGGTGAGCGCTTCGGCGTAGTTCGCGAAGCCGATGAACGACCCGCCGGCGCCGGTGAGCGACTGGTCGGTGAAGCTGAGGATGATGCCGTGCACGATCGGCCAGACGAGGAACAGCGCGAACGCGATCAGGAACGGCGCGAGGAACGCCCAGCTGATGAGCTGCTCGCGGTTGCGGGACGAACCGGGGCGCCGGGTGGGCGAGGCCGACTTCGAGCCGGTGACGATGGTGCGGGTGGAGTCCGTCGCGAGAGTCATGATGCGAACGTCCCCTCGGGGTCGGCCGGGTTCGGCTGTCGCAGCAGCGTGTTCACGCGCGCCTCGAAGCGGTCGATGGCGGCGGCGGGGTCGTCGCCCGAGAGCAGCACGCCCTGCACGGCGGCGCCGAACTCGCCCTGGAAGTTCGATCCCGATCCGGTGAACCACGCGGTGGGGTCGTACACGACGTGCTGCGCGGCCTCGGCGTAGTTGGCCTGCGGGATCAGATCGGCGTACTCGGGCGATTCGGTCACCGGGAGGAACGCGGGGATGTGCCCGGCCTCGGCCCAGCCGAACGAGCCCTTCAGCATGTCGGCGACGAACTGGTAGGTCAGCTCGCGCTTGCGCTCATCGGCGTTGGCCTGGTGCGGCAGCACGAACGAGTGCGAGTCGGCGTACACCGCCGGCGTGCCGTAGAGCGTGGGGATCATGGTCGCGTCGAAGGGGAGATCCGCGCTCTGCATGGTGCGCAGCTCCCAGACGCCGGTGAACAGCATCCCGCTCTTGCCGGTCGCGAACTCGGCGACAGCGCTGCCGTAGTCGGCCTGGGCGAGGGCGATCTCGCCGTCGAGCAGGGTGCGCATGAGCGAGAGGGACTCGACCGCGGCATCCTTGTCGATCACGGCCTTGCCGCCTGGCGGGAGCTCCATCGCGCCGCCGTGCTGCGAATAGAACGTGTAGAAGAGGCGCCACATCTGGGCGCCGTCGCCGAGGTACCCGTACGAGAGCGCGTGACCGTCGGCCTGGCCGCCGATCGTGCGCAGCTGGTCGACGAACTCGTCAGGAGACGATGTCTCCGCGAGGCGCCCATCGCTATCGAGCACGCCTGCGGCATCGCAGATGTCGGTGTTGAACATCGCCACGAACGGATGCGCGTCGAGAGCGACGCTGTACATGTTCTCGCCGACGAAGCCCTTCTCCCAGATCGGCTTCGGGAAGGTCGTGCTGTCGACGCCGAGCGAGGCGAGCCGGTCGAGATCCCAGGTGTCGAGCAGGCCGCCGGGGGCCCAGCCGACCGTGCGCGTCGCGTGCATGATCGCGACGTCGGGGGCGCGGCCGCCGGCGCCCGCCATCGCAAGCTTCGTGTAATAGGGAGTGCCCCAGGCGAGCACGGTGGGGCGGATGCTGTACGCGTTCTGCGCGCTGTTCGCGGTGTCGAGCAGCTGCGACATGGTGACGCCGTCGCCGCCGGACAGCAGATGCCAGAACTGCAGGGTCGTGGTGTTCGCACCGTTCGCGCCGGGAACGGTGCCCGGAGCGCAGCCTGCGAGCAGAGCCGCGGCGGCCGTGACGGAGGCGGCAGTGAGGAACTGCCGCCGAGACAGATCGAGCGGGGGTGTCATCGTCACTCCTTTGTGACTGCGGTCGTGGTGCGTTCATCATTACATCGATGTAATCTCGTCGGCAAGTGCTCCCCGGACTTTCGAATCGCTCACTGTGCAGGTTTCTGGGGCTCGAATCTGCCAAGTGAGCGATTCGAAAGGAGAGCGCGCCGCTACGGCCGGTAGCCGCGCGGAGCGGCATTCGTGCTGTCTCGTTCGAGCAGGTGATGAGAGAGGGTGAGGGCGCGCGGCGGGGCGGCGCGGTCATCCATCCGCGATTCGAGCAGGCCGAGTGCGGCGTCTGCGAACGCGCGGCGATCGAAGGCGACCGTCGTGAGGGACGGCGAGGTGTACCGCGAGAACTCGACGTCGTCGAAGCCGGTGACGATCACGTCGTCGGGCACGGTGACGCCGTGATCATGCAGGGCATGCAGGGCTCCGAGTGCGAGCGTGTCGGTGAAGGCGACGATCGCGTCGAAGGCGACCCCGCGGCGGAACAGGGTCTCGACCCCGGTGGCTCCGCCGGTCATCGACCACGGCATCGGATTGATCTCCAGCGCGGGGTCGGGGGCGATGCCCGCTTCGCGCAGTGCGTCGTGCACGCCGTCGAGGCGAAGCCTGCTCGTGGCCGTGGCGACAGTCGAATCGTAGTCCGCCCCGATCACGGCGACGCGCGTCGCGCCTCGCGACAGCACATGTCGGGTGGCGTCGGCCGCAGCGCGCCTGCTGTCGATGCGCACGTGGTCGGCCCGGTGCTGCTCGACCTCGCCGATCACCACCAGCGGCGGCAGGCGGTCGGCGAACTCGAGCACGCTGTCTTCGAGCCGGATGGGGTTGAGGATCAGACCGTCGACCAGATGCGCGCGAGCGCGGGAGACGAGTTCCCTCTCGCGCGCGGGATCTGTCGCCGTCTCTTCGATCTGCACCGCGAGGCCGCGCTCGTGTGCGGTCTCGACGATGCGGTGCAACAGCTCGGCCGAGAACGCGGTGGCGAGGTCGGGCAGGGCGACGGCGATGATGCCCGAGCGTCCCTTGCGGAGACCTCGGGCGTTGAGGTTGGGCACGAAGTCGAGCTGCGCCATCGCGGCCTCGACCTTGACGCGGGTCTCCTCGCGCACCGAGACGGTGCCGGTCACCACGTTCGAGACGGTCTTGATCGAGACTCCGGCCAGTGCCGCGACGTCCTTCATGGTCGCTCGAGGCGGCGGCGTCGCTGTCATGCGGTCAGCCTAGCCCGGCCCGTCGGGCACCCCGGTCCATCGTTGTAGGCCGCACGGGCGTGGCTATCATGGCGCCATGACGATCGAACGCAACTGGGCAGGAAACCTCACCTACCGAGCATCCGGAGTGGAGCACCCCGCGACGATCGATGAGCTTCAGGCGGTGTTCGCGCGCGGCGGGTGGGTGCGGATGCTCGGATCGCGGCACTGCTTCAACGACATCGCCGACACCGACGGCGTGCTGATCGCTCTCGACCGGATGCCGAGGGTGTTCGAGGTGAACGAGGCGCGCGACGCCGTGCGCGTCTCGGCCGGCCTGCGCTACGGCGACATCGCCCCCCTCCTCGACGCCGAGGGGCTGGCGCTCGCGAACCTCGCCTCGCTGCCGCACATCTCGATCGCCGGTGCCGTCGCGACCGGCACGCACGGCTCGGGCGACGCCATCGGCTCCCTCGCCAGCGCGGTGCGCGCGCTGACGATCGTCACGCCCTCGGGCGCGGTTCACGAGTTGCAGCGCGGTGACGACGACTTCGACGGTGCGGTCGTCAGTCTCGGCGCGCTCGGGGCGGTCGTCGACGTGACCCTCGACGTCGAACCGACGTATGAGGTCGCGCAGCATGTGTTCGAGCATCCGTCGTGGGATGCGATCCTCGCCGACTTCGACGAGGTGACGAGCATCGGCACCAGCGTCAGCATCTTCTCGCGGTGGGAGCACACCGACGTCGCCGATCAGATCTGGGTCAAGCAGCGTCAGCCCGAGGCGCGCGAGATCGCCCGAGCCGATCTCTTCTCACGCATCGACGGCGAGCCGGCGACGGCGAAGCGGCATCCGATCATCGGGGTCGATCCGGTCGCGTGCACCGAGCAGCTCGGGGTGCCCGGGCCGTGGTTCGAGCGTCTCTCGCACTTCAAGCTCGAGTTCACCCCGTCGGCCGGCGCCGAGATCCAGAGCGAATACCTCGTGCCTCGCGCCGATGCGGTCGCCGCGATCCAGGCGGTGCGCACGCTCGCCGGTCAGATCGCGCCGCTGCTGCTCGTGAACGAGATCCGCACTGTCGCCCCCGACTACCTCTGGCTGAGCTCGTCGCAGGGCACGGATGCCGTCGGCATCCACTTCACCTGGAAGCCCGACGAGGCGGCGGTGCGTGAGTTCCTGCCGACGCTCGAGGCCGCACTGCCCGAGACCGCCCGCCCGCACTGGGGCAAGGTCTTCACGCTCGATGCCGCTCAGGTGCGCGCGCGCTACTCGCGGTGGGACGACTTCGCCGCGCTCGCCGCCCGATTCGACCCCGAGCGCCGGCTCGTGAACCCGTACCTGGAGCGCCTCGGGCTGTAGCGCGCTCCATTGCACCGCCCCGGTTGTTCTCGGTAACATTCTCCGAGGCTCGGCCGACGGAGGTGTGCATGGCGAACGTCGGTTCAGACAAGCCCAATATCCGTCAGGTCGCGACCATCGCGGGTGTCTCGCACATGACGGTCTCGCGGGTTCTCAACGATCACCCGAACATCAAGCCCGACACCAAGCGCCGTGTGCTCGAGGCGATCGAGGAGCTCGACTACCGCCCGAATCTCGTCGCGAGGGCTCTCGCCACCCAGCGCACCCGCCGCATCGGCGTGATCGTCGAGAGCGCGGTGGCGCACGGCCCGACCAGCATTCTGCGGGCCGTCGAGCTCTCGGCGCGCGCCACCGGGTATTCGGTCACTCCGATCGCTCTGCACGAGGGCGACCCGCTGTCTCCCCAGGAGGCGGTCGACCATCTCGTGACGCAGGGGGTCGACGCGCTGTGCGTGATCGCGCCCCGTTCGTCGTCGGTGGCTGCGCTGCGGCGCATCGCGATCACCGTGCCCATGCTCGTCGTCAAAGCCGACGCGGACCCGACCTTCCTCACCGTCTCGATCGACCAGCACGCCGGCACGACGTCGGTGGTCGATCATCTCGTCGCGCTCGGGCACCGCGACATCCTGCACCTCTCCGGCCCGCTGGACTGGCTCGATGCGCGAGCGAGGGAGCGCGCGTTCCACACGAGGGCCAAGTCGTGGGGCATCCGGGAACGGCCGATCGTCGTCGGAGACTGGTCGGCCGACTTCGCCTACGACTTCGCGAAGGGCCTCACCAGGCTGCCGGACTACACGGCCATCTTCGCCGCGAACGACGACATGGCCATGGGGCTGATCCACGGTCTGCACGACAGGGGCTTCGAGGTGCCGAGGGACCTCAGCGTGGTCGGGTTCGACGACGTCCCGCTGGCGCGGCACTTCATCCCTCCGCTCACGACAGTGCGTCAGGACTTCGGAGCGCTGGGTGTCGCGGTGGTCGAGATGCTGCGCGCGGCGATCGAGGGCCGTGACATCCCCGCGCTCACCCGCATCCCGACCGAGCTCGTCGCTCGCGACTCGTCGGCCGCACCCAGGGAGGTGCGATGACACCCGACCATGGTCCTGAGCCGGTGGTGCGGCTCGAGGGCATCACGGTCGAGTTCCCGGGCGTGCGCGCGCTCGACGGCGTCGACTTCCGCCTGTTCCCCGGTGAGGTGCACGCCGTGATGGGCGAGAACGCCGCGGGCAAGTCGACGCTCGTCGCGGTGATCACCGGCACGCTCCCTCCCGACGAAGGCGTGGTCTGCGTCGACGGCGAGCCGCGTCGCTTCTCGGGAGTCGCCGACAGTCGGGCGGCCGGCATCGCGACGGTGTTCCAGGAGGCTCAGCTGAGCCCCAACCTCAGCGTGGCCGAGAACGTGATGCTCGGGCGAGAGCGACGGGGCCGGTTCGGCATCGACTGGCGTAGGACCAGAGCGGATGCCGCCGAGGCGCTGGCCAGACTGGGGCTCGACGATCTCGACCCGAAGACGCCGCTGTCGCTGCTGACGCCGGCGCAGAAGCAGCTGGTCGCGCTCGCTCGCGCGGTCGTCGACGACCCGAGGGTGCTGATCCTCGACGAGCCCACGTCGAGCCTCGACGTCGCCGAGGTCGCCACTCTGATGCGGGTCATCCGGGGCCTCCGTCAACGAGGGGTCGCGATCCTGTTCATCTCGCACTTCCTCGAGCAGGCTTTCGCGATCAGCGACCGCATGACGGTGCTGCGGGGTGGGCGCCGCGTGGGCGAGTACGCGACGCGCGATCTCGACCGAGCCGATCTGATCTCGAAGATGCTCGGCAAGGACATCGACAGTCTGAGAGCGCTCGGCTCCGAGCGCAAGGCACACCACTACGCGTACGACGGAGAGCCGGCGATGCAGGCGTCCGGTGTCGGTCGACGCGGCGAGCTGGAGCGGATGGACGTCGAGATCCAGAGGGGTGAGATCGTGGGGCTCGCCGGCCTCCGCGGCTCCGGTCGCACCGAACTCGCGTCGCTGCTCAGCGGTTCGGTGCGCACCGACAGCGGAGAGCTCTGGGTCGACGGCGAACGGGTTCAGCTGCGGAGTCCCTCGGCCGCACTGCGGCACCGCATCGCGCTGTCGGCTGAGAATCGGGGCACGCAGGGCATCATCGGCGATCTCACGGCGCGCGAGAACATCATCCTGTCCTTGCAGGCGCTCCGTGGATGGACTCGTCCGCTTTCGCACGCCGAATCGAGCGGGCTCGTGGAGACGTACGTCGAGGCGCTGCATCTCGACCCTGCGGATCTCGACCGCCCGGTCGGCCACCTGTCGGGGGGAACGCAGCAGAAGGTGCTTCTCGCTCGGGCGCTGGCGGTGCGCCCGCACGTGCTGATCCTCGACGAGCCCACCCGGGGGATCGACATCGCGGCGAAGGTCGAGGTGCAGCGCCGCATCAGCCAGCTCGCCGGAGACGGCGTCGCCGTCGTGTTCATCTCGTCCGAGCTCGAAGAGGTCGTGCGGCTGAGCGATCGCATCATCGTGCTGAAGGACCGCGAGAAGATCGGCGAGCTCAGCAACGGTCCGGGCGTGACCGTCGACACCGTGGTCGAGATGATCGCGGCCGAGTTGAGCCACGCCGCCGAACTGTGATCGGTAACAATCTCGAACCGGGCCGATAGGCCCGATTTGGTAACGACCTCTTGTGTTTCGGAAAATGTTCCCGGTAACATCGCCGCAGGACATGCGAAGTCGCTGTCCTGCAATCACGACAGGACCATGACTGGTCCGCCACCGCCGGAGTGACCACCGGCATCTCAAAGAGGAGAAACAATGTCCGCGAAGAAGCGCATCCGCGTCGCGTTCGGCCTGGCAGCAGTCGGCGCACTCACCATCGGCCTTGCGGCCTGCTCGTCGGGCGACTCGGGCGGCGACGGGGGCGGCTCGGAGGAGATCACGACCGTCGGCTTCGTCGCCGTCGGTCCCGAAGGCGCCTGGCGCGAGGCGAACGAGTCGAACATCCAGGACACCTTCACGGAGGAAGCCGGATACGAACTCAAGTACGCCCCCGCCACGAACCTCGACCAGAAGTCGCAGATCGACGCCTTCACATCGTTCGTCGATGAGGGCGTCGACGTCATCCTGCTGTCGGCCACCGAGGCGTCCGGCTGGGAGGACTCGCTCAAGCGCGCGCAGGAGGCGGAGATCCCCGTCATCCTGCTCGACCGAGGCATCGAGCCCGACGACGACAGCCTGTATGTGACGCGCATCGCTCCCGACAACGTCGAGGTCGCCAAGGAGGTCGGCACCTGGGCTGCGGCCACGTTCCCGGATGGCGGCAACTACGTCGTGCTCGAGGGTCCGGCGGGCGTGGGCGTCGTGAACGAACGCAACACGGGCTTCGACGAAGGCCTCGGCGACTCGTCGCTCACGAAGCTCGACGCGCAGACCGCGAACTGGTCGGCGGAAGAGGGCAAGAGCGTCTTCGAGACGATGCTGAAGTCCTCGGGCAACGACATCCAGCTCGTGTTCGCGCAGAACGACGAGATGGGTCTCGGTGCCGCTCAGGCTGCCGAGGAGGCCGGCCTCGTCGTCGGCGAGGACGTCAAGATCGCCACGATCGACGGCACCAAGAACGCCATGCAGGCGCTCGCCGACGGCCAGCTCAGCTACGTGCACGAGTACAACCCGCTGTTCGGTGAGACCGCGCTCGAGGTCGTCGAGAAGACCCTCGCGGGCGAGGATGTCGACTCATACATCGTCGTGCCCAGCGAGGCATTCGACTCTGCCGAGGCGGCGCAGGCCGTGCTCGCGGATCGCAAGTACTGACCGACCACCGAACCCGACGCCGGAGTGATCCGGCAGCGAGCCCGGGTGGGGCAGGAGCACTGCACCACCCGGGCTCTGCGGACGGAGATACAGCGATGAACGAAGCACTGCCCATCGTCGAGATGCGCGGGATCTCTATCGAATTCCCGGGCGTGAAAGCCCTCGACGGAGTCGATTTCCGGCTGTTCCAGGGCGAGGTCCACGCGCTCATGGGAGAGAACGGCGCCGGAAAGTCGACCCTGATCAAAGCACTGACCGGTGTCTACCGGATCGATTCCGGGTCGATCGTCGTCGCAGGGCAGGAGCGCAGCTTCGGCGGCGCCGGCGACGCGCAGGATGCCGGGATCTCCACGGTCTACCAAGAGGTCAATCTCGCCCCGAACCTCTCTATCGGCGAGAACGTGATGCTCGGACACGAGTCTCGCGGAGTCTTCGGCATCAACTGGACGGCCACGCATCGAGCGGCGACCGAGGCCCTCGACCGCCTCGGGCTCGGCCACCTCGACACCCGCAAGCCGTTGTCGACGCTCTCGATCGCGCTGCAGCAGCTCGTCGCCATCAGTCGCGCGATGGCGATCAAGGCCAAGGTGCTCATCCTCGACGAGCCGACCTCCAGCCTCGATGCCGCCGAGGTCGAGGGCCTGTTCACCGTGATCCGGGCTCTGCGCGACCAGGGGGTCGCGATCCTCTTCGTCTCGCACTTCCTCGACCAGGTCTACGCGATCAGCGATCGGCTGACGGTGCTGCGCAACGGGCAGTACGAGGGCGAGTACCTCACCCGTGACCTCGACCGCCATGCCCTCATCTCGACCATGATCGGCAAGGACCTCGACGCGCTCACGTCGCTCGGGGGCAACCGCCGCCGCGCACCGCGCGACGTCGACGAGAAGCCGCTGCTCGCGGCATCCGGCATCGCGCGACGAGGCGCGGTCGAGGCGACCGACCTCGACATCCGCCCTGGCGAGGTGATCGGCTTCGCCGGTCTTCTGGGCTCGGGCCGCACCGAGCTCGCCCGACTGCTCTATGGGGCGGATCGTCCCGACGAGGGGACCATCGAACTGCACGGACGCCGGGTCGATCTCAGATCGCCAGCCGATGCGCTGCCTCGCCGCATCGCCTTCTCGACTGAGAACCGCCGTGACGAGGGGATCATCGGAGACCTGTCCGTGCGCGAGAACATCATCCTCGCGGTGCAGGCCGAGCGCGGCTGGGCGCGGCCCATGAGCCGCAAGGAGCAGGACGCGATCGTCGACCGTTACATCGAGCAGTTCCACGTCCGTCCCGCCGACCCCGACCGGATGATCAAGAACCTCTCGGGCGGTAACCAGCAGAAGGTGCTGCTCGGGCGCTGGCTCGCCACGCAGCCCGAGCTGCTGATCCTCGATGAGCCGACCCGCGGCATCGACGTGGGTGCGAAAGCTGAGATCCAGGAGGCGGTGGCCGAGCTCGCCGAAGACGGCGTCGCCGTGGTGTTCATCTCGTCCGAGCTCGAAGAGGTCGTGCGTCTCTCCGAGCGGATCATCGTGCTGAAGGACCACCGCAAGATCGGCGAGATCCAGAACGGCCCCGATGTCACCGCGCAGGTGATCGTCGATGTGATCGCCGCTCACGGAGTGGAGGCCGCGGCCGAGACGCTCGACGACACCGACGGCGCCGTGCCCGATAGCATCGCCCCCACGACCGACAAGGAGGCAGCGCGATGACCGCGTCAGCCGGCACCACCATCTGGCGGGATCTGATCCACAAGCCGTTCTTCTGGGGCATCGTCGCGATCCTCGCGCTGCTCGCCCTGAACGTGATCAAGGACCCGACCTACCTCGCGCTCTCGATCAACCCCAACAACGGCAACCTCGTCGGCAACCTGATCGACATCCTGCGCCAGGCGGCGCCGATCATGATGATCGCGATCGGGATGTCCCTCGTGATCGCCACCGGTGGCATCGATCTCTCGGTCGGCTCGCTGATGGCCGTCGCCGGGGCCGTCTCGATGGAGTTCCTCAGCGCCGCGGGCGACTCGTTCGGTGCGGCGCTCGCCGCGGTCGGACTCGCGTTGGTCATCACCGGCATCCTCGGGGCGGTCAACGGTCTGCTCGTCGCCTATGTCGGGCTGCAGCCGTTCATCGCGACACTCGTGCTCATGCTCGCGGGCCGCGGCATCGCAAAGGTGATCACCGGCGGGCAGAACACCACCGCGTCGAACGATGCGTTCCGATGGATCGCGAACGGCTTCGTGATCGGCATCCCGGTGGTGTTCATCCTCGCCGTGCTCATCGTGATCGCCGTCGGCTGGGTCGTGAGGCGCAGTGCGCTGGGGCTCATGATCGAGGCGATCGGCATCAACCCCCGGGCCAGTCGCATGGCGGGCATCAAGCCGAAGGGCCTGCTGCTCACGGCGTACATCATGAGCGGCCTGCTCGCGGGGATCGCGGGGATCATGTCGGTCGGCAGCGTCATGACGGTCGACATCTCGCGCACCGGATATCAACTCGAGCTCGATGCGATCCTCGCGGTCGTCATCGGCGGCGCATCGCTGGCCGGCGGCAAGTTCTCGCTCAGCGGCGCGTTCGTCGGAGCGCTGCTCATCGCCACCCTCGACAAGACCGTGCTGTATCTCGGGGTCTCGTCGTCGGCGACGCCGGCGTTCAAGGCCATCGTCATCGTCGTGCTGTGCCTGCTGCAGTCGCAGCGGGTGCGCAGCTGGTTCCGCTCACGTCGCAAGGCTCGACCGGTCGAACAGATCATCGCGAAGGAAGAGGTGTCCGCATGAGCGTCGTGACCGCCACCCCCGCCCCGCAGGCGACCGAGACCGTCGTCGATCGCGTGCGCCGCATGGTCACGGCGAACCCGTCGGTGCTGCCGACGATCGCCTCTGTCGTGATCTTCGTCGGCATGGTGATCTTCGGCGAGCTGGCCTACGGTCGCATCCTGCAGTTCAACACGCTGTCGAACCTGCTCATCAACAACGCGCACCTCATCGTGCTCGCCGTCGCGTTGACCTTCGTGATCCTCACCGGCGGCATCGACCTCTCGGTGGGCTCGATCATCGCGGTGTCGTCGGTCGCCGGCGTCATGCTCTCGAATGCCGGGTGGAACGCCTTCGCCGTGATCATCGCGATGATCGGCATCGGCATGCTCTTCGGCGTCGTCTCGGGGATCCTGATCAGGTACTTCGGTGTGCAGCCGTTCATCGCGACGCTGGCGATGATGTTCCTCGGGCGCGGCCTCGCGTCGCTGCTCAGCACCAAGCCGGAGCGACTCGGTGAGGAGTCGCCGATCCGGTGGATCGGCACGCAGCTGAAGATCATCGACGGTCCCAAGGTCAACGACCTCGTGATCACCCCCGCGGTGCTCGTCGCGGTGATCGTCGTGGCTGCCGCGTTCTTCGTGCTGCACCGCACCCGCACGGGGCGGACGGTGTATGCGATCGGCAGCTCCGAGAGCTCCGCTCTGCTGATGGGGCTTCCCGTGCAGCGCACCAAGGTTCTCGTCTACGTGATCAGTGGTGGCCTGGCCGGTCTTGCGGCGGTGCTGTACACCGCACGGCTCGGAACCGCGCAGAACATCACCGGCATCGGGTGGGAGCTCGACGCGATCGCCGCCGCGGTGATCGGCGGCACCGTGCTGACGGGTGCGTACGGCTACGTGCTCGGCTCGGTCGTCGGCGCGCTGGTGCTCGGACTGATGAACGTGCTGATCACGCGCGACGGCGGCATCCCACCGGAGATGACGACGATCATCACCGGCGGCATCCTGCTCGTGTTCGTGCTGCTCCAGCGGGCGGTGACGCGCAAGCGGGAGTAGCTCCGTTCCCTCGTCCGAATGGCCTCCGATCCACCAGGTCGGGGGCCATTCGTGTTTCTGCATCCCTGAACACCGAAATATAGCAAGTGGGCATCCTTTCTGTCGTCATATGACGACGTAATGTCGTTCATCGTGACGGTGCAACCACGATGACGGATGTCGAGACCGACGAGCTCCGAGTCTTCGCGAAGAAGGCCGCGGCGGTGCGAGAGGACTTCGGCTCGTCGGTTGTCGCGCAGTCTTCGGGGCTGGGAGCGGATCCGGTCGAGGCCGCGGTGGCCCGGTTCGGGGAGACCTGGACGACTGCTCTCGGGCGACGCCTCGAAGACGTCGACACGCTCGTGGAGAATCTTCGGCAGACGGCCGAGGTCTTCGACCGTGGCGATGATGCCGCGCGCAGCGAACTCGACCAGATGATCTGGTCTGAGAGCGACTTCTGATGTCCGAGCTGGGGATGACGAACGACCCGGTCGCTCTGGTGCCCGGATCGTGGGCCGCGGTGCACACGATCGCGTCGGCGTGGCGGTCGCGGTCCGAGGCGGCGACCGCACTTCGGGATGGGTTGCGGGGCGTCGAGGTCGATTCGGCATGGACGGGCTACCCGTACGAGAAGTACCTGGAACGCGCCGAGTACGTGCGCTCATCGTGGACGAGGTGCGGCGAGCACCTCATGAACGGCGCAGCAGCCCTGTCGACATATGGCGATGCACTGCAGTGGGCGCAGGATGAGGCCGCGCGCGCGATCGACCTGTGGGAGCAGGCGGAAGCGGAGACGATCGTCTCGCGTCAGGCGCACCAGGTGAAGGTGCGCGAGCTCGAGCGCGACCTCGGCCTCCGACACATCGAACTCGACGTCCCGTTCGTCGATGGTGGCGCGGACCTGCGCACACAGGCGGTTGACGTCTTGACGAACGCACGGGGAGTGCTGGATCGCTACGCCGTCGACGCCGCGAACGCCCTCCATGATGCGGCGGATGCGGCGCCCCTCGAGACACCGAGACGCGCGGAGAGCTCGAAGAACTGGGCGGTCGCCGGGGCGGTCGGCGCGGCGATGTTCGAGACAGTGGTGCTGAACCCGGCGATCGACCAGCTCAACTTCATCGCCTCGATGGGCAACGCCCTCCTCAACCACCCCGACATCCTGCTCGAGCTTCTGGGTGGGGTCGCCCTCGTGGTCGGCGGCGGAACGATGATGGGCGGCGGAGGCGCGCTCGCGGTCACCGGTGTGGGTGCGGTGCCGGGCGGCGGCGTCGCTTGGGCCGGAGCGGGCGTCGGCGGAGCCGGCCTCGCCACCGCCGGGCACGCCGGGACGCGATGGATGAACGAGGCCACGGGCGACGACGCCGTCTCCGTCGCCCAACGCCCACCCCCTCACCCCGAACATGGGGGTCGTGACATCAAGGGCCAGTACAACGGCGACGGGCAACGCCCCTGGGTCGACACCGAGAAGATCGGGCTCGATGAAGTCGCTAGCGATACCGGGTACGACATCATCCGCGACAAGGTGCGTGCGACCATCGACGGGTATTACAAGCCCGGCGCGACGACTGAGCAGCACCGGTACTACGACGGCCTATACAAGAATCCCGACGGCACCTACACCGGCGTGGAGGTCAAGGGAGGAACCGGGAGTCGGGACGTATATCAGAGAGGATTCGACAGCACGGTCAGCCCTGATCGTCCAGCCACAGCAGTCATCAACGGCGAGAGAATACAGATCACCAAAGTGATACTGAAGGAAGTCAAGTGACGAAGCCCACACACATCACCCAGAGGAACGGACGTTCCCGCGGCGCGCTCCTAGACGATTTCCGTCCGTACTCCGAACAGATCCGGTTCGTTCTGCTTCAGATGAACGGATCCTCGTTCTGGGCCTACAGTTTGTGGCGAGCGCCGGAAGGTGCTGATCTGCTGGACAGCATCCCATTCAGCGAGGAGTACATGCAGTGCGCCGGCACCGCCGACGCGCTGGCGCTGGAAGTCCGCCGCATCGAGCCCGACGGCACCCCCCACCAGTACGCGATCGGCAAGCCCGGTGGCGATCGCACAGGCGAGCCCACCGAAGTGATCCACTACGACGACGGTCGTCACAACACCACGATCTACCCGCAAGAGGTCTTCACCGCCGACGAGGCGGCGGTCGTCTTCTACACGTACTTCCTCACGAATGAGGTGTCTCAGCCCTACGAGCTCCGTGACCTCCACCTGAGCTGGCCGAAACCTGAATCGGGTGAGGGCGACTGATGCGCATCCGCGTCGACCACGAACCGCTCGCGCAGTCGATCGCGGACCTCGCCGATACCGCGCAGCAGGTCCGAATGATTCTCGGGGCCCTGGACTCCGAGGTCTCCGAACTGAAGCAGTCGTGGACCGGGCACGCCCGAGAGGCCTACTCCCGCGCTCAGCGCGATTGGAAAGAGTGTGCCGACGGTATGCAGACCGCACTCGCCAGCGCTGCGACCGCTGCGGCCCGCGCGCAAGCGCGAACTCGCGAGGCCGAAGCCCGGGTTGCCCGCCTCTGGAACTGACTGCCAGCGCGAAGGAGCAGCCTCGTATTGCCGCTTGGCGCGACGACTGGACCCGCGGTCAGACGTGGTCGCGCCAGGAGTGCTGCGGGTCGAACCCCAGCACCCGTCGGGCCTTGTCGATCGACAGCAGCGTCTCGTTCGGTCCGAACTCGCGGGCGACCGGCACATCGGGGAAGACCTCGGCGAGCAGCTCGGTGTTCGGGCGCGACATCACCGTGTCGGCCGCCGCGATGATGAAGTTGTCGAAACCAGGGGCTGCGACTTCGAGGGCACGCTGCACCGCCTGCGCGCCGTCGCGCGCGTCGATGTAGCCCCACAGGTTCCACTTGCGGCGCAGGGCGTCGGCGTCGAAGTCGGGGAACTCGGTGTAGTCCTCGGGGTTCATCACGTTCGAGAATCGCAGGGCGGTGATCGACAGGTCGGGATGCCAGCGCACGAGCTCTCGCGCCAGCTGCTCCTCGAGCGTCTTGACGAGCGAGTACACCGACTCGGGGCGGGCGGGGTAGTCCTCGTCGACGGGCACATAGGGCGGCGGCACATCGAACGGCAGGCCGAGGACCGTCTCGCTCGACGCGTAGACGACGCGGCGGATGCCGAGGCGCACCGCCGCCCAGAAGACGTTGAACGTGGCCGGCATGTTGTTGTGGAAGGTCGCGACGTCGCTGCGGATGCCGGGAGCCGGAATCGCGCCCAGGTGCACGACGGCGTCGATGCCGTCGTGGCGGTCGCCAACGGCCGTAAAAGCATCCACGACCTGGCCATAGTCCGTGAGATCGACCTGTACGAAGCCGGGGCCGCGGGTGCCCGCGACGTCCATGCCGATGACCTCGTGACCGCCGGCGCGGAGTTCCCGCGCGACGACGCTACCGAGCTTGCCCGATGATCCCGTGAGTGCGATGCGCATGTCACCAGAGTGGCACGAAGGCGAGGTGCCGGGGCCGCTCGGCATACACTCGTCGGCGTGAGTGACACGAGCAGCGAGCCCCGCCGAACCGTCGGCGTGCGCGACGTCGCCGTACTCGCAGGGGTGTCTCGACAGACGGTGTCGCGGGTGCTGAACGATCACCCGGAGGTCGCTGCGGAGACCCGCGAACGGGTGCTCGCCGCGATGACAGAGCTCGGCTACCGCATGAACAACGCGGCCAGAGCGCTGGGCACCCGGCGCTCCCGCACCCTCGGAGTGCTGGCCACCGACGCACTGCACTACGGCCCCTCGCGCAGCATCGCCGCGCTCGAGGCCTCGGCCCGCGAGGCGGGCTATTGGCTGAGTGCGGCCTTCGCGGATGCGGGGGATGCGGATGCCGTGGTCGCCGCGGTCGACCACCTCGTGATGCAGGGGGTCGAGGGCATCGTCGTCGTCGCCCCGCACGCGCACACCCTCGACGCGCTCGACGCTTTGCGCATCGACGTACCCGTCGTGACCCTGCACGCAGCCGACCGGGGTGCGCGTGGCCTCTCGGTCGACCAGGCTGCGGGAGCCAGGCTCGCCGTCTCGGCGCTCGCCGACGCCGGGCACACGCGCATCGCGCACCTCGCCGGACCCGCTGACTGGCTCGAGGCCGAGTCCCGCACCGAGGGGTTCGCCGCCGAGCTCGCCGCCCGTGGACTCGTCGCGGGCCCTGTGTTCGAGGGCGACTGGACGGCGGGATCGGGCTACGCGGCGGCCGACGCCGTGCGGGAGTCGGGCGTGACTGCGGTGTTCGCCGCCAACGATCAGATGGCCCTCGGGCTCCTCGGCGGTCTGCAGGAAGTCGGACTCTCGGTGCCCGCCGACATCAGCGTGGTGGGCTTCGATGACACCCCGGACGCCGCGTACTACTGGCCGAAGCTCACGACTGTGCGACAGGACTTCTCTGAGTTGGCGCGCCGCGCGGTCGCGGCGGTGCTGGCGGGCAGCACCGGAGCTGCGGCATCCGAGCTCCCTCCCGTGGAGCCCGTGCTGGTAGCTCGCGATTCGGTCGCGCCGCCGCGCTGAGCCGGGCCGGTGTGTGCGGGGTCAGTTCTGCACGTGCTGCGCCGTGCGGGGTCAGTTCTGCACGCGAACCCGCCGGATCCGATGCGACAGTGACCCCGCCCGAGGCGGAGGTGCGACAGTGACCCCGCACGAGGGGGAGGTGCGACAGTGACCCCGCCCGAGGGGGAGGTGCGACAGTGACCCCGCACGCCGTGGTGACGTGGCATCGCTGAGCGGCGCGCGTGGAGCATCCGTGTCTTGACGGTCGGCAGATCCCCATGACACACTACTGTGACCGGTCACAGTGACCACCGACGACCCTGAGGTACCCGTGAGCAACGAAGCCCCCGTCTTCTCCGCCGAGATCGACGCATCCATCCAGGCGGTCCGCGAGGACGTCGCCCGTCTGCACGGCGAACTCGTTCGCTACGGCCTCATCGTCTGGACCGGCGGCAACGTCTCGGGCCGCGTGCCCGGCGCCGACCTGTTCGTGATCAAGCCCTCGGGCGTGAGCTACGACGACCTCACCCCCGAGAACATGATCCTCTGCGACCTCGACGGCGCGGTGATCCCCGGCACCCCCGGCAGCGACCGCTCGCCGTCGAGCGACACCGCAGCGCACGCCTACGTCTACCGCCACATGCCCGAGGTCGGCGGCGTCGTGCACACGCACTCGACCTTCGCCGTCGCCTGGGCCGCCCGCGGCGAGGAGATCCCCTGCGTCATCACGGCGATGGCAGACGAGTTCGGCGGCCCCGTTCCGGTCGGGCCGTTCGCGATCATCGGCGACGACTCGATCGGTCGCGGCATCGTGCAGACGCTCTCGGGCCACCGCAGTCGCGCGGTGCTCATGCAGAACCACGGCCCGTTCACCATCGGAGTCGACGCGAAGGATGCCGTGAAGGCCGCCGTCATGGTCGAAGACGTCGCTCGCACCGTGCATTACGCCCGTGAGGCCGGACCCCTGATCCCGATTCCGGAGGAGGCCATCGACAGCCTCTTCACCCGCTATCAGAACGTCTACGGACAGAACTCGGACGCCCGACGATGAGCCCTTCGACAGGCTCAGGGGCCGAGGGTTCGACAAGCTCAGGGGCCCAGGGTCCGACGGGCTCAGGGGCCCAGGGTTCGACAGGCTCAGGGACCCAGGGTTCGACAGGCTCAGGGACCCAGGGTTCGACAGGCTCAGGGGCCCAGGGTCCGACAGGCTCAGGGGCCCAGGGTCCGACGACCGCCCGTGACGACATCCTCGCCGGACGCACGAGCCTCGGCGTCGAGTTCGGCTCCACCCGCATCAAGGCCTGCCTGATCGGGGCGGACGCCACCGAGGTGCTCGCCACCGGCTCTTTCGCCTGGGAGAACCGGCTCGAAGACGGCCTCTGGACTTACGCGATCGACGAGGTCTGGGCAGGGCTCCAGGCCGCATACGCCGAGCTCGTCGCCGACGCGGAGAAGCGCCACGGCGTGCGCCCCGCGACCTTCGGAGCGATCGGCATCTCGGCCATGATGCACGGCTATCTGGCCTTCGATGCACAGGGCGAGCTGCTCGTGCCGTTCCGCACCTGGCGCAACACCAACACGGGCGCGGCCGCGACTGAGCTGACCGCCCTGCTCGGTGTGAACATCCCGCTCCGTTGGTCGATCGCGCACCTGCACCAGGCGGTGCTCGATGCCGAGGCGCACGTGCCGCAGCTCGATTTCGTCACCACCCTCGCCGGCTATGTGCACACGCGCCTGACCGGCGAACGGGTGCTCGGTGTCGGCGACGCCTCCGGCATGTTCCCGATCGACTCGGCCACCGGAGACTACGACGAGCGGATGCTGCAGGCCTACGACGCCCTCGCCGCCGACCGTCTCCCGGCGGCAGCCCGAGACCTGCTCCCCAAGGTCCTTCCCGCGGGCGCCGCCGCCGGAACGCTCACCGACGAGGGTGCGGCCCTGCTCGACCCGACCGGCACGCTGAAGCCCAGTATCCCGCTCTGCCCGGCCGAGGGCGATGCCGGCACCGGCATGGTGGCGACGAACTCGGTGTCGCCGCGCACCGGCAACGTCTCGGCGGGCACGAGCATCTTCGCGATGGTCGTGCTCGAGCATCCGCTGGCCGAGGTGCATCACGAACTCGACCTCGTGACGACTCCCGCAGGTGACGCCGTGGCGATGGTGCACTGCAACAACGGTGCGAGCGAGCTCGCGGCCTGGGCAGGACTCTTCACCCGCTTCGCCGCCGCCGCGGGCCAGCCTCTGAGCGACGACGACGTGTTCGACGCGCTCTTCCGCGAGGCTCTCGACGGAGAGGCGGATGCCGGTGGGCTGCTCGCCTACAACCACCTCGCCGGCGAGCCGATCGCCGGCCTGACCGAGGGGCGCCCGCTGTTCGTGCGCACCCCGGTCAGTGCCTTCACTCTGGCGAACTTCATGCGCTCGCAGCTCTACGGCGTCTTCGGCACGCTGGCGCTCGGCATGCAGGTGCTCACCGCCGAGGGCGTCGAACTCGACCGCATGTTCGCGCACGGTGGCATGTTCCGCACCGCCGGGGTCGCGCAGCGCTTCCTGGCCGGAGCCCTCGGCGCTCCGGTCGCGGTGGGCGAGCTCGCCTCCGAGGGCGGGGCGTGGGGCATCGCCGTGCTCGCGTCGTACCTCGCGCACGCCGAGACGGCCTCGCTGGGGGAGTACCTCGAGCGCGACGTCTTCGCCACGGCATCCCTCGCGGTCGCCGACCCCGACCCCGCCGACGTCGCCGGCTTCACCGCCTACCTCGACCGCTACCGCGCCGGCCTCGCCATCGAAGCCGCCGCGACCACCGCTCTCTGAACTCTTCCCATCGCTGAGCGCGAGAAGCGCACCACGTTTCGTCTCGGTGCTTCGCTCCTCGCTCAACGACCGAATCTGAAAGGCCTCTCATGCCCCGCACTCCGCTCACCACGTCGCTCGACGGCTACGAGGTCTGGTTCCTCACCGGCAGCCAGCACCTCTACGGCCCGGAGACGCTCGCGCAGGTCGCCGAGCAGTCGCAGGAGATCGCCCGCATCCTCGACGAGGCCGGCGAGGTCCCGGTGAAGATCGTGTGGAAGCCGGTGCTGACGGATGCCGCGGCCATCAAGCGCACAGCCCTCGAGGCCAACGCCGACGACAAGGTCATCGGTCTGATCGCGTGGATGCACACGTTCAGCCCCGCGAAGATGTGGATCGCCGGTCTCGACGCGCTGCAGAAGCCGCTCGCCCACCTGCACACGCAGGCGAACGTCGAGCTGCCGTGGGCCGACATCGACTTCGACTTCATGAACCTGAACCAGGCCGCGCACGGCGACCGCGAGTTCGGCTACATCCAGACCCGTCTCGGCGTGCCCCGCAAGACCGTCGTCGGCCACGCGAGCGACCCGCGCGTTCGCCAGGAGATCGCGACCTGGCAGCGGGCCGCCGCCGGTCTCGCGGCATCCCGCTCGCTCAAGCTCGCCCGCTTCGGCGACAACATGCGTTACGTCGCCGTCACCGAGGGTGACAAGACCGAGGCCGAGCTGCGCTTCGGAGTGCAGGTCAACACGTGGGGCGTGAACGACCTGGCGGATGCGGTCGCCACGGCATCCGACTCCGAGATCGACGCCCTCGTGGCCGAGTACGAAGAGCTGTACGAGGTCGTGCCGGAGCTGCGCCGCGGAGGCGACCGCCACCAGTCACTGCGCGACGGGGCCGCGATCGAGATCGGTCTGCGGACGTTCCTCGAGGAGGGCGGCTTCGGCGCCTTCACCACCTCGTTCGAAGACCTCGGTGCGCTGAAGCAGCTGCCGGGCCTCGCGGTGCAGCGCCTCATGGCCGAGGGCTACGGCTTCGGCGCCGAGGGCGACTGGAAGACGGCGATTCTCGTGCGCGTCGCCAACGTGATGGGCGCGGGGCTCCCCGGTGGCGCGAGCCTCATGGAGGACTACACCTACGACATGACTCCCGGCGACGAGCTGATCCTCGGGGCGCACATGCTCGAGGTCTCGCCCTCGCTCACCACCGCGAAGCCGACTCTCGAGATCCACCCGCTCGGCATCGGCGGCAAGGACGACCCGGTTCGCCTGGTCTTCACCGCCGATCCCGGTCCCGCGATCGTCGTCGCGCTCAGCGACATGCGCGACCGGTTCCGCCTCACCGCGAACGTCGTCGAGAACGTGCCGCCGCGTCAGTCGCTACCGAAGCTCCCTGTCGGCCGCGCCGTCTGGAAGCCGCAGCCCGACTTCAACACCTCCGCCGCCGCCTGGCTGACCGCGGGTGCCGCGCACCACACGGTCATGTCGACGGCCGTCGGGCTCGAGGCCTTCCGCGACTTCGCCGAGATGGCCGAGGTCGAGCTGCTCGTGATCGACGATGCGACCACGCTCCCCGAGTTCCAGAAGCAGGTCCGCTGGAACCAGGCCTACTACCGACTCGCGCAGGGGCTGTGATGACGAAAGCGGGCCGGCCGCGGTCGGGGCGCCAGCTGCGCATTGCCGGGCACGGATATGAGGCGGTCATCGCGAGCGTCGGCGCATCGCTGCGCGTGCTCACCTTCGAGGGACGCGACCTGGTCGTGCCGTTCGACGCCGACGAGGTGCGGCCGGGATATCGCGGCACCACTCTGGCGCCGTGGCCGAACCGCATCGTCGACGGCCGTTACGCGTTCGGCGGCGCCGAGCATCAACTGGCTCTGACCGAGCCCGCGCGTGGCCAGGCGCTGCACGGCCTGCTCGCCTGGGCCGAGTTCGAGGATCGTCTCGTGCTCGACGATCGCGTCGTGCTCGCGGCCGTCATCGAGCCGCAGACCGGATACCCGTTCCGCGTCGAGGTCGAGACCGAGTACCGCATCGACGCCGACGGCCTTCATCAGACCGTCACGGCGCACAACCTCGGGGCGGATGCTGCGCCCTGGGGCACCGGACCGCATCCGTATCTCGTCGCCGGCCCCGACGGCCGGGTGGATGACTGGACGCTTCTGCTGCCGGCATCCGAGGTGCTGACCGTCACCGACGACCGGCTGAGCCCCGTGGCCCTCGAGGGTGTGGCCGAGCATCCGCAGTGGGACTTCCGCGCTGCGCGCCCGATCGCCGACGTCTTCATCGACCACGCCTTCACCGGTCTCGCGCGCGAGGGCGGAGTCGCCGAGGTGCGGGTGCTGACGGATGCCGGAACCGGCGTCGCGATGACCTTCGACGAGCGCTGCCCGTGGGTTCAGGTGCACACGGCCGACAACCCCGAGATCGACGCGATCCACCGCATCGGCCTGGCGGTCGAGCCCATGACCTGCCCGCCGGATGCATTCAACTCGGGAACCGATCTCGTCGTGCTCGAACCGGGAGCTGCGCACGCGGCATCCTGGAGGATCTCCGCGGTCTGAGGCGCTGTAGCGCGATCGTTCGAGTCGCAGTTCGTGCCGTTGAAACTGCGACCGGAGTGCCGCCGCCAGTGCGGGGTCACTTTCGCACCCGAAACGTCCGATTCCGGTGCGTTTCTGACCCCGCCGGTGGCCCGAGCTCCGGTGCGGCGTCACTTTCGCACCCGAAACCCTCGATTCCGATGCGTTTCTGACCCCGCATGGCAGCGCCGGCAGACGGCGGCGGCAGGCGAGCCTCAGCGGGTGAGCCAGCGGCGCAGCGACCTCGTGACGAACGGCAGTACCCAGTAGGCCATGATCGGCGTCAGTACCGCAGTCGTCGCGAGCACCCGCAGCCAGATCGGCAGCTCGTTCCAGCCCGGGACCGGGCTCATCGCATAGGTGAAGGCGAGGTTCACCGGGAAGAATCCGAGCCAGATCGACACAGCCTGCTTCCACCGCGGGGGAGTGCTGACCATCGCGACCGTGGTCGTCGATCCGTCGGCGCGGGGCAGGGTGATGGTGTCAGTGGTCGGCTCGTCGAACCACCCCTCGATGCCGGTGCGACGCTTCACGCGCTCACTGCGCACGAACTGGTCGCCCGTCGACTTCCACCACTCCCTCTCGCCCGACTGCTCCCACGCGATCAGCGACTTCTCGTCGGTGAAGCGGTAGAGCATGTGCCAGACGTGCGAGTCCTCGCCGTCGCGCACCCAGCCGGAGCCGAGGAAGCCCGGATACCGGTGGGCGAGATTCACGCCGGTCTGCACCCAGGCGGTGGCGGCGGCCACATGCTCGGGGTCGACCTCGCGGCGGATGGAGACGGTGATGGGTTCGCTGGACATGGTGCGGTCCTCGATACAGCGGTCGGCCCGGGTCACGGGCGCCTCGACGGTGGGGGGATGCGCCGGGGTGCGGGCGCATCAACGATTGTATTTCGGATGCCGGGGGTAGCAGCCCGAATCGGCCACAGGCGAACGCGCCGGGAGAGAATGGGACGCATGAGCACGCGCAGCGAAGCCGTCCTGATCGATGTCGTCCGCACCCCGGTCGGGCGGGGCAAGCCGGGTGGAGCCCTGTCCGGGGTGCATCCGGTCGATCTCGCGGCCGGCGCGCTCGCCGCGATCCTCGAGCGCAGCGGGCTCGACTCGCGCCAGATCGACGACGTGCTGCTCGGCTGCGTGAGCCAGGTCGGCGACCAGTCGTCGAACATCGCCCGGCAGGCCGTGCTCGCTGCGGGCTTCGACGAGTCGATTCCCGGGGCCACGATCGACCGGCAGTGCGGGTCGAGCCAGCAGGCTGTGCACTTCGCTGCGCAGGGGATCATCGCCGGCGCGTACGACGCGGTCATCGTCGGCGGCGTCGAGTCGATGAGCCGGGTGCCGCTGGGGTCGTCCGCCTCGGGCGGAAGCCCGATGTCGCCTCGACTGCGCGAGCGCTACCCCGACGGGCTCGTGAACCAGGGGGTCTCGGCCGAGCTGATCGCGCAGCGCTGGGACCTCGATCGTGCCGCCCTCGACGCCTACGCCGCCGAGTCGCACCGCCGCGCCGCTGCCGCGTGGGCTGAGGGGTTCTTCGACCGCACGATCATCCCGGTCGCGGAGGCCCCGGATGCCGTGACCGATGAGACCGTCCGCGCCGGCACGACGGCCGAGGGGCTGGCGGGTCTGAACCCCGCGTTCCGCACGGATGCGCTCGCCGTGCGCTTCCCCGAGGTCGACTGGCGGATCACTCCCGGAAACTCCTCGCCACTCACCGACGGAGCATCCGCAGCCCTGCTGATGAGCGCCGAGCGCGCCGAAGCCCTCGGGCTCACGCCGCGCGCGCGATTCCACGCGTTCACGGTGGTCGGAGACGACCCGCTCATGATGCTCACGGGCCCGATCCCTGCGACGCGTCGCATCCTCGAGCGCACCGGCCTCACGATCGACGACCTCGATGCCTACGAGGTCAACGAGGCCTTCGCGTCGGTGCCGCTCGCCTGGGCGGCCGAGGTCGGGGCGGATGCTGAGAGGCTCAACCCGCGCGGAGGGGCGATCGCGCTCGGGCACGCCCTCGGCTCGTCGGGCACGCGTCTGCTCGGGACTCTCGTCGACCAGCTCGAGGCTGTCGGCGGACGCTTCGGCCTGCAGACCATGTGTGAGGGCGGCGGCATGGCGAACGCGACGATCATCGAGCGGCTGTAGCCCCGGCATCCGGCCTTTCGAATCGCGCACTTTGCAGAAACGGCGTCTGGAAAACTGCAAAGTAAGCGATTCGAAGGGGGGTCAGGCGCCGAGAGCTGCCGATACGCGCCGCACGAGCTCCGTCCGCCGGTGCAGAAGCGGTGAGGTGACCTCGATGACGACCCACCCCGCGGCGCGGAGACGCGCGAGCCGCTCGACATCGGCCGCCCAGCGTTCCCCATGCAGCATGCCGAGGTACTCGACGATGACACGTGCTTCCCGGTAGACCATGTCGACGCATCCGAGGAAGCGCCCACCCTCGTCGTAGAGATCGACGTTGAGCTCCGGCTCCGGCAGCCCGCCGGCGACCAGGATGCAACGCACCTGCGTCTCGCGAGGAGACCAGGAGTCCTCCCGGACCAGTTCGAGGGCATCTCTGAGACGTGCTGCTCCGCGCCGTCGCCCTGCGTCCAGCATCCTCCGCAGACCCTCGCGCGTTGAGAGCGGTGTGCGCCCGGGCGTCGGTCTGCCCCGTCCGTCACGCCAGACGCGACACATGTGATCCCCGATCGCGACGATGTCGAACAGCGGAAGTCCTCCGAGCGATGCCCAGGTCGCGGCGGGCGAGGTGACGCGCAGGCCGTCGTGCATGGTGATCTCCGTCATGCTCGCCAGTGTCCGATGGCCGACGATGCCGGTCGCACGGGGGAAGGGTGTGTGGCCGGCGGCGCTGACGTGCAGGTGGAGGTCGCTGTACGGGGTGACCGTGTCGTCCTCGGTGAATTCGAGAGGCAGCGGTGCGCCCCAGACGGACGCAGCCGTGTGATGGCTGAAGAAATGACCGGTGTGCAGTCGCGGCGCGTAGGAGTGTGCGCGGTGTACCCGCGCGCGGCGCTGCCGTTCATACGGATCCTCGACATCGTCGAACATCGGCACGCTGCCGGCGGGCGCGCGCACGCCGAAGAACGGTGCCTCGAGGTCGACACCACGCAGGCGACTGCGGCTCACGCCGTGCAACCGTGCGATGTGCACCGAGAACCCGGTGTCGCGGAACTCGTCAGGAAGTTCGTCTCGCGGCGTCATGGTCGACACGGTGGCATGCTGCGGCGCTCGACGGATGCCGTTGTCCACAACCCCGGCCGTTCCCACTGACTTCGAATCGCGCACTTTGCAGAAACAACCAGCCGAGATCTGCCAAGTGAGCGATTCAAAAGGCCGCCGCGGGAAGCACGATTCGGAACGCGCACAGAGAAGACCCCCGCCGACCCGATTCGGCGGGGGTCTTTCGCGGTGTGTCACCGCAACGGGAGCAGACGCTCACCGTGGTGCGCGGATGACGTGACTACCCGATCCGGTCTGAGTCTGTGTCCGCGCATCTGCATTTGTAGTCGGTCGACGTGTACGAACGGTGAACGACCGGCGAACACGCGGCCGGATCGCGCGTCCTACCAGGCGTACGCTTCGGGCGCTGTGCCGCCGGGGCCCGGCCAGATGCGGTCGAGCTCGGCGAGCGTGTCGGCATCGAGCACCACGTCGAGCGCCTCGACGGCCGAGTCGAGCTGATCGATCGTCCGGGGGCCGATCACCGGGGCGGTCACCGCCGGCTGGTGCAGCAACCAGGCGATCGCGACGACACCGGGGCGGATGCCGAGCTCGGCGCAGAACTCCTCGTAGCGTTCGATCGCCGGGCGTCGGTCTCCGAGCGCGTCGAGGCTCGACCGCGAGCGATCGGTCTTCTGCAGCACGCCGCCGAGCTGCCCGCTGGCGAGCGGCGACCAGGGCAGCAGCCCCATGCCGTACTGCTCCGCGGCGGGCACGACCTCGAGCTCGACCGTGCGCTCGGTGAGGTTGTACAGCGACTGCTCGGTCACCGGGGCCGGATAGCCGGATGCCGCGGCGATCTCGTGCACGCGCGCCAGGTGCCACCCGGCGAAGTTCGAGCTGCCGAGATAGGTGATCTTGCCCTGCTCGCGCAGCGTCGCGAAGGCGCTGAGCGTCTCGTCGATCGGCACCTCACGGTCGATGTGGTGCATCTGGTAGAGGTCGATCCGGTCGGTGCCGAGGCGACGCAGCGAGGCATCCACCGACGCGCGGATGTGCACCGCCGACAGTCCGCGATCGTTCGACCGAGGGCCCATCACGCCGAAGACCTTGGTCGCGACGACCAGGTCGTCGCGGTTGCCGCGGTCCTTCATCCAGCGTCCGAGGATCTCCTCCGACTGTCCGGGGTGGTCACCCCACCGTCCGCCGCCGTAGACGTCGGCGGTGTCGATGAAGTCGATACCCGCCTCGACCGCGCGATCCAGGATGGCGCGCGAGGCCTCCTCATCGATCACGGGGCCGAAGTTCATCGTGCCGAGGGCCAGACGGCTCACTCGGGCGCCTGCTCGTCCGAGACGTGTGTACTGCATCAGCTGTTCTCCTTCTGCGAGTCCTGCGAGCCCTGCGAATCCTGTGAATCCTGCGAGTCCTGCGAGTCCTGCGAGTCCTGCGAAGCGCGCGTGTCGACGAACGCCCATCCGAACGCGCCGAGCTCGCGACGAGCGACCGTCGACCCGGTCAGCAGATCCACCCCGGGCACATCCACCGCGAACGGTTCCGCGCTGTGGTTGATGACGGTGAGTATGCCACCTCGACGTGCGATCTCGACGTGCTCGGGCAGCCCGTCGATCTCGGCGGTCACTCCGGCCTCGGTGGCCAGCCAGCGCAGCACCGCGAGCATCCCGTCGTCGTCCGGGATCGTTCCGAGGTAGTACCCGTGCCCTTCGCCGAAGGCCTTGCGCGTGAACGCGGCGCGACCCTCGGTGCGGCCCTCGGTGAAGCGGCCGAGCACCTCGGCATCCTGCACCAGCAGCTCCTCGGCGAAGTACTGTCCGACGATGCGTCCGGCCGGGCCGTCGAGCGGAGCCTCCGACTGGCCTGGCCCGTCGGGCACCGCGTGGCTCGCGACCTCGCCGGCCGAGTCGGCCGACCGCACGGACTCGGGGGCGACGAGCGCTCCGAAGTCCTCGAGCGCCACGCCGAGCGCGTCACGCAGCGAGACGATGAACCCGCCGTCGCGGAAGGCATCGTCCTGGTCGACGACATCGCTGAATGCGGACACGAACAGGTTGCCGCCCTGGCGCACGTAAGCGGTCAGGTTCGCCGCGCCCTCGTCGCTGAGCAGATACTGCTGCGGTGCCACGACGAGCGAGTATCCGCTGAGGTCGCTGGTCGTGTTGACGATGTCGACGGCGAGGTTCTGGCGGTGCAGCGCCGCGTGCCAGCGGTGCGAGAGCGTGAGGTAGTCGAGCACGATCGGGTGGTCGCGCCCGTCGATGGCCCACCAGTTCTCCCAGTCGAACACGAGCGCGATCTTCGCCCCCGAGGTGACATCCGGCAGGTCAGGAAGCTGGGCGAGCTGCCCGCCGAGTTCTGTGACCTCGCGCCAGGTGCGCGTCTCGAGCCCTGCCTGCGGAACCATCGCCGAGTGGAACTTCTCGCTGCCGCGGCGCGACTGGCGCCACTGGAAGAACATGATGCCGTCGGCGCCGCGGCCGACCGCCTGGGCGCTGATCGCCGCCATCTGACCCGGTGCCTTCGGTGCGTTGGTCGGTCGCCAGTTCAGCGCGTTCGTCGACTGCTCCGTGAGGATCCACGGCACACCGGGCTTGAGGCCGCGCATCAGCTCGCGGGCGAACGCCGCTCCGCGGAACGACTCCGGGTCGTTGGGATCGGGGTAGTTGTCGTCGCTGATCACGTCGACCTCGGCCGCCCACTTCCAGTAGTCGGCCGGCGGGAACGGACCCATGAAGTTCGTGGTGATCGGCTGGGTCGCGCCGGAGGCGCGGATGATGTCGCGCTCCATGACGTACAGCTCGAGCAGAGTGTCCGAGGTGAAGCGTTTGAAGTCGAGCACGCTCGTCGGGTTGATGCTGTACGGCGCCTTGCGCGGCGGCACGATCTGCTCGAACGCGGTGTAGCGCTGCGACCAGAAATCGGTGCCCCACGCGTGGTTGAGGGCGTCGATGGTCGAATACTTGCGCTCGAGCCACACGCGGAAGGCATCGCGCGCCGCATCGGAGTAGTCGTAGTGCAGGTGGCATCCGTACTCATTGTTGACGTGCCACAGCACGACTGCCGGATGCTGCGCGTAGCGCTCCGCGAGGGCCGTGACGAGCTCGGACGCGAGGCGGCGATAGACGGGAGACGCGGGGGAGTACGCCTGGCGGCTGCCCGGCCAGAACGTCGAACCGTCGGCATCCTGCGGCAGCATCTCGGGATACGCGGCGGAGGCCCACGGGGGAGGGGATGCGGTCGCGGTGGCGAGGTCGACTTGGATGCCGCCCTCGTGCAGCAGCCCGATGATCTCGTCGAGCCACTCCCAGTCGAACTCGCCCTCGGCCGGCTGGATGCGCGACCACGAGAAGATGCCGAGGCTGACGAGCGTCACGCCCGCCTCGCGCATGAGTCTGACGTCTTCGGGCCACACTTCTCGTGGCCACTGCTCGGGGTTGTAGTCGGCGCCGTAGTGCATGGTTCTCCTGGTTCGGTGGTCGATGTCCACTTCTTCGACCCTAGCCGGGAAGCGCTTTCCCTCCCACCCCCTCCTTCGAATCGCGCACTTAGCAAGAGAAGCGCCCTCAGAACTGCACAGTGCGCGATTCGAAAGTGCACGGACGCCCTAGTAAATTACCGGATGCCGAAGTACCATCGTCATAGTGCCAACGACGGCGCGAAGGGACACCGCACAATGACTCGTACCATTCCCCATTTCGTAGGCGGAAAGCACCTCACCCCTGAGGGTGGCCGCTTCGCCGACGTGTTCGATCCGAGCACCGGATCGGTGCAGGCGCAGGTGCCGCTGGCCTCCGCCGACGAGGTCGCCGCGGTGATCGCTAATTCCGAGGCCGCGCAGATCGACTGGGCGGCGACCAATCCGCAGAAGCGCGCACGGGTGCTGCTGCGTTTTCTCGATCTGGTGCAGCGCGAGATGCAGTCTCTCGCCGAGCTTCTCGCGAGCGAGCACGGCAAGACCGTCGACGATGCGAAGGGCGACATCCAGCGCGGACTCGAGGTCATCGAGTTCGCAGCCGGCGCCCCGCACCTGCTCAAGGGCGAGTATTCGACGGGTGCCGGCGCCGGGATCGATGTCTACTCGATGCGTCAGCCGCTCGGAGTCGTCGCGGCGATCACTCCGTTCAACTTCCCCGCCATGATCCCGCTGTGGAAAGCGGGCCCCGCCCTCGCCGCCGGCAACGCCGTTGTGCTCAAGCCGAGCGAGCGCGACCCCTCGGTGCCCGTGCGCATCGCCGAGCTGTTCCTCGAGGCAGGCCTCCCCGCGGGCGTCCTCAACGTCGTGCACGGAGACAAAGAGGCGGTCGACGCGCTGCTGACAGACGATCGCATCCGCGCCGTCGGGTTCGTCGGCTCGACCCCGATCGCCGAGTACATCTATTCGACGGCCGCCGCCCACGGCAAGCGCGCGCAGTGCTTCGGCGGCGCCAAGAACCACATGATCGTGATGCCCGACGCCGACCTCGATCAGGCCGTCGACGCGCTCATCGGCTCGGGCTACGGCTCGGCGGGCGAGCGATGCATGGCGATCTCGGTCGCGGTGCCGGTCGGTCAGGAGACGGCGGATGCTCTCGCCGCCAAGCTCACCGAGCGCGTGGCGCAGCTGCGCATCGGCCCCTCACTCGCGGCCGACGTCGACTACGGGCCGCTCGTCACGCGCGCGGCGGTGGAGCGCGTCGAGGGCTACATCCAGCAGGGCATCGACGAGGGAGCGACTCTCCTCGCCGACGGGCGCGGGTTCTCGGTGCCGGGGCACGAGCAGGGGTTCTACCTCGGACCGACACTGTTCGACCACGTCACCACCGACATGGCGATCTACCGCGAGGAGATCTTCGGACCGGTGCTCGTGATCGCCCGCGCCGCCGACTATGAGGAGGCGCTACGTATGGCCTCCGAGCACGAGTACGGCAACGGCGTCGCGATCTTCACGCGCGACGGCGATGCGGCCCGCGACTTCGCCGCCCGCGTCGAGGTGGGGATGGTGGGAGTGAACGTGCCGATCCCGGTGCCGATCGCGTATTACACGTTCGGCGGCTGGAAGCGCAGTGGTTTCGGCGACCTGAACCAGCACGGCGCAGACGCGTTCCGCTTCTACACGAAGACCAAGACGGTCACGAGCCGCTGGCCGTCCGCCGGCATCCGCGAGGGAGCCAGCTTCGTGATCCCCACCATGCACTGACCTCCCGTAGCCCCGGTCGTTGAGCGAGGACGGCGAAGGCGACCGAGACCCCCGGTCGTTGAGCGAGGACGGCGAAGCCGACCGAGACGAAACGCAACACCCCACAAGGAATCGACATGACCATGGCCACCACCACCACCACCGCCGAAGAGCGCGAGGCCATCCTCGACGCCGTCCGGGAGTTCGCCGACACCGAGCTCGCCCCGTTCGCCGCCGAGCGCGACGAGAAGCACATCTTCCCGCGTGAATCCCTGGGCAAGGCGGGCGAGCTCGGCCTCGGCGGCATCTACGTGCGCGAGGAGTTCGGCGGCACGGGTCTCAGCCGCTCCGACACGGTCGCGATCTTCGAAGAGCTCGCCAAAGGCGACCCCGCCGTCGCCGCCTATATCTCGATCCACAACATGGTGGTCTGGATGATCGACACCTACGGCGACGACGCGCAGCGCGGCCGGTGGCTGCCCGATCTCACCGCCATGCAGGAGTTCGGCGGCTACTGCCTCACCGAGCCGGGAGTCGGATCCGACGCCGCGAACGTCGCGACGAGCGCGGTCCGAGACGGAGACGACTACCTGCTCACCGGCGTCAAGCAGTTCATCTCGGGTGCCGGTGAGGCCGCCGTCTACGTGGTGATGGCTCGCACGGGCGAGCCGGGTGCCCGCGGCATCAGCGCCTTCCTCGTCCCGGGTGACGCCGACGGGCTCAGTTTCGGCGCCCCCGAGAAGAAGATGGGCTGGCATGCGCAGCCCACCAGGCAGGTCATCCTCGACGGCGTCCGCATCCCGGCATCCGGAATGCTGGGGGATGAGGGCCGGGGCTTCGCGATCGCGATGTCGGCGCTCAACGGCGGTCGCCTCAACATCGCCGCCTGCTCGCTGGGCGGCGCCCAGTGGGCACTCGACCGTGCGGTGCAGTACGTGCACGAGCGCGTGGCGTTCGGTGAGCCCCTCGCCGAGAAGCAGTCGATCCTCTTCGCGATCGCCGATATGCGCACCGACCTGCAGGCCGCGCGTCTCATGGTCCGGGACGGCGCGCTGGCGGTCGACGACCATGCTCCGGATGCCACGATGCGGTGCGCGATGGCCAAGCGCTTCGCGACGGATGCCGGCTTCGACGTCGCCAACCGCGCGCTGCAGCTGCACGGCGGCTACGGATATCTGCAGGACTACGGCATCGAGAGGGTCGTCCGTGACCTCCGGGTGCACCAGATCCTCGAGGGCACGAACGAGATCATGCGCCTGATCGTCGGTCGCGAGATGCTGCGTCCGGCAGGCTCGGCCTCGATGCGGAGCGCATCATGACCGCTATCGCGTTCCTCGGCCTCGGCCACATGGGGCTGCCGATGGCGAAGAATCTGGTCGCCGCCGGGCACGAGGTGCACGGCTTCGATCTGGTGCCCGCGGCGATCGAGGCGGCGTTGGCCGCCGGAATCCCGGTCGCTGCGAGCGGGGCGGATGCCGTCGCCGACGCCGACGTCGTCATCACGATGTTCCCCGCGGGCAGGCACGTGATCGAGGCGTACCGTACCGAGCTGCTCGCCGCCGCGCGTGCGGACACCCTGTTCATCGAGTCGTCCACGATCGCGGTCGACGAGGCCCGCGCGGCCCACGCCCTCGCCCTCGCCGCGGGGCACCGCAACATCGATGCTCCGGTCTCGGGCGGAGTCGTCGGCGCCGAGAACGGCACCCTCGCCTTCATGGTGGGTGGATCGGAGGAAGACTTCGCTGCGGCGCTTCCCGTACTCGAGGTGATGGGAAAGCGCATCGTGCACTGCGGCGGCCCCGGCCTCGGGCAGGCCGCGAAGGTCTGCAACAACATGGTGCTGGCGGTGTCGCAGATCGCCGTCGCCGAGGCGTTCGTGCTCGGTGAACGGCTCGGACTCGAACATCAGGCGCTGTACGACGTCGTGTCGCAGGCATCCGGTCAGTGCTGGTCGATCACGACCAACTGCCCCGTGCCGGGTCCTGTGCCCACGAGCCCGGCGAACCGCGACTACCAGCCGGGCTTCGCCGGCGCTCTGATGGCCAAGGACCTCGGCCTCGCGCTGCAGGCGATCGAGCAGACTTCGACCGACGCGAAGATGGGGCGCCTCGCGCAGCAGCTCTACGCAGCCTTCGCCGCGGGCGAGGGGGCATCGCGCGACTTCTCGGGCATCATCACCGACATCCGCGATGCACCCTCCGCTCGTTGAGCGAGCACGGCGGAGCCGAGCGAGACGAAACGTGCCACGATGCGAGGGCGGCTCAGCACGTTTCGTCTCAGGCGACTTCGTCGTCTTCGCTCAACGACCGGGGGTCCGCGGAGCGCCCGAGACGAAACGCGGCGACCACCCGCGTTCCCCGGTCGTTGAGCGAGCACGGCGGAGCCGAGCGAGACGAAACGCGCCACGATGCGAGGGCGGCTCAGCACGTTTCGTCTCAGGCGACTTCGTCGTCTTCGCTCAACGACCGGGGGTCCGCGGAGCGCCCGAGACGAAACGCGGCGACCACCCCCGACATACTGAGATGACCACGACGGAGAGGGCTTCACGATGACCGAGTACGAGACGATCCTGGTCGAACAGCGCGGACGCGTCGGATGGATCACCCTCAATCGCCCGCAGGCGCTGAACGCCCTCAACAGCCGTCTCGCCGAAGAGGTGACCGCCGCGGCTGTGGCGTTCGACCTCGACGACGGCGTCGGCGCGATCGTCGTCGCCGGCTCAGAGAAGGCGTTCGCCGCCGGAGCCGACATCAAGGAGATGGAAGGCATGTCGGCCTCCGAGATGCTCGAGACCGACCACTTCGGCGTGTGGCACGAGTTCGCCGCGGTACGCACCCCGGTGATCGCCGCCGTCTCGGGCTTCGCGCTCGGGGGAGGATGCGAGCTCGCGATGATGTGCGACATCATCCTCGCCGCCGACACCGCGAAGTTCGGTCAGCCCGAGATCAACCTCGGCGTGATCCCGGGCATGGGCGGTACCCAGCGTCTGATCCGTGCGGTCGGCTACTACAAGGCCGCAGAGCTCGTGCTGTCGGGCCGGTTCATGGGCGCCGAGGAGGCGGAGCGCTCAGGCCTCGTGTCACGGGTCGTGCCGGCATCCGACCTGCTCGCCGAAGCCACGACTCTCGCCGAGACGATCGCCTCGAAGTCGCTGCCGTCGCTGTTCGCCGCGAAGGCCGCGCTCGACGCGGCGATGGAGACGACGCTCGCCGACGGCCTGGCCCACGAGAAGAAGGCCTTCGCCGCGCTGTTCGACACCGAGGACCAGAAAGAAGGCATGTCGGCCTTCCGTGAGAAGCGTGCGCCGGACTTCCGGAACCGCTGAACTCCGTCGCGGAGCGGCGGCGGACGGTTCAGCTGCGCAGCGCCTCGACGATCTTCTCGACGCGGCGGTCGCGCGTGGCATCCTGCTTCGCCTCGGCGACCGAGCGGGCGTGCTCCTTGCGCGCCGAGTACGACAGAGCGTCGAACGCTGTGCGCAGCGCGGGATCGGCGTCGAGGGCTTCTGCGAGAGCGGGTGGGATCTCGACCTCGCGTTCGGCGGAATCCAGACGGATGACGGCGTCGACCTCCTGGTCGATATCGACCCCGAGATCGGCGCGGACGGCCTTGCTGAAGCCGATCATGTTCTGCCCACCCATGCGGGCGAGGCGCAGCCGGGCGCTGCGTCCGTCGATCGTCACCGCGACCGGGAAGGTTTTGCCGGCGCCGAACGAGGCGACCTGCTCGTCGGTGAGGATGATCGCGGCGGCCGGGCCGCGCCCTTCGAGGGTGGTGTGCAGGCGCAGTTCGCTCATGCGGGCAGTGTACGCCCGCGCTCCTCGGCCTCGGAGGCCAGATGGTCGTTGCGTTCCTCGATCAGTCTCCGCATGTACTCGCCCATGAACAGGCGGTCGACGATGCGACCGATCGGCCCGAACGGCGAACGGAACACGATCGTGTCGCGCGCCAGCGTGCCCTGCGGATGCTCCTCGAAGACGTGCTCGTGCAGGAACGCCCCGAAAGGACCCGAGAGCTGCCGGTCGCGAAACCCGCGAGGTGGATCGACGTCGTACACGATCGTCCGCAGCCGGAACGGGATGCCGAAATGCCGCGCCCTCCAGGTGACGGTCGAGCCTTCTGTGAACACGCCGCCCGCCGGTGCTTCGACCATCGTCTCGCCGTATCGTGCCATCGAACGCAGGTGCAGTCCGGTATCGAGCGCGAGTGCGAACACCGTCTCTCTCGGCGCGGCGATCACCCGCTCGAGCACGAACTCGGCCATGTCAGAGCGGGTCCGGCTGCGGCCTGGGGTCGGCGAAGTCCCCCGCGGCCTTGCGCATGCGCGCGACGATCGCGACGAGTTCCGCGGCATCGGGGCCGCTGAGGCCAGGCGAGGCGAACACGTCGGCGTTGAGGGCGACCGTCGCGCGGTCGACGAGGTCGCGGCCGGCATCCGTGAGGGCGAGAAGTGCCGCGCGTCCGTCGTGCGGATGCGGTTCGCGCACGATCAGTCCGTCGCGCACGAGCCGCTCGGCCGTGCTGGTGACCGTCGTCGCATGCACCTGCAGGCGGGCGACGACGCTGGACAGCGGCAGCCGGCCCGCGCGGCTGAAGGCGAGCAGACGCAGCATCTCGTAGCGCGCGAAGCTCAGTGCGAAGGGCTTGAGCGCTGCATCCACCCGAGCCAGCAGCAGCTGCTGCGCGCGCATCACGGAGGTGACGACGGCCATGCCGTCGGCGGCATCCGACCAGCCGTGCGCGAGCCATTGCCGCTTCGCCTCGGCGAGCGGATCCACGGGGAGGGGGCGGGGTCGGACCACCTTTCTACGGTAGGGCATCGTGCCCGCCGGGCGCGGGTGGTTCTCAGTCGCTCATCCGGTGAGACCCAGTGTCAGGGGACTAGAATCATGACAGTCGTGAGGAGCAATCGATGAAGATCTTCGTCCTGGTCAAAGAGGTGCCCGACACCTATGGCGATCGCAAGCTGAATCTCGAGACGGGGCTCGCCGATCGCGGCGCCGGAGATGTGGTGCTCGATGAGATCACCGAGCGTGCTCTCGAGGTCGCGCTGAGCCACGCTGACAAGAACGAGGGCACCGAGGTCGTCGCGGTCTCGATGGCACCGGAGGGCTCGACGGCGTCGGTGCGCAGGGCGCTCGCGATCGGTGCGGGCTCTGCCGTGCACATCGCCGACGAGCAGCTCGCCGGCGCCGACCTCGGGCTCACCGCAGAGACCCTGGCTGCGGCGATCCGTCGCGCCGAGCCCGACCTGGTGATCACCGGCAACCTGTCGACCGACGGCTCGGGGGGCGTGATGGCCGCCATGATCGCCGAGCACCTCGGCTGGCCGCACGCGACCGCGCTCACGAGTGTCGAGATCACGACCGACGGCATCTCGGCAACACGAGGTGCGGATGCCGGGGCGCAGTCGATCTCGTCGTCCCTCCCCGCCGTCATCTCGATCACCGAGGCTCTTCCCGACGCGCGCTTCCCGAACTTCAAGGGCATCATGGCGGCGAAGAAGAAGCCCCTCGAGGTGCTGACGCTCGACGACCTCGGCGTCTCGGCCGACCCTGGGGCGGCTCCCCGCACGATCATGACCGCGGTCGCCGAGAAGCCGCCGCGTGCGGCGGGCGTGAAGATCGTCGATGAGGGCGATGCCGCCGAGAAGCTGGTGGAGTACCTCGTGCAGAACAGGCTGGTGTGACATGACCTACCCCGAGAACCCGATCCTCGTGCTCGTCGACCTCGACCCTTCGGGTGAGCCGGCGAGCAGCACCGCGGCCCTGATCGGTGCAGCCTCGACCGTGGGGGCGCCCGTCGCCCTCATCGTCGGTGGATCTGCGGATGCGGCGGCTCAGGTGGCGGTGGCCGGAGCATCCGTCGTGCTCACCGCCGACGCCGACGGCACGCTGCTCACGGTGCCCGTCGTCGATGCTCTGCAAGCTGCGGCCGAGCAGGTGCGGCCGGATGCCGTGCTGATCTCGAACTCGATCGCCGGCCGCGATGTCGCAGGGCGCTTCGCGGTGCGGGCGAAGCTCGCGCTGTCGGTCGACGCGGTCGGTGTCTCGCGCGACGACGAGGGCATCGTCGCGCACCACTCCGTCTACGGCGGGGCCTACCTCGTCGACTCGGCTCCGACCTACGGCGCTGCGGTCATCACCGTGAGGCAGGGGGCTGTCGATGCCCGTGCCGAGGCCGTCGCCTCGCCTCAGATCGAGGCCCTCGCGGTCACGGCATCCGGTGCCGCCGCGGCGACTGTCGGCGAGGTCGAAGCCGTCGAGGCCACGTCGTCGCGGCCTGAGCTGCGCGGCGCGACCAAGGTCGTCTCGGGTGGTCGGGGGCTCGCCTCGAAGGAGAAGTTCGTGCTCGTCGAAGAGCTGGCCGACGCCCTGGGTGCCGCGGTCGGCGCCTCGCGGGCCGCCGTGGATGCCGGATACATCCCGCAGTCGCATCAGGTCGGCCAGACCGGAGTCTCGGTGTCGCCGCAGCTGTACGTCGCACTCGGCATCTCGGGGGCGATCCAGCATCGCGCCGGGATGCAGACGGCGAAGAACATCGTCGCGATCAACAAAGACGGGGAGGCTCCGATCTTCGACGTCGCAGACTTCGGCATCGTCGGCGACCTGTTCACGGTGGTGCCGCAGGTGATCGCGGCGCTCGAGGCGCGGAAGAAGTAGGCATGGCGACCCGGATGCTCAGGCGCGGGCTGCCCCGCGTGCCCGGCGGCGAGCCGTGGCCTCCGGCGGTCGCGGTGGCGGCGTCGAGCGTCGAGGAGCGCGTTTCGTCTCGGTCGACTTCGTCGTCCTCGCTCAACGACCGGGATGTCGCCTCGTCCCCGGTCGTTGACCGGGAGGCGGCGTCGTCTTCGGTCGTTGAGCGGGAAGTCGCTTCGTCCCCGGTCGTTGAGCGAGCAGCGGAGCAGCGAGACGAAACGCGCCACGATGCGGATGCGGCGACCATCCGCCGCGGTCTCCCGCGCGTCGCCGGTGGCGAGCCGTGGCCTCCGGCGGTCGCGGTGGCGGCGTCGCGCGTCGAGGAGCGCGTTTCGTCTCGGTCGACTACGTCGTCCTCGCTCAACGACCGGGAGGCGGCGTCGTCCCCGGTCGTTGAGCGGGATGTCGCCTCGTCCCCGGTCGTTGAGCGAGCAGCGGAGCAGCGAGACGACACGCGCCACGATACGGAGGCAGCGACCGTCCGCCGCGGTCTGCCGCGCGTCGCCGGTGGCGAGCCGTGGCCTCCGGCGGGAACGGTCGCGAGCGTCGAGGAGCGCGTTTCGTCTCGGTCGACTTCGTCGTCCTCGCTCAACGACCGGGAAGTCGCCTCGTCCCCGGTCGTTGAGCGAGCAGCGGAGCAGCGAGACGACACGCGCCACGACGTCGCAGCGGTGGCTGCGGCCCCCCGCACGGTCTGGAACGGTACTGCTCCGCGGCGCATCCCGGCGCCCGAAGCGGCATCCGCTCGTCGTCCCACCTGGACTCAGGCGATCGCCGGTCTGCTCGGAGCCGCGGCCCTGGGCATCCTGGCAGGTTCCGCCGTGGCGTTCGTGCGCACGCTGTTGAGTCTGCCGTTCATGCAGGACTTCCTCGTCGCGTTCCCCGGCGAGTACGAGCCCGCGGTGGCGGTCGAGCCCGGCTTCGCGCCCTGGGTCAACTGGGCGCACTTCTTCAACGTGTTCCTGATGGTGCTGATCATCCGCTCGGGACTTCGGATCCGCAGCGAGAAGCGTCCGACTGCGTTCTGGACGCCCCGCAACAACCCCAAGGGCAAGGTCAGCCTGACGATCTGGTTCCACCAGGCGCTCGACATCCTGTGGCTCGTGAACGGTGTGATCTTCGTCGTGCTGCTGATCACGACCGGTCACTGGGCGCGCATCGTGCCCACCAGCTGGGAGGTCTTCCCGAACGCACTGTCGGCGGGATTGCAGTATCTCTCGTTCGACTGGCCGCATGAGAACGGCTGGAACAACTACAACAGCCTGCAGCAGATCGCCTACTTCACGACGGTCTTCCTCGCCGCTCCGCTGGCCGCCGTGACGGGATTCCGCATGTCAGGAATGTGGCCCAAGAAGGCCGAGCGACTGTCGAAGGCGTACCCCATCGAATGGGCGCGGGCCGTGCACTTCCCGGTGATGCTGTACTTCGTGGCGTTCATCGTCGTGCACGTCGCACTCGTGATGCTGACCGGGTTCCTTCGCAACCTCAACCACATGTACGCCGCGCAGGATGCCGTCACCTGGACCGGATTCTGGGTCTTCGTGGCTTCGCTCGCCGTCATCGCGGCCGGCTGGACGGCTGCGCGTCCTCTGGTGATCGCGCCGATCGCGAAGCTCTTCGGCTCCGTCTCCGGTCGCTGATCCGTTCACGATTCAGCACAGATCTCTCCCAGATCGAGCGAAACGGCCCCCTGCCGGTGGCAGGGGGCCGTTCATGCTGAATCGTGAACGCGAGGTTCACGAGCCGCGGGTTCAGCGGACGAAGCGGACCTCGGTCAGCGTCTCGCCGAGGAACGGCTCGGTGTGGCTGGCTCCGTCGAGGCTGAAACCGTTGCGCGTGTAGAAGCGGTGGGCGCGGGGGTTGTCCTCGGCGACCCAGAGGTAGAGCGGCTCGTCGCTCTCGACCGCGGCGTCGAAGAGCTTCTGGCCGATGCCGGTGCCGTGGAACGCGTCGAGCAGATAGATGAAGTAGAGCTCGCGCATCGACGGGGCATCCTTGTCGCGAGCGGGGCCGGAGCCCACGAACCCGACGATGTCGCCGTCGACGAGAGCCGCCTTCATCGTGAAATCGGGGCCCTGAGCGGCCCAGTGCGTCCACAGCTCGGCCATGCGCCGAGGCGACACCTTCTCGAGCGCGGCCTTGCTGATCAGGTGGTCGTAGGTCTCATGCCAGCACTGCGCATGCACGCGACCCAGCGCTTCCGCATCCACATCACGAACCGGACGGACGATGACTTCAGGCTGGGCTTCGGCGCTCATGCCGCGACTCTACGCGCGGCATATCGGATCACGAAATCGAGTGGATGCCGTCACCGACGCCCCGGGGGCCGCTGGAGGTTATGCACAACGACATTCGTGATCCGTGCATCGATGGCTACTATCGAGTCTCGTGAACGTGATCTGGCGCACCCTCCTCGTGGTCCTCTCCGCCCGTCGTCGTGTGCGGCGGGGCAAGACCCTCGATCCCGCATCCGTGAGCTCGGTGACGCTGACGACGCTGCCGACCGACATCGACATCCTGCGCCACATGAACAACGGCCGATACCTCTCGCTGTTCGACCTCGGCCGCTGGGACCTGTTGATCCGCACCGGGCTCTTCGACGCGATGAATGAGCGGGGCTGGTACGCGGTGGTGTCGAGCGAGACGATCACGTTCCGCAAATCCCTGCAGCTGTGGCAGCGCTTCGAGGTGCAGTCGCGCTTCATCGGACATGACGACAAGGCCGTGTTCCTCGAGCACCGCGCGGTCGTGCGCGGTGAGGTCTACGCCCGGGCGATCGTGAGGTCACGGATGCTGCGCCGGTCCGGCGGCACGGTCAGCAATGAAGAACTCTTCGCCGCGGTCGGCAAGCCCGAGGGCGTGCCCGAGATCGACGCCTGGGTGCATGACTGGGCCGCGGCATCCGCCCTGCCTCCCACCCGGGCCGCCGCGCCGAGCGTGTGGAGCTGAGCATGGCGACGCCCGATAAGGCGGCGCAGTGGGGTCTCGCCGCGCGTGAACCCGCGCGCACGCTGCTGGTCGGATGCGGCAAGATCGGCGTGCGACTGGGCGAGAGGATTCTCGCGAGCGGCGGAGAGGTGACGGCGATCCGTCGCAACGCGGCCGGGCTCCCCGCCGGATTCCGCACGATCGCCGCCGACCTCGAGAAGCCGCTCGACCAGGCGCTCCCCGAGTTCGACTCCGTGGTGATCACGCTGCCGCCGAGCCGCGCCGAGTCCGAGCGGGGCTCGATCTATCCGCTCGCGCTTCCGGCGCTCGCCGATGCGCTGCCGTCGGTGCCGTCGAGGGTCGTGTTCGTCTCGTCGACCCGGGTGTTCGAGGGGCGTCCCGGACCGGATCCGTTGACGGAGCAGGATGCTCCCGCGACGACGAGCCCGGGTGGGGCGGCGCTCGTCGACGGAGAACGTCTGGCTCGCGAGCTGTGGGGCGCCATCGTCGTGCGACCGGCGGGTATCTACGGGCCGGGGCGCGACTCGCTGATCCGTCGGGTGCTTGCGGGCGACGCGATCGATGTGACGCGCCGCACGAACCGCATCCACGAGACCGACGTCGTGCGCATCCTCGAGGTGCTGCTGCGGGCGACCACACCACCGGCTCTCGTGCACGGCGTCGACACGGAGCCCGCGCCGCTCGGTGACGTCGCCGCGTTCATCGCAGCCGAGCTCGGGGTGGCGATGCCGCCTGCGGTGGATCCTGCGCCGGGCGGCGGCACACCCATCGTCGGTGGCACCGTGCTCGACGGGAGCCTGCTGCTCGAGCTCCTGGGAGAGCTCGACTACCCGACCTTCCGTGCGGGCTACGCCGAGATGATCGCCGCCCGCTAGGACTCGCGCACTCAGCCCGGCAGGAACTGCGACGGGAATGGATGCGCTTCCCCGCCCGTCGCTCAACGTCATGCCTGTATCTCGGTTCTAGGCTGAGGCCATGGCAGACATGTCGCTCTCCGCGGATGCCGAATCCGCCCCACTCGCGGATCGAGCGGTTGAATTGGCCCGACGCTGGGTCATCGAGGCGGCATCCGCCGACGTCGACCCTGCCGCCGAGCGCCTCGCCGGTGTGCTGCAGGACACGAACGGGCTGCCCTTCACCCTCGGTTTCGTCGACGGCGTCATGCGCCCCGAGAGCCTCGGCGCCGCGGCATCCAGCCTGCATCGCATCGCGCCGCTCGTGCCGGAGTTCCTGCCGTGGTACCTGCGCTCCGCCGTGCGGATCGGCGGAGGTGTGGCCCCGATGCTGCCGGCACCGGTCGTGCCGATCGCGCGCCGAGTGCTGCGCGAGATGGTCGGGCACCTCGTGGTCGACGCGCGTCCGGCGAAGCTCGGCCCGGCGATCGCGAAGATCCGCGAGTCGGGCTCCCGCCTCAACCTCAACCTGCTCGGCGAGGCGGTGCTCGGCGAGAGTGAGGCGCGGCGGCGGCTCGACGGCATCCACGATCTGATCCGCCGTCCCGATGTCGACTACGTCTCGGTCAAGGTCTCGGCGATCATCAGCCATATCTCGATGTGGGCGTTCGGCCGGATCGTCGACGAGGTCGTGGAGCGGCTGCTGCCTCTGTACCTCACGGCGGCCGGCCCTTCGACAGGCTCAGGGACCCAGGGCGCAGGCGCAGGATCCCGCACCTTCATCAACCTCGACATGGAGGAGTACCGCGATCTCGACCTGACGATCGCAGTGTTCACGCGCCTGCTCGAGGATCCGCGTCTGCAGGGACTCGAGGCGGGAATCGTGCTGCAGGCGTACCTTCCCGATGCGCTGCCGGCGCTGCAGCAGCTCACCGCCTGGGCGCGCGAGCGCGTCGAGCGGGGTGGTGCTCCGATCAAGGTGCGCCTGGTCAAGGGCGCGAACCTTGCGATGGAACGCGTCGAGGCCTGGATGCACGGATGGGCCCAGGCGACCTACGACAGCAAGGTCGACACCGACGCCAACTATCTGCGCTGCCTCGATTGGGCGCTGCGCCCCGAGAACATCGCCGTGGTGCGACTCGGCATCGCGGGGCACAACCTGTTCGGCATCGCCTATGCCTGGCTGCTCGCGCAGGAGCGCGGTGTGACGACGGATGCCGCGTCGGGGCAACCGCCCGTGGAGTTCGAGATGCTGCTCGGCATGGCGCAGGGGCAGGTGCAGGCGGTGTCGCGCGAAGTCGGCGAGGTGCTGCTCTACGTGCCGGTGGTGAGCCCTGCGGAGTTCGACGTCGCCATCAGCTATCTGGTGCGTCGTCTCGAGGAGAACGCCTCGTCCGAGAACTTCCTCTCCGCGGCGTTCCGACTCGATCAGGACGAGGAGCTCTTCGCACGCGAGCGCGATCGATTCCTCGATGCGCTGCGTCTCTCGACCGCACCGACTCTGCCGGTGGGTGCGCTGCGCACGCAGAACCGTCAGGCACCCGTGCACGAATCCCTGCGTGCGGTGCCCGTGGCGCCCGCGCCCGAAGAAGGACTCACCCAGGCAGTGCTCGGGATCTCCCGAGGCTCCGAGGATTCGGGAGAGCCGTTCCTCGAGACAGCCGTCTACGCTCCCCGTGAGCTGGATGCCGACTCCGGCGGTGCCCGCGGAGACGGGGGTGGGGCGCCCGGCTTCACCAACACGCCCGACACCGATCCTTCGCTCCCGGCCAACCGTGACTGGGCGCACGAGATCCTCGACCGCGTCGCCGGATCCGACCTCGGCGAGGCGACGATCGCGGCGGCACGGGTCGACGACCCCGCAGATCTCGAGACCGTGCTCGTCGGGGTGCGCGATGCCGGAGCGCACTGGGGTGCACGGCCCGCGACCGAGCGCGCCGAAGTGCTGCTGCGCGCCGCCGCCGCGCTCGAGGCGCGCCGCGGCGAACTCATCGAGGTCGCGGCATCCGAGACCGGCAAGGTCTTCGCCGAAGCCGATGTCGAGGTCAGCGAGGCCGTCGACTTCGCCCGCTACTACGCCGCCAAGGCGAGGGAGCTGGATGCCGTCGCCGGCGCGGTCTTCGAGCCCGCGCGCGTCACCGTGGTGACCCCGCCGTGGAACTTCCCGCTCGCGATCCCCGCCGGGGGAGTGCTCGCCGCACTGGCCGCCGGGTCGGGCGTGATCTTCAAGCCCGCACCGCAGGCGCGACGCTGTGCCGCGGTGATCGCCGAGACTCTCTGGCAGGCCGGCATCCCGCGCGATGTGCTCGCGCTCGTCGACATCGAGGAGGGCGACCTCGGGCGCGCGCTGATCTCGCACGACTCCGTCGACCGCGTCATCCTCACCGGGTCGTGGGAGACGGCGGCGCTGTTCCGCTCCTGGCGACCGGAACTCCCGCTGCTCGCTGAGACGAGCGGGAAGAACGCGATCATCATCACGCCCTCCGCCGACCTCGATCTCGCCGCCGCCGACCTCGTGCGCAGCGCGTTCGGGCACGCGGGGCAGAAGTGCTCGGCCGCGTCGCTCGCGATCCTCGTGGGGCCCGTGGGCCGGTCCAAGCGGTTCGCCCGACAGCTCGCAGATGCCACGCGCTCGCTGCATGTCGGCCCGCCCACCGATCCGCTCGCCGAGGTCGGCCCGGTGATCGAGCGGCCGCAGGGCAAGCTCGCCTGGGCGCTCACCGAGCTCGAGGGCGAGGAGCGCTGGCTCATCGAACCCGCCGTCGCGACCGACGATCCGAGCGGAAGGCTCTGGCGCCCCGGCATCCGCGTCGGTGTGCAGCCGGGATCCCGCTTCCACACCGAGGAGTTCTTCGGCCCCGTGCTCGGCGTGATGCACGCGCCGACGCTGGAGCGCGCGATCGAACTGCAGAACGCCACGGCCTACGGGCTCACCGCCGGTCTGCACACGCAGGACCCCGCCGACCTGGCGCTGTGGCTCGACACGGTGCAGGCAGGCAACCTCTATGTCAACCGCGGCATCACCGGCGCCATCGTGCAGCGCCAGCCGTTCGGCGGGTGGAAGCGCTCGTCGGTCGGACCCGGCACGAAAGCCGGCGGTCCGAACTATCTCGCAGGGCTCGGCACCTGGCGATCAAAAGCGACAGGACCTGCCTCGAGCACCCTGCACCTGCGGGGGCTCGACTCGCGCATCACCGAGCTCATCGAATCGGCGCAGCCCTCGCTCGGCTATGAGGCGTTCGAATGGCTGCGTCGGTCGGCGCTGTCGGATGCGCTCGCCTGGGATCGAGAGTTCGGGCAGGTACGCGACGTGTCGCACCTGGGCGTCGAGCGCAATCTCCTGCGCTATCGACCCGTGCCGGTCGAGATCAGGGCCACGGCGGATGCCGGATGGCAGGAGCTGCTGCGCGTCGTCGTCGCTGCCGTGCGCGCCGGAGCGATGTTCGTGCTGTCGACCCCGGTCGGCCTGCCGCCCGAGGTGAGACGCGCGCTCGGAGACCTGGGGGCCACGGTCTTCATGGAGAGCGACGAGGAGTGGATCGAGCGGATGCGCCGGCGCAACGAGTCCGGAGGGGCGCTCGATGCTCTCCGCGACGAGCCGGTTTCCGACCGGGTGCGGCTCGTCGGCACCCGGCCGTCGGTGACTGCCCTGCACCGCGCGCTCGCCGCGGCTGTCGAGGGCGACCCCGATCTCGCGATCCACGACGGCGAGGTCACCTCTGCCGGACGCCTCGAGCTGCTGCCGTTCCTGCGCGAACAGTCCATCACGATCACCGCCCACCGCTACGGCAACCCAGACGACTGGAGCGCCGCGGTCATCTGAGGTGGCCGGGTCGAGGCGCCCGGCTCCCGGGTGGTCTGGGGTGGGCGTGCGCGTGGGCGTGGGCGCGCGTGCCGTCCCGGCATCCGGGGTCGATTTCGCATCGCTGCGTCAGGCGGGGTCAGTTCTGCTTCGGAATCGGGCGTTTCGGGTGCGATAGTGACCCCGCCTGCGGCGGCGGATGCGCTAGCGGCCCCGCCTGACGGCAGGAGCGCGCCACCGACCCCGCGTATGTAAAGAATTCTTGACACAGCGGATGCCGCGGCATACTCTCATGTCAAGAATCTTTTACATGGGAGGCATCATGGTCTACGAAGAGCGCAACGCCTGGACGGGCCTCATCGTCGGTGTGCTCGTGATCGGCGGCTACGTCGTCGTCATGCTGCAGCAGACCGCCCGCGCAGCGGTGACCGAGATCGACTGGCTGCCGCCGATGCTGTGGACGATCGGCATCGGCATCGTGGCCACGATCGTGCTGAGCATCCTGTGGGGGATCATCGCCGGTGCGAGGGACCCCGACGGCGTGGGCAAGTCCGACGTGCGCGACCGCGACATCAGCCGCATGGGCAGCCGCGTCGAGCAGGCATTCGTCGTGATCGCGGGTCTCGGGGTGATCGCCCTGTGCGCCGTCGACGCCGACGTCTTCTGGATCGCCAACACCATGTTCGCGGGCTTCGCCGTCTCGGCCATGGTAGGCAGCGTCGCGAGAGTCGTCGCCTACCGCCGGGGGCTCGTCTGATGGTCAAGCCGACACTCGTCTCCAACCGTATCCGCGCGCATCGTGAGGGAGCGGGTCTCACCCAGGCCGAGCTCGCACGCAGCATCGGCGTGACCCGGCAGACGCTCATCGCGATCGAGCAGGAGAAGTACTCGCCGTCGCTCGAACTCGCGTTCCAGATCGCCCGCGCGTTCGGGGTGGGACTCGACGATCTCTTCCAGTACCCCGAGCCGTCGACGAAGGATGCCTGACATGACCGAGAAGATGTCCGCCTGGGTGCGGGAGACCTACGGCTCCGCCGACGGATTCCGCCTCGAGCAGATCCCCGTTCCCGTGCCGCGTCGTGACGAGGTGGTGCTGCGGGTCGACGCCACGTCGCTGAATGCCGGAGACGTGCGTCTGATGCTCGGAGACCCGTTGCTCGTGCGGCCGGTGTTCGGGATCACCAAGCCGAAGCATCCGGTGCGCGGGATGGATGTCGCGGGGAGCGTCGTCGGCGCGGGGTCTGCCGTGATCGGGGTCGAGATCGGCGAGGCTGTCGTCGGCGAGCTCGTCGGCGGCGGAGGTCTCGCCGAATACGTCTCGGTGCCTGCGTCGCGACTCGTGCCGATCCGGCCAGGGGTGAGCGCGGTGGCCGCTGCCTGCCTGCCGATCGCCGGCGGCACGGCCTGGCAGGCGCTCGACCTGGCAGGCGTGGGCCTCGGGGCAGGCGTGCGTCTCGATGCAGGCTCCGCGCGGGGCGGTGCGGCCGGACGGACCGCGACAGGCCAGCGTGTGCTCGTGATCGGAGCATCCGGCGGGGTCGGCACGTTCGCCGTGCAACTCGCTGCGCTGCGTGGTGCGGAGGTGTGGGCTGCCTGCGGTGAGCGCAACGCGCGACTCGTCGAGCACCTCGGCGCCGCGCGCACGTTCGATCACCGGCGCTCGCCGCTGTCGGAGCTGCCCGCTGCGCATTTCGATACGGTGATCGACATCGCCGGCGGCATGGACCTTCGCGAACTGCAGCGTCTGATCGTTCCCGGTGGCACGGTCGTGCTGGTCGCGGGCAACGGCGGGCACGTGCTCGGTCCGGTGCCGCGGATGATCGAGGCGGTCTACCGGTCCCTCGGGTCGAAGCGGCGCGTCCGCCCTCTCGCGGCCACCCCGCGCCCCGAGGTCATCGCGAAGCTTCTCGATCTCACCGCAGAGGGTCGCATCACGCCCGTCATCGAACGGGAGTACGGCTTCGATGAGGCATCCGCCGCCCTCATCCGCCTCGAGGCCGGACACACCGTCGGCAAGATCGTCGTCAGGGGCGCCGTCGAATAGCGCACTTGGCGGAATCTGCCGCCCTGAAAACGCAAAGTGAGCGATTCGACGAAAGGGGAGGGATGCGGTGCTCAGGGGACGGATGACAGAATGGATGCCGGCGTGCTCGAGTCGCATCTTCTCCGGCCTCCGCTCTCGACGAGCGAACCGGGTCGAAGGACCGCCGGGCCCCTGGACAGCGTCCGCCGCATCCGTTCGAGGAGCCCCATGACCGTCGAAACCACTGCGCCGGCGTCCGAGACCACCGCCCCGGTCCGCACCGCACACCACCGTCACTACCTGATGTGCACGCCGTCGCACTTCACGGTGAACTACTCGATCAATCCGTGGATGGAGCCGACGAAGCCGACCGACACCGCCAAGGCGGTCGCGCAGTGGCAGAAGCTGCACGACCTGTACCTCGAGCTCGGCCACGAGGTCGAGCTGATCGAGCCACTCGCGGGCTTCCCCGACATGGTCTACACCGCGAACGGCGGGTTCCTGATCGACGGCCGCGCGTACGTGCCGAAGTTCCGCTTCGTCGAGCGTCAGGGCGAGGCGCCCGCGTTCGCCGACTGGTTCCGCGCAGCCGGCTACGACACGGTCATCCCCGAAGAGGTCAACGAGGGCGAGGGCGACTTCCTGCTCGTCGGCGACGTGATCCTCGCGGGCACGGGCTTCCGCTCCACCGGTGACAGCCACCGCGAGGTGGGAGAGGTCTTCGGTCGCGAGGTCGTCTCGCTCAACCTCGTCGACCCGCGTTTCTACCACCTCGACACCGCGATCGCGGTGCTCGACCCCGTGCAGGGTGTCGAGAACGGCGGCCCGGAGCGCGCCAACATCGCTTACCTGCCGGGTGCCTTCGACGACGCCAGCCGCGCGATCCTCGAGGAGCGCTTCCCCGAGGCGATCCTCGTCTCCGATGAGGACGGCTCGGTCTTCGGCCTCAACTCGGCGAGCGACGGCTACAACGTGGTCATCTCGCCGCGGGCGAAGGGCTTCGAGAAGCAGCTGCGCGAGCGCGGCTACAACCCGATCATGATCGACCTGTCCGAGCTGCTGCTCGGCGGCGGCGGCATCAAGTGCTGCACCCTCGAACTGCGGGGTCGGGCATGACCCTTCGACAGGCTCAGGGACCCATCGACGACGGCACCGACGCTGTCGACGTCGGCACCGACGCCGTCGACACCGACGCCGAGGTCGCGGCCGAGCCGCACGTCGCTCACAACTACCACCCGCTGCCCGTCACGATCGCGCGCGGCGAGGGCGCGTGGGTGACGGATGTCGAGGGCAAGCGCTACCTCGACCTGCTCGCCGCCTATTCGGCCGTGAACTTCGGCCACCGGCATCCGGCGATCGTCGCGGCGCTGACCGAGCAGCTCGGTCGTGTCGCGCTCACGAGCCGTGCCTTCATGAGCGATCGACTCGAGCCCTTCGCCGCGGCCCTCGCCGCTCTCGCGGGCAAAGACATGGTGCTGCCGATGAACACGGGCGCCGAGGCCGTCGAGACCGGCATCAAGGTCGCCCGTGCGTGGGGATACCGGGTCAAGGGCATCGCCGAGGGCGAGGCGCGCATCATCGTCGCGGCCGGCAACTTCCACGGCCGCACCACCACGATCGTGAGCTTCAGCGACGACCCCGAGGCGCGGACGGACTTCGGCCCCTACACGCCCGGCTTCGATGTGGTTCCCTACGGCGATGCGGATGCCATCGCGGCAGCCATCACCGACGACACGGCCGCCGTGCTGATCGAGCCCATCCAGGGCGAGGGCGGCGTCGTGATCCCGCCGGAGGGCTACCTGCGCCGCATCCGCGAGATCTGCGACGAGAAGAACGTGCTGTTCATCGCCGACGAGATCCAGTCGGGCCTCGGACGCGTCGGTGAGACCTTCGCGTGCGACCGCGAGGGCGTCGTGCCCGACCTGTATCTGCTGGGCAAGGCGCTCGGTGGGGGAATCCTGCCGGTCTCGGCCGTGGTGGGCGACACCGATGTGCTCGGGGTCATCCGTCCGGGCGAGCACGGCTCGACCTTCGGCGGGAATCCGCTGGCCGCAGCCGTCGGGCTCCGGGTCGTCGAGATGCTCGAGTCGGGGGAGTTCCAGGAGCGCGCCCGTGCGCTCGGCGAGCACCTCGCCGCAGCGCTCGCGCCGCTCATCGGCCACGGCGTCACCGAGGTGCGCATCGCCGGTCTCTGGGCGGGTGTCGACATCGATCCCGCCAAGGGCACGGGCCGCGAGATCGCCGAAAGGCTGCTCGACCGCGGAGTTCTGGTGAAGGACACGCACGGTCAGACCATCCGCATCGCTCCGCCCATCGTCATCCGCGCCACGGAGCTCGACTGGGCGGTCGAGCAGCTGAAGCTGGTGCTCGGCGCCTGACGTCAGCCTCGCTGACGGCAGCCGCGGCCAGCCGCATCCTGCTGCTGAGCGCGGACAAAAGACGACCCGCAGACGGTCGCACTGACCTGTCTGCGGGTCGTCCTCCGATCCTCCGATCGTCACGACCGAGCGTGCCACCCGGCCCCCCGGGGTGTCGGCGCTCTCGGCGCGTCTCAGGCCGGAGCGTCGTCCGGGTTGAGGGTGCGCAGGGTGTCCTGCTCGACCTCGTTGTCAGCGCTCAACTGCTCCTCGGTGTGCTCATCGCCGCCGAGTGCCGCGTCGCGGTCGGGGCTGGCGTCGCCCTGGATCGCTCCGTGCGGGGAGGCTCCGTGCGAGCTGTCGCCCTGCAGTGCACCGCCCTGGGTCGCTCCCTGGGGGTCGCCCTCGCGGGCGTCGCCCTGCAACGCGCCTCGAGGCGAGTCTCCGTGCGAGCTGTCGCCCTGCAGCGCACCGCCCTGGGTCGCGCCCTGCGCGTTGCCCTCGAGTTCGTCGGTCTCCGCGCCCGAACCGTCGTGGCCGTCGGGAGCGGTGTTGTGCTGGGGGTTGCTTTCGGGGGAGCCCTCTACAGGCTCCTCGGCGTGCGGGGTGCGTCCTGTGTTGTCGTCCATGGGCTGGACGCTACGCCCGCGCGCGTCTTCCTCACAGGGAGTTGACAAACGGCACCCGGCCCGTATCGGATGCTGTCGCTCAGTCGCTCTTGGTTGTGCGGATCGGGGTCGTGGCCGACTTCTCGGTGAACTCGACGGGCTCTGCGGCGCGTGCCGCCTCGGCATCCGCCCTCTCGACGACGTCGAGCGGCCTGGTCTCGTCGAGCGTCATCAGGAACCGACTGTTCTCGGCGCGGTGCAGGCGCCCGGAGGTGAACACCCAGGTCGCACCGATCGCGCAGGCGACGAATCCCGCCGTGCCGCCGAGCATGATCGCGCTGCGGGGCCCGAATGTGTCGGCCACCCACCCGGCGATGGGGGCGCCCACCGGAGTCGACCCCATGATGACCGCCATGTAGAGCGCGAGCACGCGGCCGCGCAGGGCCGGTGCAGTGGTCATCTGCACATAGCCGTTCGCGGTGGTCAGCAGGGTCACGATCATGAATCCGGTGAACGTGAGAGTGACGGCATAGGAGACGTACGTCGGCATGGCCGCCGACACGAATGCGGCGACGCCGAAGCCCCCGGCCGCGAGGATCACGACTCTCACCCGCGCGCGGTCGCGGCGGGCGGCGAGCAGAGCGCCGGCGAGCGAGCCGATCGCGAGCACCGAGCTGAGGATGCCGTAGCCGTCTGCTCCCGCGCCGAACTCGAGTGCCATGGTCGAGGCGAAGATCGGGAAGTTCATGCCGAATGCGCCGATGAGGAAGACGGTCACGAACACGACGCGCAGATCGCTGCGACCCCAGACGTACCGGAATCCCTCGGCGAGGCCTCCGGGTCGACGGTTCTTCGGTCGTGGCGCGAGCTGGCCGGTGTGCAGCATCAGCAGGGCGATCAGCATCGCCAGGAAGGTCGCGGCGTTCGCGATGAAGACCCACCCTGAGCCGATCGCGACGATCAGCAGGCCGCCGACGGCCGGACCGATCATGCGGGCCAGGTTGAAGGATGCCGAGTTCAGCGCCACTGCGTTCGAGGTGTCGCCCGACGAGACCATGTCGGAGACGAAGGCCTGCCTGGCCGGTGCGTCGAAGGCGTTCACGACGCCGAAGCCCGCGGCGAAGCAGAACATCATCGGGAGCGTCATGACGTCGTTCAGCAGCAGCACGCCCACGGCGATCGCGAGCAGCAGCAGGGAGGTCTGGGTGGCGAGCAGGATCTTGCGCCGCTCGAAGCGATCGGCCACCCAGCCGGTCAGGCTCACGAGCACGAGCGGCGGCCCGAACTGCAGCGCCATCGTCACGCCCATGGCTGCCGCATCGTTGTCGGTCAGCTCGGTGAGCACCACCCAGTCCTGCGCGGTGGCCTGCATCCACCCGCCGATGTTCGAGACGAGGGCACCGGCGAACCAGATGCGGTAGTTGATGTTCGAGAACGATCGGAACATGGCGCTCATCGGTCGACCACCTTGCGCATCAGGGCACTCGCTTCACGCAGGGTCGCGAGCTCCTCCTCGGTGAAGTCGAGCTCGCCGAGCATCTCGGCGAGCGCTTCGTCGCGGCGCTGGATGGTCTCGGCGACGATCGCCGTGCCGGCCTCCGTGATGTCGACCTGCACTCGTCGGCGGTCTTCGGCGTCGGGGGTGCGCACGACGAGGCCCTGCTCTTCGAGGCCGTTGATCATGTTGGTCATCGAGGGCGCGGTGACGCGCTCGCGCTCGGCGAGGGCGGTGATCGTGCGACGGCCGTGCATGCGCAGGGTGGCGAGCACGGCGAGCTGGGCATCACTCATCGCGTCGACGGCGCGCACGCAGCGAAGGCGTCGTGCGAGCCGGAAGGCGGCCATGCGCAGGTCTGTCGCGGTGAGCTGGAGAGATTCATCAGAGGCAGACATTACTTAGCCAGTCTAAGTAATTTCCCGCACGAGGGGAAGGGCGCGTCCGATCAACGACGCTAGACAGGCCAGAATGGACGGATGACCCGACCCGTCGCCCTCGAGATCGCCGTGCAGGACCCCACCGGAGTCCGCATCGCCGGAGCCGTCGGGGCGGCGCGCGTCGAACTCGCCCAAGCCCTCGCCCTCGGCGGACTCACGCCGTCGCCGGCGACGCTCGACCTCTCCATCGACGCGGCTCGAGCCGTGGGCGTCGAAGTGCACGTGCTCGTGCGGCCTCGACCGGGTGGTTTCGTGTACTCCGCCGACGAGATCGCGGTCGCCGAGAACGACGTCCGTCGGGCGATCGACGCCGGTGCGGACGGCGTCGTGATCGGCGCGCTGGGCGCCGACGGCCTGCTCGACATCCCCGCCATGCGCCGACTGCGCGACGCCGCGGGCGGAGCATCGGTGACGCTGCACCGCGCGATCGATGTGACCGTCGACCCGCTCGCGACCCTCGCCACCGCTCGCTCGCTCGGGCTGCGCCGCGTGCTCACCTCGGGTGGTGCCTCCACGGCGATCGACGGCATCGACACTCTCCGCGCCCTGGTGGCCGAGGCCTCCGGCGAGATCGAGATCATGGCGGGAAGCGGAGTGGATGCCGCCAGCGCCCGCGCGCTCGTCGACGCCGGGGTCGACGCCCTGCACTTCTCGGCCAAGCGCGCTGTGCGCGAGACCGAGGGCCAGGCGCGCGACGGCGTGCGCATGGGATCGGCGGCAGACGGGGTCGGCGGCTACGAGGTCACCGACCTCGAGATCGCGCAGGCCGTGGTCGACGCCCTGGTGCGCTGACGCTCCGCGACCCCCGTCAGTAAGGTGGGGGCGTGACGGATACTCGCGAGTTCACGGATGCGCACGGCATCGCCATCGTCTACGACGTGCACCCGGCGGTGGGTGATGCGCGAGGTGTCGTGCAGCTGCTGCACGGGGTGGGCGAGCACGCGGGCAGGTACCGCACGCTGATCGCTGCGCTGACCGGTGCAGGCTTCATCGTGTACGCCGACGATCATCGCGGTCACGGCCGCACCGGCATCCGACAGCACGGCGGACCGGCGAAGCTCGGCCGACTCGGCAAGGGCGGCCTGATCGCCGCCAAGGATGCCGTCTGGCAGCTCACCGGCATCATCCGAGACGAGCATCCCGATCTGCCGCTCGTGCTGCTCGGTCACTCGTGGGGGTCGTTCCTCGCGCAGATGCTCGTGAACGACCATCCCGAGGCGTGGGATGCCGTGATCCTCTCCGGCTCCGCGCTGCGGATGCCGGGCTCGCTCAACGCCGCACCGCTGAACGCGCGCTGGGCAGGGGCAGACGCGACCGGGCTGGAATGGCTCAGCCGCGACCCGGCGGTGTGGACGGAGTTCGGCGAGGACCCGCTCACCACCGATGTGCCGCTGCTCAAGCTGTTCGGCCCGATCGAGGTCGCAAAGCTCTACGGGCGTCCGCGCAAGAACCTCGGCCGCGACATCCCGATGCTGCTGCTCGTGGGTCGCGACGACTCGGTCGGTGGACCGCGCAGCGTGCACCGGCTCGCCGACGAGTACCGCACCCGTTCGGGTCTCACCGACATCACGACGCTGGTCTACCCGGATGCGCGTCACGAGATCTTCAACGAGCTGCAGCAGGACGAGGTGCGGGCCGACATCCTGTCGTGGCTCGACGCACGCATCCCTGCACGCTGAGTCGCCCGGCGGAGCGGGCTTCTCTCCGGTCGTTGAGCGAGACAGCGAAGCAGCGAGACGAAACGTGGCGAGTGCGCGGGATCGGCTCACTGCGTGTCGTCTCGGGCGGCGTCGCCGCCCTCGCTCGACGACCGGGGGCGTTCTCGCGCGTCCGAGTGTTACGCCCGATGAACGCGCGTTACAGCTGGTGAATCCACGTGACGCCATCTCGGCATATCGCCCTTCCGTCCGCATAGATTCGCGGCGAGAGGGAGGTGCGAGGTGGGATTCGAAGACGAGTGGCGTGCATGGCACGAGTCGCGAGAGCGATATGCGGGAGCGGAGTACGGTCCTGCCGCGCTCGAGTCGACGAACTGGCTCATCACCGAACCCGCGGCCGTGGAGGGGGTTCCGGGGCTCTGGGCGCTGACAGGCGACGGAGGCATCCGAGGCAGTGACCTCGGCGCGACAGGGTCGGTGGTCACTCTGCGCGGTGGCGAGACCCTGCGGTTGGGGCGGCGTGAGCTGCGCGTGTTCGACCGACGGGGCACGGTGGCGCTGCGAGTGTTCAACCCGCGGCGGCGCGAACGCGAACACTTCAGCGCGATCGACGCGTATCCGCCGCGCGCGGGGTGGCGGATCGCTGCGGAGTTCGAGCCGACGCCGGGCGAGACCATCGCGATCACCGCGATCGACGGCCAGGTCGCCGAGTCCGAGCTCGCCGGGCGTCTGCGCTTCGAACTCGACGGCATCCCGCTCACTCTGCACGCGACGCGCACCCCTCAGGGTGGCCTGACGGCGGTGTTCGCCGACGGCACCAACGGCATCGAGACCTATCGCTTCCGGTTCCTGCCGATCGACGAGCCGGCAGCAGACGGATCGGCGATCATCGATTTCAATCGTGCGTACCTTCCGCCGTGTGCGTTCTCAGATCAGTTCCTCTGCCCGCAGCCGCCGACGGGCAATCGGTTCTCGTTGCCGATCCGCGCCGGCGAACGCGCCGTCGTGCTCGGCGGTTGACCGAGCATCGTCGGCGCTGCGGGGCACCGCGCGCCTTAAGCTGTAACCGTGCACGGTGAATACAAGGTCCCAGGAGGAAAGCTCGTCGTCGTCGACCTCGATGTCGAAGACGGCAGGATCGCCCGTTTCCGGCTCGCCGGTGACTTCTTCCTCGAACCAGACACCGCACTCGACGACATCGATGCGGCCGTCACCGGCCTGCCGGTCGAGACGGATGCCACGGCCATCGCCGCCGCCGTGCGCGGTGCCCTGCCCGAGGGGGCGCAGCTGCTCGGCTTCACGCCAGAAGCCGTCGGCACCGCGGTGCGTCGCGCGCTCGTGACCGCCCCCGGCTGGAATGACTTCGACTGGGAGATCGTGCACGAGAAGGCAGTCTCCCCTCGCATGAACCTCGCGCTCGACGAGGTGCTCACCTCTCGGGTAGGAGAGGGGCGCCGTCGCCCCACCCTGCGCATCTGGGAGTGGGATCAGTCGGCCGTCGTCATCGGCTCGTTCCAGTCGTACCGCAATGAGGTCGACCCCGAAGGGGCCGAGCGCCACGGTTTCGACGTCGTGCGTCGCATCTCGGGCGGCGGGGCGATGCTCATGGCTGCGGGGCAGATCATCACGTATTCGCTGTACGTGCCGGCATCCCTCGTGCAGGGCATGACCTTCGCCGACTCGTACGCGTTTCTCGACGACTGGGTGCTGCAGGCGCTGCGCTCGCTCGGCATCGACGCGATCTATCAGCCGCTCAACGACATCGCCAGCTCGTCGGGCAAGATCGGCGGTGCCGCGCAGAAGCGGCTCGCCAACGGGGGAGTCCTGCACCACGCGACGCTCTCGTACGACATCGACGGTCAGATGATGACCGAGGTGCTGCGCATCGGCCGCGAGAAGCTCAGCGACAAGGGCACGACGTCGGCGGCGAAGCGCGTCGATCCGCTGCGCAGCCAGACCGGTCTCGCGCGGGCCGAGATCATCGAGCGCTTCAAGGACACGTTCCGTTCGCTGACCTCGGCGGAAGACGGCACGATCAGCGCCGACGAGTACGCCGACGCCGAAGCACTGGTGGAGTCGAAGTTCGCCACCGACGCATGGCTGCACCGGGTTCCGTGATCGACGACCCGGGGGCGCTCGTTCCCGGGGCCGTCTCGATCATCCACGGTGACAACCTCGCGGTCGCGGCGACCCTGCCGTCGGCATCGTTCACGCTCGTGTACCTGGATCCGCCGTTCAACACCGGCCGCACGCAGGAACGGCAGGTGGTCACCGCGCGGCGCACGTTCACGACTCAGCATGAACCTGATGCGGCCGGGGTGACGCTCGCGGAATCCCGCGGGGCTGGCGCGACGGCTGCGTCGGACGTGCTGAATACGGAACCGGCAGCTGCGCCGACACCCCAGGGCGAGGTGCGTCACGGGTTCCACGGCCACCAGTACGAACGTGTGCGGGGGATGCTTCGCACCTACGACGACCGCTTCGACGACTACGGCGCGTTTCTCATGCCGCGGCTCGAAGAGGCGTGGAGGCTGCTCTCCGACGACGGCACGCTCTATCTGCACCTCGACTATCGCGAGGCGCACTACGCCAAGGTCATGCTCGACGCGGTGTTCGGCCGAGACTGCTTCCTCAACGAGCTCATCTGGGCATACGACTACGGCGCCAAGTCACGCCGCCGCTGGCCCACCAAGCACGACACGATCCTCGTGTACGTGAAGAACCCACGCGAGTATGTGTTCAACAGCGACGACGTCGACCGCGAGCCGTACATGGCGCCGGGTCTCGTCACCGCGGAGAAGGCCGCCCGCGGCAAGCTGCCCACCGACGTCTGGTGGCACACGATCGTGCCGACGACCGGACGCGAGAAGACCGGATACCCGACGCAGAAGCCCGAGGGCATCCTGCGCCGCATCGTGCGGGCGTCCAGCCGCCCGGGTGACCGGGTGCTCGACCTCTTCGCCGGCAGCGGCACGACCGGCGCCGTCGCGTCTGCGCTCGGCCGCGATGCGGTGCTCGTCGACGACAACCCCGCGGCGGTGCGCGTGATGACCGAGCGGATGCCGCACGCCCTGGTGTCGCGCGGTGGGGTGTAGGCGGGGGCCTTGAGGAGCGCCTGCGAATGTCGGAGGCTCTGACTACTCTCGCGGTATGACCAGTTATACTCTTCCCATGAAGACGGCGATCTCAGTACCCGATGGCGACTTCGCTCGTTTCGAACGGGTGGCTGCGCGACACGGCATGAATCGATCCGAGTTCTTCCAGATCGCGGGACGTCGGCTGGCAGACGAGCTCGAAGGGTCATCCGATCTCACTCGGATCGCCAACGAGGTACTGGCTCGTGTGGGCGAGGCGTCTGACGAAGAACTGTTCGTCCGAGAGAACGAGCGGCGTCTGAGCGAGAACTCCGACTGGTGATCCGCCGTGGCGACATCGTCTGGGTCGATTTCGGGGTGCCTCGAGGATCCGAGCCGGCGAAGGTGCGACCTGCCGTCGTGGTGCAGGAGGACTGGCTGTTAGACACGACCATCAATACGGTTCTCGTCGTGCCGCTGACGTCGAACACCGCTCTCGAGGGTTTCCCCGGCAACGTGCTGGTGCCGGCCGCCGCATCGGGCCTCGATCGCGATGCGGTGGCTAACGTCGGTCAGATCGGGCCGATCACACGAGAGCTCGTCGACGCCTACCCGGCCGGTCACCTCGCGCCATATCTGATGGCGCAGATCGCCGCGGGAATCCGGCTCGTTGTGGGAGTGTGAGAGTGATGACTGACTACGTCGAGGTGCAGACCGCTGCAGGCCGGGTCCGAGGGTGCTGGCGCCCGACCGCGGGACGGGGAGGTGCTCCGCGATCGGCGGCGTTCCTCGGCATCCCGTTCGCCGAACCACCCGTCGGCGAACTGCGTTTCGCCGCCCCGGTGCCGCACGCGGCGTGGGACGGTGTGCGCGACGCGCTCGAGTTCGGGGCGACCGCGCAGCGCGGCGACCAGGGGCAGACGCTGATCCCCGAGCCGAGCGTCGTGGGGGCATCGACGCTGAACGTCAACGTCTTCACGCCGGACCCCGCCGCGGTCGGGCTCCCCGTGCTCGTCTGGATCCACGGAGGGGGCTTCACCACGGGTTCGCCTGCGAGTCCTTGGTACGACGGACGCAACTTCAACCGAGACGGCGTCGTGACCGTGACGCTCTCGTACCGCCTGGGCTTCGAGGGCTTCGGCTGGCTCGACGGCTCTCCTGCCAATCGCGGTGTGCGCGACTGGCTGCTCGCCCTCGAGTGGGTGCAGCAGAACATCGCCGCGTTCGGCGGCGACCCCAGGCGGGTGACGATCGCGGGGCAGTCGGCGGGCGGCGGCGCGGTGCTCACCCTTCTCGGCATGGAAGCGGCCCAGCACCTGTTCCGCGGTGTCTACGCGATCTCGGCAGCATTGACCGATGTGGCGCCGGGCCGGTCGAAGGCATTCGGCCGGGCGCTCGCCGCCGCTGCAGGGGTCGAGCCGAATACCGTCGGATTCGCCGGGGTCGACGAGCTGCGGCTGCTCGATCTGCAGAAGCAGGCGACGAAGCTGAGCCCGAGCGGCATCGCGACGATGGTCGACGAGGGACTGCCACTCGGCCCCGTCGTCGACGGCGATCTCATCGCGAGGCCGACGCGAGAATCCCTGCGTGCCGGCGTCGGCGCCGACAAGCCGCTCGTGCTCGGTGCCACCGACGACGAGTTCACGATGGTGTTCGGAGGTGCCGCTGCGAAAGCGCTGCGATGGGTTCCGCGCGCGGCGCTGCTCAACCGCCTCGGGTTGCCGAAGAGCATCCGGGCCGAGTATCTCGCGGCGAATGCCGATATCGTGCGGCTCGGAAAGTCGCGTCTCGCCGGTCGCGTGCTCACCGACCGGATGTTCCGCGTCGGCGTGCTGCGCGTCGCGGCCGACCGCGGCAAGGCGCCCACCTGGGTGTACCGGTTCTCGTGGCCCTCGGGGCGTTTCGGCTACGCCGAGCACTGCCTCGATGTGCCGTTCTTCTTCGACTGCCTCGATGGCCCGTCGATGGAGCAACTTGCGGGGCCGAACCCGCCGCAGCAGCTCGCCGACGAGGTGCACGGTGCCGCCGTGGCGTTCGTCAGCGCGGGTGATCCCGGCTGGGCGAGGCACGAGGGGGATGCCGGGATCGTGCGGGTCTACGACCGGCAGTCACGTGACGTCGCCGATGCGTATGCGTCGGTGCGGGTGTTGCTCTGAGATATCGCGTGATGGTGGCTTCCTGACGCCGACCATCACATCCCCGGTGGCACCCTCGATGGGCTCGACCGAGTTCCTCCTCGTCAGCGCACGACCGGCTTGTCCTTCTTGAGCGGAGACCAGAACAGGCAGGTGATGCCGCAGGCGGGGATGGCGCAGATCCAGGCGCACTTCCAGTTGACGCCTCTCGCCTTGCGCGCGACAGCGATCTCCTTCTCCACCAGCATCGCGATGTCGGGAAGGGCGCCCCGCGTGAACGCGAGATATCCAGGATCCTTTCGGAAGAGCTTGTAAAGGTCGACCGGGACGAGAGCAGGCGGGTTGCGTTTGCCAACCTGGTCGATCATGGTCGGGCCACCAGCTGTCGCGAGCGCTTGATCACGCTTCTCCACGAAGGTTGGAATATCAACGTCGAAGACCTCGGGTCGACCATGATCATTTCGGACAGTGACGAATCCACGCGCCGCGTCCTCGGTGCTTTGAAGAGTCACCTCGGTGCTGTGCTTGCCGTCCTGCATATGCAGAAAAACAGACTCATCCCAGTTGTACGAAAAGACTGATCGGGAGATTCTGGTTCGCCCCACCTTCGCCGCCACAATCAGCGCGCGGTCACCGCCATGAGTGAACTCATCTGCGTCGAGTTCTATGGGCCCGATGCTCGTCGCACCGGAGAGGTGAACTGAACTTGTTCCGTGGGGAACCCGAAGAAGCGTGTCGTCCACTCCATGAAGTCCGGCGTTCTGACTTTCGGCCATGATGGATCCTCTATTCAGATTGTGTGAGTTGGGCGACACGACCGTGCGTTTCCGCCTTGCGTCGTCAGGACTAGGCGTACTCTCCCTGCGCGGCATATGCAATGCCCATCGCTGCGCCTTCCCAGATGGCCTCGCCCGTTTGCGCGAGAGGTGGGGGACAGGCGCGTCCTAAGCTGGGCGCATGCGCGATGAGGCCCATCGCCCCGAACCGGGCGAAAGAGACCGACCGCGAGAGGTCTTGCGCATCCCCGCCTTCCGTCTCTTCTGGAGCGCGGTCACGATCCGCGCTTTCGGTGGCTCGATAGCGGGAGTCGCATTCCAGGTCCTGATCGTCACGGTCCTCGCTGCGACACCGTTCCAGATCGGCGTGCTGAGTGCTCTCGGTGTCGTTCCGTACCTGTTCCTCGGTCTGATCGTCGGTGCGTTGATGGATCGGTGGAAGCGTCAACGCGCACTGGTGCTCACGAGCATCGGCCGAGCCCTGGTGCTCGCCGTCGTTCCGATCCTGCTCATGTTCGACGCGCTCACCTTCTGGTCTCTCGCCGCTGTGGTCCTCACGCTCGGAGTCCTGACATTGTTCGCGGATTCCGCGGCGCAGCCTTTTCTTCCGCACCTCGTGCCGCGGTCTTCCCTCGTCTCAGCGAACGCGAGACTCGGGCAGAGCGAGACGGTCGCAGGTACCGCCGGACCTGCTCTCGGCGGCGCGCTCTTCACCCTGCTCGGAGCTCCGCTGCTCTTCGTCTTCGAGGCTGTCATCCACGCGATATCGGCGGTGCTCCAGTCGCGCATCCGGGTTGTCGAAGACCCTCCGCCGCCGCGGGCGCACGGACGCCATATCGGTCATGACATCGCCGAGGGTCTGCGCTTCACCTACCGCCATCGGACGTTGCGACCGCTCGCTCTGTCCGTGCATGTCTGGTTCCTCGGTAACAGCATCGTCGCGACCGTGTTCGCAGTCTTCGTCCTTCGAGAGCTCGGACTTCCCGCATGGGCGTTCGGCATCGCGGTGGCGTTCGGCGGTCTGGGCGGATTCCTGGGCGCTGTCATGGCGCCGATGGTCGGCGCGCGGATCGGCGCGGGGCAGGCGATCCTCCTGGGGCGATGCCTGGTCGTCATCCCGTGGGCTCTTCTCGCGCTCGTGCCGTTCGGCATGCAGAGCGACCCCACGCTGCTCGTGGTCCTCGTGTCGGTCGCGCAGTTCCTCTACGGGCTGTCGATGGGCATAGAGGATGCGAATGACATCGCTTACCGCCAGGCTGTCGCGCCCGACACCATTCAGGGGCGCATGAATGCCACCATCCGCACCATCAACCGGGTGGTCTTCTTCTTCGGTGCTCTGGGCGCGGGGGCGCTCGCGACCTGGCTCGGCTACGCGCCGAGTCTCGGCCTTGCCGCCGTCATCTTCGTGGCCGCGGCGCTGATCATCGCGTTCTCACCGCTCCGCAACGAACGTCACGAAGATGTGTCTCACGCGCACTAGATAGACTGGTCTACCTAGTGGGAGGATCGACCATGACCGTGCAAGACGACACCACAGCGCGGACGAGGTTGCTGGACGCAGCCGCTCGCCTGTTCTACGCCGACGGGATCGCCGCCACGGGGATCAACGCGATCACTGCCGCTGCGGGCGTGGCGCGGATGAGTCTCTACAACAACTTCTCATCGAAGGACGAGCTGATGCTCGCCTACATCGAGGCGCGTCACGAGGAGTGGCTGGGTCTGTACGCACGCCGGGTCGGCGATTCGCCGGACCCGAAGGCAGCTGTCCTGGCCGTCTTCGACGCCTATGTCGATCACGCCGACCTCGGATACGAGCACGGCTTCCGTGGATGCGGGCTCCTCAACGCCGCAGCTGAGCTCCCCGTGAACTCGCCAGGGCGGGACTCGGTGCGACGCCACAAAGAACAGGTGGAGCAGATCCTTCTCGCGCAACTGAGCCGAGTGACCACACCCGACGACGCGGCGCGGCTGGCTGAGCACTTCTCCTTCCTTCTTGAAGGGGCGATGGCACGCGCCGGTCTCGAAGGCACGTCCCGCAGGCTGGAACAGGCGAAGCGGCTCGCCGCGGGGTTGATCCACGACCTATGAACAGCGGGCGTCTCGCAGGGCTCGCAGCCATCACGGTCACGTCACTTCTGTGGGGTACTACCGGCACCGCGGCGACGTTCGCGCCCGATGTCGGTCCCCTCGCGATCGGGGCGGCAGCGCTGGGCATCGGCGGCCTCCTGCAAGCCGTGATCGCCGTCCCCGCGCTGCGCGCGAATCGGGGAGCGCTCCTGCTCCAGAGGCGCACCGTCATCGTCGGAGCGATCGCGGTCGCGATCTACCCCCTCGCCTTCTACAGCTCCATGCACACGGCAGGCGTCGCCGTGGGGTCCGTCGTGTCCCTCGCATCGGCCCCACTCGCCTCCGGCGCGCTGGAGCGACTCATCGACAGACGGCCCCTGAGCCGTTGGTGGATGCTGGCGGCCGCCCTGGGAGTGCTGGGCAGCACGCTCCTCTGCGTCTCCAAGCTCGACGGGCAAGCAAGTTCCACAGGGCAGACGCTCCTCGGGATCGTCCTGGGGCTTGTCGCAGGCGCCACCTACGCCACGTACTCCTGGGCAGCACACCGCCTGATCTCCGACGGCATCGGCCGGGCCGCGTCGATGGGTGCCGTCTTCGGCGGCGGCGGTCTTCTCCTCATGCCGGTTCTCGTACTCACGGGTGCTCCGCTGCTGGCCTCGCCGGGCACCATCGCCGTCGGCGCCTATATGGCGCTCGTGCCCATGTTCCTGGGATACCTCCTGTTCGGCTACGGCCTCACGAAGGTGTCGGCCAGCACCGCGACCACCGTCACGCTCACCGAACCTGCGATCGCCACTGTCCTCGCCGTCCTCATCGTCGGCGAACGCCTCTCCCCGCTCGGCTGGACAGGCCTCATCGTCATCGCAGCGGTACTGCCCATCCTTGCCCTCGCACCGACCAACAGCACACGCGTCCCCGATCTCGCTCCGACGGCGGTTACCGGTACGGGGGAGGCGGCGTAGCCAGCATGTGAGGGCGTCGGCTCGATGTTTCGCCATCCATGTCCGCGCATGCTGAAGGTGGCCGCTGTCAGGAGAAGAGCTGGCGAAGCGCGTCGAGGTCGCCGGAGTCGACGACTTTCTGCACAGCGTCGATGGTTTCCTGTGTCGTGAACATGCCCTTGAGCGTGTCGTTCCAGATCGTCCGTACGGTGTCCACATCGCCGGCATCGACCGCAGCGCCCGCAGACTCGATGGCCTGCTGGTAGGGAATCTGCTGGAACCCTCCAGGCGCATCAATGGGGTTGAAGTACGGCACCCAGGGAGTGTCGGGGTTCGGAGTCAACCAGAGCACCTGCCCAGGCTGGATCGTACGTACGTGGTTCATCGCGCCGAGGCCCGGGTACGCGCAGAGCCGTTCAGCGATCACAGTCTCGACATCGCCGGGCTCAACGGTGTATGTCACGGGAGCGCCGTTCTCATCGACTGTCACTTCGCCCTGTGCGAACTCACGTGCACCGAAATCCCGGAGAGTCCCCTCTCGTTTCCAATACAGACCGCCGGTGCTGCTGACGGCCTCGGACAGGTGGGAGCAAGCTTCCGGCTCGGTCGGTTCAGGCGTCGGCGTAGCCTCGGTAGCCGGCTCGGCGGCAGCGGTGGGAGCGGATGCCTCGGACGTCTGGACTGCCGCTGGTGCTGTCGCGGTGCACCCGGCCAGCGCGGCAGCGGTCAGGGCGAGAGCGGCGAGTACAGGGACGAGCTTGCGTGTGCCGGACATGACGACATACTGACAGACCGGGTTCAACGTCAGGACGTCGCCCAGGCGGGCACGCGTCGGTGCGGCTGGTGTGAAAGTCCTGACGCGAGAGGATGGTTCGGTGCCGCTCTCCTCCGACCGCCCGGATTGCTTCCGCCTGCCGGCCGTCGACGCTGCGGCGATCCGGACGAGCCCGGATCAGCTGCACCTCGTACCGCCTGGCAGCGGCACCGACGCGTCGGCGATCATCGAGAGTCATCGGCGAGCACGCGCCGCCCGTGGCAGGAGGGATGCGTTGGGGTGTCTCGTCCCGATCGCCGGCGGTCTCCTGCTCGCCGCTGTGGCCATCGTCGTGGCCGTGTCGCTCCGACTGCCGTTCCGAGACGCCGCCATCGCGGTCGGACTGCTGTTCGTCCTGGGCGCGGTGGTGGCCGCGGTCATCGCCTCACGCCGGGTACCGGCTACTCCCGTCCCCAAGCCGTTGCCATCGGTTCTGGTTCATCCCTTTGTGGAGGCCGGGGCTCCGGCGGATCTGCCTGCCTCGGACATCGTGCTCGCGTCGCGGGCTTTCGACGAGCGCGACCGTGCCGAGGCAGATCTTCGAAAGGCCCGCGCCGACGCGCAGCTCACCGACGAGGAACGATATGTCTCTCCTGGCGACCGGTCGACCTGGTACTTCGGCCCGGAGGATCTGCCCCGCATCGAGCGCACCGCAGACGACGCTCGTAGGCGGTCTCGTGATGTCGCCGTCGGGCTCGGCATCGTCCTGGATGCGGACCGCGGCAGGGACTCGGCACCGGAAGACTGACTTCGCCTTCGCCGTGATCCGCCCCAGTCGCGACCGCAGTGCGCTAGACAGTCTCTATGCGAACCGGAGTGCCCGCGGCGCACGCTCGTCGTCCGACACGGACGCGACGGACCCTGCTGATCATCGGTGTCGTCCTCGTCGTCACGCTCGCGCTCGCCGCAGCGGAGTTCGCTCGACGGTACGTCGAGGGCCGAGCAGACCTCACAACGGATCCTGCGTTCTACGCTCTGCCCTCACCGGTACCTCTCGCTGATCCGGGGACGATCATCCGTATCGAGTCCATCGCGAGCGCTCCCGTCGGAGCGAGCGCCTGGCGGGTGATCTATCACTCGCAGAACCTCGCGGGCGAAGACATCCCGGTCTCCGGTGTCGTGATCGTTCCTGACGGACCGGCCCCCGACGGAGGCCGAACAGTGATCGCCTGGGCGCACCCGACGACGGGAGCGGCCGCGAAGTGCGCGCCGTCCCTCGGTATCGACCCCTTCCAATACATCGAGGGACTCCACGAGCTGCTGGCCGAGGGCTATGCGATCGCTGCAACCGACTATCCGGGCCTCGGAGTGGAAGGCGACTCCTCGTATCTCCTCGGCATTCCGGAGTCGAACAGTGTGCTGGACATCGTGCGCGCCGCTCGCCGGATCGACGGTGCCGATGCGAGCACCCGTGTCGTGCTGTGGGGGCACTCGCAGGGTGGCCAGGCGGTTCTCTTCGCCGCGCAACGAGCTGCCTCGTACGCCCCGGAGCTCGAGGTGCAGGGTGTGGCGGTCGCCGCCCCCGCAGCCGATCTGAACGCGCTGATGACCGACGACATCGTGAACCTCTCGGGAGTCACGATCGCATCCCTCGCGATCCCCGCCTACACGGTCGCGTACGCGGATCGATTCACCTCCGACGAGATCACCGCGATTCTCACCCCCGCCGGCGCGAAGGCCACGCCGGACATGGCAGAGCTCTGTCTGCTCACCCAGACCAAGGAGCTGCATACGATCGCGGATCCGCTGGTGGGCGGATACGTCACCAGCGACCCCGCCACCACAGAACCGTGGGAGACCCTGCTCAGAGAGAACAGTGCAGGCGGTCAACCTCTGACGGTTCCCGTGTTCGTCGGTCAGGGTGAAGCCGACGAGCTGGTCCTGCCCAGTGCCACGGAGAAGTACGTCGAGCTCCTCTGCTCGCAACAGGCGGATGTGACCTTCCATCGGTACCCGGACGTGACCCACGGGCTCGCGGCGTACGCCGCCCTGCCCGACCTGCTGCTCTGGCTGCCGACGTTGGGTGGTGCGCGCACACCGAACGGCGACTGCGCCGGATGAGGAGGGCTTGGGCGGGGTACGTGCCATCCATGCCCAGACCGCCGATATGTTGGTGATCTGACTCCGCACGTCGTCGAAAGGCCCACACTCATGCGCGTCACCCCTCGGGTCTGGATCGGCTTCGCGATCTACGTCGGCTACGTCGCGGTCATCTTCGTCGTGTCGAAACTGAGCGGGGTCGCGTACACCGAGATCGGGACCTCCGCCGAGTTCACCTGGCGGGGAGCGGTGCTCGACCTCGCGGTCGGCGCCGTGCTGCTCGCCATCACCACGTGGCTACTGGGGTGGTGGAAGCCGGCGCTGTTCGAGCGCGCGCGCTCGCACCACAAGTGGCCGATCTTCGTGCCCGCGATCATGCTCGTCGTCGCTGTCGCGAACCTGTTCAACACCGACTGGTCGAAGTTCGACGCGTCGTTCCTGCTGTCGCTGCTCGCCCTCGGGGTCGCCGTCGGATTCTGTGAAGAGCTGATGTCACGAGGACTCCTGCTCACGGCCCTCCGCTCACGCCTCTCCGAGGTGTGGGTGTGGCTGCTCACCTCCCTGCTCTTCGGCGGGATGCACATCATCAACGCCGCGCTCGGCGCCCCCGTCGGCCCGACGCTCGGGCAGGTCGTGCTCGCCGCGATGTCGGGCACCTGCTTCTACATCGTGCGTCGGGTGACCGGTTCGCTCATCTGGGCCATGGCGCTGCACGGTCTCTGGGACATCTCGGTGTTCGCGGTCGGCTTCGCCCCGCTCGGCACCGCCTGGGCGGCCTACCTGACCCCGGTGATCGGCATCCTCGCTGTCGCCGTCGTCTACTGGGTCATCAAGGGCGCGGATGAGAAGCCCGCTGTCGCGATGACGGCGGCAGCACCCGCGCGCGCCTGACGCCCGGCGTCAGGCGATGTAGACCTTGCGCAGCGTCTCGGTGACGGTCCACACGGTGCGCTGCCCCTCGGCCAGGCGCACGATCGAGCCCGGGTCGACCTCGATCGCGGGCAACGGAGGGTCGACGAACTCGATCCGGGCGTGACCCGACAGCACGACGAACACCTCGTCGGCCTCGGTGTCGGATGCCGTGCCGGGCGTCATCTCCCAGATGCCGACCTCGACGTCACCGAGCGTCGCCAACGCATGCACCGCCGTCGTCGGGCGGCCGATGAGCACGTCATCCGCAGGCAGCGCTTCGTGCACCAGCGGCAGTGCCGCGGCATCCACCCCGGTTCCTGGAGCGAGTGCGCCGGCCGCGAGTTCGCTCACGAATCGAACCCCATGCCGACGGCATCCAGTGTCTTCAGGAACAGGTTGCGCTTGCCCTCGTTGTGATCGGCCCGGTTCATCGCGGCACGCACGAGGTTCACGCCGATCGAGGCGACGGGCTCGGGCGGGAACGGGATCGGCTTCTCGCGCACCATCGCGAGCTCGGTGCGCTCGGTCGGCTCGCCTGCGAGCTTGTCGAGCATGACGTCGGCGGCGAAGCGGGCGGCGCCGACGCCGAGGCCGGTGAATCCGGTGGCGTACGACACCCGACCCTTGCGGGCGGTGCCGAAGAACGCGCAGAAGCGGCTCGACGAGTCGATCGCCCCGGCCCAGCGGTGCGTGAACCGCAGCCCCTCGAGCTGCGGGAACGTCGTGAAGAAGTGCGAGGCGAGCTTGTGGTGGCTCTCGGCGCGGTCCTCGTATTCGGGGCGCACCTTGCCGCCGAAGTGATAGACCGCGTCGTATCCGCCGAAGAGGATGCGGTTGTCGGCCGTGAGTCGGTAGTAGTGGAACTGGTTGGCGCTGTCGGCGAGGCCCTGGCGGTTCGACCATCCGATCGACGTGAGCTGCTCGTCGGTCAGCGGCTCGGTCATGAGCACGTAGTCGTAGACCGGAACGGTCATCAGACGGTTGCGCTTGAGCAGCGAGGGGAAGACGTTGGTGGCGAGCGCCACGGCATCCGCTCTGACCCGTCCGCCGTCGCGGGTGACGAGGGTGATCGCACTCGACCCGTCGCCGACCACTTCGCGCACGAGCGAGTGCTCGTAGATCTCGACGCCGAGCTCGACCGCGACGCGGGCCAGCTCGAGACCGAGCTTCGCAGGATGCACGAGAGCGCTCGAGTCGCGTTCCCATGCTCCGGCGAGGAACGTGTCGGAGCGCACCTCGGCCTGCACGGCCTCGCGATCGAGGAAGCCTTCCTCCTCGCGCAGCCACTCCACCTGGTGCGGCTCGACGGCCACGGCGAGCTGACCGGTGCGCTCGAAGTCGACATCCATGTCGTATCTCTTCACGGTCTCTTCGATGCCGTCGAGGTTCTCGATCCCCAGTTCTTCGAGGCGGTCGATCTCGTCGGGCCAGCGGGTGAGGCCGTTCTCGTGCCCGTGTGTGAGGCTCGCTTCGCAGAATCCGCCGTTGCGACCGGATGCCGCCCATGCGATGCGCGATGCCTCGAGCAGCACGACGCGACGGCCGGGGTCGCGCTCCTTCGCGCGCACGGCCGTCCAGAGGCCGGCATACCCGCCGCCGACGATGGCGAGGTCGGCCGTCACCGTGCCGGTCAGTGCGGGGTGCGAGACGCGCTCGACGTCGTCGAGCCAGAACACGCTGAGAGTCGTGTCGCGCAGCGAGGCGTCGATCACGGTGTCCGCGGGGCGGCGACGTTCGAAGACGGTGGTTCCCATGATCAGTCCTGTTCTCTGGGCCCGCGCCTCAGCGCGTGCCCCAGTTGTAGAGGTCTTTGTAGAGACCGGCGTAGAGCAGGCTCTCGGTGTGGGTCACGCCGGGGATCGTGCGGATGCGGGTGGCGATGAGGTCGAGCAGATCGGCGTCGCTCTCGCACACCGCCTCGACGAGGATGTCGAAGGTGCCGAGAGTGGCGACGACGTAGGCGAGCTCGGTGATCTTCGTCAGCTCCTCGGCGACGAGCCGGGGGTCGCCGGTGACGCGGATGCCGATCATCGACATGCGATGGAAGCCGAGCTGCATGGGGTCGGTGACGGCGACGATCTGGATGATGCCGGCCTCGGTCATGCGCTGCACCCTCTGTCGGGCAGCGGCTTCGCTGAGTCCCACCTCGCGGCCGATCTCTGCGTACGGACGTCGTCCGTCCTCTTGGAGAAGCTCGATGATGCGCTTCGAGATGTCGTCCAGCGGAGGCTGCTTGCGCGGGGTGCTCATCTGAGGATATTGACAGCCCGAGGACGTCTTCGCAACTGATTCCATTGTTCTGATGCATCACGAAGGACGTATCAGTGGTGCATCGCCGGATGACGGCCGTCGGGGTGGATCTCACCCTCGACCGGTGAGACGCGATGTGTCATGCTGGGCGAGCATCCAATCCGGGGGGATCACCATGGCACGACCGCTCGCAGGCCCGCAGACGCTGCTCCGCACGCTCAACGGCCGGGCGATCCTCGAGACACTCGCCCGTCGCGGCCCGCTCACCCGCGCCGAGCTGATGGCCGAGACCGGCCTGTCTCGTACGGCGGTCACGCAGGTCCTTCGGATGCTCGAGGGGGCGACGGCCGTCGCTGCGGCGGGAGTCGACCGCGAGACGCGCGGCCCCGCAGCCGGACGAGTCGCCCTGCATCCGCACCTCGGTGTCGCTGCAGCGGTGCATGTCGACGGCCAGGGTGCGCACGTCGTGCTGGTCGATCCGACCGGCGCCGTGAGAGCGGAGGAACACGCGCCGTTCACTCCTCACATCGAGCGCGTCGAGCTCATCGCCTCCCTCATCGACACGTGTCGGCGTTCCGTTCCCGGGCCGCTGCACCTCGTCGTCGCGGGGGTTCCCGGCATCGTCTCAGCAGACGGCGCGATCCGTGACGACCAGGGGCCGGACGGGGGAGGGTTCCGCTGCGCTCTCGAGTCGCGTCTCGGCTGCCCGGTGCGCATCGAGAACGACGTGAACCTCGCGGCCCTCGCCGAACTCACAGACGGCGCCGGTGCGGCGCTGGCGAGCTTCGCCCTGCTGCTGCTCGACGAGGGGCTCGGCGCGGGCATCGTGATCGACGGCGCGGTTCATCGAGGATTCTCCGGAGTGGCCGGCGAGGTGATGTACCTGCCCCAGACGCCCGTGCCGATCGGTGCCCCGGTTCTCAGCGACGACGTGGTGCACGACCTCGCACTCGCGCACGGGCGCGACCCGCAGGCCCCGATCGTGGCGCACCTCGAGGCGGCCCTCGACGGTGACGAAGCCGCGCAGACGATGGTCGCCGAGATGGCTCGGCGGCTCACCCTGGTGGCGGGCAGCATCGCCCTCGTGCTCGACCCCGAGGCCTTCATCCTGTCCGGCACCGCCGCGCATCCGGCGCTCGTCGACGCCGTCTCGCGCGTGGCCGATGAGCTCGCAGTGCGCCTGCCTCTGCGGTTCCTCGTCTCGTCGTTCGGGCCAGAGGCCCCTCTCGTCGGAGCCATCGGCGAAGCGGCGGCGGCCCTCCGTGCCACGGTCTTCGCCCAACTCGTCCCGTCGGTCGAGCGCCCCGCCGCTCGCAGGGCCTAGCCGCCGCACTCGACAGGAGACGACATGACCTCGGATCTCATCGATCGGCTCGGGCTCGGGCCAGATGCCAGGGCGGTGATCATCAATGCGGATGACTTCGGCATGTGCCACGCGGCGAACACCGCCGTCTCAGGTCTCCTCGACGCCGGGTACGTCGACTCCGCGACGCTGATGGTGCCGTGCGCGTGGGCGCCCGAGGCGCTGTCCTTCGCGGCTTCGCGCACCGACCTCGACGTCGGTGTGCATCTCGTGCTCACGAGCGAGTGGACCGATTACCGCTGGCGCCCGCTGACCGGCACCGCGACCACACTCGTCGACACCGCCGGGTACTTCCCGGCCGAGGCGCTGGCCGTCGAGCAGCACGCGACCGCCGACCACGTCGCAGCCGAGATCGCGGCGCAGCTGCAGGCCGCGCTCGATGCGGGCGTCGACGTCACGCACCTCGACAATCACATGGGCTCGGTCTACGGCCTGCTCACCGGTCGGGACTTCCTCGCCCCGGTGCTCGAACTCGCCGCGCGCCACGGCCTGCCGTTCCGCCTGCCGCGGGTCATGGAGGGAGCGGATGCTGCGCTGACCCGCCGTCTCGAGCGGGCCGGGGCGGCGGCGGATGCTCTGGGCGTCGAGATCATCGACCGGCTGTGGTCGCATCCGTTCGAGGAGATTCCCGGCGAGAGCTACGACCAGGTGCGGGACGGTTTCCTCGCGTTGCTGCGAGCGGTTCCGACCGGAGTGACCGAGATCTATCTGCACCCCATGGTCGACGACGACGAGCTCAGGGCGGTCGTCGACTTCGCCGCGGTGAAACGCGGACACGAGCTGCGTCTTCTCGCCGACCCGCTCGTGCGCGAGGCCATCGCCGACGAGGGACTCGTGCGAATCGGCTGGCGCTCGTTGCGTGATCTGCAGAGGAGCCGGCTCGCGTGACCTCGCTGACCACGCGCGTGCGCGACCGCCGACTCGACGCTGCGCCCACCCGCGCGCAGACGATCGCCTTCGGCGCCTCGGGGTTCCCGACACAGCTCATGGCGCAGACGTTCTCGGCATTCGTCGTGTACTTCTACGTCACCCAGCTGGGGGTGGCTCCCGGCTGGGTCGCCGGTGCACTGGTCGCGCACGGCGTTCTGAGCGCCGTGCTCAATCCTGTGGTGGGGGCGCTCTCCGACCGCATCCGCACGGCCTGGGGGCGACGCATCCCCTGGATCGGGCTCGGCATCGTGCCCCTCGTTGTGGCCTTCGCCCTCATCTGGATGCCACCGGCACTGCCGACCGGCGGGCTGATCGTCTGGTTCCTCGTCGTGGTGGCCGTGTACGACATCGCCTTCGTGGTGGTGGTGCTCAACATCTCCGCACTGTTCCCCGAGATCTACCGCACGACGGAGGAGAGGGCGCGCGGCAACGTGCCGCGTCAGGTGTTCGCGATCCTCGGAATGGTGCTGGGAACCGCGGGTGCCCCCGCGCTCTACGGGTGGATCGGCTGGCCGGGCATGGCCATCGTGCTCTCGGCCGTCTGCCTGGTGCTGCTCACCTGGTCGTTCTTCGGCGGCATGCTCGAGCGACGGGTGCCGGAGGCGACATCCGAGGCGATGCGGTGGAGGGCGCAACTGGCCTACACATTCCGCAACCGTGCCTTCGTGCCGTACGTGCTGGGCTCGCTCTTCATGCAGACGGCCATCGCGGTGATCCTCGCGGGTCTGCCGTTCTATGTGCGGTACGCGCTGCAGGCCGCCGAGGGTGAGAGCAGCGTGCTGCTGGCGGCGATCTTCGTCACAGCGATCCCCTCGATCGTGCTGTGGAGTGCCGTCGTGCGGCGCACGACCCCCCGCACTGCGCTGCTCTGGAGCGTGGCGGTCTTCGGACTCGCGGTGCTCGGGTATCTGCTGCCGGTGAGTGTGTGGGCCGCGGCCCTGGTCGGGGTGGGTGTCGGCGTGGGGGTCGGCGGGCTCCTGCAACTGCTCGAGGTCGTGCTCGCCCAGATCATCGACGACGACGCGGTGCGCACGGGGCATCGACGCGAAGGTGCCTACTTCGGCGTCAACGGGTTCGTCGTGCGCGGGTCGGTGGTGCTGCAGGCGATCGTGGCGGCGCTGGTCCTGACGACGTCGGGGTTCGACGCGTCTCTGGGAGACGCCCAGCCCGACACGGTGGATGCCGGCATCCGGGTGATGGTGGCGGTGGTGCCGCTGGTTTTCAGCGCCCTCGCGTGGCTCTGCTTCTTCGCGTATCCGATCCGCGCCCGCGACGTCTGAAGCGCCGGTCGTCGGGCGACACGCCCGGCGGATCACGGTGATTTGCCGGATCCCCGGGATCCGAACGCAAAATGGCCACCCAACGATGGGTG